>JBLNCN010000013.1:0-29395 GCA_050260675.1 Bacillota bacterium | reverse complement strand
CCGATGGTACTTGGGCGTAATGCCCTGGGAGAGTAGGTCGCCGCCGGGATCTAATTGAAGAGCCCTTCGAGAGAAGGGCTCTTTCATTTTCCTCAGCAGATGGACCGGGACATGTAGCTTTCATCATCAGTTGAGCCGGGACATGTAGCTTTGGCCATCAGTTGAGCCGGGACATGTAGCTTTGGCCATCAGTTGAGCCGGGACATGCAGCTTTTATCAGCACGTCGGCGGAAGTCAAAAAGGCTGTAACGTCAGCGATCGTCGCATCCCGATCGGGTTCGTGGAGGATGACGTGGCCAGAATCCGGGTAACGCATATGGACCTTCTCCTTTGACGAGATGTTCCTGAAGATAAAGCCTGCGCTCTTAGGCAATACGGTGTCGTCCTTCTCTGACTGCCCGATGAACGTGGGGCAGGCGACCATTGGGAAGAGACCTTTTGTCGTCCGGAGCAAGTCGAGAAAGTTCCCGAGTGCCCTCACAAGTGTTCTCACAGGTGGTCTCAGAGCCGCTCCTCGTCGGTACCGCCGGAGGTTGGCGAGATCACCTCTCCTCAAATCCTCCAGGACATTGAAGGCAATACGCCGGATGTTCCCGACGTACACTGGCGTGTTCAGCAGCGCGAGCCGATCGATTTCATGCCGGACTGCGAGGTTCACTGCGATGAGCCCTCCCATCGAGAACCCTACAAGCGACACCTTGTCGCAGGTTTTCCGCAGCTCTCTAAGATTCATCTCGGCGCAGCCTATCCAGTCATGGTAGGTCACCCTGGGTAGTTCATTCTGGTTGTTGCCGTGCCCAGGTAGGGTGGGGCACTTGACTGCCAAGCCGGGGATCCCGGCTAGGTGATCTACCAAAGGTTTCACGTCATCCGTGCTGCCCAAGAATCCGTGGATTACGAGACACCCGCGCTTCGCCTGCACGTGCTATGCCCCCATCATGCAGTTTCCCATCTCAAGACTGCACGATACGGTACGATGCGATACGCACATGGGTCTGACTGCCATCCCCACACGCGGGTTCCCCGCTCGCAGATTCGCCAGATTCCTGGGATCTGCAGTCATTTGGAAGGCCTGTTGACAACTCTGGGGATAAGTGGCAGTTCTTGTGGATAACGGTGTCAGTTTACCAAGATAAGGGAGCACAACGCCACGTAGCCTGACAAGGCAGGCCACAAAAGGCATCTCGGGGCATTGCCCACTCACCTCTACAAAGCCCCAGCGTGGGAACAGTTTGGCGGCTAGGGTCGTCATAAGGGCAGTTGGGTTGTATTATGTAAACAGGGCCTCACGCTGGGCAAAGATATCATCCCGCCCGGCGTAACTAGGCGACAGGTCACCTGCGTCGCGGCGAGAGAAGAGACACGTTGCGATGCCGGTCGAGGCCTGAGCCTTCTTCAAAACAAGGAGGTTGGACAATTGTCGAAAAGGTTTGCTCGAACTATCGTCCTAGCGGTCTTGATGCTGGCGATGGCAGTGCCGTCTGTGGCTATGGCGGCTCCGTCGCAGCCGCAGAGCCTCAAGGCTCCTTGGTATGCGCGTTGGATGCCATTCCCGATTTGGCCCACGGAAGGCAAGGTTCCGGCAAAGGGAACCGGTCTTCAGTACCAGATGGTCTACGTTGCTGAGAGGAACGAGGTCCAGCTAATCGTGGTTAACCCCACGAAGAAAGACATCACCGTGACCACACCGTCGGCTTTTACCACGGACTTCGCGCTGTGGAAGGACGGCACCCTTGTCTGGCGTTTCTCGACCGACAGGACTTTTGCTGAGAGGATCACCAAGGAGACCATCAAGGCCGGCCAGGGCAAGGTTTACAAGCAGGCACTGCCCAATCTGCCTGCCGGGACGTACCTTGCGCAGTCCTATTTCATCGGTGAGACCAAGCGCACGCCGGTCGCATCCACCAGCATTGTGGTAACGAGGCAGCAGACGTCTGACCCGCTGCAGTACAGCGTCGAGTATCTGGCCCCGGGATGGTTCAACAGCTCGCCCAGGCTGCGCGTTACTATCAAGAATACTTCCGATAAGGATCTGAAGCTCCCCTATCAGTGGGGCTATCAGGTGCTCGTCAAAGTCCCGGGAGCTAAGGACTACCTCGGCAACGTAGGGATCGGTCAGTCCATCGGCACCATCGAGGCCGGTGCCACCCGGTACGTCTTTGTACCTCTGAACGGGCTTAAGCCCGGAACCTACCAGGTTGACGTCCGCTCGAACATCGGAGCATGGTCCGCCTGGAATTACAGGACTGTGGCTCAGACTTGGTTTTACATCGGCAGGTAGGGACGCCAGCTCCGCAATCTGAGGAACCCATAGAGAGGGAGCCCCGCAGGGCTCCCTTCCTCTTTACCCTGGACTGCGGCAGTCTCTTCCGCCGCCGCTCCCCGGCGTGCTCTATGGACCCGACGTACTCTGTGGAATAGTAGAGGTCTATGAGGAGCTCCTCTAGAAAGAGCACTGAGGGGAACCATAGGTCCCGAGGACCATAAAGGGCTTTGAGGTGCTGTTTGTCGTCCTAGGTGGGAAGGTCGCCCTTGCGGAACACGCATTTTAACTGATATCATGCCCGAGGAGCTTTGCTTGTAGCGTAGGAGGAGATGCCCCATGAAGGAGTATTCCGCTGGCAATATCCGCAACGTCGTCCTCATCTCCCACGGTGGAGCCGGAAAGACGACACTCGGTGACGCCATGCTGTTCCTCTCCGGAGGTAACGACCGCTTTGGCAGGACCGACGACAACACATCGGTTCTGGACTTCGATCCCGACGAACAAAAACGCAAGACCACCATCTCCACGTCAGTTGCGCCTGTCGAGTGGAAGGGCACCAAGGTCAATGTCCTGGATACCCCAGGATACTTCGACTTTGTGGGTGAGGTCAGATCCGCTTTGCGCGTCGGCGATGGCGCGCTGGTTGTCGTCGACGCCACCGGAGGAGTAGAGGTAGGGACTGAGCTGGTGTGGCAGTACTCCCAGGAGTACGGGGTGCCGCGCCTGTTCGTGGTGAACAAGCTCGATCGCGAGAATACGGACTTTGACGCGGTCGTCAATCAGATCAACGAAGCGCTGGGAGCCCACGCCACGCCCCTGTACCTTCCCGTCGGCAAGCAATCCTCATTTAAGGGCCTAGTCGACGTCATAAAAGGTGTCATGATAACGACCGGACCCGACGGCAAGTCCACTGAGGGACCGGTTCCAGCCGATCTAGCGGGCGCCATATCTGACCTGCGCGAGCAGCTCAAGGAGGCCGCCTGCGACGGAGACGACACCCTCATGGAGAAGTACCTCGAGGAAGGAGACCTCTCCAGCGAGGAGATCGAGCGCGGGCTGCATCTGGCCTCTATCGCAGGCAAGATCTCGCTGGTCATCCCTGTGGCTGCGGCAAAACTCCTGGGCATCCGGGAAGTGCTGGATGCGGTCGTCCGCTTCCTGCCTTCTCCCAAGGACGTGCCTGCTGTGAAAGGCCACATCCCCGGCCAGGATACCGAGGTCGAGCGGGCGAGCGATGAGAACGCCCCGTTCTCTGCTCTGGTCTGGAAGACCATGGCCGATCCTTATGTCGGCAAGTTGACTCTGTTCAGGGTCTATTCCGGTAAGTTTGCCTCCAACAGCGCCTGCCTCAACTCGACCAAAGGCAAGGTCGAGAGGATCGGGCAGCTTTATACCGTCAAGGGCAAGACTCAGGAGCCGGTCGTTTCAGTCAACGCGGGCGACATCGGCGCCGTAGCCAAACTGACCGACACCCTCACGGGAGACACCCTGTGCAAGCAGGAAGACCCCGTTGTCTTCAAGGCCATCGCCTTCCCGGCGCCGGTGTACTCAGTCGCCGTTCACCCCAAGTCCAAGGGCGATGAAGACAAGATCTCCTCCGGCCTCACGAGGCTTATGGAAGAGGACCCGACGCTTAAGGTCGAGCGCAATGCTGAGACGGCAGAGACCATTCTGTCTGGCCTGGGCGAGGTCCACTTGGACGTCACGACTGGCAAGCTCAAGAGGAAGTTCGGCGTCGACGTCGAGCTCACGACCCCCACAATCCCGTACAGGGAGACGATCAAGGGGTCTGCCAAGGCTCAGGGCCGCCACAAGAAGCAGACCGGCGGACGCGGGCAGTTCGGAGACGTCTGGATCGAGTTCGAACCGCTTCCTGACAAGGACTTCGAGTTCGTCGACAAGATCTTCGGCGGCGCAGTCCCCAGGCAGTTCATCCCGGCCGTTGAGAAAGGCCTTCGCGAGGCGCTTCCTGAGGGCGTCATAGCCGGATACCCGGTGGTCAATATCAGGGCGACTCTCTACGATGGCTCGTTCCACCCGGTAGACTCGTCGGAAATGGCCTTCAAGATCGCGGCGAACCTGGCTCTCAAGAAGGGCTTTATGGAAGCCAACCCGATCATCATGGAGCCCATAATGAGGCTGGAAATCACCGTCCCCGAGCAGTTCATGGGCGACATCATGGGAGACCTCAACAAGAAGCGCGGCAAGATCCAGGGGATGGATACCAGGGGACACATCCAGGTCATCCGCGCCCTCGCGCCGCTTTCTGAAGTGCAGAAGTACGCCATTGACCTCCGATCCATGACCCAGGGCCGCGGGCTGTTCTCGGTGGAGTTCGATCACTACGAGGAAGTCCCGAGCAACATCGCCGAGGCTGTAATCGAGGCGGCTAAGAAGGCCAAGGAGCAGGCGAACAAGTAGCAGTCCAGGAGCGGGGCTTAGGCTGGGCGATAGCACAGCACAGGCCGCGCCACCGATAAGTGAGTATCGCAATCGGATCCCGGCGGGTCAGGCCTGCCGGGGTCTGTTGATATTGAAAGAAGTTAGCCCAGGTATGTCGCGGTCAAGTTCGTGGTCTTTGTGCGCTAGCATGGCATCCACTGCCATCGCGCTGGCAGCTACGAAGGCATCGGCCGCACTTAGGCCGCCCCGCGCTTTGATATCGGCGGCATTCCATATGAGAGCCTCGTTCGGCCAGACCTCGTCCATTTCGAGACTTCGGACCTCGACTATGAAGGAAGATGCTTGGGCATCGCCAGAGCGAGATTTCACGAGATAGGCGAGCTCGAAGATGGTCATATAAGACTCATCAGCAAGAAACAAGACGGCATCACGTGCCGTCTTGCTCACCACTTATGCATCTTGGTCTGAGATGTCGATGGGGTACAGGCGAATCACTGGTATATGCCTTGTATCTTCACCCCGCGGTAGTAGTATGCCACTATGTCTTCGGCTGACTTGCCCTGCTGGGCCATCATCCACGCGCCCCACTGGGACATGCCGACGCCGTGGCCGAACCCTCTTCCTTTCATATAGATGTTGTCGCCGCTCATGCGTACCTCATCGAGCAGCGTGGACTGCATGGCCTTGTCGCCGATAGCGATCCTGAAGGATGGGGCGGGGACATCCCGGCCGTTTACCACTAGCGTCTCAGCCCTGCCTGACGGGCCCTTCCGCCCGATCTTGATGGACGTCACGTGACCGACGTTGACTCCGACTGCGGCGCACGCTTGAGACACCGCTGAGTTTGAGAAGGTCTTATACCACGGATGAGCGGGCTCGGCCTGGACGTCGTTCACGGGGATGACGTATGGCGTGGCTTCCTTCTTGTAGCCGAGCCCCTCCTGGGCGCTTGCGGTTACGCCCCCTGAACTGGCATGGAACCAGGCGTTGATGGGAGCTCCGCCGTACGTCACGACTTTCCCGCGAGTTGCCGCGACGGCTGCCTTCACCCTGTCGTTGACCCGCGACGCGTTGTAGGCCTGAAACTCCTTGGGATCGGTGCTCGCGTCGGTGCCGCGTTGGGGTACGCCGCCGTCGGCGATCTTTCGCAGAGTGAAGGTGCGAGCCACTATCGCTTGGGCCTCAAGCGCTTTGGAAGGCCAGGTCGGGTCCATCTCGGCTGCAACGACGCCCTCCAGATAGGTCTCAAGCGGCATCTTTTTGACCTCGCCGGTGTCGGTCATGTAGACCGATATCGTGGGCTCCGAGTTTGGAAGGTTGGTCTTTGGCTCCGCTTTTTGATTCCGAACAACCGCCGCCAGTATCACCGCCAAAATGACGCCGGGGATGATAAGCCAGCGATCGCTCTTGAACATACCTTTGTGTTTCGTGCTCTGTGACATGGACCGTCGCCTCCGAACTTATCTTTTCCGTTGGCGCGATCCGTGAAACCCCATAACCTTTCATATCCGGACGCGCCCGGCTTATTGAGGAGCGGCGATTCGGCATGGTAGCATTTTGGCAGGATATAGGCGGAGGTGGCGCTAGTGGACTGGGATGTTTTGATCGTGGGCGGCGGGCCCGCCGGGATGACCGCGGCGATATACGCGGGTAGGGCGGGATGGAAGACCTCCGTGTTTGACCCCCTTGGTGGTGGCGGTCAGGCAAGCGTGACCGATACCATACACAATTACCCGGGGTTCCCCTCGGGAATCCAGGGTGCCGAACTAATGGATCTCATGGCGAAGCAGGCACAGACGTTTGGCGTGACCGTGGATTATGATCAAGTCATGGACGTTAAGAGGCAGGGTGATATCTTCCACGTGACTTGCGAGAGCTCTTCTCACACGACCAGGACCGTCATCTACGCGGCTGGTACGTCCCCGAGGAAACTGGGAGTGCCCGGTGAGGAGAAGTTCATCGGCAGGGGCGTGAGCTTCTGCGCCACCTGTGACGGCGCGTTGTTCAAGGATAAGGTCGTGGCAGTTGTCGGAGGGGGCGACTCCGCGCTTACAGAAGCCGAGTTCCTCACCAGGTTCGCCAGTGAAGTGCTCCTGATCCACAGGAGGGACGAGTTCCGGGCCGGCCTCGCGACGGTCCGCCGCATAATGAGCAATTCCAAGGTAAAGAGGCTTATGTCCAGCGCGGTCGAAGAGGTTCGAGGCGAAGAGCAGGTCAAGTCGATCCTTGTTCGGGACCTTGCGGCCGGCAAGGTCTCTGAAATCGCGGTAGACGGATTGTTCCTGTACGTGGGTTCCGACCCTAACTCCGCGCCCATAAAGGACTTGGTCGAGACCAATGAGGGCGGCTATGTGATAACCGGCGAGGATATGTCCACCCGCACGCCCGGCCTGTTTGTGGCCGGTGACGTCAGGCACAAGTCGTTGCGCCAGGTGGCAACGGCCGTCGGCGACGGCGCTGTTGCTGCATGGTCGGCCGAAAGATACCTACTGGAAAACCAATCGGAGGCGCAAAGTTGAGACCTATCGTCAGACTGCTGCCCAAGGTACGTCACAGGGTCTTCTACGGCCATCCGTGGGTATTCGGCAACGAGGTGGAGTCCATCGAGGGTTCCTACTCGCCGGGAGACATAGTGGAAATCCGCGACCGCCGGGGCGGCTTTGTCGCCCTCGGATACATAAACCCGGAATCGGCCATCTTGGTGCGGGTCCTCTCCAGAGAGGACGTTGAAATCGACGAGGACTTCATCCGCGGCCGGCTCGAAAGGGCCGTGGCCTTTCGCAAAGAGCTTTTTGGGATCGAAGGCGCGATCGGCGGACAGCCCGGCGGCTACCGCCTAGTCTATTCGGAAGCCGACTTCCTTCCCGGTCTGGTAGTTGACATATTCGGCGGCTACCTGTCGTTCCAGACTCTCACACTGGGGATCGACCGGTGGAAGGAGACGATTGTAGACGCGCTCTGCGAGATCGTTGAACCTAAGGGCATCTACGAGCGGAACGACGCGCCGGTGCGGTCCCTCGAGGGGCTGCCGCAGAAAGCGGGGTATATCGGACAGCCTTTCGACTCGTTAGTCGAGATGGACGAGAACGGGGTCCGCATGCTGGTCGACGTCCAGAAAGGGCAGAAGACCGGCTACTTCCTTGACCAAACCGACAATCGGCTCCGCTTGCGGGCGATATCAAAGGATAAAGAAGTGCTTGACGCCTTTTCCTACTCGGGCGGGTTCGGGCTTTCCGCAGCCTATGCAGGCGCTAAGAGTGTCACCTGCGTGGACGCCTCGGAAGCCGCGCTCGACCTGGCGCGGGCCTCGGCCGAGAAAAACGGCCTATCCAGGGTGGTCTCGTGCCGGGCTGCAAATGTGTTCGATCTCCTGCGGGAGTATGAAAAGGAAGGGACACGGTTCGACGTAGTGCTCCTGGACCCGCCCGCGTTTGCCCGTTCCCGCAAGATGGTGGAGAAGGCTCTGGCAGGCTACAAGGAAATCAACCTTCGAGCTATGAAAGTGATCCGTCCCGGCGGATACCTGTGCACGTCGTCCTGCTCGCAGCATGTGACTTGGGACGAGTTTGACGGGATGCTGGAAGCTGCCGCCAACGACGCCGGGAAGCCGCTCCGCATACTCGAACGTCGCGGACAGCGTTTCGACCATCCGATCCTGGCCGGCGTTCCTGAGACCGATTACCTCAAGTTCCGCTTGTGCCAGGTCAGCGAGGGCTAGTACCGGCTCCGTGCCGGTATGCCTCGCCCGTCACGTCCACGCGGCTGTCCCGGCCATTTGCCTCCACGTGCGCGGGTGTTGAAATTAGAGTCCCTGCGCATTATACTTAGTCAAAGAAAGACAAAGATAGTAATCCAGGAGGTGAGCGGATGGCGAGTCTGGCTGACATGATTGAGAACTACCTCCGGGCCCTCATAGAAGAGGGCGAGGGTATAGCCGAGATCCAGAGGACTCTCATCGCAGAGCACTTTCGATGCGCGCCGTCCCAGGTCTCCTACGTTATCGCGTCCCGTTTCCCCCCCGAGAGGGGGTACCTGGTCGAATCCAGACGCGGCGGGGGAGGCTTCATCCGGCTGACAAAGGTGACGCTGGAAGAGGGCAAGATACGGGAGATCTTGAGCGATACCGGCAACTACCTGAGCCAGGGAGAGGCTTACCACTACCTGGAGAGACTGCGGGAGGACGGATACCTCGACCAAAGGACTTTCGAGGTCATGAAGGCCGCGCTTTCCCGAAACTCGTTGGCCCTGGGACTTCCCGACAGAGACATAATCCGGGCCAACATCTTTAAGGCGATGCTTAACGCGTATTACGGATCTCCCGAACCTGAACCGCTGGAAGAGGAGGAATAGCCGGATGCTTTGCGAGGAATGCGGGAAGAAGGAAGCCACTGTCCGGTTTGAGCAGGTGGTAAACGGGAAACGCAACGTGACCAACCTGTGCCAGGACTGCGCCCAGAAGAAGGGACTGATGAACGTGTTCCTTCAGCAGCCCACCCTGAACCTCTCCAGTCTCATGTCTGCCCTCTTGGGTTCCCAGTTGACTGCGCCGGCAATACCCGCCGGTGGAGAAGAGCAGAGATGTCCGGTCTGCGGGATGAGCTATAGAGACTTCGCGAGGGCCGGCATGTTGGGCTGCTCTCGTTGCTACAAGACTTTTGAAAACCGGTTGGAGCCGCTTCTCCGCAGGATTCACGGTTCCGACCGCCACGTCGGCAAGGCTCCTGTCAAAGCGGGAGGGTCCGCCAAGCTCCGCCGGGAGCTGGAGGGACTGAAGCGAGATTTGGCCGCGGCGGTGCGGTCTGAGGCTTACGAAAAAGCGGCGGAGCTCCGGGACAAGATCCGCCAGGTTGAGGCTAAGTTGAAGGGGGAAGAGGAATGACACCTAAGAAAGAAGACCTGCTTGGCGCCATCGTATCCAGCTCCTCCTCTCCCTGGATGGACGGGTCCGGGGCCCTTTCGGATGTCGTGATCTCATCGAGGATAAGGCTCGCGAGGAACCTTCACGATGTGCAATTCCCCCACCTCCTTGAAGAGGCGCAGGCCAAGGAGGTCCAGGGGAAGGTGTTCGCCGCGATAGAAGCGGTAAACGCCAAGTCCAAAGCATCCTTCGGCCGCCTCTACTGCCTTGACCTTGCCCAGGTGCCTCCGCTGGAGCGCCAGGTGTTGGTGGAGAAGCACCTTATGAGCCCTCAGCACGCCCAGCCGGGATTCGGCAAGGGCCTCATTGTGAGGGCCGACGAGCGGGTCTCGATTATGGTGAACGAAGAGGATCACCTCCGTATCCAGTGCCTCTATTCGGGGCTTGAGCTGGATGAGGCCCTCATAGCGGCCGGCGGCATCGATGATCTTCTGGACGAGAGGCTGGACTTCGCGTTTGATGAGCGCGCGGGCTTCCTCACAGCGTGTCCGACAAACGCGGGCACTGGGCTTCGAGCGTCCGTGATGGTGCATTTACCCGCGCTCGCCATGACCGACGAGGTTTCGCGCGTGCTATCGGCTGTAAACAAAGTAGGCCTGGTCGTCCGCGGCCTGTTTGGTGAAGGCACCGAGGGCCAGGGCAACGTCTACCAGGTCTCAAATCAGATAAGTCTCGGCCAAGCCGAGAAGGAGATCGTCGAGAACCTCTCCTTGGTGGCAAAGCAGGTTGTAGCCGAAGAGAAGCGGTTCCGGGATACGCTCCACAAAAACCAGCGTACGGCTCTTGAAGACCGTATCTTCAGGGCATGGGGCATACTGACTAATGCCCGCAGCATGTCATCTCAAGAGGCCGTCAGGCTGTGGTCGGACGTGCGCTTGGGGGTCGAACTAGGGATGATGCCTTCGCTCTCTGAGAAGAGCGTCAACCAGATCCTCGTCCTGGCCCAGCCCAATTTCGTACAGAAAGCCGCAGGCAAAACCATGCCTCCTGAGGAACGCGACGCAAGGCGGGCGGATCTCATCAGGCAGCATCTTTCATAAGCAGCATCTTTCATAAGGAGTACCGCGAGGAGGTTAGAGGATGGACGGAAGACCCAGGTACACCGAGCGGGCCCGGAGCGTGCTTGCAGCAGCTCAGGAACAGGCCCGCCTTCGTGGGGCCGAGGCCATGGATACCGAGCATATCCTGCTCGGTCTCCTTCAGGCCGAAGGCAGCATAGCAATTGAAGTCCTGAGGGCGATGGGCATCGATCCCAACGCCATTATCGAAGAGATCGACAAGACCGCCGAGAGAAAACCCCCGATATCAGGCATCGAGGGGGTTACGCCGGGTGCAAAGAAGGTCATCCAGCTCCTTCAGGAGGAGTCAAAGGAACTGGGCCACACCTGGATTGGGACGGAGCACATCTTGCTCGCCCTGCTTCGGGAGGGCGAGGGATTGGCTGCTCAGGTCATGACGGGAATGGGCGCTGAACTCGGAAAGGCCCGCGAGGAAGTAGTGAAGCGCGTTGGAGGGGACCTCTCGGCGAAGGCCGCTGAAGACATCTCTCCTGGCCCCGCCGCTCCTGGAACTCCTCCCGGAAAGCGGGCCAATGCGAAGCGTACGCCCACGCTTGAGACTTACGGCAGAGACCTCACGCAACTGGCCGCAGCCGGCAATCTCGATCCGGTTATCGGGCGCGAGAAAGAGATTGAGCGGGTCATCCAGATCCTCTCCCGCAGGACCAAGAACAACCCGGTCCTCATCGGAGAGCCGGGTGTGGGGAAGACCGCCGTCGCTGAGGGGCTGGCTGAGGCCATCGTCTCCAACCGCGTGCCCGAGATGCTCCGGGGCAAGAGAGTCATCGCGCTGGACCTGGGTTCCTTGGTCGCCGGCACCAAGTATCGCGGCGAGTTCGAGGAGCGCCTAAAGAAGGTGCTGGACGAGATCAAGCGTTCCGGCGACATCATCCTGTTCATTGACGAGATGCACAACATCATAGGGGCAGGCGCCGCCGAGGGAGCCATCGACGCTTCCAGCATCCTAAAGCCGCTCTTGGCCAGGGGAGAACTCCAGTGCATCGGAGCTACCACTTTGGACGAGTACCGCAAGCACGTTGAAAAGGATGCTGCCCTGGAGCGCAGGTTCCAGCCGGTGATGGTTAGCGAGCCCAGCGTCGATGAGACCATAGCGATCCTGCAGGGCCTTTGTGACAGGTACGAAGCGTATCACAAGGTGAAGTACACCGACGAGGCGCTGGAGACTGCAGTCAAGCTGTCCGACAGATACGTGTCAGACCGGTTCCTGCCCGACAAGGCCATCGACCTGATCGACGAGGCCGGTTCCCGGGTCCGGATGAAGGCTTCCGAGGCGCCCGACGAACTGCGAGCCCTGGACGAGAAGATCGCCCAGTTGGCTCAGGAAAAGGAAGCGGCCGTTGCCAGGCAGGAATTTGAGAAAGCAGCCGAGTTCCGGGATAAGGAACAGGAACTGCGCAAGATGCGCGAGGAGAAGAAGAAGGACTGGCAGACCAAGGATATCCCAGTGAAGTCCCAGGTCACTGCCGATGATATAGCCAACATCGTCTCTGACTGGACTGGGATCCCCGTGAAGAAGCTGGCAGCCGAGGAGTCGGAGCGACTCCTGCACCTGGAGGATGAGCTGCACCGCAGGGTAATCGGTCAGAGCGAGGCCGTCGAGGCCGTGGCCCGCGCGGTGCGCCGCTCGCGGGCGGGGCTCAAGGACCCCAAGCGGCCCATCGGTTCGTTCATCTTCCTCGGTCCCACAGGGGTGGGGAAGACCGAACTGGCCAGGACTTTGGCCGAGGCCTTGTTCGGTGACGAGGACGCCATGATCCGTCTGGACATGTCGGAGTACCAGGAGCGCCACACCGTATCCAGGCTGGTGGGAGCGCCGCCGGGATACGTCGGCTATGACGAGGGAGGCCAGCTCACCGAGGCTGTCAGGCGTAAGCCCTACTCGGTCGTCCTCCTGGACGAGATCGAGAAGGCTCATCCCGACGTGTTCAACGTCCTTCTTCAGGTGCTGGAGGACGGCAGGCTCACCGAAGCGCGAGGGCGGACGGTAGACTTCCGGAACACGGTCATAATCATGACCTCTAACGCGGGAGCCGAAGTCATCCACGGAAAGGCGGTCCTGGGTTTCACTGCTGATAGGGACACTGAGAAGGCCCACGTCGAGATGAAGGACCGGGTCATGGATGCCGTCAAGCGGATCTTCCGTCCCGAGTTCATCAATAGGGTAGACGAGATAATCGTGTTCCACTCGCTGACTACCGAACACCTGAAATCCATCGTGGACCTGCAGTTGAAGGAAGTCGCGAGCAGGCTCCGGGAGTCGTCCGGAATCGGCGTTGATACAACTGACGCTGCGAAGGAGAAACTCATCGCTGAGGGCACTGACCCCGCCTACGGGGCGCGCCCCCTCCGAAGGGCCATCCAGCGGCTGGTAGAGGACCCTCTTTCGGACCTGGTGCTGCGAGGGCAGGTCAAGGCTGGGGAGACGGTCGTGGTCGACGTCGATGAGAGCGGCAGCATCACTTTCAAGGCCGCCGCCGGCGCTTCCAGGTAGGCGCAAAGAGAGCTCCCGAAGGATATAAGGACGCGGCATAGAACCTCTTTCGAGAGAAAGGAATGGTCCTATGCCGCGTCCCGTTACCAAGTACGTGTGCTCGTCCTGCGGTTTCACGGCCCCCAAGTGGTACGGCAGGTGCCCGCAATGCAGTGAGTGGAACACCATGAGCGAGGAGGTCGAGCGCCCCGCCGTTGCCGGCAGGGTCGCGCGTACCAAGGCAGCTCCTCCGGTTGTGCTCGCCAAGGTGCCCTCGGAAGACGTGACCCGCTTCTCCAGCGGGATGAAGGAATTCGATAGGGTGCTGGGCGGCGGTATCGTCCCGGGTTCGGTCATCCTCCTTGCGGGAGAGCCTGGTATCGGCAAGTCGACTCTCTTGCTCTCGGTGGCGGAGCGCGTGGCCAAAAGCTGCGGCAAAGTCCTATACACTTCCGGCGAGGAGTCCTTAGGCCAGGTCAAGATGCGTGCCGAGCGGCTGGGAGTCGTTTCGGACGAACTCTACTTCTCGGCTCTTATGGACGTGGACGCGGTGCTGGAGGCGTGCCAGGAGCTGTCGCCCAGGCTGCTCATCGTCGATTCAATCCAAACCTGCGAGGATACGTCGGTCGACTCTCTGCCCGGAGGACCCACCCAGGTCAGGACGTGCGCCACCAAAGTTCAGCAGTACGCAAAGGACCGGGGCGTGGCGGTGGTAATGGTAGGGCATACGGTCAAGGCCGGAGGCATTGCCGGACCCCGGCTCTTGGAGCATCTGGTTGACACCGTCCTCTACTTTGAGGGCGACCAAAACCACCTGTACCGGATCGTGAGGGCGCAGAAGAATCGCTTCGGCCCCACCAATGAGGTCTCGGTATTCCAGATGGAAGAAGCCGGGCTTGCTGAGGTGCCCAATCCTTCCGAGCTGTTCCTCTCCGAAAGGGATGCCAAGAACATAGGCTCGTGCGTCGGGGTATGCCTGAAAGGCAACCAGGCGATATGCCTCGAGGTACAGGCCCTGGTTGCGACCTGCGTGTACGGGGCTCCCCGCAGGGTAACCAGTGAGATCGAGCACGGAAAGGCCGCGCTCATCCTGGCCGTCCTCTCAAAGCGGCTGGCAAGCGCGCTCGACAACAAGGACGCGTTTCTCAAGGTTGCCGGCGGCATCCGCATTGACGAGCCCGGGATCGACCTGCCGTCCGCATTGGCGGTCATGTCGAGTTACGCGGACGTCCCGGTGAAGCCGGGCCTTGCGTGTTTCGGCGAGATCGGGCTGTCGGGAGAAGTGCGCATGGTGTCTCGCATGGAGGACAGGGTCAAGGAGGCTCTGCGCGTGGGGTTCACCCAGGTAATGGTCCCCGCCGGCTTCCTCAAGAGGCATAAGGCTAGAGACGGCATTGTGGGCGTATCGACGGTTGAGGAGGCGGTTAAGATCGCGCTGAACCCGTAGTCGCGGCAGCACTCAAGGCAGGGTTCAAGGTAGCGTTATGGGGCGTCCGTACCGTGTTTTAAGCGGTCCGGACGCCCCTTGGTTCGCGTGCGAGAACAGCTAGTAAGCCCTATGAGAAGTTGAACATGCCGAGGCAGGCAACCCGGTCTTGTTCCTTGAGCAGGATGTCGTATAGGTTCAGGTTCAGGATGTTGCAGAGAGCGGCTAGGTAGAAGAGGTTTCGGCCGATCTCGTCTTCGAGGATCTCGGTGCAGTGGTCGCACAACTTGCCCTTCAGGTGAGTCCGCATGTGCTCCTTTAGCGACTCCAGGGAATCCAACTCAGGGGGAATCGATTGCTTTCCCGCCTCTATCCCTATGCACCCACAGTTGGTTACCGCCTTGCTCACGGCCCGGTTGACTCTGCCGGCCGACTCAGTGAGCTTGCTCATTACGTCGAGGATACTCCTGTGCCGGACGAGGTAATCATCCACAGTCTCCTGAAAGCCATCGCATAGGAGGTCTTTCACTGATGTTTCACCTCGCAGAAGGTCGAGTGAAGGGAGATGGTGGACGTGGGGGGATTCGAACCCCCGACCTTTCGGATGCGAACCGAATGCTCTCCCACTGAGCCACACGCCCATCCATGCTTGAACGCAAGATCAATTCTACTGTAGCGGCAAATAGGAGTCAAGGAAGCGGCATGAGCACGTCTTCTAGTACGCTCATGGTCTTTTCCCTATCCCAGTTTTTTGCGAGTATGAGTTCGGAGACTAGTATCTCTTTAGCGCTGTCAAGCATCTTGCGCTCGCCGGTTGAAAGGCCTTTCTCCCTCTCACGGCTGGAAAGATTGCGGACCACGTCGGCTACCTCGTAGATGTCGCCGCTCTTGATCTTCTCAAGGTTCGATCTATAGCGGCGGTTCCAGTTGGTCGACATCGCTGTGCACTCCTGTCGGAGAACCAGCATCACCTTGTCAACCTCTTCAGGGCCAATGACGTCACGAAGTCCGATCTCCTTGGTGTTATCGACCGGAATCATGACCTTCATGTCGCCTATGGGAAGCCGTAGAACGTAGTAACGATGGGTCTTGCCGAGGATTTCCCTTTCCTCAACGCCTTCGATGGTCCCGGCGCCGTGCATGGGGTAGACAACCTTGTCGCCGATGTTGAACATCCCTATACCCCCCAATACACCATGACCCTATTGTACCACTAACTGGAGTTTTCGGTCAAACCGGGCCCGTCCCAAGCAGGATTGGTGCCAAGAAGGTGGTCAGTTACGTCCTATATAGGTAGGCCTGTGCTGCTTGGACGGGCACATGGCTGGAGGATATAATATGTCTGCGGTAGAACACGCTGAAGGAGGTGCTGCATTTGGAGAGAGCCCGTCGCTACTTTGCCTTCGTCGGGGCGATAATAGGCGGTACCGCTGCTTTCTACCTGGTAAAACCTCTCGCAACGCTCCTCAAGAGGGAATTCCAGATTTGGGAGTCAGCGGGCCTCATAGTCTTCGTCTCGGCGCTCTTCGCCGTACTCTTCTTCTTCCTGGGCCCACCGATGTCGAGACTCATGGTCTCCGGATTGGAATGGATCGAGAAGAAAGTGGTCGGCGCGTCACTGCAGGATATCGTTGTTGGAGTTGGGGGTCTGATTGTCGGTCTTATAATTGCCAATTTATTGGCCCCTTCTCTAAAGGAGATCCCGCTGGTGGGCAGGTTCCTTCCGACCATCGCTCTCATTGTCCTCGGCTACATAGGTATCGCGGTAGCCAGGAGCAAGAGGGAGGATCTAGTCGCGCTGAGCCCGGCGCGGCTTCGGCAGGTCGTGCGTTCGTCAAGGGGGAGGCAGCCGGAACGAAAGAGTGGGGAACTCCCTTTTGGTTCGTCTGCGCCCAAGTTGCTGGATACCAGCACGATCATTGACGGACGGGTAATCGACATCTGCCGTTCTGGGTTCGTTGAGGGTAAGCTCATTATCCCGAACTTTGTGTTGGACGAGCTCCGTCGCATAGCCGATTCGTCGGACAACCTGAAGCGCAACAAAGGTAGAAGAGGTCTGGAAACCCTTAACCGCCTGCAGAAGGACGTCCATACCGAGGTCACAACCTGGGACTGGCCGACTGAGCCGGGTGATGACGTGGATGCCCTATTGCTGCGCATCGCCAAGGCCACCGGCGCGGTGGTTATGACAACCGACTTCAACCTGGCAAAGGTTGCAGAACTCCAGCAGGTGGGTGTGCTCAACATCAACCAGCTGGCCAACGCTCTGAAACTCATGGTTGCCCCGGGCGACGAACTGATGGTTGAGATCCACCGCGAAGGCAAGCAGCCGAACCAAGGGATCGGGTACCTGGACGACGGGACCATGGTTGTGGTCGAGCAGGGCAGGCGGTTCATAAACCAGACCATCATGGTTGAAGTGACCAACGTGCACTCCACGCCAGCTGGCAGGATGGTGTTTGCGAGGCCCAAGTACCTCGATAAGGCGGTCAACCAGGGTGAGTGACCCGGTCTGGGTTGTGATCCCGGCCGGCGGACTCGGCGTTCGAGCGGGTTTTCCGCTGCCCAAGCAGTTCTGCGATTTGAACGGGGTCTCTGTGCTCGAGCGGACTGTGCGTCAGGTAATGCTGGTTCCGGAGGTAGCAGGGATAGTGATAGCCCTGCCGTCCGGTGAAAGCGGACAAGCCGGTCACCCAAAAGTGGCAGAGATCCGGGATCGTCTGCTCAACCTGGCGGGTCCCTCCCTTCGCGTCGTCCTTGTGGACGGAGGAACGACGCGGCAGGAATCGGTCCGGTTGGCGCTGCAGCATGTCCCGCCGGAAGTCGGGGTTGTCGCAGTGCATGACGCTTCAAGGCCTTTCGTAAGTCCGGATCTGTTCAAGCAGGTAGTGGAGGCAGCCTGTCGCTTTGGCGCTGCTATCTGCGGCATCCGTCCCACCGACACGATCAAGGCTGTCCGCGCATCTGGTGCAGCAGGTGGCACCGAAGGGACCGTCCTCCACACTCTGGACCGGGATTCCCTGGTGTCGGTGCAGACCCCTCAGGTGTTCGCTGCGGCCACGCTGCGGAAGGCCCATGAGGCGGCGCTGCGGGACTCTTTCATCGGCACTGACGATAGCAGCCTGGTCGAGCGGTTGGGCGTAAGCGTTGCGGTGGTGGCAGGCGAGAGGTCCAACGTGAAGATCACGTTTGCCGAGGACTTCCGGTCGGCAGTGACCCAGGTGACGGGTTTGGGGTTCGACATACACCCCATGGCGCCGGGCCGGAGGTTTATCCTGGGCGGTGTCGATATACCGTCTGAACTGGGACTTGTAGGCCACTCGGACGCAGACGTGTTGGTCCACGCGGTCATGGACGCCATCCTCGGCGCCCTGGGGAAAGGCGACATCGGCCAGTGGTTTCCCGACAGCGATCCCAGGTACGAAGGCGCATCCAGCATCAAGCTCATGGGGGACATGTGGGGCAGGCTGAGTGCGGCCGCGTCGGTCGTGAACATCGACAGCGTGGTCATCGCCGAAGCTCCAAGGATAATGCCCCATGCAGCCGAAATCAGGAAGAACATCGCTGCCGCTCTAGGATGCGACCCCGAGCAAGTCTCGGTCAAGGCGACAACCGCGGAGAGGCTCGGGGCGCTGGGCCGCAAGGAAGGGGTCGCCGCCTATTGTGTGGCGACGCTGGTGAAAAACACTTAGGAGGGACAGGCATGCCAGAGAACGCCGGCAAGGCTCCAGAAACCGTTACCCTCAAGGCGAAAGTCCTGTACTACCCCTTCATGGGCACAGGCGTGAGCCCGGAGAGAGTAGTGCTCCTTTCCAGGCTGTGCTACTCGCCTCTGAACATAGACCAGTTGGAAGAGCTTCTCCACGGGGATAAGCCCAACGACGAGGCCGCAGGCAAGTTCATCAGGGGCCTCATCGACAGCGGCCATCTGGGCACCCTCGAGCACTGGTATACGACCTTCGCGGTCGAGGGGTATTCCCGCATATCGAGTCAGCAGAACGATCGCCACCGGCTCCTGAAGATGTTCAAGGAATCGGGAGTTGTGTTCGTGAACGAAGCGGAGCAGGGCTCCCCCGACGTCTCACAAATGCAGCAGTCTCAGAGATACGTCAAGGAAGACAACTTTAGATACGTGACGCCGCCCAGCTTCCAAAGGAAACCCGAATTCCTGGAGAGGTTCCGCAAGCTTCAGGAAGAGGTTGTAGATATCCAGCGGGAAGGGCTTGCCGCGGGGCTGCCCGCCGAAGACGTCCGGTTCGCCCTCACCAATGCGACCGAGACCCGGTTCGTGATAACAACAAACGCCCGGCAACTGCGCCACATGTTCAACCTCCGGTGTTGCCAGCGGGCCCAGTGGGAGATTCGGGCGCTGTTTACAGAGCTACTTAACGAATACAAGAAGATAGCCCCAAATATCTTCTACCGAGCGGGAGCTTCGTGCGACGACTTGGGCTACTGTCCCGAGGGGAAAATGTCCTGTGGCAGGGCGCCGACCCTTGAGGCGCTGAAAGAAGCCTACGAGAAGAGCAGGAAGCGTTGAACAACAGAAAACAAGATCAGGGTTTTATCAGGATCTACGGCAAACAGCCCGTCAGTGAAGCTCTCCTGGGCGGGTGGCCCGTTAGGGAGGTCTTCGTACGGTCCGGGGCCGATGACGCTTTTACCAGGGAGATAAAGAAACAGGCCGCATCCCTGGGCGTCCGAGTGGCGTCGGTCGAGCCTCAGCGCTTCGACCGCGACTATCCCCGCCAGAGCCAGGGCGTTGCCGCAACCGTGAGAGAGGTACCCTTGAGGGATGTAGACGATGTGCTCATGGACATCCCTCCCGGACAGGACCCCTTCTATGTGGCTCTGGACGGCATCGAAGATCCCCATAACCTGGGGGCGATAACCCGCACCGCGCTGGCGATGGGCGTCCATGCGGTGGTTATCCCGAAACACCGCACCGCCGCGGTTTCGGAGGGAGCGGTGAAAGCATCTGCCGGAGCGGTATTCAGGCAGCCTATTTGCCAGGTTCCTAATATCCACTACTTCATCGAGTGGGCTAAGGAAAAGAGCATGTGGGTATACGGCCTCGAGGCCTCGGCGCAATCCAACATTTGGAGCGCCGATATGGCCGGCCCAATCGCTCTCATCATTGGAGGTGAGGGCAAAGGGCTGGCGCGCCTCACCCGGGATCGGTGCGATCTGCTGGTGAGAATCCCGATGTCTGGACAGATCGGGAGCCTGAACGCCAGCGTCGCATGCGGTATGGCTATCGCGGAGATACAGAGACAGAGGGAACGAAAGGCCAGCATAAGGCCATAATCGGGTCCTATTGCTTTCCGCGAGTTTACAAAAGTATAATGGGTTTGTCCTGTGACAAGACGCAGGATGCCGGAGCAATAGCGGGAGAGTTAGAAAGCTGCCAGGTAACCGGGGGAGGGGTGCTTTTTGGCTATTGGCCCGCAAAGGGATCTCTACTCGGCCTTCGAGATCCTCCAGGACGAAGAGGTCGTGGACATTGCAAGAGCAGGTTCTGTGCTGGCACAGGAGTACCTCATCAACAAATATAAGAGTTTCGTGCGGGCGAAAGCTCGGTCCTACTTCCTGATCGGGGCCGACCGCGAGGACATCATCCAAGAAGGCATGATTGGGCTCTATAAGGCGATCAGGGATTTTCGCAGCGACAAACTGGCTTCATTCAAGGCGTTCGCCGAGTTATGCATAACAAGACAGATCATCACAGCAATCAAGACGGCCACTAGGCAGAAGCACATTCCTTTGAACTCATACGTTTCCTTGAACCGTCCGATCTATGACGAAGATTCGGACAGGACCCTTCTGGACATCATGCCGGGGACACAGGTCCTCGATCCTGAGGAACTGGTCATTAACACCGAAGAAGTCGGATCCATGGAAGACAAGATAACCGAGATATTGAGCGACCTTGAGTGGCAAGTGCTGAATTCGTACCTGGACGGCAAGTCGTACCTTGAGATAGCGGACGACCTGCAGAGGCACGTCAAGTCAATCGACAACGCTCTGCAGCGGGTAAAACGGAAGTTGGAGCGGTATCTGGACTCCAAGAACGGTGTCCGGATGGCGCACGAAGAAGCCACTATGCGGTAGATCGCAAGTCGCGCCCGGCCGGCGGGCAACTGCGGATGACATCGAAAGGCCCGGGGGAGACTCCGGGCCTCGTGCTTGGTCCCGGCGGCGTTGACATCGGACGGTCTCGCACGTTACCATGAGTTCTGCACGTTCTTGTCGTTGGGCCAGCGTAGCTCAATGGTAGAGCCCGCGATTTGTAATCGCGTGGTTAAGGGTTCGATCCCCTTCGCTGGCTCCATTTCATTTTCGGGCCCCATCGCCCGGCGACACAACAAGGGTCCCCGTAGACGGGAACCCTTGTCATGGTGGCGGGACCTGAAATCTAGAGACCGAAGCAGAAGCAGCCGATCCCGAAGACCAGAAGGATCAGGATCAGGAAGAGGATAAAGGCCTCGTTGAACCCGCCGCCGCCAAAGAAACCGCCCATGCATGCCCCTCCTTTCGATCTTGCGCTATGACACGTTATGTGAAGAAGCGGTTACGGGTGAACGGGTATCTGCGCGTTTCCGATGTTTGAAGTTCTGCGCCGCGAGATGAGCCTGTCTTCCTGGGCAAACTGATCTCGACAAGGAGGCGCGTCTCTGTGATGAACTGGATAATGAACAAGGTCCTGAATCCCGGCTCGGATGAGGTGACCAAAGCCCTGCTTACGCAGGATTACCCGAACAATCCGTTCGAGATAGTGACTGCTGCGGAGAAGATGACTCCGAGGGCGATCCTCGAGGCTTGTATCCGGGCGAACAAGGGCCATGATCTATATAGGCCCTTCGGGAGTCCGGTAGTGCTGTCGCCTTGGGAGAAGATTCTCCTCAATCCAAAGCAGCTTTTCTACCTCCCGATGACATCAGTCAGTGAAGTCGACACCAGCGTAACCATAGGGCCCAGGGCCAGGAAGCCGCTACGCTTGGACATCCCTATAATGATCACTGGCATGTCCTACGGGGGCTCCCTGAGCCTAAAGATGAAGATGGCTTTGGCGAAGGGTTCAGCCATGGCGGGCACTTCGACCAACACTGGTGAGTCAGCTGTGTCGCCTGAGGAGCGGCAGATGGCCAAGTACATCGTCGGCCAGTACAACCGCGGAGGCTTCCTCATGCGGCCTGAGCAGCTCAAACAGGTCGACGCCATCGAGGTCCAACTCGGTCAGGGAGCTTATGGTGGAGCGGTCGAATCCTCGATGAAAGCCGAGATGATCGACGAGCACTTGCGCACAACTCTCGGGCTGAAGCAAGGTCAGGATATGGTGATCAACGCGCGAATGCCCGGCGTGACTACGACGCAGGACATCATCAACCTCGTGAACGCCCTGAAGAGAGGTCACGATGTGCCTGTCGGAGTGAAGATTTCAGGCAGCGACTACATTGAGGAAGAACTGGAGGTCATCGCGCGCACCGACGCCGACTTTATCGCGGTAGATGGATCTGAAGGCGGTACCGCCGTTGCGCCTCCCACGCTGGAGGACAACATCGGGTTGCCCACACTCCACACGCTGGTCAGGACAGTTGACTGGCTGGAAGAGCAGGGCGAGAGAGACCGGTTCAGCGTCATAGCCGCCGGCGGCCTCAGCACACCAGGGCACTTCCTCAAGGCTCTCGCGATAGGCGCGGATGCGGTCTATATCGGGTCAATCGCGGTCTTCGCGGCGATCAACACCCAGGTTACAGCGGTATTGCCGCAGCACGTGCCCGCCCAACTAGCACTCTATATGGGAAAAGAGAAGGACAAACTGGACGTCGACAAAGCGGCACAGAGCCTTCACAACTTCCTCATGTCGTGCAGGGAAGAGATGGTGCTTGCCTGCCAAGCCATGGGCAAGACCCGGATGGGGGATCTCTCCCGCGAAGACCTGGTCACGGTTGACAAGGACCTCGCAGAGTTCATGGGCATACGCTACGCGGCGTCGCCTCGACGCGCGAGAGTCGGGCTCACCGTGTAGCCCTGAGCCTCCAGCGGTTCGCCCTCCGCGAATCTCTGGCGGGGCGCTTCGCGGCCCGCTAGTAAGCTTCGCTTCGGGCTGGAACCGCTGTCGGCTCTTGCACACTTCCTCGACTCGCCAGCGGCTCGCCCTCCGCGAATCTCTGGCGGGTTGCTTCGCGGCCCGCTAGAAGCTTCGCTTCGGGCTGGAACCGCTGGCGGAGCCGCGCAGTCACTTGTTGCAGATCTGGCGTCTCAGTGAGTCAAGCCTTTCCTTGGCTTCAGTGGCGCCTACCTGGAACTTGGCGAGGTTCTCGCACGGGTAGTCGGGGCAGTAGGCGCAGTTCGGATAGCTCTTCTTGATTCCGCATGCCCTTACGGGACATTCGCCGCAATAGCCCCCGAGTCGGGCTCCCTCGAAGGGCAGGCACCCATCGCAGACACAATCCTCAGGTCTTATGTCGCATTTCAGTTCCTTGGACCACTTTTCGGCAGTCTGCTTCAGCCCCTCTTGGTCGTTGTTCTGAGTAGCTATGTACGCGGGACAGTCAGAGCAGTTAAGTCCGCAATACGCCAGGATCTCTCTACTGGTTGCCATACCGGCACCCCCCGAACTGATGTTCGTTAAGATGATATCCGGGTCCGAGCGAAGCGTCAACCCAAATCGGGTCGGGGGCGTATCACCGGAGAGGAGTTGAATGGAGGTCAGCAGTAATAGGACTTGGGCCTGCGGCCGGAAGGGGATGCATGCTGTGGACGAGTTCAGAAAACTGGGCAAGGACGAAATGGTGTCTTTCGCAAGGATAGCAGCCAACGCTTACCCTGGGTTCAAGATATCATCGGACGAAGACATCCAGAAGTACGCAGCCCGGTTGGAGCAGCGCGCGGAAATCGACCCTAGGGTAGGCTACTACGGGCTCTACCGCGAGGGAACTCTCACCGGCGGGCTCTGCATGTGGGATTGTTTCAAAATGAACCTCTTGGGAGTACCGGTGAAGGCAGGCGGTGTGGGCAACCTGGCAGTTGACCTCACACGCAAGAAGGAGAAGGTCGCCAGGGACATGATGCTCCACTCCCTAAGGCACTTCCGCGAGAAAGGAGCCCCGATTGTTACGCTATACCCGTTCAGGCCTGACTTCTACAGGAAGATGGGCTTCGGGTACGGTACACGGATCCACCGCTACACCCTCAATCCCGCTGACCTTTCGCGGGGCCGGACCAAGGAACACATCGTGTACCTCACCCGCGAGGATGCGTATGGGATGCATGAGTGCTACATGCGTTTCTTCTCGAGGACCCATGGGATGATGTCCAAGGCACAGCCCGAGATAGCGGTCATGTTCGACAATGCACCACTCCGGGTGGTGGGTTGCAAGAGGGACGGCAAGGTGACGGCCTACATGGCGTTCACTTTCAGGCCTGACACGCAGGGCCGCTTCCTCGTGAACGATATCCTTGTACGGGAACTGGTCTTCGATGATCGGGAAGACCTGTCAGAGATGATGGCTTTCCTGCACTCCCAGGCGGACCAGGTCCGGAAGGTCATAATAGACACCCAGGACGATCACTTCTTCTTCCTTCCGGTTGACCCCCGCGACGGAAGCCTCGACATGATACCTTCGGTCTACCACGTCACCGGCACCCAGGGCGTGGGACTTATGTATAAGGTAGTGGATGTCCCTGGCGTCTTTGGGCTACTGAAAGACCGCAGCTTCGGTGGAATGACCCTAAAGGTGAGGCTCACAATCGAGGACAGTTTCCAGCCCGAGAACAGCGGAAGCATCGTGGTGCACTTCACGGAGGGTTTGCCTGAGGTAGCGGACCAATCCGCTCCGTGGGACGTCGAGATCACCATGGACGTGGCAGAGTTCTCATCGATGCTTGTAGGAGCCGTAGGGTTCGAGTCGCTGCACAACTACGGCCTAGCAGATATCTCGGACGTAAGCCAAATCCCAGTAGTCGACGCGCTGTTCAAGGCACCGAAGCCCATCTGCTTGACGGCATTCTAGACGCGATAATGGCCGTGCCAGCGATTCCAGCCCGGGGCGAATCTGTAAGGCACCAGCGGCGCGCCCCTCGCGAATCTGTGGCTCGCTGCTTTGCGGATCGCTACTAAGCTGCTTGGGGCTGGCACCGCTGGGGACCTTGCCGTTTCTGTAGCCCCTGGGGTCGGCACTGCTGTCCGTATCGACCCCAGTCACTGTTGCCGATTTGGCTCGCCGCCGCGTCTGAGAGTTTCCGACAAACCGTCTGATATCTGAGAGGGATCGCATCGGTCGCACTGCGATTCATATGGGTTTCAACCTTATCATGTGACGACCAGTCAGATTTCCGGGGGTCACGGCGTGCATATTACTAAATTAGTCATATTACTTCCCGTGACCATTACCGCGAAAAGTCGGGTCACTACGTGCCTAATCAGAGCTGATTAGTTACCGCATGACTACACTTTTCGACAAACTGGCCTCGCGGTGACTAATCGCTCGGGTCGCTATTAGTCACACGGTGATCATGGCAAATCCCAATGATCTCGACGAGACCAATACCGGATCGCAATAGTCGCCGCATGACGGTCAGCCGGCGTTCCAGACGGGGCCCTGGTCGATCTGCCAGCGGTTCCAGCTCGAGGCGAAGATTACTAGCGCGCCGCGAAGCGAACGCGCCAGAGATTCGCGAAGGGCGAGCCGTTGGTGCCTCTAGATCTCGATGATGCCTTTCTCGCCCTCGATCCGGATGGTAGTGCCGAACGGCTCCGACAGTCTCTGCATGCGTCCCAGGATCCTTGCGGCGATCTCGCCTCTCGCCAGAACGGGGCGGCCACGCTGTGACCTGGGCTTATCCCATCCAAGGTAGAGCGGGTAGATCTCCAGCGTCTTGAGCGCGCCGTTTTGGTAGTCCATTACCGCAAGCACGCTCTCCCAGTAAGCCACGTCTGCCGGAAAACTCACCGTGTCGTTCCTGCTCCTGGTGTCGTACATATCTGCGGGCGTGTGTTCGAAGCTAAGGCCGGTCTTTTCATAGATCTCCTGAGGATGCTTCTTGATGAGGTCGTTCTGGAATATGAAGTTGCCCAGGCTATAGAGGATTGGCTTGCCTTTGTAGATCTCAATCCCGCGGAGCACGTGAGGGCCGTGGCCGATGAACCCGTCGGCCCCGGCATCAACGCAAGCCCTCGCGAACTTGACCACGAACTCGGCTGGGACCTCCCGCTCAAGGTGGGCTTCATGGGCGTGGAGCGTGTAGAAAACCCAGTCGGCCTGCCGCCGTGCATCCCTTACCCACTTGGTTATCTCTTGAACGTCCCCCCCGTTGGGTTCCGTGTGGAGTCCCGGGGTATCCGAAGTGACAAACCTCACGCCGTTGAAGGTAAGCTCGCCTTCCTTGTCGGCCCTGCCCCACCAGGACTTGCGGGCTGCCTCCTTTACCTTTGTGAGTCCCACTGCGTCCTCTATGCTCTTTAGGGCATCAATGTGTTCCTTCGAGACGTTGAAGTACGTTGAGTACCGAAGCGGTGAGAGGCCGGGTCTTCCCTGGAAGTCGGGCCTTGAGTGTCCGGCTCGGCCCCAAGGGGCGAAGCTGGAGCTGCCGGACAGGATGGCAACCCTTCCGGCTTCGGTCTCCAGGTAGGCAGGCGATCGGGCTTCGCCCAGGGTTTCGCCGACCCCGGCGTGGCAGATCCCCGCCCTGTTCAGCGTCTCGGTTGTGATGCGCAGCCCTTCGTACGAGTAGTCGAGGGAGTGGTTATTGGCCCTGGATACAGCCCCAAAGCCCATCCACTTCAGATCCTCTACAAGGTATGTAGGTGCTCCTGCGTAGGTCCCGCCGCTATCAGCGGCAGGGATGCCCTGCCAGTCGTTAAGGAGGACCTCAAGGTTGGTGAAGCCCACAGTCTGCTTTCGGATGATGTCGAACACTTCGAGAAAGTCGGGCTCCCGGTAGCATGAAACGCGGTCAGCCATAAAGGAGTCTCCGGTTGCAGCAATCGTGAATCTCGGTTTAGCCTGCTCGGACAAAAGAACTCACCCCCGGAAAAGTCTTCGGCTTCGGGCAACGATCTCCCTTCTATGTTGGCCACCTGCGGGTCTTCGCCAGCGTCATCTACAAGGGGATCTCGCGCCTTGGGGAGAATGCAGGATGATCGAAAATGCCGAAAGGTTGGTGCGACCTCATGTTCAAGGATCTTAAGCAGACGTGGGACCTCGACGTCTTCTTCCCAGGCGGCAGTGAGTCCGTGGAGTTCGCAAAGTACCTGGACGACCTGGAAAGAGACACCAAGGCTCTGTCGGCGGAAGTCTCGGGCGCCAAGATCAGCGGCGTTGAGGCTTGGACGGAGCGTCTTCAGAAGATCCAGAGCCTCAACAATCGTTTCAGGCAGGCCGGAGCTTTCGTGTCCTGTCTCGATGCCCAGAACGTTCATGACAGGCAATCCAGAGTTATTGGGGGAAGGCTTCGCCAGATAAGGGCGGGGTTCGCCTCGCTCCTGACCGTCAACGACAGCCAGATTCTCGCGATCCCCGATGACGAGTTCGCCCAGTTGCTCCAAGCGGAGCCGGTGAAGCCCCTGGCCTTCAACTTGAATGAGCGCAGGGAGCGGGCCAAGAAGCTACTTCCGGCCGAGCAGGAGACCCTGGCGAATGAGCTCTCGGTGGACGGCTACCAGGGCTGGTCCGAGATGTACGACCTGGTCACCGGGCGCATGTCGGTGACTGTGGAGGAGAAGGGCAAGCCGGTCACCATATCCCCAGGCCAGCTAGCTAACAGGCTGGCCGACCCGGATCCCCAAGTCCGTTCTTACCTCATGGGCAAGTGGGAGGAAGCCTGGACAAAAGAGGCGGATCTCTGCGCGCTGGCCCTCAACAAGCTGGCCGGCTACAGGCTTGCGCTTTACCGGAAGCGAGGATGGGACTCGTTCCTCTCGGAGCCTCTGGAGATCAACCGGATGTCCAAAGAGACCCTGGACACTATGTGGGATACCATCAACAAGAACAAGGACCGCCTGGTCGCTTACATGAACCGCAAGAAGCAATGCCTCGGCCTGGAGAAGTTCGGTTGGCAGGATTACAACGCGCCGGTGGGCAAGGCCGAGAGCAAAATGACCTATGACCAGGCGGCGGACTTCATCGTCGACAAGTTCTCCCGTGTCAGCGGCAAGATGGCCGCGCTCGCGACCACCGCGTTCAAGGACAGGTGGATTGAGTCCGAGGACCGTCCGGGCAAGCGGATGGGAGGGTTCTGCACCAGCTTCCCTGAGGCAAGGCAGTCCCGCATCTTCGTCACTTTCTCAGGTACCCTGGGCAACGTTTCTACGGTCGCTCACGAGATAGGCCACGCGTTCCACCAGTCGGTCATGAACGACCTGCCGCCTATGGCCCAGCAATACGCCATGATCGTGGCGGAGACAGCCTCAACCTTCTCGGAACTTGTCGTATCCGACGCTGCGGTAAATGCCGCCAAGAGCAGGGAGGAGAAGATCCTCCTAATGGACGACCGCCTCGCGATGGCAGTGCAGCTCCTCATGAATATCCAGTCCAGATTCCTGTTCGAGACCCGGTTCTACGAGGCGAGGAAGAAGGGCATCGTCAGCGTCGAGCGTCTAAACCAGCTCATGTTGGACGCGCAGAAAGAGGCCTTCGCCGGAGCCCTGGACATTTATCACCCGACTTTCTGGGCCTCCAAACTGCACTTCTACAACACCGGAGTCCCGTTCTACAACTTCCCCTACACGTTCGGGTTCCTGTTCGCCGCGGGAGTCTACGCGCGCGCCAAGGAAGAAGGGCCTGCGTTCGAGGAGAAGTACGTGAACCTGCTCAGGGATACCGGCCGCATGAGGGTGGAAGACCTGGCCAAGACCCATATCGGAGCCGACCTCACGAAGCCCGCCTTCTGGCAGGCCGCGCTCGACTCGGTGCTGGTGGATCTCCCTGAGTATCTGGAGATGACAAAGTAAACACGGCGAAGACTACGCTTTGAGCGGATACGGATGGCGGAGAGGGCTTGCCCTCTCCGCTTCCCATTGCGGCTTGCTATTGAGTTTTCTTGTCGAGGCTCGGTTGCGTTCCTGCGGTCAAGCAGGTATAATTGCCGGTGTTGCGCAGCCGGCTGGAAAGCAAAAACGGTTGCGCAGCAGGAACAAAGGTAGTAAGATAACCTATGCGTCGTCAGGATGTCGTGGAGAGGTACCCAAGTGGCCAAAGGGGACAGACTGTAAATCTGCTGGCAGACGCCTTCGAAGGTTCGAATCCTTCCCTCTCCACCACCGAACCTTTCACAACTGCATATCGTCGCGGGGTGGAGCAGCCAGGTAGCTCGTCGGGCTCATAACCCGGAGGTCGCAGGTTCAAATCCTGCCCCCGCAACCAAGTCTTCTCTTGGTGCTCGCATAGCTCAGTCGGCAGAGCGCATCCTTGGTAAGGATGAGGTCACCAGTTCGATTCTGGTTGCGAGCTCCATTTTGATCTATGAGCGCTCCGCGAGCGCTTTCGGAGACAATCTCTGTTGGAGCCCCCAGGAAGAACTTGCACGATCCCCAAAACCTTGATAGATAGATCCATAGGCGCTTTAGGGCTTGTCTAGTAGGCGGGCCGGAGGATGCCACAGGAGTCGAGAGGCTTGTCTTTGGGCCACCTCGCTCATGAAAGGAGAATGATTGTGGCCAAGAAGAAATTCGAGAGAACGAAACCCCATGTAAACGTAGGAACCATCGGACATATCGACCACGGCAAGACTACCCTTACCGCGGCCATAACCAGGGTCTTGTCGACAAAGGGATGGGCTGACTTCACCCCGTTCGACCAGATCGACAAGGCTCCTGAAGAGAAGGCCAGGG
>JBLNCN010000012.1:0-79496 GCA_050260675.1 Bacillota bacterium | reverse complement strand
GAATCCTCTTTCGTACCTCCGGCGGGTAGTACTTGAACTTAGCCACACTCGTTCACCCCTCGACTTGAACTGTAATTCAAGACACTGACCACTGTCCAAATCGATTAGGGGGCTAGATAGCCAGGTGACTAACGTGTCGAAAAACGTGGTCATGGCGTGATTAATGTCCCGGAAATGTCTCGCTATTGGTCACCACATGACTGCACTTTTCGACAAACTAATCATCCCTTGACATATGAGTTGCCAACTAATAATCGCGCTGTGACCCACGCATTTTGCATTGGTCATCGCATGACCGATAGGGCCCCATCTGCGATATCTAGGCAAAGCGGAGTCTCACGCACCCTGTTGGCAGAGTCTCACGCACCCCATTGGCCGGCGGCATCAGAGGCTTTCATCACTTCAGCAAACCACGAGCCCAGTACCCGGTTATGATGACGCGAAATGGCCTCGGCCGGCAGGTCCGGCGTGTTGAACGTGGAGTGACCGTCCTCCACGAGCACTACCCGGTAGCCCAGGTTGTAGGCGCTACGGCAGGTGGTGTCGACGCACAACTCCGACTGGATGCCGGTAATTGTAAGGTTTCTGATCCCGCGCCTGTCCAGCTCCTCTTTCAAATTGGTCCCGTTGAAGGCGCATGGCGTCCTCTTCACCACAATAAGGTCACCTTGGATTGGAGCGATTTCAGGGTGGATCTCAAATCCGGGCGTGCCCTCAACGAGGAATCTCTTGGAGCCGCTGTGCTTCACGTAGATGACCGGGACGCCGGAATCTCTCGCCTTGGCGATAAGCCCTTTGATGGTCGCAAGAAGTTCAGGCCCCTTGGCGACGGGATTAGACTCGCGAAACATGTCAACCTGAACGTCGATAATTAGCAGCGCTTTGTCTGAAGCCACACTCACCCTCCTCTACGAGAATGACTATACAGCCCCCTCGCCGTCGGGAACAATGACCAAACCAAAAGCAAAGCCGAAAGGCCATGTCGCATGCTGAGCCAAGTGCCTGTAGACTGTAACCGGGGTTTGGACTATCCTGTTTGTATGCATTCCCTGGTGTTGTGACTGTTCCGCGCGACAGTGGCTAGACGCTGAGAAAGCTGGAGAGACGAGATTGGAGACCTGGCGCCGAAACCTCTACGTGATGCTTGCCACTGTATTCGTCGGACAGGCTTCCTTTACGCTGGTGACGCCTTTCTTGCCCTTCCTGCTGAAGTCGATGGCTGTGACGGAGAACCTGGCTACGTGGTCGGGTCTGGCTTACTCGGCGTCGTCGTTCACCTCGGCCCTGATGGCCCCGATTTGGGGAGCGGTAGCCGACAAGTACGGAAAGCGCACACAGATCCTGAGGTCAGGCGTAGGGATTGCGCTCACGTACGCTCTCTACCCCTTCGCCAGAACGCCGCTCCAATTCGTGTGCATGCGCGCGCTTACAGGCTTCCTTTCAGGATTCCTTCCCGCCTGCACTTCTCTGGTCGCAACCAATACGCCTGAGGACAAGATGGGTTACGCGCTGGGCCTCTTTCAGGCGACCAACGCCGCCGGGACGATTTCCGGTCCCCTCATCGGCGCCATCATGGTGCGCCTGGTCGGAATACCAAATACGTTCAGGTTGTCGTCGGCGATACTGTTCACTTTCACCGTAGTCGGCTTCATGGTGCTGAAAGAGGACGTAGGGTCGCGGAAGGGCAGGATCAACGTCCTCGGCGATATCATAGAGGCATTCCGCAACAAGCAGCTGGTCATGGTGTTCATATGCCTCTTCCTGGTGCAGGCGGGAATCCAAGTTACTCAGGCCACTCTGGTGCTCTATATCGACAAGTTGTCCCAGGGACGGGACGCCACCGTGGTGAGTGGAGTAGTTACATCCATCGTAGGCTTAGGCACGGTAATCGGCGCCACCTACACCGCCAGGCGCAATGACCGGGCCGCAAGTGCAGGGAACGAGGCTCTCGCAGGCAAAGGCTTCCTTGGATTCCTGGACTCCATGGACCACCGCAGTTTCTTCATGATGGGGCTCATGGGATCGGCCGTGTTCGCGGCGGCCCAGGGTCTCTGGGTAGCGATAGTGCCCCTGGCGGTATTCAGATTGCTCTTTGGCGTGTTCAACGGGATACTCACGGTTGCCGGGAACGTGCTTGCAGCAACGGCGGTGAGCAGGGAATTCCGTGGACGGGCTTTCGGCGTCATGAACGGGGTGCTTCCGATGGGCGCCGTGGTCGGCCCGCTCTTGGGCGGAATTGCCGGTGACTCGCTGGGTCTGGGCAGCGCTTTCTACGTCTCAAGCGCCGTGTTCCTTGCCTCTGCCGGAGTGCTCAGGGTGTTTGTTGGTCTCAGGCGCCGCGCCCACGCCTCCGGGCTGCCAGCCTCCGGTACACGGTGAAAGTCTTCTCGGCCATAACCTTGGCGTCGAACAGTTCCTCCGCCCTGGCCCTACCCGCTTCACCCATAGATCGCGCCATATCAGGGTCCACCACCAGGCGGACTATCGCTTGAGCAAGCGTCTTGGGCTGCCTCGGAGGCACCAGTATACCGTTTACCCCGTCGACTATGGCTTCGGGCACGCCGCCAACCGCCGTAGCGACTACCGGTAGTCCGGCTGCCATCGCTTCGATAATTGCCAGCCCGATACCCTCGTAGTCGGAAGAAAGCACGTAGATATCCAGGTTCGCCAAGAAAGCCGGCACATCGTAGATGAACCCCGGCATCTTCACGTAGGGCTCCATCCGCAATTCCCTTATCTTCGCTTTCAGATCGTCCTCAAGCGGTCCTGTTCCTCCGATCACGAATCTCGCCGAAGGCTCCGAAGCAAGCACCAGTTTGGCCGCCTCGAGGAAGACGTCCAGAGCTTTCTGCCTGTGCAGCCTGGCGACCGCTCCGATAAGCGGGCCCCGTTTGCCCGAAGATACGGCCGGATCGGCCTCCTGCGCGGCCGCTTCCGCTCCATAGCGCTTGGGGGTGTACGGCTCAAGATCGATTCCGTTGTGGATGGTGGAGATCATGGACGGCTTCACGCCCGACTCCACCAGTTCCTTTTGGACCCCTTCCGAGATAGCGATGATCCTGTCGGACAGGAGGTTGTTGATGATCCTGTTCACCAGCCGCTTGCCGAAGCCCGCCGGAGGCGGAGTGATCCCCTTGGCATCGGGGATTCTGACCTGGTTGTGCTTGGTGTAGACCACCGGGATCTTGGCAAGCCGCGCCGCGATCCTGCCGGACAGGCAGCTGTGAGTGTGGATGACGTCGGGCTTCTTCCTGCGGAACAACCCGAGCAGTTCCCTAGTGAGCCTGGAGCTATAGGTAATGTCCTTGCCCGAGTATATAGGCACGCGGCGGATGCCTGCGGCGTCCAGCCTCTTCTGCAGTTCGCCGTCAGGGCAGGCTACAGCCACATCGTGGCCCTCGAATGCAGGCTGGGGCACGAGATACAGCAAATACCTGCCGGCGCCCCCGAAGTTGGTATCGGTTATGACGTGGAGGACTTTCATGACCGGCCACCTTTCACAGCAGGTTGGTGGTACATCCTGGCGCAGGCGATGCCCGAGGCGATCCCCACGACAGCCCAAAAAGCTACAGTTATCTTGGGACTATACCAAGTATAGTCGATGACTCCCTCCAAAAGGTGCCCTCCGACAGATGCGATGCAAGCCGCCAGAAGGCCTATCTTAGCCCACCTGCCCGCTCTTTCCTTCTCGGCGAAGATGGCCCGGAAACCGTCGTAGAGCCAGATGGCAAACAGGTACGCCATTGAGAGGAAACCGAATAGTCCAACCTCGATGAGGTACTGAATAAAAGTGCTGTGGGCGTGGGGAGCCGGGGTCTGGACTATCATGTACTCGGGATAGACCCTGGCGTAGGCTTCAGCGCCTAACCCGACGCCTCTTATCAGGTGATCTTTCAGCATCGCGATGGACCCGCGCCATATGAAAACCCTGTAGGAGTTGGAGCTGTCGGTGAGGCTGAACGACGACAGAAGGCGTTTCAGAAGGACATCCGGTGCCAGGGCAAGACCAACGCCGCCTGCCAGCAGGCCAAGGGGGAGCATCCTCCAGTCGTAGAACACTGCCAGGATGCAAAATGAGATCGCGAACCCGAGCCAGGCGCCGCGGGAGCCGCTGAGCAAAAGGCCGATCCCTTGAAGACCTGCAAAACCCAACAGGGCCAGGCGGTCCCGCCAGTCCTTATTGATAAGGATGAGCGCCATGGCGATTGGGAGAGCCAACCCCATCATCTCCGCGAAAAAGACGGGGTTGGTGAAAGTCCCGACGTAACGGGTCAGTTCGCCTTCAAAGGCGACGTCAACCCAGTTCTTCGGCGGCCGCCATCCGGTCAGCCTCTGGTAGATGCTCACGAGGCCTGACAGCGCCGCGCCGGTCATGAAGGGCCATGCCACGTGGACTCCCCGCCCGCGAGCGGAAGCATCGGCGGCCATGAAGAAAACCAGGAAGTAGAAGAACCAGATCAGCATGTTGAACAAGCTCTTGGACGGAACCACAGACGAAACGGTAGCCCCTATAGTAAAGAGCAGCACCGCGGCCACCGCGGTTACCATTCCGAATCCGGGCAACGCCCAGAGCCGGGTCTCCTCGCCCCTTCTCACCTTGCGGGCCCTGTCCCATACGAACAACACGAATACGCCGAGGGCGACAACCATGAGGATCTCGGTAGGAGCTACACATGCCAGAGCAAGCAGTACTCCTAAAGCGGTCTCGACCCCGACCTTCTCTCCCCAGGGCACAATCGCCAACTTGGCGTAGGGCCAAAGCCAGTTCATGAACAGGCTGCCCTCAGCGTAGGCATTCCCGATGCGCGCCAGGGCCGCATACATCCGCCCTACCAGACTGGCCTCCAGCCACCGGTCCAGAACGGCGACTAGCCTCACAGCTGCTGTCGACACCAGGCTGCCAGCCTTCTCGCCGCCAGCAAAGGTCAAGCTCCTTCTATAGGCTGCGGGAAACTCGCTCACTGAGAGCCTCCAAGGAGCTCAAGAGTCAAGATATTGCCGTTCACCTGGGCCCACTTGGTGGTAATGCCGATAGTGGTCCCAACCCGAACCTCTACCCCGTTTACAGTTATGGTGTTCTCGCCTATCCTGGCCTTGGCCTCAACTGTCACGTAGGCGTCGACGCGATCATCGGTTCTTACCCGAAGCATCCGGCCATCCTGTTGAAGGCTCCAAATATCAGCCGGTTCAGATCTGACGTCCTTGATCGTGCCGATTTCGGCTCCGGTCTTGAACTCGAACACCTTGCCGCCCTTCGCCAAAGCCTCCGCAGTGGTGGGGCGGACTGCGGGAACGATTATCGTGTATCTGGCGGGTTCTTCCCTGGCGGCGATCTCCGCGCCAAGGTCCCGCCCGAACTTGGCGTACGCAAACCATGCCGCGCCGACGACAAGCACGAGCACGATGATGAGGTCAACAACGCTGATCTTGCCGAAGACGCGACCTCGTTCGTCGAGAAAGCGCACAAAGACCCTCTCCTCTCCGCAAAGGAACGCACCTAGAAGGATTCTACCTGAAAAAACCCACGCTATAGAAGACGTACGTTATTGATGTCGAGTTCGAAGCGGCACCCCAGGAATTCTGCGGCGCGTTTTCCTGCCAGCATCCTGGTGAGGAAAATCTCGAAGTACTCCATCACGGGAGATATCTCGGTATCGACGGTGAGCCGGAGCGAAATAGTCTTGGCTTCGGCCTTCACCTCGAGGAATGACCTGGTCGCAGCGTAGTTTACGCGATCATGGACGTCAAAGGTATGGAGCTCCTTGTTCCTTACCCTGCTCCGGTGCACGTCCGACTTGTCTGCGAGGATGACGGCGGCCGAAACGTTTGATACGGCGACGCAGCAATCCTCCGGGTCGTGGCTCCCCACAGCCCCGAGGATGACAGCCACCTCGACGGGGTCCATGCCCATGCCCCGGAGGATCCTCTCCGAGATTGAGGCTCCCACCTGAGCGTGATAGAACCTTGATACCACATTGCCGATATCGTGCACGTACCCGGCAATAGCAGCCAGTTCCTGCTCCCTCTCGGAGTGCCCCAAGCGCTCGAGCACGTTTCCGGCGATAGCAGCCACAAGAGACGCGTGCCTCACACCGTGATCGGTGTACCCGAGGGCGCCCAGATGGGAGTTGCCGGCCTCCAAATAAGAGGCGATCTCGTGGTTTTGCTTCACGTCATCCAGAGTCACGATTCGGCTCACTTGGCCCATTTCATCATCTCCGCAGAATCCAAGTACTCCTGGTAGACCGGGTTCAGCACAAACTTACCTCCGGCGAGCACCTCATAGTCCCAGGGAAACATCACATAACCGGGCGTCTCAATTCCGTACCAGGTGGGCTTCCAGGATTCGGTCCCAGCCCATATGGAAGCCGTCTTGACGACGCGGGCTTTCTTCTTCTTGCAGTCAACGGTTACCGACCTCATGGTGTCTCCCGAGAGCACCATTTCGTCGACGACCAGGACCCGTTGGCCAGCCACTTTATCGGTAACCGAGACAACCATCCTCGGGACGTCGGAGATTATCTCACCCCGGTGCCTCCGGGTCACAATGCAGGGGTAGAGATCCACTCTCAGCATGGAGGCAACTATGGTGGCAGGGATGAGCCCGCCCTTGGCAACGCCGACCACCAGGTCGGGACTTAGGCCCTTGCTCGCGGAAAGGGCGATGTCGCGGCATATGGTCTCAACCTCAGCCCAGGTTATCCGGTATGACTGCTCCTGAACGTACTTTACTTCCAATGATTTTCGCTCCCGCAGTCGCCGCTCCCGTCGTCGCCGAAGCCCAGGTCCCGAAATGACCGGCCGGCCGCTTCAAACCGCCTTTTGGCCTCTTCCTTGTCTCCTTCGGCAAGAGCCAGGCTCCCGTAAAGGGACTCAAGGTGAGCCAACTGGTAGGCCCCGGCGCCTGGTTTCGCGTAAGACTCCTTTACTTTGTCCAAGAGCAGCCTCGCCTCTGAAAGATCCTTGCCTAGAAGGATGTGGGCTTCGGCCAGACCAAGCATCGCCAGGGACTTGCCTTCAATGACTTCCCGCGGCTTCCGGCCGGAACCAACTCTGTCCCAGAGAGCAGCGGCTTTGTGGTAGAGGTCCATGGCTGTCTCCAGGTGCGCGGCCCTGCACGGCTTGTCAACACTGGCGAGAACGCAGCAAAGATCGGCTGTGGTCTGGCTCACCCAAGCCAGAGACCGCTCGTCTCTCGCTTTTGCAGCTAAGGTCATGCCTGTTTCGCCAAGCCGGAGGCCCTTTTCGAGATAGGTGAATGCCGAAACGGGATCGACGATCGCCAAGTCGCGCAGCACGGTCTGTTGACTGCTCACGGCTTGCGCGAGTTCTTGAGGATTTCTCGCCTTCCGGAGCAGCCTCACCTCCTCGTCGTAACACTTGACGGCGCGTCGCAGGTCGTCGAGGGATCCCAGAAGATGCAGCGACGCGCCCATGCCGTCGAGGGCGAGGGGAAGGTTCTCGGTGTCTCCCTCCGCGCGCAAGGATTCAGCCGCGCTCGCGAAAAGCTCCAACGCCTCCCGGGCGTGCTGCCTGCCTGCCGAAAAACTCTTCTGGTAGGCCTTCCACCCGCGGGATATGCGTGAAAGCCAGGGATATTCGGTTTTGGATTCGCTCCGGCTCATGTGTGTCACCGCTGGTAGTGTTCCCGACTTCCCCCACCAGTTCCTTCCTACTCCTCTCTGCGGGCCTAGGAGGAATCCGACTCAAAGCGCCGAATATGATCTGCAGTGAAAGGAGGTGGTGTCCGAGTGCCATGTAACACTTCGCTACTCGGCGCCTCCAATCCCAGCGGGAGATCCGCCGGGTAGCGCCAAGGACGAAAACCCCCGGGCTTGCCCCGGGGGTTCATCATTTTCATAGAGCCGATCCGGTTTGCCTAAGCCGACTCCACTTCATCGGGCTCCTCGCCGCGGTCCTTCTTCTGGCGGTACCGCTCCATGCGGTCAAGCACCGACTTGCGCAGCCTTATGGCCTTTGGAGTGACCTCCACCAGCTCGTCATCCTTGATCCACTGGAGCGCGTCCTCCAGTCCCATCACCTTGTGAGGCGTAAGGCGCAGCGTTTCGTCAGAACTGGCTGCCCTCATGTTGGTGAGGTGCTTCTTCTTGCATACGTTGATGTCCAGGTCCCGGGGGCGTGAGTTCTGCCCGATGATCTGCCCCGCGTAGACTTCCTCCCCCGCACCCACGAACAGGACTCCGCGGTCCTGGGCGTTGTGGAGGGCGTAGGTCGTAGTCGACCCGGTCTCCCAGGAGATCATGGCGCCCTCGCGCCTCGTCACGATCTCTCCGCAGTAGTCCCCGTAATGGTCGAACACGTGGTGCATGATGCCAAGGCCTTTCGTGAGGGTCAGGAAGTTCGGCCGGAGTCCCATGATGCCCCGCGTCGGGATCGTGAAGTTCATGCGCACGCGCCCCGATGCATCAGGGTGCATGTCCAGCATCTCAGCCTTCCTGGGGCCCAGTTCCTCCATGACTTTGCCCATGTACTCCTCGGGGACGTCCATGGTCAGGTACTCGTAAGGCTCCATTTTCCTGGCGGCGGTCGACTTCAGGATAACCTCCGGCTTGGATATGGCCATCTCGTACCCCTCCCGCCTCATGGTCTCGATCAGGATCGAGAGGTGCAGTTCGCCTCTCCCGCTGACCTTGAACGAGTCAGGGTCCTTGGTGTCCTCGACCCTAAGGCTCACGTCTTTCTGCGCCTCGCGGTACAGGCGGTCGCGGAGGTGCCTTGACGTGATGTACTGGCCGTCCTTGCCGCAGAATGGGCTGTCGTTGACCTTGAACGTGACGGTTATGGTCGGTTCCTCAACCTTGATCGGAGGTAGCGGCCTCGGGTCCAAAGCGTCGGCGACCGTCTCGCCGATGTTAAGGTCCTCGATACCGGAAAGGGCGGCGATGTCGCCCGCCTCGACGCTGTCTACCTCGGTACGCTTCAATCCCTGGAAGATCCAGAGGCGCGATATCCAGCATGAAAGCCTGGACCCGTCAAGGCGGCAGAGAGTCACGTTCTGCCCCTTGTTGAGAGTCCCGGCTTCAACCCTGCCGATGGCGATTCGCCCTACGTAGTCATCATGGGCAAGCGTGCTGACCATCATCTGGAGCGGCTCTTCGGTCCGTGCTACCGGCGCCGGCACATGGTCAATGATGGCGTCGAGGACGGCGAACACGTTGCCGGTCCTCACTGGCTCGGACGCTGCGAGGCCCTTTCTGGCTTTGGCTTCCTCGGCGTAGGATTGCGCTTCGGCAAGGTCGGCGGTGGCAAACCCCGTCCTGGCGTCGGTGTAGACCACCGGATACTCGACGTCGTCATCGCCTGCTCCGAGGTTCACCAGGAGGTCGAATACCTCGTCGTTGATCTCTGCCAGGCGTGCGTCGGGCCTATCGATCTTGTTCACCACAAGGACCAGCTTAAGGTGGTGATCCAGGGCCTTTTGCACCACGAACCTGGTCTGGGGCATCGGGCCGTCGCATGCGTCAACCAGAAGCAGCGCCCCGTCAACCATGCTCAAAGTGCGCTCGACCTCGCCGCCGAAATCAGCGTGGCCAGGCGTATCGACGATGTTGATCTTCACGCCCTTGTAGCTTATGGATGTGTTCTTGGCAAGGATGGTGATGCCGCGCTCCCGCTCCAGCTCATTGGAGTCCATCACCCGCTCCTCTACTACCTGGTTCTGCCTGAACGTGCCGGTCTGGCGAAGAAGAGCATCGACAAGCGTGGTCTTGCCGTGGTCCACGTGAGCGATGACGGCGATATTCCTTATTTTGTCGTTGCGTGTAGTCGAACTCATGGATATCAACTCAACTCTCTAGCCGGGTCACAAGTGTGATAGCCCGAGCACAACGGTCAATTATACAACGTCTCGAAGCCTTTGGCACTTATCTCATAGGAGCCTTGCTGCAATTTCAGATCGCCCCGCGAGAGTATCGGTGCTAGAATGGGGAATATGGGCGAGATAAGAAGCCGGCTCTCGAAAGTCGGTGCTTTGGGAAACCGGATAGCCGAAGGCCTAAGGGCCCAGACGCTGGTCAGATGGGTGGGCATCCCCTTCCAGAGGTTCTTTGACACCAAGGGGGGGACTCACAGGTTCCTGACCGAGAAAGCTGTCGAAATTCTACGTTCCGACGGCTTTGTTGAAGCCGCCGCGTTCCTCGGCGCGTGGCTGGATACGATCATCCGCGGCAACTACTGGGCCGACACCCTCTGGATGAACGCAACTCACCACTACAACCCCAAGACCAAGCGGGGACTGTGGATTTGGACGGGCGCAGCGGACCAGATCAAGAACTGGTGGAATCAGTCCTTGGCCCAGTGGAGAAAGGGCAACGAGGAGAAGTCGCTGTTTATGCTTGGCGCCTGCCTTCACATTGTGCAGGACTGCTGCCAGCCATTCCACTCCAACGGGATCGCATTGGGCCGCCACCAGAAGTACGAAAAGTGGGCCGACGCGCACAAGCAGGATTATGGAGTAAGCGAGGGAGGCCTATACGGGGTCTCACTAAAGCCAGAGGGATGGGCTGTCGCCAACGCCGAGATCTCCTGCCACTACCTGGACGACGTAGCCAGCATGGAGGAGACCCGTATGGATGAGGCCACTCGCGTGCTCCTTACCAGAGCAATGCGGACATCGGCTGGCTTTCTGAATTACTTCATGGAGAAGACAGTAGCGCCGGCCGCCATCCGTGAGAGGAAGGTGGCGGCCGGCTAGTCTGGCCCCCCGCTGCGACAGTCCGCGCCGACGGTCATTCTGTCGCGACAACCATGTCCACGTGGGCTTTGTCCTGCCCCGAGACCTTCACCTTGTCGCCGACCTCAAACGCGAACAGATTCTCGATCCCACCATCCTTCACCAGAGTCGCCTTGCTGGTAATCGTGATTGTCTTCCTGGTGTTCTTGTCCGCGATAACCATGGTACGCTTGCTGAATGAGATTGCCTCAACAGTGCCTTGGAGCTTAAACGGAGCAGAGTAAGTCCGCTCGGCGTAGACCACGTCGTCGGTATCGTAACCGAGGCGCAGCGTGACTTTGTCGCCCGGGAACAGGGTCGAGACCGGCCCGTCTTGGCAGAGCTCCCAATCCGCGAACCAGGCGTCCTTGGCATACTCGTAGGAATACGCGCGCCCGGTGCCTTTACGGATTTCGATGCTCCCGCCCTCGTTCATGAGCACCGTCCCCGTTACGGTAGTATCGTAAGTGACCTCAGCCTGCACTTCGATGTAGTTGATTGTTTCTCCGTCGCCCGCAACCAGCACGCGCGAACCTGGAGTGAGTTCCTCGCCTTCTGCCAATCCTGTTATGATCAGGTCCGACGCGGCGGCGTACTTGTTGAACCCGCTGAAGTAGTGGAACCCATCGGCTTCCCCTAGATAGACCCCGGAAAACCTCACGTCGTTCATCACCAGTATTTCGCCCGACACGATCCTCCGATCCTTATCGAGCCACAGGCGCACCCTATCGCCGTACTGGAGCTCTGACGCCGACACCGTGCCCTTGTCACCCGCGTAGTAGAACTCCACGTCGTTGCCGGCCTGTATATTGTGGCCGTCGAGAGCGATGTCCCCGTACTCCTGCAACATCTTGGTGCCCTTTGCGCCGGTCGAGAGGGCCACTGTCTGAACTTCGAGGAGCCCCTTGAGCCTGTTCGTCACCCAGATGAATCTCACATCTCGGGAATGGGGTCCCGCGGCAACGGCTACGTCACCGATCCTCACGTCGTCGGACTCGCGGCGGTGAGTATCAACATAGACAATCGTTGCGGTCGACATGTGTAGGTCCTCCCAGGATGGAGCGATCCTAAAGACCGCGCCCGACACTGAGCTGACAGTGCCTTCGGCCGACACGCCCGCCTTCCAGACATATTCCGCCCACACCGCCTGCCCCCCGGAGTCGACGTAGAACTTCACCCTGGATCCTGAAGGCACGCTTGCGACCGCTTCTTTTCTCCGATTGGACGGGTCCACCACGACCAGGCTGTCGGGGATGTCGATGAGAAGGATCGAATTGTCCCCAAACACCTTGTACCCGTCGGTCGTTCGGACCAGGAAGCCTTCAAACGGCCAGTTATCGGATAATTCCTTTTCAATCTTCACCAGCTTCACGGCAGACGAAGAGTCGCCATACACGGTTACAGTGTCGCCCGGCTCAACTGCTCCAACTGAGACATATCCCGACTCATCCATCGCCACGGCGTCAGCGGTGAGAACGCACTCAGTCCAGCGGTCGCCGAGGAAGAGGGACGCTCCCGTCCTGGCCAGCACCACGCCCTTCTCGGTGTATGGGAAATCGCCGGAACCCGACGCGCCTCCCGTCCCGCCTCCCGTGCCGCTTCCCGTCCCGCTTCCAGTGCCACCTGCGGGCGGTTCCGGCGTTCCAGGCTTTCTAACCAGTGTGAACGACAGTGGCTGGTTCAGATCCTGTACCACCAAGACTTGAGACTTGCGGGGGTAGTAGCCTTGGAGCATAACCTGGACCTCATAGGGCCCCGGCTTGAGGGGGAGCTTGACGGGGGTCACACCTACCGGTTCGCCCGATACATAGACTGTTGCTCCTGGCGGATAGCTTGCTACACTGACCGTCCCCGTGACTTCCGAAAGGTCGGCTTCCACTTTGGTTTCGGTCAGGGAGGATACCTGCACGGGAAAGCTCTTCTCGGTATAGCCCTCGGCCTTTACCAGCACATGCCTCTCTCCGGGGGACGCGGTGAAGACTAAGGGGGTCTTGCCGCGCAGGGCGCCGTCAACGTACACTTTGGCGCCGTCGACATTTGAAGATACTGCAACAGTGCCTGCCTTCTGCAGTATGTCGAGGACGGTGACCTGGTCGCCGTGCCCCGTCAGTTGCACGATGTCGCCTGTATCTACCGTCCCTTCCAGGTCATCGCCGGTGTTGGAGGTCAGTCCGCCGCCGGACAAAACGACCGTCCCTCCGATGAAGTAGCTGGTTCCATCCACTACGATCTCGCGCTTACCTTTAACTTGGGCGCTTCCTTCAACCCTAAACCCCCCGGGCAATTCCTCAATTCTCCAAATATCGCCCTGGGGGTTGATCTTTATCGCTACTACCTTGGGTGACGCCGGATCAAGGGCGAAGGACTCGGCCTTCACCTTCTTGCCGGCCGCATTCAAGATTGTCAGTTGCTTCGCCAAAGGAATATCGACTGTAGGTGATGTCAGATCTTCCGGATCGAACTTGTCGAGGACGCCTGATGGGAGGCGGTAAACGGTGAGATGCTCTTCGGTAATGCCGGTTGCGCAGACAGTCGCTGTCTGGCTCCTCTTGGCAGTGAAGTATTGGGCGCCCAGGAAGAACGCGCCGAACACCAGCGCTACTCCCAGGACCGCCCCAATGACGGACCCTGATCCTTTCTTGCCTCTTGATTCTTTGGGTGCTGGCGGAGCCTTCTCACTGGTCTTCCTGGGCGCCAATTGAACCCCCCCTTCTCTTCTATCGTCCAAATCCCGAGGAGGATGAGACGGGAGACCCAAGCGTTCGTATTCCGTCGTGTGACTAACCGCGAGGGGGATTACTCATGATCATCACCACGACACCGGCGGTTGACGGGTTCAAGGTCAGCGGATACCTCGGCATTGTGGCAGGCGAAGTAGCGTTGGGGACCGATTTCGTGAGAGACTTCATGGCCGGACTGGCCGACTTTTTCGGCGCCAGGACTTCCGCCTATGAGGAGAAGCTGGGCGAAGCGCGAGCCGCGTGCCTCCGGGAAATGGGAGACCGCGCGGCCAGATTAGGGGCCAACGCCGTGATCGGGGTCAAGATCGACCACGAGATACTGCAGAACGGTATGATGCTTGTCATATCCAGCGGTACCGCCGTCACGCTGGAGAGGGCCGCTCAGGGCTGAGGACAGGCAGGCGCTACCGGCGCGTGTAAGAGGGCGGCCTCTTCTCGAGGAACGCCCTCATGCCTTCCTTCTGGTCGGCATGGGAGAAGCACTCGCCAAACAGGCGCCTTTCAAGGAGAAGGCCGTCCTGTGCCGGCAGATCCAGCCCCAGCGAAACGGCTTTTTTGATCTGGCGTACGGCGAAGGGTGACTTCTTGCCGACCTCCTTAGCGATTGCCATGGCCACCGGGAGGGCCTCGCCTTCGGGCACCAACCGGTCTACAAGCCCTATCCTGAAGGCTTCCTCGGCGTCGATGATGCGCCCGGTAAGGGTGAGGTCGAGCGCCCTGGCGAGCCCGACCAACCTGGCGAGCCTCTGAGTGCCCCCGAAGCCCGGCGTGATACCGAGTCCAACCTCGGGCTGCCCGAACCGCGCGTTCCTGGCGGCGACACGGAAGTCACAGGCCATGGCGAGTTCGTTTCCACCGCCCAGCGCGTACCCATTCACCGCGGCAATAACGACGATGGGTAGAGCCGCGATCCTTGAGAACACTGCCTGGCCAAACGCGGAGAACTCGGAGGCCTCCAGGGGGTTCATCGGCTCCATGGCCGCGATGTCTGCTCCACCAATGAAGGCTTTGGGCCCCTGCCCGGTGATGATCAGGGCAGGGACGGAGTCGTCCGCCTCGACGGCGTCCAGTACCGTCGCTATCTCCTTCAGTGCCGTCCCGTTCAGCGAGTTAAGGACAGACGGACGATGGATGGTCAATACCACCGCATCCTGATTTGACTCTACAAGAACAGTCTCGAGCGTAGAGAAGTCCCGTGTATCCATACTGAGGTCTCTCCCATCCTGAAATGCCGCATCACGAGGGTCATCTTTCTCTGTTTCTCGATCTGGCCTAGAGCGCATAGCCGGCGTCACTTGCGCCCTGCCCCGCGCTACTTGCGCTTTGCGACCATTTCTCCCAAACGGAAGTAGTTGCCCCGGAAGTAGGCGACGGGGTCCATCTTGGCCGGATCGATGCTCCCCTCGGTAAGGACGGAAGAGTCGGCGTGCACAGTAACGACTTCCCCTATGAAGAGGTCGTGGCTGCCGAGAGCGATGCGGTCCTTGACCTTGCACTCGATGTTGACGGGGAACTCCTCGACCAAGGGGGCCCGGACGCTTTCCGCACGCACCGGAGTGAGACCGGCTTTGGCGAACTTGTCCTCGGTCCTGCCCGACACAGTGCCGCAGTACTCAAGCACACTTACCTGGTCGGCGCTCGGCATGTTTACCACAAAGTCTCCATACCTCTGTATTAGTCCGTAGGAAAACCTGGTGGGCCTGACGCCGATCACGATACACGGGGGCTCCGATGAAGCGGTACCAACCCATGCCAAGGTGATGGCGTTCTTCTCTCCACCAAGATCGCCGCACGTTACAAGCACCGCGGGAAGCGGGTACAGCAGTGTACCTGCCGCTAGGATCCTCTTGGTTGTTTCTGCCATCCCTAACACCCCTTTCAGGTTGCGTAATACTCTTTCGAGTTATAGACTCTACGCATACAGAAGTATCTCTACGGTAATGGAGAGCCGAAAAGAAGGGACACACGAAATTGAGCCTCTCTACAGATCGCGTTACTCAAACAGAACCTTGCCTCTCCCAACCCGAGACCAGGAAAGTCGTCTGGCAGCTCGCGGCCCCGACCCTTACAGAAATGGTCCTGGTGTCTTTGGTCGGGATGGCCGACATGATCCAGGTCGGCCGGTTGGGACCCGCCGCCATCACATCCGTCGGGCTCACAAACCAACCCATGATGCTGCTTCAGTCCATCTTTCAGGCGCTCAACGTCGGCACTACCGCGCTGGTCGCCAGGTTCATAGGGATGGGCGAGCCCGAAGAAGCTTCCAATACTTTGAAGCAGACCTTCTACGTGACTATTCTTTTGGGCCTGATCGTATCCCTCTTCGCCGGCTCTTTCGGCTCCTTGATACTGGAATTCATGGGCGCCGAGCCTGACGTTATCGCCATAGGCACCCCCTACTTCCAGGTAGTAGGATATGGGTTCATCTTCAACGCCATCGCCATGGCTATAGCCTCCGGTCTGCGCGGAGCGGGTGATACACGCACTCCCATGGTCGTAAACCTGGTAGCCAATCTGGTCAATGTGGTTTTCAATGCCATCCTGATCCATGGCCTCTTCGGTTTCCCAAGATGGGGCGTTATGGGTGCCGGCGTAGCTACTACCTTCTCGCGGTTTGTTGCCGCGGTTTGGTTCGTTGCGCTTGCCGTGAAGGGCGAGAAGAGCGTAAAGCTTAACCTTAAGGAGAGGTACAAGCCCGACTCCGAGATCCTCCGCCGCATCTACCAGATCGGCTTTCCCGCAGCCATGGAACAGCTCGTTCTGAGGTCCGGCCAGGTGATGTTCGCCAAGGTCGTGTCCGCGCTGGGCACGGTCACTTTCGCCGCGCACCAGGTGGCAATGAACATCCTCAGCCTGACCTTCATGCCCGGCCAGGCTTTCGCGACGTCGGCTACCACGCTTGTGGGCCAGTACCTCGGCGCCGAGCGTCCGGACGATGCTGAGCGTTGCGCAAACACCTCCAGGAACATGGCCATGACCATAGGCGTGTTCATGGCTTTCGTCTTCCTGTTCTTCGGGAAGAACATCGCGTTTCTATACACCAACGACATGGCTGTGGTCCTAGTTTCCGCTCTTGTGCTGAAGATATATGCGTTTGCGCAGCCTGCCCAATCGACCCAGTTTGTGCTAGCCGGTGGACTGCGTGGCGCAGGTGACACAACCTACCCGTTGTACTCGACGGCTGCCGGCATGTGGATAGGCCGCGTGATCCTGGGGTGGTTCTTCGTGAACGTGGTCGACATGGGATTGCCGGGCGCCTGGTTAGGGATGGGCATCGACCAGTTCTTCAGGGGAATATTGATCTACCTGCGCTTTAGAACAGGCAAGTGGAAGAGCATAAGGGTCTGGGACGGTAGGACCTCCGATAAGAGAGTGGCCAGAGCAGAACCGGCCGAGCGGGACTAACCGGCGACAGCCAGTCCTGAGGGACAGCGAAGCCCCGGGGAGTTGGCGCCTGCCTGTAGATCACCAGCCTGCCAGCGCCCCATAGGTGCCGCACTCCTTCAGCTTATCTACAGTGGCGTCCATGACTGCCCGCGCCGCAGACAAGTACATGGCCGTTCCGCTTGCAGACTTGCGCCCCTGGGCTATACCTTCCTTGTACTTGGCAACGTGCATGGCGAAAGACTGGGCCGCCGTGACCAGGAAGTGGGTGTTCACGTTGTTCTTGCCGACAAGCCCCCGCGCGATCTCCTTGGCGCCTGTCCCTCCGTGTTGGGCAAAAGGCACATAACGCCCTGTCACGCGGATGATCTCCCTCTGAACGTGCTCGAGCCGTGCCACATCCGGCTCGTGCTTCACGGCCGTCGGAGCGGCGTGCTCCATGCCGATGGGGTAAGAGATGCCCTCAGCGCCGGTATACTGGACAAATCCGGCTACCTGCCGGGCGTACTCGGCCAAGTCCTGCCCGGACAGGGGCTCGTAGGTGTCCTCCGCTCCCGCCTGACCGGTGGCTCCGAACTCCGCTTCAATGATCGCGTCACTTCCCTGTTCCCGGACCATGTCAACAACTTCCCTGGTAACGGCGAAGTTCAGTACCGGCGGCGTCTCGCCCGTATCAATCATGGCCCACGCCGGCTTCATCTCTTCGATGACCCCCATGAAGCCCATGAGGGCCTGCCGATACTCCTGAGAGCAAAGGTAGGCCTCGTAAGCGATGGTGTCCTCCAGTGACGGCCGGCTCATACCGCACCTCTCTGCGGCCATGATGGCCTCGCGTAGACGCCTTCGCACCTCATCGCCTGAAGGGCAGGGAGCTTGCGGCCTATCCGGGTCGTTATCGGCGAACAGCGCCTCTCTGATGTCGGGGACTGCGAAGTGGTCCAGGCCGAGTGCGACGAAACCAGGGCTGTAAATGGACTCGTAGGATTGGCATATCGCCCAAAAGAGCCGCGCGCCTTGCCTTAGGTCGGCTACTCCGGATAGGGAGTTCGGCCGAAGGGCCCTCCCCAGGGTCTCGAGGGCCCCGCCGCTTATCTGGACGATCATGGGAGACCCGCCATCCAGGCTCGCAGCGTGGTAGAACCCGGCGACCTCTATCTCCAAAGGATAGTTGCCGTTAACCGCAAGGACGGTCTTACGCTGGTCGTCTCGCCGCAGCGACAGGTCCGAGGAGAACGGGCAGAACCTATCGAAAAGCGCGCGTAGTTCCAGCCCGGTAATGGTCTTCTCTGTGCGGGTGTTGCTTTGAGCCATGGGAGAGCCGCCCTTTCAGCCTGTGACCGTGGGGCTAGCCGGTTCCTCCCACCACGAAGGGAAGAGCCCCCGCCAGCACTCTCACGGTGACAGGGTAAGTTACACGAACAGTATCACCATCGACGTGGCACGGGAAACCCTGCGGGGCGTCCACCACCATGCTCGCGATGGTTCCCAGGAGGACTCCCGGCTTCCCGATGTGCTTTCCGGACCGCACAAGGAACACGAGACTGAACAGACTCCTCCTGGAGACGCCGTGAAGCATGGCATAATTGAGGAGGCCGTCGTCGATCTTGGCTCCCGGGTTGACCTTCATCCCACCGCCGTATTTTTCCGAGTTGGTGACCGACAGAAGCCACACCCGCTCACGGTCAGAAGGCTCGGCGCCGTCTACACCGATCTTGAGATTGGCGGGGTTGAACACGAATAGACCCCGGAGCGCCTCAACCATGTAACCCAGGGGGCCGACCCTGCCCGTACCCCTCTTCGTGACGTTCCCGGTCACGTAGGCGTCATATCCAAAGCCAAGACAGTTGGCGGCGTAACGTCGAAGACCGTTGGAATCCGAGACCTCCAGCACGTCAACTTTGCGGAGCGAAGGCGCCCCAAGAGCGTCCACGGCGTCCATCCATTCTGTGGAGATGTCGCTGCCGCTCAAAAAGTCGTTTCCCGTGCCGGAGGGGATGGCGGCCAGTTTCAGGTCCTCAGGAATCCTGCCGTCGTAACGGGTGAACATCCCGTTTATAACCTCGCTCAGCGTCCCGTCCCCACCCATGGCCGCGATGACGCGGAACCCGTTCAGGTGGGCCGTTGCCGCCAGTTCACGGGCATGGCCGGGCCGCTCGGTCAGAAGTGTCTCGAACTCCACTCCGTTCTTGCGGAGCCGGTCCTCCACTTGCTGCCGTAGAGCCAAAGACCTCCCGTGGCCGGCCACAGGGTTCAGGATGATGAGCGCCTTCTCGGATGCTGCCAACTGAGTACCTTCTTTCTCCGTGGCCGCCTTGGGCTAAGAACAGTGAGGGGCGGCGCACATGCACTACGCCGCCCCTTCGACAAGATCCTTCACTCTAAGCAGGCAGGTGACTAGTCGCCCACGATACGCCCAGTTTCGCGAGGCGTTCGGGGGTTGGGACACCATTCTCATCCCAGCCGGACAGGGCGTAGGCCGTCTTCTTGGCCCTCTCCCACTCCTCAGGATCCGAGGCTTTCCCTGCAAGGGGTCCGGCAGTGAACGGTTGGAAGAACCTCTTTGGCAAGACCTCCGTAGAGACGTCCATGCCCTCTCTAAGGTTAAACACCCTGGCCAACACATTGGCCCGCTCGGCAGCCGCAAGCATTTCGGCCCAGGTAGTAGTCCATCCGGTGGCGGCGCGAGCGATTTGCTCTCTCTGCACTTGGCTCCAAGGCACGAACTGGCACATGACCGCCAGGTTTCCCCATGTACGGATGTTGGTCACGGTCAAGACCGCGTTAATCTTCTCAGGAGACAGGTCGTAGACGTCGAACGGCCCCCCGACCACTCCCAATGACTTAAGGTCCTGAACTGAACCACCTGGCTTGGCATACCCGGTGTCATGGAAGTTGTGGCAGTGGTCCGCTCCCGTGGGGGACAGCGCGTACCCCACTCCGAGGCCGGGCTTCATCCGGGGTTCGTGCATCGGTATCTCCTGGCCCCGGACGTGCATTGCGAATTCCATGGAGCCTTTGCCTATCCTCTGGGCCATCTCCCTGCTTCCCAACGCCAGCAGATCGCCGAAGCCCTGCCTGTCCTTAAGCATCGAAACGGCCTCAATAGCGGCCGCGGCATTTCCGAAGCGCAGGTCCAAACCGCCGGTGTCTTCCTTCGTGATGAGGCCCTTCTCGAAGCACTCCATGGCAAACCCCAGGGTGACCCCGGTGGATATGCTGTCAAGACCGTAAGCGGCGCACATCTCGTTGAGCTTGGTGACGGCGACCAGGTCGTCGATGCCGAGCACCGAGCCCAATGAACCCAGCGACTCGTACTCCGGGCCGCCGTACTTGGGGTCAACCTTCCATGGTTGTTCAGCCTGCACGACCCGCTTGCACCGGACCGGGCAAGCGTAGCAGGTCTCTCTCCCGATGAGGATGGTATCCCTCATGGTGGTGCCCGTGATCTTCTGGGCCCCCTCGAACTGGCCTTCCATGAAGTTGCGGGTCGGCAGGCCGCCCGCCGTGTTGTTGCCGGTCACGATGCCGGTTGTGCCGAGGTCCGTCATGCCGCCGGCCAGAGTGGGGGCGTTCTCCACCATCCACTTGGCCAGGTCGCGTATGGTATCGGGATCCGCCGAGGGTACGAGCTTGGTCCCCCTGGCCGCGACCGCGCGCAGGTTCTTGGAGCCCATCACAGCGCCCATGCCGGTCCGCCCGCAGAAGTGAGTGAGGTCGTTGACCACGCAAGCGTACCTGACCATCTTCTCCCCTGCGGGGCCGCACTGAGACACGCGGACATTCCTATCTCCAGTCTCTTCTTTGATGAGGTCCTCGACTTCGCCTGTGGTCTTACCCCACAGGTGCGAGGCATCCCGTATCTCGGCCTCGCCATCCCGGATGTACAGGTAGACAGGCTTATCTGCTTTACCCCTGACCACGATGGCGTCAAAGCCCGCGCGTTTCATCTCGGCGCCAAAAAAGCCTCCGCCTTCGGCGTCACCGTATCCGCCTGTGAGGGGTGACTTGCCGCCGACCGAGTTTCGGCCCGACCCAGCCAGCGGGAGGCCTGTCATCGGACCCGCGGCGAACACCAAGAGGTTCTCGGGCCCGAGCGGATCGGCTCCCACGGGCACCTCGTTAAGCAGGTAGTACGCGATGATCCCCCGGCCGCCCCAATAGGTCCTGTAGAAGTCCTCGCCCTTCTCCTCGACCCAGATCCGCTTATCCGTGAGGTCTACACGGAGTATCTTGCCTTGGTATCCTGGCATAGTTGGTTGGCCCTCCCTTTGGAGCGATGCTGCATGCTACGAATTCGACTCCACCTGGCCCTTAACCTTTGGAAAGAGCAAGGATTGTCTGGCAAGCCGTAGAATACGCTGGTCATAGGACTATTGGTTACCGCGAGGAGAGCGATTCTAGGTGGCTCAGAACGGCCTTCATGGAATAATGGGACTTACCCTCGCAAGAATCACCAGCAAGGAAGCGCGCGAACCCGGATTGGCCATCACCGCGAGGTCGTCCGCCTACGGTTTCGTGATGGGAAACGTGCTGCCGGACATCGACCTGATTGCTCTGGGAGTAACCTATCTATTCGATTCCCGGCTCGCCATGAAGATGCATCGAAGCGCTACCCACAGCATCTTCACCATCGCGCTCGTTACCTTCCTCGGGATGCTCCTCTCGACCACGAGGGGCGGCAAGGCGTTCTTCCGGGGACTGGGCACGGGCATGCTATGCCACTCGTTCGTAGACATCTTCCTGTGGCTTTCGTCCATCGATATCCTGTGGCCCCTCGGCTACTTCGGGGTGAGGAGCGAGATCAATCTCTGGACGGGCATCAAGGTTCCTCCCCTGTGGAACAACTTCCTGGGAGCGACCGATTTCCTGATGGTAGCGCTGTTCTTTGGATACCTCATCAGGCTGTCGCGCAAGTATGAGACCAACACCCGCCTGCTGCCGAGACTGCGAGCGTTCGCGGCCTTCCATTGGGTATGCTTCCCGATTTACTTGGGACTCTCGTTCTTCCTCAGCCGGACCATGTTCGACATCGTTCAGTACTCGGTCATCATCGTGGTCTCGATACCGATGACCTGGATGGCTGTGGTCGGCTCGCGCCCAACCATAGAGAGGCTAGGCGTATCGTCGATCGGGTACAGGTAGCTCTTCGGCACTGCTTGTACAGGTGGCCCTACAAAGATGAAAGAAGCCTGCCGCGCGGCAGGCTTCTGTGATCACATGTTACTTGCAGCCAGGATGTTCAGTGACAGCCAGACGTTCAATGACAGCTAGACATTCAATGACAGCCAGACGTTCTGTGGTAGTCAGGCGTTCAGTGGCAATCAGCCGAGCACTAGCTCCGCTTTCGCTTCGCCTGCCCTGGGCCCGCTCACCTTCAGTTCAAGGATGTCGCCCTTCTTGCCTTTGACCACCCACGTGATGCGGCGGTCTCTCACGCTGGCGCCTCCGCGGAAGTAACCCATCGAGAACCCGCCGGTAGCGCCTGAACGGCCCTCAAGGTGGCCGATTTCCTTCTTCGCCTTTCCTACTACCTCGGCCGCCCCGAGCACCTCTGCCTGAAGCGGCTCAGCCTTATTGAGCGCCTGAGCCTGGTAACTACCGAACGTAGGCAGGAAGCCGAGATTGCTGACGACGACGCTGACTTCGTAGACGCCGTCTCCGATCGGCCTGGCCTGGGCCTTACTCAGCTGAAGCCTCGGCAAGCAGGCCATAGCTCTCAAAGAAAACATCATGTTCTTGTGGCACTCCGCTTCGAGATATAGCGGAGGCGCGTTCTGCACAACGAACTTGGTGTGCCACCCACCGATCTCAATCGGCCCCAGCTGGGGATGCTCGAACGGTCTCCAGTCCTCCCATCCCTTGCCGCCAAGTTCCTTGTCGTTCCAGGCAAGGAGCTTCCTGAAATCCTCATCCTGCTCCTTCTGACTCTTGTTCCGGCGGGGCCACAGCTGGACGCCCGCCCTCTGGGACTGGTTCCAGGTCTCGACGGTGTAGCTCAGGATACCTCTATGCTCGTACAGCCAATCGTCGTATGCCCCGGTCGAGTAACTGTCGGGGCTCCCGCCGGAAAAGTCCTCGTAGCAGGGGATACAGGGGTATCCGGTTTCTTCGGTGCCCATCTCCCCGATGGCGATGAGCGCCTGGATGTCGCGCTGGGGGCTCTTTGGGGCCGGATGAGAACCGGGAACACGCAGGATGACGCCGCCAGTCGTGTGATAGGTGAACCCCAGGCTGATGTTGGGGTGCCTGACTACAAACTCCGCCACGGCCCGGGTCTCCGGTTCGGAGAGCGGAAACTCACCGGCGCCGGGTTGGCGAGTGTCGGGAGCCCATCCGTAGGGGTAGTTGCGGTTCAGGTCAATAGCCCACTTCGGGGGTGCCATCTTGATCTCTCCGCCCTCATAGTCCCTTATGAGGCCCTCGACAAAGACGCGGTAGAACGTCCCGCACTCCTCATCGGGCTCCCGCCGCACAAGCGCCCGGGGGTCATCAGTCGAGACCCTCCACTCGCCGGTCGGATCCTTCACCCTCATGAGCAGGATCTCACCGTCGCCGTCGATATCGGCAGGATACAGGCCTTCCTTTTCCTCGGGGTTGGGATAAGGGTAGAAACGGGGGACGGACCTCAGCGTATCCGGGGTGGTCAAATAGACCTCGGCGCCATCCGGCGAGATCCTGGGAATGGCGTAAACCGCGTAGCGGTCCAGGATCCTCGTGACCCGGTCGTCCTTCCCGTAGTTCTCCAGGAGGTACTTCACAGTGTACATCGAGATCATGGAGCCGGTTACTTCGCCGGCGTGATGGTTGCCGTCGAAGTAGAACGCGGGTTTGGATGAAGCGCATCCGGTGGCGGCGTTGGTGATTGTGACTGCCCAGATATCTCTTCCCTCGCCACTCTTGCCTATGGACTCCAGAGCGCACAGGCGCGGATACTCCGCAGCCCATTCCTTCAGGGCCGATTCAACCTCGGAGAAAAGCCAGTAGTGGTCAAACTTGGGCGCCACGTTACCACCCTTTCAGAGACTCGTAATCTTCAGTCGTTAGTACTTCTCTTGTCGTGGGTGGATATCCTTGCATGGATAGACTGCAATCTCGAGCAACCCCTGGGCCTCGGAAGTGCTAGAATAGGTGTTTGGCCAGCGCCCGCTGGCCGACAGCAAGTGCTTGTTCAGCGCTCGCGGCTCGGCAATTGGTGATCCTAGAAGGCATAGGCGGGGAGATGGATGAGAAAAGTGTGGTACTTCGTGAGTGGATTCGCTGTGCTCGTGGTTGTGATATTGATAGCTCTCATGAGCGGAATGGGGGCCGTCAAAGGCCTGACCATCGGAGATGTCGACCTCGGAAAAGTGGCTGATGGAGTCCATGAGGGGACGTTCAAACAGGGCCGGTGGAATTACACGGTGGCCGTGACGGTGAAGGATTACAAGATAACCGGCATTGAACTAATCTCGGGAAAGGACCCGGGGTCCCAGAGGATCTTTGCGACGGAGCGGGACAGGGTCATCGCCGCCCAGTCCCCCAACGTGGATACTGTTTCCGGGGCGACTGTGACCAGCAAAGCGCTGCTCAAGGCAATCGAGAACGCTCTAGTGAAGTAGGCGGTCACATTGTTGTTTGCGCGCAAGCCGCCGGAGGTCTCATCGAGGATCGATATCTGCATGAATACTGCGGTGAGCCAGACCGTATACGGCGTGGACTCTCGCGGCGCTGCAGCCGCGGCTTCGCGCGAGATCCAGCGGCTGGAGCGGCTTCTCAGCAGGTTCAGACCTGACAGCGATATTGGGCGGCTAAACAGGAGCGCGACCCGTCCCGCGGCCGAATCGGATAACCTCTTACCGGCTGACCTAAGCCTCACGGAGGCAGGCGGCTCAAACACGAAGTCGGCTGTCTCAATACACCGCGAGACCGCCTGCGTGCTCGAGGCTGCTCTTGGGATATCGCGCATGTCCGGCGGGGCATTCGATGTAACCGCCGCGCCGCTCATTGCCCTCTGGAGAGTGACTGCTGACAATCCGGAGGTCCCTTCTCCCGAGGTCGTCGCGAAGGCGCGGGAACTGGTTGACTTCAGGTGCCTCGAACTGGCTCGCTCCACACCCCTCCCGCTGCGCCGCTCGGCGTTTGTCGCGCGGCTCACGAAGCAAGGCCAGATGGTAGACCTAGGGGGTATCGCCAAAGGCTACGCCGCGGACCGGGCGGTAGACGTATACCGTCGCCGGGGTATTGCGTCGGCCATGATCGATCTCGGCGGCAATGTCGCCCTGCTTGGCGGAAAGGAAGACGGTTCCCCATGGAGAGTGGGAATCCAGGACCCTGATGCGCCAAGGGGTGACTGCCTGGGCTTCCTATCTCTCCGCGACAAGTCGGTGGTCACCTCCGGCGACTATGAACGGTTCTTCGAGGCCGGCGGCAGGCGGTACCATCACATCATTGATCCGCGAACCGGCTATCCCGCCGAATCGGGCCTCCGCAGCGTAACAGTAGTCGCTGACGAGTCCATGATCGCCGACGGCCTATCGACTGCCCTGTTTGTCCTGGGACTGGAGCGGGGGATGGAAATGCTCGAAAACCTTCGGAGGCCGCAGGTGCAGCAGACGCCGCCTAAACAACAGGCGCCAGATTCCGCAGGTTCCGCTGTGCCGTTCGGCGGCGTGGAAGCTATCTTCGTCACGGTCGATAGGCAAGTATACATCACTCCGGGTCTCGCCAGCGCCTACACCCCTCTTAGCTGATCGATTCCCGTATCTTGCGGTCGGTTAGAACCGATCATCCGGGTTTTCTGGATGGTCGGTAGCGATTATCCGTGTTTTCTTGATCATTGGGCACCTGCGGGCTCGGCGTAGACCCCGCCGGACCCATCACGTCGGAATCCCTCGCCGAGCCGCTCCAGTTGTGCCATGATGGAGAGGTAACGTCATTGCATCGGAGGCGTCGTAGGCAATCTTGGGCTACCTGGAGATCGCATCGGCCGGGTTTATATGGGCTGTAACAGGCCCGCTTGTGAGGGCACTGCTCGAGGCGGGATTCACGTCCTGGGATATTGTCCTTGGCCGCGCCATCTTCTCTCTCGGGTTCATGGGGAGTTGGCTCCTGATCAGGGGAGCTGTCCGCCGGACGCGGAACCGCAGGCTCATGGTTGCCTCTGCCACAGCCGCGGCCTCTGCAGTCGCTGCGACCTCTACAATGGCCGAAGCCTCCGCCAACTCAGCCAACGGCGAGTCGCAGGTGGACCCGTCCGTCCCGTCCTCAGGGGACATCCCGGTTTTCCTAGCTCTTGGCTTCCTGGCGGTCGTACTCTCGCAGACGACGTACTTCTACGCCCTTTCCAAGACCAGCGTGGCAGTGGCGGTGACACTTAACTACACGGCGCCGTTCTTCGTGATGCTGATCTCCTACCTTGTGTACAAAGAGCCCATGACAAGAGCCAAGTCCATGGCCCTCAGCGGAGCGGTCCTCGGAGTTGCGCTCACCTCGGGATTCATCGGGCCGGGTGCCGGACGCCTCAACGTCAACTTGCTGGGCGTGGCTGCGGGCCTCATGTCGGGGCTCGCGTACGGCTCTCAGACCCTCATCTATAAGCGAGTCGGGACCAGGTACGGGCCGATCACGCTGAATTTCTGGACTATGGCGCTGGGAGCGGCTGATCTCTCCCTGCTTCTCACAGTCATCACTCGCAGACCCCCGGAGGTGTTCGCGAAGATAGCGACCGCGACACCCCACACGTGGCTGCTGCTCCTCCTAATAGGGATGGGACCGGGTACCGCGGCGTTCATCCTCTTTGCCGACGGCATCAACAAGGTCGAGGCGACTCGCGGATCAATCGTGGCAATGTCGGAGCCCGTGGCAGCCTGCCTCTTCGGCTACTTCATCTTGAACGAAAGCCTCACGTTCCTCCAAGTCATTGGGGTTCTACTCGTCCTCGGGTCGATATGGACGGTGAGCATCGCGGGAGCCTCGCGACGGTCAAGCGAGCTCAATTCCAGGCGCGCGCCATCGGCTTAGCGTAGGGAATCGTCTCCCCGGGCCCTCCAGAACAGGTATTCCTGAGCATATCCGGCCAGCGGGCCGAACCTGCGCATGCCTTCCTCGCGGGCCATTTTCGGAGTTACCGCGCCTCCGCCAAGGTAGTAGCGGGACATCGCCCTGGAAATCCACACATCCGATGGAAATACGTCGAGCCGGTGATACCCGAACAGCAGCACGCAGTCGGCTACCTTGGGGCCGACGCCCCGGATGCGCATAAGGCGTTCCCTTGCCTGCTCCGTGGGCATACGCTCCAAGCCCGTCAGATCCACCTCGCCAGAAGCCACTCGCTCCGCGGCATCCTTTAAGTACCTGTCGCGGAAGCCGCACTTGGACTGACGCAGAAACCCGCTGTCCTGACACGCGATCTTCTCCGGCGGAGGAAAACTGTGGAGGCCGAGTCCAACCGGTTCTCCGAGGCATAAGGAGAAGTGCTCCACGATGCGGGATATGTTTGGGATGTTGTTGTTGATGGACAGAACGTAGGATGCCAGGCACTCCCAATGATCTTGCCGGAGGATGCGAAGGCCGTGAGCCTCCTTCACGGCGCCGGCCATCACAGAGTCCAGCCTGGCCACCTCGGCTTCGATGGCTGCGACGTCGTCGTCGGCCGCGAAGTACAGGCGGACTGCATCACTGATATGCCCAACGGGCGGCGGGTCTGCGGGCTGTTCCCCATGACTGCATGCACACGGCTGTGGCTCCGCTAGGCCGGTGTCGTCTTGTGCGTAGGTAGGATCATAGGCCACCATGATCTTGGAGGTAACGGGTTCCGCCTGCCCAACGTAGACTGCAAGCTGGCGCGGCGTTATGCGGGAGCACGGGGCTATCTCGCTAGCCGAGACTATTTCGCGGCGCGCGGTGCCGGTGGTTCTTCCGACCGGTATCACGCCCGTGTAGGCGGCTACGAGGTCAGGCCGGCCAGGGAAACAGGCCTTGCGCCAACGGAAAGCTTGACCGCACTCCAGCGTGGCAGCGAGGTTCACCGGGCCTCCCAGATCCACTTCAACCGTAGCGAGGCTCCCGACGCCGGATTCCGGTTCCCATTGGTCATGGTTTGTCGTCTTCCTGAATGCATGTGCTTGTCCCATAGGATCAGGATAGCACAGATGTCCGACTCTGCAGCCCTCTCTGCGGCTGTCGCTTCGCAGCCCCACTGCGCATCTCGCCCCCGTGTGCCGGCCGTTCGATGATCGCCGGTGCTACCGGCGCCAAAGGATATACCCTGTAGTCCACGAATTACGTCCTAACGAAGACCGCGCAGTCAGAAAGCGAGGGAACGGATTTGCCCGAAACGCCGCGTTACCTTGTGTACGAGGAGCTAGTTGGTTTCCTTGAGAAGGTGGAGAAGCAGTATCCGGACTTGGTCGAACTCGAGTCCGCAGGCAAGAGCTACGAGGGTAGGGACCTCTGGGCAGTCATCCTGACCCAGAAGAAGACCGGCGCCCACTCCACTAAGCCCGCCATCTACATCGACGGCAATCACCACGCCGGCGAAGTCACAGGCTCCGCAGTGTGCGTGTACACCATCGAATACCTGTTGGAGAACTACGAGAAGAATGCCGAGGTGACAGCGCTCCTCGATACCAAGACTTTCTACATATTGCCGCGGATCAGTCCCGACGGCGCCGAGTTGTACCTGACATCCCCATTCAGCCTCCGTTCCAGTGTGCGTCCATACCCCGATGACGATTTCGGCGAGGGCCTGATGCCCGGCGATGTGGACAGAGACGGCCGCATCCTGCAGATGAGGTGGGAGGACCCGGCAGGGCAGTGGAAGATCTCTGAGAAGGACCCGAGGGTGATGGCCCGCCGAAAGCCGGGCGAGACCGGCGGAAAGTACTACCGCATGGTCAGCGAGGGCATATTCCTGCAGTTTGACGGAGTTGAGCTGAAGCAGGGCAGGCCAAGGTGGGGATTGGATCTGAACCGCAACTATCCGGGCAACTGGCACGCCGCCAACCAGCAGACCGGCCCGGGACCCTATCCGTTCTCCGAGCCGGAAACGAGAGCCGTGGGCGACTTCTTCCTGCGCCATCCCAACATCGCAATGACCCTCTCGTACCACACGTCGGGCGGGTACATCCTGCGGGCGAGGACAGCAGGTCCTGACCGTGATATCCCCCAGCCCGACCTCATGGCATATCTCGCAACCGGCCGCCGTGGCCAGGAGATCACGGGATACCCTTGCGTCTCCATCTTTGAGGGCTTCACGATGGACCAGCGCCGCCCGTCCACCGGCAGCTTCATCGACTTTGCCTACGATGTGCGCGGGATCATGTCCTACGCCGTTGAGTTGTGGGACCTCCATGGACGGGCCGGAGTACCCAAGCGGGATCTCCGCCAGCGGCTCACTCTGTCCGAGGATCAGGCCGAAGAGGATGACGTCAAGGTCATGGCCTACATCGACAAGGAACTGGCCGGCGAGGGTTTTCACCCGTGGAAGGAGTTCGACCATCCCCAGCTGGGGAAGGTGGAGATCGGCGGCCTCGATCCCAAGTTCATGAGGCAGAATCCTCCTCCGAAGCTCCTGGAACAAGAATGCCACAAGAACTGCATGTTCTCATTGATGCTCGCGGAGACCCTGCCACAAATCCATCTCTACAATCTGCAGTGCGACAAGATCGCTGAAGGCCAGTATGAGTTCACGTGCGCTGTCAAGAACATGGGATACCTGCCCACATCAGGATCCCAGCAGGCACAGGCGGTTAAGGCTGTGAAACCGCTGAAAGTGAGACTCGTGCTCGCGAGGGGAGTGTCGCTCCTGACCGGCAAGACGTACGAGGAGCTGCCGCACCTTCCCGGCTGGAGCGGGGGCGCGTTTGGGCTGGAGAGGAAGATCCGGTTTGTGCTCAAGATCGAGAAGGGCTTCAGGAGCAAGAGTCTAGGAACCCTGACCGTGGAGACCGAGAGAGCAGGGACTGTCACAACGGAGATCCTTCCGGACTAAGGGTAACAGCGAGACGGGGCCGGGCCAGATGCTTGGCCCCGTCAGCTGCGGCGTTCTCCCTCTTTGTAGATGCCGTCGATGTCCCGACCATAATTCCCTTCAGGGGTCTCAACAACGATGTAGTAGAGGCGCTTGTCGACAGGATTGCGTGAAAGGAATTCCTTCGCGGTATCCGCATCAGGCGCTTGATACACTCTATAGACCGTGTCGCCATACTGGTCGTTTACGTGCTGCTCCCTTATGAACTTGACTGAATCCAGCTGCACAGGAGCACCGCTATGAGCAGTCTCCTTCTTGGCGGGCGCCTGTTCATTCTTTAGGGTTCCGCCGTGCTTAACGAAGCTGTTTCTGGCTTTTTCCCACAGTTCGTAAGTCAGATCACCGTCGCCGAGAAAGGCTTCATATGAACCGGCTATGGGGTAATACCCGAAGGTCATCACATCGGTGCATATAAGCCTATTGGAGTCTGCCGCCACATGGATACAGGGCAGTTCAAGCAGAGCATCCCTTGCATCTTCTTCGCGGCTGAAAACGTATAGGACGAACGGAGGCGGTTCGACAAGCCCCCTTCGGGCTGCCCAGTAACTGACGGCCTTATCGAAGGTGTCCTGCCTTGTGCCCATATTATCTCGTTCGTAGTACACCTTGCCGCCGGCCGATTCCGGAGCAACATGTTGTCCACGAGCAACAGTGGGTCTGCTCCCAGTGCCGGGAGCGGGGGTTGTGGGCGATGCCACAACTGCCTTCGTTTGATCCGGTACGGTCCGGACACTGCTTTGCGCCTGTCTAGCCGGCGTCGGCCGCGTGTTCTTACCCACGTAGACCAGAATGAGGCCAAGGATGCCGAAGAACACCGAAAGGATAAGTCCTCCCATGTTCCTGCCCACTATGCTGGCGATCAACCCGACAAGACTCCCCAATCCCAGTACGGACCCGAAGAGGATGGCGAAGGTGTGCACCACAACTACCCCCAAGTCGCCTGAGTGCGAAACTAGAGGTAATTACTTCCTCGCTCCCGCCTCGACTCCTTCGTCGCCGGCGAGATGGTTTCGGTCTAGAAACGCAGGGACGTCAGTGAGTCGTCCCCGTCCGTCGGGCGCCAGGTCCTCTCCACTGTCAATCAGGTGGTCCTCAACCAGGAAGGTCTTCATCCCGAGCTTCCTGGCCACCATGTCCTCCTGCATATTGTTGCCGATCATGATGCACTCGTCAGGCCGTAGCCCCGCCTTCTCTAGCACTTCCCGGTAGTAGGCGAGATGAGGCTTGCAGAAGTGCATGTTCTCAATGGTAGATATGAAGCGCCAGGGCAGCGAGTCCACCCCGCACCACCCCATGCGTTCACGGACCGCGATCTCGGGAAACAGCGGCTGTGTAGCCAGAACCACGTCCCACCCGCTCTCGACGCAATGCCGGACTACGGATAGAGCAACGTCGTCCGCGGGCACGTGCTGCCTGAGGCTGGGGTAGTCCTCGATATAGTAACGCTGTATGGTGGGCCACACGTCGTCCCAGTCGAGACCCGACCGCCTGGTGAAAGCATCGGCAAAGGCTTTCAGATTTCCCACGGACGGGTCCAGGTTGTTAATGGTCTCATGCGTGGCTCCCAGCAAAGCTTTTTCGAACGCCTCCCGAGTCATCTTGTCCGCAAAGGCCCTCGCCAGGGCGTTCATGTAATGCTTGAAGAAGAAGCCCATCTCTACCGGCAAAAGGGTCCCGTCCAGGTCGAACAGAACCGTCCGCCTGCGGCCATTTGTACTCAAAGCGCGCGTCCCCCTCGGGCAATCGCCTGCATTCTGGCCACTATGTCTTCGGGGATTGGAGACAACACCCCTCCGGCGCTCAAGACATAGACGGCAACCTCCGCCCCTTCTTCCACGTAAACGGCAGATTCCAGCGCCTTCTCGACCGTTGAGCCAGCGCAGACCACGCCGTGGTTCTGAAGGAGGCAGCATAATCTGCCCTCAGCGACCTTTGACGCCACGGCGCCGGCAAGTTCGGCTGAGCCGGGCATCTGGAAGGACACGATCGGCACTCCGCCAAGCAGCGCCAAGGGCACAGTGATGGGAGGTAGCTCCCTATTCATGACCGAGAACGCGGTCGCGAAGGCGGAATGGGTATGGACGATAGCTGTAGCGCCGCCAGCAATCGCCGGTGAATCGCTCGGGGCTCCTCGGGCTGCTGCATATATGGCACAGTGCATCGGCGCCTCGGATGAAGGCTTCCTTGTCCCATACATAACCTTTCCACCCAGGTCAATGACCGTAATATCCTCTGGGGCGAGGACCGAGTACGGGATCCCGGAAGGGGTGATCGCCACCAGACCTGACTCCGGGTCCACGGCCGATACGTTGCCCGACGTTCCCCTGGTCAGACCCTGCCTCTCCATCTCCAGCGCGGCCTCAAGAACAGCTTTGCGAAGGCCCTCAAGAATCATTGGCGCCGTCCTCCCTGCAGTCGATCTTTGGCGGGTACTTCTTGGCGTTCTTCGCGAGTTTCTCCTCTATGGCCGAGGAGATGTCTATGTCCAGCCGGTTGGCCATTGACAGGCAGTATATCAGGACATCGGCCAGTTCTTCGACCATTACCACGACCTCTATGCGTCCCATTGCGAGCCTGAATCAACGGCGCGCCCACAGTGGTCTCTACGACAAAGAAGGCCCGGGGGGTCACCCGGGCCTTCCACAGCACACCTCAATACACCTTCCGGCTATTAGCAGGAGCTCTCGCAGCAGGGCTTCCGCTCGTGAACCAGCTTGCCGTCGATGAAGACCTTCTCGGCGACGGTCAGCGTGTTGAACGGATGGCCGTTCCAGATGACCACGTCGGCATCCTTGCCGGGCTCCAGGCTGCCTACCCTGTCGGCGATCCCCAGCATTTCGGCTGAGTTGATCGTGATAGCCTTAAGGGCTTCAACCGGGCACATGCCCTCGCGGACTGCCAGGCCTGCGTGCATAGCGAGCCACTTGGTGTTACCCGAGGTGTCTACGTTGATGGTCACCTTGCAGCCGGCCCTGGCGAGAACGCCGGGGGTCGAGATCCTGGTGTCGATGATCTCCATCTTGCCGCGGCTCATGAGGAGCGGACCGATGGAGACCGTGACCTTCTTGGCTCCCAGCACGTCGGCAATCAGGTAGCCTTCAGTGCAGTGCTCGATCGTGTACTTGAAGTTGAACTCCTCGGCGATCCTGATGGCGGTCATGATATCGTCGGCCCGGTGAGCGTGGATGCGGGCAACCATCTTGCCCTTCAGGAGCGGAACAAGGGCTTCCCACTTGAGGTCCCTGTCGGGCGGGGTCGGGTTCTCACCCTTCGCGACCTTTTCCTCGTAGGCGTCCCACTTCTTCATGTAGTTGGTGGCCTTGACCAGCGCGTCGCGGAGTACAGCGGCGCTGCCCATTCTGGTCTTGGGGGCCCGCTTCTGCATGTCTCCGTAGACCCTCTTGGGGTTCTCGCCGAGGGCCATCTTCATACCCTCGGTCCCGGGGATGACCATCTCTTCGGCGGTGTGGCCGCGGAGTTTCATCGCGAAACCGGTGCCGCCGATGATGTTGGCGCTGCCGGGGCCGGTATAGACGGTGGTGACGCCGCCGCCCACAACATCCCGTATGGCCGGGTCCTGAGGATTCAGGGAATCGATGCCGCGGATATGCGACGTGATGGGATCTGAAGTCTCATTGCCATCGGCGTTGGCCCATACCGATGGCTCACCAAACACGGCCAGGTGGCTGTGGGAATCAATGAGGCCGGGGGTGACGACTTTGCCTTTCGCATCGATGACTTCCGCGCCCTCGGGCACCTTGACGTCTTTTCCGACGGCCTTGATCTTGCCGCCGTCTATGAGGACGACGCCTTCCTCAATGACGCCGTTGGTGACTGTGTATACCTTGCCGTTAACAATCGCGAGCATCTCGGGGTCTCCTTTCAGCGTGGTGGAATCCTTCATCACTTTCGCTTCTGTACTCGAATGATCCTTCACCCCGCCCGGCGAATGAGATCTATAATGGAGGGAGTCTTTCTAGCAGCAAGATAGACACAAGAGGTGGCCGTATTGCCAATAGATGCTGTACTACCCGCATTCCTCATCGCGGCATTAGGATATGTCCTGGGGAACCGGCTCGGTCTGGAGAAGCAGACCCTCTCCCGCGTGTGCCTCCACGTCCTTGTCCCGGCCCTTGCGTTTAACTCCCTGGTTACTTCAACCGTAGACCTGGCGGTTGCCTGGAGGCTTGTCCTCGCTGCCATGACCTTCCCGTTGGTAGAGATCGCGTTGTTCCTACCCCTGTTCAAGTTACTAAAGTGGGACCAGAATCGGTCTCGCGCAATGCTTCTGGCGACGATCTTCACCAATGCCGGCAACTACGGACTGCCCGTCATGCTCTTCGCGTTTGGGCAAGAGGGGATGGACTTCGGCGTAGTGTTCATGGTCGCCCAGACAATCATGATATACACCCTGGGGGTGTACATTGCCGCCTCTAGCCAGATGACCGCCTCGAAGGCTTTAAGACAGGTGCTCAAAATGCCGGCCGTATGGGCGGCGCTGGCGGGCATCACCGTTAGGTTGACAGGCGTGCCTATTCCCGAGGTTCTAATGAGACCGGTTGGCCTGCTCGCACAGGCGGCCGTCCCTGTGTTCCTGCTGCTCCTTGGTCTTCAGCTTCTAGGCAGCAGCGCGGGACAGGAGTCGTGGAAAACGCCCTCCATAGGAGTCATTCTCCGTCTCGTGATCGCCCCTGTTATAGCGATGCTTCTCGGTAGAGCCTTCGGATTGTCGGGCCTGCCCTGGAAGATCCTCGTGCTTCAGGCGGCCATGTCGACTCCAGTCAATGCGACGGTACTGGCCCAGGAGTTCAGCGCCGAGCCGGCAACCGTCACCCGGGTTACGGCCGCGTCTACCGTAGCCAGCGTGCTCACCCTGACGCTGTGGATCATGGCGCTTCGAGCCCTGTAGAATACATGACGGAGGGATAACCAGTGCACGACCTGAGTCTTCAGAAGAAGATCCTGGAGCACCTCAAAAACTCCCAGGACGAAATACTCGCTCTCCTTCGGGATCTGACCAACATCGACTCTCCAAGCACGAGCAAACCTCACCTCGACAAGTGCAGTGAGTTTCTCGCGAAGACATGGCAGGATGCGGGGGCCAAAGTCTCCGTTATTGAGCAGGCGCAGCACGGCAATCACCTTAAGGCCGAGTGGGGCTCGGGGGATCAGCAGATCCTTGCCCTTGGGCACTACGATACCGTGTGGGATGCGGGCGAAACGGCACGCCGCCCGTTCAGGATCGAGGATGACAAAGCCTACGGTCCCGGTGCCTATGACATGAAGGCTGGTATCGTTGAACTCGTCTTCGCGGTGAAGACCCTGACAGCTCTTGGGGTGAAGCCGCGATCGCGTCTCACGGTGCTACATAACTCGGATGAGGAAATCGGCTCCCCTACCTCAAGACCGATTATCGAGGAAGAAGCAGAGAAATCAAAGGCCGTCCTGGTCCTCGAACCGTCGGTCTTTGGCGGGGCTCTCAAGACCTGGCGCAAGGGCGTGGGCATGTTTGAGGTGAACATCAAGGGACGTGCCTCCCACGCGGGCGCCGACTACGAAAAGGGCGCTTCAGCCATACAGGAAGCTGCGCACCAGGTCCTCAAGCTTCACTCACTCACGGACCTGGAGAAGGGCACAACCGTCAATGTCGGCGTCCTGAACGCGGGGACCCGGTCCAACGTGGTTGCTGAAGAGGCCGTGCTGAAGGTCGACCTGAGGGTCAAAACCCAGGCAGAAGCCGAAAGGGTTGTCCCGCAGATCCTGGGCCTCACGCCTGTCGACACTCGCACTGCCGTCACCGTCACAGGCGGGCTCAACCGACCGCCCATGGAGCGGAACCAGAAGAACGTCGGGCTGTTTGAGATAGCCAAGACCCTTGGGGCAGCCATGGGCGTCCAGCTCATCGAGGGAGGCACCGGCGGCGGGAGCGACGGCAACTTCACTTCGGCCCTGGGTATACCTACGATCGACGGACTGGGGGCAGTCGGAGACGGCGGCCACGCCCGGACAGAGTACGTGGAAATCGCCAGCCTGCCTGAGCGCGCGGCAGTGGTCGCGGGCCTGCTCGTGACGCTCTAGTTCGGGCAACGCTAGGCTGCGGGTCGCACACTGTGAACTGTTGACGAGAAGGCCGCCAAACCGGCGGCCTTTCCTCATGGCCTTTCCTTATTCAGTGGCAGCTAGGTTCAAACACTCCCTGAGGACGGTGTCCAGCTCAGGTCTGGGGGCTCCCGGAAACCCTTCATCGCCCGTAGCCTCAAGCCACCGCAAGAGGTCCTCAAGGCTCTGCTCCACGAGGACGTCAGGTTTGGTGTGAAACTCCTCGTTGGCCGTCCAATCTGGGTTCAATCCCATCGTCACCGGGTACCTAATGACCATCCCGCTATTGGGCAAGACAACGATACCGGGCATCACGCCGATGCCATCGCCTCCAGTGTAGGTACCTACCAAGGTAGCGATACCGCTGGCCTTGCATGTGGCGGCGAAAGTTTCGGCAGATGAGTAGACCTGTCTGGATGTCAGGACAAACACGGACCCTTCGTAGCCGATCGCCAGTTCACCTATGCCGGGACCACTGAGGGCCGGAAAGGTGACGGGCTGCGCGAATTCAGGGGTCCAGATCTCCGGGGGAACGGATCTCGCGGCAGGTCCGATCAAGTCAGCAAACCATGTCTTGTCGAGACTCCCAACAGAACCATCTGCGGCTCTTGCGCTTCGCCTCTCTGCCCAACCTAGTCTGGCGTCATGCTTGGCCCGAAGGCCAAGCTGCGAAATGATGTTGGTGCGCCAATAGGCATCATTTCCGCCCGAGTTCGACCGAATGTCGAGTATGACGGCCGGCAGGTCCCGAATGCTTGCGAAGAAGTCTCGCAGTATTGCGGCGTCATTGTGGACTTGGCCGTCCATCGAAGGCAGATAAACGTAGCCTACCTTGCTCCCATTCCAATCGATCACGGTGCACAGAGGCTCTCCAAGTGCGGTATCGGTTCCTGGGTCCGCAGCGTAGGCTGGTGGACAGTTCGGATAGGGCGCCTGCCAGACTTCCTTTGCCCAGGGGATATCGACCGTTCTCAGGATGCCGTCGGGGTCAATGATCTCCACCGAGACCGTGGAGGAATGCCGATCAAAGTACAGGCGCGGACTCTCATAGATCCTTCCGAACTCCGGGTCGTAGGGCAGGTACCGGCTCCCCCTATGGGACTTGACGTACTCGTGGACGGGTATGCCGCTTACCTTCACAACCCGGGACCCTACACGGATTTGGGATTGGATGGCATCATCCGGAGCGACGTTTGTTACGACGTACTCCCCGCGAGAGTATGAGGCGATGAAAGGAGGAAAAACAGCCGGAGGACTGCTCTTTCCAGCAAGCGAGTGCCAGTAATCGGCCCTTTCTCGGGTGGCCTTCTTCGCAACCGAAGCCCAACCATCCGACTCCTCATAGACTTGCAGCATCGCCCCTGAGATTATCCCTGTGTGCCCGTTGTTCAGAGATAAGGCGATCCTCGACATCGCCTTGGCAAACTCCTCGTGACTCTTCGCTTCCTCTACTAGCTTCAAGAACTCCGCTTCATGCGCTAACCAATCGTAGCCCTCGGTGCGCTTCTTTAGCTCGAGATATGGATAGCGATCCCTCATGGCGTCGATGAAAAAGCGGCAGTCCTCGACAGCTTGCCGCTTGGTTAGAGTGAAGCCCGGCTGGAGCATAGTCGATCCATCGTTCGCCGTGGAGTACTCGAGCACTTGGTCCGACGCACAACCGACGACGAGCGCGGAGGCGCAGAGCGCAATGGCTACGGCCAGCGCTGCACCCCTGATGACACGTCCTACAGGCATCTACGTCTTGGCGGTAACTGAAACATTGCTTACCAGCGCGTAAGGAGCGATGGCGCCGAACCGCTGCTCGGTCTCCTTGCTGAGCGCGACCAGGTTGTCTTGCAGGTGAGTGAAGGCGTTGGCCGAGAACATGCAGTCCTTTACCCGTCCCACCATCTTGCCGTTTTCGACCAGAAACCCCCGGGAGATGTTGCCGGTTACCTGGCCCGAGTACTTGTTCCCCGCCCACGCGCCCATGGTGTTGTCGATGACTATGCCCCGGTCCATGCCGGAAAGGAGGTCGGCCATCGCGACGTCTCCCGGGGCAACCACCAGGTTGTTGGGCTCGATTGACCCGATCTGCCCAGTGCCTATGGGCTTACGCCCGAGCCTGTGGGCTGTGTCCAGGTCCAGCAGGAACTCGGAGATGACGCCCTTGTCGATCAGCGCGGTCCGCCGGCAATGAACTCCCTGGGCATCGTACATCCTGCTGCCGATCCCGCCGTCCAAGAGTCCATCCTCAATGATAGTCAGTTTCGGCGAGAAAGCCGCCTCGCCCAGCCGTCCCGCAAACGGGCTTATCCCACGAGTCACCGCACGGCCGTTGAGGCAGACTAGGATGGGTTCCAGCAGGACCTGGATGGTCGCGGGGGTGAACAGCACGTCGTACGCCCCGGTCGGGATCTGCACGTTCTTCCGCATGAGGTCAAGCTTCCAGGCCAGGGTCTCCTTCATCTTCGGGAGGTCGCACTCAAGGGAGGTGGAGGAGCAGTAATCGTAGACATCTATCATGTTCTGGCCCTCGACCAGTTGCACGACGGACAGGATGGCGAAAGTCGTCCTCTCCCACGAAGCCAAAAGGCCCTTGGTGTTCCCTATGGACTCGCGCATGACCGATTTCACGATCCTAGCGCCGCCGTTCACGTCGGGATGCAACTTGCTGATGAAGGAGACAATCTCCTCGCCCATCTCGATCATCTTCTCGACGCTGAGATTCGCCACTTCGGGACTGTACACTTCCGGTTTCTTCACCGCGACCGGCGCCGGGAACGAGTAAGCCGCCGGCGCGCCGTACACGGAAAGGTCACGAGCCTTCCGTATGAGGCCCGACTCGTCTCCGGGTTTGGTCGAGGTTGCGAGGCCGAGTTTTCCACCCTCTATGGTCTGAGCGGAGTAGGAAAGGCTCTCTGTGTTCTGGATGCCCTTAAGCCTGTTGAAGTCGAATAGCACCTCTACGCTTGCATTCTCATCGAGCGAAAGGGTGGCCTCCAAGCCCTCCTCCCTGGCTGCGGCAAGCGCTTTCGCTAGGGCACCTGATTCATGCGCGCTGCTCACGACTTCTCACCTCCGACCACAACTTTCTGGATCCTGACATGGGGAGCGCCTTCGGCCGTGGGGAGCGGGCTTTGAGCGCCCTTGCCGCACCCTCCCGGCCCGTTCCGGATCTCAAAGTCGTTCCCGATCATGTCGATGTTGCGCAGCGTGGTGAACACGTTTCCGGTGAGGCTCACGTCCCTTACAGGCTCGGCCAGCTCGCCGTTCCGGATCATCCTGCAGCGCGAGGCTGTGAAGGTGAACATCTCGCCGTTGGTCTCGCCTCCGTATCCGCCGCTCACGTAGATGCCGAGGGCCACACCGTCCAGCATCTCTTTCAAGGTCTTGGTCCCTTGCCCGATGCACATGGTCCTCATCCTGACGATTGGCGGGAACCTATAGTTGAGCGCCCTGGCGTTGCCGGTCGGCTCCTCCCCCATCTTCTCGGCGCTCTCGCGCGAATGCAGGTGGCCTACGACGGCCCCCCCTTTGATGAGGTATATCTTCCGCATGGCGACGCCCTCGTCGTCGTACTTGGCCTCTCCCCTGTTGCCGCCCTCAACCCCGCTGTCGAAGATGTTGAGTTCCTTGGTGCCGTAAACAGTGCCGATCTTGAGGAGCTCCTTCATCCGTTCGTCCTCATCCAGCGAGTCGGCTTCGGACAAGTGGCCGAATGCCTCGTGGGCGAACAGCCCGGCCATATCGGGCGACAGGATCGCGGTGTACTCGCCGGCCTTCACGACCGGGGCATACAGCATATCCTTGGCGGCTGCAGCCGCTTTAAGGATTTCCGGCTCAAGACCCTTAGTGACCCCGTAATCGGTGTTGGAGCCGAAACTGGCGTAGTCCTGGGTCGTGAGGCCACCCTTTGTGGCGACGGCGGTCACCGCCCCTCCCAGGTCCATCTTCTCCTGATATATGTAGGTTCCGTTGGTGCTGGCGAAATACAGGTGGGTGTGCCGGTCGAAGTACCGGGTCATAGTCGAGGTGATCTCGGGCTGGCTCAGAGCAAGCTCGTTATATGCCTGCATGAGGGCAACCTTATCCGCAAGCGGGACCGCAAACGCAGGGCTCTTGAACTGGCCGAAGACCTCGTCTTCGACAGCGGGGACCGGGTGCAGCCGGATATCCTTTTTCAGTATCTTGCCGAGGATCTTGGCCTGCGCGCACGCCTCCGAAACCTTGCGGGGCAAGTCATCCAGCCTGTTGAACGACACGAATCCCCACCCGCCGCTCTGCAGCGCGCGCACGTTGCCGCCGTAAGATACCGACTCTGACGCCTGATCGATCTCCTTCCCACGGAAACTCACGGACACCTGCTCGGTTTCCTCGATGCGGATTTCGCAGTACTCCACGTCCGCATGCTTCAGAGCGCCCATCATAAGGTCTTTCATCGATGAGCTGGCTTTGGTGCTCAACGCTCCGCGCCTCCTCTCACACTTGCGCCTACCCTTATAGACTGGCGAGAACCTCGAAGGGTTAGAGTCTCTGCGGCGCCGTCTTATCCCCTGGACAGGGCGATCATGGACCGAAGCCCCATGAACGCCGTGAGGTAGTCGTCGGCGGTGAAGGACACTGTCCTGCCGTCGAGCACCTTGGTGTAGGGCATACGGGCAGCGTTGTCGGCAAGCCCCGCATCCTTGAACTCGATGCTGAAGGTCACGGGCGACCCGGGGAGCCACGCCTTAGCTGCGGATAGGTCCAGTAGAGCCTTCTCAGCGGCTTCCGCGATGACCTGGCGCGCGGTCGTTGGCGCCAGGCAGCGGGCAGCCTGCCTGTTTACAGCCCACTTGACGGTGGCCGTATGGACGTGGGGCAAGAGCGCCTTGGCCTCCTGGGCGACCGCGTCGTCGCCCGTTACCAGGACGACGGGCACTCCATAGAAGCCGGCTAGACCTGCGTTGATGCCTGTCTCGCCGACCGGGATCCCATTCACCCATACATTGGCGACGCTGCCGCCGGAAATGGTGTGGCTGAGGACGCCCGGCGCCCCCATTTTGGCGTGGTATCCGACGAACATGACGGCATCAAAGTCAGGGCTAATGCCTTGCATCATGGAAAGGGGCTTCGGCGCGCCGGTTATGAGCGTCGCTGCCGGGTTCACCTTTTCAATCAGGATATTTGTCATGGGCCCGTGGGAATCGTTGACCACGATCTCGGTCGCTCCCACCTTCGCCGCGCCGGCTATGGCTGCGTTGACCTCCTCGGTCATTAGCTCGCGGGCGCGCCCGTAGTCCTTGCCTTCGGGTGAGGTCTGAGGGACGGCTGATACAACTCCCGAAACGCCTTCAATGTCGCAGGAAATGAACACTCTCAATTGGATTACCTCCCAAGGGAATGCGTGATTTCCTGGATAGGTTCCCCAATCGGCCGGGCAAACCCTTTGCACCTGCAGGGTTTGTCACACAGCTCGCTGAATTCCCAGCGGACGGGTAATCTTATCGCTGGAGGAATGCTCGTTGGATGCCGCCTCGAGACGCACAGCGATACTTGAGATACTTCAGAAGGAGTCGCCGGTGACCGGGGCTTCCCTATCCTCACGTCTGGGGGTGACGCGGCAGGTCATCGTGCAGGATATGGCGGTGCTGCGGGCCCAGGGTGAGCGGATCCTCGCCACGCCTCAAGGCTACACAATGCTGAAAGACGCTCCTTCGCCCGGGTTCACAAAGCTTATCGCCGTGAAGCACAGCCGGGGCGACACCAGAGATGAGCTTTATACCATCGTGGATCACGGCGGCGAAGTCGTTGACGTGACTGTGGAGCATCCTGTGTACGGGCAGCTGACAGGCCTACTCGCGATCTCAAGCAGGTCTGACGTCGACAGGTTCATGCAGAGGATGGAAGCCACCAAAGCCGGGCTCCTATCCTCCCTTACGAACGGAGTCCACCTTCATCTCGTGAGGTGCAAAGATCCCGGCCAGCTCGCCTTGGTAGAAGATGCCCTGGCCAGGAAGGGATACCTCCTCTCTGAATAGCCCCCTCGACGGTCCAGCATGCAGACCCGTGGCCCTTGGATGGTTCACCCTGCGCCGTGGCGTGATATGCCTTGTATAATGCGGTCTATCAGGCCTTTTCCACAGATCGCCTAGTGATTCCCCCCACAAAATGGTGTTAACATAGCAGCACTCGGGCCTAATCCCGCGTAGGCGGGACCGGAGGAACCGTCTTTGGGTGAATCCGCGCGAACCGCGCGGTAGGGCTTCATCCTTTCACCGAACCCGTAAGCTAACTCCGGAGGCTAGAAAGGGGCAACGGTATGAGCTATTCGGCTAGGAAGCGTTGGGCCGCAGTTCTGTCGGTGGCCTTCCTGGCAGGGGTAGTGCTCCTGTCGATGCCGGCGCAGGCTGACGCAAGCGCTTCGGACGATCTCTGGCTAATGGCCAGAACGATCTACGCCGAGGCAGCCGGCGAGCCCTACATGGGCAAGGTCGCTGTCGGCGCGGTGATTATGAACCGTGTGAGGAGCCCTCTGTTCCCGAACACCGTAGCCGGAGTCATTTACGAGCCGTGGCAGTTCTCTTGTGTCGGCAACTGGATGTTCAACTCCAGACCCGACCAGGACAGCTTGAACGCCGCCAGGGACGCCATGAATGGCGTTGACCCGACAGGCGGGGCGCTGTTCTACTTCAACTACCACACCGTAACGAATTCGTGGCTCTGGGCTAAGCCGTTCGCGGCGCGGATCGGCAACCACTGGTTCACGTACTAGAAACCGAAAGGGGACAGGTAACTGGTCCGTGGAGGTCTGTTCCTGGTGCCAACCAAGAACCTCACGAGACCGGGCATCCGAAACCGGGTGTACTGACCTGGCCCCTCTTCTTTTTCGCCTGGAGAGCAGATCATAAGGTCCTGGCATGTATTTACACCTGACAAGACATCTGTTAGGATTCAGCTGTCGGTTCTCTGATGAGTACCGTCAGGAGGGTCCATAATTGGCCAGCAAAGACGTCTACCGTCTCACAGCCGGTTCGCTGCTTCTCGCTCTGTCCCTCGCAATTCCTTTGACTATGGCGGGTACCGTCAGCCTGACTTTGGGTCCGTTCACCGCCACGCCGGCGTCCCACGTCCCTCTCATGCTCTCGATGCTATTTGGGCCGGGAATCGCAGCAGCGGTCGGATTTGGCTCGGCGATCGGTTTCCTTCCACGCCTCGGTCCGATAGTAGCTATGAGGGCCGCTATGCACATACCCGTAGGAGTGCTCGGCGCCTGGTTAGTCCGCAGGAAGGTCCCATTCCCTGTTGCGCTGGCCGTCACAGCGCCCGTACACGCTCTGCTTGAGGCATTCATTGTCCTACCGCTTGGGTACACATTGCGGAGTGCGGGTTCCGTAGTGGCGCTTGGCACGTTGGCTCACCATGCCGTCGACTCTGCCGTAGCGGTGTTCTTCTGGGGGTTTTTGTTCACCAAGAGGGGGATACTGCGTAACATCCATCAGTGACTGCGCTATTGCAGCCAGCTGTTGCAGCAGGCAATCCCAGCAGATCCGCTGGCTGGCAGGACATGACGTGAGCGCCGGACAAACCGGCGCTCACTCATCTTCTGGCCCCATGGAGCCTTATTCTTTATCCTTGCTGCCGCTGTCGCCCTTGCGATTATCGGTGCAGTAGAAACCGGACCCCTTGAACACGATCCCTACGCCGTGGCTGATGAGCTTCTTGACCTTGGCTCCGCATGTAGGGCAGGTAGTGAGCGGTTCCTCGGTAATCTTCTGGGTTGCCTCGAATACGCCGCACTTGGGACATCTATACTCGTAGACCGGCATCGTTACGGACCTCCTGCTAACCTTGTGTGAATGTTGCGCGATACCTGCTACAACATAAGACTCCACATATTCTAGGATAAGACTTACGTCAAGTAGAATAGAACGAACTAAGAGCGTTATGCGGCTTCGCGCATAGGCTAGGCGAATCGCGCGTTTGCACTTGCGCGGCCTCGGTACATACGGGTGGATAACAGAATGAGGAGTGGTGTGTTCCATGTTTTTCCTATTGCCCAAGCCCAGTCGGTCGGCCCTTATCTGTCTCCTCGTGGCAGGAATCGTCATGGCCCTGCTCCTCGCCGGGTGTCGGAGTGCGGCTCCACCCGTGACCAACCCACAGGGTTCAACCGATCCTAAGATCCCACCGGCCGGAGAGACCAAGCCACCCGTCGCCCTCTCACCCATCACGAACTTGCCTGTCTCGTCTCCCGGCAGCCCGGTCGCGGTTTCCACTGACAACTACCGCAACGCGCGCCCCCAATCGGGGCTGGCTAGGGCAGATATCGTGTATGAAGTCCTGGCCGAGGGCGGGATCACAAGGTACCTGGCAATCTACTACAGCGAAGCCCCGGCGACTGTAGGCCCGGTACGCAGCGCCAGGCCATACTTTGCTATGCTGGCGAAGGAATGGGGCGCGGTATTCGCCCACTGCGGCGGCGACCCCAAGGATATTGAGCCTATCCGCGAGTGGAAGGTCGTTGACGGAGACGAGTTCCGTTACAGTAGCCTGTACTGGCGGGACAATTCCAGAAAGGCTCCCCACAATCTCTATACAAGCGTAGAAAACCTGCGCAAAGTGCCAGCCCAGCCGCTTGCCGCGCCCGAAAAGCGATACGAATTCCAGGACTGGGCTGAGGAGCCCTCGGCGGGTCTGGAAATCCAATACGGACAAGGCTACACCGTGCAGTACAGGTATAAAGACAAAAAGTACGAACGGGTGATACTTGACCGCGGGCTGGATCCCTTCGTGTACCAGGACCGCGGAACAAACGAGACACCGGCGGTCTCGAACGTAATCGTGCAATTCGCCAAGAGCCGGGTGGCTTATTCCGACGGCGGCCTGATAATTGATCTTATCGGTGAGGGTAAGGCCCTGTATCTGCTCGGAGGTCGTTACAGCGAGGGCACGTGGAAGAAGGAGAGCGTTGATAAGCCTACATGGTTCTACACTGCCGACGGCGAGAAGATCACGCTGACCGCCGGCCAGACTTGGGTGCAGATAGTGCCGACCGACGCGAAGGTCGGAGAGCTGACAGCAAAGTAGAACGCGATCCCGGCGGACGTTCGAGAACGGCCGCTAGGGTATCGAGAGTTTGGCTTTGAACGTCGCTAATCCTTCGCGCCCGTCGACCCTGACGCGGTCGAGGGTAAACGGTGGGTCCGACAACTGAGCAACTCCAGGGACAGTGGTCACCGCGCCGTAATAGCCCGCATCCTTCACGGCTTGAAGCACCTGGTCGGTGTACTTGCCGGATGGGTAGCAGAATGAGAGAATCGCCTGTCCTGTCTTCTCCTGCAACACCGCCCGGGCATCCGCTATCTCGGCGCTCAGGCTTTCACGTCCCAAAGTGCGCAAGTCGAGGTGGCGCGCGGTGTGGCACCCGACCGACCAACCTGCCTCGGCGAGTTCGTTGATCTGCTCCCACGTCAGGTATCCATCCTTCCCAACAAGCCCCGTGATCACAAAAAGGGTTGCTGAGAAACCGCGCTCTTTGAGTATCGGGTAGGCGTCAGAGTACACCTTGGCGTAGGCGTCGTCGAAACAGAGCACGACAGGCTTCTCAGGAAGTGAAACGGGCTCATTCCGCATAGCAAGGAGCAGCGTGTCGAGCGAGATCGTGTGATGCCCGGCTGATTTTAGTGTGTCTACCTGCTCAGCGAGCATCGCAGGTGTAACCGTTAGCCCGTTTGCCGAGGACCCGATGTCATGGTACATGAGTATCGGGACCTTAAGGTCTGGAGGGTAAGTTGCGGTAGAAGAAGCTGCGGTGGAAGCGGCCTCGACGACCTCGCCCGGGGTCGCCGGATCAGGCTCCTGCGCCATCTCGGAGCTATCGGCTGGGTCCAGCAGCGCCGGCGACAACAGTAGGGCTGACATAAGAGTCACGGCGCCCAATAGAAGTCCAACCCACTGTGCGCGGACCCTTCGCTTCCGAGCCTTCATACGCCGGCCGCACTCTTGGCCGTTTCGAGCTGCCCTGGCCATATATTCCCACTCCCGGCAGGAGACTACCATCTACTCAGACTTCTGCGGTCTCAGAGAAGTTCCTTCGCTCCGCGGCCAACCTAGGTCAACTGCGCCCGGCATGGATGATACTGAAGGCGGCCCCCCCATAAGGAGGCCGCCTACGATGGCGGAGGACTGGCGTTACTGCTACCTAACTTCCCCGCCCGGTGCTCTGAGTGCTTTTGAGCCAAGACTCTGGGCTGCCTTTGCTAAGGCATTAACCGCTATAACCGATCCGAAAGCCGTTGTCCCAAGTTTGCCGCCTACACCGCCGAGGTACGGCAAGCCGTACATAAACACTAGGCCAACTATGACTCCGGCGGCCGCCATCAGCGCCTCATTGGCGATCCGTGTCCTGGCCGACATCCCGGCAAAGGACGCGCACATGCAGACCGTCGCCAGAGTTGCGCCTGTCGTCTGAAAGGCGGTCGGAAGGACCAGCCCCCCTACAAGGCTCACCAATGCGGAAGCCACGACCGCACCCTTCCCAAGCTTCACGTTCACTTGATAGGTAACCACTGCCGCGATCACCGAGGTGAGGACTATCTGCTGCCCCACGTCCCAACCCGGCACTTGTGAGGAGAGGAGGGCCTTGCCGCCGAACAGGGCAGAAAGGATGCCTCCCGCGTAGGCGATAGTCCCGAGCTTACCGCCAAAACCGTTGAACACGTCCTGCGCAAGTACATAGACGACACCTGCGACTATTGCGGCGAGCAGCACCTCATTACCATCAAAGACCTTCGGCGACGCCTGGCCGACAAAGCTTCCGCAGTAGATCGGAACCCCGTAGGCGGGGATAAGAACGCCCGCCAGCAAGCCCACGAGCGCTGCGCCGACTACCGCGCCAAGTTTCAAGTTCACGCTGAGCCAGTACGAAGCAACCGCGCCCGCCACAACCGAAATGAACAGATACAGGTCCTTCACTGGGAACAACGGTCCCTTGCCGGGAGCTGTGATGGCTCCTTTCTCAAGGTAAACGCCGTATACCAACGCCAAGAGTGCGACTACAATGACAACGGCCGGAACAGGCCCAGATGCGCTTGCAGCTCCCGACATCGCGTAATAGAACAAGAGCCCACAGGTGGCGGCCAGGAAAAGGAAACCGGCCGAACGCTTTGCTGTCACCAATCTTCCCCCCAACTCTTCGAACTGCACGAATCATGCCTCGCGAGCAGTCGCTGCAGGTGGGCTGTCGGCCGGACTTGCCAACTGACGCCCTCGCTCCAGTATACAACACAAACCAGCGGAGCAAGCAAAGGCGGCCCCTGGTAAGGGGCCGCCCTCAAGCGGCGGAGGACTGGCGTAGGGCTACCTAGGTTCTCCGCCAGGTGCAGCGACCTTATCGAGAGCCCAGACTCCCTGGTCGCCCTTCTGCACCATTGTGCCGTGCTTCGATCTCCACCTGTAAGTGGTGTGAAGCAGGTGATGGGACTTGTGCCCCAGCGGCTTCCCCAGATAGGTCCGGTACAGCTCCTGGACGGCCGGATTCTCATGGGATTTTCGCAGCGGCATGTCGCGGTCAACTTCGTAGATCGCGTCAATCCTCTTTTGGCGGATCTCGGTATCGGTGGGTATCGGCTGCCCTCCGCCACCGATGCAACCTCCGGGACAAGTCATGATCTCGATGAAGTGGTACTGCTCTTCACCTGACTTCACCTTATCAAGGAGGAGCCGGGCATTGGCCAGCGTGTGGGCAACGGCGACTCTGAGCTTCGTGCCGTCAGCATCTACCGTCGCGGTCTTCAGTCCAGTTAGGCCTCTGACCGGCTCGAAGTCGATCTTGTCGAGAGGCTTTCCGGTGTACAGCTCATAGGCGGTACGCAGGGCCGCCTCCATCACTCCACCGGTAGCCCCAAAGATCACGCCGGCGCCTGTAGATATCCCGAGAGGGGCATCGTACTCCTCCTCGGGCAAGCTCTTGAAGTCAAGTCCCGATTCCTTGATCATCCGGGCGAGTTCCCGGACCGTAAGGACATAGTCAACGTCCTGGAAGCCGGACGAGTTCATCTCAGGACGCTGGCACTCGAACTTCTTGGCAGTGCACGGCATTATCGAGACCGAGACGATGTTGGCAGGATCTATGCCCATCTTTTCGGCGTAGTACGTCTTGGCGAGGGCACCGAACATCTGCTGGGGCGACTTGCACGTCGAGACATGGTCCGATAGATCCGGATAGAACTCCTCCATGTACTTGATCCACCCCGGGCTGCAGGAGGTGATTAGGGGAAGGGTCCCGCCCTCCTTGATCCTCTGCAGCAGCTCGGAGCCCTCTTCCATGATGGTGAGGTCGGCCGTGAAGTCGGTATCGAACACCTTGTCGAAGCCGAGGCTACGCAGCGCTGCTACCATCTTGCCGGTGCTGATGCTTCCCGGCTCCAAACCGAACGGCTCGCCGATGGCGACCCTAGTTGCGGGGGCCGTCTGCACTACCACGTGCTTGGTGGGGTCCTGAAGCGCCTTCCAGACGTCGTTCGTGTAGTCCCTTTCGTAGAGTGCTCCGACCGGACAGACCAGCGTACACTGCCCGCACTGCACGCATGGGCTTTCCGCCATAGACTCGCCCCACGCGGGACCGATGATGGTCTCCATCCCCCGCCCGATCGGTCCGATGGCGTCAACTCCCTGAATCTTGGAGCAGACTGCGGCGCAGCGCCTGCACAGTATGCATTTGTTGGCGTCGCGGACGATGCCGGGCGTGGACATATCCAGCGGTTTCTCTTCTCTGATTCCTTCGAACCTTACCTCGCGGATGCCCAGGCGCTCTGCGAGAGACTGCAGCTCGCAGTTCAGGTTGCGGGGACAGGTCGGGCACTCGTACGGATGGTCTGACAGGATCAGCTCCACCGTCATCCTGCGGGACGCCCTGACCTTCGGCGTATTGGTGTGGACCACCATGCCCGGCACTACCGGGGTTACGCAGGCCGCCTGCAGCGACTTGGCCCTCTCGACTTCGACCACGCAGACGCGGCAGGACCCGATCACGTTCAGGTCCTTCAGGTAGCAGAGGGAAGGTATGTCAACCCCGACGGTCTTGGCAGCTTCCAGGATGGAGGTGCCTTCCGGTACAGTCACGTTCTTTCCGTCGATTGTGAGAGTTACGTCGGCCATGGAATCGCCACCTATCCTTTCACGTCGCAGCGCAGACACCGTGAGGCTTCGCGCTGAGCCGACTTCTCGTCAAATCCGAGTTCAACTTCGGCGAACGACCCGAGGCGGGCGCCCATCGTAGCCATCTTCGGGTGGGTCCTCTGCATCTTCTCCTCGTTGACCGGCGCCGAAAGCTTGCGTTCATGCTTGAGAGGCGGCACGACGAGTCCATCGCCGCCGAGGTACCTGTCGATCGAAGCCGCGGCGGTCTTGCCGGCCGCAATGGCTTCTACCACTGTGGCGGGACCGGAGACGCAGTCTCCTCCTGCGAACACGCCATTCTCGCCGGTAGACAGCGACCTGGGATCGGCCTTGAAGGTGTTTCGGACTATCTCCAGACCGTTCCCGGCAAACGGCTCGGTGTCGCTGACCTGGCCGATAGCGGGGATGAAGAGGTCGCACCGGATGTCAAACTCGCTGCCTTCAACCGGAGAGGTCCGTCGCCGGCCGGAGGCGTCGAACTCGCCGGCCTTCATGCGTACACAAGTGACGGCGGTAACGCTACCCGTTCCCTTGACTCCGCTGGGATTGACCATTGGCAGGATCGTAATGCCTTCCTCTTCCGCGGCCTCAATCTCCTCGGCCTGAGCGGGCATGTCTTCCTTCTTGCGCCGGTAGACTACCGTAACCGACTGGGCTCCCAGCCTCTTGGCTGACCTGGCGGCGTCCATTGCCACGTTGCCGCCTCCAACCACGATAACCTTCTTGCCTGAAACATCGGCGGCCTTGCCGAGCGCTATGTCGCGTAGGAAGGTCACGCCGGGAATGACTCCCGCAAGGTCCTCGCCCGGGATGCCGAGCCTTTGGTCCTTGTGCGCGCCTATTGCCACGAACAGAGCATCGTGCTGGGACTTAAGCGTCTCCCAAGAGACGTCTTTGCCGACTTTGACGCCCGTCTTGATGCGCACGCCGAGCCGCTCGATGACTTCAAGGTCCTTCTGCAGCTGCTTTTTGGGCAGCCGGTATTCTGGAATGCCCACCGCGAGCATCCCGCCCTTTACCGGCAAGGCCTCGTAGACCGTGACGTCGTGCCCTTGAAGAGCCAGGTAGTAGGCGGCTGTGAGTCCGGCGGGACCGGCGCCGATGATACCTACCGTCTTTCCGGTAGCCGGCTTCCTCTCCGCCATGGGCCTGGAACCGTTCAAGCTGCATGCGTAGTCTGCGGCAAACCGTTTTAGATCCCTGATGGCCAAAGCCTGATCGAGTTGGTTGCGCCTGCACCTCGACTCGCAGGGGTGGTTGCAGACCCTGCCGCAAACCACCGGTAGCGGGTTCTCGCGCATGATTTCCTCGTAGGCCTCGGCGTAGCGGCCCTGCCTCACCAGATCGATGTAGATCGGAACGTCCACGTTCGCCGGGCACGTGTTCTGACACGGAGCGTCGAACAGCGCGGCACACACCGAGGACGGGCACTTCTTGTCACGTATGTGGGCCTCATACTCATCGCGGAAGTACTTGATGGTGGAAAGCACAGGGTTCGGCGCACCCTGGCCTAGTCCGCAGAGAGCGGACTGCTTGATGGCCTCACCCATCTCCTGCAGGAGTTCTATGTCTCCTTCGCGGCCCTCGCCCCTGGTGATGCGCTTTAGCACGTTTAGCATCTGTTTGGTGCCAATCCGGCAGGGTGCGCACTTGCCGCAAGACTCGGACTGAACGAACTCCAGGAAGAACTTGGCGAGGTCGACCATGCAGGTGTCCTCGTCCATGACGATGAAACCGCCCGAGCCCATGAAGGTTCCCAATTGGAGGAGCGATTCATAGTCAACGGGGGTGTTCAGGTACTGGGCGGGAATGCATCCGCCTGAAGGTCCGCCCGTCTGCACGGCCTTGAACTTCTTGCCGCTTGAGAGCCCTCCGCCGATGTCGTAGACGATCTCCCCGATCGTGGTTCCCATCGGCACTTCTGCAAGACCGTTGTTGTTGATCTTCCCGGCGAGAGCGAACACCTTGGTACCCTTGGACTTCTCGGTACCCATCGCCGCGTGCCACTCCGCGCCCTTTCTCATGATTGCCGGGATGTTGGCCATCGTCTCAACGTTGTTGATGACGGTGGGCTTGCCCCAGAGACCTGAGTTGGCGGGGAACGGCGGCCTGGGTCGAGGTTCGCCGCGGCTACCCATGACGGAGTTCAGTAGCGCCGTCTCCTCGCCGCATACGAAAGCGCCGGCTCCAAGACGGAGGTCGATATCGAATGAGAAACCCGAACCGAGGATATTTGTACCCAGTAGGTTCATCTCTCTGGCCTGATCGATGGCCTTGTAGAGACGGTCGACGGCCAGCGGGTATTCGGCGCGGACATAGATGTAGCCGTGTGACGCACCTACCGCATATCCCGCGATAGCCATGCCTTCCAGGATCCTGTGGGGGTCTCCCTCGATTGTGGACCTATCCATGAAAGCTCCGGGATCGCCCTCGTCAGCGTTGACCACGATGTACTTTGGCGAGCCCGCGGCTTTGTACGTGAGTTCCCACTTGAGGCCGGTCGGGAACCCTGCTCCCCCGCGGCCCCTTAGTCCCGACTTTTTGATCTCCTCGATGACCTCGGTCTGGGACATCTTCAGCGCTTTGGCAAGGCCGAAGTAGCCGTCCCGGGCGATGTATTCCCGGATGGACTCGGGATTGATTATCCCGCAGTTCTCCAGCACGATCCTGGTCTGTTTCTTGAAGAACGGGATGTCCTCAAAGTCGACTACCGAGGACTGCGTCTCAGGCTCCTTGTAAAGGAGCCTCTCCAGGACCCTGCCCTTGACGAGGTGCTCCTCGACGAGTTCCTGGACATCTTCCTGATGAACCCCACAGTAGAACACCCCTTCGGGGTAGATCATCATGTTGGGTCCGAACCGGCAGAATCCGAAGCACCCGGTTTCGATTACGCGGATCTCCTTGTCGAGACCCGCGCGAGCGATCTCCTTCTCCAAAGCATCCTTGAGAGGGAGACTGCCCGAGGCGTGGCATCCGGTGCCGGAGCAGACGAGTATATGGCTGCGATAGAACTCCATTAGGCCACTCCTCTCCCCTTAACCCTTGTCCGTCTGGACGTTTATGATCCAGTCCTTTACGGGCTGGCGGTTCACAACGTGAGAACCGATTATCTGCCGCGCTTTTGCTGCGTCCACGTTTCCGTAGACGACCTTCTGCTGGCCCGGCATCTCGACCTCAAGGACAGGCTCCTTCACGCAGAGCCCGATGCAGCCGGTCTCGGAAACGGTGACGTCCATCTTGCGACGCTTCTTCAGCTCGTCGATGACCGCGAGCATGGTCTCGCGAGCCCCGGCAGCAATGCCGCACGTGCCCATTCCGACCACCACTCTGGGACATCCAGAAGCCTGACGAACCCTGATGTCCTCCCTGGCCTCGTCTCTGACTCTCTCCAGGTCCTCAATCGACTTCAACTCCGATGCCTCCTCCGTCGGGCGAAAAGCCGGCCTTCGCCAGCCCGTCCCGCAGTTTCTCTTCCACCGCGCAAAGGAACCCTATCTGGCCCAAGTCCACCCTTCTTGCAGGGGGGAATTCCACTCCGGTATCAAAGCCAAACCGGTGCCCGGTGCGACCGCGGTACGTTACTGACAGCTCGATGCCTCGGCTACCGGCGAGAAACGATACGGCTGTCGCCGCGAGGTCGCCGAGGGGCTGCCTATCGACGTGGGAAAGCTTGAAGGTCGCTGTCACCGACGTTCCCTCGCCGGGCGTTGAGTCCACCCGGACCGTCCCTCCCGTCATAGCGGCAGCCTGGGCCACAAAAGGAAGCCCGAGACCTACCCGCTTGTCGGAGGACGAGTAGAACGGGTCCAGCGCCTTCTTAACCACCTCTTGGTCCATGCCGCGTCCGTTGTCCCGGACCGAAACCTCCAGGAGGTCGGCCTGAACGTCCTCGCGGATCAGGACTTCCACCCGCGTCGCGCCCGCGTGAGCGCAATTCTGAAGGAGGTCAAGCAGGTGCAGCGAAATGTCAAGCATCGTTGCTTCCCCTCCTCGCCGTCGCCATCGTCGTATAGTCAGACATCCCAAGAGAACGCGGGCGCTAGTTCTGGGCCACCCGCTCTTCCTGGTCCTTCTTCACCTTGTACATAGCAAGCATTGCGGGCACCTTGTCCTCGGTCACGCGTCCGTATGTGTCCTTGTTCACCGTCATGACCGGGGCCAAGCCGCAAGCGCCCAGACATCTCACGATCTCGATGGAGAACAGCCCGTCGGGCGTGCTGTCACCGGCCTTGATGCCCAGTTCACGCTCCAGCCTCGCAAGGACCTCGGGAGCTCCTCTCACGTAACACGCCGTTCCCTGACAGGACGAGACCGTGTACTTGCCCCTGGGCCTCTCCCGGAAGAACGAGTAGAACGTGATGACTCCGCAGACCTCAGCAAGCGATACCCCCAGTTTCTCAGCTACCCTGACCTGGACGTCCCTCGGTACGTACCCGAGACGTTCCTGCGCGTAGTGCAGCACCTGGATAAGGGATCCAGGATCACCTGCGTGCCGGTCGATCACCTTCTCGATGTCGCGGTACGCTTCAAAGCACTCGCACTTGTGTCCCTCTTCGCCGTGAGCCACTCTCAGTTCAGCCTCCCTTCGACACTTCGCCGCCAACAGAAGCTTCTCGAGCCTCAGGACGCGAACAACCGGTACATGCGCCCCGATAGCTCAAAAGCAGAGCGGTCAGACCACAGCAGGGTAATGCCCTCGGCTACGGCCCTTCGGGTCGTCTCCTCCGGGATCTCCCGCTGGCAAACAATGATGCACGCTACGTCCACCACGGCCCCGACAGCCACGACGTTCTCGTGGGTCTGCACAGTGATCCACGCGTGCCCCGGACGAGCCCCCGCCATCACGTGGGAGAGCACGTCGCCGCAGAAACCGCCGCTAACGAGGCGCGCTTCGCCCTCACGAGTAGCGGCCTTAACGCTAAGACCTAGTTCAGAAATGAGGTCGTGTACGCGAACCGATTGCATCTCACACCTGTCCCCTTTGATCTCCGTCATCCGAAGGCCTGGCCATTGCGGGCGGACGCCTGCTGGCCAGGTCCTTTACTTCCTCTGCCAAAACTCCAAGCCGTTCTCTCAGTTTGAACGTGCAGTCCCAACTCGTCCCGCGGCCCAGGACTATGTCTTCGGCCAGGGTCCGGCACGTCGGCGCCCCGCACGCCCCGCAGTCGAGTCCGGGCAGTCCGCTCTCGATCTCTCTGAGCTCCCGGAGCTTCTGCTCCGCTTTGACAGGGTCGGCATCGAGCCGGAATATGGGTCTAGGCTGCAGTCTCACGCTGAACCAGAGCTCGGGCTTGCCCTTGCCGACAGCCCGGACCCGGGGATCAACCTCGTTTCGGTGCTCACGCTGCACTCTCGCCAAGTTGGATATCCTCATCCTGGAGACGTACGGGTTCTCAGCGTGTAGGCAGCCGCCTGCGCATCCGCCGGGACAGGCCGACGCCTCGATGAGGAGCACCTCTTTGCCGATAGCCCCTTTCTCCAGCCGGTCGAGGACTGACGAGACCTCCTTGATGCCGTCCACTATGAGCCCGCGGGCTCCGGCGGCTTTCATCTCCCCTCCGGACCGGCCCCAGCCTAGCCCATACCCAGTTGAACGGATGCCTCCGAGGTCTCCACTGGAGTCCGGCCGCGGCGCGGTCGCCTTATGGGCCTCAACGAACGCCTTTGCTTCGCTGGAGGACACAACAGCGTCGACCAGCGACCGTCCCCTGCCGACCGGCTGGCGGGCAGCGGTGATCTTTGCCGGACAGGGGGATATGAAGACTGCCGCGGGGGCCCGGCCTCCCCGGCCCGTTCCGGCGAGTGTCTTGGCCAGCCAGGCGGCGATCTCCATCGGCGCCTCGGCCGGGATGACGTGCCGGAGGAGCGACGGGTACTTAACCTGGATAAGCCGGAGAACAGCGGGACACGCAGGCGAGATGAAAGGTCCTTCATCAGCATGATCAGCCATGTAGTCCCGCATGACCTCCGACACGAGGTCAGCAGCCACGGCGACGTCAAACACCTCGTGGAATCCGCCGGGAGCGGTGAGCGCGGCCCGCACCAAATCAGGCGAGAGATCTCTGAAGTTTCCGTAGAAGGACGGGGGGATGAGGGCTATGGTACGGTCATAACCGTCCAGCGCCGAGAATGTGTCGGTAAGGGCGGATTTCGCGTAGTTTGGGCATCGCCTGATGCACTCGCCGCAGTCGATACACCGGTCCTGAAGGATGAAAGCCTTCCCGCCTCGGACCCTGATGGCTTCTGTGGGACAACCCTTGATGCAGTTGGTGCATCCTTTGCATTTGTCCGCATCCAGTTGCACTGAGTGGAAGTAAGGCTGCGCAGGAATATCCGCGGGACCGGGCAGGACCAGGCAGGTCGCAGTCGTTCCGACACCGACCGTAGACTCCAGGAGGAAGTGGTCCGAAGACTTCTTGGCGTTCGGGAGGCCCATGCCCGCGCCGAACCCCATCTCCCGCACGTAGTCGGGTGCGGTCGAGTATCCTTCTCGCATTGCGAGGTCTACGTCGGGGATGCCGGGGCCTGTGTCCCTAGCGCTGATCTCGATGGCGCCGTCTCTCCACGCCATCCTGACCGACCCTTCCCTGGCGTGGATCACGATGTTCATGCCCAGCTCATAGGCGGCGATGAGAGCGCGGCGGGAAGCTTCCGATGGGAAACCAATGCCAAGCAGGGCTCTCCGGAGACCTTGGGTCTCCTCGCTTATCTTTTGGAACTCTCCCTGGGCCAGATGGAACTGGTATAGGAGCCTGGTCTCAGGAGGTAACCCCGCCATGGCTAATCCCCCAACATACCCACTACTCTGAATAGTGCGCCAACAAAAGCGGGTGAACGGCGTATCAGGGAACGATATACTTTGTACTTGTGCGCACTATCTATAATACGGTAGCACAAGGCTTGGATCTTGACAAGGGGAATTTGGCCTAGATTGGACTGGCCAATATTCGTGAGGCGTACTATTACATAGCAGTAGTAGAACACCGCGTTCACTTGCGGTGTTCTCGGTGGTTACATGGGGTCCCCTGTGCAGGAATGTTGCTGCCTCAGCAGCTACCAGACGAAGGGCACAAGCCGGTACGGCACTTCCCGCGAATACTCTGCGTACCCCACAAGCTGCTCTTTCAGCATTTCATCCTCGAGATATGTACGGATCGTGATGATAAGAGCAACGACGGCCGCAACTGCCATGACGATTGGTGTTGCAAAGACCATGGATACGGATACGCACCAGAGCAGAATAGATGAGTAAGTCGGATGGCGGATGATACGGTAAGGGCCATTCTTACAGACAGTCTGTGCCCGGTCAGTCTGGACGCGTGCAGTAGACTCAAGAAAAGTGTTGACCATCATAGACCACAGTACTACTGCCACGGACAGGAGCTGCAGGATGACTCCTGTCCAAAACGCGACACCGGCGGGCGGTGCCTTAGCCGATTCGATCCCGGCGACAAGATAAATGAAAAAGAACGCCAAAAGCCAGTAGATGCCCAGCAACGCCTTATCCCATTTGGGGGAATTCGTATCTACCTTGCTACGTTCAGCAAGTGTTGTGGGGTTAGCGCGATACATCACCGCACTGGAGATAATGGCCGAGACAAAGTAGAGCGCGAAGTATACCTTCGACCGAAAGCTCATCGCCCAGGACGCGCCAAGGAGGTATAGAAGCAATCCCAATGCGCGTTGGGCAATCACTCGTACTATGTAGGTCAACGCTTGCTTGTGCATAATCCTACCTCCAAGATCCTGCCTCCTGGCACATTCTGTTCGCGGCCTCAGCGCCTTCAGGCCATCCCCGATACGCAGACAAGGCACAGCCCCATCCGATGATTACGGCGCCTTCTTCAAAACGTCTCGATATCTCTAGCGTGAGAAGGATTGCAGTAGACTTGCTGTCACAGAGTAGAGCGGAGCGCCGGCGCTCACGCTGCGGTGTCTTGGTGGTTACATGGGCTTGAGGTTCTGGTTAAGGCGATCGATGATCCTCTCTAGTCTCCTCGCCCTAGCGTCCGCGGATTTGGCGTCAAGGTAGAAGGCTGCGTAGGTTCGCCTGACCGATGGTGACATCTTGGAGTAATTCGTGGACGCGGGCTCTGCTCCGTGAAGGGCCTCTACCAGAACCGCGATCTGGTCCTCGGTTACCGGAGAGGGCCCGGGAACATCCCAAGTGCCTTCAGCCTTGGCCCTTTCAATGGTGGCCAGGCCGTGCTCAGTCATTAGCCCTCGCGCAATCAGCTCTGCCGCGATCTTGCGGTTACGAGCAGACCACTTGCTTCCCTTCCGGCGCGGCGTAAACCGCTTCACGTAGGTACTGTCGTTAATGCTCTTGATTTGGCCGTCGATCCAGCCAAAACACAGAGCTTCCTCAAGTGCTTCATCGGCACGCACCGTGACCACTCTGGCGTCCTTGCCAAACACCATCCAGATGCCTGGGCTGGTAGCGTGATTGGCTTCGAGCCACCGACGCAGTTCTGACCTGTCTCGGAAAACCAACTGGGACATCATCTTGCCCCTCCCTATCTCTTCGGCCCAACATTCCGTGCTCCGCGTTATTCTCCCTTTTCCGACATTAGGAGGACAGAGTCAACGAGGATTGAGAAGGTTCAATGGTCAAAAGCAGAACACATTCGGAACTGCCTCTGTGCCGAATATCCTTGTGGCCATCCGGTACATGGCTCTGGCATGGATTCTATCGTGCCAGAGGAATCGGCGGAGCATCTTCCGTAGTGTCCAGTACTCGCCATGGCTGCCCTTAATCACAGGATTTGCGAGGAAATTCGGCTTGGATTCCAACGCTTCAAATCCTCTGCACCGGCATTCGTAGATCGTACCCCGATTGTTGGCATCTACTTTAATTTGGCCGAAATAGTATCTATTGACATTCCTTGTGTGCTCGTACATTTCATCCGCGGTTCTTGGAACCTGCCCATAGAAGGTCTTGCGGACCGGAGCATCCCTCTTATCTTTGTTCGGGACTGCGTCATACAACGACAGGAAATCGGCCGCTGACTTTAGCACGAGAGCTTTCAATCCGGTGTATTCCTCCATGGTCAGAGGCATCTTTTCCTGGGCAAACAGCACTTCAGTATCCGCATCACTGATTTGCAGCTCGCAGGGAGCATCCTGCACGATCTCCACCGTCAGTTCCTCCGGTGCTGCATCTCCCTTCCACAAGAGATACGAGCGTAATTCTCCCGGCATCTTCTGGACTGCGATTTCCTTGCTTGCGCCACGTGTGTAAGCACCGGGGAAATTGACAGCCCAGAGTAGCGTGTCATTGCCGTTATGCTCCCATACACACTCAACGTCCATTGCTTGTAACCTCCGCAAGCGAAGCCTCACCGGAGCGCGGGAACATTCATTAGTCTCGCTCGTACTGATATGGAACATAGGGCAAGATCGCCCATGTGATATCATCTGCAGAGATGTTCTTGTGCTCTAATCGCCTGTATCCAACGGTCGCTTGTTCACAGGGATATCTCGCGCAATCAAAGCAGGTATTCAGCTGTTCTGTACGCAGGCATTTCAATGGCTCACACAACTCATTCCCATCACGGCGACAATGGCAATCGGGCGTATCACAACCGGTGCAACGCATAGCCCAATCAGATACGCCATAGACCGCGTTCAGATGCGGAATGAGCATCTCTCTGAATTCCTCGGTAATGCCGGTGTAATGCACACACAAGTCGCATCTATGTCCACACTTGCCGTGCACGGCGTTTTCCTTTGGCAAGGGCTTACGGTTCGGCTTTTTCCTAATGAGGATCAGCTTCTTTACGGCTTCCAGGGTTTTCAGATCGGCAACGGGGATTAGCAACCATTTGCCATCGTGCAGGGTACGTTCACGGTCATAAAGCTCTTGTATCTCAAGCGGGAACTCATTCTTTACTGCCTCAAACTTCTCTCTTTCTGCTTTCCCGAGAACGATTTGGAACTCATAACGGTCATCGTGCAGGTTTATGGACACAATGGCTTTCTTTCCTTGCCGGAATCTCACGCAAGGGACGTCGTAGTACATCCCTGCGACCTCATCCAACCGGTATTTGCCGCGCATGAACCTCACGGTTTCGAGCCTTACTTTGTCGTGTTCTGTCACCTGCACTCACCCCGAGCAAATATAGCACACACACTCCACATGTGTTGAGTTGATGGAATTGATGTCTGTAGGCTACTTTTTATAGCATCTGTTCGTGGGAACATCTGAACCTTTCCAGCAAGTTGGCAAGTTTTCTCGTGGGGCTTCCGCGGGCTTCACTGCCTATAACAGGTACTGGTGAGTATTACGATTAAGTTGGTGAATAAAGTATTATCGTAAGGGAGAATGTCATGGGTATTCAAAATACTTTTGTTTTAAGACTTATTTTTGTGCCGATTGTTATCGGGATTTGCGTATCCATTTTGTTGCTGATAGTGCAAAAGAAATCAAACAAAAACAACAGCCTTAACTTGAGCAGTTATTTAACCGGTTATGGCATTTGTGTAGCTATCAATATTGCTGTTCTTGTTGTCACTATGGGATTCTTATTTCTCCCATGTTTCATCATAACATTTGGACCATTAGTATATTTCAGCTTTATGATAAACAAGAAAATCGTCTTGGATACAAAATTGCGCAACCCTATTATTAACTTCTCGTGTAAATTCATCATTTCCTTGTTGATTTGGTTCACCGCGTTTTTCCCTTTTTCATTATGGGGATTAAAAGAGATAATAGATATCCCGGCAAATATGGCAAAAAACCAGGAAATCATACAGTTAAAAGAAGGAATATCAAGCTATGAAACGTATGCTGACCTAACACCTTTTGGTTTAGGATTCTACAAGCTACAAAAAGAAGGCGACAGATATTTATGGGATATTACAAAACCAGAAGACCACATAGTTGATTATGATGGCGTATATATGGTTTTCGAGAATCACTTCAATCGTAAAGATGATGAAAGTTGGGATAATGCCTGGGGCAATTCAAACAAGGGAAAAGATGTGCTGTACGATGTTTATTCTTACGAGGGTACATTTATTATTGTAACCCCTTTGTGGGAAAAACCAGGCGTCAACTACTATTGGGGTTTTATCTATCTGTGCAAAGATATTAACAAAGGTGTGGATCTGTTTGAAATAGGTATTCCTGACCCGAAAGTGGTAGAAAAGTTTCGTGAGTTACCCGGAGAAAAGCTTTCCAGAAAAGAACTCGCAGTAAAATTAGGCAAGGCTTTTTAGAAATCAGAACGGATACCCCCTTGACGAGGTATCCCTTTTGCCATCATTGATTCACTGCCTTAGGAGTAAGCGCATTATGGGCATGGGGACGGTTAAGCTGCTTTCGCCCGTGGATGAGACGCAGACGACCGATACCGTGGGTCGTTAAAACAATGCCGCGAACACCCACCCCCGCGACTGACACCGTTTGATAAACAGATTTTGATAGGCTTCTGGCAGTTAAAGAGATACTTCCCTGTTCCATCTATTCTGTCTCCTCAATCCTATGAAAAAAGCCCGTTATCTAATCTGGCAACTCAATCCCGTCACTTTTGAGGTAATTGAGGTGTTCCCGCAGACAATAAAGAATAAAGGGTTCAAGTATTCCGTCTCAGGCAGAACAGCCGCGGGAAAACATCCCTATGCCTGGAAACCCTTTGTTTATAGCTTTTCTCAGTCCATCTATTCTTCAAACCTCGACATCAACGCCACACACTCAACATGCGGGGTCTGTGGGAACATGTCCACCGGCTGTACCCACAATGGACGGTAGCCGTCCTGCCCCAGGGTGATGAGGTCCCTGGCCAGGGTAGAAGGATTGCAGGAAACGTAGACGATAGTCCTCGGCTTCGCGCGGGCTATGGCCCTGAGCGCAGGCTCCTCGGCGCCTCCTCTCGGAGGATCCAGGATCACGGCATCCGGCCTACCGTAGTCGTGAATGCTGGCGGATAGGATTCGCTCCGCCCGCCCTTCCCTGAACTTCACATTCTGGATGCCGTTCAACTCGGCATTCTTCCTGGCATCGCGGACGGCGTCGCCCACTTCCTCGATGCCCACAGCAAGAGATGCCCTCTGTGCTGCGAACAGCGTGATGGTGCCTATCCCGGAGTACACGTCGAAGACAAGTCCGCCGTCAATCGCGGCTGCATCCAGAGCGAGCCGGTACAGCCGAGCAGCCTGCGGCGAGTTCACCTGGTAGAACGACAAGGGGGAGATCCGGAAACGCAGCCGGCCCGGCTGACCATCACCGAAGAGGTCTTCGATGTGGTACCTCCCGTAGAGCACTTTGCTTGTTTCACCCAGGATGATGTTGGTGCGCTCGGTGTTGGTGTTCAGGACCACGCTGACAAGGTTGTCCAGCGACGAAGCAACAGCGGTGGCAAACTGGGACTCTTTCGGGATTGATCGGCCGTTAACTACCAGCACCGCCATCCGTTCCCCCGTACCGGGAGCAACACGCGCCACTACATGCCTGACCTGTCCACGCCCGGTCCGCTCATCGTAAATGCTGTACCTGTGGGTCCTCACTTCCTCCACCATCCGGAGCACAACCTCGCGAGCCGCCGGGTGTTCGAGCACGCACTCTTCCGACGGAACAACCCGGTGGCTATAGGGCTGGTAGAACCCTGCGACAACCTTGCCGTTTGAGACCGCGAGGGGAACCTCAACCTTGTTCCTGTAGCCCGCAGTCTGCGGGGATGGGAGGCAGTCCCGCACTTCGCAGTCTTCTGTGCGGGCGATGCGAGAGAGGGCTTCCTCAACAATCCGCTTCTTCCACTGCAGTTGGAGGTCGTATGAGAGGTGCTGCCAAGTGCACCCGCCGCAGGACGACGCCACGGGACAAGCAGCTTCGACTCGCCCAGGCCCTGCTTCGAGGAGGTTTGTGACTCGCCCCCGCATGAAGTTCTTCTTTCGCTCCACTACGGAGTACTCGCACACATCGCCGGGGACCGTACCGGGCAGAAACACAACCAGCCCCTGGTCGGGGCCGGAGGTCGCTTTGCCTACCCCTTCGCCTCTGTGGTTGAGGCCTGTTACCTTGGCGACACTGGTGGCCATCTGCTACGTGTCTTGACCGGCCGCAGGGGCGTCTTCTCCCAGGACAACAATCTCGGGCTCAAGGTCCACGTCGAAACGCTCCTTGACCTTAGCCTTCACGAGATTGAGGAGGTCCTCCACATCCTTGGAACTCGCGTTCCCGGCGTTCACGATGAAGCCGGCGTGCTTAGCAGACACTTGGGCTCCGCCTATCCTTGCGCCCTTCAAACCGAGCTCCTCGATCATCGCCCCAACGTAGTGGCCGGGCGGGCGGCGGAAAGCGCTTCCCGCCGAAGGCATGTCCAGCGGCTGCTTTGCCTCGCGCTCCTTGGCCCGCTTCACCATTGCATCCCGGATTGCGTCCCTGTCTCCCGGCGTAAGGGTAATATCGACGCCGAGGATAAGCAGGTCGTCCCTGTCGGTGAAAAGGGAGTGCCTATATCCAAATCCGATTTCGTGAGAATCCATCCAGACGATTTGCCCGTCGGGCATGCCCACCTGGACTCTTCGTACCAGCGAGCCAAAGTCGCCTCCGTAGGCGCCGGCGTTCATGGTGACGGCTCCGCCGACGCTCCCGGGTATTCCGGTGGCCCACTCCAAGCCGGAGAGCCCTTGAGACAAAGCATATTGTACCAGTGCCGGGAGCAGGGTCCCGGACGCGACCCGCAAAGAAGGGCCGTCGACGGCCTCGATCCCCGACGCCCCGGGAGCCATCTTGATTAGGCAGCCCCGGACTCCGCCGTCTCTCACCAGGAGATTTGTGCCGTTGCCTATCACCCGGCAAGGGACTGACTGGTCGCGGCACGCTACCCAGGCCTTGACCGCGTCGGAGGGATCGCCCGGCATGACAAGAAGATCACACGGCCCGCCTATCTTGAACGAGGTGTGCCCGCTCATGGGTTCCGAGTAGAGGACGCGGGAATTGCCCAGCACAGAGGCAACGAAGGTCAGTTTATCGTCCTGTCCCTTCGCAGCCCGTCCCAAGCCCATGCCCTGCACCCTCTTCCAAAATAAACTATGCCCTACTTACCGAGATAGCATCTTCTCTTTCAGGAGGGCGTTTACCTTTGCAGGGTTGGCCCTGCCCTTGGTCGCCTTCATGACCTGGCCGACCAGGAATCCCAACGCGTTCTGCTTTCCGCTCATATAATCGGCAACTGCCGCAGGGTTCCCCTCAAGCATCGACTCCACGACTGCGGTGAGCTCGCTGTCATCCGATACCTGAGTGAGCCCCTCCTCTTTAACTATGCTCGGCGCGTCCTTTCCTGTCTCTATCATCTTCGCAAGGACGTCTTTCCCGATCTTGCCGCTAATCGTTCCTTCCTTGATCAGGGCGAGCATTCCCGCCAAGTTTCCGGGCGACACAGGGATGCGGTCATAAGGTATCCCTTTCGACTTGAGGTAACCCAAGAGGTCACCTATAACCCAGTTTGAACAGGTCTTTGGTTCGGCGCCGGCCTTGATGCACCCATCGAAGTACTTGACCAGGTGAGGGCTCTGAGTGAGGACTCCCGCGTCGTACGGCGTGAGCCCCAGATCCTCTACGTATCTCCTCACGATCTCCCCCGGCAGCGCGGGCATTGTTCGCGCCACTTCATCGACGAATTCCTTTGTCAGACTGAGACCCGGGAGGTCGGGTTCGGGGAAGTACCGGTAGTCCTGGCTGGACTCCTTTGTCCTCATGGAGTAAGTGGCCTCTTTGGTCTCATCCCAGTGACGGGTCTCCCGGACGATCGTCTCCCCCTTTTCGATGGCCAGGGACTGCCGCTTGAACTCATAGCCCAGAGAGCGGACCACCGCTCTAAACGACGAGAGGTTCTTGATCTCCACAGGCACGCCTAAAGGCCCACCCTTGGGGTTCACCGATATGTTGCAGTCTACCCGCATGGAGCCCTCTTCCATCTTAACGTCCGATACCCCGGCAAACTGCAGGGTCTTCTGGAGGTTTTCGAGGTATTGTCTCGCTTCATCGGGAGACGTCATATCAGGCTCCGACACGATCTCTACCAGAGGCACGCCGCAGCGGTTGTGGTCGACCAGGGAATATGCTGCCGTGGTGATGTCCTCTCCAGCATGGACGGACTTCCCCGCATCCTCCTCAAGATGCAGCCTGCGAATGCGGATCTTCTTTCTGGGCTCCTCTATCTCAACGTAACCACCCTGGGCCAGAGGCCTCTCGAATTGAGTTATCTGATACCCCTTGGGAAGGTCCGGGTAGAAGTAGTTCTTGCGGTCAAAACTGCTCTCCAGATTGACCTCGCAGTTGAGGGCGAGGGCGGCGCGCACTCCCAACTTCACGGCTTCTTGGTTGGGCACCGGCAGCGAACCGGGAAGACCCAAGCACACAGGGCACACATTGGTGTTCGGGGGATCGCCGAACCTGGAAAGGCACCGGCAGAACATCTTGGTCCTGGTGGCCAGCTCGGCATGGACCTCGAGCCCTATCAGCATCTCATACTCCCTATGAGACAACGGGATCACACTCCTTGGCGGCCAAGAGGGCCACGCGCATCTCCGCGGTCCTTTGACGCAGTTGCTCCCCGATCTCGGCTTCCAGAGCGTATCCTACCTGGAACACAGACTCCTCGTCGAAGGGCCGGCCCATGATTTGCAGGCCGCACGGGAGAGCGTGCCCCGAGCCCGGTTCCGCTTCGGCTAGGCCGCACGGCATCGACAGAGCGGGGATACCGGTCAAGTTTACAGGGACCGTGAGGACGTCGGCCAGGTACATGGCCAGCGGATCGTCGACCTTTTCCCCGGCCTTAAAGGCCACCGTTGGAGTCGTCGGCGACAGGAGCACGTCGAACTTGGAAAAGGCTGCCTCAAACTCCCGGCGGAGCAGGGTCCTGATCTTGGCCGCCCGGAGGTAGTAGGCATCGTAGTACCCCGCCGACAGCGCGAAAGTGCCCAGCATAATCCGGCGCCTGACCTCCTTGCCAAATCCCTTGCCGCGGGTGTCGAGGTACATGTCCTGCAAATCACCGTCCCGCAGAGACAAACCGTAACGCACACCGTCAAACCGGGCGAGATTCGAAGATGCCTCCGAAGGAGCGACTATGTAGTAGACGTCCAGGGCATGCCCCACCGACGGAAGAGTGGTTTCCTCGATTTCGACCCCCAACCCCGAGAGCACCGCAAGGGCCCGGTCGAAAGCTTCGCGGACTCCCGAAGAGACTCCTAATCCCAAAAGCTCCCGGGGAACGCCTGCCCTCATTCCTTTCACAGGGTGTCCCAGGCGCGATGTGAACTGGACGCTCGGTCTTGCGGCCGAAGTAGCGTCGTAAGGGTCATGGCCTGCCATAGCTGAAAGGAGAGCGGCGCAGTCCCAGACGCTGTTGCCGAACGGACCGATCTGGTCCAGGGAGGAACCGAACGCAACCAGACCGTACCTGGATACCCTCCCGTAGGTCGGCATCATCCCATAAGTCCCGGTGAACGCGGCCGGTTGCCTTACAGAACCACCTGTATCAGAGCCCAATCCAAGCGCCGCCATACCTGCCGCGACGGCAGCGGCCGAGCCGCCGCTTGAGCCCCCAGGAACTCTCTCCACGTCCCACGGGTTCCTGGTTGTCATGAACGCCGAGTTCTCGGTCGACGATCCCATCGCGAATTCGTCCAGGTTGGTCTTTCCGGTGATCACCGCTCCCTGGTCCCTAAGGCGCTTTATCGCGGTCGCGTCGTATGGCGAGACGTAACCCTCAAGTATCTTGGAGCCGCAGGTGCACTTGACGCCCTTGACGTTAATGTTGTCCTTCACGGCAACCGTCAGCCCGGCCAGAATGCCGGGATCCTCTCCCCTGGCTATGGCTGCATCAACCTTGGCCGCCTGCGCAAGAGCTTCGGGTTCCATGAGCTCCAGGTAAGCACAGATCTTAGGTTCAACCTGCGCTGTCCTAGCGAAGTAGCTTTCCGCCACTTCCAGAGCCGAGATCTCCTTGGACTTTACCTTCTCATGTATGTCTTTCGCAGAGAGTTCCCATATCTCCATGTCACCGCGCCTCCTTCGGCACCAAAACGCTGCCGTCCAGAGTGGCGGGGGCCAGCTTCAGCACCTGATCGCGGTGGAGTCCCGGCTTGGGCGCATCCTCCTCGAGCCGGAGTCCGGTGGATTTGGCCGGGCCAAAGGTCGGCGGCACGTCATCCACCTGGACCTCTTTGAGCCTCTCGATGTGAGCCAGGATGCCGCGCAGGTCCCTTTCCATCTCCTGCATCTCCTCCGGCGACAACCGGATCTTGGCCAGGTCGGCTACGTGCTTCACGTCTATTTCCATCTGAGAAACTCCTCCGCATCGATAATCCGGATACCCAGCTCTCTGGCCTTCTGGGCCTTGCTGCCGGGGCTTTCTCCGACCACCACAGCGTATGTACTCTTTGAAACCGACGAAGATGGCTTGCCGCCAAGTTCCCGGATTCTCTGCTCCGCCTCGGTACGGGTCATCCCGGGGATGGTGCCCGTGACGACAACCGTCTTCCCGGCAAGTGGACCGCCTTCCTCCGCCGTCCGGGTCGCAGTCTCGGTGGCGGCCTTCACACCCGCGCTCTTGAGCTTTCGCACCAGGTCCTTCATGGACTCTTGAGAGCGGGAGATCTCAATAGACCTCACGGTCTCGGGACCGACGTCCGGGACTTCCGACAGTTCCTCGGGAGTTGCGGCAAGGAACGAGTCCAAACTCAGGAACCGGTCCGCCAGGGTTTCCGCAGTCCTCTGGCCGACATGCCTTATGCCCAGAGCGTACAAAAGGCGCGCGAGAGGCTTGTCGGTAGAGCCCCGGATGGCGTCCAGGAGGTTCTCGGCCGACTTCTCCCCCATCCTCGGGAGCGACGCAAGCTGCTCTTTGGTGAGGCCGTATAGATCGCCGGCGTCCTTGACCAGCCCGGCAGCAATGAGCGAGTCAACCATCGCCGGACCCAGGCCGCGGATATCCATCCCGTCCCGGGAGGCGAAGTGGATCAGGTGCTCACGCACCTGTGCGGGACATGCCATCCCCGTGCATCGGTAGGCCGCTTCTCCCGGAAGCCTGACCGCGTCGGCGTCGCACGCGGGACATTTCTTGGGCCAGACGAACTCCCTCTCCTGTCCGGTACGCTTTTCCTTGACCACGGATACTATCTCGGGGATGACCTCCCCGGCTTTGTGCAGTATCACGACATCTCCGATCCGGACATCCTTCTCCCTTAGCACATCCTCATTGTGGAGCACGGCACGGGAGACTGTGGAGCCGCTGACTCTGACCGGCTCCAAGATGGCGGTCGGGGTGAGAACGCCGGTCCTGCCTACGGTGATCTCGATATCGAGGACCCGGGTCTCCACCTGCTCGGCCGGAAACTTGTAGGCAAGCTGCGACCGGGGAGAGTGACCGGTCGCCCCCATGCTCTCGCCCAACACCCTGTCGTTAAGTTTCACGACGATCCCGTCTGTGTCGTAGGGGAGATTGTGTCTCTTGCTCTCCCACTCCGGTATGCGCGCCAAAAGCTCGTCAAGGGATCCGCACAGATCGTAGGGCGGCACCGGGAACCCGAGGGCTTTCAGCTTGGCCACCGTCTCCTCTTCCGTCTGCCACACCATGGGCGTCCCCTGGGAGTCCACGGCTTCCCTGACTTCGTAGACCAGGGCCCGGAGCGGCCTCTCCGCGGTGATCTTGGGATCGAGCTGCCTTAGAGACCCCGCTGCCGCATTCCGAGGGTTGGCGAAAGTGGGCAATCCCAGGGCGTCCCTCTCCTCGTTCAGCTTGGCAAACTCCGCTTTGGGGAGGTAGACCTCGCCCCTGACCTCAAGGAAGGACGGCGGGCCCGAAAGATCGAGGCTCCTTAGTTGCAGCGGTATCGCCTTGACTGTCCGGACGTTGCGGGTTACATCTTCGCCGGTTAGCCCGTCGCCGCGGGTAAGCGCCAGCGACAGCCCTCCTCCCTCGTACCGGAGGATGACCGAAAGCCCGTCGATCTTGGGTTCAACGATGTACGACAAGCGGCGATCGTCGCCGGCAAATTCGCGGATCCTGCGGTGAAAAGCCCTTACTTCGTCCTCTGTGAAGGAGTTGGATAGGCTAAGGACAGGTTTCGTATGTGGAACGGATCGGAAGGCGGTTGAAACCTGGCCCCCGACCCTTTGTGTAGGCGAGTCCGGCGTCACAAGGTTCGGGTGCTCCGCCTCGATGCGCTCCAGCTCGCGATAGAGGGCGTCATACTCCGCATCGGTGATCGTCGGGTTGTCCAGGACGTAGTAACGGTACTGGTGCTCTCTCACCTGTTCCCTAAGGGACTCCAGCCGCTCCAAGATCTCACGGTCCGAAAGGTCCTTCACGAAAACTGCCTCCCCGCAAGAGCTACCCTTCCCAGGTCCTCACATCCAAAAGCTCCCTCGGAATCTCCGAAACAAACCTCGACACTTTCATTCTGGTAGAGCCGGCATTCATCTCCCGCGCGAAGGAGAACGTGAGGTACAATTGCTTCTTGGCGCGGGTCATGCCAACGTACATAAGCCGCCTCTCTTCTTCCAGCTGCCGCTCATCCATGATGGACCTCACGTGGGGCAAGAGGCCTTCCTCCATCCCCACCAGGAACACTGTTTCAAACTCCAGTCCCTTGGCAGAGTGGAGGGTCCCCATGACGCAGGCGTCCTTCTTCTGATCGTAGCTATCCTGGTCCGATACCAGCGCGATCTGCTCGAGGTACTCGGCCAGGCCCCGGTCGCCTTCGCCCTCCCAGAACTGCCTGGCGGAGATCATGAGCTGGTCCAGGTCCTCGAGGCGGTTCTCACTCTCAGTGGTTCCTTGAGCGTCAAGATACCCCAAATAGCCTGTCCTCTCCAAGACCTCGTTAAGAGTGTGGTGCAGCGGCTGCGTTTGGGCCTTTGCAGCCACTTCGGACAGGGTTGTTCCCAGTTCGGCCGCGGCTTTCTTCTGCGGCGCCGTAAGGCCCTTGATTGAGGCAGCTCCCATGAGGGACTGCACCAGTGTTTCTCCCGTCTCCCTGGCCCGGTCCGCGATCTTGGCGAACGCCGCCGGACCCAGTCCCCGGGGCGGCTCATTGATTACGCGTTCCAAAGACACGAAGTCCCTTGGGTTGAGAAGCAACCTCATGTACGCGATGGCGTCCCGGTTATGCTTGCGCTCGTAGAACCTGCGCCCCGAGAGGATGGAGTAAGGGATCCCGCGGTCCATGAACTGCTCCTCGAAGAGCCTGGATTGAGCGTTGGTCCGAAACAGAATGGCGCATGAGCCGAGGGGTCGCCCTTCTCCAACCAGGCCTTCAATCTCGCCTGCTACAAACCGGGCCTCGTCCTCGCCGCTCTGCGCCGCGTACAGGGTTATTGGCCGCCCGCCGGCGGACGAAGTCCAAAGACGCTTGTCCTTCCTCATGGAGTTATTGCTCACCACGTGGTAGGCGCCGTCAAGGATGACCTGGCTCGACCTGTAGTTCTGCTCCAGTTTCACCACATGGCACTGGGGATAGTCCTTCTCGAACTCCAGGATGTTGCGGATGTCGGCGCCCCTGAAGGTGTAGATGCTCTGGTCGTCGTCCCCTACCACCGCGATGTTGTGGGGAGGCGCGGACGCAAGAAGTCGCGAGAGCTCGTATTGCGCCCGGTTCGTATCCTGGTATTCATCGACCATGATGTACCGGAACCTGTTCTGGTACTTTGCCAGGATGTCAGGCCTTTCCTCGAACAGCAGGACCGTCTGCATGATGAGGTCGTCGAAGTCTAGACTGTCCTGCTCCTGGAGCTTTTTCTGGTATAAGCGATAGGCCTGGGCGACCCTGGTCTCGAAGAACGTCAGGGCGCTCCTAGCGTACTCGTCGGGACCTTTCAGCTCGTCTTTGGCACGGGATATAGACCGCAAGAGGCCGGCAGGAGGATACTGCTTCTCCGACAGGTTCAGTTCCTTTAGCACTTGCTTCATAACCCTGGACTGGTCTCCGTCATCCAGTATCGAGAAACTGCCGGACCTGCCCAGAGAGGGGAACTCGGCTCGGAGTATGCGGACGCAGGTCGCATGGAAAGTCATGGCCCACACGCCTTTACCGTCGTCACCCAAGAGTGAGACTATGCGGGTCTTGAGCTCGTCCGCGGCCTTGTTGGTGAACGTGATAGCGAGAATGGATCGGGGCGAAACACCTTGTGAGATCAGATAGGCAACTCGCCTGGTGAGGACCGTGGTCTTTCCTGACCCGGCGCCTGCCAGGATCAAGAGCGGTCCTTCTCCGTGCGTGACTGCCTCCACTTGTCGGGGATTGAGGCCTTGCAGGATGTCCTTGGGCATGAGTCACCAACCGATTCCTTATGTATTCGTGGCTGCTAAGGGAATTATACCGGAACCGGAAAGGCTTGGCACACCGGCAGCGGACTGCGAGAATAGGATCAGGGTAAACCAACCATCGCACAGGAGTGTCCACAAGAGTGCTACGTATCCGATCCAATTCCATCCGCGTCACGGCCCTCGTGCTTCTCGCGGTCCTCACGTTAGCAGGCGCCGCCGTGTGGGCAGTATGGCGGTCGGCGAGGGTACCTAACTTCCGTCCGCCTCTTGAGGTGGAAGTGACGCTCTCAGGAGTCGACGCCGACGGCAACGGGACCGACGATTGCTTGGACATCGTCGCGGCGGCTCGGGCTCAGGTGGAAGCCCGACCCATCTACCGAAGCGAGTACTATCAAGGAGGATATCCGCCCGATAACGAAGGTGTGTGCACGGACCTGATCTGGCGGGCTTTTGAAGCCGTAGGTTACGCCTGGAAAGACGCCATCGACCGGGACATCGCCGCGTATGTCGAGGAATACCCGCGCATCCGCGGCGAATCCCCGGACCCCAATATCGACTTCAGACGAGTGCCGAACCTCCACAGTTACTTATCCAGACATGCCGAGGCTCTTGCCATCGAAGCCATCCCGTGGGACAAAGACAACCTCAAAGAGTGGCAACCAGGCGATCTGGTGATATTCGGTCCCGGCAACAACCATATTGGCATCGTTTCCGACAAGCGCCGGCGCGACGGTCTGCCGCTGGTCATCCATCACGGCTGGGGTACGCCCGTCGAGGACCACGTGCTGGAATACTGGGGCCGCCAGATTACGTCCCACTTCAGAGTCGACTTCAGCAAACTGCCGCGCTGAGCCCAGCCAGACCGGATCCTGTCGTACGTCTTCGGAAAGTGATGCGCCGAACGCGCCTATCCTATCCAGCCATTGGCTGCCGTCTTGGAGATGATGAGGCATCCCAGCAGTTGTTTGTAGGCATCCACGTAGCTTTGGGCCTTGACCGCGATAACTTTGGGACCCCGCCGCTCAACAACGGGAAACACGCAGCACATATGCGCCATGCTTGTGAGCTTGGTCGTGAGCTGGAACTCGATGGGACCCTCCACCACGTGAGGCTTCACTGACCCGCGATTGGCCAAAGCCCTCTTTGCGGCTTCCTTTATGAGGGCCTGCACTTTCTTAGGCGGGAGCACGCGGGCCGCATAGCGGTCGATGGCTCGCTTTGTGGTCACGGTCTCGATGCTATCGCCCAGGAACTTCCTGGCCTCGGCGCAGAGGATGTGATCACCCGCCACCAGTACTACCGGAACCCCGTAAGCCCCCGCGATGCCGGCATTGATGGCGGTCTCGCCGACCACAACCCCGTTGCGCTTTATCTCAGATACGGCGGCACCCATGATCGTGTGGTTCAGCACCGCGTCCTCGTTGCCCTCGTGGGCGTGATAACCGATGAAGAAGGCGGCATCGTAGGTCTCGTCTATGCCCTCCATCTGACAGAGCCACTTGTTGCTGCCGCTTATGAGCTCGGCGCGCTCGTCTAGGTCCTCGATCAGGATGTTGGTCATGCTGCCGTGAGCGTCGTTCACGAGGACCTCAGTGGCCCCGCCCTCAAACGCTCCGGCGATCGCCGCGTTGACCTCCTGTGTGAGGAGCTTGCACATCCTGGCGTAACCCGCGTCAGCCATGTGCTTGGCGCTGGCAATGCCGGTCCCGCCTTCCATGTCGACCGATATGTAGACTTTCACCAAGTGCACCTCCTAGAACTCTTATTGCCACTTTCCCACACCTATCCTTACATTGCGGAACCTGGCGGGTGCGGATCCGTGCCCGACGTGGGCAACCCGCTTCCAGTATCCGACAAGTAGGAAGATACGACCATGGAGATCGCCTTTCCTTTAGGAGACCGTTTCATCTTACGGACAGCGAAACTTCCACCTAGTGAAAGGAGCAGCGAAATGGACGTAGAATCATCTATGATTGAGTACTATCATGTCTATGGCTTTGGAACAAACTGTAGGGGGCCGAGATGTGGCGAAAGATAGTCCGGCGGTAGTCCAGAGCGACGGGACGATACTTGTGGAGGTTGATAGTCCGCTCTACGAGCAGGCGCGGGACAACCTCATGCGGTTCTCGGATCTCGTCAAGAGCCCCGAGTACATACACACGTACCGGCTGTCCCCCCTCTCGCTGTGGAACGCGGCTTCCTGCGGCCTTACCCCAGACGACGTTCTGGAGAGCCTCTCCCGGTTCTCCCGGTATCCGGTGCCGTCGAATATCGAGGCATTTGTGCGGGATACCATGGCCAAGTTCGGGGTCACCCGTTTGCTTCGCAAGGACGGTCAATTGGTTTTGGTCTGCCACGACCAGTTCGTCTTTGAGGAGATCAAGCGGTCCGACAAGTGCAAGCCCTACATTCAGGAGATCATCTCTGAAGACTCGCTCATAGTTGAACCGATGTCCCGCGGCACCCTCAAGGAAGCCCTCATAAAGATGGGTTATCCGTGTGAGGATTTGGCGGGATACACAGCCGGAGACCCCCTGGATATCCGCCTTAGGACCCGTACGGCTCAAGGCCAGCCCTTCTCATTGCGGCCGTACCAGCTGGCCGCCAGGGATGCGTTCTGGGCGGGAGGTTCGGCCAGAGGGGGCAGCGGCGTTGTTGTCCTGCCTTGCGGCGCGGGCAAGACCATGGTGGGTATCGGTGCTATGGAGCTTGCGGCCACCGAGACCCTCATCCTCACGACTAACGTAGTGGCCCTGCGGCAGTGGATGTCGGAGCTTCTGGACAAGACCGAACTACCGGAGAGCGCTGTCAAGGAGTACAGCGGCGAGGTCAAGGAGATCGGTCCTGTCACCGTGACTACCTACCAGATCCTGATCCACAAGAAGCGCGGCGACGAAGCCGAATACCCCCACTTCTCGCTGTTCAACCAGAAGAACTGGGGCCTAATCATATATGACGAGGTCCACCTGTTGCCGGCGCCGGTCTTTCGGATAACAGCCGACCTGCAGGCAAGGAGGCGGCTCGGGCTTACCGCGACGCTGGTACGCGAGGACGGCCGGGAAGACGAGGTCTTCAGCCTCATAGGTCCCAAAAAGTTCGACAAGCCGTGGAAGGAGCTTGAGGCCCAGAACTGGATAGCCCAGGCCCATTGTCACGAGATTAGAGTCGACATGACCGGCGACGACCGCCTGGCATACGCGGTAGCCGATGAAAGGGACAAATACCGAATCGCTGCGACCAACATCAACAAAATACCCCTGGTGCAGGACATTGTACGCAGACACTCATCCGACCAGGTGCTTATTATCGGACAGTACCTGGACCAATTGGATACCTTGGCAAACATCCTTGGCGCTCCCCTCCTGTGCGGTCTGACTCCGAATGCCGAGCGTGAGGAGCTCTACGGGCAGTTTAAGGAAGGCCGCATAAAGTGCCTTGTCGTATCCAAAGTAGCCAATTTCTCTATCGATCTTCCGGACGCCAACGTGGCGGTGCAGGTGTCTGGAACATTCGGATCGCGTCAAGAAGAAGCCCAGCGGCTCGGCCGTATCTTGAGGCCAAAACCCCAGGGTGAGAGCGCCGTGTTCTACTCGTTGGTCACCCGCAACACTAAAGATCAGGAGTTCTCGCAGAAGCGCCAGCTCTTCCTTACGGAGCAAGGATACAAATACACTATCTGGGAAGCTCAGAACTTCATGGCTTTGGGCAAGGAGGCGGGGCAATGAACCTTCGTGAGGCTCTCCTCGCATCGTCGCTCGAGAGAGCGCGCGGCATAGCGGGTTTCTACGGCCTCTGGGGCCCTCCAGGGGGGCTCGGTACCGAGGTCTCCATTGATACTCTGGCCGACCTCATACACACGCACTTGCTGGTCCCCGCCCACGCGCTGGTCGCGATGAACGGGCTTAACCAGGAGGAAATGCTGGCCCTTCGGCTCATCACCATCGCCGCCGGCGGAACCGGAGTCGTGGTAGAGCAATGCCATCAAAAACTGAACCAGCTGTCCCGCAAGTGGCGCAGAAACGGCGCCAAGGTCATTGACGCTCTCATCTCCCGGGGCCTGGTCTTCACGCGTCGCGAAGGTTACAGGCACATCTACTTTGTGCCCTCCGACCTCAAAGAAGTGCTGTCCGGGTTCTTCCTTAGCGACATTTACCAGGCATGTCTGGCCGACGGGACCCGTTTCTCGCCTCGCCGGCGGACCGATTTCGCCGCCCCACTGCGTCACGCGTGCCTGTTCTTGTCGTACCTGCGCAAGAACGAGGTGAAGCTCACCCAGTCCGGGACCATGTTCAAGAAGGCCCAGAACGACCTGGGGATGCTGGTCGAGGAAGAGGAGACCCCTATCGAGGAGTCGTTCTTCCCGGTACGCTATCCGCCCAGATTGGCGTTTCTGCTTTACTTCGGCCGGTCCAAGGGACTGGTTGAGGAAAGGAACGGACTCCTACGACTATCGTCTTCAGCTACGACCTGGGTCGTGGATACCGACGAGGCCAAGTGCAGGCAAGACCTCTTCGATTACTGGAGGAACACCTTCATCGCTCAGGATACCGACCTGCAGACACTCCTCTGGGTGATCATGAGAGCCCCGGAGGGTTCCGTTCTATCGCTGACGGACCTCTTAAGCTACATGGAAACGCTGTCGACCAGCCACTCCTCCCACGGGCTGAACCTTAGGGCGGAGCGCAATCTAGTTGAGGTGCTGGAGTACTTGGGCGGCCTCGAGGTGCAGACCACTCTGAACGCCACCCACCTGCGACCGACTCCCCTCGGCAGAGCGATGTTTGGCCTGGCGCCGTGGCCTGAGGAATCTTGGGATCACCACATCTACGTGCAGTCCAACTTCGAGACGCTAGTGCCCTGCACAATCGCGCCCAAGCTTCTCTGGTCGATTGATGCTTTTGCCGATCTCCAGAAGCCCGACGCCATGATGGTCTACAAGCTATCGAGGAACTCGGTGTACAGGGCGATGCTGCACTCCTACACTCCCGAATCGATCCACCGCTTCCTCGAAACCTATTCCAAGACGCCGGTCTCCCAGAATGTGACCTATTCCATCTCCCACTGGGGCACCTCATACGGGAGGATCGAGTTCGAGGAAACCATACTGCTGCGCTGCGACACCGAGTCACTGGCCGACGAGCTGATGCTGCACCCGAAGATCAGGCCTTACCTCAAGCAGAAAGTGGGTCCCTGCTGTCTCACTGTGGACGGCGGCCAGTACGAGCAGCTAATCCAGGCGCTTTCAGACGAAGGGTACATGCCCAAAGTGGACGGGGCCAGGAGGCTCACGCCGCAGACGGCGGGACAGAGCTGAAAGCAGAGCGACAGCGGCGCTTTCAGCGCGTCGCCAGCAAAGCGCGTGCGTTTATGCGAGCCATGCGAGCATCACGCGCTTTGCGAGAGACATCCTGCTTCCAATTGCTCAGCCGTAGCGGCGCTTTTGCCGCGTCGCCAGCAAAGCGCGTGCGCCTATGCGACTACATCTCCCTCAGCGACCTGGCCACCGGCAAGTAGCGTCCCGTTTTCTGCGCCGACTTGTCGTACTGGTGGAGCCAGAAGAAGGATGCGCCGACTGAACCCAGCGCAAATACCGCACCCCACACGCCTGGATTGCCCAGGGAGCGGCCCAGCATGATGCCGACACCGAGTCCAACTGCACCGGCTACCAGCGGCAATCCCCAGACGAGGAGCGACGCCGCGAGGAAGTCCCGACTCGCCATTTCGACTTCCACCGTGTCGCCCGGGCGGATCTCGCCCAGCGAGATGGCTTCGATGATCAGTTGGGTATTGTCTCCGAAAGCTATGTGAGGATGAGAGCAGCGACCGCACTTCTCGCAGGCCGCGGTCCGGTTCATCGATATGGTGACGCGGTTGCCGTTAACGGAAACCGCCGTGCCGTATTCTTTCAAGGTGCGTTCGCCTCCCCGTATGTCCGCTATTATTGTACCTCAATCAGGGCGTCGCCGAGGGGCGAATGCCAGCCAATCGGCTCAAAGGAAGGAGATGGCAGACGCTTGTCGAATCCAGCCCTTGTAAGATCCACCGAGGGGAGTGTTGGTCGTGAGCCGAGGCGAGGGGCAAGGGAGTGACGCCACTCAGAAGCAGACCACCGGCATTGGTGTCGACTACTGGCTGATGTGGGTTGGTCAGACGATATCCATGATCGGAGACCAATTCGGGGCCATGGCTCTTTCCATTCTCATCCTCCAGCGCACAGGCTCCGCCACCGCGATGTCAGTCAACGTGATTTTGAACATGGTCCCCATGCTCCTGATTGGGCCGGTGGCAGGGTTGGTTTTGGACCGGGTCAACCGGAAACGAGTCCTTGTCACGGCCGACGTATGCAGGGGTCTCCTGACCCTCGGTCTTGGTTGGCTCATATACGCGGGACGATTCACGATACTACACGCTTACGGGTGGGGGGTCATCGTCTCAGTATTCAGGGCGTTCTACGACCCGGGCACAATGGCCATCGTTCCGGCGCTGGTCCCGCCGGATCGGCTCCAACGCGCCAATGCTCTGCAGGTATCAGGCAGGAATGTGGCCATGATCGCCGGCCCCGCGCTGGCCGGCGTTGCGGTCGCGGAATTTGGACCTTGGTTCGCCCTTGTGGCTAACGCGGTCTCGTTCGGTGTGTCAGCCCTGCTTATCTCGTATGCACGTCCCAGATTTGAAGAGCGCCGCATTCCCGCAGGAAGACCGAAGTTGTCGGAGCTGAAGGAAGGCTTCGGGTTCTTCCGATCTCTCCCGTTGGCATCGGTGTTGCTCGGCTTGACCATCATGGTTAACGCCTGCAGCCAACCGTCAGGGATAGCCATGAACGTGCACATACTTAAGACTTTGGGTGGAGACCCGACTTTTCTCGGCTCTCTTTTCAGCGTCTCGGCCGCAGCGTCCCTCATATCGTCATCAATTATCGCCACGAGAAAAAGGTGGCCCCATCTGGGGCGGATGGCAGCGATTGCAGTTGCGGGACTTGGCCTGTCGTACATCCTGAGCGGGTTCGCGCCATGGCTATGGCTTATCCCTGTGTCAATGGGGATCTCAGGCGCGATGGGGCCGCTTATGCAGATCCCCATAAACACTCTCTATCAGGACATCACTCCCCCGGATATGCGGGGCAGGGTGTTCGCATTGCGGACAGCGCTCTCGCGGATCCTGTCACCAGTCTCCTTCGCCCTGGCAGGCGTGCTCCTCGACACCCTCGGAAGCAGGATCGTCCTGGCTCTGCTGGGGGTCATCTTGTGTATCGCCGCCCTGGCGGCAGGCGCGCGCCGCGAGTTGAGGGACGTATAGCCAGCATAGCAGGGCGTGGCCCACTGCGCCGCCAACGAGCGAGGTGCTACTGACTGCGATGACCCGTGGCGCTTCTCGCCGAGCAATCCTCCTAATGGTCACTAGGTGATCACTCAGTTTTTCGCCGGTCACGCAGTGACCAATGAAAAGGCTTTTGCTAGTCATCAGAAGGCCACTATGTCGAAAAGTGCAGTCATGGGATGACTATTAGTATCGACCTAGTCACGCCGTGACCATACTTTCTCCCTTTAATGGTCACCGGAAGTAATATAACCTTCCAACTAATAACCCTCCGGTGACCCCTCGAGATCCAAGTAGACGTGGCATGACCCATACAGAGCTGATAACTAGCTTGACATGGCAGTATCGTCGATGGGAATGGTCATCGGATGACTCCCAATAAGCTGCCGCACGGGTCGTCGGAGAAAGGGGTCCATAACCTGGTCATGCCGTGACAGTTGGAAGGGATGCCAAGCAGTCAGGACATGACTGTCAAGGCCGGTCGAAAGTCCCGCCACTTTGGCCGGTTGAGTTTTCCCCCACCCCGGGCTTCGCAGCCGGCCGAGAATAGGTGGTCCCGAACAGGCCGGCTCGCTTCTTCTCCCTGAGCCGCCAGCTCTCACCACGGATGTTAATGATGTGCGAGTGGTGAAGCAGACGGTCCAGGATCGCTGTAGCCACCACTGTGTCTCCGAATATCTCACCCCACTCTCCGAAGCCTTTGTTTGAGGTCAGGATAATCGCTCCACGCTCGTACCTAGCAGAGACCAGCTGAAAGAGCATGGCCGCACCCACTGAATCGAACGGGCGGTAACCTACCTCGTCGATGATCAGCACCCTGGGCGCGATGTAGACCCTCATCCTCCTGTCCAACCTGTTGTCGGCGTACGCCCTCTTTAGGTTCTCAACCAAGGTGTGAGCGGTGACGAAGTACACCCCGACCCCCTGTCGGATGGCCTCGATGCCCAAAGATACTGCTAAGTGGGTCTTTCCGACTCCGGGTGGTCCCAGCAGGATGATGTTGGAGGCTTCCTGTACAAAGGTCAAAGTCGCGAGTTCCCTCACCTGTCTCTCGTCGATAGAGGGCTGGAAGGAGAAGTCGAACTGGTCCAGAGTCTTGTGAAAGGGCAGGTGAGCGAGCCTGGTCCTGGCAGTGATGTATCTTTCTCTCCGGGCGGCCAGCTCGGCGTCAAGAAGGTCACTCAGGAAGTCCGCGTATGTAAGGTCCTTCTGAGAGGCTGCTTCCAACCTGCTGTCCAAGAGGCTCGCGGCTTGGCTGAGACCCAAGTCGAAGAGTTGCTGCCTGGCTTTCTCGACGGCTATCACGTGCTGCTCACCTCTGCCAAGACCTCGTAGGTCCTAAGGGCTCTCACTTCGACCTCTGGACTCAGGACTCGCGTGGCAAGCGCTTGCTTCGGTTTTTGGCCGGCCCCGAGAGGCACTCCATCCCACTGGCCCGCCAGGGGGACAACGGTCCCCGGTATCAGCGCCTTGGGGTGTACCGCCACTCTTGTCCCTCCCGAGTACACCTCAACGTGGTAGCCGTTTTCCCTGACTTCTACCGTCCTCCCAGCAAAAGCCCAAGGCACTCCGTACCTGCTTCCGCCGAAACTCACGAACCCGTCCCGACTGACCTTGCGCTCCTCAGCGAGAAAAACCGCCAACGCTGCCCTGCCTGGTAAGGCATGAAGGTTCTCCTCAGCCAAGAGGTCGCAAGGTCTCTTCTGAGTAGTGCCGTGGACTCGCTTGTTGGCAACGGCATCACACCATGCCCTAACCTGAGCGTTCAAGTCTTCCAGGCTGAAAAACCT
>JBLNCN010000011.1:0-816997 GCA_050260675.1 Bacillota bacterium | reverse complement strand
GGACCACGGACGTGACGGGAGCGGTGACGCTGCCGGAAGGCGTCGAGATGGTCATGCCTGGCGACAACGTGAAGATCAAGGGCGAACTGATCCAGCCCATCGCCATGGAAGAGGGCCTTCGTTTCGCCATCCGCGAGGGCGGCAGGACTGTTGCATCTGGAGTAGTTACGAAGATCGAAGAGTAGTTCTGAGCCGCCGGCGGTTCGCCCTTCGCGAATCTCTGGCGTGTCGCTTCGCGGCCCGCTAGTAAGCTTCGCTCCGGGCTGGCACCGCCGGCGACCAGGAAGTCTACAGGGGACGCCAACGGTGCAGCCCTAAGCGGACCGTAACAGCAGAACCCAGAGTTGATGGAATGGTAAGAGTAGCAAGTTGGCCGGTCCGCGTGGGCGAACCGTTGGCGGCCCAGTGAACCGGGGTAAGTCGGACCTGCGGGTTTCAGTCAAGAGGAGTGATTGTCAGGTGCGGAAACAGAGAATCCGGGTCCGTCTGAGGGCTTTTGACCATGAGGTCCTGGACCAGTCGGCAGCCAGAATAGTCGACACCGCCAAGAGGACCGGCGCCCTCATTTCGGGTCCTGTGCCGCTTCCCACCGAGCGGAGCGTCTATACGATTCTGGTCGCTCCCAACGGCGAGAAGGATATCCGCGAGCAGTTTGAGATGCGCGTGCACAAGCGGCTCATCGACATCATGGAGCCGACGACCAAAACCATGGACGCGCTCACGAGGCTGGACCTTCCAGCCGGCGTGGACATTGAGATCAAGAGTGTTTGACCTAAGCTTCCGTGATGGAGGAGGTGTCCTTTCATGAAGGCCATCCTCGGCAAAAAGATAGGGATGAGCCAGGTATTCGCCGAGTCCGGGGAACTCGTACCCGTAACCGTCATTGAAGCCGGTCCGTGCACGGTCGTGGAGAAGAGGACTCTTCAGAAGGATGGGTATTCGGGCGTCCAGCTCGGCTTTGGCTTTATCGCCGAGAAGAAAGTGACGAAGCCCGTCCTAGGCCAGTTCAAAGCCAAGAAACTCACTCCGGTCAGGTACCTTCGTGAGTTTTCTGTGGACGAGAACGAGAAGATCGCCGTCGGCGATCAGGTGAAGGTTGACGTTTTCAAGACAGGGGACGTCGTTGAGGTAACCGGCAAGAGCATCGGCAAGGGGTTTGCCGGCGCCATCAAGCGCCACAACTTCCACCGGAGCTTCATGGCCCACGGCTCCAAGTACCATCGCGGCGTGGGCTCTCTCCAGTCGAGGGACGCGTCCAGAGTGTTCAAGGGTAGAAGGCTTCCCGGACACATGGGCGACGAGAGGGTCACAATCCGCAACCTTACGGTCGTGAGCGTGGATCCAGAGAAGAACCTGCTGCTCGTAAAGGGCGCGGTTCCTGGCGCGAAGGGGTCCCTAGTTATGATCAAGGGAGAAGCGCGCTGACGCAAAGACGTAGTCAGAGGGAGGGATCCTCGTGCCCCAAGCCGAGGTTTTCAGTCCTAAAGGAGAAAAGGTGGGCGAGATCGGGCTCTCCGAAGCCGTCTTCGGCAGGGAGCCGAATCTCGACCTGGTAAGGGCCGCGGTATTGGCGCACCTGAACAAGTCCAGGGTCGGCACCGTCAAGGTGAAGACCAGGTCTGAAGTTTCAGGCGGCGGCCGCAAGCCCTGGAGACAGAAGGGTCTGGGACGCGCCAGAGCCGGTGCTACCAGGTCTCCGATCTGGAGGCACGGCGGAGTAACGTTCGGTCCTCAGGCCAGGGACTACAGCTGGGCCATCACAAAGAAAGTGAAGAGGCTGGCCCTTCGTTCGGCTCTCTCGGCGAAAGCCCGGGACGGCCAGGTCGTCGTCCTGACCGATCTGAAGATGGCGGCGCCGAAGACCAAGGACCTCGCGAGCTTCCTGAAGTCCATGGGCATGGAGAAGAACGTCCTTATCGTGACCCATGAGACAGAGCACAACCTGGTGCTCTCAGCCAGGAATATCCCGGGAGTCTCGGTTACAACCGCCCAGGAGCTTTCGACGTACCAGGCCATGGCCGCGAAGCACCTTCTCATCACCGAAGACGCGGTGAAGAAGCTCGAGGAGGTACTAGCATGAACCTTGCGGCAAGAGACATCATCATTGCACCCATCGTAACTGAGAAGACCAACGAGGCCATGGGGCGCGGCGCCTATACCTTCAGGGTCCACCCTGAGGCGACCAAGGCTGACGTCCACAACGCGGTGGAGGAGATCTTCAAGGTTAAGGTGCGGAGAGTCAATACCATGAACGTGTCGGGCAAGCCCAGGAGGCTCGGCCTCCGCATAGGGCGCACCCGTAACTGGAAGAAGGCCATAGTCACCCTCGCCCCCGGTCAGAAGATCGAGTTCTTTGAGGGCGTGTAGGTAGGAGGGATCTGGCGTGCCGGTTAAGAGCTTCAAACCCACATCCCCGGGCCTAAGGGGACGAGTGGCGCCAACTTATGAAGAGATAACAAAGAAAGAGCCGGAACGGAGCCTCACCGTCTCCAAGAAAAAGACTTCAGGCCGCAACGCCCAAGGGCGCGTGACTGTGCGCCATCGCGGCGGCGGCGCCAAGAAGATAGTGAGGATCGTGGACTTCAAGAGGGAGAAGGACGACATCCCGGCCAAGGTCACGGCGATTGAGTACGACCCCGGAAGGTCGGCCAGGATCGCTCTCCTCGCGTACGCTGACGGTGAAAAGCGGTACATTGTCGCTCCCGTCGGAGTCAACGTGGGTGACATCCTAAAGTCCGGACCAGGAGCCGACATAAAGCCCGGCAACGCGCTTCCCCTGGACAGCATCCCGACAGGCACCGTGGTGCACAACGTTGAGATGATCCCGGGCAAGGGCGCTCAGATCGCCAGGAGCGCAGGCGCGTCCGCGCAGCTCATGGCGAAGGAGGGCGGGTTCGCCCTATTGCGTCTCGGTTCGGGCGAGCAGCGTAAAGTGCCTGTTCAGTGCAGGGCTACAATTGGCCAGGTCGGCAACGTCGAGCACGAGAACGCGGCCAGCGGCAAGGCTGGCAGCACGCGGCACAAGGGCTGGCGCCCGACGGTCCGCGGCGTGGTCCAGAACCCTGTGGACCATCCCCACGGAGGCGGCGAAGGCAAGTCGCCCATCGGGCATCCCGGACCGCTCTCTCCCTGGGGCAAACCCACTCTTGGGTACAAGACCAGGAAGAAGAACAAGGCTTCAAGCAAGTACATCGTGAAAGACCGCAGGAGATAACCACAAAGGAAGGAGGGGGCGACGAGAGTGAGTAGGTCAACTAAGAAAGGTCCGTACGTCGACGCAAAACTGATCGCGAAGATTCGCGAGATGAACGCCAAGGGTGACAAGAGGGTCGTAAGGACCTGGGCCAGAGACTGCACCGTAGTGCCTGAGATGCTGGGTCACACGATCGCGGTGCACGACGGGAGGAAGCACGTCCCGGTATACGTCACCGAAGACGCAGTGGGCCACAAACTTGGCGAGTTCGCTCCCACAAGGACATTCAGGGGTCACGGAGCGCACACCGAGCGATCCACCGCTCTAAAGTAAGGGGGAACGGCTAGTCATGGAGGCCAGAGCTGTAGTCAAGCATGTGCGGATTTCCCCTTCTAAGGTGCGTATTGTGGCCGATTTGGTCCGGGGAAAGCCGGTAAACGAGGCTCTCGCGATCCTTATGCATACGCGTAAGAGAGCCAGTCTCGTGATAAGCAAGGCAATCGCCTCCGCCGCCGCAAACGCGGAGAATAACCATGAGATGAACAGGGACGCCCTGGTCGTGGCGTCGATCATGGTTGACGGGGGCCCCACGTTGAAGAGGTTCCATCCTCATCAGAGAGGCCAGGCGTTCAAGATTCTGAAGAGGACATCCCACCTCACGGTGACAGTTAAGGAAAGAGAGGAGGGTTAAGACTTGGGACAGAAGACGCATCCAAAAGGGTTTCGCCTCGGAGTTATCTATGATTGGGATTCCAGGTGGTTCGCCCGAAAAGACTTCTCAGAACTCCTCCTCGAGGACAATAAGATTCGCAGTTTTGTGAAGAACAAGCTCCGTGCTGCCGGGATTGCTCGCGTTGAGATCGAGAGAAAGCCGCAGGAGGTCACAGTGACCGTCCACGCGGCCAAGCCGGGCGTGGTCATCGGCAGGGGAGGTACTGGCATCGAGGCGCTCCGCAAGGAGATCGCCGAGATGACTAAGAAGAAGGTCATTCTCCACGCCCTTGAGGTGAAGAACCCCGAGATTGACGCTCAGCTGGTAGCGGAGAACATCGCCGAGTCGATCGAGCGCAGGGTCTCCTATAGAAGGGCAATGAAGCAGGCCATGCTCCGCGCCATGAGGGTCGGCGCCAAGGGCATAAGGATCCGCTGCTCCGGACGACTTGCCGGCGCCGAGATCGCAAGGCGCGAGCGGTCGGGCGAGGGTACCGTTCCGCTCCACACTCTCCGGGCTGATGTGGACTACGGTTTTGCCGAGGCCCACACCACCTACGGCAGGATAGGCGTTAGGGTTTGGATTTACAAGGGAGACATTCTCCCCCAAAGGGCTGCGAAGACGCCGGCAGCGGCGCCCGCTCAGGCCCCGGCAGAGGGAGGTACAAAGACCAATGTTGATGCCTAAGAGGATGAAGTGGCGCAAGCACCACCGCGGAACGAACACCGGGAAGGCTCTACGGGGCGCCGAGGTTTTCTACGGCGAGTACGGCCTTCAGGCGCTTGAGCCTGCGTGGATTACCGATCGCCAGATCGAGGCTGCCCGAGTCGCTCTTACCCGTTACATCAAGAGAGGCGGCAAGGTTTGGGTCCGGATATTCCCCGACAAGCCGATCACGAAGAAGCCTGCCGAAACCCGTATGGGCAGCGGCAAAGGCAACGTGGAGTACTATGTGGCCGTTGTGAAACCCGGCAGGATTTTGTTCGAGATAGCCGGAGTTCCGGAAGCCGAAGCACGTGAGGCGCTAAGGCTAGCCGGGACCAAGCTTCCCATCAACACGAAATTCCAGATCCGGCGCGATACGGCGGGAGTTTCAGAAGAGAAGGCGGTGACTACTAATGAAGGTGCAGGAGATTAAGGATCTCAACGACAAGGACTTGGAGAAAAAGCTCTCCGATCTCAAGGAAGAGCTCTTCAACCTGCGCTTTCAGATGACCACGGGGCAGCTGGACAACGTTATGCGGCTCCGCGACGTGAAGCGGTCTATCGCCAGGGTGAAGACGGTCCAGAGGCAGAGGGAGCTAGGCAAGCTCGCTCGGGAGGTTTAGATATGGAACGCGGGACGCGCAAAGAGCTCACGGGAGTCGTCGTGAGCGACAAGATGGAGAAGACAAGGGTTGTCTCGATCGAGACTTGGAAAGTGAGCCCCAAGTACGGCAAGAGGGTGCACTCGACCAGAAAGGTCAAGGCACACGATGAGGGGAACGTCTCCAAGGTTGGAGATATCGTCCGCATTGTGGAGTCGAGGCCGCTTTCCGCCGACAAGAGATGGCGGATCTCGGAAGTCGCCGGCAAGTCCGTCGCCGCTCCAGGGGGTGACCAGGCTTGATTCAGCGTCAAACCCGCCTGGCGGTGGCCGATAACACCGGCGCCAGGGAGATCATGTGTATCCAGGTCGTGGGCGGCTCTGTGCACCGCTACGCCTCTTTGGGAGACCTGATCATTGCTTCCGTCAAGGAGGCCACTCCTGGAGGCGTTGTCAAGAAGGGCCAGGTCGTGAAGGCAGTTGTGGTGCGCATGACCAAGAACATCCGCAGGCCGGATGGCACCTACATCAAGTTTGATGACAACGCGGCCGTCATTCTGAGGGACGACAAGGAGCCGCAAGGCACCCGTATTTTCGGGCCCGTCGCAAGGGAACTAAGGGATAAGCACTTCACCAAGATCGTTTCGCTGGCTCCCGAAGTGCTTTAGGCCTCTAAAGGTGGTGAAGTTCTCGTGAATATAAAGAAGGACGATACTGTCCTGGTCATTAGCGGGAAGTACGCCGGCAAGAAGGGCAAGGTCCTTCGAGCAAGGCCGGCGGAGGACCGGGTTGTGGTCCAGGGCGTGAACATGCAGAAGAAGCACCAAAAGCCCACCAAGGACCTGCCGCAGGGCGGGATCATCGAGGCCGAGGGCCCAATCCAGAGGTCCAACGTGATGCTGGTTTGTCCCAAGTGCGGGAAGCCGTCGCGGCTCCGGGCCAAGGTCGTAGGTGAGAAGAAGGTCCGGGTCTGCGGCAAGTGCGGCGAAGCGATTGACAAGTGAGGTCGAGTGACGTGGCGCTAAAGGAAGTGTACCAAAAAGAGGTCGTTCCCGCGATGATGAAGGCCTTTGGGTACCGGAACCACATGCAGGTGCCCAAGGTCGAGAAGATCACCATCAACATGGGCGTCGGGGAAGCGACCCAGAACGCGGACGCACTCGAAGCGGCGGCGGCCGATCTGGCTAAGATTGCGGGTCAGAAACCGGTCATTACCAAAGCCAAGCGCTCCATCTCGGCATTTAAGGTAAGGGCCGGGATGAACGTTGGATGCAAGGTTACGCTGCGTGGAGAGAGGATGTATGACTTCCTCGACAAGCTGGTCCACGTAGTCATGCCGCAGCTTCGTGACTTTAGGGGCATTTCGCCAGATGGTTTCGACGGGAGAGGCAACTTCTCCCTGGGCCTCAAAGAGCAGATCATCTTCCCGGAGATCGAGTACGACAAGGTCTCCAAGGTCCGGGGCATGAACATCACCGTCACTACGAGCGCAAGGACCGACGAAGAAGGGCATTACCTCTTGAAGGCCCTTGGAATGCCTTTCAAAGAGTAAGGGGGAATCTCATTGGCACCCTTGGCCAAGATCAACAAGGCTAACAAGGAACCCAAGTTCAAGACCCAGCGGGTGAACCGGTGCAAGATGTGCGGTCGCTCCCACGGGGTCCTTAGGAAGTTTGGGCTCTGCAGGCATTGCTTCAGGTCGCTCGCGCATCGCGGGGAGATCCCTGGCGTCAGGAAAGCCAGCTGGTAGGAGGGACACCATCATGACACATGACCCGGTTGCGGATATGCTCACGAGGCTCCGCAATGCTGGCATGGCCAGACACGAGAGAGTAGAGTTGCCTTCCTCGCGCCTTAAGGAGAGAGTCCTTGCGGTGCTCAAAGAGGAGGGCTATATCCGGGACTTCGAGGTGACCTCCGAGAAGCCTGTACCGAAGCTGAAGGTCTACCTGAAGTACGGTCCCGGCAGGACTAGGGCGATCAAGGGCATTAGGCAGATATCCAAGCCTGGCCTTCGGGTATACGCCCAGAAAGACGAGATTCCGAGAGTGTTGGGCGGGCTTGGGATCGCGGTCGTCTCCACGTCCAAGGGCATCATGACAGACAAGGCTGCGCGGTCCCTGGGACTCGGCGGCGAAGTAATCTGCTACGTCTGGTAAGGCGGGAGGTCTTGGACGTGTCTCGAATTGGACTTAAGCCAATAGCAGTCCCAAAGGGCGTCACTGTGACCGTGAACAACGAAGAGGTCACCGTGAAAGGCCCCAAAGGGACTCTCACTAGGAAGTTCCACCCGGACATGAAGATCGAGATGCAGGGAAACGAGATCTCGGTTACGCGGCCGACCGACGGCAAGATGCACAGGTCGCTGCACGGCCTTACCCGGACCCTCCTGGCAAACATGGTCCACGGAGTGACCGAAGGATACGAGAAGGTCCTGGAGATCTCAGGGATGGGCTACCGCGCCACCAAGACCGGGGACAAGTTGGTACTAAACCTCGGCTTTATCAGGCCGGTTGAGATTGTGCCGCCCGCGGGCGTCACCATTGAGGTTCCCTCCCCGACATCCTTCATCGTAAGGGGCATTGACAAGGAAGTCGTGGGGCAGCTCTGCGCGGAGATCAGAAGGCTCCGCCCGCCCGAGCCCTACCAGGGTTCCGGCGTGAAGTACCAGGGCGAGAAGATCAGGCGCAAGGTTGCCAAGGCCGCCAAGTAACGGCGGGCACGCTTTAGGGAGGATTGACCTTCTATGAAAGCTAAGCAGGAAAAGAGACAGACGCGCCACCTCCGTGTCAGGAAGACCGTCTCCGGTACGCCGGAGCGTCCCAGGTTGTGCGTATTCCGCAGCCTGAAGCACATCTACGCGCAGGTCATTGACGATACGGGAATGCGTACGCTGGTTTCCGCGTCCACCGCGGAACCTGATTTCAAGAAAGACGGGAAGACCGGGGGGAATATCGCGGCTGCCGTCCAAGTAGGCAAGCTCGTCGCGGCAAGAGCATTGGAGCAGGGAGTCAAAAAAGTGGTGTTCGACCGAGGCGGCTACCTCTATCACGGACGCGTGAAGGCGTTGGCTGACGCCGCCAGAGAGGGCGGGCTGGATTTCTAAAATGCGGGGTGATTTCGTGGTAGAGCCGAGAAGAGACAGGGGCCGGGACGGCAGAGGACCCAGGACCGAAAGGCGAGAGGGTCCAGCCCAGCCTCAGGACGAATTCAAGGACGAAGTAGTCAGCGTTGGACCGGTCTCGAAGACCGTCAAGGGCGGACGCAGGCGCAGCTTCCGCGCGCTGGTGGTTGTGGGCAACGGAAACGGCAAGGTCGGAGCCGGTCTCGGTAAGGCCCTTGACCTCACCGATGCCATTCGCAAAGGCATCGATGACGCCAAGAAGAACCTTATCGACGTGCCCAGGCACGACAACACCATCCCCCACGAGGTCCTCGGCCGGTTTGGAGCGGGCATGGTAATGCTCCGTCCTGCCTCGCCCGGAACAGGCGTCATCGCCGGCCGCGGCGTCAGGCCGCTCATGGAGCTTGCCGGCATACAGGACATCCTGGCGAAGTCGCTGGGTTCGGCCAATCCTTACAACGTAGTTTATGCCACCATTGCGGCGCTCAAGGAACTTCGCAGCGCTCAGGAAGTGGCGGCACTCCGGGGCAAAACGCAGAAGCCCAAGGAGGCTCAGGAGAGAGAGGTCTCACCCGATGGAATTGCATAACTTGCCCGTTACACCGGGTTCAGTCAAGAAGGCCAAGAGGAAGGGCCAGGGTATCGGGTCCGGAAACGGCAAGACCGCCGGACGCGGCCACAAGGGCCAGAAGGCCAGGTCCGGAGGTTCCAAGGGACCGGGTTTCGAGGGAGGCCAGATGCGGCTGACCATGAGGCTCCCCAAGCGGGGCTTCCACAACAACTTCGGGACCCTCTACGCGTTGGTCAATGTTTCCGATCTAGGCGCGTTTGACGCGGGTAGCGAAGTCGGGCCTGAGCAGCTTCAGGCGGCAGGAATGGTGCGCAAGAATGCCGAGCTGGTAAAGGTCCTGGGAGACGGAGATGTGGAGAAGGCCCTTACCGTCAGGGCGCATGCCTTCTCCAAGACGGCAAAGGAGAAAATAGAGGCCGCCGGCGGCAAGGCCGAGGTGATATAGATGATCGCTACCTTGAGGAACGCATGGCACGTCCCGGAGCTCAGGAAGAGAATCCTGATTACCGTGGGCTTGCTCATAGTCTTCAGGGCTGGAGTGGCAGTGCCGGTGCCCGGAGTCCTGCCCGAGGTTATCTCCGAGATGTTCTCGGAAGGCACGCTCTTTGCCTTCATGGATCTCTTCTCAGGCGGCGCGCTCTCTTCGTACTCTGTCTTCGCAATGAGCATCTATCCTTACATCAACAGCTCGATCATCATGCAGCTCTTGCAGATGGTCATCCCCAAGTGGGAAGAGATGTCCAAAGAAGAGGACGGTCGTAAGAAACTCCAGGGCTACACCCGGTATGGCACCATCATCTTCGGCCTAATCGAGGCTTTTGGAATGACGGCGGCTATCAGGGCCCGTGGAGCTCTTGTCTCCCAATCGTGGTTCCTGGTCGTGGAGATCATGCTGACCCTCACGGCGGGCACCGCTTTCCTGATGTGGTTGGGCGAGATCATCACCGAGAAAGGTATCGGCAACGGTATCTCGCTGTTCATCTTCGCCGGCATCATAGTCGGGATGCCCAGGGAAATCGGGCAGATGGTTGCTTCCGTGCAGCTAGGACTCACCAAGTGGTACAACGTGGCCGGGGTCCTGGTCATTTCCCTTGTCACTATCCTTCTGGTGATATGGGTGACGGAAGGCGAGCGCAGGATACCGGTCCAGTACTCCAAGCGGGTTGTCGGTCGCAAGATGATGGGCGGCTACGCCACCAACATCCCGATCCGCATCAACCAGGCGGGCGTGATCCCGGTGATCTTCGCGCAGTCGCTTCTGTCCTTCCCGACAACCATAGCGGCATTCGCCTCCGACAAGCCTTGGGCGGCAAAGCTGGGACAGCTGTTCGATGCCAGCCAGCCGTGGTATACTGCCATGTATGCCCTGCTCATTTTCGGGTTTACGTTCTTCTATACCGCGATGGTCTTCAATCCGTTGGAGGTCGCGGACAACATGAGAAAGTACGGCGGCTTTGTCCCCGGCATCCGGCCTGGCAAGCCGACGTCTGATACGCTTTCAAGGATAGTTACCAGGATCACGGCGGTCGGCGCTCTGTTCCTGGCCGCAATCGCGGTCCTGCCGAACTTCGTGATCCAGATAACCAAACTCCCCGGGTTCCACGCCCTGGGGGGCACTGCGCTTTTGATCGTGATCGGCGTCGCGACAGAGACCATGAAGCAGATCGAGGCGCAGCTGGTTATGAGGAACTATCAAGGATTCATGAGATAGGGCGGTGGCGTTCTTGCATCTTTTGTTTCTGGGAGCTCCGGGATCGGGCAAAGGGACTCAGGCTAAGCTTCTGGCTGAGAAGCACGGCCTTAGCCACATTGCTCCCGGCGACATCTTCAGGCGGGAGATAAGGAACAAAACCGAACTGGGGCTCCTGGTCGAGGGGATCCTCGCCAGAGGCGATCTCGTCGACGATGCCACTACGCTCCGCATCATCGAGAAGGCCATGAGTGAGGCGGAGGCCACCGGGTTCGTACTGGACGGCTTTCCGCGAAACCTCGCACAGGCCGAGGCGCTCGACAAGATGCTGGCGGCATCGGGGAGGAAACTGGACCTGGTGCTGAACCTGGTTGTCCCCGAGGAGAAGATCCTGGAACGCGCCAGGACCAGACGGGTTTGCAGCGCTTGCGGCAGGCCTTACAGCCTCGCGGTGCAACCTCCCAGGATAAGCGGCGTCTGTGACGACTGCGGCGGCGAGCTTGTGATCCGCAAGGACGATCGGGAAGAGACCGTGAGGGACCGGCTCTCGGTGTACCATCGGCTAACACAGCCTCTCGAGGACTACTACGGGCAAGAGGGGCTTGTGGTCGCTGTTGATGGCGAGGGCGATGTTCAAGATGTGGCGATGCGTATCGAGGGTGAGCTGGCAGCCCGCAATCTTGTGAAGTGAAAGTGATCCAATGATAGTTTTGAAGACTGACAATGAAATAGAGCTTATGGCCAAGGCGGGGCAGGTAGCAGGCAATTGCCTGGCTATGCTGGGCAGCATGGTTAGGCCCGGCATAACCACCAGGGAACTGGACGCCATCGCCGAGGAGTTCATCCGTAAGTGCGGGGCTATCCCCACGTTCAAGGGTTACATGGGGTTTCCCGCAAGCATTTGCGCTTCCAGGAACGATGTCGTCGTCCATGGCATTCCGGACGATAGGCCGCTTCTGGAGGGCGACATAATCTCGATCGACGTCGGCGCTACGCTCGAGGGGTTCGTGGGAGATACCGCGGCAACGTTCCCCGTGGGCAAGGTCTCGGCGACGGCGAGATTGCTCATAGACACGACCAGGGAGTCGCTCTATGCCGGGATCGCTGCGGCGGTCCCCGGCAATCACCTGGGAGACATCGGGGCGGCAGTCGAGAGCGTGGTCAGGAAGGCCGGGTTCTCGGTGGTCACAGAGTACGCCGGCCACGGCGTTGGCCGCAGGATGCACGAGGACCCCAACGTCCCCAACTTTGGGGCCAAGGGGACCGGCCCTGTGCTTCGCCGGGGCATGGTCATCGCGATTGAGCCGATGGTCAACGTAGGCGGCCACGAGGTCATCTCGTACCCGAACCTGCGGGTTGTTACCAAGGACGGGTCGCTCTCGGCCCACTTCGAGCACACGGTGGCGGTGACCGCGACGGGGCCCAGGCCCCTCACGTTGGTATAAGTTGCCAACCGTTGGAGAGACTTTGTTAGGTGTATGAGGGGGAATACGATGCCGAAGCAAGACAGCATTGAGGTTGAGGGCAGGGTTGTCGAGCCGCTTCCCAATGCAATGTTTCGGGTGGAGATCGAGGGAGGGCACAAGGTCCTCGCCCACATCTCCGGGAGGATGCGAATCAACTTCATCAAGATCCTGCCCGGGGACAGGGTTCTTCTTGAACTCTCTCCTTATGACCTCTCCCGCGGCAGAATAGTCCGGCGTCTACGGTAGAAGGCAAGGAGGGTTTCCGGTGAAGGTACGGCCTTCAGTCAAGAAGATATGCGAGAAGTGCAGGATCATCAGGCGGCACGGCAGGGTCATGGTGCTGTGCCAGAATCCGAAGCACAAGCAGAAGCAGGGATAAGGCGGGGGTGAAGGAATGGCTCGTATAGCAGGTGTTGATCTACCCAGGGACAAGAGAATCGAGGCCGCTCTCCCTTACATCTACGGGATCGGTCCCACCAGGGCCGGGGATATCCTGAAGGCCACGGGCATCAGCCCCAACACCAGGGTGAGGGATCTGACTGAGGAAGAGATCTCCAAGATAAGGGAGTTTATTGATAAGAACTACAAGATCGAGGGAGATCTCCGGTCGGAAGTCCAGCTCAACATCAAGAGGCTCATTGATCTGGGGACTTACAGGGGTCTCCGTCACAGGAGAGGGCTGCCGGTCAGAGGCCAGAGGACTCAGACCAACGCTCGAACCCGCAAGGGTCCCAAGCGGACCGTGGGCGTCAGGCGCAAGGCGAAGTAAGGGGGCGTTTAGTTCTTGGCTAAGAAGAGAGAACGTACCAAGAGAAGAGAACGACGCGTCGTCGAGAAGGGCGTCGCTCATATAAAGTCGACGTTCAACAACACCATAGTCTCGATTAGCGACGCGACCGGCGGCGTAATCTCGTGGTCCACCGCCGGAAAGCAGGGCTTCAAAGGATCTCGCAAATCAACCCCGTTCGCGGCCCAGCTGGCCGCCGAGACTGCGGCAAAGACCGCTATCGACCAGGGTATGCGTGAGGTCGAGGTCATGGTCAAGGGTCCCGGGTCCGGAAGGGAAGCGGCCATCCGCGCGCTGCAGGCGGCCGGCCTTGAGGTTACCATGATCAAGGACACAACCCCTGTGCCGCACAACGGATGTCGTCCGCCCAAGCGGCGTCGCGTATAAGGGAGGCAGACAATGTCTAGGTACACCGATGCGTCATGCAGGTTGTGCAGGCGCGAGAGTCAGAAGATGTACCTCAAGGGCGACAAGTGCTTCACCAAGTGCACCCTTGAGAAGAGAGCAACTCCGCCCGGGCAGCACGGAAGGCAGAGAAGGCCCAGCGAGTATGGTCTCCAGCTCCGCGAGAAGCAGAAGGCAAAGAGGTTCTACGGCGTCGGCGAGAGGCAGTTCCGCAACTACTTCGCCAGGGCGGTAAGAACCCGCGGCGTCACCGGCCAGACCCTCATGATCCTCCTGGAGCGGAGGCTCGATAATATTGTCTACCGGGCTGGCTTCGCCCATTCCCGGAAGCAGGCGAGGCAGATCGTTACCCATGGTCACGTTGAGGTCAACGGCCGCAAGGTCGATATCCCGTCATTCCTGGTAAGCCCGGGCGATGAGATCAAGATCCGCCCGAGCCACCTCAAGCTTGACTACTTCAAGGCTATAGCCGACGGGCTCGCAGGGCACAACGTGCCTCAGTGGATGGCTTTGGACGCGGAGAACTGGAAGGTCACCATCGTCCGCTTGCCTGAGAGGGACGAAGTGGACGCTCCGGTCGACGAGAGACTCATCGTCGAGCTGTACTCCAAGTAGAGAACCCCTAATTAGCGACACTGAAGGGGGCCAATAGATAGTGTTCAATTTCATAGAGCCTAAGGTTGAGTGCGTAGAGATCTCCGCCGACAGGAAGTACGGCCGCTTCGTGGTAGAGCCTCTCGAGGGCGGCTACGGAGTCACGGTAGGCAATTCCCTTAGGAGAGTCCTCCTTTCGTCGTTGCCTGGAGCAGCTGTGACCAGGCTCAACATCGAAGGAGTGCTTCACGAGTTCTCGACCATACCCGACGTCCGCGAGGACGTCACCGATATCCTCCTCAATGTGAAGCAGCTGGTTGTAAGGCTTCACAGCCCCGGGCCCAAAGTCGCCCGCATTGAGAAGGAGGGTCCCGGCGAGGTGACCGGCTATGATATCGTAGCCGACCCCGACGTGGAGATCGTGAACCCTGAGGTCCACATCGCCGACCTGGACGCCGGCGGGCGCCTCGCCGTGGAGCTTACGATAGAGGAAGGCCGCGGCTATGTGACCGCTGAGGCCAACAAGATCGTGAACCAGCCGATCGGCGTCATCGCCATCGACTCCAAGTTCACTCCCGTAACCAAGGTCAACTACACTGTGAGCGCCACTCGAGTGGGTCACAGGACTGACTACGACAGCCTCTCGTTGGAGATCTGGACCGACGGCTCGATCCGTCCCGAGGAAGCCCTGGAGAGGGCCGCCGACATCCTTATCGAGCATTTTGCCCTGTTCAAGAACCTTTCTGCCAGGGTGAGGGAGGATGCCAGCGAGGAGGAAGCCGGCGAGAAGACCGAGGTCGAAAGGGTCCTGGAGATGCCCATCGAGGAAATGGAGCTCTCCATGAGGTCGTTCAACTGCCTGAAGCGCGCCGGCATCAACACGGTCGGCGAGCTCATCCAGAAGACCGAAGAGGAAATATCCAAAGTGCGCAACATGGGCAAGAAGTCCCTTGAGGAAGTCAAGAACAAGCTGGCCGAGATGGGACTGGCTTTCCGCCCCGAGGAAGAGTAGGGGCGGCGGCTGCCACAAGCTAGGGGGAAATGAAGTTGGCTCACTCGCGTTTCGACCGGCCGATGGGGCAGAGGCGCGCTCTACTGCGTTCCCTTGTTACCGCTCTTCTTGAGAGGGAGCGCATTGAGACAACCCTGACCAAGGCCAAAGAGGCCCAGTCCATCTCCGAGAAGATGATCACGCTGGGCAAGACGGACACTCTCGCCGCCAGGCGCCAGGCTATGGCCTACATCATGAAAGAGGATGTAGTGAAGAAGTTGTTCGACACCATTGCGCCCCGGTACGCTCACAGGAGCGGCGGCTACACCCGTATTCTGGACATCGCCCAGAGGCGCGGCGACGGCGCCCCTATGGCCATACTTGAGCTCATAGCGCCGGAGAAGTAGGCACAAGAGGAATGGCCCAGAACACCGGCAAGCTAGAGGCAAAATCGCTCTATCACCGGTACCTGGTCGGAGAAGAGGAAACAGTAACGGCGTTGGCCGGGGTGGATTTAGAGGTGTCACAAGGCGAGTTCCTTGTGGTCATCGGCCCAAACGGGTCAGGCAAATCTACCCTGGCTAAGCATTTTAACGTCCTTCTCCTGCCGGAGTCCGGGGATGTGCTTGTATTTGGCATGAACACCAAGGACGAGAAGTACACCTGGGAGATCAGGCGATCCGCGGGAATGGTGTTCCAGAACCCGGACAACCAGATCGTCGCTACGGTGGTCGAGGAAGACGTGGCTTTCGGGCCCGAGAACCTGGGGGTCCCTCCCGCGGAGATCCGGGAACGAGTCGAGGAGTCCCTTACCTCAGTGGACATGCTCCACATGCGGCGACACGCTCCCCACCTTCTCTCAGGGGGTCAGAAACAGCGGGTCGCCATTGCCGGCGTGCTCGCCATGCGGCCCCGGTGCATTATCCTGGACGAGCCCACGGCCATGCTGGACCCGCGCGGGCGGGAAGAGGTCATGCACACCGTGCTCGATCTGAACCGCAAGCACGGGATTACGGTGATCCACATAACCCACTATATGGACGAGGCGCTCTATGCCGACCGAGTAGTGGTCATGGACCAGGGCAAGGTCCTGATGCAGGGGCCTCCCAAGGAAGTGTTCAAGAACAAAGATGAGCTCCTGGCGCTCGGGCTGGACGTTCCTCCTTTGGGGAAGCTGTCGGCGATGCTGGTTGCCGCCGGATACCCCGTCGCTCCCGACGCCCTATCGGTTCAGGAACTGGTGGAAGAGATATGCCGATTGAAGTCAGGGAACTGACCCACATATATAACCGGGGCTCGACCTCGGAATCTACCGCCCTTTCATCCGTGAGTTTCCGGATAGAGGACGGCGAGTTTGTCGGGCTTATCGGGCCCACAGGGTCCGGAAAGTCGACTTTGATCCAGCATTTCAACGGGCTCCTCAAGCCCACATCCGGCACGGTCCTGGTGGACGACGTCGACATCTGGGAGAAGGGGCGGAACCTGCGTTCCCTTAGGCAGAAGGTCGGATTGGTGTTCCAGTACGCCGAGCAGCAGGTGTTTGAGGAGACGGTATGGGAGGACATCGCGTTCGGGCCCCGCAACCAGGGGCTTCCCGACGAAGTGGTCAGGGAGCGAGTGAAGGCCGCGGCCGAGATGGTCGGGCTTTCCGACGAGATGCTCTCGAGGTCGCCCTTCGAGCTCTCGGGAGGGCAGCTCCGCAGGGTCGCGGTAGCAGGCGTGGTCTCCATGAAGCCCAGCGTTCTGGTGCTGGACGAGCCGGCGGCGGGACTTGATCCCAAAGGCAGGGACGATCTGCTTTCCTACGTCAGCGAAATGCATAGGGCTGGCATGACTGTCGTCCTGGTCTCTCATAACATGGAGGACGTCGCCCGGCTGTGCCAGAGGCTGTTGGTCCTGCACAAGGGCCGCCTGGTCGCTGACGGCACTCCCCGGGATATCTTCTCAAGGGCAGAGTTCATCGCCGAGGTGGGCCTGCGCGCGCCGGACGTGGTCTCCCTAATGGAACGGTTGCGGGAGCGGGGATTTAGCGTCCGCACCGACATCGTCAACGTAGAAGAAGCATTTGGGGAGATCGTGAGGGAATTGGGCCAAAAAGGGCGGACTGCAGAGGGGGCGGAGCGGGCTTTATGATGTCCAGCGGAGTCCTCATGGGCCAGTACTATCCGGTAGAGTCGCCCGTCCACGCCATGGACCCCCGGGCGAAGATCGCCATCGCCGTCATCTTTATGGTGGTCCTGTTCCTGGGCAACAACTTCTACGCTTTCATAGTGATGGGGGCCTTCGCCTTCCTCGCTGCGGCGATGTCGAAAGTCCCTCCGGCGCTTCTGCTCCGGGGGCTTCGTCCCATCGCGTTCATAATGGCTTTCACGCTCATTTTGCACCTGTTCCTCACCCCGGGGCCGGCCCTGTTCAAAATCGGGCCTGTCACCGCTACCTGGTCGGGGCTGGTGCAGGGCCTGTTCATCGGCGTCCGCCTTGTCATCCTCATCATGTTCACGTCGCTCCTCACGCTGACGACTTCGCCAATCGAGCTGACGGACGGCTTGGAGGACCTGCTGAAGCCCTTCACGCGCCTCGGCGTCCCGGCTCATGAGTTGGCCATGATGATGACCATCGCTCTTCGCTTCATCCCGACTCTCTTGGAAGAGGCGGAGCGCATCATGAAGGCCCAGATGGCCAGGGGCGCGGATTTCGAATCGGGAAACATGGTGAAGAGGGCAAAAAGCCTTGTGCCCCTGCTTGTGCCTCTGTTCGTCAGCGCTTTCCGCCGCGCTGACGACCTGGCGATGGCCATGGAGGCCCGCTGCTACCGGGGTGGAGAGGGTAGGACCAGGATGAGGCAGTTCCGCCTGCACGCCAGGGACTATATGGCGTTTGTCCTGGTGATCGCGATAACGGCCGGAGTGATATTCCTGAGAATCCGGTTCGGGCCCGTCGTCCCGAAGGCGCTGTAGCCGTGGACGGTCGCCCGTCGGTCTGGAGTTCGCCGAGCAGCCACTCAGGGGCGACGACCCCGACTACTGTCGGGGCCGCAGCGACTAAGGGGCTGGTCCGGAGGCGGCTTAAGGCAGTTGTGCAGTACGATGGAACGGATTTCGCCGGGTTTCAGCGCCAGCCGGGTGAGCGGACGGTGCAGTCTGTCTTGGAAGAGGCGCTCCAGCAACTCCTGGGCCATCCGGTTACCGTGAAGGCATCCGGACGGACGGACGCGGGAGTGCATGCCCGCGGGCAGGTCATATCTTTCACCACGTCCAGCACGATGCCGGCTGTGCGGCTCCCCAGGGCCATAAGGGCGTTTTTGCCGACCGACGTGCTCCTGGGTCCTGCCGAGGACGTTGCAGGTGATTTTGATCCGCAATCGGATGCGGCGTCAAAGACGTACTGCTACCGCCTGTGGAGACTGCCGGAGCAGGACATCTTCTGGACCAGGTACACCCACTGGCACCCGTGGCACGTGGACTTCGACCTGCTGGCGGCCGAGGCTGCGGCAATCGTTGGGAAGCACGACTTCCTCTCGTTCCGGGCGGAAGGGTCTTCGGCCACGACAACCGTACGCGAGGTGATCCGGGCCGAGTGGGTTCGGAGGGAAGTCGACGGGCACCCGGACGCTCTGTGGGAGTTCTGGGTGGCGGCCGACGGGTTTCTGTACAAGATGGTCCGCCTACTGGTTGGAACGCTTCTGGACATCGGAAGAGGCCACCTGCCTTCCGGTACCGTCAAAACTGCCCTACTTAACCCCGGCGAGTGCAGGATAGGCACCTGCGCGCCCGGAAAGGGACTGTGTCTTGAGGCCGTCAGCTACACTCTGGAGGCATCCGTTGAACATCGCGGAGGTATCCGGCCCAATGCATACTGCCCTGACCGTCACCAAAGTGACGGTCCCCTCAGCGAACAAAGCCTGGGTTAGCAGGCCACGTGTCATGGCCCGCCTTCAGGAAGGCCAAGGTCGCCTGCTCACGCTTCTGTGTGCCGCTGCAGGATCCGGCAAGACCACCGCAGTGTCCCAGTACAGCGCCGGGCGCGGCGACGTGGCGTGGGTAAGCCTCGATGCCGGCGACGGTTCGCTAGCACAGTTCACTGCCTACGTTGCAGCGGCACTGCAGAGGGTCGAGCCTGGTATCGGAGCGGACGCCGTAGGCGTACTCCACTCTTCGGGGCGAGGGTCACCTCTCGAAGTAGGTATGGCGCTCGTGAATGATCTGGCCCTCCTCCGTCACGACCTTACTCTGGTGCTCGATGACTATCATCTCGCCGAGACCGAGGAGATCCGGCAACTGGTTGCCTTCGTGGTGGAGCACGTCCCGCCTCAGGTGCACCTCGTTATAGTGTCTCAGAACGATCCCCAGCTGCCTTTGGCACGCCTGCGCGCTCGGGGTCAACTGATCGAAATCCGTGGAGACCACCTACGCTTCAACGTCGAAGAGGCAACTCAATTCCTTCGAAAGACCATGCGCGTGACTCTACCCGATCGAACAGTGCGTCTCCTGATAGAGCGAACTGAGGGTTGGGCTGCCGGACTTCAGTTGGCTACCCTTGCCCTGCGGGATTCGGCGGACGCGACAGATGACCTCCGCGAGGCGGCCGATCTGGTTGGTGGTGGTCATCGCTACCTGTTCGATTACCTAGCTGAGGAAGTCTTTCGGAACTGCTCTGCGGACACGCAGGAGTTCCTTTTGCAGACCTGCCTCCTGGAACGGATCTGCGGCCCACTCTGTGACGCCGTCACGGGTCGGACAGACGGACAGGCGACTCTTGAGCGGCTAGAGCGGGCAAACCTGTTCATCGTTCCGCTGGACGGTGACCGCCAGTGGTTCAGGTACCATTGGCTTTTTGGGGAATTCCTGAAGGGTTGGCTCCAGAGGACACGCCCTGGCGGAGTCCTCGAGATCTACCGGAAAGCAGCCGCTTGGGCCTATGCAGTCGGGGAGAAGCGGCAGGCTATCCAATACTGGCTCTTGGCTCACGAGTTCAGCAGTGCCGCGGACGCGCTTCAGGCGATCAGCCGTGAACTGCTCTCCCATGGCGAGGTTAACGGACTCCTGAACTGGGTCACGTCTTTGCCCGCCCGCGAGCTTCAGGCCAGGCCGTCGCTTGCGTTGGCCTACGCCTGGGCCAAGGTTATCTCCACCGGGTCGTCTCCGGATCTAGTGGAACTACTGAGGTCGATTGAACAGACTCTTGACGAGCATGAGACCGGCCATCGAGCCGAGATCGCCGCGATACGGGCCTCACTGGCGCTCCAAGCGGGAGATATTTCCGGCACTATGTCGCTCGCGCGGGAAGCCTTATCCAAAGCTCTACCGGATGATTGGCGCTCGCGGGGCCTGGCTTCAATGACCCTTGGCTGGTCGTCATGGCTGGCCGGAAGCGTCAGAGTGGCCGCCGAATCATTTGCATCGTACGCCGAATCCAGTCTGCGCGAAGACCACCCGTTCCAGGCCGCCGCCGCGCTTTTCAACGTCGCGCGGTGTCACGCCCTTCAGGGAGAACTGCAGCGAGCAGTGGATGTCTTCGAGCGCGCCCTCCAGATCGCCGCCGAAGAAGGTGGCTCTCATCTTCCCGTCACCTCCCTTGGACACACCTGGCTATCCGAGGTCCTCCTGGAGTTGGACAGGTTGGACGAGGCCCGCCACCACGCCGTGGATGGGGTCGCCTGCTGCCGGCCGCTAGGCAACATCGAGGCTACGGTCCACGCCCTCGTGACCCTATCCCGAGTTATGACGTCGCAGGGCAATCTCGCGCAGGCGCTTGCGTGTGTCGACGAGGCATCCGAGGCGGCGTGCAGACACGCCCGCCAACCTCTTCTTAGCTTGGTTCAGGCGGCGCGGATCCATCTCGCTCTTGCTCGGGGAGACACGGCGGAGGTGAGGGAATGGGTGTCCCAGGGCGATTTGACGGCAACTCCGAGTCCGCGACTTGTCTTCGAGCAACTCACGCTGGGCCGAGCGCTCGTAGCCCTCGAGAGACCGGATGAGGCAGTCACCTACCTCAAGCGTCTCCTGGAGACTGCTGAGAATGCTGCATGCCCGGGGTGGGCAACTCGTGTGAGAGTCGTCCAAGCTATCGCCCTTAGGTCGATGGGCGACGCCGCCTCTTCAACCCAAGTGTTGGAGACGGCGCTGGCGTTTGCCGAGCGGACCGGGTTCCGGCGCTGCTTCCTCGATGAGGGACGTCGCATCATCCCTGTACTATCGCGGGCTTCCGGGGAGTTCGCGGCGGAACTTCGGTCGCGGCTCTCATCGCCCACGGCAACTAGCGAAGAACAGCAGCCCAGGCAAGGGCTGCTGAGCGACCGCGAGTTGGAGATCCTCCGGCTTATGGCGGACGGGTTATCGAACCAGGACATAGCGACGCGGCTCTTTGTCACGCAAGGCACTGCCAAGTGGCACATCCACAACATCCTCTCTAAACTCGGGGCCGCAAGCCGCACTCAGGCGGTGGCGCGTGCCAGGGACATGCGCCTGCTCGACTGACAGCCCTAACTCACAAGACCTACCCTCCCAACCTATCTTTCAATAGGCGACCGCACTGGCTCCCACCTGTAGAGTGACCGGTGAGACCGAAGTCGATGGAGGTATAGATCAATGGAGAAACTAAGCGGCCTGAAGGTTGCCCTGGACGCGTGGCGGGTGAGCAAGGCCGGCCCCCAAGAGATCGCCAAGCGGCAGCGTAGACGGCTCTCGGAACTCGTGGCCTTTGCACGCACCAATTCCCCCTTCTACGCCGAGAAATATCGCGACATTCCAGAGAACATAACCGATGTAACGCAGTTGCCGCCAGTCACCAAAGCCGAGCTCATGGCCAACTTCGACCGTTGGGTGACCGACCCAGCGGTCACCAGAGAGGGCGTTGAGAAGTTCATGTCCGACCCGTCCTTGGCGGGCATCCACTATGCCGGCAAGTACATGGTTTGCACCACTTCCGGTTCGACCGGTGTGCCCGCCATCCTCGTTCATGACGATGGGCTTGACACCGTGGTCAAGATGGTCGCGCTGGTTCGCACCGTGCCGGTTTGGATGAAGCACGGCGGCATCGGCAAGTCGGTGCTGAAGGACCGGACGGCGGGAGTATGGGCCACGGGCGGCCACTTCCTCGCCGCAGCCTCGATTGCCCGCCGGGAGCGCGAGCATCCGGCTAGGGCCAGCAGGTCAAAGGCCTTTTCGGTCCTAACGCCTATCTCGGAGCTTGTGAGACAGCTCAACGATTACCAGCCGACAAGGCTTGCCAGTTACCCGACCGGATTGGCACTCCTCGCCGACGAGAAGCGGGCCGGGAGGCTGCGCATATCACCGTCCATGATCATCAGCAGCGGCGAGTACCTGTCGGATGAAGTGCGAAGCGAGATCGAGGGAGCTTTCGGCGTTAAGGTCTGGAACAGTTATGGGTGCTCGGAGATACCCATGATAGCCTACGACTGCGGCCACGGTTGGATGCACGTGCATTCGGACTGGGCGATCATTGAGCCTGTTGATGTCGATGGTCGTCCGTCGAAACCCGGCGAGATATCCCACACAAGCTACGTGACGAACCTCGCGAACCGCGTACAGCCGTTCATCAGATACGAGCTCGGTGACCGGATTACCATAAACACGGAGCCCTGTCCGTGCGGGTCGAAACTCCCCCGGATCCAGGTCGAAGGTCGCACCGACGATGTCCTCTCCTTCCGAGCGGGAAACGGCCAGGCCGTCAGAGTACTGCCGCTCGCGCTGTTTGCCGTTGCCAAGGAGACACCTGGTCTCTACCGGGTGCAGATGGTCCAGACATCGCCGGTCGAACTGTCGGTGAGACTAGAAGCAAAGACTGCGGGAGACGAAGGCCTCGTCTGGCCGGTTCTGAAGGGGCGGCTGCAGGCCTTCCTCGCGGGGCAGGGCCTGACGTCCGTCGAGATTAGCCGCGCGCCGGAGCCCCCTCAGCGTGACCCACGGAGCGGCAAGTTCCGCCATGTTTATGCGGTAAAGGGTTCCCAGGCAATCGGATAGAAACCAGATACTCTTGACCCAGCCCAGGTGCACCGCTAGAATAAGTACTGCTTGCATTGGCAGCATCAAGGAGGTTTTCACGTTGGCCGAGTCGTACATGGCTAAACCCGGGCAGGTCGAGAGAAAGTGGTGGATCATCGACGCCGAAGGGAAGCCCCTCGGAAGGCTATCATCCCTGTGCTCAAGCATCCTTCGTGGCAAATTGAAGCCCACTTACACGCCATCCGTCGACGCGGGGGACAGCGTGATCATATTGAACGCTGAAAAAGTGAAGCTCACGGGCAACAAAGCCAAGGACAAAGTCTTCTTCACCCACTCCGGTTATCCGGGCGGGGCAAAGTACGTCCCCTACGAGGTCATGCTTAAGAAGAACCCGCGGGCCGTCATCGAGGCCGCGGTCAAGGGCATGCTCCCTCATAACCGTCTTTCCAGAAAGATCATGAAGCGCCTCTTCGTTTACAGGGGCGGGACCCATCCTCACGAGGCTCAGAAGCCGTCCGTGTGGCAAGGAGGAGAGTAGTATTGTCAGAAGCAGTTTTCGCGACCGGGCGGCGTAAGAACGCTGTCGCAAGGGTAAGGATCCTTCCGGGTACCGGCAAAATCGACGTGAACGGCAAGGACCTGTCGTCCTACTTCATGAACCCCAGCCTGGAGCAGGCTGTAGTCGCTCCGTTCAAACTCACGGAGACCGAGGGCAAGTTTGACCTCTTCGTGAACGTTGAGGGCGGCGGGCTATCCGGCCAGGCCGGCGCCTGCAGGCATGGCGTGGCCAGGGCGCTCGTCGTGGTCGACGAGAACCTTCGCGCCTCGCTCAAGAAGGCAGGGTTCCTCACCCGCGACCCGCGGATGAAGGAGCGCCGCAAGTACGGTCTCAAGAAGGCCCGCAAAGCTCCGCAGTTCTCCAAGCGTTAAGGGGAAGAATAACTCGCTTTCTTCAGGAGTACTGTTCTTTTGTGAGTTCGCGTCTTTGCGTGAGGGATGCACATGGCTAGACGTAGAGGTAGGCGCGGCCGCCTGCCTCTTTTTATTGTCAGCTCCAAGAAGACCATCCTGGCAGTAGTCATCTCCGCCCTGGTGTTCTCGGTGGCATGGGTGGCTGGGCGGATGGTACTGCCTACTGCGGCGCAACCCGGTCCACTCGCCGGCCAAGTCGTCTACATAGATCCCGGACACGGAGGGATCGATCCTGGCGCTTGCGGCCGGGAGGTCTTGGAGAAGGACGTCGTTCTAAACGTAGCTCTCTACTTGGGCGTGCGGTTAGAGAGGGACGGGGCCAAGGTAGTTTACTCCCGCACCGGCGACTACGACCTGCAAACCGACGACAAGGACGACGTCGAAGAACGCATAAGGCTCATCAAGTCCACCGGTGCTACCATTGTCATTTCCCTGCACGCCAATGCTTTCACCGACTCCTCGGAGTGGGGCGCCCAAACCTTCTTCAACTCCTCGAAGAACAAGGAGAACAAGCGCCTGGCGGAACTGATCCAGGCACGGCTGAAAGAGAAGACCGAGACCCCTCGCGAGGCCTCGGCCAAACTGGAGCACTTCATCCTGAACCACTCGAACGTTCCATCCGCCACCGTCGAGCTGGGTTTCCTCTCGAATCCGCGGGAGGAAGGGCTCTTAGGCTCCCACTCCTACCAGCAAGACCTCGCGGAATGCATCCGCCAGGCCATAAGGGAGTTCGTCGGCGGAGGTCTCGGAGAGGTCTAGTCGTGAACCCAGCAGCTCCCGGCAGTTCCTGGCGCCTTACGTCTTACTGTGGGGAACACCTTAGATGGTAACCCGTGCTCCTGGAGCGTCTTGTTAATGACGGCTATTGCCGTTTCGTCGATCCCCGGCCACGAAGCGATCTCCCGACCGCTAAAACGGTTGAACCAGGCCAGCACCTTAATACCGTGGTCGCGGATAGCAGCCTGGGCGGGAGCCTCCAGCTGCTCCAGGAGTACGTCTATTGAGACTAGATCGGGCTTCTCCTTTGGAGGAAATCCCTTGTCGAATCCCTCCACCTCTTCTGGATCCAGGTCGTTGAAGACCGGATCTTCGTGGAAGCGGCCGGTGATGCCGTCAAGCGCGCCATCGAAGAGAGGCATGGCCATGAACGCATCAAAGCTCCTCCCGGTTGCCGTCAGGATGTTGAACTCGCTTGCTCTTCTGAATCCTACCCGCGGGTAGTAGTCGGGGTGACCGAAGAACAGGATAGCCCGGTACCCGAGCCGCCTGGCTTCGGCTATGGTATGCCGCAGAAGCGCCTGGCCGATGCCCTTGTACTGGTACTCCGGCAGAACGCTGATGGGGCCGAACGTAAGCACCTCATGCTCGGCGCCAGAATCGTCGACAACCTTAGCCTTGGAGTACATGATGTTTCCCACGATCTTGCCGTCGACCTCGGCTACGAAGTCGAGCTCGGGCACGAAGGCGGGGGCCTTGCGAAGTTTGTGTACCAATAGGTGCTCATCGCAGCCGGGACGGCTCATCCCCCAAAACGCTTCGCGGGTGAGCTCCTCCACAACGCGATAATCGGCCGGTTCTTCGAGACGGAGCCTGATGTTCTTGCCGTCTTTTGTGTATTTGATGTCCATGTAAATGCCCCCCAAGCACAATCACTACTGATCCACTGCCACTGACTCACTGCCACTGACTCACTGCCACTGATCCACTGCTACTGACTCACTGCTACTGATTCTGTCATTACTTTGATGGTGAAGTCTACCGTTCTTGTTCCATCGACGGGGAGGAAGACCAATCCTGACTTCATCCCATTCCGATGTGATGATGAAAGCTACCAATCCCCTTCGACCTGATGACAAAAGCTACAAATCCCTTTCGGCGTGATGATGGAAGCTACAAATCCTCTTCGACGTGACGATGAAAGCTACCAATCCTCTACGATGTGATGATAAAAGCTACCAATCCCCTCCGACGTGATGATGAAAGCTACCAATCCGGATTATCGATGGGCAGAACGACGGGTTCTGATTTTGCTGATGGGGAGGTTGACACGTGCCGAGGGGGCCCGGGGTAGCTCCGCCACCACCCTAGGTCCGACAGCAGCAGGATTTTCCTTTATATGCAAGAATGCATAAGGTAGGAGAAATGCGGTCCGTATGGGCAGACTCCTAACGAAAATGTTCCCCTAAAACTTGAAGAGAGGTGAAACGATGCCCACGGAAACTAGAGTGATGCTTTGGGGCCTCGGAGCAATGGGCAGCGGGATGGCTGAACTCCTACTGAAGAAGGATGGACTCAAAGTCGTCTCCGCTCTCGAGCAGAATGCGTCCAAAGTGGGTAGGGACCTCGGAGAACTCCTGGGGGCAGGCCGGGCCGGAGTGACGGTGACCAGCAACCTCGATGATGCTTTCGCCGCGAAACCAGACATAGTTGTGATTGCCACCTCCTCATTCGTTACCGATGTATTCCCTCACATCACCTCAGCGTTGGAGCACGGATGCAACGTAGTCACCATCGCGGAGGAAATGGCTTACCCTTGGGCGGTTGAGCCCGACCTATCGAAGAAGATGGACGCGCTCGCTAAGGCGGCAGGGAAGACCGTGCTCGGGACCGGCATCAACCCCGGATTTGTTCTGGACACGCTGGTGATCTCGCTTACGGGCATCTGCCGGGACGTCCGCCACATCTACGCCAAGAGAGTGAACGACCTTGCGCCGTTTGGTCCCACGGTCATGAGGACCCAGGGCGTCGGGACAACGCCCGACGAGTTCAAGAAGGGGATCGAGAGCGGCGACATCGTTGGCCATGTCGGCTTCCAGCAGTCCATCTACATGATTGGGGAAGCTCTGGGTTGGAAAATCGACAAGGTGGTTGAGGAGCGGGAACCGATCATCACCAACATTGAAAGAAAGACCCGCTACGCCCACGTGATGCCTGGAAATGTGGCCGGATGCAGGCACACCGCAAGGGCCTACGCCGGCGAACGCGAGGTTATCTTCCTGGAGCACCCGCAGCAGATCTGCCCGGAAGCCGAGGGAGTGGACACGGGCGACTACATCACTATCCAGGGCGATCCGCCTGTCAACCTATCGATAAAGCCTGAGATCCCCGGCGGCATCGGCACCATCGCCGCGGCTGTGAACATGATCCCGCTGGTTACCGCGGCCAGGCCGGGCCTCGTTACCATGGCCGACCTCCCGGTGCCCAGGGCCATCCTCTCGTCGTCCTTGAGGACGGCAACAGGGATGGATAAGGGGAGGTGACCGGGGATGGACGCAAGATGCAGGGTGGGAGACTTGGTTGAGATACACCAAGTGATTCTGCCTGTGGGAGAGCGGGCAGCAGGCGTCCCCGATGACACAAGCAAAGTGCCTCTCGAGGCGTGGATCAAGGGACGCGCCCGCGGCGAGGCGGCGGTGGGAGAGGAAGTCGAGATAGAAACCCAAGCCGGAAGGATCGTCACCGGCACCCTCACGCGATTGGACCCAGGCTACGCCCACACCTACGGGCCTTTGGTGCCCGAACTTGCCCCAATCGCCCAGGAACTCCGGGCGATGCTGAAAAGGGGGAGGGGCGTTTGAGTAGGGACATGTCCTACGCTGCGGTTATGGCTCGCAGGGCCGAGATCATGAGGAAGGCCTTGGGCGTAGAGTACGGCGAGTTCGAGACCGGCGGCATCGCGTTTGATTACGAAGCCATGATGACCAAGGCCGCCTATCCCTTTGAGGAAGTAAGGAAGATCCAAAAGGACGTGGGCGTCGGCGACACGCCGCTCCTGGAGCTGAAGAATATCACCGAACTGGTCAGGATGACTTCAAAGCCTGGGTATGGCGCCAGGATCCTGGTGAAGGACGAGGCGGCCAACCCTTCGGGCAGCTTCAAAGACAGGCGGTCGTCCATCTCGACCTACCAGGCTAAGAAGGCCGGTTATCCGGGAGTGCTTGCGGCCACCAGCGGCAACTACGGCGCGGCTGTGGCGTCCCAGGCTGCCATGCGCAATCTGGGATGCATCATCGTCCAGGAAGTGTTCGACTCCCGGCAGGTCGGCCAGCCGGAGATCATCGAGAAGTCCAGGAAGTGCGAGGCATACGGGGCTGAAGTGATCCAGCTTACTGTCGGCCCGGAGCTGTTCTACGTCGCTTTGAAACTCCTCGAAGAGACCGGGTACTTCAACGCTTCCTTGTACAGCTCGTTCGGCATCGCCGGCATCGAGACCCTGGGATGGGAGCTGGTCAGGGACGTCCGCGAGCGCTACGGCAAGGACCCCGCGTACGTGGTGGTCACCCATGCAGGCGGCGGAAACGTGACCGGCACTGCCAGAGGCTTGCGCAGAGCGGGCGCCCTTAACACCAAAGTCATTGGCGCCAGTGTAGACCTATCGGGGCTCCATATGGCGTCGGACCACGACTTCAACAGGAAATCCTTCACCACCGGGCACACCGGCTTCGGGGTGCCTTTCGCCACCTGGCCAGACAGGACAGACGTCCCCCGGAACGCCGCGAGACCCCTAAGGTATCTGGATAGGTACGTCACCGTCACCCAGGGCGAGGTCTTCTATGTGACCGAGGCGCTCTCCACCGTCGAAGGCATGGAAAGAGGACCCGCCGGTAACACGTCGCTGGCGGCAGCGATCCCCCTGGCCAGGGAACTCCCCCATGACGAGATAGTAGTGGTGCAGGAGACCGAGTACACCGGCGCCGGCAAGCATCCTCAGGCGCAACTGGACTTTGCCCGCAGGAACGGGGTGGAGGTCAGGCGCGGCGATCCAAAGGACAACGTGCCGGGCAAAGCCATCGTGATACCCGAGCGGTTCGACCAGCTGCATGTCACCGAAATGGACCTGACGAGGATGAGAAGGTCGTATATCCGAAACGCCGTTGAGAAGAACAATCTTCGGGAAGCAGGTCCGGAAGAAGTCAAATTCCTCGCCGAGGACTCATCCCAGACCGAGGCGGATACCGCCAGGATGCTGGGGGAACTCGGCGTAAGAGTGAGGTGAGCGCGGTGGGGCGGCCATCAGATTTCGAGAAACGGCGCGAGCACTTAAGAGGCCTCTCTGACGAGCAACTGAAAGAAAGGTTCTGGCGCTTGGCCGAGGATATTGTGAAGCCTCTTTACGATCTCGCATACAACCATACTTCGCCTTCTATCGAGCGGTCAGTGCTCCTGCGCATGGGGTTTTCCAGCCTGGAGGCAGCCGCCATTGTCAGCGCTGCTGAGAAGCGGGGCCTCCTCGGCAAGGGAGCGGGGCACCTTGTGCTCCGGTACGCGCAAGAGACAGGCAAAGAGTACCTCGAGGCCGGACGCGACCTTGCCAACGGCAAGGGATGGGACGAGCTGAAGGCTTCGTTCGGAGGTGAGCGGGCATGCAGCGCCTCGACCCCAACCGCAAGATAGATATAGGAGAGGTCCTTAAGGACCTTGAGCACTACCACCCGAGGCGGACAGGGTGGACCTGGCGCACGAAGATACCGGACCAGAAGGTCGGCCCCTTCACGTACAAGGAGACCTCAGCTCCTTTGCACAGGTCAGTGCCCCTTCCGGCCGCCAAGTACTTCGGGGGGCTCGATCCCCAGCCCGACTACGTGATCACCACCGAGATAGCCTCAGGGCGTTTCGAGGACGACATAAGGCGCATGAGGATGGCAGCCTGGCACGGCGCCGACCACATGATGGTCATCCGCACTACGGGCCAAAGCCACATTGACGGCCTTCTGGAGGGGACTCCCGAGGGCGTGGGCGGCATTCCGATCACCAGGAAGCAGCTCAGGGCGACCAGAAAGGCCCTCGACCTCATCGAAGACGAGGTGGGCCGGCCCCTGAACTTCCATTCCTACGTTTCGGGAGTGGCGGGACCCGAGATAGCGGTGCTGTTCGCTGAAGAGGGCGTGAACGGCGCACATCAAGACCCCCAGTACAACGTGCTTTACCGCAACGTCAACATGGAGCGGTCCTTCGTGGATGCCGCCGTGGCCAAGAAGATCATGGCAGACGCCGGGATACTGCAGATAGACGGGGCCCACAACGCCAACGCGACGGCGAGGGAAGCCTGGAAAGTGATGCCCGAGCTTTTGGTGCAGCACGCCATAAACTGCGCGTACTCAAAGATGATCGGAATGGCCCCGGACCACATCGCCCTTTCCAGCGTGCCGCCGACCGCGCCGCCTGCTCCTGCCATGTCCTACGACCTACCCTATGCCGTGGCGGTAAGGTGGCTGTTCTCGGACTACAAGATCAGGGCTCAGCAGAATACCAGGTACATTGAATCGGACTCCCGCGAAGCCACGGTGACTCACACCATGAACTTGGTGCTGTCTCGGCTAACTTCCGCCGACGTCCAGAGCACCATCACGCCGGACGAAGGCCGCAATGTCCCCTGGCACTATAACAACCTGGCGGCTGTAGACACCGCCAAGCAGACCCTCCTTGGCATGGACGGGATCCTCGAAATGGTTGAGCTTCGCAAGGACGGTCCTCTCCCGGCGAAGGTACGGGAATTGGCGGAACGCGCGGTGCTGTACCTGGAGGAAGTCAAGGAGATGGGGTACTTCCGGGCGGTAGAGCAGGGTATGTTCGTGGACTCGGGACTGTACCCCGAGAGGAACGGCGACGGCATACGCAGGGACCCAATGGGCGGGATAGCCGCATCCAGCATCGTCCCCCGCGACGGCGACTACATGGCCCCCGTGTGCCACCACTTCGGCTACAACAACCTGCCGGGCGACAGCTCCCGGCCATGCGCGCTGATAGACGGCTGTACCCTGTGCGATCGCGACAAGATAGTCTTCATCGACGAACTCGATCCCGAGGATAACGTGGAGCGAAGGTACGCACCGGTCGCGAAGGAACTGGCCACCGGCGCCATAAAACCCGAGGTTCAGTGGGCCAACGACGGATACCTGACCCTCACCATCTTCATAGCCGAAAGCGAGCGGATAGCCGAGTACGCCGCTCTGGAAATGGCGCGCAAGCTCGGACTCCTGGAGCCGGAGGTCATCCACAAAGGCATCGCTCATCCGGCCGAGGGCACTCTGGTTGAGATCAAGGCGCGGCTTCCTTTCTCCATAGACAGGAACTCGCTCAAAATACCCGAGAAGCCGGAAGTGCTTTCGGCCGAGGAGATACGGGAGGACATCCGCAAAAACCCCATGAAGGTCGTATGCGCCACTGTAGGCGAGGATGAGCACTCGGTAGGGATGCGCGAGATCATCGACATCAAACACGGGGGCATCGAGGGGTTTGGCATTAGGGCGACTTACCTGGGCACGTCAGTCTCCATCGACAAGGTGGTCGACGCAGCCATCGAGGAAGACGCCGACGCTATCCTCATATCCACCATCATCAGCCACGCCGACATCCACAGGAAGAACATGGAGCGCCTGAACATGCTCTGCAGGGAGAAAGGCGTTCGGGACCAGTTCATGCTGGTCGGCGGCGGGACCCAGGTAACAAATGAACTGGCGGTGGCGGCCGGACTGGATGCCGGTTTTGGCCGCGGCACCAAGGGGATACACGTCGCGTCGTTCCTGTGCAAGAAGCGCCAGGAACTGTGGAAAGAGGGGAAAGGCAAGCTCCCCAAAGACAGGGGGAACGGCTAGAGGCCGCCATGAGAGTCGATGCCTTGGTCGCCGAAATAGGGAGCACCACCACGGTCGTGAGCGCGTTCAGCCTTGGGAGCAGTCCCGCTCTCCTGGGGCAAGGCATGTCACTCACAACTGTGGAGCAGGGTGACGTCACGATAGGACTATCCGCTGCGGTGGGAGATTTGTCCCGGAGGCTGAGCCCCGAGAGCCAGGGCGCTCCCGAGGAGCTGATGTGGGGACGGATGATGGCGGCGTCGAGCGCCGCCGGCGGGCTCTCGATGACAGTCCACGGACTCGTCTATGACATGACCGTGAGAGCGGCCAAGGAAGCGGCGCTGGGTGCCGGCGCGGTTGTGCGCATGGTCACCGCCGGCGACATAACCGAGAGCGACCTTAGCCGCCTTACATCGCTCCGGCCCAAGATCATAATGCTGGCGGGCGGAGTCGACTACGGCGAGCGGGACACGGCCGTGAATAACGCCAAGCTGCTGGCCGGAAGCGGCCTTAAGGTCCCCGTGATATACGCCGGGAACGTGGCAGCCCAGGACGAGGTCCGGGGCATCCTTGAGGCCTCCGGCATCAAAGTCTACCTCGTCGACAACGTCTATCCCAGAGTTGACGAGCTTGTTGTGGAGCCGGCCAGGGCTGTCATCCAGGAAGTCTTTGAAGAGCACATAACCGGAGCCCCGGGCATGGACAGGATTCGCGACATGGTGGACGGCCCCATAATGCCCACTCCGGGAGCGGTGATGGAAGCTTGCAAAATGCTGCACCCGGTCCTAGGTGATCTCTGCGCGCTGGATATCGGCGGCGCCACAACCGACGTCCACTCGGTCGCGAAAGGCAGCCCCGAGATCCAGTCAATCCTGGAAAGCCCCGAGCCGTTGGCGAAACGGACTGTCGAGGGAGACCTCGGCATCCACGTCAACGCCGCGAACATCTACCAGCAGGTCAAAGATGAGGCCGAACGGGACCTGGGGTTTGATCCCGGCACGCTCCTCGGGCGGCTTCAGGTCGTCCCGACGGACCCGGAAATGGTGCGGATGCTTGTGTACTTCTCCGCTTACGCGGCGAGGACCGCATTTGGCCGCCACGCAGGAAGGATCAAGTACCTGTACGGGCCTTCCGGCAGGCAGACCGTGGCTTTGGGCAAAGACCTCTCCAGTGTGAGGACCGTGATCGGAACGGGAGGTGCGCTCACCAAGCTTCCGGGAGGAGAAGATACCCTCAGGGAGCTTGTAGGGCAGGGTCCCGGCAGGGAGCTTTATCCCAAGGATGCCGCGGTCTTCCTGGACACACGGTATATTATGGCTTCATGCGGCGTCCTTTCCCGCGAGTATCCGGACGAAGCAAGGCAGATTCTGCTAAGGAGCTTGGAGTTGCGATGATCACCCATCCCGCGCTGTATATAGATACGGAGAAGGTCCGCCACAACACACGGGTCATATCCGGCCTCCTGGGGCGGCAGGGGATGCGCCTAGTCGGCGTGGCAAAAGGTGTGATGGGGCACGTCGCGGTTGCCAAGGCTATGGTCGACGGAGGCGCAGCCGCCATCGGCGACTCGAGGACCGAAACGCTGCGCAACCTCCGCAACCTCGGCTACGAAGGGGAGACCGTGCTGCTCCGCGCTCCGTCCCCTTCCCGCGCCGCAGAGGCGGTCCAGGTAGCGGATGTAAGCCTCAACTCCGATCCGGCCACCGTTCGGCTCTTGGGAGAGGCGGCGATCCGGCTGGGGAAGCGCCACGGTGTGATCCTGATGGTTGACCTGGGTGACCTGAGAGAGGGAGTCTTGACCGAGAACGCTGTCAGGATCGCCAAGGAAATGGCGCAGGTTACCGGTGCGGAACTCATCGGCATTGGGACCAACCTTGCCTGCTACGGGGGGGTCATCCCTACCCGCGAGAAGATGGAGATGCTCCTTGAGGTCAGAGAGAACATAGAAGCCGCGCTTGGCCGGCCCCTTCAGCGCGTATCCGGGGGCAATTCGGCCAACATGCCTATGGTCCTTAGGGGAGAGACTCCCCACGGTGTGACCGAACTCAGGATAGGCGAGAGCATACTCCTGGGCACCGAAGCCGTCGAGCGCTCGGCTGTCCCAGGATGTCACCTGAACGCGTTCAGGGTGGCCGCAGAAGTGATCGAGGTGCAGGAGAAGCCCTCTGTACCCTTTGGGCGAGTAGGCCAGAACGCCTTTGGGGTGGTCCTCACGTTCGAGGATAGAGGGCGGCGCAGGCGGGCTATACTCGCCGTCGGGCGTCAGGACGTTGACCCGGACTCGCTCCGCCCCGTGGAGAGCGGGGTAAGCATCATCGGCGCGTCATCAGACCACCTCATTTGCGATGTCGAGGACTCGGAGCGCAAGATCAAGACAGGCGACGTCCTTACGTTCATCCCCGGCTACAGCGCGCTTCTTAGGGCGGCGACCTCTCCGTTCGTGCAAAAGGTGGTGCAGTAAGGCATGAAACAGGCGGTTGTCATCGCAGGTCTGTCCCCCCACCCTCCCATAGTGGTGCCTGCGGTAGGCAAGGGAGAGGAGAGGGAGGCCTCCGCTACGTGTGAAGCGCTGAACAGACTGGGGCAGGCATTCGCCGGTTCCGGCGCCGGTACCCTTGTGGTCATCACCCCTCACGGCCCAACGTTTTCCGATGCTGTCTCGGTCCGAGCAGAACCCCTTCTTCGCGGCAGTCTCTCGGCTTTTGGCGCCTCTGGCGTGAGGGTGCAGCTTGAGAACGACCGCGAACTGGTGGCGGCAATTGAGCGGGAGGCCCAAGCAGAGCGCGATCTACCGCTTGCGGTACTTGACGACCGTAGGATGGAAATGTACGGTGTCGGGAAGGAACTGGACCACGGCGTGGTGGTTCCCCTTCACTTCATTGTGGAGAAAGGCTTCTCGGGGCGGCTGGTCGTTGTAAACATGGGGTTCCTGCCTCTTTATGACTTGTACAGGTTTGGGGCTGTCATCGAACGGGCTGCGGCGGGTCTCGGCCGGAGCATCGCGGTGCTTGCCTCAGGAGACCTGTCCCACAGGCTGAAGCCCGATGCCCCAGCAGGGTACAACCCACGGGGCAAAGACTTCGACGCCAAGATGGTGGAGATAGTCCAGGGTTTTCGTCCCGAAGAGGCTGTCACTTTCCCGGCTGACCTTGCGGAGGATGCCGGCGAGTGCGGCCTTCGCCCCATCGTGATGATGATGGGTGCATTGGACCGCTACACTGCTCGTGGGGAAAGGCTTTCCTACGAGGGTCCGTTCGGTGTGGGATACGGGGTTGTCCTTCTGCATCCGGAGTCTACCGGCGAGTCCCGGCTGGGGGTTGTCGCGAAGGCGAGAGAGGACAGGATGGCAAGGCTCCGGCAAGGCGAGACGTTCGCGGTTTCGCTTGCGAGAGCGACAGTTGAAAGCCACGTGAGGTCCGGCAGAGTTGATCCGGCGCCAAGGGACGTGCCTCCCGAGTTGTCAAAGCCCGCCGGAGTATTCGTCTCGATCCACAAAGAAGGTATGCTCCGGGGATGCATCGGCACCACCGAGCCTACACACGAGCGGGCGGCCGATGAAATCGTGTCGAACGCGGTCAGCGCCGCGTCCAGAGATCCCAGGTTCGACCCGATCGGCGAAGACGAACTGGCGTTCCTCGATTACTCTGTGGACGTCCTCTCGGAAAGCGAACCGGTGGAGTCAGAGGATGACCTCGATCCAAAAGTGTACGGCGTGATTGTCCAAAAGGGCGGGAGAAAAGGCTTGCTGCTGCCTGACCTTCCCGGCGTTGACACGGCTAAGGAGCAGGTGCGCATAGCCAAACGGAAGGCCGGCATCAGCCCGTTTGAGAAGGATGTCCGGCTTAGCAGGTTTACCGTAACGAGATATCACTAACGTATCTCGCGTCGGTCGAGGTTCCCTGTGGGGCGATGGCTGGTAGTTTACTGCCCGGGGATTTGTGAGAGGGGCGCTGCGGTGGAACTACGGAAGGCCCGGTTCTGGGAGAAGCAGGAGGACGGAGCCGTCAGGTGCCGTCTGTGCCCCCACGGCTGCGTCATCCTCTCTGACAAGACAGGTGTGTGCGGCGTCCGCGAAGTGAGAGACGGGGTCCTCTACAGCATGAACTACGGGCTCCTGTCTTCACTCGCTCTGGATCCCGTCGAGAAGAAGCCGCTATACCACTTCCACCCCGGCAGCTACCTGTTCTCGGTAGGGTCCTACGGGTGCAACCTCGGGTGCCTGTTCTGCCAGAACTGGCAAATATCCCAGGAGCGGCCTAATCTGTACAGGGCCACGCCTTCCCAAGTGGTCGACCTGGCCTTAGAACAAAAGCGCAAGCACCCGCGGGTTACAGGCATCGCCTACACCTACAATGAACCAACAGTGTTCATGGAGTTCATCCTCGATACCGCGGCCCTGGCCAAGCAGGCCGGACTTAGCAACGTCCTTATCACCAACGGGTACATATCTACTGAAGCTCTCTCGGAAGCGCTCCCACTCGTGGACGCGCTGAACATCGACGTGAAGGGGTGGACCGAGGAGTTCTACCGCAGGACTGTGAAAGGGCGCCTGGCACCGGTTATGAGGGCAGTGGAGCAGGCTGTAGAGCAGGCTTGGGTCGAGGTAACCTACCTGGTCATACCCGGTGAGAACGACAGGGACGAGGATGTTGGCGGCCTTGCGCGGTGGCTTCACCAACTGTCACCGTCCATTCCACTGCACCTGTCGAGGTACTTCCCCAACTACAAGTTCGAGTCTCCCGCCACGCCTGTCGGTACGCTGGAGCGCCTGCGCGACATCGCGAGGGAACACCTCCACTATGTGTACATCGGCAACGCGTGGAAGAAGGGCTACGCTGACACTCTCTGCCCCGAGTGCCACACTCTTCTTCTGGCCCGAGGGGGCCTTGAACTGGAGGAGTCCCGCTTGGAGGGCGGATCATGCCCGAAGTGCGGGAGAGAGCTGGAGATGAGGGGCGAGGTCTGGGTAAACGCAACAAATGCAATGTAGGCGGCACAGGGGCCGTACGCAAAGGAGGATTCGAATGAAGAACTTAAAGGGCAGGCATCTTCTCTGGCTTCACGACTGGTCCAAAGAGGACATCGAGACCGTGGTCGACACCGCGTGGAACATGAAGTCGAACTTCTACGCGGGCATCCGTCCTACTCCGCTGGCGGGCAAGACGCTGGCGATGATCTTCTCGAAACCCTCGACCAGGACGCGGGTGTCTTTCGAAGTGGCCATGACCCAGCTCGGCGGTCATGCCCTCTACCTGGGAGTTAATGACCTGCAGTTGGGCCGCGGGGAGACCATCTCCGACACAGCCCAGGTCATAAGCCGCTACTGCGACGGAATCATGATCCGCACGTTCTCCCACAAGGACGTGGAGGACCTGGCCAAGTACTCCAGGGTCCCGGTGATCAACGGCCTTACCGACCTGACTCACCCGGTCCAGATCCTGGCCGACCTCCTCACGATCAAGGAGAAGTTCGGATATCTGAAGGGGCTCAAGCTGGCTTTCGTGGGAGACGGAAACAACGTCGCGCACTCCCTCATGTTCGGTGGGGCCAAGATGGGCATGGAGGTCCGCGTGGTGTGCGCGCCAGGCTACGAACCCGACAAGGAGATCACCAGGCTGGCCACAGAGGACGCCGCGCACCACGGAGGCAAGATCGTTGTAACTAACGACGCCGACAGCGGTCTGCGGGACATCGACATCGTCTACACCGACGTCTGGACCAGCATGGGACAGGAGAAAGAGCGAGAGGTCCGCTTGGCGAAACTCGCTCCCTATCAGGTCAACGCCGTCATGATGCAGAAGACCGGCAAGGACACCGTATTCATGCACTGCCTGCCGGCGCATCGCGGAGAGGAAGTCACGGCAGAGGTGGCCGACTCCCCCAGATCCGTGATCTTCGATGAGGCCGAGAACAGGCTGCATGCTCAAAAAGCGCTGCTTGCTTTGGTCATGTAGGGACTTGGACTAAAGCGCCAGACAAAGATAACCGGAGGGTCAGCTAATGGCGAAAAAGAGGATCGTAATCATGGGAGCCGCCGGCCGCGACTTCCACAACTTCAACACGGTCTACAGGGACAACCCTGACTATGAAGTGGTCTGCTTTACCGCAACCCAGATCCCGGACATCGAAGGACGCACCTACCCCGCTAAGCTGGCGGGCAAGCTGTATCCCGACGGGATCCCGATCTACGCTGAGGAAGACCTTCCCGACATACTCTCGAAGAGCAAGGTTGACGAGGTCGTGTTCTCCTATAGCGATCAGAGCCATGCAAACGTAATGCATAAGGCTTCGGCCGTGTTGGCGGCGGGCCCCAATTTCACCATGTTGGGGTACGAGGCAACTGCCATCCGGTCCAGCAAGCCGGTGATATCGGTGTGCGCGGTGAGGACAGGCGTCGGGAAGAGCCAGACCACCCGCAAGGTCACCGAGATCCTGAGGGCTGCAGGCAAGAAGGTTGCCGCCATCCGGCATCCGATGCCCTACGGCAACTTAGCCGACCAGGCGTGCCAGCGGTTTGCCGACTACAGCGATCTCGATCACCACAAGTGCACCATCGAGGAACGGGAGGAATACGAGCCGCATCTGGACCGGGGGACCATCGTCTACGCCGGCGTGGATTACGGAGAGATACTCAAGAGGGCTGAACAGGAAGTAGACGTAGTACTTTGGGACGGAGGCAATAACGACCTTCCCTTCTACCGTTCCGACTGCAAGATAGTCCTGGTTGACCCGCATAGGCCGGGCCACGAAGTGGGCTACCATCCCGGGGAAGCCAACCTGCGCCAAGCCGACATTGTCGTCATCAACAAGGTCGACACCGCGGAAGCCGCCAACGTCGAGCTGGTCAGGAATAACGTCCGGTCGGTTAACCCCAAGGCCATCGTGGTCGAGGCGGCGTCGCCGGTGTTCCCTGAGAGACCCTTGGAGATCGCCGGCAAGAGAGTTCTGGTCATCGAAGACGGTCCCACCTTGACCCACGGTGAGATGAGCTACGGAGCAGGAGTCATGGCGGCCAGGAAGTGGGGAGCGGCCGAGCTCGTCGATCCCAGACCGTACGCCGTCGGCAGCATAGCGGCCACTTTTGAGAAGTACCCCCACATCGGGCCCCTCTTGCCCGCAATGGGCTACTCGCCCAAGCAGGTGAAAGAATTGGAGGAGACGGTGGCTGCGGTGCCGTGCGACCTGGTCATCGTCGCCACTCCGATTGACCTCCGTAGGGTTATGAAGGTTGATAGGCCTTCAATGAGAGTGCGTTACGAGCTCCAGGAGATCGGCGCCCCGACCCTGGAAGACGCGATCAAAATGGTAGGCGGCATTATCTAGACCGCAGTTCAGATAGACGAAGAAGAGTTCGGATAGACCAAGGAGCCCGAAGGGCTGGCGCGGAGTCTTCGGAAGCCGGCCCTTTGGCTCGACGTGAGCAAGCGAATAGCCTCTCTGGCAAGGCGCAACACTATTTGGCGGGCATGTAGAGTTGCGCCCAGACCAAGGGAGGCCCTCACTGCAGATGACGACAGCCCAGAGCATCTACATGGTTGCTTTTTCGGTCTATCTGGTCTTTTTCGTGCTCTTTGCCAGGTTCTTTGTCTGGAAGAGCTACAGCGATAGGAAATACTGGAACAGGCGGCTCACACTCCGGCAAAGCGATCTGAAGGAGACCGCCCGGGCGCTGGGCAGGGACGTGCCGTTCGTGAGCGTGATGGTGCCGGCCAGGAATGAGTCCCTGGTTATTGAGAACACGGTGAGGCACCTGACCCGCCTGGAGTACCCAGCTGATCGCTTTGAAGTGGTCGTTGTCACCGACGAAAAGGAAATCCAATCTGCGGAGGCGGACCGCGCCAAAATCACGAGCGCGGCCGTGTCGATACTCCGGGGCGAGCAGAGGGAGCCACTGCCGAAAGAACAAGAGGCCTGCGTGAGAGCCGTTCTGCTCTCCATCTTATCCGAGTACGCTCTCCGCGAATACCTGTCCAAGGGATTTCAAAAGAAGTATTCGGTCAGTGTGCCGGAGCTGGCCGCGTTGCCCGCTCAGGAGAGGCACAAGATGATACGGGATATCTGCATCGCCATCGCCGGCTCCCACGGCGCTCCGCCTAGAAAGAGGCTGTTCTCCATTGTGTCCCGGACCTGCGGGTGGCTCTCTCCGCTTGATCAGGGCCGGGTGTACCCCGCGTGTCTGGCGGTCGCTGTGCCGGTAATCGCCGCGTTTGCCGAGATCTCCGATGGGACCAGCAGGCGGACTCTGGACAAGACCATCCGCCACACGGTGCAGGCGAACCACGAGCTCACCCGCGACATCGTGACCCGTATGACGGGTTTCATCGCAGGCCGAGTCGCAGAGGCCGTCCGCAAATCCGCCTGGACGGACCTCCCCGATGCAGTTGCCCGCACCGTGACTGAGATGTACCCAACAACCCAGGAAGCCCTGGAGAGGGCTACGCGCGAGATCTCGACCCGTCAGGGTGCGGCTCCCGTTAAGCACGTGGTCGTGCCCGCCGACTTCGATGGGAAGCTGGGAGGAGTCAGAACCGGGCAAGTGGTGCCCTCGACCAAGGGGCGGGCCCTAAACTGGGGTATCGCCTTCCTTGACCCGCGCACAGAGGTCTGCGGCTTCTACGATGCAGAGAGCAGACCCGCCAGGGATGTACTGCTCTATGTGGGATACCGGAGGATGCTTGATCCCGAGGGTTCGAGAGTGCTCCAGGGACCAGTGTTTCAGGTCCGCAACTTCTACCAGATGACCCCATTCTGCAGGATCGCCTCGCTCTACCAGGCAATCGCCCACGACTGGTACCTGCCGTGGCTGTTTAGGACCCTGCCCTTTGTCGGCGGGACCAACGTGTTTGTGAGCAAAGACCTGCTCCACGAGGTCGGGGGTTGGGATTGCTCGGTCCTCACCGAGGATCTGGAATTCGGGGCGAGAGCGTACCTCGCCTGCAACGCATGGCCGGAGTACCTGCCCTACATGTCGTCGGAGCAGACGCCGCCAACCTTCCGCGCCTTTTTCCGGCAGCGGCTCCGGTGGGGAACCGGACACCTTCAAGTGGTCGAAAAGGTGGCCAGTTGGGAGGACACGGAGCCCGGCAAGCGCGACCGGCTCCACATGAGTCTCCTGGTGAAAGGACAGGTCGAGTGGGTTGCCTATCAGGCAGCGACATTCGTCCCGCCCATCGCCATGGGGCTGCACTATAAGGGGCTTTTGGACCCGAGCATCGTCCCACCTCCAGGGCAGTGGGTCCTCAGCGCCTTCTCAGTGATCTACTTGGGCTTTACCCTCTACGCGTTCAAGCGGTATTCCAAGTACCTGGACGAGTCAGGCAAGCCCGATTCGTTAGCCGGGCAGATCCTGGTCTACCTGGGGCTCCTCATGCTGCCCCTGGCTGCGTTCGTGTTCCCTGTGCCCTATACCAGCGCCATGCTCCTTAGGAGCATAGGCAAGGAGCCAAAGGCTTGGGTCAAGACACCCAGGACCGAAGAGACTGAAATCGCAGGGTAACCTGCAAAGACCGGTAAGATCGCCGGTCAGCAAGCCGGCAAGCCATCCGGCAAGTGAGGAGATGCGCGCATGGACAAACCCAGGAACGTGGCCATCATGGGGGCCGCGGGCAGAGACTTCCACAACTTCAATGTCTTTTTCCGCAATAATCCCGAGTATCGTGTTGCGTTCTTCACGGCAACTCAGATCCCCGATATCTCCGGCCGCCTTTACCCTCCCGAACTGGCAGGCGGAGGTTATGAGCAGGGAATTCCCATCTACCCTGAAGAGGACCTTCCCGAGCTCATTAAAAAGCACCAGATAGACAAGGTGGTATTCGCGTACAGCGACGTCCCCCACGAATATGTGATGCACAAGGCATCGATGGTGATGGCTTCGGGACCGGACTTCGTGCTCATGGGGCCGGACACGACCATGCTGAAGGCGACCAAACCCGTGATAGCAGTGACGGCGGTGCGCACTGGCGTGGGGAAGAGCCAGACAACCCGCAGGGTCCTTGACATCCTCAAGGAGAAGGGCAAGAGGGTGAGCGCGGTCAGGCATCCGATGCCTTACGGCAACCTCGGCGAGCAGGCCGCCCAACGCTTCGCCAGCTACGATGACCTCGTGAAACACAAGTGCACCATCGAGGAGCGGGAGGAATACGAGCCCATCATCGATAGGGGTATGGTCGTGTGGGCCGGCGTAGACTATCAGCTGATCCTGCACTCGGTCCAGCAAGAGGCCGATATCGTGCTCTGGGACGGGGGCAACAACGACCTTCCTTTCTACAAACCGGATATCCATATTGTCCTGGTGGATCCACATCGCCCCGGCCACGAGGAAACCTACCACCCGGGCGAGACCAACCTGCGGATGGCCGATATCGTGGTGATCAACAAGGTCGACACTGCCTCGCCTGAAGGCGTGGACCGCGTGCGCCAGACAATTGGGCGCCTGAACCCGAGCGCCGACGTGGTTGAAGCGGCGTCGCCCATCTTTGTCGACGATCCGGATCTCATAACGGACAAGAAAGTGCTGGTAGTAGAAGACGGTCCCACGCTCACCCATGGCGAGATGAAGTACGGTGCGGGCGTTGTGGCGGCAAAGCGGTATCGCTGCAAGAGCCTTGTGGACCCGAGGCCGTATGCGGTGAGGAGCATTGAGGCCACTTACCGCAAGTACCCCGGGATCGGGACCCTCTTGCCCGCAATGGGATACGGTGACGAACAGGTGAAGGACCTGGAGGAGACAATCCGCAGGACCGAATGCGACGCCGTGGTAATCGCTACCCCCATAGATCTCACCAAGGTTGCCAGGATCGACAAACCTCACACAAGGGTAAGATACGAGTTGCAGGAGATCGGCCGGCCGACCCTGAACGACGTGTTGGATAGAAGAGCTCAAGCTCTGGGGATATGGTGACCCGGTAGGGAGGATTCCCGGCAAGGGTACAGCGAAATGAGGAAAGAGCGTCCGCGGCTTGGTGCGGACGCCTTTCGCGGTAGAGGGGAGGGACGAGCCGTCCTGGCTCGCTGAATTGGACTGGAGAATCGTTGCTTCGACGTTCGTTTCCGTGTTCTTCGCAGAACTTGGCGACAAGACGCAGCTTTCGACAATGATGCTCGCTTCGTCAAAGAAAGCCCCGTGGAGCGTTTTCCTGGGATCGGCGTCAGCCTTGGTGCTTTCCTCGCTGATTGGAGTGCTGGTGGGGGACACCTTGTACCGAGTGGTGCCTGCCCACATCATCAGGCTTGTAGCAGGAGCGGGATTTGTGGTGATAGGAGCGCTAATCTTGTTCGGGCGGCTTTAGGCGTATATAATGAAGCGAGGATTGTGCGCCCGTAGCTCAATTGGATAGAGCGTTGGCCTCCGGAGCCAGAGGTTGCGCGTTCGAGCCGCGCCGGGCGCACCACGTATTGGAGGGCTGGTTGGTTGAGCGGTGACGTGGTAAAACCCCTTTCAAGGCTGGCCGTGTTCGTGGACGGCTGGAACTTCAAGTACGCCACCTACGATTCGTTCGGGATACACGTGGACTTCGTGAGGCTCCTCGACATTCTTGCCAGGGACAGCATCCTTATCAGGGCCTACTACTATACGGGCGAATGGACTACCGACAGCATTGACCAGTACGTGCGCCTATCCAACAGCGCGGATCCGATTGCGCTCCGCGAGGAACTGGAAAGCGGGCGTAGGCGTTCCCAATCTTTCCACAGGTTCCTGAACAGGAACGGCTACATGGTCGTGCGAAAGCCGCTGAAGGTGTTCGCCGGCGGGACGATAAAGGCCGATCTGGACCTCGAACTTGCCATCGACATGCTCTCTTTGGTTGACCGCTGTGACAAGTACATCCTCTGCTCAGGGGACGGGGACTTCGTCCCGCTGGTGCGGGCGGTAGCGCAGAGGGGCGTCAGGATACAGGTGTTGTCCACGCAGCACCCCGACGCCTACCAGCGATGCAACTTTAAAGCGGCTGACGAACTGGTGGACGCTGCCGATGAGTTCATAGAGTTGTCCGAGCTGCTCCCCCAGATAGCCAGGACTCCCTCTGCTCAGAAGTAGCTCTTGGTGGACGTGACAGCTACCATGCTCATGGCCGCCAGCTGGTCCCTTATGATCTCCGGCACGTGGATCGGGAATACCGGGTCCTCTGCCCCCGCTATCATCTCAAAGATGCGCTTCACAGTTTCAGGCTGAACAAACGACGTCTCTACACTGTAGCCGGTGGTCGAGTCGGCCCCCGACGCGTTTGTTTCACTGACTGATGCTTGTATGAGGCACTGTTCCCCGTCTTCCGTTTCGTGTGTCGCCAAGCTGTAACGGATCACGAACTGCCGACCCTCTCTCTCGAGCGTTCTCACGCTCTCGCGTACCACCCGGCACTCTCCCATCTATAGGAACCCCCCATGAAACGAATGCGATCATGTGTCTGTCTCATGCGCTCCCCACGCACATGAGAGGGCGGATGACTTCGGGAGGTCTCTTGTGGATACCCTTGTGGACAAGAGCGAATCGTTCGACCCCTCACGACACGATAGGAGTACCTATATTGCGTACTCCCTTTACCTGCATTTGTAAGTCACCTGAGAGCGATAGCTCCATCCAGCACTTTCCAGTCAAAATGAGTCGGAATTCGGCGAACAGATCCCATCCGAGGCTCGGATCCTGCCCGATCATGAGGTTTGACGCGGCGTTCCGACCTGGGCATACTACGCTGGAGGGAGGTTATCTGATGAAACGCTACTTGCTGGTTCCCGCGGTCTTGGCTTTATGTGTTGCGTTGGCGCTGAGTTCCGCGGGGTGCAAGCCCAAGGTTTTCAACGATGGCACTTACAAAGGGATTTCCGAGGCTGACTCGCAGCACGGCTACGCGACGGCGGACGTTACCGTACAGAAGGATAAGATCACGGCCGTCACCCTCACCGAGATAACCGAGCTTGGCGTCACCAAAGACTACTCTACATACCCCTATCCCAAGGCTAAGGAAGCCAACACCGAGATGGCCAAACGGTTCATAGGGAGGCAGGACGCCAACGTCGACGCTTATTCAGGTGCGACCAGCTCCTCTGAGAAGTACAAGGCTGCAGTAAGCCGTGCCCTGGAAAAGGCCCGCAAGACCCCGAGCGTGAAGACGACGTATTTCGATGGTACCTACTTCGGCCGCTCACCGGCAGGGGAACAGGGCTATGGGATCGCCTTCGTGACGATCGCCGCCGATAAGATAACAGCCGTAAAGCTCGACGATGTCACCAAGGAGAACATCCTGAAGGACTGGCCGACCTATCCATATACCAAAGCGCTTGAAGCCAAGGCTGAGATGGAGAAGCGGTTCGTCCAAGCCAATAGCGCCACTGTGGATGCCTATTCAGGGGCGACCACCAGCTCTACGCAGTGGATTCAGGCAGTACAGGAAGCCCTGAAGAACGCAAAGATCAGGTAGCATGGAGGACTTTCGGGGCGTTTCTAGAAGTCTTTGCGCAAAGAGCCGGTGCTTGTTGACAAAAGACGCTGCGCTCCTATGCTATAATCCCTTTGTGAAATGCCTTGAAAGGATGGGAGCCTAAGGATGCCCAAAGTTACCGTGGACAAGGATCTCTGCATTGGTTGCGGACTCTGCGCCGACACCTGCCCCGACGTGTTCCACCTGGGAGATGACGGCAAGGCCGACGTCAAGAGCCAGGACGCTGCGAAGGCCAACTTGGCCTGCTCCAAGGATGCGGCTTCTACCTGCCCGACCGAAGCCATTAAGGTTGAGGAATAGTCAAGGGATCCAAGGCGGATGCCAGGCCCTCTTGCTGTAGGGCCTGGCTTTCTGTTAAGAGGAGGTTAGAACCATGAGCGATGCAACGAGGATACATAAGGAATCGATCATCATTGACGCTCACTGCGACACCCTTCTTGCGGTAACCGGCAGAGGACTGGGCTACCCGGGCCTGCCGTCCACCCAGCGCAACTTCTTCGAGAGGAACGACGGCGGTCACATCGATCTTCCCCGGCTCAAAGAAGGCGGCGTGACTTGCCAGGTGATGGCCCTCTACATAGAAGACCAGTACAAGCCCACCCGCTCTGCCCGGAGAACCCTCGAGATGCTGGACTCGTTCTACGCTCTTCTGGACGAGACCGAGGAGTTTCGCATGGTCACCACCGCTGCCGAGATCGAGAAGGCCAAGCAGAACGGAGACACCTGCGCGCTGCTCAGCATCGAGGGAGGCGAGGCCATCGAAGGGAGCCTTGGGCTCCTTCGGGACTTCTACCGCCTCGGCGTCAGGGCCATGGGGCTTACCTGGAACCAGCGCAACGACATCGCTGACGGGCAGGGAGAGAAATCGGCCGGGTCCGGACTCACCGACTTCGGCATCTCCGTGGTCAAGGAGATGGAGCGTCTCGGGATGCTGGTCGACGTCTCCCATCTCTCGGACACAAGCTTCTGGGCCGTAGACAAAGTATCGGAGAGGCCCTACATCGCGTCCCACTCTAACTGCCGCTCGCTCGCGTCGGCTTCCCGCAACCTGACGGACCAGCAAATCGAGGCTTTGGCTAAGAAGGGCGGGGTCATCGGGGTTGTGTTTGCCCCCGGTTTCGTTGACGACGATCGCTCCAAGGTATCGCTGGCCAGGCTATGCGACCACATAGACCACATCAAGAAAGTTGCCGGCATTGACCATGTCGGGCTTGGGTCTGACTTTGACGGGTACGGAATGCCTCCCGGCAGCGGGTCCGTCATGAAGGATTGCAGCGAATTCCCCAGACTCACGGAAGAACTCGTGAGCAGGGGGTACAAGGAAGACGAGATAAAGAAGGTCCTGGGCGGCAACTGGCTCAGGCTGTACAAAGAAACCTTCCGCTGATAGTCAAACAGCAAGGGCGCGCGAGGCCACTCTTCGCGCGCCCTTTAGCATCCTCCTCACACCTGTCGTTCATCTTTAGCCGGCTGTGTTCCCCGCTGTCGTGCATGCAGCTCGCTCCGCTCGCTGTGCGCACGCACTATGCTGGCGACGCGGCAAAGCCTCCGCTGTCGCTCTGGCTTTGCCTAGAAGATCTGCGTCCTTCCCAATTCGTTGCAGTCGGCCAGGAGGGCCATGTGCCGGTAGGCCGCTGCAACTATCGAGGTAACGGCGTCTTCGGCGCCTGACTCGCTCTTTGGCAGAAAACTGCCCATGACAGCAAGACAGAAGTCAAGTCCCGGGAGGTAGATGATCCCGGCGTCGACCTGCACCCGGTCCAGGCTGCCGGTCTTGTTTGCGCGCCTCACTGAGGCGGGTAGAGCGCGGGCGAAGGGTCCACTCTTGGGCAGCTCCATGAGCGTGAGCACGTCATTTGCTACCTGAGCGGGGATCCCATCGGCGCGGTGGAGCTTCTCCAGGAGGTCGACGAGCTCGCCCGGAGTCGCCACGTTCTCGTCTCCGCGCTTCACGGCCGCAGCGTCCATCATCTTGCGGCGCAGCCTCACGCGGTGGAGGCCGAGGCCGTCCAGCAACTGGTTCACTGCATCCATCCCCGCGAAGTCGATGCAAAGGTTGGTGGCGTGGTTATCCGACACGCAGATCATGAGGGCCGCGAGGTCCCACAGGCTGACTTCAACCTGATGGCGCAAGAGGGATAGCACTCCGGAGCCTCCCACTTTGCCCTCGGTGCCGACAGCGATACGCTGTTCCCAGGAGAGCTCGCCGCGGTGGACCCTGGTAGCCAGCCCCAGGAGCACTGCTATCTTTATGGTGCTAGCGGTCACGAACAGGATGTCTTGACGAAAGCCGGCCCGCTTGCCGGAAGAGAGGTCCAAAAGCGCGTATCCGCATACGCCCGACGCCGTCTCGCCAGGCGTGCCTCCTGCCCTTTCGCATAGGGCCTTGAGCTCGTTCTCCATGTTCCGCCATACAATCTCGCGTGAGGTTTCCTGCACAATGCTGACCTCCTTGTGTGGTGCTCACCCTTCTCTTCACTATGGATGAGTCGCGATCCTTTGCCACAAAAAGGCCTTTGCCAAAATCGGGACCCAATTGCGATGATATTCCGTAAGTGACGATAGATAGCGTAAGCGCCGTCGGGCGCCGAATGTCGACAGTACGCTGAGTGTCGACAGAACACCGATCACAGGCGCTGCGTCGAATACTGGCGGAGCGCCAATATCGAAAGAACGTCGAGTGTCGGGAAAACGTCGAGCATCGGTAGAGAGAGTGAAACCGGAGAGGCGTTGGATTATTGTCCTACGGACCAAGAGCCCAAAGAAAGGCGAAGCGTGCACCGCTCTGGCCGCTTTTGTTTGCGGTCATGCTTGTTGTTGCGGCTGTAGTTGCCGCTCCCTCCTTCATGTACGAGGAAAAGCCGCCGCTATCGCGCCCGCGCCTGGTCTACCGCGGGGGGAGGCAGTTCTACCCGGTGGTAGTCGAAGCTAATGAGGCCTACGTTCCCTTTGCCTTCGTGAAGGACGTCATTGATCCCGATGCCTTCGCTGAGGACGGCATGGTCATAGTTACGACCAAGGACAAAGTCGTGAAGTTGAAGACGGACTCACTCACTGCCTACGTGAACCAACATCCCGTTGAACTGCAGCTACCCATTACTCTGGAGGGCGACGAGCCCTACATCCCCGCAAGCGCCCTGGAGCTCCTGTACCCAGTCACGGCTATCCTAACTGATGAGGCTGGGACTTTCATTGTCAGGCGGACCGATGCGGAATCCACGGTGGCGACTTCGGTGTCGGACGCGGTAGTGAGGGTGGAGCCGTCGATCCTGTCACGCAGGATTGCGGTCCTCCCACCTGGCCGCGAAGTCGAGTTGTTCGAGACGAAGGGGGGGTGGGTGAACGTGCAGACTAGAGACGGCATCGCAGGATGGATGCCCAAAGGCCGCCTTTCGGAGCCCACCAGAAAACCTGCCGAGGTTGTCCCTGCTGACGACTACGTCCCCGCAGCCCTTTCGGGGGACAGGGTCAGCCTCGTATGGGAACAGGTCGACTGGCGCACGCCCGACACCTCCTCAATCGGGCCGATGAGCGGCCTAAACGTCGTGTCTCCCACCTGGTTCAGGTTGGGTGAGACGCCCGGCGAGGTGGAGAACTACGCAGACCCCAGGTACGTAAGCTGGGCCCACTCCAGGGGATACAAGGTCTGGGCGCTGTTCTCCAATTCATTTGAGCTTCAGAGGACGCGGACAGTCCTCCGTGACTCTGACCTCCGCGACAAGGTCATCTCTCAGATACTTGTCTACGCCAAGATGTACTCGCTGGACGGGATCAATCTGGACTTCGAGAACGTCTACCAGGACGATGCCCCTTACCTCACCCAGTTCGTCAGAGAGCTCACGCCGCTTCTGCACGAGATGGGATTGACCGTCTCGATGGACGTCACCGTGAAATCAAAGAGTCCGACCTGGTCCCTCTGCTACGAGCGGTCCCGGCTCGCCGAGGTCCTGGACTACATGATGCTCATGGCGTACGACCAGTACGCGGCAGGATCGAAGGTCGCGGGTCCGAACTCTGCCCTGACGTGGGTCGACTCCATCATAAGGCTCACGCTCGAAGAGATCCCTGCCGAAAAACTGGTGCTCGGGATGCCTTTCTACATGCGATTGTGGAAGGAGTCCAGGACAGGAGAAGGCGTGAAGGTCAGCCAGCAGGCAATAGGGATGCGATACGCGCAGGAATGGCTCCGCGAGCAGGGCGTGACTCCGGTCTTCGATGAAGAGACCGGCCTTCAGTACGCCGAAAAGAGCGTCGGACAGGATACCTGGAAGCTCTGGGTCGAAGACGCCGCCTCCATCGCCAAACGTCTTGAACTGGCCGAATCCTACGGTCTCGCAGGCGTGGCCGCATGGCGTCGTGGTTTCGAGACCCCGGAGGTCTGGGACGCCTTCGCGTCCTACACCGGGCGCTGACCCGCTTGCGGCGTCTCCTGCGCTGACTGAAGATTGGGCTCACGACTCGGGGCGCAGGAGTGGTTCCGGCGCATGCCGAAAGGAGCATGGAGCCAAGTCGTCATGGGGAGGGATAGTTATGGCAGCTGACCAGCGCAAGGCAGTCATGGAAGCAAAGAAGCACATCGGCGACGTCTCGGATACCCTGGTTTCGGTGAGTAGAAAGGTATGGGAGTTTGCTGAGGTAGGCCTGCAAGAGAACCGTTCGGCTGCATATCAGATTGAGGTCCTGGAAGCTGAAGGATTTCGTGCGACGCAGGGGACGGGCGGGATGCCCAGCGCGTTTGTGGCAGAGTGGGGCAGCGGCGGTCCCGTCATAGGGTTCCTCGGCGAGTACGACGCCCTCATGGGGCTCTCTCAGAAAGCAGTACCGGTCAAGGAGCCGGCCTGCGCAGGAGCTCCCGGACACGGATGCGGGCACAACCTCTTGGGCGCCGCCGCGTTAGGCTCAGCCATCGCCCTCAAGAGGTACCTGCAATCTCAGAACCTCCCGGGTACCGTGAGGTACTATGGCTGCCCGGCAGAGGAGACGCTCATCGGTAAGGTCTTCATGGCCCGCGACGGCGTGTTCGACGACCTGGATGCCGCTATCACCTGGCACCCGGCCGCCACCAATACCGTGCAGCTGGGCAGTTCCAACGGCGTCAACTCGGCGAAGTTTACCTTCTACGGCAAGACTGCCCACGCCGCGGGAGACCCCCACAACGGGCGGTCAGCCCTGGATGCCGTCGAGCTCATGAACATCGGCGCGAATTACCTGCGTGAGCACGTCATTCCCGATGCCAGGCTCCATTACGTGATCACAGAGGGCGGCGGGCAGCCCAATGTGGTCCCCGCAAGAGCGCAAGTCTGGTACTACGTTCGCGCTCCCCACCGCAATCAGGTCGAAGAGATCTACGCTCGCCTGGTCGATGTCGCCAAAGGCGCCTCGCTCATGACCGGCACCACGTTTGACATCGAGTTCCTGGCGGGTTGCTACGACGTCCTGCCCAACGACGCATTGGCTATGCTCTGCCTCGAGGTCTTTAAGGAAATGGGCGCTCCTGCCTGGACGCCGGAGGACCTGGCGTTCGCCGAAGAACTCGCCAAGAGCCTCGATAGAAAGCAAGTAATCGAGGCCCTAAAGGCCCACGGAGCACCCAAGGAGCTCTTCACTCAGGTGGTCAACACCACGGTCATCGATCCCATCGATAAGGGCAAAGTGATGGCCGGGTCCACCGACGTCGGCGATGTGAGCTGGATTGTACCCACTGTCCAGGTATCCGCCGCATGCTGGCCCATTGGGTCGCCGGGACACTCGTGGCAGATCGCAGCATCATCGGGGCATGGGTTCGGGGAGAAAGGCATGCTCAGATCTGCTGAGGTAATGGCGGCGGCCGCGATCATCCTGCACTCGGATCCGGCCATCCTGGAGAAGGCCAAGGACGAGTTCCGCGAGCGGCTCGCTGGCGATACCTACAAGACCCCTTTGCCCGAGGGACTGGAGCCCCCGCTTTCCCAGTTTAAGAAGGCTTAAAAACCGATTACCCTCATTAACTACCCCCTTGCCCGTTTCGATAGTTAAAGGGCAAGGGGGTATGTTTTGTGGCAAGAGAAGCGAACCTTTTCGACGACGACTCAGCGGTCCGGAAGGAAAGACAGATAGTAGCCTTCACCCTCGGGAGCGAGATCTATGGAGTAGATATCGCATCAGTGCGGGAGATCATCCCGATTCAGAAGATCGTGAGCGTCCCGCGAGCGCCGGACTTCGTTGAGGGGATCATCAACCTTCGAGGAAGGGTAATCCCGGTACTCGATCTTCGCAAGCATTTCGGTTTCGAGAGAAAGATGGGAGACCCGAACCAGCGGATCGTCCTCGTAGAGGCCGGATCCGAGAGCATCGGGGTTATCGTTGACTCGGTATCGTCAGTCCTCCGCATTCCTGATGATGCGGTCGAGCCACCTGCGACGGTCATCGTAGGGCCGGAAATCGAGTACATCTTCGGTATCGCCAAAGTTGACGGCGATCTTATCGTCCTTCTAGACCTTACCAGGATCATCTCAGACGCCGAGAAGAGGACTCTTAAGGAGGCCGACCTTCGGGCGGCTGTGGTCGAGTGAGCAAGATGAAGGGCAAAGGGAACTCATCCGAATACGCCCAGGACCTTGAGATCCTCCTGGCCGAGGTATCCGATCTCCTGCAGGCTACAGAGGTCAACCTGGTAGAACTTGAGAAGGCGCCCAAGGACGCCTCTCTCATTCAGGAAGTCTTCCGTGTGATGCACACCGTGAAGGGTGGAGCCGCCACGCTCGGACTCCAGGAAGCGGTCGAGGTCACTCACCGCATGGAGAGCCTGATGGACGGCGTTCGCTCCGGGCAGCGCGAGATGACTAAGCCGCTCATGGACACCCTCTTCGCGGTCTTGGACTGGCTGAAAGAGTGGCGTGCGGCCATGGCCGCAGGAAACCCGTCGCCTTCTCCGGCGGGGATAACGGCCACCATTGAGGCCCTCGGAGACGGGACAGACGCGCAAGGCGCTCCCGCTCCAGGAGCGGCTCCTGGAGGGTCCTCCAAAGCCAGCCTGCCTGAGGATCTTCAGAAGAAGGTACAGGCGGCCCTGCAGCAGGGAAAGCAGGTCCTGCGGGCCGTTGTGCGCTTTGGCGCAGACACACCCCTTCTGTCGGTCAGATGTTTTCAGATCGTGACCAATATCGAGGAGATGGCCGAGGTCGTGGGCTCCGTCCCCTCTATGGAGCAGATAGAGAACGATCAAGTCAAAGACGTGCTTGAAGTCTACTTCATCAGTGACAACGGCGGCGATGATGTGGCGGGCGTGGCCCGCAATAACCCCGACGTCCAAGACGTGAAGATCGAGAAGTACGAGGTCAAGGGGCAGGCGGTCGCTGAGACGGCACGCGGCAAGGAGTCGGGCGAGGCGCCTATCGTCAAACGATCCGACTTGGGCAAGACCGTCCGGGTGGACGTGGGCCTCCTTGACTTCCTCATGAACATGGTCGGCGAGCTTGTCATAGACAGGACCCGGCTCTCCCAGATAGCCGCGGAACTCATGGCCCGGGGCGAGACCTCGTCCATAGGAAATGACGTCAGCTCCCTGGCAGCGCACCTGCAGAGGACCAGCACGGAATTGCAGGAAGGTATTATGCAGGCCAGGCTTCTCCCTCTGAAGAGCATCCTCTCCAAGTTCCCGCGCATGATCAGAGACCTTTCCGGTCGTTGCGGGAAAGAGATCGAATTCGAGGTAGAGGGCGAGTCCACGGAGCTGGACAGGACGGTCCTTGAGGCCATCGATGACCCCCTCATCCATGTGCTCCGCAATGCCGTGGACCACGGCATCGAGATGCCGGAGGAGCGGCAGGCCAAAGGTAAGCCCCGGGCAGGGCATGTGAAGCTCTCAGCGTGGCATGAGGAGAACCAGGTCTTGGTGCGGGTGGAGGACGACGGAGCTGGCATCGACGCAGAGAGAGTTAAGAGGTCTGCGGTTAAGAAGGGCCTCATCACCGAAGAGCAAGCTCAGAAGCTGACCGAGAAGGAAGCCGTTGAGATGATATTCCTTCCCGGGTTCTCAACCGCCGACAAAGCGACCGAGGTATCGGGCAGGGGCGTCGGCATGGATGTCGTGAGGGCCAACCTCGAACGCGTCAATGGTCAGATCGAGGTGAAGACCAAGCTTGGAGCCGGCACTCAGATTACGTTGAGATTGCCCCTTACCCTGGCCATCATGCGGGCTCTCTTGGTGAGATGCGGTAAAGACGTGTACGCCGTGCCTACCTCTTCGGTGGAGGAAGTGTTCTCCATGGGTGGGTTCGACGTGAGCACCATTCAGGGCAAACCCGCGATAAACGTGCGGGGAAGAGTGGTCCCGCTCATATCGCTGGACGGCGCTCTCCGCGAGAGTATGTGGGAGCTGGATGGAGAGAAGTACGCCCTGCTCACGCGCAACAACGAGCAGCCGATGGCCCTGGGAGTCGACGACCTCATAGGTGAGGAAGAGATAGTCGTCAAGGAAATGGGCCGGCTCTTATCCAGGCTGAAAGGCATTGCCGGAGCCACAATCCTGGCGCAGGGTGACCCCGCGATCATCCTTGATGTAGCCAGAGTCGTCTAGGGAGGGTCGAGCGACGGACTACGAAGCGTTTCAAAGATACGCGCAGAAGGGGCTCGAGAACGCCCGGTTGGCCCTGGCCAGCTACACGGGCAAGGACCTGGAAACGGCGACGGCAAGGATGACGTTCCTGGACCTTCGGGAGATCCCGCTCCTCGCCGGCAACCCTGAAGCTCCTGTACTGGCTTCCTACTGCTCGTTCGAGGGCGAAGCCGAGGGGCAGCTGATCATGCTGTTCAGGCCGGACACGGCCGAGCGGCTGGTGACGTTTCTGACTCCCGAAGTATTCGAAGGCATAGCGCCTCACGAGATCCCGCCACTCACGGATTCTCTGATCCTGGAAGTGGCGAACGTGGTCGGGTCCTGCCTCATCAACTCAATAGCGGATGGCGCCGGTATCGCCATCTCGCCAAGTCCCCCTGTTCTCGTAAGGGACATGGCGGGAGCGGTGCTCGGGTCGGCCCTGTCCTATTCCGGTCTCTCTGACGCAGTATACGTCGTACACATTCAATACTCGCTTTCCGGGGGCAAGGCAATGTTCGAGATCGTGTTCCTGCCCAAGGTGAGCTCGGAGCAAAACTTCTTCGCTGGAGACGGGATAGGGGCATGCACAATCACATAGCGGTGGGACTATCGGAAATCAAAGTAGCCGGCGGCAAGGATGACGTCCTTGTGGCTTACTCCTTGGGCTCGTGCGTTGGACTGGCGGTTTGGGATCCGGTGACCAGGATCGGAGGTCTGGCTCACATTGTGTTGCCGTCTTCCGGCGGCAGCCTGGCGCCCTCGGGCTTTGCTAAGAGGGAGGACCCTGACGCGGGATTGTCCGCAGGCAAGTATGCCGATACCGCCGTGCCGATGCTTGTCTCGCTCATGCAGGAAGCGGGGTGCGAAGTCCCCCGTCTTAAGGGCTACCTGGCTGGAGGCGCCCACGTGCTCCGGACGCTCTCGTGGCCCGGCGGGGACATAGGGGCGGCTAACGTGCGGGCAGCCCAGGAAGCGGCATGGAAACAGGGCATCACGATCTTGAAGATGGACGTAGGGGAGGACTACGGCCGTACGATGAGGCTCTATGTTGCCGGCGGACGGGTTACCGTCTCATCGGTCGGCCGCACTGAAAGGGATATGTAGGAGGAGTGCAGAGTGGCTAAGGTCCTTGTGGTAGATGACGCGATGTTTATGAGAACCAAAGCCTCACGTCTGTTGTCCGGAGAGGGGTTCTCGGTTGTCGAGGCCGCCAACGGGGCAGAGGCGGTGGAGGCCTACAAAACCGAACAGCCGGACTTGGTTCTTATGGACATCACTATGCCGGTCCTCGATGGAATCGGGGCGCTGAAGGCGATCAAGTCCATGGATGAGGCCGCGAAGGTGATCATGGTCACGGCACTCGGGCAGAGGAGCATGGTACTGGAGGCGATAAGAGCCGGGGCCAAGGACTTCGTGGTGAAGCCCTTCCAGCCCGAAAAGCTCATGGAGGCCGTGAGGAAACAGTGCCAGTAGAGGTTCCGGAGAATGCCAGGGACGTCAGAGTTCTCATCGCCGACGACTCGCTATTCATGAGACACCTCCTGCGGCGGGCGCTTGAGGCCAGCCCAAGGATTGCGATTGTCGGCGAAGCGCGAGACGGCGCTGAGGCAGTGCAGATGAACGGAGAGCTGTCACCTCACGTTATCGTCATGGACGTCGAGATGCCCAGAGTTGACGGGCTGACCGCGCTCCGCAGGATCATGGCGCACAAGCCGGTGCCGGTGGTGATGTTCTCGTCGCTCACGGGACAGGGGACCGAGACAACCCTCGAGGCTTTGTCTCTGGGCGCCGTGGACTTCCTGGCCAAGCCTGAGAGCCGCATCAATATCTCTCCCATAGCCGACGAATTGGTAAGAAAGGTGTTGGCTGCAGCGTCGGCGAGGCTCCGGCAAAGGCGGCGGGGGCTGCCCAGGCAGCAGACGGAACGTCGCGAGGCGGCCAGCGGCGGGCTCTCCAGCTCGCTTGTCGTCATCGGTTCGTCAACCGGAGGCCCCCAGGCGCTGGACGAGGTGCTTACGCAGCTGCCCAGGGATTTGCCGAGCAGCGTGCTGGTAGTCCAGCACATGCCGGCAGGCTTCACCCGCTCAATGGCTGTGAGGCTGAACGGGTTGGCCGCTCTGCCGGTTGCCGAGGCTGTCGAGGGAGACACCTTCAAGCGAGGAGCCATCCTGGTCGCCCCAGGCGGGATGCACGCAAGAGTGGTTGCCGATAAGCACCCTTGCATCCACTTGGATCAGAGCGAGCCTGTGCACGGCGTGAGGCCTTCCGTCGATGTAACTCTCATGGACGCAGGCCCTGTCTTCGGCCCCAAACTCCTGGTCGTCATCCTTACAGGCATGGGGTTTGACGGCGCCAAGGGGGCAAAGATGGCGCGGTCCTTGGGCGCTACAGTTTTCTGTCAAGATGAAGCAACGTCCGTGGTCTGGGGAATGCCCAGAGCGTGCATAGAACTCGGTGCGTCCCACAAGGTCCTGCCGCTTACCAAGATCGCAGGCGCGATCACGCGGTTCGCCAGGGACGTTGAGGAGGGAGCATGATGGGCGGCGATCTCGAGCAACTCGAGCAGGGACCAGGGCTGGGACTGCCGGCGTCTGCCTCAGCAAAGAAGCCCAGGAGTCAGACAGTCGATCGCGACGACATTCGTACCTACGGTCTGGACTACGTGCACTTCTGCCAGAAGGTCAAGAAGCTGACGTCCATAGACCTTGAAAGCTACAAAGGCCAGCAGATGCACAGGCGGCTCGAGAGCTATCGGTCGCGTAACGGGATGCCGGACTTCACATCCCTGGCGAATTCGGTGCAAAGAGACCCCGCCAAGCTGCGAGCGCTGGTGGATTTCCTCACAATCAATGTTTCCGAGTTCTTCAGGAACCCGGACCAGTGGAAGGTCCTTCGCGAGAAGGTGCTCCCGGCTCTTATCCACCAAGGTGGAGGGATCAAGGCCTGGAGTGCAGGCTCGTCAGCGGGGCAGGAAGCGTACACCCTGGCGATCACGCTGTGCGAGGCGGGCGCCGTGGGTAGCACGGTCCTTGGGACCGACATCGACGAGCCAAGCCTCAAGAAGGCTGAGGCTGCTGTCTACACCAAGGAAGAGGTGGCGGGCATCCCGCGGAGTCTCCTTGTCAAGTACTTCGTCCCTGACGGGACGGGTTACCTGGCCAACGAGACCCTGCGGAAAATGGTCTCTTTCCGCCGCAAGAACCTGCTTTCCGATCAGTATCCGAGCGGCCTCGACCTGGTAATGTGCAGAAATGTGCTGATCTACTTCACTGACAAAGGCAAGAACCAGGTCATCGCTGGCCTAGCAAACTCATTGAGAGAAGGTGGCGTCCTGTTCACCGGCGCCACCGAAGCAATATTCAACCCCGGCATGTTCGGTCTTGTTCAGATGCAGCCGTTCTTCTACCGGCGGTTGGCGACTAGAGACGGGAGGTAATTCACGATGTTCAAAGCCGGTCTGGTAAACCCGTTCTTGGATGCCGCGTACAAGTTCCTTCAGACGGAGCTGAGCATGGAAGTAACCAGGGGGCAGCTTCGGCTGGAGTCATCCAAGGCTACGTCCGGAGAGGTCAACGTGGCCCTGGGAGTCGCGGGTGATGCCGAGGGCACGGTGCTGTACAGCATGTCAGAAAAGACGGCCAAGGGGATTGCCGCAACCCTTTTGGGGGAGCCGGTCCCGATGTTCAACGAGCTGGCCGAGTCGTCCATCGCTGAAATGGGGAACATCATCACCGGTCAGGCCGCGGCAGGTCTTGAGGAGCACGGCTACATCTGCAAGCTCACTCCGCCCACCATCATCGCCGGCAAGGGTGTCATGATATCCACCGTGGACATCCAAAGGCTTGTCATCCCCATCGAGCTGCCGGTGGGGCTCATTGAGATATCAGTGGCCCTTCGGTATTACAGCAAGAAGTAGGATCGCGGCTGACGCTTAATAGAACTGCGGCTGACCCCGATAGAATTGCGGCTAACGCCCGGACTGAAACCTGTAAGCACATCCTCGTGGGGAAGTGCTTACAGGTTTCATGCATTCCCAAAGTAGTGCTGTTAGGAATGCACATCAGCCTGGAGTAGTGCATGTTGGTTGCATGTTCTCTGAGAATAGAGCTGCCAGGTTGCGTTCGGGTGGAAACAGCGAGAGGTATTCCCTCGTCACGTAGAGAAATGAGCTGTAATTGCCTCGTCTAGCAGGCAAGAAATGGGAGAGCCACTGATGCCGGACGCGAATCGCCGAGAGGTTGCTGCCACTACTACTGATGCTGCTGAGCTACGCCGACTGCGCAAGATGCGAGAGAGGAAGATCGCGCTATACAGCCTCACGGCGATCGCGCTCCTAAGCGCCTTTTTTGCAGGGCGCGCGGGATATCTGGGCGAGTGGGCCGTGTTGTTCCTCGGTGGTGAGCCGGTTCCTGTTGAGCCGCCCGGGATCATAATGGAACCTCCGGCGCCCGCGGATTTGCGCGCTCCGATGGAGAAGGCCCTTACCGCCAAGGCAGTCTACCTCACCATGGACTCGGCGGGGACGCCCTCGATCATGCGGTCCATCATGGAGTTCGTGAGGGGTCATGACGGACTCAACTCGTTCGTGATCGACGTAAAGGACAATTCCGGCAGGGTGCCCACGACGCCGCCGGAGAACGTGCCTGCTCTTCCAGCCCATTACCCCCACTTTCCCGCTCTTGTGAGCGTGCTTCACGATCAGGACTACTACATGATAGCCCGCATCGTGGCTTTTCAGGACCCTTACCGCGCCAAAGCAGAGCCCGAGAGGGCGATAAGGAACGCCGACGGGAGCCTTTGGCGCGCCAGAGACGGTATGATATGGCTCAATCCGTACGACAGGAAGAACTGGGAGTACGTACGGGATGTCGCACTATGGGCGCTGGACATGGGTTTTGATGAGATACAGCTGGACTACGTGCGCTTCCCCGACAACTCGCGGGGCATGGAGACCAGCGGTTCCGTGCTGATGCCGGGCCATTCGGAATTCAACGGCCGCGGTGACGCCATAGCCGCCTTCCTGAAGTACATGTCAGAGGAGATCGGCGATAGGGCCTACCTGGGCGCCGACATTTTCGGGTTCGTCACCATCGCCGTCGACGACATGGGCATTGGACAGAAGCTGGAGGAGGTAGCCGACTCCGTCGACTTCATATGCCCGATGGTCTACCCGTCCCACTACTTCAACGCCGGCATATACGGTTTCCAAGTGCCGGAGGCGCACCCGAAAGAAGTGGTCAGCAAGGCGATGGACGAGGCTCAGGAGCGCACCGCCGGGCTCCGGTCGAAGATACGTCCCTGGCTGCAGGACTTCTCCATGCGCATCAAGTACGGCCCTGCGGAAGTACGCGGTCAGATAGAGGCCCTGTTTGAGCACGGTATTGAGACCTACATGCTCTGGAACCCCGGCAACAGGTATACCGACGGGGTGCAGTACACGAAGTAGGGGACTGGCTTGTTGCTGCATTATTGAGTGCCTGACTGACTAATACAGTCCCTGACCACCGCGCGGTTTGGACCCGGGCCGACGGAGAAGAGAGCAAGAGATCCAGGTGACCCTGATTGTCCTGGAGCTGCTTGAAATACACATCCGACCCGTCTACCAGGAATGTCTCCCTCTAGTGACGAAAGCCTTTCCTTGTAAGGGCAGAACCTGAAGTTTGCTTGAAGGCGGTGGCTTTCTAGTGAAGTACGGAGACCTGTTCACCCTTAACCCCATTGAGACTGTGATAAAGATAAACGATGCAGACAACAGAACCAAAGCCAAGCGGCTTATCTCGACTTTCGTCATAACTCCGAGTCTCGGCAGGGCCTTGGAGTCGGTCGCTATACCTCAGCTCGACCTCGGGCGCGGCATCGAAGGTAAGGGCATATTTGTTGTCGGTAACTATGGCACTGGAAAGAGTCACGTAATGAGCTTCGTTTCCCTCATAGCAGAGGACGCCAGCTATCTGGAGTATGTTCGGGATGAGTCCTGGCGTGAGAAAATGCGCCTACTCGCTGGCCATTTCAAGGTTCGCCGACTACAGATCGCTGGAACGATGATGTCGCTCTATGAGATGGTGGCCGATGAGCTCTGCGCCCTAGCTCGCTCCGTAGGTTTCACCTTCCAGTTCCGCACACAAAGCGAAGTCCCAAATGTGAAATACGAGTTCATGCGTTTCATGGAATCTTTTGATTCATACTGTCCCGGCATGGGCGTACTGCTTGTCATAGATGAACTGCTCGGTTACCTCGACACAAGAGACGAGCAGGCCCTCGTGCTTGACCTCTCGGTACTACAGGCCCTTGGAGAGTTCTGCGATGGTTCACGATTCCGATTCGTTGCAGGACTCCAGCAGTCTTTGTTTAGCAATCCCCGTTTCAATCACGTTGCCTCGGCAGTAAATCGCGTGAAGCAAAGGTTCTACGACTTTGTCATTGATGGCAAAGGAATCGAAGAACTAGTGGAAAGATACCTCTTTCAGAAAACGGCTGAACAGAGGGAGCGAATCCGGGATGTCCTCAAACCGCTATTCCCACTCTATGAGGTGCTCCCTTCCGAGATCGAGCGATTTGTATCGCTGTTTCCTGCCCATCCATCGTTTCTCCAGGAATTCCAGCGAGTTTTTGTGGTGGAGCGGAGAGAGATCCTAACAGTCCTATCTCGGGAGGCTCGGTCTCTAGTTGACCGAGAGATCGATGGAGGGCACCTCGATCTTGTGACAGCCGACAAATACTGGCGTCATATAGAAGCGGACCAGGGCCTGCGAGCGAACTCAGAAATCGCCAAAGTAGTTCAGAACGTGGTCACAATACGATCGCATATTGCCGGCCGATTCCTTGACCCACGTGATGAAGGCGCCGCCCTTAGGCTCATCTACGGGTTGGCAGTTAACCGGCTGACTACTGACGGCATCAACACACCTGTCGGCATGACTCCAGGCGATCTCAAGAATAGCCTTCTATGGGAGACAAGTGTCCCCGTTCAGGATCCAAACTTCCTGACCTTGGCGGCAAAGCGATTACTCGATAAGGCTAGAGAAGCCGCTAACGGTCAGTTCCTTAGCTACTCCGAGACTTCCGGTCAGTACTTCATCGATCCAACACGTGATGTCGATTATGATCAGCACGTGGCGACTGTGGCCAGGACGCTTCGTAAGGATACCCTTCTACGGTATCTGAACGAGGTGTTTGCCAGAGCTCTAGAGATCGACAGTGTACGACCCATTTCAGAAGGACGATTATGGGAGTATAGCCTTGTGTGGAAGGAAAAAGGTGTGGATAGGCCCGGCTGGTTGTTCTTTGGTTTCCCGGGGCAAAGGTCAACTGCACAGCCTCCAAAGGACTTCTACCTCTTTATTGTGCCCTCGCGAAGAGTCCTCGGTGTCCAGGAATCCTGGGACGATAAGCCCGATGAGGCATATTGGTTTCTCGAGGACTTTCCGCCATCGAGATTCGAGAAGGTGGGGTCTGAAGCCGAGAATGACGAGGGTACGTTCCTGGATATGGTCCGAGAGTACGCTGCTGCGAAGGAACGTGCTGCGGAGTGCAAGGGTGACGAACATTTGGCGTACGAACGCATCGCCAGGAATCGCCTAGAAGTAGTCATACCATTGCTGAACACGAACGCCAACACGTGGCTCTCGGTCAGGTTCGACGGTAGGAGACGGTCCTTGGGCGAGTGGCTGGCGGATCTTGCGCCATCGAGAGCCAATAGCGTACTCAAAGACAAGTTTGATACTTTGAGTCAGCTAATGTTTGCTTCCCACTTTGACCGAAAGTATCCGGGGTACCCCTCGTTCGCCATAGAGGTTCGTGAGAATACAAGAGAACAAATCGCTCAAGCAGCTCTCGAGATACTATGTGAGACGGGTATGGCTACGACTATGGGAAGGGCGGTTCTCTCTGCTCTGGGGCTATACGAGGACACCGTCGCCATACCAGAGCGGTCACCCTGGCTAACGAAGGTTCTTGTCCGTCTCGGTGGCCCCGAACTGAATCACGTTCTCAACAACTCCGATCTCTTCGAAAGCAGGGATGGTAGGGTATGGATGAAAGGAGAGCCTATCGAGGCTGAGTGGCTATTAGTCGTCCTTGCTGCAGGGGTGGCTTCTGGCTATCTCATTATTACAGGTGTGGGTAATACCCGGTTCGATGCCTCGAATCTGAGGGAAATGTACAGGCAAGTATCAAAATGGGACCGGGTTGTCCGAGTATCCCGTCCAAGCGCAGTACCAGTGGAAAAGTGGGCCAAACTCTTCAGCCTCCTCAAGGTGAATAGGGGTTTATTGGCAAATTCAGCGACGTATGGCCCGGCTATGGTTGAGTTCCAGAGTCGCCTGTCAGTGTTTCTGGAGAGATTGCTGGACTATGAGGCCACAGTCAAAGGTGGTCTCCCCTTTTCTGAATCGTTTTCCGCCGACACCTGGGTGGCGACCTGCGAGTCTGCGAAGTCCATTCTTGAGACCCTTGTTCCTCTCAATCACAAATCCAAGATGAGCAATCTCCGCATCGAGACGCGTGAGATAGCCGAGCTGGCTGAACTACTGCGTCGAGTAGAGCAGCTGGAAGCTCTCCTACAATTCCTGAGTCAGTACCATAGTAGTCTTTCGGCGCTCGTCAGATTTGAGGAGATCCTCAAAGATAATCCAGCATTTCAGGACGACCTCCAGGTTGTGAAACGAAGACTACGGGAGGCATACGCAGATCCATCCAATCAGGATTTCGCCGGACTTGGCTTGTCCGTTCAGAAAGCGACGCAATCGGCTCTTCGTACCTACCATAGCCTTGAAAGGTCGTACAGCCTATCCCGAGATGGAGATACACGAAGAAAGCAGCTCCTGCAGGGGCAGAGGCTCAGGCAGATGAGCAAGCTTTCTCGAATAGCTGGTCTAAACAAGGCGGCACTTGACAAGATCGAAAGCAGGATTGTGTCGTTACCCATCTATCAGGGCTGTAGCGACGAAGAACTGCTACGAAGTCCCACGTCGCTCAACCCTATGACAAGGTTCGACCCCAGAAACTATGAGGGACAGTCTCCCGCAGATGCTGTTCTTCAACAGTGTGAAGAAGCGCTCGATTCTTTGTTTGGTGAGTGGACTTCAAGGCTTCTCGCCGAACTCAGAGACCATAGAGACAGCCCCCTCATGCAGGCTCTCACAAACGAGGAGAAGACGGTAATTCTCCAGTTCCTGTCCAGCGAGGAAATCCCAGAGCCGGTCGATGATAGCTTTGTCGCTTCCGTTAATGCGTTGCTAAGGGGCCTAAGGCTAAAGACTCTATCTGTCCGGAGCCTCACCGCAGCCCTGTTCCATGGATCGGGTGGTCCTCTCAAGGTGATGGAGCTTCGAGTACTCTTCGAGAAGTGGCTTGACGAGACTATCGGTGACGATGACCCCGAATCCATCCGCTTCCTGCTGGAGACTGGCGATGAAAGATCAGAGTAGGCTTTTTGTAGACACCAAACGATCTACAAAGGTAGACACTTTCGAGCGCGAGAGGGGTGAAGGATACCGATCCATCCTTGAGGGTATCCTGGGAGATTCGTCCTCTCGGCTCGCGGGCGGCTTTCCTGAGACTTCTTCGATACGGAACATACTGGACCTGAGCGAGCCTCCGCAGTACACTGCATGTCCAAACCCCTTTGTAGCAGAGATGGTAGACGGTCAAGGTAAGCGAACTCAAGGTGCCTTTCGCGACCAATATGCTGCAGACGTGAGCGATGGCAAAAACGATCCCGTATACCAAGTTCACAGCTACCATACAAAAGTTCCGCACAAGGCCATCATGAGGTACATACTTCATTACACCGATCCCGGAGATGTGGTCTTTGATGGCTTCTGCGGTACCGGCATGACTGGTGTTGCAGCAGTATTGTGTGGAGACACAGCCTCGGTGGAGTCGCTACACTACCGAGTTACGCAAGAAGGTGCGGTATATGATGGAAACGTTCCGATAGGAAGACTGGGTAAGAGACGCGCAATCCTCTCCGACCTTTCACCAGTAGCGACCTTCATTGCCCGTAACTATACAGACCTTCATAGCCTTGACGACTTTGCAGATGAAGCAATGTCTGTCATTGATAAGGTAGAGAGCACCTTATCCTGGCTCTATGAAGATAGAGGCCGACGTGTGGCAGCCGCTCTATGGTCCGACGTTTTCGTGTGTCCTGTCTGTACCTCAGAGTTCTCCTTTTATGATGCTATCGGCAATAATGAAGCCGGTCCCAGCTTCATGTGTCCCCACTGTAGGGCTTTGGTCGGCAAAGTCGCCAACCGTAGATCCGGGGTCACAAAGATTGAGCGCAAGTTTGAGACAGTGTTTGATCCTCAGCGGCGGGTCTACATTAGAGAGCCGGCACTTGCTTTGGTGGGCCAATGGCTCGAAGCAGGAAAGAAGAGAGTCTTTGTTGAAGCTTTACCAGGACAAGCTAGAGTCATTGCTGAGAGGATTCGATCGGAGAGTCTTCCGAAGTACCCACTAGATGCTTTTGCACCGGGCCGGCAGACGAACAAGCTGATTAACGGTAGTGGCATTCAGTACGTTAGCCAAATGTACACGCCGAGGGCGTTGCTCGCCTATGCCAGTCTCTGGGAGGCTGAACTGTCTTCCAGAAGGCACACAAGGCTCTTTCGCTTCTGCCTAAGCTCCATAAACAACTACATATCCAGAAAGCAGGGGTATTCCGGTGGCGGAGGCGGAGTCGCAGGTACCCTGTACACGCCATCGAACCATCTGGAACGCAATGTTTTTGACGTGCTCCGGCGCAAGGTTCAGAATGTTGGCAAACTTAGGACAGCGATCTCCGGGGATGTTTTCGTATCCACACAGAGCATTTCCGACTTGCACAACATCCCCTCGGAGAGCGTTGACTACATATTCACTGATCCACCCTTTGGTGACTCAATCCAGTACGCCGAGCTCAATTCCTTTATTGAGAGCTGGCTCAAGGTCAAGACAGCCCCACGAGAGGACTGCGTGCTCAACTACGTTCACAACAAGGGGATAGACTTTTACTCCGAGATCATGAGACGGGGACTTGCAGAATGTGCGCGCATCCTCAAGCCGGGTCACTGGATGACAATTGTGTTTCACAACAGCCAGAACTCGGTATGGATGGCCATCCAGAATGCCTTGGAACTTGCTGGTCTAATGATTGCGGATGTTCGGACTCTGAACAAGCGTCAACGCTCCTTCAATGCTGTGACCCGTCGCGGTACCGTGAATCAGGATCTGGTCATTTCTGCGTACAAGCCGAGGAAGGAGTTCACCGAGTCCTTCGCGAGTCATCACAAGGAGGTCTCAGGGGTTATTGAGTTTGTCCGAGAATACCTGTCCGCTATGCCAGTAGGTGTGACTACAGAGAGTGGTCGACTGAAGGTCGTCGATGAGCGTACACGATACTTGCTGTATGATCGGATGATCGCGTACTATCTGAAGAACGGGATCCCGGTTCCAATGTCTGCTCCCGACTTCTACCACATGCTTGACGAGAGGTTCGTGGAACGTGATGATATGTATTTCCTGCACGAACAGGCTGCACGCTACGATGCCCTTCGAATTCACTCCGAGGTTGAACAGGGCTCACTCTTCGTCCATGACGAAAAGAGTGCAATCCAGTGGATCCGCTCTCAATTGAGTCAGTACCCGCTCACCTTGGGCGAACTAACGCCTCGCTACTTACAGGAAGTTAGGAATTGGGACCCATCTGAACAGCATTTTGAACTCAGGACGCTCCTTAGGGAGAACTTTATCTTGGATGAAGATGAGCGGTGGAGACTTCCAGATCCAAACCGCGAAAGGGATCTGGATGCCCTCAGACGCAAGAATCTGCTCAGGGTTTTTTCTGGCTATGTCGCCCAACGAGGACGGATAAAGGTGTTTCGTCGAGAGGCACTATTGGAGGGATTTCGGTACTGCTGGGAATCCAAGCAGTTCGGGACCGTCCTCCGGGTATGTGAGAAGCTGCCACTAACCGTAGTCCAGGGAGACCGAGAGATCCAGATGTACTCAGACATAGCCAAGGACATGGTCTCGACAAGCGCAACTCAGCTGGAGTTCAAGTGGGAAATCTAGTGATCGGGGAGAGCCCAATGAAGAAGTGGGTTTCCGCTATCCTTCAGGAGTTAGACACACCAATAACCGGTATTCCCACCTTCTGTGAGGATCCCGACGATCTCCTTGAACTGGCAGATATCCGAGAAGCCATCAGGAGCGTGGGTATGAGCGTTCAGGACCTGGATCTTGAGAACATTAGATTGCTGAAGGAGATTCCCGATGGGGAGAAGCCCATCTTCCCAGTTATAGACCCCGTCGCTACTAGAGCCCTGGTTGACTCTCGCCTCTGCGATTATCGATGGGTGTCGATTGGGATCAGTGACGTTTTTCCGCGTTTCTCGACCAAAGTGATCAGAGGCATACCCATCTCGCTGTGGGAAGAGTTGTTCTCTCTACATAGTAGAGTTCCTGACAACCTGGATTCCCAGGAGACTGCGATTCTGATCTCTCGATCTCTATATGGAATTGACCCCATCTACCTTCGTCACGCGGATGGAGTCATGGGACTGCTTAGCCGGTTAGCAATATCGAACGAAGGCCTTCCCAGGGAGATTGCGCAGATCCTCTGCAGCTATCTGGAGCGGATTATCCTTGTGCCGGAGGTACTCACTGATCCATCGAGCGCTCGCGCGGCATTATTGCGAACGGCAGACGACTGGCCCGCTGCTTGTTCTGAGCCGGTGAGAATCCTGATACGAGAGGCAACAAAGTTAGGGCGACGTGAGTCCCTTAGGGAAGAACCCTTATCAGGGTATCTCGGCCCCGAGGCGTCCGAAGTTGATTGTGCACGTTATGGACTTGAGTATTGCCGGATACTCTTGCGGGGTCGATTGAGTGGCACGGATCATCTCGAGGCCAACAAAGCGTTTCAGGCTTGGCTCATAAGGAACTATGCCCTGATCCTATCTTCCTCCAGCCAGGAGGTTTTGCGAATAGCAGGTGTCTTGGATAGAGTGGACTGGGACGTTGGCGACAGTAAGGCCGTGATTTTCATGATGGATGGTCTCGGACTTCCGGCTTGGCTCGCGGTGCAAGAGGATCTGGAGGCCAAGGGGATCGTGTCACAATGCATCGTCAAGATCGGGTTTGCTGCTATTCCGACTACAACATGGTTCAGCCGCAGACTGTTCTTTGAGGGCCGTGTTCCGTCCGATTACCGAGTCGAGAGGCACACTGAAAGACTGGAACGACTGGCTTGGTCCCGTCGCTACGGCGATAGCAGTGCTTGTGTGACATCCAAGGAGGAGTCCGCTGTACTCGAATCCTTTGCCCTTGCCCGAAGGAGAGTATGTATTGTGGACACAACATGGGATGAGTACTGCCATGGTGTGAATCCCGAAACCGAAACCTTCAGAGAAGCTTGCAGCAGGTGGCCTGGTAAACCACGTTTCGAGATGATGATCTCCGAAGCGTTCAAGCACGGCTATAGAGTATTTATCACGGCTGATCATGGTGAAGCTTTGTGCGAAGGCACCGGGCGGATCCACGTCGGTGAACTAGCTGAGAAAGGATCCAAGAGGGTCCGAATCTTCGAAAATGATGCAGTCTGCAGACGTTTCGTCTCGGACAGGGCTTACTCCTTCAGACCTCCTGGTTTTCCACCAGACCGATGGCCCCTATTTGCGCAAGACTTCGGAAGCTTTGATGAGATGGGCTCGAAGAGCTACTGCCACGGCGGGCTAAGCATAGAGGAAGTGCTCATACCAGTTGCAGAGGTGTTTCATAGTTGAACGCGCGTATCCCCATCATGTTTGACAGGTCTCTACGGCCGGAGTGGATTGATTATGCTCTCGAACGATCCATGGAAGCTGATGGGCCCAGCGATCTAGGGGCTTCACTAAGAGATTACCTATCCCCGGAGATACCAACAGCAACATCTCTGCGAAAGACAGTCAGTCAGCTGGAACGCATGGTTGGCGCCTCCTCGTTGATCCCTAAGGAGAGGCTTGCAGCCGCTTATGCGAAAATGAGTAGCCTTCCACCTTCATCGCGACAGGAGATTCGTCTGCAGTTGCTTATCGACTCTACACCCTTCGTTGCCGACGTCTTCGGAGTCCTGAATCGTCTAGTTCTGGTTGGAGGGAATGGAGTTGAGGCTAGTCAGCTCTACAGCCGCATTGCGGCCATCTACGGGGATCGAGGAACTATTCCTCGAAGGGTGAGATATGTTCTTCAGACTCTGCGCAATCTTGGTATAGTGAGGAACGACGAAAGTCGGTGGTACTTGGTTTCCAAAGACCACTGAAGAGTCGCTGCTGGAGCGGTTCACCTTTTTGCTTTCTGCGGCGCTCACTACGTATGCCGAGGATCTCCTGATTACCGCCTGGCTGCTCGCAATCCTTAGAAACAGCCCGCCGGACAGCACAAGGCTGCGAGGCTGGCCCAGGAATCCTAGGCGGTCAGGGTCGGCATTGAGCGTTTCCTTTCTCTGTCTTTCTCAGGGGGACATCCGGGGTCCCCAGCTGCTGTCTGTCTCCTGCCTTTCGCCGGACCCGACCTTTACTCTCTGCCTCTTCTTGTACAGAGAGGACAGCCGTTCGCCGATGGCCCACTTCCCATAGCCAGGCGCAGTTAACCGCCTCTCTTCCAGCCTCAGCGGAGGAGTCTTGGCGCACGAAACATGGTTCTGACCCCGGTCCGAGTCCCAATACCAGAAACGCCCGTGATTCGTGATCGTTTTGCCTGCTATACTATACTAGTGCGATCCGAGACTCAATGAGTCAACAATATGGTTACGGGCTGTAGACGATATCCCAGTTGATGCCGAAAGCGTCCCGCAAGTGGCCGGCGGTGTCTCCCCAGGGCATTTTGGCCAGTGGGGAGAGCACCTGTCCTCCTCTTGAGAGCCTCTCGAAGTACCTTGACGCATCTTCAAGGCTGTCGCACTCGACCGTTATCTTGTACGCTTGCTTGTCATAGTCGAAGGATGAAGCGGTATCGCACATAAAGATGTAGAAGTCCTTGATCTTGAGTTCTGCGTGAAAGACCTTTCCCCAAAAGCTGCGGGTCCTTCGTCATATGTTCGTTGAACAGGTGCTTGCAGACCAACTTGGCATCGAAAGTTTCTCTGTAGGTCTCCAGCGCGTCGCTGCATTGGAGGTCGAACAGCAGGTAGGTAGCGATTCTCATGCGTCCAACCTCCCCTGGCTATCCCTCCACGCTAGTGCGAATTCTGCGGTCCCCTGCCGCGACCTTCAGCCGATGGTTATTTCCTGGCCGCCCGCAATCCGCTATACAGGAGGTAGCAGGCGACGACCCCGGACCCGGCTACATCAATGTAGCGGGTAGCCGGGTGGCTTGGAGCGGCCGCAACGGCCGTAAGGGCGATTACCACGCAGAGGTCCACCCACGTCTTGGCGAGGTACAGCTTCCTCTGAGCTTCAGTCACTGCGTTGAACGTTTCTTTGGTTAGGGCGGAGTATCGCCTCCAGAACCACGCGTTAGTGAGGAGCCCCAGTATTGCGATTCCCAGTCCCAGGCTTACGTTTCCGCTGGGCTTCGGGGCGGAGAGCCGCGACGCGGAGACGATAAGCATGGCTATCCCAGAGCAGCACATTGCCGCCGCAACGCACAGCCCCGAAAGGTGTTCTAGGCGGGCCCGCTCGTCCTCTACTGGCGTAGTGCCCCTGTTTAGCCTGCGGAAGACCCACCAGGAAACGCCGAGGGCAAGGAGTTCGGCGGTCCGCCGTATGAAGTCGGCAAGTTGCGTTGCCGAGCGGCTTGAGACGGCGGCGATCCCCGTGACGAGGGGTCCGGGAAGGCTGAGGGCAAAGGCGGAAAGCAGGGTTCTCTCGCGGCTGGATGCTTGTTCCTGGGAAAGGTATCCCATCTTCCGACCCTCAGAGTCCAAGAGACCGGAATAGGTAGAGGAGGCCGAAGGCAGGAATCGCCGCCGAGAGCGGTACCGTCAGGGAGTCCATACCTCGCCTGGAGAACAACTCGACCACGGAGCACAATGGCGCGACGAACGCCGCGACAGCCAGGCTCACATACCAGGATTGACCGGCATACGCCAAGAGCGTGAAGAACACGGCGACCAAGGTGACAGCCACCATGGACAACGTGCCCTCGATCGTCTTTGACCGCTCGACGTATCTATTCCGTACGTGGTGCCTGCCGAAGGCCTTTCCAACCAGCGCTGCGGCGGCGTCGCCAAACCCCCAGGCCATGGCGCCTATTACGGCCACGTACTGCCACTTTTCGCCCAAGAGACCCCAGAACACGAAGATCAGGATCGCGAGAGACGATTGAGCGATCAGCAGCTGTCGCTTGAAGTCGCCCGGTTCCCTCTCCACAAATATGCGCTTGTAGAAGGGCAAACGCTCCGCCCAAATGAGTGCCGGATAGGCCATGAGGACGAGCGTAGCCGCGGCCAGCACGGCCGCGTACCAGGAGCTGAAGAACTTCACGAGAGGGAAGATGGACATGGTATACGCTACGTGATGCATCTTGCGCACTACCTCGAACGGCGCCCTGAAACAGGTCCTGACCGTCATGGGGATAACGGCAACCACTACTATGTAGTAGCCGATGAAGAGAGCAAACCCAAAGATGTCGCTCAGAAGCATGTTCTGTATCCTCTCCGCACGGCTGACCGCAGTGGTCCCGGGCTCTTACTGGGGGGCATCTGCTCTTGCATCTAGTATCGTTCCAAGCGCTAAAGGTGTCCACCGATCGGGGCATCTCGGACTTTGGACCTCGGCTACAGTGATCCGCCTTGCGATAATGAACGCCTTTCTTGAAGGTACACGTGCGTCTCTATGGAATACTTATTGGGCGATTAGAATGGCATTTCAAATTCTGCAGACGAAGACTCGCGTTCCTCCTGTCAAGAGCAGCCTGGTGTCCCGCCCGCGGCTCACGGCTGCCCTTACTGGAGCTTTGGCCCGCCCCGTAACTGTGGTCATCGCCCCGGCCGGTTTCGGAAAGACAACGCTTCTCTCCGAGTGGCGTGAGACGCCGGGGGGCCGGAGGTGGCCGCTCGCCTGGCTGGCTCTGGAACCCTCGGATAGCGAGCCGCAGCGTTTTTGGACTTATGTGGCAGCGGCCCTCAGGACGGTCCCCGCTCTTGGTCGCAACTCCGAGTTTGCCGGGGACATGCTGGCCACCTTCATGGGCGTTCCGCACCCTACGCCCGAGCAATTCCTGACGCAGCTCATCAATGACATCTTGGCAAGTGAGGAACCCTTCGTGCTTGTCCTCGATGACTACCACCTGGCGGCCGGGGAGGCGGTCAACGCGGCGATGGCGTTCCTTCTGGACCACCTTCCGCCTGCGATGCGGGTAATTATCCTTACGCGCGCGGAACCTGATCTTCCCCTCGGCCACTTGCGCGGCAGAGGGCTGCTTAGTGAACTGACCGGCGGTGATCTGCGGTTTTCCCTGGATGAGTCCGAGGCGTTTCTCAATGGAACGATGGGTTCCGGTCTGGCATTTGACGAGGTGCGGACGCTGCAGGAACGGACCGAAGGATGGGTCGCGGGGCTGCAGATGGCGGCGCTGTCCCTAAGGGGCCACCAAGACCGCCGGGAAGCGGTCGCGTCTTTCGCAGGCGACAACCGCCATATTGCCGACTATTTCATAGACGAGGTTTTGACAAAGCAACCCTCAGATATCCTGGAGTTTCTGAGGCGGACCGCGATACTCGATCGCCTCTGCGATCCGCTTTGCGATGCCGTTGCCGGCGTGTCCGGCAGCCAAGAGATACTGGAGCACCTGGAGCGTTCAAACCTCTTTCTGACCTCCATGGATGACGAACGGCGCTGGTATCGCTACCACGGTCTCCTGGCGCGAATGCTCCGGGCAAGGCTTGAGCGGGATCAGCCTGACCTGATGCGAGAACTGCACCTCAGGGCGTCATGTTGGTTTGAGGAGCAAGGATTTGCGCTCGAAGCCGTGAACCATGCGACGGCGGCCAAGGACTACGCGCGAGTGGCAGATATAGCGGAGCGAAACGGGCCCGGGTGGTGGGCCTCTACTACCTATGCCGGCGTCCACCTGCGCTTCCCTCCCGAAGTGACGATGGAACGGCCCACGTTCTGCCTTTCTCAGGGATGGCGGTACACTGTCCAGGGCCGACTCGGTGAGGCCATCCGGCTATATGACCGGGCCGAACAACTGCTTACCGCGAGTGGAAGGAGTCATCCGGACGCAGAGGCCATGCTGCGGTTTGTCGCTCTCGTTCGGAAGTACATCGCGGAGCTGTCCGGAGGAACCTACAAGCTCACCGACTCCGACTATCGAGCTACCTCAGCCATTCCTGAGGAGAGCGTGGGGATGCGCAATAGCGCTGACTTGGTCCTCGCATTCATCGCTCAGATGGAGGGCGAACTTGAGCGGTCAGCTGAGATCCTACTCTCGGCAACCGAACGAGAACTTAGGCTTCACTCCACCATAACCATCCCGCTGGCAATCTCCCGCTTAGCCAGGATTCGACTGGTGCAGGGACGTCTAGGTGATGCGGAGGCAGCTTTGAGCCGGCACCTGGACACAATCGATGCCCTGGGGAGGCGGCGGTTCTACCTTAACGGTAACCTCCATGCCGTCATGGCTGATGTCCTCTGTGAGCGCAATCACCTGGCTGAGGCGGCGCGCCAAGCCGACGAAGGGATTGCAGGCAACGAAGCCTGGGGAATCCCTCACGCCATCTCCATGAGCTACCACTCCAAGGCCCGCGTACTTGCGGCGCAGGGAGACGTCGACGGCGCGCTGTCCCTAATCGACCGGGAAGAGCAGGGGAGCATCGGGCGCATCCTGATGAGCGACGTTGTCAGCGACCGGCAAGCGCTGCGCGTCCGGCTGTATCTGGCAAAGGGCGATCTGCCCAGCGCGGAGCGATGGGCTCGGGAAAGTGGCCTAAGCCCCGAGGATGAGCTATCGTTTCGGCGTGAATCTAGGCACATTGCATTGGCTCGCGTAATGATTGGCTCCGGTAGGTCGTCCGATGCCGTGCCATTCCTATCCCGACTGGCGGCAGCAGCCAAGCGAGGCGGTCGGATGGGTAGGCTTCTGGAGATACTGGTGCTGACGGCTGTCGCCCAAGCGGGAACAGACACCGACGGGGCCGCTCGCACAATGGCGCGGGCTCTCACCTTGGCTGAGCCGGAAGGTTACGTTCGTTCCTTTACCGGTGAAGGGAAGCAGGCGCTGGATCTTCTCCGTTTGGTCGCGTCCATAGGCAGCGCGCCCGGCCGCTATGCTCAGCGGCTTTTGGCCGGCCGCGCAGCTCCGCAGGCAGTGGCTGCAGAGGTGCCTGTGCTACCTGAACCGCTGAGCGCGCGCGAAATGGAGATACTTGGTTTGCTTGCTGCCGGACACTCCAACCGCGATATCGCCCAGACCCTATATCTGACTGTGGGAACGGTCAAGACTCACGTCCACAACCTCCTCGCAAAGCTCGAGGTAGAGAGCCGCACACAGGCAATCGCTCGCGCCCACGATCTCGGTTTGCTTGGAAAGTAGCCCCTCGCCAGCGAGACTACATGCCGAAAAATCCATCCTTGGATAGAGGGTGCCGCTACTCCGTTCTGTCATGATAGTGCGCGACATTGGATGAGTACTCATCCGAATTCAAGAGGAGGTTATCCCTACGAAAATGTGGGTGAAAATCCTGATCGGTTTTGTGGTCTTTTTGGGCGTTGGCGGAGGCGTAGCTTACTCATACGGCGTCCGCGGCATGAAGGAGACGCTGAACGCTCATATCAGCCATGTGGATCTCCAGGAAGTTGCGGACGGCGTCTACCAGGGGAAGTACGAAGCAGGGCGGTTTAGAGCGTCCGTCGAGGTCACTGTCAAGGACCACAAGATTGTGAGCATCGCTCCCCTGGGCCTCAACGAGAACAAAGTGATTGACAAGGCAATCTTGAACGTCTTTGTCCCCGACATAGGCAGGATCGTCGAGGCTCAAACGCCTAACGTGGACATCGTTTCAGGCTCAACAGCCACCACGAAATCGCTGCTTAAGGCCGTCGAGGATGCGTTGGTGCGCGCCGGCGGCAAGAAGATCAACGAGTGAAGATCACTACCGTTTTGGGGAGCCCGAGAAGGGCGGGCAATACTGCCACGGTTCTCGGGCTCTTCCAACGCATGATTTCGGCGCCCCACAAGGTTGAGCGCATCAAGATCGCCGACTACACGGTGAAAGGCTGTCTTGGCTGCGGTGCCTGCCAGTGGGATCTTGACTCGCCCGGGTGCATCCAGAACGACGATTGCGGCGACCTGCTCCGAAGGCTAATGAAGACCGATGTGATCGTCTATGCCACGCCTCTGTACGTGTGGGGATTTGCCGCGCAGATGAAGGCGTTCCTGGACAGGCACTCGTGCCTGGTGAAGTGGGTGGAAGGTCGAAAAGAAAGAGCCTTGCTCGAGGGAAAGCGCACGGCTCTGCTGGTCACCTGCGGGGATCCATCTGATCGCAGTACCGACCTTATCCAGGCCATATTCGATCGCGAGATGCGCTATCTGGGTTGCCAGGTCGTGGGCAAGTACGCCGTGCCGGGCTGCACCGCTCCGGAGCGGCTCGGCGCGCAAGCGGTTGACACTGCCGCCAGGATGGCCAGGGATATCCTTGAGAGCTAGGTTACTCTGGGATCTCTCTTCCGCAAGAAGGGCAGAAGCGGAAATCCGAGTCTAGGTCCTTCCCGCAGTACGGGCAGAACCTGTGCGGCTGATCCCCGGCCTCGTCTCGCCCGAACTCAACGCTTTCCGGAGCGTCTTCCGGAGTGCTTTCCGGAGCGCCTGCGGGAGCGTTTTCGCCGAACTGCTCATTCAACGGGTCCGGTTCAGTATCGGAGTCGGTGATGTCAAGCAGTGAGTAACGCTTTTTGGCGGTGGCGTTTTTGAAGCTGTAGACCGCGTTAGCGATCCCCATGATGACGAAGAGGACGCCGAACAGGGGGAACATAACGCCAACACCGTCGAACGGTGCGTCCTTCGTTATCTGAATTGCCATCGCTGTCCAGAAGAGACCGAATAGCACCATGACCAACGACCCTATGCCGCCCATGAACGACGGGCCGCGGCCCGGCTTAATGCTGGTTATCCTGGTTCTTCTCCTCAAAGGTGGGTTCTCCTCTCCTATACAGTGAGACGGCGTATGTACGCGGCCTGTTCTTCTCCAAAGAGTCTATACGCTGGATTTGCCAACGCGTGTACGATCTTCCGGTGCTTTTAGGCCCTCTTCACATCATATACCGGGCAGGAACCCAACCGGCTGCCCAAGTATTGTCCTTACATGCTTTGTCTGCGGGCGAAGGAAGGCGGTCGTTTCGAGGTCGAAAGGGGTGCTCTACAAGTGAGGTCATACTTGAGGCGCGTAGCCGCGCTCGGTCTCTTGCTGCTCCTTGTCCTGATCCCGGCCTGTTCCGGAGGCAGAAGCTCCAAAGGCGGCGGGCCGTCGTCGGTTGTACCGCCCAGTCAGCAGCCGGCAACATCTTCGCCAGCGCCGGCCGTGAGCGCTCCCGACAACCTGGTAGTCTTCACCACCGTGGACGACTTCTCCAAAGGCACTCATGAAGGCACTGAAGCGGTGCCGGTCAACAACGGCGCCGTCGGACTCACGACCGGAGTGACCAAAGGCACCTACACGTCGCCTGAGATCGCTACCAAACCGTTTGAGTACCTTATCCTGTCGTGGAACGCGGACACCCCCAAAGGGACTTACATCGAGATAGAGGGTCGAGTCTACGCCGGTACCGAGGGTAAGAGGCAGTGGTCCAACTGGCTGTCCTGGGGATACTGGAGCGCTTCCGCGTTTACCGGCCCCGATGGCAAGACGATGCTGGCGGGCTCCGCTCCCGGCGATAAGGCTGAAGACGTACTGGCCAAAGTCGATACCGACGAACTCTATGTAAAGGGCAAAGCCGGGGAGACCGCCGACCGCTTTCAGTACAGGCTCACGCTCCACGGCGCAGACAGCGGTACGCCCAAGGTGTACCTGGTCGCCGGGACCATCCGAAATTCCCTCAAAGGCCAGACCATTGCCAAGACGGTCGCGCCCGGAGAGCCCGATCTTACCAAACTTGACAAGGACCTGGACGTGCCCACGTACTCCCAATACCTGCGCCACTCCGCCATCTCGGGTTCTATATGCAGCCCCACCAGCGTGGCTATGGCCCTCGGATATCACGGCGTGGATGTGTCGCCTGAAGAAGCCGCCTGGGGCGTCAACGACTACGAGGGCGATATGTTCGGGAACTGGCCCTTCAACACGGCGTATGCCTCGGCGCAAGGCCTTACGGCTTACGTCGAGTACGGGACTCCCGGCGAAGGCGTCGATCCGTGGTACGCGGTGAAGAGGGAGATCAATGCCGGTAATCCTGTGATTGTGAGCGTGCGTTACCGGAAACCCGGGGTTATGTCGTCCTCCGAACCTGAAGTTGAGGGAGTGCCCATCGACTCGACCAGCGGTCACCTTGTGCTGATCCGGGGGTTTACCTGGAAGGACGGCAAGGAGTACGTCATCGTTAACGACTCCGCGGCCAGAAAGCTGGATGAAGTACGTCGCCTCTATCCGGCGGACCAGTTCTTCAAGGCCTGGACCAAGAAGGTCATGTATGTGATCCGCCGAGATGAAGGCGAGGTCGCCCAAGCGTGCCTGCAGGCTCCAATTGCGGGCGCTCTGGTCAAGGTCGGAAGCGTGGCGGGTGGAGTGCAGAAGTACGAGCTTCAGGTAGATGGGAATCCCGTCAACATCAACGCGGATAATGTACGGAGCATAGTGGTGTCGTACAACGGTGAGAAGACAACTCCGGTGAACCCCAGGATGCCCTCGCTCAGTGAGTCGAACCTCCTTCACTTCAAAGTGGACAGCAAGGCAGGCAAGTACACCTACTGGTTCTTCGGGATGAACAAGGAGACGTACAAAGCCGAGATAAACTGGGTGAAATAGGGCGGGGGCGGTGCCTTCTTCACCGGGTGGTCCAGGACCAAGCTCCTGCTATATAGCCCTGCCAGGTGATCCTTCGTTAACATAATCCCCCTCCTTCACATAGGATGGACAGCACGGTGAAAGGAGGTGGAACGTAAGTGCTCAAAATCGGGTGTCGAAATAGCGTCTTGGAGGCGCTGGAGGACATACTGGACCTGCTGGAAAACCGGAAGTTTGGTCTGGCCGAAATCAAGGATGAAATCAAGGACATCGAAGACGCGCTGAAAGACCGCAAGGACAAAGGGCCAATCAGCAGCGGTCCGTTCTTGCTCCTCCATGACAACAACGCCGCAACAGTCGCTGTGCAGAATCTGGATAAGTGCCCGATCGACGTCGAGGTCAAGCTGTTTGACATCCAGTGCTGCCCGCCGAAAGAGATCGACTCCAAGTGTCTCAAGTGTATCGGACGCTGCTGCGCCGAGGCCGCCGTCCTCTGCGCTCCTGAAGATGGGATCTTCGAGGTGGTGTGCTGTCCGGATCCTGAAAAGTCGGCCATCCGCGCTTTTGCCAGCGTCCACAGTGGGGGAGGCTGCAGCCCGGACACGGATCTGGTCATTCCGGCCGCTGATTTCCTGCCCTTGGTCTGCCCATTCTGCAAGAAGGACAAATGCCGTAGGGACCACTGCCATAGGGATCCCTGCCGTAAAGATCCCTGTCGGCGGTGCGACTAAGCGTTCCGCCATCGCCCGGACGAAGAGCAAATTGGAATCCCGATAAGGGATTCCTTTTGTTTTGGTCTCTCAAGCGGCCAAAGAGCGGAAGCGGCCTGCCTTACTTGGCGACGGGATGCCCGACCACTGCCAGGTACAGCACCGATTCCTCCAACCCGTCCGCTCCAATGAGCTTGTTGGCTCTATCGTCAAGGAAGCCGCCAACCGTCGCGCAGCCCAACCCGAGTGCCGTCGACTCCAGATAGAGGTTCTGGGCCAAATGCCCGGCGTCCAGAAGCACATAGCGGTAGCCCCTCTCTCCGTACTTCACCTTTGTGCGCGGAAAGAGAGCAGACATGAGGAGCGCGGCCGCGGACTGCAAGACCATCTCCTGCCTATGCGTGATCTCGTAGATCTCCTGCCTGTACTGACCGCGCCGCAGCAGCTCAAGCGCGTTCCCCTCCACCTCGTAGTGGTAGATCCCCTCCTCAAGACCGCTCACAGAGAAAGCGGCTACGTAGATCTCAATGGGGTACAAAGCTCCCGCTGACGGACAAGCCCTGAGGGGTAGAACGCCGTGGTCCAGAGGCATGTTGGCAGTAATGCCGCTTGTGAAATACAAGAGCCGCCCGAGATCGGTAAGTTCAAGAGGCCTGTCCGCGAATTGCCGCACGGTCCTGCGGCTTCTTATCGTCTCCTCAGTCCCGGGAGAACTCCTTTCTTCCGGGATCTTCAGCGAGATGCGCGGCTTGTGAGGGTATTTCTTGAACGCCCTGTACCAGGGTCCCTGGGTTTGCGCCGCCCCGAAGCCGGGGACGACCCGCTCTCTATCCTTTGTGTTTTCGTGGTAGATCTCAGAAATCGAGTGAAGGTCCTCTCTCGGTAACGGCATGTCGATCCTCCTCACGGAAATGGGTGCGGCACCGGGTTCATCTCTTCCGGACTCCTTCGCCTGTTGAAACAACCCATCGCCAAAGGTGCCTCGTACAGGCGCTTGCCGCCTAAGTAGCGGTAGTTATGGTCCATGTCCATCGGCTGCAGTCCGGGCACAAGGACCCTTACGACATGGAACCCCACCTCCCGGATATCTGGCGTGGTCACATCCACCGCGATCACGTCGTAGCCCCTGGAGGACAGGATATCGACGCACCTTTGCAGGCGAGCGGGGACCGTTTCCGGCGGCGGACCACCGATGGCAGCGAGTTCCACCTCTTGCTCGGAGTTCAGGAGGAAGTCGAGCTCCTTTCGCATGGACCTATCGCAATAGAGCCTGACGTGGTCCGCCCCCTCCATGATGTCGGAGTAGTCCTCTTTGGGGGCGAAGTCCGGGCGGTCCCGCAGGAGCTTTCTCGCCCAAAGGCGGGTCTGAGCAGTCTCTTCGATGGATCGCATGATTGAGTGCTCGATGTCGAAATCCGCCCGGGCGGCGATAACGGACGACGGCCCGGCGCCCGTATCGTCAAGCGACAGCGTGATCACGACGGGAATGCCGAGGTCCGTTGTGGCGAGGCTCACCCTCACGTCGAGGTCTACCTCCCTGAACCTTTGGAGCGCGGCAGCGAGGCCTGGCGTGCGAGATCGCGTGATCTTGACACGGGGGACCGGGAGCCGGTTGAGCCACGTTATGGCGAAAGAGTCTCTCTCTACGACTTCGTACAGGCCCCGCAGAAGCGCGTCTTCGTAAGCGCTGCCGCAGGCAAGGCCGGTAGAGATGGGCAATGTTATGAATTCCTGCTTGGACCTGAAGACATAAGGCACATACACGAAGCAAGCGGGGACCAGCAGATCTTTGCCGCTGACCAGCGACTTACCGGTTACCCAATTGAAGACGGTATCCGGCGACGGCCTGGACATCGCGAAGCCCTTCTCCGCGTACTGAGCATCTGAGAAGAGGGCGAAGTCCCAGGGCATCACTGCCTTGCCGCTTAGGTCCTTGGGTCTTGCCTGGACAAAGGACTTCTCATCGTAGAAGCCTCCGCAATATCTCTCCACGGCCTCGCCGATAGCGGAAATGGCGGCTCGCTCCCTGGTCAGAGCCGCTCCGCCATTGTGACGGTAACACTGCATGCCGAAGTACCGGGAGGTGTCGGCCAGTGGAGCGGCAATGTGGAAGAACCGGGGATCGTTCGTCTCAATAGGGAGGTCTATGAGCCCCTGGATAATGCCGATCCGTTCGTCGACCAGCCGGAGGCCTCTCGAAATGGCGTCCTTGACAGGGCTGCCTGTTGCCATGGCGTCACGCCTCCTCCAGGGACCAGTGGAGCGCCTTGGGGCGCAGGGCGATTACGCTGCACGATGGACATCTGGGCAGCTTCAGCACATCGTGGGACTGGTAATCCAGGGTTACAACGTGGAAGGTAATGAACTTGCCTGTCGTCAGCGGCGGCATGAATCCCGCGAGCAGTTTGGTAACCTCCAGAGCGGCGAGGTTGCCGATGAGGCCTGCAATGGAGCTGAGACCGCCGTAGTCTATGCGGGGCCGCTCGCTTGCCAGGTAATCTTCGAAGGCTGCGTTCTCGTCGTAATACGGCCAGTTGGCGCGGCTCCTAAGCTCGTAACACGAGTAGCACGCGGTCTCGCCCGGGATCACAGTCGGCCCCAACTGCGCTTCGAAGCCGTCCACAGCCGCTCTCAGCCACGGCACTCCGGCCTCGAGGGATGCCGCATTGACCGCCCGGTAGGCGGCGACCTCGGGAGTGTCCATACACACCAAAGCCAAGCTGGACCTTGCTACGAACGGGGTAACGCTCTCCCGCTCACCCAGGTCGGTTGCGGCGGCCGTGTACTGGACCGACGGCCATGCTTCACGAAGTCTTTCGCCGAGGGCCGTGGCCCGATCTTGCCCGACGTCGTCAGTCCTGTAGAGAGCCGAGACCGCCGGCAAGGAGCGCTCCACTACGCCGGGATCCACTCCCGTGATGCCGCCGATACCTGCCCGCGCCAGGGCCAGGACCGCCCAAGAACCAACACCGCCCAATCCGAAGACGGCAACCCTTGATTTCGCCAGCGTCTCCTGGGATTCGGCGCTGTTCCTCGAAGACAGTTGGAACAAGGTCTTCTGCGCACCGTAAAGATAGCCATCCCCGGCTCCCGCGGCTTCGGGATCCGGCGCGGCCTCCACCAGCCCTCGTTCAGCAAGACGCCGCAGGGTTCCCAACACCTCAGACGCGGGTATGTCGGGGAACTCGGCTAGGATGTCGGGCAACTGTCTTGTGCCGTCCAGAAGACTTAAGAGCTTGCCGACAGCGCTCACGGACTTGCCGCCCAAGAGCACTGTCTTGTGGGCGGAACGCACCTGTATCCTGCCGTCGGGCATAGGCACAACATTCCAATGTTTGGGGATTCTCGGGCGCGATGGAAGCCCGCTGTGGTTTTGCATCTCGGACCCTCCCAGTGTCTAGTCAGCGCCTTCGAGCGCGTAGCCACTGACATTGCCGCCGAAACTACTGTGGGGCCCATGGGGCAGTGGCTCCTCCAGCCCCACAAAGGAAAAGACATGAGTTGGCGGGGCGGATAGCCCGCCCCGCCCTCGCATCTTTACCTTGCTCCGCCGCAATGAGACGGCTGGTTGTCGCCGCAGCAGCAGCAGCAGCAACAACAGCAGCAGCAGCACCCACCACCGTTGCCGTTGTGGTTTGAGCCAAGTCTGAGAGCGTTCTCCACGATCTCCTTGATATCGACCTCAGTCACGTCTTTCACCTCCTGTGGCCTTCCTCCGTAGCCCCGATCGGCGCCTTCTGGGGTTTCAAAGCACGGTATTCCTGGGAGTGAAGGAAGGTTACATAATGTGGCGGCCTTGGGGCGAAGATGCTCCTCTTGCGATACGGCACCTGCCGCGTGCAGTACCTGCCGCGAACCGCTCCTCTTGCGGCGCAGCTCCTTGCGCGACCGTTGGCCGGTGCCTGCGCGTGTGTCATGTTATCCGCATATTACGTAGACTGTGCCAGCGACAAAGGTGGTGATCCTATGGCGGGTGAAGGCAGCGGCTGCGTACTGCCGCCGGCGTTCGTGTTCTGGTGGATCGTGGCGTTCGTCGTTCTGATCCTCATCCTCATAATAGTGACGGTGATCTGCTGCTTCCTGGGAAGAGGGAAGGAGGAGCCCTGCCCCTGACCGGACACGCGCACGGGGCTAGGGCTACCCGCAGGAGTCCGCATGCGTCCAGAGCGAAAGAATGGACGACCATGCGACAAGGCGGGGATTGGTGTGCACTACAGATTGGTGCTTCTTGACGCAGACGACACTCTGTTCGACTACCAGAGGGGGATGGCGGCTGCCCTCCCTGCTCTTTACTTGCGCCTGGGCCTCTCTTGGGACCCGGACAAGGATCTGAAACGGTTCAGTGTCGCAAATGAAGAGGTTTGGCGCGAGCTGCGTGAGGGGCGCATTACCTATGGCGACCTGAAGGTTGAGCGTTTCCGGCGGCTCTTCGCGGGTCAACCCATGGACTTCCCGGCTGTAAGCCGGCTGTTCCTATCCCTGCTCGTCGAGTACGCCTTCATCATGGATGGAGCGGAGGAGATCTGCCGCTACCTTTCTTCGTCGTCCACTCTTGCAGTCGTAACCAACGGACTGCCCGAGATACAGAGACCCAGGATCCGCCAGTCACCCTTAAGCAGGTACATACCGGAAGAGCGCGTCTATATCGCGGAGGAAGTCGGATTCAGGAAGCCGGACGCGCGGTTCTTCGAGCATGTATTCGCAGACATAGGGCACTCGGATAAGAGTACGGCGATCATGATCGGTGACTCCCAGGCTGAGGACATCCGCGGTGGGGCCAACTTCGGGATCGACACATGCTGGTTGGACCGCACCGGGAGCAGTTGTCTGCCTGGAGTGTCCCCGACGTTAACAGTCAGGAGCCTCCACGAGCTCATCGGAAAGCTATAGCTTGCAGCACGCTTCCACTGACAGCCAGAAGAGCTCGAAGCCCGCTACCGGGAATACGGCGTGTAGTTGGGGGCTTCCTTTGTGATGTACACGTCGTGAGGGTGGCTCTCCCTTAGGCCCGAGTCGGTGATACGCATGAGCTTGGCCTTTTGGTGGAGTTCCCGCAGGTTGGCGCATCCGCAGTAACCCATGCCCGATTTGAGGCCGCCTACCAGCTGGAATATGGTCTCCGCCACAGGACCCTTGTAGGGTACCCGGCCTTCGATGCCTTCAGGCACCAGTTTGGATGTGGCTTCCTGGAAGTACCGGTCCGCTGAGCCTTCCTTCATGGCGGCCATGGACCCCATGCCGCGGTACACCTTGAAGCTGCGCCCCTGCCAGATCTCCATCTCGCCCGGAGATTCGTCGGTCCCGGCGAACAGCCCGCCCAGCATGACAGCATCCGCTCCGGCGGCAAGCGCCTTGGTCACGTCACCCGAATACTTGATGCCGCCATCGGCTATGACGGGGACACCCAGTTCCTTGGCTGCCATGGCGGCGTTGAAGATGGCGGTGATCTGGGGGACGCCCGCGCCTGAGACCACCCTGGTCGTGCAGATGGATCCGGGGCCTACACCGACCTTCACGCAATCGGCGCCTCTCTTGATGAGGGCTTTGGCGCCTTCGGCGGTGCCGATATTGCCCGCCACCACGACCTTGTCCGGGAACTTTTCCTTAATGGCCTCCACGGTATCCAGCACGCCTTTGGAATGCCCGTGGGCGCTGTCAATGACCAGTACGTCGACACCGGCATCTACCAGGGCTTTCGCTCTCTCAAAGCCTCCGGCTCCCACGCAGGCGCCTGCGAGAAGCCTGCCGCGCGAGTCCTTGGCGGCCCGGGGGTACATCCTTGTTTTCTCGATGTCTTTCAAGGTAATGAGGCCCTTCAGGTGGTTGTCCTCATCCACCAGGGGAAGCTTCTCGATCTTGTGGGTTGCCATGATGCGCTTGGCTTCCTCCAGGGAGGTCCCAACCGGGGCTGTGATGAGCCCATCCTTGGTCATGACCTCGCTGATGGGCTTGCTGTGGTCTTCTTCGAACCGGATGTCCCGGTTGGTAATGATGCCCACGAGGTGCGCCCCTTCGACTATGGGGACGCCGGAGATATGGTACCTGGCCATGACTGCAAGCGCATCGTTAACTGTCTTGTCGGGGGAGAGGTAGAACGGATCCGAGATGATCCCATGCTCGGAGCGCTTCACTCTATCGACTTCCTGGGCCTGCCTCTCGACCGGCATGTTCCGGTGTATGATCCCCAGCCCGCCTTCGCGGGCGATGGCGATGGCCATGCGCGATTCGGTGACGGTGTCCATTGCCGCCGAAATAAAGGGAATCCCTAACCTAATGCTGCCGCCTAACCTGGTCGATACGTCCGCTTCTCTGGGCAGTACCTCGGAATAGTCGGGGACCAGGAGAACATCGTCGAAAGAAAGCCCTTCTTCAAGGAACTTGTCTTCCTTCTTCACGCGGCAGTCCCTCCATTGCCTTAGTTATTCCTAGGAGTATACCACCTAGACAATTGCGTGGCAATGGACGAATTGTTGGATGGAAGACAGTCTGCACCCTATCCCCAGTTACCAGTCGGGCGGCGAATGTCATTGTCTCGGCCTGCTCATCAAGGAGGAATAGGAGGGGATGGCGAAGTCGTCTGTCAGAAGCATCGGCGCTTGCAGAGCATCCCTTGCAGGCGCCATCGAACGGAGGGTTCTTGTGGACGCCACGAAAGAGCGGATAATAGCGGCCGTCGATTCACTAAGACCAGTGGTGCAGGACATCGCCGTATCTTTGTACGAGAAGCCTGAACTGGGGCTCCAAGAGGTCTTCGCTTCACAGAAGCTGACAGGCGTCCTCAAAGACGCCGGCTTCTCAATCGAGACCGGCACAGGAGGCCTGCCTACGGCATTTTTGGCCCGCCACGGCGAAGGCCGTCCGGTCATCGCGTTTATGGGCGAGTACGACGCGCTGCCGGAGATTGGCCACGGGTGCGGGCACAACCTGATGGGCGCCACCGCAGTTGCCTGCGGTATCGCTATGAGCAGGGTGCTGCCAGACAAACCGTGGATCGTGCTGGGAACCCCCGCTGAAGAGACCATCGGCGGAAAAGTGACCATGGCCGATGCCGGCGTCTTCGACGAAGTGGACGCTGCCCTTATCGCCCACCCAGGCCAGCGGAACTCGGTTGGGGGCGGCGTGCACTGGGCATCTCACCCCCTTGAGATCACTTTTCGTGGCCGCTCCGCCCACGCGGGAGGGAACCCCCAGGGAGGCATTAATGCGCTGGACGCCTGCGTTGCGGCGTATACCGCGATTAGGAACCTGAGGCATCAGCTCACCGATGCCGTCCGGATAGCGGGGATCATAAGCCACGGCGGAGGTGCGCAAAACGTCATCCCCGACTTCGCGCAGCTTCGCTTTACCTTGCGGTCCACAGACTGGAAGTACCTCGAGAACACCATCATCCCCAAGGTGAAGAGGTGCGCTGAGGGCGCGGCCGCCATGTACGGCGCGTCGGTGGAGTTTAGGCACCACGAGCAGCTGTTCCGCGACACCCTTGACCATCCCATCCTCCAGGATCTGTGCCGGGCCAACTTCGAACTCATCGGCGAGGAACTCCCGCCGCCCATCCCCGGAGCAGGAGGGGGAGTCACCGACGTCGGCAATGTCACATGGGTTACACCATGCATTCAGATCGGTTACAAGATGTCCGACGCCAGAGGCCACTCCCGCGAGATGGCAGACGCGACGGTGACCCCTGCAGGCATCGACGCTGCGCTCAAGGCAACCAAGGTGCTGTGCCTTACGGCGTATGACCTGGTGTCGAAGCCGGAGCTGCTGCGGGAGGCAAGGGAGTTCCTGGAGAAGCGGCGGGGCTAGGGAGCGTCCGACTGCTGAGCAGCGACTAGCAACTGGCCACTAGCGTCCACCGGACAGTCACCGTAGCGGCCATTACGCATCAATCTACGGGATCGCAAACACTCCGCGCGGGCCGGACAGCGAGTCATGTGACGGGTATCGGTCACTGGGCGACTAGTGGAATTGCGGGGGGTCACCGGAGGAATATTAGCTGGCTACTTATGTGTCAACAGGTGGCCAATTTGTCGAAAAGTCGGGTCATGCGGTGATCTATAGCGGGGCTATTTCCGGGACATGCTCATGACATGACCACAGTTTTCGACACGAGAGTCGCCGGATGACTAACAAGTCGACTCCTATCAGTCACCGCGCGACCAGCCGAAATTCCGGTGGTCACAGGCTGACCATTAGGATATGGCAGCGATGCCGAGTGACGGACAGACACAGCCAGCCTAGGAGATCTGACTGACTGCATTAGCCCCATATCGCCATCAATACCAATGTACCGCTACTGAATAAGGCGTTGAATTGAGCAGTACGTGGCGATATATTGCCTTGCTTTCTTGGGTATGGTAGGATTTCCCTGGAGGTGATCCGCGTGGAACGACTCCTGACGCCTCAAGAAGCCGCCGACATGTTGCGTGTGTCAGTCTATACGCTGCTTGAGCACGCGAGGAAAGGGGTCATCCCGGCCATGAAGGTCGGGAGAGAGTGGCGTTTCGTGGAGAGTGAGTTGGCTTCCTACTTAGAGGCGAATCGCGCACGCGATCCCTATGCGACATCCGGGAGTGGGATCTCGGTAGCAAGGGATGCAGTTGCTATCAAACGTGAGGTAGGTGATAGGCCGGCAACTGCTCAGGATCGGTTCATCCAACAGATGATTGCTGAGCGGCGAAAGGCGTGGGACGAGTACGAGGCCTTCAAACGTACCCTCAAACCAGTCAACGTTCAGAAACTGCTAGAGGAGTCGGACCGGGATAGGGATGAACGCTACGAACGCTGGCTCCGCGGGAAGAGGGAGGAGTAACCATGCCCATAGCCGTGATAGATGCTAGCGTGATCGGCCGATGGCTTCTTCCGTCCGAAGAACGTTCTCCTGGGGCCGAAAGATTGCGCGACGACTTCCTGGCAGGCCGGATCACCCTAGTGGCTCCTCGAGTACTGCAAGACGAAACTACAAGCATGATACGGAATGCGGTGAGAGATGGGAGGTTGTCCCCTGACGAGTCGTCCGAGGTTCTGCGCCGCTCGAAGGCCCTAGATATCTTGTGTGTCTCGGCCACACACGCAGACTGGGCAACTCTGGGCCTTGCCAACGATCTCCGTCACTCACCTTATGACTGCAGCTATCTTTGGGTTGCTCTCATCCTAGGATGCGATCTATACACGGCCGACAGGCGCTTCGTTCGTGTGGCTCAGAGGGAGTACCCCTGCGTCAGAGATATAGACGAATATTCGTCGCGGTAGCCTCTTCGGGTCTAGCCCCTTTCCGTGACCATGAGGATGTACTCCCTTGAGCAGGCTCGCTCATCACCGCTTCGGAAGAACCACTTTCTCCTCACCGCGCAGCTCAGTAAGTGTATCACCCCAGTTCCAGAGCGATGTCTCGCGTGGCGCTGTACGATCTAGAGGCCAAAAAGCAGGTCTGGGTGTCCGAACTACAGATTCCCGAAAACGTAACCCCCACATGGAGTCCGAATGGCGACATGCTGGCGTATGTCTCCAAGGATCTCGCTGCGAGTAAGTCGTATCTGGTACTGCTCGACGTGGCTTCACGTACCGAAAGGCTGGTTGAGGTCAAGGAGTTCGCCTACAAGTGGTCATTTGACCACGGAGCCAAGATCAAGTGGGCGCCGGTACCGCGGTTCATAAGCATCCATGAGCACGCCGCCCCGCCGTCCTATACGACAGTCGTGGATCTGGATTCCGAGAAGACGTTGGTGCGCTATCGAAACGATGACTTTCCGCTCTGGTCGCCTGACTGCCGCAAAGCAGCCTATGTGCAGATTGAGGGTAGGTATGACGTGGGCCCCGAGGGACCGGAGTTTGTCTGCAAACTGCTGATCCTCGATACGGATTCGGGTGAATCCTCACTTATGGTCGAGGGTGATCGCGGCTACATAATCCGAGCTGTGGAATGGACGGAAGACGGAGCCGTAGTGTACCGCTACGTGCAGCTCGATGGGCCGGACAGGCGAATGCTGGATACTCAAGGTAGGGAATACGAATTCCCCGAAATACCTCCCGCTAAGCCTGGAAGCGCGGTGCCGACGCCACCTGGTTTCCCGGAGGGCCTCGGTAGTCTCACAGCAGCTGAATTGAACCCTGACACGGGTGAGTGGCTCGTCGCCGTTGCTGCAAAGACCGGTCCGACCCGGGTTTTCCGATACAAGGAAGGCGAGAGCCCTGTCCAGGTGGTTCAGGGGGAACGCCCATCGTGGAGACCGAGCGGTGTCTCATCCAATCAAAAGCGGTGAGAGAGGGGATGCTGCCCCTACCTCACCGCTACACCTAGACTTCGCTACACCTGTACTTCCGAATCGTCTCCTATCATGAGCCTCAGGGACTGCCGCCCATCAGTGGCCTTGCTAACCTTGGCGCCGCGCCCGACCAGGCTGTCCTCCACGCGCCCGACGTCTGTCAGCTTGCAGTTCTCCAGGATGACCGAATGCTCGATGATGACGTTGCGCAGGTGGCTTCCGTTGCCGATGGCCGAATAGGGGCCGATGAAGCAGTTCTCTATTATGGCGCCTTCGCCTATGACAGCCGGACCCCTCAACGTGCTGTGGACTATCTGCGCAGTCTTGGCGACCTCGACCCTTCCCGTGATCTTGCTGTCCGCGCTGACTTCGCCGAGCACCGACTTCTTGGCGTATTCATCCAGCACGACGCGGTTGGCCTCCAGGATGTCGTCCTTCTTCCCGGTATCCAGCCACCAGCCTTCGAGGATCCTGGCGTTCACCGTTTCGCCTTCGTTCATGAGCTCCTGGATCGCGTCGGTGATCTCAAGTTCGCCCCTGAAGGACGGCTTGATCCTCATGATCGCATCGTGGATCTTGGGCGAGAACATGTAGACGCCCGCTACGGCCAGGTTGGACGGCGGGTCCTTGGGCTTCTCAATCAGCCGTTCGAGGTTTCCTCTCTTGTCGAGAACCGCGACGCCGAACTGCCGGGGGTCCTCCACCTCCTTGAGGACGATTGTGGCCGCTGCCCCGCTCCTCTCAAACCTTTCGACGATGGGGCCGACGCCGCCCTCAATCAGGTTGTCTCCCAGGAACATGAGGAACCTGTCTATGCCCAAGAAGCCCTTGGCTACCGAGACCGCGTGGGCCAGGCCTTTGGGCTGCTCCTGGATTATGTAGGTGATCCGCACTCCCCAGCGTGAGCCGTCTCCCACCGAAGCCCGTATGAGCTCGATGTTCTCCGGAGATACGACCAACCCGATCTCCCATATTCCGGCCCTTGCTATCTGTTCGATGACGAAGGATATGATCGGCCTGTTGGCGACAGGCAGGAGATGCTTTGCTGTCGTGTACGTGAGTGGACGGAGCCTGGTGCCTTTGCCGGCGGCAAGGATCAGAGCTTTCATGGTTCATCCCCCTTCACTGGCATTTTCGCCTATATCCTACCCAAGTCCTCCAAGTAGGCCGGACAGAGCTTCCAGCAGGATTACTTCGCCTTACGCAGAAGCTAATCCCGATAATGCGCATCGTTGGAGGAATAGATATTGGTCGAACCCATTCTGCGCACAGTCAACCTTCGCAAGTCCTTCTTCCTGGGCGAAACCATATACGCGGTGAGCGACGTGAACTTCGAGGTGGATCGCGGGGAGTTCGTCGTCATAATGGGCCCTTCCGGTAGCGGTAAGAGCACGCTGCTGGCCCTTCTTGGAGGCCTGGACCGTCCCCAGTCAGGCGACGTCATCCTCGCGGGGGAGAGGTACTCCAAACTCTCGGAAAACGGGCTCGCGAAGATACGCAGAAACAAGGTGGGTTTCGTCTTTCAGTTCTTCAACCTGATCCCGCACCTTACAGCTCTTGAAAACGTGACCCTTCCTATGCGGTTCGGCGGCATGTCCAGACGGGATATGGAGGCAAGGGGCAGGGAACTACTGGGTATTGTGGGGCTCTCCTCCCGGATGAACCACAAGCCGTTGGAGCTGTCCGGCGGAGAGCAGCAACGGGTGGCCATTGCGAGGGCGCTTGCGAACAACCCCGACATAGTGCTGGCTGATGAACCTACCGGCAATCTGGACTCCAAGACGTCCCATGAGATCGGGGAGATATTCCACAACCTAAACACCGAGAAGAAGCAAACGTTCGTGGTGGTCTCCCACGACCCCTCGCTAACGCAGTGGGCTCACAGGGTTGTCCACATGCTGGACGGCCGGATCGACGAAATCCGTGGCGGCGGGATGGAAGGCTCCCTCGACGTCACGCCTAGATAGGAGGCCCTTATGCCCAGGAACCTTCTCCATTTGGACATCGGCAGTGCAGTGACCTCGGCCCGCGCCATCGCCCTGACCGGGGATACCTTTTCAACGTCCGGCTACGCTTTCTGTCCCAGCCCGCCACCTGCGGGGGGAGACCTCACATCCGCGGTAGAGCCCGCCATCGAAGCCATGAAACGCAAGATGGGTGTTAACGGCGCCTCCTACGATCCCGAGTCAATACTGGTTACCGTGAGCGCAGGGGGTGAGCCCCGCACGGTGTGCGCGGGGGTCGTCAAGGGTATCTCAGGTGAGTCTGCAAAGAGGGCTGCCCTATCGGCAGGCGCTACGGTAGCGGACCTCATCGCGGTCGATGACGGCAGGCAGGACTTCGAGAGGATCTCAGACCTCCGCCGGCACGAGATAGCCATGGTGGTTATGGCTGGAGGCGTGGATGAAGAGATCCTGAAGAGCGGCAAACACCAGATCTTGAACATAGCCAAGGTGATCGCCGACGGGCTCCCGCGCAGGCGCGGGAGCGAGACCAAAGTGCCTTTGGTATACGCGGCATCCGCCGAAGGCCGGAGTGAAGTGGCCCGGATCATGCAGGATACCGCGAACATTGTCTGGGCCGACAATGTCAGGCCGACCCTCGAGGTCGAGACACTTGACTCGGCCAGGAGCGCGGTCGTTCATACTTTCATGGAGGGAGTGCGGCGCGACCCCAGGTTCCGGGCGCTGGGCCGCCTCGGGTCCCCCGAAGCAAACCCCGGTGGGTACGCCGTGAGTTCGGCGGTGGAGGAGTATTACCGAAGGACCGGCGAGAACCTCCTGGTCATCTCCCTGGACGGAGACTCGGTGCAGGTCGTCTCCGCCATCGGCGGTGTCTTCACCAGAACGGTTACGCCGGTCCACGGTGTGGAGCCAAAAGGCATGAGACGTTACTTGCCTTGGGCCGGCCTTGTCCCTTCCGGCGAGGACCTTCTGGGCAACTGGAAGATCCGTCCTCGCGTCCTGCCCAGGACCTGGGATGAACTTGCCATATTCCTGGCCATATACAAGGAAGCGGTGCGGCTGGCAATGGTAGACCACAGCCACTCCGCCATAGAGCTTCGCGGCATCCACCGCCAGAGGCTGATATCCGAGACATTCCAGGTGAGAGTCCAGGGCGGCGACACGCTGGTACGTATGGAGCGGATCGGCAAGATCGTGTTCACGGGATACCTGTCCCGGCTGCTGTCGCCGGCGAGCCTAATGTCGCTGGCGGCTGACGCCGCCGATCCCAGCGGCATAACAGAGGTATACCTTGACGAGGACGATTCCCTGCTCATCGCGGGGTCGGCCTCTCGGCTGGGCATGGCCCTCAGGGTTGAGGATCGCCTGCGACCCTTGGGTGTCCTAGTGAGCGCCGGCAAGAACGAGGAGCGGGTCAGTCCCAAGAGGGCGGCGATACACAGGGACGAAAGCCGCGAGATCCTGCCTGTGGTTCCCGAAGAAGTGTCTGTGCTGGAGATCCGCGGTGAGACCCGATTCGCGATCAGTATGGAGCCCCAGAACAACAAGGTGGACTTTGGAGAGGGCGAGGGCCGCAAGGTGAGACGGGATATCGCGGCCGGATTCGGAGCCGTCTACCTGGACGGGCGCGCAAGGCGCCCGAGAGGAGAGACGACGGCGCAGGAGCAGAGAAAGTGGTACCGGGGCATGAAGGTCTTTCCCGACGAAGTCATATCCGGATGGGCGGGGGGGAGAGAGTAATGGCCCTGTACATTCAGAGAAGGCCTGAAGTGAGGCCCAACGGCGAGGTCCGGAGGCTTAGGGCGTTTCCCGCCCTCGGACAGGTTGAGGTCGCTCCGGGCTCGGAAGTCACTTGGGAGACAACGCTCGGCCATTACGCGTCCCGCCAAAGGTTGCGTTTCGTTAGGGTTGAGTCCAGCGGCGACAGCATATCCGCGACGGTCCTGGTCGGAGTAGGCCAAAAGGTCAAGCGCGGAGAGGTCCTGGCCTACTACTCTTTTCTATTTGGACTAGGCTTTACCGAATACACGTCTCCCTGCGACGGCGAGGTAGTCGAGATCAACAACATCCTGGGGGCCATCGCCATAAAGGAAGCTCTGGTCCCCCTCGTGAGCAACATGCCGGGCAAGGTGGTCCAAGCTGATGACGCGCTCGGGGTCACCGTGGCAAACCGGGGAGACCTGGTGTACGGGGTTGCGGGGGCCGGCTACGGCAGGTCGGGAGTGCTGGAGGTGAAGGTCTCGTCGCCGGACGGCCTGCTCCGTCCAGGCGACCTCTCGGCCAAGGATGCGGGCAAAGTGCTACTGGCGGGCAGGACCGTAAGCCAGGACCTCCTGGAGGCCTGCTTGCGCTGGCGGGTTGCGGGGATTGTGGCCGGGAGCGTCCCCTACAACGTATACAGGTGGTACAAGGACATATCCGAAAAGCTGGACTGGGACGAGTTCCTGGCCAGGTACTGGGCGAGGGAACTGAAGGAGAAGAACTCCAAGGTGCCCCCGCCTATGGAGATATCGACTTCCCTTGTAGTCACCGAAGGCTTCGGCGATGAACCCATGAACCAGGCTGCCTTCAAGCTGCTCTCAAAGCACGCGGGTGAGCGGGTGTTCCTTGACGGAAGCGGAGCCTTCCAATCCCAGGCCGCGGGTTCCGATGAGACGGTCCCGTGCGTGTTTGTCCCAACTCCGGGAGTCTCCCAAGATGAAGCGGGTGCCCAGATGGGGTTGGCGGTCCTTCAGCCGGGCGACAGGGTGAAGATCTACGGCCTTACCGGCGCGCCGCAGGAGGCCCATGTGGTGGATGTGGCAGGCGAAGATATCGTGCTTGAGACAGGCATGTCAGCCCCGGGCGTCAAGGTCCGCCTGGTGTCGGGCGAGGAGCAGTGGATCCCGCTGTTTAACGTGGAGAAGGCAGACTAGAGGGGATTGACAGGATCTCACGGCGGCAGACCAGGCGCGCGGTCGAGGAGATGGAGTGGCGGGCGAAACCTGGAACAACAAAAAGGAGTGGCGGGCGAAAGCCGCCGTAAGGAAAAGCAGTGGCGGGAAGAACCCGCCACTGCTTTCTGACTGTTTCCCTTGTTCCCTTTTCCTGCGTTCCCTGTTCCCGCGCTCCCCGTCCAGCGCGAGGTCTTTACACCGGGCTCTCCGGCATGATCACCGCGGCGATGAAGTAGAAGACGATTCCCGGGACGCCACCTGTAACGGCTGCTACCAGCGCGACGCCAAGCCTGACGATAGTCTCATCGACGTTGAAGTATTCGGCGATACCACCGCAGACTCCGGAAATCATCCTCTTGGTCCGGGAGCGGTATAGTCTCTTGTCCATTAAAAGCGCCTCCTACAAATCCTTTTCCCGTGTCTTGCTCGATCCTATACTACGCCGACCTCCAAGGGCGGTAACGGCGGATAGAATTGTTACACAACTTACCATTTTGATAGATCCTTCTTGCGGAGGCGAAATTGGAGTGATAAGTTGGACTCAAGAAAAGGCGCCGAGGTGGTTCACGGTGGCAGAGAACAAAGAGAAGATCAGCACCCTCATTGGCCAGGCAGAGCTGCAGAAGCGAGTGAAGGAGCTTGCACAGCAGATAAGCAAGGACTACGCGGGTCGAGACCTCCTGATCGTCGCTGTCCTCAAAGGCAGCTTCATCTTCCTCGCCGACCTCATACGGGAACTGGACTACCACGTTGCCGTTGACTTTACCGGGATCTCCAGCTACGGGGCCTCGACCCAGTCGTCGGGCGAGGTCCGCATAACCAAGGACCTTGAGCAGAGCGTTTCGGGACGCCACGTCCTCCTGGTGGAGGACATCGTCGACACCGGGCTTACGCTTCGCTACCTCGTTGATGCCCTGCGGGCAAGGCAGCCGGCAAGCCTGAAGGTCTGCGCCCTGCTTGACAAGCCGGCACGTAGACGGGTCCGCATCGGCCTTGACTACTACGGGTTCATCATCCCCAATGCTTTTGTCGTGGGTTATGGCCTTGATTACAACGAGAAATACCGGGGGCTCCCGTACGTCGGAGTCCTTGAAGAGGAAGAGCAGCCAAAAGGCTAACCCAACCTACCATTCGGAAAGGGTGACTCCTTTGAAGGAAGAGGGCAGCAGGGCTACCCCGTCTGTCGGCGTCATCCTCGGCAGCGCGTCGGACCTCCCAAAGGTCCGCGCTGTGTTCGAGACGCTGGATCTCTTCGGCGTGGCCTACGAGACCGCGGTCTTATCGGCGCATCGCACTCCCCATTTGGTAGCCGAGTATGCGGAGAGCGCCTCGCGACGAGGCATCAAGGTGATCGTGGGAGCCGCGGGTCTTGCGGCTGCTCTGCCTGGAGCCCTCGCAGCGCTGGTTGACATCCCGGTAATCGGTCTACCGCTGAGCGGCGGGCCGGTTAACGGAGTTGACGCGCTCCTTTCTGTGGCCGACATGCCTCCAGGCGTGCCTGTTGCGGCTCTGGGGGTAGATTCGGCGAAGAACGCCGCGCTGTTGGCCTTGCGGATCCTCGGTCTCGGCGACGAGCGGATCCGTCGTGAACTGGAGAAGGCTCGTAAGCAAGCCGCCAAGGACGTTGAGGCCAAATCAAAGGCTCTACGCGCAGAAGGGCTTCCCGTATGGGAGCCGTAGCATCTTACTGGGAGAGGATACCCAAATGAGCGACGAGATTCGCGAGGAATGCGGGATATTTGCCGTAGCGGGACATCCCCGCGCGGTGGAGATGACTTACTACGGGCTCTACGCGCTGCAGCACCGCGGCCAGGAGTCGGCCGGAATAGCCTACAGGCAGGGCAGCAAGATCCGCTCCCACAAGGGAATGGGACTTGTATCGGACGTCCTGCTTCCTGAACGAATTGCCGGAATGTCGGGCGATGCCGCTTTGGGACATGTCCGCTACTCCACCGCGGGCGAGAGCCGGATAGAGAACGCCCAGCCCATCAACGTCAAGATGTGGAGAGGCCAGTTCGCCCTCGCCCACAACGGCAACCTGGTGAATGCCGGGGAACTGCGCACGAATCTTGAACACCAGGGTTCCATCTTCCAGACCACCTCGGACAGCGAGGTTATACCGCACCTCTTGGCCAGGTCCCCCAACGGCGACATGCTGGACGCCTTCGTCTCGGCCTTGTCCCAGATAAGGGGCGCTTATGCTCTTGCTGCTCTCACACCCGAAGGCATCATCGCCGCCAAGGACCCCAACGGGTTCCGGCCGCTCTGCCTTGGGATCGTGGACGGGGCATACGTCCTGGCGTCGGAGACCTGCGCCCTGGATGCCGTGGGGGCCGAGTTCGTGAGAGAACTGGACCCCGGCGAGATCATCCAGATCGTAGCGCCGCCTGGAAAGGGCAAAGGGGAGGTCACCCTGCGTCGGGTTCAGGGGACAAGGGCCGAGAACCCCTCGCTCTGCGTCTTTGAGTTCATTTACTTCGCCCGTCCTGACTCCGACATCTACGGCCTAAACGTGCACTCCGCAAGGAAGGCGCTGGGCCGGGCTCTGGCTAAAAAGGGTCCGGTTGAGGCTGACCTGGTTACAGGTGTCCCCGATTCATCGCTGTCGGCTGCCAGCGGCTACGCTGAACAAGCCGGAATCCCCTATGAGATGGGCCTGGTGAAGAACCGTTACGTCGGGAGGACCTTCATCGCGCCCGAGCAGTCTTTGAGGGAGTTCGCCGTCAAGATCAAGTTGAACCCGCTGAAGAGCCTTATCCAGGGCAAGAGGGTTGTGTTGGTGGACGACTCGATCGTCAGGGGAACAACTTCACGGTACATCATAGGGCTCCTGCGCTCGGCGGGGGCCAAAGAGGTCCACGTGCGCATCAGCTCGCCGCCGTACAAGTTCCCGTGCTTCTACGGGATCGACACGTCCTCTCGCGGGGAGCTTGCCGCGTCCGAGATGTCGGTTGAGGACATAAGGAAAGCCATCGGCGCCGACAGCCTGGTGTATCTGGACCTGGATGATCTGGAGGCCGTCCTGGGCACCAAAGTCAAGGGTTTCTGCTACTCCTGCTTTACCGGAGATTACCCCGTGGATGTTTCCCAGTGCTGCTGCAGGGAAGAGGGGGGAGCCCAGTGATCTGGTCCAAGAAGCCGGGGGTCAATGTCGGCCGGCTGGCCGATCTGGCAAAATCATCCCACCGCCCGGAGGTGCTTTCGGGAATTGGAGGCTTCGCGGGCCTGTTTCACGCTTCCGGCATGGGCTATAAGAACCTTGTGCTGGCCGCAGGAGCCGACGGGGTCGGCACTAAGGTGAAGATCGCGCAAGCTTTGGATAAGCACGACACAGTGGGGATCGACCTTGTGGCCATGAACGCCGACGACGTCGTGACATGCGGCGCCGCGCCGCTTTTCTTCCTGGACTATATCGCCGTGGGGAAGGTTGGGCCTACCGTAGTTGAGGATATCGTGAAAGGCGTGGTGGAAGGGTGCAACCAGGCGGGTTGCGCGCTGCTTGGCGGTGAGACCGCCACTATGCCGGCTATGTACGAGGACGGCGAGTACGACCTCGCCGGTTTCTGCGTGGGGGGCGTGGAGAGGGACCTCATCGTGGACGGCAAGAGCATCGTCGCCGGCGACATTGTGCTGGGACTTCCGTCTTCGGGCATTCACTCAAACGGGTACACGACCGCCCGCAGGGTCCTCCTGGATGAAGCCAAGATGCGCCTCACCGACCACGTGGCCGAATTCGGCAGGACGCTTGGCGAAGAGATGCTTGAACCCACAAGGATATACGCCAAAGCGCTAGTGGCCGCAATGGCCAAAGTGCGCATAAAGGGTATGACCCATATCACGGAGGGGGGCATTCCCGGCAACACGCCCCGGACTCTGCCCCAAGGGACGCGGCTGCAGGTGACGGGCAAATGGCCCGTGCCTCCGATCTTTGATCTCATACGCAAGGTGGGGAAACTCCCTGACGAGGAGATGTCCAGGGTCTTCAACATGGGGATCGGCATGACGCTGGTGGTTTCGCCGGACGATGTGGATACGACTGTGGAGATCCTGAAAGGCGAAGGCGTTGCCGCCTATCTGGTGGGAGAGGTCGTACCGGCATGAGCGAGAAGCTGCGCCTGGGTGTTTTGGTCTCGGGAAGGGGGACCAATTTCCAGGCGATCCTGGACGGTTGCCAGGCCGGGAGCATTCCTGCCAGCGTGGCTGTCGTCGTGTCAAACAGGCCTGGCGTGCCCGCGCTGGATCGAGCCTCAAGGGCCGGCGTGCCGTCCATCACGGTGGACTACAAGGCCTACGGAAAGTGGCCCGCGAGCAAGGCGGCATATGAAGCGGACCTGGTCGAAGTCCTCCGCTCGCACCGTGTCGAGCTGGTGGTCTGCGCGGGATACGACCGGCTGGCAGGCGACACGCTTATTGGAGCGTTCCCCGGCAAGATTATCAATGTGCATCCCGCGCTGCTCCCGTCTTTCCCAGGCCTCCACGCCCAACGGGACGCCTTGGAGTATGGGGTGAAGGTAAGCGGCGCCACCGTCTTCTTTGTAGACCCCACGGTGGACGGGGGACCGGTCATCGTGCAGGAGGCGGTACCTGTCCTGGAGGACGATACCGAAGAGACGCTCTCCCAGCGGATACTGCTGGTAGAACACCGCATTCTTCCTGAGGCGATTACTCTTATCGCCCAGGGCAGGGTCAAGATAGAGGGCCGACGCGTGCGAGTGAGGGCTGGACAATAGGAAGCAGGATGTCATCTCGCAACTGCTGCGTAGTTGCTGGCGACGCGGCAGAAGCGCCGCTGACGCTCTGCTTCTGGAGTCAGGGTGAATGCTGCACATAAGGAAGCAGGATGTCATCTCGCAACTGCTGCGCAGTTGCTAGCGACGCGGCAGAAGCGCCGCTGACGCTCTGCTTCTGCCTAGGAGGGGGACCATGGCAAGAAGGGCCGTAATGAGCGTAGCCGACAAGACCGGGATCGTGGATTTCGCGAGAGACCTAACCGAAGCCGGGTGGGAGATAATCTCCACCGGCGGCACGGCTCGAATCCTGAAGGACAACCACATTCACGTGATGGAGGTGCGGGAAGTCACTTCCTCCCCCGAGATCCTGGGAGGGAGAGTCAAGACGCTGCACCCGGCCATTCACGGCGGCATCCTTGCCCGCAGGGACAATGCGGGCGACATGGCTCAGCTTCAAGCTAACGGGATCGGCCTCATCGACATGGTCGTGTGCAACCTGTATCCCTTCGTTGCAACCGCCTCCAGGCCCGACGTCACAATCGACGAGATGATCGAGGAGATAGACATTGGCGGGCCGACTATGCTTCGTGCGGCTGCGAAAAACTGGCTGTGGACGATACCGGTGTGCAATCCGGCCAGGTATCCCGAAATCGCGAGGGAGATCCGCCTGACAGGAGACGTGGACAGAGTCACGAGGCGTCACCTGGCTCTTGAGGTCTTTAACCACACCGCTACATACGACTCCGCCATCTCGGCCTACCTCGGCGGGCTGTGGAAGGGGTGGCCCTTGGACTTCCCCGAGGAACTGGCGCTGGGGTTCAACAAGGCCCTCTCCCTTAGGTACGGCGAGAACCCCCATCAAAAGGCCGCCTACTACGAGCCGGTGCTGGCCGGAGGACAGGAGTCGATCGTCAAGCGTCAATTGCAGGGCAAAGAGCTGTCGTACAACAACATCTGGGACGCCGACGCGGCGTACAGCACCGCGTGGGAATTCTCCCAGCCTACGTGCTGCATCGTGAAGCATGCTTCTCCATGTGGGGTCGCGATCGGGGCAACTCCAAAAGAGGCCTACGAGAGGGCTTTTCTCGGCGATCCGGTGAGCGCGTTTGGTGGAGTAGTCGCCTTCAACTGCGAGGTCGATGGAGAGACCGCCGAGGCTATGAAGAAGCTGTTCTTCGAGGTGCTCCTGGTTCCGTCGCTGACTCCCGAGGCTAGCGAGGCCTTCAAGGCCAAGAGGGATCTACGGGTGATCATCGCCGGCAAACCAGCTAACAGGCGGTTCTCGGTGCGGACGGCTCTCGGAGGCCTTCTGGTGCAGGAGCAAGACACCCTTCTTCCCATTGATGAGGACTGGCAGGTGGTATCTAGGCGAGCGCCAACTGACAGCGAGATACGAGACCTCCGGTTTGCCATGACGGTCTGCAAGCACGTACGGTCCAACAGCATTGTGCTGGCCAAGGACGGAGCGGTCATCGGTATCGGCGGCGGTCAGCCCAACCGCGTCGACTGCGTGAGGATCGCGGTCGAGCGGGGCAAGGATAGAGTGCGGGGGACCTGCATGGCCTCCGACGCCTTCTTCCCGTTCCCGGACTCGGTGGAGGAAGCGGCCAAGGCCGGCGTCTCCGCCATCGCTCACCCCGGGGGGTCAATCCGGGACCAGGAATCGCTGGCTGCGGCTGACGCCCACGGGATCGCCATGGTAGTAACCGGCAAGCGGCACTTTCTACATTAGGTAAAAGCACATCTGCCTTCCGATTGTTCAGGGCAGATTAGGAGGCGTGTGACTATGAACGTGCTGGTGATAGGCTCCGGTGGAAGGGAGCACGCCCTTGCTTGGGCGGTGAGACGTTCCGCCAGCGTCCGTTCCCTGTACATAGCTCCGGGCAACCCGGGCACGGGCTCCATAGGCGAGAACGTCGAGCTTTCTGCCCTTTCTGCCGGTGACCACGTCTCTGTAGCCCGATTTTGCCGAGACAGGGGTATAGGTCTGGTAGTTGTGGGGCCGGAGAATCCTCTGGCGGAGGGCATTGCCGACTCTCTAAGATCGGAGGGCATCCCCGTGTTCGGCCCCGGCAAGGCGGGAGCGATGCTCGAAGCTGCTAAGACCTACGCCAAGGAGTTCATGGGTCGCCACGGTGTGCCCCACGGCGCGTATCGGTCTTTTACGGATCTCGGTGAGGCTTTGGCCCATGTAGAATCGACCAAGGGCCCCTGGGTGATGAAGGCCGACGGACTTGCACTGGGCAAAGGCGTCACAATTACGTCGGACAAGCAAGAGGCCATAGAAGCGCTGAAAGGGTACTTCAGCGGGAAACTCCACGGCGATGCCGGTCTCAGAGTCGAGATGGAGGAGTTTCTTTCCGGCGTTGAGCTCACGGCCATGGCTTTGACCGATGGTAAAACCCTCTTTCCGTTGCCCTTTGCGAGGGACCATAAGCGTGTCTTCGACGGTGACAAAGGCCCCATGACCGGCGGAATGGGCGCGTATTCTCCCGTGCCGCTCAGTGGTGAGAGGCTCGAGCGGGCGATCCTTCAGGACGTTCTTCAAAGAACGCTAGCCGGTCTCCAAGAGGAGGGCATCGACTACAAGGGAGTCCTCTACGCGGGCCTGATGCTGACCGCGGATGGCCCGAAGGTGCTGGAGTACAATGTCCGCTTCGGCGATCCAGAGAGCCAGTGCGTGCTGCCCAGGCTGCGAGGAGATATCGCGGCGGCGTTCCTTGCGTGCGCTGAAGGCAGGCTTGGCGAGTTCCTGGAGCGCACCCCTATTACCGTGTCGGATGAGGCTTGCGCCGCGATCGTTATGGCTTCCGGCGGTTATCCCGGCTCCTATCGGAAGGGCTATCCCATATACGGGTTGGACGAGGCCTGCGGCGGCGAGTGGGCTCATGACCCGCCAGTCTTCCACGCCGGGACTAGGGCAGAGAGCGGGCAGATAGTGACTGCTGGAGGTCGGGTGCTGGCGGTCCCGGCGTTGGGTCAGACCGTCTCCGAAGCAGGCAGACGAGCTTATGAGAGAGTTCGCGACGTGAGGTTCGAGGGCGCTTCGTTCAGGAAGGATATTGTGGACGACGCAGTGTAGGTCGTCTCGCAGGAGGAACGCGTTTGTCAACCCGGATTGTCTCACGAGTGGCCCTCGTTGCGGCGCTCTACGTCCTTCTCACAGTTCTCCCGCCGCTTAATGCTGTTGGATACGGCCCTGTGCAGGTGCGAGTGTCTGAGGCTCTGACGGTGCTCCCGTTTGTCGCCCCGTGGGCCCCGTGGAGCCTGTACCTTGGCTGCATCTTGGCGAATCTGGGCAGTCCTTTCCTGGTTTGGGACCTCACGCTGGGGGCCGCCGGTACCCTAGCCGCTGCGTTGCTCACCCGCAGGATGCCCAGGCCTTACCTCGCGCCACTTCCTCCGGTGCTGGTGAACGCATTGGTGGTGTCATCCTACGTTGCCCCCCTATCAGGGATGCCCTACCTGCTTACGGCAGTCTACATCGCATTGGGCGAGGCCATAACCTGTTACATCCTGGGATACCCTCTGCTCCTGTACATCCTGCGTAATGAGAACGCCGGGAAGCTCCTCCGGGGCGATTAGCGGACCACGGAATCGACTTCGCTGGTCGAGCCTTCGAGCGTGACAGTCATCCGGTTTGGGACGCACACGATAGACTGCCCGGCTCGGGAAACCCATCCGGTCTTCCAGCAGATCCCGTTGGGGCAGGTGTGATCATCCAGCGGCTCGACCCTGACTCTGCCCTCGCCGTAGGATATGGTGGCCACCCCGCGTGGGATGTCCACTACCTTTTGGGATATGGTCCCGCCGGTAACAGGCAGGCGGGCGACCTCCTTGCCGTCCACTCTTACGACTGCGGCGAGCTCGGCAGCGGTCCGGGGAAACGCGTAGAAGCCCGCCCACAGAATGAGGGCGAGCGCAACAGCGCCCGCTATCACAAGAGTGTCTCCCCTGGTCAAACTCATGATCGCTCCTTCACCCGCCATTATACCAGACCACGCGCCGCCGGACTAAACTTGCGTTCCTCGCCGGGATTTCGACGTGCCTAAAGTTTCCCAGCGATGGGGTCTTAGGGCAGGAATTCATTTTGTCCCCTAGAATATACATTTTTAGCAAGGCGAGGTGCACATTCCCGCAGCAGCACAGGCACGCAAATTGATGCAGCTTTGCCATACCTTCTGACTTGGCACGCTCGCAGCCCCACCGGGTTTGGGTTCACGCCTAAAGACCACAAGTTAGGAGGTGAAAAGATGTTGGAGTTTCTTCTCGCTGCAGCTGCTCCTGCTCCCGCTCCCCCGAAGTGGGGTATTTTCGTTACCGCTGCCAACTCGGTCTTCGCGTTTGTCTGGAGCATGGCCACGATCATCCTCGTGTACCTTATGATCACAAGGGCTAAGAAGGGCCAGAAGATCCCTGAGATCCGCAGGATCAACGGTATCGACGCCTTCGGTGAAGCTGTGGGTCGCGCAACTGAGATGGGCAAGCCGGTCCATATGACCGACTACAGCACCGACCTGGGTAGCGATAGTACTTTCGCTTACTGGTCGTTCCTTGCGTACATTGCCAAGATGTGTGCCTCCTACGACACCCGGTTTGTAGTTACCGACGCCAACTACATGGTTAACGTCGTCAACCAGGAAATCGTGAAACAGGCATACCTTGAGGTCGGCAAAGCTGATGCCTTCAACCCCGACGACGTGCGGTTTGTCGCGGGTACCCAGTTCGCATGGGCGATGGGTGTTGCAGGCTTCATCGGACGCGAGAGGCCTGCGGCTCAGTTCCTGGTGGGTTACTTCTACGCCGAGTCGCTGATCTTGGCTGAAGCCGGCAATCTGGTCGGAGCAATCCAGGTGGCCGCCGCAAGCTCGCCGGCGCAGATTCCGTTTTTCGTGGCTGCCTGCGACTATACCCTGATTGGTGAGGAGCTGTACGCCGGCGCCGCCTACGTCTCCAAGGATCCGGTCATCACAGGCACTGTCGTAGCCCAGGATCTAATGAGGTTCGTGCTCTACACCATCATCCTGCTTGGCGGCATAATCGACATCGTCTCGCCCAAGGCCAACTTCGTGAAGACCATCCTGAACTTCTAGCATTACGCGCCAGACAGTGATAGGAAGGAGGTGTACCTAGTTGAGAAAGGAAATCCCGTTTATCATTTCCCTGCTAGTCGCGATCTGGAGGTTCAGCCTGGAATCGTTTGATTACCTATACAACTATAAGCTTGCGACAGGCGACCTACTGAGGAACGCCTCGGCTTACGCCAACACGTTCGTCCTCTGCGGCGCCATGTTCCTTGGGGCGCTGAACCTCCTTAGGATCCACGGCAACAACATCAGGAAGAAGCGTCAGAACTGGCCGTTCAGCGTGTATCTACTCGCGCTCATGCTGTTCCAGATCGTCGTAGGACTATCGACCAGCCACACCAATCCGACCTACACCTGGCTCTATCGAGCAGCTCAGGTTCCGCTTGACGCTACGATGTTCTCGCTTCTGGCATTCTACATTGCTTCTGCGGCCTACCGCGCATTCAGGGTGCGTAATGTTGATGCGGCAGTGATGCTGGCGGTGGCGTTCATAGTGATGCTGGGCAACGTATCGATCGGCCAAGCCATCTGGGGCAGCAAGGCTCTGTTTGGCGGGTTCGAGGGGATCAAGAACTGGATTCTCCGTGTTCCCAACGCCGCCGGCAACCGGGCGCTTACTCTTGGTATCTTCTTGGGCCTTATGGCCACCCAGAGCAGAATTCTTCTGGGTATCGAGAGGCGCCACTTTGGACAGGAGTAACCGTTTGCCTTTCATGCTAGCTGAAGGGAGGGAATAGCGAGTGGAGTTCTTGAAGAGGTTCGACCAAATCAACCCGCGGCTGATCTATCTCTTGATGGCCGTTGTGGTGATCTTCCCAATACTGAAACCGATTGGACTTGCCATCAGCATTGACCAACAGCTGACTCAGCCAGTCTACGACTGGATCGAAGACCTCAGTCCCGGAGACATCGTCTTCTTTGACGCGGCCTACAGCGGAGGATCCGATGCGGAACTTGGCCCTCAGCTTAAGGCTTGGTTTGCCCACTGCATGAAAAAGGGCGTCAAGGTAGTCGGAGTCGCCCAGTGGGAAGCTGGTTCAACCCTCGCGTACGGGACGGTCAAGGGAGTTGCCGCCGATCTAGCGGCTAAAGGCATATCGGCAGTTGAGGGTACTGACTGGGTAATGGTTGGCTACAAGGGCGGTGGACAGGCGGTGTACAGGGCGATGCAGGACGACTTCTGGAAGGCTTGTGGGAACACCGATTGGAACAAGAAGAACTTCAGCGAGAGCCCCCTGTTAGCCCGTGTCAAGAAATGGGACACTGAGACCACGAAAGGTCTCATCTGCTTTTCCGCCGGAAACCCAGGTATTCCCACCTATACCACCTATTTCCCGAATCACCCCCTCTATGTTGGCGATGTGGCGGTACAGGTCGCCGGGACCAGCAACCTTCTCCGGTCCGGTCAGGTGAAGGGTATTCTACCGGGTCTCTCCGGTGCAGCCCAGTATGAGATCCTGATGGGTGAGCCCGGACTGAGCGTTAAGCTCATGGACGCTCAGTCCATGGGGCACCTCTGCATCATTGTCCTGGTTATCCTTGGCAATGTCGGGTATAGGTTGAAGATGAAAGACTCGAAGAAGGGTAGTGCCTAGACACACTATGGACAGAGGAGGTGAGTACTAGATGTCTCCTACGCAAACCTGGGTCGCTGCGGTGTGCACCTTGGCATGCTACAGCTACCTGTACAAGGAGAACTTCTTTTTCCGCCTAGCTGAACACACGTTTATCCCAGTAGCAGTGGCCCATGTCTTGGTGACCTATTACCACACTACTTTCATCACGTACAAAAACACCTATATGGTGAAACAGGGATGGTGGTGGATGTGGTTCTTCGTCTTTGCCGGTGCTCTATTCTACACTCGCTTTCTGCCTCCTAAGTGGTCATGGCTTGCCAGGTACCCAATTGCCATGCGGGTCGGGTGGGAGCTCGGGGCCTACTTCAGCGTTTCGCCTAGACCTTACATCGTTCAGATGGTGGACGCTATCAAGGCGCTATCAGAGTTCGAGAACATCCTATTCTTCCTTTGCTTTGCGACTGCAATGATGTACTTCTTCTTCACTGTCGCAAGCAAGTCCAAAGTAGTCACGATAGCCGCTAAGTGGGGTAGATGGATACTCATGATCGGTTTTGGGGCGTCCTTCGGCAATACGATCAACGGTCGTATCTCGCTCTTCCTTGGTCGCGTGCAATTTCTTCTATCTGAGTGGCTGAAAATCAAGTTGTAGCTGTGGATTTCCGGTAGACAAACAGAGAAAAGCAACTGCCCACTCGCGAAGGGGCCCGGTCAAGCGGGCCCCTTAAGTCTATTGAACACCGCTTATGGTACCAGCAACTGAACGCGCCTTCACAGGTGTCATGGCCAAACCCATGCCATAGCCCACAAGGCCGGCTGAGCCCAAGAGTTCGCATCGTTACCGCTTAGGGAATTGGAAACAATTGTAAGGACAGGCACAATTTGGTACAATCGGGCCGGAGGCCGGAGATGCCAACAGAGAGGAGGAGAGTCATGATCTTGATCGATCACGGAACCATGCTTTTGACAATGGAAGCTAAGCTTGCACTGTCGGGGTGCTGCGGCGGTTGTGATGTCTTTGAGAAGTTCGGGGTAGAGGATCTGGATCTCATCGACAAGGAGTAGGCTAGGTCCTCTGCTCACGCTCAAGGATAGAGGGATCGGCTAGATCTGAAGTCAGACTCCTGCCCGGCCTCCACCCATGTTTGAGAGGAAGGGTGGTTGGGATAACTATGGAGTTCAGCCGGTACAACATCTACGTGGACGGATTCCGCGGAAAGCCCCAGTATCTAGTGTTCAACGCGCTGACCGGGGGCACAGTTGTCTTGCCAAGCGGCCCTAATGGTCCTGATCTCAAGTCTCTATCACCGCAGGATATTGCTAAGCTGTTTGATATGCTCATCCTAGTCCCACCGTCATTATCTCAGCGAGAGATCGCTGAGTACTACATGTACAAGAATCGGTACGCCCATCGGGATGTGGTGGCGACCGTGTTCACGACGAGGCGCTGCAATCTGGCATGCACATATTGCTACGAGAGAGAAAGCGAAGCGAACGTTCCGACGGGCGACATGACTGAGGGCACAGCTCGCGGAGTCGTTGATTGGCTGATTAGGTACTCGGAAGCCCGAAACTCGAATGCTCTTCACCTCCAATTCTATGGCGGAGAGCCACTCGTGAACTCAGCATGCATCGCCCAGATTGGTCAGTCACTCGCCGAGTACTGTGCCCGCCACAACATAAGGTTCTACACATATATGATCACCAACGCTACCCTGCTAGACAATGCTGCTGTGGAGGTGTTGCGGAAACTCAACCTTACGCAGGTTCAGATCACTCTGGATGGTCCAGCCCGCGTTCACGATACGCGAAGACGGACTAGCGGAGGAGCAGGGAGCTTCAATGCCACAATGCTTGGACTCAGGAACGTGGCAGCCATCGCCAGCGTATGCATTCGGGTCAATGTAGATCACGATAACATTGACTACGTAAGAGAACTGCTAGATTATCTCAATAGTGAAGGACTAGCTACCAGGAGGAATGTATTCTACGTTTCCAACGTTTACGATTGTGATGCCGGAGTGTGTCGTATCAATCCCCTGGCTTGGTCGGCTACGATTCCTGAGATCATAAAGGAGGCCAGGACGCTCGGATTCCGCGCGAGGAACCCTTTCAAGCTGTCCCCATGCTTTGGCGTGCGGGAGGGCTCTTTCACCTTCGATGTTGATGGCAGCGTCTATACCTGTACTCAGCTGGCCGAATATCCCAACACGAGAATCGGGCATATCGGAATCGCCAGGTTTGAGGCGCCTTACTATGACTTGTTACTGTCAAGGCCATCCGAAGACCAGTGCTACGAGTGTCCCTATTTCCCGCTTTGCTTGGGAGGCTGTAGGGCAGCAGCTGTACGCCGCAGCGGCGACCTTCTTTCGCGGATTTGTGGCAAACAGGGATATGACGAAGTCATCCCTGCTACACTTCGAGCAATATACGAGTGATTCATCCGTGCAGACTGTGATTCCACAACTGGAGGTCTATGTATGGTTGATGCTGATATTCTGCTAGTCGCGCCTCCCTCAGAAAACCAGGGGGGGGAAAACCTGGGCCTGGCAAGCTTGGCTGCTAACCTCAGGCGACACGGGTTCCGTACAGACATACTGGACGCATCACTCCTCAATCTTGGGGAGAGGGAGACGCTTGCGCGCATTTTGCAGTCGTCGGCCAGCATAGTTGGTTTCCAGGTCTTTCAGGACCTGTCAAGCGCTGCATCGCGACTGGTTCGAGCCCTCAAAGCCCACCGACCGGGGTTGCCAGTACTCATGGGGGGATACTTTCCGACCCTAGCTACCTCCTATAGTATGAGCCTCATCCCGGCTGATCTCGCAGTTCTCGGAGAAGCGGACTTGAGTATCCTAGACGTCATGCAGGCGATCAGGGAATCAGGGAAAGTCCCGCACAGCGTGCCAGGTACTGCAAGGCAGTACGAAGGAGATCTGAGGATTCTCCAGGGTCGGCCTCTCGTCCAGGATCTTGACACACTTCCCTTTCCCGCACGGGATTACCTCCCCATGCAGCTCAAGTATCGACCGACGGCTTCAATGGTGACCAGTAGAGGATGCTATGGGAATTGCACCTTCTGCAGCATGCGTGCCTTCTACGGACACTCAGGGTGGCGCGCACGTAGTCCCGAAAACGTTCTGGAAGAGATTCGCATTCTCAAGAGGGACTACGCAGTCGAGATGTTTAACTTCCTTGATGATAACTTTGTGGGCAGTGCTCTGGAAGGCCCGCAGCGGGCACGAGATATCGCTGAGCTCTTGATCAAATCCCATTTGGGCATTCATTTCAGTCTCCAGTGTCGTGCCGACGACGTCGAGCGCAACCTGTTCGAGTTGCTGAAGCAAGCAGGCCTTTCTCGCGTCGCCATCGGAGTTGAGACGTTTGACGCGGCTATGCTAAGCCGATTTGGGAAAGGTATCAAGCCAGACTCGAATAGGCAAGCGCTAAGGATTCTCGAGGAGATCGGTATACCGGTTACGGTTTCCATCATTCTCACCGACCCCTACATTACGTTCGAGGAGCTGAGAGCGAGCTACTTACAGTTGGAGAAAGAGTGCTGCAAGTGCTACCTGGATGTTACCAACGCTGTAATACCATGGATGGGGACGACAGCCCACGAGAGGGCGAAAGCAGACGGTCTGCTTGTGGAGAACGTTGAATCGCCAACCATCCTCTACCGTGATCAACAGACTGCTCGCGCCATCGAGAGAATTCGACGGGGACTGGCTTCATACCGAGAAGCCCGCACCTTAATCAAGGGGATCCTGACTGCCATTCGGCAGCTACCGATAGCTGGAGACGCGGCAGCCTTACCTGCGCAGGACTATATGCACCGGCTGGGAGATGCAGCTGAGAGGTGCGAGGAAGCCAGGAAGGCCGTATATCGTGCGTCTCTGTGTCTGGAACCCGCCAGCGATATGCAGGAAGTCCCTCGGATTTTCAGTTCAGTTCTGCAGGATCTTGCTACCCTATGCAAGTCACTTGGCGTACCGGTTGGTTTTTCGGAACCCATGGTGGGGCACGATGCTTGCAGCGCTCCTCCGTCAAGTCCCAAAAATCTACCCTTCTGAGTACAGGGTTAACGGCGTCGCTAGTGTCAAGTCAATGACTCAAGCACTAGCGACGACCAGGTCTCGAACTCGCCCAGGAACTTCAGCTTCTTTAGCTCGACCCACGCGCCCATCATCTTGTCGGTCTCTCTGACAGCGAGCAGGGGAGAGGGCAGCGCAACCACCGAGACCACCCCCATGTGGACCTGCCCGACCGGGTTTTGGTCGTCGTTAAGAAAGCCCAGGATCGAGAATTTGGGGCTCTTGGCCAAAGATACTTCCTCTTTGATCTCCCGGACGGTGTTGGCCGAGACCAGCGCTTTGAGATCCGAGAGCTTTCTTTGCCCGGGCCAATCGATGCCGGCCGCAGGGTTCATGTGGCCTCCCACGCCGATGGAGAGAAGCCCGCGCAGTCTGGACTCGCTCTGCGTCTGCAGACGCCTCATGACGAATACCCGGTTGTCGGAAACGAACAGCGTGTATGAGATAAGCTGCTTGGCGGTGTTGTCGTTCTCAAGCTCCGGCCTGGGCCGGAAGGACGACTTGGCGGCCAATACCTTCCACATCTCCGGTGTCTCTTTTCGAAGTCCCCGCCACTCGCCCACGGCCGAGTACAGGTCTTGGGTCGGTATCGACAGGACTTGTTCTTGGGGGAATGCGGCCTTCGGCAATTAGGACGGGACCCCTCTCTCTGTGACTATGTACTTTACGACGTCCAGTTCACCGGTCATCACGCGTCCATCGTGAGCGACTGTGAACGTGTAACTGCGGTGTATCTCCAGGAGATGGCGGAACGCCCTGACCAGGTCGACCGTTGTCTTGTCGGCGGCGTAGAAGCCATACGTCAGGTGGCGCGGGTCGCTCTTCGCGAAGACTTCGCAGAGGACCTCGTCGCTATCGCCGATCCTGGTGAAACTGATCTTCACGTTGGTGTCGCCCATGAAGACAGGTTTGGCTTCGCCCATCTTGAGAGGACAGGTGCCGTTCTGCAGGGTAGTGAGGAGCCTCGCTCCTTGTTTGGCTTCATCCAACGTGGCGTAGTCGACGGCGATTACGGGGGCCGGAAAAGGGTCCTCAGCAGAGTACTGAATGCCTCCGACGACGATACCCTTCATCTCCAACCTCCTCTCGCCCCGCGTCCACAAATACTATCATAACTTGCATGTCATCATAATAACTTGTCTTGAAGCGAGGTGGCGACAATGGCCTGGAAGAACGACATTCGGGACCGGACACGGGAGTGGCGGCGCCCCCAGCGCGGCGTCCCTTTGAATGTGTTTGTTCCCCTATGGGTGAGGCAGACCGTCATCTGCCTTTTCCTCTTCTTCCTGGTGCTCGGCGCCACACAGGCGCAGGCGGGCCTTGCCCTTGATGTTGCGGCGTTCGCGAAGGACTCAGTAAAGAAGGACCTCGTGTTTGAAGAGGTCAAAGCTTGGGCCAAAAGAGTCCCCGGCGGGATCAAGGACCTGGTCTCGGTTGATCTTAGGGGCTTCTGGGCCAGGACGGTGTCAGGACAGAAGACGGAACTGGCCTGGCCCGCATCCGGCACTATCACCTCATACTTCGGGTGGCGCCCGAACCCGAATTCCACCGGAATGTCGCTGCACCAGGGGATAGACATAGACGCTCCAAAGGGGACCAAGGTAGTGTCCGCGCTTGACGGGGTGGTAGCCGATGTACGGACTTCTCCTGAGTACGGCCTTGTAGTGGAGGTCGAGCACGCGGGAGGGCTGTCGTCGGTGTACGGCCATCTGGACTCCACCGCAGTAGCTAAGGAACAAAAGGTGAAGAAGGGCGACGTCCTCGGAACCGTCGGGGATAGCGGCAACGCGACAGGCCCTCATCTGCACTTCGAGCTGCGCAAAGACGGACTGGAGGTCGACCCCATGACCATACTGCCTCCCCTTCATAAAGGACCGTAACCCGTGTCTATTCCCATAGCCCGCGTCGGCTCGGCAGAGGTGTTCCTCCACGTGAGCTTCGTTGTATGCGCTCTCGTGCTGGGGTTGTCGGGATACGCCCTGCATCTTGTCGTGTTTGCCGGCAGCCTCATGTTCCATGAGGCCGGGCATATTGCTGCCGCGTCCATGCTGGGAGCTGAAGTCACCCGCATAGAGGTGTGGCCGTTCGGCGCAGTCGGAAGACTTGAACGTTCCTGGCAACTCACTCCCGTCTCCGACACCATAGTGGCCCTGGCCGGGCCTTTCAACAGCGGCATCCTCTGCTCGCTCGCCTCCGCGCTCGAGAGAGCGTTGGCCCAGTCGCCGTCCTACGCCTACTCCCGGTTTCCGCTGCTTGAACTCCTAATCAAGGTCAACCTGGGTCTCTTTCTGGTGAATCTGATCCCGTGCCTCCCTTTGGACGGCGGGAGAATGCTCCGCTCTCAGTTGGCGCTCAGGTCAGGCTACGTTCAAGCATCCAAGAGCATGGCAAAGTGGGGCGTTGTCGCGGGCGCGCTTGTCACGACGGCCGCTGCATTCGGCATCGTGAGCGGGATGGGATGGTATCCGTTCCTCGTGGTGGGTCCTCTCATCATCTGGGGTTCCTTGGACGAAAGAGGGGCGGCCAGCGTAAGCAACATCATGGACATCCTGTCGCGCAGCGACCGGCTGCTGCAGCGCAAGGCTATTCCCGTCCAGGAGATCATGGTCCCCCAGGAAGCTACGGTCAGTGAAGTTGCAAGAAGGTTCAGGCCCTCCCGGTACCACGTAATCCTGGTTGCCAACAGGTCTATGAGGGTTGTTGGCAAGCTCACTGAAACGCGCGTGCTGGAGGCGCTGTATCTTGGTCGGACCGACAAGACCATGCGGGAGCTCCTTGCTTCCGGCCAAACCTAGATCCCCGTGGTAAGCGCGCAGCCCTAGGGGTAATTTGACACTTACACGAATATCCGTTTCCTTCCGCGGTATATCCTCGGTTATAATGTAAAAAAGAGGTTTGCGAGAGGAAAGGCCAGTTACTTTGCCCACTTCGCCACAGAGCGCCCTCACCTGGGATGATCTCAAGAGAGAGCTCGGTAAAGTCGAAAAGCCCGCCCGGTATACCGGCGGAGAATGGAACTCAGTCCGTAAGGACCCGTCGTCAGTCGAAGTACGTTTCGCGCTGGCTTTCCCCGATGTTTACGAGGTAGGAGCCAGCCATCTCGGCTCCCACATCCTCTACAGCATACTGAACGCCAGGGATGATACTGCCTGCGAGCGGGTCTACGCGCCGTGGTTTGACATGGAGGAGCTCCTGAGGCGAAAAGGGTGGCCGCTGTACACGCTGGAGAGTTTCGCGCCCCTCTCGTCGTTCGACATCGTGGGTTTCTCGCTCCAGTACGAGCTCACCTACACCAACGTGTTGGCGATGCTTGACCTGGGCGGTATCCCTCTGCGCGCTTCCGATAGGAAGGCGAGCGACCCGCTGGTAATTGCGGGTGGCCCCTGCGCGATGGCTCCTGAGCCGCTGTCGGCTTTCATCGATGCGTTTGCCCTTGGTGACGGCGAGGATCTTGTGGGCGATATCGTGAACGCCTACAAGTCGTGGCGGAGGTCAGGGCAGTCCAGGGAGCAGCTTTTGAGCAGACTGGCTGAAGTGCAAGGCGTGTACGTCCCGTCGCAATATCAGGTCGAGTACGGGTCCGACGGCACGATACAGGCGATAACGCCGGACAAGGTCGTGCGAAGGCGCGTGCTGCCGTCTTTGGAGGCGGCCCCGTTCCCGAGGGAACCGATCATCCCCCTTATCCCTCCAATACATGACCGCGCGATGGTGGAAGTGTTCCGTGGCTGCACACAAGGCTGCAGGTTCTGCCAGGCCGGAATGCTGTACCGCCCTGTGCGGGAGCGGGAGATGGTCACGGCGGGCGCTCTGGCGCGGGACATCCTGGAGCGGTCTGGGTACGATGAGGTGTCGCTGGTGTCTTTGTCGTCGGCGGACTACTCCCGCATCGAAGATCTTGTGAAGGACCTCTTGCAGGACAACGCCTGCGGGGCGAGGGTCTCCCTTCCCTCGCTGCGGGTCGACTCCTTCTCCGTGGGCCTTGCGGAACTGATCGGAGGGGCCACCAAGAGCGGGCTCACGCTTGCACCGGAGGCGGGGTCCCAGCGGATGCGGGACGTCATCAACAAGAAGGTCACCGAAGAGGAAGTGGAGGAGGCCGCCAAAGCTGCGTTTTTGGCCGGATACAGCCACATTAAGCTCTACTTCATGATTGGGCTGCCCGGCGAGACCGATGAGGACGTCCTGGCCATAGGGCGCCTTGGGCAGAAGGTCCGGCAGATCGGGCGCGACATGGGCAAGCGCCCGACGGTGGTGGTCTCGGTCTCCGGTTTCGTTCCAAAGCCGCACACGCCCTTCCAGTGGGATGCCGCGGTGATGCCGGACGAGCTCCAAAGGAAACAGCGCCTCTTGCGGGGCGCTCTAAAAGGCCCAGGCCTGGAGTACCGGTATCACGATGCAGAGGTAACCCAACTGGAGGCGGTTTTCGCCCGTGGAGACCGCAGGCTGGCGGCGCCTTTGGAGTTGGCTTTCCGCAGGGGGATGCGCTTTGACGCCTGGCCCGACCGGATGAATGCGGAAGCATGGCGCGAGGTTTTCGCGGAATCCGGCATCGACGCGGAGTTCTACGCTCACAGGGAGCGGTCCAAGGACGAAGTGTTGCCCTGGGACCACCTGTCGCCGGGCGTCCGGAAGACCTACCTCTGGTCCGAGCGCGAGAAGTCGCTGGAGAGGGCTTTGACCGTGGACTGCCGCGGCGGCTCCTGCACCCTGTGCGGAGTCTGTCCCGACTTGGGCGTCAAGGTATCTCTCGCCAAGGGCGGGGTGAAACAGTGAAGGTCCGGGTCAAGTACGAGAAGGGCGATAGAGTGAGATTCCTGGGCCATCTCGACGTTCAAAGAGTGGTCCAGATCGCGGCGTCCCGGGCCGGATGGCCCTTGGAGATGTCGCAGGGGTACAACCCCAGACCGAAGTTTTCCTTTTACTCACCGCTGCCTGCCGGCACCGCAGGTCGCGAGGAGTGTTTTGACGCGGTCCTTTCCAAGCCATGGAGCCTCAAGGATCTGGCCAGGAGTCTTTCTCGCGCCCTGCCGGAGGGGTTTTCCCTACACGAGGTTCGAGAGGCGCCCCAGAGAGAGGAGCCTTTCGAATCGAGGATCGCGGCGTCCTCATATGGTCTCGACCTTAAGGGAGTGAACATACGGGAGCTGTCGAGAGCCTTGGACGCGTTCATGGCGGAAGATGTGGTGCCTTTTGTGGTAGTTCGCCCCAAAGAGAAGAAGTCCGTGGACCTGAGGCCGTTCGTGCTCCACATAGGCGAGCCGGAGGCCGTTTCCGAAGAGCGCATCGTCCTCAATATGACGCTCGGCCACGACGAGGGGCGCACCGTACGCCCGCAATGGGTATTGGGTTCGCTGGCACAGTTCGGCTTGAACCTGGACCCAAGAGAGGCAATCATTGATAGAAGGAAGATACTGCTTGGACAACGAGAGAATTGATGGAACGACCCCCGCCCCCGTAAGTGGGGAAGCAGGGGAGAGAAGCTCTGCAGAAGCAGAGGAGAAGACGCAGGAGCAACCAAGGAAAAAACTCAGGTACCGAAGACCCCGGAGGCGACCGAAGAACCCGAAACCCAGGAACTTGGCTGATGCCAGGGAAATGGCCGACGAACCGTCCATTGATGACGGTCTAGTTCAGGAACCTGCGCCGGCGCCTGTAGTAGAGCCTGTGCCGGTACCCGCAGTAGAGCCCCCCCCGGAGAACATGCAGCCCATTCCCGTGGAGGCTAAAGATGCAGAACCCAAAGAGGCAGAGGGACCTGTGCGTGAGGAGGCTCCCGCCCAGCCCCGGCCTCCGAAGACCAGGAAGCGTCGCAGAACGAAGGGCGCTGCAAAGGAGCAGGCTCGAAAAGAGTCTGCTGTCGAAGATCCGATCACGAAAGAGCCGGTAGCCAATGAGCCGATAGCGAAAGAGCCGACTGCCGAGGAGCCGGCGGCCAGAGAGCCGGCAACCGTAGACAAACCCGTATCGTCGGAAGCAGCGGACCAGGAAGCAGAGCCTTTGCCCCAGGCAGGCCCGCCGGGCCCGCAAGCCCCGGCTCATAAGGGTCGCAAGCGGAGGAGCAAGCGGCAGCCTGCAGGAGGCAAGCCTCAGGGCGAGGGTGCGGGAGAGGTTCGCCCTCTTGTAAGCAGAGAGATCCTCGTGAGCGCTGCCAAGGACGAGACCCGGGTGGCCCTGGTTGAGGACGGCGCCGTGGTAGAGTTCTACGTTGAACGGCCCTCCAGCCAGAAAATCGCAGGAAGCATCTTCTTGGGAAAGGTCACCAACGTGCTGCCTGGGATGCAGGCCGCTTTCATAGACATAGGCGAGGAGAAGAACGCCTTCCTGTACGTGGACGACGCCATTCTCCCCCCAAACCTCGAGGACACCGATGCAGCCCCAGAACTGAAGAGCCGCAAGAAGAAAACCATCGCCGAACTGGTCAAACCCGGGCAGGAGGTGATGGTGCAGGTTGTCAAGGAAGCCATCGGGACCAAAGGCGCCAGGGTGACCCGGCACGTTACGTTCCCTGGCCGTTACATGGTGCTTATGCCGACTGTGAGTTACGTGGGCGTCTCCCGGAGGATAGTGGACGACGAGGAACGCAAACGGCTCCGCCAGATCGCCCGGGACCTAAAGCCCAAGGACATGGGCATCATCATCAGGACCGTGGCCGAGAAAAAGACCAAGGAGGAACTTGAGCGCGACCTCCAGTTCCTTCTCAAAGTGTGGGAGAAGGTGCAGAAGCGGGCGCGCTCCTCAAAGGCGCCATGCCTCATCCACAGCGATCTGGGTCTCACCTTCCGGGTCGTGAGGGATGAACTGAACCAGGAGACCACGCGCATGCTGGTCGATGATGTGAACACCTACAGCCGCATCCTCGACCTTCTGGAATCGGTCTCGCCCGAGATGAAGGAACGAGTCATCTACTACCGCGACAGAGAGTACCCGCTCTTCCAGCTGTACGGTGTGGACGCCGCGGTCGAGAAGGCGCTGGGCAGGCAGGTGTGGCTCAAATCCGGAGGATACCTGGTGATCGACAAGACCGAGGCCCTCACGGTAATTGACGTAAACACCGGCCGCTACGTAGGCAACAAGAACCTGGCTGACACCGTGTTCAAGATCAACATGGAGGCCACGGAGGAGATAGCGAGGCAGCTGCGCATAAGGGACATCGGCGGCATCATCGTGGTCGACTTCATCGACATGGAGATACCTGAGCACAGGCAGAGGCTCCTCGCGGAGATGGAGAGGCAACTCAGGCACGACCACACCAAGACGGTAGTAGTCGGGCTGACCGGCCTGGGCCTTGTGGAGATGACCCGCAAGAAGGTGAGGCAGAGCATCGACGCCGTCATGATGAGGATGTGCCCCTATTGCGGCGGCAAGGGTGTTGTCCTTTCAGAAGAGACAGTGGCCGGAAGGGTCAGGCGGGAAATCCGGAGGATCCTGGGCAACTCCCAGAGCGAAGCAATACTGGTCGAGGTGCACCCGGGAGTCGCTTCATACCTTATCGGTCCCGGCGGGGCCAACCTCAAGGAACTGGAGAAAGAGACCGGCCGCAGCATCTTCGTCCGCGGTAACGATGCTCTCCATCTTGAGGAGATGAACGTGAAAGCGGTCGGCACCAGGGAGGAGATCGCCAACAAGGCGATCCCGGTGCAGGTGGGTGACATACTGGAAGTAGTGATTGAGGAAGTCCACGAGAAGAACCCGCAGGACGGAATCGCCCGCCGGGAGGGTTTCGTGATAGACGTCGAGGGTGCGGGAGGGAAAATCGGCCAAAGAGTAGTCATTGAGGTGACTTCCGCTCACCGTACCTTTGCTAAGGCCAGGACCGTAACTCCCCAGGTCAAGGACAGGGTTTCTTGACACTGGTATGCCACCATGCTAGACTTATGCGGTATCTTTGCGCGAGTGACGAAGGTAGGGGTGTCCAAGTTGTACGCGATACTCGAAACAGGCGGCAAGCAGTACAAAGTCTCGCCAGGCGAGACCATCAAGGTTGAGAAAGTACCCGGAACCCGCGGGGACTCCTACGTGTTTGACAAGGTTCTTGCAGTCAGCGACCAAGGCTCCATAAAGTGCGGCAATCCCTATCTCGCCGGCGCCGCCGTCAAGGCCACTGTAGTAAGGCAGGGCAAAGCCCGCAAGATCCTTGTGTTCAAGTACAGGCACAAGACCAACTACAGGCGCAGGTATGGCCACAGGCAGCCGTACACTGAGGTACGGATTGACTCGATTGAGGCCAATGCTGAAGGCAAAGCTACTGCGTAAGACTGGTCCTGCCGGCGGCAGAGTCCTCTGCGGCTTCACAGTCGAGGGGCACGCCGGTTTTGCAGAGTACGGGAAAGACATCGTATGTGCGGGAGTGTCGGCCATCGCCCAAGCGGCGTTGTTTGGACTTCAGGAGATCTTGGGCGACGCCGTGAAGTCCGACATAAACCCAGGGTTCCTTCGGGTGAGCGTGGACGAGAGCCGCGCCTCCGAAGAGGGCCCCAGAGCGATCCTGAGGACTCTGGAACTGGGGTTTAGGGCGATAGAACGCTCGTATCCCGGCGCCGTTGAGCTTTGTGAGTCACAATAGAGAAGATTTGACGACCAAGGAGGGACCGACATGCTGCTAGATCTGCAGCTGTTCGCCCACAAGAAGGGTATGGGCAGCTCCCGAAACGGGCGCGACTCCAAGCCCAAGATGTTGGGAGTAAAGAAGCACGATGGCCAGTTTGTCCTGGCCGGCAACATTATCGTCCGCCAGAGAGGCACCCAGGTCCATCCGGGTCTCGGCGTCGGTCTCGGCAGGGACCACACGATCTTCGCGAAGGTTGACGGATACGTCTCCTTCAAGCGCAAAGGCAAGGACGACAAGATTGTCCACGTCGTACCTGAGGCCCCGGCGGCAGCGGTTGCTGTGGACGAGAACCAGTAAGGAAGAGACAGCCTTACCGAAGCAGTGGAGCAGGGATGAAAGCGGCGGATGAGTGTCCGCCGCTTTTTGCTCCCTAAGGGGGGTGCCGACGTGACCAGGTTCATTGACAAGGTCAAGGTCCACCTGAAGGCAGGGGACGGAGGCCGGGGCTGCGTTGCTTTCAGGCGCGAGAAGTTTGTGCCGCGAGGGGGCCCAAACGGAGGCGACGGTGGAGACGGCGGCAGCGTTATCTTTGTGGCCGATCCCGGTATGAACACCCTCTATGACTTCCACTACCGCCCGCACCTTAGGGCCAAAAACGGAGGTCCGGGGTTGGGGGACAAGAAGTCGGGGCCCAAGGGCGAAGACCTTATCGTGCAGTTGCCTCCCGGTACGACGGTGCGGGATGTCGAGACAGGCGAGGTGATCGCCGACCTTGTAACCGTGGGGCAGGAGGTTGTGGTCGCCAAGGGCGGCAAGGGCGGGCGGGGCAACCAGCACTTCGCAACCGCCACCAACCGCGCGCCCAGGTACTCCGAGGACGGGACTCCCGGAGAAGAGCGTGAGGTCATCTTGGAGCTCCGGTCCATCGCCGACGTCGGCCTTGTAGGGTTCCCGAACGCTGGCAAGTCCACGCTCCTTCGCGCGGTTTCCAACGCTACGCCCGAAGTCGGGGATTACCCGTTCACCACGCTTACGCCTCATCTGGGAGTCGTAGAACGAGGATCCGAGAAGATCGTGGTAGCGGACATACCCGGGCTGATTGAGGGAGCCAGCGAAGGGAGAGGCCTGGGACATGAGTTCCTAAGGCACATAGAGCGCACTTCGGTCCTATTATATGTCGTTGACGCGCAGGGCTTTGACCGGATGGAAGTGCGGGACGCAGCATCGGACTTCGCGGCGGTGCGCAGGGAAGTAATGGCGTATAGCGAGACCATGAAGGCGAAAGCAAGTCTCATCGCGGTGAACAAGATAGACCTCGTGAGCTCGCCGGAGCGACGAAGGGAGATCCAGGAAGAGCTGAAGTCGCTCTCCGACGCCCCGGTATTCCTGATATCAGCCCAGATGAAAATCGGTTTGGAGGAGCTGATCGAGGAGCTTTTCAGGGTTACCCTGTCGAACAGGGCGAGCGCCAACGTCACATAAAGAAGGATTTCCGAGTCTCGCATAGAATGCAGAGAACCGAAAGCAGGCTGTATGTTCCGTCAGGTGGTTTCCGGTCCTTGGTCTTGGAGGCGCTTTGGTGACAGCAATCGGTATAATGGGCGGTACCTTTGACCCTATCCATTTCGGGCATCTCAGGGCTGCTGAAGAGGTACTACAGGGATTCGGGCTTGAGAGGGTAGTATTCGTGCCTTCCGGGAGACCTCCGCATAAGCCGGTCTTGGAAGTGACGCCCCCAGAGCACCGTTACCTCATGACACTGCTCGCGACAGCAGACAATCCGCACTTCGAGGTATCCCGCACGGAAATCGACAGAGTGGGACCTTCATATACTCTGGATACCCTCAAGGAACTGCGCAAGCGCTACAGCCCTGAAAAGGCCTTCTATTTCATCACGGGACTCGACGCCATCCTTGAGATATGCACGTGGTCCAAGTACCAGGAGCTCTTCGATTTGACCGACTTTGTGGCGGTCACGCGTCCGGGCTACAGCGTGCAGGCGCTTTCGGATCTAGAACGCACGCTCGGGCCGGAGAGGTTCGGCAAGATACATCCGTTTCCGGTGACTCTTCTGGCCATAGCTTCGACCGAGATCCGCAGGGCTGTGCGGGAGGGCCGGTCCATCCGTTACCTGGTGCCGGATACCGTTGACAAGTACATACGCAAAGAAGGGTTGTACCTTACTGACTCGGAAAGACGCGTGAACAAGACAGGCGGCGCTGGTTGGCTAACCTGAGAGACCGCTGCTAACGCGCTTTTGATACCTACGGAGACGTTTTCGAGCTTCATATCGGCGAGAGGAGGTGACATCTTGAAGACGCTATACATCGGGAATCTGCCCTGGAGCACCACCGATGAGGAGCTGGCCAAGGCGTTCAATCAGTTCGTCGAGGTAAAAAGCTGCCGCATCATCACAGATAGGGCGACCGGCAGGTCCCGCGGATTCGGTTTCGTCGAGGTCGAAGACGCCGATGCTGAGAAGGCTGTCGAGGCCGTGAACGGGACCCTCCTTGGCGGACGTCAGATCATTGTCAACGAAGCCCGTCCGCGCCAGCCGAAATACTGATAAGGCAGGGCAAACGCATCGGAATTGCCTCCTCGTCTCCTCTTGGGATTTGGAGGCTATTCATTTTTGGAACTAGTAACGGATTACATAAGTCTAATATCGTGACTCCGTCGAGTCCGAGGTGAGTGCAGCGAACGAGGACCTGCGTCTGGCCTGGAGCATAGCCCGCCGGTACCTCTCGGGAAGGAGACTCTTGCACACCGAGGGAACGGTCCGGGCTGCTTTAGCACTTGCTGGCGCTTTTGGCGCCGACCCACAGAAAGCCGCAGTAGCGGCTGTCCTACATGATATTGTCAGGGACGAGACTCCGGCCGAACTTGTACGGTTGGCGCGTGCGAAAGGTATAATGGTGAGAACGGAGGACGAAAAGAGCCCCGTCTTGCTGCACGGAAGGGTCGCTGCAGTCATAGCCAGGGAGCAGGGCGTAACAGATCCCTGCATCTTAGCTGCAGTCGAATCGCATGTTACGGGCCGCGCAGGGTGGACAGGCCTTGAGCAGACCCTGTACTTGGCGGATAAGATTGAGGAGACCCGGGACTATCCCGGAGTGCAGGAATTGAGGGAGCTTGCCGGGAGAGGCAGAGTCCGGGAAGCTCTCAAAGAAGCGCTGAAGAACGCAATCAAGCATTCGTTGGACGCCCGCTCGTCCTTCGTCGATCCGGAAACGGTGGTGGTCTTCAATGAGGTCTCGCAGAACCTCGCGCAGGCGCCTGAGCGCTGAGACAAGCGGAATAGAAGAAACCAGGGTGTTCCAAGCGAGCGAAGTGCGCCGCCCCAGAGGAAACTGGGTCAGGCTTCTCGGCCTAGTTGTTCTTGCAATTGCCCTCTTCTGCGGAGGCGCCGCGTACGGTCTCTACCGCGACATCATCACCACTAAGCCGGGCGGGCTTATCCCCGAAGGGGAAGAGGAGACCTATCAGGGCAGGATCAACATCCTTGCTCTAGGCATCGACTCGGGCATCAACGGCAAACCCGTGAACCCGCAGGCCACCATGACCGGCACCAGATCTGATACCATGATAGTCATCAGTTTCGACCCCGAGACGAAAGAGGTCGGTATGCTCTTCATCCCTCGCGACACCAGGATATTCATTCCCGAAGAGGGATACGGTTACGAGAAGGCCGCGCACGCCCACGCCTACGGAGGCCCTGAGCTCGCCGTGAAGGCCGTGGAAAAGTTCCTGGACGTGCCCATCCACTACTATGTTCGGGTTGACTTCGAGGCGTTCAAAAAGGCAGTTGACGCGCTAGACGGGGTAGACGTCGACGTCCCCCAGGACATGTACTACCATGACCCGAGCCAGAACCTGCTCATTGATCTCAAGAAGGGGCCTCAGACCCTGGACGGGGACAAAGCGTTGCAGTTGGTCCGCTACAGGAAGTACGAAAACGGGGACATAGGACGGGTCGCTACCCAAAAGATGTTCCTGAGCGCCTTGCTGGGAAGGCTCAAGAGCCTATCTGCAGTGCTCAAGATCCCTGAATTGGTTCGGACCCTGTCGCCGTACGTGAAGACCGATCTCACCACCGACGAGATCCTGAGGCTGGCATATATGGCTACGGACGTGTCGCTGGATAACGTAAAGATAGCCACCGTGCCGGGGGTCGACAAGTACATTGACGATGCCGACGGCAGGGGAGAGCTCAGTTACTGGTTGGCGGATATGAGCGCGACCGGGAAGCTGGTTGACGAGCTTCTGCGCGGCATCAGCAAGGAGAGGAATGCTACCATTTCCGTTGCTGTGCAGGAAGGTAACGGTATAGCAGGGTCGGCTGACGCCCTTGCCGCACACCTTAGGGCCGAAGGGTTCAACGTGGTGTCGGTAGGCAAGGCCCCAAGGCAGGACTATGCTGAGACCAGGATAGTGGGCTCGCCGGAGAAGAGGTCCTCTCAGTATCTCGTATTGAACGGTATCGCCAAACCCTGCCCCGGCGCCAAATCGTTCACAGGGAGTGTGCCCGAAGGGGCAGACGTGTTAATAATAGTAGGCAAAGACTACACGCAGTCGTTCTGACCTGCCGGGAGGTGCGGATGAGATAAGCAGCGCTAAGGAGCTGGCCACTGCCGTGGCTTCCTCGCTGGAGGCCGGCAAAGCGGAGAACGTGACAGTGCTTTCTGTTGGAGACATGACCACAATTGCCGACTACTTTGTGATAGCGTCCGGGGCCACGCAGCGGCAGGTGAAGGCGCTGGCTGATCGGGTGACCCTAAGCCTCACCGATACCCGCAAACCATCCCACATTGAGGGCTATGACACCGGAGCATGGGTGCTCTTGGACTACGGCGACGTAGTCGTGCACGTGTTCCGCGAACAGGAGCGTGCTTTCTACGGGCTGGAAAGGCTTTGGGGCGACGCCCCGAGGCTGGATTGGGCGAAGTAGGCGAAAAACTTGTTGCATGTGAAATCGATCGCGCTTATAGTGTAAGCCACAACTGAATAGCACCTCTTTCATCAAGAGGCGGCGGAGGGACAGGCCCGATGATGCCACGGCAACCACTCCTTGCGAGAACGGTGCCAACTCCTGCGGACGGTTAGTCCGGAAGATGAGAGCGAAGGTGAAGCAGGAAGCTACCCTTCTCTCGGAAGGGTTTTACTTTTGATGGGGGTATGAGCGATGGCTAGGTTCTTCAACCGCCTGAAGCAGGGCCACTTCACGGTCACCGTCGAGATCGACCCTCCCAGGGGCTCCGATGTGCGTGCGACCCTGGAGAAGGTCCGCATGTTCTCGGACAGGGTGGATGCCGTCAACGTGGCGGACTGCCCCATGGCCAACGTACGAATGAGCCCCATCACGCTAGCGCACCTCATCCAGCGGGACGTTGGAGTCGAGGCCATTTTCCACCTTACATGCCGCGATAGGAACGTCATCGGCCTCCAGGCCGAACTTCTGGGGGCGGCAGGCCTGGGCGTGCGCAACATCCTCGCTCTGCACGGCGATGAACCGGTGAGGGGAGACCATCCCTCAGCCAGAGGGGTGTTTGAAGTTGATTCCGCAGGTCTCATCAAACTGGCTTCGACGTTGAACCGGGGCGAGACTCTCGTGGGCGGTGTCCTTGACCAGGGGACCGACTTCGCCATAGGCTGCGTGGCCAATCCGACTGCAGAGGACCTTGGCGCTGAGATGGCTCGCCTGGAACAGAAAGTGGCTGCAGGAGCGCACTTCGTGCAGACCCAGCCCATATACGATCCCCGTTCTCTGGAACGGTGGCTCAGGCGGGTAAGTGGGCGGCTCCGCGTGCCGGTGCTGTACGGCGTGCTCCCCCTAAGGGACTACGATTTTGCCTGTCACCTTCGGGAGAGCGTCCCGGGCATAGAGGTACCCGACTGGGTCATCGATAGGATGAAGCGGGGAGGAAGAGGCGAGGGAATCGCTCTCGTGCAGGAGTTTGTGCGCGAGGTGCACTCGATGATCGACGGTATCCATATATTCCCCATGAACAACGCCAAGCGGGTGCTGGCCGTAGTAAGCGCTCTTGATGAGATGGGCGTGCTTGGAAGGAGGGGATCGGTCGATGGCGAGGCTGCCCATAGGTAAGGGAGTTACTGTCTTCGATGGAGCCACCGGGACCGTCATCCAGTCCATGGGACTACGGCCCGGCTACTGCCCCGACGTCTGGTGTCTGGAGGAACCTTCGGCGGTCGCCGAGGTACACCGACGCTACGCCGAAGCAGGCGCACAGATCGTCGAGACAAATACCTTCGGGGCAAATCCCCTACGGCTCTCCCACTTCGAACTGCAGGACAGAGTCCGGGATATCAACGTCTCGGCCGTCAGGATTGCCAGAGAGGCAGTCGGAGGCAAAGCTCTGGTAGCCGGGTGCATCGGGCCTCTCGGATCGCTGGTCGAGCCCCTGGGAGAAATCACATTTGACCAGGCATACGACGCCTTTGCCGCCCAGGTGAAGGCTCTCGTCGAGGGAGGGCCTGACCTCATCGTAATCGATACCATAGCTGACCTAAACGAGATGAGGGCCGCGATCCTGGCCTGCAAAGACCGGGCGCCGGGCATCCCGCTTATCGCCCACATGACCCTGGACCCGCGGGGACGGTCCTTTACAGGCACTCCTCCCGAGGCCGCGGGGGTGGTCATGCAATCGATGGGGGCCGACGCAATCGGCTTCAACTGCTCGGTAGGCCCGGACCTGCTTGTGGACGCGATCAAGCGACTCGCGGCTGTAGCGCGGGTGCCGGTTTCGGTGCAGCCCAACGCGGGCCTGCCTCACCTTGGCAGCGATGGCAGGACCGTGTTCCCAATGGGGCCCGAGGAATTCGCATCCTACGGTCCGAGGTTGGTCGCTGCCGGAGCGACAATTATAGGTGGGTGCTGCGGCACCACGCCGGAGCACATACGCCTTCTGAGAGGGGCGGTGGTCGGGCTTACCCCCGGCTCGAGCCCGGCGGCCGGCGGACCGTCAGAGTGTGTCGCCCGCGCACCTGCCGGTCCGCTTGGCGAGGAGTTTTGCCTCACCTCCCGCACCCAGGCTGTGTTCGCGGCGGAGGCGCATCTCCCGCTGATCATCGGGGAAAGGATCAACCCCACGGGCAGGAAGGCTCTTACGCGGGACATTACTGAGGGTCACTTCAGCCTGCTGCGCCAGCAGGCCAGGGCCCAGGTAGAGGCAGGAGCGGTCATTCTGGACGTGAACGTGGGAGTACCGCTCATTGATGAAGCTTTGGCCATGAGCCGGGCCGTCAAGGCTGTGCAGGAGGCGACGCCGGTCCCGGTTTCCATCGACTCCACTTCTCCCGATGCTATTGAGGCTGGGCTTAAGGGCTTCGTTGGTAAGGCGCTGGTGAACTCCGTTAGTCTGGAGGAAGGCAAGGCCGAGTGCCTGCTGCCCATCGCCAAACGATACGGTGCTGCGGTGTTGGGGCTGACCATCGACGAAGAGGGCATCCCCGCTACCGCTGAAAGAAGGCTCCATATCGCTCGCAGGCTCGTGGAGAAGGCTGAGTCCTACGGCATTCCAAGGTGGGACGTGGTTATAGACCCACTGGCGCTGACCGCCGGAGCGCAGCAGTCCCAGGCCGCGGAGACGCTAAAGGCAGTGAGGCTCATCAGGGCAGAACTCCGGTGCCGCACGTCGCTCGGCGTGTCCAACGTCTCCTTCGGCTTGCCGGCCAGGTCTTTCCTCAATGCCGTCTACCTGAACATGGCGCTCTCGGCGGGGCTGGATATGGCGATCGTGAATCCCACCGACGAGAGGATCATGGATACGATCCGGGCCGCGCGGGTCTTCCTCAACAGGGACGTGTCGGCCAAGGAGTACATCGAGGCAGTGGGCTCCAAGAGGCTGGTCCACACTGAGGATGAGGCGCTATCGAGGCAGGCGGCGGTTGGTGGTAGGGAGTCAAGGTCGGTGGCAGTTGGCGCAGCCAACCTGGGCGAACCCGCGCCGTCAGCGCATGGCCCCAGGATCCGCAATGCGGTACTGCAAGGCGACAAGGAGACAATCGTTCCCCTCATTGAGGGGGCTTTGAGGGACGGCGAATCGCCCATTTCGCTACTTGACGACCACTTGATCCCGGCGATTAACCAGGTGGGGAGGCTGTTCGCCGAAGGCGTCTACTTCCTCCCGCAACTCATGCTGTCGGCTTCGGCGATGAAAGCCGCGTTCGAGGCGCTTAGGCCAGAGATAGCCCGGGCTAAAGCCGCCCTGGGAGGAAGCAGCGTATCCCGGGGAGTCGTCGTGCTCGCGACCGTTGAGGGAGACATCCACGATATCGGCAAGAACATCGTCTCGGTCCTCATGGAGAACCACGGGTTCACCGTCATTGACCTCGGACGGGATGTGAAGGCCGAGACCATCCTGGAGAAGGCACGGGAAGCCAAGGCCGATGTTGTCTGCCTCAGCGCTCTCATGACCACGACTATGCCGAAGATGAAAGAGGTCGTCGACCTGTTCGCAAAGGAGGGTTTCGACTGCCCCGTGCTGATCGGCGGGGCGGCCACCACCAGGGCATTTGCCGAGGCCATCGGCGCCGCGGGTTACGGGAGGGACGCCCAGGAGGCGGTTGAGGCGGCATCTTCGGTTATCGAGCGGCGAGGTGGGCGCACTTGAGCGCCGCGGCGTTTGCCCTGGACGTGGGCACGACCACCATTGAAGGTTCACTCTTGGACCTCTCCTCGGGCACGGTCGTGGGTAGGGGAGAGCGGCTGAATCCCCAGGCTGCCTATGGTTCCGACGTGATGACCCGCCTGACTCTGGCTCTAAGAAGTCGCGAAACCGCGCTGGCCATGCAGAAGGCAGTGCTGGCAGAGGCTGCGGGCCTGCTGAGGGCCCTGTGTGAGACGTCCGGGACGCTCTTGACCCATGTCCAATCCGGCGTCCTGGTCGGGAATACCGCAATGCACCATCTGGCGTTGGGGCTGGATGTTTCCACTCTGGCAACTGCCCCATACGTGCCGACCTACAGAAGAGCGGCAATCACGGAGCTGCCTGGTCTGCCCGCCATGTACTGCGCGCCGCTGATCGCGTCGTACGTGGGATCGGATGCCGTGGCCGCGGCTATCTTCACCGGGTTACCTGGAGGAGCCACTCGTATGCTTATCGACCTTGGGACCAATACCGAGGTGTTGCTCTGGCATGGCGAGACGCTCTTTGCAGCCTCGGCCCCCGCCGGGCCCGCATTTGAGGGCGCCGAGATAGGCTGCGGTATGCGGGCGCGGGCGGGGGCCATCGACTCTGTCGTGCTCTGGGACGGGGATATCTCCGTAGCCACATTGGGAGGCGGCGCTCCAAAAGGACTGTGCGGTTCCGGCCTGATAGACGCGGTTGCAGTGATGCTAAGGGCCGGGATCCTGGACCGAACAGGGCGGCTCCACGATTCGGGACCACTCTCCGCTAGAGTCGTGATGTCCCAGGAAGCGGTACCTATGGGTTTCAGCCTTGCCCCGGGTGTGGTCCTTACCCAGAAGGACATCCGTGCGTTTCAGCTGGCCAAAGGGGCTATCCGGGCAGCATGCGAGTTGCTGCTCCGGCACGCAGGCATAAGCGCAGGCGCGGTGAAGGACGTGTTCCTAGCAGGGGCGTTCGGCAGTGCGGTGTCGGCGGACAACGTGCTTTCTACAGGGATGTTGCCCCCGGTCCACCCGTCCTCTGTAACGGTAGTGGGGAATGCCGCTCTTGCAGGAGCCGAGATGATGGCCCTATCGGCCGAAACGCGGGAAACCGCTGAACGTATCGCGAAGCTGGCGAGGCACGTTGATCTGTCCACCGATCCCTCCTTCCAAGACGAATTCCTCCAATCCCTCGACTTCCACATGGCGATGCCGCAGGGGACGCGGTAGCCAGTAAGGCGCCGCGGGCCCCTTCCTCACACCACGTGCCGCGCTAACGCGGTACGCCGGCAATTCCTTACGTGATGATCCCTAAGTCCGGCTTGTGTCTGTTGAGTGTTGTCCCGCCGGAAAAGCGTCCGAGACGAGGAGGCCCTACAGTGTCGTACAAGAGCTTTGACGAGATAAACCAGAGGATCAAAGAGAAGAAGGCGGTTGTGGTGACCGCCGAGGAGATGAAAGCCATTGTGGCGGAAAGCGGCCCGAGAGAGGCCGCCGCCAAGATCGATGTGGTGACCACCGCAACCTTCGGTCCAATGTGCTCGACCGGGGCGTTTCTAAACTTCGGGCACTCGGAACCCCCTATTCGCATGTCCAAGGTGTGGCTCAACGACGTCCCTGCCTATGCAGGGATCGCAGCGGTCGACGCATTCATCGGTGCGACGGAGCTTTCGGAGACCAGAGGGTTCGACTACGGCGGAGCCCACGTCATCGAAGACCTGGTGGCAGGCAAAAAGGTCAAACTGCGGGCTACATCCTACGGGACCGATTGCTATCCGCTCAAGGAAATCGAGACCTATGTCGACAAGGAGTCGCTGAATCAGGCCTACATGTTCAACCCCCGCAACTGCTACCAAAACTATGGCGCGGCGGCCAATACCTCGGACCGGACCATCTACACCTACATGGGAACGCTGCTGCCCCACGTGGGAAACGTCAATTACAGCACCAGCGGCGAACTGAGCCCGCTCCTGAACGATCCCCTGTACCGCACGACCGGCGTCGGGACCAGGATCTTCCTGGCCGGGGCCGACGGTTATGTCGCGTGGCAAGGGACTCAGCACAATCCTTGCCAAGCAAGGGGTGAGAATGGAGTTCCGACAGGGTCGGCTGGCACGCTGGCTCTAATTGGCGACCTCAAGCAGATGGACCCGAGGTTCCTCCGGGCCGCGGTGTTCGAGAAGTACGGCGTGACCATGTTTGTGGGGGCCGGTATCCCCATTCCCATCCTGGACGAGGATATGGCAGCATGCACAGGTGTTCGAAATAAGGACATCTACACAAGCATCTACGACTATAGCGTGCCTTCGAGGAGCCGTCCGGTCCTCAGGAAGGTCTCCTACGAAGAGCTCCGGAGCGGGTCGGTGTCAGTGGGCGGCAGGGAGGTCCCGACGGCGCCGCTTTCCAGCCTGAAGGTAGCGAGAGAGATAGCCGGCGTCCTCAGAGACCGCATTTCGAGAGGCGACTTCCTGCTGCAAGAGCCGGTCATGCCGTTGCCTCGTGATACCCGGCCAAAGCCTCTCGAGGTCGTTTCAGGAGACGGGGAGGTAGCGAGATGAGCAGCGGGATTGAGCGACAACCCAGTGTGGCGGTTTCAGGCCAGAGATGCGTTCATTGCGGTGCGTGCACATCCATCTGCCCGTCGGGCGCCCTCAGCATGGATGCTCCAGCGTGGACCCTGGTGTTTCACCCCAGCAGGTGCAACGCCTGCAGGAGGTGCGTCGGGGCCTGCCCGGTCGGCGCTATCAGTGCAAGTGGTTCGAGTGGCTCAAGCGGCTAAGGCTCTTCGCGATACTGGTCTCGTCTGGACCGGCGACGGCGGAAGGTCCTCGCCTGAATCGGCGAAGAAGGTGGTGATGGGGCGTGTATGAGGCGCGCAAGTACAGGGACCTGTTTTCGGGTAAGGACCTGGTGTTTTTCAACTGCATGGTCAAAGAGACGGACCTCCAGATCGGGGCCAACCGGCTCATGGAGTGTGAAGTAAGGGCATCCATTGTGGCCTGTCGCGAGCAAATCGAGACGTACGGGCGGGCGAATCCGACATTCCTCAGATCCCTTTCACCGGTAGAGCCGTTTCCGAATGCCCCAAGCCTCGTGCGCGCCATGTGCCGCGCGGCTTCCCTGGCGGGAGTGGGACCGATGGCAGCCGTGGCTGGGGCGATCAGCGAGGCGGTCGGGCGAGACATGCTGGACCACTGGTACACACGAGAAATCATCGTCGAGAACGGCGGAGACATATTCATGAAGACCGATAGCCCGCGCAGGGTAGGCATATACGCCGGCGCATCGCCGCTCAGCCAGACCTTCGCCGTCGAAATCCGGCCTGAAGAGACGCCTTTGGGGATTTGCACTTCCGCAGGCAGTGTTGGCCACTCGTTGTCCTTTGGAAAGGCCGACGCCGCGGTCATCCTCTGCCGCGATGCCGCCTTGGCCGATGCCGTGGCGACGGCAACGGCGAACCGCGTACTTGGGGAAGAGGATCTGGTGCGCGCAGTGGATTTCGCCATGGGCATAGGCGGGGTCCTGGGCGCCATCGCAGTCATGGGCGACAAGATGGCCGCTGCAGGGAACGTGCGGCTAGTGGGGATGTAGCGCACATCCAGTGTCCTCGTTACATAACATGTTGACGTAACCCAACCCCAAGGAGGTGCGCGAAGGTGCCCGATAAGGAGATCATCCAGGCAGTCTTGGATGCAGTGGGAGTCACTCGTGGTCACAAGGAGAAGAGCTGTGGCCGCGACCACGACGAGGACTGCGAGGCCCCTGAGAACGTCCTGTACTTCATCTTCTGCAACTGCGTGACCATCAACAACGCGGCTTGCGAGGACTGGAAGTTCTGCGACAGCCACTGCCGTCCGGACTAAGTCTCTGCACCAGTGAAAGGGCCCGGTAACCCGGGCCCTTTTCCTTGCTACCGATTGCCTAGACCTCAGGTTGGTCTGGCTCCCGCGTTTGCGGTGGCGCTCCCCTCTAACGCCGAAACACCCTCGCCAGGTCGGTGAGTATCAGGTACAGGTTGTTTCTCCTTGGCGATGATCCATCGGCGCCCTCCCGCAGTCCCTCTTTCAAGGCCGCCGCTATCCTATTCGATGCGAGTGTCCCCGCATTCTTAGGGAGCTGCAGTATCACATAGGTCTCATTGCGCCCGCCTCTTCTGACCTGCCAGGACCGGACTCTCCCCCAAGGCGGCACCCACACGCGCCGCCGCCTGATTCGCCTTAACCATCGGCGCAGTTTCCTGAAGAGCAGAGGTGATCCCTCCTTCATCCCCAGACAGAATGGCTCGTAAACACGTTATGTTGCGAAGGGGAGGGGGGTTACTGGTGAACTGCAGTCCTATGACCAGTGCCGCTAGGATAGACTTTGGCCTGCGTAAGCCATCTTTGCGTGGAGTCTGACCTGCATGAGCCTGTGTTTGCGCCTGGAGACTGAAACTGGAATGCACATCGGCGGAAGAGCATGAAATACAAATGCACAACTTCTAAGAATGTGCATCTGTATTTCAGTTGTCTGCCGTCGGTTGTTTGCTTGCCGTGCAGTGGTTGGTTACGCAGAGGCTGCCTCGGAGTCATCTGGCTCCAATGTTTGTTCCGCAATTGACTCCCCAGCATGGGGGAGTTATAATGAATTTCGCGCGTGGCCCCGACAGAAGGTCGTAGGCCAGCGCAAACCCCTAAGGTGGGCCGGTAGCTCAGTTGGGAGAGCGCCTGAATGGCATTCAGGAGGTCGTGGGTTCGATTCCCTTCCGGTCCACCAGTTCATCTCCTGACACCCCGTCCTAGCAGGCACATTGAGTGTTGCAGAGTCCGTTGAGCTCGATAGTTGAGTACGGTTCGCCCGGGGGCAAGTGTTCATGAAATGCCGCTGGCTGCGGCAAAGCCTTTCCGCGTATCAATGCTACCGCAATCATCTTCTTGAGTTGCTCCGCTGGGATTTCCGGTGTTGCAACTTGCGGCTTGACGTCCGACATCGGGACTCCCCTTCCGAACAGCAGGCTTCCAACGGGGTTGCAGGGTGCCACCATTATGGAGAGCGCATTCGGGGTCTCTCCACCCGCATACTTCCGCTTGGAACCCCTCAACCAGCAATCCGTCACGTGATGAAGAGGTGGTACGAAGTGACGATGCCAACACACATCATCGCTGTTGGAGGTCTGGTCAAGGACAACAGCGGCAGGGTGCTATTGGCGAAGTCAACGTACCGCGGGACCTGGGAATTCCTTGGCGGTCAGGTTGAGGTCGGAGAGAACCTGGAGGGCCCTGGTCCGCGAGATCAGAGAAGAGAGCGGTGTAACGGCTCGAGTCGTCCGCCTCGCAGGGGTCTATTCCAACGTGAAGCAGTATACCGACAACCGGGGTGTCTTCATCCCAACCAAAATCATGCTGGATTTCGTATGCGAGTATGTCGAGGGCACCCCGGCCAACTCAAACGAGACGGAGAGCGTGATGTGGGTTCCTGCCACTCAGGCTCTCGAGCTCATAACAACACAGCCGCTCAGAATGCGTCTTGAGAACATGCTGAATTGTGATGGCACAGTGAAGTAAGCGGCCTATGAGACCCGTCCTTACTACCTGCATCTGGTGAGGACTATCTAGCCATCATTCCTTGTGATCGGCTATCTGTCCCTGCCTCCGAGCCACGTCCGCAAAGAGTTCATCAAGGTATGGGTAGATGTCTCTGCCTATGAAGCGGCCCTTCTTGATCATGTCCTCAAGCTGAGCTTGCGTGGCCAGCATCGCTCCATCTGTCTCGCCAGGTTGATAGGTCACGTTGTCCAATGAGACGTCCTGCACGAATAGCCACACGTCCAGGAAGTCGGGACAGTTGTACTTCTGCCTCCTGTAACTGCGGAAGACCATCCCGTTTGAGGGAACCAGGCTAATCCCGAGTTCCTCTCGTGTCTCTCGGATGGCTGCCGTGAGGCTGTCCTCTCCGGCGACGGCCGAACCGCCGCTCGACTCCCACATGCCCGGGAAAGTCTTGTTCGGGGTCCTTCTCGATATGAGAAACTCACCTTTTGGCGTCACGACCCACACGTGGACAACCAGGTGGTACTCGTCTTGCGCCATAGGCTGCCCACGCTCGACCGTCCGGCCCGTTCTGTTTCGGTTCTTATCCAGCACGTCCCAAAGCTCCATCAATCCTCAACCTTTCTGAGCATCTTCGCAATCATACCATGGCTTTAGCTGTAATCTCTTGACAGAATCTCAGATACCCCGTACACTTGTTCGTGTTCCCCCTTCACTTAGTCTAGCACGAGAGGTAGTGCGCCATGGCCATCGTGGACCGATACGTTTTCACGCCCGAGTACCGGAAGAGATCGCTGAAAGCGCTGCAGACTGCCCTGGAGACCGCGCCGGTGTACTCAGATTGGCGCGTATTCGACCCTGGGCCGGGAGCGGCGATCGACGAGAGATATGCGTCGCTGCCAGAACTGACGAAGAAGGCCATGAGGGAGCATTTCCCCCAGGGGCTAGTCCCCAATAATCTCAACGTTGAAGACGGCTTGGCCTGCGACGAAATCGAGTACACTTTTACCAGCGGGACAACCGAAGAGAAAGTGATCAACCTCTGGAATCAGGAGTGGTGGTACGCTTCCGAAGCCGCTTCATGGAAGCTGAACTCACACACGGCACGCTTGCAGTACCCACAGAAAGAAGCCAAACTCGCGAGCGCTCTCAACATCGGGATCCATTGCGAGGAAGACCTTCCGATGGAATACCGGATCATGGGCCACAGGTTGTTTCTGAATGAGAAGATCAGTCTGATCCAGTGGCAACCACGGCATCTTGAACGGATGGCTCACGAGCTGGAAACGTACAAACCTGTCATCCTGGAGGCCAACCCCTCACTGCTTGTACGTCTGGCCTGGTGGGCGCTGGATAATGGGCGGCAGCTCTTCTCGCCCTCCGTGATCGTCTTTACATACGAATTGCCTTCCAAGATACACATGGCCGCCATACGGCAGGCCTTCTCTTCGCCTCTGGTTAGTTCCTACGGAAGCACCGAAACCGGTTTCGTGCTTATGCAGTGCGAAGATGGCCTGTTCCATCAAAACACGGAGTTCTGCCGCATCGACTTTGAGCCCCTTGCGGAGAGGCACGGTGGCCCCGAACTGGGCCGGATCTTGGTCACGACGTTCAACAACCCTTGGGCTTCCGTGGTAAGGTTTGATATGGGCGACCTTGTCCGCCTGCACCGGACGGGACAGTGCACGTGCGGGCGCAATGAAGGGTTCCTCATGGAGGCAATTGAAGGCCGGCTGGCCTATGCCACTTTCACCACAGATGGTGATCTGGTCACTCCACTTGCCCTTGATTCCCGGCTCGCCGTGGTCCCGGGGATCCGCGACTACCGTGTCGAGCAGCGCCAGCGGGCAGAATACGAGTTGGAACTGGTCGTGAAGGGTGACCCTGACGAAGCGGTGCATGAAGCTAGGTTGGCATTGGAGGCCCTTTACGGGACGGACGGCCAATACTCTGTGAAGGTGGTTCCCAGCATCCAGCCCGGTCCTTCGGGCAAGTTTCGCAGGAGCCACGCCAGTTTTGATTTCGACAAGAAGGGATTATTCGCATGAGCAGGCTGAAATCACTTTTTCTCCTGGCAGGCGGCAGGCCGCGCGATCCAAAAACAATGGTGTCCCTTACCGCGCGAGCTCTCAAGGAGTGCGATTCACCGGCGCCGCGAGTAGCATACATCGGCACTGCCAACGGAGACAGCGTGCCTTTCTACCTGTCGATGAAGGCCCTGCTGCGTGAAGCGGGGGCCGGAGAAGTCACTATGGTCCACCTCGCGGGGACCGGGGTGGACTTGGCTGCGGCGAAGAAAGCCCTCGAGGCCGCCGATGCCGTGTACCTGTCCGGCGGGGAAGTAGAGGACGGTATGCGTTGGCTGGAGCATCATGGCCTGGTTGGGCTCCTTTGCGACCTGCGAGTTCGCGGGAAGCTGTTCCTGGGCATGTCTGCGGGCAGCATCTTGATGGGCACCCATTGGGTCCGGTGGGTGGACCCCGATGACGACGCCACAGCAGAGCTGTTCCCCTGCCTGGGGTTTGCTCCAACCACTTTTGACACCCATGCGGAGGATGAGGATTGGAAAGAGTTGAAAACAGCATTGAGACTGCAAGGCCCCGGCGCGTGCGGTTACGGCATCCCCAGCGGGGGCATGGCAGTTGTGGATAGCCGCGGCGCCATAACGTCTTCGGAGAAGGGCCTGCTTCGCTATATGAACGTTGGCGGTGAGGTGCGACAACTATGACAACGCTGTCCTTGGACCGCCTTTCGGTTAACACTTTCGACAAGACCACTCTCGAAAGGGCGAGAGGACTCGGTTTGGGCCTCGAGGTCACGGAGTACATGTCGAGATTGGGTTGAGCAACTGGGTAAGCGCATAGGGCACGTACACCTGCACAACAACGATGGCATTGAAGACAAGCACTGGCCGCTAGGACGAGGAGTCTTGAACATGGCTAATGTGATAGAGTCTCTACTGGATCAGGCGGAGGCGTCGACCGACTTAGTGCTGGAATGCGATTTGGAGGAAAGCCTTCGTTGGTTGCGGCAGAACAAGCTCGTGCTGCTTCCGTAGAGAGACTGCGTTGAAAGGTGATGGAGCGCGTTGTTCAAACTGGTGAAGCACGTTCACGTATACGGACCCGAGGATCTCGGCATCAAAGACATCCTCATGTGCAATGACAAGATAGTAGAAGTTGGGACGGACCTAGATTACACACTGCCGGACCTGACAGTCATAGACGGTACCGGAATGCTCGCGTTCCCCGGCTACATCGACCAGCACGTCCACGTCACCGGGGGCGGGGGAGAAGGCAGCTTCCGCACCAGAGTCCCTGAACTGAAGCTTTCGGACTGCATCAAGGCAGGCGTAACCACCGTCCTTGGGCTGCTATGGACCGATTCCATCACCCGCAGTGTTGAGAACCTCGTGGCCAAGACTAAAGCCCTCAATGAAGAGGGGCTCACGGCCTACTGCCTTACGGGGTCCTACGAGTATCCCACGAAGACTGTCACCGGGGATGTGAAGAAGGACATCGCTTTCATCCAGGAAGTACTGGGGGTCAAGATCGCCATCTCCGACCACCGTTCCTCCCACGTCACCAAAGAAGAGCTCACCAGGCTTGCGAGCGATGTGCGGGTGGCCAGCCTGATAAGCGGGAAGCCGGGTATTCTGGTATTCCACCTTGGTAAGGAGAAAGCCCAGCTGGACCTCATCTTCGAAATCCTGAAGGACACCGACATACCGATCAAGCATTTCAGGCCCACCCACGCTCAGAAGGTACTTGAGCAGGCCATCGAATTCGCCACGATGGGCGGCTACATTGACTTCACCGCAGGGAACGGCGGAACGGCCGTGCAGTACTTCAAGGCGGCGTTGGCTGCCGGCGTCGACCCCGCCCGCCTTACCCTTAGTACCGACTCCAACGGCAGCATGCCGCGCTGGAACGAGAAGAACGAGATGATCGGCCTCGAGGCGGCGGTGATGACTACGCTTCACGGGACTATCCGGGCGGCAATCCAGGAACACGGCATGCCGATCCCCACAGCCTTGTCGTTCGGCACACAAAACGTTGCCCGGGCCCTGGAGCTCGACAGGCGAAAGGGCGCCATACACCCCGGGCTCGATGCCGACATCCTGCTGCTGGACAAGGATCTCAACATAAAAACGGTAATCGCCAGGGGCAACATCATGATGCGAGAAGGAGAAATCCTGGTGAAGGGGACCTTCGAGGCATAACCGGGCGATCTGAAAACCCGGGTGGTTGTGGAGGATATCCGCAAAACCCGTGAGATGGCGGCCGGAGCGGCTCCAGGTAGAACGTCACCTGAGCCGCTCCGACTTCATCCGCTATCGACTGGCTTCGAACCTCAGTTCTACTTTGAAGAGGTCTCCGTCGATCGTAACGTTGAACCTTCCGCCGCAGGCCTCGGTGAAGCTTTTCGCTATAGAGAGACCTAGGCCGGATCCTTCGGTGCTTCTCGAGCGGTCGCCTCTCACAAACCGCTGCATTATCGTTTCTTCGTCGAAGTTCATCTCGTAATTGGCCGTGTTCTTGAGCGTTAAGACAACCTCTGTCTCGCTGGCAGTCAGGTCGAGGAATACCCTGGACCCCTGAAGCGAGTACTTTAGCGCGTTTGAGATCAGGTTCTGCAGTACCCGGTAGAGCTTGGCGCCGTCGCTGATAATGTACGTTGGCTCGTCAGGCACATTGGTCCGGAACACAAGACAAGATGCGTGAATCGACTCCTCCATATCCGCCAGGACCTGCCTCGCAAGCCGGGCCAAATCTATCCTTTCCAAGTCCAGGGATATGTCGTTGCTGGTCGCCTTGGACAGCTCAAAGAGATCCTGGATCAGGTTCTTTAAGCGCTCAGTCTTCTGCGCCAAGATCCTGATGTAATCGTTCACGTGCTCGGGCAGGCCTTCTTCCTTAGCAAGAAGGTCTACGTAGCTCACTATCGAAGTCAGCGGGGTCTTCAGGTCGTGGGAGACGTTTGTGATGAGATCAACCTTCATCCGCTCGGACTTGACTCGCTCGTTCACAGCAAGGCCAATGCCCTGTTGAACATCGTTGAGGTCTTGCGCTGCAGGGTAGATGTCCGCGTCCTCCGCCACCCGGAGCCTGGTTTCGGTATCGCCTCCTTTGATCAGCCGGATGTGGTCCATCAGGCGACCAAGATCCTTCACAGTCTCTCCGAAGCGGCGCAGATACCTGTTGGCGACATAGACGCCGATGCCTGCTATCAGCAACGCGAGCACGGCTGATGTCGAATCGTACCCTGCTGCGTCCAGGGCCCAGGCCAGTAGGATGAACAACGCTGCCTCAGCAAGTACGAATGCGTAAGCCCGCCTCAGCATCACCTTCTGCCACGTATACCGCTGCTCGTGCTGTCGATACACGCGTAGGAGCCAGTTCAGGGAGTTGTGGGTGAAGAATCGCTTTCCGTTGACCCTGAGGTCGGCGACAACCACGCAGGTCCACCAAGATGCAACAGTCAACGCTCCGGCAGTAACTACGACCATAGGTGAGACGCTTCGCCGCAGATCGCCAATCAACGCAAGAGCCGTCCCTAGAACGAGCAGGGAAAGGATCACTTTGAGCTCGAACCACATCCGTCCTGACCACAAAGCCAGCCTCAGATCGAATTCCCGTCGCTCTCTACGTGCCGCTATCCCGTACGCCAGCAGTATTACTCCCAGTGCCAAGACCGTCGTCGCTGCTCGCCCCACCCAATACAGAAGGCGTTGATCCGCGTAGTACCTTGAACTCCCATAGGGATTGGCGATTACCGGATTCCGTACCGCCAGCAGTATTCGGACATTGCTCATGCTGCTTGAGCCGGTATCGCCCCGGGCCAAGTTGGGGATGAGGCCCCGGTACCCGCTGTCTAGCCTCTCCGTATCGATAGGCGCACCGTCGTCAAAGACCCGTACTTTTTGCCCGTCAAAGTACCAGTAGTAGCCGTAGCCATCCAGCATCGGTAGAACAGGCATGTTGTCCGGACCGATAATCGAGGAGGGATCACTGCCAAGATTGCTTGCCACTATCTCCTCATTGCCCTGCAGCAGGCAATACCGGAGGTTTTCCCCTTCGCTCTCCAGTAACCCGAGAATCGCTTCCCTGTTGCCCGTACCTGTGGGGGAACCGGCAGCCAAACAGGATAGCCAGGTGAAGTAGTACGCGGTCCGCCTCCTGAAGAACATGGTGTCCTGGTAGTCAGAAAAAGGCGCCTTGAGCACCGTCCAGTCGCCATTTGCCGACGCCAAGGCAGCCACAGTCGATAGAATGCCGCCGCTGACTATAGTGAGACCCAGGAAGAAGCAGAGCCATGCCACAAATGGGCGAGCCCGCCTACGGGGATGCGGAATTTCCGGATCAGTATCGTTCAATCTTGTAGCCAATGCCCCATACCACCTTTAGGTATTTCGGCTCTTTGGGGTTTATCTCGATCTTCTCCCGGATGCGCCGTATGTGCACCATAACCGTGTTTTCCACTCGGTAGGCCGGCTCTTCCCACACCCGTTCATAGATCTCCTCGGCAGGGAAAATGCGGCCGGGCGAACGCAGCAGGAGTTCAACTATCTTGGTCTCCGTGGCGGTCAGTCTCACAGGTTCACCGTCGACAGCGAGGGTGCGACTTTCAACGTCAAAACACAGCCCGCCTGATTGCAGGACGTTTGACCTGGGCTTCACGTTGACGTCCCCCAGAGTCAGGTAGCGTCTCAACTGGGACTTTACCCGGGCCATGAGCTCCATGCTGTTGAACGGCTTGGTTACGTAATCGTCGGCGCCCATGGATAGCCCCAATACTTTGTCGGTGTCCTCAGATTTGGCTGATAGGATGATGATTGGGATGTTCCTCTCTTCGCGAATCTTCAGCGTAGCGGACAATCCGTCCATCCTCGGCATCATCACATCAAGGATCACCAAATGTACCGGGTGCGAGTTGATGATCTCGAGAGCCTGCAGACCATCGTAGGCTCTGAAAGCCGCATAACCCTCCTTCTCAAGGTTGATTGCGATGGCCCTAGCGATTTCCCTGTCGTCATCCACCACCAGCACGTTCTGCTTATCCATCTGGCCGACACCTCGTGGAGTGAAATCAGAGTAAACCCAAGAACCTCTCCATCACCTTAGGAGGCGGGAATAACAAACAACCGGACATGTTTCTTAAGGATATCTTACATACGCATTCTGGTCGCCCAACCCTAGGCAGAGCGTGAGGAGCAGAACAGTTCCGTCCTCACTTCTGTGGAGCAAGCAAACGCACATAATCAGGCGCCAGGTACCCAAGGCTCCTTACGAACTCGCGATCGGCTGTCCAAAACTCGACCGGGCTGCGCAGTTCGGCTTTCATGCTGTCGCATACCGCCAAGAACGAGGCTTCGTAGATAGTCGGAAGGTCATGTTTCTACGAGAGCAGCCAAGCCATCTCGCGGATCACCGGATCGTTAAGGTATTCGATGTCGAGCGACATGAAGCGTGCCCAGGCTGTGCCCGCCTCCGCCGGTGTTATCAGCCCCGCCTTGATCTTCTTACGCAGGGTTGTCCCGACTTCCGCCCATGCGAAGGCCGGCGCAATGACTCGGCAACCGCTTTCAATCGCCTGCCTCAGGACTGCGGTTGCCACGTCGCTTCCCTCTTCAGGCACGAGTATCTTCACGAGAACGCTCGAGTCCAGGCAGTATGCCGCACTACTCATGGCGCCCGCCTCCCAGTCTGCTCTCTCACACGAGTGGGGTGGAATCAGGATTCCGCGCTTCTGCATTGCCTGCGTTCGCTTTGGTCCGTCACACATCCTCATATCTTCACCTCTTCATGTCTTCGTATCTTCATCCTTCGTACCTTGCTATGGGCGGGGAGGAGATTGCCCCCTATCAGGTTCACCATCCTCCGCTGATAAGCGCGGATTCCGGCGGCGCCTCACGCATTCGGTGAGAAGATACTCAATCTGGCCGTTTATCGAGCGGAAATCATCTTCGGCCCACGCTGCAAGCTCCTTCCACAGGGTAGGCGACAGGCGCAGCAGTATCTGCTTCCGGTCTCTATCCGTCTTCCTCTCCATGTCCTCAGTAGATGCTTCCGCTGTTGACTACGGGCTGCGCGTCCTTATTGCCGCATAGAACTACGAGCAGGTTGCTGACCATCGCCGCCTTGCGCTCCTCGTCAAGCTGAACGACATCGTTCTGGCTTAGTCTGTTGAGCGCCATCTCGACCATACCTACCGCGCCCTCAACTATCATCTTCCTTGCGGCGATGATGGCTGAAGCCTGCTGCCTTTGGAGCATCGCAGCGGCGATCTCGGGAGCGTAGGCGAGGTGAGTTATCCGCGCCTCCATGATCTCAAGTCCGGCGATCTCGACCCTCGACTGGATCTCGGCCTTCAGCTTTTCGGCGACCTCGCGGCTGCTTCCCCGGAGGCTCATCTCTCCGTCCTCTTCGACGTCATATGGGTACAGCCTGGCGATGTTCCGCAGGGCCGCATCGCACTGTATGGACAAGAACGCCTTGTAATTGTCTACGTTGAACACTGCTTTGGCCGTGTTGACCACGCGCCATATCACCACTACCCCTATTTCCACGGGGTTTCCAAGCTCGTCGTTGACCTTCTGCTTGTTGTTGTTGAGCGTCATTGCCTTGAGGGAGATGGCCTTCCTAAACGGGATCGATCCCGGGGTCGCCGATCTCTTGCTCGAAGGAACAACGGGGTTCTCGTCCTCGGTCGCCGTTGCCAGTCCGGAGCTGGCAGTGGGGTTGACGCTAGTCGCGAATGGGTTGACGTAGTAGAAGCCTTCGCCCTTAAGAGTCCCAATGTATTTGCCGAAGAGCGTGAGAACGAGGGCCTCTTGAGGTTTTAGGATCTTCAGTCCGGAAAACGGAATCCAGGCTACGGTGATGTAGAGGATCCCTACGATTAGCAGAGCGACGCCTGGGACTCTGTTCCCTCGTTCGAGCATGAAACCCGCGGCGACGATGGCCGCTATGTCACCAAGAAGAAGGATGATGCTAAGTATCAGCACTCCCATGCCATTTGGCGCCTTTAGTTCTATTTCCTCAGTGTAGGTTGCTTTCACGCCGTTCCCTCCTAAGGCGCGCTATCATGCCTGGCGTGCCTATGTGATATCACTATGCTAGCATCATAGTATCTCAACACAGAAAGCTGTCAATGGGTGCCAAGCGGTATAATCAACCCGGGAAACAAAAGGAGATGAGGATTGTGGAGAAGGCAAACCTGGAGCTGGTGACCAACCTGCGCCACGAGTTACATCAACACCCTGAGGTCTCAAACCACGAGACGTGGACAAAACAGCACCTTATCGAGTTCCTGACGACGCACACCAAACTGGAGATCGTAGATAGGGGTCTGTGGTTCTACGCCGTCTACCGAGCGGGTGAGGGGAAGAAGAACATAGCGTTTCGGGCCGACTTCGACGCAATACTCATGGACGAGACCATCGACATTCCCTGGGCGTCCCAGTACCCGGGCGTTGCCCACAAGTGCGGCCACGACGGCCACGTTTCGTGCCTGGCCGGATTCGCGCTGGAGGTCGATCAAAAGGGTGCGGACAAGAACATTTTCTTCCTGTTCCAGCACGCCGAAGAGACCGGAGATGGCGCCGCTCAGGCCGCTGTTTTCATCAAGGAGAACAACATCGAGGAAATCTTCGCCTTCCACAACGGAAGCGGCCTTCCGTTGGGAGCCGTCGGCGTCATCGATGGTACCAGCAACTGCGCGTCCAAGGGGATGACAATCCACATGGAGGGCGTTCCGTCCCATGCCAGCGCGCCTGAGTTGGGGCGCAACCCCGCTTTCGCCATCGCAAAGATCATAGACGCCATCCCCGGTCTCATCGCTCCGGGCAAGAACAAGGGTATGGTGCTGTGTACGGTAATCCAGGTGGCGGTGGGTGAGAGGGCCTTTGGCGTATCGGCGAGCAAGGGAGACCTGCTCCTGACTATCCGCGCCCTCTATGAAGAGGAGATGGACCGTCTCCAAATGGAGCTCGAGCGGATAGCCAGGGAGCAGGCAGAGGAATACGGCCTCAAGGTCGAGTTCTCATACAACGACTGCTTCCCTGAGACCGTGAACCACAAGGAGAGTTCCAACAAGATCCGCAAGGTCTGCCGGGAGAAGGGGCTGCCGCTGGTCGAGATGACTGAAGCCCACCGCGGATCCGAGGATTACGGGCACTATACCAAGCTCATCCCGGGGGCCATGTGCTACATCGGGAACGGCGAGGACTACCCGCCGGTGCACACCCACAGGTACGATTTCCGGGACGAGATCATCGAGACGGCTGTAGAGCTGTTCAAGGGACTCGCTGCGCTCTAGGGCAAAACAGGAAACGCGTCCTCGAGTAACGAACGATTCACGCCTGCTACCAGAAAAAGGAGGTCGCCGTAGTGATTCACCAGACCTTGAACCTCATAAAGCAGGAGTTCCGGCCGGGAGCAGCCTTCAACAATGTAGCCAGGGTGGCGTCGTACCACCGCATCCAGTGCAGTCCCGGAATAAGGGACGCCGCTCGCTACATAAGCTCCGCCCTTGGCGCCGAAGGGCTCCAGGTTGAGATGTTGGAGTACCCTGCCAGGAAGGGCGTCAGCTGGTGGGCACAGGACAGTTTCCCGGAGTGGATCGGTAAGGACGCGGAGCTGGTCGTTCTGGAGGATGGCAAAGAAGAGCGGTTGTGCTCTTTCGCCGAGTCCAAGTTCTCGCTCATCCAGCGCAGCGCCGCTACGCCGCCCGAGGGCATCAGGACGACGATGGTCCTAGTAGAGAACGGATCCGATCCCGCGGCGTATGAAGGATTGGACGTGAAGGGCAAGTTCGTCTTCACCAGAGGAAGCGTCCCCGAGATAGCAGCGGTCGCAGTCGACCGGTATGGGGCAGCCGGTATCGTGGTGGACACCATGCGAGAACAGCCTCCCGTACGCGATCGCTTTGACCTCCCGGATGCTCGCCAGTACCTTTCGTTCTGGCCCAATGACTTCTCCAAGCACAACGCGCGCGGGTTTGTCGTGACCCCGAGGCAGGGAGCCGCCTTGCGGGCAAGGTACGCTGCAGGGAAAAAGGAACTGGCGGTATACGCCCGCATCGATACTGAATACCGGGATGGAACGCTAGAAGTGATGAGCGCCGTTATCCCCGGTGAAACCGACGAGGAAGTTGTCGGCGTCGCTCACGTCTGCCATCCCGAACCGTCGGCCAACGACAACGCATCAGGCTGCGGAGCGTTGATGGAAGCGGCGAGCGCGCTTGGCCGTCTCGTGAGGAGTGGCCGCCTACCCAGGCCACGGCGGACTATCCGCTTTCTGTGGTTGCCCGAGATGAGTGGTTCCTACGCCTACCTGGCGAATAATGAAGACAAGCTCGCCAAGACGGTGGCCGCCATCAACCTCGATATGGTCGGTGAGAATCAGGACCTTTGCGGCAGCACCTTTAACGTTGAGAAACCCATCAAGGCCCTGCCAGGCTTCGGCGGCGACTTGGCTGAAGCCATCCTGCATCTGCTCACCAAGGAAGCGACTAACCTGGGTGGAACAGGTGCGTACGCGATGTTTCGCTGGGCGGTGAGTCCGTTCTCGGGAGGCAGCGACCACAACATCTGGGGGGATCCCAACGTGGGAGTTACCTGCCCGATGCTGATCCAGTGGCCCGACAAGTTCTACCACACGAGCGCGGACACCATCGACAAGGTTGATCCCCACATGTTGATGGTTGCCGGGACTCTGGCCGCGACCTACCTGTATGTGGCTGCAACTGCGACACCCGCGGATGCAGCGTTCATCGCCGGGGAGATGGCCACGCGCTTTGCGGGCGAGGTAGACGCTCAGGTATCTACGGTCATTCGAGACGCGGCCCGGATGATCGAATCAGGTCAAAGCCAAGAAGACGTCCTGGCGAGGACCCGCAGGATCATTGAGAGGCGCGTACGGTTCCTTCAGGACCGCAAGCTCCTGGACATCGATAGCCTTGTGAAGCTCGCGGATGATGCGCCCGAATTCGCCGAAGCCAGAGAGGAAGCCAAGTGTTCCGTGCTGAACACCGCGAAGTTCCTCCTGACCAAGGCGCTGCGCGACCTGGCATCGGTTGGCGGCCTGCCCGGAGTCCACGGACTTCCGCCTGCCTGGGAGCCCGAGGCCACCCAGGCGGATGCGCTGGCAGTGGCCATCGTGCCCAAGCGGCTTTTCCGCGGACCTTTCCGGACTTCCGGCAAAGACTCGCCTCCCGCGTTCGAGGAGAAGATGAAGGCCTTTGGAGAGAAACACGGGCACGACAATCCTGCCGCGAGGTGCCTTGAGTACTGGGTCGACGGGCAGCGCAGCCTCGCGGAAATAGCGGACCTGATGGAAGGCGAGACCGGGTTCCGGAACATGGCCATGCTGGTTGACTACTTCGAGTTGATGCGCGAACGCGGGGTGTTTGCCGTCTAGCTCCGAGGTCGGGAGTGGGCGTTTGGGCTGTATGGTGTTACAATTGACTCCTACTCCCGACTAGGGCTAAGAGGGGCATCTATTGAATGGAGCGTACGCTGGAGCAGAAGTACGAGACGCAGCACAAGCTGGATGACCGTTGGGCGCCTAGGTTTTTCGCGATATGGACCGGCCAAGCGTTCTCCTTGTTCGGAAGCCAAATCGTCCAGTTCGCATTGATATGGTGGCTGACCGAGCGGACGGGCTCTGCTACCGTACTCGCCACCGCATCACTGTTCGGCATGCTTCCTCAGATCGTCTTAAGCCCCTTTGCAGGAGCTCTCGTTGACCGGTGGAACAGGCGAATCGTGATGATGGTGGCGGATTCCGCCATTGCGGTTCTCACGCTGGGCCTTTCGTTTCTGTTCTACACTGGACAAGTCCAGGTCTGGCACATTTACGTAATCATGCTCCTCCGCTCTGCCGGAGGCGCTTTCCACTGGCCTGCAATGCAGGCCTCAACATCACTGATGGTGCCCAAGGAGCACCTTACCCGGATCGGCGGCCTGAACCAGACGCTTTCGGGTCTCATCGGCATTGCGGCTCCACCGCTAGGGGCCCTACTGCTTCAGGTCATCCCTGTGTACGGGGTTCTGCTGGTGGACGTCGGCACAGCTTTCCTTGCGGTACCGCCGCTTCTCTTCGTTCATATCCCTCAGCCCAAAAAGCGCTGCGAGGGAGAGCGGACCTACGCCAAGACAACTTTGTGGACCGACCTTGCGGAAGGTTTTCGCTATGTTGCCGCCTGGCGAGGGATGCTTATCCTGGGGGTGCTGGCAGCCCTCCTGAACTGCCTCTTTGCTCCGGCCTTTTCTCTGCTTCCCCTGTTGGTGTCCAAGCACTTCGGAGGGAGCGCTGTCCAGTTGGGCGTGATCAACTCGGCTTGGGGGATCGGGATGCTAGCAGGCGGCCTAGTGCTGAGCGCTTGGGGAGGCTTCAAAAGAAAAATGTCGACCTCCCTCATGGGCGTAATAGGTATGGGCCTTGGATTTGTAGTGGTCGCGATAGCCCCGGCCAATCTCTTCTGGCTTGCGCTGATCGGTACGGTGCTATCGGGTTTCATGGCTCCCATGGCTAACGGGCCGCTCTTTGCTGTGGTTCAGAGTGTGGTTGCGCCGGACATGCAGGGCAGGGTCATGTCGCTTATGAACTCGGTAGCCTCGGCGATGTCGCCCCTTGGGCTCGCCGTTGCGGGCAAACTCACCGACCTTCTTGGCCTCCAGATCTGGTACTACGTGGCCGGGTGCACGGCCATGATCCTGGGAATAGGCGGTTTCTTCAACGAGCCTGTCATGTCATTGGAGAATCACAAGCGCTGAGCGGATCCCCTTGCCGTGCTCAGTCCGCCGGGCCGTGTAGGCTGGCGGGTTAGTCTGGCTGGTCAGTTTGGCGGGTCAGGCTGGCTGGTTAGTCTGCGAGTTAGTCCGCGCCGCAGGCCTAGCGCTTCTTCAGCTGCTCCAGTTCATCAAGCGTGCGCGGCCAGTCGTCTTTCAGCAAGCGGGAGAGGGCCCTATCGGCCAGGATCTTCCCGCCCGTCTGGCAGGTAGGGCAGTAGTTGGCCTCATTCTCGGCGTAGACTAGTCGCTGGACCGGTGTACCGCAGACAGGACAGGGTTTGCCGTATTTGCCGTGCACCGCCATTTCCTTGTGAAACGCTGTGACCTTTGCAGGCAGCGTGGGGCCCGCTTCCTTCCGAAGCCTATCGGTCCACTCGTTCAGGACCTCGATTGCCGCGATGCGGAGCCTCTCAATCTGGCCGTCATCCAGGCTGCGGGTAAGGGCAAACGGGGACATCCGAGCCCTATGCAGTATCTCGTCAGAGTATGCGTTTCCGATCCCGTCCACTATCGCTGGGTCAGTCAGAGCGCGTTTCACCGTGCGGTTCTCGCGGCGGAGCGCGGAAGCGAATGCTTCCGGCGGGTCGTCAAACACGCTGACTCCGCCCCGGTCAAAGGCGTTCAGGGCCCCAGCCCCATGCACCAGATGAAGCGATGCTCTGTGCTTTGTGCCTGCCTCCGTTACGAACATTGTCCCGACCGGGAAGTCGAAGGCTGCAATCCCGTTTGCGGGGAATCGGGGGCTACCCTGGCCTGGTTTCTGTGCCCTGCCGATGGCCTCTGATCTCTCGCCGGCGGCGACGGGTTCCTCATCGGCGTCCACTGATCGCTCGCCTGCGAACACCCATTTCAGGCGCCCGGCGATCATAAGGTGGATCACGGCGTACAGGTCGCCCTCAAACTCCATGGCAATGCGCTTGCCGATGCGGTGAACTCCCTCAAGGCTTCTACCTACGAAGGCGTCCGGAGGGGGATCCACGCTTCGAAGGAGAAACAAGCTCCTCACCCGCAGCGCCAGGAGAGGCTGGGAGCAGGCCAGGGCTCGGATTCCCTCAACGTACACCGTGATATCGGGGAGTTCGGGCACAGCGCATCACCCGGGACAAGACTATCGAACAGGTGTACCTAAGTCAACCGATTGCCTGGCGTCAGACTACAGCTCTTTACGAAATCGTGGTATGATGGCATCGCTTACCACACGCGCCGGGTGTGCCGCGCTGAAAGGAGGGTCGCGGAGTTGACCAAGGATGTTATCCTCATCCTCATGCTTGGGTCTCACATCATCTCCCATGTTGAAGCATGGCGCCAAGGGGTTACTATGCCCCAACGCATCCTTCGCGGCCGTCCCCGCAGTCTCTAGCAGTTCCGCTTCCCAAGGCACCAGCATTCGATAGGCAGGGACGACCGCCCCGAATAGAGGAGGTCGCGACCATGCCAATGCCCCATGCGGATATGAAACGCCTCATTCAGAGAAGGCTTAAGGGCACTGAAGGAACTGCCCGCTTGCAGGTCATCAAGGAATGCATGTCCATGCTGCCAGGTTACAAGCAGGGCCCGTACGCCGACCTGCGCAAGTGGCTCCTGCGCGAGGTTGAGGTCACCCGGAAAAGGCGAGAAAGTAAACACGCCGAGGAGCTCTTTATTCCCAAGGACGGCGACGCTCGCGTGGTCCTTTTGGGAGTGCCCAACGCCGGTAAGTCATCCCTGCTCCGGGCGCTGTCGAGGAGCAGGGTGGAGGTTGGCGACTACGCCTTTACCACACTCCGTCCGATTGCCGCCACCGCGGAGATCAACCAAGCGAGGATCCAGCTGGTGGAGATCCCGGGGTTGATTGAGGGTGCCAGGGAGAATAGAGGGAGCGGCAGGTTCTACTTGGGAGCCGCACAGACGGCCGATGCTTTCCTCGTACTCATGCCCCTTGAGCACGGCGGGATTGAGGGGTTAAGGATGCTCCTGGAGGAGACCCGGGACGTTATCCAGGGGCGTCGTGCTCTGCTGATCGCCACCAAGCTGGATCTGCCCAGCGCCGGCTCATTCCTTCCGGAAGTCGAGGCGTTCGCTCGTGAAGCGGATATGCCTGTCATATCCGTGTCCGCAACAACCGGCCAGGGTATCGACAATCTCATTTCAGCTATCTGGGATTTGGTTGGCCTGATGCGGGTGTTCGGCAAGCAAGGGGAGAAGGAGGATGACAGGCCCTTCATCGTCCCCAGAGGCTCCACCGTAAGGGAGCTGGCTGCCCACATCCATAAGGAACTGGAACAGAATCTGCTGAGGGCGGTGGTGTGGGGGCCTTCTGCCAGATTCCCGGGCCAAGCCGTGGGGAAGGATCACATCCTTCAGGATTGCGATCACGTTGAACTGGTAGTGCGGCGATAGGTACATGACTGAAGTGGCGCTGGTTAGCGCTGTCGGCGGTGCAGCTTGAACGTAGAAGCAGGCTGGCGCCAACGGAAGCTGGCACTATCCGGCCGAACATCACTTTGACCGGCTTAACCGGCACGCGGTGGCTGACAGAATCTTCTATCGGTCATGCGATGGCTATTGGATTTTGCGACGGGCACGGCGTGACCAATAGGAGTCGCCGTATTAGTCACCAGACGGTTGCTTTGTCGAAAAGTGTAGTCATGCCGTGATCATGTCCCGGAAATAAGTCGGAAACCGTCACTGGATGACCACACTTTTCGACACATTAGCCTCCAGGTGACACATAGGAAAGCGACCAATAGTCACGGCGCGACTCCCGCAATTTGCGATGGTCACGCCATGATGCATAGAAGCCTCTTCATAATCGCGCCGTGACCTATGAGACTAGGAACGGTTACGAGACACCTCTCTGGTTGCGAGACACCCCTATGGTCACAAGACACCTCTATGGTTGCAAGACACCCCGACATCCCTACTGTCCCAGTCCCACCTGGTAATCGTAAACGATCTTTGAGATCTGGCCGATCTGCTCGAAGCCCAGTTCTACGTCGTCGTGGCCTTGGGACATGATGGACAGGATGTACGGATGGTCGGCGTAGATCACCCCGACGTCGTCAGCGACTCCGGTGATGTCGCCTTCCTTGTGCGCCACCTGGACTCCCTCAAGGTACCTGTTTAGTCCGGTGTTCCAGACGGTGTGGCTCAGGTCGTACATGAGTTTTTCGCCGAATGGGGACTCCTTGGCGAAGTTCAGCGCCGCTTCCATGTAGATGGCCAGGTCCTCGGGGGTCGATACATTCTCGCCGTAGGGATAGACAACCTTGCCTCCGAGGCTGGTCATGAAATCGGCGATGTTGGTCTTGCCCAATCGCCGCTCAAGCATCTTCCACGCCACGTTGTCGCTCTCGGTGATGGCCTTCTCGCACAGTTCCCGCAATGAGAAGGTGTCGCCGTCTTTGGCGGTGTACTGCATGGAACCTGCCCCGCCTCGCCAGTCCCGCTCGACCCTGTACTCCATCCGTTCGTTCATGTCCAACTTGCCTTGCTGGGCCAGGTGGGAGGCGTAGAGGACCACAGGAACCTTGACTGTGCTGGCAGCCGGAACTCGCACGTTCTGATTGACGCCGAACGTGACGCCGGACGTGAGGTCTTTGAAGAAGATCCCCCATTCATTGCCCAGTTCCTGTGTCAGCTGGGTCAACCTCTCCTTGAGCGCGGTGTAATCGGGATTCCACGGTTTGCCCCCGCCAAGGGACTGATCGCTTTCCGCGGCATACATCCCAAACTCGGACCTCTGCTTACATATCTTCCATATGACTCCCGTGCCCGGTACTGCGTTGGGGACCTGACCGCTTATCTCGAACACGCCGAAATCCACGATGTACAGGCAATCGTCAGGGCCGAACTTGACGTCGATGGGGTGGTTCAGGCCCATGAGGCTTCTCCCCGCGGGCTTTCCCGACTTGTTGCGAGCAAAGGCCTCCACCTTGCCGGTGGCCAGGTCAAGCGCGAGGATGCTGCTACCCACCGGCCCGCCGGTTTCGCCGGTCACAGGATCCGCAGACCCGAACGACGCTATGAACATCCTGCCGGCTTCCTCGAAGGCAGCGGGAGCGAAGTCGAACTTCATGGCCGCTACATGCGGCTCCAGTTTCGCTATTGGTTTTTCCGGTTCGGGCATGCCCTGCAAGAGAGGTGAAAGCGGTCCTCTCTCGGAGCCGGGAGCAAAGGTCGGGTCGGTCAAGGCGATTCCGGCGGCGTAGTCAGGCCATCCATACCAGCGGTCTTTCTCCACTATCCAGACGGCGTCAGGCGCGTTTGCGACCGGGCGGACCCCGCGGTCGTCGTAGCCTTGGTCTGTGGCGATTAGCCGTCCGGAGGGATCAAACGCCAGTCCAAAGGGATTCCGGAATCCCCACGCGTATACCTGGGCTTCTGTGCCATCCGGACGGACCCTATATACCGCGCCGCCCGGACGGTCGCTTCCCTCTATGACTTGACCGGCAGAGGTTGTGGTGCCGAAGGAGACGAAGGCGCCGGTTGACGTCGTATCGCTCAGGTTCGGCGTCCGGAGATCAAGCGACTCGAAGTTCCGGCCGGACAGGGTCACGTCCACAGCAGGTACGTCGTGAAGTTCGGGAGTCTCTGCGGCCCACCCGTACCTGAAGTTGTCATCGCCGACCACGCCGGAATTGGTCACCGTCCCGTTTCCGACGTACACCCACTCTTCGTCGAAGGCGATCTCCCCGGTGAAGTGATCGCCTGACGGCAGGCGTGTGATAAGGTCCTCCCTGACCCCTCCACGAATGACAGACAGGGTTCCCCGGTGGGCGACGTACACCTCTCCGTCCCTTATCTTAACGTCGGTCGTGGGTGAGTTGAGGTTGTCGACCACTACAGTCCGAGCGCTGGTCACAGGCATCATCGCGTCTTCGATGCGTGTGATTCTTCCGGGCCCCACTACCTTGGGTCCGTAGGCGTATCCCGCCTCAGCTATGTACATCCGGCCCGCCTCGTCCCACGCGATCGAGGTGGGGAAGGTGAGGCCGGTGAGAACCTGATCCATCCGGTAGCCGTTGGGGAGGAGGACGGTCGTCATCCTCTCGGCCCTAAGCGGGCTTATTGCTATTGTGGTTGCCGAAACAACGATGAAGATCCCCAGAAGCAGTATCAGAAAGGTCCTAAGCCTCAAACTAGACCCGCCTTTCCGCCGGCCTGCCTAAGGCCGCGTAATGAATTGCCCCCATGAGCGCCCCGAACACCAGGTAGGCGGCTCCGACTGGGAGCCATTTCATGATGAAGGGGAACTGAGGTCCCAGGCCAATCGCCAGGGGCACAAGCACCAAAGGCCCAAGGACAAACACGGCCGCTCCGGCAACGAGCCCCGCCACGATAAGGCGGGATCTGGTCTTGTGCTCCATGGACTCGACGATGATCCCGAACAGCGCCCCTGCTGCGGCGGATATGAGCCCGTGAACGGTCCATCCGGCATCAGGCGAAGGTGGCCTGGCAATCAGCAGAGAGAGGGCGGGCAGTACCCAGAGGATGTGAAGGATAGCACCTGCGACGAGGCCTGCCGCAAGTCCGGAAAAGGCCCCCAGCGCGGCTGCTCGCATGGTCAAGAGGATTCCCCCCGCAAGTTATTGACTGTAGTATTTCCCCTGGCGCTAAGGGCATCAGCCAAGCAGGAGCAAGCCGCGTCCAGTACCTCGAAAGAGAATTGGAGATGTTTCTCGTTGATCGCCTTCTCCGGACATTCCCTCAGGTAGATCGACGGGTGGAGAAGGTTGCGGATTGCCCTGACCACTTCCGCGTAGTCGCCCACCTGGGCGATGCTCGGGTTTAGAAGGTCTTGGCGGACGCCGGCGGTCGGCAACCAACCGAGGTCCCGGGCGATGAGTAGGAGCTGCGACAGGCTCCACTCTGAAGGCGGGCGGCTCAGTTCTTTGGATTTCCTCCGCTCGACCACCTGGGCTACATCGGCGGCGAAGCACTGGGTCATTGCCAATAGGGCGGCCTCCAGCGCCGAACCCAGGAGCACGCATCCGGCAAGGTGTGCCCCGGCTTCTCCGCATCTGCGGGCCTCCTCCCTGTAGAGGCCGAAGAACCCCAGAGTCCTTCCCAGCGAATGGAGCGTCGCCCACTCCTGCATGCAATCCCACCCTCGCTATAGGATGTACCGGGTCATGATAGGATGTACCGGCTCATGCGCCGCGAATGCTGACCGCGAAAGCGGTTGTCAAATATTGGAAACAAGCCTAGAATAGAGGCATGAACCGTCGAACCGAGCTTGCCATCTACGCCGTCTCGGCCCTCCTTCTGGCAGGGACCGCCGCCGTCTGGTGGCAGGGTGTGCGCCCAGCCCCGATGGCCGTGCTCCAGCCGGTCGGAGTTGTGGAGAAAGCCGGCGGCTCTCAGGAAGACCCGCCTAAGGCCCCGGATGCTTCGGATGCCTCGGATGCCCCGGCGGCTACCATCTTCGTTCACATAGCCGGAGCAGTGCAGAAGCCTGGGGTGTATGAACTGCCGGAAGGAGAAAGGCTGTTTGCGGCCCTCGAACTGGTGGGGCTCAGAGACGATGCCGATACGAGCGCGCTCAACCTGGCCTCGGTGCTCAGGGATTCTCAAAAGGTCTACGTCCCGGCTGTCGGCGAGGTGCCACCCCCGGGGGGCGGGGGAGGGGGCGCGGGAGGGAGCGGGGGAGGGAGCCCGTCGAGCTGGGACGGCGGGACGGGAGGCCAGAGCACGGGGAGCTCCGCCGTCCAATTTCCCATCAACATCAACACGGCGACTCAGGCCGAACTGGAGCTCCTGCCAGGCATCGGCCCCGTCCTGGCCGGGGCGATCATCGCCCGGCGCGAGGAGGTAGGCCCGTTCCGGCGAATCGAAGACCTCCAGGACGTCAGCGGTATCGGCGCCAAGACCTTTGAGAGGTTGGCCCCCCTTGTTACCACAGACTAGCCTGGCACTGCTTTGGCGTGCACTTAGGCGGCGCGTTTCTGGAGCCGCCGCGGGAGTTCATGTCTGTGGCTGCAAACGCCTATCGATTGTTGACATCGCCGATTTGGGCTATCTATAATATCCCTCGGTTAGCACTCACTGCTCGTGAGTGCTAACAAAGGAACTACATATCTGCAGAAGGGGGTTTTTCTCGGTGTTGAGGCCGCTAGCCGACCGCGTAGTGGTTAAGCCTATCCAGGCTGAAGAGAAGACCAAGGGCGGAATTGTTCTCCCTGATACCGCCAAGGACAAGCCGCAAGAGGGAGAAGTAATAGCAGTAGGTCCGGGCCGCGTTCTGGACAACGGGACGAAACTGGCTCCTGAGGTCAAGGTCGGGGACCGCGTGATCTATTCCAAGTACAGCGGCAGCGAAGTCAAGATCGAGGGAGAAGAGTACCTCATCGTCCGCGAAAGCGACATCCTCGCCGTAAAGCAGTAGTCAAGCGGGACTTCTACAGGAGGGAAAACGCAAAGTGGCAGGCAAGATGATCGCGTACGACGTCGAGGCGCGCAAGGCCCTGGAAGCGGGCGTCAATGCAGTCGCCAACGCCGTCAAGGTTACGCTGGGCCCCAAGGGCCGCAACGTGGTTCTGGATCGCAAGTTTGGATCGCCCGTCATCACCAAGGACGGCGTTACCGTCGCCAAGGAAATTGAGCTCACCGACCCATATGAGAACATGGGCGCGCAGCTCTGCAGGGAAGTCGCCTCCAAGACCAACGATGTCGCTGGAGACGGAACCACCACCGCCACCGTGCTCGCGCAGGCTATCGTCCGCGAGGGCATGAAGAACGTGGCCGCAGGCGCCAACCCCATCTTCATCAAGAGGGGCATCGACAAGGCCGTTGCCCGCGCCGTGGAAGAGATGAAGAAGCTCACCACCCCCGTCGAGGGCAAGGACGACATCGCCAACATCGCTGCCAACGCCGGCAACGACAAGGAGATCGGGAAACTGATCTCCGAAGCCATGGACAAGGTCGGCAAGGACGGCGTCATCACCGTTGAGGAGTCCAAGGGGACCGCGACCACCGTGGAAGTGGTCGAAGGAATGGAGTTCGACCGCGGCTACAACTCGGCCTACTTCGTGACCAACACCGAGACCATGGAGGCCGAGCTGGAGGATCCCTTCATCCTCATCTACGAGAAGAAGATTTCGGTCGTGGCCGACATCCTTCCGCTGCTTGAGAAGGTCGCCCGCACCGGCAAGCCCCTACTCATCATCTCCGAGGACCTCGAGGGTGAGGCACTCCCGACCCTGGTCCTCAACAAGATCCGCGGCACCCTCAGCGTGTGCGCGGTGAAGGCCCCGGGATTCGGCGACAGGCGTAAGGCCATGCTCGGCGACATCGCTGTCCTCACCGGCGGCAAGTTCATCTCCGAGGACATCGGCGTGAAGCTTGAGAACGTCGACCTCAGCATGCTGGGGCAGTGCGCCAGGGTCCGCGTCGCCAAGGAGAAGACCACCATCGTCGAAGGCAAGGGCGACAAGAAGGACATCGAAGCGAGGATCGCCCAGATCAGGCGCGAGCTCGAAGAGACCGATTCCGACTACGACCGCGAGAAGCTGCAGGAGCGCCTTGCCAAGCTCGCCGGCGGAGTTGCCGTCATTAAGGTCGGCGCTGCCTCCGAGACCGAGCTCAAGGAGAAGAAGCACAGGTTCGAGGACGCTCTGGCCGCTACCCGTGCCGGAGTTGAGGAAGGCATGATCCCTGGCGGCGGCACCATCTTCATCAACGTCGCTCCGTGCCTGGACGAACTCAAGGTTGAGGGTGACGAGAAGGTGGGCGTCCAGATCGTGAAGAGAGCGCTGGAGGAGCCGCTCCGCCAGATCGCTTACAATGCCGGGCTTGAGGGCTCGGTCATCGTCGAGAAGGTCAAGGCCAACAAGAAGCCGGGATGGGGCCTCGAGGTCGTCTCCGGCGAGTTCATCGACCTGGCCAAGTCAGGAGTCGTCGACCCGCTGAAGGTGGTCCGTTCGGCTCTGGAGAACGCGGCTTCAGTCGCCTCCATGGTGCTCACCACCGACTGCCTTGTTGCCGAGAAGCCCGAGAAGGAAAAGGCTCCGCCTTACCCGCCGAATCCGGACATGGACTATTAGTCCCGAAGAGCGGGATAGGAGACGCGCAACTGACACCAGCGCGGCATCATCGATAACAGCGATAGGACCCGGCAGACGCCGGGTCCTTTTTCATTAACTATCGCCCCGCGCTCGCGATTGTTGGGGAGACCTGGTGAATAGGAGCCAGGACAAGTAGGCCCCGCACAGGAGCGACAACAGGCCAAAGCCTCGGGATATGGACGTCCGCGAGGCAAGACTAAAGCCGAGCCCGACAGCCGTGCTTACCCCTCTAAGCCCGAGCGACTGAAATGAGTCTACGGTAGCCCGGATCTGGGAACCCACCCTGTGGTGGAGGTATCCCGAGACAGCAGGTTCGACCAGTCCATAGACGGCAGAGACCGCGGCCAGCGCGGTGATGCCGGTAGCGCCGGGCAGTGTCATAACCCCAAATCCGAGGGCCATCGTTGCAGTGACAACAGTGAGGAGCGTCTTGTGGCTTACGGCCTTCAGGATTCTGAAGGTCAGCGCGCTACCGAGAATTCTACCCAGGTAGGCAACAACGAAGAAGACTCCGAAGTAGGTTACGGGCACGGAGGACTGGTTCAGGGATACTTGCCAGAACTCGTCCGGGTAGGTAATGAAGGCGCCGAGGACCATGCCAGTCACCATAACGTGGGCTACATCATGGTGGGAGCGCAAGAACGCAAGCGACTTTGAAACATACTCCGGAATCCCCATTCGAGAGGCGGCCTCAGTTCTCGTGCTGGGCTCGACCAGTCTGATGGTGGCCGCCAAGCCTACCGCGGCGCTTCCCACCGATATCCAGTAGTTCAGTACGAACCCATATCTTCCAGCGAGCAAGCCGCCTGACAAGGCCGCGATCGTCGTTGCCGCGAGATCGACGGCGTTCAAGCGCCCTAGGTGCATTTCAAACTCGTCTTGCCTGCCCGCCATTGAAAGCGAATCATAGAGCAGAGCGCTTTCTGACCCGCTTCTGGCGGAGGTAGCTATTCCGGCCATGAAGCAGACCAGCGCAAAATGCCAGAATTCCGTCGCGTATATGAGGATGAGGAATTCCAGGCAACTCAGGACGGCGTGGAAAACCAGTAAGCCCTTGCGGCTCCATTTGTCGGCGAGGACGCCCGTAGGTATCTCTAGCGCGATAACAGCAATTCCATAGGAGATTTCGCAGTAGATGACCTGCTCTACGGTGATGCCTCGCTGCTCCCAGAAGAGCCGCTCGATGACGTACGCAGGAACGAGGCCTTGGAAGAACCGGGTTATGACCAGTATCCAGATGTTTCTTACGCATTTCATCGGAATAACCTCCTAACCTTGGCGTCTTGAACACAGCCAAAGCGGAGGTTCATGAGAACCACGGGACCTTAGTTAACGGAACGGCATCGACCGCGCCCTCCAAAGATGTTGGGGGATAGATGACACGCCGATTATCTCCGGAATTGGATCACTGGTCAACTTCACAAGGCTCGTGAGAAGGCGGATTCCGTCCTTCCTGCCGGAAGTTGCGGGTCCCCCGAATGGGTGAGATGAAGGTAGCGGCCTGCCGCTTCGAGAAATCCCTGGAACAAAACCCAACGTAATGCGTCTATGGCATCTGTGGGGCGGCGGGTCCTTCGGTCCGTTGCATGGAGGCCCCGCGGGAGGAGAACACGAATGCGCAAATTCCCTGTTAGATGGGCAGTCATCACCGTAGTAGTGCTGTCTATTGCCGGCCTGGGATACTGGGGCGTAACGTACCTGTCCAAGGGCGGGAGCAGCGGCGAACTAGTCATGGCCTCAAAACCCGTAACCAGGGGAGACATGGAAGTAACCGTGCGGGGCTGGGGGCAACTCCAGGCTACGCAGGAGCAGGACGTTGTGTCGGGAGCCGAAGGCATCATCGAGGAAATCCTCTTCCAGCCCGGCCAGAGCGTGACCAAGGGACAGGTGCTTGCACTGGTCGATGCGGGCACTCTCTCCATAAAGTTGCGGCAGAAAGAACTCGAACTGGATGCCAAGAAAGTGGAGCTGGCGGCCAGTTTTGGCGTTCCTCTTGACCAGGTGGCGACGGTTGACCCCTCAGTGGCGCTTACGGTGAGGGCGCCGATCTCGGGCAGGATCTCCGGTCTTGCCCTCACATCGGGATCGACCGCGTCGAAAGGCAAGATTTGCAGCGTTGTTGACGACAGCCGTCTCTTGATAAGGCTTCAGTTGGCGAAACCCCTTTTCGACATGCTATCGATCGGTACTGAGGTAACATTCCGCGCCGACCGGTTCGAAGGCGGAACCGATGGTCTGGTTACCAGGCTTGATCCAACTCCCATCAAAGGTGATGCGGCTTACTTTTACGATGTCGCGGTTGAGATACCGAACCCAGGCCTGCTGAAGGTTGGCGACACCGGCACCCTGGTTTTCAAAGCTCCGGGTGGAGAGTTCCAGCAAGTGACCAAGATCACCAGCTGTGCCACCGAAGAGACCGTGACGTCCGCTGTCGGCGGAAGGGTCAAGACCATCTTCGCCAGGGAAGGCACAGTGGTGAAGGTGGGGGATCCGATTCTCGAGTTTGACCAGGGACAGGCGCTCTTGGAAGCTATGACAACCCAGCTGGCGCTGCGGTCCCTCATCGCTGAGGTAGACGACCTGCGCTCGCAGCTCGCCAACCTCTCCATCGTTGCGCCCATCGACGGTGTGGTCATCTCACAGAATGTGGGAGTTGGACAGCAGGTAGGCAAAGGGACCAACATCACAAGGGTCTCCAACTTTACGTCTATGAACCTGATGCTCCGGGTCGACGAGATGGACGTCCCCAAAGTCCAGCCGGGCCAACAGGCGCAAGTGATGATCTGGGGCCCCTCAGGCCAGCAGCAGGTCCAGGCAGAGGTGTCCCAGTTGGGCGCCACCGGCGACCCGAGGGACGGGCTCTCGGCGTTCAACATAACGATCGCTATCCAGAACCCCGGGTTCCTTCGCCCCGGCATGAGTGCTGAGGCCCAGATATTCGTGTCGAAGAAGGAGAACGTCATCCTTTGCCCCATTGAGGCCCTGTACAAGGAAGAAGACAAGTGGTTCGCGGACGTGGTGCAAGATGATGACGAGCGCGTGCCGGTAGAAGTTGAGGTCGGAGCTATGAACGACATGTTCGCTGAGGTGATCAGCGGTCTCACCGAGGGCCAGGAAGTGGTTGTGGGGATGACCAAGCAGCAGGAGGAGGGCCGTCCCGGGGTACCGATCAAGGGTGGAGTACGAATCCTAAGGTAGGGGGCGGTACCAAGATGCACATTGCTGACCTTGTGACCGTCTCACTCCGAGGCCTTACGAGCAACAAGATGAGGTCGGTCCTCACGATGCTGGGCGTCATCATCGGCGTTGCCTCGGTCATCGCCCTAGTCTCCATCGGTGAAGGAGCCAGGAGGGACGTCATCGAGAACTTCGAATCCATCGGCACCAACATCCTTCGCTGCTACATGAACAGGTGGGACGTCCGCCTGACCATGGAGCAGGTGCAGGAACTGCGGGAGCGGGTCCCCGACATGGAGATGGTGATGCCGGAAGTCGATTGGGGCACTGAAGTCACCTATGAGGGAAAGCGCCGCTATTACGGCGTGCAGGGCGTGACCTCGGTATTTCCGAAGATGCGGGATCACGAGCTTTACGCCGGAAGGTTCTTCACTGACGTGGAGGACGAGATCGCCCGCCGTGTAGTGGTCATAGGATGGCAGGTCATGCAGGACCTGTTTGCGGGGAGGAACCCTGTCGGCAAGAAGATCACCTTGAACCAACAGCTGTTCGAGATCATCGGCGTCCTTGAGGAGAAGGGCGAAAACATGGGTGAAGGCGTCGACAGGAACCTGTTCGTGCCCATATCCGTGGCGCAACGGGGCCGCGGCACCAACCGCATCGATGTGGTCTACATGAAAGCGCGCAGCAAGGATACCGTTCCCATAGTCCAGGTAAGCGTGGAGCGCATATTTGAGTCACGTTACGGGCCCGACGCAGTGTATGTCTGGACTCAGCAGGCGATGCTCGACCAGATGCAGGCGTCGACCCGGACCATGACCCTCATGCTGGGAGCAATCGCAGGGGTGTCGCTGCTGGTCGGCGGCATAGGAGTCATGAACATCATGCTGGTCGCGGTTGCGGAGAGGACCAGGGAGATCGGCCTCCGCATGGCCGTGGGGGCCAAGCGACACCAGGTGCTGTTCCAGTTCCTGTGGGAGTCTGCCACCCTGTGCTCAATGGGTGGGTTGGTAGGCGTCGCTAGTGGGATAGGCGTATCCAAGTTGGTCGCCAGGTTCGGGACCAAAACCTGGGTCGCTCCCATGTCGGCTCTCATAGCCTTCGGCTTCGCGGTGCTGGTGGGATTCCTTTTCGGAGTCTACCCGGCTTACCGTGCGTCGCGGTTGGCTCCGGCGGATGCTCTAAGGAGCGAATAACGCGAAGTCAGAGCGATAGCGGAGACTTCGCGGCGTCGCCAGTAAAAGCGCGGCGCTCATGCGAGCTTGCGAGCATGCCGCACTTTGCGAGACGACATTCTGCTTCCGATGGTTAGGGCTCTTAACGGCTCCTGCGGCCGTGGGAGCCTTTCTTGTTGTCCTGGCGGCCTTCGGCCCGCGGGACCGGCATTTCCTCCAGAAGCCTCCTCAGCCTGCCGATCCTCATGAGTGCCGGGTGTGCTGCCATGAGGTGCTGGTACTCCTTGTACCACAGCCTGAAGTCCTCGTAGCGGCCCCACCTCTCCAGGGCTGCCTTCTTCTTGATGGACCAGGGCTTTAGGCCCGCAAAGTGGATCCCGAAAACAACTGAAGGAGACGGGTATCCGCTGAAGGACGCGAACCTAAGGTCCACGTTCTTCCACTGACCCGACCAGCGGGCCGTCGCGTACTGCATCTCAGGCCAATTCCAATTGCTGACCAACTCAAGCACCTCGGGCCTTTGGACGTCCTCCATGATCGCCAGGTATTCGTCCATCGATGGGCGCAGGACCCACAGGCACGCATTGACTCCCATGTTTGCCGGGTCCGCCAGCACCCTGTCCGTGATGGCCTTGTCTATGGGCTGGCCGTGGGGACAGAGAGGCTCGTAGACCTGGTGCCACACCCACTTGCCTGTCTGCATGGAACCGGGCGGTATCAGGAACCTCCCGTCCGGGGAGGCCTCCAGGCAATGCTCCTTGCGTTCGTTGATGATGCCGGCCGGGGTGCCCAGGGTGAACAGGTGGCCGTAGTTCCGCAAAGGGAGGATGTCCGCGTCCAGCACAACAATCTTCTCGTAGGAGAACCCCAGATCGCCGTCGGCTCCCAGTCTCAGGGCGTTGAAGCGCGTAAACAGGAAGGGACGGTCCTGACGCTCCTGCCGCCTGGAATGGGGGAGGACGGCTTCGTCCACATCCACGATCTTGTCGTACAGGATCGCCAGCGCCTTCTTTGCCTGCTCCGTCACCGAACCGGTTACCAGGCAGACCAGGTCGGCTCCGGCAGCGGCCTTGCGGAGGCCCGAGGCAAGCACCAGCGCTCCCGGAAGGTAGCTGTCGTTGCGCATGATGAAGGTGACGAAGGCGTACTTGGGGCCTTTTGGTCCAATCCAGGAATCCGGCACTCTATAGAAACGGTCTGTGGTGGGCATTGCTCGACCTCCCTCAAGCGCGGAGCCCCGACGGACTCCCGACACGGCACTTTCTCTACCGGGCAAGATTGTCCCTTCATATGGAAATTCCTGACAGGGAATCGCCCCGGCCGCGCAGAATAGGTGGAAGGTGACCGGCTATTGGGGCCTTCCCGCAGGGAGACGTCCCTACTTTCACAGCATCCCCTTGTTTTGGCCTGCCGTCTGCGTTCTGGCCGGATCGACGCTGGCAGACGCGCGAGTAGGCCTCTTTGCCTTGGTTTCATCCGTTGCCCTCTCTCTGTTCTCGGGCGTCCTCGAGCATTGCCTGCGCAGCTGCGGTACCCGACACCTACGGAACTTCGTTGAGACCAGGCGCTTCTCATTGCGGCGGTACCTGCAGGTTGTCGTTCTTCTAGGCTTGTGCTTCGCTGCCGGGAGCTGGCGGGGAGCCCACTGGGCAAGCAAATGGGCTGCCGTGGAGCAGGTAGGGAGCAGCGGACCCTGCGAAGCGGTGCTGCTTCCTCTGGAGACGGCCGCGCCCACCGAGTACGGGGGGAAGGCGACGTTTCGCGCCCGGGTTTACGGAACCGCTGTGCCGGAGGGTACAGGTGTCGAAGTGACCATCCACGCCGCTGACGTTGGCATTGTGCTGCCCGGGTCTCCGCTCCGCGCGTGCGGCCGGCTCGCACTTCCGACCAAGGCCATGAACCCGGGTGACTTTGACTTTCGCCGGTACCTGGCTTCGGACCGTGTGTTCGGCGTTTTAGACTGCTCCCGCGTAGAGGCTGTCCCGGAGACATCACGCCCACGGGGCGCGCCATGGCCTGCACGGCTGCTCGCTTCAGCGCTCGGCGGCCTTCGCCTGCGCTTTGCCCGCAGCATAGATGCTGCCCTGCCGCCTCCTGAAGCATCGGTGCTGAAAGGGATACTCCTCGCCGACCGGACCGGATTGCCGGACGAGCTGTCCGCAGACTTCCGGCGGTCGGGTTTCTATCGCTTCGTCACGATAGCGGGCTTTCATGTGGACGCGGTATTTGTCATGGTCGAGTACAGCATTCGCAGGCTAACCCGGCGTCCTACCGCCGCCCGGGTCACGGCCGCATGCTTTGCCGCCTTCTATGCCGCCCTGTCGGGATGGAACCCCGGGTCTCTCAGGGCGCTTACCTGCGCGGTAATGAAAGCTTTCGCCCCCTCCTTGAGACGGCGCTACTACCCGGTGGCGGGGCTGTCCGTCGCAGCCCTGCTCTCGGGCTGGGTGACACCCTTTCCCCTGATTGACGTGGGTTTTCAGCTCAGTTTCGCGGGAGCCTTGGGTGGTTTCGCCGCGGCGAGGTATCTCCCGTGGGCTGCTAAGGGATGGCGGACCCGTCTCCTCCTAGGGGCCGCGCGCACCACGGCGCTGGTCCTCATCCTGTTTCCGATCATGGCCCTGGCCTTCTCCGACTTCGCGCTGTCGGGATTTGTCCTCGGGGGCATATGGACAGCCGCAGTCACGGCTCTCCTACCATTCTCGGCAGGCCTTCTGATACCGGGGGCCGGGGCTGCCGCCGGTTGGCTCCCGTATCTCCTGATAAAGGGTGTGGCGGCAGTGTCGGCAGCAGCCGCTTCTCTCAAGTACGCGACTTTCATTGTACCGGCGCCCGCCCCTTTGGAGACGGCCGCTTACTACGGCTTGCTGCTCCTTTTGGCAAGCGCCGCCGAACACAGGCTGTGGTCGGCAGCGGTTGGGTTCCCCCGGCGCCGCCCGTCCTACGCGCCTCTGGCGCTAGCATTCAGCGTTGCATTGTTCGCTTGCGCCGTGTGCAGGGCGGTAGTCCCCTGGCCCACCGCCACGTTCCTTTCCGTCGGGCAGGCTGACTGTGCTATCCTCCGCTACAGGGGCGTCGTGGTGATGGTGGACACCGGCACGTCCGGCGCTTTCTCCCGTAGCGTTTCACGGTTCCTGCGCCGCCAGGGAGTGTCCAAGGTTGACCTCTGCATACTGTCCCACCTGCACCAGGACCACGCAGGCGGCTTGGCGCTTCTTAGCGGCGAGGTCCCTGTAGGAACGCTGCTGGTGCCCCCGGGCAGCGGAGCCGAGGCGACCGTGCTCTTTACTTCTTCAGAGGGGCCTCTCGGGCGGGAGGGCTCGCCCATTCCTGAAGTTCTGGAGGCAAAGCCCGGTGCCGTGTACATAATAGGCGGGTTGGAGGTGGCAACCCTGTGCGAGCCGGCTGGGCACGCGAAGGGGGACGAGAACGAGAGGTCGGTCGTCGCAGTGATTGGGGTCAGAGGGGGCGGAGGAGGCGTATTTGAGTTTTGGGGTGACGCTTCGGGTGAAGCCGCTCGCGCCTACATCCAGGACTATCCGTCCCTTCAGGATGGGACCCGCTTCCGGGTGGTTAAGGTGCCTCACCACGGCAGCCGGGACTCGCTGACGCCCCGCTTCTACGATAGACTTAACGAGGGCGTAGCAGTCATTTCGGTTGGCACAAACTCGTACGGGCACCCGTCTAAGGAAGTGCTGGAGGCCGCAGACCGTAGCTCTGCGCTGCTCCGGCGCACCGACCGTGACGGGGCTGTGACGGTTGTACTCACTCCAAGTGGGGGAACTGTCCGGACGTATCGATAGGAAAGCCCTAGCAAGAGGTCGAATTCAACTCTCGGAGCTGAGTGGATGCGTACCGTAACCGTTACCAGAAGAAGGGACAAGCGCCCCGTCATCATGCTGGCGCTAGGCTTGTTTGCCGCCGGTATCCTTGCGGGAGCGTTCGTGCGTCATGATGTAGTAAGCCGCAACGTCTACGCGTTCGGCGTTGCGCTGGGCGGCCTCGGAAAGGCAGAGGCAAGCGCGCTCATAAAGGATAGGGCCAGGGAAGTGGAGTCGGGCTCCCTTACGTTTGAGGCCGGAGGCCGCTCCGTAACGGTGCCCCGGGCGGAGATGGCAGTAGACCTGGACGAAGCCGAACTGGAGCGGACGCTGTCCGGCGCCGTAGCTTCAAAGTCAAGGCTGATGCCGTCTTTCCTGCTGAGGCTGGGTGCCAAGGAAGTGATCGAGGCGCCGGCTCAGGTTGTCTCGGAGGACGCAGGAGAAGTCATCGCCCGGATTGCCCGGGAGCTTTCATCTGAAGCGCTGGGCACGCGCTACGGTTTCGAGGGAAGAGATCTCAAGATCTTTCCTCCGGCAAGCGGCCAAGTAGTAACCGAGGACGATGTCAGGGAAGCGCTGAAGCGCGTGTCCGGTGACCGGATCTCCGTGCCCTACCGGGAATTGCCCGCGCCTGCGGCAGCCGAGCTCGTGGAGCTCACGCTTACCGGCGAGTTTGCCACCCCCTACGACGTGTCCGACACCGATAGGAACGTTAACCTTGCTCTGGCGGCTGAAGCGGTCCACGGGACGGTGCTAGGGCCTGGCGAGACCTACAGTTTCAACAAGGATGCCGGAGAGCGCACCCTTGAGAAAGGCTACAGGTACGCCAACGTGGTGGTCGGTGATCACCTTGAACCCGGCCTGGCAGGCGGGATATGCCAGGTTACAACCACCTTGTTTGATGCCGCGGCGATGGCGGGGCTAGACTTTCCTGAGATTCACGCCCACGGGATCCCCGTGGACTACGTATCCCCGGGGACCGACGCCGCGGTGGCCTGGAACTACCTTGACCTCAAGATCCGGAACAGCTTCGACGCGCCGGTGGTCTTCGGCGCCTGGGTCGAGGATGGCCAGGTGGTAGTCCGGGTATTCGGGAAGCCCCTAGACAGGACTTACACCCTCGAGCCCAAAGTCATCGCCACCTACCCGGACCCGCCAAAGGAACCGGGGCTCCTGGTTGAGACCTGGAGGGTGGAGAGGCAGAACGGGCAGGAAGTCGGAAGGAAGATGCTGGTGAGGTCCCACTACCTTTCCTACATGAAGACAAAGCCGTGAGGGCTCAAAGCGCGGGAGTGGTCATCGCGGAGGTAGGCTCGGGAAAGGCCGTTCCCGGCTACCTCGTGTATGGGGAGGAAGCCTACTGGCATGAGAGGCTCATAGATGCCCTTGCGAGGAAGTTCCCCTCCGGAGGCGAGACCGTTTCGGGCGACGAGACTTCGTGGCAGTCGCTGAGGGACCTCCTGTCCCAGCCATCCTTCTTCGGCCCCCAGCTCTGGATCGTTAGGGAGGCGCAGAGCCTCTTCAAAGAAGGCGAGGACCGTTTCGTCGATGCAGTATCACCCGGGACTTGCCTTGTGCTTTCCTGTCCCGTCAAGGAAAACCCGGCCTCCAAGGCATTCTTGGGCAAATGGGAGACCCTGGGCGGGTCTCTTGTAGAAGCCGCTGAGCCGTCGTTCGCGGAGGCGTCCAGCTGGGTATCTGAAGCGTTGAGGTCCCGGGGCCTCCGGATAGCGTCAGACGCTGTCGAGACTCTGATCACCATAGTCGGCAGGAGCATCGAGAGGCTTGAGAAAGAAGTCGAGAAGATCGAGGCGTACATGGGTCCGGTGAGGGACAAGTCTCGTCCCCAGGAAGTCGGGACCCAGGTAATACTCCAGTGCGCGTCGGCAGACCCGGAGAAGACTTCCTTCGCCTTCATCGACGCCGTCGGCGCAAGGAACGCCTCCAGGGCATTCTCCGAGTACTTGGACCTTAAGGCCAGGGGCGCCAACCCGGTGGCGATTGTAGCGCTGCTGGCATCCCACTTTGGGTTGGTGTGGCGAGCCAAGGAAGCGGAGATGAAGAAGACGCCCCAGAACGAACTGGGAAAGGCCCTCGGTGTCCACCCCTACGCGGCGAAGAAGGCGGCTGCCGAGGCCAGACGCTGGACTTTCGCCCAAATGGAAACGGCGCTTCGAACACTGTGCGCCGTTGATGAAGACTTAAAGCGGGGCCGGATCGATCCGGACCGCGCTATGGATTATCTCCTAAGCCAAATCTGCACTTAACAAGACCTTCGCTGTCGCTCTGGTCTTGCCTACCGCCTACAGTAGGGCTGCCAGCCTGGATTTGTACCGAGCGGCGGTCCCAGCCTTCAGTACGCCCTTGTTTACTGCTTTGTCGATGGCGGCCTGAGCGACCTTGTAGGACGCCTGCTTCTTCTCGTCATCCCCGGTGGTAGCAGCTTCCCTGAAATGGCGAATGTAGGTCCGCACAGCCGATCTTACTTCCATGTTGCGCTGACGGCGCTTCTCGGACCTGCGGATATCCTTCTCGCTAGAACGTATGTTAGCCAAAAACGGCACCTCCACCAATGCTTCGTAACCTTTGCATATTACCACGCTGCATAAAACATGTGCAAGGCGCTGCCGACGACAGGCGGGCAACCGGTGCCCACCGCGCGACAGCGCCTCTACTGTTCGAGCACTCTTCTATTGCTGGCGCTACGGAGACAGTTTTTTCAGTTCCTGCGCGTAGGTATCGAGAGCGCGAATGAGAGCCGTGGCCCCCTCAGCCGCCTTGGACGAGTCTCCGCCGGCGGCTTCCTTTGCGCTCTTAACCGCTGCCGAGAGGTCCTCGACGATCTTCACCGCGGAAGCGTGGGCCGCCGAGAGCTCACTGCTGGGGGTAGCGGCGGTCAGATCGCTCTTTAGTGCGGTTATGTCGGTCTCCATGGAAGCGAGATCAACAGTGTTCTGCTTTCCGAGGTACAGCGCGTCCCAGAAGGAAAGGAGCGATTGAACCGCGTTGTCGGCCTTGGCAAACGCGCTCTGGAGTTTTTCCGCCAGTGCCTTTTCGCCTGAAAGCGTGAACGATCGCGAGGCCATCGTAACGCTGGCAACATACAGCGTCTCATTCTTGCCTATCACGCTGCCGGCCAGTTTGCTCTTGGCGCTCTGCGCCAGTTTCTCCCCGGCCTCCTTGGAGGCAGCCGCGCCGCAGTAAACCTTGTACAAGGGGTCAGGGGCTGCGACTGCGGCACCAACGCCCTTACCCTGGACCTGTCCCGCGACCTTATCGGCGTTCTCCTTGGTCGAGAAGGCTCCTACCTGAACTCTGTACAACGATACAGGCTTGGTCTCAACCTGTAGGGTTGCAGTTGTGCCCTGCGCCGGGTCATTGGGTTTGGTCACCGGCTCGCCGCCTGCTGGCCTCTGCAAGAGCGACGCCAGGAAGTACCTGCCGATGAGGTAGCCGGAACCCACAAAAGCCAGCGCTATGACCACGAAAATGAGTCTCTGGGTCATAACACGGCCCCCTCCCAGACGGGTCCTCCGCATGGACTCTGCACCTCCTTCTCACAACTTGCATTTCACTTTTGAGCTTTTGGCGCCGCCTTTCCGTACACTGGCCTGCGTTCTGCCAGGGGCGAGCCGTCAGGTGCCCGGAATCGGAATACCGGGCTCCGCGTTCCCCGGCGACGCGGCACCAGTAGAAAGAGGCGCGGCGTTGTCATCGCCATAGTCACGATGTCCAGGGGTCCCGGCTCCTGGAAGTCCACAGTCACGGTGACCGCACCCGGTTGCGCCCGGACCGACACCACTCGGATGCTGTAGCCTCCAGTAGGACAGAGACCTTGATGTATGGCAACCAGATAATTCCGGTCAAAATCCGCATCTGCGATCTTTGATTCCGACGGCTCTACGTCTCCGTAGTACTCCCGGAATGCCTCCCTGTCGCCAAACACCTGATAATCGCGAACGGAGGCCCGATCCAGCGAGAACCCGAGCAGCGGGTTCACCGTCTGGTACCGGACCGCCTGCCCGTCAGATGGGGCCTCGACTGGGCGAAAGAGCAACGAAGTCCTCCTCCGAATACGGAAAATGCCTAACCAGTCAATGCTTATTCGATTCCGTCCCCGATCATGCCGAGCCTTCCGCGCAAGTGGGTTCTAGCCGGCCCGACCAGGTACAGAGAACCGCAGCATAGCACCACATCGTCTGCCGTAGCTTTCGCCAGGGCAGTATCCAACGCCTTCCCGATGTCCGGTTCGACCAGCGTAACCGGGGCGTACTTGCCTGCCTCCTGCGCGAGGACCTCCGGATCAAGCGCCCTAGGGGTGTCGGGCCGGGTGACGATCACTTCATCGCACGCAGGGCCTATTGTGGCGGTCGCTTCCTTGTAGGACTTGTCCCCCAGTATGCCGAGGACGCAGATAAGCCGCTTGCGCGGAACCGACGCCATGGCCTCCGCCAGAACCTTTGCGCCGTCGGGGTTGTGGGCGCCGTCCAGGATGACCGTGGGACGATGCGACAGCACCTCCAGGCGTCCCGGCCAGACGGTAGTGGATATGCCGTGAGCGACTGCCGCTCTATCCAGGTAGATCTTGCCCAGGCGGGTCCGCGGGCGCGCGAGTTCCAAAGAGGCTACGGCCATGGCCGCGTTCTGCTGTTGATGGCGGCCCAGGAGAGGTATCCGAAGGTCCCTGTACTCGAATCCCGGTCCGAACACGTTCACGACCTGGCCGTTCATGTCATACGAGACTTCCTCCCAGGTCACGTCCGCCTTCCTTGATTGGGCAACCAGATACAGGGGAGAGCCTGCTTCGTCCGCCTTGCGCCGGATCACTGCAAGAGGCTCTTCAGCCGTGACTCCCGTTACGACCGGCACTCCCGGTTTCACGATGCCCGCTTTCTCGAAAGCGATCTTGCCCAGCGTATCGCCCAGACGGTCCATGTGGTCGAACGAGATCGTGGTGATCGTGGATACAGCCGGCGTCACCACGTTAGTCGCATCAAACCTTCCGCCCAGACCTACTTCGAGGGAGACGTAGTCGGCGTGGTTCCTCGAGTAATAGAGGAGGGCCAAGGCAGTGATGACCTCGAATTCGGTGGGGTGATCGATGCCGGAGTCCACCATCCGCTCGACTGCGGCCCTGACCTCGACTGTGAGGGCTGTGAGGTCCTCCCGTGGTATCATGCGGCGGTTCAGCACGATCCTCTCCCTGAAGTCCTCCAGGTACGGCGAGATGTACATCCCGGTGCGATAGCCGCAGGCAGCCAGGGCTGAAGCGACCATGGCTGTCACCGAGCCTTTGCCGTTGGTGCCTGCGACGTGGATGTACTCCTGGTCCTTCTCCGGGTTTCCCAAAAGGGAAAGGAGGCTCTCTATCCGCGAGAGCTCCAGTTTGGACCCAAACCGCATGGTGCTGTGGATCCAGTCAAGAGCTTTCCCATATTCCCCGTGTTCGCTAGCGCTCATGTGGCGACTACTCCTTGGCCCTAAGAAGAGTTGATATCCTGGCTTCAAGCGCGCGGGCTTTCTCGCCCTCTTCGGCATACCGCTTACGCTGAGCCTCGACGATGTGCTGCGGGGCCTTGTCCAGGAAGGACGGGTCCTCGAGCCTGGCGCCGGTCCTCTCGATGTCAGCCTTAAGGTCCGCAACAGCTTTCTCCAGCCTGGCGATCTCTTTATCGAGGTCGATGACGCCCGCAAGCGGAAGGTATATGTCCGCGCCTTTCATGACCCCCGCAAGAGCCTGCCCTATCTTTCCGGATGTGCCCCGCGCGATCACTTCCAGCGGTTCCGCCCACGCTAGCCGGCTGATGTACGGGATCCTGCGTTTCCAGGCAGCCGGGTCGTCGGCAGCGATTACGGCCCTTGCCTTCCGCCCGGTTGGAACATTCACCTCGGCCCTCATATTACGGATGGTCTTTGTCGCCTCTATCAGCGCCTCGATTTCCTCCTCGGCTTCCGGCTCCACCTTGTGCGTGCCTACCCGGGGGAAGGGAGAGACGATAAGCGCTCCCAGAGGGCCATCGGACCTGCCCGGGAGGTGCTCCCACAGCTCCTCGGTCACGAACGGGGCGAAGGGATGGAGCATCGCCAGAGAGTCCCTTAGCACCGTCCATAGCACGTCCTTTGTCTCTTTGCTCATCTCCGGCGACGCCAAGTCGAGCTTGGATATCTCGATGTACCAGTCGCAGAACTGGTTCCATATGAAGTCCATGAGGAACCCGATGGCGTCGCCGGGCTCGAACCTGTCGAGCGCATCCCGTACGGCGGCAACGGTGTGTTCCAGCCGAGACAGAATCCACTTTCCTGACGCGCTCTTGGGGTGGACTGTTCCCGTAGGAGGCGTCCACTTGGGCTCTCCCTCGGAACCTTCCAGGTTCAAGAGGACGTAGCGGGACGCGTTCCACAGTTTGTTGCAGAAGTTGCGGGCGCCCTCCACCTTCTCGTCATAGAGCCGCATGTCGTTGCCCATGGCCGTCCCGGTAGTCAGCGCTATCCGGAGTGCGTCGGCGCCGAATTTGCTCACCACGTCAAGAGGATCTATGCCGTTGCCGAGGCTCTTGGACATCTTGCGTCCCTGGGCGTCCCTGACCATGCCGTGGAAGACCACGTGGTGGAATGGAGAACGTCCCGTGAATTCCAACGACAGGAAGATCATCCTTGCGACCCAGAAGAAGATGAGGTCATAGCCGGTCGCCAACACGTCCGTGGGGAAGAAGTACTGAAAGTCCGGGGTGTTCTCAGGCCAGCCCAACGTTGAGAACGGCCACAGGCCCGACGAGAACCACGTGTCCAGTACGTCCTCGTCCTGTCTCACCGTTCCGCCGCAGTCCGGGCATTTGTCTATCGGTTCCCTGGATACGGTCATCTTGCCGCAGCCGTCGCAGTAGTAGGCCGGGATCCGGTGTCCCCACCACAGCTGCCTCGAGATGCACCAATCGTGGATGTTCTCCATCCAGTTCAGATACACTTTTGTGAACCTTTCGGGCACGAACGTGATGTCGCCGTTCTTGACCGCCTCAATGGCCGGCTCGGCAAGGGGTTTCATCTTCACGTACCACTGCTCCGAGATGAGCGGCTCAATGGTCGAGTCGCACCTATGGCAGTGGCCCACAGAGTGCTTATAGCCCTCTGTCTTCACAAGGAAGCCCTGCTCCTCAAGGTCCTTGACGAGAGCCTTCCGGCAATCGTAGCGGTCCATACCCGTGTACTTGCCGACGTCCACCATCTTGCCGGTGGTATCGATGACGGTCACAAACTCCAGGTTGTGGGTCTTGCCCATCTCAAAGTCCTCAGGGGAGTGAGCGGGCGTGACTTTGACCGCGCCGGTACCGAACGCCGGGTCCACCAGGTCGTCGTAGATTATGGGCAGCCGCCGTCCGACGATGGGAAGGATCGCGTACTTTCCTTCGAGACCCTTGTACCTGGGGTCCTTGGGACTCACCGCGACTGCGGTATCGCCGAGCATGGTCTCCGGCCTGGTGGTCGCGACCTCGATGAACCGGTCGGACCCCTCCAGGGGATAGCGGATGTACCACAGGGAGCCCTGCTCTTCCTCGTGTTCCACTTCAATATCGGATATAACCGTGTTGCATCCCGGGCAGAAGTTCACCATGTAGTTGCCTTTGTAGATGAGGCCCTTCTCGTAGAGGCGCACGAATACCTCGGTTACCGCTTTGGAGCAGCCCTCGTCCATGGTGAACCTCTCGCGGCTCCAGTCGCACGACGAACCGAGCTTCCTGATCTGGTCGTTGATGATGTGACCGTACTTGTCCTTCCACTGCCACGCCCGCTCCATGAACTTCTCGCGTCCCAATTGCCAGCGGGAGGTGCCTTCATTGGCCAGCAGCTCTTCTATCTTGGCGTGGGTAGCGATAGACGCGTGGTCGGTGCCGGGGACCCACAGGGTCTCCAGCCCCTGCATGCGGGCATATCTCACCAGGATGTCCTGGAGGGTCTCATCGAGGGCGTGCCCGATGTGAAGCGACCCGGTCACGTTGGGGGGAGGTATCACCAGCGAGAACCTGGGTTTGCCCGGAGAGACCTTAGCCCCGAAGAGGCCGTTTTCATCCCAGTACGCGTACCATTTGTCCTCGAAGGCTTTGGGTTCATATGCCTTTGCCAGAGGTTCCTTCATCAGTATCACCCTCACTCGCAAAAGTTAATGGCCCCCTCGCCACAAGGGCGATGGGGCCAAAATCGCGGTACCACCTTGTTTCCGGCTAGAGTCGCCGGCGCTCTACGGCCTTAACGCGGCAGACGCGGGGCCTCCCGGCCCCGTCCTCAAGGGCGACCTTCGGCGGGCTCTTCCCGCGGGACTCGCACCGTTCGTCCCGCTCTCTTAGGGAGAAATCCCACCTACTCCTCCCTCTCATGGGATCTCGAGTAGTTTGCCGTATTATACCCCGCTTCGTAAGACTGCGCAATTTGTACGCAGCATCCCTCAAATATCCGCCATATCATCCGAACTATTCAGAGGGGGGTTAGCGAAGGCATGAGGATCCTGCCCACTCAGCTAGTGAAGCCCGGAATGCGGTTGGGTCGCTCCATATTCGATCCGAGCGGCCGCTTGGTCATTGCTGCCGGGATCACCCTCCACCAAAGGCTCTTGGACCTCCTGATAAGGCAAGGCTACAGCGCCGTGTACATCGCCGACGCTTTTGGGGACGTCGATCTCCCCGAACTTGTCAGCTTGGAGACCCGTCAGGAAGTTACCCGCTGCATCACAGACCTGATGAGAGAAGAGGCTATGGCCGCCCAGCGTCTGTCGCTTCAGGCCCCGTTTGCGGAGGTCCACCGGCCTGGCCAGGTTATGATGGCCAAACACCGGCACGAGATGACTCTCAGGGTTGCCAAGGCTGCAGAACTCCTGGTCAACGAGGTAATGTCCAAGCCCGAGGTCCTCATCGGACTGGTCGATATCAAGTCGCTTCACGACTACTCCTTTGCGCATTCTGTGCAGGTTGCCCTCAACTGCCTGGTAGTGGGGAAGATGCTCGGCCTGAAGCCTAACGAGCTGAAGGAACTGGGGGCCGGCGCCTTGCTCCACGACATCGGCAAGACGGCGGTCTCGGCCCAGATATGGGGCAAGGAGGGCGACCTTACCCCGGAGGAATTCGAGCGGGTTCAGACCCACCCGGAGGCCGGATTCGAGATCCTGAGGAAGACGGAGCTCGGCCTGCTCACGGCCCACGTAGCGTACCAGCACCACGAGCGCTGGGACGGCAGCGGGTACCCGCGGGGCCTTAAGGAGAGGGAAGTCCTCAAGTACGCCAGGATTTGCGCCGTGTGCGACGTCTTTGATGCCATGACGTCGGACAGGCCGTACAAGAAGGCCACTCATCCTTTCAACGGACTGGCTTTCGTGCTTGAGAACTCCGGGATACTGTTCGACCCTGAGGTCACCCAGGCGTTCAGCAAAGTGGTGGCCCCGTTCCCCGTAGCGACCGGCGTCAAGCTCTCGACCGGGGAGACTGCCATAGTGAAGAAACTGAATCCCCGGGCGCTCGACCGGCCCGTGGTAGTCGCCGTAAAGGCCGCCGACGGGAGGTTCTACACGACTCCCCGCACGATCAACCTCTTGGCCGAGATAAATGTCCGAATTGTGAGCTATCTGGACTGGTACGCGGCCTCTCTTGAGACCGAGATTCTGTCCGCTTCGGGGCTGGCGAGCGACATCGTTCAGTAGTGCCGTCCTCTCCCGCGCGCATCGCCCGGGCACTCACCGCGCCATGACATACTGCGCCCCACCACACTCTTGCCGCGATATGCTCTGCTGCGTGCCTCACTCCTTGTCCATCTCTTATGTAACCTGAGGTTAGCGCGGAGCATAGGATAGCCCAGTGTCCTGCGGGAGGAGGTGGTGGAATGGGCGGGAATCCGACCACCCTTGAGGCCACCGGCACCAATTGGGCCTTCTTGCTTTTCCTTATCCTCATCCTGCTCGTGTTCGGTTTCGGTGACTGAAAGCCGTGATGCGGTAGGGAACGGAGCGTTGCCGGTTGATCCCGGGGCGAATCCCCAGAGAGCCCCGAGCGATCGGCTGACGCTCCGCTTTGGCGTTGCGGCTTTCCGCAGGTAGCACCCTTCCGCGTGTCGAAGTGGTATGCATATCGAATTGGTTGTCGAACTCCACTTGCGGAAGGTGAGATCCCATGGCAAAGCCCTTTGTAGCCGAAGACCTATTCAGAATGGACCTCGTCGGTACCCCGCGGCTCTCGCCCAAGGGTGACCGGTGTGCTTTTGTCGTGACACGGCTCCTGGACAAGGACAACTCCTACACCTCGGCGCTATGGCTCTATGACGGTAGCGTGCGCCAGATCACCAATCTCGGCAACAAGCCCGGGGTGAGGGACGGTTCGCCAAGATGGTCGCCTGACGGCAATTCCCTGGCCTTTCTGTCCAATAGGTCCGGTAAGTCTCAGGTATGGATGATGGACCTTCGCGGCGGTGAGGCGTTCCAGGTGACAGACCTTCCAAAGGGAGTTACGGACTTTCGCTTTGACCCCAAAGGCGGTGCCCTTTTCCTCTCCGCCAAAGAGGACAAGGCTGAGCCCAAGTTCCGTGAAGGAGCCACGGCCCGCAGGATAACCAAGTTGCGCTACAAGTTCAACGGAGTCGGCTATCTCGACAACTTGCCGGTTCAGGTCTGGAAGATGAATCTGGAAACCCGGAAAGTCGAGATGTTGACCAGCGCTCCTTACAATTGCGGGACCCCCGAGCCATCACCCGACGGCCGTTACGTTGTCTTTGCAGGAACCAGGTCGGACAACGAGACTGATCGGTACTCGGACCTCTGGCTCCTGGATGTCGAGACCAAGAACCTCCGCAAACTCACGCGGAGCCTGGGTGAGGCCAGGAACCCGGTGTGGTCCAAGGACGGGCGGCACGTGTACTACCTGGGGCACGAGAAGGGCGTGTATCCCGGCGGGTACCCGGAGATAAGGCGGGTCGACGTGGAGAGCCTCGAGCGGTCGGTTATCGCGTGCTCATTCCCATACCTTGTGGGAGGGGGCATAGGTGCAGACGTTCGGGCGGACGCTGGAGATACAGGGCTCATGCTGTCATCCGACGGCAAATCGCTTTTGTTCGCCGCGGTCAACGGAGGTTCGTCATACCTCTACAGCGTGGAGATAGAATCCGGCCAGCCCACGCTGGTGTTTGGAGAAGGTCAAATGGTGGTGAGCTCCTACGATGCGTCCGGCGAAGCTATCGTGGTCAACAGGGCGACGCCGGCGTCGATAGGCGATCTCTTCATGAAAACATCCGGTCACGAATGGAAACAGGTGACCCACTTCAACGAAGAGCTGTTCCGCGACCGCTACACCGGCTGGCCTGAGAGAGTGACATTCTCCCACCCCGACGGCACGACCCTCGAGGGCTGGGTCATCAAACCCATGGGCTTCAAAGAAGGCGGCAAGTACCCGCTGGTAATGGAGATCCACGGCGGCCCTCACACGACCTATGGAAACGTGTTCTTCCACGAGTTTCAGATACTGGCCGGCCACGGGTTCGGCGTGCTGTACACCAACCCGAGGGGCAGCATGGGGTATGGGGAGGAGTTCGCGCGGTCCATCGTCGGCGACTGGTGCGGGCTGGACGCGCGCGATCTCGAGTTCATGGCCGAGGAAGCGCTGAAGATGCTACCGTGGGCCGATCCGGAGCGGTACGGGGTTACCGGCGGCAGCCAGGGCGGGTACTTCACCAACTGGTTGATCAGCCACACCTTGCTTTTCGCAGCTGCTGTGACGCAGCGCAGCATGTCGAACCTATACAGCAAGTACGGCGTCGCCGATAACGGCTGGTCGGGCGACAGGGCGGGGATGGGCGGCAAAGACCTCTGGGATGACGAGGATTTCATAATGGAAAGGTCCCCCATAAGGTACGCCAGGAATGTGCGCACCCCAACCCTAATCATCCACAGCGATATGGACTTCCGCTGCCCCCTTGAACAGGGAGAACAGTGGTACGTTGCCCTCAAGAGGCTGGGCGTGGAGGTCGAAATGCTGCTGTTCCACGGCGAGAACCACGAGCTCTCCAGGTCGGGAAAGCCGGCAAACAGGGTCGTGCGATTGGAAGGGATCCTGGACTGGTTTGCCAGGCACCTCAAGGCGTAACAGAAGGCCCAGAAGGGGTTAACAGTACTGCTAACCCCTTCTGAAGTGGCACGCCGTGAGAAGATGTCGGTTGCTATTAGTCACCAGGTGATTCCTTAGTTTTTCGCCCGTCACGCGGTGACCATAAGGAAGATTTCCAATAGTCGCCAGGAGGCTATCATGTCGAAAAGTGTGGTCGCGGGATGATCGATGATTTTGAGGTGGTCACCGCGTGACCACACTTTTTCGTCTATCAGTCACCAGAAGCAATATAACTTTCGGACTAATAATCCCGGCATGACCCAGGCATATTCTGGCAAGTCATGACATGCCTCATATGAACTCCCTAACTCTCCTGACATGACCGTATCGCGAGTGCGGATGGTCATCGCACGCCTCGATCGCGACTCACTCACGACCGCCCCACCGGAAGGGTCCGTCCAATAGTCACGACATGACAGATGGCATCCTCAGTAACCCGGGGGACAAGGGTCGAGTCGTGCGCTGCAACCAACCTATAGGCCAACCATCCTATAGGCTGTCGGCAGTGTAGACCATGTTTCCGCCCTCTTTTTTGGCGAGGTACATGGCCTTGTCCGCCATCCGGACAAGGTCGCGGCTAGACATGGAGTGTTTGGGGAACGACGCCACGCCCATGCTGACGCCGTAGTTCACCTGATGCCCGTCGTAGACCAGGGGGTCCTTCTTTATGGCCTCCAGGATCCGCTGTCCGATAGCAGTTGCTTCGTCCACGCCGGCATCCTGACAAATGAGGATGAACTCGTCGCCGCCGTATCTCACTACCCGATCTTTGGCCCGAGTAACCGAGCGCAAGATCTTGCCCAGGTGCACAAGGACTCCATCTCCGGCTTCATGCCCGTAGGTGTCGTTGACCTGCTTCAGCCCGTCCACGTCAACGAAAACCAGCGAGCACTCGCTTTCATCTTGTGCCGCGATCTTCGGGAACTCGCTTCCCATCCAATCCTCGAGGTAGCGTGTGTTGAAAAGCCCTGTGAGCACGTCGGTCTGGGCTTCTTGAGCCTTCCTGGCCGCCTCGCGCTCGAATTGCATCTGCGCCCATAGGGCGAGGATCCCGATGAACACAAACAGCGTTCCGGCCTTCCCCATGTACGTCGACAGGAGCACTCCGGCGATGTTTACGAAATACCACAGGACTACCGAGTTCCTGCGGTCAACCAGCGCGATCCGGCGGAAAACGGCATCCCATGGTTGTTCTTGGTCGATCGAGATGGCCAGGGAGACAAACCCATTGTTGGCCAGGTCGAAGACCGCCACTGTTGCCATGACGACCAGTACCTCGGCCACCTGGCCCCCTCTCGTGACAAACCCGCGCAGGATGCTGGCAGCAGTGCCGGCGGCTACGGTCGAAAGAGTGAGCTGTCCCGCGTTGAACAGGACGTTTAGCAGTCCGCGCTTTCGCGTGAAGAACTGGATGAGGGAAGCGGGCACCGAAGTAAGGATGGCGACCGGAGCGCCAAAGCACCATAGAGCGGCGAATGTCACGGGATCGTCCAGGCTAATGAACTGGCCGCCGGGAAACGCCACAACCAGGTGGTGGCCTGCCAGGCCCAAGATGGCGTATAGCAGAACAGTGCCTACGTCGGGGAAAGAAGCGCCGTGGAGTATGGCGTAGGCGGTTGAGAGGCCCACTACCGCCGTCAGGGTCAGGTATTTCACAAGGGTCCGAAGGCTACGCCCCGTACCGTAAGATTCCAGCAGCCGGTCCAACGCGCACACTCCCCTGGGATGAAAGAGTGTCTACTGATGGTAGTGCCCCCCGGATCTATCTGTCAACGGAAAGCAGTCCTCTGCCTATCTATGAAAACATCGACGAAAACGCCTTTCGGGGTTAGGGTCGGGAACGGGAAACCAGCGGAGAGATTTGGTGGCCCCAACGGGAATCGAACCCGTGTTACCGCCTTGAAAGGGCGGTGTCTTAACCGCTTGACCATGGGGCCACGTGACAACAATTTGGTGCGCCCGGGGTGCATCGAACACCCGACCAATCGGTTATGAGCCGACCGCTCTGCCACTGAGCTACGGGCGCACGTTAATTGGCTCCTCGAGTAGGATTCGAACCTACAACCCTCCGGTTAACAGCCGGATGCTCTGCCGTTGAGCTATCGAGGAGCGATCATCCGATAGTCTACACGCACATAGGCGCGTTGTCAACGCACACGCAGGTGTTTCCGCATATCTTTCCCAGTACAAGGATACGATAGCTCGCGGTTCCATTTTACCGGAACGGAGGTGAGGAGCGTGCGCGGAAGTTCTTGGATCGGCGCCATAGTGAGGTTCGTCGTGTCGGCCATCGTTCTAATGGTCCTGGGATTGGTCTTGCCGGGCTTTAATGTATTCGGCTTTGTGAACGCGCTACTGGCCGCCATCGTCATCGCGGCTCTGGGCTGGGCGATCGAGGCTATCCTGGGCGAGAGAGTCTCGCCTCAGTCCCGGGGAATCGTCGGTTTCATAGTTGCTGCTATTGTCATCTATGTGGCCCAGTATCTGGTTCCGGGGATGACCGTCAGCGTCCTTGGCGCTCTCCTGGCGTCGCTTGTGGTAGGCATCATCGACGCCTTCGTGCCGACGGTGATCCGCTAGCAAACTAACGCAACAGGTACAGACACTCCAACAGCCGGCGTCCTTCTTGCGGCGAATGTTCCGACCTCCAGAGTCATATCCAAGAAGGGGGTGAGGACATAAGTGGCCGCCGATCGAAGAGGAAGGGCCCGGCTGTTCACATTGCAGGGGCTCCTCCTTGTCCTTTTGGCGGTTTTTGTCCTCTCGGTGAGGGTTGACCTTTCCGCGCCCGCATTTGGAGGCGAGTGGCAACCTGAGACTCCGCAGGCGCTGACAGTATCGGTGCAGGGGCTGGTGTTCTCAAGGCGGGGCATGGCAAGAGAAGTGATGAAGGCTGCTTTTCCTATCCTGGCTTACGCGGAGGACCTCCGGGACGACGAGACGTCGCCTGGTGTCCTTGCTCGAGCGGCTGGCTACCTCCTGGGGTTCACCCCGAGATATCCGAGGGATTTGGCGTTCGGGGGCATTTCCGGCTTTCTGGTGGACACCGAATCCCTTGCCGCGCCGGATATGCCTTCCGAACTTGAGGATGACTGGGGCCTCCTGCCGGTGCTATTCTCGCTGCCGCCCGGCGATGACGCCACTCCGGCGGCCGTCTTCTCCGACTCCGGCCCTCTCGTGGCAATCTACCACACCCACGCCACTGAATCGTTCCTGCCTGAAATCGGGAAGAAGGACGCAGCCCAGGCGTTCTCGGATGTGCCTTCCCGTACTGTGACCCAGATAGGCGGCATGCTGGCCCAGGAACTCCAGAACGTCTACCGGATTCCCTCGCTCCACTCGACGACCGTCCATGATAAGGATAGCAGGATAGGAGCCTATTACCGGTCCGAGTCCACGGTCAAGGCAATCCTCCAGAAGTACCCGTCGTGCCAGGTGCTGGTCGACATCCACCGGGACAGCCAACCGCGAAGCATCACGGCGGTTACCGTAAGGGGCAAGCCCTACGCCCGCATCCTCATGGTAGTAGGGACCGACAATCCCAGGTGGGTGCAGAACAACGAGTTCGCCCGCAAGATCCTGAGCAAGTTGGAGGAGGGCTACCCCGGCGTTTCGAGAGGGGTTCTATTCGAGTCCGCCGTGTACAACCAGAAGCATTCACCAATGGCCATCCTGGTGGAGTGCGGGGGTGTCGACAACACGATGGCCGAGTGCAAGAACAGCGTCGAGGCCCTAGCCTGGGCGTTGGCCAGTGTCATATTGCCCGCCGCTCCGCCCCTTCCTGCAGCGGGTCTCCGCCCCTAGTCATTGACACCCTCAACAGTCCCATGCTATTTTGCATCTAGGTTAGCACTCCCGCTTCACGAGTGCTAAAGGAGGGGGCCGAGTGACTCTCGACGACAGGAAAGCCGAAGTCCTGAAAGCAGTGGTCGAGGAACACATTGAAACAGGCCAGCCAGTGGGTTCTCGGGTTATAGCGCGCAGGTACAGGCTCGGAGTCAGTCCCGCGACCATCAGGAACGAGATGGCCGACTTGGAGGAGACCGGTTACCTGGATAAGCCCCACACCTCATCGGGAAGGGTCCCTTCGGACCGGGGTTACCGCTTCTACGTGGACGAACTCATGCCCAATCGAGGCCTCTCTCCGGACGACTCCCGTGCCATCGAGTCGCTATTTCGCAGAAGAGTGAAAGACGTGGTCTCGCTCCTCAAGGAGACGGTCCGCACAATATCTGAAACCTCGAATTACCTTGGGTTCATTCTCGGTCCCGAATCAGAGACCGTCACCTACAAGTCCATCCACCTGATACCTATCACCGCGGAGCAGGCTCTCATCGTCATTGTCACAGACGTGGGGTTTGTCGAGAGCTGCCAGATCGAGGTTCCGCCGATGCCGCGGGAGGAAATGGACCACATATCCGCACTCCTCTCGCGCCACTTGACCAACCTGGCTGTGGAAAAGGTGGCTGACAGGGCCTACGAGCTCCTGCGGGAGGAAGCGCGGCGTTACGCCCAGATAGTAGAGCAAGTTATGGAGTTCCTGCGCGGGCTCGTGAGCGAACCCGAGCACGATCGGCTCTATGTGGGCGGGACGGCAAACCTCCTGTCCCATCCCGAGTTCAAAGACGTCGACAAGGTAAAAGACCTCCTTTGCGCCGTGGAATCCGACGCGGTCATCCAGGCCGCGCTTGTAAAGGACGGCTTCGACAAAGACCCGTTCATCCGCATAGGAAAAGAGAACGAGGTGGAGGCAGTAAGGGACCTCTCCCTCGTGTTCGGCGTATTCTCGGTCGGCAACACCGAAGGTAAAGTAGGCATACTGGGGCCCAGGAGGATGGATTACTCAAGGGCCGTTGCCCTGGTGCGCCAATTTGAGCAGAAGCTTTCCAAGTACTTTTCTGCCGACGAATGAGGAGCCGCACAGGAGGGACGTAGTTGACTCCGAAACAGGCATCGCAGAGCTCCGAGATTGAAGAACGGTTAGGCGCGCTGCTTACCAATGCCGCCGCAGTCAGAGCAATCGCCTCGGCAGTTGAGGGGACCATCGGCCCCAAAGGCCTTGATACTCTGCTGGTAGACCGGTTTGGAGATGTCGTCATCACCAACGACGGGATGACTATCCTCACACGGATGGACGTAAACCATCCCGCAGCCAAGATGGTCATAAACACCGCCCGAGCCCAGGAAGACGAGGTAGGGGACGGCACCACCACGGCCACCATCATGGCCGGGGCGCTGCTCTCCGAGGGAGTCAACCAGGCTGTCCGGGGCGTCCCGGTCACAAGGCTGATAGACGGCATCAAAGCCGGCGTGAAGAAGTCTTTGGAACTTGTGGAGCAAAGGGCGGTCAAAGTCGCGGACGTGGGCGATCCCATCCTTCACCGGGTAGCGCTGGTAGCCGGCCGCGACAATAAGGACATCGCTGACCTGGTGTGTGCAGCGGCAAAGATGGTGGGCCTGGAGAAACTGCTTGATCCCAGGTTCAAACTGGCCGAAACCATCGTCGCCAGAGAGGGCGCGGAGAACGAAGTCTTTGCCGGAATCATTGTGGACAAGGAGCGCCTCAACGAGGGGATGCCCGAGAGCGTGGAATCCCCGAAGATACTGGCCGTGGACGACGCACTCGAGCCGGAGGAAGTTGAGGAAGAGGCGCTGTCCACCGAGGCCGGTTTCCAGAAGTACCTGGAGCTGCAAAAAGAGTTCAAAGCGAATCTGGCAAAGGTCATTTCTCTCGGTGTCGGACTCGTCGTGGTGGGCAAGGGCATCTCAGACGTAGCTGAAGAGATCCTCACGGATGCCAAAGTCATGGTGGTGACCAGGGTCTCGTCTGCCGAGCTCCGCAAGGTGTGCGAGCACACGGGAGCGCGATCGGTGAAGCGCACCGCCCTTCACAAGCCGGCTGACGAGCTGTCCAGGTACCTGGGTTCAGCCAAGCGTGTCTACCAGGACCAGAAGCTCGAGAACATCCGCATCTTGGGCGGAAGCGGCAAGCCCATGGCCACCATACTTGTCGGGGCCAGCACCCAAGAGGTCAGGGGCGAGCGCGAGCGCATATGCACTGACGCCGCGTCTTCGGTTCAGGCTGCGGTGAAGGGCGGAGTAGTCGCCGGCGGGGGAGCAATTGAGCTCTCCTGCGCCCGCGAAGTTGAGAAGATGAGGCTTTCGCAGAAGGGCATGCAAGCCTACGGGCTGTCATGCGTAGTGGAGGCGCTGAAGCGGCCGCTCGCCCAGATCGTGGCCAATGCGGGGTTTAACCCGCTTGAGAAGGTGGGCGACGCCGTTTCGCGCCAGACCGAGACCGGAAATCACAACCTCGGGATAGATTGCGACAGCGGCGAAGTGGCCGACATGATGGAACTAGGGGTACTTGACCCGGCCCCAGTCAAACTCCACGCGCTTAAGGCCGCTCTTGAGATCGCGTGCGCCATACTCCGCATCGACACAATCATCAAGAAGAAAGATGACGGAGGAAAAACAGCCGAGTCCAAAGGTTCACTGGAGGAAATTGAATCTTGAGCAAGGACTACTATGAGGTCCTGGGCGTCGATAAAGGCGCGTCACAGGATGAGATAAAGAAAGCGTTCCGCACGCTGGCAAAGAAGTACCACCCGGACGCCAATCCCGGCGATCCCACCGCCGAGGCCAAGTTCAAAGAGGTGAACGAGGCCTACGAGGTGCTGTCCGACGAAACCAAGCGCTCCAATTACGATTCCTACGGCAACCCCAACGGCCCGTTCGCCGGCGGTGGCGGCGGAGGGCAGGGCGACCCGTTTGGCCGGCCCTTCGGAGGAGCGGGAGGGTTCCCATTCGGGGACCTTTTCGGGGGATTCGAGGAGTTGTTCGGCGGCGGAAGGCGCCGTCCCGATACAGGTCCCCGCCGGGGCCAGGACCTTGAAATGGAGATGGAGATTACCCTGGAGGAGGCCTTTTCCGGCGTCGACAGGGATGTCCGGATTCCCCGCACCGAGACCTGCGATCGCTGTGGGGGCAACGGGGCTGAGCCGGGTTCAAAGGTTGTCACATGTCCCACCTGCCACGGTACCGGCCAGGTCTCTACCACTCAGCGCAGCATCTTCGGCCAGATGCTGGTGACGACCCCTTGCGCCAGGTGCGGCGGGACGGGCAAGTACGTCGAGAAGCCCTGCCGCGAGTGCGGAGGTACCGGCGAAGTCAGGAAGACGCGGACGGTTACCGTCAAGATACCGCCGGGCGCGGACTCCGGGCTCCGGCTCAGGTTGGCCGGGCAGGGTAACGCCGGACAGCGGGGTGGCGGCCCCGGAGACCTCTACGTCGTAGTCTTCGTGAAGCATCACAGCACTTTCCAGCGTCAGGGCGACGACCTCATTCTCGACAAGGTGGTCAGCTTCCCGCTAGCGGCCATAGGCGGGTTCGTGGAAGTCCCAGGCATTGACGGCCGGGCCGAGCTCGAGGTGCCGGCAGGCACTCAACCCGGCGCTGTGCTGCGGATGAGAGGCAAGGGTATGCCCAGGCTTCGCTCCAAAGGCCGGGGCGACATGCTTGTAAGGGTCAACGTCCGCGTACCGACGAAGCTGAACGCCAAGGAGAAAGACGCTCTTAGGGAACTGGGCAAGATGGACGGCGAGACGTTTGCGGAGCAGAAGTCCTTCTTCGACCGGTTCAAGAGTGACGGGACCGCAGGAAAATGAGCGACCGTCCGGTAGACTCCCACACTCCCCCTCAGTTCTTCGTTGAGCCGGACATGGTGCTTGGGAATCAGATCGTGCTCCTCCGCGACATCCTCCGGCACGCCAAGGCCCAGCGCCTTCAGGTCGGAGAGACGTTCCGGGCGGCGTTGGGCGATACGCTGTACCTCGCAAAGGTCTCGGAGGTCCTGCCCGACCGGATGGTGGCAGAGATAACCGGTAGGACCCGCGTCGTCCCCCCACCATGGGAGGTCCACCTGCTGGCGTCGCTCCTTAAGGGCCAAAACTTCGACCTCGTGGTCGAGAAGGCGACCGAGATCGGGGTTGCGTCCATCACTCCTGTCGTCACGCGGCGCACCATTCCGAGGTTGGATGCGGAGAAGGCTTTAGAACGGAAAGCCAGATGGCAGAAAGTCGCCAAAGCGGCGTCGGAGCAGTCCGGGCGCGGCACGGTGGCAGAGGTGAGGGACGTCACGACCTTCGCCGGCCTCATGGACCGGATGGCCAAGGATCCGGGAGCGCGCCTTCTGGCATACGAGCACGAAGGTATGACCGTCCCCCTGGAGCAGGCCTTGTCAAATGCCGGTGGCCGAACGGTCTCCATCCTTATAGGCCCTGAAGGCGGGTTGGACGCGGAAGAGGTGCATGAGGCCCTTTCCGCCGGCTTCGTGCCCGTATCGCTGGGCCCCTACATCATGAAAGCGGAGACGGCTTCCATCGCTGCCGTTTCCCTTCTGGTCCATCACCTATCCAAGCAGGCATAAGACAGGCATTATTCCCGCGGCCCCTTCATAGAAGCTAGCTGGAGATTGGGGCTGGGGGGAGCGACATGCTGATCAAGCGAGCCTATCTTACCGGTCTCTTGCTCTTCATCATCCTCTGGGCGGCCTGCGCGGCAGATTTCCTGGGAATGTTCGAAGCCCGATCGGTTATGGCCGGCATTGCCCCCGTATACCGGGGGAACAGCAGCGCCTCCAACGTCGCCCTCATGTTCAACGTGGATTGGGGAGAGGAGTACCTTCCCGCCGTCCTCGACATCCTGGCGGAGAAGAAGGTCTCGGCAACCTTCTTCCCGACCGGGTCCTGGGCCGAGAAGAATGCCGAGTTGGTTGCCCGCATGGTCGCGGACGGCCACGAAGTGGGTAACCACGGAGCCCTCCACTCGCACGTTGAAGGCATGAGCAGGGAGGACCTCCACCGCCTCATCCAGAGCGGTGAAGAGAGGATAGCGGTTGCCGCGGGTGGCGCCCGTCCGTCGAGACTCTTTGCTCCACCTTACGGGGAGTGGACCGGCGACACCGTCATGTACGCGTCGGAAGCCGGCTACCTGACCATCATGTGGACGGTGGATACGGTGGATTGGAGGCTTCCGCCCTCGGAAGCCATCTGGAAGAGGGTCCTTGCAGGGGCCGTTAACGGCGCTCTCGTACTCATGCACCCCACGGAGCCGACTGTGGAGGCGCTGCCCACTATCATCGACGGGCTCCGGGATAAGGGGTTTATCCTCTGCACCGTCTCCGCCTGCATCGCCGGCAAGTAGGAGCGGTCGGCCCCGGGGCGCTGGGCGAGGAATAGCTGTTGCTCATAGAATCCCTTGCGCAGTGAAGCCGCTGCAAGGCGGCTTTCGCATTGCGCTTAAGCATGGGTATAATGCTGGCGGGATGATCCCAAATCCACTCTATGCGGGGTTAGGTATTTGCCCGAGAACACGGTCTCTTTTCGTACCTTCGGCTGCAAGCAGAACCAGTACGACACCGATTTCCTAAAGGAAAGCTTCGAGCGCAAGGGGTTTCGGGTGGTTGACGATGGCCCTAGCGACGTTGTTGTCATAAACACATGCGCGGTGACCGCAAAGGGCGCCGCCAAGTGCCGGCAGGCCATCCGGGCTGCGGCCAGGGGCGGGGCCAAGGTGGTCGTTACCGGGTGCTACTCGCAGGTCGCTCCACATGATGTCGCGGACATCCCCGGCGTTATAGCGGTCGGCGGGATCCGGGGCCGCAGCGCCCTTGCCGAATTGGCGCTGAGCGCGCTGGAGTCAGGGGAGACCGCTGTGGGAGTCACGCCTCACGAGACTCCCGGGGGAAATTCCCCGGCCTTCGAGGAGACGCCGGTCGAGACTCCGAGCCTTACCAGGGCGTTCTTGAAGATACAGGAAGGATGCGGCGATTTCTGCGCCTACTGCATCGTGCCCTACGCCAGGGGGCCGTCCAGGTCGAGGCCGCCCCAAAGGATCCTGGACGAGGCGAGGGCGCTGGTCGCTAAGGGCTACAAGGAGATAGTCCTGACGGGAACCCACATCGGCCTGTACGGCAGGGAGGAGCCCGACACTCTTCCTACGCTTCCCGAAGTGGTCAGGCAAGTCAGCAGGGTGGAGGGCCTGATCCGCCTGCGCATAAGCTCCCTGGAGCCTCACGATGTCGACGAAGACCTGTTGGACTGCCTCCGCCTCCCGCAAGTCTGTGCCCACCTTCACCTGCCGCTTCAGAGCGGGAGCGACAGGGTCCTCCGGTCGATGGGTAGGCGCTATGACGTGCACGGATTCCTCCGCGTGGTGGAAGAGGCCCGGAAGATCGCACCTAATGCAGGCATCACGACAGACATTATCGCGGGATTCCCCGGCGAGAGTCCGAGCGATTTCGAAGAGACGCTCAAAGTTGCCGCTCTCGCGTCGTTTTCCCGCATCCATGCCTTCAAGTTCTCGCCGCGCCCAGGTACCCGCGCGTTTTCCGCGCAGGGCAAAGTGAGAGAGGTTGAGAAAGATGAAAGAGTCGGACGTCTGGTCCAACTGGGAAAGGAACTCTCGCTGTCGTTCCACCGTAAACATGAGGGCAGGGTTGTGGAGGCGCTGGCCGAGGACGACAGGACTCGCGGCGGCCTCTTGACCGGGGTAACCCGAAACTACGTGCGGTGCGAATTCGCGGGAGGCGACGAGTACAAAGGCAAGATCGTCGCCGTAAGGGTAGACCGCGCCAAAGAGGCTCTCGTTACGGGACAACTCATCTTACAACTGTGCTAATCTCCGCGAAACGGGTGGTATAGGTGAACCAACTGAGATTGTGTCTTCTATTCGGCGGCAGGTCGGGGGAGCATGAGATATCGGTGCTCTCGGCGCGTTCGATCTACCGCGCCGCGCAGAAGACAGGCATGCAGGTAGTGGGAGCGGGCATCACCAGGGATGGCCACTGGGTGTTCATGGGAGATTGCTCGGAGTTCCTCGGCGGAGGGGCGGCCGTTGTCACTTCCGACCTTGGTCCGGCTTGCGCGATCCTCCCCGACCCTTCAAGAAAGGGATTGTGGGTGGAGGGCCCCGGTAGGCTCTACAACGTCCCTGTAGACGTGGTATTTCCCGTGCTTCACGGGCTTTATGGGGAAGACGGGACGGTGCAGGGTCTTTTGGAGATGTCGGGCATCCCGTACGTCGGCGCCCCGCCGCTTGCGTCGGCTATCTGCATGGACAAAGGCACGACCAAAAGGCTCCTACAGACCCACGGTGTTCCTCACGTTCCCGGGTTCACGGTCGAAAGGTTTGCCTGGAGGACGAAAGGCTCCGAGGTGCTGAAAGCGCTTTCGGGACTCCTCAAGTACCCTGTCTTCGTGAAACCCTCCGGGTCCGGTTCCAGCCTCGGAGTCACCAAGGTGAAGCGCGCGGGCGCGATGCCAAAGGCGCTGGACACGGCGTTTTTGTACGATACAAAAGCCCTGATCGAGCCCTCCCAGGAGGGGCTCCTTGAAATCGAGTGCAGTGTCCTGGGAAACGACGAGCCTGTGGCGTCGCTCGCCGGCCAAATACTCCCCACCCGTGAGTTCTACGACTACGAGGCGAAGTACATCGACGACACCACCCAGTACGCAATACCTGCACCTCTCTCCGCGGAACTGATGAAGCACGTGCAGGAGACTGCCGTGGCCGCCTACAAGGCCACCGGCTGCAGGGGGATGGCGCGGGTTGACTTCTTCGTTGACATACGGGCAGGCGAAGCTTACGTGAACGAGCTTAACACGATACCGGGGTTCACCAACATCAGCATGTACCCCAAACTGTGGGAGGCATCGGGGCTGCCGTTCCCGGCCCTTGTCGAGAGACTGGTCGAACTTGCGCTCAGGCGGCAAGCGGATGAAGAGAGGGAAGTACGCCGGGTCGAGTGAAGGCTTGCCCTGCAGGGAGGGGCACTTCCAATTGACCGTGTGCAGGCAGCTAGTGTACAATCCAACTGTTAATTAGGGAGCGGGGAAACTCCTGCGGCGGAGGGAGGGACGAGAAGACTTGCCAGAGATACGAGTAGGTAAAGATGAAAACTTCGACAGCGCCCTGCGCCGCTTTAAGAGAGAGTGCCAAAGGTCCGGAGTCCTTCGCGACGTGCGCAAGCATGAGCACTATGAGAGTCCGAGCGTGAGGCGTAAGAAGAAATCTGAGGCCGCGCGCCAGAGAAAGCATCGTTTCCGCTGAGATACGATAGACGAGAACAGAATGAAGCGGGACCTCGAAAGAGGTCCCGTTTCGTTACTTACTGCCCAAAGAGCCACATAGACATTTGATATAAGCCCGAAGAGAGTTGGCGTGCATTGCTGAGACGACTTAGGCAAGAACTCTCGGAGATCCTTGAACTTCCCCTGGACGTTTCGCTGGACTTACCCAAGGTCACGATTGTGGGAGACCTGGGCGTCCTCATCCAGAACCACAGGGGGCTCATCCAGTATTCGCCGGAGAAGATCGTGATCGGAGTGGGAAAAGGGCAGATAGCCATACTGGGACGGTCGCTTCAGATCGAGGAAGTGAGCAAAGAGGACATGATCGTCAGGGGCAGCCTGGGGTCCGTCCAGATGGAGACGTAGGCCGTGGGCCGCAAGAGGATCAAGGAGTATTTGCAGGGATACGTCCGGGTGGAAGTGAGGGGAAAGAACCCGGAGCGCCTCGTCAACCTCTGCCTTTCCGCCGGTTTCCCAATGTGGGATTTCGACACCGGCGAGTCCTCGGTTTTCTTCTGCACTACGCTTCAAAGGTATCGCGACATCCACAGGTTGGCCCGGCGGGCCCGGTGCGCGCCCAGGATAGTCCGTCGCGTTGGGTTGCCTTTCACGCTGGGCAAGGTCCGAAGACGACCTACGGCGCTTATCGCCGCAGCCATCGTGATGCTGGCGCTCCTGTACCTTTCGGGCTCGATCTGGTCCATACAGGTGACGGGCACAGATAAGGTTGAACCCGGCAGGGTCCTTCAGGCGGCGGCCTCGACAGGCCTCGTGCCGGGAGCAAGGCGCAGCCGCGTTTCGGCAGACGCCGCTGAAGCAGCTATACTGGACCAGAACCCTGAGATAGCTTGGGCATACGTGCGATTTCAAGGGACCCTGGCGGTCATTGAGGTTGTCGAGAGGGTGAGACCCGAGGCCGTGGGGCCGGGCGACGTAGTGGCATCCAAGGACGGCGTCGTGCAGTCTGTCCTGGTGCTGTCCGGGGCTCCTGTCGTTCACGCCGGGCAGACTGTCAAGGCAGGAGACCTCTTGATAGCCGGGAATCCGTCGGGCGCGCTTGCCGGCGCCAGGGGGAACGTCGCTGCAATGGTATGGTACGAGATGTATAAGGAAGTGCCGCTGGTGCAGCCGGTGGCGCAGAGGACCGGCCGCAGGATCGAGATGACAGTGATCCGCCGCGGCACCAATGAGTTCGTCTTGTGGGGGAAGGGGAACTCCTTCGAGTGGTACGAGGTCGAGGACTACCCCATCTTCTCAGCCTTCGGCGGGAGCGAGCGGGAGACGAAGATCGTGAACCGGGTACTCTATGAGGTACAATGGACGCAGAAGGTCCTGTCTCCGGAGGAAGCCTTCACAGCAGCCGAGAAGTTGATGAGGGAAGCCATTCTGGAGCAATTGCCTTCTCTCGCGAAATTGGTAGACTTGAGCTGCAAGGTCGAGAGCTCGACCCAAGATATGATTCACGTCCGCGCAACTGCCAGCGCGATCGAGGAAATCGGGGTCATCCGGCCGTGGCAGGGCAGGGATTCGGAGGTTGATAGGTGAACTTGCCCGCGAAAGAAGAAAACCAAGTGGTCTTTGAGATCCTGGATAACGGCGATATGTTCCGGCTCTTCGGTTCCTATGATGAGAATCTTGCCCTTCTTGAAGACAGCCTCGATGTGAAGATTACTGCCCGCGGCAAGAACCTCGTGGTCCGCGGCGATGATGAGGAACTGGCCACGGCGAAGGCAGTCCTGGACCACCTCTTGGCGAGGGCAAGGTCAGGACAGAAGGTAAGTACTCAGGACGTCCGCTACGTCATCCGGTCGGTGAAGGAAGGTCATCCTTTGGTGGAGCAGGGCGACAACATACTTGTGAACCACAGGGGACGCTCTATTGGGCCGAGGACGGCCGGCCAAAAGGAGTATATGGAGGCAATCAGGAAGAACCCTCTAGTGTTCGGCATCGGTCCGGCCGGCACCGGAAAGACGTACTTGGCCGTAGCCATGGCGGTCGCTTCTTTTCGTAAGAAAGAAGTGGACAGGATCATCCTGACCCGACCCGCAGTCGAGGCAGGCGAGCGTCTGGGATTCCTGCCGGGCGATATCCAGGAGAAGGTAAATCCTTATCTTAGGCCCCTATATGACGCGTTGTTCGATATACTGGGGTTGGACACGTTTCAGAAGTACATGGAGAAGGGCCTCATCGAGGTGGCTCCCCTGGCGTACATGAGGGGACGCACTCTGGAGTCGGCGTTCGTCATACTCGATGAAGCACAAAACACGACTCCCGAGCAGATGAAGATGTTTTTGACCAGGATGGGCCTGAACTCCAAACTTGTGGTCACAGGCGATGTCACCCAGATAGACCTGCCAAAGGGAGTCTATTCAGGACTGGAGCAGGTGCGGGTGGTATTGCGGGACACGCCGGGGATAGCTTTCGTGTACATGTCCGACAGGGACGTCGTGCGTCACGAACTGGTTACCAGGATCGTGAGAGCGTACGACAAGTTCGATAAGTCGGGACAGAAAGAGGAGACGGCTAGATAGTGGCAAAGCGGAGCGAGAAGGACAGCGGGAGACCCTTGCCGGGTCTTTCGAGGATCCCAAGAGAGAGCCCTCAACTGTTCTGGGGGATCACCGCCTTTGTCATCATCTTCGGCGTCTTCTTCGTATCGCTGGTGCCCCAGCCCGTAAGGCTCGCGGTCGGGGACGTTTCAGCCATCAACGTCAAAGCCCCTTCCGAAGTTATCGACGACTCGGCCACTGAGAGGCTCAGGCAAGAGAAAGCCCAGACCGTGGCCAAGGTATTCGATAACGACGTGAAGGTCCTGCTGAACATACAGGGGCAGATAGCGGCGTTTCGGAAGGCCATATCCGACACCGCGGCCGACCCCAGCTCCTCCACGCAGGAAGTCATTGAGACACTGAGGGCGTATCTGGCCGAAGACGCCTCCGACGGCGACATCATCACGACAGTCGCCACAGGGGCCGCGACGCTGGACCAGGCCTTCGCCAAGCTCGACGAAGCCATGACCGAAGTCCTAACTCTTGGTCTGAAACCTGAGAACCTTGACCGGGCGAAGGAAGACATCCGCGGCGAGCTCCTACGGGATCCCAATATCCCCGATCATTTGTCCAGCACTCTAGGTTCTTTCGTCACGAAGAACCTGGTGCCTAACATGACCTACAACGAAGAGGAGAGCGAGCGGCGGCTCAAAGAGGCTTTGGAAGCCGTCGAGCCGGTCAGGATCCGGCGCGGCCAGTTTATCGTCCGCGAGGGCGACGTGGTGACCGCGGACCAGATGGCGATCCTCACCAAACTCGGGATGGTGGGCACTCGCGTAAGGTTCTCCTCCATTGCCGGGTCGGCCCTCATGTCGCTCCTCATATGCGCGCTCATTGTCATCTATCTCAGGCTGGAAATGCCCGAAGCCCTGTCCCCCAACAAGACAGGCCTTGTGGCCGCAGTGGTAATGCTGGGCGTCATCACCGCGCGGGGACTTGCCACCGTGTCTCCTCTGCTGGTGCCGGCGGCCGGCGGAGCCATGCTGGCGGCCACGCTGTTCGATCGCAAGTTCGGAGCCATCGTGGGCTGCGCCCTGACCCTTGTGGCCGGAGTGATCACCGGTTTTGACGTGAGGTTCTTCCCCTTGGGCGTTGCTGGAAGCCTCGCGGCGGCGCTTTCAGTGAAGCAGGACTGGAACCGCACCAACCTCCTGCGCGCCGGGTTCATAGTCTCGGGAGTGCAGGGGATTACCTATCTGATACTGGGCCTTACCGGCGGCGTGCCGCTGTCGGACATCCTCATCTGGAAGGACACTCTCATGGTCCTTCTGAACGGCCCCTTCTCGGCGATACTGGCTATCGGCTCGCTTCCGCTGTTTGAGGTGGCTTTCGGCATCATCACGCCCATCCGTCTCATCGAGCTTTCCAACCCGGAGACGCCTCTCCTGCACAGACTTCTTCTTGAGGCTCCGGGTACGTATCACCACAGTATTATGGTCGGCAATCTCGCCGAGGCTGCGGCCATGGCAATCGGCGCCGACAGCCTTCTTGCTCGCGTCGGGGCTTACTATCACGACATCGGCAAGATAAAAAGACCCTACTTCTTCTCGGAGAACCAGGTCCCGGGCATGGACAATCCCCACGACAAGATGACCCCTACGCTGTCGGCCAGCGTGATAACTTCCCACGTGAAAGACGGCCTGGAACTCGCCGCCGAGCACAACGTGCCAATGGTCCTGCGGGAGTTCATCGCGGAGCACCACGGGACCATGCTGGCTTCGTTTTTCTACAACAAGGCCGCTGAAAACCAGTCAAAGGACAGCCGGACGCCTGAGGAATGGGACTTCCGGTATGAGGGGCCGAGGCCCGGCTCCAAAGAGGTTGCCATGGTGATGCTTGCTGACGGCATCGAAGCGGCGACTCGGTCCCTGTCCAAGCCGACTCCGGCCAGGATCGAGTCCGTCGTGAGGAAGATCATCCGCGAAAGGCTATTGGACCAGCAGCTGGACCGCTCGGACCTCACCCTTCGGGAGCTCGATACGGTAGCCGAAACCTTTACCCGAGTGCTTGCGGGAGTGTTCCACACCAGGATTGAGTATCCTGATAGGAACAAGCAGGGATCGTAGCGGTGATGGAGGATGCCCCGGTGACTGCCCTGGTCGACACGCTAACCAATCCTGAGCTCCCCGATGACGAAAAGGCGGCCCTGGCCCGGTTGGCCGACAGCGCCGTGCAGGCTGTTCTGCGGCTCTCGGGCTACAAACCAAAGAGCGCCGAGGTGTCGGTGCTCTTCACCAACGACGAGTTCATCGCGGAACTGAACCAGCAGTACCGTGGAGTGGAGGGTCCTACAGACGTGCTCTCCTTCGCGCTCAACGAGGGCGAGGAAGAAGACTTGGTCCAGGTTCCCGGGATACCGGAGATGCTGGGGGACGTGATCGTCTCTCTTGAGACGGCTGCCCGCCAGGCTGAGGCCAACGGCAAGGCTCTGGAGGACGAGATCGCCCTCCTTCTGGTGCACGGCGCCCTCCATCTGTTGGGATACGACCACGACACTCCGGAAAAAGAGGCGGTCATGTGGAAGCGCCAGGACGAGGCCCTAAGAGCGGTAAAAGGGGTCTGAAGGGCGCCTACGGTTTCTACGGCAGCCCCCCTTCCTCCTGGGGGCTTCGCCCTGTCGCGAGGAGTTTCGCATTCGCCTGGGCAGGGCTCTCCTACGTTTACCTGACAGAGCCCAACATGCGGCTGCATGTGCTCTTCGCTACGCTGGCCGGCGCTGCATGCATTGTGCTTGGAGTGGGGCGGACCGAGGTGCTCATGGTTGTCCTAGCCATCGCGGGCGTGCTGCTCGCGGAAGTAGTGAATACCGTGGCTGAGTCAATGACTGACCTCTTAGAGCCCCATCACAGTCCCATCGCTAAGGTCGTGAAGGACGTAGCGGCCGCGGGTGTGCTGTTGTCCGCGGCATTCTCGGTCCTTATCGCCGTAATCGTGTTCTATCCGGTCATCCCGGAACTGGGTCTTAGGCTCCGGACCTTCCTGGATGTCCGCTGGAGGCTATTCGCGCTCTATCTTGCCATGGTCGTGCTCCCGGCGCTGGCGGGTCTGGCGTTGCCGCTTTCGCCCGGCACAGGTCCGAAATAGATGCTGTACCAGACGGAGGGCATATTCCTCGCCCAGTTCGACCTGGGGGAGCACGATAGGGTGGCGACGGTCCTGACTCGCGACGAGGGCCTCGTGAAGGCTGTTGTGAAAGGCGCCAGGAGGCCGCAGAGCAAGCTCTCGGCGCTAACCCAACCCTATAGCAAGGCGACGATAGAGGTGTTCAGAGGGCGCACTTTTGACCGCATAACCCAGGTCGGCGCCTCCCGGTCCTACGCCGGAATCATGCTGGACTACAACAAGATGGTGTACGCGGGATTCCTGACGGAACTCCTATCCTCACTTCTGCCCATGCGCGAGGCGAACCCCGCTGTGTTCGAGTTCTCGGATGTGGTCCTTACGGCCTTGGAGCAGAGGGAAGACCCCTGGCCCGTGGCCATTTGGGGCGCTATCGGCATTCTCGCGAGGACAGGCTTTGCTCCCACTTTCGGCACGTGCGCGCTGTGCGGCTCTCCACCGGCTGCGCCGCTCTTCTTCTCACCCGCAGCGGGCGGAGTCCTTTGCGCGAAGTGCAAAGGCCAGTCCGCCTTCGGCGAGGAGATGACGGAAGTATCTCTGGGCGCTGCCCGCACGCTCTCTTTGCTTTCCGAAAGCGACGGGTCCGGTCCAAGCATCAACGCGCGGGGCGTGGTCCGGAGGGAGGCGACGGCCGCCCTCGTCTCCTACATTTCCAGCATTCTGGGCAAACGCCTCAATTCCGTTTCCCTGGTGGAAAGGATAGAGGTGTAGCAGCGGCGAAGATCGACCGTCCCCGGATGCCGGGCAGCCAACCGACAGACCCTCAAGACCGGGGCGCTACAGGAAGGAGTCTACCGAAGGTGCAGGAGATAAGAACGTTCTGCGATGTGATCGCGGCTCTGCAGGGGTTCTGGGCCGAAAAGGGCTGCTACATTGCCCAGCCTTACGATACCGAGAAAGGCGCCGGGACGATGAACCCGTTCACGTTCTTCAGGGTACTGGGCAAGAAGCCCTGGAAGACCGCCTATGTCGAGCCCTCACGCAGGCCTCAGGATGCCCGTTACGGGGACAACCCGTATCGCATGGGCCACTACTTCCAGTTCCAGGTCATCCTGAAGCCGCCGCCCGACATGATTGTCGAGATGTACATAGAGTCGCTGGAACGCCTGGGGATCCGCCGGGAGGAGCATGACATCCGCCTGGTCGAGGACAACTGGGAGTCGCCCACGTTGGGCGCGTCGGGCTTGGGGTGGGAGATCTGGCTGGATGGCAACGAGATAACCCAGTTCACCTACTTCCAGGAGATGGGCGGAATCCAGGTGAACCCCATTTCATGCGAGATAACTTACGGACTTGAGCGGCTGGCAGCATACATACAGGGACTCGACAACTCCTGGGATGTGATGGTGTCGCCCGGCCTGCGTTACCGCGATATCTTCCTTGACCAGGAAAAGCAGGGCTCCGCCTACGGTTTCGAGCTCGCTGACACCGATATGCTGCGGAGCTTGTTCGATATGTACGAGAGGGAGTCAAAACGGGTGCTCGAGAAGGGCATGGTGCTGCCCTCCTACGATTGGGCCCTGAAGTGTTCCCACACGTTCAACCTTCTTGACGCCCGCGGCGCCCTTTCGGTGTCGGAGCGGCAGAATTACATCGGGCGGGTGAGGGCGCTGACAAGAGCGTGCGCCAAGAGATACGCCCTTGACCTGGAGGGCGAGGACAATGCCTGAGAAGTTTCTGCTTGAAGTAGGTTGCGATGAGATACCGGCGCGGTACCTTCCCTTGGCGGTGCGCGACCTGCACGCCAAAGCAGAGGCCGCTCTCAAAGAAGCTCGCATGGCCTTTTCGGACGTTAGGACCTATGGGACCCCGCGCCGGCTGGTCCTGGCCATAGAGGACCTTTCGGACAGGAGCGGCGACGCCGTCACCGAAGTAAGGGGGCCTTCAAAGAAGGCGGCGTACGACCAGGACGGAAACCCTTCTAAAGCGCTTTTGGGATTCGCCAAGTCTCTTGGGATAGACCCATCCGAGGTAGTGCTGAAGGAGGAGGCCGGCGGCGAGTACGTCTACGGCCGGCGTCACGAGAAAGGCCGGCCCGCACCCGAGGTCTTATCTCTGATCCTGCCTCCAGTGGTAATGGGGCTGGAATCTCCTTATCCGATGCGGTGGGGTGAAGAGAACTGGCGTTGGTACAGGCCCATCCGCTGGGTCGTTGCCCTTTACGGAAAAGACGTGGTACCCCTGTCCATCGCGGGGCACTCCTCGGGCCGGCGCACCTTGGGCCACCGGACCCTTCACCCTGGCCCCCTGGAGGTACCCTCAGCCGCAGATTACTTCAAGGTGATGGAAGAAGCGTTGGTGATCGTGGATCCTGACCGCCGCGCGGCGCTCATAACAGAGGGAGCGCGGCAGGTGGCTCTGGAGCTCGGAGGCGAGCCGGTCATCGACGACGAGCTGTTATCCGAAGTCGCGTCTCTTTGCGAACACCCGTCGGCTTTCCTGGGCCGCTTCGAGGACAGGTATAGGAATCTTCCCAAGGAAGTGCTGATGACGGCCATGCGCCATCACCAGAGATACTTCCCGATCCAGGATTCCCAGGGCAATATCCTACCGGGGTTTGTGGGAGTCCGGGACGGACACCCCCGTAACAGCATAGAAACCGTGCGCTCCGGGAACGAGTGGGTCTTGCGAGCGAGGCTCAAGGACGCCGAGTTCTTCTTCGAGCAGGACAAGAAGGTGGCGCTTGAGGATAGGGTGCCTGAACTCGCGGGAGTCCGCTTCCTACGCAACTCCGGCACCATGCTTGATAAGGCTGGCCGCATGGAGCGGCTCGCGCGCGGGGTCGCGTTATCGCTCCAGAACCGTTCTGCAGCCGCCAACTCCCGGGTGGACAGTCAGCTGCTTCTCGATGGAGAGGCGGCTGCCAAGGCGGCCAAGCTGGCGAAGGCCGACCTGGTCACCGCCATGGTCAGGGAATTTCCCGAACTTGAGGGCATCATGGGATGGCGCTACGGCGAGCTCCAGGGCCTGCCCGGCGAAGTCGTCGCGGCCATCCGGGATCAGTATCTCCCTCGCGGTGCCAAGGACCGTCTTCCTGAACCAGGAGTCCCGTCGGTGATCGCCCTGGTAGACAAACTCGACACTCTCGCGGTCGCTTTTTCCCTCGGCATGGAGGTCTCGGGTTCCGCGGACCCGTTTGGGCTCCGCCGGAACGCCATGGGAGTGGTTTCGATCCTGCTGGGCCATGGGTATGACGCGGACCTTGAGGGATTGCTGGATGAGCCTTTGCGATTGGCCGCCGAGGTTGTCTCGAACCCGGCGCCCGATCGGAAAGTGAAGCTGGTCCAGTTCCTTTTGGGCAGGGTGGAAGGTGCCCTTACCGATAGAGGCTTTGCCGTGGAAGTAACCAGGGCGGTGCTTGGAGGCGGCGAGAAGCGGGTTGCCAGGCTGCCTGCGATGGCCCAGGCCCTTTCCCAGCTGGCGGGCAGGGCCGAGCTTGCCGACGTCGTTACCGGATGGCGGCGCACCAGTGTCCTGGCGAAGGGAGCAGAACCTGCGGGCAGCGTCGACACCGCTCTGCTCGCCGAAGAGCCGGAGAGGGCACTGTACCAGGTGATCACAGAGTCCTCGCCCGTCCTCGACAGCATGTACGAGGAGGGGGAATACGACCGGTACCTTGACCGTCTGGCAGTCCTGAGGAGGCCGATCGACCGTTGCCTGGATGAGGTCCTCATCATGGCGGATGATCTTGCAGTGCGTTCCAACAGATTGGCGCTCCTGCGGTCGGCTTCGCGCCTGTATACCAGGTATGCCGACTTTGTCCACGTCCTTCCCTTGATAGGTAGGGAAGGGTGATTGTTGAAATGCACGTGCACTAACGGATACAATATCTCCGATTGTGCAGTTTGGCCTTATGAACCACCCAACACTAGGAGACTCAAGACTCACTACATAGGAGGCGGAAGCGTGGGAACAAAGCGCGTGTACGGTTTCCGCGAGGGCAATGACAGCATGAGGTCTGTCCTCGGCGGCAAGGGCGCGGGATTGGCGGAGATGACCCGTATCGGTCTGCCGGTGCCCCCGGGATTCACCATCACGACTGCGACCTGCATGGATTACTACAGAGAAGGCAAGAAACTGCCGCAGGGTCTCTGGGAGGAAGTTGAGACTTACGTTAAGGCCCTGGAACAGGAGACAGGAAAGACCTTCGGAGGCAGCAAGAACCCTCTCCTGGTATCCGTGCGTTCCGGCGCAGTCATCAGCATGCCCGGTATGATGGATACCATCCTCAACCTCGGACTCAATGACACGAGCGTACAGGGGCTCGTAGAGGCGACGGGCGACCAGCGGTTCGCGCTGGACTGCCAGCGAAGGTTCATGCAGATGTTCGGGGACGTAGTTCTGGGAGTGGACCACGACCACTTCGAGCACGTGCTCACGGCACAGCGGGAAGCCGAGAAAGTGAAGTACGACTACGAGATCTCGCCCGAAGGCCTAAAGAAAGTCATTGCCGGCTATCGCAAGGTCGTGAAGGAGCAAGCCGGGATCGAGTTCCCGGAGAATCCGATGGACCAGCTCAGGATGGCCATTGAGGCCGTGTTCCGCTCCTGGAACACCGAGCGCGCAGTCGTGTACCGCAAGATCAACAAGATCCCCGATGACCTCGGCACCGCGGTCAACGTGCAGATGATGGTGTTCGGCAACATGGGGTTTGACTCCGGCACAGGCGTCATGTTCACAAGAAACCCGTCGACCGGAGAGAACGTGCTGTACGGTGAGTACCTGGTCAACGCTCAGGGCGAAGACGTGGTGGCGGGTATCCGGACCCCCAAGCCCATCTCCGAAATGCCCAATGACCTGCCCGAGACCTTTGAGCAGATCAAGCAGGTGGCGAAGACGCTCGAGGATCACTACCGCGACATGCAGGACATGGAGTTCACCATCGAGCACGGGAAGCTGTACATGCTGCAGACCCGCACCGGCAAGCGTACCGCCGCGGCCTCGTTGGAGATAGCCCGCCAGATGGTGCACGAGGGCCGTATCAGCAAGACTGAGGCCCTAAAGCGTGTGAAGGCCGACGAAGTGGCGCGCATGCTTCACAGGGGAGTCGATCCCAGCGCCAAGACGGAGGTCGTCGGCAAGGGTCTTCCCGCCTCGCCCGGAGCCGCTATCGGCGCTGTCGTGTTCGACTACAAGAAGGCCGAGAAGATGGGCCAGGAAGGCGAGAAGGTCATCCTGGTAAGGCCTGAGACCAAGCCCGAAGACATGCCCGGCATCGTCTACGCCCAGGGCGTGCTTACCTCTCGCGGCGGAATGACCTGCCACGCGGCGGTTGTGGCCCGCGGAATGGGCAAGCCCGCCATCGTAGGTTGCGATGCGCTCCATCTGGACCTCGAGAACCGGAAGGCCACTATCGGCAAGGCCTCCATCAAAGAGGGAGACGTCATCTCGATTGACGGCAGCACCGGCAACGTCTTCATGGGTTCCGTCCCCTTGGTCGAGCCGACCCTTTCGGGCGCGTTCGAAGAGATCCTCACGTGGGCTGACGAAGTCCGCCGCCTTGGAGTGAAGGCCAACGCCGATACTCCCGCTGACGCAGAGAAGGCCCGCTCTCTGGGAGCCGAGGGCATCGGCCTCACTCGCACGGAGCACATGTTCATGCAGGCCGAGAGGCTGCCGGTGGTCCAGGACATGATCATGGCCGAAACTGTCGAGGAGAGAAAAGCCGCTCTCGACAAGCTCCTCCCGATGCAGCAAGGCGACTTCTACGGGATACTGAAAGCCATGCGGGGCTTCCCCGTAACCATCAGGCTTCTGGACCCGCCGCTGCACGAGTTCCTTCCCTCAACTGAGGAACTGGCGGTCAGGCTGGTTGAGATGAAGCATCAGAAGGCTCCTGCGTCGGAGATCGCAAAAGTCGAGGAGACCCTTGCCAAGGCCAGGGAGCTGCACGAGGCTAACCCCATGATGGGGCTCCGCGGCTGCCGCTTGGGCGTCCTGTGGCCCGAGATCTACGAGATGCAGGCCAGAGCCATCTTCCAGGCAACCGCCCAGCTGTTCAAGGACGGCTACACCGATGTCAAACCGGAAGTCATGATCCCCTTGGTCGGCATCGAAGCCGAGATCGAGCAGAACCGCGAGATGGTCGTAAGGGTTGGCGAGGCGGTCCGCAAGGAGACCGGCGTCGACTTCCCGATAGTCGTGGGCACCATGATCGAGATCCCGAGGGCGGCCCTCATAGCTGACGACATCGCCAAGTGGGTCGAGTTCTTCTCCTTCGGCACAAACGACCTCACCCAGATGACCTTCGGGTACAGCCGTGACGACGCCGAGGCCAAGTTCCTCCACGCCTACCTGGAAAAGAAGTTCTTCAAGGAGAACCCGTTCCAGACCCTTGACAGGCAGGGAGTGGGCAAGCTCGTCGACATGGCTGTGAAGCTGGGACGCCAGACCCGGCCTGACCTGGTCATCGGCATCTGCGGCGAGCACGGTGGAGATCCCGAGTCGGTAGAGTTCTGCCACATGGTTGGACTCGACTACGTTTCCTGCTCGCCCTTCAGGGTTCCCGTGGCAAGGCTTGCTGCCGCTCACGCGGCGCTTGACCATCCGGAGAAGTAAGAAGACGAAGTAACGAATAGACCGGACCTGCCCTCAAGGGCTCGCCCGGTAGGCAATAACCCAAAAAAGGCCCCGGCACTTGCGCCGGGGCCTTCGTATTGTCGTTGATGGCGTCAATCCGGCCTTGGAACAAATGCAGCGGCTTCTTTGTCCCACACCAGCGATCCAATGATATCCGGCGCAGTCGTCTCCAACCCATCTATGATGAGTAAGGTCTGATCCCCCATTAATGCATAGGCATAGGAATCGGCTAGCTGCTGATCGCTGACAGGGATGGAAGTCCAGTGGTCTTCGTCTACTCGCCAGAGTTCAAGCACTTGGGTAGTGATGCCTTGATAGGTCGTTGCGCCCATGTACAGTATGAACGATCTACCGGATGCGCCTTGGAGGAAATACAGGGAAACTTCATCTGCCGCGAAAGTCTTCTGATTGCGTATCTTGAGAGTACTTACGTCGTATACCGCGGCAATTGTTCTATCGAGACCGGCTGCGTGTGGGGGAGTGGATGAATGTCGGAAAGACGCCAAGAGCTCATAGGAATGATCCTTGGTGAAGCTCCCGTATTGGATATTCTCAAGTACCAGAAGTAGAGATGGGTCTTTGCTATCAGATCCGAACTGCTCCTCCTGCGACAGATCGATTTGTGATTTCAGAGCGCGTTCCATGTTGTTCGGACTTGCCGTTGGACTTGTCCTTTGAGCGCAACCGCCCGAGAAAAGGATAGCCAACAATGTCGCAACAACCTTCAGAGTCCTTCGACCGTTCCTTGGCAAGGGTTTCCACCCCCGGAGCCCTGTGGGTCAGGATTTCGGTACCATGAAACGCCGTTAGTAGAGACGGCAATACTCGCCGGACCACCCACGCCGCGGCGCAGTCATTGTAAGGGCACCAGCCAACTCAATTAAGCTTTGCCAATCCAGCATACTAGGGGTTCAGATGGCGGAGGAACGGGGGGCACGATTTGCCTGCCTGCCTCCAGTCCGCACATTCAAGGCTGCTGACAGCGAAACTGAACTGATCATCTGGCGACCGATAGGGATTCGCATCGGTCTCGCCGTGGCCCATCTCTGTCGTCCTGCGGGGCCCGGCTCGACTGAGGAGCGGCGGCTGATCACTGCGTAACTGATAGGGATCCGCCATCAGTCGCCCCCAGGATCCATCTGGTCGTCAACCTTATCACGTGGAGACCAGTCAGATTTTCGGGGGTCATGGCGTGCATATTACTAAGTTAGTCATATTTCCTCCCGTGACCATTACCGCGGAGAAGTCCGGTCACCGCGTGCCTAATCAGAGCTGAGTAGTTACGGCGCGACCACACTTTTCGACATGTTAGCCATCTGGCGACTAATGGAAAGCCGGCTAAAGGTCACGAGGCGACCAGTCAAAATCCCGGTAGTCATGGGGTGATTATCCGTTCCTCGTCGGAGGTGTTGGAGGGGAGTGGAGGCGTCGGAGACGCGGAGTAGGAGGCGCCGGAGGCGTGGAGCGGAGGCAGGGGGAGCGCAGGCGCTGGACATAAGTTTGTGGTAATGGGGCATCCACTTATCCGTCAACGGAGGAGATATCAGGCTTCCTGCGAATAAGTTCTCATGGGAAAAAGCACGACGATCCGCGAGCGCACCTTGGAGATTGAGGCCTCCACACTGTCCGGAATGGCCACCCTTGCCGTAAATTCCAGAGGGCGGGCAAAGCCGGAAGAGGAGTGCCCTATCCGCACTGTCTTTCAGCGGGACCGCGACAGGGTGGTGCACTCTAAAGCATTCAGGCGCCTCAAGGACAAGACTCAAGTTTTCATCGCGCCTGAGGCGGACCATTTCCGCACGCGCCTAACCCATACCCTGGAGGTCTGCCAGATAGCCCGCACGTTGGCCAGGGGTCTTAGGTTGAACGAGGACCTTACCGAAGCGATTGCTCTGGGCCACGATTTGGGGCACACGCCGTTTGGCCACGCCGGCGAGGATGTGCTGGATCGGGTGCATCCGGGAGGGTTCTCCCACAACGAGCAGTCCCTCAGGGTTGTAGACGTGCTGGAAAGCGGGGGGCTCAACCTCACCTGGGAAGTGCGGGACGGCATTTTGAACCACCCGTGGAAGGGGCGCCCTGCTACCTCCGAGGGCCGGTGCGTTCAGCTGGCGGACAGGATCGCGTATGTCAACCACGATATTGACGATGCTCTGCGCGGGGGAGTCTTGGAGCAGGACGCTTTGCCAAAGGATGCTCTTTGTGTGCTCGGCACGAGCCACGGGCAGAGGATAAACACGCTGGTCACTGCTGTGATTGACCAGAGCCTGGCGTCGGGACGGGTGGTTCTGGAGGGGGAACCGCTCTGGGCCCTGAACGTCTTAAGAACGTTTCTGTTTGACCGCGTCTATGTCGATTCGGCGGCAAAGAAGGAAGAGGACAAGGCAAAGGGCCTTGTTGAGGCGCTTTACATCCACTTCCGGGAGCATCCTGAGGATATGACCGGGTCCTACAAAGGCGTCGAAGCAGCGGAGGCGGTCAGAGACTATGTCGCGGGCATGACCGACCGCTTCGCCATAGCAAGGTACAGCAAGATCTTTGTGCCCAAGACTTGGAACTACGAGGAGACTTGATTTGCCGGGCGGGTTCTATGGAGACGACGTAATAGCCGAGGTAAGGTCCAGGGTCGATATTGTGGCCCTGATTTCCGAGTATGTGAAGCTGCGCAAGACAGGCAAGAACTACGTTGGCCTGTGCCCGTTTCACGAGGAGAAGACCCCTTCGTTCTCGGTTGACCCCGACAAGCAGCTCTTCTACTGCTTTGGCTGCGGGGCGGGCGGTACCGTGTTCAATTTCCTTATGAGGAAAGACGGGCTGACTTTTCCTGAAGCACTTGCGTCCTTGGCGAGGAGAGCGGGGGTTACGCTGCCCTCCACCCGCGCTCGCGCTCAGGAAGAGGAGGCGATGAAGGAGCGGCGGCGGCTCCGGTCCGCGCTGGAGTATGCCCAGAAGCGTTACCGCGAGGCCCTGGACGCGCCTTCGGGCCGGGCGGCGAGGCAATACCTGGAGCAGCGGGGACTGTCGAGGGAGACCATAGACAAGTTCGGGTTGGGGTTTGCTCCACCCGAGTGGGAGTTCATAGCAGGCAGCGGCCGGTCCGCCGGAATAGACAGATCCGATATGTTCAAAGCTGGACTCCTGCTCGAGCGGCCGAGCGGAGGCTACTACGACAGGTTCCGCAACAGGATCACGTTTCCCATCTGGGACACCGCGGGCGAACTCATCGGGTTCGGCGGGAGGGCTTTGGGGGATGAACAGCCCAAGTACCTGAACTCGCCGGATACTCCCCTCTTCAGGAAGGGGAAGGAGCTCTACGCCCTGAACTTGGCCAAGCCCTCCATACGGCGGGAGAACACGGTCTGCATCATGGAAGGGTACATGGACGTTATCACGTCTTTTCAGCATGGAATAGACTATACGGTCGCGGGAATGGGCACAGCGCTGTCACACGACCAGGCGAGAGCGCTCCTCTTGCTTTCAGAGAGGGTTTTCCTGGTGTACGACCAGGACGAAGCCGGCAAGCGGGCAGCCCGCAGGAGCATCGAGGTATTCCGTGAGGCCGGGGGACGCAGCTCGGTAGTCACCTTCGCGAAGGCGAAGGACCCTGACGAGTTCCTGCGTAAAGAGGGCAAAGACGCATTCGTGAAGAGGCTGGAGGATGCTCTGCCCGACATCTCCTTCATCTACGAAGAGGCCAAGGGGCTTTACGGTGTGTCGGGCATAGAAGGCAAACTCCGCGTAAAGGACGCCATGCTTCCGGTGCTGGCCTCGCTTCAGAGCCAGTTTGAGGTCTCTGCCTACGTGGAGGAGATCTCCAGGGAACTTGGCGTGCAGAAGGACTCGCTCGCCAAGGATGTCGAAACCTATAAGCGGAAGGCGCAGCAGGCAGCCAAGTATAAAAAGTCTGAAAACAGGGATACTAGCGATTATGACAACCAGCCTTTACCTGGGCAGAGAACGACATCCAGGTCCGGAGCAGAAGCAGGAAATGTGAAGAGCGATGCCGAAGTAAGCGGGGTTCGCAGGAAGGCTGAAGAAGGAGTAATCCGGTGTCTCATCGAAGATACAAGACTCAGCAACTTAGTCCGTGAGAGCCTCACTGCAGATGACTTCGCGGACCGAAGGTGCCGGGAAGCGTTCCTGGCTCTCGAGCACGGTTCGCTTGAAAGAGTAGAAGATGAGGGTCTTTCAGAGTGGATGGCGGGTCTTTGCGCCAAGTTTGGGCCTGCAAGCGAGCCCAGACGCATATTGCAGGACTGCCTTCGGAAACTAAAGGAGATCCGGCTTTCTGAGCTCCGGGAGAGGATGGCAGTCTTAGAGCGCCAGAAAGATGGTCCCGCCCTCGAAGAACTCCGCCGTGAGTTTGAGGTTCTACTGCGACAGGTAAAGTCCGTTGGGGACGGCGGCGATGGGAAATCGCCTTCCGGGTTCCCCAGGAGGGAAGATAGTTGAAGGAATTGCAGTCGGTGGACATGGACGTCGTGAAAGATCTCGTCGCCCTCGGTCAGAGAAAGGGCTTCTTAACTCATGACGAGGTGGCGGATGCTCTCGGTCGCTTGGACCTCACGACCGAGCAGGTAGACGACGTCTACAAGCAGTTCCACGACATGGGCATCAGCGTAGGCGAGGCCAAGCAGGGTCCCGATGAGGCTGCCATTGAGCATGAAGAGCCCGATGTGCCCGAGGAGCAGCTGGAGGAACCGGGTGAGATAGACCTCACGATCCCCGAAGGGGTAGCCCTGGACGATCCTGTCAGGATGTACCTTAAGGAGATCGGTCGGGTATCGCTTCTGACGGCGGAGGAGGAGATCGAGCTCGCCCGCCGCATGGAGATGGGCGACAAGATCGCCAAGGGCCGGCTCATCGAGGCCAACTTGCGTTTGGTTGTGTCTATAGCCAAGCGTTATGTCGGTAGGGGAATGCAGTTCCTGGACCTCATCCAGGAAGGGAACATGGGCCTCATCAAGGCCGTTGAGAAGTTCGATTTCCGGAAGGGTTTCAAACTCTCTACCTATGCCACCTGGTGGATCAGGCAGGCCATCACCAGGGCGATAGCCGATCAGGCCAGGACCATCAGGATCCCGGTCCATATGGTCGAGACGATAAACAAGCTGATCAGGACCTCCAGGCATCTCATCCAGGAGCTTGGTCGCGAGCCCAGCCCAGAGGAAGTCGCTGAGGAAATGGGCATCACCGCCGACAAGGTCCGCGAGATCCTGAAGATCGCGCAGGAACCGGTCTCGTTGGAGACGCCCATCGGCGAAGAGGAGGACAGCCACCTCGGAGACTTCATCGAGGATGAGGACGCTCCCGCTCCGGTTGAAGCGGCGTCGTTCCTCCTGCTCCGTGAGCAGATTGAAGGCGTCCTCGATACCCTCAACGAGCGCGAGCAAAAGGTCCTCCGCCTTCGCTTCGGGCTCGACGACGGCAAGGCCCGCACACTTGAGGAAGTTGGCCGGGAGTTCGGGGTGACGAGAGAGAGAATAAGGCAGATAGAGGCCAAAGCCCTCCGCAAACTGCGGCATCCCCAAAGGAGCAAGCGGCTGAAGGACTACCTGGTCTAGGCATCCAAGTCTAGGCATCCACGTCAAGGCCCCCATGTAGACCTCCGGCTGTTCCTAATCAGGACAAAAGCGAAAACACGAGCGACAAAACACGAAAGCCCTTCGGCGGGGCTTCTTGTGTTTTGCGCATCATACAGCCAAACATGTCGTGCCGCCAATCATGCCATACGGCCAAACACGCCATAGGTGCGGGGGATGGGAGGAGACCCTTCGGGCTCTGCGAGTGCTATAATGCAAGCGCCACGAGATTTGGGGGGAATCCTTCTTGTCCGAAGAAGCCCAAGCCAAAGAAGCCCAAGCCAAAGAAGCCCGAGCCAAAGATGGCGTCTTGGTCCATGAAAGTCGCGCCGGCCTTGGGGAGCTGTTCTGGAGTTTCTTCAGAATCGGAGCCTTCACTTTTGGCGGCGGGTGGGCCATGATCCCTCTCATCAAGAAGCAGCTGGTGTCCAAGAAGGAGTGGCTCGGAGACTCTGAGTTCGTTGATCTGCTCGCGGTCGCCCAGAGCGCGCCGGGCCCCATAGCGGTGAACACCGCGGTGATCGCCGGCTACAGGCTCAGAAGAGTCCCGGGCGCCCTTGTCGCTGCACTGGGCGCGTCACTCCCTTCGTTCCTGGTGATCCTGGCGTTCGCCACCGTCCTTGTGCGTTACCGCTCCTCGGCGGCCGTGGGAGCGGTCTTCATGGGCATGCGCCCGGCTATCTTTGGCCTACTGGTCTCAGCCGTTTGGCAAGTAGGCAGGTCGGGAGTGAAGACCAGGACCGACGCCGTCCTCGCTAGCGTTGCGGCTATCCTGCTATCGGCGCTCGGACTGCATCCGGTCGCGGTGGTGGGCGGCGCCGCTTTGGTGGGCATCGTCCTGGGGCGCCGCGCCCGGGGAGATAAGGACTCTATAGGAGAGGAGAACCGCCGGTGCTCCTGAAGCTCTTCCTGTCCTTCCTCAAGATCGGTGCTTTCAGCTTCGGCGGAGGCTACGCGATGATACCCCTTATCTCGCGAGAGGTCGTAACGAGCAGGGCGTGGCTGTCAATGGATGAGTTCGTCGACGTCATCGCTCTCTCCGAAGGGACTCCCGGCCCCATCGGGATCAACTCGGCCACATACGTAGGGTTCAAGATTGCGGGATTGTCAGGGTCCATTGCTGCGACCGCGGGCGTGGTGCTTCCATCAGTCGTGATAATGCTTGCCCTAGGTTATCTCTTCCTCAAGTATCGGGAAGTGGGTTTCGTGAAAGACATATTCAGGGGTGTGCGCCCCGTGGTCGTTGCCCTGGTCCTGTCGGCTGCGGTCTCGGTGGCTGGAGCGACGCTCACGGGAGCGGCCCAAGTAGTCACGGCAATCGTGGCAGCAGTCGCCATACTGAGGTTCAACGCGGACCCGGTATTGGTGCTCCTGGCTTCGGGTATCCTTGGGTACTTCATCTACTTGTGACGATTTGGACTAATGCATGGCTTATTTGGTTGGGCCATTTAGGAAAAAAGAGATATAATGTGGAAGCCGGGAGCCAGAGAGAGCAATCCGGCACAGCACAGAGCGGGAGGTAGCGTTCAATGGTTAGGGTGGGTGTCAACGGATTCGGCAGCATTGGACGTCGTTTCCTTAGAGCGGCAATGGGCAGGAAGGACCTTGAGATTGTGGCGGTGAACGACCTCACAGACCCTGGAACCCTTGCTCATCTCCTGAAGTACGACACCAACTACGGCACCCTTGGAGCTGAAGTTAAGGCTTCCGAAAAAGGCTTCACCGTAGGCGGCCGCGAGGTGAAGGTCTTCGCCGAAAGAGACCCCGGAAAGCTTCCGTGGAAGGACCTCGGCGTTGACGTGGTCCTCGAATCCACCGGCAGGTTCACCGAGAAGGAAAAAGCCATGGCGCACGTCGCTGCCGGAGCCAAGAAGGTCGTGATCTCAGCGCCCGCCAAGGGTGAGGACATCACGATCGTGATGGGTGTGAACCACGACAAGTACGATCCCGCGAACCACCAAGTGATTTCCAACGCTTCTTGCACCACGAACGGCCTCGCCCCGGTTACCAAAGTGCTGGACGATTCCTTTGGAGTCGAGGACGGCCTCATGACCACGGTTCACGCGTATACAAATGACCAGGTAATCCTGGATTTCGCGCACAAGGACCTCCGCAGGGCTAGAGCAGGCGCCCTGAACATAATCCCGACTTCGACCGGCGCCGCGAAAGCGATCGGGCTGGTTATGCCCCAGCTTAAGGGCAAACTGAACGGCATCTCGTTCAGAGTGCCTACACCGACGGTCTCTATCGTCGATCTCGCCGTAAGGCTCAAGAAGCCCGCGACCGTGGAGGAGATCAACGGAGCCTTCGATGCCGCAGCTAAGGGCCATCTGAAAGGCATCCTCGATGTCAGCTACGAGCCTCTGGTCTCATCCGACTACAAGGGCATGAGCCATTCGTCGGTGGTCGACGGTCTCTCCACGATGGTTGTCGGCGGTCTCACCAAAGTCCTGGCCTGGTACGACAACGAATGGGGTTACTGCTGCAGGCTGGTTGACCTCATCTCCTTCATAGCTTCCAAAGGACTCTAGAAGAGAACAGGGAGGCGCGCACCGTGCCCAAAGTGACCGTGCGGGACATCCCGGTTGCGGACAAGCGGTGTTTTGTAAGGGTTGACTACAACGTGCCCGTCAAGGGCGGCAGGATAGGCGATGACAGCAGGATCAGAGCGTCGCTCCCGACTCTACAGTATCTCCTTTCCCAGGGCGCGAAGGTGATCCTAGCTTCCCACCTGGGAAGACCCGGTGGCGCCGTAGTTGAGGACCTAAGGCTGGACCCTGTCGCCGCCCGTCTTTCGGAGCTTCTCGGCAAGAAAGTCGCGAAGCTCAATGACTGCGTTGGGCCCGAGGTAGAGGCGTTCGCCTCCAAGATGAAGGCCGGCGACGTTGTCCTCCTCGAGAACGTCCGCTTTTACCCCGGCGAAGAGAAGAACGACCCCGGTCTCGCCAGGCAGATGGCCAACCTGGCCGACATGTTTGTTAACGACGCGTTTGGGGCCGCACACAGGGCCCATGCTTCCACCGCGGGTATCGCCGCCTTCATCCCCGCGTGCGCGGGGCTCCTCATGGAGAAGGAGGTCTCTGCGCTTTCACGACTCCTGGAGTCGCCCGAGCGGCCCTTTGTGGCCGTGATCGGCGGGGCAAAGGTCTCGGATAAGCTGAAGGTGCTGAACAACCTGCTGGATAAGGTTGACAGCTTGATGATTGGCGGCGGTATGGCCAACACGTTCCTCCTGGCAAAAGGGTATGCTGTCGGCAAGTCGCTGGCCGAGCCGGCGATGGTCGAAAGCGCTCAGGCGATCATGTCCAAGGCCGAAAAGGCGGGCAAGGTCCTCTTGCTCCCTGTGGATGTGGTCACTGCCCCGTCTCCTGAACCGGGAACGCCGGTCAAGGTCGTTGACGCTTCTGACATACCTTCGGCTGAAGCGGCGCTGGACATCGGTCCTAAGACCCGCAAGGAGTTTGCCTCAAAGATACTGGCAGCCAAGACCGTCTTCTGGAACGGTCCTATGGGCATGTTCGAGGTTGAGCCCTTCGGAGCGGGGACTATGGAGATTGCCGCCGCTGTGGCCGGTGTCGCCGGCTTCACAGTTGTCGGCGGGGGCGATTCCCTTGCGGCAATAGAAATGTCCGGGGTGGCCGAACGGATCAGCCATCTCTCCACCGGCGGGGGAGCATCCCTTGAATTCCTGGAGGGACGGACCCTGCCCGGCGTGGCCTGTCTTCAGGACAAGGCATAGTGCCGAAGCCAAGAATACTTCGGGAGGAAGATACCGTTGCGTGTACCTCTTCTGGCCGCAAACTGGAAGATGAATAAGACCGTACCCGACGCCCTGGCATTCGCCGGGGCGTTCGTGCCGCAAATGCTGGAGGTTACCGGCGGAGCCGAGTGGCCTGAGATACTGGTGTGCCCGCCGTTCACGGCGATCCCCGCTTTGGCCGCGGCGTTCTCAAGCTATCCGATCAAGATCGGCGCTCAGAACCTCTACTGGCAGGAGAAAGGCGCTTTCACGGGCGAGGTTTCGCCTTCCATGTTGCGGGACGCCGGGTGCTCTTACGTCATAGTGGGGCATTCCGAGCGCCGGCACCTGTTTGGCGAGACCGACGAGATGGCCCAGAAGAAAGTGCGGGCTGCCCTGGACAATGGTCTTCGTCCGGTGCTCTGTGTCGGAGAGACGCTGGAGCAGCGGGAAAAAGGTCGAGCCCTTGAGGTCGTGGGGGAGATGACCCGGTTGGGGCTCTCAGCCGCGAAACCGGCCGACATAGATAACGTGGTAATCGCCTATGAGCCCGTCTGGGCCATCGGCACCGGAAAAGAGGCCAAGCCTGACGACGCCCGTGAGGTCATAGCCCACATCCGCAAAACGGTCAGCGAGGTCTTGGGCGAGGTTGCCGGGGAAGCGGTGCGGGTCCTCTACGGCGGCAGCGTAAAGGCGGGCAACATCCGTTCGTTCATTGCCCACGAAGAGATCGACGGCGCCCTGATCGGCGGAGCCAGCCTTGACCCCGGCGAATTCGCGAAGATGGTACTTGAGGTGCGGAAGGGAAGGGCTCAGCCATGAGCTCCGAGCGCAGGGTCCCTCGCCCGGTGGCCTTGGTGGTCCTAGACGGGTGGGGGGTCTCCGACGCGTGCCCCAACGCCTGCAGTGAGGCCAAGACGCCGAACTTCAACCGGTTGAACAAGGAGTATCCCGCGACCTGCCTTGAGGCGTCAGGCGAAGCCGTCGGGCTTATGCCGGGCCAGATGGGCGACTCAAACGTAGGTCACCTGAACATAGGCGCGGGCCGCATCGTATACCAGGACGTCGTAAGGATATCCAAGGCCATAAGGGAAGGCTCGTTCTTCAAGAACCGTGCGCTCTTGGGTGCGGTGCGGGAAGCCAAAACCAAAGGCGCTGCGGTCCACCTGATGGGTCTCTTGTCGGACGGCGGCGTGCACAGTCTCGATACCCACGTCTATGCCTTGCTGGAGCTCTGTAGGAAAGAGGGCCAGGAGAAGGTCTTCGTCCACGCGTTCTTGGACGGGCGTGACGTTCCGCCCCAGTCAGCCGCCACTTACCTGGAGCGGCTGGAGGACAAGATGCGGGAACTGGGCGTGGGCCGCCTGTCCACGATCCAGGGCAGGTTTTACGCCATGGACAGAGACAAGCGTTGGGAACGAGTGCAGAAGGGTTATCTAGCACTAACAAGCGGCGAGGGAGCGGCGTTTCCCGGTTGGAAGGAAGCTCTTAGGGCGTCATACGAGCGGGGGGAGACCGACGAATTCGTAACCCCCACTGTGCTGGGTAGCCGCGACGGCCTTGTGAGAGACGGCGACTCGCTTATCCTCTGGAACTTCCGTGCCGACAGAGCGCGGGAAATCACCAGGGCGTTCGTAGAACCCGACTTTTCCGAGTTTGACCGGAAGAGCGCCCCCAAGGTGAGGTACTGCGGGATGGTGCGGTACGAGGAGGGCCTCGGCGGAGAGTACGCCTACCTGCCCATAACCATGGAGAATACCCTTGGAGAAGTGGTCTCCAAGGCCGGTCTCAGGCAGCTGCGCATAGCCGAGACCGAGAAGTACGCTCACGTGACTTTCTTCCTGAACGGCAAGAAGGATGACCCCTTCCCCGGCGAGGACCGGGTCCTCATACCGTCTCCCAAAGATGTTGCCACCTATGACCAGAAGCCCGAGATGAGCGCTTTCCTGGTCACCGAAGAGGCGATCGCCCGGGTGAGGTCCGGTGCCTACGATCTCATAGTGTTGAATTACGCCAACCCGGATATGGTCGGCCACACCGGCTCCTACGACGCGGCGGTAAGGGCTCTCGAGGTCGTAGACAAGTGCCTGGGGGATTTCCTCGACGCAGTGCTTGCCGCGGGGGGGGCGGCCCTGGTGGTGGCAGACCACGGCAACGTTGAAGACGTTACCCCGGGAGCAACCGCCGCCCACACGTACCACTCCATGAACAGGGTGCCCTGTATTCTCGTAGGACACGACTTCAAGCAGGAGAAATTGCGCGCTCACGGAGTGCTTGCGGACATAGCCCCAACGCTTCTCATGATCCTCGGGCTGCCCAAGCCGGCGGAAATGGACCGGCACAGCCTTATTGAACGAGAACTGGAAGGATGATGACAGATGGCTGAGATCATTGACGTAAAGGCCAGGCAGATACTGGACTCAAGAGGCAACCCCACGCTGGAGGCCGACGTTTTTCTGAGTGACGGTTCGTTTGGACGGGGGATGGTCCCGTCCGGAGCGTCCACCGGTACATATGAAGCCCTCGAACTGAGGGACGGAGGCAAGGCTTTCGGAGGAAAGGCCGTCACAACGGCGGTCAGGAACGTAAAGGAGATAATAGCTTCCGAGCTCATTGGGATGGACGCCGCATCGCAACAGGAACTGGACCAACTGCTTCTGAAGCTGGACGGCACTCCCAACAAGTCCAAACTCGGAGCCAACGCCTGCCTTTCAGTGTCGATGGCGGTGGCCTGTGCGGCAGCTCAGTCCCACGGCCAGCCCCTCTACAGGTATCTGGGCGGCGTAAACGCCACCTACCTGCCCGTCCCGTTCATGAACGTCCTCAACGGAGGCAAACACGCCGATAACAACGTGGACATACAGGAGTTTATGATCGTCCCCGCCGGAGCTCCCAACTTCACCGCGGCGCTTCAGATGGCGGCCGAGGTCTATCAATCCCTGAAGGGTCTCCTTAAGAAGAAGGGACTCACTACCGCCGTGGGTGACGAAGGCGGATTCGCTCCCGACCTTCGTTCAAACGAAGAGGCGCTGGAATTCCTCACGGACGCGATTCGCAAGGCCGGATACGAACCCGGCAGGCACTGCTACCTGGCCATCGATTCCGCCGCTTCCGAATTCGAGAAGGGCGGCAGGTACGTCCTGGCGGGCGAGAACTGGGAGGGTGACAGCGCGGCCATGGTAGAGAAGTATGCCGCCTGGGTGAAGGCCTACCCGATAGTGTCTCTTGAGGACCCGCTGGCTGAGGATGATTGGGAAGGCTTTGTGCTCCTGACGAAGACTTTGGGAGACAAGGTCCAGATCATCGGCGACGACCTTTTTGTGACCCAGAAGGCCCGGCTCGAAAAGGGCATAGCAGTGGGGGCGGCCAACTCGGTCCTCATCAAGGTGAACCAGGTAGGTACCCTCACCGAGACCTTCGAGACCATCGATACCGCGCGGCATGCCGGATACAGGTGGGTGGTCTCTCACAGGTCGGGTGAGACAGAAGACTCGTTCATAGCTGATCTCGTTGTGGCAACGGGAGGCGGTCAAATCAAGACCGGCGCACCGTGCAGGAGCGAGAGGGTTGCCAAGTACAATCAGCTCCTGCGCATCGAGGAGGAGTTGGGCGCGGCGGCGCGCTACGCGCAGAGGATCACTATTCCGGGTAGACTCTAGACCAAAATGGATGCTAGAATGCCACGGAAAGGGTGAACGGCGTGACGATATTCCTCAGGATAGTGCACTGGGTCATCACACTAAGTCTGATTATGGTGGTTATCCTCCAGCCGGGTCGCAGCGCGGGACTTGGAATAATAGGCGGAGGCGCGGAAGCGCTCCTCGGCCGGAGAAGGAAGGGCCTTGATGCTCTTCTATCCAAACTGACAGTCTATCTTGCCGTCGGGTTCATGCTGACCTCGATAGGGCTCGCCATCGCGGCAAGATAATCCGAGGGCAAGACAACCCGAGTCGGAAGGACTATATCAGTACCATAAGAGGCCATATTGTCTATGGCTTCTTAACTTATGGAGCGGGGTGATGAGATGGACAGGCAAGAGCTGGTCAGGGAAGTTGAAGCTCGCATCACGACCAAGAATCTGTTCAAGCACATATTGGCCGTCGAGGCAGTCATGCGTGGCTTGGCGCGGCACTTTGGCGAGGATGAGGACAGGTGGGGAGCCGCCGGTCTTCTCCACGATATCGACTATGAAGAGACCAAGACCGATCCGGCCGCTCACAGTCTTCTGTCCGGCAAGATCGCCGAAGACCTGGGGTTTGACCCCGAGATCGTCGACGCCGTGAAGGCCCATAACCATTATCACGGTATCCCTCGCGCAACCAGGATGTCCAAAGCCCTGTATTCCGCGGATCCTCTGACAGGCCTGATCGTCGCCGCGGCGCTGATCTCTCCCGAGAAGAAGCTCTCAGCCATAGACACCGATTTTGTGGTCCATAGGATGGGAGAGAAGTCTTTCGCTAAGGGAGCCAATAGGGACACCATCCGCGCGTGCAGCGAGCTCGGTCTCTCTCTAGAGGAGTTTGTCGCTATCGGCCTTTCGGCCATGCAGGGAATCCACGAGGAACTGGGCCTCTAGATAGAGACAGGCTTTCCTGGGTCTGGCACTGAGGAGTTCATATGGATAGGGAATCGGCCCGCAAGTTCATAGCGCAAAACCGCCGGGCGAGGCACGAGTATACCATCGAGGACACCATCGAGGCCGGCATCGCCCTTATCGGTACCGAGGTCAAGTCGCTCCGGCTTGGCCGCGCCAGTCTCTCCGACGCTTACGCCGAGATAGTCGGCGGGGAAGTGCTGCTTCAGAACGCCCATATTGATCAGTACGAACCCGCGTCCCGGTTCAACCACGACCCGCTTCGCCCAAGGAAACTGCTCCTGCACAAGCGCGAGATCCGCAAGCTGGCCGCCAAGGTCGCGGAGCGAGGGTATACCCTGGTGCCGTTGTCCCTCTATTGGAAAGACGGGAAAGCCAAGGTGGACCTGGCCCTGGCGAAGGGTCGCAAGGTCTACGACAAGCGCGAGGCAGTTCGCGATAGGGAGCTCCGGCGTGAAGGAGACCGTGCCGCCCGGGGTAAGATGTGACGCAAGACCGGATCACGCCTGGCATGTACGCACTGGTCGTAGCGACGGGGCAGTTCAGTGGCGGTTGTGACCCGGTTGAGAAGATGTTAAGATCGCAGTGTATGGGGGCGACCAGGTTCGACGCTGGTAGTCGGGTCTGAGCAGCGAGCATGGGTGCCGTACCCAACAAACGGCAAAATCATAACTGCCAACAACAGTTACGCACTGGCTGCCTAATTAGGCAGCCCGGTGAGCCGGGAGACTTCTCTCCTATCCCGGAGTCACCGTCACCTAGGAGAGATACTTTGAGGGGGACGTCCGGGACCCTCAAGGGAACGCAATTCCGGGCTGGCGGAACGTAGAGCCCGCTCCGGGGCGCTACGGTCGGCGAGAGCAAATCCGGAGATACGCTCGTAGAGACTGAGGCTGGGTTATCAACGGACGAGGGTGCGATTCCCTCCGCCTCCACCATCTTGCGTTTATTAGCCATGACCTAGATAAGAGGCCCCCATTCGGGGGCTTCTCGCATTCTCCGCTCTCTATGTGGTCAGTATGGGTCAGTGCTCGTGGCAGATTGTCCCGGTGGACCTCAGGTTGCCTTTCAGGTAATCCTTCGCAGCCGCTTCTGCGCCTCCGCGAGCGCCGACGATAACCTCAATGCCCTTTTCATTGAAGATGTCGACCGCCCCGCCGCCCATGCCTCCTGAGATGATCACTTTGACGCCCATGTCATTCAGGAAATTCGGCAAAAACCCGGGCTTGTGTCCCGGATTGGGAACGGATTCGCTCCTCACGATTTCGCCGTCCTCGACCTCATAGATGTTGAAGCTCTCGCAGTGCCCGAAGTGTTCCGTCACCATGGACCTGTCGCTTGCCACCGCAACCTTCATCATGTCATCCAACCCGCCTTTCTTGCTCGTGAATCATCGTGAGCCGCGGACCCCATCTCACTTGCTCTGGGCGATCACCTCTTGCAGCCTATCCCACATCTCCAGGACAGCTTTGCATGCAGCGCTGTCGGGGTAGGAGGTGATGGGCTGCAGAGTGTTAATGGAGTCCGTGACCGCAGTGTCGAAAGGTATTTCGCCGACAACCGGTATTCCACGTTCCTTGCAGCGTCGCCTTATCTCATCAGTTACCTCGGGGTTGATATCCCACTTGTTGACGCAGACCGCCGCCGGGATGCTGAAGTGTTCACATAGGTCCAACACTCTACCAAAGTCCTCCATCCCGGACAGCGTCGGTTCGGTCACGATCAACGCCATGCTGGCTCCCGTAATGGAGGATATTACAGGGCAACCAATGCCCGGTGAACCGTCTAGGAGCATCACGGTCGCATCGTCCAGGTATTCGCGGGCATTTTTCCTAAGATGCGAAACGAGTTTGCCGGAACCGTCGCTGCCCACAGCCATTTTCGCCCTGGAAAGCACGCCTCTCTTGGTCTGCGTCAGAAAGACGTCGGCATTCTTTTGCGGTCTAAGCTGAATGGATTTCTCCGGGCAGGCCAAGACACATGCTCCGCAGCCCTCGCAGTTGGCTTCGTCCACTGTGTGGTCCCTTATGGCAGCAAACCGGCAGACTTCATCGCAGATACCGCAGCCTATACAGGACTCTTTGGCAATCACGGCCTTATGGGAGGCGGTGAAGGATTCCTTCGCGATGTCCATGCCCCTATAGTACAGGTACAAGTTGGGCGCATCGACGTCGCAGTCTGCTATCACCGCTTGGGGGAACAACTCTGCCAGGGCAACGGTGATCATCGTTTTGCCGGTTCCGCCCTTGCCGCTCAGGACTGTCAGTTCCATGGGAATGCCCCCCTAACCTCGCAGGCGATTCGTTCATATACCTGCCGGTAATCGGGTAGATAGATCAAGAGCCGTCCTCTGGAGTACTCCTGGGCAGCCACGCGGGAAAACGGGACACGGCCGAGCACGCTTACGCCGTTATCAGCGCAGTACCGGGTTATGATGTCATCATTATCCTGACTCTTGTTGACCACTACGCCGAACGGAATCTCTCTCTGCTTCAGGAGTTCCACGGCAATGGCCATGTCGTGTAATCCGAACAAGGTTGGTTCTGTAACGACAAGGGCTGCGTCCGCGTGCCGGAGGGTGTTCACGACGTTACAGGAGGTGCCGGGAGCGCTGTCGAGGATCGCGTTGCGGGACTCCTGGAGACCCGCAAGCAGGTGCCTTACAACAGGAACAGCCATGTGTTCACCCACATTGAGCACTCCCCGCGCACAGGGAATGCCGGGCCCCATTCCTCTCTCGACTACGCCGACGGAGCGCTTCTCGAAGGATATGGCTTTTTGCTCACACACGATTTCACAGGCGTGGCAGCCGTGACACAGGCCCTCGAAAAGGATCACACCTTTTCTCGTGGAGGCAAGCGCGCTGAACTGACATGCTCGCGCACATTGTCCGCACAGCGTACACTTGGACTGATCAATGGATGGGTAGTCGACAAGCGTATGCTCCGCTTTTACCCCGGTGGGCCTCAGGAACAAAAACCCGTTCGGCTCCTCGACGTCGCAATCGTAGTACTCAGCCTTCAGCAGTACGGCCAGGTTTACTGCGACCGTTGTTTTGCCTGTGCCGCCCTTTCCGCTGAGCACACAGAGGTTCACTTAGGAGAACCTCCGTGAGGACCCTGACCTATGCCAAGATGCGCGGGACCTGCCTCGGAAATCGACTCCAACTTGGCTTCGCAGAAGAGCCCGACTGCTTCCTCAAGTGACACGTTGCTGATGCGATAAGCCTTCATTCCAGCGCTCTCGATCACCCTGTACGCGTTTGGCCCTAGGCTCCCAGTCAATACTACCTCCACGTCCTCGTCGATCAACTGCTGGGCCGCGGCGATCCCCGCTCCGCCTCCGGAGTCCTGTGCCTTGTTCCGTAAGAAACGGTAGGAGCCGTCTTCAGTCTCGTGTATCGCGAAGAATCCGCACCGGCCAAAGCGGGGGTCCGCCAGAGCCGAGCGGTCCGTTCCGCTGCTCGAGATAGCGACTTTCACTGATACTCCTCCCTTGCTACTGACTGTCTCGCCCGAACCCTTGGCCATGGCGGTGCCTATGGCAGCCGCCGCACCTGCAGGTCTCTTCCAGCCCATCGCAGAGGATGTACTCTCCACCTTCTATGAGCAGGACCTTTCCGTGGACCAGAGAGTCAGCCAGCTTCTTTCTGGCGTTGTCGTAGATTCCTTGTACTGTGGAACGCGCAACGTTCATCTGTTGAGCCGATTCCTCCTGTGTGAATCCTTCCATATCGATGAGACGTATCGCTTCGTACTCGTCTACCGTCATTGTGACAATGCCGCTTGAGTCACTCATGCCGCCTAACGGCCCAAAACGGGCGTTTCCCGGCAGGCGGCAGACCTTTCTCCACTTTCGCGGCCTGGGCATTCCATCACCCCACTCTCAGAGCAAAAGCCAAAGGAGCGTCCTCCTATGGCTTCTGCCTCTGTTGTCAGAGACTCTCCAGGGTCTTGGTCACGATCGAGAGCCTCTGCTCGAGCCTCTTCTTCTCATCGCTGAGAATCTCCCGCTGGGATTGTGTTGGACCTACCGCAAGGAATCTGCCCAGTCCGGGTCCACCGCCACATCTACGCCATAGTCTGCCGTACACACCTCTACCGGGCTGGACTCCCAAGCAGCCTCCCAAGCCTCTTCCCGTCATTGCGCCGCATCCTAGTGGTCCTGTTCCGTCTCTTCCGGGCATTGATGTCACCTCCCGTTCGTTTATGACATATGCCATTTACATTGCTATCATATCCCATTTTCGTCATATGTCAATAACTCGGCACAAAAAAAGCAGGTCGCAAGCACGCGACCTGCCTTTTTGATGCTGGAGGAGCCTTTTCGAACCTCAGGACCGCTTGCGGATGCTCGGCCTCGCCATGTCGAGAAGGCCCAATACAATGTGGGCCAGGCCGAAGCCGAGGATACCGGTACCCAGGGGAGTATGCATCATCTGTCCTACCGCAGACACGAGAGTGCCTACTCCGACCGTCGTCCAGCTGGTCGTCTTCGCGTTCAACAAAGCCACCTCCATGCTGCAAGTGTCTCCATCCCGGACCCCAACTAGACAGAAGACTCGATTGCCGCAGGCCCTCGATGGAGGCCTAGCCGCACTTGAACAGATGGCACATCGGCTGCTATGCTTAATTAGGCATGGAAGAGATTGTAGACTGCCGTTTCGTTCCGTCCTAGGAGGTGCCCTACAGTGCCCGATGCGCCAAGTGATTCGGTTAACAAGATTGAGCGCCTGCTGAGGCACGTGGCGTTCATAATAAAGAAGCGGGGACGGGATATCCTCGTTGACTTCGGCATTACCAGCCCCCAGTTCAATGCTCTTCTCGCTCTTCGAGAGCAGCCCAACATGACGATGGGCGAGCTCTGCGAGAAGCTCTTCCTGGCCTGTTCAACTGCAACAGACCTCATCGACAGGATGGAGAAGAACGGCTTTTTGGAGCGCAACCGCGATGCCCAGGACAGGCGCGTCATCAGGCTGGCCATTTCCGACAAAGGACAGGAAGTCATCAAGGAAGTCCTTGAGGCCAGAAGACGCTACGTGGCGTCAATGCTGGAGAAGCTGACGCCAGAAGAGACCGAGCAGCTGGGCGCCTCGCTCGACAAGCTCCACTCGCTGATGGTCCAAGAGAAGGTCCTGTAGATGCTCGGCGAATACCTCCTGATCTTTGCTGCTAGAGTGCTTGACGTGAGCCTCTCAACAGTCAGAATGCTCTTGGTCGTGCGGGGAAGGAAGTACCCCGCAGCGGCCGTGGGATTCGTGGAGGCGACCGTCTATATTGTAGCATTGTCCAGGATCATGCAGAACCTCTCCGATCCTATTAAGGTTCTAGCCTATGGCCTGGGGTTTGCATCCGGCACGCTGCTCGGCGGTTTCCTCGAGGAGCGATTGGCCATAGGCCAAGTATCCTGCCAGGTTATTCCCTCCACAGGGACCGCGGAGGATCTCCTCAAGGCGCTGCGCACCACGGGCTACGGCGTGACTGTGCTGGAAGGACAGGGTATGACGGGCACCAAGGCCGTGCTCCTTGTGTCAACGGATAGAAAGACCCTGCCCAGGCTAACTTCATTGATAGAGGAGTTCTCGCCCGGGTCTTTCGTGACCGTGCTTGAAACCAAGGACGTAGTAGGCGGCGTTATACCTTACCGCAAGACCAAGTAGCCGAAGGAGGACTCGCATGCGGATCGATGGCCGGAACCCGAGGGATCTCCGCCCTTTCAAGATCACCACAGGGTTTCTGAAGCACCCTGCCGGTTCCTGCCTTGTTGAGGCAGGGGATACCAAGGTCATTTGCTGTGCCAGCATCGAAGAGAAGGTGCCGCCTTTCCTCAAGGGCACTTCGTCGGGCTGGCTCACCGCCGAGTACTCCATGCTCCCCGGTGCAACCGAGCAGCGCACTCCCCGTGAAGTCTCCCGGGGAAAACCCGGGGGGCGGACTGTGGAGATCCAGCGTCTGATCGGCAGGAGCCTGAGGGCCGCTGTTGACTTGGCGGCATTGGGTGAGAGGACGATTTGGGTTGACTGCGATGTCATTCAGGCCGACGGCGGGACCCGGACAGCGTCCATCACCGGAGGGTTCGTGGCTGTAGCCTTGGCCCTGGATACCGTAGCCAGGAATGAAGGATGGCAAGTCATTCCGATCGCGGATTACGTCGCTGCTGTAAGCGTGGGAGTGGTCCAGGGCCAATCGGTCCTTGACCTCAGGTATTCCGAGGACTCGGTCGCCGAAGTGGACATGAACGTGGTTATGACGGGGCGCGGGGAGTTCATCGAAGTCCAGGGCACCGGCGAACACGCTCCCTTCGGCAAGGAGAGGCTTTCGGAACTCCTCTCAATCGCCGAAGAGGGAATCGGCACGCTTATGAAAGCACAGGCCGACGCGCTGGGCGAGGTCGCTTCGCGCATCAAGCGGTGAAACTAGTCCTAGCCACCAGCAATAAGGGCAAACTCCGGGAGTTTCTGCGCCTCTTCGCCGAGCTCATGCCCGACCTCCCGCTGTCGCTCACTCTCGGTAGTGAGGAAGGCCTGTCTCCAGTCGAGGAGACCGGGACTACCTTTGCTGAGAACGCCAGGATCAAGGCCATATCGGCCGCATCCCAGTCCGGCAAGATGTGCTTGGCCGAGGACTCCGGGCTCGAAGTTGACTTCCTTTACGGGGCGCCCGGAGTTAAGTCCCACCGCTTCTCCGAATCGGGCTCGGACCACGACAATAACCTACTGCTGCTCGAAAAGATGAAGGGCGTCCGCGAGCCCCAGAGGACCGCAAGGTATCGTGCCGCAATATGCATTGCCTCGCCGCGCGGTATCGTGGCCGAAGGGCTGGGGACCGTGGAAGGGTACGTAACAACGGAACTCCGGGGGAGCGGCGGGTTCGGGTACGATCCTCTGTTCTTCTGTCCAGAACTTGGCAAGACAATGGGAGAAGCCAGCGCTGCAGAGAAGGATTCGGTGAGCCATAGGCGAAGAGCCATGGAGGTAATAGTTAGGAACCTGAGAGCGGCAGCGCTCGCGGAGGAAGGGTTAGTTTGATAATAGGCGTAATTTCGGACACCCACGGCGACCTTAGGCACGTCGAGGAGTGTCTTGACCTCATGCAGGGGGCTGAACTGCTGCTGCACGCCGGCGACTTCTACGAGGACGCCCAGAGGATCGGCCTGGGTGCGGGACTAAAGGTCGTGGCGGTTACAGGCAACTGCGATCACATGGTTAAGGGTCCGTCAGAAGAAATGCTTGCCGTAGGATCCAAACGGATCTACTTGACTCATGGCCATCTATACAGGGTGAAGCATGACCTCGCGCTGCTCGTTCAAAGGTCGAAAGCCCTGGGCGTGGATGTTACCGTGTTTGGGCACACCCACTTTCCGACGATCTTTCGGAGGGAAGGAATGCTGTTTGTAAATCCCGGCAGCCCCTACAGTCCAAGGAGAAGCGAGGCTTCCTGCGCGGTCTTGGACGTATCCCGGTCCGGGGTTAAGGCGCGGATCTGCACGCTCCCAAAGACGGCCTCCTAGGGGAGACGCTTCCTCACACCAAGCCCACAAGCGGCTGCGCAGGCTCGCAGCAGGAACGCCGTGGATGCCTGAGGCAGCATATTGCCTGGAGGACTTGTATTTGAAGGCACAGAATAACCATCCTGTGAGAACGCTGGCGATTATTGTCGAACTGAGGAGGGGCTGACCTTTGCGAGACCGTCGCCCGCTCTACGCGCAGGTGGCTCAGAAGATAAGGGCCGATTTCTCGGCCCAATCGACAACCGAGACGGTGCGGCTTCCCGGGGAGTCGGCCCTCGCAGAGCGCTACGGGGTGTCGCGGACGACTATCCGCGAGGCTCACAGGCTCCTGGAGCAGGAAGGATCGATCTTCGCCCGCCACGGGGTAGGCACGTTCCTCTCGTCCCATGTACCCGGTACGACTTACACGTTTGACACCCTTACGCCCGGCGAGAGCGCAGTGAGTTCAGCGGTGGAACCCACGATCCCTACGCTCATCGGCTGCACTATGCTGCCTATGTCGCGGGTGCTCAGGGTGCGGTTCAGCTGGGCGGGCGATACGCTCCTAAGACTTGAGAGAACCTGTGAGAGAAGCGGAAAGCCCGTGTCCTACTCCATTGATGTCGTGCCCGCGGCTTTTGTGGGCGGAGCCCTCGACGAGGGCTCGCTGGACAAACCGCTTGACGAGATCCTGAAACTTGGGGGCTTCGCGGCACACCACGTCGACTCGCTTCTTACGGCTGTCATGGCCCCCGTCCGTGTGCTGAAGGAGATCCCTTCCTTTGAAGGCAGGCCGGTTATCAGGTCTCAGGAAGTCTACTATGGCCCCAGAGGGCAGGTACTCGCGATCTGCCTTAGCTACCAGGACTCTACTTCCATGAGGTTCCGCATAAGGCGACGGGTTTCGTAAAGAAAACCCTCAGATTTCGCGCCCTCTCAACGATTACTATACTGTGTACCTGGCTCCCCCCAGTACACGCTAAGATTCTTGGCGCCCCCGGTTGGGGGCGTTTTCTTTTGTGGGAGCAGCCGGTACCGGGCGCGGGTCTAGAGTCTGAGCAGAAGCTTGTATATGGCGTCGGCGCCAAATGAGAGGGCCTCCACCGGCACTCGTTCGTCGGCTCCATGGACGACTCCGGTGAAGGGCAGATCGGGGGGCATATTCATGGGGGTGAACCCGTAAGTCTGTATTCCGAGCTTCGAGAACCACCTGCCGTCGGTTATGGCGGGGAAGAGCATGGGTATGCTCTTGCCGTCGGGGTCGCACTCCGCCAGCACACCTGCCAGCGTCTCGTAAAGGCCCAGGTCCGGCTCACCGTGGTCCGGTTCGTCCCTTAGGACTTCGAAGGACGCTTCAATACCTGTAGCGGCTCGTATTTCGGCAACGGCGTCCCCCACCGAGAACCCGGGGAGGAGCCTGCAGTCCAGAAGAACATCCACTTCTGGAGGAACGACGTTCACCTTATCTCCGCCCCGAATGATCGTGGCGTTCACCGAGTTGTGCAGTATTGGGCGGAGCACCCTGCCGGTAGGACCCATCGCGCTGATGACCACATCCGCAAGAGCCGGTACCTGCATGAGCCCGACTAATGGACCATAAGGGAGCGGCAAAGCCTTGGCCAGCGCCCGGATCATGATTCTTGCAGCTGGCGTGACGTGTACCGGCAGGCGCGCTCTGTCGAGACCCAGAAGGAACTTGGCCAGAGCGGCCGTCGTGCCGCCCTGGTGCAGGAGGGCGCTGTGGCCTGCCGACCCCTTAATGGTGGCTTTGAGCCAGGCGGCGTGTTTCTCCGCGATCATGATGGGGTAGAGCCGAGTCCCACCGATGTGTATTGACGCTGCGCCGAACTCCCCGATCCCGTACTTTACTCCCGAGAACAAAGAAGGGTGCTCTTCCACAAGGAAGCGGGCGCCGTAGTCGCTGCCTGCCTCTTCATCCGAGAGCGCGGCGAAAACCACGTCGCTGGGGAGCGTTCGTCCTTCGGTCCGGGCTCGAAGGAGCGCGGATATCATCATGGCCAGCGGGCCCTTCATGTCGATGGCGCCCCGGCCCCATAGAACCCCGTCCACAATGCGACCTTCGAAGGGCGGCACTTGCCACTCCTGGCCGGTCGTAGGGACTACATCGACGTGGCCGTACATGAGGAACGGAGGGCCCACACCCTGTCCTTTCACGCGGCAGACTAGGTTGGGCCGGGCCGGGTCCTTGGCGATCAGGGTGCTTTCATACCCGGCTCCTCCCAGGAGTTCCCTGATGTACTGGATGCAGGGACCCTCATTCCCCGGAGGGTTCCGAGTGTCGAAGCGGATGAGATCGCTCAGTATTTGGGCCGGTCCCGGCACCGCGGTGGTACCGGAGGGCTCCGTAACTGCCGTCATTGGATTACCTCCCGGTCGAAGCCTGTCGCCGCGCATATACAGTAAGATTCGGAACGATCCGGCGCTGTTCTATCATCCGTCTCTCAATTTTGCCTAAAGAGTTGGCAGGATAATTGGTGGGGGCAGGCCAATTCATTGGCGTCAGCGAAGGTGAACATGTTCTTGGGGTCATCACGAGCCGTTTGTGCATGACATTACCGACAATGAACGGAGACGGTCCTTCTTGGGTGCTGTAGACGAAATCCTTTCTCTCGATAACGCCGACCTATACCGGCTGCGTCTCGACATCCCTATTCCAGGGTATCACGACTTCATCACTCCGTATCTGATCCGGGAGAGCGGGTTTGGTCTCGTCATGGGCACCGGCCTGTACAGGACCATGCTGGTGGACCCGGGTCCGGCGTGCGGGATCCCGTCGCTCCTGAAATGCCTCGAGAGCCTTTCGGTGCGAAGGATCGACTATGTCCTTCTGACTCACGTTCACATCGACCACGCGGGAGGGCTTGGCGAACTGATTGCCTCATACCCGGGTCTGAAGGTTGTAGTCCATGACAGGGGCCGCCCTCACCTCCTGAACCCAGCAAAGCTTTGGGAAGGGAGCCTCGCGACCTTGGGTCACGTTGCCCAGGCCTTCGGCCCGATATCCCCCGTACCGGAGAGCAATCTGATGCCCCAGGACAGGGGAGTCGACGGGCTGCGGGTGCTGGATACCCCCGGCCACGCGCCGCACCACCAGTCGTACTTGTTCAGGTTGGGCGAGAAGGACGTGCTGTTTGCCGGAGAGGCAGCCGGCGCCTACTTCTTCGGGGATTATCTCCGCCCTGCTACCCCGCCCAGGTTTTTCTACGACGTGACTCTTGCGTCTATCGACGCCCTGGCCGCTGCCGAGGCCTCCATGGCCTGCTACGGGCACTACGGGGTATCCTCGGACGTCGGGCGGCTTCTTCAGGATGAGAAAGAGCAACTGGCGCTGTGGCGGAGTGTAATAGGCGAGGTAGTGTCGGCTGGTGATCAACCGGGCAGCGGTCAGTCAGTTGGCGGTCAGTCGGGTGGCGCCGACGGCGAGGACCTCGACGAGTTGACTGATGCGTGCCTGCGGCGCCTGCTTGACCGGGACCCCAGGCTGTCGGAGTTCAGAAATCTGCCCCCAGAAGTGAAGGAGAGGGAAGCTTTCTACCTCAGAAGCAGCATAAAGGGATTCATCGGCTCGATGGAGGTCATGGGTTGAGCGTCATTGTGACCGATGCGCGCTACAGGATGTCGCTGTCGGTGATCCGCTCCCTCGGTGAGACCGGTCATCGAGTGATTGCCGCGGAAGAGCGGGGTATCTCCCCGGTAGATGCTCTTGGTTTCCACTCCCGGTTTGTGTCAGAGAGGGCGTTTACCGCATCGAGCAGGACAAGCCCTGATTCCTTCATTCACGACCTCATGGGATTGGGCGAGGAAGGGGACGTCCTCATTCCGGTCTCTCTCTCCAGCATTCTGGCCGTAGCGCGGGAGATCTCCGAGGTGCGGGAGCGTTTTCACGTAGCCCTTCCATCGCTTGACGCCATACAAATCGCTAACGACACTGAACGGCTACTCAAGGTCGCCAGCCGCCTGGGGCTGCGGGTGCCGCGCACAGAGGAGGCTGCCCCTGGAGACGATCCCGGCAGGCTCATTTCTCGCCTCAAGTTCCCCGTGGTCGTGAAGTACAGGGAGGGTGAGGCGCTGGCGCTTCCGCCTGAGCGCAGGTACGCGATCGTGGAGAACCCGTCCGAGTTTGCGTCCGTCTACACTAGGATGGCGGCTATCCAGGCGTCTCCTCTGGTCCAAGAGTACATACGGGGCGACGGATGGGGAATGTCCGCTGTGCTCGACGCCTCCTCAAAGCCGGCGATGGTCTTCTGCCACAGGCGTATCCGGGAGTATCCCGTGACCGGAGGGCCCAGCTGCTTTTGTGAGAGCGTGAGGGACGAGCACCTCATTGAGATGAGCCTTCGCCTGCTCAGGGAGCTCAAGTGGTACGGCGTCGCCATGGTTGAGTGGAAGCGCGAGAGCGCGACCGGCGACTACGTGCTCATGGAGATCAACCCGCGGTTCTGGGGCAGCTTGCCCTTGTCGGCCGCTGCAGGCCTGAACTTCCCCGACGCCCTGCGCCGGGTGGCGATGGGGGAGGATGCTGGCAGTCCGCCCGCGTACAAGACCGGGGTGCGCATGCGCTATCTCTTCCAGGACCTTTTGTCGGTGACAGGCTACCTGCGCAGGGTGCCGAACAAGGCAGCGTTCCTGACCGGTTTCGTGAAGGACCTTCTCGATCCACGGGTGGTCGATGGGGTGTTTCGCCTGAAAGATCCCTTGCCCGGGCTGTTCTACTTGGCGAGAGCGCTCGGCAAGCGGAATACATAGAAGAGCGTACTTACGGAGGACTACTCTTGCTGAAGCTGGACCTACATACGCACTCCAAGTACTCTGACGACTCGCGGGTCGAGCCGTCGGAGATCGTGAGGTTGGCCCGGGAGCGGGGACTGGACGGCGTCGCTGTTACAGATCACCTGTCGCTCCGGGGCGGCCTTGAGGCCAGGTCCGCTAACCGGGACCCGCTGTTTCTGGTGATACCGGGCATCGAGTATCCTACTCCGATGGGCCACGTGGTGGGGCTGTTCCTCGAGGAAGAGCCTGCAGTGCCTGTCCACGACGGCCGCCGGCCGCGGGTCTACCCGCTCGAGATGGTAATCGCGGCCATCCACGAAAAGGGCGGCATTGCCGTGCTGGCCCACCCGTTTGAGGCGAGGATGAATCTCGCGGCGGACCTGATCCGGTCCTCCGGGCTGGACGCCCTGGAGGGTTACAACGGCAGAGCAAGTTCGCTGCGTAATCCCGAAGCAAACCGAATGGCGCAGGATTACGCGCGGGCCCAGGGCCTGCCTATGGTAGGCGGGAGCGACGCCCACTTCGAGTGGGAGGTCGCCAGAGCAGGATGCGAGATCCCGTCGCTCGACCCCGGGGTCAACATCGAACAGGTTAGGCGAGCGGTGCTCCAAGGGTCGGCGATTCCCTTCGGAGTCCCGTCGCCGCGGACCGCTATTCCCCTGACCGGTCTCGTCAAGATCCGGAAGACGGGACGCTACGTTAAGGCACCCAAGACCCTCATGAGGTTGGCGCTCGCCGCCATGGGTCCGACCGGCCTCTGGCTGGAGAACCTCATGCTAGGCCCTCTCGACGACACGGGTAGCACCCACTAAGGAGCAATCAATGGACGTCCTCTCACCCCTAAGGTTGGTCAACCGCGGCCTTAAAGCCCTGCGAAAAGCCAAAATGGCTCGGACTCTCAGTTCAGTGAGGCGTATCGAGAGGGTATTCCCTCCGCCCGGTCGCCTAGTGGTGGCAATGACATTCGACGACGGGCCCACTGCCTCACCCGCCAGGCCCGGTGGCGGCAACGGGCTTACCGAGAGCCTGCTTGAGAGCCTTCGCCGGTACGGCGCACGGGGGACCTTCGATGTTATCGGCAGCACCGCGGCGAACTACCCTGACCGCCAGGGCAAGCTTGGGACCGCGCTTTGGAGCGGCGTGAAGTACGATCACTACCCGGAGTTCGGCAGCGACGCCCTGGCCGGCGCGATCAACCAGAAGGCGTTGGCCAAGCGGATCCTCGATGAAGGCCACGAGCTCACCAATCACGGTATGACCCACATTGATTTCGGACCCAGTCGCATCGTATACGGGTCGCGGGGTCACTTCCGGAACAGCCGGGAGGTGGAGGACGACCTAAGGGGACTGCACGACTACGTGAAGTCCGAGCTCGGGTACGAGATGCGCCTGGCTCGTCCGCCGCACTACATAGACGGGATCCCTGACGGCAGAAACGCCTACGATGTGTACGGCCGCCTCCATTACAACTACCTGGGAGCAAGCTTCGACGGAGGAGGGTGGAAGGCGTCGACCGGCGACTACAAGCGGGACGTCGACCTGATGGTAGGGGCCCTGGAACGTGAGCTGGCCAGAGACCCTGCTTCTTTGAACGGGCAGATCATCTTCCAGAAAGATGGCTACAACATGTCTAAGGAGAGCCCTATTGTCGACGCACTGCCCCGGCAGCTTGAACTGCTCAGGGCATACGGTTACCGGGTAGTAACCGTATCTGAACTCCTGGACCTGTCGCCCTTCACCGATGTATCGCCCACCGAGCCGTTTTTCCCCGCCGTGTTGGCGCTCGCTAAGCGAGGGTTTAAGGCCGGGTTTCGGGACAACTCCTTCTTTCCGGATAGGCCCGTCACCGGTGGCGAACTGGCGGCCATCCTGGAAGGGCCCTGGCCGGAGAAGGTGGCCGGATCCGGCGCTCTGCAGGCGGGCCTGTCAGGGAGATCCGGCGCGCCTCTCACCGCAAAGGAAGTAGCGGCGGCGCTGGCGGGTGAGGAGGATGGGGCATCTGTCAGGCTGCTTGGCGCGCTGCCAACGGAAGTCGACCCCGATTGCCCTCTGTCCAGAGGTTGGATGGCTCATATGGTGTTGGCTGCGTTGGACCAGGGGCTCATCGGCTGAGCAGGATCGCTCCCAAAGCGCCGCAAAAAGCTCCGTGCTCGAGGAAGGCGAACTCGTGTCCAAGGTGGTCTCCTATCTCGAGGAAACGCTTGCGGGTCAGCGGGTGACTGCTGGGGGAGCCTCCCACCACGATAGACCGGGTATTGTAAGTCCTCGCCACCTGGATGGACAGGACGGCGACGGTCTCGACCACCATCTGCACTATGGCGGAAGCTATGTCCTCGGGGTCCTCAGGGTTCTCGGGGTCCGCAGGGTTCTCGGGGTTCGCAGGGCTCTCGGGGTCCGCAGGACTCTCGGTTTTCGCGGTGCCCGGACCTCCGCAACCTGAGAAGCCCGCGCTCGCCCTGCCGAAGTTGGCTGCGGTGAGGGCGCTAAGGACGGGGGAATCGGCGGCATCGGGGTAGAGATCGCTGACCATAAGGTCCACGCGCTGCCTTCTACCCCTGGAGGCCATCTCCATGATCGTCGCAAAGTCCTTCGTCGACAAAAGAAGGTTGCCAAGGCCGGTGATAGTACCTCCGCCGACCCCTGTCCCAGCGGCACGGGTGCCGGAAGTGGGGGAGACGTGGAAGACCGATGTTCCTGTTCCCATGCTGACCAGAACGAAGGGGTCTGACCCGTGGCCCTGTTCGAAGACCAATTGGCGGGCTCCCGCGCAGAAACTGTGGAGCTCTTCCGCGATATGAGCATGGCGGCCAAGGCGCCTTACCACTTCTTTGGCGCCGCAGCCTGTCACGTAGATCTCGCCTTCCCGGGGCAGTATCTCCGCCACCCCGGCGGCATCGGTATGCTCGAGGAGGCAGTACTGCCTTCCGCTGTCAGAAACGGTCACGATCTTGGTTAAGGATCCTCCGATATCGACTCCGGTCTTCACGAGGTTCACTCCACGTTAATTCGGTCAAGTTACGTCCATCATACTCTCTTGGGCTGGGTTAGCACAGGTTGGCGCGCGCCTAACGGCCCTTCCGCCTGCAAAGGAAGACCATCTCACCGCCATGATCGGAAACCGGGACGTCCTCCGTGAGGGCTCCCCGTTCACGGAAGATCTCGAACCCTGCCCCGGTCAACATGGCCCTAACCTGGGAAGGAAAGTAGTAGGCCAGCGTCTCGTCAGCCTCGGCAAGGCGTAGGGGCGAGACGCGTAGGGGCGAGACGCGTAGGGGAGAGGCGCGTAGGGGAGAGGCGTGCAGGGGTGATACGTCCTCCTCAACAAGCTCCAAGTGGTTGAATTCCATCTGGTTCTGGAAATCGTACCGCGTGGTGATCCTGTATGTGATGGAAGTCCCGGTGAGGGGATGCTCGAACTCGAACTCTCTGGTAGTCCCGTCAACCGACCGCATGTAATCCAGGTCCGGAACGCCGTTGTCCAGGAGAAAGGTCCCGTCCGGGGCGAGATGTTCGCGGATTCCGGCGAGGACTCTTTCAACATCACCCGGCAGCGTGAAGTAGTTCAGGAAGTTGCAGGGTGCGATGATGAGGTCGAAGCGTTCCTGCAGGTGCAGGTTCCTTGCATCCTGCTCCAGGACCGTGGTCCTTGCTTGGACTTCCTCCGGCTCATATCCCAGTCTCTCCAAACAGATGGCCACCATGTCGCCGGAGGAGTCGACACCCGTCACGGAGAATCCCGCGCACGCCAACGGGATGAGGACACGGCCGGTCCCGCACCCGAGTTCCAGCACCCGCGGCCCGAATGCGGAGGCGTATTCGACATAGGCGCTCACGTCGTCCAACCCTGCATGGAGTATGTCGTAGAACTCGGCGAAGAAGCCGGAGAAGCCGGAGAAGCTGCCGGTGCCCCCCGTAAGCGCGTCCACCTACTTCGACGACCCGTTGTTCCGCATTAGCGTGATCGCATAATGGATGTCACGCTGGACCACGGGATCTCGGGCCCGCTTCTCGATCCTTTCCAGGATTTCGATCTGTTCCTCTACGCTGACCTCGGGGACAGTCACGAACCGAAGTCCCCTCGGTAGCGGGGTGGGCTCCCCGTTATCTCTCGTCATGCTCTGCCCTCCAAGCGCTCACAGGATTATACTCACTCCGAACATTCTTCTATACGTTTCAAGCACTTTGGCGATGTCCGAATCCACTATGTCAGGGGGTATCGCCTTTGTCGAATCCAGGCACAGGACACCCCACTTGCGTCTTCTATCGTTACCCTCATATATCGGTATTGCCACGATTGTCTCAAGGTTACGGGTGAGCGCCCACTGCTCCTCCGAAAGGCCATAGGCCACTTGACCGGTCTCGTCCATGAGGTCTTCGTAGCTCTCGGCCCAGGAGTGCTCCCGAAGGTCTCCGTAGACCATGCGGTCGCGGGCGAAAGCCACTCCGCACACGCCTTTGCCTATCTCCCAGCGCATCTTCAGTTCGCTCGACTTATGGGAACACACGCAGCACAGGATCCGAAGCCTGGCTTCGTCGCAAGGACGCATGAGGTTAGCGCGGACCGCTCCCTCGTATTCGGGGCCAAGGATGGCCTCGATCTCGTCGACGAGGGTCGACAAGTGACCCCTAAGGCGCGCCAACAGCTTGTCCTCCGCGTAGGCGTCGCCGACAAAGTCCTTCCATGCCTGGACGCTGATCGCCGCCGCGATGATGACCCATTTGGCCACCGCCGCGTTCCGGTCCTCAAGAAAAGGGGGGATGAGAATACCGATGTACGGCAGCCAACGTAGGTATGGTTTGAGGCGAGCCAAGAGTCGCGCCCTGCTGAGCATTAATAACGATCCTTCCGCCCACGTTCTTGCGCCCGCGCTCCGCTGTCTTATGTCTCCTGGATTATTCTACCTGATCCGGCGGTCTCCTGCGAGACACAAGTCCTACCCGCCCAGCTCTTCGCCGTTATCATCTACACGTGTTGATCAAGCAAGATCGGGTTAGCAGTTCGACAGGCGGAGGAGGGTTCCTTTGGCGTCTGGTCTACGTTCCCCGATTCAGCAGTTCGCGGAGCAAATGGCCCACGCGTTCTTCATCCAGGAACGGAGCTATCCTTCTGAGACCCTCAAGGTTAGGCGGCGGGACGGCGCGAACAAGAGCCTCCAAGGCTTCAGCGTTTATGAATGGCGCGAAAGCCGCAAGAGTCTCGAAACTGTGATCTCCGGATTCGCTTAAGAGCCTCATGAACAGGCGCGAGCACGTTTGGGGAGGAAGGAATGCTGATACTTGCCTCAGGAGCTCCAGGGTAATCTCGTCTTCTACATCCTCCAGAAGTGATGCAAGCTTCGCGGAACCAAGGAAGGGGGCTAGTCTGGCAATCTCGGCTGCAGAAGGAGGAGGCACTCGGTCGATCAGCTCGTCGACCACATCGCTGCTCAAGAATGCAATGACGGATTCCAGGTGGCTGACCTCTGCGCCGGTCCAGTCGCAGTCTTTGAGCAACTGCCCCAGGGTATCACTATCAATGAAGGGTGCCAGGCCTGTGATCGTCTCGAGCATCCCAGGCCTGGGATTCGGCTCGCCGCACTCCTCTTCGCCGGCGTCGTTAGAATCATCAGCATCGTCGGTACCGTCGGCGTCATCTGCGTCGTAATTCGGAGGAGTCGCTGGAGGCGGTGGAGTGGATGGGCGCGCGGGACTTGCAGCCGGCGCTTCCCCGGCCAGGATGCTGTTGATGGTCACGTCGAAAAGATGGGACATCGCCAGAAGCTGACCTGAGTCGGGAAGCGCCTGCCCGGTCTCCCATTTGGATACGGCCTGAGGAGACACCATCAGCCTCGCGGCCAACTCTGCCTGAGTCATACCCTGATCCTTGCGAAGCTTAGAGATCCTGGCTCCAGTTCTCTCCATGTTGATCATGTGACTAACCTCCCACCTGATGCTTGCTAGGTGACCTCCCCTCGAAACTAACACAGACCGTATCCAGTGTCCTAGCAACTCTGGGTTGAACAACACTCAACCGTTAGTTGACAGGGGCACAGATGACTCAAACGGTGGTTGAATGCCCAGCCTGCCCTATCCGTTCACAGGCCTAGAACTTGCCGTGACGGTAGATGGTAGTTCGAATCACGGCTTGCCCTGCCAGCAATCATCAGGCCTGAGAGGGATCGTATGCCTGGGGCACGAATGCTGTCGTCTGTCTCGTGGTCGCATTGTTTGGGGCGGGCAGAGGTTGGTTTTCAGGATAGCGTCGTGTACGGCGGTTGGAGGTTAATGATGAGGATTCTCTACGGCACAGGCAATCAAGCGAAACTGGAAACGATGCGAAGTATCCTAGCGGACACCGGGATAGAGGTCGTCGGTCCAGATGAGGTCGGTATCCGGCTTCCGGCAGTCCAAGAGAACGGACGCAGCCCCCTGGAGAACGCTCGCCTTAAGGCATGGGCCTATTTCCGCGCCGCTCGCATGCCCGCTTTTTCCTGTGATTCCGGTCTGTACATCGAGGGCTTGGATGATGACCTGCAACCCGGTACACATGTGCGAAACGTCGGCGGCCGCAAGCTGGACGATGAGCAGATGATAGAGTACTACTCAGGCTTGGCGCGCTCGCTCGGCGGCCAGTGCGTTGCGCAGTATCGCAACGCTATTTGCCTGATCCTCAGTGAGGACACGGTCTACGAGCACATGGGCGACGACATCTCCGGAGTTAGATTCCTCTTATCATCCAAAGCGCACGAGAAGCGGCGACCGGGTTTTCCGTTAGACAGCATCTCGGTGGAGATCGGCACCGGCAGGTACTACATAGATATGGATTCGGCCGAAATCTCGTCGATAGACGAGGGCTTTAGAGCCTTCTTTGATAGGTTCGTACCGAGGGCGCTCATGCGCTAGGTCGGACGCCGCACTATGACCCACGACACGCCATACCTGTCTTTCAGCCATCCTCCGGGTTGCCTAATGCCGCCCGACGACAGCTTATCCGTCAGCATGGCTACTTCGTTCGCATCTTCGCAGTTCACCATGAGCGATACAGCCTCGGTGAAGGTGAAGGCGTGCTCCAAACCGCTCTCCATGGCGACGAACTCCTGCCCGGCGAGCGTGAACGAGGCGTACATCACGGCGTCTTCGTCCTCACCCTGCTGGTCGGGACCGTAGCGCTCTATGCTGTTGATGCGGGAGTCTTTGAACAGCGACGTGTAGAACTTCATGGCCTCCTCGACCTTCCGGTACTGGGCGCCCACGAATAGGAGAGACGGCACGATCTTTGCCGCTTGAGGCGCCAGCATGAGCTGCCAAGTGACTCCGTATTTGTCGCGGATCCACCCGTATCTTTCGCTCCACGGGTACTTGTCGAGCTCCATGAGGGGAGAACCTCCTTCGGAGAGCTTACCCCAGAGCTCATCCACTTCTTCTCGCGTGCCGCAGTGAACGAAGAAGGATATCGCGGGAGTGAAGTTGGACTCAGGATTGGTGTTCAGCGCCGCGAACTCGTATCCGCGGATCTTGAACGAAACAGCCATCACGCTGCCTTCAGGCGCGCGGCCGCCCTTCCCGAAGCGTTTGACGTCCACGATCTTGGAGTCCTTGAAGACCGTAACGTAGTACTCGGCAGCCTCCTCGGCCTCTTTGGAGAACCAGAGGCAGGGGACTATCTTTTGCATGTTTATCACTCACCCGCGGTAATGTGGTTACGAATCTGACTGTACCCAAGGAATCATACCATTATGTGCCAGTTGAGCGCACCCGGGCGGACCACGAACCGCAGCAATTGTCTTACAATGGAAGCGACAGACATTTGAGTTAGGGGGGTCCACGTGGGCGATAGGCGCAAAGCACTACTCAAGATCCTTGCCGCCGTGGCGGGACTGATCCTTGTCCTTGCGATTCTTAGTCCGCTCCTGGGGCTGCCTGCGATAGCCGGACTGCTTGGGACGGGCCAGTTCAAATTGGAGGGCATCCGTCGGACCCAGTGGCTCGCCGACGGAGACCTCCATTCCGTACCGAGACAGCTTTGGCGGCATGTTGAGAGCGGCTCCTTACTCGAAGTCGATTTCGTCAGGCTCAAGTCTAGCGAGTTGGCAGCGTCTGCTTGTCAGACTCAAGTGATGTCAACCTCGCTCCGGGCGACAGCGGGAGCCTTCAATGGCGTAACGATTGGCGATGAGTGTTCGCACTGGTTGACCAGTGAATCGGCGCGGATGCTGGTCCGCAGTGGGCGAACGGTAGTCAACTTGCACACTGTGGGGTCACTCCCCGAGGACGTTACGACGCTGCTTGAGGACGTGGCCACCCGGATCTTGCGGTATGTCCGGTAGAGGGAAGCCTCCAATGTGCGACTGGCGAACCTTCCAACGGGTTCCAACGTCTGCTAAGGTGGAATAGTGCGAGGATTGAGTTGTGGGCGATCTAGGGCTCTGCTATTGTACGAGGGTGCTGGACGCATGCACCCGGTCCGAAGGGATGTGTTGGCATGTCGGTGCTCCGGAGGGTCGACTACCGCCTCATGACAAGAGTGGGAGGGGCCCTTCTGATACTGATCCTTGTGGTAGCTGCACTCTTATCGACTCCAGAGGCCAGAATCGCAGCCTTCGGGGAGTGGGGATATCGCCATCTGGTTTCGGACGACCAAAAGGTAGAGATGATCAACCGTAAACTGGCCAACCCTGATTTTCCATTGATCATGCAACCCAGCAGCGCTTGGTCGGCGGGAGTGCACTATGCCGAGGAACTCCTTTTATGTAAGAGCGTGAGCCCTCTGGACTTCGTGTTGACCGGCCCGGGCACTAAGCGAGAGTACGAAGTGCCTGTGACCTGGACTGGTGTTGATTCGTTCTACTATCACGTGAAGGGATATCCAATCAAGATCAACGTTCGGATCGTTGAGGTTACTCTCGCCGAAGCTCGCATAGCGATCAAGGCCGAGAGGATTCCCAACCGATAGCGTCCAGCCTGGTTGGCTCCCGGTGATTGTTTGAGTTGGTCCGATACCCCAAACATCTGGGAAGAACGGGGGAAGTCCAAGAAAGACCTAAAGACGGCGATCAGGCGGGGATATGACATCCGATTGCTGCAGTGAGCGCGGAGGTAGGTGCGAAGCTGACTGATGACTACGCACGCTCGCTTCAGGTCTACGAGAGACACTTTGATCCCATGTTGCCCGGCCGAGGTGGAGTAGTTGTCATCACTCCCCGTAGCCCCCACGGGTCATCTGCACGAACTGCGTACCCATAATGGGAAGGGCGACCAGCAGAATCTTCTTGAGGATTCCGCCTTGAGTCAGATCAAAGGTGTCTGTGGTCATCTGCTTGTCCGCCTTATCTGCAAAGTCTGTTCTGACCGACGTGGCTATTGACTGCGCACGCGCCCTTCTTGCGAATGCCGGGTCCTGGAGACCAGGGCGCGGTAATCGTCAGCTAGCGTTCGGTGCACGATCGCTTTGGGATCGATACCGCCAATGCGGTAGGCGATCTGGACCGCGGGGCCCACCAGCAACGCGACTGCAACCGTCCCCAATCCCAGCTTTGCGCCCAGGGCAAGTCCGGCCAGCGCAACGCAGACTTCTATCGCGGTCCTGGCTTTCCACACCTTCGTTGACAAGAGCCGCGATAGGCCTAGCATGAGCCCATCCCTTGGACCTGCGCCCCAACCCGCGTTCAGATAGAAGAAAGTCCCCCAGCCCACCGCAACTATGCCCAAGAGAAGCATAACTACCTTGCCAAACAGGTTCTGGACATTGGGAATTAGCGAATGCCCCTCAAGGAGGTCAACAAAGTAGCCTACGAAGTACATGTTTAGTATTGTGGCCCTGCCCGGCATCTGCTTCATGGCGATGTCGATCAAGATAATGACCACACCGAGGATTTGGGACACTTGTCCGAGACTTAACGGCGTGCGGTTGGCAATACCCACATGGAAAGTATCCCACGGCGAAGCCCCAAGTTGAGAGTGTATGGCAAGCAGTATGCCGACTCCAAATAGGAAAAGGCCGAACATGAGTAGCGCGAACTTCTTGGCAAAATCCATTGGGTTCCTCCAAGCGCCGAGGTGAACCGGCTCATCAGGCATCCTACGCATCCCGTCCGATTGGCGTGACGCGCTTTACCTTCGATTATGCTCGTAATTCGCTACATTGCCTAGCACCCGAAAAGCAATTCCATTTGGTTGCGTCCGGCAGCCATCTCAGCGATCGTGACCCTGAGTTCAGCATTCTCCTCTCTAAGCTGGCTGCAGGACTTGGAGGGAAGATCCGTCCTCTCATATTCGCCGGTTTCTAGGTCGGGAGTCGCCAGCGCCCTCCGCTCGTCTATGAACATGGAGGCGCGGAAAGGTCGATATCGGACACCAAGAGCTCAAACGCTTCATTTGTGGAGGCAAGACGAATGGAACGGCCTTCAAAGAACACATCCTCGATACACTGGGGCCTCTGCATAACAGAATGACCTTGACGGGACCTCTGAGCACCGCCATATATCTTATATAGAGGTGTCGCTATGAGGGTTAACAAAGAACTGTCCAAGGGAACCCATGAGATCATCATCCTTGAGCTACTAAGCACAAAGGACATGTACGGGTACGAGATCATCCAGGAGATGGAACTCCTATCTAACAGAGCGTTTTCCATGAGCCAAGGTAGTCTTTATCCGTTGCTCCACGTCATGGAGAGCAAGAGGTATATCGACTCGTACGAGGAGACTGGAAATGGTAGAAAACGCCGCTGCTACACACTGACCGACAGAGGGCGCTCAGTCTTAGCGGACAAGAAGAACCAATGGGAAGTCCTGGTCAACGCCATGGAGCGCATACTGGGGAGGGAACTAAGTGAGCAATTCTAAATGGATGGAGGATTACGTCAACGGCATCCTTCTAGAAGTAGGCTACACCTCCTATCATCGAAGAGCAAAAGCTGAGTTGATGAACCATCTGTCCGAAGAGTACCAGCTCTTGATTGAACGGGGGTATAAACCGGAAGAAGCCAGAGCCAAGGTAATTGAGCAGATGGGCGACGTAGAGAGTCTACGGAAGGATTACAAAGCAGCCTGCTTACATGTAATATCTTCTCGCAGAGGGTATTACTTCTGGCGTGTCTTGATTGGGTGCTCGTTGATGGCTATCACCTACGTAGCGTTGTTTTGCTTCCTTGCTGCAGCAGGCTACACTTATGACGCACACCCAGGAACTCCTATTATAGGTAATCCGAAGGCTCTTCTGCTGTTCGGATGCGTGCTGTTCACAGTCCCGTTCGGCGTAGGAGCTCTGTACTTTCGAAAGGCGTTCAGGTATCGGCGAGATCGTTCGGCAGCCATCACATCAGCTCTCTTGTTTGCTTGGACCGGCGAGAAAGCTGTCATACTGGGGATCAGTTCTCTTATATACGGTGTCAGCATATGGAGACTGCCCGAACTGATAAACAGGATCAGCGGAGGGAGCGATCCAACAGCGCCTTGGTTCACAGTGAAGTACATGCTGGCTACAATGACTGGCTGCATTGTTCTTGGCTTGGTCTCAGGCTTTGAGAAACAGAGAAGTGGGTGTTGAGGATAGAAGTCCTTTGGCACTCGACAATGGCTTCCAAGGAGCATCCGAAGGCTGTGGCAACACGTGACCTCTAAACATCTTCTGAGCACGGTAATGAGGCCAGTACTTGCGAGATTCTCGTAGGTATGAAAAGAAGGACACCGAACCTTAGTGGCTCTTGAGTGTTGAAAAACGATTGCAAGGCTTTCTTTCCATAGGGCATGCAGCCTATTGTTTCTTTCCCAAACGCGCGCTCTTGTCTCTATACACGGTTCAAGTCCTTTCTTTTCTACAAAGACCCCTCCGGTGACTGGTGTGTAATATCTGTCTAGCTCCCCGCGACGGCGAGTTCGCAAGGGCTTGTAGGCGGCGCTTCCTCTGCCCGTTTCCACTCAAACACCTAACGGTATCCTCTCATGTTCACACTGGTGGCGGTAAGGGCTCTGAGACTTAAACTGTCCGCCCCCTTTCTCACCCTGAGGACCATCGCGTCTACCATCACAAAGGGATTAGGAAACCACTGTAGGGTGCCATAGGAGTGGCAAGGCAATCGCCTTGGATGTGGCTACGTGTCGCGCTCAGATGGAAGGCAGCCCCCATTACTCCCCTACCCACAGGCTACCCCATTGTGTACCCAGTTGCTCAGCTCTGCCTCCTTACAAGGTCCTCGACAAATTGCCTCAATGCCAGAACGGGTTTTATGCCTGCCTGCCCAAGGTTATGAGAACCGGGCCACGTCAGCTGGTAGTTGCTTCCGTAGTAGAAAACGTCTTCAGGTTTGAGTACTTCCACTATGACTCCATGCTTCTGGAATTGATCACGATCCAAGTCCCAACATACAAGTAGGTCAATATCGGGGAAGAACTTCGTATCATCGTCTATCTCGTTTAGTATGGCTTCTGCCTTGTACTTGAACTCGATGATCAGCGGCAGGTCCAGGTTCTCATCAGCAATTTGAGGCCGAAGGTTCTGTCCGATCAGGGTTCTAGGGACTCTGTACCGCGCCCATAGATCATACCTTGTCCTATGACCACTTCGGAGCCCGTAGTACCCCCTCAATAGTCCGCATCCAACCAATTCATGGAACAAGGCAACAACACTCGCTTCCTCACCACTAGGCTGCTTTAGGAAATTGACGCCTTGCAGTCCGAGAACAGTCCTAGACTGAAGCTCCTGAAATGTCTGGGCCTTGGTGTGCTGCTGGATCCAAGGTATAGCAGGTTTCGGCGGAACGTCATCGGACACGTATCTGATGTAGGCGCTTAGTTCGTTGAACTGATCCCGAGCAATATCCTTGAGGAAGCCGTGAGTCCTGGGTGGTATTGACTTGCGGCCAAGATCGAAGGTGAGCGAATCATCTTCCAATACGACGTGGAAGAGTGGCCAGTATGCAGCTTGACCAGTCTGCGGCTGAGTAAGCTCAACTCCCGTAGGCATACCACGAGTTGCTACGTAGATGCCTCCTTTACAAAGCAGAGGTTCATCGCTGTGTGATTCCGATTGATGGTCCTGTATGAGATTTGAGATCTCCCTCCAGACACTGCGCGAATGGGCCATGAAGACATAGACGCTTACTCTGCGGGTGCCCCGAGTTACGGAGCCAAGACTTACGACACACTTGCCTCTGAGGTGTCTAGCTTTCTGCTTCGCATCCCACTTTGAAGCCTGCTGTTGCAGCTCGCGCAGAGATATCACACTGCTCTTGGGTAGTGCCTCATGCGGAGCAAAATAACGGAAATCGATAGACTCTACCAACTTGCTCCCATCCAGCATGGTCATCTCAAGCTTCACATCTGGTATGGGCGCGGTTGCGCCGAACAGCACTCGGGTCGAACCTATTGCAGTCTTGGATCTAAGCAAGTATATCACGACCTGAGGCTGGAGGCGGAGAAGGTCGTCATCTCCGTATTCCTCCTCGATACCCCTCAGTGTGACTTCCGTGTAGGTTTGTGACGGGTCAGCAGGTTCTATGGATTCTCTTTCGATGGCAACTTGAGGAAGGTCCTCAATCGCTCCTTCTTTCCAATCGCGGGCCCCGTCTATTCGTGCCTCTACAAGGCCATTAACTGACCTAGACTTCACGCGAAAATGCCGTGACGTGAAGATCGCATATGTAAGACCTACTCCCTTTTGACCGATCACTCCATGGTCATCTTGCAGTTTATCTGTTCCATCAGGACCCAGTAGCACGGGTAACTTTTCAGGAGCAAAGCCGATTCCAGTATCATAGACAGCTATGGCTCTCTCTATTTGGTCGATGGAGACAACTATCTGGTGTCTGCGATTAGTGCGAAACGTTCTCTCATGTAGGTTGATTGCGTCCACCGAGTTTTGCAGTAATTCGGCAAGCACATCCCAGGGATTGCTATAGCTGTCGCAAATGTTTAGTACTTTTCGACGAAGCTGATTGGGTGTAGGTTGCGTGAGAAAAGGAACTGTCCTGGCCATTTACAGACCCTCCCCAGAGGCACTGGAATCCACGAAGCAGTCCAGTAGGGGATTCTGGCTGAAAACAATGAATCCTGCCACTGTGTTGAACCTAGACTCCCTCTTCTGCTACAGGATTTGATGTGTTCTGCGAGAATAGTATGTGTTGCCCATATTGTCCACATTTGAGGAGGGCGGATTAGGGATGGCTGATTCAGGCTATGTTACGGCAAAGATCCAGTTTCGCTCACTTAACGTTGAGCTGCATGGACCAGAGCCCTTCGTTGACCGACATCTTGAGTGGCTGCGAGTCTTCATTGAGGTGCACAATCTAGAGGAGCCCGAAATGGAGACAAAGATGGAGGTGCAGCCTTCACCGACACCTGCGGCTAGCTTGCCTGTTCCATCAGCTAATGAGGATCCATTCAGGAAGCACTTTGGTCTTGCGGAACAGGACGTACTACAGGTTATCCACATCGATGGGCAGACGTTCAATATCATAGTGCCCAAGATTCCCGGCGTCTCCACACTTGCGGAGAATCAGACTAAGTACTGTCTGCTCTATTGCCTCGCGAACGAATACGTTGGGAACCCGACTACGTCCTTTACCGAACTTCGGGAACTGTGCAAGAACATGGGATGCCTGGATAACAGCAACTTCGCCGCTACCCTGACAAAGAACAAGAAGTTTTTCCTAGTTGAGGGGTCAGCCGGAAGTCATAACAAGACTGTCAGGCTGACTACGCCAGGTCGTGAAGAGGCCAGGAGACTGTTGGCAAGCCTCATCAAGTAGGGAAGCATCAAGAACGATCAGAGGAAGGTCATCATGAGTGTCATTGAGGATGTTGAGATCATTCTCAAATCCAGATACCCTCCCGATCTTGTAGCCAGTTTGCTGGACAGCTACTCGCAGGTGAAGGAATACCTGCTTCTAAGGAAGTTCAAACCTGGGGAGCTAGAAGCCGGCTTCTTCGTAGAATCAGTGCGACGCATTCTAGAGTTCGAGCTCCTACCCCCACACACGCCGATTGGCACGAACCTCCCTGTTTTTGGAGATAAGGAGATGAAACGCTACGAGGACGCGGCGGGTGACGAATCATTTCGCCTTCATATCCCACGAGTGCTGAAGTCCATCTATAACTTGCGAAACAAGAGAGGTGTTGGCCACCTGAGCCTGGTCATTGCCAATACTATCGACTGCACCTACATAGCTGCGGCCTGTGACTGGGTCCTAGCCGAGCTGGTTCGCCTAACCTCGACTCTCCCGTTCGATGAGTGCCAGCGGTTGGTGGAGAGAATAGTCGCAAGGCGCGTTCCCGCTGTGTTCAAGGTCGGCACTACCCATCGGGTTCTAAGGCCCAATCTACGCAAGAGGGACCAGGTTTTGCTACTCCTCCTGGATAACGGAGCTCCTGTACAAGCCAAGACGCTACAAAGCTGGGTGGAATATCGGAACCCGACTGACTTCCACTTCCTCCTCAAGAGCCTCCACAAAGAGCGACTCATTGAGTACTCTGCGGATGGCACATGCACACTCACCCCGCTAGGCGAACAGGTAGCCGAAGATCTGCTGTAAGTACACCCCTGTTGTTGCCCGATCCGGGGTAGAGCGAGTTGTACGGACTAAGGATGGAAACAGGCAGAGCCGAGTTCGTCTAGCGGTGGAGGCCGTGAACGCCTGATCACTGGTGTGCGTAGTTGCTGCTGCAGACCGTGCTGCAAGAGGGTTGGGTTCGTGCGGAAGCACCGGTTTGTCTACTATCGGTAGCCTATCTTTGTCACGTCGCGAAGACCTTCCGCCTCTCGAACTGACTGCTGCCTACAACACACTGGTCGGGGAGACAGGACTTGAACCTGCGGCCTCATGGTCCCAAACCATGCGCGCTACCAACTGCGCCACTCCCCGACGCATACTCACATTATACGGTTTTGCTGGCGAAGGGCAAACGCCGCTTTCTCGCCGAGGAGCCATCTGCGCTCTATACAGGACATGCCTACCCTCTGCAAGGAGCAGGAACGGCTAGACCCTGATCTCCTTCCACTTGCCGGTCCCGAACCTCCACCTGAACAGGACAGAGCGGAAGATGAGGTCAAGCACCATGGCGTACCAGGCTCCCTGGAGGTGCAGGCCGAAGCTTCCCACTAGGAGGTAGGTGAGGACGACTCTCACTGCCCACGCGCTGGCACCCGTGATGTACATGACCCAGGCGGTGTCGCCGGCGCCGCGCAGGCTGCCGGCGAGGACGTGGTTGATGGCCATGAACGGCTGCGCCACGGCGACGATCCTGACCACGCTGGCGCCAAGAGATACGACCTCGGGGTTTTCGGGGATGAACAGCTTCACGACAACCGGAGCGGAGATAAAGAGGAGGACACCAGCGCATCCCATTGCCAGGGTGGAGATTTGTTGAGATCTACGCGCAGCCCTTTCCGCCTTCTCATGGTCATCCGCGCCCAAGTACTGGCCCACCAGAGTGGTCGCGGTCGCGCCGAAAGAGAAGCCAAGCACCAGTGATATCGACTCTGTTCGCAGCGCTATCTGGTGAGCGGCGTACGCGGCGGTGCCAAGTCCTGCAATAGCCCTCGTGTAAAGGAGCTGGGCACCGCGCAGGGTGAGCCTTTCGCCTGAGGCCGGGACGCCAATGCGAAGGACGTTGCCCAGGGCTTCGCCGTTAGGCCGGAACGAACCCTTTAGCCAATCCTTCAGAGGATTGGCCAGAGTGGTGGTGATGAGGATTATCATCATCATTCCAACGAACCGGGCGAAAGCGGTCGCTAGTCCCGCGCCCTCGGCGTTCATCTGTGGGAACCCGAAGTTGCCGCCGATAAGGAGATAATTGCCCACAAGGTTAAGGCCGTTGACCACCATCCCCACCCACATGGGCAGCCTGGTGTTGCCCGAGCCGCGGAGGCCCGCGGCGAACGTCATCGTGACGTACTCGAATACCAGTGAGAGCCCCTTCCACCAGAAGTACCTGGTGCCCTGGGCGATCACGTCGGGTTCAGCGCCCATGAGGCGGAGGCAGGTACCCGAGAACACCGAAAAGAGCAGGAACGAGACCACACCGATAGTTGCCGCGATGAGCAGGGACTGGCGCAAGGTCTGCTGCGCCTCGTCATTTCGGCCTGCACCCACTCGGCGCGCTACGACCGAGGTCGTGCCGACCCTGATGGCGTCGAAGAAGCCGGTAGCGATCATGGATATCTGATTGGAGAGGCCGACCGCGGTCACTGCGGACGCGCCTACCCGTCCGACCATGGCCATGTCAGCGGAGTCGACTACGGATTGGAGGAGTCGTTCAGCGATGAGCGGACCGGCCAGGATCCAGATGTTCTGCTCCACTGTGTGGCTAGCGAGGTCAATCCGCTTGGCTCTGCGGCGCCCCGGCCGTTCCTCGGCTCCCGCTGCTTCGGGAGCCTGAACCACAGCCTCGCCGGGTGAGGGCTGCACCTGGACTTGGGTTTCTTCTATCTCTATGTTCTCCGGTTCGTGCTGTGAAGGCATGTTGTCGTCCTCATCCCGGCGGGAATCCTTGATATTTAGGGTACAAAACCATCAGGGTAGATCCTATTACTCCCTGCATGCAAGGTCAATGGGGAGGAGGGCCAGTGGGAGGAGACGCAGGAGCCCAAGCAGTAATGTTAAGCAGTGGTTTGTAGCAAGTGGGCCCTGGCAGAGGTCGTGATAGCAGATTTGTAAAGGAGGCTATTGGCAGCACTCCTATCTAGAGGTGAGAGCATGGAACCGGTATCGACGAAGTATCCCGCTGCCCGCTCGCTGGGCTGGCTATGGCTGGGCCTTGCGGGGGTCCTCCTGTTTGTGTTTGCCGGCCTTATGCTTATGGCGGTAGTTGGGAGCGGAAGCGGGATCGGAGCCGTGGCCGTCATACCCGCTGCCATCCTGGTCATCCTCGGGGTGTGCGTGATGCTGCTCGCCGGTTGGTCGTCGACAGTTCGCTACGAGCTCTCGCCGGAGAGGCTCTCGATGTTCTGCGGCCCGGTAAAGTACAACGTAGCGGTGCCCGAGATCGTCAGTGTAAACAAGACCGGCCTTCGCATGACCATGCACTCCAGTACCCGGTTTCCGGGCTTCGCTTTGGGCAAGATCCCCTATGCGGGCACCGGCGACGTTATCATGTGCGCAACACGGTCGCTCCGGGGGATCATACTGATAGAGACGGGCAAGAGGAAGTACGGTGTGACGCCGTCCGACGAGGCGGCCTTCCTCGCCCAGCTGAGGGGATACGTGGAGGAGAGATAGCACGTGAGCGGGATCGCCGGGGCAGCGTTGGTCGTGACGCTCGTCCTCGGCCTGGCGTCAGCGCTGACTTGGCGGGCATGGGAGTATGACCGTCAAGTCAGCGCCGCGTTCGTGATTGGGCTCCCCCTCAGTTACCTGCTCAACCTGTTTGTGAAGACCCCCGTGACTCTGGCGGCGGAGCGCCTGACCTGGCCCGCCGACTCCAGTCTCCCGCCGTGGGGATTTCTTATCCTCGCTCTCTTCATCGCTCCACTCACTGAGGAGGGGGCAAAGCTCCTACCCCTGGGCCTGGCCGAAGTCCGGTCTGCGCCCCTTCACCCGGCCGCGTCGTTTCGCGTGGGTATGGCTTCGGGATTAGGATTTGGTCTGGGCGAGGCGTGGTATTTGGCTTGGGCGATATCCCGCGGTCAAGCATACACGGCGCTGCCCCTTGTCTACTTCTCCGCGTACATCTCAGAACGCTTGGTGATTGCCTTCGGGCACGGCGTCATGACGTCGATCGCGGCCTCAGGGTTTGGCGGTACAAGGTCCACGCTGGGCGGATATGTCTACGCTGTGGCTCTGCACGCGCTCTTGAACTTGGGACCGCTGGGTTATCAGGCCGGACTCATTGGGGTAGCCGCGAAAAACGCCTTGATGCTGGTCTCCATAATCGCGATCTCGCTGGCCCTGGAGAAAGCACGCAGGCTCCTCATTACTTAGTGACCAGTAGGAAAAGGCCTTTCCTTGGCGAAGACCTAACTGACAGAAAGGAGTGACCTCATGATGGCCGCAAAGGCTCCTCGTCCCAAGATTACCTCTCCCGAAGAGTTCTTCGGCTTTAGGTTGGGTTCCGACAGGAAGATCGCCCGCTGGGACAAGATCGTCGAGTACTTCTACAAGCTTGAGTCCGAATCCGACGCGATAAAGGTCGTGGACATGGGGCCTTCCACCGAGGGCAATCCCTTTCTTCTCACTATCATCTCGTCTCCCGAGAACCTCGCGAATCTGGAGCGCTACCGGGAGATAAACGGCAAGATCGCGGATCCGCGGGGACTCACCGAAGACGAGGTCAAGGCCCTCGTCAAGGAGGGCAAGGCGGTTGTGTGCCAGAGCATGAGCTTGCACGCGACCGAGATAGGCGGCACCCAGATGGCTCCGGAGCTGGCCTACGACCTTTTGGCCTGCGACTGCGAGGACAACAGGAGGATCCTGGACAACGTCATCTTCCTGATGGTCCCGTGCTTCAACCCCGACGGTCAAATCATGGTCACCGACTGGTACAACAGGTATCTGGGGACCGAGTGGGAGGGCTGCAACACGCCTTTCCTCTATCACAAGTACGCAGGGCACGACAACAACCGCGACGCGTTCGCCCTGAACCTTCCCGAATCCAGGTACATGGCGAAGCTTGTGTACACCGACTGGCATCCCCAAGCCTATCAAGACCATCACCACATGGGACCCTACGGAGCCCGTCTGTTCCTGGCCCCGTACTCCGACGCAATCCGTCCCCACGCTGATCCCCTGGTCTGGCGCGAGGACTCCTGGTTCGGCGCTCATATGGCATACACGCTTGAGGAGAAGGGCAAGACCGGCATCCTCAACAGCGCCCAGTACCCAGGTTGGGGCCACTTCGGGTTCCACTGGATCACGACCCATCACAATATCGCTGGCATGCTGACCGAGTCGGCCAGCGCCAAGCTCGCCACGCCGCTGTACATCCATCCGCACCAGCTCCGTGGAGCGAGCCAGAAGACCATGCCCAAATACGAAGCGCAAACCAATTTCCCCCACCCTTGGCCGGGCGGATGGTGGCGCCTTAGGGACATCGTGGAACAGCAGAAGATCGCCGCTTGGGCCCTATTGGACATTTGCGCCAAATACAGGGAGAAGGTCCTGTGGAACGCGTACTTGAAGGCGTCTCGCCAGACCGAGAGAGGTAGACAGGGCAAGCCTTATGCGTTTGCCATCTCTCCCCAGAAGAACAACGACCCGCTTACAGCGCTGAAGCTTGTGGAGCTGATGCTGGCTCAGGGCGCGGAAGTAAAGATAGCCAAAGAGGAGTTCTGCGCCGGCGGCAAGGTCTTCCCGGCGGGGACCTACTTCCTGACGATGGACCAGCCCAAGATGGGCGCCCTAAGATTCCTGCTGGGGAGGACCTTCTACCCCGACAGCTACTGGACCAGGAACCCTGACGGCTCCCCCATCATGTACGACACCGCCACCGACACAATCGGTGAGTTCATGGGGATTGACGTGGCCGCCATTGACGACAAGTTCGAGTGCGAGTACGACCTGGTCAAAGATGCTCCCAAAGCGCGGGCGGAGGTCAAGGAGGCGGCAGGTTATCTCCTGGACCCGAGGCTCAACGACACCTACCTGGCCGTGAACCGCCTGCAGAAGAGCGGCGCAAAGGTCTGGCGGCTTGACGGTCCTGCGAAGGTGTGTTCGGACGGACCCTCCTGCGATTGTTCCCCCGTAACAGGTGCATTCTACGTCGAGAATGCGCCGGCGTACAAGGAAGTCATCGCGGGCCTGGCAAGCGAGACCGGCGTGCCGTTTATCCCTGTTAGTGGGATCCCGGATGTCGCGAGGCACGAGCTGAAGTCTCTGCGAATCGGCATGTACCAGCGGTACTGGGGCGGAAACATGGACGAAGGCTGGACCCGTTACGTGTTCGACAAGTTCGAGGTCCCGTACGTGACTGTGATGGATGCCGACATAAAGGGCGGCAAGCTTTCCGAGAAGATCGACGTGCTCATCATACCAGGCGATCGGACGCGGTTGCTGATGGGCCCCGACAACGTCCCCGAGACCAATCCCAATGCCAGAGCCTGGCCGCTCCCCAATCTGCCGCCGGAGTACCGGACCGGACTGGGTAGGGAAGGGCAGAAGGCGGTCGCCGAATTCGTGAAGGCGGGGGGCAGGCTTGTGGCTATGGACACGTCCTCCGACTGGGCGATAGAGACCTGCGGCCTCCGGGTGCGCAATGTCGTCGCCAATGCCAGCTGGAGGGACTTCTACTGCAACGGTTCGACGCTGCATGTGAAGGTTAACAACAGCGATCCGCTGGCTTACGGGATGCCGGAGAACGCCCTCGTGCTGAACCAGGGGAGCCCCACGTTTGAGATCACCGAGATGAACAGGCCCGAGGACTACAGGATCGTGGCCGAGTATCCGCAGACAGACCTCCTGCAGAGCGGATGGCTGGTCGGTGGCGAAAAGCTGGCCGGCAAGCCGTGCATGGTGGCCGCCAAGTGCGGCAAGGGCGAGGTAATCCTCATCGGCTTTAGATCGCAGTTTAGGGCCCAAGCGCACGGGACGTTCAAGTTTCTGTTCAACTCTCTTATGTAGGTAGTTCGGCGGGGAAGACATAGACAGTTCAAGGAGACATAGGCGGTTCAGCGGGGGAGATACCGGTGGCAGGTCACGTAGAGGCGGTCTCACGCCAAGGGATGGTATCCAGCGCTCACCCGCTCGCCTCGCAGGCGGGCGCGGAGATGCTGAAGCGGGGAGGCAACGCAGTCGACGCTGCTATTGCCGCCGCGTTCGCCATTGGAGTGGCAGAGCCCTTCACCTCGGGAATCGGTGGCGGTGGATTCATGCTGGTGCGGATGGCCACGCCACCGGCCGGTACGGATGCGACGGCGTTCATCGATTACAGAGAAGTGGCTCCTCTCCGGGCTACCCCCGATATGTACCAGGTCGTGGACGGCCGGGTCGTGGGGCGGGCAAATGAGACCGGGCATAAGGCGGTGGCCGTCCCCGGCTCGGTCGCGGGAATGGCCATGGCGCTCGAGATGTACGGAACTCTGCCGCTGTCCGAAGTCATCGAACCTGCGGCCCGGCTGGCCGAGAACGGCATAGTAGTCGGCCCTTTCCTTAGGGAAGCCATGGTGCGGAACCTGGACCGTCTCCGCTTGTTCCCCAAGACCGCGAGGATCTACTTGAAAGACGGCGAGCCCTTCGAGGTAGGGGACACGCTGGTCAATCCGGACTACGCCAGGACCCTTCGGCTCATCGGCGAGAATGGGCGTGAGGTGTTCTATGAGGGCGAGGTTGCCCGCGCTCTTGTCCGGGACATGCAGGTCCACGGAGGGTTCATCGGCTTCGACGATCTCTCGGCCTACAGGCCGACCGTGAGGAAGCCAGTGACAGGAACATACAGGGGCTATGAGATCATATCGTCCCCACCCCCGAGCTCCGGTGGGACTCACGTCATCGAGATCCTTAACATGCTTGAGGCCTTCGATGTCCGCAGCATGAGGCATGGTTCCGCCGCGAACCTGCACCTCCTCGCCGAGGCGTTCAAACTGGCCTTCGCGGACCGCGAGGCTTACATGGGCGACCCGGCCTTCGTGGATATTCCTCTGGCAGGGCTTCTCAGCAAACAGTACGCCAGGGAGAGGGTGGCGTCAGTGGACGCTGCTCGCGCCGCTAAGCCGGGAGCGGGTCGTCCGGCCGCCCACGAAGACGACAGCACCACCCACCTTACGGTGATAGATAGCGCTGGGAATGCCGTCGCCCTGACTCAGACTGTGGAGAGTTTCTTCGGGTGCGCTTCGGTGTTGGCAGGATACGGGTTCATACTGAACGACCAGATGCACGACTTCGACCCGGTGCCCGGCCGTCCCAACAGCATAGCGCCCGGAAAGAAACCGCTTTCGAGCATGTCTCCAACAATTGTTCTGAAAGACGGACGCCCGTTCCTGGCAGTGGGCTCGCCCGGCAGCAAGAGGATAATCACCGCGGTTGCACAGGTGCTCTCAAATGTCATTGACCACGGGATGGGGATCCAGCAGGCAATCGACGCCCCGCGGATCCACACCGAGGGCGAAATCCTACACGTAGAAGGGCGCATCGACGAGGCAGTTCAGGACGAATTGCGCCGGATGGGCCACACGCTTGAGGTGAGGCCCCCACTGGATTACTTCTTTGGCGGAGTTCACGGCGTCTTGTGGGACCCGGAGTCCGGGGAGTTCAAGGGAGGGGCCGACCCCAGGCGCGAGGGAGCGGCTGTGGGAGTGTAAACAGGGAGAACCGCCGGGTGTGAGGGGCTAGCTGGCCCGCCACGCTAGCATGCCACCCGGCCTTATGACGCCAACGGAGGGGATCGTTGTGGCAACGGACTGGACCGCATTTGAAGAACATGTACTCCGCGTCATGGAGGAGAACCACATCGTTGGAGCCGCGGTAGCGGTAGCCGGGCCGAAGGATGTCCTCTACGCAAAAGGTTTCGGCGTCAAGAACCTTGAGACCAAGGAGCCTGTCACGCCCAACACCATATTCGGCTGTGCTTCGGTGAGCAAGTCCTTCACCTCCATGGCCATAGCTCAATTAGCGGATAGAGGGCTGCTCTCCATAGACGACCCGGTGGTCGATCATATCCCAGGTTTCAGGCTAGCTGGCGTGAGGGATATGCGGGAAGTGAAGATGCGCCACATCCTGTCCCACACCACGGGGCTCCCTCCCATGAAGAGACGCCAGGATATCACCGATTTTGGGAGCCACATTGAGTACCTGGCCGGAGCCGAGTACGAGCTTCTGGGGGAACCCGGGGAGTATTTCAGCTATTGCAACGATACGTTTCTCCTGAACGGACACATCATTGAAAGCAAGACCGGGCAACTGTACCGGCGCTACATGACCCAGCACATCCTCGACGCGGCCGGCATGCACCGGTCCACGTACAACCTCGAAGAACTGCCCAAGATGGGAGACCTGTCGACGCCGTACATCTACAACAAGAAGACAGGCAGACACGAAGAACAGCCCTGGCCTGCCTTGGGGACTTATGAGGTCGGGGGCGGCGTGCGTTCGTGCGTCTTGGACCTCATGAAATACGGGCAGATCTACCTGAACGGGGGAGTCGCGCCAAACGGGACCCGTGTTGTCTCCGACGAAGGCCAAAGGAGAATGTGGACCACCCCGATGTACCGGACCACCAGGGTGAGCGACTACAACCTCGCGCTTATCACAACGGTGAACTACGCCAATACAGGGGTGACCGTTGTAGAGCACAGCGGTGGTCAGCCAGGAGTCTCGTCCAACTTCGGGTTTGTACCCGAAAGGGGCATCACAGTGGCTGTCCTCACCAACGTGACCGCTGTCCCTACTGCCGCCATTTGGCTCTCTGCCGTGAACACCGCTCTCGGACTTCCCCTCGACACCATGAAGAGCGTCGAGACTGAGCGCGCGTATGATGTGGCGGTGTTGTCCAGATTCGAGGGCAACTACAGGAGTGATGAGGGTGGGAACGTCACGCTTGCCCTGAGGGACGGTTCCCTTATCGTCACGCTGGAAGGCGAGGAATACCCAGCTAAGGCAGGCGACGAGCGCACCGCGTTCTTCCACGCTCAAGGCCAGCAGCAGGTGCTGCGCTTCTACTTCGACGGGAAAAAGGACCCCATCCATCCTTGGGCTGTGCTGGCCCATTCAAGGATGCTCAGGAGGATGCCCGAGGGCGGATAGGGCCCCCAGTTGGGTAGACTGCAGCGCTAGCCTGCGGCTTCCGCCTTCTTCTCGGCGATTACTCGTGTGAATGTGATATTGCTGCCCTCTTTGCCCTCGATGAGGGTATCCTTACCGGGTGAGATGACTGCAGCCCAGTCGCGCCATGCCTGGTGCCCCTCATCACCGCCCATTGTGTCGGCGATGCGGACATCCACCAAGCCGCTCCGCTCCAGGTGACGCTTCCACCATTCTGGGGAGTGGTAGGCGACTACGTGCTCGATCCAGTACTCCTTTACGCCCGACGGGATCTCGCCTTCATACTCCCTCTTGAGCCCGGGGTTGATGAGCCCTATCCAGGCTCCCGGTTTTAGGACAGGCGCAAAGTGTCTCGGCAGGTAGAAGTCGTCGGTGCCGAAAATCCAGTAGGCATTGATGCTGATGGCAGCGTCGAAGAAGTGCCTCGGGAAGGGCATGTCGCGAGCATCGGCCCGGATGGGGAAGACTAGTTCCCCCACGCCTGCCTCATGGGCTCTTTCTGCGTTCTCGGACGGTGACACGTTCGGTTCCACCGCCCAGACCTCCACTCCGAATTCCCTTGCAAGAAAGATGGATGAAAGAGCGTTGCCGCAACCTATGTCCAGCACCCGCATGCCCGCGCGGAAGTCCATGACCTGTGTGAGGGACTCGGTGAGCCAGAGGCACTGCGAACCCAGGTGGTTCTGAATGACCCAGAGCGGATCGTACCTAGATGAACGAGGGTATCCGTCCCGATACTGGATGCGGCCTAATTCAAGGGCCGTGAAGGATCTGTCACTCAACCGTCTCTCCTCCCAACTCTAGCCAGTAGCGCAATTGCCAGTATATCGGATCTGGCGAACAACTCCAGCCAAATCGCGCCAACCCGAAGGTGACCGAGCGTGATGCAAGGGGCGGGTCTCTTGACAGCCCTTGCCATAAACGGTTATAGTGGGCTTTGACCAGCAGCGTTGTACGCGCCTGATCGCTGAATCCCTCCACCACGGAGGGAACGGGGGACCCACTTCTTAGGGGCTAATCGCGTTCCGCGTAGGGCTAATCCTTTTCAGCCCGAGCCCGTCAGCTAACCTCGTAAGCGTCGAAAGGGAAGGCGGCCTCGTCCCGTGGCGTTTTCGCCTCGTAAGAGCCTCTTCCCGGCCAAGAGCCGCACGCGGTCTTTCAAGATATTGCCTTCTTGAGGCTGCGGCCTATCCCGCTGCGCCTGCTGGAACAACTCTAGGGGAGGAATGCCCTTTGCCGCACATTTGCGTCGTGGTCAACCACAGGAATTCGCCGTTTTACGACCAGGACCCGCACGCCAGAGAGCAGTCCTCTGTGACTGCCGGCGCTGTCTGCGACGCGCTAGGCGAGCTCGGTCACAAGATTACAGTGGTAGAGGTAGGCCCGTCTCTGCTGGGCCGGCTCAGCGAGGTCAACCCTGACGCAGTCTTTAACCTCGCTACCGGCTACCGTTCGAAGAAAGACCAGGCCAACATAGCTGCCATGCTTGAGATGGCGAGTTACCCTTTCACGGGTTCCGGAGCCCGCAGCCATCTATTGGGCCTGCACAAGCACCTGACCAAGGCCGTCATGGGCATCTACGGGATCTCGACGCCCAGGTTCAGGGTCATCGAGGACGCTCAGGCCTTGGAGTCCCAAGTTCTGTCCGACTTAACATATCCGGTCATAGTGAAGCCCGCTGCTGAGGGCTCCAGCTTGGGTATTTCGGAGAAGAGCGTTGCCGCAGACGCGGATAGGGCGACCGAGCAGGTGAGGCTGATCGCGTCCAGCTACGGTCCGCCTGTGCTGGTGGAGGAGTACATCGGCGGACGGGAGTTTACCGTGGGCATTGTCGGGTATCCTGAGCCGCAGGCGTTGCCGGTTGAGGAGATCGTCTTCAAGAAGGGCGGCATGTACACCTACGACGTCAAGTCCCGCGATGCCGTGATACCGGTGTGTCCCGCGGAAATACCTCCGGAGATCGCCATGGAGATTCAGGACCTGGCGGTCAGGACCTTCAGAGCCGTCGGTTGCACCGACGTAGGCCGGGTGGACATCAGGGTATCGCCCGAGGGCAAGCCCTACGTCCTTGAGATCAACACATTGCCCGGCCTCATGCCGGGCTACAGCGAGCTTCCGCGTATGGCGGAGAAGTGCGGGATGCCTTTTAGGTCACTCGTGGAGCGCGTGCTGGAAGGCGCGCTACGAAGGAGGGATGCTTCATGACAGTTCAGGATGGAATGGTTTTGGCGGGCGCTCCGTCTTTTGCGGTCTTGGGGATCGGCAACGGCGGGCAAGCCATGGCCGGTTACCTGGCGTTGCATGGCTTCCGGGTCAAGCTGTGGAACCGGTCGCCCGGAAAGGTCGATGCGGTTAACTCCAGGGGCGGCATTCGCCTCCTTGGGGCGGCCGAGGGCATAGGCGTCCCCTTGGCTGTGACCAGAGACATCGCGTCTGCATGCGGGGGCTCCGATGTGCTTATGGTCACCGTCCCGGCCTCTGGGCACAGGGATGTAGCGAGGATGCTCGCCCCGCATCTGGTCGACGGCCAGGTGGTCGTTTTGAACCCGGGCAGGACCGGGGGAGCCCTCGCGTTTCGGGCCAACCTGGAACGGGCAGGTTGCCGCGCCGATATCACTGTGGCGGAGACAAACACTTTCATATTCGCGAGCAGGACCGTGGAGCCTGGGATTTCACACATCTACGGCATCAAGAAGCACGTATCGCTGGCAGCTCTGCCGGCTTACAGGACTGAGGAGGTACTCAGCCTGGTCCGCACGGCTTTTCCCCAGTTCATCCCGGCCGACAACGTGCTTGCTACCAGCCTGGACAATATGGGCGCCATCTTCCACCCGGTCCCCGCTTTGTTCAACGTGACCAGGCTGGAGGCGGGGGAGAAGTACGAGCACTACATGGGAGGCATTTCAAGGTCGGTGGCGAGGCTTCTCGAGCGGCTGGACGCCGAGCGAGTCGCCATAGCCAGGGTCCTCGGCGTGAGCGCGCGTTCGGCCCTTGAATGGCTGAAAGACACCTACGGTGTAACAGCTCACAACCTGTACGAGGCCATCCAGTCCAACGCGGCCTACCGAGGGATCCTGGCGCCTGACTCCCTGGACACCCGCTACATCCACGAGGATGTGCCTTTCAGCCTGGTGCCTCTCGTCCACCTGGCCGAGTTTGCTGGGCTGCGAGCGCCTGTGCTCCGCTCCGTCATCGCGGTGGCCGAGGGGCTTCTCGACCGCGATTTCTGGGCGGAGGGTAGGGATGCAGATGAAATGCGAGTCAGCGACATGACCGTTCCCGAGCTCAGGGCATTTGTAGAGGAGGGTGAAGAATCGTGGCCAAGGATCGCAGGATGATTGGCATGTCCCTTGGGGATTGCGTCCACGTGGCAGGCGTCCTGAACTTCCTTGCTCTGGCGCAGCAGCAGGGTTACACGACTGTCTTCGCCGGCGCAGCCAGGTCCCCTGAAGAGGCGGCGGAGATAGCGGCGAAGGAGCAGGCAGACGTATTGGCTGTGGGCTATAGGCTTGACCCCGAAGCTGCGCGTCACCTGTTCAAGCGGCTCCGAGCCGCCCTCGACGAGCGTGGAATAGCGCCTGAACTGCTCTTCGGCGGCACTCCGCCGGTGGCGGAGGTGGCCCGGGAAGCAGGCATTTTCAAGGCCGTATTCTCTGGGCTCGAGGATATCGACGAGATAATAGGCTTTTTGCGGGGCGTTACAATCTCCGCGGCAGGGCGGGAGTACCCCGAAAGCCTTATCCCCCGCATCGAGTGGAAGTCGCCTTATCCTCTCATAAGGCACCATTTCGGCCTGCCCTCCATGATCGACACGGTAAGGGGGATAGGGGAGATTGCAGAAGCGGGCGTGCTCGACGTCATCTCATTGGGTCCGGACCAGAATGCCCAGGAGTCGTTTTTCAGGCCCGACGAGATGGACCACGACCAGGACGGCGCGGGAGGAGTGCCTGTTCGCACCCCCGCAGACTTTAGGGCGCTGTACGAAGCATCCCGGCGCGGCAACCGCCCGCTGATGCGTTGCTACAGCGGGACCCGAGATGTGATCCGGTTCGCCGAAGTGCTCCGCGACACCATTCACAATGCCTGGGCCGCCATACCTCTGCTCTGGTACAACGTGTTGGACGGGCGAGGTCCCAGAGGGGTCGTTGAATCGATCACTCAGGGCCAGGAAGCGATGCGGTGGCACGCTGAGAGAGGCATCCCCGTCGAGGTCAACGAGTCCCACCACTGGAGCCTCCGCGACGCTCCCGACGTGGTAGCAGTGACCGCCTTCTACCTTGCGGCGTACAACGCCAAAAAGGTCGGCGTGCGGGATTACATCGCGCAGTTTATGTTCAACACGCCGCCGGGGACCAGCGCGACCGCCGACCTCGGGAAGATGCTGGCGAAGCTCGAGATGGTACGGACGCTGGAGGACCCGGACTTCCGTGTATGGCGTCAGGTCCGGGCGGGACTGGCCAGCTTCCCGGTAGACCTTGGCCAGGCAAGAGGCCAGCTGGCGACCTCGACGCTGGTGAGCATGAACCTGCGGCCACACATAGTGCATGTCGTCGGCTACTGCGAGGGCCATCACATCGCAGGCGCATCCGAGGTCATCGAGAGCTGCAGGATTGCCCGGGGAGTCATCCGGAACTGCCTTACGGGCATGCCCGACATGACCAGGGATGACGGAGTCCGGCGCAGGCGGGACCGCCTCATCCAGGAGGCGTGGACTCTGCTCCGAGCGATTGAGCGCCTCCACGAGACGCAGCGCGGACAGAGCGGGGTAGGCGACGATCCATTTACCGATCCCGTCACGCTGGCGCTTGCAGTAAAGGCTGGGCTGCTCGACGCCCCGCACCTCCAGGGGAATCCCAGCGCGTGCGGGAAAGTGGTTACGTCCATCGTGGACGGGGCCTGTGTCGCGGTGGATCCCGCCGCTCGGAAACCAATCTCCGAAGAGGCCAGGGTCTCTTCGATTCTCACGGAGGCAGTGCCGGGCGCCAAGGTTGCGTCAGGTCTGTGATGAGCTTTGATACGCGGGCCACGCGTGGACACGGAAGACACGCGCGGCCCGTGTGGTTGTGTCCCTGAACAGGGCAACCTCGCTTGACCCGCTTACCTCGCGAGTGTAAAATGATGCATGCGGCCGGGCAGCCGGTCCTGCGTCTTTGTGCGTGCGGGTGTAGCTCAATGGTAGAGCTCCAGCCTTCCAAGCTGGTGGCGTGGGTTCGATTCCCATCACCCGCTCCAGCGCGCCTGTAGCTCAGGGGATAGAGCACCTGCCTTCTAAGCAGGGAGTCGAAGGTTCGATTCCTTCCAGGCGCGCCAAATAGGGTCGCTAAGATGTGGTGGATGTAGCTCAGTTGGTTAGAGCGCCAGGTTGTGGCCCTGGAGGCCGTGGGTTCGAGTCCCATCATTCACCCCAATTTTGTTTTTGTGCCCGGCGGCTCTCCGCGCGAGAGCGTGAGTCGAGCGCCCGTAGCGCAACTGGATAGAGCGACAGACTTCGGATCTGTAGGTTGCAGGTTCGAGCCCTGCCGGGCGCGCCAAGTAAGGTTCGCTCTCTGCATGAGGGCGATGACAGAGCGCTGGGGCGTGGCCAAGCGGTAAGGCTTCAGCCTTTGGAGCTGACATTCGTAGGTTCGAATCCTACCGCCCCAGCCAAAATTGGGCCATTAGCTCAGTGGTAGAGCACCCGCCTTTTAAGCGGGGAGTCGATGGTTCGAGTCCATCATGGCCCACCATTGTTCACTTGTACGCGAACCGCCACTATGGCCTCAGCGCCTATCCTGGTGGTATACCTGCGATATAGATGAGCACGTGCGTGCGAGGGTGTCGGAACTGGCAGACGAGCTGGACTTAGGATCCAGTGCCTTAATCGGCGTAGGGGTTCAAATCCCCTCCCTCGCACCAAGGCTAGAACGGTTTCCCGCGAGAGTGTATGGTGTGGTCGGCCGCTGTAGAGTTTGATCCGGAGGCTTAGTATGGCACACGGCATTGTACTGCTTGGGGCGAACGGCAGCGGCAAATCGACCCTCGGACGTGAGCTCGCGCGTGTACTCAACTTCGCACACTTTGACGTGGAGCGGTACTACTTCTACCCAACATATATCCCATATACTGCGATACGTCCCAAAGAAGAACGCAACCAGATGCTGCTTTCCGACATAAGGAAGCACGGTTCTTTCGTTATGTCCGGCGACATTTCCGGTTGGGGGGAAGAGTTTCTAGGTGCGTTTGACCTGGCGATGTTTATCACGGTTCCCACTGATGTTCGCCTCAAGCGCATAGAAAGCCGGGAGTATGAGCGTTGGGGCGACAGAGTGCGCGAGGGCGGCGACATGTACGAGCAGCAACGTAGATTTAGAGAATTCGCTGCTACACGGGATATTGCTGAGCTTGAGCAACGAGCTTTGGAGTATCCGTGTCCTCTCATACATATCGACGGCACGAACGACTACCATGCGACGGCGGTGAGCGTTGCCGAACGTTTCTACACAAAGCCCGGTAAGCCTCTGCGGGTTGTCACATACCCGCTCGGCGAGCTGCGAACATACCGCTATACCGTTATCCTCGCCCGCCATAGAGGTAAGTGGCTGTATGCCCGTCACAGGGACCGTGACTCTTGGGAGACTGCAGGCGGCAAAATCGAAAAAGGCGAAATGCCTATGGACTGCGCCAGACGCGAGTTTCGCGAGGAAACAGGTGCGAAGGAGTTCCATATCCAGCCCGTATTTGACTACGCAGTCCATGGGTCAACCGAGTTCTCCTACGGTCAGGTGTTTTATGCCGAGGTGGAAGCGCTCGCAGAGTTGCCGCCGGGATCCGAGATGCGTGAGGTCAGGTTGTTTCCAACCACTCCCGACACGATGACTTATCCGCAGATTCTGCCTGTCCTCTTTACTGAACTACAAAAGTGGCTCGATGATGGGGCGCAGCGAGTATGTCACGCAGTGCCCTAATCGTCAGGGGTTCAAACCGCCCCCTTGCACAACATCCCATGCCTGACTGGCTACGTTGACATGAGCGGGCTATATGCAATCCTCGGGCTTTTCCTCAGCGCGCGGGTCTGTGGGTCAGACCACCATCCAGTGTGGCGAAGGCGTAGGCCAGACCAGCATCTAGCGCCCGGGACTTGGCGGTCAGATCAACAGGTGGAGGGTCCCGGCCTCTAGCGGTAACACCGGCACACTTGATGTGTGGGTGCTACCATCACCCACCGAGTTGGAGTTGGGGGCCAAACCTTCACCTAGCCTCGGACATCTGTGGGCCAGAGCATTAGCTGGGGTACACCTTTTTCAGCCGGCGATTGTGATTCTCACGATCTGTTGGTCTGGCTTCCACGTGAAAGGGGCAAGGTGGGGGTCTGACCTACACCTGCCGCCAGCCACCTGGAGGTCAGGGCACCAATCCTCCTTTTCCCGGCATCTGGGCCTTACCTTTGCCCCGCGAGGCACACATAGTAAGTGCCAACTGAAATGCTTCAGTCACAATAGCAGGAAGTGATGAGCAATGAGCGAATCTCCTGAATTGTAGAGATATATAACTTGGCGCCGGGCGTAATACCTTGGTGAGCTTTGTTTGCAAGTCTAGCTAGACCTGTGCGTCAGCCAGAAAGGGAGGTCCCGATCTAGCGCCGTGATGCTAAGATCTTTGAACCCTGAACATGAGCTGAACATGGTACTCTGATGCCACCTGCGAAGCAATTCACCACATTCAGCAACATTCGCTACATACTCGCCCGTATTCTCGAGTTCAAACCGGTTGTATTAAGTGTTATGGCTGTCAACATCATTTCTTCAGCCATAAACCAAGTGACGCCGGTATTCCTTCCCAAACTGATTATCCAGGAGATCACGGTTGGCAAGGATCTCAGGAACTTGTTTGTTCTCGCGGCGATCTTCGGTCTGTTAATGGCGGTTTCAGGAAGCGTGAAATCAGCCAGCGGGATCAACCTCTCGGCCTACTTTGAATCCCTGCGGCTTTACGTCAACATGAAGGCCGGGGAAAAGTACATGAGATTGTCCTATGAAAGCCTTGAAAAACCGGAGCTGATGGATGCCTTTGAGCGAGGCACTTGGGCTTTCAACGACTATCGGACTGGTGTCTTTGGGATGATAAGCCGAGTGTGCCAGCTATCCCATAACGTAATATCGGCGCTACTAACCAGCTACGTTCTGCTAATACTCAATCCACTCTATGTTTTGGTGACAATGGGACTTATCGTGCTGAACTCTGCGGCAAACACGAAAATCCGTCGCGATGAGATCAACATTAATAGATTGTTGTCACGAAATGCAAGGCGCAGGGCTGGTGAAAAGTTATCGATTGTGGGCGAAAATGGTGCTGGAAAGACAACTCTAGTCAAACTCTTGACTCGGCTATACGATCCCGACAAGGGCGAAATCCTGGTAGATGGCGTAAACATCCGAGAGCTTAGCCGGCGGTCTCTGAATAGCCTTTTCTCAGTCGTCTTCCAGGACTATAGGATGCTGCCACTCACCATTTCAGAGGCCGTGACGATTTCCAGTGACCATGATGGAGACAGACTGAAATCAGCGCTTGAGAGAGCCGGTTTCTGGTCCACGCTGGAGAGTCTTCCTATGGGCCTCAATACAATCCTTGGGAAGAGCCTTGATGAAGAAGGCGTCGAGTTATCTGGCGGACAGCTCCAACGCCTGGCTATCGCCAGGGCACTTTACAAAGATGCCAACATCGCAATTCTAGACGAGCCAACAGCAGCTCTTGATCCTCAGATGGAGCTTGAGGTCTACGAGCGGTTCAACAATCTCATTGGCAACAAGACGACAATCTTTATATCCCACCGACTGGCTAGCTGCCGGTTCTGCGATAGGATCGCAGTCTTCAGCAAAGGCGAGATCGTCGAGCTTGGTAGCCACGACGAATTGCTAGACCGCGGTGGCTTATATGCTCGCATGTGGGAGGCACAAGCTGGTTACTACCGTACCGACACAGGCAAGTCAGTAGAGGATCATGGATAGCAGGAGGCTTATCTACCATGGGCGGCAACGAACCCCGAAGCCTAAGCGAACGAGCCGTCGACCGTACGGCGCATCCATTCCATATGTGGGACGGCATTGAGGCCGCACCGGATATTCTGAGAGGATGTCTCGCGGGCGAAGTCGCCGAGGCGGCAGCTCGCGTCGGGCGGGAGATTAAGTCCCGCGGCATAAAGAGAGTGTACTTGCTCGGTTGCGGCACGTCGTACTTCGCAAGCATGTCCATTGGCGCGGCCCTCGCGGAGTTGGGCGGTATCGATGCCGATGCGTACAACGGGTTCGAGTTCGGCAGGTACAAGGTCAACTCAATCGGCCCCAGTTCAGCGGTGATAGCAGTATCCCACACGGGTCACACGAGAGTTGACGTGGAGGCAATCGAGGCGGCAAAGCGCAAGGGCGCCATGACCGTCTGCCTCACCGATGTGGCGGAGTCACCGCTCGCGCATACGGCTGACTTTGTGGTGCCGGGCGTGGGGGGAATGGACCCAGCCATTCCGAAGACCAGGAGCTACCTGGCGTCCCTTGTGAAGGGATACCTCATAGCCGCCTACACCGGCCGAGATGAAGATGCGGCTCAGAAGGCCTTATCCGAGATGGGCGAGATCCCTGGGCTACTGGGTGACATGAAGCCCATGACCCCAAGACTCAAGGATCTCGCGGAGCGTTATGCGGGGTATGAACGGATTATGGTGGTCGGTGGCGGTCCGAATGCCCAGACGGCAATGGAAGTCGCCCTCAAGTTCAAGGAGGCTGCACTCACGCCGGCTGAAGGCCTGGAGATAGAGGAGTCGATTCACGGCCCCGAGGTGATGCTCGACGAGAAGACGCTCCTCGTCACGCTCTTGACGCCCGGCCCCAGCCTCGGGAAGATTCGGGATCTATGCCGGGCGGCTCAGGTGATTGGCGCGTCGGTGCTCAACGTGACTACGGCTCCCTACACTGCGATTCCCGACGATACTGGCGCGGGCGATATCACAACAGTGGAACTCATGGCGCCCGGGATTCGCGAGTACTTCACTCCGCCCCTTCTGGCCTATCCCATGCAGATGATGGTCTACTGGATGTCGCTTGCGCGAGGGATCAACCCAGATCTAAAGCGCACGGATGTTCCGAAGTACCGGCAGGCTATCGATATCGTGATGCCGCCCGGATCCCACTAATAGGAGCGGTTTGCGAGGCTCAAAGCAGCAGCGTCCATATCATAACTGATGCCTGCTCACCTCCGTTCTTGGCTGTCCTCTGAAGGTCGCAATCCACTTAGGTCGACATCAACCACGAGATGCTCCGGCAGGCGTTCCTGCTTGAGGAACATAACCATATACCAGGGAAGATAGGTGATGTTTCCGAGAACCTCCGTGTTTCCCTTGCAGAAGACGTACCCTTTGCGGATATCCCACTCACGAACGTTAAGGATGTTCTGCAGAGCTGGATGGTTTCTGTAGTCGCTGCCTGACTTGACCTCGATCGGCAGAACGACTCTTCCTCGTTGCAGCACAAAGTCAACTTCACCCAGACTCTTCTTGCTCATGTATCGCAGCTCAAATCCATTGGTTTTCAGCAACTGGGCAAATGCATTCTCCAGGATACTCCCCATATTCACCGTAAGGTCTCCATTCAGGATATCAAACTGCACGTTCTCCATTCCGGCAGCGCACAAGAGACCGGTGTCGCACAAGAACAACTTGAACAGGTTGTTCTTCTGATTAAGGCGAAGGGGCACTCTGGGCTCCGTTATGTTGTAGCAAGGAAGAGCGACTCCCGCGTCGGTCAGCCACATGAAACTGCTCTCGTACCGGTTCATCCTCGCTGACTTGCTTATCTCTGCTAGGGTGAATCGGCGGTTCTTTGCGCTCAACTCGGCCGGAATGCGGTCAAATATGTCCCTGATGCGGTTCTTGTCAGTCTGTGAGTACTTCGTGATGTCCTGCCGGTACATGGCCAGGATGTCATTTTGGATCCGGAGGACCTCACCGATATCGCGGGTGTCGACGAACCTTTGAACTACTGCGGGCATTCCACCAACGATGACGTAATACCGAAGTAGATCGGACATAGTTTGGTGAACCGCGTCACTCACAGGAGTCTCAGTATCAAAACACTGCTTAAGATATGACAGCGTTTCCTTCTGAGTCCCCAGAGCAAGGCAGAACTCCTCAAAGTCCATGGGATACAAAACACGTGTCTCTTCATAGCCAACGGGATAGGACTGGATTTCCTTGTACTTCACACCCAGAAGCGAGCCCGATTCGACGTAATCGAATCTGCCGTCTTCTACAAGGAACTTGATAGCCGTACGTGCTGCAGGACACTCCTGTATCTCATCAAAGAACACCAGCGTCTTCCCAGGGGACAGGGAGGTCCGCAAGTAGGCGGTCAGGTTTGTGATGAGCGCATCGGCGTTTAGATTACCTTCGAAGATCGCTGAAGCTCGTGGCTCCGTGATGAAGTTGATCTCTGCGAAGTTCTCATAGTTGGCCTTTCCGAACTCGCGGATGAGGAAGGTCTTTCCGGTCTGTCTCGCGCCGGTGATCAACAGGGCCTTCTTTGCCTTGCGCTCCTTCCATTCCACCAGAGCCTGAAGCATCTTGCGATAGAGCACGGACTTCCACCCCCTATGCATTGTAACGTTTTTCCCGGATTATGCCCACGAATTTGTAACGTTATTCCGCATCAGGAGACTCCATCTTGTAACGTTTTTCCGAGTAACGACTCTCCACCACCCAGATGTCCAAGGTTCGCTACGGATGAACAGGTATTGACTGGAGATTGTGGATCGACATCTGGTAGTATATTAGGGCTTGATTCCAAATCCGATAGAACCTTGAGGACAAGCAGCGTTTGGCTGATCGAGGCAATAGGATATCCACAAGGATGCGGCTTAAGGAGGACCCGATAGTGAAGGTCAGTGCTGAGAAGATTGACGGCTCTAAGGTAGTGCTTACAGTCGAGGCACCCGCCAGCGTGGTGGACGAAGCCCTGGAGAAGGCGTACAAGAGCGTCGTCAAGAGAGTGAACGTCCCCGGCTTCCGTCGCGGCAAGGCGCCCCGGTTCATATTGGAGCGTCACTATGGCAAGGAAGTCCTGTACGATGAAGCGATGAAGGAAGTTCTCCCTGCACAGTACATAGAAGCTGTGAAGGAAACCAAGATCGACCCCGTAGATGATCCCGAGTTCGACGATGTGAACTTCAAGCAGGGCGAGCCCCTGACTTTCAAGGCCACAGTGTACGTGACGCCTGAAGTGCAGCTGTCGGACTACAGCGACCTATCTGTCGCGTATGAGGCGCCTACCGTGGAGGATTCTGAAGTCGACGGCCAGGTGAGCTACCTGCGCGAGAGAATGGCGGAACTCCGTCCGCTGGAAGAGGGCCAGGCTATAGAGGCCGGCGACCTCGTCACCGTCCACGTAAAGGGCATCGACGGCGGCAATTTCAAGGCCGAAATCGATCAGGACTTCCCCTATGCCGAAGCCGGGAGGGAGAATGCCCTGGTCCCGGGTCTGGGAGACGCCCTAATCGGTATGAAGAAGGGCGAGACTAAGGAGTTCACCGGGACCTACCCCGTAAAGCCGGCTGAAGAGGCCCCTAAAGAGGATGGGGCCAAGCCCGAGGGCGGCGACAAGCCGGAGGAAGCGAAGGCGCCGTCGGAACCCGAGCAGCCCAAGGAAGCCAAGTTTGCCATTGAAGTAAAGGAGATCCGCCGCAAGCATTACCCGTCGGATGAGGACTTTCTGAAAAACCTCTCCAAGGAAACCCTGGATGAAGTCAGGGAAGACCTAAAGACGAGGCTTCTTGCGATAAAGACTGACTCGGCCAAGCGGGTTCACAGCGACAAGGTGGAGGATGCCCTGCTTGGCAAGGCAACCGTGGAGATACCTCCTCCAATGATAGCTCAGAGGCAGCAGGAGCTCTTCGAGAGGTTTGTCCAGAGGGTTCAGAGCGCCGGAGCAGACGTGAACCAGTACCTCCGGTCGACCGGCCGCACTCCCGACGAGATAGCCAGTGACTTCGCGACCCAGGCAGAGCGGGAGGTCAAGCGGGACCTGGTCCTGGATGCGGTGAGCGCCAAAGAGGGCATCAAGGCCTCCGAGGAAGCCGTGAACAGCGTGATCGAGGCCCTGGCCCGGGAAGCCGGAAAGGACGTCCAGGCGGTCAAGACCACACTGGAACTAAGGGGCGCGCTCAAGGGCATCGAGCAGAACCTCACCCGCGTTGAGGCCTTGAACCGGATAGCCGTCCTTGCTGCCCAGAAGGCGGGGACTCCGCTGCCCGAAGACAAACCCCTGGAAAAGCCTAAGGCATCTTCGGATGAACCCGAGGCGAAAACTGAGGAAGCTGAGGCTCCTCAAAAGGAAGAGCCTGCCAATCCCGAGGGCAAGTAGCCGCCTGCGGGGTGCTATAATGGAAGTGAGCGGGAGAAGATAAACTCTCACCACTTCGCTGAAATGGAGGCACACACATGGGGTACCTTGTTCCGATGGTCGTGGAGCAGACAGGCCGGGGCGAGCGCTCCTACGACATATATTCCAGGCTCCTTAAGGACAGAATCGTGTTTGTCGGCACTGCGATCGACGATCAAGTCGGCAACTTAGTTGTGGCGCAGCTGCTGTTCCTTCAGGCCGAGGATCCTGACCGGGAGGTGTCCATGTACATCAACTCTCCTGGCGGCTCGGTTACCGCGGCTTTGGCCATCTATGACACCATGCAGCACATCAAGCCGGTGGTATCGACGATCTGCGTCGGGCTGGCGGCGAGCATGGGTGCAGTGTTGCTAGCCGGAGGAGCCAAAGGCAAGAGGTATTGCCTTCCCAACTCCAAGACCCTTATCCACCAGCCTCTCGGAGGAGTCCAGGGTCAAGCGACCGAAGTACAGATAGCAGCGCGCGAGATTCTGAGAACGAAGGACACGTTGAACAAGATCTTGGCAAAGCATACGGGTCAATCTCTCGATAAGATAGAGAGAGACACTGAGCGGGACTTTTGGATGAGCGCAGAAGAGTCCAAGGCGTACGGGCTAGTGGACGAGATTCTCATCCCGGGTGCCAAGACCGCGAAATAGCCGAGGTGACGGCATGTTCAGATTCGAGGAGCAAAAAGGCCTGAAGTGCTCTTTCTGCGGCAAATACCAGGACCAGGTGAAGAGACTCATCGCTGGTCCTGGAGTTTACATTTGCGACGAATGCATCGAGCTCTGCACCGAGATCATCACTGAGGAGCTCGACGAGGAAACAGAAGACGCGCTGAAGGACGTCCCTAAGCCTAAGGAAATCAAGGCCTTTCTCGACCAGTACGTAATCGGCCAGGATAGGGCCAAAAAGATCTTGTCCGTGGCTGTCTACAACCACTACAAGAGGGTCGGACGCAAGGCAAAAGGTTCCGATGATATCGAGATACAGAAGTCCAATATCGTGATGCTGGGTCCCACGGGCGTCGGCAAGACGTACCTCGCTCAGAACCTGGCCAAGATGCTCAATGTGCCGTTTGCGATAGCCGATGCGACGACCCTGACCGAGGCCGGCTACGTGGGCGAGGACGTGGAGAACATCCTCCTGCGCCTGGTGCAGGCCGCCGACTACGACATCGAGAAGGCGGAGCGGGGCATTGTCTACATCGACGAGATCGACAAGATAGCCCGGAAATCGGAGAACCCGTCTATCACCAGGGACGTCTCAGGCGAGGGCGTTCAGCAAGCGCTCCTCAAGATCCTTGAGGGTACGGTAGCCAATGTGCCGCCGCTCGGCGGACGCAAACACCCCCACCAGGAGTTCATCCAGGTGGATACCACCAACATCCTCTTCATTTGCGGTGGAGCCTTTGAAGGCATCGAGAAGATCATTCAGAGCCGCATCGGCCAGAAGGTGATGGGGTTCCGTTCCGAGATAAGGTCCCGCAGCGAGTACAACGTGGGCGAAGTGCTTTCGAAGATACAGCCTCAGGACCTCTTGAAGTTCGGGATGATCCCTGAGTTCGTCGGCCGCGTCCCCGTCATAGTGAGTCTGGACTCGCTATCCGAGGAGGACCTGGTAAAGATCCTGGTGGAGCCCAAGAACGCCCTGATCAAGCAGTATCAGAAGATATTCGCCTTGGACGGCGTGGCGCTTGAGTTCCAGGAGGACGCCATTCACGCGGTAGCTAAAGAGGCCGTGCGCAGGAACACCGGCGCGCGGGGGCTCAGGGCCGTTCTGGAGGACAGAATGTTGGAAGTCATGTACGACATCCCGTCCCGCGGAGACGTCTCCAAGTGCATCATCACCAAGGACACGGTGCTTAGCGGCTCTCAGCCCGTGCTAGTGACGCAGGAGCGCAAGGCAAAGAAGAAGGAAGAGACGGCGTAACAGAGGCGTCGCTACAAGGCCCTCCGCTTTGGCGGAGGGCTTTTCTACTTCACCCTAGCTCTGAGACTTCGCAGACGGGGTGGAACGGAGACGAACCCTAGATCCACATGCACGCCCACTCGTCGGCCTGGACTCTCTTGAACCCAAGCGTGTTGTAAAGCCGCCACGCAGGCACATTTCCCAGGACCACAGAGGTCTCGATCACCTCATGTCCTCTCGCGCGCAGTAGGTTCATTGCCCCTAGCATAAGCGCTCTGCCGTAGCCCCGTCCCTTGGCGGCCAAGTCTATGCCCACTGTGTCTATGAAGTTGCCCTCAAGCTCTGAGATTCCGACCAACCTGCCGTGCTCCAAGAGAACCAGCATGTTGTTCTTGTTGGCCAGTACCCTCTTTCGGTCGTCTTCGGACTTGTGGAACTCCCGCACGTCATGGGGACGGAAGTCGAAGAACCGGCGCTGCGGAAGGAACGTCTCCGCCATGACCCTGAAGAACTCCTCGTAATGCCGGTCCTCATAGAAAGCGATCTCGACGCCGGAGGGTAGGTCAGGCAGAGATACAGCAGGGCCTTCGTACGCCAGGTAGTCCATGCTGTACCAGTAGGCGAAACCCCTGTTTCGGAAGAACCGCTGGGACTCGCCCCGGTCGAGCCGGTACTTCACGGTTACCCGGCCTGGCTCGTGCATTTCTTTGACGCCTGCTAGGGATGCGTTAAGGAGTTCGCTGCCTATGCCTTTATGTCGGCAGCCGGGGTCCGCGAACACCCGGATGCTGAACTCGCCGTCCTTCACCTTCTGATAGCTGGCGGCCCCCTTTACAACGCCGCCGTCATCCCATACCAGTGTAGTCCACTTTTCGACTCGTTCCTTTATGTCGTCGGCAGGCATTCTGTCGTCTTCGTGAACCATGTCCACGATTGCTTCCAGGTCGGTTGGGGAGTAGGGCCTGATCATTATGGTACCTCCGATCACAGTGCAGTCCTGACCCCGAACCTTTCCGGGGGAGCCGCCAGAAGTCCTCTCATAATCCATGCCCCAAAGGCAGAACCTAGCCTGTGAAGCCCAGTCGCAAGGGGTAGAAGACATGTTTGACTCCGGAATCCTCGTCTACCTGCAGTTATTCCTAGCCATAGTGATGGGTCTCTACTTCTGGAACCTGGTGAAGTCCCAGGAAGGCCAGAAGCTGGCTGTCGGCCGCGAGTCCAAGCGGGAGATGGAAAGGCTTCGCTTGATGCGCCAGGTAAAGTTGACTGAGCCGCTATCCGAAAAGACCAGGCCGGCAAACCTGTCCGAGGTGATCGGGCAGGAAGAGGGGGTAAGGGCGCTGAAGGCGGCTCTATGCGGGCCTAACCCGCAACACGTGATCATCTACGGGCCGCCGGGGATAGGTAAGACCGCCGCGGCTAGGCTTGTATTGGAAGAGGCCAAGCAGAGCCCCCACTCGCCATTCAAGAAGGACGCCAAGTTCGTTGAAATGGATGCCACCATCGCGCGTTTTGACGAGCGCGGGATAGCGGACCCACTCATCGGCTCAGTGCACGATCCCATCTACCAGGGAGCCGGCGCCATGGGCGTGGCCGGGATCCCTCAACCCAAGCCAGGAGCGGTCACAAAAGCTCATGGAGGGATTTTGTTCCTCGACGAAATTGGCGAACTCCACCCGGTTCAGATGAACAAGCTCCTGAAGGTGCTGGAGGACCGCAAGGTATTCCTTGAGAGCGCCTACTACTCTCAGGACGACTCCAACATCCCGGAGCATATCCACGACATTTTCCAGAACGGTTTGCCGGCCGATTTCAGGCTGGTAGGCGCGACGACCAAGACCCCTGAGGACGTATCGCCGGCTCTGCGTTCACGGTGCCTGGAAGTCTTCTTCCGGGCGCTGTCGGCCGACGAGGTCGGGATAATCGCCTCGGGAGCGGCCCGTAAGGCCGGAGTTGAGATCGAGGACAGGGCCATAGACATGGTCAAGCGGTACGCCGATAACGGCCGCGACGCCGTGAACCTGGTCCAGCTCGCAGCCGGGCTCATCCTTACGGAGAACAGGACCACGATCCTGCTCAAGGACATCGAATGGATAGTGGCGCAGGGGCATCACGCTCCGAGGCCCGTGCCTCGCATCCCTGACGGACCGTCTGTCGGCGTGGTATTGGGATTGGCAGTCTATGGGCCGGGGATGTCCTGCGTGATCGATGTGGAGACGCAGGTTGTGGAGGAAGTGCAAGGGCGGAGGGGCGACGTCATCATCACAGGGATCATCGACGAGGAGGAGATGGGGAAGGGCACCCACATCGTCCGGCGCAAGAGCATGGCCCACTCCTCGGTTGAGAACGTGCGCACGGCGCTTGCGGCCACCGCCGGACTGAACCCTTACCGCTACGACATGCATGTGAATTTCCCAGGCGGTACTCCGATTGACGGTCCTTCCGCCGGCCTCGCGATAGCTGTGAGCATGTACTCGGCGATAAAGGGCGTGCGTGTATCGCCTGATACCGCATACACAGGCGAGATCTCCATCAGGGGTGAGGTCTGCCCGGTGGGCGGGATCGACCAGAAAATACATGCCGCCGAAGAAGCCGGTTTGTCCCGGGTCTACATCCCGCAGGCCAATTGGCAGGATAGGTACGCCGCCGAGAAGGTCCATGTGATCCCGGTCTCGTCCCTTGTGGACGTCCTGTCGGTCCTTGGTCCTCCGATTCCTGTTCCGGTAAAGATAGCATCCCAGGCGGCATTGGACCAATAGCGCGCGGGACCAGCGCATCCGCTTAGTACTTGTGCCTCATTTTCCTGAGCCTCTATAACCCCCTTGGGGCTAAATGGTCATTTAGCAGGCATTGGGCGTTTCCCCACCATCGCTTCCCATTGGCGCACTGCAGGACTTGTCCTCCGGTTTCGAGAATATAGCCGACGCGTTCTCCTGGGCCATGTCACTTCAGGTTTTGCGACTAATATGATATGGCTGGGGTCTTTGAGGAGAATGCGGGAGGTGCGTTTGTTGAACTCATTCAAGCCCGAGAAGAAGTCCTACCCGCTCTTGCCCCTTCGAAACATGACCGTGTTTCCTGGCACCACAATCTCCGTGGAAGTTGGCCGCCAGAAATCTCTTAGGGCGGTTGAGATAGCCGAAGGTACCGATTCGCGCATCGTGATGTGCATGCAGAAAGACAATGACGTCACTGACCCGATCCCTTCTCAGATACACGAGGTGGGGACGCTTGGGCACATCAGGGAAGCCGTCAGAAATGCCGCCGGTCACTACCGTGTCGTTATAGAGGGCATTTCCCGCGTCAAGATCGCTTCGTTTCTCACCAGCGAGCCCTCGTACATTGTCTCCGTGCATGAGCTCATCGAGAAGCCGGCCGAAGGCGTGGAGCAGGAAGACCTGACCAAGACCCTGATGGACCAGTATGAGGAGTATGTCAGGGCCACAAAGAAGGTCACTGCCGACACGCTCATATCCGTCGCGACTCTGTCTGATCCGGGCCAGCTCTGCGACTCCATCGCGGCCAACATCCCGATCCAGCTGACAGACAAGCAGTTCCTGCTCGAAACCGTCTCGGTCAAGGACAGGGTGAACAAGCTTGTCACGCTGCTATCCAAGGAAATCGAGATGGTCGGCCTCGAGAAGAAGATCAACCGTAGGGTCCGTGAACAGATTGAGAGGAGCCAGAAGGAATACTGGCTCCGCGAGCAGATGAAGGCGATACAGAAGGAACTTGGCGACAGGGAAGAGGCCGCCAGCGAGACCGATGAGTTCAGGAAGAAGATCGAGAAGGCCGGTATGACCGCGGAGGCCAAGGAGAAGGCGCTTCGCGAGGTAGACCGGCTTGAGAAGATGCCTCAGGCCTCGGCCGAGGCCGTGGTCGTCCGCACGTACCTGGACTGGATGGTGTCTCTGCCTTGGGGCACCGTGACCGACGACAGGATCGACGTCATCTCCGCCCAGAAGATCCTCGACCAGGACCACTACGGGTTGGTTGAGGTCAAAGAGCGGATTTTGGAGTACCTGGCGATCAGAAAACTCGTCGACAAGCCCAAGGGTCCGATCCTCTGCTTCGTGGGACCTCCCGGAGTCGGCAAGACATCGCTGGCAAAGTCCATCGCCAGGGCCCTCAATAGGAAGTTCGTCAGGATCTCGCTGGGCGGGGTCCGCGACGAGGCCGAAGTGAGAGGGCACCGGAGGACTTATATCGGCGCTCTTCCCGGCCGCATTATCCAGGGGATCCGCAATTCGGGCGTGAGGAACCCGGTCTTCCTCATGGATGAAATCGACAAGCTGGCGTCGGACTTCCGCGGGGACCCAGCGGCAGCGCTTCTCGAGGTCCTGGATCCCGAACAGAACCATACCTTCTCCGATCACTACCTGGAGGTGCCGTTCGACCTATCCAGGGTGATGTTCATAACCACCGCGAACTCGAGCCACAGCATCCCGAGGCCGCTCCTCGACCGCATGGAAGTCATCACTCTCCCGGGCTATACCGAGGAGGAGAAGATGAACATCGGCAGCCAGTTCCTGGTGCCGAAGGAGTTGAAGGAGCACGGTCTCACCGGCAGCGACCTGGTCATCGGCAAGGACGCGCTCCGGGAGATGATACGTTCCTATACCCGTGAGGCCGGTGTCCGGAGTCTGGAGCGCCAGATCGCTACTATCTGCAGGAAGACAGCCAAAGACCTGGTATCCGGCAAGAAGAGGCGGGTTCGGATTACTGCCAAGAATCTAGACAAGTACCTCGGCATTCCCCGGTTCCACTACGGGCAGGCCGAGAAAGAGAACCAGGTTGGCGTCGCGACCGGCATGGCCGTGACCGACATCGGCGGCGACGTACTATCGTGCGAGGTCAGCGTGGTGAAGGGTAAAGGCAACCTGACCCTTACCGGGCATCTCGGCGACGTGATGCGGGAGTCGGCCCAGGCTGGACTCAGTTACCTGCGGTCGCGAGCGCTTGATCTTGGGCTCTCCGACGACTTCTACGAGACCGTCGACATCCACGTGCACGTGCCCGAGGGCGCGGTACCCAAGGACGGCCCCTCTGCCGGCATCACTCTCACGTGTGCCATGGCGTCGGCACTGACCAACAGGCCGGTCCGTCACGACCTTGCCATGACCGGAGAGGTCACGCTGCGAGGGCGGGTACTCCCCATTGGCGGGGTCAAAGAAAAGGTGCTCGCCGCGCACCGGGCAGGCATTGTGAACATCATCCTACCTGAGGAGAATCGGAAGGACCTCGAGGACGTTCCATCCAACATCCGCGAGGAACTGAACGTGACTCTGGTGAGCCATATGGACGAGGTGCTTGCCGCCGCTCTGGTCAAGGAACAGAGAGAGGATCTGGTGCCCATCCCTTGCGTAAGTGAGCCGAAAACACGCGATCAAGTGGCCATTTCCGATGTCCACTGATTGATTGACTCGCCCGTGTGTCCGTGCAATAATCACTTGCGATGACGGACCCAACAAGGGAGCGTGCCCGTAAATGGCTGTGGTAGGTGTCACTTTCAACTTGAAGGGTGACCCGTTGGAGGATGGGGAACCTCCAGACTCCCATGCGGAGCTAGACTCCGAGTCGACTGTCAATGCCATTGCCGACGCACTGCGCGCATACGGTCATCATCCGGTCCTGATAGAGGCCGACGAATCCGCCTATGGCAAGATCCGCCAAAGGCGCCTCGATATCGTTTTCAACTTGTCCGAAGGCATTCGGGGAGAGTCCCGCGAGAGCCATATCCCGGCTATGTTGGAGATGCTCGGCATCCCTTACACCGGCTCAGGGGTCCTGACTCTCGCCCTGACCCTCGACAAGCCCCTTACCAAGAAGGTGCTGTCGTACCACGGGATCCCCACTCCCAGGTTCAAGGTCTTCGCGTCGGAGAAGGACGTGGATGCCCGCGGCTTGTCCTTCCCTGTGTTCGTGAAGCCTGCACACGAGGGTTCGAGTATGGGCATCTCGCCCAGTTGCCACTGCGACAATGTCAGGGAACTGAGGGAAGAGGTACGAAGGCTTGTGAACCTGTACCGCCAACCGGTACTGGTCGAGGACTTCCTGCCGGGCCAGGAGTTTACCGTGGCTATCCTCGGGAACAAATGTCCCGTGATCTTCCCGATCATGGAGATCAACTTTGACGCCGTGCCCAAAGACCACGGCCGCATCTATTCACGCCAGTTCAAGACCGACTGGTTTGAGGACATCTACTACCTGTGTCCCGCGCCCATCTCATCCGAACTCGAGCAGCAGGTCAAGGAGACCGCCCTCAAGACATACCGCGTGCTGGGCTGCCGGGACCTCTCCCGCGTAGACCTGCGGCTGGACAGGAACGGCGTTCCCAATGTCCTGGAGGTAAACCCGCTTCCCGGCATGGCCCCTGGGTTCTCCGATTACCCGCGGATAGCCGAAAAAGGCGGCTGGTCCTACACCGAACTGGTGAACGGCATCCTGGAGTCGGCCCTCCGCCGCCTGGGCAAGACGCATCTCTCGGCGCCTGCGTTCCAGAGGCAGATAGCTGATTGACCAATCATCACCCAATCACCAATCCACCGATCCGCCGATCCACAATCCAGCTTTGATCCCGGCTTCGACTGCTGAGGAAAGCTACAGTTCCGGCTTCAACTGCTGAGGAAAGCTACAGTTTCGGCTTCACTGCTGAGGAAAGCTACGATTCTGGCTTCAATTGATGAGGAAAGCTACCTATCGCCTTCCGGTTGTTCAGCAGCGCCTTCTAGCTCTGCCTAGATCTACATCCCCTCGCGTGCAGGGAGAGCGGCCTCTTCGTTGAATTCCTTAGAGACCCGCAGCATCTATGCTTTTTCCGCTGCGGACTCCTTATGGGAAGAGGCGCGTGTCTTGGCTATCGCGGAACATAGATCGGCCCCAGGTTTTACGGGGCCAAGGGTGAGGTTGCGACCTATACTGGAGAGCGACCTGCCTTTCCTCATGAAGTGGGACAACGACCCAGAGATCATACGGTGGGCCGGGAAAAGGTTCGAGGACGATGCCGACGCGCGCGAGTGGTATCTCACACGGCGGAACTTGCAGCGCAAGACCTTCGCTATCGAGTCGGATGAGCACGGCCTCATCGGAGAGATCGAGGTCATCAACATATCCTGGAGACTTCACTCCGCCGAACTACGCGTCTTCATCGGAGAGAAAGACCTCTGGAACAGAGGACTGGGAGAGGAGTCCGTCCGGGTCCTCGTTAGGGGCCTCTTCGAGAACACCACCCTGAAAGAGATCTTTCTGAGGGTTGATGAGGACAACCGGCGCGCCCAGCGCTGCTACCTTAAGGTCGGCTTTCGGCCAAAAGGACGGATCAAGATGGACGCAGACCCGGGCAAGCCCTCCACCTTGGTGCTGATGACCCTCACGCGTGAAACCTTCCGCCGGTGAACCCGTGTTTGTATGCTGAAACTGAGACTGAGTCTGCCGCTTCGGTGACATTATCACTGAGCGGTAACAAGCGGTGGAGCACTGGTTGTTTCGCAGGGATACCTCTGCTATAATAGCAGTCACGCGGGGAGTTGGCTCAGGCGGTTAGAGCGCATGCCTCACATGCATGAGGTCGGGGGTTCGAGTCCCTCACTCCCCACCACCCGCATCTCACCATAATCCCGAGCGAGGTTCCCACGGAGGCCCCCATGCAGAGCACTCCCGAGCGGATCGTGTTTGACCTCCATAGCGAGCCCGTCCGGTTTCTCCGGACCAGGGACCCGAAGTTTTCGGACCTCATTGATCTCGTTGGCCCCGTTTCGCTGGACCTTCGCGGAACGCCTTACAGCGCCCTTGTCCGGTCCATTGTGGGGCAGCAGATCTCGGGGACGGCAGCGGCGTCCATCTGGCGCAAGCTCGAAGGCCGCTGCGGAGCGGTGACTCCGGAGCGGGTGAGCTCGATTGACGATCAGGAGCTCCGCGCAGCCGGCCTCTCCAGGCCTAAAGTTGCCTACCTGCGGGACCTGACCGGCCGGGTGGTCTCGAGGGAGATTGATTTGGATGCTCTCCCGGCCATGTCCGAGGAAGACCTGGTCAAGAGCCTCACGGCGATCCACGGAATTGGCGTCTGGACTGCGCAGATGTTCATGATCTTCTGCCTGGGGCGGCTGGATGTGTTCGCTCCCAAGGACCTTGGCCTTAGAGCGGGGATCAAGTGGCTATACGGTCTGCCGGCGATGCCCGCAGAGAAGGAATCCATGGAGCGCGCAGAGGTTTGGCGTCCCTATCGCACTGTGGCTTCCCTGTACTTGTGGCAAGCCGTTACGCGGAAGCTAGTTGTCTCGCAGGACCCTCCGACGGCCTCTCAACATCCACCGAAGGATACGCCGCAGACTTAATTGCATTCCTCAGCAGGTTTCGCCGTAGAACTAGCCGTGAACTTCGTTGCAGACTCCCCGCAGGACTGACTCTCGCTCGAGTGGAACACTACCTCCGAGGTGACTCTCGTGAAACTCACGGTCCTTGGCAAATACTCTCCCTTTCCGCCTGCCGGTGGAGCAGGACCGGGTTACTGGGTTCAGTTCGATGATGAGATGCAAGGCATCCTCTTGGACTGCGGACCCGGAGTGCTTTCCCGGTTCCAGGAAACGGTGGGCCCACTCCGCCTCATACGCCATGTCATCCTTTCCCACCTTCACTTCGATCACACTTCCGACTTCCATGCGTTGAGGTACGCCGCGAGCCCTGACCGCCGGTACAAGGATCTTCCTCAACACATAACCATCTATGCACCCGGGTTCCCGGACAAAGAGGCATCCCTTATCTCCTACAAGCAGGCTGTAGACGCGCAGGTCGTCGAAGCCGGCAAGCGCATAGATCTTGGCCAGGGAGACGGAGCTGTGTCCATCATGTTCTTTCCGGATGAGCACGCTATCCCGTGCTATGCGGTGAGAATTGAGGGGCGCGGAGGAACTATTGTCTACTCAGGCGATTCCAGGCCTTGCGAGTCTCTGGTAGAGGCTGCGCGTGGGGCGGATCTGTTCCTATGCGAGGCTTCAGCGACCGAAGAGGACGCGGCCTTCGCCGCGGCCGGCCATCTCACCGCCCGGCAGGCAGGCGAGGTAGCGAAGCGGGCCGGAGTTAGGAGACTGCTGCTTACGCACCTGTGGCCGCTGTACGATGAAAACGTGCTGCTGGAGGAGTGCAGGCGGGTGTTTCCGGATGCCGAGATCGCCGGGGAGCGGGCGACCTATACCGTTTGAGGTGGGGGAAGCCTTGCTCAAGAGGCGAGGGCAGTTAGCCTAGACAGCCTCATTCTTCTTGACCACTCTCGATGGCAGCGAGAACGCAACCGGCGCGATTAGCAGCGCGGTGATGGAGGCTCCCGCGATTACACCCCATCGGAGTCCGAGGCGATCGCCCAAGTATCCAACCAGTGGGAACGTGATCATCATGGCGATGCTGAACATCATCCCGCCGGCCGAGAGCACCGCCGCCCTGTTCAGCGATCCTGTGCGGCAGTTCACTGCGTCGGAGAACAGGGGATAGAGCGTCTCCTGCAAGACGGGCAGGCAGAGGCACAACGCCGCCAGGATAATGCGCGACAAGGCTCCGGCGGAGCCCGGCACCGAGCCGATCCCGGCCACCAGGACGGGAACAGCGAAACTACCCACGACCAGCGGCAGGATCTGTCCGAACCTTCTTTGAACCAGGTGCGCCGAGCTTGCCGGGATGATGGCCAGCAGATTTCCCGCCGTTCCAACCAGGCCCACAAGCGATATGGGCACCAGCGCCTCCTTTAGGAGCGACTGGCCATAGAAGATGACCGTTGTCCCCAGCGCCCCTGAGATGCCCCAGAGCAACAGCAGGTTCCGGAGTTCCGGCTGCCGCAGGGATGCAATGAGGGTGCGGAGGTCGGATCGCGAGCACTCCTCTTTATCCGGGTCGTCCGCATCCGCCTCCTCTGGTTTCCGGCGCACCGTCTCGACCGGTTTCGCTTCAGGCAAGGCCAGCGCAACGAAGGCAGCCAGGATGTCAACTACTATCACCGCGCGGTACAGCCAGTCCAGGGAGAACCGTGCCACCAGGGCTGCAATTCCTCCTGCTATTGCAGTACCTGCCAAGTAAGTTGAGTTGAGGCGTCCGATCAGCCGCGTGAAAGCGGGCCGCTCTGCCTCGGGAAGCGAGTCGTAGACCAGGGCGTCAAACGCTCCGGAGTGGCAGGTGTAGGAGATGGCGTTTACAGCGAAGGAAGCGGCTATGAGAGGCCAGTCCCTCGAGTACAGGATCATGGCGGCCGAGAGCGCAGCCAGGGCTCTGCCCACCGCGAGGCTGACCTTGCGTCCCAGGCGGTCGGCTATTATCCCGGTAGGAATCTCAAAGGAAAAGGATGCGACGTGGAAGACCGTTTCCAGGAGGCCGATGGCAGCGTAAGACAGCCCCTTCTCCCGGAGGTAGACCACCCAGTAGACCTCGGTGAACCGCAAGGAGAAAAGGAGCATGTAGGCGTGAGCTCGATAGATGAGTGAAGTGTGTTTTCTTGCCACCTGACCATTCTACGCACGGGTCAGCGTCTCGTAAAGCTCGGGCTTTCTGTCGAGAAAGACGTCGGTGCCCCTTACCAACCTCTTGATCCGGGACACGGCTGCCGATACTTGGGCCGTAACTGCCTGTTTGCACGAAGGGAAGGTCTCCGCGAGCACGCGGTCAGGGCTCACGACCATGCTGTTCCTGCACGGATCTTTGGACGAACAGTTGGCTAGCGCCACGTACACGCGGTTCTCGAGAGCGCGAGTCACGCACACTTTGCGTTCAAGGCCCGTGCCGAGGTCAGCCTGCCACGCTATAAGGTCCGCGCCCTTGAGGAAAAGAGTCCTCGCCACTTCCGGGATAAAGCCCTGCCGGCCCCTCATGAAGCCAACCTTGACGCCCCGGATGTCCAAGAGATCCTCGTTTCCCGCATAGACGATGGAATTGCCCCTGGGATCGAAAACCGTTGTGGCGTTATGAGGCCGCGCGTGGGAGACCACCGCCACATGCACGCCGAGCACTGCGGCGAGCGGGCGCAAGGCTTCCCTTACGTGTGAGCCGAAGTCCCGCATTACACTGCAAGGGATCTCGGGGAAGATAATGAGGTCGTTCCCCTGCTGAGCAAGGCGAGTAACCAGGGCCGGGGATTCCTGCAGGAAGTCTTGAAGGGATGCGTCCCTGTCCAGTTGAACAATTGCCACGTGGATCTGGGTTTCGGACGGGACTATCGGGGTTGCCACCAGTTTGGACAGTGGGGCGCTCTCGTTCGGCTCAGAAAGGATTGAGAAGCCCGGCGAGTAGAAGGCGGCCCGCTCCTTCATGGCTTTGTCCCGGCTGCCCGGCTTCACATCCATGGTCGCGGTGACTATCTCCTCTTTGTCCGGGCTACCTTCTTTCACAACCTCGCCCGAGGGAGAGACCACGAGGCTGTGGCCGCAATAGACAACTGAATCGGCCTCGCGCCCCACCTTGTTGGCGCAGGCGAGCCACACGCCGTTTTCGACCGCCCTCGCGGGCATCATGTACTCCACCTGAGGATTTGAGAGTCGCGCAGGATCATTGCCCGTTGTCACCCAATTGGTCGGGTCGGCGATTATGTCGGCGCCTTTGAGGGCCAGGGTGCGGGATATCTCCGGGAGCCTGCCGTCGGCGCATACGATCATGCCGATCTTCCCGATGTCCGTCTCGTGTACCCTGTACTCGTCTCCGGGAGAGAACCACTTTTCATCGAAGTGCCACAGGAATGTCTTGCGGGCCCGGCCGAGGATTGTCCCATCCCGGCCGATAAGGAAAGCCGAGTTGTAGAGTTTGGCGCCGTCCTCCTCGGCGATGCCTGCAACCAGGTTGAACTTGCGCCGCCGGGCAACGTCCCGGAATGCCCCCAGAGCCCGTTCCCAGCCCTCAGCTGCTTTGTGGGGGTTGCCTCGGAGCCCAAGATAGTATCCCGGAAAGCTGCACTCGGGTAGGACGGCGAGATCGATACCGCTCCTTCCCGCGTGCTCCAGGAGAGATAGGACAGCATCAAGGCCCTGGGAGGAGTTGTCCACATCGTATGCGCGATGCTGTATTAGGGCAACTCTGACCTCCATAGCGGCGACCTCCTTCCAAATCTCGCGTTGATCCCGCCGGCTATCTCAGCATCCCGCCGGCTATCTCAGCGATCCCGCCAGCTATCTCAGCGATCCCGCTGGCTATCTCTGCAGCAAGTAGACTCCGACAGCCGTCAAAGCCGCTCCCAGCCACTTGCCGGGAGTGACCTTCGCACCCAAGAGAAAGACCGACAGAATCATGGCCAGGAGCGGGTAGGCGGCGGTAATGGGGACCACGCTGGCTACATTTCCGGTTTTGAGAGCGTTGAAGTAGGCGTAGTGAGCGATCACCGAGGCTGAGGCCCCTTCTAGAAGAAGGAGGAGCCAAGTGCGAGTGTCAACCGAAGTCAGCCTGGAGCTGAGCCCGCCCTGAACCGATGACCAGACGATGAGCACAGCCAGCACCGCAATGCTACGGATGAGGAGTGCGGTCAACGCGTCCGGCTTGTCGAGACCCAGCTTCGCGAAGACCGGTCCTACACCCCAGAACACAGCGGCCAGAAGCGCCCAACCGAACCAGGACATTGAATCACGCTCCCGATCTAGAGAAGACGTGCGCTCTCGATAGAGTATATCCGCCCGTGCCGCGGAATTCCTTCACAGATGGCGATTCCGTGCCTACCGAACTGCAGAACAGGGCGTGAGGGAAGGGACAGCACGGCGAAATCAGCGCCAGTTCTTAGGGGAACGCGGTTTGAGCCGGTAACAGTCACGCGGAGGATTGATACCGCCAGCCATTACTCATCCGGTGACCAATAGAAACGGGTGGGGTCATGTGGTGACCGATGTGAAGCCGCCGATTAATCAGCAGAAGACTTACGTGTCGAAAAACCGGGTCACCCGATGATCGATGCACAAGACTTAGTCACCGCGTGACTGCACTTTTCGACACGTCAGTCGCCCGGTGACTAATGGTAGAATTCTTATTGGTCACGCCGTGATCCCCGAAAACCGCAGTGGTCGCGAGTTGACTCTTAGGTCCCGCAATCAGTCGTACAACGATTGTTGCTTGTCCGCAACGGTCATCAGATGCTCTGTCCAGCCGATCAGCAGTCCTGGACCAGCGGCGCGGCCGCTAGTCCTCAAATGGAGACGGCTACTTGATCTCTAATCCAAGCCTCCATGCCAGGAAAGACCACATCTCGGCCTGTTCTTCGACTACTTTGCGGACCGGTTTCCCGACACCGTGTCCCGCTTCTGACTCAACCCGCAGCAGAATCGGGTTATCGCATCCTGTGGCGGCCTGAACCTCCTGCAGCCTGGCTGCCATTTTGCGGGCGTGGAGCGGGTCCACGCGGCTGTCCGAAAGGGCGGTGTAGAAGTAGACCGCCGGGTAGTCGAGCCCTTCCTGGACCTTGTGGTAAGGAGAGTAAGCGTACAGGTACGGGAACTCGTCGGGATTGTCGGGATTCCCGTACTCAGAGCACCACAGGTAGGCGATGAGGAACTTGTGGTACCTGACCATGTCCAGGAGCGGTACTCCGCAGGCGACCGCGGCGTAGAGGTCTGGTTTCTGGGTGAGAGCAGCGCCGACCAGAAGCCCTCCGTTGCTGCGACCCCAAATCCCTAATTGGGATCGCTGGGTGAAGCCATGGTCCACCAGGAAGTGTCCTGCGGCGATGAAGTCGTCGAAGACGTTCTGCTTGTTCTCACGCATGCCGGCCTTGTGCCACTCCTCGCCGTATTCGCTGCCACCCCGAAGGTCGGCCACCGCGTAGATGCCGCCGGCCAAGAGCCAGGGGATCACCGAGTCGAAGAAGGTCGGCGTTCTTGCCAGGTTGAACCCACCGTATCCTGTTAGCACCGTCGGGCGGGGCCCTGCCAAAGATGGGCCTTTCTTGCGGAGGATGAACATAGGGATCCTGGTGCCGTCCTTGGATCGGTAGAATACCTGTTCAACGGCAATGGCTTCGGCCCCCTCCGGCTGCTCGCTTTGGAGGAACGTTTGGAGGCCGCCGGCTCCGTCCACGTAGAACCGGAAGATCACGGGGGCGAGGGCGAATGACTCGAACCTCACGAATACCTCAGGGCTGCGGACCTGGGTCGCGAGGGCGCTGACAGTGCCCAGCATCGGGAGTGGTATCTCCCGCTTGGATGAGCCGTCCAGCTCGTAAACGTACAGCCGGGAGGCGGCGTCTACCAGGCCCGTCACTACAATCGACCCGCCGGCGATCCTGGCTCCCTCGATCGTGAGGGAGGGGTCCTGGGGGATCACCTCCCGCCAGTTCTCCATTGCTGGTGAGGATAGGCTCAAGGAGCACACTCTGCCCCGGGGAGCCCCGTAGTCGGTAAGGACGTAGACGGTATCGCCTCGAGCAGCAATGACCTCGAAGTGAGCGTCGAGGCCCTCCACGATCGGGATGAACCGAGAGCCCCCGGCAGAGAGATCCCTGTAGAACAGGTCGTTGCTGTTCCAGCCGTGGCCGACGGTGAGGAGGAGGTACCTGCCGTCGTCCGAGAACCTGGTGCCGTAGAACTCGTCCTTTGCCCGCCCTTCTCCGAAGATTTTCGGGTCAAGAGATGGGTCGTCGCCCAGTTTGTGATGGTACAAATGGTGGTGGTAGTTCTCCTCACCGGGCGGGACTTCGCCGGGCTTCGGATAGCGGCAGTAGTAAAAACCCGTGTTGTCCTTATCCCAGGTGACTCCCGCCATCCTGGCCCGCTCGATGCGGTCCGGAAGGTCCTCGCCCGTCTCCACATCTTTTACACTGAGGACACTCCATTCGTCTCCGTTCAGCGAGCAGCCGTACGCCAGCATCTTGGCGTCATCCGACGGATACCACCAATCCAGTGCCAGGAGGCCTTTCTCGCTGGCCGGGTTCGGGTCCAGGAGGACTCTTTCACCCGAACCCCCAGAGAGGTCCCGGACGCAGAGTACGGGCTGGGCTGCGTCAGCCTTCCTCTTCGTGTAGAAGAGCGCGTTGCCGCGAAATATCGGGTTGCCGATCGACTCTCGTGACATAAGGGCCGTCAATTTCTCGACCAAAGCCTTCTTCTCCGGGAGTTGGTCTAGCGCCAGAGTTGTGCGCGCGTTCTGGGCCTCTGTCCACGCTACGGTTTCCGGCGACGAGCCGTCCTCAAGCCACCTGTACGGGTCTACAATCGTGACTCCGTGACAGACATCGGTGACAGGTCTCTTTGGGGTGGACGGCGGATCGGGGATGGTGACCTTGGCAGGAACGTTTTTCAAAGCGGGTTCTCCTCTCGCGGAAATAGTGCGAAAGCGCTAGAGGACAAGAAGAAGGGGTGTGGGATTGGGGTTCACCTCTAAGGGCGGGTGAATCGCTGGTACCGTCATTCCCATCACCCCCATAGCAAGGGGCCCGGTGGAAGGGTAGCCCTTGGGAAATCATTCGAGGCCACCCCGTTACCCTCCTGCAAGGTTAGCGTATTACCGCACGGTAATGAAAGGAGCGCTCACCAGCCAGGGAAAGCGTGGGGCTCCAAGGAGGATCTCATCAATGAGAAAGATAGGCGTGGGGAGATTAACCCTCGGCTTGGTCCTGGCCTTGCTCGGTATTTCGCTTCTCTTGGACCTCAATTACGGCTACAGCACGCTGGAGACAGTTGTCCGCTACTGGCCCGCAGTCCTCATCCTCTTGGGCTTAGAGTACCTGCTTGTCGCGCGTGATCCTGAGAGCAGCGCGCGCCTCAGTTTTGGGGCCGTGCTGGCGCTAATCATACTCGTCTTTCTAGCTACTGCTTACGTGGAATTCCCGGGATTCGTCGGTTTCGCAGACTTCGGATGGAGTTTTCCGGGTCAGGAGCAGTACACGATCGAACTCCCTGTCGACGAGCAATTCGGCGCCGAGATGAGCCGGCTCGACATTGAAGCGGTTCATGATGTAATCGTTAGGGGAACCGACGGGGATAGAGTCCAGGGGACGGCCAGGCTCACGGTCAGGGCACGTACGGCCAACGAGGCCAAACGCGTTGCCGAGCAGATAAGGGTGGTAGGGAGGCCTTCAGGGTCAACGCTGTACATCGAGATAGACCGCCCCGACGATGCTTCCAAGTTGGTATCGATCCAACCGTCCTTCGAACTCTCGATGCCCAGAAGGGGCAATCTTGAGTCAGAGACGATTTCCGGCGACACTGAGATATCGGGGATCACCGGTGACGTAAGCATCAAAAGCATCTCCGGCAAAATCGTCCTGGATGATAAGCCTTCGTCCGTGCGGGCGGACCTCATATCCGGAGACCTGCAGATGACGCTGAACCCTGACATGAAGACCGCTCGGGTCAAGACGATAAGCGGAGACGTTCTCATCAACGTACCTCCCGGTACTGGCGGGAACCTCGACTTCAGCTCGGTCAGCGGGAGTCTTGATTTCACCTCAGTGAGCGGAACCCCGGGGTCTTCCTCCGGCATCAGGACAACCACCAACCCTGGAAGGCGCACGGCTACCGGCTCCTTCGGCACGGGCAGCACGGACGTTGACATCAACACCGTCAGCGGGGATGCGGTAATCCGCTAGGACTCTGGCGAAGGCGCGCAGCCGGACAGAGGGAGCAGCTCTGTAATCGAGTTCAGTATGTAGTCAGGATTCTCTTTCCGCAGGATATCAGCGGCGGTGGCGCCATACGTCACCGCCGCTGTCCATATCTTGAGGCCCGGGACAAAGGGCGCGGCGGCCTTGCCTGCGCGGACGTCCCACGGGCTGTCTCCAACAAACAGCACCTTGCCCTTGGATTCCCGGAGTCCCAACAGCTTAAGGGCCAGGAGCACCGGCTCGGGATCCGGCTTGGCCTTTACCGTATCTCCCCAGCACACCATAGCGTCAAACGCGTCGCTGAGCCCTGCTATCTCCAGACCGAGGAGCGCTGTCTTGCGCCGCTTGGACGTGACCAGCGCCCGCTTCACTCCGCATTTCGTCAAGGCGTCAATTGTGAGGTTGACGCCGGGATAGGGCTTCACCAGGTCCTTGTGGACCGCGATGTTGTGTTCCACGTAGGCGGCGCAGGCTTCCTCGACGTGGTGGGGAGTCAGAGCGGCGAAAATGTCCGACAACGGAAGGCCCATAACAGGGCGGAGCTGGTTCATGTCAAGAGGTTTCCCGGTAAAGAGCTCGACCGTGTGTCTTAAGGAGGCAAGGATCGCCGCAGTTGTGTCCAAGAGAGTGCCGTCCAGGTCGAACAGCACGGCATCGAGGGGTGAGGTTCTGCTCGTCTTCATGTCCATGGCAATATGCTTTCCAGCCATAGCCCATATTTCCCTCCCCGGGCAGGAGAGGAGGCAAGGGCCAAGGGGGACTAGAACCAGCCCTTTTTCCTGAAATACCTGAGCATGATACCAGTCACAAGAGCCATCGACCCGAGCGCCATCGGGTACCCGTAACGCCAGCCGATCTCTGGCATGTATCTGAAGTTCATGCCGTAGATTCCTGCGATTAGGGTGAGGGGCATCATGATTGTTGTGATGATGGTGAGGACCTTCATCACTTCGTTTGTGCGGTTTGAGATGCTGGATAGGTAGGAGTCCATCGCGTTGGACAGAAGCTCGTGCATGTTCTCTGCGAAGTCGAAGAGCCGGAGGATGCGGTCGTAGACGTCCATGAAGTAGGCCCTATCCTCCGGCGCCATGAACGGGCACTCTCTGCGCAGGAGGCCGATAAGCACGTCCCGTTCCGGCGAGAGCGACTTTCGCACCAGGAATATGCTGCGCCGGAGCCTGAAGGAGAGGGCGAGAAGGTCTTGGTCGGGCTTTACGAAGATGCGGCGCTCTATGCTGTCCAGTTCATCGCCCATGTCATCGATGACGGGGAAGAAGTCGTCCAACAAGGTCCCCAGCACCGCCTGCAAGAGGAAGCCGGTCGAGCGGTCTTTCCACACAGCGGTCTTGCAGTACTCCTCTCGCAGCCGATTCAGGGACCGGTTCTCCTCGGCGTGGAACGTGACTATGAACTCCCTGGCTATGAAAATGTTGAACTCCGCGGGCCGGTAGAGGCCGCTTTCCGTCTCCACGCTGACCGAGTGGACCACCAGGAAGAGGTGCCCTGGATACTCGTCGATCTTAGGCCTCTGGAGACCTGAAAGGCAGTCCTCGATGGCCAGCGGGTGGAAGTGAAAGACATCGGCAAGCAGCGAGACTTCCTCGCCGTTCGGCGCTTCCATGTCCACCCACACGGGGATCCCCGCGGAGAGACACTGGGCGATTCTTCTTTGCGCTGACCCTAGGTTATGGCAGATGGAGGGGTCGGCGCCCCTGTACAGCACTTTCACAGCCATGCCCACACCACCGTTCGGCGTTATTGTGCCTTCGGCCTCGACGATTCCTTCCTTACACGGTTCATCCTGCGCAAGATCGCGACCGCGAGGATAGCCACGAGCAGCCACTTGAGTCCCACGATGCCCCAAGCAAACGTGAACCAGAAGCGGACTTGCCGGAGCACCTTGTTGGCCAAGTCCGTCTGCGGCCCGCCATCCTTGGTCATCCGGTCAATGAGTTCGGGCACGAAGTCCGCAAACTTGGGGTACTGGTCTCTATGCGGGGCAACGCCTTCCGCCGGTGAGGCGGACACGGCTCGTGTGAGCGGAGAAGCGATAGACAAGAGGATCGATATCGTGATCGCGGATGCAAGAGTCGAAAGGAATCGCCTGCTCAAACTGCTCCATCCCTTCGTGGTGATCTGCCTTGGGCTCGCGCGAGACTATCTTCTTTTCTGGCCCAAAGCTCCATACGCCTTCCGCTCCTCAGAGTATGCCGGATGGTATAGTTGGGGGGAGACTTCCATGGAAAGGAGAAGTGACGTGGACTACATACAGGAATTCCTAGAGTTCCTCTCGATCCCGAGCGTGAGCGCCCTTCCGTCCCACAAGGCCGACATCGTCCGGGCTGCCGAATGGCTCAAGGGCAGGATGATCCGGGCCGGTATAGGCGACGTGCAGGTCATCCCCACCAAGGGCCATCCGATCGTATACGGTCACGCCAGGGCCAAGGACGCTTCCGCCCCGACGGTCATCATGTACGGGCACTACGATACTCAGCCGGCGGACCCCCTGAACGAATGGCACTCGGAGCCCTTCAAGCCTGAAGTGAGAGACGGCAAGATCTACGCCCGCGGCGCCGCCGACGATAAGGGCGGGGTGTTCCCAACGGTGGTCGCGGTCGAGGAGATGCTGAAGTCCGGCAACCTGCCGGTCAACCTAAAGTTCCTGTTCGAGGGAGAAGAAGAGATAGGGAGCCCCAACCTCAAGACGCTCCTTTCCGAGAGGAAAGACTTGTTGGCGGCGGACTTGGCCGTCTCGGTTGACGGGGGCATGTACTCCCGGGAAATACCCTCGGTGACTACGGGCTGCCGGGGACTCTCGGCCATCCAGATCGATGTCATCGGGCCTAAGCAGGACCTGCATTCAGGAGGAGCCGGCGGCGCCGTGCAGAACCCGCTGAATGCCCTCGCCCAGATCATCGCGAGCATGAAGGGGCCTGACGGTAAGATCACTGTCCAAGGGTTCTACGACGATGTGGTCGAGCTTTCACCCGAAGAGAGGCAAGCGTTTGCCGCCGTGCCGTTCGACCCGGAGGCTGTCCGGGTCCAGGCAGGCGTGCCCGAGCTGTTCGGTGAGGAAGGCTTCACTGTACCGGAAAGGCTGTGGGCCAGACCGACCTTGGACGTGAACGGCATATGGGGCGGGTTCCAGGGTGAAGGGATCAAGACGATCATCCCTGCGCGCGCGTCCTGCAAGATCACGTGCAGGCTTGCGCCCAATCAGGAGCCCGACAAGATATGCTCACTACTCGAGGCCCATGTGAAGTCCCATGCTCCCAAGGGAGTCAAGGTCAACGTCACGGTGTTTCCCGGCAATTCCCGGCCCTACGTCGTCCCCAAGGAACACCCAGTGCTGCCGGTCATGGCTAAGGCGCTCAAAGAGATCTATGGCCGCGACCCCGTAACCGTACGGCTCGGAGGCACCCTTCCCATAGCCCGGGCGTTCCTGGACATCCTGGGCATTTACCTGGTGTTCTTTGCGACGTCCAGTCCGGACGAGAACGTTCACGGCCCCAATGAGTTCTACCGCGTAGAAGAGTTCGAGCGGCTCCGGACCGGGCTGCCCGTGCTGCTCCGGGAGCTCCGCTCCGCGCTCTAGGCAACAGAAGACCCCAAATCGCGCACAGAACCGGAGCCGGAAGAGAATTGCCGGCTCCGGTGAAACCTAAGCCCCCGATCGGCTGTATTGGTATTTGGAAGGATAGAGCCGATGTCACAGTCCCCTGACGCCGTCGCCCTCTCCTTGTGCAGGAGAGGCCAAGAAGAGGGATTCAGGCGCCTGATCGATACATATCGCGGGTACATCTATTCGCTCTGCTTCAGCATCATCTCGGATCGGGAAGAGGCGCTGGACGCGTGTCAAGAAGTCTTCCTGGCCGTGTTCAGGGGCCTTCGGAACGTTCGCGAAGACGCTCCCCTGAAACCTTGGCTGAGGCGGGTTACGGTGAACGTTTGCCTGAACTACCGGGACTCACCCAGGAGCGGTCGGAGGGCAGTGCCGGTGGATGGTCAGGAGTCCGGCGGAGGCCCAAGCCATCTGTTCGGAACAGATCCTGACCCCGCTCGGGTGGCAGAGCTGGCAGAGACCAGGGTCGCCGTCCGGGCAGCCATCGCGGAACTGCCTGCAGACCAGCGCCTGGCGGTAGTGCTCTACCACCAGGAGGGGCAGAGCTACGACGAGATTTCCAGCGCCACCGGGTGGCCGCTGGGAACGGTCAAGACCAACCTGTACAGGGGCCGGAAGGAACTCGGGAAGCGTCTTCGGTTCCTTAGGGAGAGCGGTGAGACGGATGAGTGAGGTTCTAGCGGCAGGAACCTGTCCAAGCGAAGAATCCATGTACGCCTTCCTGGACGGAGAAATGGACGCGCAGTCTCAGCTCGCCATGCTGCGCCACCTTTCCGAGTGCGAGGCCTGCAGGCTGGCGCTGGCGGAGATCGTGTCAGTGCTGGATGAAGTAGCTGTTACCCTTCGGGAGCCTTTATCCGACGGTATGCCTAGCGAGGAATCGTGGAACTCGGCCCAGGACCGCATAGTCGATGAGCTCAGGGAGTCCGGTCTCGTAGAGAGACGAAGGCGGATAGGCGTAAGGGATATCGCGCAGGTAGTGGCTGGCGGAGCTGCAAAGGGCGCCAGGGTTGCCGCAGCCGCTCTGTGGGCCTCTGCCCGGGTGGCCTACTCGGGAGCCAGCGCCGCCGTCATATTCGCTTCTGATGTTAGGAAGTCTAGAACGAGACTCGCGCAGGGGAGCAGGTGGAGGTTGGCGTGGTGACGGTCTACATAGCGGCAGCGGCCGTATTCCTCCTAAAACTGTTCGGCTGGGCACTGGCAGCGCTCGCCTGCGCGATCCTGCTCCTGGCGCTGCTTCCGGTGAAGGCGCGCGTCTCCGGTTCGGCCTCGGCATCCGGTTTGCTCGAAGCCGTCCTTGAGGACGATGCGAACGTCCTTATCCGAATCGGGGGAAAGCCTCCGCTGGACCTCGAGTCCGACGAACCGGTTGTGCCGTTGGACCTGGACTTCTCGCTGGACGCCTCCGTGATGGCGGGCGCAGCCGTGATCTCCATGGCGGGCGGGGGCGGCGTCGAAGTCGCTGTGCTTGGACTTAGGTTTAGGCCCGGCCGCAGGAAGCGCAAGCAGGACCCAAAGCCTGCGGAGGGGCCGCGGAAGTCTACCGGAGATGGAGAGCGCGAGGGCTCCGCTCAGGACAAACGCGCTAAGACCAGGCCGGCGGGGCGAACCCTGAGATTTGGCGAGGCCCGCAAGTATTTCGCGCCAGAGGTAAGGGAGAAGACCTGGGACGCAGTCCGTTCCCTGGTGCGATCGCTGCACCTTTCCGGGGAACTGGACATTGAGTGCGGCTTCCCGGATCCCGGCGTAACCGGAATGGTCGCGGCGTCCTACTGGGCGCTGGGGGGCGGGTCGGCGGTCAAAGGCATTTCGTTCCGGCCGAACTTCCAGGGAGAGATGCTGCAGATCCGGGGTTCGGGTGGACTGAGGTTGATCCCAGCGCAGGCCGGCTGGGTTTTGTGCAGGTATCTACTGGCCCGCGAGATCCGTCCGCTCTGGCGAAAGGGCCGGAGAGGGCGGACCGGCGAGGCGGATACGAATAGGCTCGAGAGGGCGCATGCGGCAGACTAGGATTCCCAAAGCAAGAGGAGGAACGGAAAAGTGAACCATGAAGAGCTTCTGAGGGTGAGCGTGACGCAGTTGGAGAAGTTTCTCAGCACCAAGACTGTAGTCGGAGAGCCCATCGTGATCGGTGACGTCACTCTGGTCCCTGTGCAGACCGTGTCCTTTGGGTACGGCTCCGGCGGCGGTGAGGGCGGAGACGAGAAACAAAAGGGTTCCGGCGGAGGCGGCGGGGCCGGCGCCAACATGAAGCCCATCGCCATCGTTGCAGTGAAGGGGACCGACGTACAGGTCTACACCCTGGGCAAGAAAGGCATCGTCGACAACATCGCGGCAATGATCCCCGACGCCCTGTCCAAGATCAAACTCGGCAAGGGCAAGAAGGATGACAAGGACGAGAAGGAAGCCGGGGCTAAAGAAGAGTCTGAGAAGTAAGAGGCGGTAGGGAAAGGAAACGTTTGAGGAGGGGCCTCGGCCCCTCCTCTGCCACATGTCCTCTACCACATGTCCTCTACCACATATCCTCTACCATTTGTTCTTTGCCATCTACCTGCCCGCGACAAACTGAATGCCGGTCTTGAGGAAGTAAGCACCGAAGAGGAACAGGAAGGCTCCACACACGTACAGGATGCCGCGGTAGACTTTGTCATTGAAGAACCTGGCGCCGGTGGACAGCGCAAACGACACAAGCGCGTACCACGCCATGTCGGCAGCCAGGTGGCCGGTGAGGAACGTAGCTGCTCCCAAGGGTCCATTTGAGGTCATGCCTGACGCCACGTACGCCGCGCCGATTGTCGCCCACCAGAGTATCCAATAGGGGTTTGACACGCTCGCCGCCATGCCGGCGACAGCTGTGCTCGCAAGGCCGGGGGCACCTGCTTTCGACTGGCCCGATGCCGCCTTATCGAGGTCAAGTGTTGCGGTCCGGGCGAACTTCACGGTACCCCATCCGAACCAGAACAACATTACGCCTCCCACGAGTCCGATCACGCCGAGCGCGGCGTGGTACGAGAGGACCTGCCCCAATCCCAGGGCGAGCAAGAACACCATTACGACTTCCATTATCGCATGCCCTGCCACTGCCGCCGGGCCTGCCCAGAAGCCTTTCCGCACCGTCTCCGTCACTACGACCACCAGGAGGCTGCCCGGAGCCATGGCGCCCGACAGGCCGATGACGAAGGCTGTGGTTAGAAGACCGCCTATGCCCATCGAATCATCCTCCTCTGACTAACTGCGCAGGGGCCTGCCCGGCGCTGCTGAGCCGAGACACCTTGAGATACCGGACAGCGATCAGGAGGGACCTCACGTAAAGGTCGGCAGTCATGGCAATCCACACGCCCGCGATCCCCATCTTCATGGGGAAGGCCAGCACGTACGCAAGTGGAAGCCGGATGCCCCAAAGTCCTGTCGCCGCTACGTACATGGGGGTCCTGGTATCGCCGTTTCCACGAAGGGCACCGGAGAGCACGCCCGACAACTGCTGAGGGATCTGGGCAGTAGCCATCAGGCGGAGGTACAACGCACCCAGGGTGATGACCGAGGCATCATTAGTAAGCAGGGCAAGGAGCTGCCTCGGAAAGAGGAACATGATACCGCCCGTAAGAGCCGTGATGCACGCAGCGATGATGACCAACTCCCGCGACGAACGCTGGGCCAGTCTCGGGTTTCGTGCGCCGATTGCCTGCCCCACCAGCGAGGTCGCTGCTATCGAGAATCCGGCTGTCGGCATGTAGGAGATGGACTCTGCCTGGATGCCCAGTTGATGGGCCGCAAGAGCCGTAGTGCCGAAACCGGTGATGAACAGGGTAAGTATGATCTGTGCCGACTGCCAGAACAAGGACTCGCCTGTCGCCGGCATCCCTATGGCGAGCATCTGACCCAGCTCGTTCCGCGAGAACCTCCAAGGTCCTCTTATTGACAGGCCAAGCCTGGAGTTTCTTGAGGTCACCGCTGCCACCGCGAGCAAGGCTCCGGTCCATTGAGCCAAGGCTGTCGCAGTTGCGGCCCCGTTAATGCCGAGAGCCGGAAAGCCCATCCTGCCGTATATCAGCGTCCAGTTGGCCCCGATATTGATGATGTTCACGGCAACCGCGACTACCATCGGCATGCGGGTATCGCCTGAACCCCGCATGATGGCTCCTGCCGCCATCATAATCCCCTGGGCGGGCATCCCCAGGACTATTATCCTGAGATATCTCATCGAGGCGGCGAGGAGCTCCGGGTCGGGCCGGAAAACCCGCAGGATAGGCCCCGCCCAGGCGGTGAACATGGCGGCCAGGATAGCCACCGAGATCGAGCCGAACATGAGGGCTTGAGTTGCGACAAGGCGGGCCCTGTCTCTATCGCCTGCGCCCACCGATTGCGCCACCAGCACCGTGGCGCCGGTGGAGACCCCCTGAAAGAGCGCCCAGCCTATCATTGTAGCCCTGCTGCAGAGACCGACCGCTCCTATGGCGAGAGCCGAGAGATGCCCCACCATCCCGGTGTTGACCAGTCCAACACCCATTTGCAGCACGCTCTCCACTGTCGCCGGCCACACCAGTTGGAGTATGCTGCGGCGAAGCTCGGATCGGGTTGGCTCGGTGGCCTGCGAGGACGCGGCGTCTTGGTTAACGGACATGAAGCCCCTCTTTTCCATCAGGCAATAAGATCATTCTATACTAAGCCGTATGGGCTAGGAAGTGGGGAGAGCCTCTCACAAGGGCAGCGCGGCTCCGGGGGAGGAGGGAGCCGCGCCGCGCGGGTAGGCGTTCTGCCATCCCGAAACAGAGTATGTTGACATAATGCGAGAGGTTACCGGTTGCAACCGGTAACCCGGCTGGTGTAACATGAACCTGTGCACAGCAATGTGCACAAATGCCTTAGAAATCCCTCGCAGGGAGGATAAAGCCACCGTGGCAACCACCGCCAAGAGCAAGCCTGCCCTTTTGGGCCTTTCGGGAGCGCTTTCGCTGGACCGTTCCACTACCGGCGACTTGTTCGCCAAGTACGTAAACCCCGGCCTCAAGATGCTCCTTTCCGCCGTCGGCTTTGACCGCAGGTTCGTTCGCGCCGACGGGGTCTCGGTCTATGACGATTCGGGCAAAAGGTACCTGGACTTCCTTGGAGGCTACGGGAGCCTTCCCTTCGGGCATAACCCTAAAGACGTCCTAGAAGCTGTCGACAGAGTGAATGAGAGCCCCAACTTTCTTCAGGCCCAGACCAGCCCGTTTCAGGCTGCTCTCGCTCACGATCTGGCACAGATTACACCCGGTGACCTGGAGATAAGTTTCTTCTGCAACAGCGGCACTGAGGCCGTTGAATCCGCCCTAAAGCTCGCCCGCGGAGCTTGCGGCGAGGGTGCCTTCGTGCACTGCACCGGAGCGTTCCATGGAAAGACGTTGGGCGCGCTCTCGGTCGGCGGCCGCGAGAAGTACAAGAAGCCCTTCCAACCTCTCCTGGCGAACACGGTCGAGATCCCTTTCGGGGATGCCGACGCACTGGAGAAGGTGCTGAAGGAGCGAAAGGTCGCCGCGTTCATCCTTGAACCCATACAGGGCGAAGGCGGAGTCATGGTGTATCCCGACGGGTATCTCAGGAAGGTCCGCGAGCTCACCGAGAGATACGGGGCTCTCCTGATACTTGACGAAGTCCAGACCGGTTTCGGCCGCACCGGCAAGCTGTTCGCCTGCGAGCACGAAGACGTAACTCCCGACATCCTCTGCCTGGCCAAGGCTCTGGGCGGAGGCGTTGCCCCGATAGGCGCCACCGTGGCCACCAGGAAGGTCTGGGAAAAGGCTTACGGCGGGCTCTCCCGCGCAGTACTGCACACATCCACTTTTGGGGGAGGCGCGAGGGCCTGCGCGGCTGCTCTGGCATCCATCCAGAAGATCGTGGGCGAGGACTTGCCGGCGAAGGCGGCCGAGCTGGGCGAATACTTCCTTACCTCGCTCCGCGCTCTACAGGCCAAGCACGGAGGAGTCCAGGAAGTGAGGGGCAAGGGCCTCCTGATAGGCATGGAGTTCGAAAAGCCGGTGAGCAACATCCTCGACACTCTGACGGCGGGGACCCTGGGTAAGGTGGCGGAAGAGTATTACGCGTCGCTGGTAGTAGGCGAGCTCCTGAAGAAGCATCAGATAATCACCGCCTACACGCTGAACAACCCCAACGTCATGAGGTTGGAGCCGCCTCTGGTGGTCCAGAAGTCCGAGATCGACTACGTCCTGAACGCGCTGGAAGACGTGCTTTCCCACAGCAAGTCATTCTTCAAGCTCGCGCTGTCGGTGGTCGGCCGAAGATCGTAGCCACAGGTCGTAGTTGTAGGTCGTAGCCGCGGATCGTGACTGCACGTCGTAACCGCGGGTCGCAGCCGCAGCGACGCTGCCCTCCTGGGCAGGAAACGTTTGCGTATAAGTGGAAACCCTATCCGGGGAAAGAGCCCTGCCGCCGCAGGGCTCTTCCGTGGAAGGAGGCCTCTTCGCAAATGCCTGCAATATCACCCAAAGAGTATCTCGGCTGGAATCCCGGTGACGACCGAAAGCTGGCGCCGTGGGACGAGGTCACGGGCTATCTGCGCAAGCTGACAGACGGCGCCCGCCGAATCCGGTGGGTTGACATGGGGAAGAGCACCGAGGGCAGGGAGTTCTTCTATCTGGTAATCGCTTCACCCGAAACCCTCGCTCGCCTGGACGAGTACCGCGAGGTTCAGTCCCGGCTGGCCGACCCTAGGGGCTTATCTGATTCTGAAGCAAGAGCCCTGATAGACAAAGGCAAGACCATCGTCCTGCTCTCCAACTCAATCCATGCCACTGAGGTGGGCGGAACCCAGATGTCGGTCCAGCTGGCCTACGAGCTGGAGACCAGCGAAGACCCCAAAGTCCTTGAGATCCTGGACAACGTTATCCTCCTCCTCGTGCCTTCGCTGAACCCGGACGGACTCGACTTGGTGGTCGACTGGTACAAGAAGACGCTGGGGACCCCCTATGAGGGGACGCCTCCGCCCTTCATCTACCAGAAGTACGCGGGGCACGACAACAACCGCGATTGGTTCATGCTCAACCTGGTTGAGAACCGGCTCACCGTGGAGAAGCTCCACAACGTGTGGCACCCCCACATCGTGTATGACACCCATCAGATGGGCGATGCCGGGTTCCGGCTGTTCCTGCCGCCTTTCATGGACCCGTACGATCCCAACGTCGACTACATATTGAGGCAAGAGGTCGCAGAACTGGGCATTCACATGGCCGGAGAAGTCCTGTCCGCGGGCAAGACAGGGGTCTCGTGGCTCAACACATATGATGCCTTCGCGCCCTCCCGCGCCTACCAGCACTACCACGGCGGAGTCCGAATCCTGTCTGAAGCGGCCAGCTGCCGCATCGCCTCGCCTTCGTTCCGCAAGAAGGAAGAGCTACGCCCCACAAGGGACGGTCTGGACCCCAAAGAACCGGCGTGGAACCATCCGATGGTCTGGCCCGGCGGGGAGTGGCGTCTTGCCGACATCGTGGAGTACGACATGCTCGCCTCCTACGGTTGCCTATCCCATGCTGCCAAGAACCGCGAGATGTGGGTTAAGAACTTCTACGGCCTATCGAAGCGGGCGGTCGAGCGGAAGGACCTCTTCGCCTTTGTATTCCCCGCCGACCAGCGGGATCCGGTCGCCCTCTACGAGCTCCTCAAGGTACTCTCCGACGGCATGGTCGAGATCCACAAGGCCGTTGAGCCTTTCGAGATAGAGGGCGCTTTCTTCGGCAAGGGGTCCTACGTGGTGAAACTGGCGCAACCCTACGGGGCGTACGCCAAGACCCTCTGCGAGGTACAGCACTATCCGGACCTCCGGCAGTACCCTGGCGGTCCCCCAAAACTGCCATACGACGTGACGGGCCACACGCTCCCGCTCATGATGGGCGTTAAAGTAAGCACTGTGACGAAACCTTTCGAAGCCAAGCTTGAGATGGTGACCTCTCTGGAGAAGCCAGGCGGGTCCGTTGCCGGAAACGGCGAGTCTTCCTGGCTCTCGATCCCACCCACCCAAAACGCCTCCGCGAAAGTGGTAAACGACCTTCTGCGTCAGGGTGTGGAGGTGTGCCGGACCGCGGTGAGCTTCAGGGACGGTCAGGCCACGGTGCCTGCGGGCACCTTCCTCGTGTCCAAAGCCGCATCGGACGCGCTCTCTTTGTCCTGTGCGAAGCACGGGGTTTCGGCAGCCGGCATCGGGCAGGTGAAGAGCCCGGTGTTCCGCCTGAAGCTGCCCCGAGTCGGCGTCTACAAGAGTTATCGGGGGATAGCGGACGAAGGCTGGCTACGGTACGTGCTGGAGGAATACGGGTTCTCCTTCTCCTCGATAACCAACCAGCGCATGAGGAGAGGCGACCTCCGGCAGGAGTTCGATACCATCATAATCCCGTCTCAGCCGGCGGCCTTCATTTCTGAAGGCAACAGGTCCGGCATGTACCCGCCCGAGTACTGCGGGGGTCTGGGCCCTGAAGGCAAGGAAGCCATCGCCGCCTTCATCGAGCAGGGAGGCACCGCCGTTTTCGTGGGTGGAGCCGCGAACTGGGCGGTATCGGAACTCGGCTTGGGTGCGACCAACATTGTCGCCGACCGGAAGCCGCAGGAGTTCTTCTGCCCGGGTTCCATCCTGAAGACAATCGTTGACGTGGAACACCCGCTGGGATATGGACTGCCCCGCGAACTCCCGGTTGCCTTTGAAATGAGCCCCGTATGGGGTACCGAGGCCGGAAGCGTAGTCGCCCGTTATCCGGCTACCGACCCGCTTCTCTCCGGATGGCTCCTGGGAGGGCAGCTCATTGTGAACAAAGCGGCTCTGGTCGAATTCCCGATTGGAGAGGGTAGGGCGGTACTGGCCGGCTTCAATCCATACTTCAGAGCGCAGGCCAGAGGGACATACAAGATAGTGTTCAACGCCATCTTCCTGGGATCCAGCGAGAGGGTGTAGCAGGCTGCATCCGATTGTCTTCCGATTGTCTTCCGATTGTCTGGGCGCGAAACCGGAGGTGCTAGAGATGAAAGCCATTGTCAACATCGACGGGGCCTCGAGGGGCAATCCCGGGCCTTCCAGCTGCGCGGCAGTTGTGAGGGTGGAGGGTGCTCCCGAGCGTCACTTCGGCATCTATCTAGGAGTGACCACTAATAACGTGGCCGAATACTCCGGTCTCATACTGGGCATATCCGAGGCGCTGAACGCCGGCGCCGACGAACTGCTGGTCCGTTCGGACTCCAATCTTTGTGTGCAGCAGGTGAAGGGTGAGTTCAAGGTCAAGAACGAGAAACTCATCCCGCTTCACAACAGGGTCACGTACCTTCTCCGCAAATTCCGCGCGTGGGATATCACATATATCCCCAGAGAAGAGAACGCCGCGGCTGACGCCATATCCAACCGCGTTTTGGACCTATCCGAACTCATGGCGCGGTAGAGAATCATCCGCTCAAATGCTCAGACTGCGCGCGGAGCAATATCGTAGTCTTATGATGGACTAACGATACGAAAGGTGGCGTGACACAAGATGGGACAGCGAAACCCCCCGGCGGCGCTGTTTTTGGCCGTCGTCCTTGCGTCAGCCGTCCTCGCGTCCATGGTCTTGCCCGGACTTGCCTGGGCAGCCCCCACGTACCCGGAGGCAAAGGGAAACGTCAATGACTTCGCCGGTGTCCTTACGCCCACGGACAAAGCCAACCTCGACGCTCTGGTCCAATCGCTGCTCGACCAGACGGGAGCCGTCTTTGCTGTAGCCGTGGTGGATAGCCTGGAAGGCGAGTCACCCGAAGTATACGCAGTGAAGCTCTTCGAGAAGTGGGGGATCGGTGAAAAAGGCAAGGACAACGGTCTTTTGCTCCTCATCGCGATGGAAGAGCGTGAGACCCGGATCGAGGTCGGATACGGTCTTGAAGGAGTCATCACCGACCGTAGGGCCGGGGAGTCGCTGGACAAGATGATCCCCTACCTTCAGGAAGGTGAGTTCGGCAAGGGCATCTATGCGGCGCTCCTGAACGCGGCGCAATACGTTGCCGAGGACGCAGGGGTTTCGCTTCAGATCAAGCCGGCTACGAAAGAGTATGAGCCTGTAGTGGAGGACGCGGAGCCCTTCCCCTGGGGGCTCATGTCCGGGCTGTTGGCCGTACCCTTGCTGATCGCAGCGTACTTTGGCATCAGAGGACGCAGGTGTCCCCGGTGCAATTCCAGGTTGGCTGTGACCGATAGAGTGGTGCAGGGAGCCACGTATGATGCCGGAGGACTGGCGATGAAGATCCTCCATTGCCCGAAGTGCGGTTACCACGACGAGAAGCCGTACCGGACGTCGAGGCTCATTAGGCCGGGCACGGGCGGCATGCCTCCCGTGGGACCTGGTCCCTTCTTTGGGGGCTTTGGGAGAGGCGGCAGGAGCGGCGGGGGAGGCTTTTCCGGACCCCGCGGCTTTGGCGGAGGTCGGAGTGGAGGCGGCGGCGCAGGCCGCAAGTGGTGACAGGTAACGCAAGCGCATGCGTTTTGACCCAGACTGGAGGGAGACGTCGTGAAGAAGGCTGGTCTTGTACTGCTGGTTGTTCTCGGCCTTATCCTCGTGGCGGTGGGATGGGGCATTTCGAAGTACAACACCTTGGTTAGGGAGAATGAGAACATCGACGGCCTTTGGGCTCAGGTTGAGAACCAGCTGCAGAGGCGCAACGACCTGATACCCAACCTTGTAAACACGGTGAAGGGATTTGCCGCGCATGAGCAGCAGATCTTCACCGATATAGCCAACGCAAGGGCGAAGCTGGCGGGAGCAGGCTCCATTGACGACAGAGCGCAGGCTGCCGGCGAGCTTCAGGGCGCACTCAGCAGGCTTCTGGTGGTAGTAGAGAACTATCCTGCTTTGAAGGCAGACGCGCAGTTCCAGGCGCTCATGGATGAGCTGACCGGGACTGAGAACCGCCTTGCCACCGAACGCATGAGGTTCAACGAGGGCGTGCGGGTCTACAACACCATGGTCAAGCAGTTCCCCATGTCGCTGTTCGCGCGCCTTACCGGGTTCGGCGAGAGGGCCTACTTTGAGGTGCCGGAGTCAGCTAAGGGAGTGCCCGAAGTCAACTTCGGGACTTAGGTCGGCCGGGAGCCCGGAAGGAGGACCCGATAGGAGGCCTAATAGGCGGGCTCTAGCATGAGTGCCCAACAAGGGAGTCCAGGAAGAGAGCGGGGAGGCCCCCGCTCTCTTTCATTGCCTGATTCCTTGTTCGACCAGAGACCTGTAGAGGCCGCCTTGATCCATGAGGGCCTCGTGGGAGCCCCTCTCAAGTATCCGTCCTTCGGCCATGTAGAGTATCTCGCTGGCTCTGCGCACGGTGGACAGGCGGTGAGCTACCACCACAGTGGTCCGGCCCTCCATCAGTCTGTCCAAAGCTTCCTGGACCAGCGCTTCCGATTCCGCGTCCAGAGACGATGTCGCCTCATCGAGAAGCAGGATTGGAGCGTCCCTCAGGACCGCCCGGGCTATGGCTATGCGCTGCCTTTCCCCTCCCGAAAGGTTTTCCCCGCGCTCAGTGACCTTGGTCCCATATCCGCCCTGCATGGCCACGATGAAGTCATGGGCGTTCGCCAGGCGCGCGGCTTCCATGACCCGTTCCTCTCCCGGGTCTTCCATGCCTCCCAGGATGTTCTCGTAGACCGTTCCGGCGAACAAGAACGGCACCTGCGGGACGTACGAGAACAGACTGCGCCATTCTTTGAGCGGAGTGTCGTAGATGCTCTTGCCGCAGACCCTGATATCCCCCGCCTCCGGTGAGTAGAGCCCGAGTAACACCTTGACCAATGTGCTCTTGCCGCCGCCCGACGGGCCCACCAACGCGACCCGCCTGCCTATCCCGGTCGAGAACGACACTCCCTTCAGCGCCCCGTCATTGGAGCCGGGGTACCGGAATGAGAGGCCAAAGACGCTAAGCGCGGGTGGGTCAGCCGGGTCGAGGTCCGCCGTATCCTGGGCCGGTCCGGCAAGTCCCGAAGAGGCCGCGCTCTTCTCCGGTTCATCGGGAATATCCAGGACTTCGAGCACTCTCTCGGCTCCCGCCACATTGGACTGGATACTGGATATGACTCGGCCTAAGTTGTCGAACATAAAACGTACCGACGACGCCAGTTGTCCCATTGCCACAGCGGTAGGGGCGAGGCCAGGCTCTCGCACGGCGATATAGCTAGCATAGGCCACAAAGGCCACGCTGGCGAGGGAGGAAGCGCCGTCGCACAACTGCCGGAGGGAATCCAGTCGCACGTGTCTTTGGACGGAGGAGCGCAGGTCATTGCTGGACGACTGTGCCCGGTCCGCCGCGAACCCCTGCAGGTTCAGATGGCGGACTGTATCGGCGCCACGCAGTAAGTCCGACATCCGCTCAGTGAAAGCCGCCTGCTTCTCCTGTACCTCGCGGCCCGCCTTCCTAAGCCTGTCGCCGTACAGGACGTTGACGACCAGAGGCACTGCGCTGCAGGCTACGCCGGCCGCTCCCATCCTCGCGTCAAGAAGGAGCATGTAGGCCCCGCACCCGACGCCAGGCAAGAGGGCACTCAAGAGGTTCTGGATGTTCCCCATGAACAGGCCGGAAGCCTGGTTTAGCCCTGAATTGGCCCGGGTGAGCAGGTCTCCGGAGTGCCTCCGTTCGATATCCGCTAGGGGTGCGCCCGTGAACTTGCGGAATAACGTGCGCCTCACGTCGTTCTCAAAACCAACCATGGACCTATACAGCGGGATGACGGAGAAGAAGACCCAAACTACCAGTGAGGCCCCGAGGATGGCCATGTTCCTGGTCGCGGCTGCGAGTGTGGGCCCGGACGCCTCAAGGATCCCGCTGAATAGGTTCATGATGATCTGGGCCATGAACACGTTGATGGCGAGATTGGCTATACCGATCCCTAGGATGCCGGCGGAGTAATGCCACGCGTAGGGCCGGAGAAAGCGTGCGATACGCAGCATGACAGCTGTCGTAGGGAGCTTCCGGGGTACATTCGTAGTCACCTGCGGTCACTCCCTTCCTGCTGGATGCTGTAGAGCTGGTAGTACTTGCCCCTTTGGGCCATGAGCTCCTCGTGAGTGCCTGACTCCGCCACCCGCCCGTCGGATAGGACCAGGACCCGGTCTGCATGCTGGACCGATGACAGCCTATGAGCGATAACCAGCATCGTCGGCGGCATGTATTCACGAAGCCCTTGGACGACCCGCCGCTCCGAGTGATAGTCCAGCGCCGATGTGGCCTCGTCCAGGAGCACGATGTCCGAACTCCGAAGGACCGCTCTGGCCAGCGCCAGCCTCTGGCGCTCGCCTCCCGAGATGCGGACGCCCTGTTCGCCCACAAAAGAGCTGTAGCCCTCCGGCAAGGACTCCACAAATTCCGCCGCTTGGGCTATGGAGGCCGCTTGCCGCACGCGCTCTTCGGGAACATCGCGGTGCTCTAGCCTGAGGTTCTCTTCGACCGAGAATGGGAAGAGGTAAGTATCCTGGCTCACGTATGCGAAGTGGCTGCGGAGAGCCTTGAGCGACCACTCCGACAAGGGATGGCCGAAAACCCTGATCTCGCCGGAATCCGGGGCGTAATCGCCGAGCAAAAGCTTCATAACCGTGGTCTTGCCCGAACCGCTGGCGCCTGCCAGCGCGACCGTTTGACCGGCGTGAAGGGCGAAAGACAGTCCCACAAGGGTGGGCGATGTCGAGCCGGGGTAGGTGAACGTCACGTCCACGAATTCCACCATAGGCACGTTCGGTCGGGGGGCGAAATCCCTGCCGTCGTCCCGTTCCACGGGCGTGTCCAGGAGGTCCATGACTCTCTTGGCGCTTGCGGCTTGCCCGGCTATCCGGCTCAAGACCTGCGGCAAGTCCCTCATCGGGAAAGCCACGTAGTTCAGAAGCTCAGTGAACGCTATCATGCACCCGGCGCTTATGGTCCCGCGCAGGACCATGAAGCCGCCGATGCCTACGACCAGTATGAATGGGGTAAACGAGGCTCCGAAGCCGACCGCGATCACCAGCGACCGGACGCGTCCGGTCTTCATCGAAAGGTCCAGCCACCTCGATGTGTGCGCTTTGAAGGACTCGTATAAGCGCTCCTGTAGCCCGAACGCCCGGACGGTTTCGGCACCCGCCAGGCTTTCGGAGGCGATCTGATTGGCCTTGCCGAGGGCTTCCTGAGTTTGCCTTGACAGCGACATGACCGGGGAGTTCAGCCGTCCGACTATGGAGAACACCAGAGGCGCGCCGAACACCGCTACCAGGGCCAGCAGCCAGTTCTTCCACAACATATACGCTATCGCCAGGACTCCGCAGAGTAGGCCGGTGAGCATTTCGGGGACCTCGGTCTCAACCAAGTTCTGTACTTCCCGGAGATCACTTGTCAATTTTGACAGGATCTCTCCCGTATGCTCGGCCGAAATGGCCTCGGCGGTCCGTCGCGAAAGCCGGGTGGCCAGCCTTTCGCGTATCGTGCCGGCAGCACCAAGCCCGAACCTGCCGCTCAGCATCCGCCTGCCGGCCTTGAGCAGCGGTTGGGCAGCGCCGAGGGCCAGAGTCATCCACGCCATACGCAGGAATGCCGGGAGGTCTCGTCCAAGCATGGCATCCAGCATCCTTGCGCTTACGTCCGCCATCGCGACGGTTCCCACGGCCAGGATGATCCCGCACAGTACGGAGCCTGACAGGTATACTGAATCGGATCCCGCTACCTGAAGAACGCGCTTGACCTGGGGGAAAACCCGCGGCTTGGCGGCTTCGGTCGCCCTGGAGCTTGTAGCCTGTGAAGCCAAGGGGCGCCGCTCCTTTCAACTGCGATGGATCCACATTTCTAGGCGATCGGCGGACGTCCTCTACTGCCTGCTACCGCTCCCGTTCGGGACGGAAATGCGCTTGTAGCAGGGCAAAGAGTTGACATAATATTGCCGCCGAAGTAGACTGAATGAGCCGGTACAGCGGGGGAAACCCCGCAAGAGAGGCGCTAGATGCGCTTTGACGCCTTCCACCGGCGCTGCTATATTGTGTTTGGGTAAGCAGGTCAAGTGGTCGCAGGCGCAGCGTAAGCAGCGCTTGAGGAAAGTCCGGGCTCCACAGGGCAGGGTGCTGGGTAACGCCCAGCGAGGGTGACCTCAGGGAAAGTGCCACAGAAACATACCGCCTGACCTTCAGGCGTCGTCTAGCGTAGCGGGCATGCCCAGCCTAGCGCGCGCAGTTGGGCGATATCTGCAGGTCGGGTAAGGGTGAAACGGTGGTGTAAGAGACTACCGGCAGCCGGGTGACCGGCTGGCCAGGCAAACCCCACCCGGAGCAAGGCCAAATAGGAGGACGATGACGCGGCTCGCTGAGTCCTCGGGTACGGCTGCTTGAGGCGGAGGGTGACTTCCGTCCCAGATGGATGACCACTCTTGACAGAACCCGGCTTACAGGCCTGCTTACCGATTCTTTATTGATGCGTGCTTACCGATTTATCGTTCCTCCGGTCCCGGGCGCAGGTGATTCCCCTAAGGCGTCGAAACGAGTCAGCATGCACCGAAAGGGCGATGGTAATTGCTGAGCGTCGAGAGTCTCCTGGCCTACGGTCCCTTAGGGCTTTTCATAGTCGCGTTCACCGAATCCACGGTGTTCCCGATACCTCCCGACGTCATACTCCTCCCCCTGGCCATGATGTCGCCGCGCCTTAGCTGGTGGTACGCGTTTCTTACTTCATCTGCATCCGTGCTGGGAGCCCTCGTCGGATACGCTGTCGGAAGGAAGGCCGGAAGGCCGGTACTAAGGCGCTTCTTCAAGGAAGAGACAATCGGTCAAGTCGAGACTCTGTTCGTGAAGTACGGTGGGTGGGCCGTAGGCATCGCGGCCTTTACGCCTCTCCCTTTCAAGATCTTCACCTTCGGGGCAGGCATCTTTCGAGTCCCTCTAGTGACCTTCACCGTGGTGTCCACGGTCGGGCGGAGTGCCCGGTTCTTTCTGGAAGGGGCCATGGTCTACTTCCTGGGCGACAGAGCGCAGGCATACCTCGGCCGGAACTTCGAACTGGCAACTCTTGGCGTGACTGCGGCTCTGCTTCTGGCCACATGGCTCCTGCCAAAGGTCATCCCGTCCGGCAAGAAGCCTGTCGGCGCCCCCGAGAGTCCGGCGCCAGAGCCTCCGCGGTGGAAGAGTGTCTACCGGAATGCGGTCATGAAGGTCCACGGCCTTGGGACAAGGAGCCTTGCCTGGGGCATGGCTGCGCTTGTCCTGGCCTTTTTCTCTCTTGTGTTCGCGGAGGACGTGGCGGGTCCAGAGCGGGGTGCATTGAACGCGGCCCTTGGGCCGGTCTTTGGATGGCTGCGCCCCGGCGAGCCCACTATAGCCTGGAAGATTATCTCCAGTCCGTGGGCGATGGGCGCCTTGGGGGTCTTTGGCCTAACTTCATACCTACGCCCGCTCAAGGACCGCCTGTGGGGGGAGAGGGCCGCCGGCCGAGGCCCGCTTGGCACGGCCGCGGCAATACTGGCAGCGCTTATTGCCGTTGGGACGTGTGTGGACGTGCTGGTGAGGTGGCGCATCGCCGGCGTATTCGCCCCTGCCCAACTGCTGACGCCGTATCTGGCCGCTACCGGTGTTTACCTCATGGACTACCGCGGCTCTTCGAGGCGGGGCAAGGCTGCCGGAACGCTCTTGGCGGCAGCGCCTGCTGCCGCCATGTCCCTAAAGTCTGTGGCCGACGGGCTCCTCGATCCCGCGTGCGCGGCCCTCTCGCTGCTCTCCAGCGGGTTCATGTTCTGTCTCTCAATGGCGGCGCTCACTGCCCCGACGTTCTGGTCACAACATCCTCGCTGACCATCCAGCCCAGCACCAGCCCGTACGCAAGCATGCCGATCAGCGTGCCTACCGTGGTGCCGGTGCCCAGAGTCCAGGGTGCAGCGGCAATGCCTGACGGCGCGAAAGCGGCCCCTGCGATGAGCCATAGGAGCAGTCCGTAGATAAGGCCGGCGATGATGTTGTGCCGCGAGTGGAATGCGCGGACTATGCCCACGAAGATGATGGCCAGGATTGCTCCCAAAAGGAGGTCTATCACGAACCCCAGGATCATACCGCTGCTGGTGGTGGAGACTCCGGCGGTGGTGAATAACCGCGCCATGGCGGCAAGCCAGTTGACCCTGATCCAGCCTGCGCTCCGTCCAACCAGCATGATGGCGTCCTTTACTGCGGTGCCTATGATGCCGCCCCATAAAGCCCTGGTCCAGATGTTTCTACTCACGAGCATCCCTCCGCAGACTATTATTGGCTGCCTGCGGTGGTCTCTATTTGTTCCTGAGCGTCGCTCCCAGTCTGACCAGGTTCTTTCCATACTTGCTCCGCAGCCTGTCGACAGCCTTCGAGACCTCTTCCCAGGACTTATCCTCCTCGTCGAAGAGGCCCCGTTGACCCACGGCTTTATCGGAAAGGCTTCCGGCACCGACGCCCAGCAGCCTCACGGGTCGCGGACGGTCGAGCCGGTCGAACAGGTCCTTCGCGCAGGCGAAGATCTCCGCGTCCGCGTTCACATAGGAGGGGAGGGTTCGCTCCCGGGAGACTGTCGTGAAGTCCGAGAATCGCACCTTGATGCCTATGGTCTTGGACCAAAGGCCGTACTGACGGAGCCTCCAGCCGACATCCTGGCAGAGCTGCGCCAGCACGGCGTAGAGGATTTCGGGGTCAACCTGGTCAGCGTCAAACGTGGTCTCTTCGCTCACCGACTTGGCCGCTCTGGAGGTCTCAATGGGTGTCGAATCGCGGCCCTCCGAGAGGTCTTTCAGCCTCGCCCCGTACTTGCCCAGTGTCGACTCAAACCAGGCCGGAGGCATGTTGCGTAGGTCGCCGACCGTTCTTACCCCGTGGCTCTCCAATACCCTGAGCGTCTTTGGACCCACTCCGGGAAGCTTGCCCGCCGGGAGGTCCTTCAGGAAGTCCAGCGCCTTGTCGGGCGGGACGACCCCCAGGCCGTCGGGCTTGGCCTCTTCAGCCGCCATCTTGGCAAGGTAGCGGCAGTAGGAGACCCCTGCCGTGACTGTTATCCCGACCTCTTTCCGGACCCGTTCCCGGATCTTCTGGGCGATCTCCTCGCCGGAAAGCGGAGTTACGTCCAGATATCCTTCGTCGATCGAGACCTGCTCCACCAGCGGGGTGTAGTTCTCACAGATCTCGAACACTCGCTGCGATGCTTCGGAGTACTTTTCCATGTTGGGGGAGAGGTAGATGCCGTCGGGACAGAGGCGGTAAGCCTGGGAGATGGGCATGGCCGAACGGACTCCGTACCGGCGAGCCTCGTAGGAGCATGTCGAAACCACCCCTCTGGAGCCAGGGCGTGCGCCAACGATAACCGGTTTGCCCCGGTACTCCGGATGGTCTCGGACCTCGACCGCCGCGAAAAACGCGTCGGCGTCAATGAGGATGATGACTCTGGGCCAACCTTCCAACCCGCCACCTCCGAAAGGCCCCCGAACAAGTATACGACATTTGGGGCGCGTGCCGAAGGCACCGGGAGAGATTCCATGAGAAGCAGAATAAGCTCAGAGAGGGTAATTGCTTTCTGCGGCGAATCAGAACCCTATCTGGCACAAACCTGGAGAGCCGAAACGTGTCGAAAACCATAGAAAAAGACCTTGAAATCGCCCGTCGAGAGATCATGGACGGCTGGGGTACTGCAATAGTCCGGCACGGGGTAGTACTGGACCGCGAAAAGGGAAAAGGCCTGAGGCCGGCGCTGCAAATGGCCCGCAGGCGTGAGAGCACCGGACCCTGCGCGTTTGCCGACAAAGTCCTGGGGTTAGCGGCGTTCCGCCTCGGAAGGGCCATGGGAGCTACGGTTATGTGGGGAGAGATGGCCAGCTCTCTGGCGCTATCCGAGGGGAAACGGAGCGGGATCGAGGTCAGGTACCACCTGCTGGTCCCGGCCGTTATGAACGCCGCTTTGGACAACCTGTGCCCCATGGAGCGCTTGGCTTTCCTGACCGGAGACGACGACCTGTTCTTCTGGCGGGTCGATGGGATGGTGCACTGAAAGGGCGGCAGTCATGAGGCCTTTTGCTAGGTTCAGGCTACCTTTTCTTCTGATTCTGGATTGCTTTACGGTCAACGCAGCCGCATTGGCTGCGCTGTACCTTCGATTTGAAGGGGTCATCCCACGAAACTACATTGACGACTATGCCCGGGTGGCGCCGTACTTGACGGCCATAACGCTGTTGGTATTCGGCTTCAGCGGGCTGTACTCCGAAGTGTTACGCTACGCCAGCATTGAGACTTTATGGGCGACAGCCGTCGGTTCAGCGGCTTCGGGCGTCGCTTTCTGGTCACTCACCCGCTATTGGGTCAATCGTTCGTTCCCCAGGTCGGTCCCTATTATGGCGGGCGCTCTGTGCTTCATACTCTCTGGAGGCATAAGGGTCTCTGTTCGCTTGTTTCTAAGGCTCGAGCAGCGGGCTCGCTCAATGGCAGACCACAGAGAGGCTATCCGGGTGCTCATTGTCGGAGCAGGCGACGCCGGCGCCATTCTGGGGCGGGAGCTCATCAAGCCCGCGACTCCACGGCGTACGATAGTCGGTTACATAGACGACGATCCGGCCAAGAAGGGCTTGGTGATTTACGGAGCCAAAGTGCTGGGGCCCCGTTCGGTCCTCCCCTCAGTAATCGAAGAGCACGGTGTTGAAGAAGTCATTATCGCCATGCCGAGCGCTCCGCCCGAGGTCACGAGGTCCATCATTGAGACGTGCCAAGGCCTGCGGGTGAAGATCCGGGCTCTTCCCAGGCTGCTTGACTTAGCGAATAGGAACTTCGAGCTCAATATGGTGAGGGAAATTGAGATTGAGGACCTGCTCGGCCGGCCCGAGGTCAAACTCGATTCAAGAAAGATCAGCGAGTACTTGGCGGGAAAGACAGTCCTGGTCACCGGAGCCGGTGGGTCCATAGGCTCCGAGATCTGCAGGCAAGTGGCGAGCTTTGGCCCGGCCAGCCTTGTACTTCTTGGCCACGGGGAGAACTCCATCTTCAATGTAAGGATGAGCCTGGCAAAGGACTTCCCGGACATAAAGACCGAAGCGGTCATAGCTGATATTCGTGATTCGGCCAGGGTGAGGGATGTTTTCATCCAGTACCGTCCTAACGTGGTCTTCCATGCCGCCGCCCACAAACACGTCCCGCTTATGGAAGGGAACCTGACCGAGGCGCTGAAGACCAACGTTTTCGGTACTCTCAACGTCGCTCGCGCCGCGAAGAGGTATGACTGTGAGAAGTTCGTGATGATATCCACCGACAAAGCGGTTAACCCGTCCAGCATCATGGGCGTGAGCAAGCGAATTGCTGAGATGGTAGTCCGTTCGATGAACGACGATCCCTCAAGAACCAGTTTCGTATCTGTACGGTTCGGAAACGTCCTGGGGTCCAGCGGGAGCGTAGTGCCAATATTCAAGACGCAGATCGCGTCCGGCGGACCTGTCACCGTTACCCACCCGGAGATGAAGCGCTACTTCATGACCATCAAGGAGGCCGTGCAGTTGGTGCTGCAGGCCGGCACCATGGGCAGGGGCGGGGAGATCTTCGTCCTGGACATGGGCAAGCCGGTCAAGATCGTAGATCTGGCCGAGCAGATGATCAAACTCTCGGGCCGGATACCGTACACCGAGATCCCCATCGTTTTCTCGGGAGTACGACCAGGCGAGAAGCTCTTCGAGGAACTGCTTACCGCCGAAGAGGGGACGACGGCGACCGCTCACTCCCAGATCTACATAGCACAACAGAACGGGCTGGACATTGCTGACCTCCACGCAAAACTGGCACGTCTTGAAGAGGAGTTGTTCCCTAGAGACTACGTTGCCAGGGTATTCGACCTTAGCACTCCCAGTCTACTGGCGGAAGAGCACCCAAGGGACGCCATCATCGAAGTGGCGTCGGGTCTCCGAGAGGCTGCTCCCGCGGGAAACGGGGGAGACTGCTACCAGAGTGGACCCAACTGCGTGTCGCCTCTTGAGACGGGACGCTACTGGGGCAAGGAGACGGAGCTCTTGGTCCTCAAGTCTCGTGAGCAGGCCATTATCCGGGTGCTTAGGGATATAGTCCCGGCATACGATCCCTTACGGAACGGATTTCACGGCGACGACGTAGGAGCGCAGGGACAAAGGTGAGAGCGGGTCCGCTTCTAAAGTGTCTTTGGGGACTTTCGCTGATTCTCCTGGCATTGTGGATCTACTCGGCTCTCTGGCCGAGGCAACTTGCGGCGGACGCATCGCGGTACTTCGACCCCCTCACGCTTGAGCGGTCGCTCCGCCGGGCGAAGCTCTCCTATCTCAATTCGGGCTTGGCCAGCGTCGCCTCGCTCGCGGTCCTATACGCGCTTTACAGGTGGTCTTCGAAGGGGCCGCTGTTGTCCCATCTCGTCGGGGCGCAGTTCGGTCCAGGCAGGGCTGCTCTCTTGGGCCTCGGCTTAGGTGCGGGAGCTGCCCTCCTGTTCTCCTTGACCGGATTGCCCTTCGGCGTCTACGGGTACTATCTGGACCGCGCTTTCGGGCTTACCCCGATGAGGCTTCCCGTCTACCTTCTGGACTACGCCAAGAACACCGCCTTCAGCGTGCTTCAATACGCCGCGTCCGGGATGTTTGCGGCGTGGGCAATCGTCAGGTTCCCGCGGGCTTGGCACTGGGCCCTGACGGGGTCGTTTCTGGCCGCCAGCCTGCTCCTCAACTACCTGTATCCGGTCGTGATCGCGCCTGCGTTCAATACCTTCAGGCCACTGGAGGAAGGGCCGGCGCTGCAGGACGTTCGCGAGCTTTCGGCTGCCGCAGGCATGCATGTGGACCGGGTCCTGGTGATGGAGGCGTCTGCCAAGACTTCTCGAGCCAACGCGTATTTCGCCGGAGTCGGACGCACCAAGCAAGTGGTCCTGTACGATACGCTCCTCCAGAGCCACTCCCGCGAGGAAACCCGGCTGGTTATCGCGCATGAACTGGCGCACTGGCGCTTCGGCCATCTGATGAAATCCGTGCTCTTATCCTCAGCGGCCGTTCTTGTTTCGCTTCTCGCCTTCAGATCCGCCATTCTACGCTCCGTATCGGGCGCCGCGCTTTCAGGAGGTATGCACGTCCTTCGCAACCCCACTCCGCTTGCCATAGAGAGGCTGCTTGTCCTCATGTTTGTGTTCGCGACGCTGACCGGCTTCGTTCTGAATCCAGCCAGCGCATATGTCTCGCGCCGCCATGAAAGGCAGGCCGACGCCTACGCCCTGGCCCTCACAGGCGACGCTCAGGCCTTCACCGGCAGCCAGGTGAGATTGGCCACTACCAATCTGGCCGACGTCCAACCGCCGCCCTTTATCTACTGGTACGCCGCCACTCACCCCTCTACGCTGGAGCGTATCCTCTCCGCCGCGCGCTGACCCTCCGCCACAAATCCTCCTCCCGCTGCGATGTGTATAGTCGAGCGCGAACCGCGGTGTGAAGTGCGCCAAAAGGAGGCGGATGTAGTGAACGGAAGGTTGTTAGGTTCGACCTGGCGGAAGAGGGTTATTTGTGCCACTCTTGCCCTGTTCCTTGCGGTCGCGATTTTCGCGAGCGCGCCGGGTGAGGCCAGTGCCCAAGGCTGGGGACGGGTCAAGCAGATGGACAAGTTCGTGAAGAAGATTGGTCAGAATGTAAAAGAGCAGTCCGATCTACGTTTCGGTGACCTCGCTGAGGCGCTTTGGGCCGCGTCGTCCATTGCCAAGATGAGGGGTCTCGGGATCATCACCGGTTACGATGGAAACGTCTTTAAGCCCAACTCACCGGTAACTCAGGCTGAGGCCCTCACCATGATGGTCAGGGCATTTGACCTGGAGGATGAGGCCGAGGAAATGGCCAAGAGGTTCGGGCTTCCCTACGAGGAGCTCGACAAGAAGAGCAACAAGAAGGGGAAAGACGATTACCGCGGGCACGACGATGATGAGTCTTCGGTTATCATCAACGGGATGCTGCTCCCTGTGATCGGCAAGAACGACCGTTGGGCGCTGGGGTATATACTCCTGGCCGTCGAAGAAGGTTGGGTCAAACTCTCTGAGTGCAGTCCCAACAAGCCCGCTACCCGAGCGTGGATCTCCAAAGTGATGGTCAGGGCTTTGGACCATGAGGCTCAGGCTATAGCCAAGATGAAGGTGAAATTGCCCTTCACCGATAGGGCTGCAGTCCCGGCTGACTCAGTCGGCTACGTGGCCGAGGCGGTAGCGATGGGCCTGTTCCAGGGTTACAACGACGGGTCTTTCCAGCCCAACAAGCCTGTCACGCGGGCGGAAATGGCTACCATCCTTGAGCGGTTCCTAAGTGACGAACTGCCGTCCGATATGCCTTACCTGGCCGCCGGAACAGTCACGTCCGTGAGCTCAAACAAAGTGGCTCTGAAGACCGAGAACGGCTCGACGCTCACCTACACGGTGTCGGGCGATGCCCTGATAGTCGTGGACGGCAAGCCCTCGACCCTCTCAACGGTCAAGGTCGGGGATGTAGTTGAAGTCCTGTCAAACGGCAGCGGCACCGCGCTGCTTATTACGGTGAAGAAGCACGGTACCGGGACTACGCCGCCTGTTGCACAGCAGGTAACCGGCGAGATCGTGGCCATCGCGATGCCGCCCGCCCTTACCCTCAAGATAAGCGGGCAGTCCAATAGGACCATCACGCTTGCAGATGACTGCTCGATCAAGCTCGGCAAGAGCAAGCTTGCCTATGAGCAACTGCTGCTCGGCGATGTTGTCAAGGTTACGCTTCAGGACAACAAGGCCACGGCTATAGAGGTCATCTCACGCGCCGGGACCAGCCAGAAAGTCACTGGCGTAATCCAGGGCATCACCACCTCTTCGGCCGGAATCGATCTCGTGATAAAGGACGGCAGCACTACCAAGACCGTGAGGCTGGCATCCGACGTTGAGGTGACTTATGGGACTTCGGATCTCACCCCGGCGGACCTCCGCGTGAACGATGAGGTCGAGGCAACCGTAGTGAACGGCCTGGCGACAAGGGTAAAGATCCTGGATAGGGACTTTACGGGAGACTTCGACGGGACCATCTCGTCCATCACCCATACCGAAGATGAGACCGTCATCGTGGTGACCAAGGGTTCGGCATCCCACACCGCCACGGTGACGGCCGACACCGAGATCACCTACGGCACCGTTGACTTGACCCGGGGCGACCTTAGGCTGGGCGACGTAGTGGTAGTGACGGTGGAAGACGACGAAGCTACCGAGATAGAGGTACAGTCCAGGGCCGGAAGCCAGAAGGTAACCGGCGTCATCCAGAGTATCTCGACCACATCATCCGGCTTCAACGTGGTGGTGAAGGTCGGAACCGCCAACCAGACGCTAAGAGTGCCCAAGAATGTGCAGGTGGTCTACGAAGACTCGACCTTGGCCGCGGCGGATCTCCGCGTGAGCGATGAGATCGAGGCCACAGTCGAGAACAAGACGGTGACGCACGTCAAGATCCTGGACCGCGACATCTTCGGCGATATGGGCGGGACCGTGACGTCCGTAACCCAGACTGCGACTGAGACCGTCATCGTGGTATCCAGTGGAGTAACCACGACAACCGTCAAGGTAACCCCGGACACCACGATCACCTATGGGACCACCGATTTGACAAGGGCCGACCTCCGATTGGGAGACGTCCTTCGCATCAAACTGGTGCCCACTGCTTCCACCCGAGTGGCTCAGGAGATCCGCATCACAACCAGGGGCACAGGGAGCTGAACGTAGAAGATATATGGTGTATGCAGGGCTGCAGATGAATATGCACCATATTGTGTGAATTTAGGAATAGACACAGGATTCGTTGACAAGCTGTTCAAGCGGTGGGTATGATAGCCGTGACGGGGAATTCTGGCACGTGAAGGGGCTACATACCCGAGAAAGTGAGCCTAGGGTTCCGCGGATGACCTCCGGGTCACTCGGCCAGGTCCAAGCGGCTCAGCCGCGAGAGCGGTACACCAGTGGGACAAAAGCCCGGGCGGGTAAGTTTCTTAGGGAGGCTTACCTGGCCGGGCTTATATGTTGAGCCCCGAGATGCCGCTCCCCCGAGCCGAAAGGAGGAACATACGTGGCTTCAAAAACGGCAAGTCGGACGCAGGAAGGCGCTCTCGAGAGGTTCTTCCACCTGAGCGAGAGGAAGACCGACGTCCGGACCGAGGTTTTGGCGGGAGTAGCAACGTTCATGACCATGGCTTACGTTATCTTCGTAAACCCGTCCATCCTCGAAGCGGCAGGAGTCCCAAAGGGGCCCGCAATTACGGCCACGGCTCTCGCAGCCGGCATCACTACCCTCATGTTCGCCCTGTTCACCAATTACCCGTTTGCTGCCGCAGCAGGAATGGGACTGAATGGAGTCGTTGCGTTCGGCCTGGTGCTTGGAATGGGGCTACCTTGGCAGACCGCCATGGGCGTGGTCTTCGTGGAGGGCGTCATCATCACCATTCTGGTTTTGACCAGAGTGCGTGAGGCAATCATGGACGCGATCCCCATGACGATGAAGCGGGCAATCGGAGTCGGCATCGGCCTGTTCGTGGCAACGCTCGGGCTTGTCGGCGGCAAGCTTATCGCCGCCCACCCGGCAACGCTTATCACATTCGGCAGCCTTAAAGACAAGAACGTCTGGGTCGCTGTCTTCGGGACCATCCTCACCGCCATCCTAATGGCTAGGCGCGTGAAGGGTTCCATCCTCATCGGCATCCTGGCGTCCACAATCGTCGCTATCCCTCTCGGCGTCGCCTCCCTTCCCGAAAGCATCGTGAGCATGCCCAGCGCCGAGTCGTTCTCGACCCTGTTTGCTCCGTTTGCGACTAACCCGCAGACCGGCGCCCCGTACGTCATGCAGGTCCTTAGTCTGGGCATGCTGGGCACCGTCTTCGCGTTCCTCGTCACCGACTTCTTCGATACCATGGGTACAGTGGTGGCCATAGGCGGGCAGGCCGGCTTCCTTGACAAGAACGGCAAATTGCCGGGCATCAGGAGCGTCCTCCTGGTTGACTCGCTGTCGGCCATGATCGGCGGGGCGTTCGGCATCAGCTCCAACACCACTTACGTTGAGAGTGGCGCGGGTGTGTCCGAAGGCGGCCGCACCGGCCTCACCAGCCTGGTAGTAGCGGTGCTCTTCTTCTTGTCGATGTTCTTTGGGCCCATCGCCGGCATCGTTCCTGGCGCCGCAACGGCTCCCGCACTGATAGTAGTCGGTTTCCTCATGATGACCGTGGTCAAGGAGATCCCGTTTGACGACTTCAGCGAGGCTTTCCCGGCGTTCGTCACCATCATCGCCACCCCGCTGACCTACAGCATCTCCCACGGCATCGGCTACGGCTTCATCACCTATTCTGTGGTCAAACTTCTTACCGGCAAGGCCAAGGACGTGCACTGGCTGATGTGGCTGGTAGACGCGTTCTTCCTCCTGTCGTTCCTATACTAGAAGACGCAGGCAACTTACAAATGTAGGGGCCCCATCCGGGGCCCCTTCGTTCTATCCTCCGTTTTCCTCCGTGGGGTGGGGGTGCAATACCTGACGAAAGGTGGCCACTCGCCTCCCGAACTACTGCCGATAGGCGGCCATTCGCCATCCGAACTACTGCCAAAACAGCGCCAGCGCCACTCATTCGCCGATCCGGTCGAAGGCTTGGTCACGATACGCCTGAAGGAGAATGAGCCGGGGCGATTGAAGTGGAAAATGTGCGGGAAGAGCACAAGAGGAGGACGAAAGATGGCGCGAATCGACGCATCTGAACTGAAGAGCAGGGTGTCGCAGGCGGTCGACCAGATGAGGGATGAACTGATCGGCATCAGCCTCGACATCCACAAGAACCCGGAACTTGCGTTCAACGAGAGGAAAGCCGCGGGGTGGCTTTCCGGTTTCATGGAGAAACAAGGCTTCAGTGTGAGCCGCAACGTAGCAGGAATGGAGACGGACTTCGCCGCGGAGTTCCAATCGGGCGAGGGCGGGCCGACCATCGCGATCCTCGGCGAGTACGACGCGCTGCCTGAGGTGGGCCACGCTTGCGGACACAACATCATCGGTACTTCAGCCGTGGGAGCGGGAGCGGCCCTAAAGAAGGCGCTGGAGGGGTCGGGCGTTAACGCAAAGGTGTTGGTCCTCGGCACTCCCGCTGAGGAAGGTGGCGGCGGCAAGGTCCTCATGGTCGACCGGGGCATCTTCCGCGACGTCGATGCCGCGCTTATGGTGCATCCGACATCAGGTAAGACCCGGATCGGCGGCCGCAGCACCGCGACCCACTCGTTCCTGTTTGACTATCACGGTAAGCCCGCCCACGCCGCCGGTAGCCCGACCGAGGGCGTGAACGCGCTGGATGCGGCTAACATCTTCTTCCATGCCGTGGCCTGCCTCCGCCAGCACGTGCCGGATGACGTCCGCATGCACGGCATCATCACCAAGGGCGGCGATGCCGTGAACATAATCCCGGAGCACACCCAGGTCAGGTATCTGCTCCGCTCCTACTCAATGAGGACGATAAGGCGATACGCGGAAAAGGTGAAGGACTGCGCAAGGGCTGGAGCGGTGGCCACCGGCTGCACGCTGGACATCCAGGAAAAGGACGGCTACAAGGCCAGGATCCCCAACAACACCATCTCCAAGTTCTTCGTCGCCAACATGAGAGCGTTCGGCGAGGAAGTGCTGGATGAGATAACCGATGGTTTCGGCTCCACGGATTTCGGAGACGTCAGCCTTGCTGTGCCTGCGTGCAACGCCTACGTGGCGATAGCCCCTGAAGGAGTCGCCGGGCACTCCAGGGAGTTCTGCCTGGCCTCGGCGTCGGAGCGGGGGATGAATGCCCTGATCCTGTCCGCCAAGTCGCTGGCCGCGACGGCGCTTGACTTGATCATGGACCCCCAGGCGCTGGCCCGGGCTAAGGAAGAGTTCGAGGCGAAAAAGGATCTGTAAGCTGCAGGAGCCTTGGAAGGCGACGACTTGAAAGGAAGTGGGATAGTCGTGAACGAGAAGGAATTTGCATCATTCCTGGATACCTGGATCCCTGCCCATGAGCAGGAAATACTAGACTTCCTGATGGGCCTTTTGCGCATCCCCAGCGTCGGTACTGAGCCCGTAGACGGAAAGCCGTTCGGCGTGGAGGTCGACAACGCCTACAGGTACTACCTCAAGAAGGCCGGGGAGATGGGCATGAAGACGAAGGACGTGGACAGATACGCGGTCCACGCCGAAGTCGGCGAAGGCGAGGAGATGGCCACGGCGCTGACTCACGTTGACATCGTCCCGGTGGGGTCCGGTTGGACCAAAGGTCCCTTCGGAGAGATCTCGGGGGACACGATCTACGGCCGGGGAGCCCAGGACAATAAGGGTCCGACGGCCGCTTGCCTATTCGCTCTGAAAGCCTTGGTCGATAGCGGAGCCCCGCTCAAGCGCAAGGTGCGCCATGTGGTTGGGGGCAACGAGGAGTCTGGATTCCGCTGCGTCCGCCACTACTTTGAAGTTGAGGAGCAGCCGACCTACGGTTTCTCGCCGGATGCCGTGTTCCCGCTGGTATTTGCGGAAAAGGGCAGCATGAACATCCTGGTCAGTTTTGAGCTCGGGGACGGCGGGAGCGCCCCGGTCCGCGTAGTGAGCCTGAACGGAGGCGACAGGGCCAACATTGTGGCCCCGGGAGCCGAAGCCGTATTGCAGGTGCAGGCCGGTCAGGAGGATTGGTTGGTCTCGAAACTGCAGGGTCTAGTGGAGGGGGCGCGGCTTGCCGCCGGAGGCCCCGGTCCACTGGAGTTTGCCTTCGAGAAGGGTACTGGTACGGTCAAGGCGACGGTCAAGGGCAAAGGCGCCCACGCGTCTACTCCCCATGAGGGCACCAACGCCATAACGGGTCTTGCTCACGCGCTTGGCGGGTTGGGCGATAGTCTGGCCAATTCGGCGGCCATCGCCTTCATCGCAGAGGCGGCAGAGATCTACGGCAAGGGGCTCAACATCGAGTCCCAAGACGACATCTCGGGGCGGCTTTCCTGCAACTTGGGCCTATCGAGGACCGAGGAGAAGGACGGCAAAACGGTGCTGCGCTGCACATACAACATCCGCTATCCCGTCAAGGTGGACGGGGAGGAGCTCAGAAACAGGGCCCTCCACTGCAGCCGCCCCACGGGGATAACGGTCGAGGTTCCGAGTGTAGGGAAGACCCACTACACGGACCCCAACTCAGAGATCGTGAAAGCGCTCCTCAAGGTGTACCGCGAGGAGACAGGGGACATGAGCCCGCCAATGGCGATAGGCGGCGGTACGTACGCCAAGGTAATCCGTAACGGGGTGGCCTTTGGGCCGATGCGTCCCGGCACTCCGGAAGTTGCCCACCAGGCCGACGAGCGGATTACCAAAGATGACCTCCGGTTCATGGTCAGGGTCTACGCCAGGGCACTGTTCTCACTGGCCGTGTAGGCAGAGGTCTACAGAGCGCATCGGAACAGGAGCGCATCCGAACAGGTGGCGGGGCCCCGCGGTTCGCCAAGGGTCCCGCTCCACTCTTATTAAGGACTATGGGTGATTGGGGAGGTGCAGGAGTGGAAAGGTGTTTCGACCCTTTTCCGGTCCTTGAGACTGAGAGACTCAGGCTGCGAAGGATAGCCATGGACGATGCGGATGACATGTTTGCCATGCGGCATGATCCCCGGATGCACACTTACACGGACACCAAGCCTGATGAGACTATCGATGATACCCGAACCTATATCGGCAAGATGAACGCCGGCGTGGATGCCGGCAAGTGGATCATCTGGGCGATGGAGCACAAAGTCACCGGTAGAGTAATCGGTAGTATCAGCATCTGGAACCTCAACGAGGAGCGGCAGAGTGGTGAACTGGGCTTCGGGATTGTTCCTTCGCATCAGGGGCAAGGCCTCATGAGGGAAGCCCTGCAGAGAGTAACAGGCTTTGGGTTCCAGGCAATGAACCTGGACATTCTCGAAGCCTACACCGAACAGGGGAATCTCCCGTCCCTGAAGCTCCTGGAACGGTGTGGTTTTTCAGAGGTAGGCAGGGTGGACGAAGAGGGGACAGCCGGTGGACGCACATATCACATGGTCATCTACCGGCTGACTAGGTCCGCGTAGCCCGAGTCCGGGCAAGGGCCCCCATCTTGCCGCACTCAGAGTGCACTTAGAGCCCTACGCCGGATGTCTTTATCACGACGAGGGGAGTCTTCTGGTCGTCGTTGCCGAAGGGATTGCTCCGGAGCAACCGCTTGATGGCCTCCTCACGCTCAGGAGTCAGCGGCAGGCTGGTGCCGAGGATGTCCACCGCACCTTTGTCGTTCACGTCAAGGATCAGGGTCCACAGGCCGGTCCTGCGCCAGACCTGCCTGGCCACAGCGTCGGGCTTGGCGGGACCCAGGATGATGGACCTGTCGTAGGGCGGCATGGTGCCCCCTGAGTCGTCGATCTCGGCCACCGAGTGCCCTGCCACCCTGAAGAACAGCCCTCGGATGCCCAGGAGCTTGCCGGCCAATCCTGCGGCCGCCGCCAGCATGATCCTGAAAGGTCCCACCTCCTGTATCGCCATCTGCATGGACCTTGGAGCCGAGATGGATGCGTCGGGATGGGCGTAGCGGCATACAGTCCGCGCCAGGAGGCTTGGCCGCACGGCTTCCGGTGGGATGGCCCGCCCCTGCATAATGGCCACTACCGATTCCGATATTCCCACGATATCCCCCGGCTCGGCAACGCCATCAGTGTAGCGGGCGATAACCTCCGCCGCGTCATCCTTTTCGGTCAGGAGGTGGGTGCGGATCCTCAGTATCGGCGCATCATCCCACACGCTCCGCCCCTCCTCTCGCCAAAGACACGAAGTACCGCGATATCCCGTTGAAAATGGCCTGGGCAATCCTCTTGCGGAAGAGAGGGGCCCTGAAGTTGGCTTCATCCACGAAGTGAGTGAGGCACAAGGGTTCGACTCTGACCGCCGGCCAGAGAGGTATAGCCACAAAGTCTGATTCCTCAATCCCACTGATGAAGACGCCCATGCGCTCGACCAAGGCGGCAGCGATACTACCTGCAGCATGAGCCGACTCCTCGCTCCCGCGGCGCGCGAACACGTGGTAGCTCCTTGCCATCGGATCCCTCTCGCCCGATGCGTGGATCTCCACCAGCAGTTCCGGGCGGGCCACCGCTAGGGCGGAGGTCCACCGCTCCGGGTCCACGTCGCAATCCCTATCCCTGGACATGAGGACATTTGCCCCGCACTCCCTCAGCATGCTGTGGAGGATGAGGGCAACCTCCAGCGCGATGTTCTTCTCCAAGAGGTTCACAGGCCCGCGAACGCCGACGTCCTTTCCGCCGTGCCCGGGGTCTACGGCGATGGTTCTGCCTGTGAAGACCGACTGAAGCGGGCTGCGAGAAAACGAGAACTCGGTGCGGACGGGCATCCCCGGGATGGAGGTCCAGAGAGGCTCAACCGCGTGCTCCAATATGACGTCCAGCTTCACTGACGCACTCGCGGCTCCCTCGCTTGGAGTCTTTGCCGCGCCGCGTAGCAGCGGGATCGCCTGCGACGTCTGAGTGCCCACGCGTACTCTGCGGATCAGTCCGTCGGCAACCAGGATGTCATCGGGAGCCATAGCCAGGCCGAGACCTCTCACCTCGATGGGGACCGAATAGTCGCCATCGGAGAGCGGCCTGGGCTTGCCAATGAGGACTTCCGCGGGAGCCGAGGTTGACTCCAGGCAAATCCGCGACTCTTCCCGGGAGGCCCGGGGCCAAGCGTTCAAGATAAGGGGTTTCACACGCCTTTCACCACCCGTAACCGGTGCAGGGACCGATCCTCGGGCCCGTTGACGCCGAAAGCCAGGTCTTTGACCACTGAGAGGTACGCGACAACGTCTTCGGTGATCACTTCACCCGGGTAGAGGATGGGTATGCCCGGAGGATAGCAGGTCACGACCTCAGCGCTGACCCGGTCTCGGGCGTCCTCCAAGAGCACGCGCTCATATGGCGCTTCAACCGCTTTAGCCGGAAGCAGCGCCATCTTGGGGACAGGGGGGAGATCGGGTATGGACTTCTGCGCTGAGAGCAGGTCTTTGGGCAGATAGCCACGCTCGACTGCAAGTATCAGCGAGCGCAGGCCTGCCAGCAGCCTGACGATGTCGGCCTCTGTGTTACCGAAGCTCACGATGACCAGAACGTTGTAGAGGTCCGACATCTCGACTTGTATGCCGCACTCGTACCGGAGGAACTTCTCAGCCTGATACCCGGTTATCCCGAGCTCGCGCACGGTGATGTTGACCTTAGTGGGGTCAAGGAACTCGGCTCCCGGTCTACCCAAGGCTTCTTCGCCGAAAGAGTACAGCCCGTTCATGTCGTTGACGGCTGCCCGCAATCTCTCCGCCAGGTCGATGGCATAGTCCAGGAGCTCCCGTCCATGCATCGCCATGTGCCTCCGCGCCGCGTCGAGCGACGCCATCAACAGATAGGACGGACTGGTTGTGGTCAGGAACTGGAACATGGCCTTCATCCTGGCGGAATCGATCCGTGTTCCCTTCACGTGGAGCATGGACGCCTGGGTAAGCGCGCCCAGGACCTTGTGGGCCCCTTGGGCCACGGCGTCTGCTCCCGCATCCAAAGCCGGTTTCGGGAGTCTCGGATGGAAGCGGAAGTGGGGCCCGTGGGCCTCATCTACGAGGAGCACGACGCCTTCCTCATGCAGCAAGTCGGCAACCGGGGAGAGGTCCATCGACGTCCCGTAGTAGGTCGGGTTCACCAAGAGCGCGGCCTTGGCCGACGGGTTTTCGGCAAGGCAGAGCGCGACGCTCTGCTCCTCGACTCCTTGCGCGAAACCGAGGTACCGGTCGAAGGATGGATTCACGAAGGCCGGCCGGACTCCCGACAGGATAATGGCCGACAGTATGGACTTGTGCACGTTGCGCGGGATAATCAGGGTGTCGCCTTCGTTGAGACTGGCTAAGACCATGGCGTGGATGGCGCTGGAAGTGCCGTTTACCGCGAAGAACGTCTTGTCGGCGCCAAAGGCTTCTGCGGCAAGGCGCTCGGCCTCCAGGATGCACCCGTGGGGTTCGTGCAGGTCGTCCAGCCCCAGCACTCCTGTCACGTCATTGCAGAAAACCTGAGCCCCCAGTAGAGACAGGATCGAGGGATCGGCCCCGGGGCCGCCTCTGTGGCCAGGCATGTGGAACCGCGTGACACCTGCGTACGCTGACAGCGCCTCCATGATGGGCGCCCGCTCCTGGGCATGGCTGATGAACTCGAGTTGCTGCGGCGTTACATAAGACAGGGCCGGTGTGTTCACAGGGTGTCCTCCCCAAAGTCTCTGCGAACATCAGTATTCGCAGAGCCCCGGAATTGACACCGGCCAGAGGTTTCTGGCGAGCCGGGAGCCGCCCCGCGCGCACCCGGCGGACCTCTCATTGAGCCCTTTCCTTGCGGGCAATAGCTGCCAAAGTGGAGGCCTCCAGCTCTTCGACCACATAGAGCGTGCCTTTTGCGACCTGTGCCATTTGCCGCAGGAACCCGGAGTTTGGCTCCAAGCCGATGCAGCCCAGCCTTACTCCCCTCCGGGCCAGTTCCCTGGCTGCCTCCAGCGCATCTTCGGTGGGTGACATGGTCCGGGAGGGCACGGTCGGGATTCCGTCGGTGACGCACAGGACCAGGGGTTTTTTCAGGGAGTGGGAGGCCAGCTCGAGGGCCTTTTCCAATCCGCGAGCAAGAGGCGTCAGGCCCAGCGCCTGGACCCCGCGGAGCCCCGACTCCACCTTGCGCAGGCTTCTGGTGAACGGGCACACAACCTTCACGTCGGAGTCCTGGAAGGCGACTATCGAGACCCTGTCCTTGCCCGCCAGCACTAGGTGGCGAGCCAGTTCTTTGGCGGCCCGCATTCTTCTTCCGGCCATTGAGGCGGACGCGTCCAGGAGCAGGATAACCGGGCTTCCCCTTTTCACACGAGAGTGGTTGAACCTGAGGTCTTCCAGGTCAAAGGATGCTTGGCGCGGAAGACCTGGGCTCAGGGATGAGGCGACCTCGGACCTCAATGTCGCGGCGATGACCGTCTGGGGAACAGCGAGGTCTCCCATGGGCTCACCCTGCTGTCTGGGCAGAGCGATCCCCCTGCCGCGGCTGTAGCACGGCTCTGTCTTGTGCCCCTTCCGCTCTCCCTGGGGCACCTTGTTCCGCGGCAACGACCACAAGAGCCTTCGCAGGTATGCCTCTATCTCATGGACATGCCGTGTGACGAACGACAGGACGTCGGCGCCGTCTTGGGTCAGGGAGTACTTCTGTCCGTCGTACTTCATCAGGTTGGAACGGGTGAGCGCTTGCCGGATCTCATCGGCGCTCCGGTCAGTGCCCAGCTTCAGCCTGGCAAACTCGCCCGCTTTCATCCCCTTGGTGAGTTGTTCCAGGAGCCGCCGGGCGCTTTCGGCTGATCCAATGTCCTCCGCGAGCCTTCTCGCCAGAGCCTCCTGCCTGAACATGGACGACTGAGCCGGCTCACCCTGGTCCGGGGGCGATTGCTTTAGCAGCGAATCGCTTGATGCTTGGTAGGCGCTCATGTCCATTGGGGTCGTACCCCGTGCGGTCCGGACCCTCTTCACTTTCCTCAGCTCCAGGCCCCCGTCTTCTACCGCCGACTCAACAGCAGCCACCAGAGTGAACAGCGCAGCCACCGTTTCTGGGGCCATTAACGCGGTCACGTGGACGTGGGTCTGATGGGCAGCCCGGACCCCGTCCTCCAGACCGTAGGAGAGCTGGCCGTCGATGCGACCTCCGCCGCCTGCCGTCTGCACATCGATGTATGGGAGGAAGGCTTCCATAGAGCTCACGAACCCGCCTTGTCCTGCGTGGAATTTGAGCCCGGCCAGCGCCGCAATCATGCTCCTCGCGACATCTTTGGGGTCCAGACACCCGGGGGAGTGGAATACATCCACGTGCAGGACTTCGCCTGGGTTCTCCCTGCGGTAGAAGACCCGGCCCGCATCGCTCTCCAGGATCGCAGTGATCGTGTCCGGTTCCGCCATGTCCTGCATGTGGACCTGGGTCGATACGACCGTCGTCTCGGCTATTCGCGCAGCCTTCGACTCATTCAGCACCCGCCAGAGTTTCGCGATGGCGCTGCGCTGGCCCGGAGGCGAGTCCTCGGGGAAGACGATCAAAGAAGGCGGTCCCTCCAATCGGGAGGAGTCACCATGTCGGGCCATGCCAATGACGTGAGCCTTTTCGCCCTATCCGGCGGAGAGACCGGCTTCATGGTGGCCGGATCTGGAAGGCGCGTCGCCGGGGAGTTGCCGCCAGGCGCCCGGGCAGGCCTCCAGGATCCCGAGGCGCGCCGGTACCGGTCCACCAGCTTCTCAAACCAGGAGTATGTCCTGGCAGACGGCGACTGCGGGGAGGGAGGACTCTCCTGATCGAGCGTGGCAGCGTTCATCTCAGGCTGCGTCCTTGCTCCATCGGTCGGTGTTTCCGCCCCACCGGCCCGTGCCTCGCCTTGGTCTCCGCTCATGCCCGAAACGGCGGTATGGGTCTCTGCCACTTCCGCGTCTTGCGGGCCTTGCGGAGGTGAGGGTGGTTTTGCCAGCGTGCCGGCGGCTCGTCTCAGTTCCAGGTCCTTCAGTATTTCAGATAGGACGGATGGTTCGACCCGGTGCCGCAGGACCAGCGGGAGCACCGTCAGTAGGTCGTCGAAAGATACTTCGTCCTTCTCTTTCATAGCAGCGTTAAGCCTGGCCGTGAGCTCCAGGGCTTCTACCGCTCGAAGGCTCTCCACGTTTCTATGGACGTATAGCTGGGACATGTACCGCACTATGTAGGGAGGCACCACAACTCCGGCGAGCCGCGCGGCGGCAGCGTGAAGGTCGCCGAAGACGCGTGTTTCCTCAGGGTTCTCAGCGCTCCCGAAGAGGAGCCTCTCCACGACCGCGGGGTCAGAGGGCCTCTGCACCGGGACTACCAGGTCGAAGCGGTCTGCCAACTGTTTTCTGATCTCGTCGAGCGGCCCAGGGTCCTCGTCGGGATTGGATGCCGCCCAGACAGAGGCCAGCACCTCTATCTCGCAGGGCGGAAGTCCGACTTCCTCAATCTTCACTACCCCGGGCTTTGTGCCCATGACCGAGAGAAGTACGTCCGTGATCTCGGGAGCGGTCTCCGCCAGGCGGTTTACCTCGTCGATGAAGATGATCCCCCTGTGGGCCATCGGAATGGATCCGGGGAGCAGTGATGCTTCAGGTCCCGACTTCCCGGTGAGCCGGCCCAGATCGATGCTGCCGAGGATCGTCCCTAATTTGGCTCCGTGTCCCACTTCGACGAAGGGCATCGGGACTGATTCGGATCCCCAGTTGCCGCCTCCCCTGTGCGAGGGACAGTGGGGCGATGCAGGATCGCACCCATAGGCGCATCCCGCCACGCGCGTTATTTCCGGCATTGCGCGCTTAGCCCATCGCATGACCGTAGTCTTGCCGGTGCCCCGCAATCCTTCCGCGTGGACGTGCAGGGGGACACCCGCCAGGGTGGCTGTGAGAGACATCTCAACTGCTAGAAAAAGGCTTTCGTTACCGGGATGCCTAAGTGGAACTCCTCTACCCAAAGCAAAACCTCCCGCGCCTCTTAGTGTTGCTTGCGCGGAAGGTTTCTTTGCCTTGTGGAATGAGGAAAGTGTTGCCTACTTATGCAGGTAACTCTGCATCGCGGACAGGGCCTGATCGAATTCAGGCTTCCTCGAAAGAAGAAAAGTCACGGCGTTGTCGGCCTTCTTGGCCTTGGTAACATCGTTGGGGTCGTAGGTAGGCAGCTTGGGGTTTTTTACCTCAAGGACTCCATACAGGCTTCCTACCTTGAGTTCTAAACCCGATACCTCAGACCAAGCATACTTGGAGCACTTGCGGCCGGTGATGGAGCCCATCGCCAATCCGGACTTCAGGACGTAGAGATTGTTCTTCGAGCACGCGATGGCCTCTCCGGCGTTGCCTTGCAGCGACAAGGTGACTGACTCGCCCGGGGACAAGTTCTCATCCAAGAGGATGCGCAGGCCGCCAAGGTTGGCGGCTGCGTCGGACTGACCACCGGCCGGCGCTGCGGGCTTGCCGCCCGACGGCATCGACGAGGCAAGTGCCTGCATCACATACTCATGCTTCTTGACGATGCCTGCCTTTTCCATGCACGAGGTGCACATGTACTGGCCGTTCACCGTTTTGAAGTGGTCGTCTGTCGCAAAAGCCGCTGTACCGCAGGTTTGGCACTTGACCTTGCCCTTCTTCGACGGCAAGCAGTCCTCGCAGAACCACTGTCCGTCAACTACGATCAGGGCTGCTCTCCCTACTCCGAAGTTTGATACTCCGCAACCAACGCAATTTGCCACGTGCGGACGCCTCCCTTCCCAATGATTTATCGGCACCTAGATACGGCACTTGAGAATACTTCAAGGTTGCCTTTAACCAGATTTGAGACAAATGAGACTTAGGTCCTATCAGGAGCACCTCTTGGTAGGCCCTGTCAACTCCTATATCGGCTGCACCGGCAGGTTGTTCACAACTCAAAGCCGAATTTGTAAGCGAAAGCAGCGAAAGGAGATCCCCCATGCGCGACTTCATCATAAAAAACGTGAGGATAGTTGACGGCACCGGATCACCCTGGTTCTACGGCGAGGTAGCCGTTCAGGACGGGGTCATTGTTGCAGTTGGAGAGGGAATCGCCGAAAGCGGCCGGACAGTCATCGACGGGCAAGGCCTTGTCCTGGCCCCCGGGTTCATCGATTCCCACAGCCACTCTGATACCCCGTGGTTTGTTGATAACCGCGGCGAGTCCAAGATCCGTCAGGGCGTCACCACCGAAGTCACCGGCCAGTGCGGAATGTCTGCGGCTCCGATCACTGAGAAAAGGCGCGGAGCGCAGGTCACAGTAGAGACCGATGAAGGGATCCCCGTGACCTGGAGCACGTTCGCCGAGTATATGGATGCCCTTGAGAAGGCCGGTGTGGGGCTGAACATCGTCCCGCTTGTGGGCCACAGCGCGCTCCGCAGCTCCGCCATGGGTTACGATAACCGGCCGCCCACAGATCAGGAGCTTGCGACAATGAAGGAGCTCCTGGTTGAAGCAATGGAAGCCGGAGCCTTTGGCTACTCCAGCGGCCTTATCTATCCGCCGAGCTCCTACGCGGATACCGAAGAACTGATCGAGCTGGCAAAGGTGATGCGGCCTTACAAGGGCATCTACGAGACCCATATGCGCAACGAGGGGACGGGACTGCTCGAGTCCGTAAAGGAAGCCATCCGCATAGGCCGCGAGGCAGGGGTCTCGGTTGAGGTATCCCACCACAAGGCGTCAGGCGAGAAGGCCTGGGGGCTGGTCAAACAGTCCTTGCCCATGATTGAACAGGCAAGGAGAGAGGGAGTGGACGTCACCTGCGACCAGTATCCCTACATCGCGTCCGCGACCAGTCTCACCTCCATCATCCCCGGTTGGGCTCACGAAGGCGGACCCAAAGCGCTTCTGGCCAGGCTCAAGGATCCCGACGTATCCAAGGGCCTCAAGGAGACAGTGGCCAAGAACATGGAGGGCGGAGGTTGGTCCCGTTACCTCATTACAGGCGTGAAGTCGCAGAAGAACGCGTTTGCGCAGGGCAAGAGGATACCCGAAATCGCCGCGGTCTGGGGCATTCCCGAGGTTGAGGCGGCGTGGAGGTTACTCATCGAAGAGGAACTGGAGGTAGGCCAGGCCAGATTCGGCATGTGTGAGGAAGACGTGAAGATGGTCATGGCGCATCCCGTTGTGATGATCGGGTCCGATTCAGGGTGCATGGCTGTCGACGGACCTCTCGCCAAGGGGCATCCTCATCCCCGGACCTTCGGCACATTCCCCAGAGTCCTGGGTCACTACTGTCGCGATGAGAAGGTGTTCCCGCTGGAGCGGGCAGTCTACAAGATGACCGGGATGGCGGCGTGGAGGATGCGACTCTGGGACCGCGGCTTGGTCCGCCCGGGAATCAAGGCCGATCTCGTCCTGTTCGATCCCGATACGATCATCGATACCGCTACCTTTGAGGCGCCGCTCCAGTACCCGAAAGGTATTGAGAAGGTATGGGTAAACGGGGTTCTGGTCGTGGACGGCGGCAAGCATACCGGCAGGATCGCCGGCCAGGTGCTGAGGCGACGGTGAGAATCTTAACCATAGCAAGCGAACGGATCTACACAGGCGAGGGCGAGCCCTTCCGGGGTTACATCACGGTTGTGGGAAGCAGTATCGACTCGGTGAATGAAGGAGAGCCGGACCCTGCTGATGAGGACCTGGGCGAGGTGCTTGACTTCGGTTCGGCCCGCGTCATTCCCGGTCTCATCGACTTGCACGTCCACGGAGCCGGGGGGCATGATGCTGATGCCCCCCTCTCTGAGATGGCCAGGTTTCTTGCCCGAAACGGCGTCACTGCTTTCCAGCCAACAGTGGGCGCGGCGCCGGTTCCGGCTATGGAGTCGACGATATCCAAGGTGCGGGACCTGCTACTCCGGCGGGAACCTCTGCCTGCGGCGGGCAAGTCGCCCGGCAAGCCGGGCCGGTTGGGCCAGTCGAGCGGGTTGGGCCAGTCAGTCCAGTCAGGCCGTTCCAGCCTGCCCCGGGGCGCCAAGTTTCTCGGCCTGCACTTGGAAGGCCCCTTCCTAAATCCCGCTCGGAACGGAGCCATACCGCGGGACTGTCTCCTGCCGCCCGATCTACGACTCATGAAAAGGTGGGTCGAGATGGGGGAGGGCATCGTGGGGCACGTTACGCTGGCACCTGAGCTCGCGGGCTCCCTCCAGGTCATCAACTACCTCGTGCAGTCCGGAGTCACGGTATCCCTTGGACACACCGATGCAACCTATGACCAGATGATTGAGGGGTTCCGCGCAGGCGCGACAGTGGTAACCCACACCTTCAACGCCATGCGTGGCCTCCATCACCGGGAGCCGGGGCCGGTCGGCGCTGCTCTCACTGACGATGACGCTTATTGCGAGCTTATCGCTGACGGCATCCACGTCCACGAGGCCGCGATGCGCCTGCTCCTTCGCGCCAAAGGGGTGGACCGCGTCTGCCTGGTGAGCGACGCCCTGCCCATGGCGGGACTCAATCCCGGCCGGTACGAGTTCCTGGGCCAGGAGATTTCCCTGGACGAGAGCGGCCGGTGCCTGCTTTCCGACGGCACCCTTGCCGGAAGCACCGCGATGCTCAAGGACGGATTGCGGGTGGTCGCTGGACAGCTGGGTGTCCCCTTTGAGGCGGCGCTCCGGATGGCGACCGTGAACCCGGCGAAGATCGCCGGGGTGTGGGAGCGCAAGGGCTCGCTGACGGAGGAGAAGGATGCCGACATCGTGGTCCTTGATGCGTCTTTTCGGGTATTGTTCTCGATGGTTGAGGGAGAGGTACAGGTTAACGAGGCCAAATAAGGCACCTGCGTAGGAATCCGCCAAATGAGTCGGTGTCGGAAGTCTTTGAGTCGGAGTCTCTGCAGGAAGTCTGCGTGAGGAGTCAGCAAGAGGGGGCTGAGGTCCGGTGAAAGCAGCGTTTTTCGAAGGGCCCGGCAGGATTGAGGTCAGAGAGACCCCGGATCCCATCTGTCCGCCGGGGGGACTACTGACCAGGGTGGAGGCCTGCGCCATTTGCGGGACCGACCTCCGGTCCTTCGAACACGGCTCCAAGCACAAGGGCGAGATCATCGGTCATGAGTCCGTGGGCCGGGTCATCGAGGTTGGCGAAGGAGTAACCGGATTCAAGGTCGGCGACCGTGTGGCTGACTGCCCCGTCACCTGCGGAGAGTGCGAGTTCTGCGTCCGAGGCGCAAACAACCTGTGCCTAAGCAGGGGCAGAGTCGGAGGGAGGGCGCAGGGCGGGTTCGCGGAGCTGCGCCCTATACTGGCCTCCGCTGTGAGCGGGGGTTTTGTCCTCAAAGTGCCCGAGTCCCTGAGCGCGGAAGCCACCACCCTTATCGAGCCTCTGGCATGCGTGATCAATGGTAACGAAAAACTGGAGTTTGAGTTCGGCACCACTGTCGCCATCATTGGATCCGGCCCCATCGGGGCGCTCCACCTGCTCTTGGCCAAGATGCGGGGTGCGTCCTCGGTTACGATGGTAGACCTCTCGGGCGAAAGGCTCTCCGCCATGAGGGCCTTTGGCGCGGACCATCTTGTGAACAGCAAGACGTCCGACCCTGTGGCTGCAGTGCGGGAGATCTACGGCGGAGCAGGAGCGGACGTGGTCATTGTCGCCTGCGTCTCCGCATCAGCCCAGGCCCAGGCGTTGGAGATGGCGGCCAGACGGGGCCAGGTCTTGATGTTCGCGGGCCTCCCTGAGAACGCGCCGACAGCGACCTTCAATACCAACCTAATCCACTACCACGAGCTGCGGGTTCTCGGAGCAAGGAGCTCGGTGAAGAGGCAGTGGGACCTCGCATTGGACCTCCTGGTCAGCGGTCGGATTGATGGCGACGCGATTGTCAATAAGTCGGTATCTCTGGCCCGCATCCAGGACGGTTTCGACATGGTCAAGGCCGGCGCGGCGCTGAAGGTGGCCGTCAAGCCTTAAAGCGTCGTCCCAGCGGTATGATGGTCACTTGGCACGTGGTTCGATTACCGGATGGCGCCTTACTTGAGTGATTCAGGTGCCGAATCTGGTTCGACCGGCGGTCCAGGGACGTATTCCAGGATGTCGCCGGGTTGGCACTTCAGCTCTCTGCAGATGGCCTCAAGGGTCGAGAACCTGATGGCTTTGGCCTTCCCCGTCTTCAGGATGGATAGATTCGCCAGCGTAATCCCCACTCTGTCGGCGAGATCCGTGAGTGAGACCTTGTTTTCGACCATGACCCGGTCGAGTCGCACGATGATTGGCATATTCTCACTCCTAGACCGTCAGGTCCTGATCTTCTTGCAGGGCAACCCCGTGACGCATGACCTCAGCAACCGCCAGGATCATTATGCCGAGGAAGGCGGTGGACAGGCCGAGGTCAGTAGCATACCTGATAACGGCTCCCGGAAGCTGCACGTTGGATGTCACGAAGTTTCCGAAAGACACATCCCTAAAGGCCTTTGCTGCGGCTGAACACAGCACGGCGAGGCCGGCCTTCCGAATTCGGTCGGCGTTCGCGGCCGTGAAGGGGCTTGTGCCCGTCTCCCTCAGCATGCAGCGAATCTGGTGCACCGCATACAGTACTGCGGCGGTACCGGCGATCCCGAAGAGACCGACCGGCAAGAGGTAGGAGCGCCAATGCTCGGGAGTGAGGGAGTCCCAGGCGAGGCCGATGATCAACCCGGGCCCCCAGAATCCGACACCTAACCCCGGGCGGATGAAACGCGGGTTTGTGAGCGCAACCGGCACCACGAAACAAAGGTAGGTCAGCACAAGGATCAGTCCGAACCAGACGACCTGCACAAGGTTCCTGAAAGCCGTGAGACCGGTCCCTTGTTTGCGTTCCATTGGCCGATAGCCTCCTTTACGAATTCGAGTCTCCAATACTCAGCAACGGAAGTGTTGTTGCCTAGACCGTCAAATCATGGTCTTCCTGCAGCGCAACGCCATACCGGAAGACCTCCGCCAGGATCAGCACGAGCAGGCCGAATACAATGATCTCCCCAGCGAGATCCACCTTCAAGTTCAGATCCGCGCCCGGCATAGTGAGGTGTTTCGAGAGGAAGGTACCGAACGCGGCCTGAGCCAAAACCCTGATAGCGGCCTCACCCAATATCGCGAGGCCCACTATGTTGATGACGACGCTAGTCAACCTGAGGACGTTTCCTCGGTTCATGTTACTCATACTCCAGTCGATCCAGATGGTCACCCTGTCCGAGCGACCGCTGGCTCAGTCATATCATGTGGTTTATCGATAGTCAATAAGAAATCATCGAAAAACAATAGAGGATCTTTGCGGCTGTGCACCTAAGAATGCGGGACTTGCGGTTGGTGAGCACTGCGTAGGAGGATGTAACATTGCCCCGAGACCTGCTCGGTGTTATAATGAGGCACGTGTCGGGGCGTAGCGCAGCTTGGTAGCGCGCATGGTTCGGGACCATGAGGTCGCTGGTTCAAGTCCAGTCGCCCCGACCAGCATACCGGCCCAATGTCCCTGGCCAATTCCCCCAACCTCCTTCATTCCGTGCAGTTCCCGTGCAGTTGGTGCACTAACCCCTGTTACGATTCATTGAGGAACCCGCTCAACCTATTGACGGCCGTTCGTTTGAGTCCGATGCCGACGTGACTGTAGATATCAAGCGTAACGCTGATCTCGCTGTGGCCCAGAGGCTCCTGCACTACCTTGGAGTCCTCGCCAGCCTCCAGCAGCATCGTGGCGAAGGTGTGCCGGGCATCATGGAACCGAACGTGGGGGAGACCCGCGCTCTGGAGAAGCCGCTCCCAACGCCTAGTGAAGTTCCTCGGGTCAATGGGGTTGCCGTCTTCACAACAGAACACGAGCCGGTGGTCGTTGTAGGCCGCGCCGAACAGTGAGCGTTCCTGATTCTGCATCTCCTTGTGGGATTCGAGAAGCGTGCCTAGCTCCTCGGGTAGCGGAAGAGTGCGCCTAGCCTTAGTTGTTTTGGGTTCCTGGTAGGTAAGCCTCGTCTTTCTGTCCGCCTGGCTGTGGTCCCGGACTCGCAATAGGGTCCGTCTCACCCGGATCAAGTGCTGTACCAGGTCGACATCGTCCCAAGTGAGAGCCAGGAGTTCCCCCAGCCTGAGGCCGGTCATGAACTCCAACCTGAAGGCGGCATAGAGCCTGTCGTCCTTCGCCGCCTCAAGCAGCCGCAGCACCTGCTCCGTGTTCAGAGGCTGTATCTCCTTCTGCTGCTTTCGCGGCGGTACGGCAGCGGCCGTCAGGTTGTACCCAATGAGCCCGCTCTTGATGGCTTGCGCCATTGCTCCTCTGATGATGCCGTGAATGTAGCGCACGGTCTTGGAGGAGAGTCCCCCGCCACCGTCGTGCCTCCCTTCACTGAGAAGCTGATTGTAGAGCCTCTGGAGGTGTTCCGGGCGCAAGTCTTTCATCTTCACCGTTCCGAGGAACGGGACCACGTGGCACCGGGTCATCGTTTCGTAACTATCCCAGGTGGTCGCCCTGAGATGTGGCTTCATGTAGTCGACGAGCCAGATGCTCATCCATTCGGCGAGGGTCATTTCTGTCGGTATCACGAAGCCGCCCTTCTGGAGTTCGGCCCGTAGATGAGTCATCTGGTCCACGACCTCCTTGCGGGTCTTGCCGGATACGCCTATCCGCCGGGGCTCACCGGTCTGCGGATCCCTACCCGCAGAGAGTTGGCCCCTCCAGCCGTCGGCGGCCTTGTAGACGGTGCCCTCACCTCGTCCTCGCATCGTTTTTCACCTCCCATCTCTCCAAGAGTTGGTTTGCAGGGGACGGGGAGGAGTGCCCGCCCCAAGGCTTTTCGGGAGGCCTCGGCAGCTTCTGAGACGTCTCAGTGCCGCCAGCCTCCAACCAAACCCGAAAGCGCTCTTTGGGCACGATAAGCCGTTTGCCGATCCTGATTCCAAGACGATTGGCAATAACATAGGAGCACTGCTTGCTCAGGTGGAAATGCTGCTGCAGGTCGCCGGCGCTCAGGGTGAGCGGTATCTCATCCCACTTTGTCGCTCTGTCCATCATCACTATACCCATCCTTCCACGGCAGTTGCATCAGATTGGCGGGGCCCAAAAGCCAAACGGACCCCAACGCAAGTACCCGGTGCGCATTTGGGGCCTCGAAATCGCGTTCCGTGGCCAAATCAGGAGAGGTAGTCACCGCTGTTGCCCGGTTTGCGCTCGGCAAGCGGAGGACCCGAGCGGGCTAGTGTTTCATCGGATTTGTGTACTCCGACTTACTTCAAGCCTAACAGCGGCCTCGCCGGTTGTCCAGTGAGACGAAAGGCCCATTTGAACCGATCTGCGGGTTCCGTTTGTCACTCTGGTTCTCGTCCAGGAGCCTGTGGCCGATCCACCTCTTGCGCGGGTAAGGGGAAGGATCTGCCTCGGCGCGGTAGAAGAAGTCATCCACGCATCACGCGGCCTCCTGAGACGTAGTAGCAGGCTTTGGGCGTGTGGCCGACGGAACCCGCCCGTTCGACCATTTGAGGGAGGGTCAGAAGTGCCACTGATCTACAAACGCAGAGATTCGTCTCAGAAGCTGACACCAAGGGAGTACGACGCAGAGAACGAGCTGCAAGCCTTCTTGGCAGGGAACCCATGCCTCGTTATGGCCGACGGTGAGCCCGATACCGCTCTTGTGGCGAGGGAGCTGAATCTGAGAACTGCTGGTAATCTCAATCTGTCGACAGCGATGGACGGCCAACTGCAGTCGAGGCCAAACTGGTTCGCAACGGACAGATCAGAAGGGAATTTGTAGGCCAAGTATTCGATTACGTCTCTGCCCTCTCTCAGTACACGGTCGATGAACTAGACCACGAAGTAGGCGGGAAACTTGAGTATGACCTTGATCCAGATTGCCTCTCGTACTCCGGCCGGCGTCATGCAGTCCAGGCTTGAGGCCGCCGTCCGCCTCGATGTACTCGAACACCGCCGACCGAAGCGTTGCTCTTGTCTGCCATGTCGTCCCGTCCAGCAGTCTGGTCTGCAGGGTTGAGATGAAAGCTTTCTTCCGCGTTGTCGTATGCGTCACCGACGGAGCTATTAGGGACTTACCCTCGCTGGCTTTGCGTCTCTGCTTAGCCGCGAGGATCGCGCCGCTACCTTCGAACTGCGGTAAGAATCTCCAACAACGGGCCAAGCTCCACTGACTCTTCCTCTTCAGACGACACGCGAACCACTGGCCGGAACAGGAAGCACGAAGAGGCTACCCATAGATCATCCGGAATGTCCAACTGCCAGCGAGAATTGAGTGTTGAGCTGTCAGACATTCGCTCTAAGGGACCAATAGTAATTCTTGATCCAGGAGGCGGTTCGGGAGCAAGAATCTCCACCGCAGTTCCTCTGGCAATAGGCACATTCAGGGATAGCTGGGTCTGGTCCGGCACAGCCAAGAACGACCTGTCAAGCGCCACAGCCTTCATGCCAGAACTCCAGTCTTCAGTCCAGCCTTGGTCGGACACCAGACCCACGTAGCCAATCGGAGCTACCATCTCTTGTCCTTTCAGCTGCACAACTGCTGCGCGAACAGCAATGCTGCCCTCCCGTGTGACTCGTATCTTAACCTCGACCAATCCCTTTGAGCCAGGCGCCAACCCTCGGTGACTACTGCTGTCCATGATCTCTATTCCTTCGCAACCTTCACCAACGAAGGAACGGACCGTCAGACGCGTTGGCCAGAGTCCCCAGTCGCTATAGTGGAAACGAAGGGTGATGGTCTCGCCCGGGTATGTAGCCACTACGCCGGAATGGTAAAGAAACACAGGGCCAGCACGCCACGCAGCAAATAGCACCAACAGAAAGGTCCCTGCAAGCAGCCCCCTAGTAAGGTTCCTTGGCATCTCTACTCCTCCCATGCCTGAAATCCAGGAATCGGGACAAGGACTCGGTCGGACGACCGAGCCCTGAAGAGGCCCCGCTTTCAGACTATTGCTCTAAGTTGCCGGGCGATACTCGCACCAGTAGACGCGCTCCCAGAACTTCTTGGATCTCGCAGTATAACGTCCCGTATAGGTGCACAACCACTGGTCAGGAATGTCCGGGTTCTCATAGTAGTACCACTCGTCATATTCGGCATAGGTGTAATAGAAGTTGTCCTCCTTCACCACCCGACCTTCCTGGCCGGCGGGAACTGGGAAGGTATAGGTCCCGCCCTCGGAATAGCCCCAGCTTGGATTACATGCCAACCAGCCGAGCACGAGCCCACTGGACGCATTACCTCCGCCATCAGTCCATGTCCAATTGTACGTCCATTCCCAGTAACGACCCACTTCGCCCGGTCCACGAAGCCAGTCCGTCACAGGCGTATTCGTCTGGTCGGAGCCATCCCACGTGTCAAGAAGGTTATGATCGTAGTAGGGCGTGAGAGTCAGGGCCGAGAAGTCCCCGGACGACTTGGCTCTGCTCTTAACCACGGTTACTTGAATGCCATTCCATCTACTAGCCCAGACAAACACGGCCGAGGTATTGGAGAGAATCAAATCAGCGTCATCGCGGAGCGCTGCCCGAAGCCTAGTCACGTCAATGATCAGTGTCGATGAGGTCTCGTCGACTCTCCACAGCTCTGGACGGCCGTTGAGAGCGCCAAGTGTCTGGCCTATCTCGGCCGTCAAGACCTCCCCGTACTTACCCATCTCATCCCGCGGTATGGTCAGCATTTCGTTGACAACCACCAGTTCCTTGATTGGGCCGGGGGCAGCTTGGATGAACCCGCATGGCAGGATCAGGGTAAGCAACAGAAGAACTAGGATCAGCTTTCGGGTTTCTTTCAACTTAGTAACCTCCCGGAGGCCAGTGTCGAGCGTGCATCGTGACAACAGACACCTCCCTCCCAAAGCATCGCGCACGACTCGCACCGTTCCTATTCTTCCCAGCACTGTATTTTTCCTCTTGCATAGTTATAATATTCAGTCAGTTTCTATCAACCTTCCCGAGCTCACGAAGGGAGTCTCGTACGACCACCATGGAACGCCTGAAGATCGATCCATTGCCCAACCCTCTCCCTCTTCACTGAGCTCACCCAACTGCGGCATCCGAAATCTAGTGATCCGGTTTGGTGGACATACTAAGATATGGGTGTAGGGCCACAAGGTGGTATCCACAATGTCAAGACCACGACAGTACTCTCCCGAGTTTGTTCAGCTTGCGCGCAACCACGATGAGCCGCTCTCGGACGATGATGGCCCCACAGATACTGCGGCCGAGCGTCAGAGGCCCGGACGACAACCGACGCCCGGCCATTGCAGACACAGGATCTACCTAGGTTTGATCTTGCCGCGGCCATGAGGAAGTTCCTTATCCTCGGGCTCAAACAGCGACTCTTGCTTTGGCAGATCCGGCACACCGTATCTAACCGCCTCAGACCGTCTCTCATGGCCCACCTGCTTCATGACTTGTAGTTGCGCATCTTCAGGCGGCTTTCCGGAGGACACGAGGCGCCTGTACTCATCTTGCACATACTTGTAGCGCAGCCCATGCATGCTCAACGCAGCCTTGTCACCCGCTCGTACGTTGTGCGCGGACTCGCCTCTCTCCTCATCTTGAACTGCATCCCGGTGCCGTCGGATGAAGGCTCCGACATCCGCCTTGTACTCGGGAATGCTCTTGTCCTCCGGGCAGAACAGGTATCACCCGCGCTTTACACCTTGCACGGCCTTAAGGAGCAGGAGAGACGCCTCCGCGTTCACAGGGATGTCACGGACCTTGCCGTTCTTGCCCTTCACCCGCAGATACTTGCCGCGGAGTGCAGACTCGGCTTGGTGGCGCCGGAGGCCACAGATCTCGTTCAGCCGCAAGCCTGTCGCCGACGCCAGCCTTATCAGTATCGCAACATCCTGCCGACCGCTCATTGCCGCCAAGTCCGCCATCTCATCTAGTTCATCAGAGGTCCATTCCCGGTGGACGCCCATGCGGGAATCGTGGCCAACGCCAAGAGCGAGGTTTGAGCCCGGACCTTTGCGGATCTTGTTCGTCGGTGCAGATACTTGTGAATGAATCCACCGCAGCGCGCTTAGCTCGGTCTCGATGGTCTTTGCTGCTAGCTCTTCGTCCTTGAGGTATGCGGCGTAGCATTCCAGATGCTTGCGGTCCATGTTAGCCAGCCGCTTGGTGTGAAATCTGCCGGCCAGCCATCGTAGGAATCGGAACCCGGCGCTAGCGTAACGTCGGCGCGTTTCCAGGCTGCCTTGCCGTGCGTGCGTCATTACTAGATGCAGTTGCTCGAACAGATTCTTCTCCATCCCGGTCTTGGGTTCAGGCATGTCGATGTACACTAGGAATCCCCTCCAATCAGGCAAGGTGGTACCAGGGCCTCGAGACGTTTCTCGGGCTTTTCCTCCGCTCGCACTCGTAACGCCGCGCTTGGTCTCGGCTTTTGTTCCTTCCGCGTCAGCGTCTCCTGTTATGAGTTGTCAGAGAGCACTCGATGAGCAAGTGCCACGTGCCCCTCTCAAGGGGTGAGGTCAAGGCCTCGGTGGCGGCTACGTCACGCCTTCCTTGAAGGTGCACCGTGTAATGGTGCGACGTAGGGCTTACGGCCACGGGCTGGCTTGAAGGTTGCCAACAGACCTTTGAACGGGACGTGTAGGAGGCTCAGGAGCCTCGGTCTTGGCCCCTCTCGGTGCGAGTAGGCCAGGTTCCGCCGGCGCCTGTTTTGGGCCCGGAGAAGTAGGGAGGAGTCTTAGGGGGCCGCCTGAGGGTTCACGACACAGACGGCCCCGGTCCGGATCATGGCCGGGCGTTTGGGGGTGTCTTGCAGGCTCCTATCATGTAGGAGCCTGAAGCGCCGCGATGGCGAAGTAAGAATGTACGGTGCACCAACAGCGATCATCTGGCTGCTCAGTGGGCCGGTTTTCCGTGCAGTTCCCGTGCAGTTGGGTTGAAAACAGGCCGGAAAGGCCGGGATCAAGGAGGCTAGAGGAAAAACAAAAGCCCTGCTAGAATGACAAGGAGGGATAGCCAGGGACAGGGCGAAACGGTACTCATGTGTTTCGGGACCATGAGGTCGCTGGTTCAAGTCCAGTCGCCCCGACCATTTCTTTTCCCGCTTGTTATCCCGAGCCTATTCGCCTTTTGTCCAGAGTCGCGGCGGAGTAGCGGTGGGATCGGCGAGGAACGGCGAGAGACGCTGCCCATCATGCAGCCAGGCCTGCGCACATGAGCAGCCTGTGACTCTGACAGCACCTGCTAGCAACTCACGCACCAGCGCTTCCGGTACTTCATGTCCTCCGAGCAGAGTGTCGCTGATGAATGCGCTGAAAGACAGACCCACGTCCTACATGCCCCCATTCAGCGGATCGGGTTCAACTATTGGGTGCTTCTCGGGCGTTCATTGATGATTTTCGCTACCGAATGCCCGGCCCCTTCTGGACTTGCTTGCTAAAGTTACAAAAACCCCTGCAAGTGACCTTAAAACCAGTTAAAGTCGCAGCATAGAGGCTCAAAAAAGAGGCTCAGTTTTCATGCACCGGAAGCAGTGCTCACGCTGGCACTCTCTCATACATGATGAGCTTTAGCAGCACATCATCTGAGCCGTCGGAGCAAAGGAGTTCGCCCTGCGGAAGTTTGTGAAGCTTTTTATCATGCCTGTTCATGCCCACTTTTCCGAATCTCACTACCGTGGCAGCAAATCCAAGCGGAGGTGAAGAGGTAGTGAGCAAGCGTGGTATGGGCATACAGATAAAGATGATCATGGCGTTCGCGGCGGTGCTTGTGCTCCTGACTATCGTAGGCGGAGCAGGTATCCTCGGGCTCCGGTCAGTGGGCGGTGGCTACAAGGCGATGGTCGACGGCGACATCGAGATCCTGGAGGGTCTACTTGAGATCCGAGGGACGGCGCTGGAGCACCTGGTTGCCGTGCGGGAACACGTCCTGACCGGCGATGAAGCTGCAGTAGAGTGGTATAGGTGGTAGCTGATGCGGAGGCGATCCTGGCAGCTCACGACCGCGGCCAGGAAGGGGAAATCGAAACCTTACTGGCAAAATCCGATGTCAGCCTGGAAGAGTTCCATGTAGACGTCGAGGATTGGGTGGCGGAGATACACACTCATTTGGGTGAGGAGGATGCTAGACTGGACCGCTCCTCCGCCGTCACCACCTCATTAATGATAGGCGCGGCGGCAGTTTCATTGGTGGTAGGTCTCACCCTGGCCATAACCTTGTCCCGCGCAATATCCAAGCCGCTAGTTGCGCTGGCGTCAGTAGCTTCGCAAGCGACTTCCGGCGACTTGGTCGTCAGGTCGCCGAATCCGCCCAGTCCCTGGCTGTGATGGCGCAGAGGCTGCAGGATTCGCTCAAGAAGTTCAAGGTCTAGGAGGTGGCAACCGTGGCATCAAAGGAAGGCACTTGCCCGTCCTCGACCTTAGGCAGCGGCTCGGGATGCCGCCCTCGGCATCAGGAGACGAGTCCCGCATCGTGATCGTCAAACCCGGAGGGAGCATGGTCGGCCTCACGGTGGACTCGTCTCCGAGGTCCTGCGGTTGGCGGAAGGGGCCGTAGAGCCTGTCCCCGACCTGTTTGGGAAGGCAGCCAGGACGTGTTTCTCAGGGATCGTGAGGCTTGGAGACAGGATGGTGACCCTGATGAACCTGCAGGCTCTGGTTGACGTTGCGAACAGCGTAGGAGGGGATGCAGCAGTAGAAGCAGCAACTCAGGATGAATGAGATCTGAGAGTGTGATTGGGAAGGATCCTCGCATCGGGGCACGCCTGAGAGCGTGCCCCTTTTCCTCTGGCGAGGCGGTGGCCATTTCCCCTTTGTGCGATTCCCATCATAGAGGGACGGGGAGGCTGAGCAACATCCTGAAATCAGATTCCGAAACGCTCGCACGCCTCGGTCGGGCGAAGGAACAGTATCCCCTGGTAGCTCTTGATGCTTGCTAGGTGATCATCGCCTGTGATCACCGCTTCTGCTCCAGATTCCACCGCGCACTCGATGATGTGATTATCATCAGGATCTTCAGCCACGACGCTGAGTGCAAGCGATGGAAAGACGAGGTGAGTAGAGGTGTGTAACCAGGACAGCACGGTAGGCAAGTCAGGGTGAGCGGCGATGACGGCCAGTCGGGGGCGGGAGAGCACTTTGGTGAGTTCTTCGAGAATCGCCGGGCTGATACACAGCTCAAGCGTACCCCTCAGGCAGGCTAGAAGGATCCGATGAGGGGGGCCATCCCACCCGATCGCCGACACGAGGCAGTTGGTATCCATCACTACTTTGGTCAACGTGTACGGACCTCTCGGACGACTTCCGCTACAGCAGACGAAGGAACCCCCGCGTTCTTGACGGCTGCATGTATCCGCGATAGGGATTCCGAAACCTTCATGGATGAGACTGTAGCCGCCATGCCCTGAAGTTTCTTATACTCCTCATAGCCGAGCAAGACCGCCTTTTCCTTGGTACGCCTAGTTATTATGACGGCCTTATTGGTACCGCTGACATCGCTAACTAGGTCGCCCAGCGTACGTCTTGCTTCCTCCACTCCAAGAACATCTTCCATTTGAACTCACCTCTAGATTAACCTTAAGCTTCAGCACTTGGTATGTCAACTGGCCTCTGGGTGACTCACTAGGACAGCCAACTACGTGGCGATGGCGGCGCGTCCCGGCATCGAAAGCACTGAACGCAGTAGCTCCGGTTGAAACCAAAATGCCTCCCAGTCGTCTGTACTCCTGAACAATCGCCGCAATTGTGTCAGGTAAAGCCGGAGTCAAGGAGCGGATAACAATGATCGCACGAAGGCCCAGGATATTAGTTGGTATGCTGCTCATCGTGATCCTCGCCATGGTAGCCGTCGCGGGATGCACGCCCACCGGGATTGGTGGGGACTCCAAAAAGGGTGTCACGCTGTATGAACGGGCCGGCGTAGCCATTGCCATACCGAAAGAGTATATGGATCAGCTGGTCATTGATCCGGACGAACCCACTGATGAGGACACCCTCATAAGCGTCTATCAGAGATCCACTTACGAGAAGTACAAGGGAATGGGACGCCTGTTCAGCATAGTCCGCTACACTGAGGCACGGCATGAGCAGTTCTTGACCTCTGATGGCAGCGGCGGGAGATTCTTCGCCAAAGAGGTCTCGAAAGGGGGCTCCAAAGAGGGCTCCTACTACTATGGCTTCTTCACCGCCACAGACGTGCAGTCGGCTGAGGGTCAAGAGGATGCCTACGCGACGCTGCTCTCATCCGTTGGCGATTTCGTGAAGAGCGACTTCGTGGAGCGTAACCGCCTGACCGCTTACAGCGATGATGAGTTCTTCGCAAGGACCTACACGTACGAAGGAGAGCATGTCTTCATCAAGTACTATCCCTATTTCGCAGTGAACGGGAGCAAGGATGAGGTCTGGACGCTTTTTCTCTCCCAGCCGGTGAAGCAGGGCGATTACGGCATCTGGTGCGTGGAGCGCTGGCGCGACCAATACGGCAACATCTATCCGTATTTCCCCGACGAAGACGGCATCCCGTCGAGGGAGTACTACGCCGCCTTGCAGGCGGAGGTCGATGCCGCGCGTCAAGACTCGCAGTTTGACCCTCTGAAGTCTCCGCTGGACATCCAGTACACTGCAGTCAAGTTCATCGAGAAGGCCTTCGGGCACACAGCAAGCAAACCAGGGAGTTTCGAGCGCGCCGAGAACTCGGGCATCCCGGTGGAGCTATTCGCCGAGTCCACCGGCGATATCCACGACTACATCCCGAAGCTCATCGCAGGTGGGTACGTTAGCGCCTACGAGCTTCTGCCCTGCCTGGAGAAATTCACCCGCACCACTTGGGACGACCTGACCGCGGCTTACGGTAGTGATTGGTGGGACCCCTTCTGGACTGCACTGCGCGACGCAGCCGTAAGTGAAATGCGGGCAGATACCAGCAACCAAACCCTGCGCAACTACTACCTGGGCAAGGCGTTCCTGGTGGCCGATGGCGCGTACACTGAGGCGATCAGCGACATCGTGCTGCGGCAATGGAGAGACAACAGTGTGCTTTACAGTAGGTCCATTGACCAACGCTTCACGGCGGAGGACGCCGCCGCCCTCCGCTCTCGCCTGGTCTACCTCGTGAGCCACCGGGGAGACACGTTCCATCTTGGCGTCCCCGGATCCGACCCCGAACTCTCGCTGTCGCTGAACTTCTATCCAGTCGACTTCCCCTTTGGGCTTGACCTTGTCGAGAAGAGCCGGGAGACGGTCCGGGCGGACACCTACGGCCAGGTGACCATCGTCGAGGGCGATGGGTTCCAGGTGACGTATCTTAGCAACCCGGATGGAGTGTACTTGGTCACCTGCATCCGCAGCGTTACTGAAGGGTACTTCACTAAGGGAGTTGCCATCGGTGACCCGGAGGAGAAGCTGTGGGACCATTGGCTGCCGTCGGAATTGAGGAAGCTGGATGAGATCTTGTACGAAGACGAGGACTGGTTCGGCAGCGACTACGACTACGGCTACGTTCATGCACCGAAGGACAGCACCAGGAGCATCATGTATCTAGTCAAGGATGGCCGGATCACCGGCATCGGCCTGCTAAATGGCCTGGATGGATCGATGTACTAGGACGACGAGCCCTATTGGGCATTCTACAGCGTCGGTGGTCGGCCAGGGCGCTAATCCTGTTTGACTCCCAGTCCGATGAAACTCAAAAGGAAATCGCCGAACTGGAGGAGACAAGCCGCATGTTGATCTGGACCGACGACCTTCTCACGGGCTACACACCAATCGATGACCAGCATAAGGAGCTATTTAGAAGGGTCAATGCCCTCCTCGAAGCGATGGGCCAGGGCAAGGGCAAAGGGCAGGTAGGGGAAGTACTGGGCTTCCTGAGCGACTACGTCGTGACCCACTTCGGTACCGAAGAGGAGTTCATGACGGCCCGCAAGTACCCGGGCCTTTTGAGCCACCGGCTGGAGCACACCGCCTACACGGACAAACTGAAGCGCCTGCGCGACCGGTTCCAGAAGGAGGGCCCAAGCTCGCTCATGGCGATTGAATCCCAGCAGCTCCTCACGGGCTGGTGGGCTTCCCATATCGGGAGGACCGACAAAGCGCTCGGGGCGTTCCTGCGCTCCTAAATCTGAAACACGGCCGTCGAAAAGGCCCGTGCCCATTGACCAAGAGGATAAAGGATCCTGCCAAGGCCTTTTGAGAGCCCTGGCGGGATCCTATCAGATCGTACTGGGATTCCTATCGTACTGGCATTCCTACCGCGGCCCCACAAGCACCAGGAACTCGGCCCTGTGGAGGATGATGGCGTTGGTGTCGTCTGCATCCGCGTAGACGGCCACGAACACCACTTTGATCCGCAGGCTCTCGGTCTCCGCCTCAAAGATCATGTCCTCTGGCCGTATCTGAGGCGGCTCGCTCAGTAGATGCTGAGCCCGAAGGACCTTAATGTACTCGACCAGCGACTGCTCCCATTCCTTGACGCCCCCAAGGGTTAGCGTGACTCCGTGGGTCTCACGGTTGTAGGCGACCTCGATGTCGTCCTGCTTGATTGCGGAGACCGGGCCATCTTCGAACTGTGGCTTGGAGTAATCAAAGAGGTACCGATAGCCGCTAACCTCGATAGCCCGGTTCGGAGCCTCAAAGAAGATAGGCTTTGTGGGCTTCGACGGGAAGATGTCGTAAGGCTTGAATCCGAATACCTTCTCGAATTCGGCCATGGTGAAACCCGCAGGGAGCAGACGCACATCCGACAAGCTATGGAAACGCTCGAAGTACTGGAGAACGGCTGCAGTCTCGCGACGGTCTTCATCTGAGATCTGAGGAGGCGCCGGCACGATCGCACCGTTCACGACCATGTTGTTGCGTGTGACAATCTCCTCGAACCGCCTATTCTGGCTCCACTTGGCGACCGAGAAACTGCTCCAAGGCCCAAAGACGGACATGAGGACTACTATAGCCAGGGTCGCCGGTAGAATGACGCGGTTTCGCTGCTTGGCGAATCCGAGGTACAAAGCGCTGGCCAACACCCACAATCCGACGACGCCGACGTAATACCGGTTCTCGGTTATCCCGTAGTACCTGACCCTTATCCCGAGGGATGCGAACATCATGAGAAGCAGCGGAATTACGGTCCTCGGGAAGTACCTCGAGAAGATGCCGGCCCACTTGTTGGAGCGCTCAAGCGGCCACACGAAGTGCAGCACCGCCAGACTCACGATGGAGTACCAGAGCACCAGGTGGGCCACCAGCCCCACGGGCCACTGGCGGGTTATCAGGATCTTGGCGAAGTACAGGTAGAGCACCAGGGTATAGGCCGTTAGGAGTGGAGTGACAACGTAGATCACCAGGTTCTTGAGGGTCTTAGGGTACTCCTCGCCCTCAACATCCGCTCCCGCCACTGGAATCCCGGCCATGAACAGGAAGGGGGCCAGGACTCCGGCCATCACCATCCATATGTGCAGGTAGAGCTCAGGTGCAGTCTTGATGGAGAACAGGCTGGTGAACGTCAGGGTGATTGACGATATTCCGATGAACATAACCGCGGAGAACAGAACTGCCACGACCGCATGGGCAAACAGCCTCACCACGTACATCTCAAGCCGCGCTCCGCGCCGGTAGCCGGGAATGACGAAGAAGGCCAGGAAGAGGGCAAAGCAGATGGCGAAGTGCCTCGTCATCGGTACAAGGCTGAAGTGCTTCAGCATGGCGTAGGTGATCGCGCCGATGACGCCTGCGGAAAGGAGCGCGACCAGATTGCCGGTGAGCTCCGAGCCCTCCTGCTTCTTCTCCCACGCGAACCTCTCCCAGAGGAGCACCGCGCACCAAGACGCAAGCACTCCAGCCGCGAAAGCCAAAGAGAGCCTGTTCAGGCTGTCTATTGAGCCGGGGATCCCGAACCCTCGCGTGGACACGATCAGAGTCGTGGTCATGGCAATGCAGAAGAGGATAGACGCCCAGAACCGTTTGACCGTCGGGCGGGCACTGTTCATCATCCTTGTCAGCAGTTCTCTTAGCCTCATGGCGTCTTCCTCCACTCGTCGGAGCCTGGGTTATCCATAGCAACTATGAAGCCTGGTTCATTTCATGACTACGCAGCCTCTGCCACCTTAGCGGCTCGGCGACCTTAGGTCGCGTGAGCGGCCCTGATCAGGAGTACGCCGGAGAAACCGCAGAGTCTGGCACACAATCTCGCTACCTTGAAGACCCCAAACCCGCTCCCCGGGTTCCCGCTCGACACATCTGTCCTTCCAATCATACAGGGCTCCGCTCCCTCGTGGATCTCGTAGAGAACAAGTTGCGGGTTTCTCCCGCCGGTGCGGAGCATCGTTACGGTTTCCGCCCGCCACGCGTCACCCCAGTGGCGGGAAATCCCCGCCACCGCAGAGGCGGGTTGCGGCTTTCGCCCGCCACGAGGCGTTGGAGTGGCTGGTTTTTCCGACAAAGCCCTGGTAGACGGTGGGAAGAACGAGGGAAGGACGCGGGAAGGGTGCGCTAGCAGGACTCCGGCCCGACAAAGCGAATCTCTAGTCTCTATATGGATGGAGGGGGCTACGCCGAATGTCCAGTATCACGATAACGTTGCTCATTCTCGCGGGAGCGGTTCTCCTGTTCATTACCGAATTGGTCCCGCTGGGCGTGACTCCCCTCATTGTGCTCTCCAGCCTTGCCGTCACCGGCGTCCTGCCCGTCAAAGAAGTCCTCACCGGGTTCTCAAACGACACTACCATCATGGTGCTGTTCATGTTCCCGGTGGGTGAAGCGCTGTTCCGGACGGGAGTGTGCAAGTGGATCGGGAAGAAGGTCATCGAGAAGGCCGGCAACAGCGAGGTGAAACTAATAGGGCTGATAATGCTGGCCGCATGCGCTCTGTCGGCGTTCACCAGCAACACCGGCACGGCGATAGTCATGGCGCCGCTGGTCATGTCGGTCGCTGCAGAGGCCGGGGTGAGTGCAAGCAGGCTTATGCTGCCGCTCGCATTCGGAGCATCCTTCGGCGGAATGCTCACGCTCGTAGGGACACCTCCGAACGCTATCGTCCAGGGTGCCCTGAAGCAGGCGACGGGGACCTCGTTCGGCTTCTTCGACTTCGCGAAGCCGTCACTACCTTTTGTTGTGATAGCGGTTCTGTACATGATGTTTGTTGGCAGGAAGCAGGTCCCGTCCAGAGTGGCGCCCCCTCGGAACCAGGATGAGAGCCTGACGTTCAGGGAAGGGAAGATGGGCGTGTCGTTGGTTGTGTTGGCGCTGGTGATAGTAGGGATGCTTTTCGAGGGAAGAGTCGCCGCTCATGGTCTGAGCCTTCCAATCATTGCAATGATCGGGGCGGTCCTCACGATTGTGACCGGCTGCATCAGCATGAAGGAATTCACTGACAGTATCGAGTGGTCCGCGGTGCTGCTGATGGGCGGCATGCAGCCGCTGGGTCTCGCGATGCAGCGGACCGGTGCGGCCGACGTTTTGGCCGGAGGGCTCACCAGGCTAGTCGAGAATCCCAGCCCCGTTGTGTTGACTATGATCGTAGTGTTTTTCGCGGGAACGCTTGCCCAATTCATGTCCCACACGGCGGCGACCAGCGTCCTTGCCCCGGTGTGTGTTGCTCTAGCTCTGCGGCTCGGCGTGAGCCCCGCTCCGCTACTCATGGCCCTTTGCCAGGCCACTTCCATTGCCGTCGCGACGCCGATAGGGACACCTCCCAACGTCATCGTGTACCAGCGCGGAGGCTACAAGTTCGTGGACTTCGTGAAGACGGGAGTGCCGCTGTTCCTGCTTGGCGGCCTTGCCCTGTCTCCCTTGATCCCGGTGTTTTTCCCCATGTAGCATGTCTGTTGCCCAGGACAACTCCGTAGCTACCAAGCAGATGGCCGCCAGCACCCAGGGCGTTCAGACCCTGATCGACGGCATGGCGGCCATATCGGAGGAAAACGCGGCGGGCTGCCGCTAGATACCCAACACGATTCTGGCTGTTGAGAAGTAGATCAGGACCCCAAGGATGTCCGCGACCGATGTCACAAGCGGCGAGCTGGCAGCCGCGGGGTCCATTCCAAACTTGGCCATCGCAAAGGGGACCGCTACGCCGACAAGGCACGCGATGAGCACCGACACCACCATGGAGACTCCGGCGATGATGCCGATGGCTCCCCCTGTCCGAAAGGCCGCTACCGCCCAGACTGTGAAGCCCATGGTGGCCCCCAGCGCCAGCGATAGCCCGACCTCGCGGGTGAGGACGCGCACCCATTCCTTGCTTTCGACGTCGCCTGTCGCAAGGGCCCGGACCATAAGGGCCGCAGACTGCGCGCCGGCGTTTCCGGCGCTGTCGATCAGGAGGGGCAGAAAGAACACCAGGGGAACCACCTTGGCGATTACGTCCTCAAACCTGGACATGATGGTGCCTGAGATGAGGTAGACCCCGATAAGGAGAAGCAGCCACATGACCCTGCTCTTGTAGATGAGCCCTGGCCTGGCATCCTTTAGCGAGACGTGGAGCGGGGTCACGCCCGCAGCTTTGTGGAAGTCCTCGGTGGTCTCTTCCTGCGCGACCTCCAGCACGTCGTCCGCGGTCACTATGCCGACCAACACGCCCTGGGAGTCGACCACGGGAAGAACCGGCAGGTCGTACCGGGCCATGAGTCTCGCGGCTTCCTCGCGGTCATCGAACGCGCTGGCGCTTATTGCGGGAGCCCTCATCAGTCCCCTGATCCGGTCATTCGGGTTCGCCAGCACCACTTGGCGCAACGCGACCGACCCCGTCAGCCGGTCCACCGGATCTGTGACGTAGATGGCGTTGATGGTCTCGCTGTCCCGGCCTTTCCTGCGTATCTCGTCCATTACCTGGCTTACGGTGAACTCGGGTTTCACCGCGACATAGTCTGGCGTCATCAGCCTTCCGACGCTTTCCTCCGGGTATCCGAGCAGCTGCCGCGCCTGTTTCAGGTCGGAAGGACTCAGGAAGCTGAGGAGCCTCTGAGTGACCTCGGCGGGGAGTTCCTCGAGAAGCGCTGTCCGGTCGTCAGGCGCAAGGTTCTCCATGAGGACCCGGGCCTCTTCATCGGTCAGGTCCTGGAGGAACGCGTCCTGCTCGTCGGGCTCGAAGAACGCGAACACTTCCGCTGCCAAGAGGCGGGGCAACGAACGATAGAACACAACCCTATCGGGCTTTTCCAGTTCGAGCAGGAGCTCGGCTACATCGGCGACAGCCCATTTCGTCGCGAGTTGTCTCAGCCTAGTCCAGTCCCGCTTTTCGATGAGTTCTTTGACTTCGGGTTTCCTCGTGTACACTTGCGCACCTCCTAACCGGGTCTAGAGTCCGAGATACCAGCTCGCGATGCTGAAGTAGATGATGACACCCAGTATATCTGCTATTGACGTGATGACTGGCGACGCCGACGCCGCCGGGTCGAAACCAAGCTTGCCCGCCAAGAGCGGAGTCGCGATCCCGATGACGCCGCTTACGGTTACAATGGCGGCGCCGCTCAGGGCGACAACTACCCCGACCCGGGCGCCCCCCTGGAGAACGCCGGGACCCCAGACCACTAGGCTCACAGTGATCCCCAGCAAGAGGGCTATTCCCGCTTCTTTGAGCAAGAGAGAGAGCCAGTCCTTGTACTCGACGTCGCCTGTAGCCATGTCCCTGATCACCAGGGTGGATGCTTGAGAGCCTGCGTTTCCCCCGCAGCCTATGAGCAGCGGGAGGAAGAACACCAGCGCTACGACCTTGGAAATGGCGTGTTCGTACCTGGCTATCACCCCGGCTGCAACGAGGTCGACAAAGATGAGGGACATTAGCCAGCCGATCCTGTTCTTGTAGAGGAGGCCTATGCCGGCGTCTCCGAAGCGCACTCGCAGTGGGTTGACGCCTGCTCCTTTGTGGAAGTCCTCGGTGGCTTCCTCGGCCGCCACGTCAAACACGTCATCACTGGTCACGATGCCGACCAGGATCCCATCGGAGTCGACCACGGGTAAAACCAGGAGGCCGTACTTCTCCATGGTCCTGGCTGCCTCTTCGTTGTCGGCGAAGGCTGAGAGCGCGACTGCCGGCGTTGTCATTATGCTGCCAACGGGAGTGGATGGCTGGGACAGCACCAGGTGGCGCAGCGACACGGCCCCGAGCAGCCTCCATGAGGCTTCGGTCACGTAGACGACGTTCACGGTCTCGGTGTCCCGGCCCACCTTCCTTATGTGTTCCATTGCCGCGCCCGCGGTCCAATCAGGCCGCACCGCTACATAGTCGGGCGTCATCAAACGGCCAACGCTGCCCTCGGGGTAGCCGAGGAGCTGCCTTGCTTCCTTAAGGTCCTCCGGAGACAGGAGGTTCATCAGGCGCTGCGTAACTTGGCCGGGGAGTTCCTCGAGGAGGTCGGTCCTGTCGTCAGGCGCCAGGCCGGCAACCAAACTGCGGGTTTCCTCATCGGTCAGCTCGGTCAAGAGGTTCTGCTGGTCCACGGTATTGAACTCCAAAAAGACCTCGGTGGCGACGGCCCGGGGAAGACACCTGAATAAGAGCACGCGGTCCTGCTTATCAAGATCCGTCAGGAGGTCTGCTATATCCGGGACGCGCCAAGAGGACACCTTTTCGCGTAGGGCAGCCCAGTTCCGGCTCTGGATTAGTTCCTGTATCTCGGGTTTTTCGAAGAAAGCCACAGCCAATCCCTCCTTATGCGCGAGGCCATAGATAGCCTTATCCCGTGGCGGGATGGTCCTTCATTAAGATGCATTGGTCAGGGAGGCGGACTGGCGTCTGAGACGGAGGTATTTCCGCAGCGAACCGTGCTGCGGCGTTACCGGTCGGTCCCTTTTTGGGGAGTCCGCTCCCCTTCGTTATTTGCTAAGGGGACAGAGTCAGATTGCCAACTGGGGCCGTCTGCGCTCAACGAACTCACCTTCTTTAAGCGGGCGGATTTAGACATAAATCACGGAGCAAAACGACAATACTCTTAGGAAACGCGGCTGTCAACGATTTGCCGAACGGTACTCCCCAGAACTCCTCAGCGCTTGCTTCTCGCCAAAAGGTACTGGTTGAGGGCCAGGATGATGATAAGCGCGAACAGCACGGCGATACCGGTGAAAAGGATGCGGCTGTTGGCGTCGACGGGCTTGCGGGCCCCCCCGGACGAGGACCCCGAGGTCGACGAAGGGGATGTAGTCTGTGATTGGGACGCCTTGGGATCCTGGGAGGATTCCTGTTGCGGCTGCGGCGCTCCGGACCCGCCAGGTGTAGCGCCCGATTGTTCAGGTGATGCGCTGCCTGGAGCAGAGCCCGAAGATTGGGACTGGCCGTCAAGCCGGTCTTTCAAGTAGTAGTATCCGGCCTGCTCCATCTGCCTGTCGCTTGGAGCCGCCAGGATCTCAGCGCTCATTGGAAGCGCCTCTGAGTTTCCGGTCATTTGGAACACCTTCAGCGACGGCGGGCTGGGGTTCCCCGTTTCATCCAGCGTGCCCGCGACGAACACGTCCAGCTTTGCCTCTTGCTGGAAGGCGATTTCCTCGGCGTACTGGGAACGCACGCGGCTTAGCTGGGCCTGGGCCCATGCCAGCCACTCCCGGTCACTCGTCCCTCCAAACTCGGTAAGGCACTTCTGCATGCCCTTCAGATAGGGGACCTCGTCAGGCTTCGCGTAGTCCAGCCAATATCGGACTGTTACCAGCCACGTTGACTCATAGGACGCTCCGGCGGCCTTGCTAGAGACCTTGTGGACGAGGGTTGACGCGACCTTTCGGTGCAGGGCCGTCTGCAGGTCTTTGACTGAACTTCGGATTGCCTGGTAAACCGCAGTTTCGTCAGGAGCAGGTGGAGGAGAAGCCGGGGCCGCCGGCGCAAGGGAGGCGACGCTGGGCCTCATCCATGCGGGAGCCCAGCTGGGAACCGAAGCGGCCATGATTGTGAGCATCCCGGATACCAGCACGATACGAAGGATCCGAGGCTTCATCGCCGGCGCCTCCTCTCGCCGTATATTTCGGACAGATGAGGCAATGCGTCCAGTCCCGCCGGGGGAGAGGCTAGGGTCTGGTATGCAGAAAGGCCAGCCTGCTATGGATCTGCGATGGGCCTTGACCTAGGGAGTCAGGAGTCTCGATATGGCTATGCTGGCGATGACCCCGGCCACAGCACCCAGGGTTCCGGCGTGTCCGTCGCTTGCCATCTCACACGCTCCGGGGACGAGTTCGTCGAAGGTGACGAACAGCATAGCGCCCGCCGCGAAGGCCATAGATACCCCGAGGATGATGGGGGAGACGCCTATCACCGAACCCACCACGGCGCCGATGAGAGAGGGAACACCCGTCAGGGCGCTCACGAATACCATGCTTGACCTGCTCTTGCCTATTGCGGCAAGAGGGGCCGCAACCGCCATGCCTTCAGGGATGTTGTGGAGGAACATGAGGATTGCGATCCTGAGGCCCAAAGAGAAGGTTGACTCCAGACTGGCGCCAACAGCGAGGCCCTCCGGCAGGTCGTGCATTCCAATGCCAACAGCCACGACGAGCGCCGTCCGCGCGAAACGGGAGCTCTCCTTGTCGGTGGTCATGTGGTGCACATGAGGCATGATCAAATCAAGGGCAGTAAGCGCCAGAGCGCCGGCCAGGAACGCCGCGAGGGAGATCCAGGTGCCCGCCATGTGAAACGCTTCGGGCATCAGGTCGAACGAGACCAGGGATAGCATTACGCCTGCTGAGATACCAAGGAAAAGTGAAAGGGTCTTCTTGCCAGGGTTTCCCCGGAGCGCTACGATGAGGCCTCCGGTTCCGGTCCCGACTATTCCGACTACGGCTGATAGCAACGCTACTTTGACGAGGTCCAACGGCAAGCTCCTTCCTATGCTGCTGGGCCTTACCATTTTAGCCTACAGCGCGCCACAAATGAAGAAGGGGACGGCTCACGTCCGTCCCCTTCGCATCCGCGCCTTCTAGCAGATGCCGCAGGTGATGCCGAATACGAGAAGGATCAGGATCAGGAAAAGGATGAACGCCCAGTTGGGGAAAACAGGTCCGGGTCCTCCCACTTTTGTTCCCTCCCCGAGATTGAATCACTGCATGTTATGTTCATCGCGCACGCATAGCTACAAGAGGATAACCATCCCGAAGAGCGAAGTAGGGCGATGAATCCATATGCAGACACAAAGAAGAGGTGGACAGCATGCCGCTGGTACTCAAGAACGCGAACCTGTTTGATGGCACCGGCAAGCCGTCGTACGGTCCGGTGACTGTGATCGCCGAGAACGACCGCATAACCATGGTCGGCTCGGGGCAGGTGGCTGTGCCCGAGAACGCGGAGGTCATCGACTGCGCCGGCAGGTTCCTTATGCCGGGCATGGTTGACGCCCATATTCACATTACGGGATCCGGCGACCCGAACTTCCTCAAGAACGCCAAGGAACTGGTCCCCCACAAGGCGCTTAGGGCTGCTCAGAACGCGAAGGCGACATTGGAGGCGGGTTTCACCGCCATCCGCGACGCCGGGGCCGGCTTCCTCATCGACGTTGCCCTAAAGCAGGCCGTGAACGAGGGGCTGGTGCCAGGGCCTCGGATGCGGGTCGCTTGCCACGGGCTCTCCATTACCGGCGGCCACGGCGACACTAGGAACGGATGGCCTCCCGAGGTGCAGTTCGCCGGGAGGTATGTGGTAGACAGTCCGGATGAGGCGCGGAGGGCCGCCAGGGAGCAGCTGCGGGACGGCGCAGACCACATCAAGTTGCACGCGACCGGCGGCGTCATGTCCGAGGGCGACGTACCCACAGCTCGCGGCCTCACCGTCGACGAGATGCGGGCCGCCATCGAAGAGGCCCACAATGTAGGCAAGAAGTCCATGGCCCACGCTCAGGGATCCAATGGAATCAAGAACGCCATTCTTGCTGGGATATCCTCGATCGAGCACGGGTTCTACTTGACCGACGAGATAATTGAACTCATGCTCAAGAACGACGTGTTCCTAGTCCCAACCCTGGCAGCGGTGCACCACATCGTTGAGAACGGGACCAAAGCCGGGATCCCGGAGTACGGGGTACGGAAGGCCGTGGAGGCGCAGGAGGCCCACGTGGCCAGCTTCAAGAAGGCATATGTCGCCGGGGTGAAGATCGCCATGGGGACCGACTCGGCTACACCCTTCAACTATCACGGCAGGAACGCCATTGAGCTTGAACTCATGGTCAATGCCGGGATGAAGCCCGTAGACGCTCTGGTGGCGGTGACCAGGATGGGATCCGAGCTCATGGGATGGGGCGATAGGATGGGCCAGGTCAAGGAAGGTTTCTGGGCTGACATGATCCTGCTGGACGGCGATCCGCTGAACGATATCCGGGTGCTACAGGACATTTCCAAGATCAAGTATGTGGTGAAGGCCGGCAAGGTAGTGGTCAGGAGATAACAGAAGGTAAGTAGGGCCGGCGAAAGCCGGCCCACTCGTTTACTCCAGATTACCGGTAGTCCAAGAGGTCGAGGGCCTCGGTGAGGATCCTCTGTATGTCGGTCATCATGATCATCACCCGTTGCTCCGCGTCAAGGAACCGCTTAACCCCTCCGTGCATGTTCACGAGCTCGGTGATCTTGTCCAGTTCCTCTTTCTTCGCGCTGTCCGGGGTCTTTCCCGAGAGCAGCTCCATTTCGAACGTGAGGCGCTTTTTCTGGTAATCTTTCAGGATTGATAAGGCCGCTTCATTCGCCAAGAGTTCCTGTTTGGCCCTTTGGTAGTCTTTGTACTCGCTGCTTGATTTCAGGTCCCGCGCGAGTTCATGTGCCTTGTCATACGTCGCCAAAAGGATCCTCCTTCCTCAGTAATGCTCCTCAGTAATGCTCCGGATGGCAGTGCAGACCGCTCCGGAGTCCGTTCTGGGACTCAGTGTCGTGAGGATTCACTGGGTCCGGGGCTACTTCCTGCCGCCTCCTTGGGCGGATCCAGCCCTGGCGTTGCGGAGCCTCTTCAGGTCCTCCAGCGTTGTCCTATATTGCTGCTCCAGGTCCTCTTTCTCTGCAGGCGTCCGCGCTGCCGTGATCCTTGAAACCAGGTACGCTATCTCGGTTTCGAGACCCAATTCCTTCATGGCTAGGTCGGGCTCCATCAGCGCCGGGGTTGCCCGAGTGCCGGTAGCGCCCTGCGCAGGTGACCGGCCCACCCTTGCCAGTTCCTCCCGGTACGCGGTGTAGTTGCCTCTCACCGCGCGGACCTTTCCGTTTTCCAGACTCCAGATGGTGTTGCATACGCGGTCCAGGAAGTACCGGTCGTGGGTCGCCACGAGAAGCGAACCGGGGAATGATGTGAGGGCTTGTTCCACGCAGTCCCTTGCGTTCGCGTCCAGGTGGTTGGTGGGTTCGTCGAGGATGAGAGCGTCGTACTTGCCGAAACACAGGCACGAGACAGCGACGCGGGTGCGTTCGCCCATGCTGAGCGTGCCGACCGGCTGAAGCTGGGTGTCGCCCATGATGCCCATTTTGCCCAGGAGGTTCCGCGCCTCACCCGCCGTGAGGCCTGTCACTCTCCTCACGTTGTCGGTCACACCCAACTCGCTATCGAGTTCGTCCAGCATCTGCGACAAATAGCCTACCCTGCACTCCGGGTTGCGCCACACTACGCCTTTCTGAGGCTGCAGTTCACCCAATAGGAGGCGGATCAGAGTCGTCTTTCCGGACCCGTTGGGCCCGATGAGGCCGGCCTTGTCCTTTGGGCCGAGGCTGACTGTGATCCCTGCCGCGATGGGACGATCGGTCGCATCGATGAGACGGGCGGCCGCAGCGCCGGAGGGTATGCCCACGGATGCGCCCGCGTAACTGAACTCCAGATCCGACGCCCGCAGTATGGTTCGTGTGCGGTGGCCCGCATGGTCAACCGAGGCCTTGAGTGCCATCTCAGGCCGGCGGACATCCGGCTTTTCAGCCATAGCCCTCTCCAGCATGGTTTCTTTCGCCTTGAACTGCCGGGCGTGCTTCTTGGCCTTCCGGCGGTAGAAGTCGTTCTTGCCCGCGTCATCGTGGGCCTTAGCGTACCACATCCGCCGGTCCGCCACTTCAATCGTGAGTTCCCTGACCCTCCGCTGCCACTTGGCGTACTCCCTGGCTTCATTGGCCCGCATCTCCCGAAGGCGTTCTTGGTACGCGGAGTAACCGCCAGTGTAGGTCGCAAGGCGGGTATCCCGGAGCTCCCAGATCTCCGTCGCCACAGCATCGAGGAAGGTACGGTCATGAGAGACCACCAGCACTGAGCCGGGGAACTCTTTGACGGTTTTTTCAAGCCATTCAATGCCGGGGATATCCAGGTGATTGGTTGGCTCGTCCAGCACGAGCGCCTCGGGGTCTAGCGAGAAGGCGCGGGCCAGCAGCAGGCGAGTCCTCTCGCCGCCGGAGAGGTTGGAGCATGGCTGATCCCACAAGGAGCGAGAGATGCCGAACCGGCCAAGCACCGGCGCCTTCTCGTATCCGAGGACATCAAGGGGAGTGGCTCCTGCGCCGGGCTCCCACTTCTGAGGCACGTAGCCTATTCGCGGATTGCCTATCCAGTCCACAGAGCCCTGGTCAGGCTGGATCTGCCCGAGAATGGTCCGAAGGAGCGTGGTCTTGCCGGCGCCGTTTGGCCCCACGAGGCCTGCCTTGGTGCCAGTGCCGAGCACGGAGGACACGTCGTTTAGGATCGGGGTTCCCTGGAAGCTGATAGAAAGGTTTCTTACCTGCAGTACCGTCACGGAGGCTCACTCCCGAAGATTCGTTAGCCGGCCTCCACGAGACTCTTCGTGAAACCCGGTCGACTCTGGCCTGTCGAAGCCTTAGCTAGCGAATCATCGTGGTGGGGTTGCGGCCCTCCTATCGGGAGTTCAGGCCCAGTATACCACGGGACTCCGCGGGGGCAAACACGGGAAAGCGATCAGCTCGGGCTATCTGGGCGTTTGGAGGATCTCCGACGGCGGCACGACGGGAGGCCTAAGTGATAGGCCGAAGCGGTGGAGATCCACTTCAACCTCCGTCTCTATCTCTGCTTGAGGGTACTTGGTGAGCCAGGCGAAAGCCTCGAACTCGGGCCAAGTCCGGAACGTGCGCCTCAGTTTGTCCCCGAAGCCGAACACGTCGGCCCCTACAGCCTGCGTCTTCGATATGGCTCTATCCATGATGTCTTTGATGTGGTCAGCTATCGCTTTCTCAGCGACGGGCAACATCCTGGGGTCGGTGAAATCGGTCTGCGTCTTAATGGAGAAGTACGATACGTCTGCGTGGACGTTCACGCCTATTTTGACCTTGTCGCCCGCTCTGGCTGCCTTCACCTTGGTCTTTGCCCCGATGATCTCCACTCCGAGCGCCAACTCCGGCTTGTCGGGCGCCGTGGGGTCGGGGATGGCAAATGTAGCCCGCTCGAGGTCGTTTTGAGCGAGCAGCATGCCGCGGGTTTCATCGCCGGTCAGCGTTTCCACCATTCTTCCGCCTTGGAAGACGGCGGTCCCCATGATGATAATCGGGCCGCCACCGGACTTGGGGACCAGCCAGCCATCGAGATCCGTGGTGTTCTTGTCAGGGGGCAATTCGGCGAGGTTGACCTTGGGTTCCACGGAGGACTGCTCCGCCTTGTCTTCTTGCCCTCCCTGTCCTCCCTGAGAGTCCCCACCGCCATCTCCCTGCTGAGCGGGGTAATCCGCGGTGAGCGCTATGATGGGACAGTGAGGGGACATTGAACTGGACTCCAAGAGGTTCGTGAGGTCCCGCGCCAGGGCCACCCTCCTGAACAGTCCTGTGTGCATGTGTTGCAAGAGCACGGTCTGGATGAGACGGCTCGGACTCACCTCAAGCGGTGATTCGGCCACTCTCAGTAGGTCCTCGGCCCGGCCCTTGACTACAGCCACCTGTATGCTTCCCCTGACCTCACGGAACCTGTCCATGGCCGACACCAGAGGGCGCAGGTCCGATTCGGCGAGTTCCTCCCCGAACAGGTAAAGCTGGGTCTGGACGAGGGATATCCTTCTCCCAAGGTTTATTGCGGCCAGGTCAAGCGCCTCGAGGGCGGTACGCGAGACAATGGTGATCGTCGTGTAGTTCGGTCCATCCCTGCCTCCGGTCGACATCGGGCCTCCGCCTCTCAGGTTTCGCGGTACCCCTATCTCGAGGGTGGTGGCTAGGAACCCCTCAGGCCCTTTGTCGAAACCGATAGCCTGCACCCACGCTACGTCCTCCAGCTCGACCCTGTCCCAGCACCCGGAGGCCGAGAGTGACATCACTAGTGTTATCGCAACGGCTGCCAACGCCGGTTTCCTCGAACGCTTCACCTCTGGGACCGCCTTCTCTGGCGCTTCGTCCTTGACCGGTAGCGCGTGGCGGCCCAGAGAGCTATTGGCCACACGTAGAGCAGTACCACACTGTAGGGACGGAGAATATCGAAACCCCACACTATTCCCGTTGACATGTCGGGAATGAGGAACGCGAGTACCAGGACCGCAACTGCCGTGATGGTCGTCAACAGGCCCATTGACTTGCCGTTCAGGGTCGAAGCCAGCGCCAGTGAACCGATGAGGATGCTGATTGCGACATGCACAAGTCCAGTTATCAGCCACGCCGGGGCCAGGAGCGCATCTGTTCTCTGCAGGAACCGGCCGAGATTCAGGATGCGGGACACTCTCAGGAGAGGCTCGATCACACGGGTCAGTGAAGGATACGGGAATACCATCTGGCACACGAGCACTGCGATGGTCATCGCGGCTACGGCGAGGGCCATGGACCGGACGGTTACTTTGCCCATGTCATCCGGCCTTCTCAGATAGGGGGCCAGCATCCCCAACGCGAGTAACTCGGTGTAGACGGATTGCCTTACGAAGTAGGTCCTAAGCAATTGTGGGATCCCTGGACCGAACAGCGGGAATATCGAATCCCTGACCCACATGCCGATCGACAGGGTTGCCAGCAAAGCGAGGAGGCCGAGCATCGCGAAAACGACCGGAATCGAGACCCTGCCCGTGACCTCCGGACCCTTCAGGGCGATATACAGCGATGCGGCCAGCCCCAAGGAGATGAGGACCATTTCAGGCGTCAGGGGTAGCAAGACGGCGCCGATCGCATCGGTGCTCTCTCGTACCACGGTCCCAGTGATGCCGATATTGAACGCGTAAAACGCGATCCCCAGGAGGAACGCGACGTGCGGGCCGAACTCGGAACGGGTGATCGATACGATGTCTTTCCCGGGATTGGCCTTCAGCACCGAGACCAGCGCCCAGAGCCAGGGCACGCTGAGGAGGCCCGAGAAGACGGGCACCGTCCAGGCCGCAGTCTGGGCTTGCGAGGCAAGACGGGATGGCAGGAACTCGAATACCTTCATCACGGCGAGGATGACGAGCATCGCCACCGCCTCGGGCCAACCGATGTGGCCGGCGGCGATAGGGGCGGCGTCTTTTCCTCGTGGACTCACGATCGAGCTTCACCGCTTTCGTTCCGCGGGCGGGGAGGACCCGGATTCTCTATTCCCTTGACCGGCTTTCGTCGCACTGCGTCCAGGGGGTGCAGGTGGCCCGGCCGGCGGACCATGCTCGCCGGCGGCCCGACGACCATGAGATCGGGGGAGTGGGGGAAGCTCGGGACCAAGGGCGCCGTCACAGGCACCCCAAAAGACTTCTTGCCCGCGATATGCGTCATCAATAGGAGCGTGGCCAAGGAGAGTCCTGGGATGCCCAGGACCGCCGCGGCTCCGATTAGGAGGTACCTCACTATCCGCACATAGAGGCTCAAGTTGTAGTTGGGGATGGCAAAAGACCCAAGCCCGGCGATCGCCACGATCACGACCAGGATGGGGCTGATGATGCCGGCCTGCACCGCGGCTTGGCCAAGGATGACGGCTCCGACGATGCCTATGGTGGGCCCGACGATGGTCGGTATGCGCAGGCCCGCCTCCCGGATCAGCTCAAATGCCGCCTCCATGAACATGACCTCAAAAGCGGCAGGGAACGGTACCGCCTCCCTGGTCGCGGCGACGGCAAAGAGCAGCTCTGTAGGCAACATGCTAGGATGGAAGGTCACCACGGCAACGTAGATGGCGCTGGCGTACAAGGTTGAGAAAAGCGCAAGCCATCTGAGGAGTCTTATCAGGCTTGCCGGCAGGAAGTGGATGTAGTAGTCCTCGGGACTGTGCAGAAGGCTCCAGATTGTGGCAGGAACCAGGATCGCGCTTGGGGAAGAATCCATGATGCACACATGACCCTCTGAGATCATGAAGGCGCATGTGTCAGGCCGCTCTGTGGCTATGTACGTTGGAAGAGGGTCCAATGGCGTGTCCTGGATCTGGTTGCTGAGATAGCCTGCCACCCCGATCGCATCGACGCTTAGTGATGTGATCCTCCTGCGCACCTCGTCGACGATTTTCGGGTTGGCCACGCCTTCCATATACATGATGACGTAAGGCGAGTGGCTCCTTGCTCCGACGAAAATTCGCTCGGCGACCAAGTCAGGGGATGCTAGCATGCCGCGAACGAGAGCGACGTTGGCCGACACGTTCTCAATGAAACCGGTGTGGGGACCTCTCACCACCGCTTCAGTCGGCGATTCACTGACGGCTCGGTGTTCGGCAGATTCGGTTCCAAGCAGCAGCGCAACATCATCTCCGTCGATCAAAACGACGGACCCGCCTTCCACGAGAGAGTCGACTATCTGGGAAAATGTAGTTGCAGTTCTCACGCGGGGACTGGAGATGGTGTTTTCCATGACTGACCGAGCGCTGATGCGCTCCGGCTTCTCGGTCTGGCTTAGGCGTAACATGGGGGCGATTACATTGTCGCGGATGGTCTCTTCGTCCGCCAGCCCGACCATGTACACAACTGCCGCCCTCACGAAGCCAGCCCTTCTCTCGATCCTCAAGACTCTGACTGTCAGGTCGCTGTTACGCGGGTAATGAAAGGTCTCTCTGATGATCCTGAGGTTTTCGTCAAGGGATCCCGTCAGACTGGAACCCAGGATGCGGCGTTGTTCCGGCGTCATACCTCCGAACGGACTGCGCTTCGGACCTCTCACCCTGGGTATGCCGGGTCTGCCCCGCCTTCCCATGGTGAAGTCGCGCGGGGGTCTTGGTCGGAACAACTCCTTCAGTAAGCTTTTCAGCGACAAAGTGTCACCCCTGTCCCGGGTAGTGTTTCCCGCAAGGCACGGGAACTCACTCAGGGGTGAGGCGAGGGCGGCGCCTAGAGGAGAAACTGCGCCAGCAGACCCGCGATGTAGGCTGAGGCCGTGAGCAGGGCGACCACGAGGGCGGGTCGGAGCTTGTCGCGGGACTCCTTGACCAGTACCAGGAGCCCCATCCCTGAATTGGCGGTCAGCCCTGACAAGAGGGCCGGGAAGGAGATAATGCCCGCACTGAAGCCCTCGGCTAGGGCCACGGATGTCGCGCAGGAAGGAATAAGTCCGATCAGAGACGCCGCCAGTGGTTGCCACGCCGCGGTCGTTGCCAGAGCTCCGGGCAGGCTTTCATGAGCGAACTCGCCCGCCAGGTGGAGCAAGGACGAAAGCACGAAGACCATGGCGACGGTCCTTGCTGTCCTATACAGGGCGTGGGGCAGGTAGTCTCTGAGATGCGCTTTCTCGCCAACGCAGCTCCCGCCGCCGGAGTGGGAATGGGTGGGGCGGCCTTCCGGCGTGTTTGCCCATTGTTCGACCCGTGTCCCGGTTCGACTCCGCTTGCCGGCCTTGGCGCCTTTCAGGACGTGGCCGGTCGCGTTCACCACGGAACCCACCACGATCCCCCATACGAACTTGGCGGCCACGAGGGGCAAGACCCAGGGAAGGGTCGCCGGGCTGGCCGCCAGGATTGGCAATGCTTCGTCCGATGTCGCGATGTAGGACGCCAGCAGCGAACCGGCTGGGATCATCCTCTCAATGTACAGCATGGTCGCTGCCACTGAGAAACCGCATTGGGGAAAGAGCCCGAGACCCGCCGCGGCCACAGGTCCGGCAACACTATGACGGAGGGCCGACGCAATGAAGGTCGGACGGGCGCCGTGGGAAACAACTTCCATTAGTATGAACACCAAGAGCAGCGCCGGAGCCACTGCCACCGCATGAGTCAGGCTCTCGACCAGCACTTCCTTCACAACAACCTGATCTATACCCATACGCTAATCTTTGCCAGAAACGCCCGTCTGTATTCCTCCGGGCTTATTGATAGTTGAGACCGCGCCGCCCTGGAGTCGTAGTGATGTGTCGTAACGGTGCGTTGCCGCGACAACTACGGAGGCGCCTCGAGTCGACCCAGGGCAGGAGTGATGAGTCTAGTGTGAGAATCCTATTCTGAGATCGCCATTAGCGATCCTGCTAACCTGTCCCTCGTCCCAAAGAGTCTTATCTAGGAGATATAGTTCAATAGATAGTCCAAGGAGGTAATCGTCCGTGCCCTACATAGCCGAGATCTCGAGGACAAATCCATCCTGCTTCCTCTTCCTAATAGACCAATCCGGCTCGATGAGAGACCCGTTTGGCGCCGATTCCGGCAAGAGAAAGGCTGACGGCGTCGCCGATGCGATCAACCGCCTGCTGCAGAACCTTGTTATCAAGTGCGCCAAGACCGAAGGCGTAAGGGACTACTACAACGTAGGTGTGATCGGGTACGGGCATAGGCCAGGTCCCGCGTTCGCCGGCGCGCTTTCGGGGCGCGAGCTCGTGCCCATAAGCGAGGTTGCCGCGAATCCCGCGCGAGTTGACGAGCGGGTGAAGAAGGTGGACGACGGCGCAGGCGGTCTGGTCGACCAGACCATTAAGTTCCCGATTTGGTTCGATCCCGTGGCCAACGGCGGGACACCCATGTGCCAGGCTTTGAGCCGCGCCGCTGCAATCCTCCAGGGATGGATCGCCCAGCACCCCGACTGCTTCCCGCCGATAGTTATCAACATCACCGACGGTGAAGCCACTGACGGCGACCCGACCGGGCCCGCCCAGGCCCTCACGTCCCTGGCTACCAGCGACGGAAACGTCTTGCTGTTCAACCTGCACCTGTCGTCGCACAGCGGGACGCCGGTCGAGTTCCCGGACTCGGCGGACGGCCTCCCCGACGACTACGCCAAGACTCTCTTCAACATGTCCAGCGTCCTGCCGGAGTACATGAGGGGGATCGCCCAGGAAGAAGGCTTTAGGGCTTCCGAGAACACCCGGGGCTTTGTTTTTAACGCCGACATAGTCTCGGTCATCCGTTTCCTTGACATCGGGACGAGGCCCTCAAACCTCAGGTAAATGGGTCTGGACATTCGCGCAGGGGTCCTTTGGACCCCCAAGGCAGGGAATTCGGAAGCGGAGTACGAGGACGCCTTTCACCCCCAGAACCTGAGGGACCGGAAGGGCCGCATACTCCGCTTCGCCATGGCTGACGGCGCCAGCGAGGGCATGCTTTCGGGGCCGTGGGCCAAGATACTGGTCAGATCCTTCTGCCGGGCGTCGCCTCGTCCGACAGCGTCTTCAATGCGACAGGTGGTCTCGCGCGCTTGCGACTCCTGGGAGACGTGGAAGGCAGCCTACCTAAAGAAGAGGGACGATGCCGGACGCCCGGTCCAGTGGTGGGAGGAGCAGGGGCTTGCAACGGGACCGTTCGCGACGCTTCTCGGCGTTGCGTTCCTCCTCCGCGAAGACAACGAGACGTGCAGGTGGGATGCTGCCGCGATGGGAGACACCTGCCTCTTCGGAGTCAGCCATGACGGGCTCCGCGTCAGTTTTCCCTTGAAAGCATCTGCGGAGTTCGGTTCGCGCCCGGTACTCTTGTCCAGCGATCCGGCAAGGAATGCCCGCTGCCTGGACCGGCTGGTTGACACGGGTGGGACAGCCGAGAGGGGCGACAGGTTCTACCTCATGACCGACGCCCTGTCCGCGTGGTTCCTCCGGCAGGTGGAGGCGGGGGAGAAGCCCTGGGAGCGTCTCGATTCGTTGTTCCTTGAGCCGGAGGCTCATCAAGACGATGCTGCTGCCCCGGGTCGGGGAGACCTTACGGGCGACGAGGCCGGCTTCGGTGAGTTTGTGCTCTCTCTGCGCCGGTCCGGCCAAATGCGCAATGACGATGTAACCCTCACCTGCATAAGGGTGGTCTGAGGTCTAGCGATGCCCTGGCCCACGATGAGCGACTATCAGGACGCGCTGCAGAACCCCCGGCTCTCGTTCTCCGATCCGGAGCTGCAGGCGGGAGTCCCTGTGACCGACCGGTTGGGCCTTCCCAAGCCGATCACCGGAGGCTTCGCCAGCGTCTATCAGGTGGATTGCGGCGGCCGCAAGTGGGCCGTGCGCTGCTTTCTCCATTACCATCAGGACATGGAGCAGCGATACGCGTCCATCGGCCGTTGCCTCAGCGACGCCAGGCTGCCCTACACAGCCGGGTTTCAGTACCTCAGAAACGGGGTTAGGATCCGCGGTCAGTGGTATCCCGCTCTGAAGATGGAGTGGGTGGACGGCGAACCCCTGAACGTTTACGTGGAGCGCATCCGGAGGGACAGGGAAGCGCTCCTCCGGCTGGCCGAGCAGTTCTCCCGCATGTCCCGTGACCTTAGGCGGTGCAACATCGCTCACGGAGACCTTCAGCACGGGAACGTGATGGTGGTAGGGGGATCCCTCCGGCTGGTCGACTACGACGGCATGTACGTCCCCCAGCTGAGGGGGATGCCAAGCCACGAGGTCGGGCATCCCAACTACCAGCATCCACTAAGATCCGACCGGGACTTCGGCCCGCACCTGGACCACTTCTCTCAGTGGGTCATCTACCTCTCAATAATCGCGCTATCCGTGCAGCCTGACTTGTGGGACCTCGCGGGCGGTTCCGACGAGCAATTGTTGTTTTCGCGCAAGGACTTCGCGGACCCCAAGTCCTCCAAGGTCCTACGGGCGCTCAGTGAATCGCCAAGCGAGTCTCTGCGCCAGATGGCGGCTGTCTTTCGTTCCATCATATCCTGCAGCGATCTTGCCCAGATCCCAGTGATCGACGGCTCGCGAGTCCCCGTGCCGCCGGCTTCGCCAGCCCCGCCAAAATCATGGGTCGTTGTGGGGCAGAGCGCTCAAGGGCTGTCCATAGGTGCATCTCAGGCCGCAGCGAGCGTCCAAGGAGCCCAAGCGGCGTCGGGCAGCCAATTGCCCGAATGGGTCCTGGACCACATGGATACGCCCCAGGTTGAGCTCGGCCCACCCTTCACCGTCGAGAGGGCATCGGTCATAGCATCGCTGCTGCTGATGTTGACTCTGGCGCGCTTTGCCTCGCTGGGGCATATTACGGCCACCATAGCCGGATGGGGATCGGTGGCGGCCGCGGTGACCGCCGCCGCCACGCTCGTGTTGAGATACCGGGGGCGCGGGGAGTTCGCCAGGAAGGCGTCCCTACTTGTGCAGGTCGCGGGGGCCAGGCGCGAAATCCGCAGGATAGAAGCCGCCATGCGCCAGCTGGAGCGGGACCGCGACCGGCTCATGCAGCGAGAGGACCGGAGCGTCGGGAACCTGAGCGCCAAGATATCGGACCTTTCCACGCAGGAACAGGAGGAGATCTCCGCCATCGACGGGTGGCTCGCCCGCTTCCTTGACGGCATTGCACAGAGGCGCGAGGAACTCGACAAGGCCGAGGCTGATGAGCTCGCCAAGATAGCCAAGTCCACGCCAGTCCTTTTCCTCGGCAAGCGGGCGCAGGCTGTGGTAAAGTACTACAGGATCAAAAGGGAGCCGCTCCAAAAGCAGGAGGAGCGGGCAAAGATGGAGGCAGCCCGCAAGAAGGACGCGGTCCGCGCGAAGTATGCGAAGAAAGAGGATCCGGTGCTGCGCAAACTTGACGAGGTAAAGGCAGGTTTCGCCAGCGACAGGGCGCAGATCGATGACCGGTACGAGCAGGAATCGCAACAGCTGGCGCTTCAGAAGTGGAGCCTGCACAACCTGTCCCGGGAGCTTGCCTTGTACTCCAAGGTGACCCTTGTGGCTTTCTTGAGAAAGGTCTTCTTCCTGCCGGCTTAGTCAAGGCTAAGGAACGGAAAGTGTTATTGTGCTGTCTATACGGTTGTGAGGATCCCGAGGTGCTATCAGACTGCGCTTTCGGTTATCGGGATCCGAGAGGAGATGCTTTGATTGCGAAGGCGTATGAGTGTGACGATAGTCGCGGTCCTGGTCCTTGCCGTGGCCGCATCTGCTTGTACCCCTCCGGCTCCCGCCACGGAGAAAGTACTTGATCCAAAGATCGTGAAGTCCTGGAACGTGGACTACTGGATCGCGTCCGATAGCGCGAGGACTGCCATGTCCCCCGACAGCAAGTACGTGCTCCTGGTCCAGGCCGGGCCCGAGGAGCGTGTAGTGGCTGCCGTCCATCTGGCCAAAGACGACGCCAAGGAAATCCAGCTATATCGAGTTGACAATTCCTACCTGCAGTCATCCAAATCCCTGGACTTTTTGACGGTCGGCTGGACATCTGAAACCAAGTGCGTCTTCATTGCCGCCGGCGACCAAAATGAGGGTCCCAACCAGGGAAAACGCGGAGTCAGCATATTGGAGGGCGACACAGCTTCGGGCAAGAGCCAGGAGTTTGCCTTCATACCTCTGGAGCAAGGCCACGTCCGCCGCATGAACTACGACTCCGCTACAGGCAAACTTCACCTGGACATAACCGGAGCCATCTGGGTTGTTGACACAAAAGGCAAGACCGCGAGATTGGTGAAAGATGGTCTGCCCACATACGACGGCCTGTTCTACTCCCGGCTGTCGCCCGACGCTTCCGCCTACGTCTACGAACTGCATGAGGAAGAGGGCCAGCACGGCATCTACTTGCTTGACACCGCGACCGGAGTCCAGAAGCCCTTGGCCCTTAACGGCGACACTTTGAGTTTCTACCCATCCTGGTCACCGGACGGCCAGTACCTGGCCATGTACAATGTGGAGAGACTGCCCGGGAAGACGGGAACTACCTGGATGAAGTACGGGATCTACCCCGGTGAGGACGGTCCGAAGCCCATCGCGACCGGCATTGTGGTAATGGACCGCTCCGGAAGGACCGTTAACACCATCTCCCTGGAGGACAAGGTGCTGGGCTTGTTCAAGTGGTCCCACGACTCCAAGTCGTTGGCATTTGCTGTCGGACCGGCGCCGGAGCACACCGTAGACCCCGAGGTGGATTGGGTGGTCCCAGAGATCACCTGGGAGAGCGTCTACACCGCAAAAGCGTTGGAGGCAGGTCAGCCCTCCAAGGTAGCGGATGTTGGCAGCGGTTCGCACGGGAGCGACCTATTCGTGGAACCCATTGCTTTTGATCGCCAAAACAGGGGAGTCTATTATCAGGTCAGCCTCGTGACCGGCGAGACGGCGATATGGTACGGCGCCTCTGGAAAGACTCCGGTCCAGTCCCAGGAAGGCCAGCCGGTTAAGGTCGCCGACGGGAACTGGCAGGTCTATCCTGAGATCCCCGCGTTCGGTGACACGCTGGCCGCGGTGATTGGAGCGCCTTCTGAGAAGACCGGGCTGTGGCTCCTTAACTCAGGTGAGATCAAAAAGGTAGACGAGTGGCCGGGGAACTACACGATGGTCGTCGGCTTCAACCAAGACACGCTGGTCACGTGCGAGATGAAGGGTGAGTCCGACAACACCGTAACGGTTCGCTCCATGTACTCTGAGAGAACGGTGACGAAATAGGGGGCAGCTCTCCCTGAACGAAGAAACTAGAGTGCAGCAGCCATGCGAGGCAGGGACGGGCGCGCGATCCGCGGGCCCGCCTCCTGCTGGTCTGGATGTGGAAGAGGCCAAGACCTACGACCGCTTGCGGGCAAAGGTACAGGAGGCGGTCCGCCGCAAGGCGAGCCCCAAGTACGCCGGCGCAGCGGAACTGCTGCTGTTCCTTCCCGATTTCGCCGTGCTCATCTTCCGCTTGCTCAAGGACCCCAGGGTCCCTGCCGCTGCCAAGGTCAAACTCGGGCTGTTTGCGGTGTACCTCGCCAGTCCCGTGGACGTAATCCCCGACTTTGTCCCTGTCCTCGGCCAGATGGACGACCTGGTCGGCGCAGTCCTGGTCGTAAGGGACATCCTGAAGTCCACTCCCCAAGAGGTGGTCCTTGAGCACTGGAGCGGCCGCGGCGACGTCATCCAGACCATCGGGATGGTGCTGGATGTTGCAGGCGAGCTCCTCGGCAGGAATGTCATGGCCGCCATCTCGCGATACTTCTCCAAGGAGAAGTCCTGACGGACGCTATTTCGGCACGCTATTTCGACAGGTCCTGCGCGGCCTTCTGCTGCATGTAATGCACCATGGCCTTGCCTGCAGCTTCGATGGCCTGGAGCTTGTAGGGCCTGGACTTGCGTGTCACGGTTATGAGGTCGAAGATCTCCGACCGGACGTGTCCGAAGAACTGCTGCATGGTGAGCAGGCAGGTGATAGTGCCGTTGCCGCCTCCGCCGGCAGCTGCTACCCCGATGCAGGGCTTTGCCGCGAGTCGGCTTGCCTCTCTCGCCGTCGCCTCGCACCTCCGGACGCGGTCTAGGAAGGCCTTCACTGATTCGCTCAGGTCGCCCCAGTATACCGGTGTCACCACCACGTACGCGTCGGCGGCAGCCAGACGCTCGTGAAGGGCCTGGAAGTCGTCCTTGACCTGGCACCGGTGTTCGGACCGGCAAGTGCCGTAACCGCTCCCGCAGGCCTTGCACCTGCCCACATCGTGGGAGTTCAGGTCGATGAGATCGACCTGCGCCTCCGGTGCAGCTGCCAAGATCCCCTTCTCCGCCGCTGCTCCGCAGGCTGCAGTCAACCCATCCTTGTTCGGGCTCCCGGTTATCACCGCTATCTTGTAGTTCATTTCGATGCCTCCTCCAGCGTAGAGAATTCCGTCCTGCACGGCGCTCCCAGCGCGTAACGCAGGTACCCGGCAGCCGGGCCCGCGACGGCGGACCACAGCGTAGACATTACCTTGGTGTGCCAGCATACGGGCACGGTGTGGTCGGCCATTAGCGAAGCTATTGCATCCGCTGCTTGCTTCTGGCTTGCCCGGAACGCCCAAGGGAGAACGCCTTGCCTCAGGAAGCGCAGCCTTGCCGCGCTGTTGGCGGGGACTGTGTACAGAAGGTCAGACATCTCCGGGTGGACGAAGTGATTAGTGCACGCGAGCACGCCATCTTCCGGGAGACGCACCCGGGCGCGTACGGGATGGGCCTCAACGACCAGCATCTCGTTCCGATCAGCCAGGAAGTAATTGAAGGGCGCGATGTGGGGCGCCGAGAGCAGGCGTTCCGCCGCTTCTCTGGCGGTTTTGCAGGTCTCCAGCACCATCCGTACCAGATGCACGCAGAACAGGCCGGGTTTCCTCCTCTCAGGGGGGCGGGAGCGGACGGTGTGCAGGCTGGCGAATAGCCCGGCGTCGTTCATGCCGTCGGTCCGGCCTGACACCAGGCCGTCATACATGCCGGTGTGGGGCAAGTGACCCTCTGTTTCGGTCCTGATGAGATGCCTCACCTTCACCCGGAAATCCAGATCGAAGTTGCGGCCGACGACGGGGCCGTCCCTGGTTATGACCCCTACTGTACTGCAAGAGCGGTTTGCCGTGCTTGCCGGAGCAACATGGTCGGGTCCCGCCGCGGACTCCGCCTGGGATGGGTTCCTCCTGCTCCTGCCCCGTCGCGAGGTCTCGGTCATGCCTACCGAGAGGTAGAAAAGGGCTTCATCCAGAGGTAGATTGCAGGCGCCGGCCCAAGCGGTCAGCTCCTGCACAACGGGGGGGTGGATGCGATCAACCTCTCTTAGGCAGAGACGGCTGAACTGCACCTGCTGATCGCTGAGATCATCCAGTCTGGGGCCGTCGGGGCCCTGGTGATGTTCTGCCATCTGCAGCCCGATTGAGAATGGGGCACCCCGGACGCTATAGACCCGGTAGTCGCCGCGGTTCTCCTGCATGACGTCTCTGGTGATCCCGCTGTTCGGGTAACTGGTTTCCTGCTCCATGTCCGGAGTTCATTCTTCGCGCGTCCTGTGCTTTCCTGTGCGGCGGTGCCCATGGAAGTGTGTTCCAGACAACTCCCTTGCGGCTATCCCGTTATGACCGCCCTGTTCTTGCCCTGAGCTTTGGCGACGTAGAGGGCTTCGTCGGCTGCTCTGATAAGGGATTCCTTGTCGGTTATTTCATCGGTGGTGTAGGCGATCCCGCAGGAGGCAGTGAGGATGCTGCTGATGTGGCGTAGCCCCTGTTCAGCGGCGAACGCCTTACAGGTCTTCTCGATAGACTGCCTGATCCTCTCTCCCAGCGCCAGGACCTGGTCTTCGCTGGTAACTCCCCGGGGAATGACCATGAATTCGTCGCCGCCGTAGCGGGCCACGATGTCGCCGCCGCGCACGACGCGGCGCAAATTGTCGGCGATACTGCGCAGCAGGCGGTCGCCGTCCACGTGGCCGAGGCTGTCATTGAGGGTCTTGAAGTTGTCGAGGTCGATCATAAGAAGGTACGTCCGGTCCGGATCCGACTCCAGGAGTTTGTCGAGGTAGTCGTCGACGTAGCCGTGGTTATAGAGCAGGGTTAGGTCATCGGTGGTAGCTCGCTCGAAGAGGCGCTGCTTGAGTGCGGCTTCGGTCGCGCCGAAACGACTAGCGACGTAGAAGGTCAGGACATAAACCAGGCCCATGGTGATATTGGAATCCGAAATCCAGGAGCCGGAGGACTCCTGTGCTTGAAGACCGAGTATCGTGATGCTTACAAGGCTGATCACGGCGGAAATGAGCCCTCGGTTTGACCCTTTCTTCAGGGAATTTGTCACGACCAGCGGAATGTGAAGGGCGCGATGCGGGCTATGAAGGCCCCCTGTGTGTTGGAGCACCAGGTGAATCAAGACCGGAAGGAGGCCGAGGTCAAGGAGATCGACCGGTGTGACCAGAGTCGATGCCCAGAGTGGTTTCGTACCGCGAGATGAAGCCCACAGGATTAGGGCGAATAGGAACAGGGGCAACGTAAAGGCGCCGGACGCTCCTAGCCACGATTGCGCCTCCCCTGCAGCCGGGCTTCCTGAGAAGGCGATGATCAGCACCATCACTGAAAGCAGGCGCGCGGCCATGCTGTGCTCGCTCGATGATTCGGCGGTAAGGTCTTCTGTCGCTCCCTTATCCTTGGTGACCGCGAACACGGGCGGGAACGGGTGGAATCTGGTCACCGCAAGGTGAGCGACGACCGCAACAGCGAGGGAGCACGGCGACAACCAGACGAGCGTCTCCAGCAAACCGGGATTGGCAGGGAATCTGCCCAGTATGGTGAGAACGCGCTCCAGGCAGTACTCAAGAGCCAGTCTCACCGACGTGCCCAAAAAGACGGCGCCTGCCGTCGCCGGAATGCTGGACACTCGTGACAACGCTGCGAACCAGAACACAAACAAGGCACCCATGTAGGCTTGGGATACCGGCGATACCGGGAGCAGGCGCGCAAAGATGGCGACCGCGCCGCCGAGGGTGGACAACGTGCAGAGCCTGCGGGCGTTGACCGGAGCGGACATCGAGTACAGCCCAAGGCCCAACGCGCCATAGGCGTCTACTGCGGACTTCACGAACGTAAAGCCGATGGCCGCAAAGTTCAGCGGTATGACGTTCAGAACTTACTCCCCCAAAACAATCGCGCACTGGCCAGTCACAAGGCATGTCTAGAGCACGTATCGATACCCGCGGGAGCCCAATTCACACCGCCGGAGGCCGGCAACCTCAAGTCTCGATAAAGAAATTCCCGTGTCCTTTGGCAGGAAGGGTTCCGGAGTACCGACGCCGGATCGCCTTCTTCAATGATCCTGCCGTCTACCAGGACGATCACCCGGTCGGAGACCTCCTGGGCAAAGGACATCTCGTGAGTCACGACCAGCATGGTCATGCCCTCAGAGGCCAGAGACCTCATGACCGAAAGCACTTCGCCCACCAGTTCGGGGTCGAGGGCCGAAGTGGCCTCATCGAAAAGCATCACTTTCGGCTCCATGGCCAGGGCCCGGGCGATGGCGACCCGCTGCTTCTGGCCACCCGACAGCTGGCGGGGATAGGCCACGGTCTTGTCGCAGAGGCCCACCTTGTTGAGGAGCGAGAGCGCCAGGCCCTCGGCCTCTTGTCTAGGCATCTTCCTCACTTGTGTCGGGCCTTCCATCACATTCTGGAGCGCGGTCATGTGCGGAAAGAGGTTGAAGTGCTGAAACACCATGCCGACTTTGGCGCGAAGGCCGTTCAAGCCGGCTTCGTCGCGAGGAGCCGGGCGCCCGTCCACCAGGATCTCGCCCTCATCGATGGTTTCGAGGCAGTTCACGCAGCGTAGGAGCGTGCTTTTCCCGGACCCGCTCGGGCCTATCACCGTCACGACCTCGCCCGCCTGCACAGAGAAGTCGATACCTTTTAGGACCTCCAGAGTCCCGAACCTTTTCCTGACGCCGCGGAACTCCACCATGGGCTTCCTCGCATCAGCCATTCTGCAGTCTCCTCTCGAAGTAGCGCGTAAGGACCGAGAACAGCGCCGTCATCCCCAAGTAAATGGCCGCGACGCAGAGGTAGACGGGCCACGGCCGGAAGGTCGCGCTGATGATGTGCTGCCCGGCCCTTGTAAGCTCCTCGCCGCCGATGAGGGCGATGAGCGAGGTGTCCTTCAACATCGCGATGAACTCGTTGCCGAGAGGGGGGAGAAGGCGGCGGTAGGTCTGAGGGACAATGATGCGCCTCATGGCCTGCCCGTACCCCATGCCGAGGGACCGGGCCGCTTCCATCTGACCCTTGTCGATGGACTCGATGGCGGCTCGGATGATCTCCGCGATGTAGGCTCCGGCGTTAACGCCCAACGCGATGACGGCAGACGTGAACTTGTCGTAACGCAGTCCAATCTGGGGCAGAGCGAAGTAGATGACCAGTATCTGCACCACCAGCGGTGTTCCCCGGAACACGGTGACGTAGGCGGCGGAGAGGACCCCCAGGAGCTTGCTCCTGGAGGTCCGGAAAAGAGCGGCAACCGAACCGAACACGAGTCCGACCAACATGGCCATGAAAGTCAGCCTTATGGTCACCGTCGCGGCAGATAAGAGCCGCGGAGCGATTTCGGCGACGAACGGAAGGAGTGGCGTTCTCGCGTCCATCTATTCGAACCACTCGCCGTAGATTCGTGCTGCCGTGCCGTCCTTCCGCATATCTTCCACGGCCTTCGTGATGGCGCTTACCAGCGCGGAAGCGTCTTTCCGGATCGCGATCCCTACAGGCGCCTTCTCGCTGGCCGTGCCGGTTACCACGAACGCCGAGGGATCGAGCTTCTGGTAGTACATGGCCACCGGCTCGTCGATTATGATAGCGTCGGCCCGGCCGTTCTTCAGTTCCATGAACGTGGTATCGAAGCTCTCGAAGCTTGTTACATGCGCGTCTTTGACGGTCTTGGCCATCTCTTCGCTGGTGGTGGAGATTTGGACGGCAATCCTCTTGCCTTCAAGGTCGGCCAGCGTCTTTGCCTCGGGAGCCGAAGGGGAGACCACGATGACTTGAGACCACCGCTGGTATTCAACGAACGCGGCTTCCTTGAGGCGTTCCTCGGTCACGTTCATTGAGGAAATCACGGCGTCATACTGCTTTCCGATGAGGCCGGTGAGGAGGCCGTCCCACTTCGTAGATACGAACTCGACTTTGACGCCCAATCGAGAGGCGATCTCCGACATGAAGTCCATGTCGTAACCGACTATCTTGCCGTCTTCGTTGTACTCGAGCGGGGGATAGGTGTCGTCTGTAGCGACAACGATGGTGCCACTCTTCTTGATGTCTGAGAGGCTGGTATCTTCAGCCGCCTTCTGACAGCCGGACAGACTCAGGGGGATGAGCAGGGCAATGACCAAGAGAACCAGGAAGAACCTTTCGGTGAATCGCATCTTATCTTGAAGCCTCCGTTTGTTTGAGTTGGGTTTGCCGTGCGTGGCGAGCGCAGGCGGACCAGCTCCACTCCCTCCCCCCGCGTGAGATAGCGCTTCACCGGAAGATGGGGGTTCTTTCCGGTGACAGTCCTGCATCTAGTGCGGTGCAGGCCCAGCCTTGGGTTTGGCGCCCGCGGCTTCGGCGGATATGTGTCCTTCCCCCTCTTCACAGGCTTCCGGCCTCCGATGGGGTACCACACGCTCCGCGCCTCTACCTCACCCTTGGCTTCAGGATGAGGCGATTTCCAGTCGGTATTAAGTTTGGCAACATCATAGGTGGAGACCGCGGCACCGTCAACAGGTTTTTTCAGGGCAGGTAGCGAATGCGGTTGGAAGACGATCGGCCTGCCCGAATGGCGCAGGTGAGCAGCGGGATGAGCAGCGGGGGAAATGGGGCTCACGAATTGCCGGACCAGGCGAACGCAAGAATAGGTGACGTACTGAAATTCTATATCCCTTTGGCCGCTACTTCGGTGCTCATGATGGTCACGCATTCGGTGATCTCCGGCGCGGTCTCGAGGACTGCAGATCCCGTGGCGGCTCTAGCCGCCTATTCCACCGCCTACAGCGTCGGGCAGATCCTCGAATCCCCCTGCTACGGAATGCAGCGGATGGGCCTTACTTTCATCCGGGGGAAACGGTCTCTGGGGTCCGTCTACAAGGTGTCCTTGGCTATTCTGTCGATACTGCTGTCGGCGTACGCGATAGTGGCCTGGACCCCGCTGGCATCCTACGTGTTTAAGCAGCTCCTGCGTGTCCCTGACAGTGTCTACCCGTTTGCGGTAGCGTCCTTCCGGGTGTTCATACTGTGGCCGACCACCTCGGCCGTAAGGTCGTTGTTCCAGCCGCGCATTGTACTCGCCAAGAAGACGTATTGGCTCACCGTCAACATGCTGGTCCGGGTGGCCGTCATGTTCGGCGTGGCCATGTTCCTGCCCGGAATCTGGCCTGCCGGGCCCGTCGGGGCCACCATCCTGGTGTCGGGCATAACGACCGAGGCAGTTCTGGCCATTCTTGTAGTAAGATTTGGGATCCCGCCACAGAGTGATGAGCCGGAGGGTGAAACCCCTGCTACGTCTCGGCAAGTGCTCAAGTTCGCGCTACCGCTGGCATTTGCGGCTTCTGCCCAGACCTTCGGGAGGCCGGTACTCACGGCGTCCCTGCTGCGAACTCTGGATCCAGCCATCACCCTGGCCGGATATCAGGTCGCGGCCAGCTTCTCCTACATCTTTGTCGCGCTCACTTACAACATCTACCACGCGGTCGTGGTCTACGTTAAGGACGCGCAGTCGTTCCGCGCCATGCGGGCCTTCTGTCTCGGCCTGGGTGCTCTGGGGTTCTTCCTCATGGCAATCTGCAGCATTCCGCCCGTTGGGGCTTGGATCTTCGGCAGCGTGATCGGCGCGCCAAAGGACATAGGAGCCGAGGCCCTGCGCACCCTATCGGTACTGACGTTCACCGCCCCTACCGCCGCTTCCATGGAATTCTACAGCGGTGTGCTCATGATGAGGAGAAGGGCCTCCACGGTTACCATGGCCAAACTCATCAACATGGGCTCGACCTGCATCATTGCGATTGTGCTGGTCAAGCTGTTCCCGTCCATCGGAGGGATCGCCGGCGCCGCCGCCTTAGCGACCGGTCCATTCATCGAAGCCGTGATATCCTACAGGGTCATCCGCACCTCTCCTGAGTTCAAAGACCTCATACAGCCGGTCTCGACGGGCGCCAGAGTGGCCGGGTCCTCCTAACTCATGCAGCTCATGCAGGATGTGCTTGCAAGTACAAACCTTGGCGTGGTAGGATCCTATGGTTGCATCCGCGGGTCGCGCAGAGGTGCGTCCCCGCAGGAGCCAGCGAAAGGAGCCATCGGACGAATGAGAAGCTACTCGCGTGTCCATGGCGGCAAAGGCCGCCGCTAGGCTGCCTGCGGCTCCGTTCAACCAGCTTTAGGTCGAACCCGCGAGCCACAGGTAGCAGCCTGTGGCTCTTCTACTTGCCCCAACATCCTCTTGGCCTTTGCGTCACTGTGCCGTCCCAGGCTTTGCGCGACGAGACCTCCGAGGGCCGGCGTGGGCACCGAAGGCTGCAGGCGTCCAAAGGAGGTCTCCGGCGCGACGGCCGGAGTCCGGTACCAGGTACGTTGCATCCTGGAGGTGACTTCCATGGCATCAATGATCTCCGACTACAAAAACGCTTTCCGTTCCTTCAACAGGAACGTCCGACTGATGCTTATCTACTATGCCGTCAACTCGGTTGCCAACGGCATAGTCTCAGTGCTCATGAACCTGTACTTCCTGAAGATTGGGCTGGATGAGAACTTCCTGGGCTCCACGGTGTTTGTGCAGTCGATCGGCCTGGGGCTGCTGGTGCTGCCCTTCGGCATGCTGGCGGACCGCACTCCGAAACACGTACTGGTCAAGGCAGGTTATGTCATGATCAATCTGCCCTTCACCGGCCTTTTGTTTTCGAGTAACCCGGTTGTGCTACTCATGCTGTACGCCGTCCAGAGCCTGGGGCTGGCGATCATAGTCGGTTCCGAGTTCCCCTATCTGACTGAGAACACTCCGCCCGAGTGCAGGACCCATTTGTTCTCGATCACGTCCGCGATCTACATGGCTGGTCCGGCGCTGGGTATGGCTGCCGCAGGTTATCTGCCGCGATTGCTTGGGCCGCTTGTATCCTCAGGCGCCGAAACAGCGGCCGCCTATAGGGCTGCTCTCATGGTCAGCGTCGCCATGTTCTGGGCAGGCGGTCTGGCCGTCCTGCGCGTGAAGGAGAGCCCCGAGGTGGAGGCACCCAAAGCAAAGGGGTTTGCCATCCGATTCTCGCAACCGGGGACGGTGCTGGGTCTTTGCATGAACTCAGCCTTTGTCGGCCTCGCGGCTTCGCTGTTCATCCCGTTCGCGAACGTGATTATGAACCAAAGATACCAGATGCCGGCGCACGCGATAGGGTGGGTGTTCACCACCCAAGACGTAGCCATAGCTCTAGGTGTCCTGGTGATCCCGAAACTTGCTGAGAAGCGCGGCAACCTGGCGGGCGCGACTCTAATCCAAAGCCTGGCTCTCGCCGCCTACGCCATCCTGGCGTTTGCGCCCAACATGAGCGTGTTCCTTTTCGGCTACGTGCTGCGCGGGACGCTGGCCAACATGCCGTACCCGCTCATAGATACTTACACGATGGAGAAGGTTGACCCGTCGCAGCGGGGTACCGTGAACGCGGCGACGAACCTGGCACGAAACGTGTTGTGGGCTGTGGGCGGCAAGATCGGAGGGTCCTTCCTGCATCGCAAGATGTACTCGCTGCCCCTCATGCTGGCGTTCGGGATCTACGGCTTGGCGGTCGCCACGTTTGCGGTAATGCTGCGGATCCCTCACATGAGAGATGACGCAGAACTCACAGACGCCCCCGAGACTGCTCTAATCTAGGCGATTAGGAAGGAACCGTTCGCGCGCGTCGAACATTTCAAAGGAAAGGAGGTCGCCATTTGCTCAAGACTAAGCTTCATGCACCAGCCGTCAGCAAGAATGTCGTCAGCAGGGATAGGCTTATGATCAATCTCCAGCGTGCGCGAGAATGCAGGCTGACACTGGTCGTGGCGTCCGCGGGCTCTGGCAAAACCACCGCAGTTCTTGACTGGCTGGGCAAATGCGGCCTCCCATATGCGTGGCTGTCACTGGACTCCCAGGACAATGATCCCGTGACATTCTGGCATTATGTCTGTGCCTCCCTGGAGAGTATCGCGGTCGGGATAAGGAAAGATACGGATTATGTTCTTTCTTCCCGGGAACTCTTGAATGCCGGCGTCCACATCAACATCCTCATCGACCGCCTGTCGGAGGTCCAATCAGACTTCCTGCTGGTGCTGGACGACCTTCACCTGATTACGGACCCTTCCATTTTGGAGGGATTATCCTATTTGATTGACTATCTTCCCCCTCAGATGCACCTCGTTCTTATCAGCCGGACTGAGCCTGAAATAGACCTGGCCAGGCACAGGATCAAATGGCAGGTACGTAGGCTGGAGGAAGAAGATCTGCGTTTTGACGAGGAAGAGATAATTCGGTTCTACCAGGCGAGGGGAATCGCTCTTGAAAACACCGATCTGGAAAAGGTGGAGAGATTCACCGAGGGCTGGGCTGCTGCGCTGGTGGCTGTAGCCATGTCCATGGAGGATGCCGGCGGAAGACACGACGCAATTGCTGCTCTTACAAGGTCCAGCAGGGATATTGGCCAGTACCTTAGGGACGAGGTGATTTGCACCTGGAGGCCTGAAAAGCTGAGATTTGCAATGAGGACCTCCATTCTGGACACCATCTCCGAAGATTTGTGCGATGCTGTCACGGGGGACGGCAATGGCGGAAGGATGCTGAAGGAAATCGGTGAGGGGAGCGGGTTCCTTATTGCTCTGGATGAGCAACGGCAGGAGCACAGATATCACTACTTGTTTCGGAGGTTCCTCGGAGAGCTGCTTCAGGAGACTGCCCCAGATGAAATCCCCCGTCTTCATGCTAGAGCAGCTTTATGGTTTCAGGACCGGGGCCTGATCGCGGAAGCCATCGAGCACTTTCTAAATGGCAGTCTATACAGGGAAGCCTTTGAGCTGATTGAGCACCGCATTGACCACCTGATCAACAGGAATGATTTTGGCAGGCTGCTGTCGTGGATAGAGCGGCTTCCTGGAGAGTATAGGGACAACAGCTTCAAGATCGCCGGGATATATGCCAAGTATTATGCCGAAACCGGGCAGTATCAACTGTCGCGGCACTGGATCGACAGGATGAAAGCCCTGAAGGACGACTACCAATACGCCTCCAGCCCCGAATGGAGCAATTACAGCCGGACGGTATGCACGATGGCTGAGGCCAACCTGTTCGTCCGGGAAGGCAACATCGCGTTTGTTGCATCGCTGGTCTTTTCGGCGGCTGAAACCGACGGGGGCAAATACTACAAGATGCCGGAATATAACGATTTCAACACCGCGGACATTTACTTTTACCGCTGCCCCATCAGCAGTGTGACAGCTTTGGTCAAAGAGGAGCCAGAAAAATACGGCTTGATGATCGCGGACTATCGCAAGTTGATTTCGAAAAACCCGGGCTATGCGCCCCTTGCAGTAGGAGAATACCTGTACGAAAGCAATCGATTAGAGGAAGCCCTATCCTACTTGCTGAGAGCGCAGGAAGAAGCGCGGGAAGCGAACTGTTCCGGCGCTCTTGTCCCTGCCATGGTGGACATCGCACGGGTGAAACGGGCAAGCGGAGATATCGCCGGCGCTCTTGCCGCCCTTGAAGAATGCGAAAAGCAGCTTTCGGGTGCCGGGAAGTCACACTGGAACTATTTGCTCCGCGCTTTCAGGTGCAGGCTTCTTGTCGATACCGGATACACCGATAAGGTGCAGGAATGGGTTCTCTCCAGCAAACTCAACATATACGCGGAGATCAATAGAGTCATGGAATTTGAGCTGATCGTATATGCGCGAGTCCTGATGCTGCTGAACCGGACCCAGGATGCCCATCTTCTTCTGCAAAGACTGCTTGCGTTCACCGGTGATCATAAGAGACATCACAGCCGGGTAGAGGTATTGAACCTTCTTGCATTGGTTTCTTTCAGGGAAAATCATGCGCTCCGTGCTTTCAGGTATATGGACGAGTCGCTCAGCATCGGCATGAAAGAGGGGTATACCAGGAGTTATCTGGATGAGCTGTCACCCATGGCTCAAGTACTCCGGGCTTACATAAAGTCGAGGCGAAAAGCGTCTGATGAGCAGCTGATGAAAGAACGGAAGTCATTTGCCGGTAGTTTGCTGAAACAGATGCCGGGCAGCCTCATGCGGACATTGGCGACGCCCGACGAGGTGGCTGCTGGAGCGGCCGAAAAAGCACTGGATCATCTCACTCCGCAGGAGAAAAAAGTGCTTGAGCTGATGGCGGGCGCGGCGACAAACAGAGAAATCAGCGATATGCTCGGCATCAGCCTCCGGACGGTTAAGACGCATACGGGAAACATATACGGCAAGTTGGGGCTCAAAAACCGCGCCCAGTGCGTCAAGTTGGTACGCGAATTGGGACTGCTGTAATCCGCAGGACACATAACGCCCATTAGGCAGGGCAACTACCAGAAGGGTAGGCGCGCAGCACAGGCGCGCGTACCCTTTTTGCAGTACTTTGGTACGATGTACGCTTAACCGCTCTGTGCTACTTCTCAAATAGACTACCTGCCCATATGGTTGGCTCTCTGGATGGGCTGTTTTGACTAGGAGCAAAGGAGAAATCAGCATGAACCATCGAGCGAGATTCCTGACCATGGCCCTAGTTGTCGTCATGATCTTGTTAATGCTGCCGGCAGCGGCGCAGGCAGCGGGCGAAACAGGTACGACCGGTATATGGAACTGGAAGGTCCTCGATGACGGAACCCTAAGCATCACCGGCTGCACACTTACCGGCGAACAGGACCTGGTGCTTCCGGATTTTATTAATACAGGCTCCGCTGAGGTCCCCGTCACGAGAATAGAAAGCTACGCCCTTAAATGCACCCCTAGCTTCTTTTTCCCCTACCTCAAGATCAAGACTTTTGACATGCCGGATAGCGTGACGAGCATTGGAGACGGCGCTTTCTCCGGATGTGGCAGCATGACGGCCATAACCTTATCTGAAAACCTCGAGACGATTGGCGCCTCGGCGTTCTACTATTGCTCCGCCCTGACCAACGTCGTCATTCCGAATTCGGTAAAGAGCATTGGCGACGACGCCTTTTCATACTGTTACGGTCTGAGAAACGTGATCCTGACGGATTCCCATCTTGAATCCATCGGAAGCCATGCCTTTTCTGTCTCGGGTATCGAAAGCATTTCACTTCCGAATTCGGTCACGTACATCGGCGATAGTGCTTTCGAGGCCTGCGAGTCTCTCCTAAGCATAGTGCTGCCGGATAACGCGGCCTTCACTGCCATACCGGACTCTCTGTTCGCCAATTGCGTGGCACTTGATCACCTTGCGATTCCCAAAAGCGTGACCTCCATCGGCGCAGACGCGTTCAACTGTTGCTACGCGCTAAAAGCAATCACCGTTGATGGAGATAACACAGCTTTCTCCAGTGAGTCAGGTGTTCTGTACAATGCCGACAAGACAACCCTCATCTGCCATCCTTCCGGGCGTTCGGACCAGCGCTTTGACATACCGGACAGCGTCACAGAAATCGGTGACTACGCGTTTCAGGATTCCAGAAAGTTGGACAGCATCAGCATCCCGCGAAGCGTCACGAAGATTGGCAAGGGTGCGTTTTTCAACTGTAATAACATGGTGTTTGAGGAGCCGGCTATCCCAGACACCGTGACAAGTATCGGCGCCTACGCTTTTCAAGCCTGCAACAGACTAACGGAAGTCACCGTCCCCGAAGGGGTTGAAAGCATCGGCGAATATACCTTCTATAATTGCACAGACCTGTCTCATATAACTCTGCCTGAGGGTTTGGAGAGTATTGGTGAAGGTGCTTTTATGGGTTGCGAAAGTCTTGGTGCCGTGGTCATCCCGGAAAGTGTGGAAAGTATTGGCACGTCGGCGTTCTCGTTTTGCACCGACCTTACGAAAGCCGTTGTTCTCGGAGCCAGCACAAGTTTCGGTGACAATGTCTTCGCGTGGGCAGCCATCGCGGAGGACGGCATCTACGGCCGCAGTGGTTCCCAAGCACAAACATATGCAGAGGCACATAGCACCCCGTTTTATGTTGTCTGCGTCGTCTCTTTCGAAACCGGTGAGGGTTCTTCGACCGTCCCAGATATCTATGCAGTACAAGGGAGCACCATATCGGAGCCTATTGAGCCCACTCTCCCCGGCTCTGATTTCGTGGGCTGGTATCGGGACGAGGCATGCACCGACGCCTGGAATTTCGGCAGCGATACTGCTTCAGGCGATACGATACTGTACGCCAAATGGACGGTGAGAACAGTCCCGGACATCACCACAACCACCCTGCCGGGCGGCACAGTGGGAACGCCTTACATCCAGACCCTTGAGGCAGACGGCGACACGCCCATCACATGGATGATAGTCAGCGGCAGCCTACCGGACGGTATTGACCTCGAGAGTGACGGCGACCTTTCCGGGACACCTACGACAGCGGGAACGTACAACTTCACTGTTATGGCGACAAATGCCGCTGGTGATGACACACAAGACCTGTGTATCATCATCAATCCAGCCACCTATACCGTCACCTTTGAGAGTAACGGCTCGGTATATGCCACAAGAACCGTTAACGCGGGACAGAGCATAGGTGATGCAGCTTGGCCGGCCAACCCCACAAGAAGCAGCTACGTCTTCGATGGCTGGTTCACGGGAGAAAACGGTACGGGCACAGAGTTTATCCGTACGACGCCCGCAAACGCCACGATGACCGTCTACGCAAAGTGGGCCCGTAGCGGCGGAGGTTCTCCGAGGCGTCGTTCAGGCGCCGGTACCCCGTCGACGCCGGTATATACCGCCGACGTTAACCCGGGCAACGGCTCGGATTTTACTCTAAAGGTCACTGTTGATAAGAATGGCGGCTGTGCGCGCGTGGATATAAGCTCCCAGAGCACTCTTGTGTCGGACGGTGCGACCTCTGTCATTACAATGCCCTCAGTCCCTGACGTCGATACCTATGCCGTGGTCATCCCTGTTCCAAGTCTGTCAACGCCTGACGAGATGGGCGCCCTGACTTTAAACACCGATAACGGCAGCATCACCATTCCGTCCGACATGCTGACAGGCGTTTTGGGAATAAGCGGAAGCAAAGCGGAGATTTCCATCGGCCAGGGAGACAAGGACAACCTGCCCGACGATGTGAAAGCCGCCATCGGCGACAGGCCCCTAGTTCAGCTCACGCTGTCCATCGACGGTAAGCAATTCGACTGGAACAATCCTGACGCGCCGGTGACAGTGAGCATCCCGTATACTCCGACAGCGGCGGAGCTTGCCAACCCGGAGAGCATCGTCGTCTGGTACATCGACGGCAGCGGCAATGTTGTCACCATCCCCAACGGGCACTATGACCCTGCAACCGGAACGGTCACCTTCAACACCACCCATTTCAGCGACTACGCGATGGCATATATCAAGGTGAGCTTCAACGATGTGGCAGCGGATGCGTGGTACAGCAAAGCCGTGAGCTTCATCGCGGCGAGGGAGATCACATCGGGTACCGGCAATGGTAATTTCAGCCCCGACGCAAAGCTGACGCGCGGCGAGTTCATCGTGCTGATGATGCGTTCCTACGGCATTGCTCCTGATGAGAACCCGACCGATAACTTCTCCGACGCGAGCGATACCTATTACACCGGCTATCTCGCGGCGGCAAAACGGCTCGGCATCTCAGCAGGCATAGGCAACAATCTGTACGCGCCGGACAAGGAGATCACCCGTCAGGAGATGTTCACCCTGCTGCATAACGCCCTTGAGGTCATCGGACAACTTCCGGACGGAGATTCCGGCAAGACGTTGTCTGACTTCGCCGACGCGGGGCAGATTGACGCTTGGGCGAAAGATGCCATGACAGAGCTGGTCAGAACCGGCACGGTCGGCGGCAGTGACGGTAAGCTCACCCCGCTCGCCACGGCCACAAGGGCGGAAATGGCGCAGATACTGTATAACCTGCTGGGGAACTAGAAACACGTAATACGGTCCAACAGGCTGCGAGTGATGAACTCGCGGCCTGTTCTACACCACATGGTGTCCTTACCCGCCCCCTCCAAACAGCCTCCACCTTTTTGGCCTGAATATGGCCACCACGCGTCTTCGGTACTTCTGGACCGGTTCCAGGCCGCTTGGCCTATCTTTCAGGACATGGAGCATGTTCTCTTCGTCGACCATCACTCCCATGTGGGTGTAGCCGCCAGGCAGCTTCATGAGGATAATGTCGTTGGCCTGCGGTTGCGCGACGCTTTCGCAGCACCGGGAGAGTCCTTCGATGGCGCGGTCAAGGTAGTCGGGCTGCAGGTCTTTTTCCATGGGGAGGCCGTCGCCGTCGGGGATGCGGATGCCCTTTGAACGTAGATACATCCAAACCAAGCCAAGGCAGTCGGTGCCGCTCCGGTCCCGTCCTCTGAACTTGAAGGGGATGCCAAGGAATTGCTGGTAGAACATGGTGCCTTCCTCCTCGGGGCCAAGTGATCCAGTGTATGTGGAGGGGAGCCGGTGGGTAACATAATGTGGACGAGGACCACCGACGGGACATCCCCCTCGGCCCACTTGATGATGAAAGCTACAATTCCGCTCCGAAGCGATGACGAAAGCTACAGTTCCGCTCCGAAGTGACGAGGAAAGCTACGATTCCGCTTCGAAGCGATGACGAAAGCTACTGTTCCGCTTCGACGTGATGGGGAAACCGATCGATCCGACTCCATCGAAGGGGAGGGCTTCCAGTGGGGAGAATACTAGGCTTGGCCCATTGCAGACCGGGATCGCTCCGGCCTCTAGCCAGCCGGGGCTCTACCCTCAATACCAGGGCCGGACGGGGTGCCCGCGATGTTCCGTGATAGAAGCGAGTATGCAGAACCCTTCCGCATCAAGATGGTCGAGATGGTCCGGGAAACGAGCAGGGAAGAACGCCAGCGGCTAATTGAAGAAGCAGCCTACAACGTGTTTTCCTTGCCATCCGAGGCGGTGTACATAGACCTGCTCACGGATTCAGGCACATCCGCCATGTCCGACCGCCAGTGGGCAGGCATTATGTTGGGTGATGAGGCCTACGCGGGAAGCCGCAACTACCACAACCTTCGGGCCAGCATCAAGGACGTAATGGGTTTCAACTACATTGTCCCGACCCACCAGGGAAGAGGTGCGGAGCACGTCCTCATGAGCGCCCTGGTGAAGCCTGGGGACCGGGTCCTTGGGAACATGCACTTCGACACTACCGAAGGGCACATACTCCTCCGGGGCGCAGAGCCGGTGAACTGCCTGGCCCCCGTAGGTTACCGGGTGTCGGAAGAAGCGCCGTTCAAAGGCAACTTCGACCTCGGCAAGCTTCGAGAGGAGCTGGAGCGGAACCAGGGAAAGGTGCCGTTTATCCTGATTACCGTCACCTGCAACAACAACGGCGGTCAGCCGGTCTCAATGGCGAACATCCGTGCCGTAAGCGAGCTTGCCCGCAAACATAAGATACCGGTCTTCTTCGATGCCGCGAGGTTTGCCGAGAACTGCTATTTCATCCAGCAGCTCGAGGAAGGGTACAAGGACAGGTCCATCCAGGAGATCTCTCGAGAGATGTTCTCCTATGGAGACGGCTGCACGATGAGCGCCAAGAAGGACGCCCTGGTGAACATCGGCGGTTTTTTCGCGACCAACGACGAGGCGATCTACCGCAAGGCTATAGAGTGGCAGATACCCTTCGAGGGTTTCGTCACTTACGGCGGGCTGGCGGGGCGCGATCTTGAGGCTATGGCCAGGGGGCTTCGTGAGGTCCTGGACCCTGCCTACCTTGAGGACCGCATAGGACAGGTGAGGTTCCTCGGGCAGATGTTGATAGAAGCCGGGATTCCCATCGTCAGGCCGACCGGAGGACACGGCGTCTACATCGACGCGCAGGCAATGTTCCCTCACATGCCGCGGAAGGAATTCCCCGCCCAGGCACTGGTTGTCGAGATGTACGTTGAGGGCGGCGTGAGGGGCGTGGAACTGGGCGGATGCGCGTTCGGCCACGTGGATCCCGAGACAGGCGATGACGTTTGGCCCGAGCTGGAGCTCGTGAGGCTGGCAGTCCCGCGCCGCGTATACACCGACCGCCACATGGCGATGGTGGCCAGGACGCTGTCCAGAGTCAGAGAGCGCGCGTCCAAGGTCAGGGGCCTAAGGCTGACTTACCAGGCCCCCGTCCTCAGACACTTCACGGCGCGGTTTGAAAGAGTGTAGCATCGCGGCAGACCGAGCTAGAACCGAGCTGGAACCGAGCCAGATCTGGCCGGCTAGTCGTGATGTAGATTGGCCGAGCGTTGGCTGGGCTAGCGGCCGTTTCCCACTGCCATCCTGGCCAGAACCGGAGCCAGGACCGTCCCTATGACGATGCCTGACCCGACCTGAGCCAGGTTGCCCAGGCTTTCTCCCAGCGCTGCCGCCGGAGAGAACATGATGCTGGTGGCTGTCGCGTAGCCTGCGACGGTCCACGCGGCTCCGGCTATCATGGCCAGTAGTTGCCGCCTTTGCCCCTGCCCGTGCCCGATCCTGCCGATCATCCAGCCTGCGACCGCTTTGATGACCAGCGTCCACGGCGCCCAGTTCACGTATGACCCTAGCACATCGGCCATAGCCGAACCGAGCCCGCCCGATACCGCGGCGAAGCCGGGTCCAAATGCAAGCGCGGCGCCGTAGATGATGCCGTCTCCCAGGTGGATGTAGCCGGTAGCGGTGGGCCACTTCAAGTACATGGTGGCGACAAGTACAACCGATGCGACCAGAGCCAGGCGGACGACCTTGCGAAGGTCTTGGTCCCGCATAGCAAATAACCTCCCGTCTTCTCCCAATCGGACTGTTGCCGTCGGCACCGGGATCGCACCGGACTCAACCGCTGGGGCTGTCGGGCTCGTCTCGCGCGTTTACGCTTGGGGACGTGGATCGATAACGCGAGCATTACCGCCGGTCGGGAATTTCACCCTGCCCCGAAGACTTCCAGCAGCATTATACCACTGCTGGAGACCTGCGAGACCTAATGATAAGATTGGAAAGAGGCAAGTGCTGCAGATGAACAATGGCAATCACAAAGGCGGAAGACACGATGAAAACCCTCCGCGCTGACAAGATCCGCGACGCAGTCAGGGACCTTTGCATGCAGGCCGCGATCGAGCTGCCGGGAGACGTGGCCGTAGCGCTCCTGAAAGCGAAGACGGCAGAAACGAGCCCCCTCGGGCGGGAGATCCTTGGCGCGCTGCTTGAGAACGCCCGGCTGTCGAAGCGGGAGAAGATCCCCCTCTGCCAGGATACGGGCGTGACCTACGTCTTCCTTGAACTGGGGCAGGACCTGCACGTCGTCGGCGGCGACGTCACAGAGGCTGTTACGGCTGGCGTGTCTGAAGGCTATACGCAGGGATTCCTCCGCAAGTCGGTTGTCCGCGATCCCCTCTTTGACAGGACCAACACTGGCGACAACACTCCACCCATCATCCACACTGAGATCGTCCCTGGAGGGGACCTCACGATAACCGTGCTTCCCAAAGGCACAGGCAGCGAGAACATGGGAGGGCTGGCCATGCTCACCCCGGCTGCAGGTCCCGCGGGCGTCAGCAAGTTCGTGTTGGATACGGTGGCCAAAGGGGCCGCTAACGCGTGTCCGCCCCTAGTTGTTGGGGTAGGAGTGGGCGGGATGATGGACACAGCCGCGTACTTGGCCAAGAAGGCGCTGCTGCGACCGGTCGGCATTTCCAACCCCGACCCCAAAGTGGCGCAGATGGAGGAGGACATACTGAGCCGCATCAATGAATTGGGCATTGGTCCGGCAGGGCTTGGCGGCGTGAATACCGCCCTAGCCGTGCACATAGAGACCCATCCGACCCACATCGGGGCTCTCCCCGTCGCAGTAAACCTGCAGTGTCACGCTGCCAGGCGCGCTTCGGTGACGCTAAAGGACGAGGAGGTCGGGAGCGAATGAGCGAGACCGCATCTTTCTGGCAAGGGGCGGTCCCCTTGCGCGTGCCGTTCCAGGCCGGTAGCGGATCAGCTCCGGAGCTCAAAGCCGGTACCCGCGTCCTCATAGGAGGCGTGGTCTATACCGCCCGCGACGCTGCCCACAGGCGGATCGTGGAAGCGCTGGACAAGGGGCTGCCGTTGCCTTTCGACCTCAAAGGGCAGGTCATCTATTACGCCGGCCCGTGTCCTCCTGCCCCCGGACAGGTCATCGGTTCTCTCGGTCCTACGACCAGCGGGCGAATGGATCCTTACGCTCCGCGCCTGCTTGTGGCGGGACTGGGCGGGATGATAGGAAAGGGAAGGCGCAATAGAGAAGTACTGGAGTCGGTCAAGAGGTTTGGCGCGGTCTACCTGGTCACAATCGGCGGAGCCGGCGCGCTTCTCTCCAGGACTGTGAAGAAGGCTGATCTGATTGCCTATCCCGACCTCGGCCCCGAGGCCGTGTACAGGCTGGAAGTTGAGGATTTCCCGGCGATTGTCGGGATTGATGCTTTCGGGAACGACATCTACGAACGGAGGAATTCACTGTGACGCTAAGGGACGACGCGCTGGAGCTCCATCGAAGGAACCACGGCAAGCTTGAGGTCAGAAGCAAGGTTCCGCTCCGCAACAGGCAGGATCTGACGCTGGCCTACACGCCCGGTGTGGCCGAGGCTTGCACGGAGATAGCCCAGAACCCCGATGCCGCCTACGAGTACACACTTAAGAGGAACCTCATCGGCGTTGTCTCTGACGGAACCGCTGTGTTGGGGCTGGGAGACATCGGCGCGGCGGGCGCCATCCCCGTCATGGAAGGCAAGTCGCTCCTGTTCAAGAGCTTCGCGGGCGTTGACGCGTTTCCGCTCTGCATAGCCACCAAGGAAGTAGACGAGATCGTGTCGTTCGTGAAGTGGCTGGAGCCCACTCTCGGAGGCGTCAACCTGGAAGACATATCGGCTCCCAGGTGCTTTGAGATTGAGAGACGCCTTAAGGCCGAGACATCCATCCCCATATTCCACGATGACCAGCACGGGACGGCGGTAGTGGTCCTTGCTGCGCTCATCAACGCCCTCAAGGTCGTTGGCAAGAGCCAGGACGCGGTCAAGGTGGTCATCTCGGGAGCGGGGGCGGCCGGAATCGCGACTGCAAACCTGCTGATAGATACCGGGTATCCCGATGTCGTCGTGTGCGATAGCAAGGGCGCCGTCTACACCGGCAGGCCCGAAGGGATGAACCCGTTCAAAGAGGAGACGGCTAAGCGGGGCAACAAGAGGAATGTGAAAGGCTCCATTGCCGAAGCCCTGGATGGGGCCGACATCCTTGTGGGTGTCTCCGCTCCGAAGACGATCACAACCGATATGGTGAAGAAGATGGCTCCGGGAGCCATCGTCATAGCCATGGCTAACCCCGTACCTGAGATCTTCCCCGAGGACGCCCTGGCCGGAGGAGCCAAAGTGGTGGGGACCGGGCGCTCCGACTATCCGAACCAGGTCAACAACGTGCTGGCGTTCCCCGGCATACTGCGCGGAGCGCTGGACTCCCGTGCAAGCGACATCAACGAGGCCATGAAGATTGCCGCTGCCAGGGCAATCGCTGAGCTGGTGTCGCCCCAGGAACTCTCCAGGGAGTATATTATCGTAGACCCCTTCGACCAGAGGGTCGGCCCCGCGGTGGCCAAAGCCGTAGCACAGGCCGCCATGGACTCCGGAGTGGCCCGCGTGAAGGTCGATCCAGAGGAAGTGGCCAGGAAGGTAAGAGAGTTTGTCGACAAGATATAAGTCCCCGGTCGCGACAGAAGATGGTACCCGCCCGGCGCGGAGGGATAGCAAGAGCCCGCGTAGACGGACGCTGGTCCTGTGGCTCGGTGTGCTGGCCTGTGTCCTTAGCTGGCTAGCCGCAGGGTGCGCCCGGCCGGGAGGCCAGAGCGGCGCTTCCATAACCCTCGCCGGGTCGACCTCAGTGCAGCCTTTTGCCGAGATGCTGGCGGAAGAGTACGCGAAGGAGTTCCCCGACCGGCCGGCGGTCAACGTTCAAGGGGGAGGGTCAAGCGCCGGCGCCAGGGCCGCGCTGACAGGAGCAGCCCAAATCGGGATGATGTCCAGGGATCTCGCCGCGTCGGAGAACGAGCTGGTCCCGGTGGTAATGGCGAAGGATGCCATAGTACTTGTGGTCCATCCGTCCAACCCCGTCCAAGGACTGTCCAAGGAGCAGGTTAAGGACATTTACTCCGGCAGGATAGTCTCGTGGGACCAAGTTGGCGGTCATCCTTCCCCAATTCACGTTGTGAGCAGGGAAGAGGGCTCTGGCACGCGGGGGGCCTTCGATGAACTGGTGATGGAAGGCGGAGTAGTGGTACCGCGGGCCGTGGTGCAGGATTCGAACGGCGCAGTGAGGGAAACCGTAGCCGGCGACAAAGCCGGGATTGGCTATATCTCGCTTGGCCTCGTGGACCAGAGCGTGAAGGCCCTTTCAATCGACGGTGTCGCTCCGACCCTCGAGAACGCCCAGGAAGGCAAGTACACGCTGGTACGGCCATTCCTCCTCGTTCACAAGGGGACACTGCCCTCTGACGCCCAGCACTTCGTGGACTACGTGACGGGAGCGGAAGGTCAGAGCATCCTTGCGGGCGAGGGACTGGTTACTGTGAAGTAGGCCCGGCCTCGCGTGCCGATGAGCAGTTGAGCCTTGCGGGCTCGTGGGCCGCATGCACGGGGAGAGAGTAAAGACTAGGAGGTAGGCGCTGATTTGAACAGAAGCGAGAGGACGGCGGAAATCGCCTTGACTGCGATCGGCCTGTGCTCGGTGGCCGTCCTCGGGCTCATCATCCTGTTCATCTTCCGCGAGAGCCTGCCCGCTTTCATAAAGGTCGGAGTCCTGCGGTTCATCACGGGCACGACCTGGGCTCCAGGTAAAGAGACCTTCGGCATCTTGCCGATGATCGCCGGCTCAATCGTGGTTACAGCGGGCGCCCTGGTGGTGGGGATGCCGCTTGGCCTGGGTTCGGCGATCTACCTTTCGGAGTTTGCCCCGAAGAAGACAGCGCAGGTCCTAAAGCCCACCATAGAGCTTTTGGCCGGCATCCCGTCGGTGGTGTTCGGGTTCATCGGCCTCACCGTGCTGGTACCTTTCATAAGGGACCGCTTCGGTGGGCCCGGATTCTCCGTGCTGGCTTCCGCACTTGTGCTGGGAGTCATGGTCCTTCCCACCATGACGAGCATTTCCTATGACGCGCTGCGGGCCGTCCCCGCGGCATACCGCGAAGGGATGCTGGCGGTAGGGGCGACTCCCTGGCAGACCGTGAAGATGGTGGTCCTACCCGCCGCCAAGTCCGGAATCCTGGCTGCGGCGATCCTTGCAATGGGCCGGGCGGTGGGGGAGACTATGGCGGTCATAATGGTCGCCGGAAACGCTACCATCGTGCCAACGTCCCTTCTTGATCCGGTTCGCACCATGACCTCCAACATCGCACTGGAAATGGGCTACGCCTCCGGGATCCACAGATCGGCTCTGTTTGCCACAGGAGTTGTGCTGTTCGTCGTAATCGGCGCGCTGAACACCGTGGCCCGCGCGGCAGTGAGGGGGAGGCGCAGGTGAGGGATAGAGGACAGAACCGCGCGCCCATGGTGACTCTGGTGAAACTTGCCGCGGGAAGCACGGTAGTGATCCTGGTACTGGTCATCGGCTACATAATGGTGCGGGGCGTACCCGTCATGACTCCCTCGTTTCTGCTCGGCTCGCCGGCGCAGATGGGCAGGGCCGGCGGCATATTCCCCAGCATAGTCGGTACTTTGGTCCTAACGGCCTTGTCGGTCGCCATCGCGGCGCCTCTCGGCATCGGGACCGCAGTATTCCTGACCGAGTACACGCGGGAGGGCCGCTTTTCTCGGCTCGTAAGGTTTGGAACAGAGAGTCTAGCAGGCATCCCTTCTATCATCTTTGGCCTCTTCGGCTTCCTGTTCTTCGTGATCGAGCTAGGGATGGGCTGGTCCATATTGTCCGGCTCGCTGACGCTGGCGGCCATGATGCTCCCGACCATCGTGAGGACTTCCGAAGAGGCGATACGCGCCGTCCCTGAGGCATACAGGGAAATCAGCTTCGCGCTCGGAGGAAGCAGGTGGCAGACCGTGACTTCGCTCGTGATCCCCAACGCTCTCCCGGGCATTGTCACAGGGGTCATCTTGGCTATTGGACGCGCCATCGGCGAAACAGCTGCGGTGATCTTCACTGCCGGCTCGTCTCTCCGGCTGCCAAAGTCGCTGTTCGACCCCGTGAGGACCCTCCCGGTGCACTTCTACCTCCTGGCCAGGGAGGGGATCTCCATGCGCAACGCGTACGGGACTGCTGCGACTCTGCTGACAGCGGTGCTGTTGGTGAACTTCCTGGCCTACTACCTCGTGAACCGGGTCTCCAAGGGGAGGTCGAGGTGATGTCTTCGCAAAGCGGCGACAAGATCACCGCCGAGGGGCTGTCCTGCTACTATGGCGACGTCTGCGCCGTAAAGTCACTTGACCTTCACGTGAAGCCCAACTCGCTCCTGACCATCATGGGCCCTACCGCCAGCGGGAAGACCACGTTCCTTAGGACGCTGAATCGCCTGAACGATAGGGTCATTTCCGCTCGCCATTCCGGTAAGCTCCTGCTGGACGGGCAGGACGTATACGAGGACGGAGTGGACGTCGCAGGCCTCCGGCGGCGGGTCGGCATGGTGTTCGCGATGCCTATGCCCCTGCCGCTCAGCATCTACGAGAACGTGGCCTACGGGCCCAGAAAACGCGGTGTGCGGTCCAAGACCCAGCTGGATGAGATCGTGGAGAGGGCGCTCGTCGACGCGGCTATCTTTGATGAGGTTAAGGATCGGTTGGACAGCCCGGCGGCAAGGCTTTCCGGTGGTCAGCAGCAGCGGATCGCTCTGGCCAGGGTTCTTGCCCTGGAGCCCGAGGTCATCCTGTTGGACGAACCGACCTCGGGGTTGGATCCCCTGTCCACGCTGCGCATAGAGGAACTGATGCGGCACCTTCAGGAAAAGTACACTATCATCCTGGTCACCCACAACCCGGTGCAAGCCGCGCGAGTACAGGGAGACATTGCGTTCTTCTACATGGGTGAGTTGGTCGAGGCCGGGCCGGCATCGCAGATCTTCACGCGGCCCAAGGACAGGCGGACTGAGGATTACATTACCGGTAAGTTTGGTTAACGCAAAATCAGAGCGTAAGCGGCGATTTTGCGGCGTCGCAAGCAAAGCGCCCGCGTTCTAGCGAGCGTTGCGAGCGACTGGCGCTTTGCGAGACGACATCCTGCTTCCGATTGTTAAGGGTTGTTTTGCTAAGGAGCGTTTCTCGTGCACGATTTCGTCACAGGCAAGACCGAAGCCAGAATAGCGGTGAAGGACTTCAGGCTCTTCTACGGCAACTTCATGGCGCTGAAGGGCCTCAACGCGTCCTTTCCGAAGAACAAGATCACGGCGCTCATCGGCCCTTCAGGATGCGGTAAGTCCACGTTCCTTCGCAGCATCAACAGGATGAACGACCTCATCGAGGGTGTGAGGACCGAAGGGTCCATAACCCTGGGCGAGGTGAACGTCTACGATTTGTCGGTTGACCTGACGTGGCTCCGTTCGGAGATCGGAATGGTGTTCCAGCGCCCGGTGGTCTTTCCGCTCTCCATATACGAGAACGTTGCGGTCGCGCTCCGGGTGCAGGGGAAAAAGACCAAAGCCGAGCTGGACGAGGCTGTAGAGAGGAGCCTCACCGGCGTGGGGCTGTGGGACGAGGTGAAGTCGTATCTCCACGGTCCTGCCATGGACCTTTCCCTCGGAAACCAGCAGAAGCTGTGCATAGCCAGGGCGATTTCGACGGAGCCGGAGGTGGTCCTCCTCGACGAGCCCGCTTCGGCCCTAGACCCTGTGGCTACTCGAAAACTCGAAGAGCTCATGTGGACCCTACGGGAGCGCTACACCATCGTTATCGTGACCCACAACATGCAGCAGGCGTCCCGTGCATCCGATTACACGATGTTCATGGTGAGCGGCGAGATAGTGGAGTTCAACGACACTACCGCCCTCTTCACCAACCCGGCGGACAGAAGGACCGAGAACTACGTGACAGGCAGGCTGGAGTAGAAGTCAGGCCCGACTAAAAGCTACGAAAAGGAGGCTCAACCGTGCTAAACCCGCGAGTCGCGTTTGAAAGGCAACTTGGGGAACTGGAGGACACGCTTCTGCAGATGGGCCGGGAAGCGGCGGCAATGCTTGAGGATGCTCTCTATGCCCTCGAAACGCGGGACGTCGCGCTGGCCAATGCCACTATTGCCCGTGACGACGTTGTGGACGACCTGAGGTTCGCGATCGAGAGGAAGGCGATGGAACTCATCGCCACCCAGCAGCCGGCAGCCCGTGACCTCCGGAGGCTCTTTGCCTGCATCTCCATAGCTTCCGACGTCGAACGGGTCGGCGACTACTCGGTAGATATATGCAAGACCGCAAAGCGTCTGGCGGAGCGGCCCCTCTTTAAGCCGCTGGTCGACATCCCCAAGATGGAGAAGATGGTTGTCCAGATGCTGAAGGACGGCCTCGAAGGATTCGTGTCCCGCGACATCGATCTGATCGAGCGGATGATAGCCAGCGACGACGAAGTAGACCACCTGTATCGCTACCTCCACGATGAGCTGTGCGACTTCATGAAGAAGGACCCCGACAAGGTGGACCAGGCTGTCCAGCTCCTGCTTATATCCCGGTATCTGGAGCGGATAGCAGACCATATTACCAACATAGGAGAGCGAGTCTACTACGTCGAAACAGGTGAGCTAAGAGAGCTTCACCAGTAGATGGCAAGACACGGGGAGGACGAGCGAGTGAGGCATGCAAGTGGCGAAATGGCCACGCCTGAAGAATTGGAGCGTGGGGAACGTTTTCTCGCCGCGTACAACCTGATCGAGCGGGCCATGCAGCGCAGGGCCGGAGACCCTGGCAGCAAGGAAGGCTTCCGCCGCCTCATTGACCACCTCTCCGGGAGCGATTGGACCGTCAGCAGGTGGAAGGACGACCTCATCGAATTCGCCGAGCTCCGCAACGCCATAGTGCACGAGCGCGTGAGCCCCGCTTATCTGATCGCAGTCCCGCTTGAAGGCACCGTAGCGCGAATAGAGCGGATCGCCTCGCTAATGGACCGTCCGCCCCTCGTCTACCCGCGCTTTCGGAGGGACGTCGTGGTCCTAAGGTCGGACGACCCTGCGCGCAAGGTCCTGTCCGCCCTGCGCGAGACAGGTTACTCCCAGTTCCCGGTGTACCAGCAGGACCAGTACCTGGGCCTCGTCACCGACGGAGGAATAGCCCGCTGGCTGGCCGGCTGGCTGAACGGCAAGGGCAGGGACACCGGGATGGACCCGCTGGACCTCACCGTAGGGGAGGTCCTGAAGAGCGAGAAGAACCCTGACCGGGCCCGGTTCATCTCCCGGAATGCCACGGTCTACCAGGCTGAGAGTCTCTTCGAGAGCTCGAGCGGCAACCAGTGGCGCCTGGCGGCCCTCCTCATCACTGAAAACGGCGACCCGAAAGAGAAGCTCTTGGGCATCATCACGCCTTTCGACATCCTTACCCCAATAGTAGAATGATGCGAGGGAACATGAGCGAACACCAGGTCCCCACAGTCTATCTCATAGGGCACAGAAACCCGGATACCGACTCCATATGCTCTTCCATAGCTTATGCTTCTTACAAATCGGCGGTGGACCCGTCCTCCCGGTATGTGCCTGCCCGCCTCGGACCCCTGAACCGAGAGACCCAGTTTGTGCTGGACTACTTCCGGGTTGAGCCGCCCGTGCTCCTGGAGCACGTGTACGCGGAGGTAAGGGACGTGGTCTTCGACAAGGCGGCCACAGTCCACCGGATGACACCCATGAGGGATACCTGGGAGCTCATGTCCCAGACCGGCGCCAAGACCGTTAACGTGGTGGATGATAGCGGGAGACTCGTCGGTCTGGTGACGCTGGGCGACATTGCCGAGGCGTACCTGGCCTCAGCCGTAAGCACGTTCGATGCCAAAGCGCCGGTAGAAGAGGTCGTCGGTACTCTCGACGAGAAGCTGCGGTCACCCGTCTTTCGGTTCATGACGGAGAGGGACCTGGTGACGTTCCGCCTGGACGACCTCATCGACGATGCCCGGGAGACTATGCTCAGGTACAAGTACAGGAATTTCCCGATCCTGGACGACCAAGGCCGTCCCGTCGGGGCTCTCGCCAGGCGGCACATTCTGGACTACTCCGGCAAAAAGGTCATACTGGTCGACCACAACGAGAAGTCGCAGTCGGTGGAAGGGATCGAGCAGGCGACGGTCCTGGAGATCATCGACCACCACCGCATCGCGACGGTGGAGACCGACCAGCCCATCGTCTTCCTGAACCGTCCTCTTGGCTGCACGGCCACCATTGTCTCCGACCTGTACGATCAGAAAGGGATAACACCGGCCCCAGAGATAGCGGGCCTTATGTGCGCCGCGATCCTGTCGGACACTCTGGCCTTCAAGTCACCCACCTGCACGGCCGAAGACGTCCGCGCTGCCGAGAGGCTCTCATCACTAGCCCGCATCGACATGGAGGAGTTCGCGAAGTTCATGTTTGAGGCCGGCACTTCGCTGGAGGGCAGGACAGAAAGGGAGATCTTCTACACCGACTTCAAGGAGTTTAGGGTCGGCGAGTTCAGGATAGGGATAGCCCAGGTCAACATCTACAACACCCGCCTGGGCGAACTGAAGGCCCATCTAACCGAGTTTATGGAGCAGGAGCGCAGCATGAGAGGCTATGACATACTCCTCCTCATGCTGACGGACATCATAAACGAGGGTTCCGACATCCTGGTCGTGGGCAACAACGAGCTGGTCGAGAGGGCGTTCGACGTGAACGTGAAAGGCCGGAGTTTCTACCTACCCGGTGTGATTTCCCGCAAGAAGCAGGTCATTCCCCGCCTCATCCGGGCGGTTAACGCGATCTAAGGAGGAGCACAAATGGCCGCACAGAGCCCGAAGCATGTTGATTGGGTTGCGCAGGCGCTTTCAGAAATCGATGGTTACCAGGAAGAGTCCGTTGACCTCATAACCAGGATCACCGAGATCCCGGCGCCGAGCCATGAGGAACAGCAGCGCGGCGCGTTTGTAGCCAAGGTCATGAAAGAGTTTGGGTTCCCGGTGGTCCAGACGGATCCGGTCGGTAACGTCCTGGGCTTCTTGCCCGGCAAGGACCCGTCCAAGGTCATTGTCAGCATGGCCCACATGGATACTGTCTTTCCAATGGACACACCTTTATCCGTGAAGCGGGACGGCAACATCCTTGCCGCGCCGGGAGTAAGCGACAACTCCGCCTCCGTGGCGGCAATGCTGCTCTTGGGCCGGATCTTTGCGAAGAACCTCCCGCTGCCGCACCCGGTCCTCCTCATCGGGAACGTCGGGGAAGAAGGTCTCGGCGACCTCAAGGGCTCCCGTTACTTCTGCGACCATGTTGGCGACTACGACTTCGACGGGTTCAAACTGGACCCCGCCACACTGGTGTTCCTCAACATCGACGGCGGTCTCGGGCACCTGACTGATGCGGGCATCGGCTCCCGCCGCCTCAAGGTCACTTTCACCGGTGAGGGTGGCCACAGCTGGGGCGCCTTCGGCAAGACAAGCGCCATCCATGGTCTGGGCACAGCCATCGCCGGCATCGCCAAGATAAAGGTGCCTGAAGAGCCCAAGACCACCTACAACGTGGGCGTTATCTCCGGCGGCATATCCGTGAACTCCATCGCCGCCAAGGCGGACATGCTGATCGATATGCGGTCGGTGCGCGACGACACGCTCGCGGCGGTAGAGAGGGACGTGCGCGCGGCCATCGACGCTGGGGCCAAGGATACCGGGACGACGTACGAGATCGAAGTTGTGGGAGATAGGCCTACCGGCGCGAATCCCCCGGGTTCACCGCTGGTGAACACCATCCTCGCGGTAGGGAGGGAGCACGGCTACGAGCTCCACAGGGCTCCGTCTTCCACCGACTCCAACATCCCGCTGTCCAAGGGTTGGCCGTCAGTCACCATGGGTTTCAAGCGTTCCGAGAACGGTCACAGGGTTACCGAGTACCTTTACATCGATTCGCTGGTGCCCGGCCTCAAGTTTGCCCTGTGTTGCTATGAGGCGTTGCTCTACGATAAGTCCTAGGTAGGTTCCAGGTCCTGCTCGGGCCGTCCCTCCTGAGGGGCGGGCAGGCATCCAGCAGATCTTGCTCTTTAGAACGTGTGCGGCGAGGCGGCGTGGCGGGGGCCTAAGTGCCCTCGCCACAGCCCTACCTTACGGGTTCGATGACCTCATTCAGTGACTCCCACCAGCCGGGCAGCAGCAGTCCCAGTCGCCAAATGGCGATCCCTCGCAGACCATATCTCTTGGCAAGTGACGCCCTGGCACGCAACGAATCGTTGTCTTCCACGAAAGCGCGGTAGGAGGTATTGCCATCCTCCCAGGCCAGAGTCGTCGCGGCAGAGGATGGGCTCCACGCCCTTTCAGCCTGGTCAGGGCCGACTTGATCCCGTGCCGCCGGCTTGGACTGCAGCGCTGAGGTCACACCTACTGATGCGTACACGGTCCCGTAGGCCGGAACGCCGAGGATGACCTTCTCTCTCGGGACGGCTTCCAGCTCAAGCCTTACGGCCTCGTCAACCTTGTCCCACGGCGCGGTCGCCGATGGCTGGCTGCGATCTTCGTACCCGTATGCCATGACCACTACCGCGTCGCACAGCTCGCCCAACCGAACGTGGTCGTAACCTTTGTAGGCGCTGTTCAGCGGGGGGACTATCGCATAGACTTCTCGTCCGTGAAGGTATGTCTTTAACGACTCAAAGAAGGCCGAGAGGTTCGCGGCGTCTTTCTCACGCGTCTCGGAGTCCAGACCAAGTCCCTCAAAGTCCACCGCAACACCTTTGTAGTCAACCGTGACCGTGGTTGCCACATTCAAGGCAAGCCGCTCACGCAGAAGACTGTTATCCAATAGCGCCGACAGTTTTCCACCTTGGTTGTCGGCGTAGAACATAGCAACCGGCTTTGAGCCCGACGCATGCATCTTCATGAGGACGGCCTCAGAGCCGTCCGGTTTCGCGAAGCCGGAAGGATGCCCGGAGGTGAGGACCGCGCCGCTCTCAGTGTCTATTGCGAACCAACCCATGAAGGCTCCCGCCATCCCGGACGCCGGGGCAGCCGGACCGGGGAGGATCGGATAAGGGTACTCCTCAGAAAACAGGTCCTTCCAACTTGAGTACCCTTCATTGCCCAGGGCGTAGAATCCCCACACCTGCATGCCCGCTTTGGGTGAGATTACCGAGGCGGTATATGTCTCCGCGTCCCACGCTACCTCGAACCCTAATGACTCGCTGAAAAACCGCAGCGGGACAACCGTAGTGCCGCCCTGGAGGTGCGCCGCCACTGGCAGGTTCGCTGAGGACGAGGAGCTCCTATCTTCAATAGAGACTACGGTGTCTCCCAGCGTGAGGGCAATTGTCTTGCCGCCCTTCACGCACCGGATGGGGCTTTGGTCGTCAACCCAGATGATCTCGAAACCCAGCGACTCCGCGAGGCTGCGGAGCGGGACCATCGTGACGCCTCCCTCGAGGAAGGGAGAAACGGGAAACGCTACCGGCAGCCCGTCCAGGAGGACAGTGACCTGACGTAACTTGTCGGCATCTCCAGCCACAGGATCCCCGGGCGCCGCAACGCCCGAAAGAGGGACTGCTAACAGGAGAACCAAGAGTATTGTCGCAAAGAGCGTTCTTCCAATTGCGGGACGCATGTGGCCTGTGTCTCTCCTCGCGCTACTCACATGATCCGTATGTACTCGCGGCCCCAAGTGCAGCTACGCCTCTTACCTATGGCCTGGCGTGCCGCTCTGCATGTATAGACGTTCCTCCGGGGCTACGGTTTCAGGTCTAGTTTATCATGACCGGGAGACGCGGGACCAAGTGTGGTGGTCTGGCCCGCCGAAGTGGTAATAACCCGACCTTTACTCCCATACATCTTAGGAGCATGTTCAGAGCAACCGGTTGGGCTGGAAGACACGCTGGACCAAGGGCGTTCTTGGCCCTGGTCTTTTCCCTTGGCCTGACTCTTGGTCTGGCCCTTGGTCTAGCTCTGTTCGCCGCTAGTGCCGATCAAGACGCCGAAACCTGGAGCCCGGGTCCCATTCCGGCGCCTCTGAACGATCCTTTTGTACAGAGTCCTCCCGTCGCGGTAGTCAACATGCTCCGCCAGCGCTTTGAAACCCTCCTGGACGGAGACCTGGAGCGCATCCGCCCTAACTACGCAACCTACGATCTGGGCGGCGAGTACGCCTTCATCAAGGAGGAACAGCGGACCGCGTATTTCCGCTCCTGGCTTGCGGAGCGAGGGCTTGTGCTGGAATCGGCCTCCGCCTGGTTTGAGGTTGACTCAATCATATCCCTGGGCAGGGACTCCTATAGGATGGAGATCACAGAGCACGCGACCTACAAGTACCGGGCGGCTGCGACCCTTCCGAATCCTGCGCAAAACTTAGCGCCTACCCCTCCGACGATCCCCATGCTGACCCCTCCGCCAGCCCATACGTTTGGCTCCAGGACCGTCCATGTCCTGGAAGCTGTCTTTGGAGACGGAAGGTGGAAGATCGTCTACGATTGGTACGCCGATCCACTGGGCGACGGACCTGTCAACCCAGGTAAAGGCCAGATTGCGCCACTCGCTAGCGGGACGCAATCCGGCCCCAACGCAAGAGTCCCTGACGGACCGGACTCCTCCGCTCCATCCCAGCAATTCGACAGAGAAAAGGCTGCCGAATACGCCATCCGCCATTCCGGGGTGAGGTCTCTCCCCGGGGGCGGCCGGTACAACAAGGAGTATCAAGTCTACAGCTACGTGGGCGGCGACTGCGCCAACTTCGTGTCGCAAGTCCTCGCGGCCGGAGGGCTCCCGCAGGGCTACGGGTGGGCCTACTCCCGCGGAGGTACGTCATCCTGGACCTGCAGCCAAGACTTGATCTGGCACCTTATGGGCAGCGGCGCCGGTCGAAGGATGTACCGGGGGGACTTCGCCGGCGCTCTACTGCCATTGCCCGACTCCACGCGCGGGGCAATCGGGTTGCTCCAGCCTGGGGACGTCATCGGCTACGAGTCAGACGGCGAGGTCGCCCACGTCGCCATCGTGGTCGGTGCCGACCCATACGGCTGGCCTGTCATCGCGAGCCATACAGCCGATAGGCTCTACTTCCCATGGGACCTGGGATGGGACCAGGACACCATCTTCTGGTTCATCCACGTGATCTACTGACCTAGCCATCGGGGTGACGCGGCTTCTCCAGGTCAAAGAAAGACTCCATCTGTTTGTCGGGGAATGCTGCTTTGAGGGCTGCGATGAACTTCGATCCCGGTGAGCGGAGGCCTCTCAGCACTCGTGAGAGCGAGGCCCGCGATATTCGCATCTTCTCGGCAAGTTCTGCCTGCGTCATCCCTGCTTCATCCATAGTCTCTCGGAGACGCCTCGGGGAAAAGCTGTACACACGGATCACTCCCCGTTGCCTGCGGGTGACAATAATAGGTTACTGCTGGCGTTGCGACGTGTCAACGGATTTCACCCACAAGTTGATCTATCGAATAGCCCATGCATGGGCCTGCGCCCAATCAGGCAGTTTCATGCTGTGGCTGCTGATCGAGGTCACTGTTGCCAAATGGCAACCTCCAATGTAGACTGGGAATGCTTGGGCACCTTGCGGCAGCCGAGAGGCAGGGGCCGGGTGCCATAAAACAAGTGCTGAGGCACTAGCGCCGGCAACGAGGCAGGCGAGCATGGAGCGGCGAGGATGAGCATCGGGGAGTACCTCAGGTCCATAAGGCTGAAAAAGGGGATTAGCCAGCGGCAGCTGTCCGCCCTGTGCGGGATCAGCAACAGCGAGATCTCCCGCATCGAGGCGGGGGAGAGGGTGAGTCCTTCTCCCGGCGTGCTCAGGGCTATCGCCATTGGGTTGGGCGTGCCGTACGAGGAAGTCCTTACGGCCGCCGGCTATCTGCAGCAGGACGACGAGATACGGGACGACGGGCACTTAAGGGACGGTCGTGCCGGAGCGAATAGGCTGCCTGAATGGGTCTACAGCCTGCCGCCCGACCTTTACGACTTCGTAAAAGAGGATGCGTCCCAGGGCTGGACCTACACTAGACTGGCCAAGGGGCTGTCCCGCAAGGACCTGGACCCGAAGGAGCTCGAGGCGCTTGTCCGCACCTGGGTCCAGGCCAAACGCGGGAAGAGAGAGTGAGTAGGTCTGCTGGGCAGCGCTGCGCAGCCTACTCCTCCACCTCAACGATCATCTCGATCTCGACGGGGATTCCCCGCGGCAGAGAAGACATTCCCACAGCTGACCTGGCATGCCGTCCCTTCTCCCCGAATACCTCTACGAACAGGTCTGACGCTCCGTTGATGACCTCCGGGTGATTCCCGAAGTCCGGGTCCGCATTCACCATCCCCAGGAGTTTCACGATGCCTTTGACCTTATCCAGATCCCCGACGGCCTGCTTGAGCGTTGCCAAGAGGAACAGCCCGCACGCCCGGGCAGCCTTGTATCCTTCTTCTTGAGTGAGGTCTCGGCCGACTTTGCCCACCCACGTGGGCTCTGCGCCGTTGCATCCGTGGCCCGATATGTACACCATATTGCCGACGCGCTTCCACAGCACGTAGTTGGCCATCGGCGTCTTGCCTGTCGGGAGTTCGTATCCGAGTTCCTTGATGCGTTCCTCGATCCTCATGGCGAGGACCTCCTTTCGTGGGCTACATGCCTCATTCTGCCTCACCTCTTGTTTTCCCTTGCCTGCATAGACTTGCCTTCGCTAGAGGGAATCTGCAGGTGGGTTCCGAAAAGATACTCGAAGAGCGTTACGGTGGCAAAGAGGGCGCTGAAGGTGAAACGGACGCCTCGGACGAGACGCACACTGAAAGGGTGACGAGACATGGCTTCCAGAATGGGTTCCCACATGTCGAAATCAGGGATGATCGCGGCAGCGCATCCGCTGGCGGTCGTCTATGGGCTTGAGGCGCTGCGCGAGGGCGGGAACGCGATGGACGCCTGCCTGGTAATGTCGGGAGTCACCGCCGTCACCATGCCCCATATGTGCGGGCTTGGCGGAGATGCCTTTTTCATCTACTACGATGCCTCCACCGGCACCATCACGGCACTGAACGGCAGCGGCGCGCCGGGCGACGGTTCCAAACTGGAAGCCTTTCAGGACTGCGGGCCGATACTCCCGCAGCACGGCATTCTGTCGGTAGGTGTCCCCGGGGCGCCTCTCGTCTACGAACTGGGCGCCAGGCGGTTTGGCACCTTCAGCCTGGAGAAGTGCTTTGCGCCGGCAGTCAAGATCGCCAAAGAAGGGTTCCCGGTCACAGTGGGCCTCTCCAAAGCGATCGAGGCTGAGAGGGAGAAACTCTCCCAGTACGACGGATCCCGCGAGGTCTTCCTGCCGGGCGGCAAGCCGCCTGCTCCAGGCACTATCATGAAGCGGCTGGACATGGCTGAGACTCTCCGCGGCTTCGGCGCGGGTGGAGCCCAGTACATGTACAAGGGTCCGTTCGCCCAGAAGTTCTACAAGATGAATGAGGAGATGGGGGGCACCTTCACCGGCAAGGAGTTCGCCCGTCACCTGGATGAACCCTCATCTTTCTATGACCCCATCCGTACTGATTACCGGGGGTACACGGTGCTTCAGACAGGCCCGGTCTCCCAGGGGTTCATGGTGCTGGAGGAGCTTAATCTCCTTGAGGGATGGGACGTATCGTCCATGGATCCTCTGGGTCCCGAGGTCATGCACCTCATGGTCGAGGCCAAGAAGATCGCTTTCGCCGACAGGAACCGTTACGCGGGCGATCCCGAAGTCACGGATTTCGACGTCTCCAAGTTCATCTCCAAGGGGTACGCTGCGGGAGCGCGGAAGCAGATTGACCTCCATCGGGCATCGGGCGAAGCCGCCGGGCCCGATGGCGACGGCGACACGACATCCTTCGTGGCGTGGGACCGCTTCGGCAACTGCTGCTCCTTCATCCATAGCAACGCATTCGCGTTCGGCAGCGCGGTGATGGTCCCCGGTACCGGCGTTCTGCTGAATAACCGCGTGGGCCGCTCCTTCGTGCTGGAGCCGGGACATCCCAACTGCCTGGCTCCCGGAAAACGCCCGATGCACACGCTGAACTGCTACATGGTTCTAAAGGACGGCGCCCCCTTCATAGTGGGAGGGACTCCGGGTGGAGACGGACAGCCCCAGTGGAACATGCAGATGTTGAGCCTCATGCTGGACCACGGGATGGGACCCCAGGAGGCCGCCGACTTCCCGAGATGGACGTCTTCCCCCGGTACCGACGTGATCACCCTCGGCAAACCCTTTGAAGTTCGGATGGAGTCCCGCTTCCCGGCCCTGACAGCCAGTCGCATGGCCGACCTTGGACATGCGGTGAGAACGGTCGGCGACTTCGCGGGCGGAGGCGGAGCCCAGATCATCATGAAGGACCCCGACACTGGCATCCTCCTCGGCGGGTCCGACAGGCGCGTTGGAGGCCTGGTGCTGGGGTACTAACGAAGATATTCATCTACCTGGGGGCTTTTCATTGATGCACGAATCGGAGCATCGGATGACGGAATCGGCGGCGGGACACCCGCCTGCGCGACTAGGTAGGGAGCAGACAGCGCCGAAGGGCAATTGGATGGTCGGAGTCTTGGTCCTATCTGTCGGGTGGCTGCTTCTCTACGCGACGAGGACTGCGCTTTCGTCCGCCCTGAAGGACATAGGCGACTTCTGGGGACTGTCTGAGGGCTACCTGGGATTCCTGTCATCGTCGTTCTTCTTCTCGTACATGTTGCTGCAGATCCCGTCCGGCCTTCTGGCCGATCGCTTTGGGTCCCGGAGGATGATCCTGGTAGGGTTCGGCATCCAGGCGGTTGGGCTTCTCTCCGGAGTCCTTGCCCGGAGCCCGTTCCAGTTTCTGCTCGCCCGCGTTCTCACGGGAGCGGGTCAAGCCACCTACTTCGCCTGCCAGCAGGCCATATTGAGTTTCACCCTTCCCCCGGAAAGACGGGCAGGGGGAGTTGCCGTCACAACCGCCGGCGCGGGTATCGGCAGCGCGCTGGGATTCCTGCTGGGCAAGTTCCTTTCGGCCTTCTCGCTGGGCTGGAAGATGCCCTTCGTGGCGCTCGGCGTCATCTCGGCGGCCTTCATCCTTGTCGTTATGGTGGCAGTGCCTGAGCCGAGGTCCCGACGGAAGCCGGATAATTCGGCTCCTGGCACGGTTGGCAGCCGCGGCGAAGATGCGTCTCCCATCGAGCGATCAGCGCAGGTGGAGAAGGGGCCGGCATCCCGGCGCACCGCATCCCGACGCGACGAATTTGAGCGCGCCGCATCCGGGCGCATTGCATCTTGGCGCCCCGACTGGGGATTCCTCGCCTTCATGTCCCTTTCTCACTTCCTCACGATGTACGGCTTCTACCTGATGCTCTCCTGGCTCCCGTACTACCTGGAGACGGTGAGAGGGCTGCAAGGAGGGCTATCAGCCGTCGTGCCCATCGTGATGCCCCTGATGATGGCTCCTTCGACGATCCTCTGGGGCGTCGCCGCCGACAAGCGCAAGAACAGGGATTTTGTGCTCAAGATCTGCTTGCCCATCGCCGCCGCGGCAACCGCCGCCATACCTTTCATGGGTGCCTCGGTGACGCTCGCGGCAGTCCTGGCCCTGTATGGGGCGACCGGCAAGCTGGTCATCGATCCGGTCCTCGTATCGGCTGTCTCTGAGAACGCTCCGCCCGAGTCCAGGGGAGCGATCCTCGCAACATTCAACTCGTCTGGCAGTCTTGCCATGATCCTGGCCCCGTCCGTGACCGGGCTGATCGCCCAATGGACCGGCAGTTTCGACGTGAGCTTCTATGCTGCTGGGGCCTTCAACCTCATTGCGCTGGCCTCGTTCCTCCTGGGCATGCGTGTGTTGAGGAGCGCTGAGGGAGCCGCAGCCGGGGCTATTCCGGCTCGGATGTGACGGTGAAATCGACCGTTCGTTGCGGACGTGATGATGAAGCCGACCATTCGTTGTGGACGTGATGGGGAGATATGCCTTTCCGTTCAGAAAAGGTAGGCCGCCCGCATCTGCGGGCGGCCTGTTCCTATTCCTTGCTGCCTGACATGCCTCACTCTATGCCCGCTGCTTGCCGGTGACCCTTTCCACCTTAATGCGGACGACGCAGGTGTTCGCTATGGTCTCGCCACCGCACCTGAACCCCTGCCCAGGGGCCAGCCTGGCCAAAAGCGCCTCAAGTAGCGGCTTCTTGGCATCGGGGCCTTCAACGATTTCGGCGGTCCCGAACGCAATTGCGCTCTTGTACTTGGTGCTGATCTTCTCCGGCATTACTTCATGCTCTGTGGACACCGCATAGCACACGCGGGGATTCTCTTTGAGGACGTCCAGCTTGTGGCCTTCCCGAGCGCAGTGGAAGATGATGTCGCCATCCACTACTACGTGATTTAGCGGGACGACGTAGGGTTGCCCATCCGCCTGAGCGAGCCCCAGGAAGCCGAAGTCGGCCTCCGACAGCAGGGCCCGAGCGTCAGCATCCGCCATCGCCCGTTCCTTCTTCCTCATTTCCCTGTACAATCACGACACCTCCGAAATCAGGTAACGAATCCGGTAACGGGGCATTCTCAGCCGCATCAAGAAAGTCCTCCGGTACGTCTGTTATACTGTGTAAGGTTGAGGGCATCCAAGTCACTGGAGGGGCATCCGTGAAGAAAAAAGTCCTGGTCGGCATACTTGTGCTAGTGATGCTGGGGTCGAGCGTCGCGGGAATCCTTGCTTACCTTCCGTATCTCTCGGGTGGTGAGGACCCGTTTGCCGATGTTCCCTATCCGCGCATCCAGTCCTACAAGTACGCGGACCTGGCCGGACAGGATGCCTCCAAGGCTGACCTCTCAAGGCTCACCGATCCGAGCACACTTACCTTCGATACGTCCACCATCTGGCCTCCCGAGGACAAGATGCCGGAAGGGTTTTCGCCGCAGGCCCTGATGGACGAGGGCAGGTACCTCGGCCTCGGTCTCCGTGACCTTCACGAGCAGGGGATCACCGGCAGGGGGATCACCGTGGCCGTCATCGATAGGCCGATACTGAAGGACCACGTGGAATTCGGGGACAGGCTGATCTATCACGAAGTGTCTCCCGGCGACACCGACTCCGCTGCTGTGAGTTTCCACGGCGCAGCGGTTGCCGGTATCCTGGCCGGCCGGCACGGCGTGGCGCCGGACTCGAAGATCCACTACTTCGCGATTCCCAACGACGACAACACCTACCCCTCCTCGGCGCAGGCGATGGACCAGATTCTCGCCTTGAATGAGACCCTCCCCGCCCAAGAACGGGTGCGGGTGGTTGCCGCCGCTATAGCCGCAAATGCATTTGATGAAGCAACCGGTGTCGCCGGAGCTGCCGAGTGGGCCGATGCCGTCAAGCGGGCAGAGGACGCGGGAGTGATTGTGATCTATCCCAGCATGACCGCAGTCGAGATCACAGGCGCTGGCGCGAAGCCCGGCACCGATAGGGATAACCCAGAGAACTACCTGCCCTGGACCTGGACTACCGCCAAGCGCTGGGTCGTAGAGAAGATAAGGGAAGCCGGGGCGAAATCCTGGGAAGATGTGCGTAAGGAACTGGTCCGTCTCCTGACGGAGCAGCCGGAACTCGACTCCCTTCAGGCCGAGGCGCTGAATACCTATATCTACCTGGCTGAATCCTACAAGAAGACTTCCACCTTTGAGAACTGGATCGCCGTAGCCGAAGGCGACTTGTCCAACTCGCTAGCCGTCCCGGTGGATTGCATCACGGTCGCGACCGCCGATTCGGAGAACTCCTACACCTACTACGGGGCCGGAGGGCTCAGCTGGGCAAGTCCGTACGTCGCAGGGCTCATGGCGCTTGGCCTGCAGGTGAACCCATCGGCCACGGCAGATGCGCTGCTACAGGCCTTAAAGGATACCGGTACGCCGTTCGTTACTGGCGGGAAGATTGTGAATCCGGCGGGGTTCATCGAAGCGGCAAAGTAGGGGAGAGCAGGGGGGATCCATCATCCCCCAGAGATGATGGGGAGGACGGTCACCTTGTCGTGTGGCCCGAGCGCAGCTGATGGGTCGCGAGCGGTGTCTCCATTGACCAGTATGGCCTGGATTTCGTGGCGGGGGATGCTGAGGAGGTCTGGGAGCTGGCCAACCGTGGTCCCCACAGGGACGGAGACAATTGCTACGTTGCCTTTTCGGGATTCAGAAGGCAAGTAGAAGATGAGGTGCCCCAGTACCTCTATGCCTACCATGGTAATCCCGCCGTTCACGCTGTTGCTCACCCCGCTGTCGGCTGCGTCGCTCACGCTGCTGCTCACCCCGTCGCTGGCTGCTTCGTTCACGTTGCCGCTCACTCCGTCAGCACCCGCCGCCGGATGCCTACCTTGTCCAGGTAATCCATGAGGTCGAGCCGGGCAAGAGTGGCGAGGGTCGGGATGCCTTCGGCGTCCCAGCCCCGCAGATTGTAGTACTCGTTCAGCATCTTGCCGAGGAAGGGGAGCTGGCCGGCGGCGCGACCGGTTGGCCGGGGCTGCGAGAGGAGACGGGGTGGCAGCGTATCGTCCTTTCGCGTGATGCCCGCCGCCACGTTGCAGAGCCTTCGCAAGTTGAACTCCCTTTCGCCGGCGCGGCGGATCTCGTCGCCCGTGATATCGATGCCACAGGCTGACTTCATCCATCCCGCGATCTCGCCCGCTGTCACCTGGGGGCGAATAAGGAACTTGCATAGCCCCAGCGCGTTGAACATGGCCAGGAAGTCCTGCATCTTAGCTGCTATCTCGGCTTTGCCGTCTGTGCCGCCGGGTCCGATCTCTCCATCAAATTCGAGACCCAAGGCTTCCCTTGGATACGCCCCGCTCTCTATGTAATAGGTCATGCCCTCAACGTGGCATCCTCCGCGCATCGCGGTAGCGTAGTTGATGGCCATGGCAGTGTAGGTCCGAGGGTCGTGGAATGGCAGTTCAAGCCCCTTTACGTGAATGGCGAACTCTTTGGCCAAGGGTCCCAGGATCTCAGCTGCCTGCCTGACACCCTTGGAGAGGACCGCGCCTATGCCGTGCTGGTACGCTATCTCGTGCAGGAGGTAGAGCACGGCTTCTCCGTCGCCCCACGGGAGCGGCCGCCCAACGTCGGCTTCGTCGATGAGGCCGCGCTCGTAGGCCTCCATCGAGAAGGCGATGGCGTTGCCGGCCGAGATGGTATCCAGGCCCAACCTGTTGGATAGGTCATTGGCAGCTGCCACGTATTCCGGATCGTCGTTCAGGACCAGAGGTCCGAATGCCCCTATGTTCTCGTACTCCGGCCCGTGGGATGGTTCCCCAGGCCTGTCACCCACCTTGCCCAGTTTGATGTTTTTTCCACAGTGTATCGGGCATGAAAAGCACGAGTAGTGCCCGGTGACCATTCCTTTTTCCCACATAGCCTGGCCGGTGACCTTGGCGGCTCCAGGGTAGCTTCCGCCTCTCCAGTTGTGATTGGGAAGGTCGCCGCTGGCGTCTGACGAGATGATGCCCCCTGCCGTCCCGTACTGCTGGAAGGCCTGGGTCTTTTCATTGATCCTTACGAGGAGGTCCCGCATCTGCAGCGCCAACCCTTTGGGGTCGACAGGGCGAGGGCTCCGGCCTCCCCTGACCACCACGGCCTTCAGGTTCTTAGAGCCCATGACCGCGCCCATGCCGGTCCGTCCTGCTGCCCTGGAGTGGACGCCTCCCGCAATCACGCAGGCGTAGTACACTCCGTTCTCGCCGGCAGGCCCGATGGCGGCGACTTCGATGTCCTCTCCATAGAGGTCCTTTAGCAGGCGATCCGTAGCGAAGACATCCTGGCCCCACAAGGTGCCGGCGGGCTTGATGTCTGCCGTCCCCTTGTCCCCATCAATGACGAGATAGCAGGGGATGGACGACTTCCCCTTGATGACAAGGGCGCTGCAGCCCGCTGCCCGCAGCTTAGCGCCGAAGAATCCTCCGATCGTGGACTCGGACAGGAGTCCGGTTAGAGGCGACTTGGCTACGAAGGACGCCCGGCTGGCTGTGAAGACGGGATATCCGGTTAGGAGTCCAGGGGCGATGACCAGCGTGTTGGCCGCCGACAGCGGATCGACTTCCAGCCTCGCGCTCTCAAGCCAGAGGTGCGTTCCCAGGTAGGAACCGCCTATGAACTCACGGATTATGGCAGGGTCCAAGTCCTGGGACGACACTGTGCCTGTCGTGAAGTCGACAGTGAGGACGTGTCCGAATCTGGAGACGGAATGCTCGCTCACTCTGAGCCCCTCCTGGGCCCGCCTGTCTCTCGCCTGATGCTACCCCGTGACATTGTCCCGGGTTTCTCAAGGAAGGACGGCTTTCTGAGGATCGATTGATCGATGTGAGCTGAACCGGCTGCTCCCGGGGGCCTTATGAACCCTGAGGAGTCAGCAGTGTTGCCTGCCGGAGCGGCAGAACCGCCGGACTGGGTGGCACCACCTGCGGAATAAGACGTGAGATGAGTACCGCCGCCGGACGGCCGAGCGCCGATGCCACTACCCGGCACGTGGGCTGTCGAATCCCGGTCAGGTCCTGCCTCGGGCTGGCCGGAGGCAGCCGTGCCGCCCTCAAACATCCGCATGTATTCTTCAATTGACATCCGCACTTCCCTGGGCTTCGATCCCTCGTAAGGCCCGACGTAGCCCTTGACCTCCATGGCGTCGATGAGGCGGGCGGCGCGGCTGTAGCCGATGGGGAGTTTCCTCTGGAGCAGCGAGACCGAGGCCTGCTTGGCCTCCACCACGATGCGCAGCGCCTGAGAAAAGAACGGGTCGTCCTGCACCTCGGTGTCGCGTCCTTCAGTTGTCTCCGCGGTGGCGAGGATCCCCGCAGCGAACTGCGGCTTAGCCTGGGCCGACACGAAGGACACGAGCTCGTCGATCTCGCGCTCCGAGATGTAGCAGCCCTGCGCGCGCAAAGGTTTGATGGATCCGACAGGCGAGAAGAGCATATCGCCTCTCCCCAGCAGCTTCTCGGCGCCCGCCATATCCAGGATGGTGCGGGAGTCGATCTGGGAGGCGACGGCGAAGGCTACCCTGGTCGGGATATTGGCTTTGATGGTCCCCGTCAGGACGTCCACTGAGGGACGCTGCGTGGCAACAACCAGGTATATGCCTGAGGCCCTGGCCATCTGAGCCAGGCGGAAGATGGCGTCCTCGACCTCTGCCGGCGCGACCATCATGAGGTCGGAGAGCTCGTCAATCACGATGACGATGTAGGGCATCGCGGGCTTCAGGCTGCCTGGAGGAGTGGCAACCTCGTTGTAGCGGTCGATGTCCCTGGTCCCGACTTTGGTGAACTTCTCGTACCTGGCCTCCATCTCTTTGATCGCCCAGCGCAGGGCGCCTGCCGCCTTCTTGGGGTCCGAGACCACAGGCGCGATGAGGTGTGGTACCTGGCCCCAGACCGTCAGCTCCACGCGCTTCGGGTCGATGAGGACCAGCTTCACCTCATCCGGCCTGGCTTTGTAGAGAATACTCGCGATGATGCTGTTTATGCACACGCTCTTGCCGGAACCGGTCGCGCCTGCGATGAGAAGGTGCAGGCAGTGGTCCAGAGTGGTTACTACGGGCTTGCCGGACACGTCGGATCCGAACGCGACAGTGAGGGGCGAGCGAGACGACCGAAACTCCCTGGACTCCATCACGTCCCGCAAGTGGACCGCCGAGACTTCCTTGTTGGGGACCTCGATGCCCACAGCCGACTTGCCCGGGATGGGCGCCTCGATGCGGACATCCTGCGCGGCCAGCGCCAGGGCCAGGTCTTGGCTCAGATTGACGATGCTCGCGACCTTTACACCCGGTCCGGGCTGCAGTTCAAACCGCGTGACCGTCGGCCCGTGCTCGACATTGACTACCTTGGAGACCACGCCAAAGGAAAGCAGCGTCCGCTCGATGGTCCGAGACAGCATATCGGCGTCCACCTTGCTGCGCGCAGTGCGCTTGGGGGGATCCGACTTTTGCAATATGTCGTAGGGAGGCAGTTCGTAGAAGAGGTCCTCCGTCAGGGGCGGCTGTTCCATGAGCGGGGCGAATTCCGCCGCAAGGGTATCCAGGTCCCCGACCGGGCCGGGTTTCTGCCCGGCCATACTTGGGGAGGCACCGCTCGCAGAGGGGGCTGCACCCGGAATAGCGCTTGCCGGCGAGGCTGTTGCCGCGGCCTGACCCATGGATTCCGCATCCTGCCTGGAGAGTTTCTCCCTCAGTTCGGATACCGTGGTCGAGAAGCTTCTCCCGGAGGCTGAAGCGGCCCTTGGTCCCCGATCCAGCGGTTCGTCGGCCGGGACTTCCTCGTACTCGTCCTCGTCCTGAGGCGGCTCATCGTCCTCCACCTCAATGTCTTCGGGGCGCGGTCCGTGGGGGCGGAAGACTTCGCCCAAGAGGTCGCGGAACCACTGCCAGCCTGAGAGAACGGCCATCCATATGAGTGAGAACGGCATCCAGGGGGATTTGCCCAGGAGCAGGCTCACGCCGATCGCGACGCCGAGCAGCATCACCGCTATGGCGGGATACTTTGTGACAGCCGTCCCAAGGAACCAGTACACCGAGGCTCCGATCATGCCGGCCCCACCGCCGTCCCTGGCAGTTGCGAAGACTTCCGGCCAGGGAACAAGGTACGCGTGGTACATCGCGGCTACTGAAGCGAAGAGGACCCACAACCCCCAGACGAAGCGGGGGAGGGGCTCATCTGGGCTCACCATCTTTATGACCGAGTTCAGGATGACCATGAAGCAAAGGAACATCGAGAAGATGCCCGCGGCCGTTCGGATCGCTCGCGCCATGACTGCGGGGATGGTTACCAGCAGCCCCTCTCCCATGGGAGTGCGGGACATACCCGTAGCGATGATGAACAGCATCCCAACCAGGCAAAGGATTACCCAGGGCCAGCGTACGTCGCCTCCCTGGTGATTGCTGCGGCTCCTGCCGTTGCGGCCGTTGGAGCCCCTGCCGTTAGAAGTGGGGCCGTTGCCGTTCCGGCCATTCGTGCCGGTTGCACTACCGGCTCCATTCCTACCGCGCGTATTGTCGCTTTGACCCTGGCTCATCGGCGTCTCCTCGTCCTCCGAAAGGTTGTCCTGGGTCGAGTCTATCATTGAATTCGACGTTCTGTCTTGGGGCTGAGTTCATGGTTGTCGCCAATGCCGAGCAGCACTGGCCCATGCGTGCTTTCCGCTGACTGGATTCCGCTTCGTCTGAGCCTAATCCTTCTGCGCGGCGCTGGTAGGGCGCGCGAGAAGCAGCCAAACCCTTCCCTTGGCGACACGATGGTCAGGCTCGGATGAGGAAGGATAAACCAACGGGGGGCAAGAAGCGCTTGGGTAGGCAAAGCAATACCTGCGTAATGGAGGTAGGTAATATGGAGAACCCATCGACGTCCAAGCCCGCATCCGGCGTGCGCGGCGTTGTAATGGTCTATACCGGTAATGGCAAGGGAAAGACAACCGCGGCGCTGGGGCTTGCGCTCCGGCAGATAGGGTGGGGGAGACGGGTCCTCATCATCCAGTTTATGAAGGGCAAGGGCAATGTCTACGGAGAGCGGATCGCTGCGGAGAAGTACCTGCCGCTTCTGGAGATCGAGCAGCACGGACGCGAAGAGTTCGTGAACCTCGGGGATCCCGCGACGGTGGACAAAGACCTCGCGGCAAAGGCTTTGGCGCGGGCCAAGGAGGCCTTCGCGTCGGGCAGGTACGGTATGGTGGTGCTGGACGAGATCAACGTAGCAGTGGCATGCGGCCTGATAGAGACGTCCGACGTCTTGGCGTTGCTGAAGGAAAGGCCCCAGGAACTGGACGTTGTACTCACCGGGCGGTACTGCCCTCAGGAACTCATGGACGCAGCCGATGCCGTCTCGGAAGTGAAGGAGTTGAAACACCACTTCCAGAAAGGGGTAGCAGCCAGGGAAGGCATCGAGTACTAGGAACTGGCGGAAGGCGCGCCAATAAGCGGCGCGCGGGATGTCCATGCGGGATACTGACCCCACGAGGAGGATGGCTCGTGAAGAAACCGGATTTCACCAGGTACTATGACTATGCTGAGCTCACGACGGTCCTGAAGGAAATGGTCGAGGAAAAAAGCGACCTGGCGAAGATGTACTCCATCGGAAAGACGTACGAAGGTCGCGACATGTGGATGGTGGAGATCACCAACCAAAGGAAGGGCTGCGCCGACAAGAAGTCCGCCATGTACATAGACGGGAACCACCATGCGGGAGAAGTCACAGGATCGGCGGTCTGCCTCTACACCGTGTGGTACCTCTTGTCCAACTACGGCTCCGATCCGTTCGTTACCGGGCTGGTAGACGACAAGACCTGGTACATCCTCCCACGCATTTCGATTGACGGCGCCGAGATGTTCCTCCACACGCCGTATCAGATGCGGTCCAGCGTGCGGGAGTGGCCCAAGCGGGACAGCGACGACGGCCTGAATCCGGAGGATGTGGACGGTGACGGCTGGATCCTCCAGATGCGCATCGAGGACCCCGAGGGCGACTACAAGGTCTCCAAGAAGGACGACCGCATAATGGTCAAGCGGGAGCCTTGGGACAAGGAAGGCCCCTTCTACAGGGTCTATCAGGAAGGCATCATCAAGAACTGGGACGGCGGCGAGATCAAAATGGCTCAGCCAAAGTGGAGCCTGGACATCAACCGCAACTACCCCGCCAACTGGGAGCCCGACGTCGTCCAGCGGGGCGCGGGGCCGTATCCCCTTTCGGAGCCCGAGACCAGGAATGTGGCCAACTTCATCGTATCCCATCCCAACATCTGCGGCGGGATGTCATATCACACCACGATGGGGGCGATCCTGCGTCCGTCCTGCACAAAGCCTGACAGCAAGCTGCCGCCGGTGGACGTCCTCATCTACAAGACCATCGGCGGCAAGGGCAAGGAACTCACCGGATATCCCGACATCTCCACATACGAGGACTACACTGCAGACAAGGAACACCCGCTCAAGGGCGTGTTCATGGACTGGCTGTACGAGCACATGGGCATCATCACGTTCTCGACGGAGCTCTGGGACGCTTCGGTCAGAGCAGGCAATAAGCTCCTTGACCGCCGCGGGCGCAACGCTGAGGACAGCCAACTGGCTCTGCTCAAATGGCAGGACAGGGAACTCGCGAGCCAGGGATTCGTCAGGTGGCACCAGTTTGAGCACCCGCAGTTGGGCAAGGTCGAGATAGGCGGATGGAAGACCAAGTTCGTTCTGACTAACCCGCCGCCCCAATTCCTCGAGGGCGAGTGCCACAAGAACTGCATGTTCACCCTGTACCACGCGGCCTGCTTGCCCCAAGTGGATATCGAGAAGACCACTGTCGAGAAGCTGGCGGAAGGCCTCTACAAGATAAAAGCCGTCGTGACCAATGAGAGCTTCATGCCCACCTACGGCTGCCAGATGGCGGTAAACGCAGGGAAGTCGAAGCCGCTCACCGTTGAACTGAAATTGGCGGAGGGCTGCCGCGAGAACAAGGACTGCCAGGCGGACAGGGAGGCCGGCGCCGAACAGGTCCCGCTCACCTTCGTCACGGGCAAACCCAAGCAGCAGATCGATCACCTGCCCGGGTTGGCCGGCAGCGGACGCGGCGCGATGGGCTGGTACGGCGGCAGCGCGCCCGGTAACCACAAGGAAGTGGAGTGGGTCGTGCGAGCCAAGGCAGGGACCAAGGTTGCGGTGGTGGTTGAGTCAATGAAGGCAGGCACTGACAGGGTGGAGGTAACGCTGTGAACATAACCTTCGACCGCTATCACAAGTACGACGAGATCCGCGCGTTTCTGCAGGACTGCGTGCGCGAGTATCCCAACCTGTGCAGGGTGGAGTGTATCGGGCTGTCCTATCAGGGACGCGAGATCCAGATGCTCGAGATCACCAATCACGAGACTGGGCCGGGCCCCGACAAACCCGGCGTGTACACCGACGGCAACACCCACGCCGGTGAGGTCACTGGCTGCGAGGTCATCCTATACACCATCAAGCGGATGTTGGAGGGGTACGGCAAGGACCCGCGCATTACAAGCCTGATCGACACTCGGGTGTTCTACTTCATCCCCCGCATCACAGTAGACGGGTCCGAGTACTACCTCACGACCCCCTACATGCTGCGGTCCAGCCTGCGCCCCTGGCCGGTGGAAGAGGATGAGAAACCCGGGCTTTACGCCGAGGATGTGGACGGCGACGGCAAGGTCCTGCAGATGCGGGTCAAGAACCCCGATGGCAACTGGAAAGTGTCCGAGAAGGACCCGCGGCTGATGATCCGCCGCAGGCCGGATGAGTTGGGCACAGGTGCGGAGACCTTCTACGACGTCTACACTGAGGGCTTCATCCGCGACTATGACCCTGACGTCCCCGTACCGGTGGCTCAGAGCAAGTACCGGTTGGACTTCAACCGGCAGTACCCGGCCAACTGGAGGCTTCCCGTGCACCAGACGGGTTCGGGCGACTACCCTTTCTCCGAGCAGGAGATGAAGGCGGTGGGCGACTTCTATCTGGCCCATCCCAACATCGCGACCGCTATGGCCTACCATACCAGCGGCGGCATCCAACTCCGTCCTCCGGCCAACAAGGCGGACCGCGAGATGGACCAGCGCGACCTGGAGCTTTACCGCGTGCTGGGCGAAATCGCGCAGGAGCACAACGGATACCCAATGAAGTCGGTGTTCGAGGCCTTCGCGACCACCCCGAACGACGCGCCGGTGGGGTCTGACCTGGAGTGGGTCTATGAGACGCTGGGCCTTCTGTCGTTCGAGACGGAACTGTGGGATATGCTGGGCAGGGCCGGAGTGCAGAAGCGGTTCGGCCCACAGTGGCGCAACATGAGCGACAAGGAGCGCGAGGAAGACGGCGTCAGACTGCTAAAATGGCAGGATGAGAAGTTGGGCGGCCAGCTGTTCCACAACTGGCGTCCGTTCACGCATCCCCAGCTGGGCGAGGTCGAGATAGGCGGCTGGGAGCCCAAGATGGGGCGCCAGAACCCGCCGGTTTCGCTCCTAGAAGAGGAGTGCCGGAAGAACTCGGAGTTCACGCTGACCAGGGCCGCGGTGTCGCCCCACCTCGTGATAGAGAAAGTCAAGGTGGAGGTGCTGGCCGACGGGGTCTTCAAGATTGAGGCCGTCGTGAAGAACGACGGCTACCTGCCGACTCACGTCACCTACAACGCCCTGAAGATGAAGCAAGCCAAGCCGGTAAAGGTTGCGCTGCTGGGCGCTCGCGAGGCGGGCAAGGCATCTGCCGCTCCGGGCGCATCCGCGGAGGTCGTCATCGTCGCCGGCAAGGCCGAGCAGGAGATCGGCCACCTCGGCGGTCGTGCCGGGGGCGGAGAGATCAAGCAGAAGGTCACCTGGGCCGTGAGAGCCGCAAGAGGTACCAGGCTGGTGGTACAGGCGTCCACGCCCAGGGCAGGGAAGGCCAAGGCAGAGGTAGTACTTCAGTAGAAGCAGAAATCGACTGCGAGCGGGAGCGCCACCGGGGCGACCTTGCTCTGAAGGCTCCAGCCGGCGGACCGCTCGGCTGCTGACGTCACAGGAGGCGAAGTATGGGTATTAACATGACCCCCAACAACGTTCCAGACATTGAGTACATGACCGACAAACTGGCCACGCTCTGCAAGATCCCCAGCCCTAGCGGCGATACGAACGAGGCTGTCAGGTGGATCAAGGAGCAGTTTGAGGAGCTGGGATACAAGGCCACCCTCACCAACAAGGGCGGGCTGCTGGTGACCATCCCCGGTCGCAAAGAGGGTCCTGAGCGCGGGCTATCCGCCCACGTAGACACCCTGGGAGCCATGGTCTTTGAGGTGAAGGGCAACGGACGGCTCAAACTAACTTTGATCGGCGGATCCCCCTGGCCCAGCCTGGAAGGCGAACATGTCATCATAAAGGCCAGCAACGGTAAGCGATACACAGGGACCATCCTCATCAATAAGGCTGCGTCCCACGTCTGGGGTCCCGAGACCACCGAGATGAAGCGTAACGCCGACAACATGGAAGTCCGCATCGACGAGAAGGTCAAGACGAAGGATGACGTCCTCAACCTGGGCATCCGTGTAGGCGACTTCGTCGTCTTCGACCCGCGGACGGAGGTTACGCCGTCGGGGTTCATCAAGTCTCGCCATCTGGACGACAAGGCCTCGGTCGCGGCCCTGCTAGGCTGCGCGAAGTACATGGCCGACAAGAAACTGCAGCCTGCCTATACCACCCACTTCTTCATCAGCAACTTTGAGGAGGTAGGGCACGGCGCATCGTTCGGCATCCCCGATACCGTTCGGGAGTTTATCGCGGTGGACATGGGCTGCGTAGGCGACGGGCTCCTGGGCAACGAGTTTTCGGTGTCTATCTGCGCTAAGGACAGCGGAGGGCCATATGACCTCACGCTGCGGAGGAAGCTTGAGGCACTGTGCGATGAGAACAACATCTCGTACGTCACCGACATCTTCCCGTTCTACGGCTCCGACGCCGGCCCGTTGCTGCGGTCGGGCGTCGACGTCAGGTGCGCCTGCGTCGGGACGGGCGTGGATGCCTCGCATTCCCACGAGCGGACCCACAAAGAAGGCCTGCTGGCGACGGCAAGGCTCGTGACGGCGTACGTGCTGAGCGAGTAGGAAGCAGATCCGGAACTGAGGTTAAGGACTCAGGATTAGGATTTAGAACAAGATTTGAGACTTAGTGCAGGCCCCGGCGGGATGTAAGTCCTGCTCGGGGCTTGTGTTATGCCTGATTTATGCCCTGTTCTGTGCCTGTTCTGCGCCTGTTTGTGGCCTCTGCCAGGCTTTTCGGGCCTGGGACTGAAACCTGGATGCACATCACTGAAAGAGCATGATCTAGGGATCATGTACTTTCAAAGTTGTGCCTCTACAGATCATGCTTTCTAGGGATAGTACATCCCCATTTCAGTCTCTGCCATTGCGGGCGGCGGATGGGCTTGGGGACCACTTTGGGGCCAGGCGGACTTTGGGGTCAGGCAGACTTGGGGGAGTGGCTAGTCCTGCTGTTCCTGCTCCCGGTCGGCGAGGCGCTTCATGTGCTTGTTCAGTTCCTCCATCTGCCGGCTTAGGGTCTTCATTTGGTCTTCAGCCAGCGCCATGTAGTAGGAGAGCTCCTTCTGGCGGGAGGGATCCGCGTCTTTGAGCCGGGCCTTCGCCTCGCGGTAGATGTCCAGCGTCCGGTCCATCTCTTTCCAAAGCGTCTCGGAATCGGCTTGGGCGGCTTCCTCGACGTCCTTCACGTAAGTGGTGTTGGGAAGGAGGACTGCCTGGTACCATGGCGTGTCCTCAGCGTGGTCGAAGTCCAACGAGACACAGATGGGTGTTTCTTCATTACTGATGGACCTCACTAGCGTGTACGTGTTGGGCATGGAGATGCCGCGAACGGTCGCCTTGAAAGGTTCGTGGGGCCAGATGGCCGTCTGACGGACGGATAGCCGGATGGCGATCTCAGCGTCCTTGAGGTCGTCCACGAAGTTCACCCGATCGATCTGACCAATAAGGTATCCAATCAGGAAAGCGAACCATGGATCCCGGCCCACCATGAGCCCGAATCTGGAGATGGCCTCAAGCTTGTCTGCTCTGGTGATCATCGCGACACCTCAGGGATATTGTACCGCAGCCGCCTTATGTAGTGCCCCTCCAATTGCCCATTAGAGGAGATACTGCCCTTCCGACGAAGTTGCCAATTGGCAACTGACCTCAAAGGGGTGGACTGATGGAGCTGCAGAGGGGTTCCCGGTATACAAGGATGCAGGTGAAGGACATCCTTGGGGGCTCGATTCAGGGCGGGATACTGAGTACTCATAAGGCACCCGTTGTGATCCTGTACTCAGACCGCCACGGTAAGCAGTATGGCTATGAGGATGAGTGGAAGGCGGATGGCTTCTACCATTACACCGGAGCGGGTCAGGATGGTCCGATGGAGATGGTTAGGGGCAACAAGGCGATTCGCGATCACACAAGGGATGGCAAGTCGCTTGTACTACTTATCGAGACAGAGCAGCCCAAGGTGTACCGCTTTGAGGGGTTCATGGAGTATGTAGATCACTATGAGAAACAGATACCGGCCAAAGGCGGCGGCACCAGAAAGGGCATCATATTCCGGCTCCGTGCCGTAGAAGAGGTTGAGCTTCCGAGCATCCGCCCGCCGTCCGATAGTGGCGTTTCGTTGACGCTCCTTCGACATCGGGCTCTGCGCGCCTCGAGTAGTTCTATCGACAAGACTACGCGTCTCGCTACGTACAGGGAGAGAAGCGCAATAGTCAAGGAGTGGGTTTTGGCTCGCGCCAGGGGGTTTTGCGAGGGATGCGGGCAGCCTGCCCCGTTTGCCAGGGCCAGCAACTCTACCCCCTATCTGGAGACACACCACACACGGCGCGTCTCCGACGATGGTTTGGATGCACCCGAGGCTGTCGTAGCCCTCTGTCCGACGTGTCATAGATATGTCCACCATGGAGCCGGAGGAGCTGAGTACAATGCTCGGCTGGCTCAGGTTGCCGCTAAGGCCGAAAAAGCATATGCGGATAGGCGGATCGCTGTTGTCACTGCGGCAGTAATCTCCGATGCTGTCGATCGTGTGCTTGTGTGCCAGCGAAATCATGGGAGTCTGGCGGGGTATTGGGAATTCCCCGGCGGCAAAGTGGATGAGGGAGAAGAGCCCCGGGACTCCATCCGGAGGGAACTCAAGGAGGAGCTTCGTCTGGATGTAGACGACGTGGTTCCATTCATGATGACGGACTATGACTACGAGGATTTCTACTTGCGACTTCTTTGCTTCCGGTGCACCGCACAGGGAGAGCCGGTGCTTTTGGAACACAGCGATGCGCGATGGGTCCGACCCGCCGACCTCGGCTCAATTCGCTTGGCTCCTGCTGATCTTGCCGTGGGCAGAAGGTTGGGCCAGCGCGGGTAGAGCGCCCAACACCTCCACCAGAACATGGCCTCCCAGTTCCGCCCACATATCCCAACCCTTGCTCCTGGACGAACCCGCAGCCGGGATGAACCCCCAGGAATGCGTGGAGCTCATCGAGTTCATCCGCAACGTGCGGGCTACCTTCAAGACGACCATCTTCATCATCGAGCATCACATGGACGTCATCATGAACATCTGTGAGAGGATGTACGTCCTGAACTTCGGAAAACTCCTGGCGGCGGGCTCCCCGGACGAGATCCAGAACGATCCCAGGGTGATCGAGGCCTAAGGGGAGGCCCAAGCCGATGTTGAGGATTGACGGGCTCAACGTCTATTATGGCGGCATCCACGCTCTGGACGACGTTTCGGTATCGGTCGAAGAGGGCGAGATAGCACCATCATCGGCGCCAACGGCGCCGGCAAGTCGACCCTGCTGCGGACCATATCGGGGCTGGTCAGGGCGCAGTCCGGCTCTATGGCGTTCGAGGGGAAGGACCTTGGGAAGATGGAGCCCAACGACATCGTAAGTGCCGGCATCGCCCACGCTCCTGAGGGCCGCCGCGTCTTCTCGGAACTGACCGTGGCCCAAAACCTGCGTCTTGGGGCTTACCTGCGCAAGGACCAGGAGAAGATGGACGAGGACCTCGCGCTGGTCTTCAACATGTTCCCAAGGCTTGAGGAACGAAAATGGTAGCCCGCAGGCACCCTATCAGGCGGGGAGCAACAGATGCTGTGCATCGGCCGGGCTCTCATGTCCCATCCGAGACTGCTCCTGCTTGACGAGCCGTCGATTGGCTTGGCGCCGGTTCTTGTCCAGGAGATCTACCGCAAGATCGAGGATATCCGGAAGTACACGACCATCCTGCTTGTTGAGCAGAATGCCTACCAGGCGCTCAAAACAGCGGACAGAGGATACGTAATCGAGACCGGGCGGATCGTTATGGCCGCTCCGTGCGAGGAACTCATAAGGGATCCGCAGGTCAAGAAGGCGTATCTCGGGAAGTAGGCAACGCAGTTCCAAGAGCGAGACAAAAGGCTAGATACAAAAGATGGAGACAAGCGCCCCCCGGTTGAGAGAGCCGGGGGCAGTGTTTTTGACATCCCCCGGTAGTCGACACGCCGGGGGGGGTGTGTTTTAGACTCTGAACACGTCCGTTAGTTTTACTTCAAACCCACCCAGTAGAGTGCTCTTCAGCACGCTCGTGCCTAGGAACAACTCCGTGGAGGTGGATGCTTCTTGTGGAGTCGATGCTTCCTGTGACGTAAATGCCTCCTGCGAGGTGGATGCTTCATGGCCCAGCCGCATGACTAGTACCTGCTGCGCGTCTGGATCTACCAGCCAGTACTCCTTGACTCCTGCGTCAGAATACAGTCGCCGCTTGGTGACCCTATCGTATTCACCCGTGCCTTGGGAGATGACCTCAATCACCAGGTCGGGGGTGCCTTCGACACGCTTGCTGGGGGAGGAGCTGCCGCGCACAAGCGCTCCCTGCTCCTCATACCGTGTCATGATGAGTCGGACGAACACGCGGGGGTGACGTGATGCCCGGCATTCTCTGCGGCAAGTTCCTTTGGGTCCTTGATCCAAAGGACTGTGGCGGCGTGGACAGGATCATCAGCGTGGCCCAAGATACAGGCTACGGTGTCTGCGCCAAGTTCCACGACGGCGATCCGGCAGACGACGCCAAGTACGGTTTTCAGCGGGACTTTGCCGCGCTGGCCGATCTCTGCGCGCCGCTCGGGATCCCGCTGATAGCGTGGGGCTACTGCTATGCAGATACGTACGGCAATCTGGACAAGGAGGCCGCTGCAGCAGCCCTCTCCCTAAAGTGCGGCGCCCAGGCGTATGTCATTGACGCCGAAATGGAGTGGGAGATCGAAGGGTCCAACCAGTGGGCGACGCGATTCATGACGGCTTTGCTTACGGCTGCTCCGGGCGCTGAAGTAGGGCTCACGACCTTCTGGAATCTGCGCTGGCATCCTAAGTTCCCCGCCAAGGCATTCCGTGACGCGGGATGCGTGGCAGCGCTTCCCCAGGTCTACTACAGGTTGGCGGGCCGATCGACCATAGGAGAGCGCCGGGCTATGCATGCCATTTCGACCGCGGATTTCGGAGCAGCCGGCTATGCCGTTACCTGCCCTGTTGGAGAGCTTACCGAGAACGCCGGCGACACCCGCGATTTCCTGGACATTGTTGGTCCCGGACCTCACTCGTTTTGGCTGTTGGACGGTAATCAGGACAGCGAAGGGCTAAAAGCGCTATCGCGGCCGCGAAGTCCTTCCTAGACTGCGATAACCCAAAGCCCAGGGGTCTGTTACCTCAATCACACCATCCAGTTCCAGCGCTTTGTCTCCTCTATGTCGAACCACATGCCGGTCTTGGTGAGGTAGGTCAGGACGTTCTCAAGCGACACCAGATGCTCGTACTCCTCGCGGCGGAGGCGGTCGAAGAAGCGGCGTTCCCCGTCGGACGACGCCTTATTGAACAGCCCATCGTAGACACCGAAAGACTCCTTCTCCAGCGCCATCGCCATCTTGAGCACGTCTTCCTGGGATTTCGATTCGACCGGCTGGAGGGACGACGCGAGCCCGTGGAAGGCGGCTTTCATCCTGGTCTCGATCTCCGGTGCCGCTGTGTCCGGCCACGCAATCACGGTGTTTCCCGAGGCCATCTGATCGAGTACCTGCCTAAACCATCCAGCGTGCCGCTGCTCGTCTGCTGCCAGTTCCTCCAGGAGCGTCTTTGCCAGCGGGTTTGACGAGGCTGCGGCCTGCTCGCTGTAGAACCGGTGTCCCATTTCCTCAGTCTCGATTGCTTTGGCCAGTATGTCCTTCATGGTCATATCCTTGCCTCCCTGTGCACTTCTTCTTGAGCCGTCTAGACTCGTACTACAAACTCGCACTCATAATCCACACCTGGAACTCACACCCAAAACTCAAACTTCAACCTCAATAGAAGTCTGCGGTGAATGTGGTCCTTCCGGGGAAGGCCCTTGTGAGTTTCTCCAGTCCGCGTCCGTCCCGCACGTGGAGCTTGCCAACTTCCGCTGCCCTTACAGGAGTAACGTAGCCCGACACAATCTGCGAAAACGTCGCCATCTCCATGACTACCTCGGGCTCCACTCGATTGTCACCCGCCATCCGCGTTCCTTGTACAAGTGTCCCCTCCGGTCCGACCCCGACCGGTAGCTGGAAGACCCCGTTGTTCCAGGGGCAAATGGGGTCTCGGATGCCCAGCAGCAGCCTCTCAACTCCCGGCGTCGGCGGACCCGCCAGCAGGTTGAGGACCCCCTCAACATCAACCACCCTGAGCATCAGCGAAGGCTGGATAACTGCCTTGTTGGCCTCAGGGAGCAGGAGCCGAACAGGTGAATCGACAGGCAGGTAGATGTCCAGTTTGCCTGCGTCCGTCACGTGCATGCTCAGAAACCCAAGGAGATCCCGCCATGCCCCGGCGTCAATGGCGGAAACATCCATCACGCGTATCGAAGCCGACTCCCCGCCTGAGCCGATGGAGTAGATGGCGTACGATACGGGGAGGTCCCCACGAAAGCCCGCATAGGCAAATCTGGGGCTTCCGCCGTCCATGTCCTTCTTGATGCGACGCGCAAGAGCGCCCCACTCGTGGCGACGGACGCGATCCCGCCCGCCTCGACCTCTCTGTCCCATAACCTGATCCGGAAGTGGATGATGTCCAGCGCTGATGCCAAGTGGCTTCCCTCAAACGCGCCCAAAGACTCCACTTCGCCTTCTTCGTAGAAGCAGTCGGCTTGGCTTCTCGGCATGACGTATGCCCTGGACTGAAGGTCGATCATCTCCTCGCGGTTTCGCGGGGCGAATAACCTGTACTCAATCGGGCTCACCTTATCCGCCTCCCATCGTGTGGTCGGAGCCGTCCGCTTCTGTAGTGCGGCCTGACCGAGCTTCTACGGGTATCCAAACCTTTCCTGTTCATTGTGCCCCACGCAGGAGCGGCGGGGCGTGTAAATCGGGACAAGCGCGGAGGAGGTGCCCGAAGGGGACTCCGCAGGCTGTGACGAAGACGGTATGGACGGCCATTCGGAAGCCTGCCTTATTCTTCTCCAGGAGGCGAGTGAATTGTCTTCATCTCCCAAGGTCGAGCTCACCTTCGACAAGTACCTTACATACCCCGAGCTTACGGAGTACCTGAAGAGTGCCGCAGCGGCTTACTCCAACCTGGCATCGCTGGAGAGCGCGGGGAAATCCTTTGAAGGACGGGACATCTGGGCGCTCACGATCACAAATCGCGGGACCGGTTGTCACGAGCACAAGCCCGCTATCTACGTTGACGGAAACATCCATGCCGGTGAAGTCACCGGATGCATGGTTGCGGTTTATCTCATCGACTACCTGCTCTCCAACTACGGTAAGGACGAAGAGGTCACGTACCTCCTCGACACCAAGACCTTCTACGTGCTGCCCAGAGTCAATCCCGACGGCGCCGAGCTCTACCTGACGACTCCGACCTTGCTGCGGTCCAGCGTCCGCTGCTGGCCTGATTCGGCAGAGGAGTTCACAGAGTTGCCCGGCCTACGCAGGGAGGACGTCAACGGCGACGGCAAGATCCTGCAGATGCGGGTCCGAGACGACAACAAGGGTGAGTGGAAGCAGTCCAGTAGAGACCCGCGGCTCATGGTCCCGCGCCGCCCCGGCGAAAGGAAAGGTCCATTCTACAGGGTCTATCCTGAGGGCACGCTGAAGGATTTCGAGGGCGAGCCCATCGAGACGCATCGCGGCCCATTTGGACTGGACCTCAATAGGAACTTCCCGTCGAACTGGGACACCAAGGTACCGGGAGGCGGCGACTTCCCCACAGGCGAGCCCGAGGCCAAGGCTATCGTGGAGTTCATCCTGCGCCACACCAACATCGGGGCAGTCCAGGCGCTTCATACGTCGGGGGGCTTCGCGTACAGGAATCCTTGCCAATACCCCGACGACAAGATGGACCCCGACGACCTCCGCGCTACCAGGGAAATCGCCAAGGAAGGGACGCTAGTCAGCGGATATCCCGATGTTAAGTCGCCCAACCGCGCGACTCTCACCGAGTGGGCTTACGAGCACAGGGGCCTTATCGCCTACACCACGGAACTTTGGGATAGGTACCAGCGGGCCGGCGTGGATCTCGTGGAGTGGCAGAAGACCACCGACCCCGACAAGCGCGAGGAGCAGAACCTGAAACTCTTGGCGTGGAACGACCGGGAGCTGGCGGGCAAAGGCTTCATCCCATGGACTGAGTTCGACCACCCCCAGCTGGGCAAGGTCGAGATTGGCGGCTGGGATACCAAGTTCTGCGTGCAGAATCCCCCGACGCAGTTCCTCAAGCAGGAGTGCCACAAGAACACGCTTTGGATCATGCGGCACGCTGCGGCGCTGCCCGAGGTCCATATCACGGAAGTCAAGGTCGAGGACGTGGACGCCTGCGTGAAGAAGGTCACGGCCGCCATCGAGAACTGGGGCTACCTGCCCACCTACATCACTAACAAAGCCAAACTCTCAGGAGCGGTCAAGAAGGACGTCGCCGAGATCATCCCCGGCGAAGGCGTCACCGTGCTTGGCAAGGCTAAGCAGGACGTGGACTTCCTCGAAGGATACATGAACGCGGGCCGTGACCGTCCCGCGAAGTCAACAGCCAGGGTGACCTGGATGGTGAAGGTGGACGGCGCTGCGGCGGGCGATGCACCGGCGGTCAAGGTGCGCTTCAGGAGCCAGCGAGGAGGAATGGTGGAGCGCGCTATAGGCTCCTAGGCAACTATGCACCGCTGCATAATCCCGTTGACAGGTTTTGGGGTCGCTGTTAGCATTGGAAAAAGCCTGAGGGGTGGGTGATCCGCATGGGCACCGCCATAGAAACCAGGTTCCTCTCCAAGACCTTCGTTACCAAGACCAAGGACCCCGGACTGCGCGGATCCGTCAAGGCTATCTTCCGGCCTGAAGCGCTGGAAGTGCAGGCGGTCCGAGGGATCGACCTCCATGTCGACAAAGGTGAGGTCGTCGCCTTTATCGGCCCAAACGGAGCCGGGAAGTCCACAACCATCAAGATGCTTACCGGCATCCTGTACCCGACTTCGGGCGAGGCTAACGTGCTGGGATACGTCCCGTGGCGCGATCGCGAGCGGCTCTCCTTCCGAATCGGTTCGGTCTTCGGCCAGAAGTCGCAGCTCTGGTACCACTTGCCGCCATCCGATACCTTCAACCTGCTCGCAAGCATCTATGAGATGGAAAGGGTCGCCTATCGGGAGAGGCGTGAGTTCCTCATCGAGTCCTTCGAGATAGGGGACCTGATGAGAACCCCGGTGAGGAAACTGTCGCTGGGACAGCGGATGAGGTGCGAGATAGCTGCGTCGCTGCTGCACGGTCCCGAAGTCATCTTCCTGGATGAGCCCACAATCGGCCTGGACGTCGTGGCGCGGCAGAACGTCCGCCAGACGCTCAAGAAGTGGAACGACCAGGAGAAGACCACTGTCTTCCTGACGTCCCACGACGTTGGCGATATCGAGTACCTGGCCGACAGAGTCATCATTATCAACCACGGCCAGGTTGTGCTGGACGACGCGGTCAAGAACCTCAAATACCGCTACCTAAATAGGAAGGTAGTCGACCTCAGGCTGGCGCATCCCTGTCCCGGACTCCGGATCGCGGGAGTCACCGTGGCGAAAGCCAAGGATGCTGGAATGAAACTCGAGGTCGACACCGGTATCTGTGCAATCGACGAGGTCATCTCGCAGATCCTGCGGGACTGCGAGGTGTTGGACATATCCATATCGGACCCCCCGCTCGAGGACATCATCGCCGCCATCTATACGGCCGCTGAGAAGGAGGGGGGTCAGTGAGGAAGAGCGCCAAGTACTTCGAGGTCTTCAAGGTTACCCTGCTCACGCCCCTTGCCTACATTTGGGATGTCCTGGCGAGACAGGTATTCCTGATTATCGTCATGTACGTGTTCGTCCAGCTCTGGAGCACCACGTACCGCTGGGAGGGTTCTTCGACCATCGCCGGGTTCACGATGACGCAGATGATATGGTACCTGGTGCTTTCGGAGAGCGTGGTGATGGGCATGTCCCGCACCGGCGCGGACATAGATACCGAGGTCAAATCGGGATCGCTGGCCTATAGCCTGACCAAGCCCTACGACTACGCCCTGTTTCATTACTCCAGGTACATGGGCGATTCCATGCTGAGGTTCTGCACCAACTTCGTCATCGCCGGCGTCGTGGCATACGTGCTGGTCGGGAGCCCGGCATTCACCTTCTCGTCTGTAGCGGCAGGGCTTGTGGCTGTCCTCTTGGGGTTCACCATGGATTTCTTTATCCAGTTGACCCTAGGGCTCACGGCCTTCTGGGTTGAGGATACATGGGCGTTCCGGATTTTGTACTCCCGCATCACCATGCTGCTGGGAGGTATGATGCTTCCTCTGGACGTCTTCCCGGAATGGCTAAGAGGGATCGCTTCATCGCTCCCGGTGGCCAGCATAGTGTATGGACCGGTCAGCACGTTTGTCCGGTTCAGTGTCCAGGATTGGGCCGCGCTTCTGCTGCGGCAGTCTGCGTGGATAGCCGTTCTCTACATCATGGCGAAATCGGTGTACGGGATGGGGGTGAAGAGGGTAAATGTCCAGGGAGGATAGTCGGAGCCGATCGAAGCTGGCGGCGCAGGCAAACGCTCAAAGTGAGTCCCTAGCGCCCCAAACGGCGAGTGCGACGGATAGGCGCGTATCTCATAGTGGTGCAGGCGGCAAGATCGGACGATACGCCCACTTCATCTGGTCGTATACCAAAGCCAATCTGGCGATGGAGATGGAGTACCGGACGTCATTCATCGGCCGGGTATTCGGCATGATCCTTAACGACCTCATGTGGATGGCCTTCTGGGTCCTGTACTTCGAGCGGTTCCCAGTCGTACAGGGGTGGCAGAAGGCCGATGTCCTCACGCTTTGGTGCCTGTGCGAGCTGGGCTTCGGGTTAGCCCATACCATCTTCGGCAACGCCCTCAGGCTTTCAGGACTCGTTGTTCGCGGGGACCTGGACTTCTACCTGGTCTACCCAAAAGACCCGCTCTTCCACCTTTTGGTCAGCAGGAGCAACGCCACAGCTCTGGGCGACTTGCTGCTTGGTCCCATCGCGTTCGTCGCGCTGGTCAGGCCGGCGTTTTGGCAGTTCGCGGTCTTCATGGTCGCCGGTCTCCTGGTGGCGGGGATCTTCTTGGGCTTCACTGTGCTCTCCCACTCCTTGGCGTTCTTCATCGGGAACTCGGAGGCGCTGTCCGACCAGGTCACCAACTCCCTTATCCATTTTGCTACCTACCCGGCCGCCATCTTTAGCGGGGGGGTAAAAGCCGTGCTCTTCACCCTGATCCCGGCCGGGTTCATCAACACCGTCCCCGTTCGAGTGGTGCGGGAGTTCGACCCCGTCTTCTTCGGGCTGACGGCTTTGGCTGCCACGGTCTTTGTAGTCGGCGGCTGGCTGGCGTTCCGCGCGGGACTCAGGCGATACGAGTCAGGCAACCTCATGCAGGTGAGGATGTAATCGCGGAAACCAACCTGCATCTCGTTCCGTCCGATGGATATGTTGGCCGGCATCTGCGATAATCTTGGTGCGTGTCCGCTAATTCCGGGGGGCTTCAACACACAAATGTCGAGACTAATGGTCCTTATCGGTTGGCTCCTTGACGCTCTCAGCCTCAAGTCCCTGTCTGACGCGATCTTTGCCCGGTTCGCCGGGCTCTCCGACGCCGAGTACCCGGTCCACCGCGCCATTTGGGTCATGTGCAGGGAAGACCGGTACGAGGACGCGCGGAAGCTGGCGTCGGCTCATTGGGATCGGTCCAAGTCCCTAAGGATCGGACGGGACCTCATACACGTCCTTCTCCGCCTGGGTGATTACCAAAAGGCCATCGAGGTCGCGGAAAGGATGGCCGAGAAGGATACCCGGAGCCCCTGGTGCAGGATTCTCGCGGCCGACCTCCACCGCTTTTTCGGGAACAACGAGGACAAGGCCCTCCAGATGTACCTGGACGTGGTCCCCGCGTGCAAGGCCATGCTGCCCTATCACTACGCCGTGGCTGTGGTCTACAAGAGGATAATCCACATATACCGCAAGCGGGGCGACATCCCGAACCTCATGGCCTCCCTAGAGACGTTCCTCTCGGTATCTCCCTCAAACTTCAGGGACGACGAGTTCATCGAGCTGGCCGAGTACAAGATGAAGCAAGGCGACCGGGAAGGCGCCAAAAAGGTCCTGGAGACTTCCTTCGAGGCCTTAAGGCGCTGCTACACGGTCCGGGAGGCTTACGAGCGGATGGGGTTTGGCGAGGCGCCGAAGGTGCCGCCCAGGAAGGTCCCCCTGCCTGAGATAACGGGAGTCACGCGGATATCGATCCCCACCGGCCTCATCACCGAGGCTTACGGGCCTGTCGAGACCGTGACCCGCCATGCCAAGGACAAAGTCCGGCCCGGCGACATCGTTGCCCTATCGTCCTGCGTTGCTGCGATCCTGGAGGGCCGTATGCTGATGGAGGGCACCGTGCCCATCTCACCGATAGCGCGGATGGTCGCCAGGTACATCGCCGGCGCCCACCACACGGGCGCGTTCAAGTCGTCAGCCCCCATGGCCAACCCACTATCGGCCCAGACCGCCATTGAAGAGATCGGCACCTTGCGCTTGCTTGTGGCCGCCGCAATCGGCGTTATCGGCAAGTTGTTCAAGATAGACGGATGGTTCTACGTGGTGTCGGGTGAGCAGGTGGCGCAGATAGACGATATCCTGGGTTCTGTCCCGCCCTACGACTACTACGTGATGATGGGTGCCCGGGACGCCTGCGCTCTGTCCGACAAGATTGCGGAGGCGCTTGGCGCAGGGGTCGGAGCCGCCATAGTGGACGCCAACGACCTGGGCATCGCCTGGGCAGTGGGGTACTCGAAAGGCATAGACGTGAAGTGGCTTGAACGGTCGCTGAGCGACAACCCCGCCGGCAACCAGGAGCAGATGACGCCCATCGTCATCGTGAGGCCGGAGAAGCAGGAAGAGTCCAAGCGCATTCTTACTCATCGCCAGAAGGAGAATTCCCGGCAGGTGTAGAAACAAAGACTTCTGACGAGACCACACCATACAGCGCGAATACCGGGCGGATGAGGGTGGCGGGAGAGTCCCGCGAAAGCGGGCGCCGTAGGAGCAAGGGCCGCAGGCTCGAAACTCTCAGGTACAAGACACTGTCACCGGACGCAACTCTGGAGAGCCTTAAGTGGCACCAAAGGGGTAACCCGCAGCCGCGCGAGAGCGCGGCGAGCAGGGAATCTCTCAGGTAAAGGGACAGGGCGCTAGGACCCCTGTCTCTATTTAGTTTCTTTAGGGAAAATAGGGGCAAAGGTATGTGGACGAGACCGATCGTCCGGCAGGTAGGGTATGGTAGCTCGCAGAATGGATGTCCGTCTAGACATTTTCATGGGAGGTGAAGACTCGAAGTGGCAGAGGAACTCAAAAAGACTCCGTTGTACGAAACCCACCTGAAGTACGGTGGCAGGATCATCGACTTCTCAGGTTGGGCTCTGCCCGTCCAGTTCTCCAGCATCAAAGAAGAGCACCACGCTTGCCGTAACGCGGCGGCGCTCTGGGACGTCTCCGACATGGGAGAAATCCTGATCGAAGGTCCCGGCGCTCTGGACCTCTTGCAGTTCCTGATGGTGAACGACATCTCCAAGGGGTACGTGGGACGCGTCGTATACAGCCCCATGTGCTACCCCACCGGCGGCGTCGTTGATGACATGATGGTCATCTGCCTCCAGGACAAGTACCTTCTGTGCATCAACGCCGGCAACATAGACAAGGACTACGACTGGATAAAGACCGCCGCCAGGTACTTCCAGGGCGTGACCGTGAAGAACCTCTCGGCTGAGACCGCCGAGGTTGCTCTCCAGGGTCCCAACTCTGAGCGGATCCTGCAACGCCTTACCAAATATCCCTTGAACGAGATCAAGTACTACCACGGCGTCGACAACGTCGATGTAGGCGGCATCAACACTCTCATCACCCGCACCGGCTACACCGGCGAGGACGGCTTCGAGATCTACTGCAAGGCCGAAGAGGGTTCGGCTCTGTTCGACATCATCATGGAAGCCGACGACGGAGACGGCCTGGTCCCCGCGGGTCTGGGATGCAGGGACACCCTGCGCTTTGAGGCATCAATGCCCCTGTACGGTCAGGAACTCGACGAGAAGCGCGGTCCCCTTGAGGCCGGCCTCGGCAGGTTCGTTGCATTCGGCAAGGGCACCTATTTCGTCGGCAGCAAGGCCCTCATGGAGCAGCGTGAGAAGGGCCTGCCCTTCAAACTGGTCGGCCTTGAGATGAAGGAAAAGGGCGTGGCCAGGACCGGCTACAAGGTGTTTGACGAGGCCGGGACCAAGGAACTGGGTTACGTCACCACCGGTTCCTACGCTCCCACTCTCGACAAGTACCTTGCTATGGCGTACGTGCCTGTGGATCAAAGCCCCATAGGTACGAAGGTTACCGTGGAGATCCGTGGCAAGAAGTTCGCTGCTGAAGTAGTCAAGATGCCGTTCTACAAGAGGGAGGCCAAAAAGAAGTGACGTATCCTGCGAACCTGAAGTACACCGAGACCCATGAGTACGCAAAGGTCGAGGGCAACAAGGCGTACGTCGGTATCACCAACTACGCCCAGGACCAGCTCGGCGACATCGTGTTCGTCGAGATGCCCGAAGTTGGCAGGGAAGTAAAGGCCGGCGAGATCTTCGCCACCGTGGAGTCGGTTAAGGCCGTTTCCGACTGCTACAGCCCGGTTTCAGGCAAGGTCGTCGAGGTTAACGACAAGGTCAGCGACACGCCCGAACTCCTGAACAAGGACCCGCACGGCGAGGGCTGGATCGTTGCCATTGAGATGTCCAATCCTGACGATCTGAAGAAGCTTATGGACGTTGCGGCGTACGAGAAGCACGCTGCCGAGGGTGGCGGACATCACTAATGAACTTCCTACCCAACACGGACAAAGATAGAGCGGAGATGCTGAAGACCATCGGCGTCAATTCCATCGCCGACCTCTTCAGCGATATTCCCTCGAGTCTAAAGTTCAAGGGGCAGATGAACCTTCCGGAGGCGCTCTCGGAGTCGGAACTCCTGAAGCTCATGAGGGAGCTTGCCGCCAAGGACTCTGCCGCCAACTACGCAACATTTATCGGTGCAGGCGTCTACGACCACCACGTTCCGTCGGTGGTCCGCCACGTTCTGGGGCGGTCCGAGTTCTACACCGCCTACACGCCGTACCAGCCTGAAGTCAGCCAGGCAGTGCTCCAGTCCATATTCGAGTACCAGACCATGATCTGCGAACTGACCGGGATGGACGCCGCGAACGCCTCCATGTACGACGGGCCGTCGGCGGCCGCTGAGTCAGTCACCATCGCGTGCGGCCTTACCCGCAGGCACAAGGCGCTGCTGTCCCGGACCACCCATCCCGAGACCCGCGTCGTTACAAAGACCTACGCCGCCGGCCACAGCATTACGGTCGAAGAGATCCCAATGGAGAACGGCGTTACGTCTGTCGCCGGACTCGAGAAGATGCTTTCTTCCGACGTCGGATGCGTTGTGATCCAGCAGCCCAACTTCCTCGGCAACATCGAGCCGGTTGACGAAATCTTCGCCAAGGTCCAGGCCGCGGGAGCCACCCTCATCGTAGCGGTGAACCCCATGAGCCTCGGCCTCCTGCGGACTCCCGCCGAGTACGGCGCCGAGATAGTCGTGGGTGAGGGACAGGTCTTCGGCAACCCGATGGGATTCGGAGGTCCCCACCTCGGCGTCCTTGCAGTTAAGGACAAGTACCTCCGTCGTATGCCCGGCCGCCTGGTGGGCGAGACCAACGATAACAGGGGTCAGAGGGGCTTCGTTCTCACTCTGTCCACTCGCGAGCAGCACATCCGCCGTGAAAGGGCGACCTCCAACATCTGCTCCAACGAAGCCTTGTGCGCTCTTGCCGCCTGCGTGTACCTGACGTGGCTCGGCAAGCAGGGCATCAAGGACCTCGCTGAGCACTGCGTGAAGAAGGCTCACTACCTCGCCGACCGCATCTCTTCTCTGAAGGGGTACAGCCTCGCGTGGTCGACGCCGTTCTTCAACGAGTTCGCGGTGAAGTGCCCGGTCGCGCCGGAGAAGGTAGTCAAATCCCTGCTTGGGAAGAACATCCTGGCGGGCTACCCGCTTGGGAAGGCTTATCCCGAACTGAAGGATCACCTTCTCATCGCGGTTACCGAGAAGCGCACCAAGGAAGAAATGGATGAGCTCGTTAGCGGATTGGAGGTGCTAGCATGAAGCGCCTCGAGCCTTTGATTTTCGAGGTATCAAGCCCGGGCCGCAAGGCTTACTCTCTCCCCGAGCTGGAAGTGCCGAATAAGCCGGTTGAGAGCATGTTGCCCAAGAGCGAGCTTAGGACCGTAGCGCCGGAGCTACCGGAAGTCGCGGAGGTCGACCTAGTCCGTCACTTTACCCGGCTTTCACAGCTGAACCACGGCGTTGACATCGGTTTCTACCCGCTCGGTTCCTGCACCATGAAGTACAGCCCCAAGATTAACGAAGAGGTCTCAAACCTCCCGGGGCTCGCTGAGATCCATCCGTACGCTCCCGAAGAGACCGTTCAGGGCGCCCTGCAGCTGATGTATGAGATGCAGCAGTACATGTGCGAGATCGGTGGGATGGACAAGTTCACCCTTCAGCCCGCCGCAGGCGCGCACGGGGAGCTTACCGGCATCAACATCATCAGGGCCTACCATCAGTCCCGCAAAGACGACAAGAGGACCAAGATACTGATTCCCGACGCTGCTCACGGGACCAACCCGGCGTCCAGCGTCCTGGCCGGCTTCACGACGGTGACCATCCCGTCCGACAAGCGCGGCGGAGTCGATATCGAAGCCCTTGAGAAGGCCATGGACGAGACGGTGGCCGGCCTGATGCTGACCAACCCCAACACCCTCGGGCTTTTCGACGAGAACATCGAGAAGATCGAGAAGATAGTCCACGGCAAGGGCGGCCTCCTGTACTACGACGGCGCCAACGCCAACGCTATCATGGGCATCTGCCGTCCCGGCGACATGGGCTTCGACGTCATGCACTTCAACCTGCACAAGACGTTCTCGACGCCCCACGGCGGCGGCGGTCCCGGTTCGGGCCCGGTCGGCGTGAAGAAGCACCTGGCCCCGTTCCTCCCGGTACCTACCGTCGAGTTCGACGGCCAGAAGTACTTCCTGGATTACGACAAGCCCCAGTCTATCGGACAGATGAAGGCGTTCTACGGCAACTTCCTGGTTGTGGTAAAGGCTTACGCGTACATCCGCTCCCTCGGTCCCGACGGCCTACGGGCCGCCAGCGAGGACGCGGTGCTTAACGCCAACTACATCCTTCGCCGCATAACCGAGTACTACGATCTGCCCTACGACAGGCACTACAAGCACGAGTTCGTCGTATCGCCGCAGAGGATCAAGAAGGAGACCGGCGTCCATACCATGGACATCTCCAAGAGGCTCCTCGACTACGGCGTGCACCCGCCGACGAACTACTTCCCGCTCATCGTGGACGAGGCAATCATGATAGAGCCCACGGAGACCGAGTCCAAGGACACCCTGGACTTCTTCGCCAACGCTCTCATCGAGATCGCCAAGGAGGCCTACAGCGATCCTCAGAGCCTCCATGACGCGCCCAAGACCACGGTGGTCGGCAGGCTCGACGAAGTCGGAGCCGCCAAGAACCCCAGGCTCCGCTGGAGAAAGAACGCTTAGTAGAGCGTCATTAGCAGGTCGCTTCGTTGGATAACCGGTCGGGAGGGGGAGCCTCACGGCGCCTCCTCCCGACAATTTGGGGAGGAGAACCTTGTACCCTGCTGCCCAGGACGAAACCGCTTTAGAAGAACTCCTCAATTCAGCTTGGAAGGCCCGGACCGAGGGCAGGCCGAAGACCTTCGATGCGGTCTACCCGACAGGGACGGTCGCAGTGAGCGTCACGGGCAAAGCCTGCGCTCTTAACTGCTCTCATTGCTCGGGTCACTATCTCGAAAAGATGGTCGACATAAAGGATTTACCTGAAGTAATCGCCAGGAAGAAGCCTGCGAGCATTCTTCTTTCCGGGGGCTGCGACCTCTCCGGCGCCGTGCCGCTTCTCCATAGGCTCAGGGAAGTGAAGGAGTTGGCGCGTAAGCAGGCCGAGCTCGGCAATCACTTCTCCGTCAATGTGCATCCCGGCGTCGCGTCTCCCGAGGTAGCAAAGGAAATCGCGGAATTGGCGTCGGTTGTCTCGTTCGATGTCGTGCTGGACGACGAGACCATCAATGAAGCTTTTCATGGAAAGTGGACAGGCCAGGACTACATCGATACATTTAGGAACCTGCGCAAAGGCAAGGCAGTAGTCGTGCCCCATGTCCTTATCGGCCTTAGGAAGGGCCAAATAGCAGGCGAGTACCGGGCGGTGGAATTCCTCCTCTCTGAGGGTATCGACCGCCTCATCTTCATAGTCTTTATACCCACCGCAGGCACCCCATGGGCCGATGTGACTCCGCCCTCGATAGAGGACGTAGCGAGGGTCATCGCCTGGACGCGGGCGCGGGCTCCCAAGCTGGACATCGCGCTGGGCTGCATGCGTCCGGCTGGGAAGTACAGGCGCGAAGTCGACGCGATGGCCGTGAGGTGCGGGGTGGACAGGATCGTCCTGCCGCATCCCGATGCCCTGAAGGTGGCTTCGTCCCTCGGCCTCTCGGTTGTGAAGAAAGAAGAGTGTTGCGCCTTTGAGTGACATAGGGAACGCGTCAGTTATGAAAGTAGGAGTATCGGCCGGGACCGCGGCGGTCCTGGGACTCATCAGGATCCGCCTGCAAGAGGTACCTACTACCGGCTACTTCCTTTTTGGCGACAAGTGCTCCAACAATTGCGCTTTCTGCGCACAGGCCAGTAGCGCCACCTCCGGACCCCATCACCTGTCCCGAGTCACCTGGCCGGAGTACACCTGGGAGCAGCTGGAGGGGCCGCTCAGGGAAGCCTTCGAGAAGGGCGTTCTGCTGCGGGTCTGCGCTCAAATGGTGGAGTGCCCCGAATCTCCGTGGCAGGCGCTGGAGTTCGTGAGGAGGGTAAGGGCGCTTTCTTCTTCGACGCTCATCAGCGTCTCAATAGCGCCCGTCTCTGTGGCGCGCGTGAAGTCCTACTTCGATGCGGGCGCCAGCAACGTGGGGCTGCCGGTGGACGCCGCGACTTCCCGCATCTATTCCAGCGTGAAGGGTAAGTCGGAAGGCGTGTTCGACCGCGCCTGGGAAGTGATCGAGCAGTGTGCGGCCCTTTGGCCGGGCCGGATATCCACCCATCTCATCGTGGGATTGGGCGAAACAGAGGAAGAGGCGGTCTCGTTCCTCGTGAGGGCTAGGGATGCCGGCGTGACCGCGGGACTGTTTGCGTTCACGCCCGTGAAAGGGACCGCGCTTGAATGTGCCCCGCCACCCGACGTTTCATCGTACCGGCGAATTCAACTGGCAGCCTTTTACCTCCGAAAAGGAGGAGACGCTGGCGGAGTTGAATTCTCCGGCGGGAGAATCTCGCGGATACGGTTTCCCGGCTCCATGACTTCCGAAGTCCTGGAGGGTCGTCCGTTTGAGACCTCCGGATGTCTGCACTGTAACCGGCCCTATTACAACGAAAGGCCGGGCCAGGTGATGATGAACTACCCGCGGCCGCTCAGCCGGGATGAGGCGCAGCGGGCCCTTCAGGATTCCGGCCTCACCCTTGCATGAGGCGAAGATTCGCGAAAGGGAGGTAGAGAAGTGAAGGTCCGCCTGCTATCCGACGGATACCTCGCCGGCAAGCGCAACATGGCCGTGGATGAAGCGATTCACCGCGCCTGCCAGAGCGGATCGGCAATGCCCACCCTTCGTTTCTACCAGTGGCGGCCCGCGTGCCTGTCACTGGGTTATTTCCAGGATGTCGAAAAGGAAGTCAACCTGGAGACTCTCGACCGCGAAGGGATCGACCTGGTCAGGAGGGCAACCGGCGGCAAAGCGGTTCTGCACGATGACGAGCTCACCTACAGTGTAGTTATCAGCGAGAAGGACCTACCGGGGACAGTGCTGGAGACGTATCACCGCTTATCCGAAGCGCTGGTTGAAGGCCTCCGGACGATGGGCATCCCCGCGACTTTGGCTGCCTTAGAGCGCGGGGTAACCTCCCGCGATCCCAGATTCCGCCAGGCCGCGTGCTTCTCGGCTCCGTCATGGTACGAGATCGTGAGTGATGGCAGGAAGGTAATAGGCTCAGCTCAGAGCCGCAGGAACGGCTTCATACTCCAGCACGGTTCGATACCCCTCACCTTTGATGCGGCCAAGGTTATCCGCTGCGTGCGCACGGTTTCACCCGAGCATTTTGCCCGCGCTGAGGCGCTCCTCAGGCGCAAGGCAGCAGGGCTCTCGGAGGTGGCGGGGCGTCCCGTGAGCCGGGAGGAATTGGAGAAGCACCTGGTAGAGGCCTTTAGAACGGTGCTGGGTTGGGACCTGGAACCCGCGGCGCTGTCTTTCGAAGAGGCGGCTCTCGCGGACAAACTTGAGGTTGAGAAATACGGAGACGGCCGCTGGACGATGGAAAGGGGCCGCCAGCAAGAAGAACTATATTAGGAGGAACGGCAATGTTTGACGTAGTCGTCATCGGCAGCGGTCCAGGCGGGTATGTCACCGCCATAAAGGGCGCTCAGATGGGCGGAAAGGTGGCTCTTGTGGAAGGGCACAAGATAGGAGGTTGCTGCCTCAACGTAGGCTGCATCCCAACCAAAGCCCTGGTCCACGCGGCCACCACTTACCTCAACACCAAAGAGGCGAGCAAGTACGGCGTCGAGACCGGAGAGGTGAAGCTGAACCTCGCCGGGGCCATGGCCCACAAGGAAAAGACCGTGAGACAGCTGGTGGGCGGCGTCGAGATGCTGCTCAAGGGTTACGGCGTGACCGTCTACCGCGGGTGGGCCGACGTCCCCGCTCCCGGCAAGGTCGAAGTGAAGTATGAGGATGGTTCCGTTGAAGTCCTGGAGACCAAGCACATCATCCTGGCCACCGGTTCGACGCAGCAGCTGCCCCCAGTCTCCAAAGAGAGCATCGCGCATTGCATTTCATCGGACGACGCCCTGGAACTCGATCACGTGCCGGGCCGTATGCTGGTCATCGGCGGCGGCGTCCTCGGAGTCGAGTTCGCCTGCATCTGGAACGCCTTCGGCTCGACGGTGGACATGGTGAAGCGTTCCCCGCTGATCCTCCCCCCGGTTGATGAGGAGATCTCCCGCAGGCTGATGCCCATCCTGCGCCGCAAGGGCATCACGGTCCACGGCGGTCAGTACATCAAGGAGATTAAGGAAGAGGGCGGCGAGAAAGTCCTTATCGCCGAGACCAAGGAAGGCGAGCGGCAGGAGTTCCGCGCCGACACGGTCCTCATCGCCATGGGACGCGTGCCGTTCTTCGGCGGCATCGACCTCGCGAAGCTCGGCGTTGAGCACGACAAGTACGGCATCAAGACTGACGAGCGCATGGCCACCAACGTCCCCGGCATCTGGGCAATCGGCGACGTGGTCGGACGCACCTACCTGGCGCCCGTGGCATCCACCGAGGGTATCGTGGCCATCGAGAACATCTTCGGTCATCCGGCCAAGATGGATTACTCGGTTGTCCCCGGCTGCGTGTTCTCAATCCCCGAGTGCGCCTCGGTTGGTCTCAAGGAACTCGAGGCCAAGGAAAAGGGCTACAACGTGAAGGTATCCAAGTTCCCCTTCAGCGCCAACGGACGCGCCCTGGCAATAGGCGAGACCGAGGGCTTGGTGAAGGTAGTGGGCGAGGCCGATACGGGCAAGATCCTGGGTGTCCATATCCTCGGGCCTCACGCCGACGACCTCATCCACGAGGCCGCTCTAGCCATGAAGGCTGGGCTTACGGCGCGCCAGGTGGCGGAGATGATTCACGCCCACCCGACGCTCCCCGAGGCCATGCTCGAGGCAATGCACGGAGTGCAGGACAAGCCGATTCACTTCCTGGCGAGGTAGCAGCAGACCGATTCAATTCGTGGCGAGGCAGCAGCAAACCGATTGGCTTCCTGGCAAGTGCGGGGGGAAGCGAGGCCGTAGCAGGAAGGCGCGTTGCGCCCGCCCAAACCAATCAGAGGGAGGGGAACGATCAATGGCCATGACGACAAAGGGTCTTAAGCTGGCTGACCCCGAGATCTTCAAGACCATCGAAGACGAAAAGGCAAGACAGATGGGCGTTATCGAGCTCATCGCATCGGAGAACCTGGTATCCAAGGCCGTGCTCGAGGCAATGGGCACTGTGCTGACCAATAAGTACGCTGAAGGCTATCCCGCGCACCGCTACTACGGCGGATGCGAGGTTGTAGACATCACTGAGAACCTGGCGAGGGATAGGGCCAAGCAGATCTTTGGGGCTGACCACGCCAACGTCCAGCCTCACTCGGGGGCACAGGCGAATACCGGCGTGTACTTCGCCGCCATCAAGCCCGGCGACACGGTCCTGGGCATGAACCTGGCCCACGGAGGCCACTTGACCCACGGAAGCCCCGTCAACATCTCGGGCAAGTACTTCAACTTCGTCGCCTACGGAGTGGACAGGACGACGGAGCGCATCAACTACGACGAAGTCCGCAGCATTGCTCGTGAGACCAAGCCCAAGCTGATCGTGGCCGGCGCCAGCGCGTATCCGCGGATCATTGATTTCGCCAAGTTCCGCGAGATAGCTGACGAGGTCGGCGCCCTGTTCATGGTGGACATGGCCCACATAGCAGGTCTGGTTGCCGCTGGACTGCATCCCAACCCCGTGCCTTACGCCGAGTTCGTAACCACCACGACTCACAAGACCCTTCGCGGTCCCCGGGGCGGGATGATCCTCTGCAAGGCCGACTGGGCTACCGCCATCGATAAGGCCATCTTCCCTGGCATCCAGGGCGGGCCTCTCATGCACATCATCGCCGCCAAGGCAGTCGCCTTCAAAGAGGCGCTTGAGCCGGCGTTCAAGGAGTACCAGAAGCAGATCCTGAAGAACGCCCAGGTCTTGGCCGAGGAACTGGTGAAGGCCGGGTTCAGGCTGGTGTCAGGCGGAACCGACAACCACCTCATGCTGGTGGACCTGACCCCGAAGAACATCACCGGCCGCGACGCCGAGGTTGCGCTGGACAAAGTAGGCATCACGGTCAACAAGAACGGCATCCCGTTTGATACCAAGAAGCCTATGGTCACGAGCGGAATCCGTATCGGCACCCCGGCGGTCACCACCAGGGGAATGAAGGAAGGCGACATGAAGGTCATCGCCTCGCTCATCGACCGGTGCCTGTCGAACATCGGCGACGAGGCTCTGCAAGCCAAGGTCGCCGCCGAGGTCAAGGAACTCACGGGCAAGTATCCGTTCTACGAGTAAGCAACAAGTATCCAGTGCAGCATCAGGGGCCTGGGGTTCCCTCTCGCGGGGGATCCGGGCCCTGTGTTTTTCCGCGGAAGGGCACGATTGGATGCAGGCACGATTGGATGCAGGCACGATTGGATGCAGGCGAACTGCGGGCTGTGGTAGAATTGGCAAGTGAATTCCAGAAGGTTCGGAGGCGATCTTGTGAGCGGTGCCAACTCCAGGGTAGACAAGCTCAGGCAAAAGATGGCCCAGGAATCTGTCGACGCTTTCCTTGTTACCACCGCGACGAACTGGCGGTACGTGTCGGGATTCCGTGGTGACGCCGGTTCCCTCCTCATCACCGAGAAGTCAGCGTACCAGTTCACAGATTCCCGCTACATAGAAGAAGCCGAAAAGCAGGCGGTCGGATTCTCCGCCGTCATGACCACGGTAGACGGCGACGAGGTGAAGGAAACCGTCAAACGCGAAGGCGTGAAGCGGCTTGCGTTTGAGAAGGACCACGTCACCTACGCCAACTATGAGAAGTTCAAAGAGCGTTTTGAGGGCGTGGAACTGGTCGGGGTCTCTGGCTGGGTTGAGGGACTCCGGATGGTGAAGACACCCGAGGAGATCCGCTTCATCGAAAAGGCGCAGGACATCGCGGATGATGCTTTTGCCCTCCTCACTGACTCCATCCGCATCGGCGCGCGGGAGATCGACCTTGCCCTGGAGTTCGAATTCACCATGCGTAGGATGGGTTCTGATGGGTTGGCGTTCCCCATCATCGCGGTTGCGGGGGAAAGGTCGTCGCTCCCGCACGGGGTGCCGAGCGAGAACAAGGTCAAGGACGGCGACTTCGTTACCTTCGACTTCGGCGCCCGTTACGAAGGTTACTGCTCCGATGAAACCAGGACCTTTGTGATCGGCCATCTGGACCAAAAGCACGAGGAGATCTACAAGATTGTCTTCGAAGCGCAGATGGCCGGGCTTGAAACTGTGAAGCCGGGAGTCCGGGGAGTGGATGTCGACGCTGCGGCGCGAAAAGTGATCGACGCGGCGGGATATGGCCCCAACTTCGGGCACGGTCTTGGCCACGGGGTGGGACTGAACGTCCACGAGGGACCGAGGTTGAGCAAGAAGTCCGAGGACGTCCTTGAGCCCGGCATGATCGTGACCATTGAACCTGGAATCTACATTCCTGGGTTTGGCGGGTGCAGGATCGAGGACCTCGTGCTCGTGACGGAGACCGGGCACAGGGTGCTCTCTCACAGCCCGAAAGATCTCAGGATCTTGGACAAATGATAGGCAAATGAGGACGCCGTTCCGCAAAGTCTCTTCTCTAAGCGAGGGATGCGCATGATATCAACCAACGACTTCCACACCGGCGTAACCGTTGAAATCGATGGCCAGCCATGGGTTGTGGTGGACTTCCAGCACGTGAAGCCGGGCAAAGGGTCGGCGTTCGTACGCGCCAAGATCAAGAACGTTATTACCGGGGCAGTTTTGGAGCGGACTTTCAATGCCGGCGAGAAGCTCCCCAAGGCTCTCATCGAGCGGAAGGAAGCTCAGTTCCTGTACGCCGTTGGCGACGAGTTCACGCTGATGGATACCTCGACGTACGAGCAGATCACCGTCCAAAGAGCGGATATGGGGAGCGGCGCCCAGTACCTCAAGGAGAACATGAACGTCTCTGTGCTGAGCTATGATAACAGGGTTATCGGCGTCGAGGTCCCCAACTTCGTGGAGCTGGAAGTGGTTGAAACCGATCCCGGCTTCAAAGGCGATACGGCTACCGGCGGGACCAAGCCCGCCAAGCTGGAGACCGGGGCCGTGGTCAAGGTACCGCTGTTCGTGAACACTGGCGACGTGCTGAAGGTCGATACCAGGACCGGCACGTATATCGAACGTGTCAAGTAGCAGACCGCGATTAGGTAAAGGAGGGGTCAGGATGTCCCAACTCAAAGAAAAGGTCTCGTATCTCCAAGGTTTGGTCGAGGGCCTGGACATTTCGGAAACCACGAAAGAAGGCAAGGCCATAAAGGTTATCTGCGACGTCCTTAAGGAGATGGCGCAGGCAATCGAGGAGCAGTCCGAGGCCTTGGACGACATGCAGGACTACATCGATTCGCTCGATGAGGATCTGTCCGATGTCGAAGAGCAAGTGTACGGCGAGGACTTTGTTGAGGTCGAGTGCCCCCATTGCGGGGAGCTGATCGAAGTCGAGTCGTCTGTGCTGGACGATCCTGACACCGAGATCGTCTGTCCCGAATGCGGGGAAACTTTCTCCGGTGACGAGGTCGACTGGGACGACGAGGATGAAGTCGAGTGCGAGTGCGTCGAGTGCTGCTGCGACGACGATGATGATGAGGACGACGAAGACGAGGAGCCCAAGGAGAAGAAGTAGTAACAGCAATAGCAGTAGCAATAACAGTAGCAATAGCTGTAGCGGTTTCCTTCGTCAGTATCAGTGGCTGCAGGGGGCGCCCGACCGGCGCCCCTTCTTGTTTGCCGGCAATGGATGCCACGGTAGTCGGCAGATGGTGTATAATCAACGTAGATACATGGCGTAGATACGCGATGTAGATACATGGCGGACCTGGTCCGCGGAGGTGATCTCATGAAGACCACTGTTCAGAAGTGGGGCAACAGCCTGGCGGTACGGATCCCAAGCGCGTTTGCCTTCGAGATGAACATCAAAGCCGGAACAACCGTTAACGTCTCGGTAGAAGGGGATAGTCTCGTGGTGCGGCGGTCCGCTCCCGACTACACTCTGAGCGAGCTTCTGTCCCGGATCACGAAGGACAACACTCACGGAGAGGAACTCCGTGCAGCGCCCGCGGGTAAGGAGGTTTGGTGATGGGGGAGGAATACGTCCCCGCGAGGGGAGATGTTGTCTGGCTGGCTTTCGACCCTCAGTCCGGGCACGAGCAGATGGGGACGAGACCGGCGGTCACGCTGTCCCCCTACCCGTACAATGAGAAAGTAGGGCTTGCCCTTTTCTGTCCCATCACCTCACAGGTCAAGGGCTATCCATTTGAGGTGGCGCTCCCTAAGCCCTTTCCCATCGCCGGAGTAGTGCTCTCTGATCAGGTCAAGAGTCTGGATTGGCGAGCCCGCAAAGCGCAGTTCATCGCCGCGTTACCCGACGCAGTCATCGCTGAAGTGCTGGGAAGGCTGGAAACTCTTCTTACCTAGATAGTCCTCCATCCGAGATAGTCCTCCGCCCTAGATAGTCCCAGCGCCTGCCAGTCATACGAGCCCGCTTCCGCAAATATGTTATGACAACGGGAGGCGGGGACAAGGATGCAGGCACGCTCAAATGCCCTGGCAAGTGCTGAACCCCTTGAGCGGGACATACTACCGCTTCTCCCGGTGCGCCTGCAGCAGGTGATCCGCGATTGGATCGCGAGGCACCCCGCCGAATCCCGGACCATCTCAGAAATCCGGGTGCGGTCAGGCTATCCCATCTGTCTTTGCTACTCCGGGGCCGACGCCCTTCTCGGCGCCGACGGCGCTGCCCACGCCGGTCCGGGTGCCGGCGCAAGAGGCGTCCCGGCCCCGGTTTCTCGTGAAGAGGTGCAGAAAACCCTGTCCCTTGTGAGCAATTGCTCCTATTACGCCCTGGAAAGCGAGTTTGCCAACGGTTATGTGACTATTCCCGGAGGACACAGGGTTGGGCTGGCTGGAGAGGTCGCCCTATGGCCCGACGGAACCGCGCGAATACGCGAAGTTGCCGGGATGAACTTCCGGGTGGCCAGGGCGGTCGCCGGGGCCGCCGAGAAGATCGCGAGCCGCCTTACAGGGTCCAACGGTCGTCTGCTCTCAACTCTGATCATATCTCCTCCGGGCTGCGGGAAAACGACCATGCTCAGGGACCTCTGCCGCTTGTCGTCGGAGGGATATCCGCTGGCCGGGATTTGCCCATCACAGGTCGGAGTCGTAGACGAGCGGTCCGAGATAGCCGCTTGCTATATGGGCGTCCCACAGCACCATCTCGGCCCGCGTGTTGACGTCCTGGACCGATGCCCAAAAGCCAAGGGGATCATGATGCTCCTCCGGTCGATGGGTCCCGGCGTCATCGCCACCGATGAGATTGGCAGCGACGAGGACGCGCGGGCTATCGGCACGGCCCTTTCCGCCGGGGCTTCGGTTCTGGCGACTTGTCACGGTGACGACATCGGGTCTCTCAGACGCCGTCCCCACTCATCGTGGCTGGTATCCTCAGGATACTTCGAGAGGGTGGTTATCCTGTCAAGGCGGCTTGGACCGGGAACCGTTGAACACGCGGGGGCTTTCCAATGAGCATACCATGGGTCGCCCTGGCCAAGCTGTTGGGCTCCGCGCTCATTGTTGCTGCAGGCGGGATTGCCGGGTTCTCCTTAGCCGGGCGGTTGGAGGGACGCCTTCTGGAACTCCAGCGCTTGGAGTCAGGGCTCGTGTGCCTCCTGAGTGAGATCTCCTACTCGCTCACGCCGCTGCCCGATGCGCTCACCCGCGCGGGGGAGCGAGCGGGCGGCCAGATCGGGGTCCTGCTGTGCAGGTGCGGGATGCTCACAGGCCTATCCCAGCGCAGGACGGCCGAAGACGCCTTCGCGCAAGCAGTCCTCGAGTTCGGTGCAGAAACTCTGCCGGCCGCTCGGGCGATCCTGACGGACCTGTCACGATACCTGGGCACATCGGGTCATAAGGAGCAGGTCAGGTATATAGAGATGTCCATAGACAAGGCCAAGCGGCTCAGGCAGGACTTCGAAGAGGACTGCCGCAAGCGGGCAAAACTCTACCGCTACCTGGGTGTTTTTGGGGGCGCTGGCGTGGCTGTCGTGCTGCTCTAGCCATCGTCCACGGAGCGTGGAATGGTCGTGGCCACGCGGCCTGCAGCCAAGAACGCGCCGTGGGGACGGAGCGGACCGGCTGGGCAGACGCGTGACCTTAGAAGTGTGTCAGGGGGAGGTTCACTATGCTGAGCGCCGACCTCATCTTCAAGATCGCCGGCTTGGCGATTATAGTGTCGGTCCTGCACTCGGTCATCAAGCAGGCGGGCAAGGAGGAGTACGCGTGGCTGGTCACCATAACCGGCATCGTCGTGGTCCTCACAATGGTGACTAGGCTGATTTCCGACTTCTTCTCAGCCGTGAAATCCACTTTCATGCTACCGTGAGGTGCCGCTAAGTGGACATCTTCCAGGTAGCCGGCCTCGGAATCGTAGCCAGCCTGATCCTCACCCTCCTCCGCAAGGAGCGGTCGGACCTGGTGATGGGCGCGGCGCTGGCTGCGGGGCTCCTCTTGCTGTTCATGATCCTGCCCAGGATATCCTCGGCGATCTCAGTGTTCGGCAACCTCGCCACAGAGTCGGGGCTCGAGCCCCTCTACTTCGGGATCATCCTGAAGGTCCTCGCGATCTCATACGTAGCGGATTTCGCGGCGGCCATTTGCCGGGATGCGGGTGAGGAACTCATTGCTTCGCGGGTCGAGATGGCGGGGAAGGTGCTGATCCTGGTATCGGCGCTCCCGATCGTGCAAGAGGTGCTTTCGGTGGTGAGGTCGCTCTTGGCGTAGGCCGAACAGGCGGGACTTTGAACGCTGTCGGATAGGACCGTGGTGCACCGCGGGGGATAGTGGGAGCAGCGGCCTGTGTCAGAAGTGTGATGGTGGGGGAGGTGCGGCGGATTGACGGTGGATAGGACGGCAACCAGGGTGATGAGCTGCCGGGGGATGTTGAGCCGACGGGCTCTTAGGTGGGCGGCGGCATTGCTCCTGTCCATGGCTTTGGTCACCTTCGCGGCTCCCGGCCAGCAAGGAATAGCCTCCCCGTCCGTCCAGGTGAATGGCAGTCCCAGCGGGCTTGCCTCACCCTCCTCCGAGTCCCAAGCGCAGCCCGAGGCCCCTCTTGAAAGCCCGCTAGACGCCCCTCTCGAGGAGCTCACAGACTCGGGAGTCACCAAGCCTATCGACGAGGTGTTTGAGCGCATCGCCGGAGGGGAGCAAGTGTCCTGGCTGGAGATGGTCAAGGGCATCTTCGCGGGCAAGGGGCTCGACTTCCGCGCGCTCTTCGGAGCTTTCGGGAGAGGGATGGCGTCGGACCTGCTCCTCAATAGCAAGGTGCTGGGACGCATCATCCTCATCGGCGTTGTCATCGCGTGCCTTGAGGTGCTCACCGATACCGTCGCGCCGGGCGGCTCCGGCAAGATTGCCGCTTGGGCGTCCCACCTGGCGCTCGTCGTTCTGGCCATCATGTCCTTCAATGAGGTGCTCGGCATAGCGCGGAGCGCTTTGGATACGGTCAAGACCGCCTTCTTTGCATTCATCCCCTCCCTGACCAGCCTATCCCTTGTCTCGGGCGCGCCTGTGACCGCCTCGGTCCTCCATCCGCTGGTGTTCGGCATGGGGACGCTGGTCTCGGTGTACGTAGTGGACGTCGCATTTCCCCTGATATACACCTCAATTGCTCTGGATCTGGCAGGCAATCTGACCGGCGGCGAAAGGGCGGGCGGGATAGCCGTCATGCTGCGGCAGGCGGCGTTCCTGGGGACCGGGCTGCTTATGGCCTGCTTCGTCGGGTCCGTGGTAGGGCAGAAGGCGGCGACGGGACTTGCCGACGGCATGGCGTTTCGGACCGCCAAGTACGTGACATCAACCTTTGTCCCCCTGGTAGGGAAGCCCATCGGCGACACGATGGATATGTTCTTTGTCTCGGCATACAGCCTTCGCTCGGCTCTAGGGATCGTGGGGAGCATCGTGCTTCTGGCTGGGGTTTTCTCGCCGTTCTTGCGGATTTTGTCGTGCCTCGTAGTGTGGCGCATCTCAGCCGCCATCCTCGGGCCGCTTTGCGGCCCCTCGGTAGCAAAGTCGCTGAAATCGATGTCCGACGGTGTGCTGACGCTGGGGACCGCTGTCCTAGTCACCAGTTTCTGTTTCGTTATCTGCCTATCGCTGGTGGCGCACGCGGTAAAGCCGTTCTAGGGAGGTGAAAACGTGGAAGCCGTGAAGGTCTGGGCCCGGGCCATCTTTCTGCTATCGGTCATAGCATCGACTGCCCTGCTGGTTGTACCGAAATCGATGCAGAAGCAATCCCGGTTCGTCGTCGAGATGCTGATCCTGCTTTGCGTGATAGCGCCGCTTCACGGGCTGATCCCGCAGGGGACGGAGGCGGCGCTGGCACCCAACGGACCGCCGACCGCGGGCCAGGAAGTATCGTCTCTGGGCAAGTTCTACGCCAATGAGACTGCGCGCAGGGTCGCTGAGATCGGTGAGCAAGCCGGCGTTCCGGTGCTGGAAGTCACTGTCCTCACAGGGTCTTCCGGGTTTTCCCTCTCGTCGGTGGTTGTCCGCCTTAGGGAACAACCCTCGGACGAACGGCTCAGCGCGTTCACCGGCAGCCTTGCAGCCTACTTGGGTATAGGCAAAGACAGGCTCCGGGTGGTGGTCGACAAGTGAAGAGAGGTGACGCGGAGGTGAAAACCATGAGATTGCCCTCCATCCTGAAATCCCAGTACCTCAAGGTCGCGGCGCTGGGGCTCCTGGGGGTGGCGCTCCTCCTGTTCGGTACCTTTTACGATAGGGGAGAGGCCGCTCGCGAGGCGGGGACACCCGCCGCTGGCAGTCTCCAGGAATACGAGAAGTCCATCGCGGTGACGCTCGAGGAAGCCCTCGCGGCCGTCAAAGGCGTGGGCAAGGTGCAGGTCAAGGTGACGGTTGAGATGGGGCCGGAGAGCGTGTACGCCAAGAGCGTCACCAGATCGTCGTCCTCGTCCACGGAGACTACAAGGGACGGAGAGACCAGGGAAAACACCAGCGAGAACGAAACTTCCCAGCCGGTCACGGGCAGGTTCGGGACTACTGAGTCACCGCTCATCGAGCGGGTCGCTCCCGTCAAGATAGGCGGATGCCTGATTGTCGCCGAGGGCGCCTCGTCGTCCCGGGTCAAGCAGGAAATCTACCGCGCTGCCCAGACCCTGCTCAACATCCCCATGTACAAAATCCAGGTTGAACCCATGAAAGGGGGACGATGACGTGAAAGCCGCTCCATCCGTCCGTAGGTCGGGCGTCTTTGGCTTCCGGTCCGCGCGAGCATGGAAGACACTTCTCTTTGTTGTGATCGTGAGCGCCCTGCTCTGCTACGTCATATCCAAGTGGGATGACTTCGCGCTGGTCCTCACCGGTCGGGTCGCGACGACGCCGGTATCTGCCACCGCGAGCAGCGCGGATGCAGGCCGGGACTTCCTCATCGAGTTCAAGCTGGATCGTGAAAAGACGGAGAGAGAGCAGATCGATATGCTGAAGTCCGTCATCGACGACAAAGAGGCCAGCAAGGAGGTCCGGGACGCGGCAAGGGCCGAGTACCTCATGATTGTAGACACCATGGGCAAACAACTGAAGATAGAGGGGCTGCTCGCGGCTCGGGGGTTTGAGAGCGTGGTCTTCTTGTCGCAGGACGCCTGCACAGTGGTTGTGAGGTCTCCGGCGCTGGACGAGAAGGCGGTGGCGCAGGTCGGCGACACGGTCCGCAGGGTTACCAAGCTGAGCCTGGAGAAGGTGACAGTGATACCGGCGCCGTGATTTGTGCTAATGCAGGAAAGACTTGTATAATTGGTCTCGCAGGGTTTTTGCGTAGGAGGCCTAATTGTGTCGGAAGATACCCCACAGGGCTCCGAGGTCAGGATATCCGATGAGGTCATCGCCGCGATAGCGAGCGTCGCCGCATCTCAAGTTCAAGGAGTTGCGGCGATGGCGGGCAATATTGTGGGAGATATCGGTGGAGCCATTCTTGGAAGAAAGAACGCCGCCAAGGGAGTAAGGGTGGCGTCGGCAGATAAGGACGTTACGCTCGACCTGTACCTTTCGGTGAAGTATGGAGCCCGGATCCCCGAAGTTGCGTACAAGGTACAGGAGAGCGTCAAGAGGTCCGTAGAAGGCATGACCGATCTGAAAGTTGCCCAGGTCAACATCCACATACAGGGCGTGACGTTCCAGGACTCGTCGAAATCGGAGCCGCAAAACCAATAACCTACGCGGGGTGGTTTTCTTGGGAATCATCGATAGAGTGGTCCTCAGCCTGTATGCGCTTGCCCTCACAGTGGTGTCGTTCATGGTGCTCCTGACGTCGCTTGGTTGGGACGCGCCGGTGAACCTCATTATCGACACCCTTCGCATGCCGACGGGTAGGACAACCACCGGCATCATCTCCGGGCTCATATTCCTGGCGGGACTGCGTTTCATCTACTACGGTTTCAAGCGGCCCCCCGCCCAGGCTGTGGTGCACGATACCGGGATGGGCGAAGTGAACATCTCTCTGGTGGCAGTGAAAAGCCTGGTTACGCGCGTAGCCAGCCGGACCCCGGGAGTGAGAGAGGTCCGCGCCAGGGTGAGGCTGAACCCGCTGGGTAACGGAATCGAGGTTGAACTCGACCTCAAGGTCGCATCTGACGCCAACATGCCTGATTTGGCCGATAAGGTCCAGAAAGCCACGTCGTCGTACGTCCACGATATCGTCGGGGTGACTGTGGACTCGGTTAAGGTGTCGGTCTCGGACATCTCGCTTGAAGGCCGGCGTTAGGAGGTACGGAAGTGGACCAGGAGAGTTTTCGAGATAAGATTCTCTCGATAATCCGGGAGAATCCCGGGCGGGCGGTGGGGACGTTCCTGGGACTCCTCTCGGGAGTGTGCCTCATCTGGCTTGGACTATGGAAGACGCTGGTCATCTCACTGTTAACTACGATTGGGTATTCTATAGGCAAGTGGACCGATGACGAAGGTAAAGGCCTCCGGGAATTCCTGGAGGAGAAACTTCCCGGGAGACCCGATTTTCATTGAGCACAACTAGGGAAATGAGACGTCACGACGCCAGGATATTGGCGCTGTCGGCGCTTTTCTGTTGGGACATAGCTAAGGACGATCCAGAAGCCGCGTTCAGCCAGGTGGCTGACGGCTACTTTGAGGGCCAGGCTCGCTACGACTATGCCAGGGAGCTGTTCTTCACGGCGGTCAACAACGCAAGGGAAATCGACCGCCTAATCGCCAACGCCTCACAGGGCTGGCCCATAAACCGGATGCCCCGGGTGGACCTCTCCATCCTCCGGCTGGCAGTGGCTGAAGCCAACTTCCTCGCGAAGACCCCTTACGAAGTCGTGATCGATGAAGCGCTGGAGCTTTCCAAGGAGTTCTCCACCCATGCCTCCCCGAGGTTCGTCAACGGCGTGCTCGTTGCAATCTTTCGGGAAATTGGGCATGCGAAAACGACAGCAGAATAGTAGAATTGATGTGCCGCGCCTTTGGACAAGCCATCTGGCTGCGGTGCAGTCCAAAGAGAGACTGGAGGATAGCCGGATGAACGAGATTTTGGAGAAACAGGTCTTAACCCCCGTTACCAAGCTGATCGTCGTCAAGAACCCCTACGTGGCAACCAAGGCCCAACCCGGGCAGTTCATCATCCTGCGAGTCAGAGAGCAGGGCGAGCGTATCCCCCTCACCATCGCGGACTACGACCGCGAAAAGGGAACAGTGACCCTGGTGTTCCAGGAAGTTGGGTTCAGCACCAAGCTTCTTGGACAACTCGAGGTCGGCGATTCCATCCTCAACCTGGTGGGCCCGTTGGGCGTTCCCGCAGAGCTTCCTGAGAAGGGGACGGTGCTTGTGGCCGGAGGCGGCGTCGGCGTCGCTCCGTGCCTGCCCAAGGTCAAGGAACTGCACGCCCGTGGAGTCAAAGTCATATCCGTCCTGGGCGCCCGGTCAAAGGACCTCATCATCCTGGAGGACCAGATGCGGGCGGCTTCCGACGAGGTGTACATCTGCACCGACGACGGCAGCTGCGGCTTCCACGGCTTCATATCTCAGCAGATCGTTAGACTCCTGGAAGAGGGCTTGAAGGTCGATGAGATCGTCGCGATCGGCCCCATTCCGGCTATGCGTGCGGTGTGTGACGCGACCAAGCCCTTCGGCATCAAGACCTGGGTCTCGATGAACCCGATTATGGTCGACGGCACTGGGATGTGCGGAGCCTGCCGCGTGACCGTCGGCGGGAAGACCAAGTTCTGCTGCGTTGACGGCCCCATGTTCGATGGTCATGAAGTGGATTGGCAGGAGGCGTGGCGCCGGGCCGGCATGTACAGAGACGAAGAGAAGATAGCGAATGAGCGCTGCGCCAATTGCGGAGGTGACCAGTAATGCCCGTCAAACAGAGAACACCAATGCCCATGCAGGACCCCAAGGTCAGGGCGACCAACTTCGACCAGGTAGCCCAGGGGTACACTGAAGAGATGGCCCTATCAGAGGCTATGCGCTGCCTGCAGTGCAAGAACCCGGTGTGCATGACGGGATGCCCGGTTTCGGTCAAGATTCCCAACTTCATCAAGCACTTGAGGGAGAAGAACTACCAGGCCGCCATCGACACCATTAAGGAGACCAACAGCCTTCCCGCGGTGTGCGGTCGCGTCTGCCCTCAGGAACACCAGTGCGAGAGCAAGTGCGTGCTCGCGCGCACCGGCCAGCCTATAGCCATAGGCCGCCTGGAGAGGTTCGCGGCTGACTGGGGAGCCAAGCATGGTTCCAACGAGGTAGTGAAGCCCCAGAGCAACGGCATGAAGGTTGCGGTTGTGGGAGCGGGACCGGCGGGACTCACCTGCGCGGGCGACCTGGCCAAGCTGGGCTATGAGGTTACCATCTTTGAGTCGCTGCACGCCGCCGGCGGCGTGCTCATCTACGGCATTCCCGAGTTCCGTCTGCCCAAAGAGGTCGTGAAGCGCGAAGTCGACTACGTGAAGCAGCTGGGCGTCAAGATCGAGACAGACGTCGTGGTTGGCCGCAGCATCACCATCGACGACCTTTTCGAGGACGGATTTGAGGCAGTGTTCGTCGGCTCAGGCGCAGGACTTCCCATGTTCATGCGCATCCCCGGCGAGAACCTGAACGGCGTCTACTCGGCCAACGAGTGGCTCACCAGGATTAACCTCATGAAGGCGTACCTGTTCCCCGAGTACGACACCCCTATCAAGAGGGGGAAGAGAGTTGCGGTCGTGGGAGCAGGCAACGTTGCCATGGACTCGGTCCGTTCCGCTCTCCGGCTTGGCGCCGAGAAGGCGTTCATCGTGTACCGCCGCAGCCGCGCCGAAATGCCCGCCAGGCTTGAGGAACTTGAGAACGCGGAGGAAGAGGGCGTCGAGTTCCATCTGCTGACCAACCCGATCCGTGTTATTGGCGACGATAAGGGCTGGGTAACCGGCCTTGAGTGCGTCAAGATGGAGCTTGGCGAGCCCGACAAGTCTGGCCGCAGGCGCCCGGTGCCCATCCCCGGTTCCGAGTACGTTATCGACTGCGACATCGTGGTCATGGCGCTTGGGACCAACCCGAACCCCATCATCTCCAGCACCACCCCCGGCCTTGAAACAAAGGACTGGGGCGGGCTTGTCGCGACCGAGACCGGGCGCACTACCAGGAAGGGCGTCTGGGCAGGAGGAGACGCCGTTACCGGTTCGGCGACCGTCATCCTGGCCATGGGCGCGGGCAAGAACGCGGCCAAGGACATCGACGAGTATCTGAAGGGCAATCGAGAAGTCTGGAACTAGACGGAAGGACCGTCCGGTTCATTTGCCTACCGGCCCGACGCGAGTTAGGCAGGCGAATTCCGCGGGCGAGTTAGTCAGGCCTGTCATGCAGGTGCGCTTGAAGGCAACTACGAATGTTATTCGAAACAGGATACCGGCCCCAACAAGGCCGGTATCCTGGTAGTATGCTAAAGAGGTGATCCCCTCCCATGCTGCGGCCCGATAACGCGCTTACTGTGACCCAGCTCAACACCTACATCAAAGGCATGTTCCGCCAGGACGACTTCCTGCAGTCGGTCGTCGTGCGGGGAGAGCTGGCCAATATCCGCAGCTACCAGGGGAGCGGCCATCTTTACTTCACGCTCAAAGACGCATCCAGTTCGGTGAAATGCGTGATGTGGCGGAGCGATGCCGCGCGGCTTACCTTCGTCCCCACCGACGGCTCCGAGGTCATCGTCGCCGGCAGCGTTTCAGTCTTTGAGCGGGACGGAGTCTACCAGGTATACGCCACCTACATGGAGCCCTCAGGTCTGGGGGCGATGTGGGCCGCGCTCGAGAAACTGAAAGCGAAGCTCGAGAAAGAAGGGTTGTTCGCGGTCGAGCGAAAGCGGCCGCTCCCGTCTTTTCCCAGAGTGATCGGCTTGGTGACGTCCATCCGCGGGGCCGCGATCAAGGACATCATCTCCGTCGGACGGCGGCGTTACCCAGGGGTCCGGTTCGCTGTGGTTGACGCCAAAGTGCAAGGGGACGGGACCGCTCAGGACGTCGCGCGAGGCATTCGTATCCTCAATGAAACGCCCGAGGTAGACGTCATTGTCGTTGGGCGTGGGGGCGGATCTCAGGAAGACCTTTGGGTGTGGAACGATGAGATCATTGCCCGCGCAATCTTCGCTTCGGGGGTTCCGGTGGTTTCAGCCGTGGGACACGAGCGGGATGTCAGCGTGGCGGACCTCGTGGCCGACGCCAGGGCTGCTACGCCTTCGCAGGCCGCTGAGATGGTTGTACCCAACGCTTTCGAACTCAGGGCTCTGGTGAAGGGCTTTGAGGAGAATATGCGCAACCAGGTCCTTACCCTGATAGGCGGGTACCGGCAAACCCTCGGTCTCATCCGTCAGCGGCCGGCGCTGGAGCGGCCCGATTGGTTCCTGGTCTCGTCCAGGGAGACCCTAGCTCGCCTTAGAGACGACATGGAGTATGCAGCCGCATCCCTCCTTGAGAGGAGCAGGTTGAACCTTTCGAGGGTCGCTTCCAGGCTTGACGCTTTGAGCCCGCTCCGCGTCCTCGGCAGAGGTTTTAGCCTAGCGCGCAGAGAGAGCGACGGCAAGATAGTAAGGAGCTACGAGGACGCCCCCCCGGGCACCCGCCTGCGCGTGTCGCTGTATCATGGCTCGCTGGGCTGCTCGGTCACTGAATCGGAGCCGCCGGTCGAAGAAATAGCCGGAGCAAAGCCCGGCGCCCATCGAGGGGACGTCACCCGTGAACCACGACTTCACAGCATGAATCCCAACCCAAAGGAGGGTAACTGATGGCCAGCGCAAAGAAAACGGTGCGCGAATCCACCGCGACTGACGTTGCTGCCACGGTATCGCAGTCCACGGCATTGCAGCCCTCGCTGCAAGAGCCTGAGGAGGAACTCTCATTCGCCAAGGCGCTCAAGCTGCTGGAAGAGACCGTGAAGTCCCTGGAGAGCGGGGAGCTGTCGCTCGAGGATTCCCTAGCCAAGTTTGAGGAAGGGATAAGGCTGGCGAGGCGGCTAGAAGCTGTGCTCGACCGCGCCGAACAAAGGGTGAAGGAGATCCTGAACCCGGCGGAACCCGAGAAATAGGCGCCTGACAGGAGTTCCGCGGTTTTCGGGTTGAGATTGCAGGCCGACTCCTCGGTAGCGACTTCACGTCATACCCTCCACGGGGACTCCAGTTTGGTAGGACTTTGTGCCCTGCGGCACAAAGTCCCATCCTTTTTTCAGTCACGGGATGACCATAAAACCCAGGGTGTCGGGGACCCGCCGGAGAAGCCTCCGAAAGAGGGTCACCGGGTGCCCCGGCTTTTCGACATAATGGTCATCGGAGGCTAATATTACCAAGTTGCTAATAATCACGCTGCGACCAGCGAAACCCGAGGGGTCATGCCATGACAGTCACAAATCCTACTGGGTCATGGCATGACAGATGCGGATCAATGAGGTCGTGTTGTGACCAATATCATGTGGTCTTGTCGTGACAAAGGTAGGCTTTCCGGGGGTCTGTGGCTTCGAATGGTCTTCGAACATTGCGTCAGGGTGACGGTCAAGGCTACACTGGTTTGACGAAGGGACTTATTGCGGGGTTCCGTGGCGGCGCGCTTGGCGAATATTGGTGGTGCGGAGGGAGCGCTTTGTCCATAGCAGTGCTCTACAGGTACAAGGATATGATTGACTCCCGGCTCCATGAGCTTTCGAAGAACTTCGGACCCGAACCGGTGCTCGTGGAAGCAATGTCCTATGCCCTTGACGGCGGCAAGCGGTTGCGTGGAGCTATCCTGCTTTCCTTCTCTGAAGCGCTGGGCGGCTCGCCTGATGATGCCCTTGATTTTGCCGCGGCGCTGGAGATGATCCAGGCCTACTCCCTGGTACACGACGACCTCCCGTGTATGGATAACGACGACTTTCGTCGCGGAAAGCCCTCCTGCCATAAGCAGTTCGGCTATGCCACCGCGCTGTTGGCCGGCGACGCCCTGCTCACTGCCGCTTTTGAGGTGGCCGCGTCATCAGCGGCGACCTCGCCCCGATTGCCCTCTGACCGCATCGTCCGCGCAATAACCGTCCTCTCCCAGGCTGCCGGGCCGGCCGGGATGGTCGGCGGCCAGGTTCTTGATCTCGCAATGGAAGGCCGGGCTTTGGGCGCTGACCGAGTGAGGGAGATGTACAACCTGAAGACCGGCGCGCTGTTCCAGGCAGCTGCGAGGATCGGCGCAGTACTGGCGGGAGCCTCGCAGGATCAGGAAGAGGCGGCAGCCAGGTGGGGTTCTCTGTTCGGCTACGCCTTTCAGGTATTGGACGACCTTGAGGACGCATCGCAGAGTCAGACTGAAGAGGAAAAAGACACCCTGGTGCGGGAGACGTCTCCCGATGACGCACGGAAAGAAGCCGAAGAGGCCCTTACGGCTGCGCTGACGGCGTTGGAGCGGTTCGGCGGGCGCGATACATTGGCTCGCCATCTCACAGCAGAATACCTGAAGCGGGCGACGTGAGCACCCAAGCGTCCGCGCGAGCACCAAGTGCCTGAAGGGTGGGTCATCATCATTGAACGAGTTCTTCCTCGCCATCGATATCGGCGGCACAAAGACCAGGATCGGCACTGTAGCGCGCGACGATCCCGGGTCGGTGGTCACATCGGTCACCATTCCTACTATCCGCGATGATCCCGCTGCTTCCATTCTCGCTACCGTCCGCGAAGCCCGCGCTCTCGTCCCTGCGGAGGGGCAGTTCTTGGTAGCCGGGGTGGCTGCTCCCGGCCCCCTGGACACCAAGGCGCGCCGTCCCGGCCGCCTGCCCAACCTTCCTGCTTGGGGCGGTTATCCATTGGGCGACGCTCTAGAAGAAGCGCTGGGTGTGCCTGTCATACTGGAGAATGATGCGAACGTCGCAGCATACGGCGAGCTTTTCTTCGGAAGCGGGCGCGGCCTGAGCGATTTCCTTCTTGTAACCGTAGGTACCGGCGTCGGCGGAGCGCTCGTTTCCGGCGGCAGACTGATCAAAGGGGCGCGAGATGGGGCAGGGGAGATAGGGCATCTGCAGGCGAACCCCGATGGGCCTATGTGCGGCTGCGGCAGGCGAGGGTGCGTAGAGGCTATGGCGTCAGGTTCGGCTATTCTGCGCGAATACGGCAAGCCTGCCGGCGAGGCCTTCGCGAAGGCCGCAGGAGGGGAGATCCGGGCGCGGGAAGTCTTGGCTGCTGCCGGGCGAGCGCTTGGGATGGGGATAGCCTCAGTAGTCACCATCCTGGAGCCTTCCGCGGTAGTGATCGGCGGCGGGCTGTCCCAGATAGAGCAAGGTATGTTTTCCTTCTACCTCGGCCCATGCCGCGACGAGGTCGCGAAGCGGTCATACCGCATGTGGGGGCAGGACGTGCCGTTGATGGTAGCGGAACTGGGTGGCGACGGCCCGCTCCTGGGAGCTGCGATGCTTGCACGCGAGACGCATGCTATGGGGCAGGCCCGTAAAGTGGACAAGCCCTGGGGCGAGGAGGTCTGGTGGGCGCGGACCGAGCGCTACGTGGGCAAACGGATCTCCGTGCGGGCAGGCCATTCTCTCAGCCTCCAGTACCACGAGAGGAAGCTGGAGACGATGCATTTCGTCAGCGGCACAGGGCTCTTGTTCCTCGGCGATGACCGGATACCCATAGTTCCCGGATTGACCGTCACGATAGAGCCCCGCACTCGTCACAGGGTCGAGGCCTGGACCGACCTCGTATTCCTGGAGGCCTCCACACCCGAGGTGGACGACGTCGTAAGGCTGGAGGACAAGTACGGCAGGGCGCCGCGCTCGCTCTAGGGCTGCGACCACTGTCCCTGAGACCTCGCTGATCCGCGACTGCATCCCTGCTAAACCCCAGGAATTTGATATTCACTTATGCATACCGTATAATGGTTGCTGCGTTCCTCCTCCGAGAGGGCGCAGTATTCTAGTAGGCTCTCCTGTTCCAAAGGCGGGGCTAAAAATCCGTCGCGGGCCAGAACCGGAGTTCGCCCCATGGGGGCTGGTTGCGCCCAGCTTCCGGCTCACTTGGGGAGAAGGAGAAAAGGGAAACCTACAATGGCATGCAGGTGTTCCTGCCCTTTTCTCGCGGAGACCCCCGATTATGGGTCTTCTCGGTTGTGTCCTTGGAGATTTGGGAAGAGGAAATGGCCTGTCTTGAGTGGGCCGGGTAGGATGGTTCGTCCTGAAAACCCGGCTGCAAAAGAGGCTAGGGACAGGGGCCTTTGAGGAAAACTCCTAGACTGTCTTAACGCGGGCGTGTGCGGGGTTGCGGTGTGCGCTAAGTGGCGATCCAGCTCTGCTGGCGGTGACGCGGCAGGCCGGCCCTTGAAGGGGAACCGCCGCGCGCGAGAGCGCAGGTGGGCCGACGGGAAATCCTGCTGGACCTGATGGCACAAGATTTACTGCATACGCTGCCCCTCGGAGGCGAGAACCAGAACTATCGATGACAAAGAGGAAGTCCGGACGAATAGCGTTCTACCTGCAAGCGCTCGGCCTTTCAATGGCCGGGTTCTTCCTTAGTTTCGGGATGAATTTCTCTCTTGAGCGCATTACCGACCGTATACCCTTCGGGTTGACATTCCCGCTGTTTGCCGGCGTAATCCTTTTGGGTGTTGCTTGCGACGCAGTAGGTGTCGCGAGCGCGAGAGCCGACGAGCAAGCGCTCCTATCAATGGCCTCACGGCGGGTGAGCGGCGCCCGAGAAGCCATATGGTACGTGAGGAACGCGTCCCGCGTTTCATCCGTATTTAGCGATCTGATGGGCGACGTATCGGCGACCCTAGGCGGAGCGCTGGCGGTGGCGATGGCCTTCCGCCTTCGCGACAGCCTTCCGCCGGGCTCGATCCCATATCTCGCGAGCGCGGCGGTGGGCGTCGCATCGCTCCTGTCTATCGGCGGCAAGGCCCTTTCAAAGCCGTTCGCCCTCAAGTACTCTGAAGATATCATCCTTCTCCTCGGGAGGATAAGGCGCCTGTGGCTTAGGGCGCTGGGAGGGACAAAGTCGAAGACATGACGACAGATTCCAAGGATGTAGCGCGCAAGGTAAATTCTCCTGAAGAACTGCGAGGCCTTTCCGTTGCGGAACTCAGGGAAGTCGCCGAAGCCGTGCGGGAGAAGATCGTGAGCACCGTTTCGAGGACCGGCGGCCACCTCGCGTCGTCCTTAGGCGTCGTCGAGCTCACGCTCGCGATGCACTCTGTCTTCGACACACCCCGGGACAAAATCGTCTGGGACGTAGGCCACCAGTGCTACGCTCACAAGTTGGTGACCGGCCGCTGGGACCGGTTTGACTCTTTGCGGCAGTTCGGCGGCATTTCCGGATATCCGAAACGGCAGGAGAGCCCGTATGACGTCTACGACACGGGACACGCCTCGGGGTCGATCTCTTACGCGCTCGGATTGGCAAAAGCAAGGGACCTTTCGGGTGAGGACTACAACGTGGTGGTCGTGATCGGTGACGGCTCCCTTACCTCAGGAGTGGCCTTTGAAGGCCTGAACAATGCAGGCGACTCCCAGACCAATCTGATCGTGGTTGTGAACGATAACTCCATGTCGATTTCCGAAAGCGTGGGAGGCCTTTCGTACTACCTGACCACGCTTCGCCTGGCTCCGGCATACCGCTCGACCAAGCAAAAGATCGAGCGCCTTCTGGGCCACATGCCCAGCATGGGCAAAGCGGCCGCCAACCTGCTCAAGAGGCTCAAGGGCGGGCTCAAGTTCTTCCTGTTCCCGGAGGCCTGGTTCGAGTCCCTGGGCTTCAGATACTACGGACCCATCGATGGCCATGATATCGCGGCCATGCAGCGAGTCTTCTTTGAGGCGAAGACCCTCAAGGAGCCGGTCATCGTGCACGTGGTCACCGAAAAGGGCAGGGGCTACGCCCCCGCGGTGAAAGATCCCGAGAAGTTCCACGGCCCAGGCCCGTTCGACGTGGTGACTGGCGAGATCATGAAGAAGGGCGGCCCGCCCTCCTGGAACAAGGTCTTCGGCGAAGCTATGTGCCAGTTTGCTGCTCAGGACTCGAGGATCGTTGCAATAACTGCCGCGATGTCGGACGGCACCGGGCTAAACCAGTTCAAAGCCTCTTACCCTGACCGCTTCTTCGACGTCGGCATAGCCGAAAGCCATGCAGTGACTTTCGCCGCCGGCCTGGCCCAAGGCGGGCTGCTTCCTGTGGTGGCGATCTACTCGACGTTCCTTCAGCGTTCTTTCGACCAGATTATCGAAGACGTATGCCTTCAACGCCTCAAGGTGGTCTTTGCCATCGACCGTGCAGGACTTGTCGGAGAAGACGGAGAAACCCACCAAGGTCAGTTCGACCTCTCGTACTTGAGCCCGATTCCCAATATGGTGGTCATGGCGCCCAAGGACGAGAGGGAACTCGTCAACATGCTGTACACGGCTCTCCGCCTGCCGGACCCATGCGCGGTCAGGTATCCGAGGGGAGCTGCAGTCGGAGTGGATTACCGGGGCGCGCTTGACGCGCCTGTGGTCCTCCCGCTCGGGCGGGCGGAGGTGCTGAGTACCGGCAGCCACGCGAACCTGGTGGCCCTGGGGAGTATGGTCGCTCCGGCCCTCGAAGCCGCTGCGGCCCTACGCGAACAGGGCATTTCGTGCGGAGTTGTGAACGCCCGGTTCGCCAAGCCGCTGGATGTCGAGACGCTCTCAGCCTTAGCCGCCAAGGCCCCGGTCTTCGTGCTTGAGGAGAACGTGGTGGTGGGTGGCTTCGGGCAAGCGGTGGTGGATGCCCTGGCTCCGTTAGGCGGAGAGATCCACAAGATAGGACTGCCTGACGAGTTCTTGCAGCACGGGTCGCAGGCGAAGCTTAGGGAGGCGTATCGCCTGGACGCCAAGTCTATAGCCGAGAGAGTGCGCGAAGCGCTCGGGAAAGGAACATGGGCGACAGCGGCGCGGGGAGAAGAATAGGGATCTACCCTAACCTCGAAAAGCAGGGCAGCCGGGAGCTTACGGCACAGATCCTGGACTGGCTTACTGATAGAGGGCACAGCTGCTACCTGCCGCCCTGTATAGCTAAACTCCTGGGGTTCCCCGAAGCATGCCTGCCGATCAAAGACTGGGCGCAAAACGGTGTAGACTTCGGCATTGTGTTGGGCGGCGACGGAACGCTCCTGGCTGCGGCCAGGGCCCTTGGCCCCATAGGTGTCCCCCTCCTGGGAGTGAACCTTGGGCATTTCGGTTTTCTGACGGAACTGGAATCTACCGACCTGTTCGCGGCGTTGCCCTCGTTCATCTCCGGGGCCTGCAAGAGGGACGAGAGGATTACCTTGACCGCCGAAGTCATTCGCGACGGCCAGATGGTGTACAAGAGCATCGCTATGAACGAAGCCGCAGTCGTGAAGGGCCCGTACGGGCGCATGACGGCGCTAACGCTGCGAGTCCACGGAAGCGAAGTTGACACCTACTTTGCCGACGGGGTCATCGTCGCTACCCCGACCGGTTCTACCGCATACTCGTTGTCCGCAGGCGGCCCCCTTATGTCTCCGGAGATCGATGCTATGCTGGTGACGCCGGTCTGCGCGCACACGCTGTACTCAAGGTCTATCGTTCTGCCGTCCTCCGAGCCCTGCGAGATCGAAATATGCGAGCCCAGCCGGTCAACCTCGCTCTCCATCGACGGGCAGGAATTCCTGGCGCTGCTTGCCGGCGACAGGATCAGGGTCTACACAACCGGTCTCCGGGTGGTTCTTCTGCGGCGCAGCGAGTGGTCGTTCTACGACGTACTGCGCCGCAAGATGAAGGAAGGAGCAGATAGGCTTCCGCGGTAGCGGTGAATCCCAAATAGCGAGGTACCGGGGGGCATCCAGATGAAATCCAAGAGACAAGTAAGGATCGTTGAGCTTGTATCCCAGAACGTCATTACCAGTCAGGAAGCCCTTTGTGAGGCCCTGGCCCGCGAGGGGATCAACGTCACCCAGGCGACGGTATCAAGGGATATCAAGGAACTGAACCTGGTTAGGGTTCCATCCGAGGACGGCAGGTATAAGTACGCCCTCATGCCGGGCGACCCGTCGCTGGTCTACCGCGAGCGGTTCAGGAGGCTCTTCTCTGATTGCTGCCTGGACATGGACAAGTCCGGCAACATCGTCCTGGTGAAGACCCTCGACGGGACTGCCTCAGCTGTGGGTGAGGCCATTGATGCTCTGAAACTCCCCGGGATGCTCGGTACGGTCGCAGGAGACGATGTCGTTTTGTGCGTGGTGAGAGAGACTACCTCCGCCCACGAAATGCTGGAGACGCTCAGGAAGATGGCTGGTCTATAGCCTATGATCTCCTACCTTTCCATCAGGAACTTCGGTCTGTTCTCCGAGGTGCGCCTGGACCTCGGGGAAGGACTTACGGTTTTCACCGGTGAGACAGGCGCCGGAAAATCCATGGTGGTAGGAGCCGTTCTTGCTTGTCTTGGGCAGCGCACGTCCAGAGATCTCGTGAGATCCGGAGAGGATAGGGCGGTTGTCGAAATGATAGCCGGTCTGCCCCCGGGGTTCGCGTTAGATCCCGCCGATCCGCTCTACGATGCGACAAAAGAATCCTCCGAGGTAATCCTCCAGAAGGACATACTGGCCGATAGGTCCTATCTACGAGTAAACGGCCGGCTAGCCACTGCCGCGATGATACAGGAATTGGGTAGCCGCTTGGTGGACATCCACGGGCAGCAAGAGCATCACTCGCTCCTGCGGCCCCAGAACTATCTCGCGATCCTGGACAGCCTTCGCCGAGATACCCTGGAACCCCACCGGCGCGCGTTCACCGACCTCTACCGCCAAAGGCAGGTCCTGAACCGCAAAATCGACGATTTGGGCAGGGGAGACCGGGAACGACAGAGGGAGATCGACCTCCTTTCTTACCAGGTTCAGGAGATAGAGAGCGCAAAGCTTAGGCCCGGGGAGGAAGAGGAACTTAGGCAGGAATTCGCTGTTCTGTCGTCTCAAGAGCGGCTGATTGACCTGTGGAATCGCGCCTATGAGGCGCTTTATGAAGGCAGCCGGGCTTCGGGCAGATCGGCCAAGGAAGCCGTCGACAGCGCAGTCAGCGAACTGCGAAAGGTGGCCTCCGTAGATCCCGCGGTTGGACAAGCCCTCTCATCAGTTGAGCAGGTCGTCTTTGAGATGGAAGCAGCCATAGACCTGATGCGGGAGTACCGGAAGCGCCTCGCGGCGGACCCCTTGCGCCTGCGGGTTGTCTCGGAACGGCTGGATACGATCCAGCGGCTCAAGTCCAAGTACGGCGAGAGCATCGAGCGAATCATCGAGTACGGGGCTGCCTCCAAAGGAAGGCTGGACGAACTCCAGAACGCCGACCTGACCCTGGCCAAGCTGCGGGCCGAGCACGAAGTCCTCTCCAAGGAGATGGCCAGGCTAGGCGAGACACTTACGGCCATCCGAACGGACATCGCCCGGGCGATGGAATTGGACGTATCGAGGAGCCTTCAGACCCTTGGGATGCCTGGGGCCAAGTTTGCTGTAAAGCTTTCAAGGGACCAGGAACCGGGCCCGAACGGGTTCGATCGCGTGGAGTTTCTTTTCTCCGCTAACGCTGGTGAAGAACCCATGCCGGTCAACAAGGTCGCGTCGGGCGGGGAACTCTCGAGACTGATGCTGGCGGTAAAGTCGCACCTGGAAGCGGTGGACCCGGTCCCAACCCTGATCTTCGACGAGATAGACTCGGGCATTGGAGGCAACGCCGGCCAGGCAGTGGCGGAGAGACTTTGGCAGTTGGGGCGCAGCCACCAAGTCCTGTGCGTGACTCACTTGGCGTCAATTGCCGCGCTTGCGGATAACCACTATTTGGTATCGAAGGAAGAAAGGGACGGCCGGACCTTTGCTTCGGTCCGCCGGCTTGACAGCGACGAACGGGCCGCCGAGGTAGCGCGGATGCTCTCGGGCGGCGCCCTCGACATATCCTTGGAGCACGCGAGAGAGATGCTCCGCGCTTCCACCACCTACAAATCTTCATACAAGTCTTCCTGCAAGTCTTCCTGCAAGTCCTAGGTCTCCGCTGTAACCGAAGGTCATAAAAGCGCCTCTTACGGTAAACCTTAATCACGTGTCAGTCGCCGGTGAGGCGGCTGGCACAACGATGTTAGGCCAGCCGAAGGGGGCGGAGTTCCCGTGCGAAGAACAAGGTCCGGCGCGGCCCTGGGAGTCACCCTCTCGGTTTTGGTCGTGATGATCTGTCTATCAGGCGCGTTCAGAACAGCGTTCTCATTTCCCGAAGCAGTCACCGTCTTCACCGGTCAAGACTTCACTATAGATACAGGTTTCCCCGTTGTGTCGGTCTACTCGAGCGGCGCTGCCCGGGTCGACTCCCATCCGTGGGCCAAACTGCCCAACCGGGTGACCATGGACACCGAGAGGGCCGGGGAGTACGCGGTTGAGTTCAAGCTCTTCGGATTCCTGCCGATCCGGCGAGTGTCCCTCGTAGTTGCCGACCGGATGATGGTCGTGCCCGGCGGGCACTCCATCGGCGTCATACTCAGGAGTACCGGACTTGTGGTCACCGGATTGTCGCCCGTTGTGACAGTGGACGGCAGGGAGGCGTGGCCAGCCCGCGCGGCGGGCATTGAATCAGGCGACACCATCATTTCAGCCAGCGACAAGCCCCTTTCGACCAAGGAGGAACTTGCGATCCTGGTGGAAAACGCCGGACGGGCGGGTGAATGGGTGGATCTCTTAATCGAGAAGCCCGACGGTTCCACAATCCGCCGCAGCCTCGCCCCTGTAAGACACCGCAACGGTGGCTATCAGATCGGAATACTGGTCAAGGATACCCTGGCGGGTGTCGGCACGCTCACGTTCTACGAGCCGGAGACCGGCCTTTATACCGCACTGGGACACGTGATCTCCGAGACCGACTCCCAAAAGCCCGCTCCCATGAAGCAGGGTCAGATCGTGAGGGCGACCGTCACGGGAGTCCAACCCTCTCGCAAGGGAGCGCCGGGCGAGGTCATGGGAACGTTTGTGGAAGGGCAGGACGTAATAGGTTCCATCCTCCAGAACGGGCCGTGCGGGATCACCGGCGTGTTGGGCACCTCTCTAGGAAACCCCTTCTACGGCGAGCCGATCCCCCTCGGTTTTGAGAGCCAGGCCAAGCGCGGGCCTGCCACCTTCCTCACCACCATCGACGGGACCACCATTGAGGAATTCTCAATTGAGATCGAGCAGCTCTTTTCGGGCGGCTCTGCATCAAAGGGGTTCGTCGTTCGGGTCACCGACGAGAGACTCTTGAAGCGTACCGGCGGTATCGTGCAAGGCATGAGCGGCAGCCCGATCATCCAGGACGGAGTGCTCATCGGCGCCATAACCCACGTCCTTGTGAACGATCCCACCAGAGGATACGGTACATACGCTGAGAGGATGGCCAAGGAGGCCAGGATGATCCCCGGGTTGGCTGACGCCGGCAGCGCAGCGGCTTTCAAGGTTGCCGATTAGTTTTTCTCTCAAGCAGCTGAATAGTTTTGTCCGAAATGTCCGCTCTAGGCTTCCCGGAAGTTTCGTTCGCGTAGAGCTCAAGGATCATGCGATCAAGTCTGTGGGACAGCGCCACAACTTGCGGGTGCGTGAGACTACCGAGTTCTCGCGAAAGGCGCTCTAGGTCTTGCCTGCACTCATCTACTCTTGATAAAACTGGGCGCAGACGCTGCCTATTTGTGACCCCGTCGCCCTCGGTGCCTGTGCCATTGTCTGCGCCCTCTGTGCCATTGTCTGTGTACTCTGCGCCATCGTGCGCGTACCCTGTGCCGTTGTCCATGTACGTAGTCTTTTCCGCAGCCAGACTGTGAATTTTGGTACCTGTTGCAAGCTAAGGGGGACAATGGTAGAATCCTTACTGGAATATGTTGTCAATTGCCACCGAGCAATTCACAGAGAAAGAAGGACAGTGGGAGGAGTCGGCGGATGCAAAAGATGCGGGTCCTCATCGTGGATGACAACAGAGAATTCGTGGCTCTACTGCGGGAGTATTTGGAGAAGCAGGACGACATCGAGGTTGCCGGTGTGGCTTACAACGGCGTGGAGGCCCTTGAAGCCATAACCGCTACCGAGCCGGACGTTGTTGTTCTGGACATTATCATGCCCTACCTGGACGGAATCGGCGTTCTCGAGAGGTTGGACAAGCAAGACTTGGTCAGGCGGCCGAAGGTACTCATGCTTACAGCTTTCGGACAGGAGTCCATTACGCACAGGGTTCTGGAGCTCGGGGCCGACTACTACATACTCAAACCATTTGACCTCAACATTCTGACTGATCGCCTCCGCCAGCTATTTACGGGCGCGGCAGTAGCCACGCCCCGGGTGCCCACCGCCCGCGACAGAGAGAAAGGGCAGGACACCAAAGTAACCTCCGTGATGCACGAGCTGGGCATCCCCGCCCACATCAAAGGCTACCTCTACCTGCGGGACGCCATCATCATGGTGGTCGACAGGGTGGACCTCCTCTCCAAGATAACCAAGGAGCTCTACCCGACCATAGCCCAGAAGTACGTGACCACGCCGAGCAGGGTGGAGCGTGCCATCCGTCACGCCATCGAGGTCGCGTGGGACCGCGGGAACATGGACTTCATACAGCGGGTGTTCGGACACACCATCAGCCAGGAGAAGGGCAAGCCCACCAACTCCGAGTTCATAGCGATGGTAGCCGATAGGCTGCGCCTAGGAGCCTAGACCGGCATTCCGGCAGGTTCGGTTCCGGCAGCCATGGACCCGGTTCCGGCAGATCTAGATCTGTATCCAGCAACTGCATAGAGGGAATCCGCTCCGCCTGGCGAAGAACCAGGCGGAGGTGTTTTACATGCAAGATCTTGCACGTTCTAGGCTTCTGGACCTCATCCTCAATGCAACCCATGACGCAATCGTAGCCGTAGATGGGGATGGCAGGATCTTCGTGTTCAACCCTTCGGCCGAGAAGATCACCGGTCAGAAAGCGTCGGACGTCCTGGGTAGGCATGTCCGGGACGTGATCCAAACGACTCGTCTTGACCGGGTGTTGGCCACCGGTGAGGCCGAACTGAACCAGCGCCAACTTGTCGGCGACACCGAGATCGTCACCAACCGGGTCCCAGTCCGTGACGAGAGCGGGAAGGTTGTGGGCGCTGTCGCGGTGTTCCGGGATCTGACCGAGGTAAGGAGCCTGGCGGAAGAGGTCACGAACCTTCGCGCCGTCCAATCCAGGCTCAAAGCCATAATCGATGCCACGCAGGACGCCATTTCCGTGGTCGACGAAGAGGGAAACGGGCTGCTCATCAACCCCGCGTATACGCGTCTCACAGGGCTTACCGAAAAGGACGTGCTGGGCAAACCCGCCACGGTCGACATCGGCGAAAGCCAGCCCAGCATGCACATGCAGGTGCTAAGGACGCGGCAGCCGGTCAAGAACGTGCTCATGACGGTGGGGCCGGCCAAGAGGCAAGTTGTGGTGTCTGTGAGCCCGGTGTTCGTCGACGAGCACCTGAAGGGCGCCGTTGGCGTCGTGCACGACGTTTCAGAGATCGTGAGGCTAAACGACGAGCTCGAGCGCATGAAGAAGATCGTGCGCCAGCTGGAAGCCAAGTACAGCTTCGACGAAGTGGTGTCGGTAAGCCCCCTCACGGCCCAGGCTGTGGACCAGGCCCGCAGGGTGGCCTCGACCTCGGCAACAGTGCTCCTTCGGGGAGAGAGCGGCACCGGCAAGGAGCTCTTCGCCCACGCCATACACAGCGCGTCGCCGCGAAAGAACAAACCTTTCGTGAGAGTGAACTGCGCGGCCCTCACCGAGAGCCTTTTGGAGTCCGAACTCTTCGGTTACGTCGACGGCGCGTTCACCGGGGCGCGCAGGGGCGGGCGGCGGGGACTCTTTGAAGAGGCCGAAGGCGGCACCGTCTTCCTGGACGAGGTTGGGGTTATGAACCTCACCTCCCAGGCTCACCTCCTGCGGGTCTTGCAGGAGAAAGAGATTATCCGGGTCGGCGACTCAAAGCCGATCCGGGTTGACGTCAGGGTGATCGCTGCCACCAACGTGTCGCTTGAGCAGTTGGTCGCGGAGGGACGTTTCCGCGAAGACCTGTACTACAGGCTCAACGTCATTCCCATCTTTATTCCCCCGCTGCGGCAAAGGACTGAGGATCTTCCCGGGCTCGTGGACGTTACCCTCCGCAAATTGAACCAGGAGTACGGCAGATCGGTAGAGAGGGTTTCTACGGCTGTCCTGGACATATTCCGCAGGTACAGGTGGCCCGGGAACGTGCGGGAGCTGGAGAACGTTCTGGGCAGGGCGATGATGAACATGAGGTACCAAGATGACGAAGTGACTCCTGCGCACCTGCCTCCATTGGCGCCGTCGAACACGAGTCCTCTGGCGTCCGGCCAAAGACCCGTTCCGGCCGACGGGGCACCTACGCTGCGAAGCGCCTTGGAGGCGGCGGAAAGGCGGGTCATCGAAGAGGCGATTGCCCAGGCAAACGGCAACAAGACCAAGGCCGCGAGAAGCCTGGGGATCAGCATTCGTACCCTGTACAACAAGCTAGACCGGTACGAGAACGACGATGCAGGCAGAAAGGGGCAGATGTGAAGGAATCTGCACGGTGCCCGGTGGCGCGTGACAGGGAGTCCCCTGATGTAGCGGCCCCTGTCGTGTCGGCACGGTTCTTGCATGTGTAGGTTTCCGAAGGGCTTTCCACTCCAGACCTAGGAGGGATCCAATTGGACCTTTTCCGGTTGATGGCCGAGGAAGGGCACGAACAGGTAATGTTCTTCCGGGGCAAAGAAGGCAAACTCAGGTCCATCATCGCTTTCCACGACACCACGCTTGGTCCTGCCCTTGGCGGCACGAGGATGTACCCCTACAAGACTGAAGATGAAGCAGTGATCGACGCGCTACGGCTCTCCAAAGGAATGACCCTGAAGTCGGGAGCCGCCGGCCTCCACTACGGCGGGGGCAAGGGGGTCATCTGGGGAAACCCGGAGACGGACAAAGACGAGCTGCTGTTTAGGGCGTACGGACGCTTCATCCACGGTCTTCGGGGCAGGTTCCGGACCGGCACCGATGTCGGCACGTTCTCTTCGGATTTCGTCCACTGCCTGCCGGAAACCGATTACGTGGTCGGCCTTCCAAAAGAGTACGGCGGGAGCGGCGACACCTCGATCCTGACAGCATACGGTGTCTATCTGGGCATACAGGCCTGCGTCACGCATCTGTTCGGCAAAGCGGACTGCGCCGGCCTCACGGTTGCGGTCCAGGGCGTCGGAAAGGTTGGCTCAAAGCTGTGCCGCCATCTCAAAGACGCCGGTGCTTCGCTGATCGTGGCGGACGTGCGCCGGGAGGTCGCCGAGAAGGTTGCCAAGGAGTGCGGTGCCGCCCTGGCCGATCCGGATACCATCGCTTACGAAAAGTGCGACGTATTCTCGCCCAACGCCATGGGCGGCGTCCTCAACGAAGAGAGCATTCCCAAACTTGCCTGCAAGATCGTCTGTGGCGGGGCCAACAACCAGCTGGCTACTCCCGAGGACGCGCCGCGCCTCAAGGCCAAGGGCATTCTCTACGCGCCCGACTACGTGGTGAACGCTGGAGGCGTCATCCAAGTGGCTGATGAGCTCGACGGGTACAACTTCGACCGCTGCAAGGCAAAGGTAGAGGCCATCCCCGGCCTGCTTCGCAACATATTCCGGACCGCGACCGAGCGGGGAATCGACACCAACCAGGCCGCGACTCTCCTGGTCCAGGAGCGGATCGACCGTGTACTGAGACTCAAGTCCACGCGGGCTCCCGCAAAGTAGGGTCCTTTCAATGGACGAAGTCCTTCTTGTGGTGAACCCCGGGTCGACGTCGACCAAACTCGCCCTCTACAAGGGCGACAAACCCCTTTCCGTCGACACCTTGGACCACTCGGGTGAGGAGTGGGCGACCCGCTTGCGGACGGTAGCCCAGTTGCCCTACCGGGTGGCCATAGTGAAGCAATACCTGGAGAGGAACGGATTTGGGGTAGGGGACCTCGCCTGCATCGTAGCCAGGGGGGGCCTTTTGCGCCCGGTGAGGTCAGGCGCTTACGAGGCGGGAGGGGCCATGAGAGAGGACCTCATGAATGAAGTCGGAGGGAAACATGCATCGAACCTGGGGGGACTCATTGCCCTGGAGATCAGTCAAGGACGAGTCCCCTGCTACATAGTCGACCCGGTCTCAGTGGACGAGTACTCAGAAGCAGCCCGAGTCTCGGGCATACCGGGGCTACCGCGAAAGAGCCTGCTCCACGCGCTCAATATCCGCGCGTGCGCCCAGAGGGCGGCTCAGGAACTGAACACCCCGCTTTCCCGGCTGTACCTGGTAGTTGCCCATTTGGGCAGCGGTTTCTCAACATCTCCATGCTACAAAGGTAAACTCACAGACGCCAACAACTCCAACGAAGAAGGTCCCTTTACCATTGAAAGGGCCGGCACGCTCCCCGCTCTCTTCCTCCTGGACCTGGCGGCCAGTCAGGACCCTGCCGCTCTGCGCAGCGCCATCGTCTCGGAGTCCGGCATGTACGGTTACACCGGCACCAAGGACGCGAGAAAGGTTGAGGAGGCGAAGCAAAAAGGCGGCGTGGCCGAAGAAGCCTGGGAAGCCATGGCTTACCAGGTCGGCAAAGAGATCTGTGCGATGGCTGCTGCCTATCCGGAAAAGGTCGATGCGGTCGTCCTGACCGGAGGGCTGGCCAAATCCGAGGCGTTCGTTGGAAAGATCATGGAGCAAACGTCCTTCCTGGGCCGTCACCTGGTGTATCCCGGGGAGGACGAGATGCGTTCTCTAGCGGAGGGGGCCCTCAGGGTGCTAAGAGGCCATGAGAGCGCCCGCACTTATCCCGATGACAAGGTGGCGATAGATTGAAGCACGACGTCCCAACCGGTCAGTTATTCAGCGCGCTCCACAGCCGGGTCAGGGAGATGGGTCCGGTAGGCGTGAGTCTGGTGGAGGCGTTTGACGAGGAAGCGCTATCGGCGCTGGCATTGGCCCAATCCCATGGCTTTGCGGCACCGTACCTGGTAGGCCAGGAGTGCCGGATCCGCGAGGCGCTGTCGCGCCTCCCGTCTCCGCTGCAGAACGCGGTGATTGTCCCCGCGGAGACTCCGGAAGAGTCCGCCCGCCTTGGCGTGGCCCTGGTGAGGGAAGGCAAGTGTGGGATCCTCATGAAAGGAAAGATCGGTACTTCCGTGCTCTTGCGCGCGGTGCTTGACAAGGAGACGGGCCTTCGAACAGGACGCATCCTGAGCCACGTGGCAGCTCTCGAGGTGCCGGGCTGGGAGAGGTTCATCTTCGTTACTGACGGCGGCGTAGTCCTGCATCCCGACCTGGACAAGAAGGTCCAAATCATAGCCAACGCCATAGAGGTCTGCCGCATGATGGGCGTACAAAATCCGAGAGTCGCTCTGCTGGCGCCGTCGGAGGCGCCCAACCCCGATTCGCCGGCGAGCATGGATGCCGTGGCCCTGTCGAGGCTGGCCGAAGACGGAGCGTTCCCCGGCGCGTTCGTGGAAGGGCCCATGGCCCTGGACGTGGCGGTGTCGCCTGAGTCCGCGTCGGTGAAAGGCATCACCGGAGAGGTCCCCGGGCGGGCCGACGTGCTGCTTGCCCCCGACGTAGTGTCGGGCAACAGCATCGCCAAGAGCATGCAGTACTTCGCCCGCGCCGTGATGGGCGGGGTTATCGTCGGCGCCGCTGCGCCGGTAGTCGTCATTTCCAGAGCGGATACCCATGTCGTCAAGCTGAACTCCCTCGCAATGGCGAGGTGCCTCTACAAATAGAAGGGGAGGAGTACAGATGAAGGTCTTCGAGCTGATGGAGAAGCACGGGCACGAGCAGGTAGTCTTCTGTCATGACAAGGTGTCGGGTCTTAAGGCGATCATAGGCATCCACGACACGACGCTGGGTCCGGCGCTTGGCGGGACCCGGATGTGGCCGTACAAGTCTGAGGAAGAAGCCCTGGTGGACGTCCTGCGGCTTAGCCGGGGCATGACCTACAAGAACGCTGCTATGGGGCTGAGCCTGGGCGGCGGAAAGGCAGTCATCATCGGCGACTCCCGCAAGGACAAGAGCGAGGAGTTGTTCAGGGCCTTTGGTAGGTTCGTCGAGTCACTGGGCGGGCGCTACATCACCGCCGAGGACGTGGGTACCACCACAGAGGACATGGACATAATCCGCGGCGAGACGGCCCACGTTGCCGGCCTTGCCAGCACCTCGGGCAACCCGTCGCCGGTAACTGCTTTCGGCGTCTTTAGGGCTATGGCGGCCGCGGTCAAGACAGCCTACGGCACCGACGGTTTTGAGGGCCGCACCGTTGCGGTGCAGGGCGTCGGCGCCGTTGGGTTCAGTCTGGTGAAGCGCCTTCTCGAGAGCGGCGCCAAAGTCTTCGTTACCGACATCTTCCCCGACAAGGTGCAGAGAGCCGTTGAGGCGGGAGCCACCGCCGTGCCCAGCGAGAAGATCTACGACGTCGAGTGCGACATCTTCGCACCCTGCGCTCTTGGGGCCGTCATCAACGACGAGACGCTGCCCAGGCTCCGCTGCAAGATCGTCTGCGGCGCCGCCAACAACCAGCTGCTTGAGTCCAAGCACGGCAATGCGCTGGCGGAGAAGGGCATCCTCTACGCCCCCGACTTCATCGCCAACGGAGGCGGCGTCATAAACGTCGCCGACGAGCTCAACCCCGCCGGCTACAACGAGGAGAGGGCGCTCGGTAGAGTCTCGAGGATATACGACATAGCCATGAAGATATTCGCGATGGCCAAGGAAAAGGGCATCGCCACTCACGAAGCAGCGGACCTCTATGCGGAGCAGCGGATCAACAAGGCTCTCCTGCAGAAGAGGGTGTACCTGCCCAAGTGAGGGTGCTCCTCGCTCTTGATCCCGGCTACCTTTGCACGCGGATAGCGATCGTGAGCGAAGGCAGCCGGGAGGTCCGCGAGGCCCCGGCCGGCGCTGACCCCTTTGCCGCGGCGGAGGCGTTGGCGCGCAGGCGGGCCTCGGTTGTGGTGTTGCCGGGGGGACCGCCCGCGGATCTCTACCCGTGGCACCCCCGCAATGTCGCGATCACCAGGGCCAAGGCTTACTGCGAAGAGAGCGGGATCCCCCTGGTCGTGGCGCGTCCCGACGGCGAGGCGGTCCTCCCGCCGAGAGCCCGGCTCTCAGGGTTCCGGGGCTGCCTCCGCCAGCCCACCTGCTACGGTGTTCCCGAGGTTCTGGCCTGCGAGACTGCTGCCCGTTCCATTGGCGTTGCACCGGAAACCGCCAAGATCGTGGTGGCGTACCTGGGTGAGGAGGTCTCTGTCTCCGCCAGGCAGGGAGGAGCGCTAGTGGACTCCTCGGACCCGGTCGCGTGCGAAGGACCGTTTGGTCTCACCTCCTGCGGTACCGCACCCGCCACCGCATTTGTCTCCTACGCCTCATCCTCGGCCATGGCAGTCCCGGAGCTGCGGGACAGGCTGAAGCGGCGCTCGGGAGCGTTCGGGCTGGCAGGCGTGAACTCTCTCGCCGAGCTGCGCGAGGAACTGGCGTCCGGTAGTGAGGAAGCGCGAGGAGCGGTGGAAGCCATGGCGTACCAGGTCGCCAAGGAGATAGGCAGGCAGCTCTCGGCGTTTTCGGGCAAGGTCGACTGCGTGTGCCTGTGCGGCGCTGCGACGTCGATCTCCCTCTTGGTCCAGGGCATCGAGGACAGGGTCCAAAAGTGGACCAGGCTGGTAGTCCTCCGGGACGATCTGGTGATCCGGGCCCTCGAGCTGGAGGGATGGAGGGCTCTATCAACGAAGTAGGCGAAAAGACACTGAGCCAAAGGGGTCATCTCAATTGCCGGATGTTACGGTTTTTTACGGGCTCTACGGCAGCGGAAAGACCGAAATATCCATCAACTACGCTCTGTCGCTGAAGAAGCAGGGAATGGACGTCACCATCGTCGACCTTGACGCTGTGACCCCATACTTCCGCGTAAGGGACGTGCGCGACTACCTGGTCAAGGAAGGCATTGTCGTTGTGGCGCCCAAGGAGTCGGTCCGCCATGCGGACCTCCCGGTGCTGCCAGAAGGAGTACGGACGGCGCTGGGGCGCGAAAACGGAGCCGTTGTGATAGACGTCGGCGGCGACCCGACCGGGGCCAGAGTCCTGGGAGGGCTATCCGACGCCCTGTCCAGGGAAGCCAAAGGGTACTTCGTGGTGAACTCGCGGAGGCCGTTCACCAGGACTGTCGAAGACGCCCAGAAGGCCGTCGAGAAGATATCATCCTCGGCGGGGCTTCCGGCTACCGGTCTGGTAGCAAATACCCACCTTACTGACGAGACCACCGTAGAAGACGTGGTTTTCGGCGTGGAATTCGCGAGGGAACTGGGGGGGCGGATCGGGCTGCCTGTGGTCTTCTGCGCCGCGCCCAAGGATTTGGAGCTGCACAAGGAGGAAATCGCTGCCCGTACCCAGGGGCTTCCGGTGTTGTGGCTAACCCGTTTTCTGAAGAAGCCCTGGGAAGTGGACGAGCAGTAGACTTTCATTGGGGGAGGGACTCTATTGGAGAAGCGAGTTGTGTTCAGGGAGGATCTGTGCAAGAGCTGCGAACTCTGCGTCGCGGTCTGCCCCAAGAAGATCATCAAGATCCAGACGACGGTTCTCAACCGGCAAGGATACCATCCCGCGCACGTGAGCGATGAGGACCAAGCCGTCTGCATAAGCTGCGCCCTTTGCGCCCGCATGTGTCCGGACGCTGTTATCGACGTCTTCAAGCCCTAACGAGGAGGTGAAGGTGTTGGCGGATTCCGTATTGATGAAAGGCAACGAAGCGCTGGCCGAGGCAGCAATCCGCGCCGGCTGCAAGTACTACTTCGGGTATCCGATCACGCCTCAGAACGAGATATCCGAGTATATGGCGAGGCGGCTCGCCGACGAAGGAGGCGTGTTCCTTCAGGCCGAGAGCGAAGTATCGGCCATCAACATGGTGTACGGCGCCGCAGGAGCCGGCGGCAGGGTGCTGATCTCGTCGTCGAGTCCCGGCATCAGCCTTATGCAGGAGGGTATCTCCTACATCGTCGGGTCCGAACTGCCCTGCGTTATCATCAACATGTCCAGAGGGGGCCCCGGGTTAGGCGGCATCCAGCCGTCCCAGTCCGACTACTTCCAATCGACCAAGGGAGGCGGCCACGGCGACTACAGGCTGGTCGTCTTCGGGCCCGCGACTATTCAGGAAGCTTGCGATCTCATGGCCCACGCTTTTGACCTGGCCGACAGATTCCGCAACCCGGTCATGATCCTTGGCGATGGCATGATCGGCCAGATGATGGAACCCGTGGTGTTCCCCGACGAGACCCAAAAGCCGGTGATCCCGGAAAAACCCTGGGCCACAACCGGAAACGCCGGGAGGAAGTCAAACGCGGTAAGCTCCATCCTGCTCGACCCGGAGCAGCTGGATGCCCACAACTGGCGCCTTCAGGAGAAGTACCGGAAGATAGCCGAGACCGAAAAGAAGGCCGAAGTCCTGCACGGCGACGACTCTGAGTGGTTCCTGGTCGCTTACGGCACTGTCGCAAGGATCTGCCAGTCGGTCATGAACAAGATGCGCAAGGAAGGGCTTAAGGTGGGCCTTGTCAGGCCAATCAGCCTGTGGCCTTTCCCTGACAACGCTTTTGACCAGGTCATAGGCAATGCCAAAGGTTTCCTGTGCGTCGAGATGTCCACCGGCCAGATGGTCGAGGACGTCCGTCTGGCGGTGAGCGGGCGCAAGCCCGTGGGTTTCTACGGCCGCACTGGCGGAGCGGTGCCGCACCCGCGGAACGTGGAGAAAGCGCTTCGCGACATGATTGGAGGTGTCATGGCGTGAACGTTGTCTACCAAAGGCCGAAGTCCCTCTACAACGTGGTGACTCACTACTGCCCGGGCTGCACCCACGGCATTGCCCACAGGCTGGTCGCTGAGACCATCGATGAGCTGGGTATCCAGGGTAGGACCATCGGCGTGGCTTCAGTCGGATGCTCGGTGTTCGCGTACAACTACTTCGACCTCGACTTCACGCAGGCGGCTCACGGCCGCGCCCCCGCGGTGGCCACGGGAGTTAAACGGGTGCATCCCGACTCCATCGTGTTCACCTATCAGGGCGATGGAGACCTCGCTTCAATCGGCATGGCCGAGATAGTACACGCGGCGGTGAGAGGCGAGAACATCACCGTTATCTTCATCAACAACGCCATCTACGGGATGACCGGTGGACAGATGGCTCCCACGACTCTGGTGGGCCAAAAGACCACCACCTCGCCGTACGGCAGGGATCCCAAACTCCAGGGATACCCGGTCAAGGTCGCCGAGATGCTGGCCACCGTGAAGGGCGCGAGATATGTGGCGCGCTGCTCGCTCCACAACCCGGCCAACATCCAGAAATCGAAACAGGCAGTGAAGAAGGCTTTCCAGAATCAAGTGGAAGGTAAAGGGTTCTCCATCGTAGAATTGCTGTCCACCTGTTCCACCAACTGGGGGATGACCCCGGCGGCCGCCCTCAAGTGGCTTGAAGAGAAGATGATCCCCGAATACCCGCTCGGAGTCTTCAAGGACGAGGAGGGGCCAGTGGAATGAACCACGAGATAGTAATGGCGGGGTTTGGCGGCCAGGGCATCATGCTCATCGGCACCATCCTTACCTACGCCGGAAAAGAAGAAGGTAAGGCGGTTTCCTGGCTCCCTTCATACGGACCCGAGATGCGTGGAGGGACCGCCAACTGCGCGGTCTGCGTATCGGATGAAGGGATAGCTTCGCCGGTCGTCGTGGAACCCACTGCGGCGATAGTCATGAATCTGCCTTCGTTCGAGAAGTTCTATAGGACTGTAGTCCCCGGCGGGTCGGTGATCGTAAACTCGTCCTTGATCCATGCCGAGAAAGACAGAAAGGATGTCGTATCCTACGACATCGCGGCCAACGAAGAGGCCGCAGCGCTGGGCTCCGACAGGGCCGCCAATATGGTGTGCCTGGGAGCGCTCCTGGCTGCGACCGGCGTGGTGCAGATGGAGACCGTGAAGAAGGTGCTCCCTAAGGTGATCAGCCAAAGGCACCATCACCTTCTTCCGCTTAATGAGAGGGCCCTGGAAAGAGGCTTCGAGCTGGTTCGGAAGTAAAGACCCTTGACTGGTGGGGTGAAGCGTGAGCGAGCGGAGAACGGTCAGCGTCAAGGACATTGAATCTCTTCTCACCTGCCTTCCGGGTGTACAGAAGGCGCGAGTCGTCGTCAACGATTGGGGCGCCATCGAAGAGATACACATCTTGACCGGGCTCGGGCGGAACCCCAAGCAGATCGTACGGGATGTTCAGAGCGCGCTGAAGGCGCAATGGGATATCACCGTGGACAGGCGCAAGGTCTCCGTAGCGCAGATCCAGGCCGGCATGCCGGAGACATCCACTCGTCTTCGCTACTGCGGGATCGAGGTCAAGACCGACGCCCGCACAGGAAAGAGCGAGATCACCGTCAGCCTTGACCGGGCCTGTGACGGAGAAATCCCTGTATACGTTGGCAAAGCTGCTGCCGATTCAACCGAGGTTTCGACGCTTCTGGGGGTTGCCAAGGCCACCTGCCTTGCGACGAACCTGACCTTGGAACCCCCACACGCGTTCTTCGTTGACGATGTCGCCACTTTGGAGATCGGGCAGTTCCGGGCAGTGGCGGTCCTCGTGGATCTGCTTACTCCCAGGCGCAATCAGGAGCAGATGGTTGGATGTGCCCTGGTCAAACGCGATCTCCTGGAAGCTTGCGTCCGGGCAACGCTGGACGCCGTAAACCGCAGGATCGAGGTCTTGCCTCAAAAGGGAACGCAGCGTCTTGACGACGCGCCCAAATTGCCGCCCGGAGTGGCAAGCGCCTCGCCGAACCCGACCGTGACCGAACCGGACAAGCCGACCCTTCCCCTGGACGAGGGCGTTCCCGACGAGACCCCTCGCTCCTGAAGGCATGATATCGCGCTGCCCCTCATAGGCTTTTCTAGTTATGTTTCGGCTAGAGCATGGGGGCGGGCGTCTTGCGCAAGGTCGGGAGGATGTCTCCGTTTGTCATATGCGTTTCTCTGTTTACGGTTGGCCTCCTTCTGGGCGTTTTCGGGCTCCGGGTGCTTTCGCCTGACGAGAAGGCTGAACTTGTCTCCTACCTCGAAGTCTTCATGCGCGGACTTCAGAACCCGGGGCTGCCGGCAAACGCCATCCTGAAACTCTCCATCGTGCAGAATGCCAAAACCGCGGTGCTCCTGTGGGCTTTTGGCCTTGCCGTGATCGGGACTCCTCTGACGTGCCTCCTCCTGCTCGTCAGAGGATTCGCCATAGGGTTCGGTTCCGCTTTTGTGATAAGGGAGGTTACCACTGGCGGCGTCGCGGTCTTCATGTGCGGGATGCTCCCCCACAACCTTTTCGCGGTCCCGGTGATCGTCGCCCTCTCGGCACTCTCGCTCTCGTTCTCGCTCGCCCTGGTTAGAGACCGGCCTTGGACCTTCGGCGGGCTCTGGCGCATGGCCGCAGCCTACACCTGGCGGTTCGCCCTGCTCTCGTTGGGGCTCATTGTCTCCTCGCTGATCGAAGCCTACGTTTCGCCCGCTTTGTTGCTGCGGACCGCGGGGATGTAGAGACCAGCTACTGGCGACGCGGCAAGAGCGCCGCGCGCTTAACAATCCGAAGCAGGATGTCATCTCGCAAAGCGCGCGATGCTCGCTAGCTCGCATAGGCAGACGCGCTTTGCTGGCGACGCGGCCAAACCTCCGCTAACGCTCTGGTTTGACCCACATTGTACTAGAAGGATCGAATGGACAAGTGTAGAATCTTCCTGGATGGTTCGCTCCGTTGGCGCATCTCTACTTTGAGGAGCGCCTAAGAACTACAAAGGGGATGAGGTTTTGAAAGTCGGAGTGCCGAAAGAGATAAAGACTGACGAAAACCGCGTCTCGTTGACTCCGGCCGGCGCGCTAGCGCTAGTCAACGCGGGACACCAGGTATTCGTCGAAAAGAATGCCGGACTCGGCAGCGGGTTTGAAGACGCCGCCTACGTTGCCGCCGGGGCTAAGATCCTGCCCGACGCGGCATCCGTCTGGGGAACGGCCGATATGATCATCAAGGTCAAAGAGCCGCTTCACTCGGAATTCCAGTACATGAGGAAAGGTCTTCTCGTATTCACATACTTCCACCTGGCTCCCGAACCCGATCTCACCAAGGTCCTCCTGGAGAAGGCCGTAGACGCCGTGGCGTACGAGACGGTGGAACTGCCCAACCGCAGCCTCCCGCTCCTAACCCCCATGAGCGAGATCGCAGGCAGGATGTCGGTCCAGGTCGGCGTGCACTCCCTCGAGAAGAAGCACGGCGGCAGGGGAGTCCTTCTGGGAGGAGTTCCCGGAGTCCCGGCTGCTGAAGTAGTCATCGTCGGAGGCGGAGTCGTGGGCACCAACGCCGCCAAGATGGCTGTCGGCCTCGGAGCCAAGGTAACCATCATCGACGTGAACCTCGACAGGCTGCGTTACCTCGACGACATCTTCGGAGCAAGGGTTACCACCCTGGCATCCAACTCCTACAACATAGCCGACGCAGTCAAGACCGCCGACCTCGTGATAGGAGCGGTCCTCATCCCCGGAGCCAAGGCGCCCAAGCTGGTTACCGAGGAAATGGTCAAGGCCATGATGCCCGGTTCAGTCATGGTGGACGTCGCCATCGACCAGGGCGGATGCATCGAGACCATGGATCACGTGACTTCCCACTCGGATCCCACGTTTGTGAAGCACGGCGTGGTCCACTACTCTGTGCCGAACATCCCGGGCGCGGTTCCCAGGACCTCGACGCTGGCTCTCACCAACGCGACTCTGCCTTACGCCCTGCTCTTGGCCAACAAGGGCTGGAAGGAAGCCGCAAGGGCCAACGCCGCGTTGGCAAAGGGCGTCAATACGGCCGAGGGCCATCTCACCTATAAGGCTGTGGCCGAAGCCCACAACCTGCCGTACACCCCGCTGGAGAAGATCCTGGGGTAAGCGGCTGGAGCTGCGCAGGCGCGCCGCTCGCAACCTAAGTCATCGCAGAGTGCACGTGTTCCTTCAGGGCACGTGCACTCTTTCGCTCTTACCACGCTCTGCTCTTGCCCCTCTCCTTCCAATTATGCCCTCATCGTGTATAGATCCCCTGCACCTAACATAAGACTCAAAGGAAGGCGTTTCTACATGTAGGATATTTGTCCCCGAGAAGGGAAACATAACAAGGCAGAAAGGGTTTTCACGCTGCGGGGGAGGTATGGTGGCCGTGGAGAGCCTGATTCAGGAGTTCATTGACTACCTGGGCCACGAAAAGGGACTTGCCAATAACACGCTGGAGTCGTACAGCCGGGACCTGAAGCAGTACTACGGCTTTCTGACCGGTGACTCTATCGAAACCCCCTCGCTGGCCAACGCGTCCCAGTCGACCATTGTCGCGTACCTTATGTACCTTCGGAAGCAAGGAAAGGCCACCGCCACCATCGCGCGCCGGCTCGCAGCGCTGAAAGCTTTCTACCAGTTCCTCGTGAAAGAGAACTATGTCGCCCAGGACCCGACCGACGATCTCTCCTCACCCAAACTGGAGCGGAAACTGCCCAAAGTCCTGACCGTCGAAGAGGTAGAGCGCCTGCTTGCCCAGCCCGATACCCGGACCCCTGTCGGCAAGAGGGACAAGGCGATGCTGGAGCTCCTTTACGCCACCGGGATCCGCGTCTCGGAACTGGTGAACCTGAACGTGACCGATATAGACCTGCGCGAGGGCTTCATCCGGTGTATGGGCAAGGGCTCAAAAGAGCGGGTCGTGCCCATGGGCGAGATAGCGGTATCGGCTTTGAGGGCCTTCTTGGATGGAGCGCGGCAGAGAGTCATAGCAGACCCCAAGGAAAAAGCCGTGTTCGTGAATCACCACGGGAAGAGGCTTACCCGTCAGGGGTTCTGGAAGATCGTGAAGAAGTACGCGGCCCAGGCCCAGATCCGCAAAGAGATAACCCCTCATACGCTGAGGCACTCCTTTGCGACCCACCTCCTCGAGAACGGGGCCGACATCCGCGCGGTCCAGGAGATGCTGGGCCACGCCGACATCTCTACAACCCAGATCTACACCCACGTCACCAAGGACAGGCTGAAGGACGTCTACGCGAAGAGCCACCCGAGGGCCTGACGCTAGAGGCTGACGCCAAAGGCTGACGCTAGAGGGGGAGCCTCAAGAACAGGTTCAGGAGAAAGGGCGTCGCGAGACTGAGCGCGGTCCCCGTTACCAAACCCCAGACTGTTCCCATCGGCCCAAAGGACCGCGTTATCGATGGCAGGGTAGAGTCCATCGAGGTAGCCCCTCCCAACGCCGCGCCGACGGCCGGACCGGCCCGCCCGGCTAGCAGGGGAGAGATAAGCAGTGTGATGAGCTCCCGAAAGAGGTTCGACAGGAAGACGTAAGCTCCCACCTCGGCTCCGGCAGCCTCCAACGCTACCGCACCGGCCAGCGAGTACCATCCGAAGCCTGATCCTGCCGAGAGAGCCCGGCCTACCGGGAGCCCCATGGCAAATCCCGCGATCGCGGCGCCCCCCAGCGTAGCGACTCCAACGGCGAGGGGAAGCGTGAAGCACCACGCGCCGTGTTCAGCGATCCTTCTCCATATCCTCTGCCTGCCCAGGTCGTACCCTATGACCAGGAGGAGAGCGTACAGGCAGGCCATGGAGACCGTGGACAGGCGGGCAGCAAACGCGTGGCCGGTGAGCAGGAACCCTGCCCCGTAACCTGAGATCACTGAGGCTGCGGTGATCGCCGACTGTGCCCCCGCGGAGGGATGGGCGCGCGCCTCTCCGCCCTCGCTGGGCTCAGGACCGCCGAACTTGCGCCCCCACCAATGCCCTGCCAGCGCGGACGCCGCAACTGCCGCAACTGATGTAGCCAGCGACGCGGCGCCGAGGACGCCCAAGGAGGCCCTGACCTCAGCGTTGGCGCCGAAGGTCGCCGAAGTGGCGAACAAAAGGCCCTGCAAAAGGTAATCTTGGGCTCTCACGAAGGCCCCTTCTAGAGGACGAAGACAGCCCCGGAGCCAGACTCCGGCGCCTACGCCTATAACGATGAACAAGAGGGAAATCATAAGACAAGGATATCAAACTTGGAGGCGCGCGAACATGAACATATCCGCCCGCGTAAGACGCTTTTTGATCGTGGTGCCGCTGGCAGCGTCCATCATATTGGGGCCGGTAGCCGCCACAGGGCTCGCCGCGCCGGCTCCGGGCACCGGAGCGGTGCCGCCGCCCAGAGTGGATTCGCCCTCCTGCGTAGTGATGGACGCGGTCTCAGGGCAAGTGCTTTTCGAAAAGAATGGCTCTGAAAAGCGAAACCCCGCCAGCGTGACCAAGATTATGACGCTGGTCCTGGCTCTGGAGGACGTGGCTTCGGGCAGGGTGAAGCTTACCGATGAGGCAGTGTGCAGCGAGAACGCCTGGGAGATGGGGGGGACCGAGGTCTGGGCCGAGCCCGGAGAGAGCATGCCGCTGGACCAGTGGATACGGGCTGTGGCCGTTGCCTCCGCCAACGATGCCGCCGTTATCCTTGCCGAGCACCTCGGAGGAACAGAGGAAGCCTTCGTTGAGAGAATGAACCAGCGGGCCAAGGAACTGGGGATGAATAACACTCACTACGAGAACCCCCACGGCCTGGACGCCGACGGCCATCAGACCACGGCCATGGACCTGGCCATCCTGTCTCGACATGCCGTGAGCGTGCCGCACCTGCTCGACTACACCAAAATCTACCAGGAGAAGTTCAGGGGCGGAAAGAACGAGCTCACCAACTTCAACAAGCTTGTGTACCTCTACCCGGGTTGCGACGGACTCAAGACCGGGATGACCAGCAAGTCCGGTTACTGTCTGTCCGCAACCGCTAAGAGGGAATCATCCCGCTTCATTGTCACCATCATGGGAGCCGAGACGCCGGACCAAAGGCAGAACGATGCCTGGAGGCTCCTGGACTGGTGCTTCGCCAACTTCCGTTCCTTGCCCATTCTTGCAGAGGGCGAGACCGTTGCGGAGGCCAAGGTGCTCAAGGGGAAGGAGGATACGGTGACTCTGGTTCCGCAGTCTCCCCTTGCCGTGACTCTTGTCAAAGGCCAAAAAGGCGAGGTTACTAGAAGCATAGCGCTATTGAACGTGGTAGCTCCCATTGAACAGGGAGAGGCCCTTGGAGCGATTACCATTCACGTGGACGGCGAGAAGGTAGCGGAAGTCCCGCTGGTGGCCAAAGACGGCGTGGACCGGGCGAACTTCTTTGACTACATGGCGAGATACCTTCGGGCGTTCACCATCGGTAGGTAGGGCGAGGTACCTTCGGGTGTTCACTATCGGTAGGTAGGGCGAGGTACCTTCGGGCGTCCACTATCGGCAGGTAACCGGCGGGGCTGCCCAGGCGCTCTCCACCGCCAGGCAGCGGTCGGGCCGCTATGTGAGGTTGTTTTGACAGGCAGCAGTTGGTCTGCCATAAAAAGGGAAATGCCCGTGCGCTCACGAACCATGGGAGAAAGACTCCGCCATGGGAGTGCATGGGCATGAACCTTTCTTTCCACCGCGGGCCCCAGTGTCTGGTGGCCAAGCTCCAAGGAGAACTGGATCTCTCTTCGGCCTCCGCGTTCAAAGAGCGCGTGGAGCGGGAGCTCCGGGCGACCGGCGAGCCCAATCTGGTCCTTAACCTCCGCGGGCTCGATTTCGTGGATTCAACCGGCCTCGGAGCGATCCTCGGACGGATGCGCCACATCACCGCCGGAGGAGGCAAGATGGTCCTCGCCTCGGTTCCACCAAAAGTCCTATCGATGCTGGAGATGGCGGGCCTGTCCTCACTCCTGCCAATAGTCCGGAATGAGGACGAAGCCTTTGAGGTTTGGTCAGGGACCCAGCATGCAGATCCAGAGGGAGGTGTGTGGGCGTGAGCGAGAACCGCATGTTCCTGCGCCTTAGCTGTGTGCCGTCCAATGTTGGAGTGGCGAGAATGGCGGTAGCTACATTTGCAGCATCTTTGGACTTCGCCGTCCCTGATATTGAGGAACTGAAAGTGGCCGTCTCAGAAGCGGTGTCCAACTCCGTCCTGCACGCATACCCCGACGGTCATGGAGAGGTCACGATCGAGGCGTACCCTGAGGGAGACTGTTTGGTCATCCTCGTGGAAGACCAGGGCGCCGGGATCCCCGACCTAGCCAAGGCCAAGGAACCGGGATTCACGACAGCGCCTGATCACATGGGCCTCGGCCTTTCGTTCATGGAGTCTTTCACCGACGAGCTTAGCATTTCGTCCACCAAAGGCGCCGGCACCAGGGTGCGGATGCTGAAGAGACGATGCGCGCCTTAAGCGATGAACTGCTTTCCCGCGCCCAGAGCGGTGACCGCAGCGCCCGGGATGAGATCTTTGAGTCCAACACCGGGCTCATTTGGGCGTGTGTGCGCAAGTACGCTGGCGTCCTAGAGAAGGACGACCTCTATCAAATGGGTTCCATAGGCCTCCTTAAAGCCATCGACCGCTTCGACCCCACCTACGGCGTGGCCTTTTCCACCTTCGCGGTGCCCCACATCCTGGGCGAAGTGCGCCGGCATCTCCGCGATAACGCTCTTGTGAAGGTAGACCGCCGCCTCCGCGAGATCGCTTTCCGCGTGAACAAGACCCGGGAGCTTCTCTTTGCGCAGACCGGCGCAGAGCCCCCGGTATCCCAGGTCGCAAAGGAGCTGGACCTGCCCGTAGATGTCGTCCTTGAGGCGATGGAAGCGGCGGCTTCGGTGGTTTACCTGGAGGACGTCCCGGCGCATAGAGAAGCTCAGGTCCCGGTGGACCGGCCTGGCACCGACGAGACAATGGACCTCCGTGAAGCCCTCGGCCGTTTGGAGCCACAGATGCGGGCTGTTGTTGAAGGCAGGTTCTTCAGTGGCAAGACACAGCAGGAGGTTTCCCGGGAACTGGGCATATCTCAGGCCCATGTCTCCCGGCTGGAGAAGAAAGCGATCCTCGCCATGCGGGAATACTACCGGGGCAGGTGAATGACGAGCGAGGAGTGGTAAGACATGCCGGTAGTGAAAGTCCTCGAACTGGTAGGTCAGTCACACAAAGACTGGAGCGACGCCGCGAACCAGGCCGTCCGCGAGGCGGCATCCAAAGTCCCCACCATAAGCGGGGTTGAGGTCCTCAATTGGACCGCGAACGTCAAGAACGGCGAGATAGTTGAGTACAAAGCAAACGTGAAGGTAGCGTACCTGGACGAAGCGCAATGACCCGGGCTAACACCCGCGAGCAGGAAGCCTACCTTCGCATGGCCGAAGCGTTCCACCCTCCGAGGCCCATTGTCCGAAATCTGGTTGTGGCTTTCTGGGTCGGCGGCCTGATATGCGTGGTCGGACAGGTGATCCTGGATTTCCTGCTCGGTAGGGGTATCCCCCAGGTTCAGGCTGGCGCCATGACTTCCACTGCCATGGTCGTCATCGGGGCCACGCTGACAGGCCTTGGCATCTACGACCGGATAGGGGCTTACGCGGGTATGGGAGCAGCGCTCCCCATCACCGGCTTCGCCAATTCGATGGTATCGCCTGCCCTTGAGTTCAAGCGGGAGGGGTTTGTCCTGGGCGTATCCGCGAAGATGTTCCAGATCGCAGGGCCCGTGATCGTGTACGGGAGCATTGCCGCGGTCATTGTAGGTTTGTTTCGGGTCTTTGTGTTCAAATGAAGGTTCAGATGAGGAGCGGGCGAGTAGGGCAGTCCACGTGTGTTTTCTGGCCCATGCCGGTGGTCAGGTCAACCGGTTCTGTGGTGGGGCCTAGGGAGGGGCAGGGGCCTCTGGGCCACCTGTTTGACCTGTCGTACCGTGACACCCTTGCGGGGGAGGTCTCCTGGGAACGAGCCGAGGCTAGGATGCTCCGACAGGCCGGAGACATTGCCATGGAAAAGGCCGGCCTCACCGATGACGGGATCGACTTTCTGCTGGCAGGGGACCTCCTTAATCAGATAGTGTCGGCAAGCTACGTTGCCAGGGAGCACGACATTCCCTACCTGGGGTTGTACGGCGCGTGCTCCACTATCGGAGAGGGTATGGCGATCGGCGCGCTCCTCATCGCGGGAGGCTTTGCCCGAAACGTGCTCGCCTGCACATCCAGCCACCACGATACAGCGGAGCGCCAGTACAGGTACCCTACCGAGTTCGGGTATCAGAGGGTTCCGGCCAGCCAGTGGACCGTTACCGCAGCCGGGGCAGCTATAGTTTCAGCATCCGGCCCGGGCCCGCGTATTGAGGCGGTTACGGTCGGTCGGGTTCAGGACTACGGGGTGAAGGACGCTAACGACATGGGTACCGCGATGGCTCCGGCATTTGCGGACACAGTGTGGCGGCACCTGAAGGACATGGGGCGCAAGCCGGACGACTACGATGCCATATTCTCCGGGGACCTGGGCAAGGTGGGGTCAGCCGTTGCCCTGGCCCTCTTGAAGCAGAAGGGGATTGAACTGGCCGGTAGGCATCACGACACCGCGCTCATGATCTATGAGATGAAACCCGAGGTTGCATCCGGGGCTTCGGGGTGCGGCTGCGTCGGTTCGGTCTTCGCGGCCAAGATCTGGGCGGAACTGGCCAATGGGTCGACGCGTCGCGTTCTCCTGGTACCGACGGGAGCGCTCCACAGCCCGACCATGTGCCAGCAGGGCGAGTCCATCCCCGGTATTGCCCACGCCGTCTCTCTTGTGTCGGAGGAGTTCGCTTCGGAACTCGAGAAGGAGGCCCAGGCGTGATTTTCCGCATAACTCTCCGCATGAACCTTTGGGGGGAGCCTCACGCATGAGTAATCGGAGGGAGTCCCAGCCATGACTCTTCTTAAAGCGTTCCTGATCGGCGGCGCCCTATGCGCTTTCGCCCAGCTCGTAGTTGATTCGACTAAGGTGAATCCCGCAATCGTGATGGTCTCAGCCGTGAGCACGGGGGCGATCTTGTCTGGGCTCGGCTTGTATGGACCTCTGGCCAAGTTTGCCGGCGCAGGTGCCACGATTCCCCTCTTTGGCTTCGGGCACGCGCTGGTAACCGGAATGATGGAGGATGCCCAGCGAATTGGGCTATTTGGGCTGCTCACGGGGGGCCTCCGAGCCACCGCTCCGGCTCTCACGGCGGCCATCGTTTTCGGATACCTCACAGCGGTACTGTTCGACCCGAAGGGCTAGCCCGGAGGGCCGCACCAAGAGGGCGAGGCAGGTGCGTCAAATCGGAGCATCCCCCGGCGAGCCTGTTCTCGGCTGCCCCTCATCACACTGAGGTCGCACCGAATTGAAGCGCCTGCCCCTTTGCTACCCCGGCGGGCCCTTGCCAATCCCGGATCGTGCTTCAATTGGAAGCATCCTCTCAGAAGGGACGCACATGCCTGCCCCTCATCAGAATAGGTCGCTCCATTACGGTGCCCCCCGAAACGGACGCCGAGGGTGGTGGATGAGATGGCGGATGCGGCGGCGGATACGGCGGCGGGCACGGTAGTGGACGGAGTGGTGGACGCAGGTACTTAGGCCGATTCTACCTGGAAATGGGGGGTGAATTCGTTGTAGACTTAGGTAAGTGCGAAAATGGTACGTGCGAAAATGGCAAGTGTGAAAACCGTAAGCGTGAAAACCGGAGTGAGAACGCGTGTCCCGGAAGTCATCGCGCCTAAAACCCGAATACTGGCTCTTGGTCCTCGCCGTGGCAGGGATCGTATTTGGCACTCTCGCCGCGTTGGGGGACAGGCTCACCCCATCATCCGCAGGTCTTCCGTCCCCGATGCCGCCCTCGCGTCCCACCGCCTCTGAAGAAGAAGCGTGGCGCATTGAGGACGAGCAGAACACCGTCCAGGTTTTTGAGTCAGCAAAGTGGGGAGTCGTCAAAGTCACCACCTCACGGTCCGAACGGGTCTACAACGGGTCCCCGATCAGCTCGCGCAAGGGAAACGGTTCTGGGTTCTTCGTGGACAGGCAGGGCCACGTGGTCACTAACTACCACGTGATCGAGGATGCCACCAACATCGAAGTGCAGACCATTTCCGGGCGCTCTTACGCCGCTACGGTCGCCGGCGCGGATAGGCTCACTGACCTGGCTGTCTTGAGCGTCGAGATACCCGAGACCGAAGTCTATCCTCTGGTTCTGGCAGACTATTCCCTGGTGAGGGTAGGGCAGAAGGCCATAGTTCTGGGCAGCCCCCTGGCTACAGGGTCAAGCATGGGCCTGGATCGCTCGCCCACAGTCACCACCGGCATCATCAGCGCCAAAGACCGCTCAATGCCGATTGAGAGCCTGACAAGGCCAAACGTTAACGACTTTACGATTGAGGACCTCGTTCAGACCGACGCCGCCGTCAACCCCGGCAACAGCGGCGGACCCCTGCTCAACTCCAACGGCGAGGTTGTGGGAGTCGTTACCGCTATCATGGATGCGGCCAACGGCATAGGTTTCGCGATACCCTCCCAGGTGGTAGGAGCCATCGTCCCCGAGCTGATCCTGCACGGTAAGGTCGTGCGGGCCTACATGGGAGTTTCGTACCATAGGCTTGATGAGATGAACGCCGCACTTGGCGATGCGGCGTTTTCGGAAGCGGGGTACCCCCCGACCTGGGGCGCCCTGGTAACCGGCATCGATGAGGGGAGTCCGGCTGAGAAGGCGGGGCTCAGGCCTTGCGAAGAAGTGGTCATTGTGGGCGGCACAGAACTCCCGTTTGGCGGTGACATTATTGTGGGCCTGGACGGCGTACCCATTACCGGGTCCAATTTGTCCAACGAGATTCTGAAACATAAGCCGGGCGATAGGGTTGTTGCGGAAGTCTTGCGAGGAAACCGCAAGGTCAAGGTGGAACTGATACTAGGATCGAGATAGGCGCCTTTATCGAGGGCGTTTCCATCAAGGCGGGCCGAATAAGGAGGAGTCTTGTTGTCTCCCTTACAGCTGGTGCTCCGGATACCGGGATTTCTCCTGGCGATAAGCGTGCACGAGTACGCCCACGCCCGGATGGCTTTCAAGCTGGGAGACGACACGGCCGAGCGCGCGGGCAGGATGACCCTCGAGCCCTGGGCCCACATCGACCTGGTGGGGGCCGCGATGCTCATCCTGTTCGGTTTCGGGTGGGCGCGCCCCGTGCCCGTCGAGTCCTACCGCATGAGGAATCCCCGCAAGGACATGGCCAAGGTCGCGCTGGCTGGCCCCGTCGCCAACTTCCTAGTGTTCTTCGTGCTCCAGATCGCGGTCGTGCTGCTAACAAGTAGGATCCGGTTCCTTGGGACCAGCCTGAGGTACGTCCCGAACATCATACAGGCGGCGGCAAACATCAACTTGGGCCTCGGAGTCTTCAACCTGATCCCTGTCCCCCCGCTTGACGGCTCCCGGATCCTGGCGCGGTTCCTCCCCTCGTCCATGCTGGATTTTTGGGAGAATCTTGAGCGGTACGGGTTCATCATCCTCGTGATCCTCTTGTCCACCGGGGTCCTCACTGCCATCATGCAGCCTGTTGTTGACCTCTTCCTCAGGGTCGCTCAGAGCATGGCGATTGCGCTCTCACTGCTGCTGTTTCCGGTGAGCCGCGGATGAAGCTCCTTGAGGTGTTGAGCGTCCTCCAACTATCCCCGCTGATTAGGCGTTTTCGGGAGAAAGTCGAGAAGGACGAACTGCCGCTGGAAGAATCGGTCAAGACGTTATCCCACGCCTCCGAACTGGTCCTATTGAAGCTTCGCTGGCTGCTGCCTGCTACAAGGCTACCCGATGAGGCCCCTCAGGAGGCCGAAGAGATTATCCCTGCCGGGGACGAACTGGTCGCGGCCACGGCTGCCCTCGTTATGGAGCCGTGGGAGCTCGCCGCTGCCATAGGGGCTGTGGAGTCCTGTATGAGAAGCGCGGCGAGGATGTTCGCCAAGGGCCATACGCCTACCTTTGAGGGCGGGCGGCAGTTGGTCGTTGGGGATATCGACCCTCTCGACCTTCGCCGATCGCTCCTCACAGCTCAGAGGCGGACAGGCTCCTCCGCCAAGGTTCTCGTGGTTCCCAGGTTCAATTTCGTGACCCACCTACGGGATTTCTGGCGGGAAGTGCGCAGGCTGACGGCTAAGGGGGCAATCCTGCGCTTCTCCAGGTTCCTCGGCAAGACCAAGCAGGAGGCGATCCTCAACTTCCTAGCCTTTCTTGAGCTCGTAAAGCGGCGTAGGCTATATGCGCGCCAGAAGGAGCTTTTCGGCGATATCGAGTTCGGGACTACCCGCGAAACCGTTGACCGGGAGGGCAATAGCGAACCATGAACCTTCCTCTGCTTATAGAAGCCATCCTTTTTTCGTCGGACGAGCCCGTCTCGCTGTCCCGGCTGACGGAGGCGCTGGAGACCTCGGAGAGTGAGATCCTGTCTGCAGTTGCCTCGCTGGAGCGAACCTACTCGGATAGGGGAGTCGCTCTTAAGCGGGTGAGCGGCGGGTTCATGTTCGTAACCAGGCCTGAGTTCGCGGACCTCATTGAGAAGACGTTGTCGAAGAAAGTCCCGCTGTCACTCTCCAAGGGCACCATGGAAACCCTGGCAATCGTAGCGTACAAGCAGCCGGTCACCAGGCAGGATATCGAGTCGGTTCGGGGTGTGAACCCGGAAGCCAGCATCGAGACCCTCCTTGAGAAGGGTCTCATCCGCGAAGTCGGGCGCAAAAAGACGCTGGGCAGGCCTAAGCTATACGGCACCACCGACGAGTTCCTGCGCAAAGCGGGTCTCAACGCGCTTACGGACTTGCCCCCGCTTGACGGCCCCGACGCGGAGGCCGGAGCCAAGCTGCTTCCCGATCCTCCCGAGGCGACCTAGGGGCATCCCATGAGCCTTCGAATCCCATTCGCTTGCCATCGCCATTGGGAGGGCTCCGGGTTAGTCGTCCGGTGACTGTTAGGTCCCAAACCTCGTCACGCGTCCCTTCGCTTGCGTCCCCTCGCTTGCCTCCTCTCGCTAGCTTCGCTCTGAAGGCGTGCGACGTCTGAGGGCGGGCCTTGCTCTGTTATGCGCCCGCCTCTCATGTCTATCCTTGGGCTTCTCGAAGCATACTGGGAGCAGTCATGTGAGTAAGGGGACCCAACGTGGGAGTCTGGGCGGTCATCCTCGTCGCCGTCTCTGCCGTTATTCTCGTCCTGGGCGCGAACCTGCTGCTCCCGGTGCGCTTTGCCTTTTTCGCCACCTTCAGCGGCACGAGGTTCGAGTATGACGCAAGGCTGCGGTTGCCGCTAATCCCCTGGTACATAGGCGTCCCTAAACTGAGGGCCGTCCGCGCGCGCCAAGGCCCTGAAAGGCCTTCCGGCGAGGCGGCGGCGCCGGTCCATGAGCGCCTTGGAGCCATCTGGCGGGGCATTGAAGCCTTCCGGTCTCACTACCGCGAGATATCAAGCCTGGCCTCGTATGTTGCGCGTGCCATTACCGTGGAAGAACTCCATCTGGATATCGCTCTTGGCCTGGATGAGGCGGCCGGTACCGCTCTTCTGGCCGGCGCTATGCAGTCGGCGGCAAGCATGGGAGTTGGACTTCTGTGCCGGCAGGGTATCCGCTTTTCCCAACGTCCCCGAGTCCGCGTGACTCCGGCCTACAACCGGCTGTGCCTCACAGGCAAGGTACGGGTGCGGGCGTCGGTCGTGCCACTCCGGGGCGTAATCGCGTTCGGCCGCCTCCGCAGCCATCTCATAAAAGCAAAGAGACTTTCCAACTCCGTCGTGTCAAACCGGGCAGGGTGGAATACTAGGGCGTAAGGCTGGCGCAACTTCAGCAGCATGCCGGCAAGACCGGCGATAATGCAGGAATGGAGGCGTTTACGCATGGGCTATCACCCAATTGAAAGCCTCATGAGGACCACGATGGAGAGTCTCAAGGACATGGTCGACGTGAACACCGTGGTTGGGGAACCGGTGGAGACCAAGGAAGGCACTGTCATCATCCCGGTATCCAAGGTGTCATTCGGCTTTGTGACAGGGGGCGGTGACGAGTGCGGGATGGGGGATTCGGGGCAAGGTGATTCCGGAGGAGGCGGGCAGGGCCAGGAGGATGAGGATGGCCAGAGCGGCTATGGGATGGCGTCCTACCAGCAGATGCCGTTCACCGGCGGCACCGGCGCGGGAGTTTCGGTCCGTCCCGTGGGATTCCTGGTGGTCGGTACGCGCAAAGTGAGGTTCCTGCCCGTGGACAGCAGGGCTCTGGTTGATCGCCTGCTTGAGGAAGCCCCGGAGCTGCTCGACCGCTTCACGAGCTGGCTCGACCGCGGGTGCCGCGAGGACGAGACGGAGCTAGCTGGCGGGGGCGAGAGCGGGGAAGGTGAGGAAGTCCCTCGCAGCGAGCGCTATCACCGTAGGCGCGCAAGGCGGAACGGTCTGGAGGAGTAGCCGTGCGACCCCTCTGGAACGGGACTCTGACCTTCGGGCTGGTCGTCATACCTGTCCGACTTTACGCTGCCACCGAGCGCAAGTCGGTCTCTTTCCACCTGCTCCACGAGCCCTGCGGGACTCCGGTCAAGTACATGAAGTGGTGCCCTCACTGTCAGAGGGAGATCCCCCAGGCCGAGATCGTGAAAGCCTACGAGTACCAAAAGGGCGAGCACGTGGTGGTGTCGGAGGATGAGCTGGAGGCCATCCCTGGTCCCGACGCCCACGCAATAGAGATACTGGACTTCGTGAGACTCTCCGAGGTCGATCCGGTCTTCTACGAGAAGAGTTTCTTCCTTGAGCCCAGGGAGGGCGCCGAGAAGGCTTATGCGTTGCTCCGCACGTCCATGAGGGATGAGGGCAAGGTAGCGCTGGCCCGGGTGGCTATACGCGCCAAGGAGACGCTTGCGGTTGTCCGGGTCTACGGCGACAAGCACATCCTGCTCGAGACCATGTTCTGGTCTGACGAGGTGCGGTCCGGCGAAGAACTCCGGGTTCCGGCAGACGTTGAACTCGGCGCCCGGGAGAGGACCATGGCCAGCACTCTGATCGAGACCCTTTCGGCACCGTTTGAACCCGCCAAGTACGAAAACCGCCAGAGGGAAGCTGTGGCCGAACTCATCCAGAAGAAGATCCAGGGCCAGGAGATCGTGAAGGAGCCCGAGGCCCAAGTCCAGGTCATTGACCTCATGGAGGCCCTAAAGAGAAGCGTCGAACAGGCCAAGAAGGAGAAGAAGCCGGTAGGAGCCCGCGCCCGCGGTGCTGCTCGCAGTGGTATGCGCTCCGGCGATTCCGCCGCATATGCAGGGGATAGCGGCGCAGGGGATGCCGGCGCAGAGGAAACCGGCGCAGGGGATACAGGCGCAGAGGAAACCGGCGCAGGCAGGCCGAAAAGGCGCCGCAAAGCCGTTGGCGAAAGCCAGGCTGAGGCGCCGCCGCCTCCTCCATCTGCAGAGTGAGAGCCGGCAGGCGCGAGGCTGTCCCGGCCCCGGTCCGTGAGACGATCCTGGGCATGCCCAGGCTGAGCCCCATGCTTGCGGGGACCGCCCGGACGCCCTTCAGCGACGACGACTGGCTTTTTGAGGTCAAGTGGGACGGTTACAGGTGCCTTGCCTATCTGAAGGCGGACCAAGTCTACCTGGATTCCCGTAACGGCAAGCCGCTCTTGCCCCATTTCCCGTCTCTATCATCCATGCCTGGGGCGCTCAGACGCGACGAAGTCCTGCTGGACGGCGAAATCGTTGCCGTGAAGGCCGGCAAGGTCGACTTCTCCTACCTCAGGAAAGGGCCGTCGTCAGTTGTCTTTGTCGCCTTCGATCTCCTGTGGGCCGACGGTGAGTCCCTGCTTGAGGTGCCTTTGCACGAGCGCAAGGACGCCCTATCCCGGTCCATGGAGTGGGGTGGCCCGGTACTCCTGTCTTCCGCCGTTGACTCCGAAGGGGAAGCCCTCTTCAGGTGGGCCAAAGAGCAGGACATGGAAGGCATCATGGCCAAACGCCGCGACAGCCTGTACTTCCCCGGCGAGCGCACACAGGACTGGCTCAAGGTGAAGAACCTCCACGAGAGCACATTTTGGGTTGTAGGCTACCTGCCGTCACCCGGGCGCCGGCTTGGGTCACTGGTGGTAGCTGAAAAGATCCCGGAAGGGTTTCGGCTGGTCGGGCGCGTGTCCTCAGGCCTCAACCGCGATTATGAGGAGAGGCTGCTCCACGTGCTGTGCCCGCTTGCCCGAGAGGACCCGCTTGCCCGGGCTTTTGCCGGTGCGTCTCCTCTTCCCACCAAAGCCGAGACCAGGAGGGTGACCTGGGTGGAGCCCTTCTTCGGCGTCCAGGTGGACTATACCGAGATGACGCCTGACGGGCACCTACGGCACCCAGTCTTTAGGGATTTGGCGGTGAATTGTGCGGTAGCCGGTGAGACGACCGCCGGGAAGGCCGCCACTGGGAAGACCACGGTTGGTAGAGCCGCCGCAGGTGAAATGGGGACTAAGGAGGCGGCAGAGGATGCCAAGTAAGGGCGCTGTGATGGTCCGGGTGGGCGAGAGGGACTTGCAGCTCACCCATCTTGACAAGGTATACTGGCCCGACGCTGGTCTTACCAAGAGGGACCTCATCGACTACTACGTCGCGATGGCTCCCGTTCTGTTGCCCCATCTGAAGGACCGCCCGCTATCTCTGGTCAGATACCCCAACGGTATTCTCGAGGAGGGTTTCTATCAAAAAGACGCGCCGCAGGGCATGCCCGAATGGGTGCGCATCGCGCCCCTATGGTCAAAGGAGCGAAGCTCGTACATCAACTTCATCCTGTGCGACAACGTCGAAACTCTGGTCTGGATGGCCAATTCTGGGGTCATCGAGATCAACCCGTGGCTCTCCCGGTACGACAATCCGGACTGTCCCGATTTCGCGGTAGTGGACGTAGACCCGTCGGAGGGCACCACCTGGGAGGACGTCAAAGTTGTCGCCCGTATGGTGAAAAGCCTGCTCGATCAGTGGAAACTGGTCGGATTCCCCAAGGTGTCCGGCGCCACCGGCCTTCACGTTTACATCCCGGTGGAGCCCAGATACTCCTACAAAGAGATCTCGACGTTTGTTAAGTACGGCGCCACGTTCATCCGCGACGCCTACCCGGAAAAGGTCACCCTGGAGCGCAAGGTGAAGGACCGGACCGGCAAGGTCTACATCGACTACCCGCAAAACGCTCGCGGGCAGACGATCTCTTCGGTCTACGGCGTCCGCGCCTCTCCCGGCGCTCCAGTCAGCATGCCGGTTACGTGGGAGGAGCTCGACCGGGTGCACCCCAAATCGTGGAGCATTCTGACCGCTCCGGAGCGGGTACGTGTGATTGGAGACCTGTTCAGCCATGTTTTAACAGTGCGCCAGAGCATCGATCCCTTTCTATCGGGGGCAGCCTCAGGGAAACATAACTAGGCTACCGCTCGAAGGAGGGATCCTTCTTTGGGGAGACGGCGGAATCGCCTGGTCAATCCTGACGCACGCAGGGCTGTAGACAGGCTGAAGTACGAAGTCGCCCAAGAGCTAGGGTATATCCAACCGCGTGGAAGCGCAGCGGGCGGCCCAGGCAGAGGCAAGTGGGGTCAGGAAGTCGGCCGGATAGGGCCCGACACCAACGACTCCAACGAGCAGGAGGAACAGCTCCGCCAGAACCTCGACCGTATGAAGTACGAGGTTGCTGAGGAGATGGGCCTTCTCGACAAAATCAAGACCGTAGGCTGGGGCAACATGACCTCCCGCGAGTGCGGCCGCATCGGCGGTCGGCTGGGAGGCAGGCTCGGAGGCCAAATGGTCAAGAGGATGATCGAGTTCGCCGAAGCCAACATGGCTGGCGATCCAAAGCAGCGGTAGCGGACGCCCCCCGGAGAACCCGGGGGGCTGTTCTGGGTGAGATACCTGCCCGCGCTTTGACATAGTCTTCTGTATGAACTCCGTGTGGGTGCTAATGGTAGCTGCAGGATGCCTGACCGCCCTGGCGACCGGTCGAGTTGACGCCATGATGACGTCGGTCCTTGACGGCGCGCATGAAGCGGTCCAACTGATGATCGGCTTGTCCGGTATGTTCTGCTTATGGATGGGCGTCGAGCGGCTGGCTCAAAAGGCAGGCCTCGTGGATTCCCTGGCGCGCCTCCTGGCGCCGCTGTTCGGCTCGCTCTTTCCGGCCCTGCGTAAACAACCGAAACCGCTGGGGACGGTGACCGCCTCAGTCCTGTCCAACGCCCTGGGCCTCAGTTCCTCCACTCCTCTGGGACTGAAAGCCATGTCCGAGATGAAGGACGCGCTTGGGGACAGCAGGCGAGGTATTGACTCCATGGCAACGCTGGTGATCCTGAACGCCGCGGGCTTCTGCATCTTTCCTTCCAGCATAATCGCTCTTCGGGCTGCCCTTGGATCCGAGGCGCCCGCGGTGGTCGCGGGCCCGACCGCCCTGGCGGGGCTGGCCGCGACTGCAGGGGGACTCCTGGCGTACCGGCTGCTCGGCAGGCGAGAGTAAAGGTTACTGCTATTTGCGCAGCGGGCCGGGTCGGTAGCATGTGAGATGGGGGTGAGGCTAGAGTGCAGGCGCTGACCGCGATCGGGACCTATGTGTTTCCGGCGCTCCTCCTCCTGGTGCCGGTGTACGCCTACCTGAAACGAGTGCCGGTCTACGAGACATTCGTGGAGGGGGCGGAAGAGGGGCTCAAGATGGCGGTCTCCGTCATCCCTTACATCGTCGCCATCTTCGTCGGGATCGCCTGCCTTCGGGGTAGCGGCGCACTGGACTACCTGTCCGGCGCGCTCGGGTTTGTCCTGAAACCCTTGGGGGTCCCCGCCGACATCATCCCCCTGATTGTCGTGCGTCCCGTGAGCGGGAGCGGGGCTTTGGCGGTGACCGGCGAACTCCTGCGGACCCACGGCCCCGACTCGTCCATGGGCATCCTGGCTTCGATCCTTCAAGGCGCCACAGATACGACCTTCTACGTGGTAACACTCTACTTCGGCTCGGTGAGGATAGCGAAAACCCGCCGCGCCCTGGCTTCTTGCCTCATCGGGGACGCGTGCGGGTTCATAGCCGGTTTTTTGATCTGGAGAGCGCTCCTCCGGTGATGGAAGGTCCTAGACCCCCGCCATCCTGCATTCGCGGACGCTGAAACCGTTCAGCTCCAGGATGTCCACCAGTTGTTTGAAGTTGTCCGAGCGAACGCTGATCTCCACGAACTTCAGGTTCATTATCTCGGGGTCAAACGAGACGATCCCCAGTATATCAGCGCCCTGGTTGGAGATGAGGTTGGCCAGCTTGGCCAGGGTGCCCTTGAAGTCGTTGACCAGGATCGCTATCTTGTGAGCCCGCTTCGTGAGCCCCATTCCCTTGATGAAAGCGTTCAGCATAGCGTTGCGGGTCACGATCCCGATGAACCTGTCGTCAGAGATGACGGGCAGGAAATCGTACCGGGATTCCAGGAACCGGAACAGAACTTCATCCAACAGGTCGTTGCTCTTTGCGACCTTGACGTCGGTGATCAGGTGGTCCTTCACCAAGTTGTGCTCGAGGAATGACTCCCTGTCAGATGAACCGCTGCGGAAGTAGTCCTCGAATATCTTGCGACGGGTGATGACTCCCAGGAAAGTCGGTCCATCGACAACAGGGAAGGTTGTGAACCCGTGCCCCTCCAGAGCTGAGAGGGCCTTCTTCAGCGTGTCACCGGGCTCCACGCAGTGCACGTCAATCCTTGGCGTCATGAGAGCCTGGATTATCATCTCGGAGATCCTCCCTCGGTGGATTCTCCACCGACACTTCTACCAAAGACGCTCCAAGTCCTGCGAGATTGTGCGCGAAGTGCCCACGCTGTATCATCTATGTAACTGACTTCTAGGAGGCGGACGTGAGTGACAGTAGCAGAGACACTGAAGAACCTTGGCATCGAGCTTCCGGCTGTGGCGAAACCTGTCGCAGCGTATGTCCCGGCGGTAGTGGCCGGCAAGTGGGTGTACATATCGGGCCAGCTCCCATTCAGACAGGGCAAGCTTGAGAAGACCGGCAAGGTCGGGAGCGACGTCACTCTTGAGGATGCCTACGTTGAGGCCAAGCAGTGCGCGATCAACTGCATGGCCGCTCTCCAGAGCGTTGTCGGTGATCTGGACAATGTCCTTCGCATCGTGAAAGTGACCGGCTTTGTGGCGTCCGCGCCCGGGTTCAACGACCAGCCCAAGGTCGTGAACGGCGCCTCCGAGCTTCTGGGTCAGGTGTTCGGCGAGGCCGGAAAGCATGCCCGTGCCGCGGTGGGAGTGGCTGAACTGCCGCTCAACGCCTGCGTGGAAGTAGAGCTCATTGCGCTCTTGAAGTAAGGTTGAAGCAGCCTCCGCGCGCAAGATCGAGCCGGTCAGAGGTTCAAGGCGACGCGCAGGGCCGGAACCCGGCCCTGCGCCTGTCCAGGTTTATGGCCGGAGCGGGGGTAGCGTCGCGGAGGCATGCCGACGAACTCATCGAGCAAGGCAGGGTAACGGTCAACGGCGAGAAGGCCGTGCTTGGTCAGCGGGTTGTGCCCGGAATCGACCGGATAGCCGTGGACGGCAGGGAAGTCGGGGCAAAGGAGCAGCCGGTATACGTGCTCCTGAACAAGCCTCCGGGATACCTGTCAACCTGTTCGGACCCGTTTGACAGGAGGACGGTCCTCTCGCTCATATCCGGCGTGAAGGCCAGAGTATTCCCTGTGGGACGGCTGGACCTGGATGCCGAGGGGCTGCTCCTTCTCACAAATGATGGCGATCTGGCTTACCTGTTGACCCATCCCAAACATCACGTGGTTAAGGAGTACCTGGTAGAGGTGGCGGGAGACGGAGTTCAGGAAAAGACCAAGGCCATCCGTTCGGGTATAATCGTGGAAGGCAAGAAGGTCGAGGTTGACTATGTAAGGTTCCTCAGGTCGCGTCAGGCGGACGAGGGCAGAAAGCCCCGGCAGGGACCGGCAAGCCGCCCAGCGGTCGCGCCACCCGGGCCTGCGGAACGCCGATCCAGGGTACTTATAGCGGTCCACGAGGGCGAAAAACATCTGGTCAAGAACCTCTGTCGCGCCGTGGGCCTGCAGGTGAAGCGCCTTCAGCGCGTGAAGATGGGTCCGCTCCGCCTTGGGGACCTGCCCCACGGGAAGTGGCGCTACCTGGAGGACAAGGAAGTTGCAGCACTGTACGCCGATGCGCGCAGGAAACGGGAAGGGGAGCAGGATGGACAACGGTAAGGTGCGTTTTCGCACTTCGCAGGACGTCAAGGAGTACAAGCCGGAAGCCAGGAGACTGTTTTCAGCAACTCACGACGAGATAATGTCAGGCGCGACCGCCGACGTCTACTTCGTGAAGACCCAGGAGATCCTGGAGCATGAGGGCAAGAACGACACGGTGGTTACGGCCGAGATCTTCACGAGCCGGCCCGGCGTCCTGGCCGGCGTGCCCGAATGCCTGGAGATCCTAAAGGATCTGCCGGTGGAGGTCTGGGCGGTGGATGAAGGCGAAACCTTCGCCGAGAAGGACACCGTTCTCCGGATCATTGGGCCGTACTCCGCTTTTGGACCTTACGAGACTGCTCTCCTCGGCATACTCGCCAGCTCCTCAGGCTGGGCCACCGCAGCCAGGGAGTGCAGGGAGGCTGTGCCCGGCGTACCCCTGGTGTGTTTCGGCGCCCGCCACATCCATCCCGCTGTAGCTCCGGTGATGGAGCGGGCGTCCATCGTGGGCGGGCTCGACGGGGCCGCCTGCATACTGGGTGCCAAGCTCGCGGGCAAGGAACCCGTGGGCACCATCCCTCACGCCTTGGTGCTCATCATAGGCGATACCGTGAAGGCGGCCGTAGCCTACGACAAGTACATGGGGCCTGATTCCCCGAGGACGATCCTGGTCGATACTTTCAACGACGAGGCGCAAGAGGCGCTCAAGGTCGCGCAAGCGCTGGGCAAGAACCTGGGCGGCGTGAGGCTGGATACCCCGTCGGAGCGTGGAGGAGTTACGGAAGGGCTGGTCAGAGAAGTCAGGGCCAGGCTGGACCAGGCAGGTTTCGGACACGTCAAGATATTCGTCTCGGGCGGATTGAACCCCGAACGCATGGCGCAGCTGTCGGCGGCCGGAGCCGATGCTATCGGTGTGGGCAGCTACATCACGCGTGCCCGGCCTATCGACATGACCATGGACATCAAGGAGATCGAGGGAAAGCCCATCGCCAAGAGGGGACGTATTCCCGGGCAAGTGGCGAACCCCAAGCTGAAGAAGGTCAAGTAGACGGATCGCACGTGCAGAACGGCAGCACATAGAAGGGCAGCATGTATGTGGGCGGAGCGGTTTTAACCGTTGCCCGGCGGCCAGGTGATGATTCCGACGACTCCGTAGATGAGGCCGCCCAACGCGGCGTACCGGACGAATGACGATACGACCGCGACAAAAGCCGTGCTAAGGTGGGCGTTAGCTAGGATGACCGCCTCCGGGACGTCGGCGGGCGAGGCGCCGGCTGCGGCCGAGATTATGGCCGAAAGAAGGAAAACCAGAAACGAAACGAAAGTAATGATCCATCCGAGGTCTTTGTCTTTTCGGTAGCGCATCCGGTACCCCCCAGCGGTGTTAGGGTGCGCAGAGAACAACTGAATATTCCCAGCGTTCAGGTGCCCGCGAGGGAGAATAGGGAAGTCCGGTGAAGCGCTAATCAAGCGTGATTCCGGCGCGGTGCCGCCACTGTAACCGGGGAGTCTGGTCCGAAGCGCCACTGAAGGCTAAAGCCTTTGGGAAGGCGGACCAGGCGAGATCCGGGAGCCAGGAGACCTGCCTGAACGTTCCCGTACCTTACCTTCGAGCGAAAGGGGGGAGCGTTTTCATGTGCGTAACCCAACCCCCGGCCCTCGGCCGGGGTCTTTTGTAGCGGGGCGCATCCGCACCTCTTGGGCAAGACACGGTGTAACATGAGGAGGTTTGGCTCTTGAAACGTATATCGCACCAGAACCGCCCCGCGGTCCGAGTGGCAATCTTGGCGCTGCTGTTGGTCTTCCTATCGCTGGCGGCCAGCGCGTGCAAGACCGAGAAGACCTTCACCGACGGCATCGGGCGCACGGTGAAGGTAAAGGGTACCCCCCAGAGGATCGTGTCCGTGAACCCCGCCCACACCGAGACGTTGTTCTCGCTGGGGCTTGGCGACAAGGTTGTGGGAGTCGACGAGTACTCCTACCGGCCCGCCGAAGCGGCCAAGAAAGAGAAAGTGGGCGATGCGTTCAACTTGAACCTCGAAAAGCTCGTCTCGCTTAAGCCGGACCTTGTCGTCATGGCGGGCAGCAAGGATATGCCGCCTACCCAGCTGGCGGACATGGATAGGCTCGGCATCCCAACCTATGTTTCCGGGCCCTCCACTGTGGAAGAAGTCTTCACCGATATAGAGGCTCTGGCAAAGGTGGTCGGAGCCGAGAAGCAGGGCAAAGAGCTCGTGGAGAGCCTGAGAAAGGACCTTCTCGCTGTGACCGACAGCCTCCCCCCGGCTTCCAGCCTGCCCAGGGTGTTCATCGCGGTGGACCCCAGCTTATGGACGGTCGGCCCAACCTCGTTCCTCTCCGATGCGGTGGAGACCGCGGGCTGCATCAACGTCATGGAGGGCGAAACGCTCCAGTACCTGCAGGTTAGCATGGAAGACCTCATAGCCAAAGATCCCGACGCCATAGTCGTCACGGTACCGGAAGACCAGGCGCCGGCCCTCACGGGGAGGCCCGGGTGGGACTCCCTTCGCGCGGTAAAGGAAGGGAAAGTGTATTTTGTGAATCCGGACCTCGTCACGAGGCCCGGTCCGGCAGTTGTTCTGGGCATCAAGGACGTCGCAAAAGCCCTCAGGGGCGAGTAAGGAGGAACGCAGGTGGCGCCGGTGAGCAAGGGAGCGGGCGGTAGGCTTTTCGTTGCGGGTTTTGCCCTGCTCGCCGCGCTGTTCGCGCTTGGGCTGGCCTTGGGGGCGGTGCCCGTTCCGCTGACGGGGGTGCTGAGAATACTCGCCGAGGGGCCGCGGGCCGAAGGCGACTTCGCGGTCATCATCTGGACGCTGCGGTTTCCCAGGGTGCTCCTGGCCGTCGTGGAAGGAGCGTCGCTTGGGCTGGCCGGGGCTGTCATGCAGGGCTTGTTCCGCAATCCTATGGCTGACCCGTTTGTCCTCGGGGTCTCTTCCGGGGCGTCTTTGGGCGCCGTCCTCGGCATAGTCACCGGGCTCTCGGGGCTCCTGGGGTACTGGTCCATGCCCGCCGCGGCGTTCGCGGGAGCGGTCCTCACTACCGGCGCAGTCTACATGCTATCAACCCGCAAAGGGCGGACCGACACCTGGACGCTCCTTCTTTCGGGAATAACCGTGTCCAGCCTGGTCTCTTCGGCCATAGCGTTCATCATCGTCATGTTCCGGCAGAGGACCGACGAAATAGTCTTTTGGACGATGGGAGGGCTCTCGAGGGCCTCGTGGTCCACTGTCCTGGCGTCCCTGCCTTACGCCGTCCCTGCTACCCTTGCGCTTGTGTCCCAGGCACGGGCTCTGAACGCTTTGTCCTTCGGCGAGGAGCCGGCTTTTCACCTCGGAGTGCCGGTCGAGAGGGTGAAAAGGCTGCTCTTGTGGGTGAGCTCGCTGGTGGTCGCGGCGGGCGTCGCGTTCACCGGGCCTATCGGCTTCATCGGCCTGATTGTGCCTCACGCTGTACGGCTCGTGGCAGGGCCGGACCACCGGAGACTGATGCCGCTGTCCGCCCTCATGGGAGCAAACGCGCTGCTCCTGGCGGATCTCATCGCGAGGACCGTTGCGGCGCCCAGGGAAATCCCGGTCGGGGTCATCACCGCCCTGTCGGGCGCGCCCTTCTTCCTCTTCCTCCTATTGCGCGCTAGGAGGTCCTCGGGATGAGTCACGTACTGGTCTCCAGACTCGACTTCGGGTACGGCGCCGCCAGGGGCGGAAGAGCGGTGCTCCGCGGGCTGGACCTATCGGTACCTGCCGGGACGCTAACGGCGGTCGTCGGCCCCAACGGGTCCGGCAAGAGCACCCTCTTGAAGGTCATATCGGCGTATCTTAAGCCCGCCTCCGGGTCGGTGTCCATAAACGGCAGGGATCCCCACTCAATGGGTCACGCGGAACGGGCGGCCCTTGTGACCTACTGCGGCGACGAGCCGGAACCGGCGTTTGACTTCACAGTTTGGGAGACGGTCATCATGGGGAGAGTCTCCCGGGGCGACGGGGTCAACGATGCCTTGGCAGCGGAAACGGCGATGCAGAGGATGGGAGTCGCTCACCTGAAGGACCGAGCGATCACCTCCTTGTCCTCAGGAGAAAAGCAGCGGGTCTACCTGGCCCGCGCCATTTGCCAGGACCCGGAGGTGTTCCTCCTGGACGAACCCACGGCCCACCTCGATATGGCGTACGAGCTTTCGGTTATGGAGATGGCGCGGGACATGGCCGAGGCCCAAGGAAAGACCGTCTTGACCGTCTTGCACGACCTGAACCTGGCCCTGCGCTTTGCGTCTCGGCTGTACTTCATGAAAGACGGGCGGGTAGCTTACTCACTGGAACCGCGCGAAGTGGACGAGGACGTGGTGAGGGACGTCTACGGCGTAACCGCAAGCCTGATCCGCCACCCCTCGCTGGGATGCCCTGTGGCGCTGCCTACCTCGCGCGTGTAGGCAGAAGCGATTCCTTAGGCGGTGCTCCTTACGCGCTCCTTACGTCGCGCGTACAAATCGCAGCCTGGCCCCCGGGCGCAGTTGTCCGGCCAGCGGCAAGTCCTCACGTACCACCACCGCGATCCGCTTGTAACCGCCTGTAGTCTGGCAGTCGCACAGGAGCAGCAGCGGCTTTCCGTCTGCCGGAACCTCGATGACGCCCGGTACCACCGCCGACGAGAGGATGTCTCCTTTCCCCACCGGTATCTCGGGGCCCGTAAGCCGGAGTCCCATCCGGTCAGACTCCGGGTTCACGGTATACTCGCCGCTTAAGAGCGCGTCCAGGAGGTGTGGTTCACCCTCGGGGCCGCTCCGGACCCTCAGCACAAGGCACGGTTCATCCAGGCACGGAGTGATGCTGGGGATAGGGGGGATTCCTGAGCGCGGAGAGCAAGGTGCCGGGCCGGCAGGGAGGACGTCTCCCGCCCGAAGGGCCCTGCCTTGATAGCCTCCAAACCCGCCCCTTATGTAGGTGGATCTTGAGCCCAGCACCAAAGGCACGTCGATCCCGCCGGAAACCGCGAGGTAGCCCCTGCATCCCGACGTGAACGAGCCTATCTCCAAAAACGATCCCGCTTTCATCTGCAAGGGCGAGTCCATAGGCGCTTCAAACCCGTCCAGCGTGAGCCGAGCGCGCGCTCCCGTATATGCGACCACGCAGTCCATGACCGCTCGGAACTTAGCACCGAGCAGCGTCATCTCCACAGCCGCCTCCCCTTTAGCGTTGCCGGCCAAGAGGTTGGCCCTGCGATACGAGGTAAGGTCCGCTGCTCCCGATACCGGCACGCCGAGTTTCCGGAAACCGGGCCGCCCTTGGTCGACGACGGTGCTGAAGAAACCGGGGTGCTCCACAAGTAGCGCCGGTACGCGGGGCTTGACCGATCCGGATAACGCCGCTCTGTCTCCAATCTGCCCCCCGGAAGGTGCGGGTGCGGAAGCCTCGCCTGCGGCCAGATGTGTCTCCGCAAGGACGGATGTGTCCAGATGCCGGTCCACCGGGACGAATCGGACAGTATCTCCGGGGTGCAGGAGGGAAGGGTCGTCTTTCTCCGGGTCAAAGAGGCTCGTGGCAGTGCGGCCGAGGATCCGCCATCCCCCCGGGGTTTCCCAGGGGTATACTCCAGTCTGGTTTCCACCGATCCCCACAGACCCTGCCGGGACTCTGGCCCTGGGTTTGGCCAGGCGGGGAAGAGCGATGCTCTCGTCCATGCCCCCCAGGTAGGGGAATCCGGGCGTGAAGCCTACCATGTACACGCGGTAGTCGCGTTCGGCGTGCCTGCGGATCAGTTCATCCTGGGAAATCCCCAGTTCCTTGGCCGACGACTCCAGGTCCGGGCCTTTATCCCCGCCGTAAACCACAGGGATCTCGATGAGCCGTCTTCCTGCGGGAGGTCCGCCGTCGGGGGAGCAGTCAGGCGATGAGGGTTCCTGTGACTTCCCTGCGCAGGCGCCACTGGTTATCTCAGAGGTGATCCGAGAGATGACCTGCCCCACCAATCCTTTCACCCAGGAGGGCCGAACGGCTGCCTGGTCAATGTGGACGCACAGCGACGAATATGCGGGCTGAACCTCCCCGATCCCCGGCACCGCCGCTGCCTCCACTGCCCTCGATATGCGCAGGACCAGGTCGTTCACTTCGACAGAGACCGTGTCCGAAAAGGTGACCAGCAGCGCTCCATCGCTCAGGCAGTGAAAGACAGGCGAGACGTCTGTCATAGTCCTAGCACCCTGTGCAGCGGGACGACTTCGATCCCCGCCGATTTCAGCGCGGAACTCACAGACGCGGCGATCTCAACCGCTCCGGGGGTGTCGCTGTGGATGCACAGGGTATCCACCTTGAGCGAGAGGCGGCTGCCATCGATGGCCGTGATCGCCCCGCCCCTCGCCATCCCTACCGCTCGCTCCGCAATTGCAGCGAGGTCGGTCACCAAAGACCCGGGTACGCTCCTGGGCACCAAGTTGCCGTCGCTCGTGTACGCCCGGTCGCAGAAGCCTTCGGCGGCTACGGGCAGCCCCAGTTTCTGACCTGCCCAGAGGAGACGGGAACCGGCCAGACCGACAAGCACCAGGTGTTCTCCTCTCCGCGTCGAACGGGCGACGCCCCGCGCTACAGCCATCGCCAGCGCGTCGTCCACGGAGGCCATATTGTACAGGGAGCCGTGGGCTTTCACATGCGTAAGGCCCGCTCCGTGGGACTCGGCGAAGACCTTCAGGGCTCCCACCTGGTACATCACGAAGGATTCGACTTCCTTGGGGGACATCTTGATCTCGCGCCTCCCGAACCCCTGCAGGTCAGGGAAGCCGGGATGGGCCCCTACCGCGACGCCCGCCGAAAGGCAGTCGGAGACAACTTGATCCATCACTGGAGGATCGCCTGCGTGCATCCCGCAAGCGATGTTGGCTGAGGATACGTATGGAAGTAACCGGGCGTGGTCGCCCAGTTGCCACCTGCCGAAGCTTTCACCGGTGTCGGTGTTTACGTCCATCTTCATGGAGTTATCGCCTCCCGCCTGCCTATTCTCCGTATTCCATTGCCTAACCTCTGGAAAACTTGAGGAGAGAGGCGGTTTGCGCATGGACCGGGCTAGATCGAAGCGAAAGCATCCCCCGCCGGACCCGAGGAGCGACTCGCGGTTGGGCAGGCGGTACTTTTACGCCCTTGTCCTCTTGGTGTTCTTTGCGGCGGTACTTCAGATACTCCTCCGTTTCGACGGCGTAAGGCGCTACCTCAACCTTGCCATCAGGTTGGAAGGGCTGCCGCTGGTGAGGGAGGTTCAGGGGCTCGGCACCTCCGCTTACCCATGGCTTGATTACATTGCCCCCGGCGCCGAGACCGGCACTATCTACTTGCGGCTTATCAGAAGGCCGAAGGGCGAGGTCTGGATCCTGGTGAACCAAAGGGCCGTCAAGGTCCTGGACGAGGAAGGCGAAGCGGTCACCGTCCAGGAAGACGATTTCATCGAAGTATATTCCAGAGACGGAGAGGTGCGGGTCCTGGTCTCCGGCGCTTCTCCCAACATTGAGTTCCCCGGGGTGGGTGCCTTCGTGGCCGGGCGAGGCACCGTGCTTGTGGGGCGTGTCCGGTTCCGCTAAACGGCGGCCTACTTGGCCCAAGGCCCCGCTAGTGGGAGGAGTTGGCCTGCCAGAAGGAGAAGCCCTTTGGCATGGATAAGCTGCGCATCGCGATTGATGGACCGGCCGGCGCTGGCAAGAGCACCGTGGCGCGGTGGATCGCCAGGCGGATGGGCTACATCTACCTGGACACGGGCGCTATGTACCGTGCATTGGCGGTTACCGCGGTGGAGCGTGGGATCCCCCTGGACGACGGCGAAGCCCTCGGAAGAATGGCCCGTGGATTGGACATACGGGTGGCCGATGACGAAGGGATCTTTCGCGTTTGGGTCGATGACCGCGAAGTGACCCAATCCTTGAGGGGACCTGATACCGATCGTGCGGTCAAGTTCCTGGCGATGCACCGCCCGGTCAGGGAAGTCCTGGTTGCCATCCAGCAACGGCTCGCCTCCCGCGGGGGAGTGGTCATGGAGGGCCGGGACATCACCAGCGTTGTACTGCCCGACGCGGAAGTGAAGATCTTCCTCACGGCAGGCGTGCGGGAACGGGCGCGGCGCAGGTGGCAGGAATTGCAGTGCGCCGGGATCCGGGTGCCCTGGGAAGATACGCTGAACGAGCTCATAGCAAGAGATCAGAAGGATCACGAGAGAGATTGGGGCAGGCTGGTGCTGGTTCCCGACGCGGTGGTAGTGGATACTACGGGAAAGACCCTGGACCAGGCCTGTATGGAGATAGCGGAGATTTGCGAGGCGAAGCTCACGTGTGGTACTGGGCGATAAGGGGCATCCTCGGGTTCATATCGAAGCTGCTTTTCAGGGTCAAGATAGAGCAGGCCGGGAACGTGCCTGCCCAAGGCCCCGTCATAGTCTGTGCAAACCACATATCCTGGTGGGATCCTATCCTGGTCGCCAACGCCATGAGGCGCCCCATACACTTCATGGCCAAGGTCGAGTTGTTCCGGAACCCGGTCTTCGGGTACGTGATGAGGCGCATCAACGCCTTTCCGGTCGATAGGGGCAAGCCGGACCTCTCGGCGATACGGGACTCCATAGCGATCCTCCAGAGCGGCAAGGTGCTGGGCATCTTTCCGGAGGGGACCAGGCACAAAGCCAAGGAGGTCCTGGGTGAGATGCATCCGGGCGCGGCGCTTGTGGCGCTTCGCACGGGAAGTCCAGTGGTCCCCATCGCGATCAGGGGCCGCTATGCCTTCCGAGGGACTGTCACTGTGCTGTTCGGCGAGCCTATGGTCCTTGAAGGCTCCACCGGCCGGGCGTCAAAGGATATGGTTGAGGGCGCAAATGCCATTACCGAAGCTATCACTGCTCTCTGGGAGAGATTGGGGGAGGGTGTCGCATGACTCCCGTAAAGATCATGCAGGCCAGCGGGTATTGCCTTGGAGTCCGCAGGGCCTTGGAGATGGTGGAGGAAGCCATCCGGACAGGCCCACATCCGATTTGGACCCTGGGAGACGTGGTCCATAACCCCGCGGTGATTGCATCCCTCCGAGAGAAGGGAGTGAGGGCTGCTACTACCCCTGAGCAGGTAGATGGCGGAACCCTAATACTCCGCAGTCACGGGACCACGGTGGAAGAGATGGGGCGCATTCCGCAGGGGGTCAGGCAAGTCGACACCACCTGCCCGTTCGTTAAGAGATCTCAGACCATGGCCCGGGAGTTTGCCTCCCAGGGATTGTTTGTCCTGCTTGTCGGCGATAAGGCCCATCCCGAAGCCCGGGCCGTGATGTCGTGCGCCGGTCCTTCCGCCGCATGCGTTTCAACCAGTGAGGAAGTTAGTGAGTTGCTGCCGGCCTTGGCGGGACGCGGCGTGGCTGTGATCGCCCAGACTACCGCGCGAAAGGACACAGTCGAAAAAGTCCTTGACGCGCTCCGCGCGGCAGGTATTTCCGTGCAATCAGAGAATACTATTTGCACTGTTACCCATGAGAGGCAAGAAGCGGTAAAAGATCTCGCCCGCGACTGCCAGGTCGTCCTGGTGGTCGGAGGAAGGACAAGCGCCAACACAGGCCAACTGCTCCGCATCGCCCAGGAAAGCGGTGCGGAAGCATACTTGGTTGAGAAGGCAGAAGACGTTTCCCCGTCGTGGGTAGCGGGGAAGCGGGTCGGGGTGGCGGCAGGCGCTTCCACTCCCGACTGGGTGATAAAGGAGGTTGTAGGCAAAGTGGAGGAACTTGAAAAGTCCAATGCCCCCAAGGAGGCAGAGGAGACCAAGCCTGAGGAGACGCAAGCCAAAGAGGAGAGCGCGCAGGTCGAAGACAAGAGGCAGGCCCAGACGGCTGAAGACATGTATGATGAGTCGTTCAAGTCTCTGCAGGAAGGTCAAATCGTATTGGGCCGGGTTGTCTCAGTCGACGAAAACGGCGCTCTCGTCGACGTAGGCGCGAAGTCGGAAGGCACGGTACCGGCTTCGGAACTCCAAAGGAAAGGCGCGTTCCCACAGGAACCCCTGGTCCCCGGTCAGGAGATACTGGTCTATGTGGTTTCCTCCGACGCCGGTGAGGGCGGCCTACGGCTCTCCAAGAGGCGCGCTGATGAAGAAAGCGCGTGGCGCAAGCTCGAAGAGGCGTTCGCAGAGGGTAAGGTGATCGAGGCCCCGGTCGCCCAGGAAGTGAAGGGCGGTCTGGTGGTCGACGTCGGACTGCGCGGGTTTGTGCCTGCTTCGCAGGTTGAGCGAGGCTACGTGAACGACCTTTCCAGATACGTGGGCAGGAACCTTCGCGTGAGGGTGCTGGAACTTGACCGTTCCAAGAACCGGGTGGTCTTGTCCCAGAGAGTGGTGTTGGAGAGCGAGCACGACACTCTGTGCCAGGAGACCTGGGCAACAATCGCTGAGGGCCAGGTGCGGCGCGGGGTCGTCAAGGGCATAACCGATTTCGGCGTTTTCGTGGACTTGGGCGGCGTCGACGGCCTCCTCCACATATCCGAGCTGGCGTGGGGTCGCGTGAAGCACCCGTCCGAGGTAGTCAAGGAAGGCGACGAGATCGATGTCAAGGTGCTTAGGGTGGACAAGGAGAAGGGCAAGATCTCGCTGGGACGAAAGCAGGTCCTGCCGGATCCTTGGAGCAACATCGAGGAGAAGTATCCTGTAGGTGCCGTTCTCGAGGGCGTAGTCACCAGGACAGCGCCGTTTGGCGCCTTCGTCCAACTGGAGCCGGGAGTTGAGGGCCTCGTCCACATATCAGAGGTCTCCAACCAGCACATAAGCAAACCCGAAGAAGCGGTCAACTCGGGAGACAAGGTCCGGGTGAAGGTGCTCAGGGTGCGCCCTGACGAGCGCAGGATCAGCCTCTCGATTAAGCAGGCTGACCAGGTCGTGCAGGAGGAGCAGGACGATCGGCCAGAGCCCGCTGCATCCGCGCCAACGCCTCCGGATTCAGAGGAGCCGGCTGCCCCCGAAGAGACGGCTCCGGTTGAGGCTCCAGAAGTGACTGCGGAAGAGGTTCAGGAAGGTGCCCCGAAGGAGCCAGAGGCAGAAGATACTCCTGCCGCGGAGGACCCGCCCAAGCCCGAGTAGACGCTTGAACTGAAAACACCTGGGTGAATAGCAGCCAGCAATAGCAAAGATATGAGGCGCCCCGGCGACCGCCGGGGCGTTTCGTTGCCGAATACGCCGAAAGCCTCTCGGAAAGCCTAACCTTACAGGCTAAGGAGGGGTTTTCGTGCAGTTACCGGTAGGAACCATCCTGCTCATCATAGTCGCCATCTTGGTCTACTTCGGCCTTCTGCACAGGGTGTTTGATCGGATGCGCCTGAATGACACGACGGCTCTGGTCATTGTGCTGCTCATGGCCGCAGGGACCTTTCTGGACTTCCCGCTGTCGCGGGGGGCCATCCCCGTCACCGTCAACGTCGGCGGCGCTCTCATACCACTTATTGTCGCGGTCTGGGTGACGGTAACGGCGGACGAGGGCTCAGAGAAGTGGCGCGCAGTCTTTGCCGCGCTCACGACCGGAGCGGTCGTCTGGGGCCTGACCAAAGTCATCAATCCCGACGAGCAGTTCATGCGATGGAGCCCTATGCTTGCCTTCGGCCTTGCGGCCGGCATCATCGCCGCCCTCTCTGGGAGGTCGCGGCGAGCGGCATTCGTTGGGGGCATCGGGGGCCTCCTGGTAGCCGACATAATCCACTGGATTGAGCTCGCGGTCAAAGGGATTCCCGGCTCCGTCGCCTTCGGAGGCGCCGGCACCTTTGACGCCACCGTAATCGCCGCCATCCTTTCGGTCGGGATAGTCGAGCTCATCGGTGAAGCGCGGGAAAAGGCCGTGAAGCCTGTAGGGGAGGGTCGCCGTGATGAGACCAAGAAGTAGCCAGATCGCCGGGCTCGTCCTGCTTATTGTCTTTCTTGCCGCGGGCGGCCTCTACTACTACAGGAACATCTACACCCCCCCGACGCCCGTTCTGGCCGCTTCGGCAGGAGGGGCCGATGAGGCGCCGAAAGGCCAGTACTTCACCGTGAATGACGAGGCGGGGAACCTGGTCTTCACCACGGGGCATATGGTCCACGTCGGCGACGAATTCATCTCTGAGGAGGACGTGAGGTACCAGGTCACGGAGGTATCCGGGACCACTGCGGTGGCGAAGAGCCTGGGCAAGATGGAAGCCCTGCTGAGTTTCCCTCCGGCCATAGGCGCCGAAGCAAAGGGCGCAGGCAATGCCGCAGTCGCCATCTACCACACTCACTCCGACGAGTCCTATGAACCTAGCGACGGGACGGACTCGATCCCCGCCAAAGGCGGCGTGCTGCAGGTCGGCAAGTCACTGGCGTCCTCGCTCACAGAGAAGGGAGTCAAGGCGATCCACAGCACGACTCCCCACGATCCCCACGACGGCGGCGCTTACGACAGGTCGCGGCGCACCCTCATGCAGCTCCTGAAAGACAGGCCCGCGGCTGTGTTCGATGTCCACCGCGACGCCGGTCCCGCGGAACCTTACCTGAAGGATGTCCCCGGCTCGGGGACGGTGGCTAAAGGCATGATCGTAATCGGTCGCACCAACCCGAAAATGAACTCCAACCTGGACTTTGCCCGGCGGCTGATGAACTCGGTGAACTCCAAGTACCCGGGGCTGGTGAAGGGTATCTTCGTGGGCAAAGCGGACTTCAATCAAGATCTGTACGACCGCGCCCTTCTCCTGGAGATGGGGACCGAGAAGACCTCCCGGGAGGCCGCGGCCAAGGGCGTCGACCTCATCGGCGAGGTTGTTCCCTCGCTTCTGGGGGTCACCTCAGGACCGGGTGGAGGCGCCACGGGCAGGAGCATTGGCTGGATCCTGGGACTCGCGGTGGCGGGGACCTTCATCTACCTGTGGATTTCGACCGGCAGCTGGGATGAGATGAGGGCCAAGATCATGGGTTGGTTCGGCTCCGGCGGGGTCAAGGTCGGCGGAGGAAGGAAAAACGGCGGCCCCGACGCATCCTGATGCCCCACGGTAGCGCCATCGGCTTCGGGCTCATGTTCGGGATACTGGCGAGGGTCGCGCTCCTGAAGTCTGACCTCCGCCAGTATCCCACCTATCCCCACGGATACACGACCCACATGTTTCTTGGTGTCATCGCCTCACTGGCCGGAGCCGTGGCGGTTGCCGCCATGATCGCGGGGGAGTGGACTGCAGTCACGTTCTTTCTTTTGGTAGCTGAGCAGTTCAGAGGGATTAGGAGTATGGAACGAGATTCCCTCAAGGCCCTTGAGGACGATGAGCTGGTGACGCGCGGGACCGAGTACATTGAGGACATATCCCGTGTCTTTGAGACCAGGTACTACGCGGTCATACTTGTCTCGGCAGTGGCTACGCTGGGGTACGAGTTTGGGTCCGTCTGGACGGGAGCCATCTTCGCCGTATTTGCATTCGGCCTAGGCGTCGCGCTCATGAAGCGGGAGAAACTCGGTGAATTGGTCAACGTGGAGATAGCTCCGGTCCGGGTCGACGGAGCCGACGTCTGGGTGGGCGATATCTTCATCTTCAACGTCGGCCTGCGCGAGTCGCGGGAGTTCATAGAGGAGCACGGCATCGGCGCCATCCTTACTCCCAAGAACGACGTTGGCCGCGACACTCTTTCCAGCCGGGGGCAGAGGCAGGCAATTCTCCACGACGCTACCGCTACTCTCGGCGTGCGCGAGGACAGCGACACGCCTGAGTTCACGCCTATGGCCAAGCGTGACCTTAAGACCGGAAGGGTGGGCGTATACTTCATCCCCATGGACAAAGACGGCGAAGCGCTTGTGAGGTTGCTCTCCGACGCGGTCGTGCTGGAGTCCGCGCGGGGCAGGTCGCGCCGCGGGTAGGAGTGATACGGACCAAGTGGAAGTCACCATCCAAAAGGCTGTCATGTGCGCTATCACCGACGACCTTTCAAAGGTTGCCGGAGTACCGGCTTTCCTGGCCAAGGACGACCAGTCCAGGCAGAAAAAAGCTCTCTACCTATCGCGGATTCTGGCGGGCGCGGTCCACGACCTGGGAGACGGCGTGCTAATAGTGGTGAAGCATTGACTCACTACGCTGACGTGGGCTCGACCGTTATCGTCGGGCAGACGAGGGAAGCGGCCTTCGCCGCCCACGAAGATCGCTTCGGCCACGCCCCCATAGCCAGGGAGGGGCGCTCCGGATTTGCCGCCCGAATCGGCCGAGCGTATCTGCTCTGGGGTGTGGTGCCGTCACCCTTGGCGGTGAAGGTGGCTGAGAACGTCCTATCCCTCTATGAGGGGGATGGCGGCAGGGGGGCCGCCCATGAGGGGGCCGCCCATGAGGGGGCCGCCGATGGTGGGGCCGCCAACGGTGGGGCCGTCAATGGTGGGGCCGTCGCTCCCCCTAACCGGATCTTCTACGCATGCTACGCAGGTACTCACTCCTCGGTGCTGGCGGCCTCGCTCCACCTGGGTCGCGTTAAGGACGGCGACGACCTGTGCGATCTCCCCTTTTTCGACCGCCGCGAGAGCAAGGACATCGGCGTCCCGGTCCGTATCGGGATCGACGCCTATGGATCAGAGGTATACGCCATGGGCACCGGTTGGCTGTCTGCGAGAGTTGAAAAACCGCTGTGCGACCTGATCGAGGTTGCCTCTCCCAATGCGAAGGCCTGCATATGCAGCGTGCGAGGGTTCTTGGACGTGCCCGCAAGGTGCGGCGGTTTCGCGTCCAGGCGGTGTAGGATGGTGTGGCCCGGAAGACAGATAATCGCCGCCTCGCTCGGAAGGCGGATCCCGGACATGCAAGAGGCGGTCAGGCGCTGCCTTGACCTCTCCCGCAGGTGGAAGGATAATGAAGGGCAGCAAAAAGGGGAGGTAGTCTGGATCAATGGCGCGGAAAGAGGGCGGGATCGTCCGGGAGGTCAGTGAGGGCAGCCTCGCGGCCTACCTGGAGATCGAGCCCGGCGACAGGATCGTGGAGGTCAACGGGTGCACCCTTCGGGATGAGCTAGACTTCCGGTTCCTCACCTCAGAAGAAGACCTGACCCTCCTAATCCGCAAGAGAAACGGCGAAGAACAGGCATTTCAGGTTGACAAGGATCCGGACGAGCCGCTCGGCGTGACCTTCGTTCAGCCCATCTTCGACCGCATCAAGGAATGCGCGAACAACTGCAAGTTCTGCTTCGTGCGCCAGATCCCCAAAGAGATGCGAAGGACCCTCCACGTGCGTGACGACGACTACCGGATGTCCTTTCTCTACGGTAACTTCATAAGCCTGACGAACCTCACCGAAGAAGATTGGCAGAGGCTAGAGGAGCAGCGGCTTTCGCCGCTCCGCGTTTCAGTCCACACCACGGACCCGGCCCTTCGACAAGAGCTCATGCGGAACCCGAGGGCGTCCGACGTCATGGAGCACTTGCGACGACTGTCCCAGTTGGGCATCAGGCTGCACGCTCAGATAGTGCTGCTCAAGGGCATAAATGACGGCCAAAACCTCCTCCGAACTTTGAGGGACCTGGAGTCCCTGGGACCCAACATGGTCTCGGTCGGAGTTGTCCCAGCCGTGTATACCAGGTACCGGGAAAAGCCCCCGTCGCCGCCTATCGACCCGGCGTGGGCAGGGGAAACTGTGGACCTCATAGAAAACTACGCGAGCGGCATTCGGGAACGGACCGGTGACGCCTGGGTCCACGCAGCCGACGAGTTCTACATCGTCGCAGGCCGGGAGTTCCCACCCTACGAGTACTACGGCGAGTTTCACCAGTACGAGAACGGAATCGGCATTGTGCCTGAGTTCAGGAATGGCCTGCCCAGGGCGAAGGCCATGCTGGAAGGGAAGGCGTCCGGACGCGGCCGAGCCCTCGCGCCGGGTGAATCGGGGTTATCCGGTGTGTCGTTCCGGCCGGATGTCGGTCGCGCCATCGCCATAACTGGCCTGATCTCTGCAGCTGAGATCGAGAAGGCCGTGCATTACCTGGGCCTCGAAGACCGAGTGTCGGTGTGCCCGGTGAGGAACGTTTTCTACGGAGACACTGTCACCGTGACCGGGCTTCTCACGGGCCAGGACATCGCCGCGGCGGCGCTGGCCCTGATGCGGCAGCATCCCGGCAGGTACGATGCCCTGCTGGTGCCCGGGATCGCGCTCTTCGAGAGAAGGTTTCTTGACAACATGAAGTTGGACGACCTGGCCGGGATAACAGGGCTTGCGGCAATCCCCGTGGAGCCGTCGCCCGAAGGCTTGGCCAGAGTCTTTGCCGCGGGAGATAAGTAGGAGGCCTATGCCCCGCAAGTATGTCGTAGCTATCGTCGGCAGGCCCAACGTGGGCAAGTCCGCGCTCTTCAACCGGATGGTGGGAGCCAGCGCGTCAATAGTGCATAGCCAGAGCGGCGTCACACGGGACCGGCTCTACGGGACCGTCAGGTGGCAGGGCCGCGCATTTACGCTCCTGGATACCGGCGGATTGGACCTCGTGTCAGAAGACGACCTGGTCAGGGCCATCAAGGCTCAAGTGGAGCAGGCCCTCAAAGAGGCCGACGCCCTCCTGTTCGTTGTGGACGTCCGGGCCGGGCTCACTCCGGGCGATCTCGAGGTGGCCGAGTACCTGCGAAAGACCAGGAAACCCCTTGTTCTGGTGGCCAATAAGGTGGACGTCCAGTCCCGAGAGGACCGGGTGCTGGAGTTCCATAGGCTCGGCTTCGATAAGGTGGTGCCCGTCTCCGCGGCCCACGGGTTGGGCGTTGGAGACCTTTTGGACCTCGTATCCAGATTGCTGGTCGAGGCCTACGGCGAGGAACTCGTGCCCATCCGGGACGACGATGAGGAAGAGGCGGACAGGGCGGAAGAGGCGGCCGAGGCTTTGACCGGTGCACCCGAGGACTGGCGCCTGGACGCGCGGGCGGATTCGGGCCCCGGCGAGTTACCGCAGCCCGTTTCGCCAGACGCGACCGGCAGGGGCCCAGGGGCCGCCATCCGCGTGGCCATCGTCGGCAAACCTAACGTGGGCAAGTCCTCCCTCACAAACGCGCTCCTGAAAGACCAGCGCATGACGGTATCCAAGATGCCTGGAACAACTATCGACGCTGTCGACACCCCGTTCTCGTGGGACGGCCGCGACTTCGTCCTGGTTGATACCGCCGGACTCCGCCGCCCCAAGGTAATCGGAGAGAAACTGGAGGAGCTGTCGGTGGGCCGGGCTCTCTCGGCAGTGAAGCGGGCCGACGTCTGCCTCTTGGTCCTTGACGGGAGCGAGGCTCCCTCAGCACAGGAGCGGCGCATTGCCGGGTACATCCGCCGCAACGCCAGAGCGTCGGCCATTATCGTAAACAAGACTGACCTGGGAATCTACGCTGAAGCGTCCAGGGCCCAGTTCAAGGCCGCAGTCCTGCACGAGTGCAGGCCCATCAACTACTCGGAAGTGCTCTTTGTGTCATGCCTTACCGGAGCCGGGATCGACAAGGTGCTACCTGAAGTGGTGAGGCTGTACGAGCAGTTCTCACGGCGTATCGAGACATCGCTCCTCAATCAGGTTGTGGGCGAGATCACCGGGATAAGCCCGCCGCCGAAGGAGGCCAGGTTCTACTACGCCACGCAGGTGGGGGAGAGACCTCCCCAGGTGCTGTTCTTCGTGAAGGACCCGACCAAAGTGACCGAGATGTACCAGCGTTACGTTGAAAACGAGCTTCGCAAGCGGTTCGATATGAAAGGCGTGCCCATCGTCATGGAGTTTCGCGAAAGGCAGAGAAGGAAACGGAAATGAACCCCGGTGACGCGGGACTCTTCGCAATCGTGATCGTTGTGTCCTACTTCCTCGGGTCAGTGCCGTTTGGCTTTCTGGCCGCGAGGATTCGCGGGGTTGACATTACCAAGAAGGGCAGCGGCAATACCGGCGCGACTAATGTGCTCCGCACCCTGGGGCCGGCTTACGCCGTCCCCGTGCTGCTCTTGGACGCGGGCAAAGGCGCTCTATCGGCGTATTTGGGGTTGCGGTTCCTCGGCATGGGGACCTTCGGAGCGCTTGTCGCCGGCGCGGCCGCCATATCGGGCCACAACTGGTCGGTGTTTCTGAAGTTCCGTGGGGGCAAAGGCGTCGCGGCGTCAGCGGGCGTTGTGCTGGTAGCGTTTCCGATGCTGCTTGCTGTCGCCCTGGGGGTCTTCGTACTCACGGTAGTCGTCACGAAGTACGTTTCCTTGGGCAGCATCCTGGGCGCGTGGGCCGCGTTCCTGCTGTCGCTCATGCCCGGCTACACACTCTGGGAGCGGATCCCCGTGTTCATACTTGTGGCTCTTATTACTTACCAGCACAGGTCCAATATCGGGCGACTCCTTGCGGGGACCGAGAACAAGATTGGTCAGAAGGGTGGAGCAACCAGATGAAGGCTTGCATGATTGGGTCCGGGGTGTGGGGGACTGCTCTAGCCCTGGTACTGGCGGATACCGGATACGAGGTCACCATGTGGGACCGTGACCAGGGTGTCGTCGACTCAATCAACAAGCGGAGGGCTCCGGGCGCGCTGGGCGTCCCCATTCCTCCGGCCATTACTGCAACTCAGGACCCGGCGCAGGCCCTGAAAGGCGCCCAATTGGTGGTCTCCGCGGTATCCTCCACCGGCCTCCCGGAAGTCACCCGCCGTTTCGCCCAGCTCATCCCGGCAGATGCCACGCTCGTGACAGGCACGAAGGGACTTGAGCCTGAGACGCTGCTTAGGCCTTCCGAGGCCTGGGTGCGGAGCAATCCCTCATTGGACAGCAGGGTAGTCGCGATTTCCGGCCCCAATTTCGCCATCGAGATCGCCAAGAAACTTCCCGCCGCAACTGTTGTGGCGTCCAAGTCGGCCGAGGCCGCCATGGTGGCCCAGTCCGCCTTCATGACCCCGTACCTTCGCGCCTATACCCACTGGGACATCGCCGGCGTCGAGCTGGGCGGGTCCCTCAAGAACATCATTGCTCTGGCTTGCGGCATGGCCGAGGGTCTGGGAGTGGGCTACAATGCCCAGGCCGCCATCATATCCAGGGGTATCGCGGAGGTCACCCGCCTGGGAGTGGCCCTTGGGGCTGATCCCCTGACTTTCGCGGGCCTATCGGGTGTCGGGGATCTGGTCCTCACGTCGACCGGCCACCTCTCCCGCAACAGGCAGGCCGGCATTGCGGTAGGAAAGGGTGAGTCGGTTCAGTCGTTCATCGCGCGGACGGGTTACACCGTCGAGGGGTTCGTGACTGTCGAAAGCGCAATCAAACTGGCCCACGACAGAGGCATCACCATGCCCATAACCGAAGTCGTCTACAAGATCCTCTACCTCGGGATGCCCATCCGGAAAGGCCTTTCGGACATCATGTCCCGGGACAAGCGTCCCGAACACGAGTAATCCTCGTTAACCCCCTGTAAGTCCCCCATGATCCCCTGGTTGCGCCTATTGCCGCAATCGCTCCCATGACAGCATAGTTACTTGTCCTTTGGGTGTTCTAGCCTTCGGCACGTTCTCATATCTCATTTATGTAACGTGTTCTTCAACTGCTCGCCCGGGGTCTAGGCCCCGGACAGGTTGGCATATAGTCTAGCGTGAACGTGTATAGGAGGGAGAGTCCAGGTGGAGAAATTCGATATCTTCGAAGATATCGCCCGGCGCACTGGAGGCGATATCTACATCGGCGTCGTAGGCCCAATGCGTGTCGGGAAATCCACCTTCATCCGGCAGTTTATGGAGCTCTTCGTTCTCCCCAACATCACAGACGAGTACGACAGGCAGCGCGCCATCGACGCGATGCCGCAGGCCGGCTCGGGCAAGACCGTGATGACTGTGGAGCCCAAGTTCATCCCTGAGGACGCCGTCCCCGTCGACATCGCCGACAACCTGTCGCTCAGAGTGAAGGTCGTCGACTGCACCGGGTATCCGGTGGAGGGGGCTCAGGGGATAACTGAGGACGACGGGCCCAGGATGGTCAAGACTCTCTGGCTGGAGGACCCGATCCCCTTCGTCCAGGCTGCTGAGATAGGTACCGAGAAGGTCATATGCGACCACGCGACCATCGGCGTACTCGTTACCACAGACGGGAGCATAGTGGACCTTCCCAGGGAAGCCTACGTCGAGGCTGAGAAGAAGGTCGTCGAAAAGCTGACGGCGCTGGGGAAACCGTTTGTCATCGTCCTGAACTGCAAGGATCCCTACTCCAAGGAGGTCTCGGACCTCGCCACCCAGATGGAGGGCGAGTACGGGGTTCCGGTCATCCCCGCTAATGCCCTGGAACTGAACCAGGACGACGTCACCTTGATAATGGAGCAGGTGCTCTACGAGTTCCCGGTCAAGGACATGACCGTCAGGATCCCGCGGTGGGTCCAGACCCTGTCGGGCTCCCATTGGCTGCGGGGTGAGCTCGATGCCGATATCAAAGACGCCGTGAACTCGGTGAAGCGCATACGGGACATCGACTCCTGCGTCATGCGGCTTCAGGCGGGCGAGCACGTCGCATCGGTGAAGGTTGACCGCGTCGACATGGCTACCGGTTCGGCGACGTTGGACCTGGAAGTGAGCGACCATGCGTTCCTGCAGGTCACCAGCGAGAAGGCCGGAATGACCGTGAACGACAAGGCCGACCTCCTGACCCTGGTCGGAGACCTGACCGTCGCAAAGAAGACCTACGACAAGTTCTCGCTGGCCCTACGCGAACTTGACGAGACCGGATACGGCATCGTGGAGCCGCTGCTCGACGACATGGTCTTCGAGGAGCCGGAGATGGTGAGGCAGGGCAGGAACTACGGAGTGCGGCTGCGCGCCAGGGGTCCGGCCATCCACATGATTAAGACCGAGGTGGAGACGTCGGTCAACCCGGTCATCGGCACCGAGGAGCAGGGCGAAGAACTGGTGTCCTACCTCATGGAGAAGTTCGAGGATGATCCCCGCAAGATCTGGGCGACCGACCTCTTCGGCAAGTCCCTGAAGGACCTGGTGCTTGATGGGGTGACTTCCAAGATAGCGAGGATGCCGGAAAACGCCAGGAACAAGATGCAGGAGACACTGGGCAGGGTGGTCAACGAAGGATCCGGCGGGCTCATCTGCATAATCCTGTAGAAGATCACTATCAGCCTGTAGAAGACCACTATCAACCTGTAGAAGACCACTGGGAGCGAGCGGAATCACTCTGCGGAAGAGAAGCAGGAGCGTCAGGTCACTAACGGTGGAGAGTTGCTGACAATCGGTCCGGGAGTTGCCTCCCGGGCCTTTGCTTCCTCCCCAACCAAACATCTCCAAGGTTGTGCCGTGCGGCACAATGTCAGGGGCGAAATCTGGTCACGTGGTGACCGCATTTTCTGGCGCGATGGAGGCAGGCGGGCGAAGGCTCCCCGCAAGGGTCGCCGCACGACCTAATGGGATGTGATATCCCTCGCCGGGTGACCAATGTGTACTCCCATATGGCATGGCGTGACCAGTCGAATTTCGGTGGGTCACGTGATGATTATTAGCTGTCAGGTTATATTAGCCTCCCATGACTATTACCGCGAAAAGTCGGGTCATCCGGTGATCAGATCAGATCTATTGGTCATCTGGAGCCCCGGATTTTCGACATAATGGTCACCGGAAGAAACATAGCTAGATTCCTAATAATCACGCCGTGACCCCCGCGGATCCGAGTAGTCACGGCGTGATAGAGTAGAGGATGTTAATGATCATGAGACGCGGGGTATGATTCCGAGGCGACCGGGTGCGATCTACAAAGCGTTGGCCGGGAGCAACTCCATGCCTTCGGCTGACATCGAGAAAGCCAGTCCCCAGCCGAAGGGCTCCGAGTTCCGAACTTTGACCGAGACGGTGTGCGCTCCCGCCGGGAGCTTCTTGGTTGTCTTATGCTGCCCTGGCTGGACATAGCCACGTCCCGCCCTATCCGGCGTCGGACGGTAGGTGTGAGAACCCGCGAACACCGTCTCGCCATCCAGAAGGATCGCTATGTCATCGCTGAAGCCGAAAGCCATCCTCATCTCGGCGTCGTGTTCGAGCACGAATCGCCTTGAAAGTGTTACCTCTTTTAGCGTCAGCGGGAAGTACCTGTTCAGAAGCAGAATGCCGTTTTGCTCGGCCTCGACGAGGCCGTAGTTCTCGGCGAACCATTCAGTCACCGTTCCGGGCGGAAACTTTGGAGCAGCCGCGCGAGGTGAGGCCTGGTCCACCAATACGCTCTGAAGGCCTGCTGCAACGGTAGGTCCGCTCAACTGAAGAGGCTCGCCGCTGCGAGGAGGCGCCCCGATGCGCGGTGGCTCCGAACCCGACATAGGGGCTCCGTAGACCCGCAAGTTGCGGAAATAGGCGGGAAGGTATGTCCAGAGCCCCACTGAGCCCGGGACCTCCGCCCTAGCCAAGCCATCGACGACGAGTGGTGGTTGCCCATCAATAGTCGCCCTGGCCCAATTACCTTGAAACTCAACCCTGAAGGAGTACCAGTCGCCCGTAGGAATCGACGCCCTCTGCTGGAACGCCTCGCCGTGGAACACCTGCCAAGTGTTTGACCCGTGGAACACAGGGTCGTACTGGATGGCGTCCCAAAGGCCGCTGCAATGGGGCTGCGTGTAGGCCAGGTCGAAATTCAGGGGGTCTAGTATTCGGAATGCTATGCCTGGATAGGCGGGGCCGGGCGCGGCGATCTCGACCTCGATGGCTCCCGACGGAAGATCGAGGTTCGGGATGGTCAGGAGCCCATTCTCGAGCCTTACCCCTTTCTTGCCCTTGAGAGCACCCGGAGAGGCCACCTCCGCTTTGACCGCCAACCATCGCAAATCCGACAGGTCATGCTGGTAGACCGGCGCGGGACTGCTCATGGTTGGCCCCTCTCTCTTAAGATTCGGATTTTGTTGTGTTATTCGGCACGGAGGTAGTATAATCCTTTCAATGAGGCGAACATTTGATCGAGGAGGGTACCGCATGTCACGGCCACTCATCGCTCCTTGCGGGATCGATTGCTCTACGTGCCATATCTACCGGGCTAAGCATGAGCCCGAGATCATGAAGGATATCCTGGACTGGTTCCGAAACGAGCGAAAGAAAGAGCTCAGCCCCGAGCAGGTCCGATGCGGGGGGTGCCTCGGCGATAGGGCGAGCCACTGGTCAGCCGATTGCGATATCCTGCAGTGCTCGGTAGACAACCACAAAATCAACTCGTGCTCGGAATGCGGTGAGTTCCCGTGCGACCGTCTGGGGAAATTCGCCCAGGGCGGTCCGAAGTACGCGGAAGCCGTAGACTCGCTTCGCGAGATGAAGGCCGCGCGCGGCAAGTAGAAGGAGGGAGACCGTGAGCGACTGGCTTAAGGAATGGGCTGCTGAGAGAGGTTATCAGGCGGCTTGGGTGGATTATGCGGTGCTGGACGACGCGAAGAGGACAATCGATGATCTGGCCGCCCGGGATCTCATCGACCGCGAGCTATATGAGAGCATTTTCAGTGGCTTTCGCTACCGGCCCAAGGAGGGGTCGGAGGAACTCACAACCGGGATAATCATCTCGGTGCCGCGAGCCCACAACTACGTTGTCTTTGAGACGACAGAAGGTCCGTTGCGGGCAGTACTGCCTGCGACATACCTGGAGTACACCGCGGTCAGGGATAGGGTGCGCAGCGAGCTTGAGTCTCAGGCCGCGGAGTTGTTTCCCACCGAGGGGTACCGCTTTGAGAGCATGAGCGCGCCGTTCAAATCGGTAGCGACCAGAGCAGGGATTGTCACTTACGGCCGCAACAACATTACGTATGCGCAGGGGTGCGGGAGCAGCCACCAACTGGTCGGGTTCTTCACGAACGCGAAGCCCGCGGGGCCGGTGGAGATGGTTGATCCGCAGGAGACCTTCGGCAAAGCAGGCGGCTCGGCGATGTGCCTGCACTGCGATGCTTGTGTGCGAGTGTGTCCGACGGGCGCTTTGACTGGGGAGCGCTTCACGATCCGCGCCTCCCGCTGTGTGACCTACCTTAACGAGTACCCGGGGCCATGGCCGGAGTGGCTGTCCCCGACGGTCCACAACAGCTTGGTGGGCTGCATGCGGTGCCAGGAGGTCTGCCCACGAAATAGGGGCCATCTGGTATTTGAAGAGGCTCCAGAGTCATTCACCAGGGAAGAGACCGAGGCCATCCTCGCTACTGCCGAGGCGGGGGAGAAGAAATCCTCTGAATGGACGCGGCCTGCTGGTCCCGTTTGGGAGTCCATCGCTAGGAAACTCGCGGTGCTGGGCCAATCGGGCTTGGAATCGTTCTTGGGCAGAAACCTGAAAGCGCTGATGGAGGCTGAGAAAGCCAGGCGCTAGGTTGTGGATCTGCCCTGCATTGTGTTAGAATACTCCTTGCGGTCGGGCTGTGGCGCAGCTTGGTAGCGCGCTTGAATGGGGTTCAAGAGGCCCCGCGTTCAAATCGCGGCAGCCCGACCAGTTTATTTTCCCCAGTCTGTGTCCCCACCACCGCTTCCGACAGGTCAGCTAAGTAGTCGCACGTTCTGACGCCTGCCCTGGTAATGTGTAGCAACCTCCTCCGCAACATCTGTTAACAATTCCGTAAACCATCGCTAGTACTCGATCAATGTAAGATAACACCCTTTCGGTATAACTCAACGAAGGGAGGTGCGGATTTCAGAGATACCCGAAAGGAGGAGTAACGTGCAAAGAAGCAGGACAATCGCGCTCATGGTGGCGGTTTTGGTACTGGGGACGTGGCTCCTAACTGCCTGCGGAATTGGCGGGAAAGATGTTGCCGCCACCGGTACGCTGAAGGCGGTTGATGCCTCTGCTGGCACAGTTGAAGTGGCTGTGGGGGGCGGCGATCTTGTCCTGAAGCTGACTAGCGAGACCAAGATCCTTGCTGGCGGAGAGCCTGCCACGGTAAGTGAACTGGCTACCAAGATCGGTTCGGAAGTCAGCGTTGAGTATGTTTCAGACACTAAGATCTTGACGACCATCAATTTCTAGAGCGACTAGCCTCTTTGTTCCAAAGAGGAGGAAGAACTGAGAGGGAATCTATGCTCTCAGTTCTTCCTGGCTGTCCTCGGGTTTTTTCGGCGGCTACCGTTGGGAGGGGGAAACGATGCCGTATCTGGGCAAAGTCCTAGTAGTTGATGACGACCAAAACGTCTTGGAACTGGTCAAGTTGTATAGCGAAAGAGAAGGCTTCGAGGTCGTCGGCGTCACCAACGGCGACATGGTTTTGGCCGAGTTCGATAGGGAGAATCCCGATGTAGTCATCCTCGATCTCATGCTTCCGGGCAAGGACGGGCTTACCCTGTGCCGTGACCTGAGAGCAATACGAATGATCCCCATCATCATGCTCACAGCCAAAGGAGAGGAAGCGGATCGGGTTTTGGGACTTGAGATGGGAGCCGACGATTACGTCTCAAAACCCTTTAGCCCCAGAGAACTAGTGGCCAGGATCAAAGCGGTGCTGCGTCGTACCCGAGCCGTTGACGGCGAGACGACCTGGAAGTTGAAGTATCCGGGGCTGGAGATCCAGGCCGACAGCAGAAGAGTCTTGGTAAACGGGGCCGACACGGCGCTTACTCCAAAGGAGTTCGATCTTCTCAACTACCTAGCCCAGAATCCTCGCCGGGTGTTCACAAGGGAGGAGCTCTTGGCGGGCGTCTGGGGTTATGACTTCTTTGGCGACCAGCGAACAGTTGATGTCCATGTTCGAAGGTTGAGAGCAAAGATGACAGCACTACCCCATGAGTATTTGACGACTGTATGGGGTGTGGGATATCAGTTCACTCCGCCCGCCAAAGCGGAAGAGGAAACTACATGAGTGCCCTTTTCGGATGGAGCAGGGAGACGCTCCGCTCCGCACTTCATGCAGGGTATAGGGGGTGGCTCACTGCCAGGCGCGTGGTGAAGGAACAACTCAACAGAAACATCTACACAAGGATCGTTCTGACTAACGTGATGGTTTTTGCGATTGGTCTCTTGGCGCTCCTGCTGTTAAGCACTTTTGTAGTAAGGCAGATATCCAACGACCAAGTGCAACAGGAACTGCTCCGTAAGGCAAAACGGGTGAATTTCGCCCTGCTGCAACAAGGGAGCCAGGACCAGCTAAGGTTCTTAGCCGATGCCTTCGACGCCCGGATCACGGTGTTCGATATGGAAGGGAATATCGCAGCCACGTCAGCGGAGACCGAAGTTGTTCCCGGCAGCAAGGTGGCTCTTGAGTATGTCGCGGTGATCGGTAGACGTGAGACAGCAACCCGTCGATCGTTTGACCGGCAAACAGGCAGTCTGATCTTCAGTGCTGTTGTGCCTATGGGTAACGATAACGACGTTATTCAGAGCGGCATCTTGCTGGAAACGAGCCAACCCAGCCTCGATATTGCGCTTAGCAGGATGCGTCTGTACCTCCTCTCAGGAGGGATGGCCATCCTTGTGATGATCATTGTTGTTTCTGTGTATCTTGCGATGTACATATCGAGACCGCTCTCTCGGTTGGCCACCGCTGTCGCGGAGGTCAGCAAAGGGAATGACGTGTTTGATGTCGAGCCCCAACCCCTCGATGAGATCAATGTCCTTACCGCTCAACTCAGCAAGCTTGTGGTGAAACTTCAGGGCATGCGGGTGGAAAGCCGGAGGATGGAAGAAGAGAGGGCTCGCTTGTTCGCTGAGATATCCCATGAACTGCGCACGCCTCTGACTGCGGTTCAGGGCTTCGTCGAGGCCATTCGGGACGGCATGGTGCAGGATGAGACATTACGTAAGAGGTATCTGGATACTATTCTCGCTCAGACCGTGCACATAACAAGACTTGTGGACGATGTGCTGGCGCTAAGCCGCCTGGAAAGCGGTAGCACCTCCGTAGACAGGCTTCCTGTGGATTTGAACGCCCTGGCCAAAGGTGTGGCGATGTCTATGGAAACTATGGCAACCGGCAGAAACACCGCCATCGTCTTGGGAGACATGGCTGAGAGGGCGGTTGTGCTCGGCGACGCTGACCGGATGGAGCAGATCATAAAGAACTTAGTGAAAAACGCTATCCAAGCTACGGAGAACGGGACCGTTAGGATTAGCTCTGAAGCCCGTCAAGGTGAAGTGGTGCTGACCATTGAAGATAACGGCATAGGGATCGCCCCTGAGGACCTCCCACACATTTGGGACAGGTTCTATCAAGTGAAGAACCATCGAGGTAGTCACTTCAAGGAAAAAGGCAGCGGCCTGGGACTGGTGATAGTGAAGAGACTTGTCCAGCTGCAGGACGGCAAGATCGACGTTGCGAGTCAGCCTGGGAAGGGAACGGCCTTTCGCATCAGTTTTCCTTCACTAGAGTAGCCCCGAAGCGAGAGCAGCCCCGAAAGGGCCGGGCTGCTTCTTCTTGTTCATACTCCTTAACCATGTCGCAAAGTACTCTCCCTGTTTGGCAGCAGACACCTAACACCCCTGCGATATAACTGCCTGCGAAAGGAGCCGTGGCTGAGCTCTTGGAGGAGGTGAGATGGTCTTAGCGGCTCTTTAGGGGCAAAAGCGAAGCGCCGTAAATCTGAATCAAGGAGGAAGAATCTATGCCTCGACTCATATCGAGATTGGCGAAGACCGTTTTGGGACCCATGATCGCGTGTTGCATGATTATGGGCCTTGCCGCGCCGGCCAGCGCCAGCGGTCTGGAGATAGCGTATCAGAGCCAGGAGGCAGCACAGACCGAGTTTCTGAATCCGTCCCCAGAGGAAGAAGCTCTGTGTCCCGTCGGTGACGAACAGGGGGACGAGGGAGAGGATACCCCTCCGATGGATGACGGAGAAGCACCGGTAGACGACGAAGAGACTCCGCCGGTTGATGAGGAAGAGGAGCCTCCCGTCGACGAGGAAGAGCCTCCCGTCAATGAGGAAGAGCCCCCGGTAGACGAGGAAGAGCCTCCCGTCGACGAGGAAGAACCGCCGGTAGACGAGGAAGAGCCTCCCGTCAATGAGGAAGAGCCCCCCATCGATGAGGAAGAACCACCTGTAGACGAGGAAGAGCCCCCCGTTGATGAGGAAGAACCACCGGTAGACGAGGAAGAACCACCGGTAGACGAGGAAGAGCCCCCCGTTGATGAGGAAGAGCCTCCCGTTGATGAGGAAGAACCGCCCGTCGATGAGGAAGAGCCTCCTGTTGATGAGGAAGAGCCGCCTGCAGACGACGAAGTAACGGTACCGGTTGGGCTTTTCAATAGACTCCTCAAGTCGTACGAGAAACTGCTGGCCGCCTATGAGCAACTTCTGAACCTGCTTACAGCGGTGTTGGTCAACTAGACACAACCAATCTGCCAGCGAACTGAACTGCCTAGGAAGGATTCTTGGCGCCCGGCGCTCCCCCCGTGCCGGGCGCCAAGAACTTCAACCGCTGGTGGCTCAGTCTATTCTTCGAAGTCAGGCACTGGGTAGAAGACCAACCGCATCTCGCGTATCATTGGTCTTGAAGGTGGGCGTGAACGATGAACGTGTTCCTTTTCGCAAACAGTGTCCTTCTGCCTTTCGCCGTATCCCTTATCGGAGTACGCCTCAGGCGGAACCCGCCTAAGAGGGTTAACTGGTTCTACGGCTACCGGACCCCGCGTTCGATGAGGAGTCCCGAGGCATGGGAGTACGCCAACCGGAGGTGCGGTGAGATCTGGTCCCGCATGGGGCTTGTAGTGGGGGCAGTATCCACAGTGGTCGCCGGCCTGCACTGGAACAAGCTAGACACGGTGAGCCCGTGGCTAGTTGGATTCCAGTTGGTGTCCTTGTTCCTCACGTTACCGATCGTGGAACACGACCTCAAGCACGGATTGAGCGGCGGCAGGTAACCTCGGAGCAGTTAGCCTGAGCGTGGGATTTCACCGAAGGAGTGCCGCCCAATGCGAGCGCCGATGCGGGTGGTCCGAAGACTCACTATCGGAGCTCTGGTAGCCGGCGTTTTCAGCGTTGGCCTGACTGGTGTGACAGCCGGTGATCTCTGGTTGTTAGCTCGCGAGGGTCATTCTCTTGTTACACAGGGTATCTACGGGTACGCGCGTCACCCGATGTACACCGGGTTACTGCTAGTTGGGGGTGGTGTTCCGCTCCTTGCTCGCAGTCCTTGGGGTATGGCTGCTGCACTTGTCCTTCTGACGCCTGCCATGGTAATGCGGATCCGAGAGGAAGAGGCATCGCTGATGATAACCTACGGTGATGATTACCGCCGGTACGCTACTCGCGTGCGCCGGCTGATTCCGTTTGTCTTTTGAGTCTGCGCGCGTCCTCTCGTCCAAGTCCGATCAGGATACACGAACTACGACCCCGACCCCCGGTTGCGGTTCTCGCCGCCCTCATGCTACAGTTGCACAGTGTGACCCTCAGCTAGGCAGGGCAGACGCCGCGAAGGTGATTGGGGATACTCGTTCCTATGAATTCCGAGATGAAATCCGATTGGAAGAAGAATACGATCCTTTTCCTGGCCAGCCAGACGGTTTCCCTCTTCGGGACGTCGCTGGTCCAATACGCCATCATGTGGTCGATTACCCTCAGGACGCAGTCCGGCGCGATGATCACGCTGTCCATCATCGCCGGCTTTCTGCCGACATTCCTGCTCTCGCCCTTCTCCGGCGTCTGGGCGGACCGCTATCCACGAAAAGCCATAATCGCGTTGGCTGACAGCATGATCGCTGTCGCTACGCTTGTCCTCGCAGGTCTGTTTGCGTTAGGGTATGACGCCATCTGGCTGCTACTGATGATGTCCTCCGTCCGAGCTCTTGGGTCCGGCGTGCAGAACCCCGCCGTCCACGCGTTCCTCCCGCAGCTCGTGCCCGATGACAAACTGATGAAAGTAACCGCCACCAGCGGGAGCATTCAGTCTATGGTTTCGATAGTATCCCCGATGGCCGCGGGCGCTCTCCTGACTGTAGCCCCAATCCAGTCGATCTTCCTGATCGACGCGGTCACGGCAGCCATAGCGGTCATCATCCTGCTTGGCTTTTTGAAGGTCCCTGCCCACGCGAAGGCTGCCAGCGCCCAATCAACCAGTTACCTGAGTGACTTGCGGGACGGCATCAGGTACATCAGGAATCACGCGTATCTGATGACGTTCAGCCTCCTCAACGTAGCCTTCTGCCTGCTCGTGGCCCCAGTGGCTTTCCTCACGCCGCTCCAGGTGACCCGGAATTACGGCGAAGCCGTTTGGCGGCTGACTGCCATCGAGGTCACCTTCTCCGGCGGCATGATGCTGGGCGGACTCGTCATGGCTTCGTGGGGCGGGCTCCCGAACAAGGTCCACTCAATGGTGCTTGCCAACTTCATCATCGGCGCTTTCACCGCTGCTCTTGGGTTTGTGACGCCTTTCTGGATCTACTGCGGTTTCATGGTCCTGATCGGGATGGCCTTTCCCCTTTTCAACGCTCCATCCAACGTCCTTCTGCAGCAGCAGGTGGAAGATAGCTACCGCGGGAGGGTCTTCGGCGTGCAGGGGATGATCTGGAGCAGCATGATGCCCCTGGGCTCCTTGGTGTTCGGGCCGCTGGCCGACGTCATCCGGATCGAGTGGCTGCTCATCGGTACCGGCCTGCTGATGTGCGTGCAAAGTATGGTCATGCTGAGCAGCAAGGTCATGGTGGAGGCGGGGAGACCGGTCGTCCCGCAGCCGACGAACTCGTCCGTCTAGGTCGTCTCTGAACCTGTATGCTGATGCTTCACTTAACACCAGCTGAAGAATCTTGCTCAAGCCGGAACGGTGTTCGATTCCCACGGGCCGCCACCCCCTGTGGTGTCTGACTCCCGCAGACCGAACTCGGTTCATGCGGCCGCCAACCGGGTGCTCACATCAATCTACTGCTGAGGTTCCTTCGTGCCACCTCCTCAGAAGTCCTACGTGGGCCAATGCTGGCGCGCGGTGGAAGACACTCGCTTTCGCGATCGTGGACTTCGGCGCTTGAGCCAAGGGGATGGCTAGAGGGAACCTCACCCTCCAACTCCCCGTCAGTACCAATGATTGGCAGGTAGCACCAAGAGGTGACTCACAGGAGGGCTCCCCATGAGAAGGATGCGAGCGCCTCGGTCTGCAGACGAATCGGTGCGCCGCCCGCGCAGGGTGCTAGTCCCGGTAGCCGCATTGTTGTTGGCTGTACTCCTACCTGCTTGCGCGCAGCCGGTTCCCAAGATAGCTGAGGTCGAGCCGCCGACTGGTCCAGGGCCTGCGGTCACACCAGCAGGCGCCGGTCTTCCACCTGCCGTAACCGACGCGGTACAGACGTGGCTGCGCGACGACTATACCTTGAGTCACTGGATTGCAGCAGAACGTGGCTATTACCTTATAGAGATGACTTACACCCCGACGGGGGAGCACGCTTACGTGTGGGTTTCCTCCGACGGCTCGGAAACCGAGTTCTTCGGCATGGCGGAGCGGGCCAGTTACTCAGGGGCAAAGGACGCCACTTACCGGTTCTTATCCACCATGGTAGGCGACAGCCTGGTTGTCTTTCCCTATTACCTCGCCGGGAGTCCAGGTGCAATACCCGAGAGGACACCTTTCTACAAGGTTCCTAACGCCGAGACGTACGGGATAAGCAGTCCAGGGCTGGCATATGAGCTCAGGAAAGCCTCTGCGACTGACCATCTGGACCTGCTGTTCATGAACACAGACCCGGATCCCGACGGCGTCATGGCAGGGGGAGGTAGGCCTCCGGCCGCTCACATAGTCGAGAATGGCCAGTCTGTCACCGCGCGGTTCTGGTACGTGTCCCTTGCTCCAGGGACGGAGGAGGCCATCCGCGGTTTTTCGTCGGATGCCGCTCAACTGAAGAGCGCTTCCTGCGAGAACGGATGCCTGGAGCTGGAGTTCGATGTTCGGTGGGCATACTCGGTTTCCCTTATCGGTGAGAAAGTCGAGCAGAAGCCCGGTGACCGAAGCGCGGCCCTACAAGGATACAGGCTCAGTTTCGCCCCCAAACCCGCAGTCCTGGATGCCGGGGAATCATTCCATGATGTCCTGGCGACTGCGTCCGGACTGCGCTGCGGTGATACCACCGTCTCGGCCCCGCGCCTGTTCGGCGAGATGCAGAAGTGCCTGCTCCGGGCATTTCCGCTCGGTCAGGGTCCGGAGCCCGGGGTGGGCGCGAGCGGGGCGGAAGTTGCTCTTAAGGTCAGCGGCAACTGGCTCCAGTTGACCGGCCGCTACTTCGCGGGCGGGAACGACCGTCCGTCCTATCTACAGTGGGGCGAGCGGTGGTATGAGATAGACCCGGCCTTTGATACCCTGCTCGCGACCGCATCCCTCCCGGATCGCGATTCGTTCGGAGAAACTCCTGACGACGTCGTCCGGCGCTACCTTAGCGCCTTGTTCCTGCGAGACTGGAAGTCAGCCTACTCCTGCCTGGCCTCGGCTCCGGACCGTCCCACGCTGCAGGATTTCGTAAAGTGGGCTGAAGGTTTCAGAGAGTGGAACGTCAGCCGCGCGGTTGAGAGCTACAGTGTGGTCCAACCCGACACCGCCGCAGTCTCGGTCTCCGCCCAAAGGTGGGGCAGCCCCGAAGAGCGGTCCAAATGGCGGGAGACCTGGGCATGCACCAGGGAGAGCGGCGTGTGGAGGCTTCGCTGGCAGCCCAACCCGCCTTTCCTCGTGGCCAGTCTTGAGCAGATCCCGTTGTGGTCCGACTCGGCCGTGTCGATGGAGCTGCGTCAGATGGAGACTCTATCCCCAGACAGGCTGAACGTTCTTCTCACTTTCCAGGATTACACGCAACCCGGGCCGGCGCGCGGCGTGGCGGTTGTTTCCCGCTCATTGACTGTCTCGGAGAAGGATCCGTGGGAGTTTTTCAGTGCGGGAGAGGAATGGGTCAAGGATTACAATCTCGCCATGCCGCTGGGTTGGGTGACGGACACAAGCTGCCTGTTCCTCGTTGGATATGACCAGGTGGACGGCCCTCACTCCGGAGCGAAGGGTATCAGCATCAGGCAGGCGGATCTGCTGACGGGGAAGGCTGCAGAGGTCGGGTTCATAGACAAGGAACACGGGATCCTGCGTTCGGCCAGTTTCCTCAAGGACAGAGGCAAGGCATATCTTCATGTCTCCGGGGCGCCGGGGTCGATCTGGGAGTACGACGTCAAGAGCCGGACTCTGCGAATTGTCAGGGACGATCTGCCGGCAATCAGCGCGTTGTTCCACCCCGAGATTCTCCCACGGGGGACACTCTTTGCTTGCGGAAGCGAGGAGCCGGCCAAGGCCGGCATCCACCTCATCGACGCCGCTACTGGGGAGGAGAGGCTATTTCTCCCGGTCGGGGAGACATTCAGCTTCTACCCGCAATGGTCGCCCGACGGCAAGTGGGTTTCCGCCCTCACTGCCGGCAGGAAACCGGGCGCCACCGGTTCCGGACTGGACGCCTACGATGTCTACCCCGCAGAGGACGGACCTGCCGCTACCGCCAGGAAACTTACTGTGAAGAGCATTGTCGACGGTACGACCTGGGTCGCCGACGCCGGAGGGAAACTCATCTCGTGGCCCATCTGGTCAGTCGATTCAAAGAGGGTCTACTTCCTGGCCGGCGAGCCAGGGCAAATAACTCACCACGGCCCGGAAATCGCCTGGGACTCTCTTTATTCCATCGATCTCGCCAGCGGAGCGGTGACCGAGTCGATCGGCTTTGAGGCCATATCTGCCCAGGTCCGCGGGGAGAAAGGATACGTTGACCTTGTAGGCGGCACGGAGCATGGCGTCGTGATCAACGTTGCTTCCTGGGAGTCTGGGGAAACGGACTACTCGGTGTGGTACGCTAGCATCGCGGGGCCTCCTCGGAAGTTCGCCGACGGGCAGTGGGAGGTTCCTTTCGGAGTCGCGACCTGTGGAGGTAACATGGCGGGCTTTGTGCGGGACCTACGGGTGGGAGGAGACTACTCGCTCTGGACGGTGGGCCCAGATGGTCCAAAGGCACTCTCTACCTGCATTCTCGAGACGACGTGTCCGGGTCAAGACGTCACCGCGCTCAACCTTTTGACCTGGGATGACAACCTGGTCCTTGCCGTGGCGTTCAGCTACAAGACCGGCAGGTCTACTATCATGGGGTTTAGAACCCGCTAGGCGAGGAGGACTGACCGTGAAGTCGCGGATTCTTGGCGCCTCTGTGACTGCGCGTTCAACCGTGATCGCAGTGATTATCCTGAGTCTTGCCGCCAACGGGTACCTCCTGTTCCAATATCGCCGGGCCCAAGTCAACCGCATGGAAGCCGTGGCGGCGCTGGCCAAAGACATCCCGGGTTACCTGGGGATGGCCGAGAGCTACCTGGAGTCGACCCTTGCAGGGGGCATCAAGAGCTACGCGTTTTTTTCAAGAGCAGATCCTTACCTATTAGCCGCCGCCAACGGCACGCGCCTGTTGCAGCATCTGGACAAAGAACACGAGCGCGTGTGGTTCGATATTCAGGTAGCACTTGATGAGGCGAGGGCCGCCATCTCCTTCGACAAACTGGGTCTTTCGCCTGAGTGGGACTCACTTACTCCCGGGGCATCCGACAGGATCAAAGCTGTCAGCGACCTGGCCGCCGAGGTCAAGAAGGCCTTTGCGGAGATCAGCATTGGGCAGCATCCTCGAGTGGCTTTCGATCTAGCACTTCTTCGGGCCTCTGACGATGCGGCTTTGAGATTCTTGGATCTGGAGTTCGAGGACGAGCCGCTTACCTACAATCCTTGACACCACTGGAGGTGTAGCCGGTGAACAGGTACTTCGGACTATCTCCCAGGCGCACAAGGATTGTACCAGCATTCCTTGTACTTGCCTGGCTAGTGGTATTGGCGCTTGGAGTCGCCGGATGCTCGGTCGATCCTGCGAAACTCCCCTTTGAAAAGGTCGCCAGCAAGGTCACCGCCCTTCGTTTAGAGGACCACGGGACCTTTGAGATAACGGATGCGCGAGCGGTGGCACTGCTTAAGGACATTCTTCTACAGGCCAAAGAAGTCCCCGAGCCCCAGGAGCGGGCCATCCGCCATGCCCAATCCATCAGCCTCCGATTCGGTGACGAGTGGATTACCCCTTCCTGCCGGTTCGCTTACAACGATCTCCCCGAAGAGAACCCATCGTACACCCAGTGGGGCGGCAAGTGGTATGAAGTCGCCGCGGATTTCCGAGCGATGATGGAAGCGGCGCAAACGCACAAGCCAGTCTCCTACTCCGTGGACGCGGCCGACCTGGAATTCCTCGACAGTCACGGATGGACGCCCTTCTTCCTGATCAGCGCCACTACCATAGAACTCCCGACAGGGCTCATTCACCGTCCCGGCGAGTTTCCCGAGGTTATCTACTGGTCTTGGAACAACGAGCTGAGCAAGGATATCGGCCTGGATCTGGCCCCTTATCTGGGAAAGACGGTGGAAGCCCGGCTGTACAAGACAGTGAAGATGCTGCCTGAGTTCACGGGGCCAAACAGGGACAATGGAAGGGCGGTTGTGGTCCGATCGGAAGGGAAGATCATAGGGGCGTGGCTTTCCCTTGGACGGCACAATACTTTCGCCTGCTCGCTAGAGGAGAATACCCTGGAGGACCTGACCGGAAAGACCCCCGACGAGTGGATGACCGCCCTCATCGACCGCGATGATCCCTTGGAGCAGGAACTGGCGGCGAAGACTCCGGAGGAGATACTTGAGACCTACTACTCCTCAATAGACCGCAAGGACTATGCGATGGCTCATGCTTGCGAAGCGCGGTCACAGCTGCTCGGATACCTCGCCTCAAACATGGATATTGATCGCCTGTACAATGACGGGTTCGGCGAGGATGAAGGTAGAGGACTGGGCAACTTCATCTCAGTGACGTTCATGGGGGTCAGACGCGCGGAGGAGTTCGAGAGAACCGAGTACTATCAGGCTCGAGGAGTGCGCTGCTACTACGTATCTGTGGATCAGCGCCGAAAGGTCCTGGCAGGCAATTCGGATGGCCCGTCGGGGTACTTTGTGACGATGGTACAAGAGACTCCCGAGACCGGGTGGCGGATCGAATCTATCGGCACAGGGCCGTGAGCCGCCAGGGTCGCCTAGGTCGATCCGACACTGAGGCCGGCCACATCCTCGCGCTTGCTCCGCCGGTAGTAGTAGACTGATGCGCCCGTGGCGATCAGGTATGCGAGGAACCCAAGCAGGAAAGGCCACTTCGGGTTCAGCATGTAGAGCACTCCCGATGACAAAGACCCGGCGATCCCGCCCAGGGATTTCACTCCGTTGTAGTAGCCCATTGTGAGGTTGGTGTCTTTACCCTCGGCCGTCCTGGCCAGCAAGTTCTGGGTGAGAGGAGCGCTTACGGCGAAGAGGGCGAAGTAGAGGATGTTGGCCAGCACGAAAGGCACTGTGGCGTTGAGCAGCAATACGGCCAGCATGGAGCACGCGCAGAGAAGATTTACCAAGACCCAAGAACGACGAATGTCGGACTTGACCACTAACCACATGCCAAGCGTACCGTTCGCTGCCAGCGACACCAACCCGATGACGCCCTTGATGGCGCCATTGTAACCGGAGGACAGATCCAGTTGCGCCTTTAGATAGTAGTTGAAACTGCCATCGAATGCGGTGCTACCCAGGTTGGTCAGGGCAGTGACCAGGAATACCGCGATCAGTAGCGGGGTCATTATGTGCTTCCCGGCTATGAAAGCTGCAACCGGGTTTGCCTGCCTGAACAGGGGTCCGAGGGCGATCTCCTTCTGAGTAGTGTCGCGGTCGTCTCGACAGATGATGAAGAACAGGACTCCAGAAGCAGCCAGCACGACAACCTGCGCCATCATGGTGGCCGATACTCCGAACTCACCCAGCATCCCGCCCACAAAGTAGCCGAAGGAACTGGCTACCATTTGAACGGTAGCCATCACTGTGAGATACCTGCCGCGCAGTTCTGTCGGCGTTGTGTTAACCACGTACGTCAAGCAGGCGGTGAACACGCCGGCAATGAAGACGCCCGCGAACATTCGCGCCCCGACCATCGCCCGCTCGGAGCCGGCCAGCCAGAAGAAGGCCTGCCCCATGGCGTATCCTAGACTGCAGATGAGGATGACCTTGCGACTGGACACGAAGGTGATGAGTTTGCCCCAAAACGGGGAGACGAGGAAGTTTACGGTCATCATGGACGCCAGTGCGACGCCGAACATGTAGTCTCCGAAACCACGGTCCTTGATTATGGTGGGAGTTACCGCGTGGGCAAAGTTGGCGGCTAGATTGAGCAGCACGCATGCCGTGAAAAACAGATTCGCCTGCCGTCGATCACCCAACACAAATGGCCCCCAGTCTCCCCGTAACTCTGCCTCATGCGTTTACATCTCTACTGCACTAGCCCTTCTACTTGCGGACCCCAAGCCCTCGAACGGCTGTTGTCTGCGGATGCAACCTGATAGACCATCATATCACTGTGAGCGGCGCGTGCCCATTCGTCATGAGGAAGGAGACGCGGAAGGAGGCGCCCTGCACCTGATGGAAAACCCCATATGCAGACGGCCGATCTGAGAGGTGAGTGAGTCTATGGATGTTGACCTAGCGGAACTTGCCGGATTCCTGGTTATGGCGAAGAGAGCAACCTACGCCTCGCAGGGAGACGATGCCTCCGTCCAGCCGCTACTACCTGGCTCGAAGCAGCTTGAATACACGTTGGATCCATTTGCTTACCGCGATATCTACTTCGGTTCGGCTCACTTCGCCGGACAGGAGGTCGTATACCTTGAGGGAGAGCCAGTCTGGTCAATGGTTTACTCCGGTGGAGTCACCAAGACAGGCGAGGCCTTAACTTCAGAGGTCTACACCTTCTTAAGGCATGCGCTGCGTTCCGTCACGGAGGAACGCCCATTCCGTGGACCTTCGACTCTCGTACAGGGGCCGTACAGGTATTCCAATGACATCTGCGGAGACATCGTTGCCTTCTCCGGTAGGGAGTGGATTGAGAGGGACGGGGACGAGGTCTACCGGCTGTATTACTCAGGAGGCACACCGCGGTAGACACTAAGTGAATCTGATGCCTGATCTGCGTCAGTCCGGACCATGCTAGCCTAAACCCCGTCAGCCGGATATGTAGTCCACGATGGCATCTATGTGGATCTGTGTCGTATCCAAGGCGAGGACGTCAAGGTCATCTTGCTTGATGATGAGGGGGAGCTCGGTGCATCCGAGGATGAGGGCATCGGCCCCGGTTTGGACGATCATCCGGCCCGCGATGTCCAGCACCAGGCGCTTTTCCTCCGGCAGGACGATGCCTTCCTGGAGGTTGGGGAAGATGACGCCGTGGATGGCCCTCTGCTCTTCGGGTGTGGGGATGAAGGCTTCAATGCCGTACCTGGCAAACGCATCGGTATACATCCCGCTGCTCATCGTGAACCCGGTGCCGAACACGATGACTTTCTTGCAGCCCTTGGCCTCTGCGAACTTGCAGGTCTCCTCAACGATGCTGATGAGGGGCAGGGGAGAGCGCTCGCGCACGCGGTCAAAGACGATGTGCGCCGTGTTGGCCGCCATCGCGGCGACCTCGGCGCCGGCCGCAGCCAGAGTCTGGACTGAGGCGACCAAACGGTCGGTAAAAGGCTCCCACTGCTGTTTGTCCGCGAGGTTGTACATCACATCCAGGTCCAGGCTGTCGATGACCATGAGCGGGTATCCGGCGCCCCCTGTTCTTGCCCGACAGCCCGTGATAATCCCCTTGTAATAGTCCAGCGTGGACTCGGGTCCAATACCGCCTACCAGTCCTAGTTTCTTCACGACGCGCACCCCCGCTGAGGAATCAGCATCCGGCTGCTTCGGTAAGGCATGGGCGCGAAGGCCCTCTGCCCAGATTGTGTTCTCCCGTTCGTAGCGAGATCCTTCCTTAGGGTTGATCTGAGCCTGTATCATGGAGCGGCAGGGGGCGAATCCTTGATCGTAAGCGCGAGCAGGAGTTTTCCGCCGCGCACGGATCTGTGAGTCAGACCACCACCAGTGTTGGGAAGGAGTAGGAGGGACCAGCACCTAGTGCTCGGGACTTGGCGGTCAGATCGACAGGTGGAGGGTTCCTGGCTCGCCGAATAGCCCCGGCACCTTGGACCTGTGGGCGGGACCAGCGCTTGCTGAGTCAGTGTTGTAATCCAATGCAGCGCTACTCCAGCGGCGTCTCCTCGGGATCGCCGGTGGTGCCAGGATCGCCCTTTCCAGCCAACTCGTCTCGCCAGTTGCGGACCCGTTGGCGAACCCGCTGCCTGATACTCTGCACCCTACGCAGCAGGATCATCAGGCTGGACGTGGCCACAAACGTGACAGTCGGGGCTGGCTGACGGGCTACCAGGGCTGCACACGGGAGCAGAACGCATGTCACCACAGCGCTCCTGTCGTGGTCCCTTATGAACAGGTACACTAGGCCCCAAAGCGCGATTGACACGATTGGGACAATGAGGTTCCAGTTGGTGACTGCCAGGCAACCGCCAACGAAAGTGGCGAGGCCGCCGCCGCCATGGAAACGGAGCCAGACAGGCCAGTTGTGCCCGGCGATTGCGACTGCCGGCGTCAGGAACGGCAGGATCGGGGCGGCCGAAACACCGCCGGTCAATGCTGCGAGATAGCCTTTGCCCATGTCTCCAACTAGGGTCAGAATTCCGGCGAGCCAGCCGACCTGGGCAACCACGTTTGTTGCCCCGACGTTGCGGGAGCCAATCTTGCGGATGTCACGCCTCCCGAAGAGGCGCGTAATGAGGTAAGCGGTCGGCAGGGAACCGATCAGATAGGCTAGCAGCAGATACCTTAGCACGCTCCTTACCTCCTTCCACGGCTCGACCACAGTAGTATCGGAGACTGTCTGCTTGGCCATTCGTAGGCCAAGTCGCGACTTTGCGGAGGTTGGGAATCCTGTTGCGAAGAGACAGACGCAAGACGCGAGGCATCGAGCACAGCTTCCGCAGGGTCGCGATAAGACTGGTACTGATTGGATCCTATCACCCTGGTTGGCAGGAGGTCAACGTGGGCGCAGGGAGGAGGCGGTCCATGAGGGCGAAAAGGGAACCGCTTTCGATCCCTGGAAGTCTATGGAGATGGAGGGTGAAGTACGGTGGGGGTTCGCCGGCTACCGAGACTCCGGATCGACCGCAAGAATGGTTCCTTCGTGCTGGCTACCTGGGCGCTCACCGCAGCGACGGTGGGATGGGGCGCCTGGAAAGCAAGGCATGGAGGGGGAGCCGGTACGGGCGCTTACTTCGTTTGCCTGACCTCCATTGCGATTAGTTTCCTTCTCGCGACCTTCGAATCGCCGGTAGAACATGCGGTTATAGGCCTCATCTTCGCTGGTTTTCCGGTGATGGCCGTAGCTTCCTACGCAGTACCCCCCGACGCGGGCTATTTCGCACGCGTGAGAGATAACGGAGGAACGCAATGCATCAGGTGTCATCGGAGGGCGGGTTCGCGCTGCCGGTAGGTCCGGTTCGCAGCTTAATGGTATGGCGGCTGTCGGCTGTTCTCATCATCCTCCTGACGCTCACCTCTGGTTGTGGCCCCAAAGTCGACCACGTGGCTTGGAGCGTGGAGCCGGTGGTCGAACTACCGTGGAGGTTCAATTGGGAGGCTGAGTGGGGCCGCGGGCGGCTGCTGTGGCTCAGCTCTTCCAAGGCGGCCGAAGAAGGCAGGACCGAACTGGTGCTCAGTTCACTTGACTGCGAGACCGGCGAAACCGTGCGGTGGCATACCTTTGAGACCGAGTTTTGGAAGCAGGACGTAAACGGTTTCCTCCATCCTCTCCTGGACGGCGAGTCCTGCGCATGGTTCATACACGGCATAGTCCAGGACAACGAAACGCCTGTCAATTCGGCCTTTGACCCGACCGCCGGCCCGGCCGACACTCCGGTTCCAACTCCCGCCTACCGCGAGGAGTACGCAACCGCTGTCGTATTCGTTACCCCAACTCACCCCGAGCCACTAGTGCTGAGATTTCCCTATCGAGTATGGTGCGGCGGCGTCTCGGACCGCTACGTGGTCCTGGAGTCCACGTACGAGTCTCGGTCTGTGGATGGCTCCAATAAGAGGACCATTTTCGCCCTAACCCTGGTGGACGTGGTGGCTGGAACGGTGGAGTCAACAATGGAGTTTACCAACTCCGTGAGTATTTGGGGGTTCACCACATACAAGGGACAGCGGTGCATGGCGCTCAAGGACGGCTTCCGGCTCTCGCTCCTCTCCGTGGACTCCGGGGAAGAGGTTGTCCGGTTCAACCTTGGAGACACTCGGGTCGATCCCAAAACCGGCGAGGGGGCGGCCGGATATCCTATTGGCGTGGTATTCGCAAAGGACGGGGAGTACTTCGTCGTCGAGTACTACTCGGACTCGAGCGGATGGGCCATAGCCAAAGTCCTTATGGACGGCGCCGTCGTATGGGTCAGACCCGGCGGAGGACTTGAGGTTTCCGAGAATGGTGAGTGGATATTCACTACCACCGGGACCGAGGTCCCGTTTGCCGAGATCTGGACAGTCCGGGCCTTCAGCAAGGACAGAAATCTGCTTGCGAAGACGTCCTACACCACGTCCGGGCAAAGGTGGGGAGCCCAGTACGGAACCTGGGAGAAAGGTCTCTGGTGGGTCGTCCCGGGCAACCGCGAGACCGGCTGGAAAGTGGAGTGGCTGGATCTCACGACCGATCGGCCAACTCTGAACTCTACTGCTGTCCCCCACGAATCGGGACTTCCGCGGCTAAGCTACGACGGCAAGTTCATCTTCGACGACAACAGGACAGTGTACAAGGTTATTCCCCGACCAGAGTAATCAGCGTGATCTCAGGCGGGCTGAGGAACCGTACGGGGATGTGGACCGTCCCAATGCCCCTGGTGGTGTACACCGTGTGTGTTGGAGTGGACGCCAATCCGGCAGGGTAGTCCCGGCCCATCGGCGGCAGAAGGACGGGCCCATACCAAGGCAGACGGACCTGGCCCCCGTGAGAATGTCCTGATATCTGCAGCGTGATCCCGTGTTCCGGCTCGACCCAATCGGCAACGTCGGGTTCGTGGGCCAACAGGATCCGGATGGCGTCGCGCGGCGCCCCGGCCACTGCTTCATCAATCGAGGGCCACCCCAATAGCGCGTCATCTATCCCGCACAACCACAGGCCGGGCGCGACAAGAACGCCCCGGTTCACCAGCATGTCGAGGCGCACGTCGTCCTGGTTACCGGGGTTTTCGACCCACCGGTCCCAGTTTCCGGGCACCCCGTAAGGATGCTCGAAGGGCTCAAGCGCCTGGTTGATTGCCTCGATCTTGCCCTTCTCGCTGGCGAAGTCCCCGACCGCTACCACAACGTCCGGATTCCGGGCAGCCAGAGCCTGTGTCGCGCGGAGTACGGTCTCCAGTGGGGTCTCGTCCAGATGTAGGTCGGCGACTACGCCAATAGTGAATCCCTCGAGCCCGGCTGGCAGAGAACTAACGCGGACGGTGACTTCCTCCAGGTGTATCCACCTGGGTTCGATGGCGTAGGCGTAAACGGCGCAAAGGACAACCAGCAATACTGTCCAGCCGACCAAGCGGGAGATGAGGCGGGATATCAAGCCGTGGACCCCTTCCTGTGGATGCCCTACCACTCGGCGCTGCACTCCAGATGTCGCGTCGCCGTACAGGCCGCCGAGCACAGCAGCGTCGGATACCGTGCCATACCATTATACGGTTTTCCGCGGGAATTCCACCGGCTCTGCCCTGAATGCAGCGGAAACCGTTACCATTGCCGTGTGTGAGTTTGACTTGCTGCGGCAACAGGCTGGACTGGCCAACAGCGGCAGCGGCTCGAACTCGCCAGACGCGGCAGAGCGTTTGGCTCGCTTGCCCCAGTTGGGAGAAGATTACATTATCCTGTTCGTGACGATCCGGTAACTTGCCCCGTCTTCATAGGTGAGGGAGGGCAGAGATGCGAACATCAGACACATCGATGCGGGCTTGGTGTGAAAAGACCTGGCCCGCTATCTACCGCCACATATACCGGCTCGTCCAGAACAAGGAAGAGGCCGAGGACCTGACCCAGGAGACTTATCTCCGCATCGTCAGCAAAGGCTTCTCCGGAAGCGAGCCACCCAACATGGGATACCTAAAGGCGGCTGCGACCAACCTCGTCAGGGACTCCTGGCGGCGCAAGAGGGCGCGCGGAGCGCTATCGCCTCTGGAAGAGGCGGCGTTGGTCGCGGCATCCGGCGGCGATGAGGCACCTTCGAGCGGCCTCTGCGAGCTCATGGCCCGCCTTCCCGACGAGTACCGGGAGGTCCTGGAACTACGCATTGTCCAGGGGTACTCCCGTTCTGAAACCGCCCTCAAGATGGGCAAGAGCGAGGATTCGGTACGAGGACTTCAGTACCGGGCTCTCTGTGCCCTGAGAGAAGCGCTGCTAGAGCAGAAGAAGGGGGCGCAGGCAACGTGAGCAAGGAAATCGAAAACGCCGTTGATGCAATGATTGAGGAATTGAGGAACGAGCGGCGCCCGAGGACGCCGGAAAGCCCGGAAGAGGCCGATCTTCTGGCCGCTGCTAGGTTGGTGAGAGGTTTGAAGGAGCAGCCCGAGGCGCCGGAGGAGCTCGGCCGCAGGATCGTCGAGCAAGTGACTTCAGCCCGGCAACGGCGGAGACCGGCCTGGCAAGCGTTCGCCGGGATCGCCGCGGCACTGATGCTGTTCATTGGTGTCGCGGTGTCGTCGGGGATATTCGGTCGCGACGTGGTACACGCAATGTCGCGGGCAGTAGGCAAGATAGATTCATACCACGGCGTGCTCGAGAAGAGCTACCGTACGCTGTCGGGTGAATCTCAAGTGATACGCAGGGTTGAGGTATGGTCCTGGGAAGGCGGCTACGCGACCAGGCTGGAAGACGGCACCCTCACAGTGAACGACGGCCAGAAGAAGTGGCAGGTCAGGCCGAGCGACAAGACGGTGGCGGTTCTTCCTCTGCTGCCTGACCCTGACCGTTCGGGCCTTGACCTGCGTGCAGAAGCGGAGCGGGCCATGAAGTATCCCCACGTTGAAGCCGGGGAGGACGTCGTCGCGGGTAGGACCGCGACCAGGCTGGAGGTAACTCCTCCAGGCGGAGCAACCTACGAGCTCTGGATCGACAAGGAATCCAACCTACCACTGCAACTGCGGACGGCAGTGCAGAACGGCATCCAAACTACCTACATGTATACGGAGTTCGACGCCAGGAGCGGCGTCAACGCAGCCGACTTCGCGTACGCGGTTCCCGAAGGCTACGCGGTCCTGGAGGATGACCCGGGCCAGACAGTGGCGACTCCCGCTGAGGCAGCCGGCATCGCAGGGTTCGCGCCTCTGATGCCGTCACAGGTGCCCGACAGGATCATCGCTCATACAAGTGGCCGCATAGTACTAGACTTCGGTGATTCATCGGTAGTCCAGACCGTATCTCAAGGGGAGTTTGTCCCGGCTTCCCATGGAGCGATCGGACACGCGGCAGGCGGCCCCCTGGAGATCGTGGAGGACAGTCTCCGCTGGCGGCAAGCAGGGTTGGAAGTAACGGTCTTGGGTGAGGGCAGGCTCGAAATCGCAAGGCAGATCGCTACTGATCTCACACTGCCTTCCGCGGAGGGAGACGGATCGTTGGGTCCGCAAGTGAGAGTCCAAGTCGACATGGAAGTGGCAGAGAACGACCAGAAGCAGGTAGATGGCGGGCATAGCCCATGGCAGTTGGACCCGCTGTCAGTGTCTCTGACCTTCGTCAACCTGAGGGTGACTCCGGGCGGTATCGTGGGTGAACCGGAAATCCCGTACGAGGCGTTCTCGATTGTGTCAAGTGACGGTGTTAAGGCAATAGTGGAAGTCTCCGAGGGACCGGTGAGCCGGGTGTACCTCGAAAGGTTGGTCAGGCAGGACGATAGCGGCATCTGGTCGGTGGTGGGTTACGACCCCAGGTAAGTGATCCGGTGTGTGCGGCCCGCCGGCGACCTATCCGGTCCCGGCGGGCGGTACAGACCTACTTCCTGGGCAGCAACCCATGCGGCAACAGTCCGTAGATGGCTCCAGGAGCCCTCACGCGAGTCACTACGTCGAGTTCAACTTCAACGTTGGGGAAGACTTCGTCGTTCCATGTATGCTCCATGGTGGCCCAAAGGTCCGGGTTGGATTTGTACACCTCGTAGCCGAATCCGTAGATGTCGGACTTGAACTCCTTTTGCACCCGTTCCAGTGTGGCGCGTATTTCTCGGGTCACCAGCGCGTCCAGTGATTGCTCCAGGGCATCGATGATCCCGGTCTTGCGGAGATCCGTCGCCAACTGGAACTGGGCAGCCTCAAGGTCCACATGGATTTCCGCGTGCATCTTGATGCCCTCGGGTCCGCCTTCAAAGATGGGTTTGATGGAGGAATTGGCCCGCACGACATCGAGCCCCACCATCTTGCCTGAGCCAAACGGGTCAGGCACCTCCACAGAGGCTTCCCGGAGATCCCCTGACAGCCACAGGTACCCTCTTGCCTCCGCTCCATCGAGGAGGCCCACCAGCTTGTCGCCCTTGTAGGCGGCTACTCCTACGTCTATGGTCATTCCCGGGACGGATTCCCCGCTGGCAGCCTCTTTGAGCGGGTTCAGTACCGGTGAGTCCGGCGGCAGCTCGCCTTCGATATCTACATTTGCTTCAATGGGCTGCTCCAGCATAACGGCCTTGTCGGTCTGCTTTACTTCCTCACCCTGCCTTTTGACCTGAATGTCTTTAGTCTTCCTGCCGGCGGTATGCAGGGTGACAGGCTCGATGCCCGGTTCGGCCAGTTTGACTGTGAATTCATTGATGGTCGTCCGCACCGTCTTGCCGCCAGCCAGGGCCGTGTTCGAGAGTGCTAACAGGACCCGAGATGGGATGGGCTCGATCAAAGGGCGCTGCAGGAGCCCGGAGCCGGTATCGCACGTGGCAAGGACCGCCGAGTTGCGTATCCGCGCGTCACGCAAGACGAAGTCAAGATATTGGCCTATCCCTTCACGCGCAAGGGACTGGCCGACAATGATACTGCTGACCTGCCCCATAGTTAGCGTGCGGGGCAGGCGTCTCTGGGCATTCCTTATCGCACTGGAAATGGTGTCCGCCTGGTCCCGCAGGACCACCGCGACGACCGGGGCTGAGTCGCCGCCCATTGTCTGGGCAGAGGCCAGCGCCTTCGGGTTAACGACCTCAAGCGATACAATCACTTGGCCGTCACCGCCCTTGTCTAGGCCGATAGCGCCTACTATGCCGACTTCATCGAGTTCCTCCCGGTCCCAGCAGCCGGACGTGGAAGCAGCCAACATGACGATTACCATCGCCCAGACGAGCCCTCGTGGTCTCATAGCCATATCCGGATCTCATCCATATCCGAGTCTCACTTCTCCCTTCCGTCAATGCGTCTCACCAGCGCAACGATATAGACGACGCCGATGGCCCCCAGGAACACAACAAGCGTCCAGATCCCGGTGACAGGAAGCGAGTGGACCATCCTCATGCTGAACACGTCCGTCACCCGGTGAGATACCGGCACGACTCCTGCCAAGAACAGCGCCGCCGCCACTTTTCTGTAGTCAATAGAGAGGGCGTCCGCGATCACGATAGATGAGGACAAAAGGAGAATAGTCACATCGAAGGTTACTCCGACGATCCATGAAGCCAGCAGCAACAGGTCAGTCCTCTCAACAACGCCCTCAATGCTAATCGCACCGGCAAGCGACAGCAAGGGCGCGAGGCTCTGCTGGGCCTGCTGGTGCCCGATGGTGGTCAGTACCTGTAGTACTACCACCGTAAGGAACAGGCCGCTTATGAGGAGCCCGTAGACCGCGGCTCTTCCCAGGCTCGACGCCTTCTTAACGTATCTGCCTAGAGAAAGCACGACCGAGCTGCCGACGGCGCCTAGGAATACGGGCGACACCGACGACGCGAGGATGGGCATAAAGCCGCGGGCAAGTATGGGCTTAAGGCTTGTTACAGGGCCGACCCTTGATGCGTAGAGCAGGACGGTCCCCAGCACCAGGATTCCGGTCAGCAGCACGAACACGGGTTCCGCGGACCGGCCCACGGTGTCAGGCCCATGGATCGCGCCGTAGACACTCACCGCCAGCATCGGGACAGCGATGGCCCAGCCCGGCGTTTTGGGCATGAACTGGGATATCACCAGAAGCGATACCGTTCGAGCTCTGGCAAGGGCCAAGACATAGTGGGACAGCGCGAAGAGTCCGATTACCAGCCACCCGCCGATGGGGCCAAGGACGACCTTCCCAATGTGGCCCAAGCTTTTGCCTGGGAACCGCGCCGCCAGTCCGGATGCGAGCAGGGCCAGAATGCAGGACAGGAGGGTGGACACGATGGACGCGATCCACGCGTCCTGCCTGGCGTCACCTACCATGACTACAGGTAGGAGCACCAGCATAGCTGAGGCCCGCATAACAGCAACGACTAACATGAGCTGGCGCGCGCTGAGCCTGTCTGTCACAAACGATCCCCCCGCCTAGGAGCCTTTTTGGGGTCGCGGGGCTCCGGCAAAGGCCCTTGCGATACGGTGTCCCGGTGGCCGAACGGCCTGGTTTTGGGCTGGATCTCAACGGGAGCGACCACGATTTTCTTCATGATCCTCTGCACGTTCCCGGGAGTGAATAGCGAGAAATACGGCACACCTAGGGACTTCAGCGAAGCCAGATGGTAAACAACTGCCAGAGACGCCAACATGAGCCCAGGGAATCCAAGCGCAGAGGCGGCTAGAAGCAGGGGAAACCGCACGAGGCGGTAAGCGATGGCTTTCTCCGCTCTGGGTATTGCGAACGACGCGATGGTGGCGAACATCACCACGATTATGAGGCCCGGGGGCACGAATCCGGCCTGGATCGCGGACTGGCCCAGGACCAGCGCTCCGACTATGCTGACAGCAGGACCGAATTGCTGCGGCAGGCGTACCCCTGCCTCTCTGACTACGTCAAGGACGATCTCTGCAAGGAGTGCGGTAAGCGCCAGCGGGAACGGTACGCCTTCTTGCGATGACGCGATGTTCAGGAGGAGCGGTATTGGAACGAGCTCGTGATGAAAGGTGACAACCGCGACGTACGTGGGCGTGGCAATCGTCGACATGATGTACGCGGTAATGCGGATCAACCTGAGCATGCTTGCCGCCCACGCGTTGGTGTAGTAGTCCTCAGACGCCTCAAAGACTGTGAAGAACTGGGACGGCTGCAGCAGCGCGAAGGGGGAGCCGTCCACGAGAACCGCAGTTAGGCCGTGGTTGAGTTCGCTGGCCACAGTATCGGGGCGCTCAGTTAGCCTTTCCAGGATGAACGGCGAGTAAGGCCTCTCCTCGATGAGGGCCCTGATTGTGCCGGTGTCCAGGACCACGTCCGTGTCGATCGCCTTGAGGCGTCTTCGCAGTTCCGCGACGATTTCTTCGGGGGCGATACCTTTCACGTAGAGCATGCGGACTTCTGTCTTCGATTTCCTCCCGATGACGAACCTTTCGACCGCGAGGTCCGGCGTCCGCAGACGAGTCCGTATCAGCCCGATGCTTTCCTCAATGGACTCTGTGAGGCCCACCTGGGGACCCATGACAGTGAGTTCCGATGTCGGACTTTGGAAAGGTCTCGAGAGGCTCTTCTGGGCGCCTAGAGTCAAGCCTTTGGCCACCCCGTCGAGAAGGAGGATTCCCTTGCCTGCCAGGATCGCCGTTACCGCGCTGCTCAGCGATGTTACCGGCTCAACGCCGCGCACGGTCGGGAGAGTCATGTGAAGCCTCTCCAGCAGGGCTTCGCCCTCGAGTCCCGCATACCGGGGCGGGTCTCGGGCCATAAGCGCGTCTATCACGGACTCCCTTATGGCCACCAGGTCGACCATAGTGCGAAGGTACAGAACCGCGATCCGGTTCCTATCATTGTCGCCCAGGATCAAGTCACGGACATAGAGGTCCGCTGGGTCACGCAGCGCTTTCCTTATGGCCGCGACGTTATGCTGAAGGTCCTTTGACAGGTCATTCTCCGGAGGGTTTGAAGGCTGGGTTTTTGACGGCGAAGGCCTGGGCCGGACCAACTTCGTGAGAAGGCGGAATGGGTTCAACCGATCCCTCCTAGACCATCTAAGAGACGCGCACTCACCTTAAGTATTCTTCCCGAAGCCGCCGAATATCGTCGCACCACGTGATGCCAAAGCTGCCAATCGATTCGGATGCGGTCTAGCAGGACTTTTATTCTGGGATAGGGAAGACTCCGATGATTCTGTACCCTAACGTTTGCAGCATCACGCGTTTGCAGCATCACGTCTGGAACACCCGATCTGGTGTTCTGCAACATCCGATCTGGCGTCTACAACATCCTCTGGCCGGGAGGGGCGGGAATGGGGCGGCTGCCGCTACGGCGCAAAGCGCCGGTTCTGCTTGGCCTCGTGTTGATCACGCTGCTGTCCAGCGCTCCCGTCCGCCTGTATCTCGGGGAGGTCTTCCTCACCGGCATTGATTCGAGCATGGCCCTCAGTCCCGGGGAGCCCCGCTATTGGGGTCCGCCGTTCACTCCCGAGCGGGTGGCTGGCGCCGCCGAGCCCCTGGTCGTCCTCGAGGCCGCTTCGATAGAAGAGGAGATCGAGCGCGAGACCAGATGGCTCATCGCGTGCCAGATGCCCGACGGAGCGATAGCGCAGACACCGCTAGGCGAGAAGATAGTCCCTTACTTCGCCAATTTCGCAGCCAAGGCCCTGGTCGATATCGACCCCGGGCGCGCCCGCCGCTATATGGACTGGTACCTTGACCACCTGAACCGCCCGGACAGGTTCGGTCTTGCCGGGACGGTGTACGACTACGAGTTGTCGGAGGAGGGATGGGTCCCGACCCTGGAATACGACTCGGCCGACAGCTACGCCGCCACGTTTCTATCGCTGGCGTCCCACTACCTGGCCAAGACCGGTGATCGCGATTTCATCGAGAGCAATCTGGATGACTTTGGTCTCGTGGCCAGCGTCCTCGTCGCTCTCCAGGACAAGGATGGCCTCACGTTCGTGACGCCCGGGTCTAGCACCAAATACCTGATGGATAACTGTGAGGTGTACCGGGGACTCATCGACTGGGCTGAGGCGCTGCTGCTCTTGGGGCGTCCCGAGGTTGCTTCGCAGATGACCTTTGTGGCGGAGAATGTGCGTCTAGGTATTGAGCGGGTATTCTACTCGGCGTACCGGGGGCAGTACGCTCACACAGTGTCGTGGTACGGAAAGAGGTATCCTAAGGCCGGGAGATGGTACCCCGATGCGGTGTCACAACTGTACCTCATAACTGAAGGCGTATTGAGGACGGACGACCAGCGTGCCTACCGAATTTGGAGCTATTTCAACGAGCAGTTCCCCGCCTGGAACGAGTGTGGCGCGTATGACGGGTTCCCGTGGGCCAAGGTGGCCCTGGCCTCAGCCAGGATGGGAGACACTGACCGCGCCGACCAATTCCTTGCGTGGGTTGCAGAGGAATTCGGCCGAAAGGCGCGTCCGTATCCCTGGTACGTCCTTGAATCCGCTCATATAGTGGATCTCTACGGCGAGATGCATCTCGCCCCTTCGGAAGCCAACCCCGGGGCAGGCGGGCAGTCGTCGCCGCAGACATCTGAGGCGAGTTGAGATCAGGTTACGCCAGCCAAGGCTGCTGAAGCCGGATCAGGCCAGCTGGAGCCAGCCAACTCTACTTCTTGTCCAGCTTCTCTATGCCCAGCTTCTTGAAGACAAAGTAGACCACGAAGGCCACGACCAGGAAGTCGATGAGCACTGAAGCAAAGTTGCCCCACATGATCTTCGCAGTGCCAATCTCAATGTAGGCTTTGGAGAGGTCTCCTACCTTGCCCATGACCAATCCGAGTATCGGGTTGACGATGTCCTGAACCAATGATGCGACAACCTTGGAAACGGCGCCGCCGAGGATGAAACCGATAGCAAGCCCGACGACTCCTTGTTTCCTGATGAACTCTATGAATCCGGTCACGAAGTATCCCTCCAGACATGTAACATCCTTCCCAATGCCACTTCGCAATAAGTGGCAAAATACCTGCATAAGGCGCCTGCTCCCACAGCACCTCTACCACTTCTACCCCCTCTAGCACACCTGCCTCCTCAACCACCCCCGCTTCCTTGACCACCTCTGCCACCTTATGCCTCCTACTCCCACAGGGTGGGCCGAGGTATCATTGCTTTGAGGTCTTAACTTCGCGGAGGTCCCAAGGAGTCACCCGGAAGCCACCTAGGAGCGACCTACAGGCTACTCAGCAGGACACCCTGACATCTCTGAGGAAACCCCACCTATCGCTGGCGAGTGCCGATGCTCCAAATGGTCGCGTATCCTCAGCGTGAGTCTTTGTGAAGGGCGGAGATCCGTGTTGAACAGGAAACCTCGTGCGCTTTGCGCAGGGAGTACGGTTGCCGTCGTCGCTCCATCCGGGCCGGTGGCGAAGGAGTCGCTTGACCGGGGAGTAGGCATACTTGAATCCTTGGGTCTGAAGGTCAGGGTGCTCGGATCGGTGCTTAAGCAGTACGGATACCTTGCCGGCGAGGACAGGGATAGGGCTCGCGACTTCACCACAGCATGGACGGATCCCGCTGTTGATGGAGTGGTCTGCGCGCGAGGTGGCTACGGCGCCACACGCATGCTTCGGTACCTGGACTTCAACACCCTGAAGCCCCACAAGAAGGTCTTCGTCGGCTACTCCGATATCACTGCCCTGCACCTGGCGCTGCGAAAAAGGCTGCGGTTGGTGACCTTCCACGGCCCGATGCTGGCTACCAGGCAAGGTGCCTCGCTGGACGTTCCGTACAACCTGGATGGCCTTTGGTCGGCGCTATCAGGTGGAGATGTCAAGCTGCCGGAGAAGGGCAGACTCCATTCACTTAGCCCCGGGCTCGCTGAAGGAGAACTTGTCGGGGGCAATCTATCGCTCGTGGCTGCATCCATCGGCACAGCCTATGAGGTCAATACCAAGGGGAAGATCCTGTTCCTCGAGGAAGTGGGAGAGGCCCCATACCGGATCGATAGAATGCTCTGCCAACTCGACTCATCAGGGAAACTTGACCAGGCCGCCGGCTTCCTGGTGGGCGACTTCACCGACTGCGAGGCCCGGGAGGGTTCCCCGACGCTGGCCGTCGAGGAGCTGATCAGACAGTATCTGGGCAGCAGGGGGAAGCCCTGCCTATCGGGTGTGCCCGCCGGTCACGCCCACCTGAATCTCACTCTCCCGCTGGGTATCCGCGTGGCGGTAGACGGCGACAACGGGACCATGGAGTATCTGGAGAGCCCGGTCAGCAGTCGACAGTAGGCCGAACGATCACCTTTCAGCAGTAGTTCGCAGCTCGAATGGTCACCTATCCGCACGAGAGACCGAGCGGAACGAGGCCCGCTCCGAAGAGCGGGCCTCGTGTCGTACGACGTGACCGAACCAGCCAGTAGTCGGAGCCAGCCACCAGACTGGAGCCAGCCAGTCGTTCAGCGGTCTGCACCTCAGTGAGCTACGGCTTCGTCACCAGGTCCGGCACCCACTTGTCGAAGGGCCAGCGCTTCTCCAGCCTCAGGATCTCCAGATACTCGGGACCGAGAACATCCTGCGCCTCTTTCTCGGATATCCTCTTGCCCGGCCAGTCTGTCCTCACGGACATGTGAAGGACTAGCCGCGCCAGGACGGTGGCTGTGGACTCCAGCGCGCGAGGTGAAACCTTATCCAGGGTATCGGCTGCCGAGTGGCCCCATCCCCTGGTGCCGGTGCTGGTATCGCTGAACTCGCGGAGTCCTCCGGCGGGGATACCCATCAGCTGGAACGGCAGGTGGTCGCTGTAGAGGCTCTTGGAGTTGGCCACCTGGATGGGCTGTTTCATTTCCTTGCCTATGCTCTTGAAGTAGTTGAACAGAGATGTCCAGTGCCCGTACAGCACCAAGCCCGGTTGCGCGTAGCTCCGTCCCGCGCCATCAAGGTTGAACATCATCTCAATCTGGTCGAGTTCATCGCGGTGCATGTCCACGTAGTTGTAGGACCCGCCGAGACCGATTTCCTCGATGGGGAAGAGGACAAACCGCAGCGTTTTGCCTATGACGTCCTTGTGCCTGGCGAGGGCGCGGGCCGCCTCCATGACCACCATTGCTCCGGCACCGTCGTCCATAGCCCCCGGCGCGATGTCGTGCCCGTCGTAATGGGCGCCCATCAGGATGACCTTATCCGGGTCGACGCGGCCCTTGATCTCCGCAACCACGTTCCACACAGGGGCCGGGCGCACCGTATCCGTTGTTGTGATGCGGACCTTCACCGCTCCCTTGCCCTGCATCCGCACTATTTCCTCGCCGACCTCCCGCGAAACTGCTACGCAGGGTATCTCCGCGGGTTTCAGCCACCTTGTCGAACCGGTCTCCTCCAGGAGTCCCAGATCCCAGCGCATCCAGATGAAGCCTGTGGCTCCACCGGCGATGGCGCGCCCCAGTTTTTCTGCCCGGTGCACTCCGCGGTGGAAGTAGGAAGGCGATTTCGCGTTGGCCATCACGATTCTGCCGCGGATGGAGTCGCCTGCGGCCTCGTAGTCGTCAGGCGTACCGTGGCCGACGTACACCACTTCGCCTTCGACAGTGGAAGCCACGTTGTAGGGGAGGGAGATGCACTTCAGCTCCTTGGCCAGCGGGGAGATGGTCTCCAGCTTGGCCGGCCCCCTGGTCCACGCATTGTGCATGAACTCCTCTTTGTGGACGTTCTCCAGCCCGTACTCCCGGAACTTGCCCAGCATGTACTCGACCGCTTTTGCGTCCTCGGGCGTCCCGCCAAAGCGGCTTCCAAACTCGTCGCAGAGGACCGTGAGGTTCTTGTACCCTTCGCTAGAAAGCGCCAGTTCCGCAATGATGTCCCGCTCGGCCGCCTCGATTCTGGCTCTATCCACGTCACTTCCTCCTTAGCGCGCCCACTCTTCGTGAGCATAAGTTTGTCCTGCTCCATCGCCGCGACTCTGTTCACGAACACCCAGCTGAAACCCACAGGTGTTCTTCGTCATGGCAGGCCCCTGTCCTGCACCGCAGTTAAGGCAACGAGTCCTCACGCCGATAAAGACTATAGGTAGACGTGTCAGTCACCGACGAGCGGAGTGCGAGGCGAGGACCATGTTCACAGTCCCCATGTGGTTGGCCGAGGTATTCGGATCCGCTATCCTCATCGCCATCACCGGGTTCTTGTACTCGAAGACCAGGGAACGCTTCATGGCTTATTGGCTTGTGGGATGGGGCCTGGCTCTGATATCCGGCAGCCCTGTGACGGCGCTGGGGGCATCGGCCTTCCACGTCGCCATATACGAAGCGGCGCGCGTCGTCGGCGTCCACTTCATACTAAGGGGTAACTGCGAATTCCTGGGAAGAGAGGTCCCGACCGTCTATCCGCGGTGGACTGTGGCGACCCTGATATGGGTACTCGGGGCACTGCCGCTCCTTCATGGCCGCATTTTGGAGTCTCAACGGCATCTCCTGCTATTCCCCTCAATAGCGATCCACGCCGCGACCTTGATGATGAGCGGCCCCATGTTCCTGCGTTCAACCGCATTCCGGCCTGCAGTGCGGTGCCTTGCCGGATGGAGCTTCATCCTGTTGGGTGTCCACGTCCTCGACTATCCTGTGTTCCACAACTTGCCAGGGATAAGCACTTGGGCTTACCTGCTCGGATTCCTCCTGGGAATGATGGCGGGACTGGGGACCTTCCTCGCGTATTTCGACCGCCGGGAGCAGGCTGTGAGGAAGGAGACCCAGGCTAAGGAGGAAGCCCAGGCAGCGCTGGTCGCCAGCGAGGTCAGGTACCGGGAGCTGGCAGACCTACTGCCGGAGACCGTATTCGAGGTGGACCTCCAGGGCAACATCCTTTTCGCCAACAAGGCGGCCTTCCGCATCTTCGGCTATTCGCCAAAGGACATAGAGACAGGACTCAACATATACAGCATGCTTGACCCGGATCAGTCGGACCTGGTCAGGGCCAACTTCAGAAAGACGGTCAGGGGCGAGCCCAAGGCGAGCAACGAGTACACGGCCCTGCGGAAGGACGGCACCAAATTCCCCATAATCATCAGGAGCACACCTGTCATCCGCGACGGCAACGTGATCGGGCTCCGGGGCATCATCGTGGACATCACCGACATCAAGAAGGCTCAGGACAAGATGCGATACCTGAGCCTCCACGACCCGCTCACTGGGCTCTTCAACCGGACCTACTTTGAGCAGCAGCTGCACAAAGCGCAGCTCACGCACACCGGACCCGCCGCAATAGTCATGTGCGACATGGACGGACTCAAGCTGGTGAACGACACTCTCGGCCATCACAACGGCGACAGGCTCCTCATCGCCGCAGCGGAGGTCGTGACGCGGTCGTGCCCGAATGCTTCCGCAATAGCGCGCGTCGGGGGAGACGAATTCGCAGTGCTCATGCTGGAGTTTGACGATGAGCCCGACGCCGTCATTGAGGACGCGTGCTGTTGCATGCAGGACCTGGTCTCGGAGTATAACGACCGCCACCCTGAGCTCCCGCTCAGCATCTCGATCGGCTACGCGCTGGGCGACGGAGACACCGAGTTCGACAGGCTCTTCAGGGACGCGGACGACCACATGTACCGCGAAAAGCTGCACCACAGTCAGAGCGCCAGGAACTCAATTGTTCAGACCATGATGAAGACCCTGGAGGCCAGAGATTATGCCACCGAGCATCACGCAGAGCGGCTGGAGAAGCTTGTGACCGCGATGGCTCAGGCGCTGGAGGTTCCCCCACAGCGCATCGCCGACCTAAGACTTTTGGCCCAGTTCCACGACATAGGGAAGGTCGGGGTGTCCGATACAATCCTGTTCAAACCCGGCCCTCTGACCCCCAAGCAGCGCAGGGAGATCAACCGGCACTCGGAGATCGGATTCCGTATAGCCCAAGCAGCGCCGGACCTGGCGCCCATCGCCGACGCCATCCTCAAGCATCATGAATGGTGGGACGGACGCGGGTATCCTCTGGGACTGAAGGGGGAGGAGATCCCGCTTGAGTGCCGGATCCTGGCTATCGCCGACGCCTTCGATGCGATGACCAGCGAGAGGCCGTACCGCCGTAAGCTTTCCGCCGCCGACGCCGTAAAGGAACTGATCCGCTGCAAAGGCACCCAATTCGACCCCGAATTGGTGGACGTGTTCGTGAGAGTGATGGACCTTCAGGATGAAGCCAACGCTGCCTGCCAGGCAGCTGCAGGGATAGCATCTACGGCTTCTTCAGGTGAGGGGAGCACAGTAAACGGGCCGGCAGTCTAGCCCGGCAGCCACTGATCCAACTAGCCAAGCACGCTGGCCAAACAAGCCGACCTAACACTTAGCCAGCGATCGAGCCTCAGCCTCACTCGCTCAGATCCGCAGCATACTCAGGATTCGGTCGCACTATGCTTCATTACTGTATGTTGTCAGACGACCGACGACAGACCGTATTGAGTCCACCTTCCCACGGATCTCGCTAAGAGAAGGGGAGGCGGCATCGAATATTGATTTGCAGGGCGATTCACCCAAGCGTAGCGGACGGCACCCACTCCTCCAAAAGTGAGGAAGCCGGCCATGAAGGTAGAAGGACGCGAGAACGCACTCGTCCCTTGGTTCCAGACTCGGTCGCGGAAAACGATGAGCCCCGCACCGGGTCACCTCCCTTGCCCAGAGCCCATGAGCGCGGGACTCCCCTGGACCCTCTTTGGCCGGCTGCCGTCCGCTGCACTACAACTCCTTCGCAAATCGGAAGCTCTGAGGACTCTCTCGGTCAATCACAAAGGAGGTAACATGGATGTTGAAGCTGTGGAAAAGATTGGTTCGTGAGGACGAAGGCCAGGGACTCGTGGAGTACGCGCTCATCATCGGGCTCATCGCAGTGGTTCTTGTCATAGCTCTCCAGAATGTGGAAGGCGGAATCGCAGGCGTGTTCGATAGGATCAAGTCCGCGCTGGACAACGCCCCGGTCGGCGGCGGGACCTAGAATCGCCTAGTCGGCCGCGGAGGAGTCCCGCCCGGACTCCTCCGCGGCATCAGCACAAGTAACCGGGTGTAGATTGCAGGTCAGAAAGCAATCAACTCCGGGCCCTGAGCGTAATCGGACAGATAACCAGCACTCCAGGAGGTGTCCCCAGCGTGGCGGATGCAGCGACGTCCATGACCCAGGCTCCCTCCGTCCTGGTCGCCATCACGGTGACCTGGGCGGCTCTTGCCGCGATTTGGGACCTGCGCACGCAGCGGATCCCCAATTGGATGACCTTTCCCGCGGCGCTCCTGGGTGTGGCGATAAACGTAGCGCTGGGCGGCGTTTTGGGCTTCGGCCAGAGCGCTCTGGGAATCCTGCTGGGCCTTGCACTTCTCATTATCCCGTTCGCAATGGGCGGGATGGGCGCCGGCGACGTCAAGATGCTGGCTACGGTAGGCGCCTTTGGCGGTCCCGCGTTTGTGTGGAGAACTTTCCTTATGGGATCCATCGCGGGCGGTCTCATCTCAATCGGCTTCATAATCAGTCGTTCCCGCGTGGACCGGCGGTCGCTTGAGGCCGCAGTCGCGACCGGCCGAGTACCCGGAGGCGTTGTTAAAGCATCGAAGCAGGCGTTTCCCTATGGCGTGGCTATACTGGCAGGCACGATAGCGGCCTCTTTCTTGGGGTGGTCGGCGTGATGCATTCGGGATCCTTCCGCCGGCTTTCGATGCTCCGGCGCAGGGAAGAGGGCCAAAGCATCGTCGAGTTTGCCCTGGTTATTCCAGTCCTTGCACTGTTGCTACTCGGGATCATGGAAGGCGGCCGCATCTTCACGGCATACGTCGAGTTGCAGCATGTGGCGCGGGATGCCGCACGGTTCGCTTCTCTGAACTGCACTTCACTAGCGGTACGGGATGACCAGATCGGCGGGTGGGTTGCATCCACACTCATCCCGCACCTTTCGGGCAGGACGTCTACCCTTGACCCGGGCGCCATCGTGGTGGACTTCGATCGGATTACTTCCGGGACTGAGACCTGGGTTGAAGTGGCGCTTGAATACCCTCTGGTCATTGTGACGCCGGTGGTCAGCGACCTAACCGGTAACCCGTTGACCCTCCAGTCGAGGATGGTCATGCGCAGCGAGTAGATAAGGCAGGTGAGATGGTCTTGAGGCGTGATGACAATGAAAGCCGGACAAACCCGAGTCTGGTAATAGGAAGAACGATAAGGGCGGCAGCCAAGTGGCTCTCGAAGGCCCTGGGAAGGCTGCGTTCGTCGGATAGAGGGGCAGCCCTGTTCATGACCGGCATCGCGATGGCTGCCTTGGTCGGCTTCACCGCTCTCGCGGTGGATGGAGGGTATATGTACCTCCGGCACACTGAACTCCAGGATTTGGCAGATGCCGCGGCCCTCTCGGCGGCAAGGGAGCTTGCTGCCACTTCAGGTTACACGTCCTCGAAGCAGTCTGCTGCCTTCCAGGCGGCGCTTAAGTGCGTCCAGCGCAACGGTTTCTCCACGTCCGGTGTGTGCGGTTTCTCCTTCGATGTGTCGCGAGGCGACGAACAGGGACGTTTCTCGCTCACTTTCCCTTCGCCAACCACCGAGGCGAGAGTGAACATTTCTCTGGACGCTCAGACGTTCTTCGCTAAGGCCCTCTCCTTGGACAAGGCACCCATAGGAGTCACAGCCACTGCCGAGGTCCTGACCTATGACGGCGAATCCGAGGGGACCGATCTCATACCGCTGGCATACTGGCAAGGCGACTACAAGGTTGGGGAAAAGACTGACATGACGCTCACGCCCGGCGAGGGCGTGCAGGGCAACTACGGATGGCTAAGTCTTGGCTGCACCAGCAAGTTCGAGGATTACCTCGAAGACGGCTATCCTGGCGCCATCCACGTAGGAGAGAAGGTTGAGACCAACACTGGTGTCAATAACGGCCAAGTAAAGCATGCCATGGCCCACAGGCTGTCGGGATGCTACCACGGGTGCACCATGGCCCCGGTGCCAGACATAACCGAGCCCTGCTCGCGGATCGCCGTTGTTCCCATGGTGTCCGGCTTTGAGGAGGCCAGCGGCAAGAGCACGGTTGTGGTGACTGGCTTTCTGAAGATCTTCATCGAGAGTTACGACGAGAATACCAAGGTGCTGACGGCGTGGGTGTTGGGCAAGGCTGCAGGTCCTTCCGGTTTCACCGGGACCCAGGCGCTGGCGCTCAGGTCGGCGCGGCTCAAGTAGCGGTCGCCGGGCAACCGCGAGGCGGTCCCGTGCCCGTGTGAAAGGGTGGCAATGATGGGCAAGTCAAAGATTTGGTTCGCGCTAACGTTGCTGCTGGCCATCCTGACCGGCCTCTTTGTGTACCAGTACCTGGCAAGCCTGCGGAACCCCGAGGCCGAGCCCATGGCCACGCAGATTGTGGCCAGGGCCAGAATAGACGCCGGCACCCGGATTACCGACGATATGCTTCAGATCGTGGAAGTGCCGGAGAAGTACGCGCACCCGTCGGCGGCTCCGGCTGCTGAACTGGTAACGGGCCGGTTTGCCTTATCCGACATCTACGCTGGGGAAGCCGTCCTCCTGGACAAGGTTGCTACCGAGAACACGGTAACCGAACTCCCTTACAAGATCCCCGAGGGATTTAGGGCACTCACGGTCCCCGTCAACGCTCTCTCGGGTGTAGCGGGACTGCTGAAGCCCGGGCACAGGGTCGACGTAATCGTCACCTACACCGAGGAAGACCCGGTCCGGGACGCCAAAGCCGTTACCTTGGTACAGGACGCGCTGGTGCTGGCAGTGGGGCAGGACCTCACGGGAGCCGAGGGAGCGCAAAGCCTTGAGAACGTTACGCTGGCCTTAAGCCCGTCCGACGCCGAGATGGTGGCTCTCGGTGAATTCATCGGCGACCTGAAGCTTTCGGCAAGGCCCGTGGGCGACTCCACCAAACCCTATCTCTCACACCAGACTCCCGGCCGGATGCTCCAGCTCTTCCCGTAGCGAGGTGTCTTCAGTGCAGCGAGCAACTATTCTAATAATCGATGATTCGCCATCAAGCGGGCTGAAGAGCCGCCTTTCGGGCCGCGGCGAGTGGGCCGTAGTCGGAGCCACCTCCAGTCCTGAAGTAGGCTTTACGCTGGCCGAACGCTTTCAGCCATCGGTGATAGTCCTGAACTTGGACCTGGGGGGCAACAAGGGGCCGTCTCTCGCCGAGACGCTCTCCCTTGAGCTGCCCATGACAAGCCTGGTCCTGGTCACTTCCTCTGACTCCAAGAAAGCGCTGCACCTGGCGCTTCAGGTAGGCGCCAAGGACGTCGTGACGCTTCCGGTCGAGGACGACAAACTCATCCGCTCCATCCAGCGGGCCGCGGAGCACGGCCAAAGGCGTCAGCAGATGTTCTCGGTCCAGAAGAAGGCACGAAGGCCGCAGTTCCGGACAATAACCGTGTTCAGCACCAAGGGCGGCGTAGGCAAGACCACGATCACAGTGAACCTGGCGATGGCTCTCCGGGAACTGACCCGGAAGAGGGTCGCCGCGGTAGACCTGGACCTCCTGTCCGGAAACCTGGGGCTTATGGCTGGGGTTACCTGGAAGAGGACTATCCGCGACCTGGTCGACGAGTCTTCCAGCGTGGACAAGGATATGATCGAGGCCTGCTGCGTTGAGCATCCCACGGGAGTGCGCATACTGCCGGCCCCTTCCCAGCCTGACTTCGCGGGGTTTGTCCAGGCTGAACAGGTCCAAAAGGTTCTCTCGCTTATGTCGGAGGTCTTCAACTACGTCGTTGTGGATGCTCCGACGTATCTGCACGATACGGTGCTACCCGCGCTTGAGGAGTCCTCCGATATCTTGGTAGTGACGACCTTGGACCTGGCGGCCATCCAGAATATGAGGCAGTGCCTCGATCTCCTCTCCAGGCTCTCCATGCGGTCCAAGGTCAAAGTGGTGGTCAACCGCATGGGTTACACCGGCGGGCTTCGGGTCAGAGACCTGGAAATCGAGATGGGGATGCCGGTCCAGTGCGTCCTGCCCGCTGATGAGAAGATCTCGGTGGACGCCGTCAACATGGGTAATCCCGCGTTCCTATCGGCAAGGCACTCGCCTCTCTCTCGAAAGATAGAGGAGCTGGCCCGGAAAGTGCTTTCAGAAGAGGACAAGCCGGGACAGGTCCTTGCTGCGGCCCCGGGAGGTTTTTGATAGATGTCGTCGTTGTTGCAGCGAAGACTTGACCAGATAAGGGAGCAGCAAGTCCCGGTAGTCCGGGAGATGCCTCTCGAACCGGCGCCTGTCGCGGCGTCTCGCCTTAGCCTCATCCGGGCAGCTAAGGACAGGGTTATGGAAGACGCGGTCGAGACAATCGACGTGGACGCAATGTCGAGGATGTCGGAGGCCGAGTGGTCCAAATACCTTTCGGACGCAGTTGGGACCCTGGCCGACCGGGTGATCCGGGAAATGGACCTATCGCTCACCAAGAGCGAGCACCTAAGACTGGTCGGCGAAGTAGTGAGCGAGATCGACGGCTACGGGCCGATCACACCCCTGCTGACGGACCCGACGGTGAGTGAAGTTATGGTGAACGGAGCAGACAGAGTCTATGTCGAGCGCGGGGGCAGGATCGAGATCACCGACGTCACCTTCAAAGACGAGAGCCACGTGATGCGCATCATAGAGCGCATTGTCGCCCCGCTGGGGAAGCGGGTAGACGAGAGCTCCCCCATGGTCGACGCCCGGCTTCCCGACGGTTCGCGTGTCAACGTGACGATCCCGCCGGTCTCACTGAACGGGCCGGTTCTCACCATCAGGAAGTTTTCCGCGAAACCCTACACCATGGCGGACCTCGTCCGGTTCGGCACTCTGAACACCAACATGGCCAGTTTTCTGAAGGCCTGCGTGGAAGGACGGCTGAACGTGATCGTGGGCGGCGGCACCGGCAGCGGCAAGACGACGACGCTGAACGTGCTCTCGTCCTTCATCCCTAACACCGAGCGCATCATCACCATAGAGGATGCCGCCGAACTGCAGCTCATGCAGGAACACGTGATCCGGCTGGAATGCCGGCCCGCCAACGTGGAGGGAAAAGGCCGGATCGCGATACGGGACCTGGTCATCAACTCCCTCCGAATGAGGCCCGACCGCATTGTGGTGGGAGAGGTCCGTGGCGGCGAAGCGCTGGACATGCTGCAGGCCATGAACACCGGACACGACGGCTCTCTCACCACCGGCCACGCCAACACTCCCAGGGATCTCCTCTCGAGGCTGGAGACCATGGTTCTGATGGCCGGCGTCGAGCTGCCGGTGAAGGCCATCCGGGAGCAGATTGTGGGCGGCATCCAACTCATCGTGCACCAGTCCAGGATGAAGGACGGCAGCCGCAAGATTACAAAAGTGACGGAGATAGCCGGAATGGAGGGCGACGTGATTACTCTCCAGGACATCTTCATCTTTGAGGAGCAGGGGCTATCCCAGGGCAAGGTGCAGGGAGTCTTCAAAGCCTCGGGTGTGATACCCAAGTGCCTGCCCGCCCTCGAAGCCAGGGGCATTGCCGTGCCGGTATCGTTATTCTCGTAGATCCGCGGGGGGAACAACGCCCTCTCAGCAGGGCCAACGGAGGTGATGGTCATGTCGGCGCAGATAGCAACTTTGTGCGGCCTACTGACTTTCCTCATCGCTTTCCAGCTGGAGGACATCCTCACCGCCCGGCAGCGCAAGATCAAGGAAAGGCTCAAGATGACTGCAGGCCAAGCGGCTCCCCAGGCCAAAGAACTTTCGGCTGCAAAGAACCCGGTGCTTCCGGTCCGAAGGACCCGGCTCAAGCTCCCATCCATACCCGCTTTAGGTTCTGTGCTGGGCAAGGCGTGGATGGACCGCATCAAGGTGAACCTCACCAAGGCCGGGATCCCCCTCCGCCCGGAGGAACTGGCTGGGATGTCTGTGACCTTCGGCGCCGCGGGCCTGGTTGCGGGGCTTTTGACGAGGAATGGTGTGGCCCTCCCGCTTGCCTTTGCAGTCGCCGGCGCCGTGATCCCCAGTCTGTGGGTGAGGCGCGCGATTCGGGTGAGGGCTGCCAAACTCGAGATCGAGCTGGTGGATGCCCTCACGCTCATCGCCAATTCACTTCGCGCGGGCCACAGCTTCATGCAGGCATTGGAACTCGTAGGCAAGGACGCTCCGCCCCCGCTGGGGCCCGAACTGGCCAAAGTGCTGCGGGACTCCCGGTTGGGGATGTCGATTGACGATGCGTTTGCCGGTCTCTTGTCTCGATTCGAGAGCCGAGACCTCGAGCTCGCGGTCACCGGGGTCCTCATCCAGCGTCAAGTGGGAGGCAACCTGGCACAGGTGTTGGACAGCATAGCATCAACCATTGAGAAGAGGATCAAGGCAAGGGGCAAGATCCGGACCCTGACGGCTCAAGGGAGGCTATCCGCCTGGGTCATTTCCCTCCTCCCATTTGCGATGGCTGGCGTCATGTTCAGCATGTACCCCGACTTCAGTTCGGTGATGCTGAAGAGCCCTCTTGGTATCGGGATGCTGGCCGTCGGCGCCGTGTCCTTGACCTTCGGGATCATCCTTGTGAGAAAAGTGGTGACCATCGACGTTTAGCGAGGAAGCCCTCATGTACGCCGCCGCGGGAGCGGCACTCCTGACCACTTTCTGCGTCGCCACCACCTTCAGGCTTGCTCTGGGAGGGAAACGGATTCGCACGCTGGAGCGATTGCACTCACTCCAAATCGAAGACCTCCGCGAAGATGAGGAAGACATACTGAAGCGGCCGCTTTTGGACAGGACGGTGGGCGCTTTCCTCCGGTCAATCATAACCGCGATTGGCCAGGCGACGCCGGGCAAGGTCCTGGGCGCGGTTGAGGAGCGGCTCGAGAGGGCAGGCAACCCCAACAACGTGAAGCCCAACGCTTTCTTGGCGTCTTCGGCGATCAGGGCCGCCATCGTTTTGGCCGCCGTATTGGGGCTCTTGCGAGTGATGGGCCTTCCTGCAAGCAGGGCTACCACCCTTGCTGTATCCTCGGGATCCATTGCGGGTTACCTTCCCTGGCTGAGACTTTCCCGGCAGGCGGGACGGCGGCAGACGGAAATCCGCAGGAGCCTGCCCGACATCATGGACCTCCTCATCGTTAGCGTGGAGGCAGGACTTACGTTTGATATGGCGCTGCTCCGAGTGGTCGACAAGTTCAAGGGCACCGTAAGCGATGAGTTTGGAAGAGCCTTAAGAGAGATGCAGCTTGGCAAGTCGCGGAAAGACGCCCTAAAGGACACCGCGGACCGGGTCGGAGTGCACGAACTGGGACTAATGGTGAACGCAGTTGTACAGGCCGAGCAGTTGGGGGTGGGCATTTCTCAGGTCCTCCAGCTGCAGTCGGACCTCATGCGCGACAAGCGCCAACAGGCCGTTGAGGAGCAAGCAATGAAGGCCCCGGTGAAAATGCTCTTCCCGATGGTGTTCTTCATCTTCCCGGCAATCCTCATCGTGATCCTGGGCCCCGCCGTGCTCAACATCCTGGCGATCCTGAGTGGAGTGGGGGGGCCCGTGCCGTGACGCCCGCGGAAATGGGGACGCCTTCGAGAGGCGCGAGGAGATTGGTGGACCTGAACACGGGACGCTGCCTTGCGACGCGGCTCCAGGTGGCCGACACCTTCCTGAGGAGGTTCGCCGGACTCATGGGCCGCAGCGCCTTGGGAGACGGTGAAGGTCTCTTATTGGAGGGCTGCAAGTCCGTCCACACCTGCTTCATGCGGTTCTCCATCGACGTCGCCTATCTGGACCGGGACATGTGGGTCGTGGCAATCCGTCCCCGCGTTAAGCCCTGGTGCTTCGTGGGACCGATCCCCCCGGGTGAACATACATTGGAACTCCCCGCCGGGACTCTGGAAAGGTTGGGGGTCTTGGCCGGCCACCACCTGGACTTTGAGGAATCAACAACCCCGTAAGCAGGAGTCTTTTCCCCGAGACTTGAAGTCTACGTCGAGTTGAAGTCTACGCAGACTTGGAGTCTACGTGGCCGGCATAGCCGGAGCCGGTGTACCGGGGGGAGAATGATGTCCAGAACCGGGTTTGACCTGCTTTACGGTAAGTCCGCGGCGCGAGTGAGCGTGCCCTCGGCCAGCGTCGCCGGGGTACTGCTCCCGACTGAGCCCGTACTTCCGCAAGACGAGAAGGCTGAGATTGAGCGGGCCCTCCGGAACCCCACCGGGTCGCCGCCGCTGGAGGAACTGGCGAAGCCGGGCATGAAGGTCGTAATCATGGCGAGCGACATGACTCGCCCGTCCCCGTCCCACAAGCTGCTTCCGCCTCTGCTCGAGCGCCTGAAGTCCGTGGGCCTCCCCGAAGACGATGTGACCGTGGTCTTCGGGATGGGCATTCACCGCCACATGACCGATGCTGAAAAACGCGCGCTCGTGGGGGACCGCGTCTTTGACAACTACCGGTGCGTGGAGAGCACCGAGAGTGGCGAGTATATTCACTTAGGCACGACCTCCAGGGGGACGCCCGTAGAGGTCTGCCCCGAGGTCGCGTCCTGCGACCTCCTCATCTGCACCGGCAACATTGAGTACCACTATTTCGCGGGCTACTCAGGCGGCGTTAAGGCGGTGCTGCCGGGCGCCTGCAGCCAGCGAACGGTCGAGGCCAACCACGCGATGCAGCTCCTACCCGGCGCCGAGCTGGGCTCCTACGATAATAACCCGGTCAGGCAGGACATAGAGGAAGCCGGAAAGATGATCGGGGTCGACTTCATCCTGAACGTGGTCCTGGACGAGAAGAAGAACATCGTGAGAGCCGTGGCGGGGGATCCGGTTCAGGCGCTGGCGGAAGGCCGCGAGGTAGTCGACCGGCTCTACGGCATACCCATTGAGCGGGAAGCGGACATAGTCGTGGTCTCAGCAGGCGGGCGGCCCAAGGACGTGAACCTGTACCAGGCTCAGAAGGCGTTAGAGAATGCGACGAGGGCCGTGAAACCCGGAGGAGTGATAGTCCTCTAGGCGGAGTGCCCAGAAGGCCTGGGAGAGACCAATTTCGAGGAGTACATGACCAAGTACCCCTTGGATGAGATCATCGAGCGGATCAGACGAAAGTTCGTGCTTGGGGGCCACAAGGCGGCCGCCATCGCCAGGACTCTGAGGAAAGCCGACCTCTACCTGGTTTCAGCGGTGAGCGCCGAGATTGTGATGGCATGCAAGATGACCCCGTTCGAGCTGCCGCAAGAAGCCGTGGACGCAGCCTTCCTTAAGATGGGGGACGACGCGCGGGTGTTGATAATGCCTTTTGGAGGATCGACGGTTCCCTTCCCGAAATGCATATAGGTTCCTGGAAGCAGTCGCCGTATAGTCTCAACCGGCAGACTCAGTCAAGTAGTCTCTACCGGCTAGTCTCAAGAGGCTGTCGCGGGAGCAAGTGGAATGGCGAGATGGGATGGAGGGTTAACCAAGGTGGAAGAGAAGAAGCGCTGCTGCTGTTTGGAGAGCGTAGTGGGGCGTCCGATATCTGAGATTGAGACGCCGGCTCTGGTCGTGGACCTGGACATTATGGAATCCAACATGGACAAGATGATGCAGTTCCTGAAGGATTCGGGAGCCGGAGTCGGCATCAGGCCCCACGCTAAGACCCACAAGACCCCCGAGATCGCGAAGAAGCAGATGGAGAGAGGTGCGCTGGGCATTTGCTGCGCCAAACTGGGCGAGGCTGAGGCAATGGCCGAGGGGGGCCTTCCCGATATCCTCATAGCCAACCAGACCATAGGTGAGAAGAAACTGCAGCGTCTGGCTGCTCTTTCAAAGAAGACGGACCTCAAGGTGGCCGTCGACACCAAGGAGAACCTGCTGGACATCTCCAGAGCCTCCGCTGCACAAGGCGGCAAGGTTGGAATAGTGATCGAGGTCGACTCAGGCAACCATCGCGGTGGAGTGCGGACTCATGCCGATGCCGTCGAGCTGGCGAAGCTGGCATCCACCCTCCCAGGGGTCTATTACGCCGGCCTCATGGGCTACGAGGGGCACGCGGTGTTCATGCCTAGTCTGGAGGAGAGGCAGAAGGCTGCCGAGGAATCCTACGATGTCCTCCTGGGCTACCGCGACGCCGTGAAGCAGGGGGCAGGGCTGGACTCCGGCATCGTCAGCGCCGCTGGGTCCGGCACCTACATGTTCGGCGGGAAGCGCAAAGGGCTCACCGACATTGAAGCCGGCTCCTACATCTTCATGGACGCCCGCTACGGCGGAACCGACGGCGTAGATTTCCGGCACTCTTTGGCGGTGCTCGCCACCATAGCCAGCCATCCGGAGCCGCAGCTCTACATCTGCGACGCCGGGATCAAGTCCATGACGGAGGAATTCGGGCTGGTTACCACATTGCCGTCATACGGGCTCAAGGTCTTCCATATGTCTGAAGAGCATGTGAGCCTGCGGTCGACCGAGGAGCCGGACCGGCTACCGGGTCTCGTGGACCTGGATGCCAAGTACGGCAAGACCGCCCCCAAGCCGCTCAAGGTCGGGGACAAGATAATGCTCATCCCCAGCCACTGCTGCACCACGGTCAATCTGCACGACGTCATCTACGCGGTCCGGAACGGAAAGGTTGAGGACGCCTGGTGCGTGACCGGGCGGGGTAAGTTCGCTTGATGAGGTAAGCCCCCTTATGGGGTAAGTTCGCCAGATGGCGTAAGCTCGCCTAACGGGGCAAGCCCGCCTGACGCGACAAGTACCTGGGTGCTGAATCGAAAGGGCCCCCGTTGTGGGGGCTCTCATCGTCGTAAAGGCATCTATGGGGCAAGGTCTACCTCTGCCGCCGCTGCCACCAGCTTTGAATCATAACTCAGGAGCCGCAAGGATGGAAGCAACCGCTTTTTCAGCGTCAGAGCTGTGCATAGGTGCCACAGATCTGCGCCACGAAGTCCATAGGTGGAAGATACGGATGCAATGTCGTCCCAAGCGGGACCCTGTGGAAAGCGGCGCCAGGGTAGGTGGCGGATCAGGTCAAGCGCATCTTGTAGCGTCGCCTCATCGATAACCCCAGCAGATCTCATCCGGCGCAGTACCGAGAGTGTTTCGGCGAAAGTCAGGGTGGACATAACATGGACTCCTCCTCGAGAAGCTTCAAGGCAATGTCGCCGGGGATCTTCAGGGGCAGGGCAATGCTCTTCCTGGGCGGCGAAGCGGGTTCGACCTCGCCCCGGGCCTCCATCTCCGCAAGCCTCTCCTCAAGGGTAAGGGGTCTTGCGGGCACAAGACGTGCGACGGGAGTTCCATACTCGGTAATCACAACTTCTTTACCCTGTTTGACCTCACGGAGCGCCCAACTTAAGTTAGCCTTGGCGTCTCGGACTCCAAGGTATGGACCATCAAACCGCCATTGGCTCTCATTGGGGTGCTCGTGTGAGGCCTGCTCACTGTCTCTGGAGCACAGGATCTCACTATTGTCGCGGTTCGCTTTCTGCCTGAAGCGTTGGCTCTTCTCACTCGGTAGACACTTGTCCCCGCGCCCGGTGATTCCGGAGGATCGGCCAGAGGGTTTTCGCGCCAATACAATCACCCCGCTCGTGACTACATGTGGTCACAATGATCGTATCCGGGTGAGGGGCGCCTCATCAAGCGAAAGGTGTCGAGTGGGTTAGCTCTGGTGCCACTCTTCGAGGGGCGCCGGTTTGCCGAGGCTGTAACCTTGGAAGAAGTCCACGCCCAATTCTTTGACGATGGCCTGAATCCGCTCGTTTTCCACGAACTCGGCGACCGTTTTCTTGCCCACAGCGTGAGCCATGTCGTTCATGGCCTGTACGAAGGCTTTGTGGCTGGACTCCACATCCATGTCCCGGACAAACGAGCCGTCGATCTTGAGGACGTCCACAGGCATGTTGCCGAGCCTCAGGAATGACGAGTAACCTGCTCCGAAGTCGTCAAGGGCGATTGGACAGCCAAGCGCTTTGAGCTGTCCAACCCAAACCGCGACGACAGACGACTCGGTGAAGGCCGCCGTCTCGCTGATCTCAAAGCCCAGCCTGGATGGGTCTATCCAAGTCCCGTCCAGCGAATGCTTGATGAACTCCAGGACATCCGCATCGCCCACGCTGGCCTGGGATAGGTTCACGAAAAGACGGAGGTTGGGGCGGTCTTCCAGCATCTCGATGGCGGACCTCACTACCTTGCGGTCCAGCTCTGAGATGAGACCGAACTGCTCCGCCACGGGAAGAAACACCCCCGGGTAGATGAGAGTCCCGTCCTGATCCCTTATCCGGGAAAGCACCTCGTAGCAGGAGACATCTCCTGAGGTCGAGTGCACGATGGGCTGAAGGTGGATTACCAGATCCCCTGCCAGGATCGCGTTCTTAATGAGGGGGATCACCCTCTGCACATCGACCTGTGCGATCTCCGGCTCAAGGTCACGGTCGTAGGTCACCACTTTGTTGCGCCCTGTTCGCTTTGCCGCGAAGAGGGCCATGTCCGCTCGGGACAGCGTGAGCTCGGGGTTCGCCGCGGGGGGCCTGCTGGTCTGGGCAAGGCCGATGCTGACGGTGAGGTCCAGACGCCTGTCACCGGCAGAGAAGTGGTTGGCTTGGACCGATTCCCTGATCGACCTCACGATCTCCCGCGCCTCGGCAAGCGGAGTGCCCGGGAACACGATGGCGAACTCGTCGCCTCCCAGCCTTGCAATGAAATCCTGCTCCCTCAGTTGCGACTTGACGACGCCCGCGACGAGAACCAGAACTCTGTCTCCTTCGGCGTGGGTGAAGGAGTCGTTGACCACCTTGAAGTGGTCGATGTCCACTATGGCGATGCTGCTCCTTTGGTCCTTCCAGCGCCCGGTCAGGGTTTCTTTCAGGAACAGTTCAAGCGCGTAGCGGTTCGGCAGGTCAGTTAGGAAGTCGTGGCTGGCGTAATGGAGGAGTTCGGCCTCCGACTCCTTCTGACGGACCCTTATCGCTGAAACAAGGAGCACTAGGATGAGAGCGCTGCCAACCGCGGTGACCAGTCCGTAGGGGAGAGATTTCATGACCCAGTCCTGGGCGGCTACGTCTATGCCGAGCACTGCGATAATGTCCCCCGTGGCTGCATCGCGGATGGGGGCGAACGCGGAGACCCAGACGCCGAATTGATTCAGGGCCGGGCCGGTGACGTAGGGTCTACCCTGTCTGAGTGTTTCCTCTACCTGCGCGGGAACCTCCCCAAAACTCTCTCCGGGCGAGGAGTATGCAGGTGAGTCAACATCCTCGGCGTCGGCCAGGTAGACGGGATTTCCGTCTATTTCACCGAGCAGGTACACAAAACGGCATCCCCGGTTGGCTACGCGTATCGCTTGGAGTTGCTCCCTTACGAAGACGAGCTCGCTTGAGGCACTCATGCCGGCGGTATCGCCGGACTGGGCCATGAATGCTAGACGAGCCACTGACTCGCGATCCAGAACGGCGGCGGCGGTCAGGGCTCTCTGAACAAGGCTTTCCTTGTTGTCGGCAGTGACTCGCATCATCACGAGGATCGTGACAGCCAGGCCGATGATGAGCGCGACGGAGGCGACAGCGCCGGTCACGAAGCGGTTCTGCTTCGCTGTCCCGGTGGTCTGGTAGGCCCTAGCTGGGGGCGTTGGTCCGACCCGTGATGTCACCCGGCTGCGTCCTCCAATGGAAGTGCGGCGGTGTTGTGATGTGCTGCTACTTTTTGCATCGGCACTTCTACGAAGGGAGTTTAGACAGAGTTAAGGTGATAAAGGAGGCAGGCGCGCAAAGGAGGCAGGCGCGCAGACGCGAGACATGCCCGCAAAGTAGGCAGGCGCGTTTCGACCAAACGCGCCTGCCTTCGTATCTTGCCCAAGACGTCTTGCCGCTAAACGTGTGATGTTTTGTGACTTCTTCTGCTAGGCGCAGCGGGAGACCCGCGATGGCATCTACTCAGAGTGGTCCATTAGGTTGTAGATGATGACGCGCGATATTACGCGGCGCCGGTTACTCCGAGTGATCCATCAGGTTATAGATGACGATGCAGGCCTGGCGGCGCGACACGGGCGCAAGCGCCCCCGAAGAGGCGGCGTCGCCGGTGGTTGCGTTCACGACAATCCGGTTCATCTCAGCCTCGGTTATCGCGAAGTCCGGGCCAAAGTCATCGCCGTCCTCCACAGGCTGGACCATATCCAAGAACCCCAGTTCATACGCCTTAGCGATGTAGCCGAAGGACCAGTGATCCCTGGACACCGCTGCAAACTCAGTCTCGGTATCCTCGGCCAGCGGCTCAACTTCAAAGGCGCGGAGCAGCATCGCGATGAACTCGGCGCGGGTCACCATGCGGTCGGGCTCGAACTTATCGCCGCCCCTGCCGTTCACTACACCTTTTGCCTTCAGGGCTGCGATATAGGAGTCGGCTTGGTCTGCACCGGTGACGTCGGAGAAAGGCAGATCTGAAGACACTGCAGGCGGGGCCGGGGGCGTTGACTCTCCGGCATTGGGGTCCGCCTTGACGGATCCGATGCTGAACGTGGCCCTGCTGGTGCCCGCTGAAGTGGTCAGGACCACTGTGTAGGTTCCGGGGTCAACCTGTTTGCCGTCCCCGTCTTTCTGGTCCCAGGTCCATCCATACGCTTCGCCGGGCCTCACATAAATGAGGATCATCGTGCTTATGGGGGCGAGGACGATATTGCCGTTCTCATCCTCAATAACCCAGGGCGCGCCGCCGGGGAGCTCGACGTCTCTAGCGGTGTCGTTCCTGTAGGTGAACGTTACGGGCTGGCCCAACAGGTACAGGGATCTGGTGGTAGCGAAACCGAACGGGGCCCAAGACCAGTCCGGCCTCGGATGCTCCACGGGGTTATCCCTGATCGTCGGGTCCGTCGGGGTCGGACTGGGAATCCCCGGAGCCACGTTGGGCATCTCCGGAGCCAGTACCGGACTTGCGTCAGGGGCATCCGCCGCTACCAACATGGGCACCAGGAGGAGCAACGTGAGAAGAGCAATTGACGTGCGGAACAGCGGTTTCATTAACGTGCCTCCCTTGGTGTTTTCATCTGGTTGGACTACGGGGGCCCGGCGCTTGTTCCAAAACAGGGAGGGGATGGCGGTGGAAGGGCGAGGAGACCAAAGGACAGAGTGGCAGAAGGGCGAGTAGCGGAAGGGAGAGGCGGAGCGACAAGACGGAAGGACGAGGCGTCGCTTGCGGGGAAAGATTGGATGTGGATGCTTGAGGCAGTGATTCCCTCCGAGGAGGTGGATTCATGACCTACGAGGTTCGCTTGTCGCTGGAACTGGCCGGGCGCGTCTTGCTATCCGGGCTGCTCGCCGCGCTTTTGGGCCTTGAGCGCGAGGTCCACAACAAAGATGCCGGGCTGCGCACCTACACGCTCGTGGGGCTGGGTTCTGCCCTAATGATGGTAGTCAGCCAGTATGGTTTCGGGGATCTCGCTGCAGGCGGGCGCCCCGCGGATCCCGCCAGGATAGCGGCGCAGGTCGTGAGCGGGATAGGCTTCCTTGGCGGCGGACTCATATTCGTGAAGCGGGACGTTGTCCGCGGACTCACCACCGCGGCAGGACTCTGGCTATCCTCGGGGATCGGACTAGCCGCAGGAGCAGGGATGATCTGGATGGCCGTCCTGGCAACCTGCGCCGGGCTCTTGACAATGTACGGACTTGATCTGGTCGAGCGCCGTTTGCTCCGGTCCAAACGTGACACTATCCCCCTGGACCTGATATGCGCGGACAGGCGAGGCGTCCTTGCCCAAGTTAGTACGCTCATCGCGAACGCCGGGTTCAACATCGAGTCGGTTGAACTCCGGCGCGGGGTCGGCGACGGGTTGGTCGGCATCCGTCTTGCCATTGCAGGCTCGGCGGATGTAGATGCACTGCTGGAACGGCTATCCGAGCAGCCCATCATCGCCGAGATCCTCCCGGTCTCCAGACGGAGGGGGTAGCAATCCCCCCCCAAGAATGAATTGCGGGTTTTTCCGACATATCCCTGCTAGAGTCTACAACTGATAGACTATCCGAGGCGGCTAGGCCCGCCGGGAGGTGGCGCTATGCACCCCAACTGGGTGATTCGTCCCGTAACCGAAGACGACTTCTCCATAATCGCCGCGACCGAATCAGGCGTCCGGCTTGAGCCAATCTCCGAAGACCAGATCCGCGAATGGGTGACGTTGGACAGGGCGGATCCGGAGTTCCCCATTGAATGGATCGTGATTGAGGAACGTCATCCAGAGGGAAGCGAGACCCCTGCATTTCTCGGATGGGGCACGTGGGGCAAAGGACGCTGGCTTGCGCCTGATGAACGGCACATACGCCTGACTGTCGTCCCGTCCAAACGCCGCATGGGTATCGGCTCCTTCATGCTGGATTACCTGGAGACGCAGGTGAAGCGGGACAATCCGAAGGCCATCCATGCGTGGGGCAGAAGCGCTGATAAGGACTCCATCCAGTGGGCCGAGAAAAGGGGATACGTCGTGGTCAGGGAGCGGCCCGTCTCAGAACTGGATCTGTCCGGATTTGATGAAGAGCAGTTCAGCGCCGATCTCGAACATTTGAGGCTGGCTGGCATCGAGATCCGCACGATCTGGGATGACGGAATCGGTCCTTATATGCAGGGCTTGTTTCAGGTAGCGCGAGCCACCCACCGCGATGTGCCATTCCGGTCTCCGGATGCCGCAGACCTGGACTACAAATCATGGGTGCGGGAGTACGAGGAAAGCGCATCGCGCAAGGTTTTTGCCGTGGCAATCCACGACGGTAAGGTTATCGGTTACAGCGACGTATGGATGCCCGTCGTCGACGGGCAGAGCGCCCTTGTCGAGTACACTGCTGTACTCAAGGAGTATAGAGGTAAGGGCGTAGGCCTGGCCACCAAAGTGGCGAGCACCGCGGCAGCGGCTAAGGCGGGCGCCAAGTCGTTGAGGACAACCAACGACCCAGATAACCCCGCGATCCTGCATCTGAACCAGCGGATGGGTTTCCGATCGCGGCCGGGGAAAGTCCTCCTGAAAAAGACTCTCAGGAACTAGGCGGAGGTCAGGGTCGAGCCGCCCGGGCCGGGTCCACAAACCCCATCCCCAGGGCACGGACGAGCGAGTTCATCTTGTGGTCAGAGGAGACTACGATAGCATCCTCTCCCAGGTATAGGGCTGTCGAGAGCTGAATCGCGTCAATGGGCGTTATGTACCGATCCATCAACAGACGGGTTGCCATATCCACTACGGCAGGCGACACGCCAACGACTTCGAGTCTGCCGGCGGCCAGATCCAGCGAGAAGGCGGCCCAGGCGTCCGAGAACTGGGATTGGTCGATGAGTCTGTCGACGGACTGCAGTCTCTGAAGGTTGGAGGCCAGCTCTACTATGGTTAAGGTGGAGATGAACACCTGGGTTCCGTCTGTAAGAAGCTGATCGAGCCACTCCGATCCTTCCTCAGGAACATAACGCTTGAACAAGGCGCTGGTATCTACGAAGTAGGTCGTCATGTTCGCGGCTCCTCTCGTCCTTCTCGTTGGGCGCGGATCCGGTCTGCCATGCTGGTCTTCAGCTTAGGCATCCTCTTCCTTACGTTGGCGGGAGATAGCTCTGGGTGCGGCACGTCGGGGTCTATCCCCAGCGCTTTCAACCCCCGAAGCGCATTGGCCCGCACCTTCTCACCTTCGGGGATGTCATCGCGGCGCCTAAGCACTATTGAGTCGTCTTGCATGCTGGCCTCCAGGTGATCTCCTTCCCGGACCATCATTATGTCGCGAGCTTCTTTTGGCAGCGTGATCTGGCCTTTGGATGTGACTTTCACGTCCCACTTCGGCTCACGCATGTTTTCCTTCGTCATCACGCAGACCCTCCGTTCACTGGGATGGTGCTGAGGAATCAAGCCCTTACACTCCGAATTCCCTACTTTCCTACCCCATTGTATTGGAATCCATGTACTCTCATCAATCTTGTCGACAATGACCTCAACCTCTGATTATCAGGGCACGTCGCGCCGTCCCTCCGAAACCACTGAACTCCCCCCGCGGTATATCATGTAGATGGATGGGGAAGGAGTGGTTGTCGTGGCAGCCGAGTTCACGGTAAGGATCAGCGCCAGCGCCCAGGAGGTCCACCAGGTGCTTCGGGACGGGATGTCCCACGTCGAACTGGTCAGTGAGGACGTGTACCGGGGGGCCGACGGGCAGACCTACATCGCCGTCCTCCTATACCAGCACTATTTCATGAGAGTCAAGAACCAACTGGCGCTGATGCTGCTTGTATCGGGTGATTCGCAGTCCGCTTCGGTCAAGTCCGTCGCATGCGGTTCCAGCGGGGACATCCTGTTCGGATTCGATCTCGGCGCGGCAGGCGACTTCGCCAGCGAGCCCATCAGCCTGCTCAAAGACCATTACCGGGGCAGGATATGGGAGGCCCGGGAGTGACGAGATTGGTCTCCCGACGTCATCTGGGAGTAGCTCTGATCATTTCTCACGAATTTCGTTTCAGAGAGTATTGACACAGTAATGATTCCTAGATAGTATTCATTACGAGGGGGGAATCCCGTGCCGGCCATGTTCGGAAACCAGGACAATCTGCAGCAAGCCCTAAGGCAAGCGGGGATGAGAGTGACTCCCCAGCGCCTGGCTATCGCAGCGTTGCTGCGGGGCAGCAAGGCACATCCAAGCCCGGAAATGGTCTACGGCGATCTCAAGCCCAAGTTCCCCGGCCTTAGCCTGAACACGGTCTACCAGACGCTCCACGCTCTTGAGGACGCAGGTCTGCTTCGCCGCATCAGCATGGAGGAGAGTGTCTACCGCTACGATGCAAACGTGTCTCCCCATGCCCACCTGGTCTGCCGCAAGTGCGGACGGGTAGACGACGCAGACGAGAGCCTGGACCCGGTGTTGAGGGACCTCCTGGAGAAGCAGAATAGAGCAGGGGCCGCATCCGGCGAATCGTCCGGCGGGTCTTCCGGCGAATCTTCCGTCGGCTGGGAGCTCTACGCGGTGGACTGCTGCTTCTTCGGGTTGTGTCCAACATGCGTGGAGGCGCGGGAATCCCTCCGAACTAATGAGGAGGTATAGGATATGGAACTCGCACTGATTAATGAGGTAAAGCTAGGCGCCGCTAAAGGCACGGTTTGCGAAGATGCATCGATGAAGAACTTCCAGGGAGAGGTTGCGGAAGTAGGCCTGTATCTGGCCATGGCCCGCCAGGCATATCGTGAGGGATACCCTGAGGTCGCGGAGGTCCTCACCCGCATTGCCTACGAAGAGGCGGCTCACGCTGCTGGTTATGCGGAGTTGTCCGGACTCATCTCCGAATCCACTGCGCAGAACATAAAGAAGATGCTTGCCGGCGAGCAGATGGCCAATAAGGGCAAGAAGGAAGCAGCCACCAAGGCTAAGGAAGCGGGCAACGACCCGGCCCACGACTACTTTGACGAGACGTCCAGGGACGAGGCGAGACACGCTCGCGCCCTAGCGGGACTGCTCGCAAGGTACTTCCCGGAGGGGTGAGCCGGTTTCGCATATAGGACCCCATAGGACCCTATACGATCCCAGGTTTCGCGTACAGCTCCCAACAAGGAGGAGCCCTGGTCGCCCAGGGCTCCTTTCGTATCTCTTTCGCAACGTGATGATAAAAGCTACCAATCAACTCCGAAGTGATGATAAAAGCTACCAATCAACTCCGAAGTGGTGATAAAAGCTACCAATCAACTCCGAAGTGATGATAAAAGCTACCAATCAACTCCGAAGTGATGATAAAAGCTACCAGTCAACTCCGAAGTGATGATAAAAGCTACCAGTCAACTCCGAAGCGATGATAAAAGCTACCAGTCAACTCCGAAGTGATGATAAGAGCTACCATTCCGCTCGGAAATGATGATGAAAGCTACAGTTCATCTTCGAAGTGATGAGGAACGCTGCTGGTCGGCTCCGTCGTGATGGCGAAATCTGCATTCCCTACGCCTCGGTCCGAAGCGCCACCTCGAACACGGTCCTGTTATCCTCGTTGTAGGCCCGGATCGAGCCCCCGTGCAGGTCAACGATGCTCTTGGCGATGGCCAGCCCGAGGCCGGCGCCGCCGGTATCGCGGGAACGGGACTCCTCGACACGGACGAATCGCTCGAATATGCGCCTTAACTGGGATTCTGGAATGGGAGCGCCGTAGTTGGCGATGCGAACGCGGACGCAGTCACTAGGAGCAGCGCCGGCGGAATCGCTAGACGCAGTAGCAACCCCAGGAGCAGCGGCAGAAGCGACTCCTGCGCCACCGGTGCCATCGCCTGCGCTCAATTCGATGTCCACGTAACGGCCATCGGCCCCGTGTCGGACGGCGTTGGACATAAGGTTCTCGAACACGCGAACGAGCAGGGAGGGGTCCCCCTGCACTGTGATCTTCTCGGGGGGCAGGTTGAGGCGGTACTCCATCCCAGCTTTCTCCAGTATCGGGACGAACTCCTCGGCCAACTGCTCCAGCAGCATGGCCATGTTCACCGTCTCAGGCTGAAGCGTCATGCCCCGGTAGTTCACCCGCGTGAACTCGAACAGGTCATCGATCAGGCGCTTCAGGCTGCGGGCCTTCTCCAGCGCGATTGCGACGTAGTGGCGCAGCGTGACCTCGTCGGCGTACTTGTCGGTATCGACCAACTCCAGGTATCCCAGCACGGATGTGAGCGGGGTCCGCAGATCATGGGATATGCTCGTGATGAGGTCGTTCTTTGTCCGCTCGGCCTCCCGCTCTTCCTCGATGGATGTCTTCAGCGTCATCGCCATGTTGTTGATGTTTTTCGCAAGGCGTGCAAGCTCGTCACTGCCGCTGACAGGGATGTAGACGTCCAGGTCACCCGTGGAGATCTGGTTCACAGCCTGACTGATCCGGCTCATATACCGCAGCGTGCCGGCGCTCAAGATGACGAAGCAGCCGATGAAAAGGCTGAGGCCGGTGATGAAGACGATGAGCAGGGCATAGCCGCTCCGGCCAAGGTAGGTAAGTATGTCACCTATGACCGGCAGCCGGTACATGAATCCGGCGACCACCAGCAGCATCCCCGTAGTGCCGACTGCAAAAGCGGCGCTGGCGGCCATCATGATCATCATCTTCCAGCGGATGCTGACTACCGATTCACGCGTCAATTCTGTAGCCGACCCCCCAGACGGTCTTGATGAACTCCGGCTCACCCGGGTTCTCCTCGACCTTCTCGCGAATCTTGCGGATGTGCACCATGACCGTGTTGTTGGATTCGAAGTAGCGCTCGCGCCAGACCTGCTCGAAGATTGTTTCGGAGCTGAGGACTATCCCCTTGTTCTTCATGAGCAGGTAGAGTATCTCGAACTCAGTCGGCGTAAGGGAGACCTCGCGGCCGTAGACCGATACTTTGTGGCTGCGGCGGTCGATGCGCAGGCCGCGGATCTCGATCACCGAGTCACCCACAGCCTCCTGCTTGGTCGGGTTAAGGTATAGAAATCGCCTGAGCAGGGACTTCACTCGCGCAAGCAACTCAAGCGGGTTGAACGGCTTTGTCAGGTAGTCGTCGGCGCCAGTGGTGAGGCCCATGATCTTGTCGATGTCCTGGGACCGCGCGCTCAGCATCAGGACGGGCACGTTTGAGCGGGCGCGGAGCTCTCGGCAGAGGGTCATGCCATCCTTGCCGGGCATCATGATGTCCAGGATGATGAGGTGGACCGGACGGTCCTTGTCACCGAGGATGGTTTCGGCCTCGGCGGCGTTAGCCGCCTTCAGCACTTCAAATCCCTCGTTTGCGAGGTAGATCTTGATGAGGTCCGCTATCTCCCTCTCGTCGTCCACCACCAGTACCGTGGTCCGCTCCACCTCAGTCACTCCTGTTCGCTCTGACCTGCCGCGAGACGCGATTCACGCGAGGCAGGTTATCCTTGCTCAACGGCTGGGTCGTGCTTGCGGCACCGTCGGTTCCTCATCAAGAATACCGCACAATTCTGATGATGTCAGGGGCGCGGGGGACACGGCACCCCTTAGCGCCTTCGGTACTGATCAGGTGCCATACATGCTCAGGCGCGCTTGCACTTCCTCGCTGCTCACGCGCGCTTGCACTTCCTCGCTGCTCACGCATGCTCACACTTGCCCGCTGCTCACACTTGTCCGCCGCTTACACTTGTCCGCCGCTTACACTTGCTCGCGGAGCAGGCCGTCTGTCACCTCTTTGACATACGCGTTTCTCGCCACCAGGAAATACACCGCCTGCACCAGCGAGAACCCGGCGATGGCGTAGAGAGCATAACGGTATACGCCCAGGAACGGCCAGGGCATCTGCCGCAATACGTTGGACAGGGACTTCATCGCAAACCCGCAGTGCACGGATCCGATCGCGATGGGAGCGAAGAAGATGACCTTCACCTGCGTCGATATGATGCGGTTGACCTCTCCGGTTGATAAGCCCAGTCTGCGCATGGAGCGGTACTTCTCGCGGTCCTCCTGGATGCTGCCGAACAGGCGAAAGTACAGCATGCTGCCTGCGGCGATGAAGAACAGGACGGTCACGAACATCGCTATCATAGCCGTCAGCGCGGTCATTTGCCTGCGGCCTTCGTAAGAGTAGATCCTGGATGAAAACCCGACTAGGTCCGCATCAGGGATTGTCGCCCGCAGGCGTTGGTCTGTTTTCCAGGTCTTTTGCCAGTCCTGGAACTCGTAACTGAAGAAGGAGACCCTATCGCCGGAAGACGCAGCGGCGGAGAGGCGGTCGTATAGGGCGTCGTCCACCACCACGAACTGCTGCAGAGCATGCAGGTAGTTGGTGTGAAGGAATGGGTGGGGCACCGCTTCCACCGTAATCGTTTCGCCGCCGACGATCAGGTCCACGGGGATCTCTTCGGTCATCTCAGCGGCGCGATCCATGAACGGTTGCAGCATTGCGGCCTTGGAGCCGTCCAGGACCAAGGCTTCGCGCCCGGCAGTTGCCGCCCAGGCGTTGTAGCCCCTTTCCGACGCAATGAGCGTCTGAATATCGCCGTCTCTCGATTTCGCCATAAGCCCTGCCAGTGCCACATGCTCCGCGACGGTAACTTCATCGTGAGCCAAGAGCTTGTCGATGCCAGACGCAAGCGCCGGCAGACCGGATTCCTTGTCGGCGAAGCCCAGCTCCCCGGATACCGCAAAGGTTACGGTGTGGGGGTAACCTGCTTCCATATCTTTGAGCATTGTGGCCTGGGCCGTGTATATCGTGCCGGTGGCGGTAATTACGGAGGCGCTCAGTACCGCGACTGTGGCGAGGACCCAAGCGTTCTCTTTCATCCGGAAGACCAGGTCGCCCACAGTAAGCAGGTTCAGCCTGTTGTAGAAGAACGAGAGCTTCCGCTGCAGCATCCTCAGCACTGCGACGCTGGCCTGGGAGAAGAAGAGGAAGGTCCCGAAAGACACCACGAACGTTACAGGCAGCATCGCGAAGACCAGCGTCTGTCCGTCGACGACCCAAGCCACGCCGTAACCGCCTCCAATGCAGAGGAACGCAAGCAAGGCGATGATGACCGAGTAGCGCGGGAGAGCCTTCGGCCGCTGGTGCTCGCGCAGCAGGCGGACTACCCTTCGCGGTGAGATCTGCAGCGTGGTAAACGCGCCGATGGCGATGAACATCACCATGAAAACGCCGATGGTTGTGAGCACCGCCGGGACCACGACTATGAAGCGCACAGGTGAGGAGACCTGGAGGAACCTGGACATCGCGTCCAACATCAGTTTGGACCCAGGGATACCCAACCCCAGTCCCGCTGCGATGCTGAGGATCCCGATAACCGCGTGCTCGATCACGATCATCCAACTGACCTGGCCCCTCGTGGCGCCCAGTAGGCAGAGCAGCCCGAACTCCTTCTTCCTGGACTTCACGAAGGCCCAACTGGAGTACAGGACGAAGAAGAACGTGAAGGTCACGATGATCCATTGCGACACCAAGAAGCCCATCAGCACCGCGGCGGCGTGTGCGACGTACCCGTTCACAACGTCCGGGTGCATCACGAACGACGCCAGAAGGTAGAAGACCACTACTGCCAGGATGCTGCTGAACAGGAACGCGGCGTACTTGCGCCACAGTCCCCTCATATTGCTAAGCGCGAGCTGCCGTAAGGTCAAGGTCTGCACCTCCTTGGGTCGTGAGGACGTCGAGGATCTCTTGGTAGAACGCCTGCCTGCTGCCGCGCCGATGGAGCTCGGATTGGATGCGGCCGTCCTTGATGAACAGGATCCGTCTGCAGAAACTGGCCGCGAACGGGTCGTGAGTCACCATAAGGATGGTGGCGGCGGATGAGGAGCCCCCGGCGTCACATGCATTAGTGCCGCTGGCGGCGCCAATCACTCGACCTCCGCCTCGGCCCGCGGTGCCGTCGGTCCCAGGCTCAACCGTCGCCCACGCGTTCAGGTCAGAGAGCGCCTTCATCACGCTTGCCGATGACTTGGAATCAAGGTTGCCGGTGGGCTCGTCGGCCAGGATGAGCGACGGGCGGTGGATAATGGCCCGCGCGATTGCGGTGCGCTGCTGCTCTCCGCCCGACAACTGGTAGACCCGCTTGGGCAGAATGGCCTCGATGCCCAACTGCCGGGCCACCTCATGCAGCCTGGAAAGGATGAGCTGAGGGCTGAGCCCTTCAAGCGCCAGCGGCAACACAACGTTCTCCTGTACCGAGAGCGTGTGAAGGAGGTTGTAGTCCTGGAAGATGAAGCCCAGATTGCGGCGGCGGAACACCGCCAGGTCACGGTCGGATAGCTTCGATATGTCCGTCCCGTTGATCTCTACCTTGCCGGCGGTCGGGGTATCAATGGCGGCCAGCAGGTTCAGCAGAGTGGTCTTGCCGCTTCCCGATGGTCCCATAACGCCGATGAACTCGCCGGCTTCGACCGTGAGGCTGGCGTCGCGGAGTGCCCAGGTGGTGGCCGCCGCTTCATGCTCACCGTAAACGCGCGACAGATTGGTTGCTTTAAGAATCGCCATTCAAAGTGCCTCCTATCTATCCAGGGCCGCGTCAACCACGGCCCTAACGTCCTCAATCAGCGCCTCTGTTGTGGGCGCGCCCATAACCACGGCAATGATCCTGCGTCCATCCCTCTCGAACAGGGCCGCCAAGCACTTGCCCGCCTGTGTCGTTGAGCCGGTCTTGCCGGCCGTGCATCCGTCCAGCCCAAGCAGAGGATTGGTGTTCTCGACGGTGAACGTGGCGGTCGGGGACGGGCCGTCCGCGGTCGGCGGGGGAGCCGATGCCGTCACGGTCGCCTCCTCCTTGGCCAGAGACTTGGAGACCCACGGATCCGAAAGCGCAGCCCGGAACAGGACAGCCAGGTCCCGCGCTGTGCTGTAGTGGTTCTGGTCGTCGAGGCCGGTGGGGGTGACGAAGTTGGTCTGGTTCATCCCCAGTTCCTTGGCCTTGGCGTTCATGAGGGCGGCAAAGTCTTTGACGCTTCCTCCTATGTCCTCAGCCGCTAGATAAGCCGCATCATTGGCCGATCCGACCAGCATGGCGTCCATAACCGCGACAGCGGTCAACCTTGACCCGGGGAAAAGACCCAGACGCGTGGGTTCCTGTAGGGACGCGGCCCCGCTGCAGCGCATGAGGTCACCCGGCGACCGGTGTTCGGCAAGGAGGATCGCCGTCATAAGTTTGGTAAGGCTGGCGGGGTAGACGCGGGTATTGGCGTCGATTGCCACCAGCTCCTTGCCGGTTTCCAGATCCACTACCATCGCGGATTTACCGCTTATGCTGGGCAGGACGGCTCCTTCGAACAGCCCGGAACGGATGGCGACTGTGATCAGTGCGAGGGTTCCGATAATGGCGGCGGAGCGGGCGAAAGAGCGCAATCCGCCTGAGGGGCGCCGCTGCCCTGAACTTGAGCCTGACCGAGACACCTTGGTGTATGTCCTGCCGCGCACTTGTCCCGCGGACTCTATTTGAGCCCTGCGAGAGACCTGCCCTCCAAGCAACCGTGACCGCATGGCTGCGTTCCCCCCAGTAAAAAGTAGTGCGTGACTTCGCCCGGCCGGCTTACGTTACAGGCACTGCCGGGCACTCCATTGACACTGCCGGCCTGGGCGATGTGACGTCACAGATGCTACCCGCCGGGGCTTAAGGAGTAGGGAGGTGGATTCTTAAGAGTTCATTAACAACGAGAGCTCATCAACGAGAGTCCATCAGCGAGGTCCATCAACGAGAGTCCATCAACGAGAGTCCATCAACGAGAGTCCACCTACGTGGGCGATCGGGGAGACCCGACCACGATTGGCTGGAAGCAGGTGGCATGAGATAATGAAAGTACAAGATTGATGTCCGCGAGAGGTGAGGGCATGAGCATATATGAACTGCTGGATGCGTACAAGGCAGCCATTGACCAGCGCAGGCCCTTTCAAGGAGAGACGCTTAAGCAGATCAGGGACTATTACCGGATTGGCCTCACATGGTCTTCTAACGCGCTGGAAGGCAATACCCTCACCGAAAGCGAGACCAAGGTGCTTCTCGAGGATGGCTTGACGGTTGGGGGCAAACCCCTTCGCGATACTTACGAGGCTCTTGGTCACGCGAAGTCGTATGACTTCATGTTTACCCTGATAGGCAGTCGATCCATCACGGAAGAGGACGCACTCACTATGCACCGGATGTTCTACGAGGGCATCGACGAGGAGTATGCGGGCAAATACCGTGATATGGATGTGTTCATCAGTGGCTCGAAGTTCCCGGTCACCGCGGCAGAACGCATAGGAGAGGAAATGGGCACCCTGTTCAGCTGGGCTGCGACGGCACGGGGGCAGTTCCATCCGGTGGCGTTCGCGGCGCAGCTTCACAAGAGGTTCGTGTTCATCCACCCCTTCAAAGATGGAAACGGCAGAATCGCAAGGCTGCTCATGAACACCGCATTAATCCAGGATGGGTATCTGCCAGCCGTAATCCCTCCCGTGCTTAGGCATGAGTACATCGAACTCCTGGAGAGAGCCCACAGAGATGACGCGCCGCTTGAGATGTTCATTGCTGAGCGTGTCGTCGAATCCCAGCGAGAGATAATGCGCCTGCTGCACATCTCTAAACCGGAGACGCCCTGAGATGCGCGCGCACGTTCGGTGTCTAGCTTTAAATCCCCGCAGGTCTGCCATCGCTTTATGTGCGCTGGCCGCGTGCCTGTGCGTGGCGCTGACTGGGTGCTCCAGCGCTAAGCTAGCGGACCTGCCGCTCACCACCGAACAGAAGATTGAAGACTTCCGCTACATGGCGGAGGTGTTTCTCGAAAGCAATCCGTATCTGTGGGTATCCGAGCGGAAGACCGGATACGACTGGCAGGCTCACTTGGACGAGTTCGAAGCTGAGATCGCTGCCACCAAGGACGATGCGGAGTTCGCCCAGGCCATGGCCAGGATACTGCGACGTCTAAACAATGGACACACCTCGCTGACGAATCCCGGAACCGCGTCCCTTTACGGAGGGTTCTTGTCAGGCCTGTATATGGGGCGCTGGAAAGCTGAAGTGAACAAGACCACCCAAAACCGGATTCAGTACTGGTGGGACCTTGCAAACCCAAACCCACAGCCTGCCGGTTCACAGCCTGCTGGGTCTTCAGGCGCTGCATTCGGCGCCGCATACTCCGCCGGGAGATACTACGTTGTCAGTGTGAGCAGCGAGGCGGAGGAGGGGGGGCTCGATATCCGGCCAGGCTGGGAGATCGCGAAAGTGGACGGCGTCCCTGTCAACGAGTACGTGAGCCGGCTCATGGGCGAACAGACTCTTTGGTACGATCCCGTCCGTGATTGCCTCTACCTACGCTGGCTACAGATTCCTCTGGCGCCGGGCCAGTCTGGATCCGAAGCAGCCCCGTCCGAATCCGGGGTGGCTCCGTCCGAGTCAGGAACAGCGTCGACTGAAGGCGGCTCGCTTAGTGTCGTGTTCAGAACAGGTGATGGCGAGGAGGTCTCACTGGACATACCCTCCGGTTGGTCGCTCAATGTGCCCAGGTCCTACTGGCCGCCCAGGTACAAGGACGCTGCTGGGGTGGCGTCAAGAGGCAACATGTACACGGCCATCCTTGAGGGCGGCATCATGTACGTACAGATCCGCAGCATGATGAGGGACCCCGATTCCGACCTATCCCGGCTCCGGCGGTTAATCGAAAAAGAGCAGCCGGAGGCGCTGATTATCGACATCCGTGGAAACGGCGGTGGTTCCGACAACTACTGGCAGTCCCTGGTCGCGATGCTGGCCGAGGAATCGGTGAGCAGCACGTTTGGCCTGGCCTGGCGCAAGAGCGAGTACTGCGAGTCTTTTGTGGAGCAGAAGGGGGCTCACAAGAAACCGACGATGCCGCGGTCAGACCTTGAGGCCATGGCCGCAGCCGGGAGTGTGCCGCCAGAGCTCCTGACCGGAGCGTTCGAGGACGTCAGGGTCTGGGAGCGGACAGTCAACCCTAGCAAGGAGAGCTTGCGGTACAAGGGTCGGATCGCCCTCTTGGTGGATGACTATGTGTTCTCATCGGCGGAGTCCTTTGCCGCGTTCTGCAAGGGGAGCGGATGGGCCACCCTGATTGGTTCGTTCACCGGCGGGGATGGCATCGGGTTCGATCCTGGCCTTGTGACGCTGCCGAACAGCGGGATGCTTGTTAGATTCCCGCTGGATATGGGTCTCAACCCTGACATGTCGGCCAACGAGGAAGTGCACACCTTGCCGGACGTGCTGGCTGAGTGGGGGCCGGAGGACATCCTGCGGTATGCGTCGACGTGGGGGACCCCGGACGGGCCGGACCCTGCCTGGGATCCCCAGCTCCGAGCGTGTCTGAAGTGGCTGGCGGGGGAGTAGCCGCGGGCCTGCCCTGTACTACTCAGCCGGCCGCGATCTCAGCGGCGTCGCAGGGGCCTTGCCTCACTCATCCGTCCATCCGCGACCTCTGCACCTCCTCGGACAGGAGGCTCCAGACCTCCCTGTAGAGGTCGATGAAGCGCGGATTGCCTCGAAGGCTGATGATATCCCGCGGCCTAGGCAGGTCGACGTCGATGATCTGCTTAACCCGGCCGGGATGAGCGGTCATAATCAGCAGCCGGTCTCCCAGGAGCAGCGCTTCGTCCACGGAGTGGGTGATAAACAGGGTTGTCTTGCCCGACATCTCCCAGATCTGCATGAGTTCCCGCTGAAGGATCTGCCTATTCTGCTCATCCAAGAGGCCGAACGGCTCATCCATGAGGAGGATCTCCGGGTCCGCGGCAAACGCCCGGGCGACGTTCACCCTCTGCCGCATTCCCCCGGACAACTGGTGAGGGTAGCTCTTGCGGAAGTCGTAGAGGCCCGTCATCCGGAGGAGCTCGCGGACCTTCTCATCGCGTACATCCCTGGGTACGCCCTGCATCGCGAGGCCGTATCCCACGTTCTTCTCGACGGTCATCCAGGGCAGGATGGAGTCCCCCTGAAACACCATTGCCGTGAGCGGATGGTGGTTCTTGCGGCGCTTGATGATGACTGTGCCGGAGTCCTGGCTCTCCAGCCCCGCCATGATCCGCAGCAGGGTAGTCTTTCCGCAGCCAGAAGGCCCGACGATGCAGAGGAATTCGCCCTCGTTGACCCAGATGCTGAAGTTGTCCAGCGCCGTGACCGGGCCCTGGTTGGCGGGGAAGGTCTTGGTGAGGTTCTCTGTGCGGACTGCTACTCCGTTCATCTCTGCTTCCACGGGATCACCAACCGTTCCAGGCAGTCAATCGCGGCTCCGAAGAGGTAGCCCAGGACCGCCAGCGTAATGAGGGCCGAAAACATCCTCTCGATGTCGAACATGTCGTAGGCTCGCCAGATCATCCATCCGACCCCCGCCTGCGCTGCCGATAACTCTGCCGCGACGATGAGGAGCAGCGCGGTCCCCATCCCCAGCCTGAGGCCCGCGAACATCATGGGCAGGGAGCCGGGGAGAGCGATGGTCAGGTAGAACTGGCGGCGGGAAGCCCCGAAATTGCGGGCGACGTCCAGGTAGATGGGCTCGATGCTGAGTACACCGGTGACGGTGTTGAGCAACACCAGGTAGAACACGCCGATGGCGATGGTGAACACCTTAGAGGCTTCCCCCAGACCGAAGACGATTAGGATGAGCGGCATGATCGCCAGTTTGGGTATGGGGAATGTGCTGGATATGAGGGGCATGAGGGCTGCTCGAACGGGCGGGAAAAGGCCCATGGAGAGGCCCAGCATGACGCCTGGAACGGCGCCACATAGGAAGCCCAGCACGATCCTCTGGATACTCACAAGTGTGTGTCTCACGAGTTCCCCCGACTGCAGCAGGGGGAGCATCGTCTCGAGGATCAGGGAGGGACGGGAGAAGAGCCTCTGGTCGATTAGGCCGAAGCTCGCCAGCGCCTCCCACAAGACCAGGATCAGAGTGGGCGAGAGGAAGGCGATGACCTTCCAGGCCGTCCTTTTGAGGCTAAGGGGCGCGGCAGAACCCTTGCCGTCAAGAATGACTATCTGACCGGCCAGTTCATGCTGTTCGGCTGATTGCGAAGTGGTGACCATTGAGGCTCTCCTCCCGACTACGGTTCATGCTGCTCGGCGGCTTATGCTGCTGGCCTACGCTGCCCGGCGGCGCTTGCTACTCAGCGCCGCCGCTACACAGCGGAATCGGTGCCAAGCAGGCTTGTTACTTGGCGTACTTGCCAAGGGTCTGTACGGCGAAGTCCACGTAGGAGTTGTCCACGGCTTTCTCCGCGGTCAGGTCGCCCTTCAGGAGGTCGTGGGATTTGTACCAATCCAGGTCGAGCTGGATGCCCTTCATGTGGACGTAGCCGTCCGGGTTGAGGCCCGCCGGGAACATCTGGTTGAACAGGGCGGGGTCTTTGACCGAGGAGTACTCGACCAGCGTCTTGATGATATCGTCCTTGTTTTCGCCCTTCACGAAGGCGTCGTTGTAGTCCCGGAGCGACTGGACGTAGGCCACCATGAAGGCCTTGGCGACCTCCGGCTTGGCTATCATGCTGCTTCCGTAAACCAGGAGCGCCGTCTGGGCGTCAGGATCGTACTCAGAGGGGTCCTTCCAGGCCACCGCGATGTCCTTCGCCACGGCTTGAGCAACAAAGGGCTCGATCACCATGCCGCCGTCGATGCTCTTGTTGGAGAGAGCGGCTACGATGTCGGGGAATGACCTGATAACTTGGAGGTCGACGTCCTTGGTGGTCATGCCGCCCATGTTGAGCACCCTGTCGAGGGCGATCTCATCCAGCGACGCCGTTCCGACGATGCCCAGCTTCCGTCCCTTGAGGTCCTTGAAATCCTTGATCTGGTCGGCCAGGTCCTTGCGGATTATGAGGCGGTAGAATCCCTGGCCGGGGACGTTTCTACCCTTGTCGGCCACTATCTTCAGCGGGATGTCCCGCAGCATGGCGTTGAACAGCCCGGCCGCGGTGACCGTCATGCCCACGTCAAGCTGTCCGGCCGCCAGGGCGTTGATCATATCCTGACCGGTGGCGAACTGCGCCATCTCGACCTCAATGCCCAGTTCCTTGTAGTAGCCCTTTGCCACTCCGATCAGTACGCCGGCGTCAGATACCGCCTGCTTCAGGCCGACCGTGACCTTCACTGCGGGCGAGATCGGCTTTACCAGTTCAGAGAGTTTCTTTGGAGCCGCCGGTGTTGTCGGCGTGGTTGGCGTTGTCGGCGCCGGTGCTGTCGGCACCTCTGCGGTGGGTTTTGGCGGTGCCGCGCAGCCGGCGATCTGCAATGCCCCTGCCAGGACGGCGACTGCCAGCAAAATGAGTAGAAAGCGACGCATTCAGGTTGACCCTCCCCCGAGTTTCATTGGGCTATCCTACGTGAACTGAGGGCAGGGTGCGACTGTTGTTGCTCCTCAATGATGCCGCCGCGTACTACTTTTTGGGTGACCCCAAAGACCTTTACGGTGTGTGCCGATCAAGCCCAATACGCCTTCTTGGCGACGCGTGAACCTCAGTCATCGCGACATTGTCACCGACAGACGATGTGCACGGTTCGCCGTCGATGAAAGCTGATCGGTCGATTTTCTCATCAGTGGAAGATCAACCGGGTGCCGGGCAGGATCTCCGTGGTTGGGCTCGAAACATCACAAGGTAACCGAACCTATGTTCTCACCGCTCTGAAGCGACTCAGAAACGAGCCCGTCCGCGTGCGGGCAATCATAGGGGGGTTCCACTGTGGCCGGGAAATTCGTGCTTAAGAAGTTCGCCGACATCGACCTGAGTGACCCGTTCTTTGATTCGCTCAAGAAGGACTACCCTGCGGACGCTAGCAACAAGGGCTTCGAAAAGTGGTTCCAGAAAAAGGCCGCCACTGGGTCCACGGCTCTTGTATTTGATGATGACATAGGGCTCGGAGCATTCGTGTGTCTCAAGGAGGAAGACGAGCCGATTGTGCTGGGCCGAGGTCTGCTTCCGGCGCTGCCACGCGTCAAGATCAGCACGCTGTGCATCGCCGAACGCTATCGCGGCCAGAGGCTTGGTGAGGGCGCGTTAGGACTTAACAGTGACCCGTATAAGGCGTTTCCGTTCGTTAACCCGAGGTTCAAGAAGGCCGGATACCTCATAGTCAACGACGAATACCACGACACTCTGTTTCCTTACTCGGAGTTGCAGGGGACACTGCAGGAGAGTGTGGCTAAGTCTGTAACTAACGGCCTCTGCAAGATCTATGTGGGTGCACAGTACTCCCGCCCCCACTATCGAGTTGGCGAACCGATACTCATCTACCGGAAGCACACCAAGAAAGATGGGCAACCGAGGTATAAGTCCTGCGTGACTTCCTTTTGTGTCGTCAATAACGTAATCGTTGTAAAGACTAACCACCAGTACTACATGTCTTTTGATGATCTCATGTCGCGTATTGGGAACAAGTCAGTCTTCGACAGGGATGAGATTGAGGCCAAGTACAACAACCAGAAGAATCTTGTTGTCATCGAAATGCTCTACTACGGGTATTTCGGGGCGGGTAACAACGTGAATATGGACTGGCTCGACAGGAACGGCTACTGGGGTAACCAGTATCCAGCGAACGTCCAGTTAAGTCCTGACGGCCATACTTCGGGAGGGCAACGTTGATGTGTCAAATGTTATTGTCGATTAACCCCGACCATGTGCAGAACATCCTGAGTGGGACCAAACTCTTCGAATTCAGGAAGGTGCGGTGCAGGGCCGACGTAGACAGGATCATAATCTACGCTACTGCTCCCAAAAAGATGGTTGTGGCTGAGGCCGAGATCGACGAGGTAATCGAGGGTGCCATCGACGACGTGTGGAGGCAGACAAAGGACTCTGCAGGGATTGGATACGGTTTCTACCGATCCTACTACAAAGGCAAGAAGAAGGCTGTCGCCTACAGGTTGCGGAACATTCACGCCTATCAAGAGCCCAGGAGCCTGTCTGAGTATGGCGTCGAGTATCCGCCGCAGTCATTTATCTACTTGGAATCGGCCACGTAGCCTGCGGTTGAATGTTCCATCATGAGCATCACACTTGAGTCAGCTCTGGCCGTAGCCGGGATAGCAGACTGGGAGGCCATCCAGGTCTTGAGGGATGGGTTCCCGAGCCTCGTGGTGCGGGTTCCTACCTCCGCCTTTGACGGGCGGCAGTCAATCATCCTGAAGGCCTGCCCGGTCTCGTCGCGTGAGCCGGATGTTCTCGCCTGTCTCCACCGGAATGGACTCCCTGTTCCGGCAGTATTGGATGTGAGGGAGGGGTATGGCTTCCGCGTCATCGTCATGGAGGACGTGGGCGCGGACGCTCTTCATAAGCACCCGGATGCCGAGTGGTACAAGGCGGCAGTGAGGGAGATCGCCAAGATACACAGGCAGTTCCGGTTGTCCTGCCTTACCGGCGGGTCCCGCGCTGCGCTGACGGACCTAGTGCCTACCTACGATGACGCGAAGTGGGCGGCCGTTGTATGGGAAGGACTACAAGGTACCTTACGCAGGATTGACGATGGAACATATGCAACGTGCGGAACGCTCCGAGCATGCGGAGTGGTCCCCAAGCGCGGCAGGGAGGATCTTTCCGGTGTCCTCGGCGATCTTGCGCAGAAGACTCTCGCGATGATTGAAGATCCAAGCGCCTACAGACCTTTTCCCAACGTGCTCGTCCATGGCGATTACCACGACGGGAATGTCCTCATCCGCACCCCTCGGCCAGGGGAGGTCGCTGTTCCAGCACTTCCCAACCCCTTCGCTATCGTGGACTGGGACAGCGCAAGGTGGGACTCGGGTTTCTTCGACCTGGTCTCCCTGTTCGACGTCAGTGAGCGGATGGGTACCTTCTACCTGGATCCCGAGGAGATCATCTGCATCTACCTGGAGGCCTACGCAGACATCCACTCTGACGCCTCCGCGGGCATCTACTCTGACACCCCCGCGGACGCCTACCAGCACACCTACGAGGACCCCCACCAGGCTACCCACCAACTAGAGACACATCCTGACGGCCCCACAGTGTGCAGCGCTGAGGCAGAGTGGCGCCGGTGCCGCGTCCTCCGGGCTTGGGGTGAACTCAAGTGGTTCTCAGAGACCGGGGAGGACTTCGGCGACCGGATCGGCAGGGAGATCAGGATCATACAGACGCACTTGAGATAGCTGCTCCCCGGTGACCCGGCCTGGGGCTGGTATAGGCAGCCCCGGAGGGATATCATGGTAATTGAGCCGCGGACTGGAGGGGCGCAACTTCACAAAGAGCAAAGAAAACTTCCTTAAGCAGATGTACCGGACGAACCCGGACACAAACGCGTTCATCATAGAGATTTCCCTCGACGACTACAGCGAGATATTCAATGGGTGGGATCCGTCGCCCGTGAAGAGAAGGGACCTAGACCCGGAACTCGTCGGGTTCCTGGAGGCGTGCGCTTCCGACGTCCCGCTGAGGTATCCCCTGGAACTGCAGCTCTATATGCCGCAGGAAAAGCTGGACAAGGACAAAGAGAACCTATCCCGGGAAGGTATTCGGAACAACTTCGACTTCACCATCCACTCCGTCAGGAAGAGCCTCATGGAGGTGCGGCAGAAGACCGCGGTCTATATGATCGCTGCGTTCGCCTTCATGTCTGTGGGCTATGCGTCGGGACGCCTGGCGCAGCTGGGATGGGTGACCACCATCCTTACAGAAGGCATATCCATCGGGGGCTGGGTATTCTTGTGGGAGGCCTTCTCACTGTTCTTCTTCTCCGGGCAGGAGATCCGCGCCAGGTTGAAGAGGTATCTACGGTTTCAGAGCACGGAGGTTGTTTTCAAGTATAGGTGATTGCTTGTGATCAGCCCTTACGACCGAACTGGACGGTCTTCCACACGGCCATTGGGTGATTGCGGCTAATGGCGGCCCGGGAATATCAAGGTGAGTAGATACCCAACTAGGCAAAGGCCGGCGATGGACAGGGGAGTTGCCAAGAGAAGAGGCTCCATGGCAGTGCTTAGGATACCGAGGATGTACTCGCGGACGCTATCCAGCAACATGAAGAAGAAGAGGGCGTTGAAGGCGGTGACGGCTAGGCCGATTACAAAGCCGGTGAGCAGCCTGCGCCTTAGAAGGGTCCTTCCGCTTTCAACTCGCATGAGGGCACCTCGCTTTACTTGCGGCCTGGATCAATCGTTCCGAGTCAGGTGAAGCCTCGCCAGCTCCTCGGAGATCATCGGCTTTGTCGCATCTCCTGAAGCTGCCCTGGTAGTGAGGACGTACAGTGCCTCTTCGGCGCCCTCGGTTTCCACGCCATTGAGACTGAGGAACACGAGAGTTGCGGCGAGAGCGGCTCTCTTGTTGCCGTCAACGAACGGATGGTCCCGGCAGAGATGATATAGATAGGCCGCAGCCATCTCGAAAACGGTGCCGTGAAGGTACTGACCACCAAAACTGGCCTGAGGGACCGCGAGAGCAGCCTCCAGGAGACCGAGATCCCGAATGCCCGGCGCGCCGCCGTATTCATCAATCAACCTGCGGTGCAGGTCGACCACCTCTGCCAGTGTCAGGAATACCGGCTCCTTCATTCTGTATCAGCCAGTTTCTTGAAGGTCTTTGCGTATTTTCTGTTGATCCTCGTCCAAGCCGCCTCAAAGCGGGCCGTTCTATCGTCCTCAGTAACAGGTGAGACGATTAAGCTCTTGCCATCGGTTGTGATCCGAAGCGGCGTCTCTATGGTGATGCCCAGCATCTCAAGAATGGGCTTGTCGATAATAAGGGCTGTGCTATTGCCGTGCTGAGTGAGAGTCTTGATCAGGGCAGTGCTCATCCTCCAACCTCCTCGTAGTACATTGTATCCACATATGTATCATATCCACATTGGTATCACATGTACACTGTCCGGAACCCTTGTGCCTACTCAGTCGTCCATGAAGCAGAAGGACGCTTGGGAGTGATTGCCAGTGGATGGGCATCCCAGGGATTCATGGCCACCTCAAGTTTCATTGCCGTCTCGAGTCTCTCTGCTGCCTAGAAGGGAGTATGGCAAGGCACTCGGGCTATGCCTGTTGTCCGTCATGCTCCTTGCGCTGCTGGCGTCCGCTTGTACACCGGGCCACGTTCCAGGTGATCCTCCGGCGAACACCGGAGCAGCCAATGACCCGCCTGCGAAGGTCGGAGCATCCAACGATCCTCCGGCGAACGCCGGCACAGCTGTGGCTACCCGCCCGGAAGAGGCTTGGGAAGAGGCCGGAGAAAAAGAAAGGCTTCCGTACAGGTCCCCAAGCGGCGACGAGTTCGAGCTCGGCAGCTCTGGTCTGGCCTATCAGGTTAACGACATCTACTTAGCCATAAACGGCATCTTCATGCAGGTGGACGCTACCGGGCCGGGGAAAGGCGCCGGACTGGGCGAGGGTGGAGGCAGCGGCGCCGGGGCGCCGAAGACGGGTACTGCCGAGCCGCCGAAGGTGCGCATCTCCGAGAAGGAAGACATCGTCACCTTCCGGTTTGAGGAAGTCTCCCTGCCGCAGTTACTGGAAGAGCGGCTCTTGGATTACGAGACCCCCTTCGCGAAAGTAGTGGGCATCGAGTCCGGCGACGACTTCACCGATGTCGCCGTGCGGGTGACAGGTGAGTACTCGCTGGACTTCTCGGAGATCATCCCGGGCAAGTTCGAATTCGAACTCAATGCCCCGCTTGGGAGTCTAGCTGTCAACATTCGTTTCCAGCCGGCGTTCCAGGACGGTGAGCTGTCGGGGTCGACGGACCTGCTGTCCGCGGTCACCTATCTGGACCCGCAGGCGAGAGTCCGCTCGGTGCCAGTCGATGACTACGTCTACACCCATCCGGAGGGCACATCTTCGGTGTCGCCCGGCGGCAACTACATCGGAACCGTAGTAGGCTCAGGCTACAAGACGATCGCGGCGTTTCCTCTGCGTGGCAATGCCGATCCGGTAGTCATTTACCGGCTGGAGGATGGTCAGGGGATCGCAGCCCTCGTCTTTGCGGGTTGGAGGTCGGAAGCCGAGTGCCTTTTCATCCTGTCCGGCGTCCAGCCTGACGGCGAGCACCAGGGCGAGGAGGGTGTGAGTGTCCGGGTGGGTGACCTCACGACGGCTACGTCATACGAGGCGGGGTTCATGGCGGACACGAGATGGCAGATGTCCTGGATGACTGCCGACGGGCGGCACCTGTACGTGCGGGTATCGAAGCACCTTCTGGAGTTCGATGTGCAGGCGAAGAGACTCCGTATTGCTACCGAACTCCCTGGCTACGAGACGTACATCAGCGCGCGGCCGTCGCCGTCCGGCAGACAAGTGATCTATAGACCTGACCATCCGGAGCGGCGAGGGCTGGCCATGCTGGATTTGGATACGGGGACCGATAGAATGCTGGTTTCGGATGGAGACACGCTCAACTTCGATCCGTCCTGGTCCCCCGATGGTTCTATGATCGCCGTGTACACTGCGGACAGATTGCCAGCCAAACCCGGCGAGCCCGCTGAGTACGACATCGCCATCGGCGAGAATTCCGAACTCCCGATGAGCAGGCGCATCAACATCCTCAAACCGTCGGGCGAGACCGTCCTTTCGATAGAGGCGAGCAAAGGATACTGCTACGGGCTGAACTGGGCTCCGGACTCTTCCGCCGTTTCATACGCCGAAGGGTATGTTTCGGAACGCCCTAGGATCAACGGGCCGGAGTTCGTCACGGAGCGGGTTGTCCTGCACAGGATCCCGGGAAGGGTCGAAGGGTTGGAGGGACATCCGGAGGAACTGATCATCGAGCTGCTGCCTCCGACCGGCTTTCTGCCCGTTCCGAGCGAGGGGCAGCATCAGCCTTCGGTAGGCGGTGCGAGCCTGTACTACGTAGACCGGAATGGCGACCTGATGCGCCTCTCAGGATCCTTGCTGCCCGAGACAGTGCGCGACGATACCGAGGTCTACTTCTGGGAGCCGATGGTACCGGCCAACGTCTTGATTGGAGACCAGATGGTCTGCTTGGTGCGGGATCCTGACTCTAACGGAAACGAGATATGGCTGTTGGGGCCCGATTCTGCAAAGCGCCTAGTGGCGTACGGCGGGTCTGCCACCGGTATCAACGTGCGACTGCTTGGACTCAATGGCAACACCATAGTCTTGTCGAGGAGCGCCACCGGCCGCACTACGGCAGAGGGACCGCGGGTTAGCCACCACTTCCTCGACATCATTACTCTGCCGGAGGCGCAGGCGGGGGAGTAGCAGACCCCATACCTGATGTACCATCGGGCGGAGCGGACGGTATTGGCTAGGGGTGCACGATCGGGCGGAGCGGAGTGAGATCGGCTTGTAGATGGGAAGGAAGGGGTCCTGGTGGTGGAAGCGGCCTCATTCAGACCAAAGCGCGTGCTGACCATAGTGGCTGTCGCGATCATCCTTGCCATGCTCATGCTCGTCTCGTCATGCACGGAACGAGCTCCGCTCCAGGCCGGCGACCCATCGACTCCGAATACCGAACCCGGTGGTTCGAAACAAGCAACTCCGTCCGGAGCTACAGAGCCTGCAAAGCCTGCAGAGTCTGCAGACCCCGTAAAGCCTGCAAAGCCTTTCGGAGGCTGGGACTCGTCAACCACAATACCGTTTCTGTGCTACGCCACCGACAAGTCCAACCCGGCGAACGAACTGTGTTATCTCGGACTTTGGGATATTGAGAAAGGGACGGTCTCGTTCCAGGACGACCCGCTGTTCTCAGTGGCCAGGCATCGTGGTTTCCCTAGTTGGGATGGTCAAAACAGGTTCGCCTTCGATCACGAGGACGTAACGCAACTGCATCCCGGGATCCGCGTTGAGAAGGTCCGTAGCGACGGTGTTCTAGGATCTACCTGGGCTAGCATCCTGATTGCCCCATCAGGCAGCAATGCCATATTCGCCGTATATGAGCAGGACGGCGTGCCGGTGCTTGAGATCCGGAACCATCCTATGGCGGGCAAAATCCCGATGGAACTGCCGGAACTAGCGCCGGGGACCAGGGTCCGCCGGGCAGTCGGCATTGAGATCGACGATAGTCAAGTCAACGTCTACTTCGAGACTCACCGCCCCGAGCCCGACGGCTCCGTGTTGGGTCTTGTCGTCGCCAGCTACCTTCCCGCCAGTCCCAACAAGACGGTTATGTGGCGGATCCTGCACCCCCAGGTGCCGTCGTTCATCGCGGGTTCGGGCACCGCCTATTCGCATGTAAGAGACGGGATGATCCTAAGCTCGCCGGGTCGAGAGACTGTGATCTTCGACCTGAACAGCCGCAAGGTGGGACCGCTTCCCGGGCTGTCCGAGGCGCTCTTGGAGGACGATATGTCCGTTCGCGCAGTAGACATCCCAGATTCCTGGTGGGAATACCGCGACTATAGGATAGGCATAGTGCAACGCTGCCGTCAGTCCTCGGAAGATGAAGTAGATCGTATTTACTGCTTCAAGGACGGCATCCTCGTAGGCAGGATCGAGTTCGGGGGAAACGGCCTCATGGTGTATAAAGATGACCAACTGACTTGTGAGGCTGCTCGCCCTGGGCCCTGGCTCGATTTTCCGAGGAGCGTGTTGCCGCCTGTCAAACACGGACATGTGCATGGGCCCGGAGGCTCTGAAACCTACACAGCGATGTGGCTCAACGCCCGGTACGCGGATCTCTTCGCTGAGCCGCTGTTCACGGACGGATGGTTGTCAGAGCAGATTTCCGTCATCCTAATGGACAGATTCAAGGCGGACCGCATCGGGTTTGTGAGAGCCCTTGCGCTTGCGACGACGAAACAGGCCGAGATGGTCGGCGATTGCCTCGCCTACATCGCACATTACGGCGACGTGGCAGCATTTCGCGACGAAGTCGAGAGCCTCAAGGAAGCCCTAACCGACGAGGGCGAGACCGGGGTCGTTGATGCCTTGCTGAAACGTATAGACCTGTCTCGGGAGAGGAGGGCGGGCTCTGGCTCGTAGAACTCTACTTGCTCTGGAACAGCCTCTGCCATTCCTGTGAGGGCGCGGTCAGGCAGATCCTCATAAGCTCACGATCTTGCCAAACACACCTACGGCGTACAGGGGGATGTTGACCAGCCAGGTTTCTTTCCGATAGTCGGACATGGAAGTACGGATACATATCCGCGGTTTGTACCTTTCACAGTAGATCTTGAGGCTCTTGGCCTGCAGGTTTTCGGCTGCCTTGACTTCGATGGGATAGGTTTCGCCACGGCTCTGGATCACGAAGTCGACCTCAGCGGCTCCCGAATCGGGAGCCCAATAGGCGATCCGTTCGACGCCGCTTGACACCAACTGCTGAAGGACGTGCTGTTCTGCGAGTGCGCCTTTGAACTCCTCGAATACGCGGCTGCCCTCTAGCAGTGTTCGCGGGTCCAGACCGCACTTCGCACTCAAGAGCCCCACATCGACCATGTATAGTTTGAAGGCGCCGGGATCCTCATAAGCAGTGAGCGGGACTCCCGGTTTCGATACACGGTGGATCTTGTGGATCAATCCGCAGTCAAGCAGCCATTGCATAGCCATATCATACTCGCGGGCCCGAGCTCCAGGCTTCACGTTCCCGTAGACGAACTTCCGATTCTCACGAGCCAGTTGAGATGGCACAGACTGCCAGAGCATGCGCAGTCGCGGGACGACGGCGTTGGGGGCGTGTTTCGAGAAGTCCTGTTCATACGCATCTAGGATCCTCTGCTGGATGCGTCGAACTTCTTCGAAGTCCTGCCTTTGGGAAAATGCGAAAACGGCCTCGGGCATGCCGCCAACGTAGTAGTACTGGGCCAACAGCTCGGAGTAGGTCTCGCGAAACTCGGTGGCCATCGAGATGTCATTATGTAGCGCGTCAGCGAATCGCTCCTTGCCCATGGCGCGGAGGAATTCATCGAATGACAATGGATGGAGATTCAAGAACTCAACCTTGCCGACAGGGAAGGAAGTACCCTCATGCAAGGCCACGCCCAATAGGGATCCAGCAGCCACGATGTTGTACTGGGGCGCGACCTCGTTGAAGTACTTGAGGCTTGCAAGGGCTCTCGGGACTTCCTGAATCTCATCGAAGATGATGAGAGTGTTGGCAGGTTCGACGGTCACTCCGGTCTCAAGCTGCAACCCTGTCAGGAGACGTTCGATGTCCAGATCACCCGAAAACAGTCTCTCCATTCGCGGGTTGGCGTCAAGACTGACGTAGGCAACCTTCTCATACTGAGTTCTCCCGAATTCCTTCATAAGCCAAGTCTTGCCGACCTGCCTTGCGCCGCGTATGAGCAGGGGCTTATGATCAGGCCGTTTCTTCCATTGGGTCAACAGGTTGATGGCCTCGCGGTACGTAGCTGCCACCTCCTGAAGCCATTATAGCCGAACCCAATCACATTTATCCATGGAGTTTGGTGCGTCGATATCACACTTTTAGGGGGGACTTTTGCCCCCTCCCGCTTCTGAGCGGACAACCCTACTCTCATGTGCAGATAGAAAGAGAGCAGGAGTTCCTAAATTCTCATAGAACCTTATATAAGGATATATGATGACTTTGGCAGTCGGTTCTCAGGGATCCACGCAATAGAAAGGGGAGAACAAGTTGAAGAAGTTAGTTTGTACTCTGCTGGCCCTGGCGATGGCACTGTCTCTCGCGGCCTGTGGCAAGCCCGCAGAAACCACTCCCAGCGGGGAAACCGGCAAGGCAGTACATCGCGACACGCTCACCGTCGGTATCAGCAGGGAGCCCAAAGCTCTGATTCCCTACGCATCCAACGACACCGGCACCAGCTACATCACCTCACTGATCTATGACAAGCTGATTGACACGGACGAGGACATGAACCTTATCCCCGGACTCGCCGAGTCCTGGGAGAAGATCGACGACACTCACTACCGGTTCCACCTGCGCAAGGGCGTGAAGTTCCACAATGGTAAGGAGCTGACCGCCAAAGACGTTCTCTACACCTTCGAAAAGAACACGGCTTCTGACGCCACGTCCTCGACTATCGGCCCGGTTGACATCAAGAACTGCGTCATCGAGGACGATTACACCATCGTCATCGCGCTCAGCAAGGTATACCCGCCCTTCCTGAACATATGCTCGCTGGATATCGCCGCCATTGTCTGCAAGGACGCCATGGAGGCGGACTCGGCCGGCTACGCTAAGAACCCCATCGGCTCCGGTCCATTCAAGTTCGTAGAATGGGCATCGGGCGACTACATCAAGATGGACAGCAATACCTCCTGGTGGGGCGGCGCCATCAACTTCGACCATCTCACCCTGCGTTACATCCCCGAGGCCTCTACCCGCGCCATTGAGGCAGAGAGCGGCGGCGTCGACATCGCCCAGATCGTCGTGTCCGACGCGCAGACCGTCGATGCCAGCAAGGACGTGGACCTCCTGGTCCAGGAGATCCTCAACACCTCGTACCTGTCCTTCAACTGCAGCATTGAGCCGTTCAACAACGTGAAGGTCCGCCAGGCAATCTCCATGGCAATCGATGCTGAGGCAATCGTCGACGCGACCTACTACGGATACGCCAAGAGGGCTGACTCGTTCCTCGCGCCCGCGATCTGGGGTTACTTTGGTGCGGAGAGTGAGTACTCGAAGTACAATCCCGAGAAAGCCAAGCAGCTGTTGACCGAGGCCGGCTATCCCAACGGCTTCTCCTGCACCATGATCTCCAACGCGTCCCAGGCCACGGCCGAGATGATCCAGGCTTACCTGGACGCGATCGGCATCAAGGTCACGCTGAACGTCACCGACTTCTCCAACTGGCTGGACTCCATCGTCAACGGCAAGCAGCAGATGTACATCGGCGGCTGGACCGTGCCATCGGCTGACGCAAGCGAAGCTTTCACCGCCTTCAACTCAGCCAACATCGGCAAGGGCGATAACCGCTCCTTCTACGGCAATGACAAGGTTGACGAGCTGATCGCCAAGATCAACTCCGAAGCCAACCCTGACACTCGGATGCAGTACTGCAAGGAGCTCCAGGAGTTCCTCGCGGAAGAGTGCGTAACCATCGGCCTCAACGTTGGAGTCACGTTCTACGCGGTGTCCAAGGACATCTCCGGTTTCTACGTGCTGCCGACCCAGAGCGCCAAGTTCCACAAGATCACTTTCGCCAAGTAGTAGGCTGGAACGGAGGACCCGCGGCGCGCTGCCGCGGGTCCTCCGGCAAGTGTCGCGGGTCTCCGGCAACATGTCGTGTTCTTCGCCAACATGTCGCGGGCCCTCGGCGACGACGTAGGAGCAGCGCCTAAGCAAAGGAAGGTTGTCCCATGAGCAGATACATGCTGAGGAGACTGTTGATGCTGATTCCCGTAGTTCTGGGCGTCGTCTTCATCGTCTTTACCATCCTGCGCCTTTCTCCAAACGATCCCATACGGACCGCTCTCGGGGATATGGCTTCGCAGCAGGAAGTTGACGCCATGCGGGAGGAAATGGGACTGAACGATCCATTCTTCGTGCAGTTCTACAATTACATCAAGGGCATTGTCACCAAGTTCGATTTCGGCGTCTCCTACGTCAACAGGCACCCGGTAGTTCAGGAGATCAGGAACCGGTTCCCCATCACAGTCCAGCTTGCGATCTGCAGCACGCTCCTGGCAGGTACCATCGGAATCCCCTTCGGCGTAATCTCGGCCGTCAGGCAGTACGGCCTGCTGGACAACCTAACCAGTCTGTTCGCCCTGGTGTTCCTGGCTATGCCTGAGTTCTGGTTCGCCCTCATCATAATCATCCAGTTCGCTCTGAAGTGGAAGGTGCTCCCGGCCTCAGGATGGTACGGCGCGACGTACATGATCCTGCCGATCCTGGCCACGGGCATGGGCTGCATCGCGGGCATCATGCGGACCACGCGCTCCAACATGCTGGAGGTAATCCGTCAGGACTACATTCGCACAGCCCGCGCCAAGGGCCTTTCTGAACGGGCCGTCATCCTGCGGCACGCTCTACGCAACGCGCTAATCCCTGTCGTTACCCTGATGGGCTTGCAGTTCGGCAGGCAGCTGGGCGGCGTGTTCGTGGTCGAGACGATCTTCGCGATCCCCGGCCTCGGCAAGCTGCTGGTGGACGCCTGTTCGCTCAAGAATATCCCGGTTGTGCAGGGCGGCGTCATCTTCATCGCAGTGATATACGGCGTCGTGAACCTATTGGTGGACATCGTCTACGGGCTCATCGACCCGCGCATCGCCGCCATGTACAAGACGAAGGGCGTGAAGGGAAATGGATGATCAAGCAACAAAGAGACGGAGCGCCCTGTCGGAGTTCTGGAGGCGTTTCCGCAAGAACCGCCTGGCGGTCGCCGGCCTCCTAATCCTGCTCCTGTTCATCCTGACCGCCATCAACGCGAGCAGGCTGGCGCCGTACAGCTACTCGGAACAGAATCTTGAGGAGCGGTTCCTGACCCCCCGCAAAGGCCACCTCTTGGGGACCGATAACCTGGGACGCGACCTGCTCAGCAGGATCATATACGGCGCTCGGATATCCCTGGTGATCGGCTTCTCATCCATCGCCATCTCGCTCCTGGCGGGCGGAGTCCTGGGATGCTTGGCCGGGTTCTACGGCGGCGCAATCGATACGGTCATCATGCGTCTCATGGACATGATGCTCGCCGTTCCCAGCGTGCTCCTGGCGATCGTCATCGCCGCCGTCCTGGGCACCGGCGTGTTCAACCTGATCATGGCCATCGGCATAGCCTCGATCCCGTCCTACTCCCGCATCGTGCGGGCCAGCATCCTCTCGATCCGGGGGCAGGAGTACGTAGAGGCAGCCCGCCTTTCAGGTTGCTCCGACCTCAGGTTGATCGTCCGGCACATCATCCCGAACATCATGGCTCCGGTCATCGTGCAGACGACCTTGAGCCTCGGGCTGGCGATCCTGAACGCATCCAGCCTGAGCTTCCTCGGCCTGGGGGTGCAGGCTCCGATGCCGGAATGGGGCTCGATGCTGGCCGCCAGCCGCGCCGACATGAGGAACTACCCCTATCTCGTCATATTCCCGGGTCTCGCGATCGTGCTGGTGGTGCTGGCATTGAACATGGTGGGCGACGGTCTGCGGGATGCCCTGGATCCTCGCATGAAGAGTTGAGGTGGCGGGCATGAGCAAACTACTGGAAATCATGAACCTTTCAATAGAGTACAGGACGGACGACGCAACCGTTTACGCGGTGAACGGACTGGACCTGAGCATGGAGAAGGGCGAGTGCCTCGGACTAGTGGGAGAGACGGGCGCCGGCAAGACAACCACGGCTCTCGGAATCCTTCGCCTGCTCCCGAATCCGCAGGGGAGGTACACGTGCGGCGAGATCCGCTTCAATGAGATCGATATGCTCAACATCGGCGAAGCCGCCGTGCGCGAGATCCGGGGCAAGGCCATCTCGATGATCTTCCAGGACCCGATGACCTCGCTGAACCCGGTTCTCACAGTCGGCGAGCAGATTACCGAAGTAATCCGGATACACGACAAGTGCACCAACGAAGAGGCGCGGGAGAAGGCCAAGGCGATGCTGGAGACGGTCGGCATCCCGGCCGAGCGAAGCGACGAGTACCCCCACCAGTTCTCTGGCGGGATGAAGCAGAGGGTGGTAATCGCCATCGCGCTGGCCTGCAATCCAGAGCTCCTGATAGCCGACGAGCCCACCACCGCGCTGGACGTCACCATTCAGGCGCAGGTCCTGGAGCTCATGCGGAAGCTGAAGTCCGAGTTTGGGACCTCCACGATCCTGATCACCCACGATCTCGGCGTAGTAGCGGAAATGTGCGACAAGGTCGCAATCATGTACTGCGGAAGCGTCATGGAGTACGGAACGCTGCGGGACATCTACAAGAACCCACTGCACCCCTACACAATCGGCCTCTTCGGCTCGCTGCCCGACCTGGACAACGACGTCCCGCGGCTGAAGCCGATCCCGGGGATGATCCCGGATCCGACCAAGCTCCCGCCGGGATGCCCCTTCGAGACCCGTTGCAGCTGGGCCATTCCCATCTGCAAGACGGCCAAGCCTGAGCTTAGGACGGTCGACGCCGGTGGGGTTCACGCCGTTCGCTGCCATCGCGTGGAGGTGGGGAAATGAGCGCTGTGATTGAGAGACCGGAAAGCGCCCTACTTGATAGGAAGGACGGCGCGGTGGCGGAGGGCAACAACAAGCCCCTGCTGGAGGTCCGCGATCTGAAGAAGTACTTCAAGACACCGAGAGGCACGCTTCATGCTGTGGACGGCATCAACTTCACGGTTGCCGCCAGAGAGACTCTGGGCATCGTCGGCGAGAGCGGTTGCGGGAAGTCCACCCTGGGCAGGCTCATCGTCCAGTTGCTCGAGCCCACGGGCGGCCAGATCCGGTTTGACGGCCAGGATGTAACCCACCTGCACAAGAACAAGCTCAAGGCGTACCGCAAGGACGTCCAGATGATATTCCAGGACCCCTTCTCCAGCCTGAACCCGCGCATGACCGTGGTCGAGACCATCGCGGAGCCGCTTCGCAACTACACCAGCGGCAGCGACAGGGCGGGTATCGCCAAGAAGGTGGCCTCGCTAATGGACACCGTTGGGCTGGCATCCAGGCTCGCCAACTCGTATCCTCACGAGCTCGACGGCGGCAGGCGGCAGCGCATCGGTATCGCGAGGGCGCTTGGACTGGATCCCCGGTTCATCGTCTGCGATGAGCCCGTATCGGCGCTAGACGTGTCCATCCAAGCCCAGATCCTGAACCTGATGATGGACCTGCAGGATGAAAAGGGCCTGACCTACATGTTCATCACCCACAATCTCTCGGTGGTGAAGCACATCTCCGATCACATTGGAGTCATGTACCTTGGCAACCTCGTGGAGAAATCCGAGACCAAGGAGCTTTTCAAGAACCCGCTGCACCCGTACACCGTGGCGCTCCTATCGGCCATTCCGTCCATCAATCTGGACATGCCGCGCCAGCGAATCCCGCTCAAGGGCGAGATCACCTCTCCGATAGATCCAAAGCCGGGCTGCCGGTTCGCGCCGAGGTGCCTGTACGCAACCGAGGTCTGCCGGACGCAGCAGCCGGAATTGGTTGAGCGCGGGAACGACCATTGGGTTGCCTGCCACAATCCCGATAACGTTAGGAAGGCGTAGGAAAGGGACGGCGTGAACACAGTGAAGGACATGGATAGGGTAGATCCAGTGGATAGCATGGATGTTCTACGCGAAGTGGGCGACATCGGCATTTGCGACGCGCACCTCCACTACGGTGTGAGGGGTGAAGTGGAGCGGATCGGCGAGAACAGCCCGCTGCGGGAGAACTATCCCTGCTATACCTCCGTCCAGTACGCGGCGATGGATGACTACGAGGGGCAGCTCCGGGAGCATGGCGTCGCCAAGACCGTCCTTGTTCCCTTCGTGTTCCGCGAGCAGGACGCCCGCGAAGAGAGCCTCCGGATGCTGAAGTATGCGGCCGAAGACCCGGAGCACAGGTTCCCATACGCGCTACTGGACGAAAGCGACCCCGACTTCGTCGACCGCCACCGTACCGAGATTGTGGGCGTGAAAGAGCACCTGGTCCGTAACCCCAGTGTCCTGACCGAGGCCAAGTGCCGTATCTTCGAGCAACTGCGGGATTACGGTCTTACGCTGCTTTTGCATTCGCAAGGCGGGCGCAGAGCCGAGTACATCGCATCGATCCTGGACCATTTCCCGGGCATTCAGATCCAGATAGCCCATATGGGGAGGGGGAAGCCCGGGGACCTGGCGCCCATCTACGACATCATGGAGCGTCTCAAGAAGTGTGAGAACGTGATCTTCGATACTTCGACCGTCCGGGACCACGTAGTCCTTGAGCACGCCGTTCAGATGATCGGCGCTGATCGAATCCTCTACGGTTCGGACTTCCCGTTTGCCATGGGCAAAGCCGGAGAGGACATCATGGGTGAAGAAATCCGTGTGCTGCTGAAGTCCAGGTTGAACCCGGATCAGAAGGAGAAAATCTTCGCTCGAAACTTTGAACGTCTCATCAGGAGAGGAGTCTGAGCTATGGGCTATCTCATCAAAGACCTTACCTACGAAGAATGCCTGCCGCTGATAAATGAGAAGACGACGGTGGTCCTGCCGATCGGCGGTGCCTCCAAGGAACACGGCGGCCACCTGCCCATGGGCACCGACTACTACGTCACTGACTGGGTGGCAAACGAAGTCACCAAGCGGTGCGATGTTGTGACACTGCCGACGGTCCCTTACGCCTACTTCCCGGCGTTTGTGGACTGGAAGGGTTCGGTCAGCGTCGACTATCCGTACTTCATCGCCTATGTACGGGACATACTGATGAGCTTCGTGCGTTTCGGCGTGCGCAAGTTCCTCCTTATCGACGGCGGCGTCTCAACTCACGGGCCTCTGGTGCTACTGTCCAAGACGCTGGACAACGAGCTGGGCGTCAAGGTAGCGGTATCCGACATAACCCAGCTTGCGGCCGAGACCGAGAAGGCAGTGTGCAGCCAGCCTCGGGGAGGTCACGGCGATGAGAGCGAGACCTCCACAATGTTGTACATCCGCGAGGACCTGGTCCACATGGACAAGACCGTCGAGGAGTACACGGCGTTCTTCCCCGGCGCAGTCGTGAACGGCAGGACAAAGGTCTTCGTCTCCAACCGGATGTGCACACCGCATGGGATCAACGGCAACAGCAAACTCGCCACCAAGGAGAAGGGCGAGAAGATCCTGTTCGCCATGGTGGATGCGCTTGAGCAGTTCCTTGCCGAGTTCACGAAATGGGAACGGGGAGACATCAAATGACGGAGGACAAGACGGCGGGCGCGAACTCGACAACACCATCGCCATCACACCCTGCATCGCATTCGACATCGCCGGAGGAGACGCTCAGCAGCTTGTCTTTTGCGAAGTACGATCTACTGGCACCGATCCGTGATCCCAGGCGTCTCAGGTTCGTTTCGGCCTCGGGCGCGGCTCTCACCGGTGAGGATGGCCGGCAGTACGTGGACATGAACGAGATGTGCAAGGTGCTGGGACAGCGGAACGCCGCCTTCAACAGGGCGGTGGCCGAAGCGCTGGACGGCATCACCACGGATAAGCAGGGAGTCAGCGAAGCCACCGCACGCCTGTACCAGTACCTCGTGGAGAGCACCAACGGGGACTTTGCGGGCATCCACCTGTGTTCATCGGGATCCGAGGCCGTCGAGTGGGCGGTCCGGCTGGCCAAGAGGATGACAGGGCGGACCGAGGTCCTTTCCTTCTGGAACAGCATCCACGGGAGGACATACCTGAGCGCCTCTATCTCGGGTCTCCCGCGACGCAAGGCGGGGTATGGCCCTCTGGCGCCAGGCGCTGTGTTTGCGCCATATCCGCGTTGCCGGGACTGCAACCAGGGACACCTGTGCAAGGACGGGCGCTTCGAGTGCCTGGAGCGTTTGAAATCGGACTACCGGTACTCGTCCGCACAGGATCTGGCGGCGGTCATCGTCGAACCCTACCAGGGGGCGGATGTCACCGTCCCGCCAGAGGGCTACCTTCGGGCGCTCTGGCAGTGGGCGAAGGAGCAAGGGATGATGTTCATCGCCGACGAGATCCAGAGCGGGCTGGGGCGCACCGGTGAGATGTACTGCTACCAGCGGGAGGGCATCCGGCCGGATATGCTCCTGCTCGGGAAGGCGTTGGGGAACGGGATGCACATCAGCGCGCTCCTGGTACGGGAGTTGCCGGACAAGGCGGCGCTGCCCGCGATCTCAGGCGGGACCGGCGACGACGCCGTAGCCTGCGCGGCCGCGTGCGAGGTCTTCCGCCAGCTGGAGGACGGTCTTCTGGAGCAGGTGCGGCAGGTTGGCGGTAGTTTGGTGGAAGGGCTCCAGGCACTTAGGAAGTATGAGTGCGTGCGGGACGTCCGTGGACTCGGGCTGGCCGCCGCGGTGGAGTTCCAGACGGAGGAACAGGGTGGACGCGTTTGGCAGGCAATGCGGGACCGGGGGTACTTTACCGGACACGTGGGGAAGACCGTGCATGTCAAACCGCCTTATGTGTTGACTGAGCGGCAGGTCGATAGGTTTCTTGCGGAGCTGGAGGAAGTTATCCGCGCCTAATCATGATCCCGGAGGGGTTTGGATGGTCGATAAATCCACCAATGTCCCCCTGTACAAGCAGGTGGCGAACGAGCTGCGGAAGGAGATCGTCCTCAAGAAGTACGGCGATCGCGGCCGCATTGGAACCCATACGGAGCTGGCTGAGCGCTTTTCCGTCAGCCTGATCACGATCCGTAAGGCCGTTGAACTCCTGGAACAGGACGGGATGGTGGATATCCAGCAGGGGAAGGGCACCTTTGTGAGGGATTCGAGCCTGATCGACCCGCTCAAGAACCTGACGGGCGTCAGCAACATGATGGACGACATGCATGTGAAGACCGAGGTCACGGTGCCCATCCTTGAGCTCTGCAAGACCCCGGATTGGCTTCCAAGGGATGTGCGCCAGATCTTGGGGCGGACGACGCTGCACATCCTTCGGATCTCCAGCGTTCAGGGGATGCCTGTCGCAAACACCGATATGTACCTGCCGGCGAAGTACGACGGGTGCTTCACTAAGGAAGAGGTGGAGCACCAGACGGTCTACCAGATCTACCAGAACAAGTTGGGAGTCCGCCTCGGAAAGGGCCGCCAGACTATCCGCGCCGCAGGAGCGCAGGGGATGGTCGCCCAGAACCTCAAACTCCCCGAGAACTGGCCGGTACTGCAGATCGAGCGCAAGGCCTACGACGACAAGGAAAACCTCATCGAGTACATGATCCTCACCTACGAGGCGAGCAGGTACTCCTTCGCGGTTGAGTTGGAGTTGAGTGTGGGGTCGAAGTAGCTAGCCAGTACTAGATTGGGAGACGGTAAGTGCGTTCCTGCCAGAGGCCGTCCAGGTGTTCATTCACTGATGCCCGCACGGCTGTAGCATGATGCGGCTGAAGGATGAAATCCCTAATTACCCAAGCACTGAAGGCCAATCCTAGCCACTCCGCAGACTCGAACACCGGGTCGTGCTTGAGGTTGCGGAAGCGTTCGAGATAGGTGTCAACTGGCTGGCGGCAGCGATGGTTGTAGAAGACGACACTCTTGCCTGAGCGATAGTAGTCCCGAAGTTCGTCTGGCATGACGTACTTGATGCTCTTGGCTGAGCCAGGCCCGACGCTCTTCACAATCAGTCCGTTGTCGGGGTCAAGGAATACCAGGTCTGTTTGCTCTAGTGCTCGGAGCGCCGCTCCGTGCCATGCACCGCGAGGTAGTGTGCATTCGGTTCTGGGCGGATTCAGAGTTGCGTTGTAGTAGACGGCGTTGGGTACCAGTGATGCTACCTCGAGAGCACGGACATTCCGCTGACCACTCGCCACCACCTTCTCCAGTGCGGAAAACAGCTCCTCATCATATCCTCTGAAAGGCGGCTTCGACAGATACCCCGTGTGTCTTCCATCCGCATTGTGGCTTTCGTCCGGCGCCAGGTACCAGTTGACTTGACAATGGGGTCCACCCTAGAAGCTAAGAGGGATTGTGCGTTGGACGGCGAACCCAATGTATGGAAGCGGTGGTGACGCCTGCCCACAAAGGAGGAATGTGCCACAGAGGGACAGCCCGTGGCTCCCTCTCAACCGGAGAGCCACGTCTCGCAACCTCCGCTCACCGGCCATATAGAAGGGGAGCACGCTCCGAGCCGACAGTGCGGGATAGGTACAGTCCTACCCACTCCCTGAAGCGAGGATTGAGACTAACACGGATGTGTCTCATTCCGATACCAAGAGAAAGGGGGGGGAACTGTGATTGTATCGCGGTTGGATCGCTCTACGGCATGTACTAGGCAGATTGTACTGAAACCAAACCGCAATGTGGATCCTTGGCCCAAGGAGCGTGTATGCCCGAGCACATCGTCCAACGAGAGAGACATCAGTTCGGACCAACCTATCAACCTTGGGAGTCTGAACGGCAAGCCTTTCGAACTCAGGATTGTGCCCGGCGTCGGAATCGAGTGGAGCGGGTGCCCATTCGTCAAGGCAACCAGCTCGTCGATCGTCAACGAGGAGCACCGGGCAGCGGCGCTGGCGGCCAGGATGTACTCGGTGGCCGAGCACAAGTTCGCCCAAGAGACAGTTGCCGTCATAGGAGCTCTCTATCGGTGCACCCAGGGGCAACTCCAGATCGATGACGTCAACGACACCATCCGGTTTTTCCGGCTTGCCCCAAACACCGTGAAGGACATGCTCACCAGGCTCGGCGTAGACCCCGACAGGCCGTTTCGGATAAACGGTCGATACTTCGCGTTTGTCAATGGGCTAATCAGTCCCTACAACGGAGGTATAGCTCCAAATGAAGCGTCGAATTCTGGCGATAGCGGCCGTGACTCTCTTGGCAGTGGTTCTCCTTGCGCAACCGGCCTCGGCGGCGATCGATGGGTCGTACCAATCGGGTACCACCCCGACCAATATCACTATCTATTACGAAGACACGCTCTCACCGCGCGGGTACGTCGACCTTCGTACGGCGACCTTCATACCAGCAGGATCTACCATTGATTACGGAATCACGGTCAAGTGGACCGTCTCAAGGTACGGCTACTATGGTATGCAGGTCTATCTCTACAACGAGAGCGGAGTCGGAGTTGCGGTCCCGTACAGCGGGTCAACTGTGACTGCGTTCAACGGTCAGTCCGCAAAGCAGAACTGGTCCGTGCGCTTCATGGTAGATTCATGGAGCTATCCGGGGCAGTCGCTGTCCATTACACCGAAGATGACACTCTACTGGGATAGCCCGTAATCCCCAACAGGGATCCGTGAAAGTAGCACACTGCGGGTAACTACCGAAAGATAAGGAACCCCGGCCTGAGGTCGGGGTTCCTTATCTGCGTCGGCTGGACATAACGCCCAAGTGCACTGCTGAAGATGGCCAGTTGTCCATGGTGTTGTTGTCGGCGGGGCGCTTCAAGCCGGAAGTGACGATGGACCTGCTCTCTCCCGAGAAGCAGCGGGAAATCGAGGAAGTCGTGAGCCGCCTCGCAAGGTCCCGCCCCACGAAAACCGCGGTGGAGAACAGGCTGGAGCAGGAAGTGCAGCTCAACGCGGACTGCCGGGCCTACCGGGACGGCACGTTCTCCCTCAAGAGATGGGAGGGGCATCAGTCTGGGAGGTGTCCCACGACGACAGACACAGACAGGCACTCATCCCCCACGCTCCGCACCACCGACGGCGTCAACCTCACTGGGTTCTGGCGGCTATACGAAATGCACAGGCTTATCTCACAGGGGACCTATCCCAACTGCCCGTCCATCGCGGAGCACCTCGAGGTCAACGTGCGGACAGTGGAGCGGGACATCGAGCGCCTGCGCGACCTCTTCGGCGCGCCCATCGAGTACGACCGCGCCTTTCCTCATGCCGTGCAAAGGGACGCCATTCGAGCAGTTCCTCCAGCAGGCCATGACCAAGGTCAGAATGATGCTCCCCCAGAGCATCGAGGTCAACCTGGAGCGGGCGCTGGACACCGTCTCCTTCCACGCCGAGCCCCTCCGTGGGGAGGAGGTCGAGGTCGCCGAGCGCTATCAACTGCTGACGCAGGCCATCGAGGACCGGCGGGCCATCGTGACCGACTACTACACCGCCAGCAGGCAGGCGCTATCCCGCAGGAAGATCGAGCCGTACCACCTCCGGTTGTTCGACGGCGCGTGGTATTGCATCGGATACTGCCACGAGAGGCGGGAGGTGCGGACCTTCGCGCTGGACCGGATGACCGCCCTTGGGGTCACCGGCGAGGTCCCGTACATTCGGGGGCGCCAGTGGCACCACAGCCAGACGCTGGAGGAACTGCCCGACGGGACGCTCCGGATGACCCTCACGGTCGGCGGCCTCGGTGAGGTCATGCGCTGGGTAATGAGCCTGGGCAGCCACGCGTGGGTGGTGGAGCCGGAGGAGCTCAGGGAGAGGATCGCGAGGGAGGTAGAGGCGGTGGGGAGACGCTACACGCGGAGCTAGCCGCCCACCAATGCTATAATGGCCGTGGCCTCATCCCCGAGTTCGAATCCCAACCACATGGGGTGGTTCCTGTAAGAGACGAGGAGTCAAGCGTAGCCAAAGCCGACAGCTCTCGAGAGCCTGACGACACCCAAGGGCCTGCTCGAAAGCTGGACTTTCTATCCGCAGAAGACCCGAAAGCCCTAACCCAGGACCCGTACCACCTCCGGCTGTTCGACGGGGCGTGGTACTGCATCGGATACTGCCACGAGAGGCGCGAGGTGCGGACCTTCGCGCTAGACCGGATGACCGCCCTCCAGGTCACCGGCGAGACCTTCACCGTCCCGGATGACTTCTCCGTCGAGGAGTACCTGGCTGGCAGCCTTGGCATGGAGCGGGGCGCGCCGCGCAAGGTCGTTATCGAATTTGACCCGAGCGAGGCGCCCTACATCCGGGGACGCAGGTGGCACCGCAGCCAGACGCTGGAGGAGATGCCTGACGGGACGCTCCGGATGTCCCTCACTGTCGGCGGCCTCGGCGAGGTCATGCGCTGGGTGATGAGCCTGGGCAGCCACGCGTGGGTGGTGGAGCCGGAGGAACTGAGGGAGAAGATCGCTGCGGAGATCGAGAAGGTACGGGAGAGGTACTCCGCCAGGTTGGGCTCTAGCAAGTAGGATTACCGCGAGCAGGATTCAGCCAAGAAGGACTCCGGCCCTACAAACCTTTGTTCCCCACAGTACCTGACGGGGTGACCATAGTATCATTGTGTCGAAGATGCCGCCACATAGCAGCCACAGCTGATTTTCTATCTTCTGCAGTCGCCGTGACCAGGTTGGCCGCGCCATCAATAGATGGAGCTCAAGCGAAGGCACTACGAACCTCATGTTGGAGGGAGGACCGAGATATGGACAAAACGTTTCCCCTTGATGTATTCGCAAGTTGGCTCCGCAAGCCATACATGGCCAAAGGAATCCTAGGGATTACTGAGATGCTCTCCGGCAGAACACAGGAGATCCTAGACCGCCGAGAGCCAGATACCCTTCAGAAGAAGATCGCGCGCTACATCTTCAACAGGTCGACATCATCATTTGATGCGCTGCGACTCCTAGCCGAAAAGGGGTACTACGGCGAGAGCCTGGTATTGCTGCGGTTGCTTCTGCAGAACCTGATCAGCCTCGCCTACATCAACAGAGAACCCGAGAGTCGGGCTAGGCTGTACGACCGCCAACTGGATGTCATCGGGCGAAGGTTCGCCAGCGGGGCGAGAGAAGCGCTTGCTGGCTTTCCGGGTGGCGTCTTCGTGAGTCTCGATGAGGATCTCGCCGAAAGCGAGGGTGCGTCGGACAAGAAGGAACCTATGTGGAGTGATCTCAAGATATCTCGGATGGCCCACGAGTGTGGCATGGGATGGATATACACAATCTACCAGGGCTATTCTCACGTTACACACGGTAATGCGGTTGCAGGCTATTCCTCAGGCGAAGATCCTCTTCGCATACCAACTGGTTGCCCGGACTGTGTCAGTGTTGGATGCTTGGTTCTGTGCCTCACGCTTCGGGAAGCGGTCAAGGCGTATGGGTTCACGACACAAGAGGTTCTTGGTGGACCCTATTCATTCCTGAATCTGACAGGGCAGGATACCTCCCAGCTCGATGGGATCATCAAAAAGATACTCGGTGCAAGATAGGTTGAATCGTTGAGATCACGTAACGCCACTGATCGTCAGAGGGTCAATGGGCCCGGATGCTCTCTGAAGAGTTCAACCATGATAGGAGGAGCGCGAGATTGCTACGCGAGTCTGATAACTATAGGGTGGACATGGAATGGAATGGAACCAGGATAACCACCCTAAGGACAATCCTACCAAAGACCAAGGCGTTCAAGGCCTTGTTTGTGGGGAAGAGGCCGAGCCCCGAGAGTGTTGCAGAAGGGCACTATTTCAGGGGCAACCAAGGGTTGTCTTTCTGGAACCGACTGAGAGAATATGGGATTCTGGATTTTGATCCGCTCAGTCAGTACCCGGACGACAGGATGGTGCGAGCAGGTTTCGGGATCACAGATATCGTCAAGACCGTGGCCAAGTACACTGCTGAGCCTAGAAGCAAGGAGTACGACTATGGAGTGGACAAATTCCTGAACGATCTTCGGCTCATCAACCCTAGAGTGATCGTGTTTATATACAAGAAGGTCCTGGATGAGATCCTGAAGCGGAAGGCCCGTAGCGGTTTTGTGGACCTGACCGGGTTATTCGCGGGCGCCAAGGTGTACGTCTTCCCAGTGCCGGGAACCTACGGGGTACGTCAGGGTGACATAGCCCGTGATCTGTCAGCCCTAAGGGATTACCTCAGGAAATTCGACGTGGATGGCACTGAGATCCGGTAGCGGGACATGTTGCGGTGACAATGCCTTCAAGATCTCACAGCATTATCCCGTGTGGGTGGTGCCCTACCTCACTAAGAAGGCAATCCTGCGAGCGCTCGACGCTTGATGCGCGGGAACCGTGTATGAATTTGGGACAAAAGGCAGAATTACTAATGTTGCCATAACCTCCTATTTGATGCTTGCGCGGAGCAGGAAACGGTCTCCAATTGGTAGAACAACCTGGGAGTGGTATGCCGCGTCTCGCCATAGAATGACGTGATCTGATTTGTGTTTTGCGGGAAGGTGTCAGAATGGCTCCCTCATCAGAGTTCTCGTCCCAATTCCTTGCTTTTCAGATCGTTGTTACTATATGGGCATTTGCCCGGCAGGCTGCCCGACTACGTGGGTTTCCGAGACTTGTTAAGCGCATGAAGGGTCAGACCCCTGAGGAATTGCGATTAGGACCCGAGAACCTGGCTGACGGTGACGCTGTGTTTGCAGGCTGTGGCGTTCTGAATGAAGCGTGGATGGACTACCGGAGAGTGGTCCAAGCTTCGACCCAGACACTGCCTGAAGCAGCCAGTGTGTTTTCCTACCAAAGGCTTATCACCGACTACACAGGTAGGCAGACAGCTGCCTTGCTTCCTGGCGTCTTTACCGGTCTCGGCATACTCGGGACGTTCCTTGGCCTGGTGTGGGGTCTGGGGGGAATGAGTGTCGCTGATGCAACAGCCATCCGCGGTAGCATAGAGATCCTCATTGACGGGATGAGTACAGCTTTCAACACATCAATACTCGGCTTAGTGGCTTCGTTGGCCTGGTCTGTGCATGATCGGATCCACCTGAAGCGCGCCGAACGAGCTCTGACCGACCTCCACTCGATGCTGGCTGGCATGATACCAGCCAAGTCAGAATGGGACCTCTTGGACATCATCGCCGATTCCCAGAGCGAAGCACTGGCAACGTTCAAGAGTTTTGTATCCGATACGTTAATCCCTGAGATGATCTCCGGTATCAAGGGTGTCATGGATCAAACACTGGCGCCCCACCTGGAGAGGACTACAGAGGTATTCGAACGCTTCTCAGACGCCACCTCAGACAGGCAAGTCGAGGGCATCGACCGGATGGTCACCAGGTTTATGGAACAGCTAAACGGGACATATTCGGGAGAACTCAATGCTCTGACCGACATCATGAAGCAGATGACCCAATGGCAAAAGACGGTTCAGAAAGAGATGCAAGACTTAGGTGTGGCCCTGTCTACCGCTGCTAAGCAAGAGCAGGAGGCAGTTAGAGCCTCTGGCAAGCTTCTTGAGCGTATCGAAGTCCAGGTATCCGGGTTCGAGGCTGCACAGGAGGCGCTAGTGCAGCTGCAGGAAGGCATTCAGGCTGACGTCGCTGCGCTTCACTCGCTGAGCGAGACACTGACTGAACTTAACGAGAGCGCAGGCGTCAACTTGGAACAGTACATGGCTGCTAGTAAGCAAGACCAGTCAATGAGGGAAAAGGATATCAAGATCCTAGAGGGCCAGATCGAGAGCATGCGGACCTTCTGGAGTCAGGCCACCCAGCAACTCGATCAGACGCGAAGCGCACTGGTCTCAGGAACGCAGGCTTTCAACCAGCAGTTGGTCGGCAGCTTGAAACACACGTTTGAGCAATACGATTCATCATTGGCGGACGCAACCAGTCGGCTTAGGGTAGTCGTGTCTGGCATGAGTGAGGCAGTAGAGGATCTTCCGGATGAGATGGATAAGATTGTCCAGCGGCTAGGGGAACTGAAGGAAGTCGTGAATGCCGCTTGTTCTCGGATTAGTCAAGTGGCGGCGACTCTAGCTGCTGATGGGCGACTTGCCGAGGCGAATCGATCATGAGCTTCACGCGTCGGAACAGTCTGAACTCCCTACCTAGCTCACAGAGCGAGCGACCGCCCGACTACTGGGTGTCGTTCTCAGATATGATGTCAGGATTACTCATGACCTTCATTCTCTTCCTGACCCTCGTGCTTCTGGATTACCGTACCGTTCTCGAGCAGAAGCAAAGCCAGATTGATGAGTTGGTTGGAGTCAAGACGGAGATCATACAGGCACTTAGGACAGAGTTCGGTGACGGGCAGATCGGGGTTGAGGTGGACTCGCAGACGGGGGCCATCAGGTTCCAGGGCGGGGTATTCTTTGACCTCGACAGCACTGAGATAAGCGCCAGCGGCAAGGAATACCTTAGGGAGTTCATACCTGAGTACATGGGGATCATCCTTAGCCCCGAGTTTGAACCCTATATCGCTCAGGTCATTGTGGAGGGCCATACCGATCAGCGTGGGACCTATATCTACAACCTGGATTTGTCTCAGAGGAGAGCCTTCGCAGTGGTTCGGTACGTCCTCAGCGACGAGTTCCCATCGTTTCCCGAACGGGATTCTATGCAAGAAGTGATAACGGCAAACGGACGATCATATAGCCAGCCGCTAGAGAGCGACGGAAAAGTTGACTGGGATCGTTCGAGGAGGGTTGAGTTCAAGTTCCGACTTAAGGACGATGAGCTCATCCAGCAGATCAAGAGTGTACTTGGGGGGTGATCAGTACGCTCTGGGCGATTCCGACCTTTCCGCCACGTCGATTGGCAGATGTCACCAAGTCAATCCTGAAGGACATACCCCCCGGCCCTGTGGATTCCCTGGGCAAGCGGGCCGAGAGCGTTGAGTTTGCGCTCTTGGTTGAGCGGGTCCGGCGGACCCCCGCTAACGTAATCGGCGATCTAGCGGCGGATCTATCATTGGCAGAAGTGGATACGTTGAGCTATAGGTTTGCTGAAGTCGAACCTAATGACGCGGCCAAGCGCAGGATATCAACCATCCTTCTGTCTCGATGGAAACCCAGATACGCTAGGGCGGCGTGGAGGCAATACCAGTCCTACTTCGGCGATCCAGAGTTGCCAAGACTGATCGAGGAGGGCCTCAAGCGAAAGCAGTATCCCAAGTTTGCTGGTGAAGCGGGAGAAAGATTGAGCAGGATCATCCGAGGCGCAAATCCGGTGGCAGAAATGGCTCGCGTGATCAGGACGTCTGGGTATATGTTTGTGGACTGTTTGGCGGCATTGGACATCACAGATGGTAGTCCGCTGGCTTTGGAACTCCTTAGGCGGTACTTCCGCGAGGCTGACGACAATACCTATCTGAAGGTAGAGAAGCAGGATTTTCTCATGAGAGCGCTCAAGACGCTAAGCAAGGAGTATCCCAGAGATCACGTTGTCACGATAGACAACTATCTCTCGGGGATTGATGAGGGCAAACATCAAGCATTTATCATGGAGCATATCTTGCAGGTCCTTGGCAGGCCTGAGACCCACAACCCTAGATGGGCGGATATGCAACAGATCAGCAAGGACCGTTTCATGCGCTGGCTCAGCCTAAAGACAATCTCGGAGTTCTTTGCCAGGGTCGGCGACAACCAGCGATTTGAATTCTGGCGTCAGTTCTCTGATGCATTTGTAGACGCCAGAGTGATTAAAGTCAGAGATGCCGACGCTGCTTTCCTAGTCTTTGGGACGATAGCGGTAGTTGAGTTCGCCAGGCAGGGCAATGCTGCGTACATATACCCGCGCGCATTCTACGACGAGAATCTCAGAGACTTCGCTGTGAGGGCTCGCCCGGTGTACTATGAGTCCCAGCTGAAGACTAGTGGCCACATACGCAGGCTCATCCACTCCGGTGCTTGGCAGTACAACAACTATGGGGACATCTACCACCTCATTCACGGGAGCAGAGGATGATGGGACGAACTGAACGATATCAGGAGAATCTACTGAGAGTTGAGCGTACCTTTGAAATTGACGGCATGGTCTTTGATGTCTGGGTTGAGCGAGACCCCAAACATCGCGAACTCGTCGAGCTCCCCCTGACACAGCCGCTGCTTCCTCCTGGAGTAATGTTGGCACAATCCGCCCTGCCGAAACTCTCTGCGCTGCAGGAGCTGTGGATGAACTCGGTCATCGACGACGGGCTAACGAACGGAACGTATGTGCTCAAATACGACCGCGTTGATGAGGTTTCTGATGACCTGTGCGCGGTCCTTGAGGTGCCTTCCCGCGAGTCCCTTGCCGTCCACATAGAGTCCCACCTCGCCGTCGGCAACCCTAGTTTCGCGCTCGAGGTATCGATGTCGCATCCCAGATACGGGCGGCTCTCACCCAAGCGTAGGAAAGGCCACGCGCTTCAGGTAGGGTCGGACTCGTACATCCTGATTGAGCGGCCGTTGGCGGAGCTGCTAGACCGCTTGGAGCATCGTCCGACAACGGTTGAGGGCCAGTTCGCTTATGTGGCCGAGGTGAAGGCGCTTGCCCTGAAGGCCGGAGCCTCGCTGGACGAGTATCTGCGCCGCGAGGAATACGCTTTCCCAGAGCGGGTAAGTGTCGACGTTCAGTCCAAATCACCGGACGAGATCACTCTCATTCCGCAGGTCGAGGACCTTCCTGAGGGGTTCGAGCCTGCTGATGTTGCTGGTGGCTACGCGGTTCGGACTGATGAGAGAGGACGACGGCGCAGAGTGTTCCTGTCTCCCAAGGCTAAGGCCAACCTGCAGGCTATGGCCGCCAAACCGAGCCTCAAAGGTCCGGAAGTGCCGCAGTTCATTGGCAATCCACAAGCGTTTCTCCCAGAGAGCCTTGACCTCGATTTGGAGAAGTTCAGCGACCGGGTGAAATCCCTTGGAATCAGGGCGTACAAAGCCAAGCCATACATTCAGGTGACTCCCCGAGCAAACGGTTGGTTTGACATTGAGGTAGGGGTAAGGACGGAGGATGTTGCTGACCGCGGTCCTGGTCCTCAGGCACAGAGCGGTCAAGATGAAGGAGCCGGTTCGGCGGAGCAATTGAGCCCGGAGGAGTTGGGTGAGCTCTCCAAAGACGCCACACCTGAGGGTGGGTGGGTGCTCAGGAACGGGCAATGGATTCATGTTCCAAAGGATGCTGGCAAATTCGCTGAAGCGGCAAGGCGTCTGGAGGAGATAGCTCCTGATGGTCGCGTTGCCCCGAACATGATGAGATATGTGCTTGAAATCTATACAAACATCGAAGCACTCGAGTACGACAGCGAGTTCAACCGTTTGGCACGTGAATTCCTAGGACAGTCCGCTGATCTGGATGACCGCACAGTACCGGCATGCTTCTGCGGCCAGCTGCGGGATTATCAGACTGATGGGTATGTATGGATGCGCCGCATCAGTCAGATCCCGCTCGGCGGCCTGCTGGCTGATGAAATGGGGCTGGGGAAGACGGTTCAGGTCATAGCGTTCATGTCCTGGCTAAACGATCGTGGCCTGCTTCGCCCATCTTTGGTCGTTGGGCCGCAAGCGCTGGTGGATAATTGGGCTTCCGAGCTGGGTAAGTTCCTGCCTGGTGTCAGTGTGTACAAGCATATGGGTCCTGGCCGAGTCAGGGACATGAGCTTGTGGAATTCCGTCGATATCGTCGCCACTACATACGATACCCTTGTTCGAGATGAGATCATGATGGGCCAGATCGACTGGAGAGTCCTGGTCTGCGATGAAGCACAGCGGATCAAGAACTTCACTACCGCCACCGCTCGCGTAGTGAAGGCAATGAAGGCCGGTTTTCGCCTTGCCCTAACGGGGACCCCCGTCGAGAACAGCCTCGGAGATCTGTGGTCCATCGTTGACTACGTCCAGCCAGGGCTGCTTGGCAGCTACCAGGAGTTCCGTCAGCGTTTTGAGATCCCGTTGTCTCAGAACGATACCGATGAGATGCGGGCAGCGGTCGAGAAGAAGTTGGTTGCACACCTATACCTGGTGTACAAGAGACGGACCAAGGAGGAGTACCTTAGAGAGCTCCCCCCCAAGACCGAGTGTGTGGACACAGTCCCGATGAGTCCGCTGCAACAACAGAGGTACGCGGAAATAGTGGCAGAGGCCAAGCGCGGAGACAAGGGCCGAGGAGTCGCATTTGTCGCTATCCGCAGGCTTCTCAACACCTGTGCGCATCCCTACCTTGAAACTGGTGGTTTTGACACCGCAAGTCCGGAGGAACTCATCCGGTCATGTCCAAAGCTTGCCCGCACCATGGAGATTCTGGAGCACGTGAAGAGATCTGAAGAGAAAGCGCTGGTGTTCACGGATCGAAGGAATATGCAGCGCATTCTAGCAAGAGCCATATTGGGGCGGTTCGGCATCTACCCGGCGATCATCAATGGTGAATCGATTAACCGTTTCGACTCCGTCAAACACTTCAACATGTCCCAGGGGTTTAACGTTCTGATTCTATCTCCCCGGGCAGCAGGGGTTGGCCTTACTATTACAGGGGCAAATCACGTGATCCACTATACGCGCTGGTGGAACCCTGCAGTGGAGAATCAGGCTACTGATAGAGCTCACAGAATCGGGCAGACCCGGCCCGTAACGGTTCATATCCCCATAGTTACCAGTCCCGCCGGCCGGACAGCAGAGCAGGTGCTGGACACCTTACTCAAGCGCAAACGGGCGCTGGCGAGCAGCGTGATTGTACCGAGCAGCCGTCTGAACGTCACAGAAGAAGAGATCGCTCGCGAACTAGGATTGGTTGGTATGGCCTAGACTTAGAGTGATGTCTCTGACCGGATACCGCATCACCTACCTAGGACTTCAGCCTCACAAACTTTTGTTTCCCACATCCCCTGACGGAGTGCGTCCTTCAAGATGGTATTGAGACCAAAGGAAGGATGGGGGAGAGTCAATGCGTTCCCCAACGCAGAACTCGGTTTTCGATAGTGAGTGGCTGAATGCCGGGGATAGAGCCGTTGGTGGGGGTCCGCTCGATCTCCTCAATGCTGCGTACGGTGCGGACCTCATCAACTGCGGCGCTTTGGTGGAGGGCTTGCAGGCATGGGGCACGGTTTGCGAGTGGGGCGAGACGGAGATTGGCCTGATCGCACGGGAGGTCCATCCAATACGTCTCGTCAACGCGGTCGCAGAGTACAGGTACGGCGAGTTCGCTCAGCCTGACGACCTCGGCATTGCGATGATGGCTATCGGAGCGGCTCTTGGACCATGGGTGTCTACGGTCCCGTGCTCCTTCGAGAAGGCAAACCTCTTCGTCACTCGCGTCGTTGGGTGCCGGTATCACATGAACGGGCCGGTGCGGTTGGATGATCTATCCCCCGGCGATCGGCTGTTGCTAATCCCAGAGCCAAACAACCCCCACGATGCCAGTGCCATACGGGTCATGACTGACAGAGGCCATATGCTTGGATACATCAGGCGGACTATTGCCAGGAAGCTGGCGACGCGGCTCGGCAAAGGAGCCGAGCTGCAAGCTAGGGTTGTTCTCGTGTTGGGTGACGGGTTTGGTCCGAGGGACCGGCTCTACGTGGAAGTGCGGGTGTCGGGAGCGAGGGAGGGACACTACGATATGTAGGACTCCGGCCCCACAAACTTTTGTTCCCCACATTCCCTGACGGGGCGAACGCAGTATCATCCTGTCGAGGAAACCACTACATCGCAGCAACTATCGAACCTCTCCACGGCAAGAAGCCACAACCAGGGTGGATCCAGCTATCACGGGTGACCATCTAGAAACATTCGGCGGGAGGTTTGCATAATGCCACGAAGACTCTGTGTGTTCCTGTTCGTCGCGTGTGTCCTGCTCGCGCTCGCATCTGTGTCCTGCAGCAACAACACCAAGCCGCCATCCTATATCAAGGAGCTTGTAACGTACGAGGAAGGCGATGGGCTCATAGTGTACTTCATCCTGGCAGACGAAAACGGTGAGATGACTGGCTGCGATGGAGCCGCCACTATCAAGATCACCCAGGAATACACCGACTGGGTCGGGTGGGACCTTGTTGAGAGGACTGTCACCGTCTACGAGAAGTCTAGAACGGTAGAAGCAGGAGACTTCAAGAAGGCTACAGCCGGGCTGGGTGCTTTTGAACACGACATATACGCCTACTTCTGGGGCAGAGTCGCCAAGTCGGACATGAAGGGATTGGTGGATGATACCCTTCCCTCGGGCGAGGTCCAGCTTGTGTTCGCCCCAACCAAGCCGCTCGCCGGCAAAGAGAAGTTGGTCTTGAAGGAATCCTGCTTTCTTCCCGATTGATGGCGCAGGCCTCGGCCATTTGAGTTCAAGGCGCCTAAGCAATGAAGGCTCATGGACAGGCGGGGGGCTACTGATGCACGGCACCGAGCCTTGGTCGGCCGGCATGGGAAGTGCGTCATGACCATTGTGAGAGGTGGACAGCCGTGAGCAAGGACAGACTCGCCCGGCTCACTGAGGCACTGGTGATGGATGGCCACGAACGTATGGCCCATCCCCCTAAGCCTGTGGCGTTCACGCGGGTGCCGCAGGCAGATGAACTCGAAAACGATCTGGAACGGTACCCGCACGCCTTCGTTATTGCATGCGTCATAGATCGCCTGATACGGGCTGAAAAAGCATGGTGCATACGCTACCACTTGAGGCAAGCAATCGGCTCCTTCGAGTTTGCAGATATCGCCAAGCTGACCGGGCCTCAGGTAAGAGCCATAAAGGATGGTCCACCTGCGTTACACAGGTTCCCAGAGACGATGACCAACAACCTCTACTCAGCCATCTGCCGCATTGGGACGCATTACGAGGGGAACGCATCAATGATCTGGAGAGGCACACCTTCTAGCGCAACCATTGTCCGTCGTTCCTAGAGTTCGAGGGCGTAGGACCCAAAATCGCTACCATGGCGGCGAACACCCTTGTGCGCGACTTCCGCGTACCGGTTAGTGATCGGTACTCCATTGATGTATCGGTGGATGTTCAGGTGAGGCGTGTCTTCACCAGAATGGGGCTTGTTCCTGAGAACGCCACAACGGAACTGATCATCTACAGATCTCGAGAACTGCACCCCGACTATCCTGGCATTTTCGATCTGGTTTTGTGGGAACTCGGCAGGAGTATCTGCCTGCCGTCACGACCACGTTGCGAGGCCTGTTGCTGGTCTGAGCTTTGTGAATACACACAGGGAGTGAGTAGACGATCCTGGGCATGATACCGACCTCGCCGGCTAGTCAGCCGGCGATGGACATGGTATATTGGTGCCATGATGACAAATCCTTCCGCAGATTTCCCAACTGCTCCCGCTTTGGTAGATGAGCACCGGCTTCACGAAGCGGGTTTCCGCTGGGGGGCCAAAGGGACCCACACCAGCCGTACCATTATGCTGCAAGAAGTTGCGGCGCTGCTGTCGCGATGCCAGCCCGACGCATCACATGGAGAGTACATTGCAGCCATTGTGGACGACAACTGTCTGGGCAAGAAGACTGCTGCGACCCGTAGGCTGTCTGCGCAGCGTCTGAGCGAACTGTACGGGCTTGATAGGAAGATCCTCCTATTTAGGGTCTTCCGTCGCCTCTGGGATGCTGCAAAGAGTGATCAGGGCTTGCTCGCCCTGCTATTAGCTCTGGCACGCGATCCTCTTCTTCGGGCTACGGCTGAACCGGTTCTGCGGATGAGTCCGGGCCAGGAACTCGCTCGGCACGAGATGGCGGAGGCAGTCAGAGTTGCAGTTGGAGATAGGCTAAACGACAGCACCCTTGATAAAGTCTTGAGAAACGCCGCTTCTAGTTGGACACAATCTGGACATCTGCGTGGTTATAGTCACAAGTTGCGCCAGGTCGTATCTCCAACACCCGTGAGCACCGCATATGCACTTCTGCTGGGATTCCTGTGCGGCTTCAGAGGACAGGCGTTATTCGAGACGTTTTGGGCTAGGGTTTTGGATTGTACATCTAGTGAGATGCTCGACCTTGCCGTAGATGCACGGCGTCTCGGTTTCCTGGACGTCACCTATGGTGGCGGCGTCGTGCAGGTGAGCCTTGCGCCGCTATTGACCTAAAGCAAGGAGTGAGGGGAATGGGCAAAATCGAGGATCTCGCCTCGACATATCGGAACCACATTGCTGCACCTTGGCAGCGGGATTTAGCGGGAGAGCAGAAGACGATTATTGTCGTCTATCCCAAGTCAGATGAGCGCAAGTTGCGGGCCAGGATTCCGCTCTTCAGACTCCATACCATAGAGGTTGGTCACACTTGGAGTCAAGTCGACATAAGTGACGCGTTTGCTGAGTGGATGTCTGGACTCGATTACCGCAGCAGTTTCTTCGAGCGGCCCAGCCGCCTCGCCATGCTTCTCGCCGAGAGATTCGTCCCCTTTGTCGCTCAGCGGGTAAGGAATGCTCTCACTCGCGACGATGTGGACGAGAACACTGTCGTTGCCCTCATTGGTGCGGGATGTTTATATGGATTTACCCACCTATCAGATGTCATTGCTTCCGTAAAGAGCGATGTTCGGGGGAGGCTCCTTATCTTTTTTCCCGGTGAGTATGAGAATAACAACTACCGTCTCTTGGACGCCCGCGATGGATGGAACTATCTAGCAGTTCCCATTACTCTTCATGCAGGGGTGGACGACAAGTGATCATCAACAGAGACGTGTTCGTCCGTGATCCTGTCACATCCAGGATCCCTAACGACGGTGTGGCGAGCGTAGTTGAGGGGCTAAGTCCTAAAGAGATTGCCACCTTGAGGTACGAGCTAGAGCACTTCGTGTGTGAGGGTCAGTACGAACGGGGCCTTGTTCGTATCTTAGAGTCATACCTGAGCAGCCTCGACAGCGAGAGTCAACCGGCTGTTTGGGTGAGCGGCTTCTTTGGAAGTGGCAAATCCCACCTGCTCAAGATGCTCCGCCACCTTTGGGTGAACACTCGGTTTGCCGATGGCGCAACAGCGCGCGGACTCGCGAACCTACCCAATAGTGTGCTCGATCTCCTACGAGAGCTTGACACCCAGGGCAAGCGTCGCGGTGGGCTACATGGTGTGTCGGGAGTCCTACCGTCGGGCCAAGCAGGTAGCCTGTGTCTGGCCATTCTGGCTTTGGTGTTTCGGTCAAAGGCACTACCGACAGCACTGCCACAAGCCAAGTTCTGCTTGTGGCTCGCGCAGAACGGTTGCCTTGAGGAGGTCAAGGCCTATGTGGAGGCAAGAGGGAGAGTTTTCTCGGAGGAGGTGGGCTATCTCTACTCGAGCCCAATCTTGGCTGAAGCGACCCTTGCTGCCATGCCTACACTGGCACCGGATGTAAACCAGGTCCTCGGACAACTGGAATCTCAGTTTCCCACGGTACACGACATCACAATAGACGACTTTGTCAAGACCATGCGGCGAGTATTAGCCGTCGATGGCGAGATGCCGTGCACGGTGCTTGCACTTGATGAAGTACAGCTTTTCATCGGCAATGACCAAGACCGCTCCAAGGCGGTCCAAGACGTCGCAGAGGCTATATGCAAGCAGCTCGATGGACGTGTCTTGCTCATAGGAGCTGGTCAAACAGCTCTTGCTGCCGATATGGCGCTCCTTCAGCGTCTATCTGGCCGATTCACCGTTCAAGTTGAGCTCTCGGACGCAGATGTGGAGACGGTTACCCGGAGGGTCGTACTAGCCAAGAAGGTCGACAAGCGTGGAGCGCTCGAGACAGTGCTAGATGCGCATTCTGGGGAGATAAGCCGACAGTTGTCAAGTACGAAAATCGCCGCCCGTGCTGAAGATCGCTCGGTACTGGTCGATGATTATCCGTTGCTTCCTATACGTCGTCGTTTCTGGGAAAGCGTTCTGCGAGCCGCTGATGTTCCCGGAACAGCGAGCCAGCTCCGAACTCAATTGCGCATTGTACAGGAAGCGGTGAGACGAACAGCAGACCTCCCTCTGGGCTCGGTTGTTCCAGGAGACTTCATCTTCAACCAGCTTCACCCTGACCTGCTGCGCACGGGAGTATTGCTCAGAGAACTGGACGAAACCATCCGCAAACTTGCAGACGGGACGCCTGATGATCAGTTGGCAGCTCGAATCTGCGGTCTCGTGTTCTTGATCCGCAGACTCCCACGTGAGGCTGGCGCAGATATCGGCGTTAGGGCGACACCCGACATTCTTGCCGACCTGTTGGTTTCAGACCTTGCTACAGACGGAGCTCGCCTTAGACTGGAGATCCCAGGCGTGCTCGATAAGCTCGTTGAGCAAGGGACTCTGATCAAGATCGATGATGAGTACAGTCTGCAGACGCGTGAAAGCGCTGAGTGGGACCGCGAATTCCGCACGAGACGTACCAAACTGATGAACGATGCTGCTACGATCTCTGCCAAACGTGCTGAACTGCTCATGGCTGCCTGCAACGACTTGCTGAAAGGGATCAAACTCACTCAGGGTAAGGACAACGTGCCGCGTAAGCTGCAGGTTCACTTCGGTCCCAACGGTCCGGTCACTGATAGCGCGAGTGTTCCGTTGTGGATCCGTGACGGTTGGGGTGAAAGCGAATCCAACGTAGTTGGGGATGCGCGCTCTGCCGGGACGGATTCCCCCATGTTGTTCGTCTTCATACCGAAGTCAAGTGCAGAGGAGCTCCAGTCCAAGATGGTCGAAGCCGAAGCTGCCCGGGCTACGCTAAATGCCAGAGGCGTGCCGACCGGCAGGGAGGGACAAGAGGCTCGGGAGGCAATGTTGACGCGTCTGAGCACTGCCCAGGCAGTGCGAGACAGGATTGCGCGGGAGATCATCGAGCGGGCCAAGGTTTTTCAGGGTGGTGGATCAGAGCGATACGAAGTGGACTTTTCACTCAAGGTATCAGAAGCCGCAAAGGCGTCTCTTACCCGGCTGTTCCCTGAGTTTGGACATGCTGATGACAAACGTTGGCCCAGCGTAATCGCTCGTGCTCGGAATGGTGATGTAGGTGCCCTCGCAGCCATCGAATGGAACGAACCACCTGAGAAGCATCCTGTTTGCTCCTCAATATTGGGAAACATCGGCGCTGGCAAGAGCGGGAAAGAGATCAGAGCAACCTTCGAGGCATGCCCCTACGGGTGGCCGCGCGACGCGATCGACGCTGCCTTGATCCTTCTGCATACTACAGGACATCTGCAAGCCATACAGAAGGGTGCAGACGTCTTGATTGGCAAATTGGACCAGGCGAGCATTTCGATATCGGATTTCAGGGTCACAATGCAACCACTCGATGCTAGGCAGCGTATCGATTTGCGTGCGCTCCTCAAAGAGTTCAACGTGGTCTGCCAGCCGAATGAGGAGCTGGCGAAGGCATCCGTGTTCCTAGCTCATCTTGCCGAGCTTGCTGATGGAGCTGGCGGAGAGCCACCGTTGCCTGCCAAACCGCATACTGTTCTGCTGCACGAGATAAAGGGTTGTAGCGGTAACGATCAGCTCCGGGCGATTCTTGAACACGCTGACGAGCTGAGACGCAGCGCAAGAGAGTGGATCTGCAGTGCGAGACTGGCCGGTGAACGGCTGCCTAGGTGGGGTGTACTCTCTTCACTTTTGGAGTTCGCGAAAGACTTGCCGGAGACAAGCGAGATCGCAGCTCAGGCTCAAGCAATCAGGCAAGAACGTCGTCTGTTGCATGAACCTGATCCTATACCCGGACTTCTCCTTGCTTTGGCCGACATACTGCGCGCGGCGCTTGTAGCAGCGCACAGCACGTATCAACGAATCTACTCCGAGGGCATTGACGCCTTGATGTCTACCGCAGAGTGGCAATCAATACCGGAAGAGCAGCAACGACAGATCTTGACCCACGAGGGCATCACTGACCTACCTTCGCCAGACGTAAGTTCACCCGACAGCATCCTGGGTTCCTTGCACACTACGAATCTAGTAGCCTGGAAAACAAGGATTGATGCATTGCCTCAGCGATTCTCCAGAGCGCACGAGGCAGCAGCGAAGCTTTTGGAGCCGAAGGCACAGCGGGTCAAGCTGAAGGCGAGCACGCTAAAGACAGAACAGGATGTCAGACAGTGGCTGGCGGAGACTGAGGAGTACCTGCTTCGCAGGATCAAGGACGGTCCCGTAGTGATCTCATAGGAGGCTCTGGCTGATGCCAATACTGCCTAGCAATCTACGCAATCGCCTTGAACGCGTTGTTACCGAAGCTCGCGATATTGCCGAAGCCGGGTCTCGAGCCGCTCTGGAGTCGCTAGCAGTCCATCACTATGAGCCCTATGCCCATATGAGCCCTGCCGAACGTCAATTGCGCAACAAACTCCGAGCTAAGGCCCGAAGTCTCGGCGACGTGCAGGACAGAACTGGTAATCTAGCGTTGCGGAGGCTCGTAGCGGAATGCGCCTATGAACAGTGGCATCGCATGCTGTTTGCTCGTTTCCTCGCGGAAAATGGCCTACTCATACTTCCAAGCCGAGGGGTCTCGATAAGCTTGGCTGAGGCTGAAGAACTGGCGAGTCGAGACGGCGTTAGTGTATGGGAATTCGTTGCCCGCTGCGCCCAATCGATGTTACCGCAGATATTCCGCCCGGAGGACCCACTACTCCAGGTGGAACTAGCTGCTGAGCACCAAATACGGCTTCGGAACCTAATCGATTCTCTCCCGGCTGCAGTCTTCACAGCTTCGGATTCTCTGGGTTGGGTATATCAGTACTGGCAGAGCAAACGGAAGGACGAGGTCAACCGCTCCGGCGACAAGGTTGGAGCTGATGAGATCCCTGCTGTAACGCAGCTGTTCACGGAGCCGTATATGGTGCAATTTCTCCTGCACAACACGCTGGGTGCGTGGTGGGCAGGAAAGCAACTATCCCAGGATGACTTGACGCGAGCCACCAGCGAGGACGAACTGCGTCGCAAGATAGCGCTGCCAGGTGTGACCTGGGAATACCTACGGTTTGTGCGAGCAGGTAGCGAGGGTGAGTCCCCCGCATCGTGGCGCATTGCAGCAGGAACCTTTAATGAATGGCCCAAGCTTGCAAGAGAGATAGAAGTTCTTGACCCGTGCTGTGGATCTGGCCACTTCCTGGTTGCTGCCTTTCACGTCTTGGTGCCGATCAGAATGGCGGAGGAAGGCCTGTCAGCTCGTGACGCTGTAGACGTTGTGCTACGCGACAATCTATACGGGCTCGAGATCGACAATCGGTGCTGTCAGATCGCAGCTTTTGCATTGGCACTGGCAGCTTGGTCTTACCCCGGATCCGATGGGTACCGGACTCTCCCTGAATTGCACGTTGCCTGTTCGGGACTTGCCGCCAGAGGTAAAGAAGACGATTGGACTAATCTGGCTGGCGCCGACGACAGGCTGCGCGCGGGCATGCACCGGCTATACAACCTTTTCAAAGAGGCGGACACGCTGGGTAGTCTGATAGACCCTGGAGACCCGCGTCAACGCCTGCTATTTATCAGCGCTTTTGAGGATCTCGGCCCACTACTTAGCCGGGCTCTTGGCCACGAGGATGTTCATCTAGACGTTGCCCAAGCGGAGACGGCAATCGCGGCACAAGGGTTGGCTCATGCCGCAGGGATGCTCGTGAGAAAGTATACCCTCGTTGCAACTAACGTACCGTACCTGGCGAGAGCCAAACAGGTGACCGTTCTTGCAGACTACTGTGAGAGTTGGTTTCCAGAGGCGAAAGGCAACCTGGCAACCTCATTTCTCATGCGAATGGGCAACTGGTTGGAACCTGGAGGAGCTCTCGCGGTTATTGCGCCTCAGAACTGGCTCTTTCTACGAACTCAAGCTCAGATGCGTAAGAGACTCCTGACAGGAATGACTTTCAACTTACTGGGAGCAATAGGTGCCAAAGCCTTCCGAACGCCCCTTTGGGACTTGAAGATACTTGCGGCAGTATTGACTGCCGTTCGACCATTCCCAGATTCTGCGATTTCCTCAGTTGACGCAAGTACCGCATCTTCAGTTGACAGGACTGCTGAGTCTCTGCGTGGTGGCCCCGTGGGCGTCCTGAATCAACTGGCGCAGTTAGGCAATCCAGATTTCAGGATCCTTCTTTCTGGAGCCATGGAAGGTACTTTGCTTGAGCGATATGCATATGCGTATCACGGCCTAACGACGGGCGACCTTCCAAGGATGGCTATCTGCTTTTGGGAGCTTCCTGCGATCGATTTACCTTGGGCACGGTTTCAGAGCACCGTTAGTGCGCTCTCCTGTTACGGCGGGAGAGAGCAGCTATTGCGGTGGGGTTATGGTTCAGGAGCTATAGCTGACATCCCAGGGGCAAGAAAGGATGGAACTGCTGCCTGGGGGAAGTTAGGTGTTGCTGTAAGCCAGATGCACAGCCTCCTACCAACGATCTACAGCGGGGATGCCTTTGACAACAATACAGCGGTGATCTTGCCTAACGATTCCTCACATCTCCCAGCTATTTGGGCTTTCTGTTCCTCGCCACAATACGCCGAGCAGGTGCGTCGAATAGACAAGACATTGAAAGTAACCAATGCTACTCTGGTCAACGTGGCCTTCGATCCGGAGCATTGGCAGAGGGTCGCCAACGAGAAGTATCCTTACGGCCTGCCTAAGCCCCAGAGCAACGATCCGACTCAATGGTTATTCCACGGACACCCGGCAGGGATGGTCGCAGCGGGACCTGCGAGTAGGTCCCCGTATTGTATTGCCGATCCAGTCGGCACAGAACGCCACCCATCGCTGATCTACCGCGCACCTAACACTAGCGATATCCTTCAGGTTGCGGTCGCTCGTCTACTAGGCTACCGCTGGCCGGCGGAGACCGTAGGAGATATGGAACTTGATGAGGCCTCTCGAGCTTGGGTAGAAAAGTGCGCGGAACTGGGGAAATATGCTGACCGTGACGGTATCGCATGCATGCCCTCGATATTGGGAGAGACTCCAGCCCATGAGCGCCTGATCGAGTTGCTCCATGCTTCCGGGTTGCCTTTGGACAGGCTTATGGAATGGACTGGAGGCTTAGGCTTGGAGGATTGGTTGCGAAACACGTTTTTTGCGGAACACTGTCGCCTCTTCCGCCATCGGCCGTTCATCTGGCACATCTGGGATGGTCGCCGTCGAGATGGTTTCCATGCCCTGGTCAACTACCACAGGCTCTGCGCGCCAGACGGACGAGGTCGACAGTTGCTCGAAAAGCTGACATATTCCTACTTGGGCGACTGGCTCGCACGGCAGAAAGATGCTGTGAGTCGAGGCGAGGATGGCGCGGATGACAGGTTGGCTTCAGCCACAGTCTTGCAGAATACTCTTAAGGCGATACTGGTCGGCGAACCCCCTTACGATATCTTCGTGCGCTGGAAGCCTCTCAGCCGTCAGCCCATAGGTTGGGAGCCCGACATCAATGACGGGGTTCGGGTGAACATACGCCCATTCATGGCGCACGATTTGCCCAATGGCGTGACTGGGGCTGGCATATTGCGAGCAAAGCCCAACATCAGCTGGAGCAAAGATCGAGGCAAAGAACCAGTCCGCTCAAAGGATGAGTACCCATGGCTGTGGGGTTGGGATCAAACGAGCGTTGATTTTACTGGAGGGCCGTCTAATGACGGCAACCGGTGGAATGATTGCCACTACACAGTGAAGTTGAAACAAGCAGCTCGGAGCTCGCGAGGCACGAGCCTGGGGGAGGCCGCTAGACCGTGACGACTACGATAACTCAGTCCAACACCATGCTCGAAGCAGTCATGGATTCCCTGGCACGTGCCTCCAAGCATAATCCGGGTGATACGGTTTCACCCGTGGCAGTCTTGTGGACGGATGAGGACAGACAGTGGAACTCCCTAGTTGAGCAGCTGCGTCCACTCATGCCCGCGCTACTGGAGTACGGGCAATACCACCCGACCCAGCGGAAAGGGCCTTCGATCTGGCTCCGCTCTGTGATCGAGCCTTCAGTTCGCATACGTGCATTTCCTGAGTTGGAATGGCCAGACGGTACGGTCCCGGTGATCTATATGCCGGGTGTCAGCAGACAGACTTTGCGTGCGGTCGAGGAGTGCCCTGACGAACTGAAACCTCTAGTGGAACTGCAATACCGCGGCACAGTATGGACGCAGAAAAACGGTCGGGACTGGACCGTGCTAGCGTTTCTTGTAAGTCAGGAGGGCGGGCTCGGTTTGGATGTGGCCGAGGATCGCGGCACGCTTGAGGCCATGCGTAGCGCTTTGCCTGAGCTTTCTCAGACCCCCTTGCAATCATTGCGCAACAGGAAACTAGAAGCCGCAGACTTCCACAGACTGGTCGTACCTGACCATCAGCGAGCTCTCTTGGCGTGGCTCAGCGCTCCCGCGACGACTAGAGAGGACTGGAAAGATGAGCGTTGGCGGGTTTTCCGCAGCCAGTGTCGTGAGGAGTATAGCTTTGACCCCTTGACTGACGGGGAGATCGTGGGAGCAGAAAAACTCGGTCTTCGTGAAGGTCCCTGGCGCTTGCTCTGGGAACGATTTGCGGAGTCGCCGACCCTGTATCCGGGCATACCAGGATTGCTGAGGAAGGCCAAACCAAAGAGACTCATCTTTGATAGAGAGCCTTGGCCGGACGAAAACGAGTCATCAGAGGCGCAGCTGCGACAAGCCCTGCTCGGACTGAAGGAAAAGGATCCAAGCGCAGCGCGCGACGCTGTCATGGCTCTTGAAACTGAGCATGCGCCTAGGCGCAGTTGGGTGTGGGCGACACTGGGATGGTGTCCGCTCGCTCAGGCACTCGAGTACTTGAGTGTGCTCGCCCGAGGCAGCATTAGTCCTTTGAGCGGAGAAACTGCCGATGGCATCGTGAGTCAGTACACTAAGTTGGGGTATCTCTGCGATGATGCGGTCTTGCGTGCCTTGGCCTGTGCCAAATCAGATGCTGACGCACAAGCAGTTGGTGCTGCTGTGTACGCTCTATATCTTGGGTGGCTTGACGGCTCCGCTCGGGCGCTCCAGAAATGCACGGAAAGATCTCCCATGCCAAGCGCCTCACAGCAAGGGCCTGTCCAAAGCAAGATGGGTGACTGCTTGCTTTTTGTTGACGGCTTACGATTCGACCTTGGATGTCGCCTCGCAGCAATGACCAGCGCCGCCGGACTCGAGTCGAGCGTGGCTTGGCGCTGGGCTGCGTTTCCGACAGTGACGTCGACTGCCAAACCAGCTGCTTCCCCCATAGTTGCGAGCCTCGAGGGAGATAACCTCGAACCGGATTTCGCTCCTGTGGTGGTCGGCAGAGGTAGTGTCTTGACCACGGAACGCTTTCGCAAACTACTTGAGGAAAAAGGTTTCCAAGTGCTCGAAGGCACAGATACTGGTAATCCGAGCGCGCCCGGTGCTTTGGCCTGGGCGGAGTGTGGGCAACTTGACAAGACTGGTCACGATTTTGGAGCCTGGCTTGCATCACATGCGGAAGGCCAGTTACAGGCAGTGCTGGAGAGGGTTAACAGCCTGCTGGCTGCCGGGTGGAAGCGTGTACAGGTTGTGACAGACCACGGGTGGCTCTTGTTGCCCGGTGGTTTGCCGAAACACGACTTGCCCAAGTATCTGACAGAGTCTCGGTGGCCTAGATTCGCTGTCATCAAGGATGGCTCTGCTCTTCAAATACCCGTTGCCCCGTGGTCGTGGAATGCAGAGCATTGGCTTTCCTACGCACCGGGCGTCTGCTGCTATAAGGCCGGAGAAGAATATGCTCATGGTGGCATCAGCCCTCAAGAGTGCGTGATTCCGATTGTTGTGGTTCAACGCGATCAGAGTTCACAGCGTGTTGACGTGGCAGTCTCAGAGGTATCGTGGCGGGGGTTTCGCTGTCGCATCGCCGTTGAGCCTCCGGTTGCGGGGCTGGTGGCCGATCTACGGACCAAGCCCAATGTTTCTGACTCAAGCATCACAACTCCTAAGGCTCTAGACGAGACTGGCAGGGTTTCGCTTGTCGTAGACGACTCATTTGAAGGTACGATGGTGAGCGTGGTGATATCGGATGCCTCTGGCAAGATCGCTTGCCAGCGCCCGACGATAGTGGGGGAGGAATCCTAGATGAGGCTCGATCATCTGGATCAGTTGGCGGCTTCGGCCTTTGATGGATACTTGGTACGTAAGGATCTCGTGAGGCAGTATAGCCGACAGTATCCTGTCCCCACCTACGTGGTAGAGTTCCTCCTTGGGCGATACTGCGCAACGACCAATGAGCTGGAGATCCAAGAGGGGCTGCAGATAGTCGAACGGCAGCTCCGTGATCGTACGGTTCGGACAAATGAGCAAGAGCTTTTCAAGGCCCGTGCCCGAGAAAAGGGCTCCGTAAAGCTGATAGACATTGTGCGAGCAAGATTGGATGCCAAGAGCGATTCGTTCTTGGTGGAGTTGCCAAGCTTAGGGCTGAAGGATGTACGTATCGATGATGACTTGGCACATGAACACGAACGTATGCTAACGGATGGTTTCTACGCCGAGGTTACTCTCACATACGATGCGGCGGTTGCTGAGGAACGCCAGGGTCGGCCTTTCGCTATTGAGAGTCTCCGCGCCATCCAGCTCTCCAAGTCCGACGTACTAGACACCCTAAACCGAGGGCGCGCTCAGTTCACGACGGCTGAATGGCAGGACTTCTTGATCCGTTCAGTCGGACTTGAGCCTACGTCTCTATCCGAGCGAGCTAAGATGGTTGTGCTGCTGCGTATGGTGCCATTTATCGAGCGAAACTACAACCTTGTGGAGCTTGGGCCCCGCGGTACCGGCAAGAGCCATCTATATCAGCAGATCTCACCCTACTCGCATCTAATATCAGGCGGGAAGGCTACCGTGGCCAAGATGTTCGTCAATATGGCTAACGGGCAGCGCGGATTAGTTTGTCTCTACGACGTTGTGTGCTTCGACGAGGTCGCGGGCATCTCATTTGACCAGAAAGACGGAGTCAATATCATGAAGGGGTACATGGCGGCCGGCGAGTTCTCTCGAGGCAAGGAGAGCATTCGCGCATCCGGTAGCATTGTCATGGTGGGCAACCTGGACCTTGATGTTCAACAGCAGCAGAGGGTCGCCCATCTCCTCAGCCCGCTTCCACCAGAAATGCGAAACGATACAGCGTTTATGGACCGTATTCACTGTTATGTGCCGGGGTGGGATTTCCCGAAGCTGAATCCGGACGATCACCTTACCAATCATTTCGGACTTGTTACAGATTTTCTCTCGGAGTGCTGGACGAAACTCCGCCAAGGCACCAGGTTGTCGACTTTGCAGGGAAGAGTCAACTGGGGAGGCGCACTCAGCGGTAGAGACATAGAAGCGGTGAACCGTACCGTTAGCGGCCTCCTGAAACTACTGTTTCCTGATCCCGAGATGCCGGTTCCCGATGAAGAACTCGAGAGATTGGTTCGTTATGCGCTTGAGGGACGCAGACGGGTTAAGGAGCAGCAGAAAAAGTGCCTTAAGACCGAGTTCCGAAACACCCACTTTAGCTACTTCATGGGTTCAGAAGGCGTGGAGACGTTTGTGTCGACACCGGAACTCCACAGCGACGATGCCATTGAGGTTGACCCGCTACCGCCCGGGCAAGTCTGGACGATCAGTCCCGGCGGCCAGGATGCTCCGCCATCTCTATATCGGATTGAGGCGACATATGGGCCCGGAAGCGGAGTCAAGATCCTCAACGCCCCCATCCCTCCAGCTTTTAGGGAAAGCGTTAGGTTCGGCGAACAGAACTTGTATGTTCAGTCGAAGACTCTGATTGGTGGCCGGGATCCACGAGCCCACGAGTTCTCAGTGCAGTTAAGAGCTATGGACAATGATCGCTCTGGACACGGACTTGGCTTGGCTGTTCTTCTGGCCCTTTGTGGCTCACTAATGGAGCGGAGCATGAAGGGCGGGTTGATTGTGGTAGGTGCGCTGAACTTGGGCGGTTCGATTGAGATGGTGCCAAACCCAGTTGGTGTTGCGGAACTCGCGGTGGAAAAAGGTGCTTTCCAGCTGTTAATGCCGGTTTCGGCGAGGCGCCAGCTGCTGGAACTGCCGGACGAGTTGGCAACAAAGGTGAACATAGTCTTCTACTCGGATGCAGCGGACGCACTTACAAAAGCGCTTCTAGAGTAGCGCCCAAACTGGGGCTACCGAGAGTCACTACCCAATCCAGCCCCCGTTTCGCGTAAGGTCGCCAGGATCAACTGCAGCGCGGGATCGTTCTAGTAGCTCTTCAAAGGCTGCATAGTCGCCACTCTCGTGACAACGTGAGGATATCATGGCCAGACGAACGATCTCCCCGCTCGCTCGTCCCTTTGGCCATCTGCGGTGGACGCTGTAAACGTCACTCTGCAGTCCTAGCAATCGTTCGTATGCTTGGATAGCTATGGGGAACTTCGGTTCCAGGCGACGGCAGATTACCTCTGTGTAGTGCTGCGCCAAACCTTCCACGATTAGGATGCTAGCCCGAGATAGGCTTGATGTCTCCCATCTGCGCCCGTCGATGTCGCGTCCCATGTGAGTAAAGCGTGCGCTAGCTCATGGGTGGCTACTACAAATGCCAAAGCCTCAACGGGCAGGCCAATGAATCGAGCGGTCATAGCGATAGCCACCCAGTAGAGTCGCACCTCCGGTATGTTGTAATAGTAGGCTCCCAGGACGTCTTGATCGATACCCCGCATCTTTCGCTCAAACTCTAGCTTCTCAAGACCCTCTGCGATGTCATGCACGAAATCCCGTACTTTCTGGACTTCATCGCGAGAAACTTCAGGTGGGAATTGTCCAAGCCAGTGAGCGATATGACAATAGTCCCTCGTAAGAACAGGAAGATGGGCGTCGAGACTGGAAAAAAGAGGCCGGTTGAGCAATAGTCGTAGGTCATCGGGTGAGAACTGGGAGATTATGTGAAAGAGAGGCTTGGGAAGGCCGTCGACAATCCTGACTGGGACAGCCTGGACGTCATCGCCGACGCTCAACCGTAGGCCCGTTTCGGCGCGCATTTGTTCTCGTAAAGTGTTGTTCCATTGTCTGATGACTCGCTGTACCACACCACGGTAGTCGCCATCATTGATCAACGACTCGAATCGCTGGGCACTCTCGATTGCCTGAGGTGGCGCCGCCTGGCCCGCCCAGGCGGAGTAGTATTGGTCCTGGCCACCAAAAGTCGATGACCTCACCGTGTTGCCTCTCCTTAGAGAATGTCTCGGTCTTTGTCTTTCCGCACCCGCCTGTTCTCTGCGGTATGGCGGATTTCCTCTCTACGCCCAGGTACTCGCGAAATGTGAACATGCGTTCCGAGACAATCATAAGCTTGTCTGTCTACGATATCGGCATGGTTGTCGTCAATGGTTTGATATGGAGCCTTCGCTTCTCCCAAGATAGCAATCTCCCGATTGTGTTGTCTTGCCTGCAGGCGACCGAGAAGGTCCAGTTCCTAGTGGCTAGGGCAGACCCCACTCTGCTCTGTCTTGGCCTAGCGTCCCGGTTCTTCCACGCTTACCAGGAAGTACCCTCTGTCGAAACCACCATTCGACTGACGCTTCTTCTCTCTAAGCGCCTCAAACTCCTCAAGACTCACTGCCTTTACCTGCAGTATCGCCCTGATGATCTCCACGACGTCCGCGAGTTCCATGACCTCGCCAGAAGATAGATACTCCTCGAGTTCCTCCTTGAGTTTAGCGTTGAGGTGAGTCAGGTGGTCAGCCCTATCCAGGGTCGTTACTACGCATGACTTGCCCTGTGATCGGATGATCTCCGGGATTCGGTCCCTGACTAGCTTGTTGTAGGTGATGGTGGTCATCGGTTGATGCTCCTCACGAACGACTTGTAGAAGGGGTCGGTGGCCGGATTGTACCCACGGATACCCTCCCATGTGTATCGTAGGACGGTTCGACCATCCTCGTAAACCTTCCACACGTTCTGTTGACGACGAGCGGGTGTTTCGCCGAGTTCCGCTATAAGCCTTTTCTTGAGGGGATGGTTGCTCATTATGAGCGCTTCATTGCGCTCTATGAGTTTCTCAATGTAGTAGCGCTCAGTAAGAGCGTCGCTCTTCTGCTGGTTGCAGAAGTCGTGAGCAAGGACGAGGTTCCACACCTCATCATGATGGACCAGCTGTCGGGGTATCACGTGGTCTACGTGGATTTCTTCCTCACCCATCGCCTCGCCGCAGTAGAAGCATATGCCGTTCTGATAGCCCTGCAGAGCCGGTACTAAGCTGGTGATCTCGGTTCGCGCGTAGCCCCGCTCAAGATAGAACCGGCGGACATCGTTGACTAAGGCACTATCATCACGCCGCATTTGAAACGAGGATTCTAGCAGGCTCCATCTTGACCCCAGTTCGTAGAGCAGATCGAAGCCTCTGCCACCTTCGAAGAGACGGCAAGTCTCATCGGAGATGATGAGGTTATCCTTGACTACCTCGTAGAACTTGACCGCTAGGGCTTGACCGTTCACTGTATGGAACCTGGGGATGACTTCTGCGAACGGTTGGGCCTTAACACGGCTGATGATGGTTTCTTCATCTATCTGACCAAGGCTACTCAGCTCAACTACTTGCTCCATGATAGATTGCCTGCCTGGGGTCACCAACTGGGGTTTTCCGTTCTCAAGCCGCTTCTTGTAGAGGGTGTGAAACTCGAGAGCCAAGTTGTCAAGGGAGATCTGCGTCCGCCCTTGCCGAACCAGGTCGGCCAGGCACTGTCCCAGTGCCATCTTGTATGTAGCGGTATTGAGTCCATAGAGGATGATCGCTCGCCAGAAGTCCCTATCTGAGAATCCGCCATCAGGAGGCACCGACTATCACCTCGCAGCCTCGGAGAAGTTGCTTTCCTCGAGCTCAGGAGACCACAGTGAGTTGCCAATTGTCAACCAAACGACTGTGGTTTCTAAGTAAGACCAGGCCGGCGACGGCACAACCTGAAGGAGCCTCGGGACCCAGGCAAGAACTAAGCGGGTGGTCCGACTCGACTTGCTCCCGTGTGCGCAGGCGCGCCCTTGGTAGCCCGGCAATCTAGGTGGCTACAGCGGGATCCCCAGGCTGACTGAGTAGACAATACAGGAGGCGTTCGCTTTGGCATTGATCGACCAGATCAAAGAGGCAATCAAGGAGGACTACTACGTCCAGAACTTCGCCAATGAAGGCCAGCGCTTTGTTGCTTGGTACCTTCGCAATATCCACCTTCGCGACATGAATGAGGCGCGGGACGACATAACAGACGGGGCAGATGACAAACAGATAGACGCAGTCGTCGTGGACGATCAACGCTCAACGGTGTATATCATTCAAAGCAAGTTTGTTGAAGGCAGCACTATTGATGCCGGGCCTATTCGGGAAGTCTTTTCCTCGTGGCTTCAGCTGAAGGACTTGGTACGGTTACAGGAAGTCGCGAACAGCAGGCTGAAAAGGAAATTGGCTGAGGTGGCCCATGCGCTTGACGAGGAGTATGAAGTCTCGTTCGAGCTAGTTGTTACTTCCCGCCTTACTGACTCAGCCAGGAAGGACCTTGCGACGTTTCAGGACAGCCTAGCGAGTATGACAGATAAGGATGACATATCAGCAACCATCAACCTTGTTGATCTGGAGGAACTAGAACGGCGGTACAGTGTTGCTCTCGATAGAGGGGTTCCGAGCATCAACCACTCCTTTAACTTGGAGGCCGGCAAGTTCCTGTCAATGTCGATAGCGGGTACAAAGGTGGTTCTTGCCGCTATACCTTTGCGCGACTGTGTCTCCATCCCGGGTGTCAAGGATGGCACCCTTTTCCAGAAGAATGTTAGGCAGTCTCTCGGACTCAATAATGCGGTAAATAAGGGCATCAAGAGCACGATCTATGGCGACAAGCACAGAGACTTCTTTTTCTTCCACAACGGTATCACTGCAATCTGCGATAGGATGGCTCTCCATGATCATACTCTGGACCTTAGGGGTCTCAGTGTTGTGAATGGCTGTCAGTCGCTCAACACTATCCTATCGTGCAGCGAGCGAGTGAGATCTCTCGAGGAGACCTACGTGATGTTCAGGTTCTATGAGATTCCTCTCAGGGATAGAGCTGATCGAATAAGCATTTCGACCAACTCCCAGAGCGCCGTCAAACCCAGGGATCTGAGAAGTAATGATAGGCGCGTCTTGGCTCTCAAGAAGGCTTTTGAGCAGAAGTATCCCTTCGGCTATTTCGTTACCAAGAGGGGGGAGGCCCCGCCAGCCGAAAGAACCCCCAGCCATGTACTGGATCTCAGCGACCTTGGCAAGTATCTTATATCGTGGCATGCCCAAAGGCCGAACGTTGCGTATAACGAAGCAAAGATATTTGACAAGCACTTTGAACAGCTGTTCAAGCGTGAGTACAATGCCGAGGATGCCCAGGCCCTGAACCTATGGATGCAAGAGATCATGCGAAGGTGGGTGCCGTCAAATCCATTAAGCTTCAACCAGACCTTGCTGGCTATGAAGGCCTATGCTCCCTATCACCACCTGTATGCAGTCTCGATGTTGTTTTCGATATCGAACAGCCAGTCGGATCGTGTTCCAAGGCCTAGTCGATGTTATGAACAAGCGAAGAGTGCTGGTGCAATCACGGAATTGGTCGATACTGCTGGTGTGTGCTTGAACTCAGCGTTGACCTCCGCCGCCGACCAGCCGCAGCCTGCCAACCGCGTCTTTAGCCCTCCCAACTGGATCAAGGCAAAGACCTGTTTGTCAGCTATCAATGCCGCTATCAACACCTACTTTACGATTCTGCCTGGTCTTCCGGGGGGCAAAGATGCGCTTCAGCGCCTTAGAACGGTTCTGATGCTCCCGATTGAGGCGTTTGAGTATAGGTGGGCAGCCGACTAAGGCAGAGCCCAATGACGCATTTCCGTGCGCTCTGTTGGAGTCGCAGCCAATCGACAGTATCCACGTTGGCCCGGCTGTGGCTCCGGTGAAGGTCCATACTGTCTCAGGGAGTGGAAGGATTGTCCACGTTTGGGTCAGGCTCCAGATTATCGTGCCACGTGCTGTCTAAACTCCGACGAGTTCGTCTCTGCGACCGAACACTCCATCGAATCGGGAGGGTATGCACTCTTTGCCCTCGAAGCATCCGTATGACACCTGCCACTTCCGCGCACTTTGCCTGGAAGGGGATATTAGTCCATGGCTACCATGATCCCTGACCTTGACCCGCGCCTAATCGACAATGATGGGGAGCAGAGAGTATACGCAGCGCTCCGCCAACTCCCCGCCTCCTATACAGTCCTCTATTCCTACAAGTTCCGCACTGCGGCTGCCCCGGACCTTGAGAGCGATTCGGGCGAGGCCGACTTCGTCGTGGTGAGTCCAACTCTCGGCTACCTCGTGATTGAGGTCAAGCAGGGCAAAGTTGGATACAGCAGTGGCCAGTGGTACGAGCAGAAGCAGGGCCGGCAGGAGCTTATGTCCAAGGACCCGGTCGCCCAGGTCGAGAAGGCCAAGTTCGCCATCCTCGACCGCTACAAGGAGAAGGCCGAGACCGACTACTTCCCGCTGAAGGTCCGGCACGCTCTATGGTTCCCCGAGTGCAGCCATGTCTGGGGCAATCTGCCGGCGAACTTAGCACGGGAGAGTGTGCTTCTGGAGCCTGACCTTGACTCCCCGGAGGCCGCCATCCGGCGTGCATTCGCCACAGATGATCTGCCACCCGAGAAACACGCTACTGACCTCCTAATCCAGAAGGCCCTCGCCCCCAGGTGCCGGTTCTTCGCGGGGATGGACGAGGAGATCGACCGCTACGACAGGGAGTCCAGGAAGGTCCTCACCGACGAGCAGGAGCGCATCCTCGATGAGACGGAGTTGGACAAGCGCAAAGTGTTCTTCGGTGCGGCAGGGACGGGGAAGACCTTCCTGGCCCTCGAAAAGGCGCGCCGGCTCAAGAGGGCAGGGAAGAGGGTGTTCCTGACCTGCTTCAACAGGAATCTGGCGACGTACATGGCCAGCCAGGTCCCCAGTGAGGTCGTGTGCGGGAGCTTCCACGACTACCTGCTTGGACAGCTGGCCAGGGCTGGCCGGGGTCTCCAGGAACCGCCGGAGGGCACCGAGATGAGCCGGTTCTACGATGAGATCCTGCCCACAGCAGGCTTCGAGTACTTCGCTGAGGCCCCGATGGAGGAGAAGTTCGATGCCATCATCGTCGATGAAGGTCAGGACTTCTCGGAGAACTGGTACACCTGCCTGAAAGCCATGCTCAGAGACGAGAATGACGGCGAGTTGTACGTTTTCGCCGACCCCAATCAGGACCTGTTCAGACACAATATCGATGCCCTGCGGGCCATGGGAGTGTCGCAGCACAGGCTCACCCGCAACCTTCGGAACACCGAGCATATCAGCACGTGGATCGGCTCGTTCGTGAAAGAGGGCGGTCTTCGTCCCGGTCTCCTGGGAGGGCTCCCCGTTGTTCACGTTCCATGGGATTCAGGCCCGGAGGAGAAGCGGCTCATTGAAGCCGAGGTCGGCCGCTTGGTCAGCCAGGGTATCAAGCCCAGCCGCATCGTCATCCTCTCACCCAACCGGCTGGAGAAGAGCAGCCTCCAGGGGTGCACTAAGATCAAAGAGTGGGACCTAGAAGACTTCAAGAATGCGAAGGGCAACTGCATCCGTTTCGCCACCATACGCTCGTTCAAAGGCCTTGAGGCCGACGTTGTGTTCCTCATCGGTCTGAAGGAAGGCAAACAGACCTGCACTGATGCGGACGTGTACGTGGGCGGGTCGAGGGCCCGGTTCCTGCTCTACGTGTTCCATCACAAGGACAACCCGCCGAGGGGTATGGCTGCTCAAGTGATGTCCGCAAAACCGCAGCTGGAGGGGGAGTGATAACGGATGCTTAGGGTCGTAGAGGACAAGGTTGCTGAATACCAGGAGCAGTACGAGAAGTACGTCCAAGCCAACCGCACCGAAGAGACCAGAGGACAGCTGGCTCACGTTGGACGACGATTCGATGCGACGCTGTACTGGTTCTCGGAGCCCGGGCTGTGGGTTTCGTTCCGACGACCGAGGCGTTACTGGAACGCCTATGGGTTTGCGAAGCCTCGCGGAACATCTCCCGTCGGGATCGACTTTGAGATCAACTTCCCGTTTGTTGGGGTTGATCGGAGAATCGGCGGAGCTCTTGCCCAGGATGAGGCGGGTACGGTGTACATGGTTCACCGCGGCAAACTTGGCGGGGCCCGGCCGGGATTGAGCAAGGCGAATGTGCTGAGCTACTTCGAAAGGCACCATCGTGAGAGGATCGTCGAACTCAAGGAGCCACAAGACTCCTCGACGGTGATATTGGTGGGCCCGCTTCTTGGCGGCCTTGATGGAGTGGCGGAGTTCGGTCGAGCGGTGCTCCGAATAAAGCACAGGGAGTGACCACGCTCATGGACGGGAGAGAGATCACAAAGCGCATAGGATCCTGCAGACTCTGCCACGGGGGAGCATACGTTCCCTTCTTCTTTCCTCTGAAGAAGCAGCCAATCATGCTTATCTCCGCCATGCCTTCTGTAGACGCAATGTACAGACCGCTGTACTCTATCCGCTTCTTTCGGGAGGTGTGCCTTGCCCTCTTCGGCTATCGGTACCTGGCTGAAGAGCCTGACTGCGAGAAGTACTTACTGGAGTTCTGCGACGGCAACATCTACTGGACACACCATCGGAAGTGTTATGACCCCGCGCTGGACGATCTATCGGATGTCGACGACCGCTGCGCAACGGAGCATCTGGCCAATGAGGTTGACGCTCTAAGACCCAAGATCATCCTTATCGTAGGCAACGAGTCAACGAGAAGAAAAGTGAGACGACACGTCCAAAGCGATACGGCTCTGGTCATTGAGAAACCTTTTCCTGATGGCACGAACACAGCAGAGTTCGAGGACGTTCGCGAGACGATTGCTCCGTGGTCCCACTGACCTAGTCTACATCGGGAAGTCCGAGTCCAGTCTGCAAACAAGGGATATCCGCCAGCACTTTGAAACCGGCAAGACCGGGCGCTCGACAGTTCGGCGATCGATTGGCGCCATCCTGAGACGAGAGATGGGCTATCGGGCACTGCCCAGAAGAACTCACCCCACTAGGCAGGATCTCTCCTGTCATAGGTTCAGACAGGAAGATGAGGAGAGTCTGTCGGCTTGGATGCGCCGGAATCTCGACATAGGCTTTGCGCCGCTACATATGACCAAAGAAGAGATCTGCGACATCGAGAAACTTGTACTTGCGATGGTTATTCCTCCGCTCAACATAGATGGTAGGTCGGCAAGAAGAAACCCATATGCAGGGCTGCTTAGGGCCCTTCGTGCTCAGTGTAAGGAACAGGCTGTCCAGGCTGCAGACGGTCCTGCTCTACGTGTTCCATCATAGGGCGAGCCGCCGAGGGGGATGCGGGTGGCCGATCCGTCTGCTTCCTCCGATCTGTGACTTGACAATATTCGTATGAGAAGTGCTAGTCTGGCGCCGGGTTGTAGAGACACAGCCATGTTACTAACATCTTGGGCCGGGAGGGCTGCATGGTGAAGAGGGATGATGTTGTTAGTCCCCGTCTAGAGCAACTGGCTTCCGACTTCCCCAGATATGTCAAAGTCTTCGATGCAGATCCCGCTTTCAACAAGCCAGGACAGTTCGATTATCACTCGGCGACCATTAAGGCCAGACAAGCTCTTGGAAGTGCGGCAGCGGCTATTGACAATGATACGTTCATCCAAGCACTTAGGGAGACGCTTGCCGCCTGGGGCATCGGTGCGCGTGGCTCAAGAATGGCACCGTTGCCGCAGTTTTGCGATGCCATCCGAGCGATGCGGGGCGCAACCATCTCATTGGATGGCCTATGCATAGACGACCCATCGCTTGACGTTGAGGATACTATCAGGCGGCTCTGGACCCTTATTCAGCTTCTAGACATTGTAGATAACGATACGAAACTGGTTGCCTGTTCGAAGACCCTCCATCATCTACTACCCGATCTTGTAGTCCCTGTGGACCGTCAGTACACCCGAGTCTTCTTTCGGCGTTACGGAAACATGTTCCAGTATGGTCAGAAGCGTTTCTTCGAGCAAGCATACAGGGACCTTGTTTGGCTCGCTAGGGAAGTGAACCCGGTTCAGTATGTGGGATATGGATGGCAGATTTTAAGAACCAAAGTGCTCGATAATGCACTCATTGCGTTCTGTAAAGAGAACCATCTGCATTTGGCGTGAACACCTCTACAGTGCTCCTTTCGCATCGTAAGGTTGAGCTGCGGAAAGGGTGAAGGAAAACGGAGTCGCTCAAACACCGAATCGACCGTGAACTCAAGTCTTTGTGGCTGAGAAACATCGCAGACGACTACCATCACGATATGTTGCTGCGAGAGGACTGCCTCAAAGCGGCGATCTATCACCACCTTAGGCGTGCGCTCAGTACCCGATTCCTCGTGGATGAGAACGTCCGGGTGCTCACTGAGTATGCGTTATCGAACAACCAACGCGCGGACATCGCGGTCGTACAACTGAAACCGTCTCGGTCAAGTGCCGCTTCGTATGACCTCGGCAGCAGGACCAAGTCGGTCCTAGCTATCATTGAGTGTAAGTACAAGTCTTCCTCAGCCAACCTAAGACCCTTCAAAGAGGATGCGGAAAAGGTCCGCGACCTGTCATACCTAACCGATTACCCCAAGACGCAGTTCTACCTAGCGTCCATATGGGAGGCCCCCGTGGAGTCTGAGCACAGATTGTCGGTGTTGTCGAAGAAGCAGCAAGAGTCTTGGGGGAGGCGAGCAGCCGAGCTTGTAGGCTATCGTCTATCCGAAGATGATCCGATGCGCTTTACGGTGCTGTCCCACAACCGGATGAACCGTGACCTTGGATAGGATGCATTCGCCATTCGGCAGTTAGTTTCACCGTCGATGGGCGCCAGCAAAAGCCGCCGCCACCAAGTGCATCCGCCAGCCATAACATCTCCCTGGAAAGTTCCGACAATTAGAGTGACCCACAGCACCCGCGAGAGGAGTCCTGCACGTGGCCAAGAAAGCCGCACTATTGATTCCTTTGATTGCTGCTGTTCTCGTGAGCATGACTCTGACGTCCTGTTCGTCCGCGACCCCGCCCAACGAGGTCGTAGAGGAGTTCCTGAAACTCTTCAAGGCCGCCGAGTACGAAAAGATGGCCTCAATGATGGTGGCCCCCAGGGAAGACTTCGATTTCACGGAACTCCAGAAGTCCGTCCCCCAGGACCTGGACTTCATGGAGATGATCGGCAGGATGACCTACAAGGTCGGGCAACCAACTATCAATGGAGACCGCGCCGAAGTAGTAGCGGAGATCACCGCCGTTGACCTGGCCACCCTCGTGGAGGCCGTCATCGGGGAGTACCTCCCGCTGGCAATGCAGATGGCGATGTCGGGAGCTACTCAGGAAGAGATAGCAGCCGAAGCGCAACGGATCTTCGGCGACAAGATGACGAGCATCTCCGATATGAGGATGGTCACCAACGAAGTCACGTTCTCCCTCACGAAGGTCCAGGGAAAGTGGCTCATTGAGTTCGATGAGGAAGGCGGCGTGGAATTCCTCAACGGAGTCTTTGGAGGGCTCGGCGATGTGCTTATTAGGCTGGGTCAGGCTTTCGGGCAGTAGACGTCCCGACATACAGCATGTGCTCGCCGGCGCCCCACGTGATGGGATCCGTTCCCAGCCGGTAGCACACGTCCACCCAGGCCTCGAACAGGTCTTCCGGCAGCGCGTTCACAGCGGCCTCCACAGGCGCGATCAACCCTTCGGCCACGGCCAGCCGGAGCGTGGTCAAGCCATGCCCGGACATGAGGGGCTCTATCTCCATCGGGTGGATGAAGTGGGCGTCGGTGAACCCCGGGTTCTGATCGGTGGGGATGTGGACACCCGTGTCGACGATTCTCTCATAAGCCTTCGCCTGGCGACCTATGAGCGACGGATCCGACTTCAGCAGATCCATATACACCGCATACCTGGTGATGAATGCGGCAAACAGCAGCCCGCCGGGCCTTAGGACCCGCAGCGCCTCTCTAATGGCGCGGTCGCGGTCGGCTGGCTCGACCAGGTGGTACAACGGCCCCATCAGCAGCACCACGTCGAACGTCCCGTCCGCGAAGCGAGAAAGGTCGAGCGCGTTCCCGTGCACGAAGTCCACGAGCTGAACGCCCAGCTCCTTCGCCTTTTGCTTGGCCATCTCCACGTTTTTCGAGGATAGGTCAAGCAACGTGACCTTGTGGCCTGCCTTAGCCAGCTCGATGCTGTACCGTCCGGGACCTCCGCCGACGTCCAGGATCGTGGAGCGGGGAGGGGTGAACTCGCGCATCGCCCGCAGCGTGGCATGGAACTCCATCCGGTGACGGTCCATGCGGTCCCACTCGTACTGAGCGGAACTGTCATAGAAGCTCTCGACTCTTCGGCTCATTAGCGCGCCTCCTCACTCTTGGCACTCTGAGACAGCATAGCCGCATTCCTTGTTGGGCTGAGCTGGCAGCTACCTCTCGTGGCACGGTCAGCGCCGCTCCCGCTCGACCGAGACGATCAGGGCTTCGCTGTTTGATTCTATGAACCGGATCACGTTGTCGAGGATGCTGTCCGCCTGCGCTCCGTTGGCCGCAATGGCGGCGACGGCGATGGTGATGGTCTGATGAATGTCCTGACTGGCCACCTCGGCTGCAGATACGTTGAACTGGTCGCGTATCCGCGCGAGCAGGCTCCTGACCTCCATGCGCTTCTCCTTCAGGGAGTGCGCCCATGGGGCGTGCAGGCTTACAGTCATAGACGCGATTATCATGTGAGTCAGTATATCAACTCGTGAGTGGCGCACAATACGTGTAGTACGTTGTAGCACATTGTGATACGATGCAATACAGAGAGGTGGTCTACCGATGTCCATTTCTGTGCGCCTGACCGATGAGGAAGCCCAGCTCATCAAGCGATACGCGGCTCTCAAGAGACTCTCGGTGTCCGATGTTGTAAGGAATGCTGTTCTAGAGAAGATCGAGGACGAGTTTGACCTCAAAACAGCCCTACAGGCGCTTGAAGAGCATAAGAAGAACCCTGTTACCTATACCCATGATGAAGTGAAGAAGATCTTGGAGATAGGCTAGGATGTTTTCGGTCCATTACACGCCAAAGGCCGTAAAGGCCCTCAGGAAGCTGGACAGACCGACGCGAGCGCTCCTGTTGTCATGGATTGAGAAGAACCTCGTTGGCTGCAGTGATCCACGCAGCCATGGGAGAGCGCTGACGGCGGAGTTTGCCGGGCTGTGGTGGTACCGCATCGGCGACTATAGGCTCATAGCGGAGGTATCAGATGCGACGATCACTATCCTCATCCTGAACGTCGGACACCGTAAGGATATCTACGAGGCCTTGGGGAGCAGGGGATTTTGATGGATCGACCCAAGACGTGGTTGACTCGTATCCCTGGATTGTGGTAGCGTTACGCAACAGCGTAAATACCAAAAACCGTTGAAGCGGAGATAACGGTGACGGTGTTCTTCCAGAGAGCCCGCTTATTGGTGTGAACCGGGCAGACAACGCGTCATCAAATGGACCGCTGAGGGTTCAGGCCAAAGGCGAGAGCCGAGTATCTTGAGACGTGGGGAGCATACGTTAGTTGCCCGGGGTATGATGGTACCCCGTTAAGCGCACGGTTTCGATGTACCGTGAAGCAAGGTGGCACCGCGAGTTACGGCTCGTCCTTGACATAGCGTCAAGGGCGGGCCTTTTCTGTTTCCCCTGTTCGACATGGGGATGCGGTCCAGATTCGACGCAGAGTGGCGGTCAGGACGTGAACGGAGTGTCAAGTCGAGGAGGAGAGGGAGATGTCAAAAGGCAGGTTTGGGGTTCACGGCGGTCAGTATATCCCGGAAACGCTGATGAACGCCGTGAACGAACTCGAGGAGGCGTATAACCGGTACAAAGATGACCCGCAGTTCAAGGCGGAACTAACGCATCTCTACAGGGATTACGCAGGAAGGCCGTCACTTCTGTATCTGGCGGAGCGGATGACCGCGGACCTGGGCGGCGCGAAGGTCTATCTCAAGCGTGAAGACCTGAATCACACCGGCGCCCACAAGATCAACAACGTACTTGGCCAGGCGCTCCTAGCGAAGAAGATGGGGAAGACGCGCGTCATCGCCGAGACCGGGGCCGGGCAACACGGCGTCGCCACGGCCACCGCCGCCGCGCTTATGGGTCTGGAGTGCGAGGTCTTCATGGGCGAGGAAGACATGAAGCGGCAGGCCCTGAACGTCTACAAGATGAGGCTCCTTGGATCGAAGGTGCATCCTGTGACTTCAGGGACGGCAACTCTGAAGGACGCTGTCTCCGAGACCATGAGGGAATGGACCCGCCGTATCTCCGACACCCACTACGTGCTGGGCTCGGTCATGGGACCCCACCCGTTTCCGACCATCGTCCGGGACTTCCAGTCGGTCATATCCAAGGAAATCAAGGAGCAGATGCTGGAGAGGGAGGGGCGCCTTCCGGATGCCGTCATCGCCTGCGTGGGCGGCGGTTCCAACGCAATCGGCGCCTTCTACCATTTCCTCGGGGACGAAAGCGTACGGCTCATCGGTTGCGAGGCGGCGGGGAGGGGCGTCGGCACATCTGAGACGGCCGCGACCATCACGGTAGGTAAGCTGGGGATCTTCCACGGCATGAAGTCCTACTTCTGCCAGGACGAATACGGGCAGATCGCGCCGGTCTACTCCATCTCCGCGGGCCTGGACTACCCAGGGGTCGGACCCGAGCACGCTTACCTGCACGACATCGGCCGCGCGGAGTACGTGGCGATCACCGACGATGAGGCTGTGGCCGCGTTTGAGTATCTATCCAGGACCGAAGGCATCATCCCTGCTATCGAGAGCGCCCACGCAGTCGCCCACGCCCTCCGGCTGGCGCCCTCGATGGCCAAGGACCAGATCATCGTCATCAACATCTCGGGCCGCGGCGACAAGGACTGCGCCGCCATCGCCCGCTACAGGGGGGAGGACATAGCCGAATGAGCGAGATAGAGAGGGCTTTCGATCACGGAAAAGCGTTCATACCTTTCCTTACTTGCGGCGACCCGGACCTTGAGACAACCGCTGAACTCATAAAGGCCATGGCGCGCGCCGGCGCGGACCTCATCGAACTCGGCATACCGTTCTCGGACCCGACTGCGGAGGGTCCTACCATCCAAGGCGCCAATATGCGGGCGCTTTCCAAGGGCGTCACGACGGACGGCATATTCGCGATGGTCCGGGAAGTGAGGAGGACCGTCGAGGTCCCCATGGCCTTCATGACCTACGCCAACGTGGTGTTTTCCTACGGGACGGAGCGGTTCGCAAGAGCCTCGGCGGAAGCTGGCGTAAGCGGCCTCATCCTCCCGGACGTTCCGTTCGAGGAGAAGGGCGACTTCGCGCCAGCCTGCAAGGCATGGGGGCTTGACCTCATCTCTCTCGTGGCGCCCACCTCAAGCAGGCGCATTTCCATGATCGCCAAGGAGGCTGAGGGCTTTGTCTACTGCGTGTCCTCTCTAGGCGTCACGGGGACGCGAAGCGAGTTCACCTCGGACGTGGGCGGGATGGTGAAACTCATCCGCGAGTCCACCAGGATCCCCGTGGCCATCGGGTTCGGCATCTCAACGCCTGAGCAGGCAGCAAAGATGGCGCGGAAAGCGGACGGCGTGATCGTCGGTTCCGCGATCGTGAAGATAATCGAGCAGCATGGCAGGGCTTCCGTGCCTTATGTCTCGGACTACGTGACGGCGATGAAGGCCGCTATCGAAGAAACCGAATTTGGAGGGATGGACAATGTATAAGGAAATCATGGGCAAGACCACTAACGGGCAGGAACTGACGGAGCAGGAGATTTTCGACCTCATTGCCGCCATCAACAAGGATGAGGTCTCGGATGTACAGATCGCGGGTTTCCAGGTCGCCTTGCTGATGAAGGGCGCATCCCTGGCCGAAATCGCGGCGATCGCTAAGGCCATGCGGCAGAACTGTGTGCCGCTGCGGCCCAGGGTATCCGCTGAACTCATGGATACCTGCGGCACCGGCGGAGGACTCAGCACCTTCAACATCTCTACAGCCACAGCGTTGGTGGCGGCGGCAGCGGGGATCCGCATCGCCAAGCACGGCAGCCGTTCCATCTCCAGCCTTTCCGGCAGTGCGGACGTGCTGGAAGCGCTGGGCGTCAACATCAACCTGAAGCCCGCGCACGTTGAGAGGCTCATCGAGGAAATCGGGATCGCCTTCATCTACGCGCCCCTGTTCCATCCGGTCATGGGCAAGGTACTGCCGCCCGAAACCGAGCTGGGGATCAAGACGATCTTCTACACTATCATCGGCCCGCTCATCAATCCGGCCTTTGCGCAGCGACATCTCCTGGGGGTGTATAGGCCGGAACTTCTGGATACGGTCACTCACGTGGCCAAAGAGTTGGGATACACCAAGGCGATGTTCGTCCACGGTACCGATGGCCTCGACGAGATATCCCTGCTCGGACCCACAAGAGTCAATGAGCTGGAGGATGGTGAAATCCGCAAGTATGAGATCCGCCCTGAGGACTTCGGCCTTGAGCGCTGCACTCTGGATCAAATCAAGACCGGGACTCCCGAGGAAAACGCGGCGACCATCACGGGCGTGTTTGAAGGCAAGATCGACGGCCCCCGCAGGGACGCGATCTTGTTCAACGCGGCCGGCGCTCTTATTGTCGGCGGCAAGGCGGCGAGCTTCCCCGAGGGCATAGCGCTCGCTGCCAACCTCATAGACAGCGGCGCCGCTTTGGAGAAGCTCGAGCAGCTGAAGGCGATGTCCAACGCGGGTGACAGCAGCTGCAGCGCGGGTAGCAGCAGATGTTAGGGTTCTCGGAGAGCCTAAAGCGGAAAAAGGCTACCGGACTGGTCCCGGTAATCCCTGACATCAAGATCAGGTCGCCGAAGGAGGGAGACCTGTTCCACGGCAGGTCTCCCGTGGATGCGGCGCGTCTGATGGAGAGGATCGGCGCGCCCGCCATCTCGGTCGTGACTGAATCCAGGAACTTCGGCGGCTCTATGCGTCTGTTGGAAGATGTGGTGTCTGGCGTTTCGGTCCCCGTTCTGCGCAAGGACTTCATCCAGGATGAGGACGATGTGCGCAGGACAAGAGACAGCGGCGCCGCAGCGATACTCCTCATCTGCGCCTGCTTGCCGGAACAGAGGATGAGGAGGCTGTACGACGCGGCGATCCGCCTGTCGTTGGAACCCCTGGTCGAGGTGCATACCGGCGAAGAGATGGAACTCGCGCGCCGCCTTGGGGCGAAGCTCATCGGCATCAACAACCGGGACATCCTCGCCCTGGAAAAGGACGACGGGTCCGTCTCCACGACACAGGCCCTCGCAGTTTCCGCGCCGGGGGACGCCCTGCTAATAAGCGAAAGCGGCATTGAAACGCCGGAGCAGGCAAGGGCCGCGATCCGCGCGGGTGCCGGGGCAGTGCTGGTGGGGACGGCAATCTGGAAGGCGAGGATGCCAGGTGAGTTCTACCGGTCCTTGTGCGGTGAAAAGAACTGAGCTGTGGGAGGCAGCCGAGATAGTAGGCGCAGCGCTGACCGGTCCGATTGCAGAGAATCGCGATAGTGGAGAGATGAGCAGGTGGATAGAGCGAATGAGGTAAAGATCAAGATCTGCGGCCTGAAACGGGCTTGCGACGTCAGGCTTTGCGGGAGACTGGGCGTGGACATCGCCGGCTTGGTCGTGGAGTACCCGCTTCCGGTGCCGTGGAACCTCACAGCGGACGAAGCGAGACTACTGATTGCAGAGGTGCGGGCCCCAATGAGGAGTTGCATCGTCACAGGCGGGACTCGCGACAAGATCCTGACCCTGGCAAAGGCTCTTAACCCGGACTACGTGCAGCTCCATTACCGGGAGACTCTCACTGATACCGAGTACATCGCGCGCGAACTGCTCGACCTGCAGATAGGGGTCATCAAGACGCTTCCGCTATCGCCGGACGAGCGCCTAACTCAGTTCGGCACAGACGACATCGCGAAGTGTACGGAACTCCTGAACAGGGCAGGCATCTACGCCATCCTCGTGGATGCGAGATCTCCGTCCAATGCTGCCGATACGGCTGGCGCTCGGGGAAGACGCGTGAGCGAGGGGGGACCCGCCAGCGAGGGGAGATGCGCCGCCGTGGACTCCGGCCTGTACCGGCAGATCAGAGAGCATGCCCGAAAGCCAGTTATCCTCGCGGGCGGCATTACGCCGGCAAACATACCGGGAGTCCTCTCGTCCGCGCGCCCGGACATCATCGATATGATGACCGGCGTGGAGGATTCCCCTGGCGTGAAGAACGAGGCCAAGCTTGCCCGCGTTATGGGCGCCCTGGGACGAGCCGCATCAAGCGCGGCGCTTCTCTAGCTCCAATAAGCGCTGCTTTACCGGGAGGCCGCCTCCGTAGCCGGTCAGGCTCCCGTCGCTGCCCACCACCCGGTGGCAGGGGACGATGATGGGGATGGGGTTGCGGTTGTTCGCCATCCCAACGGCGCGCGTCGCCCTGGGCTTACCGATCCGCACGGCGATGTCCTTGTAGCTGCGGGTCTCGCCCCAAGGGATTTCCTGAAGGGCTTTCCACACCGAGCGCTGAAAATCGGTGCCGGCCAAAGACAGCGGCAGGTCGAACTCCGTCCGCTTGCCTTCAAAGTACTCTCTTAGCTGCGCCGCGGCTTTTTCGATTAGAGGCGTCCTGGCGAGCTCGAAACCCGTGGGCTCCTTGCCATTGTCGAAGACAACGTGGGTTATGCAACCGTCTTCCTCGGCGATACCGATCTTCCCAATGGGGTAATCGTAGTACCAGATGCTCTTCATGGACGCACCTCCAGATTGCGGCGGGAATGTCGCCCTGCCGCGCATGTTGCTGTCGGCCGGGATGCGGCCTCGCCTACTTCACGACGATCAGTTCGTACTCCCTGGTGCCCAGCCCGATCTTTTCGGCGTGCTCCAAGCATGTCCTCCACTCAGAATCAGGCGTCGTGTTTGTGAAGTGGTCGTGGTGATCGACGAAGCCCGGAGCAGCCATATTGTCGGACAGCTTGCTGCCTGGAAGCGGCGTGGCCTTAAGACACGCATCGACGCATGCTTGGTCCAGAGCCAGCGGGTCAAATGACGCGAACATACCGATGTCGGGCAGGATAGGAGCATCGTTTTCCGCGTGGCAATCGCAGTGCGGGGACACATCCACTATGAGCGATATGTGGAAATGGGGACGGCCGTCCACCACCGCCTTGGCGTACTCCGCCATGCGGCGGTTCAGGAGCTCATTTGCGTCGTCGCCGCTGAAATGGATCGCGTCGAAGTTGCACGCGCCTAAGCACCTGCCGCAGCCGACGCAGCTGGCCTCATTCACCGACATTTTCCTGCTGTCGGTGATGAACACGAGCCCGCCATTGGCGCACTCTTTGAGGCACATCCGGCATCCTCGGCACAGTTCAGCGTTGATTGACGCCTTGCCGCTGCTATGCTGTTCCTTCTTGCCGGCGCGGGAGCCGCAGCCCATGCCGATGTTCTTGATGGCACCGCCGAAACCGGTCATCTCGTGACCCTTGAAGTGGGTGAGGCTGATGAAGACATCGGCATCCATGATGGCGCGCCCGATCTTAGCCTCCTTCACGTATTCGCCGTTGGCCACGGGCACAGCGACATCGTCGGTGCCCTTAAGTCCGTCGCCGATAAGGATGGGACAGCCGACGGTAAGTGGCGTGAAGCCGTTCTCCCAGGCGCATGCCAGGTGCTCAAGAGCGTTCTTCCTGCTCCCAGGGTACATAGTGTTGCAGTCGGTCAGGAACGGTTTGCCGCCGAGCTCCTTCACCACGTCGGCTACGGCTTTGGCGTAGTTGGGGCGAAGGTAGCTGATGTTGCCCAGCTCGCCGAAGTGCAGTTTGATGGCGACGAACTTCCCGTCCATGTCGATCTGGCCCACGCCGGCCCTTTTGATCAGATTCTTTAGCTTGGCGGGTAGCCCGTCCCCGAACGGAACGACTCGGAAATCAGAGAAGTACACTTTGGCTTTGTCCACTTCGGTTTCACCCCAAAGATTGGTCTCGTGCTGACTATACCACAGGGTGCAGTCTTGGCGGCAGCGGCACCCCCAGTCCCACAGGAGTTGTGCACGTACCCCCGCAGCTCGTGGCCGCATCAGGCACAAACTGGGGGCCAGCGGAGGATCAACGCGTCCATCCGACGAATGGCTGGGGAGTGGCAGAGTCTGAAGAGTCAAGGGGGTAGGGTGATGTGAGCCGGATAGACCGATCGTTCATCAACTACGTGGCCGTCGGTGTGTGTGGCTTGTCCTGCTATCTCTGTCCCAGTCACAACACGGACGCCAAGAGCCGGTGCGAGGGATGCAAGAGCGAGGGTAGGATGGGGGCACCCTGCCCGTTTCATACGTGCGCTGTCAAGAGGAAACGGATCGAGTTCTGCTGGGACTGTGAGGAGAGCGGCACCTGCCAGAGGTGGCAGTCCCACCGCGATAGGGGCAAGCGGGCCGATACGGCTAAGTGCTACCAGACGCTTGAGGGCGACATCCAGTTCATCCAGGACCACGGAGTGGATGCATTTGTAGAGGCCCAGGAAGCCAGAAAGGCTCTTCTCGGCGAGATGCTGTCAGCCTACAACGATGGCCGCTCCAAAAGCTACTACTGCATCGCTGCCACAGTTCTTGAGATGGATGAACTGAGGGATGCCATCGACCGCGCCAAGTCCGAATCCAGCGGACTGGACGCCAAAGGAAAGGCAAAGGCGCTCCACGCGGCGCTGGACGGCATCGCGGAGACCAAGGCATACTGCCTGCGCCTGCGCAAGTGACCCGCCCACTAAAATGTACGTACGATGACCAAAAGGGCACATAATGGATTCGCGCTAACGCGCGCTTCGGCCGCCGGGTGTTTGACTCATCGCCTTGGAGACCTCAAGCACCGCCAACGGCATCATTGACAGCCCGCCCGCCCAAAGGTACATCTCCGAGGTCAGCCTGGTGAGTCCGAATGCGAAGGACACGCTGGGTATGAAGACCACGATGGCGATAAGGGCCAGCGAGATGGCTGCAGCGCCTGTCAGCGCCTTGTTGGTGAAGGGGCCGATGCGGAACACGGAGTGATGCGACCTCATGTTGAATGAATGCACTATCTGGGTGAGAGCCAGTACCAAGAAAGCCATGGTGCGACCGGCGGCGATGTTGCCGGTATTCCCGCGTCCCAGGACGAATCCGGTGAGCGTCAGCGCGGCGAACATGATCCCTTGCAGCACGAGTTGCAGCCCGACTCCGTGAGCGAAGATGTGCTCGCCCCTAGGCGTCGGTTTGCGATCCATGACGTCTTCTTCGATCGGCTCCATCCCTAGCGCGATAGCTGGGAGACTGTCGGTGACCAGGTTAATCCACAGGAGCTGCATGGAGAGGAGGGGGGTCTCCCTCCACACGAGCATGGCGGTGAAGACGGTCAATACCTCGCCGATGTTGGTCCCCAGGAGGAACCCGACCACTTTCTTGATGTTATCGAAGATGCCCCTTCCCTCCCGGACCGCCGACACTATTGTCGCGAAGTTGTCGTCGGTGAGGGTCATGTCCGCGGCGCCTTTGGCCACGTCAGTGCCGGTGATGCCCATGGCGCAGCCGATGTCCGCCGCCTTCAGGGCCGGTGCGTCGTTCACGCCGTCCCCTGTCATGGCGACGACCTCGCCCTGCCTCTGCCAGGCCCGCACGATGCGGATCTTGTCGGTCGGAGACACCCTCGCGTAGACCGAAATGTCCCTCACGCGGCGGTTCAGTTCCGACTCAGGCATGAGCCCGAGTTCGCTGCCGGTGATTGCGTCGTCGCCCTCCCGCAGGATACCCAGATCTTTGGCGATGGCCGACGCCGTGAGGACGTGATCGCCTGTGATCATGACAGGCTTGATGCCGGCTTGGCGGCATAGCGTAACAGCGTCGCGCGCCTCAGGGCGCGGCGGGTCGATCATGCCCAAGAGGCCAAGGAAGCGCAAATCGTTCTCCAGCATCTCGGAGGTTGGATCGTCCGGAACCTCCTCAATCTCCTTGAAAGCCACAGCCAGCACGCGGAGGGCATCCCGGCTCATCTCCTCAACGTGCCTTTTGGCCTCCTCGACCCCCTCCGGTCGGCACCTTCGGGCCAGCGAGTCATAGGCTCCCTTGGTGATGACGATGTTCTTACCGTCTACCCGGTTCACGGTGGTCATGAGTTTGCGGTCCGAGTCGAAGGGGACCTCGACCAGCCGGGGGTGCTGTCTCTCCAAATCGTCCTTGTCCATGCCGTTCCTACGAGCCGCTACGATGATGGCTGTCTCGGTAGGGTCGCCGATGTGACGCTCCTTGCCGTTCTCCATCTCGATCCTGGCGTCCGTGCAAAGCGTCGCGCACTTGAGCAGGTGCTTCGTGGCGGGTGAGTTGTTGTCCCCGATATCCTCAAGAAAACCGCCGTGGACGGCCAGAGCCTTGGTGAGCGTCATTTTGTTCTGGGTGAGGGTGCCGGTCTTGTCCGAGCAGATAACCGACGCGGATCCCAGCGTCTCTACCGCGGGCAACCGGCGGATGATGGCGTTGCGCCTCACCATCCGCTGCACTCCAATGGCCAGCACGACGGTGACGATGGCGGGAAGGCCCTCGGGGATGGCGGAGACGGCGAGGGACACCGAGGTCATGAAGACGTGAATGACAGGCAATCCGTCTAGGAAGCCGATGACGAAGATCACGGCGCACGCGGCTAGGGCAGCAACACCCAGGTATTTGCCCAGCGAAGCCAGCTTCCTTTGCAGCGGGGTCTCGGCATCGTATTCCTCGGATAGCAGGCCTGCGATCTTGCCCATCTCCGTGTCCATCCCGGTGCCGGTGACTACGGCGCGCCCGCGGCCGTAGGTGACCCCGGTTCCCGAGTACAGCATGTTGTGGCGGTCGCCAAGGGGGGCGTCTCTTTCGACTATCGCGGTCGCGTCTTTCTCCGAGGGGACCGACTCACCGGTCAATGCGGATTCCTCGACCCGAAGACTGGCGGAGTCGAGGAGGCGCGCATCGGCGGGCACGAAGTCGCCTGCCTCCACCAGGATGATATCCCCGGGCACGAGATGGGCGGCCGGGATTACGCTTTCCCGCCCGTCCCGGATGACGCGGGCGTGGGGAGCCGAGAGGCTTTTCAGCGCCTCCAAGGCCTGTTCCGCCCTGCTTTCCTGGGCCACACCGATGACGGCGTTCAACACTACAATGCCTATTATGAGGAGGGGCTCGAAGAAGCCTTCGCCTTCGTTGAAAGCCACGACGAACGACACAACCGCCGCGGCGATGAGGATGAGGATCATCACGTCCTGGAACTGCTCGAAGAAGCGCCGGAGGTTGGTCTTGCGCTTCTTCTCCAAGAGGACGTTCTCGCCGTATCGAGCCAAGCGGCTCTGCGCTTCGCGGTCGGAAAGGCCTCGCTCGCTACAGGTTTCCAGGCTGGTGACGATGTGCTTTCGGTCGTCGTGGTGCGGTATGTAGTTGGCCATTGAACGTTTCCTCCAGTGTCACCGTGGGACCCACGCGTCCAGCGTCGATCAATGTTTGCTCCCCCTGCTCTGTTCCGGGGTTAGCTTCCCTCATACTGCAATAGAATACTGCTTTCGGCGCGGCAGGTAATGACCGGCGACCATCTTGATTGCCTGGACAATGGGTGAACCCTGGCGAGCGGAGACAACGAAGGCGCCCTCCCGCCTTCTAGCAGGTGATCTGCTACTCGGTAGCGAATCCTCTTGGGCGAGGACTGTGAATGAACGCACAGGCGCTGGGGGTGCTCTCCTTCCCGAAGGTAACGCTTCTCACCAACGAGGACATAAGTCATAGGTTCTTCGCGGATCAACTCCGGCGCCATCTAGGCTCACTGGTTGAGATCGAGGGATACAGCCTGGAAGGGGGGCTGCCCGCGAGGATTGACTCAACCGTGGTGGTGGCGACCACAGATCTTGTGCTCCGGCAGGCCAGCTCGAGGATAGCGCCTGGCACGGCTACGATCGTAGCCCGGCGTGGCGTGAGCAACGATAAGATGGAGGAGATACTAAGTCTCCCCAGGGGTTCACGCGTCCTGCTGGTCTCCCGTGATCTTGGCGCTACCGAGGAGACCGCGCGGATACTGTGCGATCTGGGAATGGATCACGTGGAGTACCTGCCGTGGGCCCCCGGTATCGAGCTGCCTGCAGCAAATATCGCCATCACCCCTGGAGCGTCCCATCTGGTGCCACCTCACATCCAGCAGGTAATCGATATAGGGCTTCGCCCTTTGGACTTGTCAACTCTCATCGATATTGTGGTGTCGTGCGGCCTCTCCTGGGAGGTCGTGAACTCCATCGCGTTCGAGCACACCCGGGCGATGGTCCGCCTGAATCAGCGGTTGTCCTCGGCTCTAACCCAGGTCCGCGAGAGCAACACCCGTCTCGAAGCGCTCATCGGGTCTCTGGATGAAGGCGTGGTCTACATCGACCGCGGTGGGATAGTGAAGGTCTACAATCGGACGGCTCAAGACCTCCTGGGAGTAAGCGAGAAGATCGTGAGAGGCAAGAACCTGAGCGCCATCATTGGGCGCAAGACTATCGGCCAGACGCTGTCCTCAGGGCTAAGCAACCACAGTATTGAGGAAGTGCGGTCCCGCAAGATCTCGATGACCACGATACCTGTAAAGAACCACGGAGAGATATCCGGCGCCATATGCGTGCTCAGGGACATCTCCCAGGTCAGCCGCCTGGAGCAGGAGATCGTGCGGAGTCTTCGCTCAGGCCATACCGCCACCTACACAGTCAACGACATTGTCGGGGAAAGCCCTGCGACCAAGAGGATGGTGGAGAGGATCCGGCGCATTGGTGAGACCGATCTCACGGTTCTCATCAGCGGCGAGAGCGGGGTAGGCAAGGAAGTGGCGGCCCAGGCCATCCACAACCTATCTTCATCGAGGCACGGCCCGTTCGTGGCGGTCAACTTCGCCGCGCTTCCCGAGAACCTCGCCGAGAGCGAGCTGTTCGGCTACGAAGAGGGGGCGTTTACCGGAGCCCGCCGCGGCGGCCACCGCGGTTACTTCGAGGAGGCCCACAAAGGTACTGTGTTCCTGGACGAGATTGGAGACGCCAGTCCTGCCGTACAGGCCTCTCTTCTGCGGGTCCTCCAGGAGAAACGCGTTACCCGGGTTGGTGGCTCCAGAGTGATACCCCTCGACTTTCGCGTCATCGCCGCGACTAACAGGCCGCTGGCAGAAATGGTTGCCGAGGGCAAGTTCAGGCGCGATCTATATTACCGGCTGAACGTCCTGCACCTCACCATTCCGCCGCTGAGGGATCGCAAAGAGGACATCCCGCTCCTAATTGATCACTTCCTGCGACGATGGGGCGGAAGTCGGCGATTCGAACCAGAGGCTATGAAGATGCTCATGGACCACGACTGGCCCGGAAACGTCCGCGAGGTCGAGAGCATAGCCGCCAACATCGCATTGGCGGCCAGAGGAAGCACTGTGACAGTAGAGGACCTCCCCGAAGCCATTCTGGCGGCGCCTCAAATCGCGGGCAGGGCAGCCTGCGGCGCTCACTCACATATGGTCGCAGGGGCAGGGGAGCCTGTACCTTCTCGCCCCGGCGCGGAGCAGCCGCTTCCGCAGCAGCATGACGAGATCGCCAGTATCATCAAAGTACTGGAGAGCCACGGCGAGCTACACCTATACAGGGAGATACTCGAGTGTCTTGACGGGCACTCCGGCACGACAGGAATCGGCCGCGCCACCATATGCCGGAGTATTCCATCGGCGGTAGAGCCCCACAGGGTCCGTCGCTACCTTCGCCATCTGATCGAAGCAGGAGCCTGTGTCTCGGGAACAACCCGGGAAGGGACCAGGATCACCGCAAAGGGAAAAGCCCTTTTGGGTTGGTTTAGGTCTCATTAGGCGGATTGGGTTAGCCCAAATCATCCCTTATCTCCGGCCTCACTTAACCGCCAAGCCGCTTCTTACAAGTGTTCCGTCATGGCATGGCTTTTGCTTTTCCTTATATGTGTGTTGCGCCCTGCGCTTCAGACATTGCGAAAAGAGGGGGATATGCCAGATGCAATTGGGGATCTCGACCCAAGAGTATCGGCGCCGGACCGAAGTAGTGACCGCCGCGATGGCCGAAAAGGGTCTGGACGCCTTTGTGTTCTGGAACAACACCAGTGTCTTTTACTTGTCGGGATTCTCGTTTATCCCAACCGAGCGTCCTGCGTGCATGATCGTAGACAAGCAAGGCAAGAAGACCATGTTTGTCCCCCGGCTTGAGGTCGAGCACGCTCGTGCGTGCCCGGAAGTGAACGAGATCAAGAGCTACCCTGAGTACCCGGGTGACCTTCATCCCCTGCACCTGCTCGGCAAGACGCTGGATGAGGCCGGTTTCGGCACGGCCACCATCGGCTGCGATTCCATGGGATATGGGTCCACCAAGGGGTATGACGGGCCGCCTCTTGACCAGGTACTGTCTACCGCCAGGTTCGTATTGCTGAAGCACCTTGTTGAGGGTGCCCGGGTTGTGAAGTCCGAAGAGGAGCTAGCTTTCATCCGCGAGAGCGCCCGCTGGGGTAATCTGGGCCACGCGCTCCTTCAAGAGTACTCCCGCGCCGGGATGAGTGAGAACGATGTGGCAACACGAGCCTCCATGGAGTCCACGGCAGTGATGATGAAGACCATGGGAGATTCCTATAACCCCCATGCCTTTGGCGGAGCTTACGTTTCCGCCGGATTCCGGGGGCAGATCGGGCCCAACTCCGCGCTTCCCCACGCCATCAACGTGAACGCGGTCATGCGCCAGGGCGACGTCTTGGTCACCTACTCATGCCCCTGGGTGGGCGGGTATACCAGCGAGCTTGAGAGGACCATGTTCGTCGGTGAGCCCGACGCTGAGAAGAGAAAACTCTTTGGCTACATGCGGGAAATTCAGGAGACCGCCTTTGAGAACATTCGCCCCGGACGCAAGTGCTCGGATGTGGATAAGGCTGTCCGCGCCGTGTACGAAAAGCTGGGCATCACCGAGTACTGGCGCCACCACACGGGTCACGCGCTTGGCCTGTTGAACCACGAGGCGCCTTTCTTTGACACCGGCGATGACACCGTGCTGAGGCCTGGCATGGTGTTTAGCGTCGAGCCCGGTCTGTATGTGCCGGGCATCGGCGGGTTCCGGCATTCCGATACCGTGTTGGTGAAAGAGACCGGCATGGAGATTCTCACCTACTACCCCAGAGAGCTTGAGCGGCTCATCTGCGGATAAGGAAGGAGGATTAGCTGCATCGCCACTATCCGGTCCCGCAGTCGTGACGAAAGATGCCAGTCAACAGAAGGAGGGGAATCATGAGCTTCGTTCAGGGCTCGGTCGTTTCGTTTATCGTTCTCTTAGCGTATTGCATTGGAACGTTCCTAACCGTACGCGCTTATCAGGGCAAGTCGGAGTTTCCCATTAAACGCCTAAAGGGCCTCGATTTCATCGACGATGCTCTCGGCAGAGTAACCGAGATGGGCAGGCCCGCCCACTTCTCTATGGGCTCCGGCGAACTGGACGCCCAGTATTTCGCGGCATTTGAGTACCTTCGCTACATCGCTCAGAAGGCTGCCCGGTATGATGCAGATCTCATCGTAACTAACGCTATCCCTGAAGTACAGCCTGTTACCGAGGAGATCGTAAGATCGGCCTACGTTAACGAAGGCAAGCCCGACAGGTACAAGCCTGACAACATAAGGTACGTATCGGTCTACGCTCTCCGCCCCGCCGTCCTTGGCACCTTCCAAAGGGAGCAGGTTGCCGCCAACTTCATGCTGGGCAACTACTACCACGAGTCGGTCATCTTCGTCGAGGCCGCCAGCAGCGTTGGAGCCATTTCGGTCGGCGGAACCACGCAGACAGCCCAGATCCCGTTCTTTGTCGCAGGCGCCGACTATACCCTCATCGGCGAGGAGTTCTATGCCGGTAGCATCGCCCTTTCGGGAAACGTCACCCACTTCGGGTGCTTGGCAGCTCAAGAAGGTGGCAAGTACCTGGCTATCATCCTCATGTTGGTGGGTGCCATTATGGCGACGGGCGGTAATGACGCTTTAATCCAGCTCATGAAGAAGTAAGGAGGTGGGAGCAATGAAGCAGCAGTTTCCGGTTGTATTCGGTGCGGTAGTGGGAATTCTGGTTATGCTTAATGCGTTTTTCGCGGCCCCCGCCCTGAAGACAGCTTCCCAGGAACTTTTACAGTGGCGAGTCATCGTCGCTGCTTTCGCTCTTCTACTCGGTATCGCCAACATCTCGAGGATCCACCTGCACAGGGCAACCCGTAAGGACAAGAACACGCCCTACAGCGTGATGCTCCTTATCGTGATGTACGGCGCGCTGATCCTGGGTCTCGGCTACGGAGCGCAGTCCCCCCAGTACAAGTTCATCTGGGACAACATCTACTCGTCACTAAACGCAACCTGGTACTCGACCACTGCTTTCTACATGATGAGCTCGGCGTGGAGAGGCTTCCGGATCAGATCAGCGCAGGCGGGAGTACTCATGCTCTCCGCCATCATCGTCATGCTTTCCAAGGTTGGAATCGGTGAGCTTATCTGGAGCCAGCTGCCGGTGATCGGCAACTGGATCACCGCTGTTCCCAACACCGCGGGCATGAGGGGTATCCTAATCGGTTCCTGCCTTGGCGCGGTAGGCGTCAGCTTGCGCATCATGCTAGGTCTTGAGCGCGGACACCTCGGAGGAGGTGCTGGCAAGTGAGTTTCATGGAGAGACTATCCAATCTGGACGTAAGGATCCTTTGGGTCCTTCTGGTCATCGCGCTCCTTGTCCCTATGATCAACCCCATGGGTCTTCCGCTTCCCATGAAGCCCGAGACCAGGGCGGGTTTCGATTTCATTGACTCGCTCCCGTCAGGTTCTTGGGTGCTCATGTCGGTCAACATCTCGCCGATGGGCGAGCCTGAGAACTGGCCATCGGCTATTGCCCAGTTCAGGCATTTCATGAAAAAGGGCTTCAAGATCGTCCTGGTTAACACAGTCCCTGAGGGCACCATGTACGCCGAGAGGCTGTGGAAGACGTACGGCCCGGAGAGGGACTACGAGTACGGCAAGGACGTTGTCCAGATGCCGTTCCGCGCCGGCGACGAGAGTGCCATATCCGCCATGGGCGCCGACTTCAAGGGCCTCTATGGCACCGATCAATACGGGACCCCCTTCGACCAGCTCCCCATCTTCGAGGGCTTCGAGGGAATCAAGAGCTTCTCGCTTCTGACCGAGTACGCGTCAACCATCCACCCCGTCTATTACCTGCAGCAGATTAACGCCAAATACGATATCCCGATGGTCCTGTCGATCGTCGCGGTTGACAGCCCCAAGTTCATGCCTTACATGGCCTCGGGTCAGTTGAAGGGCCTCCTCTCGGGAGTTGCGGCAGGCGCTGAGTACGAACTCCTAGCCCAAGTCCCCGGCAAGGCTGCAGCACAGATGGACGCCCTGTCGCTAGGCACCGGACTGTTCATCGCCGCCATCATCGTAAGCAACATCGCTTGGTGGGGCACCAGGGGCAAGGCTTCAACGAAGGGAGGAACCAAGTGATGGAGCGTATAGGCATCTGGCTGGCGGCCATCATGACCTTGTCCGCCTACAGCTACCTCTGGAAAGAGAATCCCTTCTTCCGGGTCGGAGAGCACCTTCTCATCGCTACCAACGTCTCGTACCTGGCTATAACCGGGTACACAAACATCAAGCAGAGTCTGGCTCCTATCTCCACCGAGGGCAGGTACACCCTCATTATCCCGGTGATCCTGGGCGTACTGCTCTTCACAAGGTGGTTCCCGAAACTGGCCTGGCTTAGCCGCATCTCAGTGGCCTTCATGATGGGTGTCACCGGCGCCGTCTCGATCACCGGCGCGATCTCGGCCAACTTCGTGAAGCAGATTGCTGCCACTATGATCCCGTTGAACTCCGTCAACAACGTGATAATCGTGGTCGGAACCCTATGCACCGTCTCGTACTTCCTGTTCATACAGGGCAAGTCCCCGGCAGGACAGTCCTGGGGCACGTTCACTAATGTCCTCGGCAACATAGGTAAGTGGATCATGATGGTAGCCTTCGGCGCTGCCTTTGGCGCTACCGTCATGGGCCGCTTGACCCTGGTCATGGGCAGACTGCAGTACCTCTTTGGAACGTGGATCCCGCTCATTAAGTAGCGGGAGGAACCACCAACGGGACGCCATACCCCGGTACGCGGGGGCACGGTCAGCATCAATGCCGGGTGCTGCCCGGCCCCCGGGGTCTGGCGTGAGCGCAGAGCAGGGGAGGAACACTCATTGGATGCAAAGCAACTGAAGGCCAAGGTGATTGCCGAGGTCGATAGGCTGGCGCCTGAGCTCATAACCGCAAGCCACACGATTCACGAGTACGCCGAGATGGCCTTCAAGGAGTTTCAGTCGGCTGCTCTCTTGGAGGACCTCCTTGAGAAGCACGGCCTTGCGGTCGAGCGCGGCATTGCCGGTATGGAGACCGCTTTCCGCGGCATGTACAAGGGGAAGAAAGATGGTCCCACTATCGCGATACTGGGTGAGTATGACGCGCTACCTCATGGCCACGCATGCGGCCACAACATCATCGGCACCGCCGCAGTCGGCGCAGGGATCGCGCTGAGGAACATCCTGGGAGACGTACCCGGCAACATATCAGTGCTCGGATGCCCGGCTGAGGAAGGTGGCGGGGGAAAGGTCTACATCGCCAAAGAAGGATACCTGAACGGTGTTGATGCCGCTCTAATGACCCACCCCATATCCGGTACCAGCATGATAGGCGGGCCCAACCTCGCTATCACGCATTTCAACATCAAGTTCCATGGCAAGGCTTCTCACGCGGCGTCGGATCCCGATGAAGGGATCAACGCGCTTGACGCCATGATGCTCGGCTTCATGAACGTAAACTCCCTCCGCCAGCACGTTACAGAGGACGTCCGCATGCACGGCAACATTGTAGCCGGAGGAAAGGCGCCCAACGTCATTGTTGATTACACCGAGGCCAAGTACATCGTCCGCGCAGCCACAAGGGCGAGGTTGGAGAGGGTCGCCGAGAAGGTCCGCAAGTGTTTCGAGGCCGGAGCCCTGGCAACCGGCGCCACCCTTGAGTTTGAGCGGGGATTCAGCTATAGCGAGCGCATCGTAAACATGACCATAGCCAGACGCGTGCAGGCTAATCTTCGCGCGCTGGGTATTGAAGTTCAAGATGAACCTGTGCCAGTGAGGGGTTCCACGGACTTCGGAGACGTTAGCCAGCTGGTGCCGGCAGTCAACACCTACATCCAGATCGCGCCGGATACGGTCGCGAGCCACAGCAACGAGATGAGAGAAGCGGCTAAGTCTCCCGAGGGAGACAAGGGTGTGCTGAACGCGGCCAAGGCAATGGCGATGACGGCTGTTGATCTCCTGATCGATCCCTCCATCCTTAAGGAAGCTTGGGAGGAGCACAGGAAGGTCATCGCCAGTAGGAGGTAGGACGGTTGCGCATCTTACACCTTTCCGCCACCAACCTACTGGCCACGAAAAACGGCAGTCAAGAGATGGAGCGCCGGTGGCGTATCATGCAGTCGGTGGCTTCCAGCGGGACTGCGATAACCTTCGTGTCAAACCCGAGCGGACCCCTGTCAATCGAGACCGCGGAGGACGAGCGGGCGGCTGTGCCGGGGATGAAATCGAATCTCAAGATGGCTACCGGCTATGACGCTATTACACTGGGATGCTTTGGAGATCCGGGACTTAATGAACTGAGAGACCTTACCACCCTCCCAGTCCTAGGACCGGGCATCGCCGCGATGCATGCTGCCAGCCTGGTCTGCGACAAGTTCTCGGTCCTGGCGCCGGTTACCAGCTCCATTCCATCCACCGAGAAGCAGGTACAGGGCTACGGGTTTGCCAACAAGGGCGTGTCGGTAAGGGCCCTGGACATCCCCGTGCTCACGATCCGCCAGGACCGGGAGAGGGCTGTTGATACCGCCGTTCGGGTTGCCGGCCAGTGCATTGAGAAGGACGGCGCCGAGGTCATAGTGCTCGGATGTATGAGTATGGCGTTCCAGAGGCTGGATCTTGATCTGGCCGAAATCCTGGGTGTAAGGGTCATCAATCCCCTTATCCCCTTGGTCCGATTCGCCGAGGCCATGGCGATGACGCCCAGTGATGGGGGGGCTACTCCATGATCTCGCCCACCCTTGCACTGGCAAGAGTGGCCAGGGAGACAACCCCGTCGAGCGTGCATGCGGCTGCGATTGAATCATCCGAGCGGTGCGTGCTTGATTACCTGGGCGCGACGCTAGCCGGCATGGATGCAGGCCCTTCGCGGATCGTCAGGGACTGGGTGAGCGAACAAGGTGGTAGGGGCGACTCGACTATCCTGGGAACTGACATCAAGGTGCCCGCGCAAATGGCGGCTCTAGCCAACGGTACCGCAGGCCACATGATTGAGCTGGACGACGTCCATTCGGCTTGTATAGGGCATCCGGCTGTTGCAGTCATCCCTGCAGCGTTGGCTCTTGCCGAGGCGCGTGGCCTCACTGGGCGCCGGTTCCTCGCATCGGTTATCGCAGGGTATGAAGTGATGGCGCGGCTTGGGGCATACATGGGCATTTCCCACTACAAGGTGTGGCACCCGACGGCCACCCTGGGTGCGGTTGGCGCTGCCGCTGCCGCTATTCAGGCGCTGGACCTGGACCAAGAACAAGCGGTGAATGCCATAGCTACAGCCTCCACCATGGCGTCGGGTCTTCGCGAGGTTTTCGTGGGAGGGTCAAACTGCAAGCATATCCATCCCGGACTCGCCGCCCGCAATGGGGTGATCGCCGCTGAACTGGCTCTCGCTGGTTTCACTGGTCCGGCAACTGCCATAGAGGGAACCATGGGGTTCAGGGAGGCCCATTCGGGAGCAGGCAAACCGGAAGCCCTCGACGGGCTGAGCGGCGGCAAGTACCACATTGAAGATACCGAGTTCAAGGTGTTCGCCTCGTGCAGGTCAGCCCACACGGCAGCCGAAGCCGGGATCCTCATTAGCAAGTCCGGAGTAAAGGCAAAGGATGTTGAGGCTATTCTCCTGCAGATGCCGAGGGCGACCGCCGAGGACCCGGCATGGGGGAACCTCTCGCCTAAGAACCCTCTGGCCGCGAAACTGAGCATAGCCTACAACTTCGTGGTCTCGTTCCTAGACAGCGCGTGCTATCTGGATCAGTTCACACCCGAGAGGGTGATTGACCCCCAACTCATGTACATGCTGAGCCAAGCCAGAGTCGAGCCTTCGGAGGAACTTGACGCTTACTACCCCGAACACGTGGGTGTGCGGGCTACAGTCTCCCTGAAGGACGGTTCGTCGGTGGTGGAGCAAGTGATTGTCCCGAAGGGCCACCCGCAGAGGCCACTGGAGCCCAACGAAGTTCCGGATAAGTTCATGTCGTTGGTCCAGCCGGTCCTCGGGGAGAGGGCTGCGCTCCTTAGGGACCTGGTCATGAACCTGAGTGAGAAGGGCAGCGTGAGTGAGGTAGTCTCGCTGTGCGCAAGGCGTAAGGCCTGAGTAGGCAGAACAGCAGAACAAAGGAGACCGAAGGTAATGAACGAACCAGAACGTAGCTTTGTGGCCAAGGTAGATATCAAAGAAATGCGCAAGCATCTCGAGTACCTTTGCGCCATCGACCGCACGTCCGGTACGCCCGGTGAAGACAAAGCCATGAACTACATCGCCGAGGTGCTCAAGTCATACGGGGTAGACGTAACGATGCACAAGTTCGACGCTTACCTCAGCTATCCCGTTTCGGCAAAGGTTGTGGTGAATGGCAAGGAACTGGCCGCCAAGACAAGGGCGTTCTCGGAGTCGACTCCCGCCGGCGGGGTAGAGGGCGAGATCGTGTACGTACCCGGCGGCAGCGACATGTTCACCGATACCGAGACCGTGGAACGCCTCGAGAAGGCTAACCTTACCGGGAAGATCGTGCTCTCCGAGGGTGGCGGGCGCGACAACATGATAATGTCCCGGAAACTCGGCGCGGTCGGCTACATCCACATGTGGCCCAGCGATGAAGACGTCATCCACGAAGGGATCGTGACCCCGGTCTGGGGCACTCCCACCCCTGAGACCGCTGACAGCTGCCCCAAGATCCCGGTCGTCTCCATAAAGCACAACGATGGCGTCATGCTCAAGGAACTTGCAGCCAAGGGACCGGTCAAAGTGAGGTTGTTTACCGTCGTCGAGACCGGCTGGAAACGGGTCCTGCTTCCCGAAGCGGTCATCCCCGGCAAGACCGAGGATTTCGTGCTCATCGGCGGTCACCTGGATTCGTGGCACCTGGGCGCCACTGACAATGCCACCGGTAACGTGACTTGCCTTGAGCTGGCGAGGCTCCTCAGCAGCCAGCGCGACCGGCTGCAGCGCGGCGTGAAGATCTGTTGGTGGCCTGGGCACTCAACCGGCCGCTATGCCGGTTCGACGTGGTACTGCGATGCCAACTGGCAGGCGCTTCGCGATCACTGCATTACCTACATCAATATTGACTCGCCCGGACCCCTTGGCGCCACCGACTACTCGGAAGTGACCATGGTTGCCGAAAACGAGGACTTCATCACGGATATCGTTAAGGAACTGACCGGGCAGACCCCCAAAGCGGAGCGCCCGGTGCGCGCCGGAGACCAGTCATTCTGGGGTCCCGGAGTCACTTCAGCGTTCATGCTGCTCTCGAATAGACCCGCCGGGCAGCGCGCCGCGGTCGGAGGCTCGGGTATGGGCTGGTGGTGGCACACGGAGGCGGATACCATCGATAAGGTGGAAGATGCCGTCCTCGTGAGGGACACCCAGATTTACGCCCTGTCCTCTTACAGGCTGTGTACGGCTGACGTGTTACCCCACAAGGTCTCCAAACTGGCTTCGGAACTTGAGATCGAGGTCGAGAAACTTGCGAAGGCTGCCAAAGCGGTGTTCGATCTGTCCCAGGCCCAATGTGCCGCTAAGAGGCTGGTAGAGGTCGCCAAGGAGTTCGACGAGTTGGTTTCGGGCATAGCTCACGGATCATGCAGGTGCGCCGCGGATGCCGCCAACCGTGCCATGCTGGAGGCCACCCGCGTCTTGACGCCCATAAGGTACTCGGCGGTGCCGCCCTATGAGCACGGACCAGCGACTCCGACGAAGCCTGTGCCCATGCTCCAACCCCTTGTTAAGCTGGCCAAGATGAAGGCGGGAACCGATCAGTTTGGCTTCCTGCGTAACCAAATGGTCAGAAGGCAGAACGCCGTCACCAGGGCCTTTATCGATGCGACCAGGGCTCTGGAAGAAGGTATTGCCGAGTTGAAGTAGCAGCAGATCAGCCGGGCCCTCCCGCAAGGGGGGCCCGGCTTCAAACATCGGAAGGGGTGACCTTGAGTTGGATAGGAAGAGAATCTTCGACGTCCTGACTACAGAGTTTGACCGCGACCTTAACTGGGTCAGGGACTTCCTGAAGCAACCCAGCATTAGTTACACCGGCGAGGGGATCACCGAGACTGCCGGCATGGTCAAGGCCTGGATCGAGGAGCTCGGAGGGACTGCCGAACTCGTCAAGGTCCCCGGTGGCTTCCATCCGGTGGTTTACGGGAAGATCGACGTCGGGGCGCCGCACACGCTGATGATCTACGGTATGTACGACGTTATGCCCGCCGACGAACCTGGATGGGTGTCGCCACCCTTCGCCGCCGAGATCCGTGATTGGGACGGCCTCGGACCGTGCGTAATCAACCGTGGCGCCGTCAACTCCAAGGGCCCTCTGGCCGGCTTCTTTGCATCCCTTAGAGCTATCAAACAAGTCGAAGGGCAGCTGCCCCTCAATTTCCAGTTCGTCATCGAGGGTGAAGAGGAGTACGGAAGCAGGAGTTTGCCCAAGTTCTTCGAGATGCGCCTCGATGAACTGAAGAAGTGCGAAGCCGTCCTGTTCCCCTTCTTTGGGTGCGACAAGCAGGGTATGTCGGGAATCCGGCTCGGGACCAAGGGGCTACTCTACTTTGAACTCACCTGCCGCGGTGGCGATTGGGGCGGTCCGGTGGAACGGGGAGTGCATGGAAGCAACAACGTCTGGGTTGCCAGCCCTGTCTGGAGGCTGGTAAACGCTCTCTCCACCATGGTCGATAAGGACCAGCGTATTACAGTGGACGGCCTCATGGATGATGTCCGCAAGCCGACCGCCGAGGATATCGAGCTCTGCGAAGCTTTGGCCAAATCACCTGATGCGGGGCGGGAGCTTGAGGCCAACAATGCCCGCAAGTTCAAGTGGGACCTTAGAGGCACTGATCTCTACCTGCAGGCCCAAACACAGCCCCAGCTTAACATCGACGGCATTTTCGGCGGCTACACTGGTCCAGGCACCAAGACCCTCTTGCCCCACGAAGTTACCGTGAAGATGGACGTCCGGATGGTTCCGAATATGGACCCCGACAAGGTCGTGGCGGCGATTCGGAATCACCTGGACAAGCGGGGTTACTCCGATATCCAGATGAAGGTCATCAACAAGTACCCGTGGAGCAAGGTCAGCGTGAAAGAGCCCATTGTCCAGGCCCTGCTCGGTGCGTGCAAGGAGCTGGGAAACGAACCGGCGGTGTACCCGCTGAACATCGGCTCAGCGCCGTTCTACCTGTTTGACCGGGTCCTGGGGATCCCGTATGTGTTCGGCGGGCTCGGCCACGGTTCGCGGCAGCACTCCAGCAATGAGTACTTCGTAGTAAAGGGACTCTTGGAGTTCGAGAAGTCCATGGTGCTGACCATAGCGAACTACCTGGAGGCGGTGTCTCTATGAAGATTCGCTACATCCTGCCGGGAGCGCTGGGCAAGACGGAGCTCGGCGCCAGAGAAATCCAGCGCAGGCAGGAGAAACTTCGCTCCTGGGCGTTCCCGGGTACCGATGTTGACGCGGTCGCCATAGAAAGCGGTCCCGCGACCATTGAGTCCATGTACGAGAGATACATCAGCGTGCCGGCGACCGCCGAGTGCGTAGTCAAGGCCCAGGCTGACGGGTGCGACGCCGCCATCATCGGCTGCTTCGGAGACCCCGGCCTGGACGCGTTGCGTGAAATCAGCGACATGCTGATCGTGGGTCCGGCCGCCGCTTCACTAAACATGGCTGCAACCCTGTGCCACAGGTTCTCGGTCATCACGGTGGTGCCGGGTCTTGTGCCCGGCCTTAGGCGCTTGGCTTGGGAGGCGGGCGTGATAGACAAACTGGCTTCGGTCAGGGCGGTGGATCTGCCGGTCATCGAAGTGAACAAGGACCCCGACTCAGCGCTCAGGAAGATGATCGCCGAGGGAGCGACAGCTGTAAGCGAGGACGGTGCCGAAGCCCTGGTCCTCGGGTGCATGAGCATGGGTTTTATGGACGTGTCAGAGAAGATGTCGGCTGAACTGGGTGTTCCTGTTGTGAATCCGGTCACGACCGGGCTCAAGGTCGCGGAGAGTTTGGCGGCTTTGGGGCTCCGGCACAGCCGCAAAGCGTATTTGCGTCCCAAGAAGATGCAGATGGGGAAGTCACTTGCTGACCTCTACATCAGGTAGGCTCGCCGACCGCTCATGACACGGGACGCGGTCGGGCGAACTCCATCATTTTGCGAGAGGCGGGATAGCGTGAAGATCGAAGGCATTGCGGATCCGTCCCTGGAGAAGGACCTTCTCTCGAGAGTCCAGGTTGAGGATGCTTGGGAGGTCGTCGAGAAGTTCAACGGCATAGTCAGGGAATCTGGGAGTGAAGGGGAGCGGGAAGCCGTCCGCATCCTTACCAGGAAACTTGATTCATGGAACGTTAGCTACAAACTCCACACTCCGACCCTATTTGTGAGCCTGCCGAGGTCTGCTTCACTCAAGACGCTTGGGCCTGACGGGCGCGTGTTCAAGGCCAAGACCCCGTCCATGTCGGCGTCCACTGCCCCCGGCAGCATCACTGCCGACCTGGTCTACCTGAGTTCCGGGTACGCCAAGCAGGCCTCTGACGTGTTCGCGGGCATCAAGCTTGATGATACAAGCAGCGTGCGGGGAAAAGCTGTGCTGACCGAGGGGCTGCCCCTCCCGGCCAGGGTTACCGACCTCATGGAAGCGGGAGCCGCAGCAGTCGTGTTCATCTCCCCGGGGGAGCGCATTCACGAGGGCATATGCACCAACATCTGGGGGTCTCCTGACCTCGATTCCATTTACCGGAAGCCTGGCCTACCGGTTGTCTCGGTCAGCAAGTCCGATGGGCTCTACCTCAAAGCCAAGGCGGAAGCAGGGTCGGTAAAGGTTGAAATCGCGACTGAACTGGAGGAAGGCTGGAAACCTCTTTCCGTCCTGGTAGCTGAGATAAAGGGGTGCGTTGAGCCCGACAAGTTCATCCTTGTCCATGGCCACCTGGACTCCTGGCATGTTGGCATTAGCGACAACGCGACCGGCAACGCCACTCTTCTGGAACTGGCCAGGGTGCTTAAGCAGTTCGAAGGAAAACTCAAAAGGAGCGTGCGCATCGCTTGGTGGAACGGCCATTCGCACGGCCGCTACGCCGGGTCGACATGGTACGCCGACGCCTTTGCCCTAGACCTCCTGGATAACTGCATAGCGCACGTGAACTGCGACTCAACCGGCACTCGTGACGCCGATGCTTTCGAGGGCATCTCGATTATGAAGGAGTTTGAGGGGTTCTGCCAGACCGCCATTAAGGACGCGGTAGGGGCGGACGCCACTGCCGACAGGGTCGCCAGAGCCGGAGACTGCTCCTTCTCCAACCTGGGCGTAGGCACGTTCTACATGTTGTTCACCACCATTCCCGAGGAACTCAGGAAAGCCCGGGGACTCTATCATGTCGGCGGTTCGGGCGGGAATAACGAGTGGCACCACGAGGACGACACGATCGAGGTCGCCGATAAGGGCCGGCTCCTCCGGGACACCAAGGCTTATGCCCTTTCGGTAATGCGGTTTGCCAACGCGCCGGTCCTGCCTTACAACTTCGCGGATGCGGCAGATGAGATCCTCGGGACAATCCGCCGCTACGCCGGGCTGGATGGCAGCAGGGCAGGCGCGGGAACCGTCCCGGTAGACGACCGGATCGACCTGACTCCGGCGGTGAAAGAAGCCGAGGCCTTTGCAGCGGCATGCAAGAGACTCCTCGCCAAGCAGGCGGCGTTGGTAGGGAAGGGGATCGACGATCCCGAGGTCAAGGCCCTGAACGGTGTCCTGATGGAGATTGACAGGCTAGTGGTTCGCCTGAACTACGTCCGCGGCGATCGGTTCCGGCAGGACCCGGCCTTGGAGTCCAAACCAGTACCCGACCTGGCCTTTGCTGAGGACCTAGCCGGGCTTGAGAAGGGTAGCGACAAATATCACCTGACTCGCATGCAACTCCTGCGAGGCTGCAACAAGGTGGTCTGGAACCTTCGCAAAGCCAGGCGAATCGCTGAAAGCGTGCTCTAAGCTGCATCTAGCCTTGAGCCCACACGGACCGCGCAGGCTATGCCTGCCGGTCCGGTTCAAAAGAGTCACGTGAGGTGCAGGGGGTCTTCGGAGAGATGTCACACAAGAACTATAACGGGTACCGATCGTTCCAGTACCTTGAGCCCGGCATCGACTACCAGGTGTTCAAACTGGCTAAAGAGGTGGGGCGGGTAGAGCCCTACGTTGTGTCGGTTACGCCGGAGCAGGAGAAGATGGTGCAGGAGATCCTGAATACCGACCTCATCATCTCCGCCCACGAGCACATCTATATCACTACAGAGGACATCTCCCAGATATTCCAGTACAAGCACTCGGGCAGGAACTGGACAGGGTACGAGGGACTGTCCCGATCAGGGATCGACGTCGTATTCGAGAACTTCATGGATGGTTCCGCGGTCATCACGTCGGCCCACGGCTGGAAGTGGACCGACATCATCCACGATCTCGGGATGAGGTTTTCCGACTTCGCGCACCAGGACATGCTGTTCCGTGCTGAGACCATCGACGACATCCTGAGAGCCAAGCCTGAGGGTAAGATCGCTGTAGTCGCGACGCTTGAATCGGCCACGCAGATCGAGAACGAGGTCGATAGGGTGGATGTCCTCTACGGTCTTGGCGTAAGGTCGATGGGCATCGCCTATTCCGAGTCCAATGCCCTGGGTTCCGGGCTAAAGGAGACCAGGGACGGGGGTCTCACCAAGTTCGGACGCAAGGTCGTCAAGAGGATGAACCAACTCGGTATGACCATCGATGTCTCCCACTGCGGAGACCGGACGTCCCTCGATACCATCGAGTGCAGCGAGAAGCCTATTCTGATCAGCCACGCGGGAGCGAGGGCGCTGTGGAACACCAACCGGCTGAAGCCCGATGAGGTGCTAAAGGCTTGCGGAGATGCGGGCGGTGTCGTCTGCATCGAGGCCGCTCCTCACACTACTCTCACTCACAAGAACCCGCTGCACTCTATCGAGTCATTCATGGAGCACTTCGAGTACGTGGCTGGACTCATCGGCATCGACCACGTAGGGTTCGGGCCGGATACAAACTTCGGGGACCACGTCGGCCTCCACCACTACCTGGCCGGCCTCATGTCCATCAGCGACAGCCACGCCGGCGAGACGTTCCAGGAGGTCCCGTACGTCAAGGGGCTTGAAAACCCCGGGGAGTCCTTCCCGAATATTGCGAGGTGGCTGGTGAAACACGGCTACAGCAGGGAAGACATCTCCAAGGTGCTCGGAGGGAACGTGCTTCGCGTCCTGAAGGAGACGTGGGCTAGATAGCAGCGGGAGGGTACCTAACATGTCCCGAAAGAACTACGATGGCTATAAGTCGTTTCAGTATCTGGAGCCTGGCGCAGACTACAAGGTCTTCAGGCTGTCCAAGGACGTTGGCAGGGTGGAGCCTTACATTGTGCCGGTGACGCCCGAACAGGAAAAGATGGTTCAGGAGATCCTCGACAATGAGGTTGTGGTCTCTGTCCATGACCACATCAAGGTCATGCCGGAGGATGCCGCGGAAGCCATGGAGTACAACCACTGCGGCCGCAACTGGACTGGCTACGCGGGTCTGGCCGCATCCGGTCTCGACGTCATCATTGAGAACTTCATGAACGGATCCGCGGTGGTGACATCAGCCAGCGGCTGGAAATGGACTGACATAATCCACGACCTCGGCATCCGCTATTCAGATTTCGCTCACCAGACCATGCTCTACAGGGCTGAGACCTACGAGGACCTGCTTAAGGCGAAGCCGTCCGGCAGGATTGCCATAGTCTCGTGCATCGAGTCAGCCATGCCGATTGAAAACGAAGTCGATAGGGTGGACGTGCTATACGGCTTTGGCGTCCGCATGATGGGGATCACGTATTCCGAGTCCAACGCGCTAGGGTCGGGACTCAAGGAGTCCAGAGACGGCGGCCTCACGAAGTTTGGGCGCAAGGTCGTGAGGCGGATGAACAAGCTCGGGATGACTATCGATGTGTCCCACTGCGGCGACAGGACGTCGCTGGACACCATCGAGTACAGTGAGAAGCCGCTGCTCATCAGCCATGTCGGCGCCCGCGCTTTGTGGAACACCAGCCGGCTTAAGCCTGACGAGGTGCTCAAGGCGTGCGCTGCAAAGGGCGGGGTAGTAGGGATTGAGGCCGCTCCGCATACGACTCTCACCCACAAGAACCCCCTGCACTCCATCGAGTCCTTCATGGAGCACTTCGAGTACGTGGTCAATCTGGTGGGTATCGACCACGTTGCTTTTGGCCCCGACACCCACTTCGGAGACCACGTCGGCCTGCACCGGGCACTTAAGGCTCTCATGTCTATCGAAGAGAGCAGGCAGGGTGAGACATTCCAGGAGGTTGACTACGTCAAGGGCCTGGAGAATCCGGGCGAGAACTTCCCGAATATCGCCAGGTGGCTGGTAAAGCATGGCTACAGCAGAGAAGACATCGCCAAGGTCCTGGGTAGAAACGCCCTCCGCGTCTTGAAGGAGACGTGGGCCAAGTAGCAGTCACCGTGCTGACTGTGATGATTGCTGGGGGTGGTAACGGGCAGGAAGGTTATGCAGCCGCTACCATCGAAGCATCAAGCCAGAACCCAAACACGCCTGAGTACGTCTATTCGGGTGTGAATGAGGACTATTTTGCTCGGGGGTACACACAGTGAAGCACGTCATGCGGACGGGTCTCGCGTTCCTGTTTCTCTTGGTTATCTTCAGTGGTTTGTGGCCGGCGACGGCTCTGGCCGCAGACGGCGAGCTGGTACTGACATCTATCCGTCACTCGGTGGCTCTGGGGCCGGCGAAGATCTCCGGCACCTCAGCGATTCTCACTGTGCCGTACTCCTATTCGGGTAGTGTAAATCTATCGCAGGGTCTGGACATCACCTATTCCACGACGCTCTACACTGCCGCGATTCCTAGTTTTCCGAACGGTTCCACGGCTGTAGTCGGCGGCCCTGCTGTGACTATGGTTGTGACCTACCGCAAGACGGGCAATACGGCGTTCTACAGCACGTCCTACACCATATCCGTCGTCAGGGCCGAGTACAAGGCTTCAACGTTCTCCGGCACCATCACGAAATCCGCCAGCCCGACGCGGCCCGCCACGTTCACCGAGGCGGATTTCACCGACAGGTACACCAAGAACGATGGTGCTCCCCTTGGAAGCGTGATCATCACCGGCAGTAACCCGTCCTTCGGAACCCTGAAGATCGGGTCCCAGGTCTACCAGCCGGGAGCCCCCGTCACCCTCGCGTCAATCAAGAGCGGCAGCCTGACTTTTGCGGCCACCGGCGCCGGGACGGTGGATTACGTCGTCGAGGCGTACGGCTCGGACGCGGCCCAGACTCAGGCCGGGGGTGTCGCCCTGCTCAGGGTTACAGCAGTCAGCGCGCCTCCCACGTTCTCGGGAACGATCTCCAAGACTCTCAACCTTCCATCAACGACGCTGACCCTTAGCGCGGCTGACTTCACCGGGAGGTACGCCAAGAATGATGGGGGAGCCCTCGCGTCCATTGTGATTACCGGCAGCAATGCGAGCTTTGGCAAGCTGAGACTAGGGAATGCTGATTACACTGCCGGCACCTCCGTCCCCATTGCCGATGTGAACAGCGGTAAGCTCACCTTTGTCGCCACGTCGGCGGGCACTGTTTCGTACACCGTGAAAGCCTACGCGGCGGGAGATGCCACTAGCCCTGTTGGTACCGCGACCCTCAAGATCACGGTGGCAGCCAGTGCTGCGGAGGTCATCTCATACGAGACCAAGTCGGATACTCCCGTGGACTTCGACGTGGCGGACTTCAACAGCAGGTGCAGGGCCCTGACGGGGGAGTACCTCAACTACGTGAGGTTTAGCCTGCCCTCGTCCGCCTACGGAAAGCTTTACTACGACTACGAATCCGCATCGGACTACGATTCCACGGTTTCATCAAGCACTAAGTACTACAGGAACTCCGCGCCGTACCTTTCTTACGTGACATTCGTGCCGAAGGCCGGCTTCAGCGGCTCCGTTACCATCTCTTACACCGGGTACAACACCGACGGGCAGTCGTACTCCGGCAAAGTGAGCATAGCGGTGTCGGCTGTGGCCGAGGATATCTCCTACACCACTACCGGGACCCAACCGGTCTTCTTTGACTCTTCCGACTTCAACGAGGTCTGCGATGATGCTACAGGCGAGCCTCTCTCGTACGTGAAATTCAAGTTGCCCTCGTCTTCCTACGGGAAGCTGTACTATGGCTACGATTCGGCATCGAATCCCGGATCCGCGGTCACATCCAGCACCAAGTACTACAGGAAGTCCTCCCGCTACCTGTCGGAGGTGGCCTTCGTGCCGAAAAGCGGATACTCCGGCACGGTATCGATCTCTTACGACGGATGGGACACTGACGGGAACACGTACTCCGGGAAGGTCAAGGTGGTCGTCAAGAAGAGCGATGGAAGGTCGGCCCACTTCGACGATGTCGTCTCCAGCTACTCCTGGGCATCCGAGGCGATCGACTACCTGTACGGCAAGGGAGTTGTAACCGGTACCGGCCCCAAGCAGTACAACCCTTCGGCCGCCATCTCGCGGGGTGACTTCGTTCTCATGCTCTACAGGGCGTTTGAGCTCAAGGCCTCCTGGGTATCTGACAACTTCACCGACGTTCCCGCGGGAAGCTACTACCATGATGCCATCGCGACAGCCAAGGCACTCGGCATAGCCACTGGCGACGGCGGCAGATTCCGTCCGGCCGAAGCCATATCGCGCCAAGAGGCTATGGTCATGATCGCGAGGACGCTTGCCTCCACCGGGGTGAGCATCCCGAAAGGCGGCTGGGGGGAGCTCGCCGTCTTCACTGACTACCTAGACGTTGCGGACTATGCGGTCTCGGCAGCGGGCTCTCTCGTAAAGGCAAAGATCATCACCGGGGCTGGCGGCAAACTCAACCCCCGCGGCAGCGTTACTCGTGCGGAAATGGCGGTAATCCTGCACCGCGCGTTGACGATGCCGTAGCCGTCTGCGGCCGTCTTGCAGGCAGTATGCTTGCAGGCGGTATGCTTGCTAACGCTCCATGGCAGCTTCGAGCACCTTTCGAAGCTGCTCTTTGGTTGCCGCGCCTTCGTGGAGTTTGTCTTTCCCGATGTAGAGGCAAGGGACGTAGTAGTAATCGTAGCTGTTGGCGACCTCGGGGTTTTCGCTCTCCTCGATCTTGGTAATGGGAATGTCTTTGAACTCCGGGTTCTCCTCAATGAGCTCGGCGATGAACTGGTCCGCCCGGCGGCAATAGGGGCATCGCGCAAGGTAGAAGTAAGTGATCTCTTTCACGGTTATGCCCTCCGTTTGGTTGTTCGAGTGTTCCACATATCTACTGTCGCTGCCTCAGTCTGCAGCCTCTTTCTATCAGCCTGCTGAATGTGTTTCGCTTTGCCTTGGCACTCCGCCTGCACGATCCATAGTGTTCGTATGATAGATTGTTGGTAGATTGTGGCGGGGGAGGGCACACACATGAGTCCGCAGGTCCCTAGAGTGGCGGCGGTCGTTTTCATCCTGTTCGTGTCGCTGTTCGCCATAGACGCGTTTGATGGCGACGCCCCAGGAAGTCTGCGTGAAAAGCCGCAGGCTTTCCGCAGGTAGAACGCAGCCCCCGGTAATCCAGGGGCTGTCTTGTCTTTCGAAGAGGGCCTGTTCAGCCTGCTCGGCTTGCTCAAAGCCTGCTCGAACCGTTCAGCCCGCGCGGCGCGCTTGAACGGCACGGCGCGCTCGAACCGCACGCCGTGCCGGCTATTCCTCGTTGACCGCGTCTTCCCACATCTTCAGATAGGTCTCCTTAGTGAACAGGGGCTGGAACTCGTTCTTGATCCGAAGTCCCTCGGACGCGCCGTTGGCCAGGAGGTCGATAGCAGTCATGGCCATGGCCTTAGCGGGGACGATGTAGGCCACGTAGGGATCGACCACGACGTAATCCTTGGTGTGGCCCTGGCCTTTGACGCCGCCTCCGTACGGATGGATAGACGGCATGATAGCGGCGATGTCGCCCATGTCCGTGGATCCCGTGCCGTGGTTGTCCGAAACCTTGACCGCACCCTCACCGATAATGCTTGCCAGGTTCTTGCGATGCAGTTCCACCATATCCGGGTTGTTCGAGTTGGGGAGGTAGCCGGGGAGCGTGCGGATCTCGACCTCCGCGCCCAACGCCATGGCGCCGGCCTTCAGAGACCTATCCACCTTCTTGCAGGCCTCCAGGATCGCGGGGACGGTCTTGCCCCGGACGTAGGTCTCGACCCTGACGTCCGCCGGGACTATGTTAACCAGGTCGCCACCCTTGGTGATGATAGGATGGATGCGGATCGTATCTTCCTCTTTGAAAGTCTCCCTCTGCATGTCTATGGCGGTGAGACCCAGCATCGCAGCCTTCAGCGCGTTGACGCCCTTCTGCGGCGCGCCGCCTGCGTGGGCTTCCTTGCCCTTGAAGAAAACGTTTTTGCCGATGAAGCCGTTGCTGGTCCCGCCGACCCTGGCCTTCAGGGCTTCGTCCTCGAAGGCTGAAAGGTGGGTGAGCATCGAGATGTCGATGTCGTCCATCGCGCCGATGGCGATCATCTCTTGCTTCCCGCCGAGGAACTTGATCTTGCCTTCGCGGCGCAGGGCGTCGCGGTACTCTATCTCGACATACTCCTCAGCCGGAACGGCCATAAGGGTAACGTCGCCGTCCAGCTCGGCCATTGCGCCCGAGAAGACCAGTCCCATGCCAGCTCCCAGCATGGACGCGATTTGTCCGTTGTGACCGCAGGAGTGGGCGGCCCCGGTCTTGGGATCCGCATGGGGATGGTCGGGGCAGAGGACCGAGTCCAGCTCCCCCATGATGCAGACGTTCAGTTTGTGGTCCTTACCAGGCACGCGCGCCTTCTTCCCGGTGATGGCGAGGTTATCCTCGTATTTGAGGCCCATCTTCTTGAACACGTCTCCAACGATGCCGCTGGTACGGAATTCCTTGTACCCGAGTTCGGGATGGGCGAAGATGTCTTCGGCGATCCCGATGATTTCATCCTTGCGCTTGTCGATCTCCTCGCAGACTCTGGCTTTCAGCGCATTGACATCTACCACGAAAACCCCTCCTAGAGTTGAGCATGGCCCCAGTTTGATTGTTCGACGGCCCAGTTTACTTGTTTGGCCGGTTGGTCAGGTCTGAATTCGATAAGGAGCCGGGGTAACCCTGCGTGACGCGAAATAGTTGTGGGCGTTCAGGCGACGCCGGGCGCCGGTGGGTGTATTTGACGAACGCCGACGAAGGCGTCAAGATACTTGAGAAAGAGACAGGTCAACGCGTATGCGGAGGCCTGCTTGCTCTAAACCATACTGCAGACACCAGGGAGGCGCCTGCATGAACATCCGCAAAGCCACCGCGTCAGACATCGCCGCCATCAAGCGGTTGTTCTGGGAACTGGATACCGACGCCGTAATGCACCAGCCTGAGCACTTTCAGCGGGTAGAACGTCCCGACGCGTACCTCACCGGCATCATCGAGAACCAAAAGGCGGATTTCTTGCTCGCGACCATCGGCGATGAAGAAGTCGTGGGCTTTTCGCTCATCTTCGAGAAAGAGACAGGCGACATCAGCTGCCTCAAGAAGTGCCGCTACGGGTACATACAGGACTTTGTGGTTGCCGCCGGGCACCGCAACAAGGGGTACGGCGCGGCGCTGCTAGATGCGTCAAAGGAGTGGGCGAGGGAACGGGGTTTGGACTACCTCCGGCTGTCGGTGTTTCCGACCAACGAGGGCGGGATCAGGTTCTACTCGCGCCACGGCCTCGGGGTCAACATGATCACCATGGAGTGCGAACTGTAGGGCGGGGACCTCCCGAAGGACGCCCCCGCCGATATAGCTACTGCCCGCAGGCCGCCTTGAACTCCGTCCACACCTTGGTGTGGGCCTCTTCGGCCTCGGCGCCGAGGCTTTCTATCATCTCAGTTCCCTCGCCGCTGAAGCCCTCGGGGAGGGTGAGGAAGTCCTTCATTTCGTCGGCGATGAGCTCGTCCGCTTCCTTGTTCGTGCAGTAATATCCTATAAACTCGAAGCACTTGGCTGAGATCTCGGGCCGCAAGATGAAGTCCATGAACTTGTAGGCAGCGTCCGGATTGGGCGCCTTGGCGGGGATGAAGTTGGCCATGATGCCAAACCCGATCCCTTCCTCGGGGTAGACGATCTTCAGTTCCGGTTTGGCTGTCACGGCCATGGTTACCATGGAAGTGTACATGATGGCTGCGGAGATCTCGCCGGATAGCAGGTCATCCTGCAGGTTGTCGTCCTTGATCACGCGGATGTTGGGGGCCAGCTCGATGAGTTTGGCGCCTGCCGCGTTAATCTTGGCGATGTCCTCGGTGTTGTAGCTCTCGCCAAGCACCTTGAGCGCCATGCCGTTGATGACGCGGTGGTTGCCGATGATCCCCAGGCTGTCCTTGAGGGACGGATCCCACAGATCGGAGTAGCCGGTGATCTCGATGTCCACGCGTTCAGGGTCGTAGAGGATGGTCTGGACGCCAGCGCCGTAAGGGACGGTGTACTCGTCCTTGGGGTCGTAGTACTGTCCTTGGTAGAGTGGGTTGATGTTCTTGAAGTTCGGGATCTTGGACTTGTCCAGCTTCTGGACCAATCCCTCGGCGATGGCCGTCTCGATGATGTAGTCGTCGGCGATGACCAGGTCGTAGTCGCCGCCCTTGGCGGCCTCGAGTTTGGCCAACATGGTCTCGTTAAAATCGAAGTTGGAGTAGTTTACGGTGATGCCGGTTTCCTTCGTGAATGCTTCCAGGACCTCATCCGGGAACATCCCTTCCCAGGTATACAGATTAAGCTGGGCGGGCTTCTTCGTGCAGCCGGCCAGGAGTCCGGCGAACAATACCAGGACCAGCGTGACCGTCAGGGCCTTCTTCATGTCTGGGGTCTTCCTCCTCGCTATTCTCTGCGTGTTCCTCTTTCCAATCCACGTCGACAAAAGGATGATGAGCAGCGTTGCTCCGAACATCAACGTGCATAGTGCGTTAATCTTAGGCGTCACCCCCGTTTTCAGTTGGGTATAGATCCTGATAGGCATTGTACTCGTGTTAACACCGGTAACGAATACGCTGATTACGACATCATCCAGGCTCATCGCGAAGGAGAGCAGCATCCCGGACGCGATGGCCGGCAGGATGAGCGGAAATGTGATATCAAAGAAGACGTTCCATTCAGTGGCCCCCAAGTCCTTCGCTGCTTCGGCGTAGCTCTTGTCAATTCCCACCAGCCGTGCCTTCACAAGCATGTAGACGTAGGGGATGCAGAACGCCGTATGCGCGATCGCCAGCGTAAGCATGCCGAACGGGAGCCTGAGCAGGGCGAAAAACGTGAGGAACACCATGCCGAGGATGATCTCGGGGATCATGATGGGGAGGGTGGACAGGTACTCCACCACGCCCTTGCTCCTTAGTTTCACTCTGGGCATGCCGATCGCTGCCGAGGTGCCGATGACCGCAGCCGACACGCTGCTTATGGTCGCCAGGATCAGGCTGTTAGCCATGGCCTGGAGGAGGTCCTTGTCCCGGAAAAGCTCGCGGTACCAGCGGAGGGAGAAGCCGTCCCACACTGAACTGATCCTGCTCTGGTTGAAGGAATAGACGATCACAAGCACGATAGGCACGTACATGAGAGCGAGGATGACGCCCAGGTAGATGCCCGGAAATCGCGAGGCTCGCCTAGCCCCTGCAGTGCCAGAACCGCTCATTGCCTGACCGCTGGACGTTCCTACCCACGGAAATCCCCTCATACCAGTCCCTCCAGGTCCTTGACGCCCGACACCTTGCGGTACAGGCCGATCATGAGGGTCGTGAGGGCCATGAGGACGACGGCCAGGGCCGCCGCAAACGGCCAGTTCCGCGCCTTCATTAGCTGCTCCTGGATGAGGTTGCCGACCAGGACCACCTTGTTGCCGCCCAGGATGTCGGCGATGAAGAAGAGCCCCATCGACGGTATGAAGGTCAGAACGACGCCCGACAGAAGGCCAGGTAGCGTAAGTTTGAACGATACGGTCCAGAAGGCCTGCATGGGGGTGGCGCCCAGGTCTCGCGCCGCCTCGATCAGCTGCCAGTCCAGTTTCTCGGCGCTGGAGTAAACCGCGAAGATCATGAAGGGGACCAGGGCGTATACCATCCCGGTCGCTACGGCCGGATAGGTGTACAGCAGCTTCAGCGGTCCATCCGTAATTCCTAGACCCATGAGCAGGCTGTCCAGGGTGCCGTTCGCGCGGAATATGATGATCCATCCGTACAAGCGGATCAGCGAGCTGGTCCAGAACGGGACCATGAGGAGCAGCATCAGCCGGCTCTTCCATTCGGCCCTCTGCCTGGCCATAAAATACCCGAAAGGATAGCCGACCAGCGCTACCAGTACCGTAGTCAGTCCGGCCAGTTTGAGGGACTCGTAGAAGGTCTTAAGATAGACCGGTTCGAAGATGTTGGCGTAGTTATCCAGCGTAAATTCCTGAAGGACGCCCCAGATTTCGGCCCGCCGCAAAAGGCTCAGGATGACCATATAGATGAGCGGCCCCGCCACAAACAACAGCGTGAAGATATAGAGCGGAACCACCGTTAGGATGGCTGCCCTCTGCTTCATTGTGGATCTCCCTCGACCAGTACAGCGTGGTCCGGGTCCCAGGTCACCATCACTTGGTCGCCCGGGATAAGCGGCGAGTCAATGCCGTGGCGGCTGGACACCAGTTCGCGCCCATCGGCCAGGGAAACGATGATCCGGAGCACTCCTCCGGCGAAGTTCTTCTCCTTGACGACCGCGCGAAGACCGTGCAAAAAGGTGGCTTGACTGCTGCCCAAAGCCTCACCGTCCTCTGAGGCGTGGCTGGCACTAGCGGTGCCTGAACCAGTCGCAGCGCTACCTGAAACCGGCACCAGGTCTACAAGCTCGCTCCGTACTGCAATGGTGACCGGCTGACCTACCGTGACTCGCGCGCCCCTGGTCGAGACCAGTCCGTTGCCGTCGGGGTTGGTGAGGGTCAACCGCTGCGCATCTACGGCTGAGACTCTTCCTTCAATGATGTTGGCCGATCCCACAAAACTGGCCACGTAACTGGTCTTGGGATGATCGTACACCTCGGCGGGTGTACCTATCTGCTCAAATCGCCCGGCGCGCATCACTGCAATGCGGTCCGACATGTTGAGCGCTTCTTCCTGGTCATGGGTAATGTAGATGAAGGTTACCCCAAGTCGTACCTGGAGCCGCTTCAGTTCGATCTGCATCTGGCGCCTCAGTTTGAGGTCAAGGGCGCCCAGAGGCTCGTCCAGCAGGAGGACCGCCGGGCTGTTCACGACTGCCCGCGCAATCGCCACCCGCTGCCGCTGGCCTCCGGAAAGCTCGTCCGGCATGCGCTTCTCGTACCCCGATAGCTGCACCAGCTCCAAAGCTTCCTCGACCTTTGCCCTGATGGCTGCCTTGTCCATCTTCCTAAGCCGCAGGCTGTAGCCTATATTGGCCTCCACGTTCATGTGAGGGAAGAGGGCGTAGTTCTGAAAGACCGTGTTCACAGGGCGCTTGTTGGGTTCTGCCTGCGTGACGTCCTGGCCAGCGATGAGGACCCGACCGTGGTCCGGCGCCTCGAGGCCGGCGATGATCCGCAGCGTTGTGGTCTTGCCGCAACCCGATGGCCCCAGCAGCGTGATAAACTCGCCTTTGCGGACGCGGATGCTAAGGCCTTCGAGCACCTTGGTGTCGCCGAAGCTCTTGCATATCCCGTCCAGCTCGAGGATCGCGTCGTTCTTATCCTTGGTCTCCTGCATCGGCCTTAGCGTCACCTGTCGCTTTGCTTGGTCCCGTGGTAATGTATCGGCCTCATTATACAGTAATGGGGACTGCCGCAGAATCTTCAGCTATGCGAACTAACCCTATTTGCGGTATCGTATGTAGTTGTGAAGGCGGGCCAAACATACAGAGGGTGAATCCAATCAATGTTCGAAAAGCTCAAGTCCCTGTTCGGTACGCAGGACATGACCCAAGGAAGGCCGATGACGAACCTCCTCAGGTTCTCAGTACCGCTGCTCATAGGTAATTTCGCCCAACAGCTCTACAGTACGGTGGACTCCATTGTGGTAGGGCGTTATGTTGGCGACAAGGCGCTCTCGTCGATCGGCACGACGATGCCCATCCTCAACTTGCTGCTTGTGCTCTTTATGGCGGTGGCCACGGGCGGGGGCGTCATGGTAGCCCAGTACTTCGGCGCCAAGGACAAGGAGACGCTGACCCGGTCCATTGGCAACGCCCTTACGCTTGTAGGGGTATCCTCAATCATCATCATGCTGATCGGCATCCCGTTTGCGGGCAAACTTCTGACGCTGACCAATACGCCTCCCGAGACATTCGACATGGCCAAATCCTATCTGACCATCCTATTGTCCGGGATCCTGTTCGTGGGTACCTACAACATCACCGCGGGTATCCTGCGCGGTCTTGGCAATTCGGTGTTCCCGCTGATAGCGCTGCTCGTCGCATCAGTCCTAAACACCATCCTGGATATCTGGTTTGTCGCCGGGTTCGGGTGGGGAGTGGCCGGAGCTGCCGCCGCAACGGTGTTATCCCAGGTTGTAGCGGCAGTGATGTGCCTTACGAAGCTGTGGAAGACGAACGGTGTAGTCGATTTGAGCGCATCGGCGCTGGTGCCTGACAAGGAACTGGTCAAGGAGCTCCTTCGACTCGGGCTGCCCGCTGGTCTCACGCAGGCAATCTTCTCGACGTCCATGGTCTTCGTCCAATCGCTGGCAAACAGCATGGGATACCTGGTTGTTACGACGTCCACTGCCGTGATGAGGGTGGACGGGTTCGCCATGATGCCGAACTTCACGTTCGGTATGGCCATCTCGACCTTCGTGGGCCAGAACGTGGGAGCCAACAGGATGGATAGGGTTGAGCAGGGGACCAAGGACATCCTCAAGCTCAGCCTCGCCACATCTGCCGTCCTTGTGTCGCTCATACTCCTTTTCGGCAACAACCTCATAGCGATGTTCACGACCACTGAGTCGGTCATCACAATGGGGGCCAAGATGACCCGCATTCTCGCGCTGGGTTACGTGGCGATGGCCTGCTCTCAGGTCTTCGGAGGCATCATGCGGGGCGCCGGGGATACCATGCCGTCCATGTGGATCTCCCTGTTCACGACCATTATTGTCAGGGCACCGCTGGCTTACATCCTGGCCGGCCTTACAAAGAGTGAGGCATACCCCGCCGGACAGCCAGAGGCCATCTTCTTCTCTCATCTCACCGCGTGGGTACTCGGCGGCATCTGCAACTACCTGTGGTACCGCCGTGGCGCGTGGAGGACCAAGTCGCTCATAAAGAAGCAGCGGATGGAGGCTTTGGAGGCTGTGGAGACCACTTCCTGACCTTGCACTGCGGCAAGTGGAAGGCGCCTCCCCGTCCTGTGGGAGGCGCCTCTTAGTTTGACGGCTTGTCGCTCTGACCTGCTTGTCCTGGTTGATTGGTCTGTCGCTACCCTGCTCTGATTGTCTCTACTGCGTGACCAGGACTGTCCTCGTCGGGTCGTCCCAGTCCACGTCGGCCCCCAGGAACTCGCTCACGAAGCGCACCGGGACCATCGTCCGGTCGTCCTTGAGCAGCGGGACTGTGTCCATCGGGAGTTTTTCCCCGTTTACCTTCGCCACCGTACTGCCGATGACCAGTTGAACCGTCCGCCCGTTCCTCGCGATAGTGACGGCATAGCGGACCGCATCCCACGTGACCTCCGCTCCCAACGCCTCGGCTATGGCCCTCACCGGGACCATGGTGCGGTTCTGCTCGTCGATGTAGGGGTCGGTGTCGAAGAATACATGCGTGTTGTCCACAATGACGTCGATGCGGCCCTGCAGCCCTGCATCAGGAGTGTGTCCGTATATCAGGTACTTCTCCCGCAGTTTCTTGAATGCCGCTAGTTCATTCTGCCAGCGGCTCTCCATGGTCTGCGGAGAAAGTTTCTGCTCCAGCCATTGCCCCACGCGGGACGTCCCCTGGATCTTGTCGAACATGCACACGCTGGTCCCGCTCTTGGGGACCGTGAAGCTCACGAGCTGCCTCGCGTACGCCAGGGCATACAGGCCGGACTTCACAGGGTTGAACGTGCGGTAATCGGTGATCTTGAGGCGGACGCCGCCCAACCCGTTCACGACCTCAGGAACGTATGTGACGCCGGGGATCCCGGCTGCGTTCATAAGCTGGGCAAAGCGGTTTGAGTCGATGTTCTTCCCGCCGATCCAGGTGAAATCCGCCTGGTAGATGCCGGTGCCTTCACCGAGTCCTGTGGCCATGTAGCAGAACGCTGAGTCGACCGTCTTGACGAGGGGAGACGTAGGTATCCATGGAAGTCCCGTGTCCTGCCATATGGTCTCCCGGGTATAGCCTTCCATTGGGACCACTGTGAGGTCGGCCCCGATTTCCCTGTTGTAGAACCTGGCGAGCTCGCCGATGGTCATCCCGTGCGCCATCGGGAGGTTGTCCACGCCGACGAAGGTCTCCATCCCTTCATCCAAAACTGGCCCCTCGACCGTCACGCCGCCAAGCGGATTCGGACGGTCCAGCACCACTACTTTCTTGCCGTCACGCGCGGCGGCTTTCATCGCGTAGTTCAGGGTCGAAGCGTAAGTGTAGGTGCGGGCGCCGATCTCCTGGACGTCGAAGAGCAGCACGTCGATGTTCTTGAGCATGGCTTCGGTAGGCATACGGGTCTCCCCGTAAAGGCTGTACACAGGGATGCCCAGGGTCGGATGATCGTACGACGCAACATACGCGCCCGCTTTCGCCTGACCGTCGATGCCGTGTTCAGGCCCATAGAGAGCGGTAAGGTGGACGGTCGGGTCCGCCGCCAACGCGTCTATCGTGCTGACGCCCTTGCTGTTCACACCGGTCTGATTGGTGATGAGGCCAACCCTTCTCCCCTCGATGAGATGATGGAACCGGCTGAAGAGCACCTCGTTGCCTAGTTTGAACACGGGGGCGACGGAGGGCGCGGCCATCGCCGTCCTCGCAAAGATTGATTGAAACAGCGCCGTGGCGATAAGGACCGAGGATAGGATCGTGAGCAGTGCTCGTCTTGCCGGACTAACCGGTGTTTGCTGGGATCTTCGCATGTTCGGATCTCCTCAAAATGGATTCTTGACTTGCGTGGCGGCAAAGCGCGCCTGACATTGATCGGCTTATCCACATACTCGACACCAAGATATGTGTGGTGTCCTGAGTAGCCTATCTAGCGGGTGATTCCCGTCGAAGTGCGTCGAATCCTCTGATTCGACGGAGGATACCTCTTCCATGTTTCACCGGGCGTGGGCTCGTGGGGGAACGGGCTCGTGCCGGCAGCCAGCAAAGGGCAGGTGAGCGCTCACCGCTTGCCGAAACCCATGCTGACCGGCCTAGCGATAATAGGACGGGCTGGCTGGCAGACTGACCCAGCGCATCACATGTCCTCCACAACCGAGGTGGCCACAATGCCCCATTCCTGGGAAGTTGTTGTGATGGGTTCCGGGCAAGACGCGGGAGTGCCGCAGGTCGGATGCTTCTGCCCGCGGTGTTCAGCGGCCAGGGCCGATGCCGCCATGCGACGGTGGAGCGGCGACCAATCGGGGCAGCGACCGCACTTCCCGGCCTGATAGTCCTCCGGTGACTATTCCGATCTGATATCTGTCTCGCCAGGATCATTCGGATCCGCCATAGTCGCCGCGTGACTGATAGCGACTCGTCCATTAGTCGTCAGGAGGCCAACATGTCGAAAAGTGCGGTCACGCGGTAACTAATCAGTTCTGATTAGGCACGACGTGCCCCGACTTTTCGCGGTAATGGTCACGGGAAGAAATATAACTAATTTAGTAATATGCACCCCGTGACCCCCGAAAATCTGAGTGGTCTCCACGTGATAAGGCTGAGACTCATATGGATCGCGAGGCGACGGGTGCGAATCCATATCAGTCACCGGACGACTAGCCCGCAGTAGTCCAAGACCACGACGGCGAGCGGTAGCCGTCCAACGGCTCATGGGAAGACCAATGCGGAGTCTTCATTAGTCGCCGCGAGACCACTAACCTCACTAACCTCACTAACCTCACTAACCTCACTAGCTTCACTGGCCTCGCTGGCCTCACTAGCCTTGCGAGTTGCCCGTTGTGTCGCCGAATGTTCCGGGCGGATGCGACTGTTCCTGACATTTTCTATCATCTCGCCGGACCAGTCCATGATAGAATCTACATAAGTGGAATCCTGGGGGTAAGTGCCCTTTCGGTGAAGAGGAGGTCGTTTGGCGCCTTCGCGCCGCTCGGATGACTTCGGACACGAAGAGAGCGAGAGAACTCTCAGACGCCGTGAATACTCTTGCGCACGACCTTCGCACGCCGCTTGCGTGCCTTAAGGGCTACTTGTCGCTTCTTGGGGAGGGCAGGTACAAGCCTGGTTCGCCCGAATGGAACGAGTTTTTCGCGCTCTGCATCGAAGAGTGCGACCACATCGAGGACCTTATCGAGTCCTTGGTAGAGAGCGCTGTGCACGATTCAGACCTGGTTCTTCACCAAGAGCCGGTCTTCGTCCCGCCTCTGGTGAAGCGGGGGATCACAGAGGTGAGCGCTCTCATGCCGGGCAGAAAGTTCGTGGTGGACATCCCTGCTGAGGCCCGGACCGTCTGGGCCGACCGTTTGCGGCTCGAGCAGGTATTCAGAAACCTGATCGAGAACGCCGCCAAGTACTCGCCGGAGGGCACGCTGATCGTCCTGAAGGCGCGAAAAGAAGGGGAGTCCATCCACTTCTCGGTTTCGGACCAGGGCCACGGCATCGCGCCCGAGCACCTGAACAGGCTGTTCGAGCGGTTCTACCGGGTCAGCGACGAGCGGTCGTCCAAAGTCCCCGGGACCGGGCTTGGGCTGCCCATCGCCCGGCTGATTGTCGAAGCCCACGGGGGAGAGATCTGGGCGGAAAGCACCCCGGGCAGGGGTTCCACGTTCCATTTCAGGTTGCCTATCCACGACGGGACGACAATGGAAAAGGGGGGAGACAGTTGACCGCAGGAGCGACCATCCTGGCCGTTGAAGACGACCCGCGCCTATTGCGCTTGGTCACGTTGACGCTTGAGAACGACGGCTACCGGGTGCTCACAGCGCCCGACGGCGAAACTGCGCTCCGCATGCTCGGCGACCACATCCCCGATCTCATCGTATTGGACCTCATGCTCCCGGGCAGCGTAAGCGGCCTAGACGTCTGCAGGACCGTGCGCACTTTCTCCCGGGTGCCAATCATCATGCTTACCAGCAAAGCCAAAGAGGCGGAGAAACTTGAAGGCTTCGAGGCCGGAGCGGACGACTACGTGACGAAACCCTTCAGTTGTCCGGAGCTCAAGGCGAGGATAAAGGCCGTGCTGAACAGGTCCATGGGCGCTCCCGCGAGCTCGCCGCCGGTGTTCCGCCTGAGGGAACTGGAAGTGGACTTCGCAAAGCGGAGGGCCTATTTCGGAGGCCAGGAACTGAACCTCACGCAGACCGAGTTCCAGGTGCTCCGCTACCTGTCTCAGAACGCGGGGAAGGTCCTTCTGCACGGCGAAATCCTGTCGGAAGTGTGGGGGCCCGAGTACCGCGAGGAGTTCCAGTACCTGCGGAACTACATCGCCAACCTGCGCAAGAAGATCGAGCCAGACCCGGCTGACCCGAAGTACATCCTCTCGAAACCCGGCACGGGGTACTACATGCCGGAGGAGTAGGCTTGGATCTTGCAGGAGTCCATACAAGTCCATATTGGCCCATCCTTCTTCGTACATCCCAGTCCAAAATTACGTTTTCTTTATGTCCTGCGGCGTTCTCATTATGCGATTGTGACAGGCGTCACGATAGTTTGATTGTGTATCAACCATACTGCAGGGAGGTCCTGTGGAGTGTCATCACTGCTTGAGAATGTCAAAACGTACTTCGATGAAGCCGCAAGAGTAATGGACCTGAACCCCAGCCTCAAGAAAGCCCTCATGGAGCCTGACCGCATCATCACTGTGAAACTTCCCGTGATGGTCAATGGCAAACTCGAGGTATTCCAGGGATACAGGGTCCAGCACAACAACGCCCGCGGACCATACAAGGGCGGTCTCCGGTACCATCCCAGCGTCGAGATGAGCGAGGTCACTGCCCTCGCTGCGCTCATGACCTGGAAGTGCTCTCTGCTCAACATCCCGTACGGTGGAGCAAAGGGTGGCATCGCGGTTGATCCCAGCAAGCTCAACAAGAAGGAACTCGAGACCCTCTCGAGAGCGTACGTCCGCGCGCTCTTGCCGAACATAGGCCCGCAGACCGACGTCCCGGCTCCCGACGTCAACACCGACGGCCAGATCATGGCCTGGATGGTTGACGAGGCCAGCACCATGGTCGGGCACTCCATGCTCCCGCTCATCACCGGTAAGCCTGTCGCCTACGGCGGATCCCTCGGCCGCGCCGAGTCCACCGGATACGGCGTCGCTGTCGTGGCCGCTGCCGCCCTCAAGAAGATGGGCATCGAGCTGAAGAACGCGACCGTTGCAGTCCAGGGATTCGGCAAGGTCGGCGCCCCCGCAGCCATCCGGATGGCCGAGTGGGGATGCAAGATCGTGGCCCTGTCAGACATCTCGGGCGGCAAGTACTGCAAGGACGGGCTAGACATGAAGGCCGTCCAGGCTCATGTTGCAAAGCATCCTAAGCACCTGCTCGAGGGCTTCACCGGCCCCGGAGTGGTCGACATCAACAACGACCAGCTGCTCACCTGCGAGTGCGACGTCCTGATCCCGGCCGCTCTTGAGAACCAGATTGACGCCAACGTGGCCAATAGGCTGAAGTGCAAGCTCATCTCAGAAGGCGCCAACGGTCCTGTTACTCCCGAAGGCGACGCGATCCTGGCCAAGAGAGGGATCATCGCTATCCCCGACATCCTTGCCAACGCCGGCGGCGTGACCGTTTCCTACTTCGAGTGGGCGCAGAACCTCCAGGGTGTCTCCTGGACGTTCGACGAGGTCATCGACAAGATGGACAAGATGATGGTCAACTGTCTGGACGATGTCTGGGCGGCTGCCAAGGAGCACAAGTGCACTCTGCGTACGGCTGCTTTCATCCTCGCCATCCGCAGGGTAGTCGAGACGATGCTTCTGAGGACTGACTACGCGAGAGCGGCTGTTCAGGGATGACATCCCAGGCGCCGTCCCTTACTGAGGTAGACGGGGTCTCGATTGTAAAGGCAGCACTGGACTACGCCGGCAGGAAGTCCGGCGCCCGGTCCGCCGATGAAGTGGTCGCGAGCATCAGACAGGGCGACCTCGAGACGTACCTGTACTTTCGGTATGGGCTGGCAAAAGAGGCGGCGCGGCAGATTGCCGAAACATGCGGTTGCGTGGATGCCGCGCTGGTGTTCCTCGAGAACAGGTGCGAGGCTTTTCCGGGAGACCCGGTTCTTATGGGGCTCCTGGTTCCGAGAAAGACCGCTGCTCTGGAGGCCTTGGTCGACGTAGTATGCGAGGCCGTGAGGCGTGAAGCAGCGAACAGCGTTCCTGCGCTGGCAGGTTTCGATGCGGTGCTTACGGTTGAGATTCTTGACCCGGAGCAAGTCAGCCATCGAAGGGGATTGGGTGCGCTGGTAGGCTCGATTTCAGAGCCCCCGATCCAGGTCTGGCCGCAGGAGTAGAGGTAACCTCCGTTCCCGCGAACGGTTGAAAGTAGGGGACGCCCGCAAGGCGTCCCCTACAACACATCTTCTAGTGTCGCACCACTGCGACAGCACTATGGCACTTTGGTCGGCTCGGGGGTCACTTCCGCCAGCGCTAGGTCACTTCCGCCAGCGCTAGGTCATCGACTCTATTGCCAGACCGCGACCCCTACTTCTTTGTCCAGCGTCCGCTCCAGCGGTTTGTCCATCGAGAGTTCAGTGAGCACCAGTTCTGTCAGGTAGACCTCGCATCCGTTCGCCACGTGCCCGCCGAAGCACTTGCCGTCCAGTCCGGACACTACGATATGAACGTGGGCGAAGGGCTTGCCGTCCCTCAAGCTGATGTTTCCCGAGCCCGCCACGATCTCCAAGGGCCCCGGGATGTCTCGAGAGATGTACTCCTTGGTGTCCTGGTCAAGGATCAGGACGACCGCCTTTCGGAGGGCCCCTATGAACTGGACCGTGGCGGCGGCGAACCCCGTTCGCTCCGCCAGGCTGTTTATCTCGTCAAGAAGGTCTGAGCCCTGGGTGAGCCTGGCTACTGCGACTCGCCCGGACGTCTTTCCCGAGAACACATGCATATCTGTCGCTGGCATAGTCTTTCCTCCTTTGATGGTTGCCTTCGACTACCTTGCGATGGTTACCTTGCCCCGGTCGGCCTATCCTTCCAACGGCTCCCCGGCTAGTGGCTACCAGTATACACCAAGAGGAATATCATGGCCTGGCTGGCTTCCGGGCACAGTATCGCGCTATCCTCCGGATTCCGGATGGTGAGGGCCGTCATGGCGGGTGGCGCAACACCCTGGGTCGATGTTGCCGCGCTGGTTTTCTTCGGTTACGCTGCAGTTGGCGAAGCCGTCCCTCTACTACGGAGCAGGGCTGGGAAGCGCCAGAAATGAAGACCGGCGGCAGTCGATCGACCGCCGCCGGCCGTTTGAGCCTTAGCCATGCCCAGCCACTACTGCCGCCCGCAAACTGGCTTGTGCCTGAGCTTCTGCCCGCTACTGCATACTTGCGTTGGTGCCGCTAACTACTTGTTCAGCCGCTTCTTGAGCCCATCCAGCTGCTCCGACATCCTCTTGGGCAGCCTTGAGCCGAAGGTGGCAAAGTGCTGCTCGATGTCGGGAAGCTCAGTCGACTTCCAGACCTCGGGATCCACCTTCATAAGCTCATCCATGTTCTCTTTGGAGATATCCAGGTTCTTGAGATCGAGAGCGCCGGGAGCGGGGAGGTTGCCGATCGGCGTCTTTACTGCCGCGGCCTTGCCGTCGACGCGCTCGCACATCCACTTCAGCACGCGGCTGTTCTCGCCGAATCCCGGCCAGAGGAACTTGCCCTCGGGGCTCTTGCGGAACCAGTTCACGTAGAAGATCCGGGGAGCCTTGCTGCCCAGCTTATCGCCCATGTCGAGCCAGTGCTGGAAGTAGTCGCCCATGTTGTAGCCGCAGAACGGCTTCATGGCGAACGGGTCGCGGCGGACTTTGCCGACGGCCCCGATGTTGGCTGCCGTGGTCTCCGACGAGGCCGTGGCCCCGAGGAACACACCATGATCCCAGTCGAAGGACTCGATCACCAGGGGGATCGTACTCGCGCGCCGTCCACCGAAGATGAAGATATCGATGGGCACGCCCTCAGGCTTCTCCCAATCCGGGCAGATAACCGGGCACTGCGCCGCGGGAGCGGTGAACCGGGCGTTCGGATGAGCAGCCGGCTCGGTCTTGCTGGGATCCCAATCCCTGCTCTTCCAGTCGATCGCGTGGTCGGGGGCGGGGCCCATGCCTTCCCACCAGACGTCTCCGTCATCGGTGAGGGCGCAGTTGGTGAAAATCGTGTTCTCCTTCAGGGTGTCCATTGCCGACGGGTTGGTTTTGTAAGAAGTCCCGGGCGCAACTCCAAAGAAGCCGGCCTCGGGGTTGATGGCGTAGAGTCGCCCGTCCGGACCGATCTTCATCCACGAGATGTCATCACCGAGGCACTCGGCCTTCCAGCCGGGGATAGTTGGATGGATCATGGCCAGGTTGGTCTTGCCGCAAGCCGACGGGAAGGCGCCGCAAATGTGATACTGGCGTCCCTCAGGGCTGGTCAGGCGCAGGATGAGCATGTGTTCTGCCATCCATCCCTCGCGGCGGGCGATGGTTGAGGCAATACGTAGCGCGAAGCACTTCTTGCCGAGGAGCGCGTTGCCGCCGTAACCGGAGCCGTAGGACCAGATGGTATCTTCGGCGGGCAGGTGGCTGATGTACTTCTGCTCAATCGGGGCGCAGGGCCACATGGCGTCTTTCTCGCCGGGCTCAAGAGGAGCTCCGACCGAATGCATTGCCTTCACGAAGTGGCCGTCCGTGCCCAGGGCGTCGACGACCTTGGTTCCGACACGGGTCATGATGTGCATGTTGCACACGACGTAGGGGCTATCGGTGATCTCGATACCGATCTTGGATATCGGCGACCCGATCGGGCCCATGGAGAAGGGGATGACATACATCTTACGTCCATGCATGCAGCCCTTATAGAGACCCAACATGGTCTTGCGCATCTCTTCGGTCTGGAGCCAGTTGTTGGTGGGGCCGGCTTCGATCTGCTCGTCTGTGCCGATGAAGGTCCTGTCTTCCACGCGAGCGACGTCGCTGGGATCCGAGCGGAAGAGATGACAGTTCGGCCTCTTCTTCAAGGGGATGGCCATGCCGCTCTTAACCATCTCAGACATCAGCTTGTCGTACTCGGCCTTGCTTCCGTCGCACCAGTAGACTTCGGTCGGCTCGCAGAGCTCCGCCATCTCCCGGACCCACTGGTTCAGCTTCTCATGGCGTACCGGATACAACGCGTATGCCTCCTTTGTTCTTGAGCGCCATCAACAATGGAAGTGCCTGCCGGAAGAGCCTGCTGCTACTCGGTTGGCCACTTTGGTCAGTCCATTACACGATGGCACCATGCCAATCCATTGTACCACTTGGTTCCTTCTATTCCGCATATCCGTATTCCTTCGCGCGGCGTTCTTCCGTGATGACGATCTTGGGTGATCCAATTGGTGGTTGGGAGGCCGATCTTCAGGTCCGTAGTCTGCACTTGCGGGAAGGAAGTGCAGCCAAGGAGCGAGAAGTGTGGCTTTGAACCCGCCTCTTGCCGCACTCCATCCGAAACACCGGAGGACTCCGCCGAGCAGGGAGGCGTCTTTGTGGACACCCTCATCCAGGGTTTGGCCATCGTGGGGATCGTCATGGGGATCCTGTCAATGGCCTGCCCCCGAAAGGTTTTCCGATATGGCTTCTACGCTGGCATGCTATCGGCAGTGGGACTGCGGATTGCGCGATCCCTCGGGCGAGGAGAGTCTGCCGCTTTTATCGACATGCTATTGGCCGGATTCCTTGTCACAGCGCTGATCTCAGATCTGGTTGCGGCTATGGGCAAGGCCAAGGAGTAGCTTCACTGGCTCTGCATGTCAGGCGCCACCAATCGGTGCCACCCATTGCGGTGAGAACTACCGCATGGCTGGGATGATTGCGCTGACCGAATCCTCTTCTGCCTGCTGGGCCCGCAGCTCCGCCTCAGTCCTGGCAGCCCACTGCCGGTAACTAGTGGCCAGTCTCTCAAGGGTCCTTACGTATACTGACGACCTATCGATGGGCCTGCGTGGAAGGTGCTCAGGCATTCTCTTCAGCACGCCGTCCAGGCTGAGATCCTTGTAGGTCATGACTTCCACGTGTACTCCGTTCATCAGGCTGCGCCCCAGTTTGATGAGGTCGTTGGCCTGCTGCTCCTTGGCCTTGTCCTTTGACGGCTGGATCTTGGTCGGCCCGAAGTGTTGAAAGCCGTGAAGTTCCCATGCGTCTTGTGTTTCGGGGCAGAAAATGTCGAGTTCCAGCTTTTCCTCCGTTACCGGGTGCTTGAGGAACTCGGGTCTCGCGTTGTACACCGCCCCCTCGGTTACGATCGCCACGTCCTGGAATGCCCTGAGGAGGAACTCGCCTTTGTACTGCGAGACCTCGTAGCACTTTTGCAGCAGCCTTGCTCGTCGCTGGTCCTCGGGCCGCGGGATGATCGGGATCGGGATGCTTCTGTTGCCCCGCCGCTCCATCTTCATCCACTTGTGCTTTCTGAGAAGCACGGCAAGATGGAAAGCGTTGCGTTCATCGATTCCCGAGCATCTGGCCAGATCGGAAAGCGATCCCGCCGGCCGGGCTTGGGCCATCACATACAGAAGTTTGCCTGAGGGTGGGATTTGTGCGAAGCCATCCATATCAGGGGACAAATACGGCTCAAACAGCACGGAAACCCTCCTTGGGCGCGTCATCCTTTTGGGTGGCTTTTCGAAGATGACATTCCTCAGAGATGACATGTCTCAAGATGTCATCCATCACCTAAATTCTACCAGTTTTTCAAGAGCCGATTGTCGAATTGTGGCACCTCAGAACCCCATAGGGCAAAACTGATCTACAGAAGCACATCCGCGAGGGAGCATGATTCGTACGTCATGTTCTTTTTGAGATGCGCATCTGTAGATCATGCTTCTCAAAAGATGTGCATTTGTACATCATGCTCTTCCAATCTAGTGCATCTGTATTGCAGTTGCGGGGGACGGGCGGGTTGGGGGACGGGGGGAAGGATGAGCAAAAAAAGGAAGCCTGCCGTGTGGCAGGCTTCAGGAGTTTGGTGTCTTGGCTGCCAGGCTCTAGCGGACTGCAGTCTGCCGGGCATATCCCCCCAGAGGTGCTTACACCTTGAACCTTCCAACGATCTCCCGCAGGTTGCGTGACAACTCGCTCAGGGACTGAGCGGACTCGTACACCTGCTGGATAGATGCTGCCATCTCGGTTGCCGATGCGGAGACCTCCTCCGTCGAGGCTGCCGACTCCTCGGAAACCGCTGCTACGCTGTCGATAAGGTGACGGACTTCGTCCGCGCTGGCCCGCATCTCCTCGGCTGTTGCCGTGGTTTGCTCGGCCAAGCCCGCGATGCCGCTGACCGATTCCTGCACACTGTGGCTGGCTTCCGCCGCTATGCGGGTTGCGTTGAACAGGTCTGCCACCATACGCTCGGTCTCTGCGGCGCCTCCCGCGATCTGTTCCAGCGACTCGCTGGCTTCTCTGGCCAGCACGCTTCCGGTTTCGACTTCGCGGGTGCCGGTCTCGGCAGCGCTGACTGCCTTGTGGATGGCTTGGCGGATGCTGTCCACCAGGGCCGCAATAGCCTTGGTCTCCCGGGACGAATCCTCTGCCAGCTTGCGGACCTCTTCGGAAACCACGGCGAAGCCTTTCCCGTATTCGCCGGCCCGCGCCGCTTCGATGGCGGCGTTTAGGGCCAGAAGGTTGGTCTGCGCGGCGATCCCGTTGATGACCTCGATGATCTTCCCGATTTCCTGCGAGTAACCGTCCAGTTCACGGATCCTTTCCGCGATGTTGTCGGTGGTGGACTTTATGGAGTTCATGCTCTCCATGACGTTCGCCACGGACTTGCTGCCCCTGGATGCGAAGTCGGCGTTCTTCTTCGCCGCCGTTTCGGCCTGCTTCAGGATCTCTGCTGCTTGGCTTAGGGAAGCATCGGCCTCGGACGCGGCCGCCAGCGTCGAGCGCACCCCTTGTGTCTGCGATTCGGTGCCTTCGGCCACCTTGGCTATGGCTGCGTTGAGCTGGTCTACCGCGGCCGCGGTCCTGGTGGCGCTGGTGCTCTGGTCTTGAGATGCTGCAGCAATCTCCTGCACGGTCTCGGCCATCTGCTCGGTCACCCTTGCAGACTCTTCGGCGCTCTTTGTAAGAACGTCGCCCGTTGCAGCCACTTCAGAAGCGCTAGCTGCGACCGAACCCATGAGTTCCTGGAGTTTCCCGAGGAAGACGTTGAACCACTTGGCGGTCTCGGCCATCTCGTCCTTTGCCGTCTCATTCAGCCGGACGGTGAGATCGCCTTCGCCCTGGGCTATGTCTTTGAGAGCGGCGGTTATCGCCCGGACGGGTGAGAGGATCATCTTTGGCATCAGCACTGAGGACCCGAGCGCGAACGCGATCGCGACCACGGACGCTGCGATAAGCCCGGCACGGGAGGACTTCTCGATCTTCAGAGCAGTGTCGTGGAGCGTTAGGGAGCTCTCTTCGACCCGGCTTCCGATCTCGTCGATGACCCCTCTCATGACCTCGAACTTCTCAGCTCCGATGCCGGTTGAGAAGACCTTGGCGTTGGTCACGGCCGCAGGCGTGCCTTCCCTTATCAAGGCTACTACCTGGTCACTGTACTCCTGCCACTGCCTTCTGGCGGCTTCGTAATCCCTGATTGCTTCCTGCTCCTGCTGACTGAGCGGGAGGGCCTTGTACTGGTTGAAACGGTCGTCCGCCTGGCTCAGGTTCTCCAGCCTATCGGCGTCCAGGGCATCGATCTCCGCTGCGTCTTTGGCACTAAGCATACTGCGTTCGGCTACCAGCGCCTGCTGCAGGTCTCTGTCTATGTTGAGGAGCAGGCTTATGGCAGGGTAGTTCTGTTCGTACATCTCCGTCAGAGTGCCGGTTACCGTCTGAAGGCTGTATAGACTTATGACAGAAGCTGCGACGATGACTACGGCAAACAAGAGGTTGTTCAGCGTTACACGCGTAGTGATCTTCATCCGTTCACGCCCCTTCGCTAAGGTGCTCTGTCTATAGGGGATATATCGTCGCAGCGTCGATACTCTGAAGCCTGAAGCAGCCAGGTAAAGTGATTTTTAGGTCTTTAGGTCCTTGACCGATCACGACAACGGATGTAAAATCAGGCCTTCTCGTAGGTGCCGGGATTGGTTAGCATGTAAGACCGGAGGTGGGTGCATGTCGATCGTTGTGAGACCGGCTACAGTGGATGATGTCCCAAAGATAGCCGCGCTGGTTAGAGAATTGGCTGCCGGCATAGGGGAGAGCAGTCCTGTTACTGCAGCCTACGTGGCGGCGTACCTGCAGTTTCCAAGCAACGGGATCCTCGTGGCTGAAGACGCGCCGCCCTGCCCTGGCACCAATACGGACGGTGGGCCGCAACTGGTCGGACTCATCTCCTTCTCAGTGAGGCCCAGCCTGTTTCACGCGGCTGATTCGGCGCTCATTGAGGAACTGGTGGTGGCGGCGGGCCACAGGGGAAGAGGTATAGGCGGGGCGCTGGTGGAGTCTCTCCTGGCCAAACTGGAGAAAGACGGCTGCGCCGAGGTCTCCGTCACCGTAATGCCCGACAACGAGGGAGCGCTTCGGTTCTACAGAGCGCACGGGTTGGTCGATGAGGCTGTGTACCTTGAGAAGCACTTCGGGCATCCTACTCCTGCATAACCAGTAGCGGACCCCACGATCTGACAGCTGGGGTTCTGGCAGGAGGGCACAGTCCATCAACGCGAAGGAATCCATCAAAAAGATCATCCGGGGCCTCCACTCCGGTACCAGTCTGGAGGAGGCCAAAGAGCAGTTTCGGAAGACCGTCGGCGATGTGTCTGCCGAGGATATCGGCCGCATTGAGCAGGAACTGGTCAGGGAAGGGCTCCCTCATCATGAATTGCGTCGCCTGTGCGACGTCCACCTCGCCGTGATGGGGGATGCGCTGGAGAGCCAGAAGACCGACGTTCCTCCCGGCCACCCGCTCCACACCTTCAAGGAAGAACACAAGCGCATCCTGGACTTCCTCGACAAGCTGGAGAAGACCGTCTCCGAGATCAAGGAGGCTCCGAGCCGGGAGGCCATTGATCAGCGCCTGCCCTTGCTGCGGAGCGTCTCCGAGCATCTTATGGAGATCGAGAAGCACAACGAGCGTGAGGAGAACGTCTTGTTCCCGTACCTGGAGAAGCAAGGTATTACGGAGCCTCCAGCCGTCATGTGGTCGGAGCACAACGACCTTCGGGACATGAAGAAAGAACTGCACAACCTGATCGACCGGGCGGGGGAGATGTCTCCCCAGGACTTCGCGCGCCAGGTGAGCGAAACCAGTGCGAATCTGGTGAGGACTCTCTCCAGCCACATTTTCAAGGAGAACAACGTCCTCTATCCGATGGCGCTGCAGACCATCCCCGAGACGGAATGGCCGGATATCCGGCAGCAGTGCGACGAGCTCGGGTACTGCTGTTTCACCCCTGAGTCGGCAAAGGAGGCGGCTGGTCCGGCAGTCAGTGAGCCGACACCCGCTAAGCCGACTATGTCGCAGACGGAGGAATCTCCCGCTGCCGGCGCGGACCGGGCGGCACCACCACTGGTTGCCGGGGATCCTGGCGCCACCATCACGTTTCCTACAGGCGCGCTCACCCACAAGCAACTAGAATGGATGCTCAACACCCTGCCGCTGGAGATCACTTTCGTCGACAAAGACGACGTCTTCCGCTACTTCAGCGGCACAAAGGACCGGGCGTTCGCCCGCGCGAGGGCGAGCATCGGACGAAAAGTTCAGCAGTGTCATCCCCAGAAGAGCCTGGATAAGGTGAACGGCATCATTGCGGACTTCCGGGCCGGTCGAAAGGACTCGGAGCACTTCTGGATCCACTTAGGTGAGAAATACCTGCACATATCATACTTTGCTGTCCGCGACGCCGAAGGGGAGTATCTGGGGACTCTGGAGACCATACAGGATATAGCCCCCTTGCAGCAGATCTCAGGCGACAAGCGCATGCGGTGACGCAGCGCTGCCTGCCATCGAAATGCAATGCAGCGCCGGCTGCCATCGGGATGCAATGCAGCGCCGGCTGCCATCGGGATGCAATGCAGCACCGCCTGCCATCGAAATGCAATGCAGCGCCGGATGCTACCGGGATGCAACGCAGCCTCAATGGGCAAAGCAGCGCCATGCCGCAATGCGGCGCTGACGCCACTCGCAATGCTCGGTGCTAGAAGCGCTGTCGTGCCGCGCCTATGATGGCCGCCGGCAGGCCGGCTCCCATTTCCGCAGCAGCACCCGCATTGCCCGGAGTTCGTCCAGGAACTTGTCGGCTTCTCTGCGTATGTGGTCCAGGAGCAGCGGGGTCGGGACCACGCTAAGCACCCGGCACAAAAGGGCCAGTTCATAGGCCGCCGCCTTGAAGTCCCTGAGCGCAGTCACTCTGGTAATCAGCGTCTCGGTGAAACGGACTACCGTGCCGAAAGTCTCAGGCTCTGCCTCTGCCATGGACTCCAGGTCTCTCGCGGTCTCCAAGAGGGCTGAGAAGATGACCCTCTGAGACTGAGCTTCCGCCAAAAGCTCGCGCTCGGACGGGTCGAGGAGCGAGATCACGAACTCTATGTGCTCCTTCATCTGCCTGAGCCAGAATGACTGCTCTGCCAAGATGGCCTGTAATCCTGTCTGGCCGCCTGCGCAGTAATCCAGGAAGGCAAGGAAATGGACAGCCTCCCGTGTGATGTGGGCCAGCAGCAGGGGGTAGAGCTGGGAGCCTGGCAGATCGCACTGGACCGCGAGCCTCGTTAGAAGATGCTTGAACTCGATCAGGGCGATAACGGCTCTGCGGATCTCCGCGATTAACGTGGGATCCAAACAGAGTTTGGACTCGACCGCATTCTGCAGTCCTTGGAATAGTTCGTAAAACCGCCCGGCCTCGGCCTTGAGGTCCGGCCTGTCAGCGGGCAACCCAATCTGGATGAACAATGAGTGTTCTTTCAGTATCCTGACCCAAAAGCGGACTTCATTGATTCCGTCCTGCCGGCCGACGCCGGCGCGAAAGGCACCGATATCCTCGTCCATGCGGATTCCTCCAATCCTAGAAGCACTCGATACAGGTTATGTAAACTGGCTCGGGATAGTGAACCGCGATGTAGGATGGATATCAGGAAGGCCGGGTGTACATCAGGCAGGATAGGTTGGAGCTCAGTCCGCGAACGTGGTAAATTACATACAATTAGCATCCAACTGATTTGAAGGATTGTCCTACCAGGAGGTCTCACCCATGCCGGTCGCCGACTATAACCCAGGAGTCATCGAGAAGAAGTGGCAGGAGATTTGGGAGAAGGAGGGCGCTTTCCGGGCTGTCGCAGGCTCTGCCAAGCCCAAGTATTACGCGCTCATCGAGTTTCCCTATCCCTCGGGCGATGGGCTCCACGTCGGACACCTCCGCAGCAACACCGCGATCGACATAGTCTCCCGCAAGAGGCGGATGGAGGGCTACAACGTCCTTTATCCGATGGGATATGACGCATTTGGGCTGCCGACGGAGAACTACGCGATAAAACATAAGATACACCCGAAAAAGGTGACCGAGGCAAACATTGCCCGTTTTCGCAGCCAGTTGAAAGCGCTGGGCTATTCGTTCGACTGGTCGAGGGAAGTCAATACGTCGGACCCCCAGTATTACAAGTGGACTCAGTGGATTTTCCTCAAGCTGCACGAGAAGGGGCTGGCCTACAAGGCGGAGATCCCCATCAACTGGTGTACATCCTGCAAGATCGGCCTGGCCAACGAAGAAGTCGTGGGAGGCGTCTGCGAGCGCTGCGGAGGCGAAGTGGTACGCAAGGTGAAGAGCCAATGGATGCTCAAGATCACCGAGTACGCCGAGCGCCTGCTAAACGACCTGGATACCGTGGACTACCTGGAGAAGATCAAGGCCCAGCAGCGCAACTGGATTGGGCGTTCTGAAGGCGCCGAAGTCGACTTCGCTATCGCGGGGACCGGCAGGAAACTTACGGTCTTTACTACCAGACCGGATACGCTCTTCGGCGCGACTTACATGGTCCTGTCGCCCGAGCATCCCCTCATTGACGAGGAGAAGACCCGTATCCGCAACTGGGACGAGGTCACCCGCTATCGCGAGCAGGCTGCCAAGAAATCCGACTTCGAGCGGACAGAGTTGGCCAAGGACAAGACGGGCGTGCCGCTCGTGGGCCTAAACGCGGTGAATCCCGCCACCGGCAAGGAGATTCCGGTGTGGGTCTCTGACTACGTCCTCATGACCTACGGTACCGGCGCGATCATGGCCGTGCCGGGCCACGACGAGAGGGACTGGGAGTTCGCCCGCAAGTTCGGTCTCCCCATAGTTGAGGTTGTGAAGGGCGGCGACGTTGAGAAGGAGGCCTACGTCGACGTCGAACACGGTGTTGCCGTGAACTCTGGCTTCTTGAACGGGATGCGGGCTGCCGAAGCCATTGAAGCCATGATCGCCCATCTCGAGGAAAAGGGTCTGGGGAAGAGGAAGGTCAATTACAGGCTCCGGGACTGGGTCTTCTCCCGCCAGCGTTATTGGGGCGAACCGATCCCAATGGTCCACTGCCAGGAATGCGGTTGGGTGCCGGTTCCCGAGTCCCAGCTTCCGGTGGTCTTGCCCGACGTCGAGAACTATACCCCCAATGAAGAGGGCGAATCACCTCTCGCGAACATCGCCGAATGGGTGAATACAACTTGTCCCAAGTGCGGCGGACCGGCCAAGAGGGAGACCGACACCATGCCCAACTGGGCAGGCTCGTCCTGGTACTTCCTGCGGTACTGCGACCCCAACAACGACAAGGAGTTCGCCTCCCAGGAAGACCTAAGGTATTGGACGCCCGTGGATTGGTACAACGGAGGTATGGAGCACACCACGCTTCACCTCCTGTACTCCCGGTTCTGGCACAAATTCCTCTATGACCTGGGGTATGTGCCCACTCCAGAGCCTTACAGGAAGAGGACCTCTCACGGCATGATCCTGGCGGAGAACGGCGAGAAGATGTCCAAGTCCAGGGGCAATGTGATCAACCCCGACGACATAATCAGGGAGTTCGGCGCCGATAGCGTGAGAGTCTACGAGATGTTCATCGGGGCCTTCGATCAGGCGATCCCCTGGTCCGAGCAGGGGCTCCGGGGCTGTCGCAGGTTCCTGGACAGGGTGTGGCGGCTTCAGGACATGGTCGTGGCCGGCGATGGGTTCTCACCCGAGTTCGAGGTCCGCATGCACAGGACCATAAAGAAGGTCAGCCTGGACTATGAGCGCATGAAGTTCAACACCGCGATCGCGGCGATGATGACCCTAACTAACGAGTTCTTCGAGGCGGGGAAGATCACTAGGGGTGAGCTGCGCACCCTCCTCACGCTTCTGAACCCGGTCGCTCCTCACATTACTGAGGAGATGTGGCAGAACGCGCGCTTCCCCGACATGGTCTTCCAGCAGAAGTGGCCCTCTTGGGATGAGGACAAGACCGTGGAGGACGAAGTCGAGATCGCCGTTCAGGTGAACGGCAAAGTCCGCGCGCTGATTGTCGTCCCTCGCGAAGCCTCGCAGGATGAAGTCAAGGGCTCGGTTATGGACGAACCGGCCATCCAGAAGGCGCTCGAGGGCAGGCAGGTCGTGAAGGAAGTCTACATTCCCGGGAGGATCTACAGCATCGCCGTGAAGTAGCGCGGGTTTTACATTCCCGTTACACTGCTGACACGATCTCTTTTCGGTCGACCACTACTCTCAGATCAGAACATGAGAGGTGGTCGACTAGTTATGAGCGCACCGCATGGCAGGAAGGGTGGCAGGCTGGCCCTGGCGGCAGCGATCGGGCTCGCCCTGGTGATCCTCCTATCCGGCTGCAGATCCGGTTCCCAGGAGACGTCATCCATCACCTTGGCGGGGTCAACCTCGGTGCAGCCGTTCGCTGAGAAACTGGCCGAGGAGTATCAGAACGAGTATCCCGACCGTCCTTCGATTAACGTTCAGGGCGGCGGTTCCAGTGCGGGCGCAGCCGCAGTCCTTTCCGGAGCCGCACAGATTGGCATGATGTCCAGGGGCCTCGGCGAAGGTGAAGATGATCTCACCCCCATCGTGATAGCCCGCGACGCTATCGCAGTCATAGTGAACCCCGGCAACCCCATTACCAGCATCGATCTCAAACAGCTCCAGGATGTGTTCTCGGGCGAGATCACCGACTGGAGCGAACTGGGCGGACCGGACGGGCAGATTAGCGTGATTAGCAGGGAAGAAGGTTCGGGCACCAGAGGCGCCTTTGAGGAGCTTGTGATGAAGGAGACCGACATCGCAAAGACGGTCGTCGTCCAGGATTCCAACGGCGCTGTGAGGGAGACTATCGCCAGGGATCAGAACGCCATAGGCTATGTCTCCCTGGGAATGGTGGACTCCAGTGTGAAACCCCTCGCCATCGGTGACGTTACGCCCTCCGTCGCCAACGTTAAAAACGGCTCCTACACTCTTGTCCGCCCATTCCTCTTTGTGGTCAAGGGCGACCTGCCGGCAGAAGTAGTCCAGTTCATCGACTACGTGACCGGCGAGGACGGCCAGAGGATCCTTGCAGGCGAAGGCCTCATTGTCGGCGAGTGACGGGAGGAGCGAGAAGCCTGTGAACGCAAACGAAAGACTCGCTGAAAGGGCGCTCACGGGGATCGGGCTGGTATCGGTTGCGGTCTTGGCCCTCATTATCCTCTTCATCTTCAAAGAAGGCAGTCCGGCGCTCGCCAAGGTGGGAGTGTGGCAGTTCATAACCGGTGAAGACTGGCTGCCAAGCAAGGGACAGTTCGGAATCTACCCGATGATCCTGGGGACTCTGGCGGTGACCTTGGGAGCTCTGGTTGTCGGGATGCCCGTCGGACTTGGGTGCGCCCTGTATCTCTCGGAGTTTGCCCCAAAGCGGGTAGCTTCAGTTCTCAAACCGGCTATTGAGCTCCTTGCAGGTATCCCGTCGGTGGTCGTCGGGTTCATCGGGCTGACGGTATTGGTGCCCTTCGTGAGGTCACGTTTCGGAGGTCCCGGGTTCTCGGTGATGGCCGCGTCTGTCGTCCTCGGGATCATGGTCCTGCCCACGATGATGAGCGTTTCTTACGATTCCCTTCGCGCTGTCCCTCAGTCCTACCGTGATGGCATGGCCGCGCTGGGGGCTACTGATTGGCAGACAACTTGGATGGTCACGCTGCCCTCCGCCCGCCCCGGCATACTGGCAGCCGCGATCCTGGCGATGGGAAGGGCGGTGGGTGAGACCATGGCGGTGATCATGGTTGCCGGCAACGCTACCGTCGCGCCGCACTCGCTGCTAGATCCTGTTCGAACCATGACGTCCAACATCGCTCTGGAGATGGGCTATGCTACGGGACTCCACCGCCAGGCACTGTTCGCGACCGGTGTGGTGCTGTTCGTGATGGTGGGTGTCCTCAATGGGGCGGCGAGATCTCTGGTCAGAGGGAAGTGAGCGCGATGATAGCGAGAGCAACCGAAACAGTGGCCAGGCGCAGGTCAAGGCTTACCGAAGGGACCGTCGTCGCTGCGCTTCGGCTTTGCGTCTTCGCGGCGGCCGTAACGCTGGTCCTTATAGTCGGATACATCCTTGTGAGAGGGCTTCCGGTGGTGGACTCCAACTTCGTTACCCAAGTGCCGAAGGACATGGGCAAGGAGGGCGGCATCCTTCCTAGCATAGTAGGGACTTTTGCGCTCACGGCGCTGGCAGTCCTGATCGCTGCTCCTCTGGGAGTCGGTACCGCAGTCTATCTTACCGAGTACGTGCGTGAAGGGTTCTTCCCGCGGCTCGTGCGGTTCGGAGTGGAAAGCCTTGCAGGGATCCCATCTATCATATTCGGCCTGTTCGGCTTCATTTTCTTCGTCATCGGGCTGGGTATGGGGTGGTCGATGTTATCCGGTGCCCTTACGCTGGCAGTAATGGTTTTGCCCACCATAGTCCGCACCTCCGAAGAGGCCATTCGAGCGGTGCCTGACGCTTACCGCGAAATCAGCTACGCCCTCGGCGGAAGCCGCTGGCAGACGACTACGTCCTTGATCCTTCCGACCGCCCTTCCCGGCATTGTGACGGGCATCGTGCTTGCGCTGGGACGAGCCGTCGGCGAAACCGCGGCCGTCATCTTCACCGCCGGTTCCTCGCTCAGGCTACCGCGCACAATTATGGACCCGGTACGCACCCTGCCGGTTCACTTCTACATCCTGGCCAGAGAGGGGATCTCCATGGAGAACGCGTACGGGACGGCGGCGGTTCTCCTTGTGGCGGTCCTCGCCGTGAATGCCGGAGCCTACTGGCTCGTCGGCCGCGCCGGCAGAGCCGGAAGGAGGGAGAGCCGGTGAGCCTGGATGCATTGCAGCCGAAAGTGCAGGCAGAGGACTTCAGCTTCACCTACTCCAACGGGAAGACTGTGGCGTTGCGATCCATCAACCTGAGCGTCAGGAAGAACTCGCTCCTCACCATCATGGGACCCACCGCCAGCGGCAAGACCACGTTCCTTCGGGCGTTGAACAGGCTCAACGACAGGGTCATGGGGGCAGCTCACTCCGGTACTCTGGTGCTTGACGGAAAGGACGTCTACACCGGCGGATTCGACGTCGCAGACCTCAGGCGACGGGTCGGGATGGTATTCGCTGTGCCGACTCCGCTGCCTCTGTCCATTTACGAGAACGTGGCGTACGGCCCCAGAAAGAGGGGCGTCAAGTCAAAAGCCACGCTCGACGAGGCGGTAGAGCGGGCTCTCATAGCCGCAGCCATCTTCGACGATGTAAAAGACCGTCTTGACTCGCCGGCTTCGCAGCTCTCGGGCGGGCAACAGCAGCGCTTGTCACTTGCAAGGGTACTGGCAGTCGAGCCGGAGGTGATCCTGCTGGATGAACCTACGTCTGGTCTGGATCCCATCTCCACCCTCCACATAGAAGAGACGCTGAGGACTCTGCAGCACCAATACACCATCATCCTGGTGACCCACAACCCCGTGCAGGCTGCCAGGGTCCAGGGCGAGATCGCGTTCTTCTGCATGGGGGAGCTGGTTGAGACCGGGGCCGCGAAGGACGTTTTCACGAGGCCGAAGGACAAGCGGACCGAGGACTACATCGCCGGGAAGTTCGGATAGGGGGATTTGGCGTGCAGAATGTCGGGTCAGACAAGATAATCGCGAGGAACTTCGAACTCTACTACGGCAAGTTCCGAGCCCTGAAAGGCCTCACAGCCTCCTTCAGGAAGAACGCCATCACAGCCATAATAGGTCCCTCGGGGTGTGGAAAATCCACCTTCCTCCGCAGCATCAACCGGATGAACGACCGCATAGAAGGGGTATCGGTCAAAGGGGAGATAGCCCTCGACGGTGTGGACGTATACGGCTCCGGGGTTGACCTCACCTGGCTGCGATCAAGGATCGGGATGGTGTTTCAGAGGCCGGTGGTGTTTCCCCTATCGGTGTTCGATAACGTGGCCGTTGCGTCACGTATTCAAGAGACACGGAACAGGGCTGAAGTCGAGGACACGGTCGAGCGCAGCCTGCGCGAGGTTGCGCTGTGGGATGAGGTGAAGGACTGCCTTCGCGCGCCGGCTCTGGAGCTGTCACTGGGCAACCAGCAGAAACTCTCCATTGCTCGCGCTATCGCCACAAGGCCCGATGTCATCCTGCTCGATGAACCCTGTTCGGCGCTGGATCCCCAGGCGACCCTCAAGATAGAAGAACTCATGTGGTTTCTGCGCGATGCATACACGATCATCATCGTCACCCACAACATGCAGCAGGCTTCCAGGGCATCTGACTTCACGATGTTCATGCTGGACGGAGAGATAGTCGAGTTCCGCCCAACCAGCGACCTGTTCACCAACCCTAAGGATGTGCGGACAGAGAATTACGTTACGGGGAGGATCGGATGATGCGAAACCCACGCGCGACATTTGACGGGCAGCTACGGGAACTTGATGATCGCCTGCTGGCCATGGGAAGGGAAACGGAGGTCATCCTTCAGGACTCGCTCTTGGCGCTCGCCGAACGCGATGTGCACATGGCCGATGCAACCATAGCCAGGGATGATGTGGTGGACATGATGCGGCTCAACATCGAGTCCAGATGCATCGAACTCATCGCAACCCAGCAACCGGCGGCCAAGGACCTCCGGAGGATCTTTGCCGCGCTATCCATCGCCGGGGACGTTGAGCGAGTGGCCGATTACGCTGTGGATGTCTGCCGCACGGCTAAGCGCCTGGCAGATCGCCCGCTCTTCAAACCGCTGGTCGACATCCCACGTATGGCGCGCACAGTGGTGGGGATGCTGAAGGACAGCCTGGATGGGTTCGTCACCAGAGATCTGTCACTCATCGAGAAGATGATATCCGACGATGACGAGGTGGATCACCTATACAAGTATCTGCACGAGGAGCTTTGTGAGTTCATGAAGAAGGACCCTGGGCTGGTGGACCAGGCAGTGCAGCTGCTGCTCATCGCCCGGTACCTTGAGAGGATTGCCGATCATGTGACTAATATCGGCGAGCGGGTCTTCTACGTGGAGACAGGAGAACTGAGGGAACTGCACCAATAAGCAAGGATTGTGAGCATGCGAGGAGCCCACTGCTCTGCAACGGAGGATAACCTGTGGCTGGACGGATCCTTGTTGTCGATGACGAGATACCCATCACGAAGCTGATCGCCTACCATCTGGAGCGGGATGGCTTCACAGTCGTGGCCCGGCACGACGGCGAGTCTGCGTACAGCGAGATGATGGCTGGCGATTTCGACCTGGTTATCCTGGACATTATGCTGCCGCGCATCTCAGGCTGGGACGTCCTGAGGTTTGCCAGAAACGCCGGCAAGCGCTTTCCGGTGATCCTGCTTACCGCCAGGACTGATGAAGTCGACAAAGTGGCGGGCCTGGAGCTGGGCGCCGACGACTACGTCACCAAACCGTTCTCGCCCCGCGAGCTGGTGGCGCGGGTGAGAGCCCACCTTCGGCGCAGGCGGGAGTCTCTTGATGCGGGTGGCGGACAACGACTGGTTGTGGGGTCGCTGACCATAGACGAGGGGACACGGGACGCAACTGTGGCAGGAGTTCCCTTGAGCCTCACGGCGAAAGAGTTCGATCTTCTGGCTTACCTGGCGAGGAGACCGGGCTGGACCTTCACTCGCGACGACCTCCTCGAGAGCGTTTGGGGATACGATTTCGCCGGCGACACCCGGACTGTGGATGTCCACATCTCCCGTTTGAGACAGAAACTCGACCGCGCGCCGCAGGGCAGCGATACGCCGACAATCGAGACTATGCGGAGTGTCGGCTATAGGCTGACTGTGGGCGTGAATCAGGATAGACCTCAATGAAGCTCAGGAACAAGCTGTTCTTCATGTGTATCACCGTGTGGCTGGCCGCAACGGCTGTGACAGCGGGAGTTCTGTTTGTGAGGTCAGCCGGTCTGCCGGATGATGCCTATGAGGCAGCGGCGGGTTCCCTTAGGATAGGCGCATTGGTCGGCCTGCCTGTGGTTGCTGCATACGCGGCCGTGAAGAGCGGCCGGCTAGCATCCATCGTAGAGGGGATGCTTGCGATGACCGGGGCCATGCTGTCCGGCAGGTTCCGGGAGCGGTTCTTCCCGGATACCGACACCGAACTGGACACACTGGGCTCCGACCTCAACAGACTTGCTGAGAGCCTGCGGGCAAGGATGCAGGACCTACACGACTCCAACGCCAAACTGGAAGCCACGCTTAATGCCAGCGTATCGGGCATAATAATCTTCGATTGCGAGGGGCGGATCACCGCGATCAACCTCGCGGCTAAGGAAATCCTGGGCAGAACCGAGGAGTCGCTCCACGGTCTGTCGTTCGTTGAAACGCTCTCCAGCTCAGATCTTGTATCACTGGTTTCGGGGGCCCTCTACCGGCAAGCCGCCGGCCGCCAGGAGGTCAAGATCGGCAGGCGATCGCCAAGGGTCGTGGACGCGACTGCTGCGCCACTCCAATCCCGGGAGGATCCATCGCACCCGGTCATGATAGGTGTGGTGCTAACCCTTCACGACCTCACAGAGATCCGCAGGCTGGAGAGGATGCGGACGGATTTCGTGCAGAACGTCTCGCACGAGCTGCGGACTCCCGTGACTGTGGTTAAGGGCTTTGCCGAAACCCTTCGGGATACCCCGCCAGACGATGCGGAGTCGGTCCGGGAGATGGCCTCGCTTATCGATGCCGAGGCGTCGAGGCTCTCGACGCTGGTAGGGTCTCTGCTGGACCTCGCCAAACTTGAGTCCGGATCTATCGTCCCGGCGAAGGTTCCGCTGGATCCGGCACGCATCCTGCGTGACACCGTAAAGAGGCTTGAGAGCGTATCCTCGCGCAACCGCCAGACTGTCAGCATAGTCTCTTCGGCGGCATCGGGAGGCGAGCTCATAGCTGATCCTACTCTCACGGATATGGTTTTCACCAACCTGCTTGAGAACGCCCTGAAGTACGGAGGCGAGGGCGGCCGGATTGAGATGGGCGTCCGGCCCGACGACGGCGGCTGGCTTTTCTGGGTGGTGGACGATGGGCCGGGTATAGACGAGGAGGACCTGCCTCGAGTGTTCGAGCGGTTCTACAGGGGCTCTAAGGACAGGAGCCGGGGCACCGGAGGCAGCGGCCTCGGGCTAGCGGTGGTGAAGCATTCTGTGACCCTTCAAGGCGGCAGGGTGTGGGCTGAAAGCGGACCCGGGCGCGGAGCGGCGTTTTATGTCTGGCTTCCGGGCGATGGATCTAAAGCACCCTAAGTCTAGTTAAAGAGCCTCTCATGAAACAGTCCCGGCTGCGATACTATCCCTGCGAATCAGACGCAGGGGGCATAGGACCAATTGCTCACCAGCAGGCTTCTCAAGACAACTTGGCCTCCAACTGCATGCCTCGTACTGGGGTTGCTCCTGTCGTACGCCCTCGGGTGGACTCCCTTCACCTTTGCACTGGGTCTCGCGTTCGCCGGGTTCATGTACTGCGGGATCTTTCGAGACGTTGGACGGCTGAAGGAGCCGGTCACGATGCTCTCCCTGGCAGTCCTCCTGATCGCCTGTTGGGCGTACGGGCCCCTCGATTACGCGGACTTCGTCTTTTTCATCTACCTGGTGCCGGCGCCGTTCGCCTACGCGCGCCGGTCCCTGTTAGGCAGGGTGGCGTCCGGGATCGCGCTCGTGCTATCGGTCCAGATTGCGCTCCGGGGACAACCGAGGATGGAGATTCTGGGACACACGGCCGCCCTAATCACCGTGATCTTTGCATGGATAGTGTCGGGAGAGACCATAGCCAGGCTAGAGCGGGAGAGAGACAGATTCCGCCACGCCAGCCTAACCGACCCACTGACCGGACTCTGGACTTTCAACGAGACTATGAACCTCACCGAGCAGGCCCTCCAGGTCAAACGGGATCTGACTGTGATGCTCATCGATATGGACGGCTTCAAGCAGTTTAACGACACCTTTGGGCACCTGGCGGGCAACAGGGTCCTAACGCAGTTCGCTCGAGCCCTCAAGGAGGAGGCCGCCAAGTTGAGCCGCGGGAGCATCGTGGGACGGCTGGGCGGCGATGAATTCGTGGCGGTAATCCCCGGCCTCACGGGGCTGAAGGCTGACGAGGCGCGCAAGAGATTCGCCGGAGCCCTGGCACAGAGGATGTTTACGCCGGACCCGGACTTTGCTCCATTGGAGCTCCGGTTCTCGGTCGGGCTTGCCACTTCATCCGAAGCTATCCCCGCCAGCGCCGAGCTTTTGGTGCACCTCGCCGACGTCGACATGTACCGGGAGAAGTACGGCAGCCCGGAGCCTGTTCACACACCTGAACTGGATGAGAGCGATCTTCCGGTGGAGTACCAAAGGTATCTACGGCACCTGGCCGAAACCGACATCTACACCTACGCGCACTCGCGGCATGCCAGCCAGACCGCCATGGAACTGGCGGTTGAACTCGGGCTTCCCGACGAGGACGTCAAAGCGCTTGGGGTCGCGGGCTGGCTCCACGACATCGGCAAAATCCTGATACCTACCTCGATTCTGCGAAAGCCGGCGAGCCTTCTTCCCGAGGAGTTCAACGTCGTGAAGGCCCATGTGCAGGATACTCTCAGCCTGGTCGATCACCTGGGGCTCCCGCCCAAGGTGATTGCAGCTATCCGGTCCCATCACGAGAGATGGGACGGCTGGGGCTATCCATTCCACCTGGTCGGAAACCAGACCCCGATCGAGGGCAGGATACTCCAGGTTGCCGACGCGTTCTCGGCCATGACCCTGAAAAGGGTCTACCGCGAGCGCACGACTATCCAGGATGCGGTGGCGGAGATCAGCCGTAACGCCGGCAGCCAGTTTGACCCGCATGTTGCCCGGGTCTTCGCCCAAATGTCGGAGCGAAGGAGCCAAGCCACCCGTTTCATGCCAGAAGAAAGCCGCCTTTAGTTCCGTAGAGAAGGTGTATAATCAAACAAGGCTGCTAGACACACATGAGACGGAGCTGCATGACGATATGAACCAACGACCTGCCCGTACTTGCCCTATTCGCTCTAATGTGCCGCTTATTCTCGGAGTCCTCTTCACCTTTGCAGTAGCGGAACTCGGGATCCTCCTGGCCAAACTCCCTGTGTTCTCGCGCTTTGGCCCTATGATTAGCGCTATCTTGATCGCCGTCTTGTACCGCCAGATCTTCGGATACCCGGAAGCCATCAGACGGGGAGTCCAGTTCTCCGCTAAGGTGCTCCTCAGGGTGGCAATCGTCCTGTTCGGTTTCCGCTTGAACCTGGCGACAGTCATGCGGGAGGGCTTGGGCCTGCTTGTGAGGGATATCGGCACCGTCGTGGGCGCCATCGCCGCCATCCTTTTGCTGGCCAAGTGGCTGAAGGCTGAGACCGACCTTTCGGTCCTCCTGGGTGTCGGGACGGGTGTCTGCGGGGCCGCGGCCATCGCCGCAGTTTCGCCTATTATTGGCGCGAAGGAGGACGATACCGCTATCGGCGTCGGCCTCATAGCCCTTACCGGTACCGCGTTCACGATGGTCTACACGCTTCTTCGCACGCTTCTTCCTTTGACCGATGTGCAATACGGAACTTGGGTCGGCGTGAGCCTGCACGAGATCGCGCACGTGGCGGCAGGAGCTTCTCCCGCCGGCCAGGACGCGCTGGCCATCGCTCTCTTGGCAAAACTGGGCCGCGTACTGCTGCTTATCCCTGTCTGCCTGGCTCTGGTCTACTGGATGAACCAAAAGAGTGGCAAGAAAACCGGCGCCAAGATAGAGTTCCCTTGGTTCCTGGCAGGTTTCGTGGCGACCAGCGTCATTGGCTCCTATGCCGCTGTGCCCGCGCCTTATATGACAAAGCTGACGTCGCTGAGCGCTTTCCTGCTGGCATCGGCCATGGTCGGATTGGGTCTGAACGTGAGTTTTCAGGCGGTACGGTCGAAGGCCGCCAAGCCTCTTCTGGCGATGCTCCTGGGGTCGGTGCTGCTGTCGGTGGTCACGTACCTGACTATCGTGTAGAGTGTAGCCGGAGGGGCTGCCTTGGAGAAGAGAATATCGTCACAGCAGGTATACGCAGGCAGAATAGTTTCGCTACGTGTTGACCGGGTAGAGACCCCTGCGGGGCGGATCACCACCCGGGAAATAGTCGACCGCGCAGATACGGTTTCTGTCCTTGCTCTCGATGAATCCGGGCGAGTCCTGTTAGTCAGTCAGTGGAGGTATGCTGTCGGGCAGGAAACCCTGGAGATCCCGGCCGGCTCAATAGACCCGGGCGAGACGCCTGAAGAAGCGGCGCGCCGCGAACTGCGAGAGGAAACCGGCTACGACTGCCAGACTCTTGTGCCGCTCAACGCTTACTATCCCGCGATGGGTTACTCCTCGGAGCGGATGACCATCTTCCTGGCGAGAGGACTTGTACGGTCTCCCCTAAAGGGCGACGAAGACGACATCCGCCTGGAGCGGCTCCCTTTCGACGATGTGTTCGAGAAGGTGGTCCACGGCTCCGGCTTTTTCATGGACGCCAAGAGCAACATGGCGGTCCTCTTCGCCAGGGCCCGTGGGATGGCCTAGGGGAGAGCGCTCGCGCTTGGCATTAGGGGCACCCTGCGTAAGGTATGAAAGGCGCTCCAGCGCAAGCCCAAGAAATGAGACTAAAGTTGGTTGTGAAGCGCTTCACACCTCTGCAGTACCGCCGATCATTGCCGTAGAGAGAAAGAGCACTACCGCGCGGAGGTGGGTGAAGTGGTTTGCGAGCTCCTGGATACCTGTCTCTTCTACAATAACAAGATGCCAATCGAAAGCGCCCTCGGAAGGATGTACAAAGCAAGCTACTGCCAGTCGAACAAGGAAAAATGCGCGAGGCACATGGTGACAGTGGCAGTGGGCCGGCAGTTCGTCGACTCGAACTTGTACCCCAACATGATCGATAAGGCCAGGCGCATCATAAACGAGAACGCGTCATAGGCGTTGGCGCGTCGCGGGCCCGGGAAGGAGGGGCCCGCGATGCCTTTTGAGACCCCCTCATGCGGGATTCCTCAATTCCCGAGGACCAGCATAGGTTCTAACCAGGGAGTAGAGGATCCTCACTCTCACTCCGAGTATAGAGGCCCAAGAGGAAGCAGTCCTCTCGGGGCTTTGTGGCAGCGTCGGACATAACATTCTTTGGGGGTGGACTCGACGGATAAGACGGCCGAATTGACCGAAGCGCTTTCGGTAACGGCTCGCAAGGTGATGCGCCTACCGGTGCTCCTTCCCGCCCTCCTTGTCTTCATGACGCCCGCGGTGCTTGGGGCGGGCGTGGTAGCCCGACTGGTACGAATGGTTCAGGACGGTTCGCTCTCGGAGATTGCGTCGTGGGGCGAGCGGAACGAGGGGTTCATGGCGCTCTTGGGGCTATTGGTGTTGGCCTGTGTCCCTGCCGCCTTGAGCGGTTTCGCATCGATGGCGAAGGCTGTCGTAGAGGCTGAGGACGACGTCAACGGATGGGCGCTTTTCTGGAAGGGACTCGGAACGTATTACTGGCGGATCGTCGGCGCCTACGCTCTCCTAGTCGCCGTAGTGATAGTAGGCGTCATCTTCTACGGGATCTTCGCGGGCCCCGTCACATCTGCGCCGGACAGCCAAGCTCGTTTGCAGTCCGTCTCGCTGGTTGCAGTGACAATGGGCGCCTATTTCTTCGGCCCGTGGATCGCAGTGGCCGTGGTTGAGGACACCGGGGTCGTCGCCGCCGCCCCCCGCAGCGCCAGGTTTGCGTGGAAAAACGCGCACGTGATGGCTCCCGCCTTTGTGATCCAGGTCGTGCTGAACCGCTTCTCTGAAAGGCTCATCAACCTTGCGATGGAGCACGCCGTCTATGAGTATGACTTCGCCCTCCCGGCGGGGTGGTTGGTAGGCGCTGTCTTTGGCGGGGCACTCTCCGCCGTGACCTACGTGTACTTTCTGGTCTTCCGCATCTTCGCGTACAGGCGCAGCGCGATGCCTCCGCCGCAGCCTCCCGAGCAGCTTGTCGAGCAGCCCCCTACGCAGCCTATTGAGCAGCCTCTTCCGCAGCCTCCGGTGCTTTCAGATGAGGACCAGGTAACTGAGGGTGAGGATGACCACGGGGAGGACGACCAGAACGTACCTCCAGTGCCTCCTCAGGCCGACCTCGATTGAGTTGGTCTGGGCGCAGGCCGACGTCACAAGCATTGTGGCGGATACGGGCGAGAGGTTGAAGCCGAGGGCGGCGCCCAGGAGCAGCGCCAGGCAGACGTAGGCAGGTGAGTACGAGGGAGCCACCGAAGCTACCAGAGAATACGTGATAACCATGCCTATCTGGGGATGGACGCAGACTGCCGACAGGAGCGTTACCGAGCACGACACTACCGCTGTGAATAGCAGCCGGTTCTCGCCCAACCCTGCCAGGTAGTCCGGCAAACCGCTGGCGGTAGCCAGTTTGACCGCCGTTCCGATGAACCCGGCTGTTGTCATGAGCAGAAACTGAGTCGACATCCGCGACATCGAGTCATCGAGGCGTTTCACGAGCCCCTTCACTGCCTCGGGCGCTTTGCCCATGAATGCAGTCCAAACGAGAAGGGTTCCGAGCACGCAAGGCAGTACTGCCTGGTAGATCGTTACCCCGAAGGCCTCCATAACCACTATGCTGGCGATGAACGAGAGAAGGCCGGTCGCCAGGGCTGCCAGCCTGCGTTTGGTATCGCTGCCCACAGGCTCTTCGGAAGACCCCTCCGTTGCGGTCTCCTCGTATGCGGTTTCCTCGTTTGTGGTCTCCTCATTGCCGGCAGTCGGCCCTAACGCCCGCCACTCGAAGGCGATGGCGATAGCCAATGCGGCAAGGCTGATCAGGAAACCGGGGGCGGCGATGGACGTCCAGGCAGCGCCTGAGACGGTCAAGGCGACGGCTGTGGATGGGCTTGCCGGCGTCCACATGAGTGAGGCGTCATATCCCCGGGGCAGGGCCTTCACCAGGAACCAGCGGGGCTCTCTGACGAGGCGTTCCACGACAGGGAAGAGCACCACCCACAGAAGGGCGATTGCAGCGTTCAAAAGGACTGATCCGATGGCAAAGGAAAGCAGGACGGCGAGCACGTAGAGGCTGCGTGGGCTTCTGACGGTGCGGGAGGCAACCGACAGGGCGTCAGCGTATCCGCCGAGGTCCACCGCAACCCCCACCAGAGGTATCAGCGTCATGACCATCAGGACGCTGGTGTTCTCGGCGAAACTGCCGACAATCTCGGAAAGCGGGGCCCGGCTCCGGATGTAGAGGAACGCTCCCACCGAAAGGAGTATCAAGGATATCCGCTTCGAGGTCCGGTCTGCCCGGCCGAATGCCAGGATCCAGCATAGGAGCGCTACCGGTCCCAGTAACATGCGAAGCGCGGGCAGGTCCAGGTATTGCACTACTATCTCGACGGTCACTAGCGCGATGAAAACCGCTTTCCGCAATCTGTCCATGCTCCGTTGCTTGCTCCTCCGGCACGATACCCGTGCCCATGCAGCCAGTATATCAGAACAGGGTCTGCTTCAGCGCTGAGGCCAAGCGGCGGTAGTCGTCCTCAGTGTTGTAGGCCTGAGCGGAGACTCTCACCAGCCTCCGACCTGACGACGGCCAGTTGACTACAGGGACCTCGATCCGGTAGTCGTGATAGAGCCGTTCCTGAACCGGATCGACGGTTTTGCCTGACACAACGGTCGGCTTGTCCAGGGGCGGCAGGCACGGGACCGCCGCCATGGAGCCCAGCATATCGGGAGGGCACGGTGCAGGAGCGCCAAACTCCGAGCAGAGATACCTCATGGCCCACACAGCCTTTTCGTGGTTCCTTCGCATTAGCTCAGGGATGCCGCCCGGGTACAAGGATCCGAGGAACTCCAGGCACTGGGGGATGACCAGGAACGCCGAGTAGTCGTCGGTGCCCGTCCAATCGAACTCAAGATGGAGGAAGCTCTTGTCGGTCCTGGTGGAATTGGCGCCGTGGCTGATGGTCAGCGGCCGCACTTTTGAGCGGGCGTCCTTAGCGATCCACAGGAAGGCTGAGCCCTTGGGCGCGCACACCCACTTGTGCAGGTTCCCCGTGTAATAGGTCGCGCCCAGTCTCGTTAGGTCCAGCGGCAGCATCCCCGGCGCGTGAGCGCCGTCTACCAGGACCTCGATTCCCCGGGGCGCCAGCTCCCGGGTAATCTCCTCCACGGGATAGACAAGCGCGGTCGGGCTCGTGACGTGGTCGATCAGGACGATGCGGGTGCGGGGCGTTACCGCTGCCAAGACCCGTTCCGCGATGACCGAAGGAGATTCGACGGGGAAGGGGATATGCACCGTGACCACTTTGGCGCCGGTTTTTTTGGCAACGAACAGAGCTGCGTTGTTGCAGGCGTTGTAGACGTGGTCGGTGACCAGAATCTCGTCGCCCTCCCTGAAGTCCAGCGACCTCAGGACCGTATTGACTCCGGTAGTCGCGTTAGGGACATAGACCAATCCCTCAGTGTCGGCTCCGAGGAAACCGGCAAGAGCGCTCCTCGCCTTGTCGAACAGGGAGTCTAATTCCCTCTGGTAATGGCGGACCGGTTGGCTCTCTACATGCAGCCTCAGCTTGTACTGGGCCTCCATGACCGACTTGGGGGTGGCCCCGAATGAGCCGTGGTTTAGAAATGTGAAGGAACGATCGAGGTTCCACAGGTCGAGCACAATACGCGCCTCCTCTACCGGAGGATTTCCCTATCGAGACCTACAACACCTCTACATTCGCCCTTGCAACAGTGACCGTCTCCCCCCTTTCAAGGGTGACCCTCACCACCGGCACAAGCGTTTCCGTTTCAAGCGCCTCAGGCTGCCGGCGCAACTCCGCGACCCTGCCCATCTCGCCAAAATAGGGAGCGGTCACAATGCGTACCGCGGTCCCTGGTGAGAGGTCCTCGGACACAGGCTGGATTTCCTCATCTCTGCTCCACACGCAGTCGGGGAAGGGGACCACGATCTCGGGGCGGATGGCGCCCGCTCTTATTTGAGTGGCTCCGTTCATCGAAGCGCGCATACCTTCCAGCGCCTTCAGCGCCGCCCAGGTGGCCTCTCTCATGGGCAGCCGTCCGAACCCCTCGGTGAGGATGACTGTCAGGTCGATGTCTTCCTGCCCGGTGATCCCCACCCCCAGCCGGAGACCCAGCGATCCGGTCAGGTGCATGTACCCGGCGGTTCCCGCCACGATTCCTTTGGCGCCGGACTTCATGGCCTTCGCAAGAGCCTCGCTGCTGAGGTGCGCCCCTGCAACGATGATAGCGCCGCGGCAGTCCTCACCAATCAAGTCCGGGGTCAGGTCCTCGTCCGGAGAGGACGTGAGAACGCGGATCACGCCGCTGGTCTCACGTCCCAGTCCAAACGCCCCGGTCAGCCTCACGCCGGCGGTTTCGACGACACACCCCTGGCCAGAGAGGACTTCGGTTACTGTGCCGCTCATGTACGCCTTGATCACTACCTGTTTGAAGGGTCTGGATATGGTCACCTTTCCTGATTTGGTATCGATCTTGCTCACCACACCCGAGACGGGGGAGAGCGCCGTCTTGGTGAAGAACGCTTGGGCCTCGCCTTTCTTGGCCAGCATCTGCTGCTTTTTGACCTCCTGGCCGATCGATCGCAGCATGTACTTGCCGATGTCCTCGGGTTTGCACTGCAGTTCAAAGGCCACGTCAACGTCAATCGGAGGGTCCTCCCGGCCGAACTCTTCGCGGATCGTTATCCTGCCTGACCTGGTCGAGATTTCTTCGATGACGCCGTCCGCGGGGCTCTCGAGTTCCTTGCGGCCGTAGATTCCCTGCTCCACCCTGGCGATGACCTGTCTTGCCTTGACACTGCAGCCGGCAGGGCACAGCATGGCGCCCCGCAGGGCATCCGGCTCAATGCCGAGGAGCCGCGCCGCGGGGATTACCCAAGGGATGCCGGGCCGGAGCGCAATGCGGGCGACGTCCGTCTCCGGTTCCACTGATTGTCCCACAGAGACCAGCACTTCACCCGGCAAAGGGAGCTTGCGTACCTTCCGGATGGGCCTCACCAAGCTGAGCACGTGGTCAGGTACCGCCGCGGTCGAGCCGCTCAACAACCTCCTGTAGGGCCTACCATCCACGTTTCTTTCCCCCTCCCGTAGCCTTGCGCTGGACCGGCCGCGAAGCCTGGATTCTACCGAGATTCTCTGCAGGATAGGCGTCCATGGACGAGATCCACCTGGATAGGGCCGCTACTCTTGCCTCGTCATCCTCAGGAAGGTCTATCGGCCGGCCACGCCCGTCGAGGATGAGCCCAACCAATCCGCCCCGGACGCGCAGGTTGAGCGGACGACCCTTTCCCGCGCCGATATCGCAGCCCCGGACCGGCTCAATGACGCAGTCCACTTCTCGCTCCTTCGGGAGCTTTATGACGGAGATCTCCCCATACACCACTGTTGACTGGCGCGGCACACCAGGGGCGTCAATCTTCACCGTCGCCATGGCCGCGCCGGGCTTCACGCTCCCCACGGGCGCGATCGCCGTCCCCAGCGGCACAAGGCAGTCTTTCTCGAAGACCTCCGCCGCTATGTCGGGGAACACGGACGAAAGCACTCCCAGGTGCGGCATCATGAAGATGGAGTCCACTGCGAGGCGCGTGACGCCTATGGGCTGGAATGCGTCCAGCAGCATCAGCGCAGCCTGCTGGCGTCGCGGAGCGTGGGAGAGCACTCCGCCGGAGCCGATCAGCATGCCCAGGCGCGTCATGTCGATGACATCCCTGCCGGAGGACTTGCCCAGCCCGGGGTCGTTCCTGCGAAAGACACCGACTTCCTGTGTCTCGACCTTCTTGGCCAGTTCCTTATGGTGGGCGAAGGAGAGCCGCAGCGCCTCCCTGGCGAGGGCCTGCTCCACCACCAGCTGGTAGAGGGTCTGCGGGATTGTCGTCGGCCGGACCATCTTGTTGGCAGTGAGGTCGGCCATTTCCTCTCGGTCAACGGCAAAAGGCACCCAGCGCATGATGTTGTCAAAGCCGGCTTCCTCCTGGACGTTGCAGACCGAGTAGCTCATGCCAAGGTTGGCCGAGACCGTCCGCGTGAAGGTGCCCTCAAAGCTCGAGAAGACGTCGGTTGTGGCCCCGCCGATATCGACCCCTATCACCGAAAACCCGTTGGTCCTTGCGGCTAGGTCCACCATGGAGCCGACAGCGCCGGGCGTTGGCATGATTGAGGCGTCCACCCAGTCCATGAGTTCCCCATATCCGGGCGCCTGTGCCATGACGTGGTTCATGAACAGGTCGTGGATGGCGTTGCGCGCGGGGCCGAGGTGCTCCACATCGTGCCTCGGGCGGAGGTTGGGGACGGCGTGGACGTCCATCTTGCGGCCGCAGATGTCGGCCACCAGGTCCGCGGCATCCTTGTTTCCGGCGTAGACCAGGGGGAGCCTGAAGGTGGACCCAAACCTGGGCTGCGGATTGGCCTGGTGGATGATCTCGGCGGTGGAGGCGAGGTAAGAGATGGAGCCTCCGTCCACGCCGCCCGACATGAGGATAATGTCGGGTCGGAGTTCGGTTATCCTGGTGATCTGCTCGGATTGGGACCGCCCGTCGTCGACCGCTATGACGTCGAGCACGACCGCCCCCGCACCCAGCGCGGCTCTGTGAGCGGAACTGGCGCTTATCCCCAGCACCAGCCCCGCGACCATCATTTGAAGGCCCCCTCCGGCCGATGAGGTGGAGACGTAGACGTCAACGCCTGCTCCGTCGCAGGAAGGTCGCCGGATGGTCCCGCTCTCGTCCAGGATCGGGCGCTCTGTTAGTTCCTCAACGCGCCGTATGGAGTTGCGCACCCCGATCATCACGTTCTCCCACGGCGCCTCCACAGTCGTCGGCATCTCGCCCCGCGCTACCAGCCGGTACCCGTCTCCGCGGCGCTCGATGAGCACGGCTTTGGTCGTCGTCGAACCGACGTCGGTGGCTAGGATGGATTCAGGCCTCCAAGTCATTTATCCGCCTCCTCTACTGTATAGATATGGAAGAGGGTACAGGCCATTCCTACACGGGGGTGATGCACTGCAGGAAGATGCGTCCAAAGAGCGGTTTATCGGATGATTTGGCCCGGAATAGGAGGTGCTCCGCTTGCTACTGGCAGCCCCGGCGCCGCAGGGGGTCTTCATCTTCGCTCCAGAGATGCTCTGGGATTTCGTATTCATCGCGCTGCTCTTCGCCGTGGTCTTCGTCATGATCCAAAGGGCCCGGTCCGGACTACCTGTGCCTGCGATCCGCCGGCTCCCCGGACTGGAGGCGCTCGAGGAAGCGATCGGCCGGTCTACCGAGATGGGAAGGCCCATCCACTACTCGCCCGGCATGAACTCCTTTGGCCCTGAAACCTACGCGGGTCTCGCGGTGTTGTCGTACGTGGCCAAGGTGGCGGCCCAGTACGACACCAAACTCATAGTCACCATCCGCCGTCCCCAGGTCCAGCCGGTTGCTATGGAAATTGTGAAGCAGGCCTACCTTGAGGCCGGCAGGCCTGACGCGTTCAACAGGGATGACGTCAGGTACGTTTCAGACTGGCAGTTCAGCTATACGGCCGCGGTTCTCGGCATCCTGAAGCGCGAGAAGCCGGCGGCCAACCTGCTTATCGGTTACTGGATGGCCGAGGCCCTTACCCTTGCTGAAGCAGGCGCCGAGGCAGGGTGTATTCAGGTAGGCGCCAACACCAACGTGTTCCAGATCCACTTCTTCATTGTCGCGTGCGACTACACCCTCATAGGTGAGGAGCTTTTCGCAGCGTCGGCCTACCTTTCCAAAGAACCGATGCTGACCGGTACGGTTGTCGCTCAGGACATGGCCAAGTACCTGTTCGGCGTCCTCATTGTGATCGGCACCATTTGGGCGACCTTGGCGGGCGACGCAAGCGCCCTAGTCAAGTTCCTATCGTTGTGAGGAGGCGAAGCTCATGAGGCGGAGACTCCCATTACTGATCGTCCTCGTAACCGCGTTGTTCGCGATGGCGGTCAAGTTCTTCGACTTCGGAGAGTTCAGCAAGACCGGCGCTACCGAACTGGACATCTGGATCCAGACCAGCTACTTCTTCGCGTTCCTGTTCGGGCCCGTGAACCTCCTTAGGCTGCATGTTGCGGCGGTACAGAAGAAGCGGCCGAAGTGGGTCTACAGCGCGCTCCTCTTGGGGACGTTTGCCGCAACCCTGGTCGTGTTCTACGTGAACAAGGTCGACGGGCCGGTATCTACCTTCATTCTGGATTCCTTCACTAACGCTATAGACAGCGCTATCTACTCGATCCTGGGCTTCTATGTGTGCTCTGCAGCCTATCGCTCGTTCAAACTGAAGAACGTTGAGGCGACCATACTCCTGGTCACCGCGGTCCTGCTCATGCTGGGACAGGCGCCCATCGGCGACGCCATCATCCCCGGGACGTCCAGGTTCACTCAGTGGATTCTCGACGTGCCCAACTCAGCGGGAATGCGCGGCATCAGGATAGGCGCTTCCATTGGCGCGTTCGCTGCCTCCATCCGGGTCATCCTCGGCCTGGAGCGCAGCTGGACCGGCAGCGGATCGTAGGGGGGTGGGGAAATGGACTGGAAGAGATTGCAGTGGATTGACGTCCGGATCATTTACGCCATCATCCTGGTCTGCCTGCTGATACCGATGTTCAAGCCCATCGGCTTGCCTGTTGCCATATCGGACAACACGCGGACCGTCTTTGCCGCGATCGAGGCGGTTCCCAGCGGGGGAGTCATCTGGATCTCCCACGACACCGGACCCGGCAACGCTCCCGAGCTGAATCCCATGATAACCGCTCTGGCGAGGCAAGCCTTCAGGAAGAACGTGAGGCTCATTTCCACCTCGCTCTTCAACCAGACCTTCGGCCCGGGGACTACATTCGACCTCATCAACGAAGTGGCTGACGAGATGGGGAAGACGTACGGGGTAGACTGGGTGCACTTGGGATATCGCGACAACGCGTGGCCCGCGGTCATAAGGCTCATGGTTGACAACATCTCCGAGGGGGCCGTGAACCGGGACTGGAAGGGCGCTCCCCTGGACAGCTTCCCGCTCATGAAAGAGGTCAAGTCAATAAAGGACGACGTTGACCTCATCTTCTGCACCACGGTCGGCTCTCCCGGATACGGGGACTGGATGACGTACGTGGCCGAGCCCCTGCACAAGCCTCTGACCGGCGGGGCCTCGCTCACCATGTACTCCGGAGTCCAGCAGTACATCAGGTCCGGGCAGCTCCAAGGATTCCTCGGGGGGCTGCGGGGCGCAGCGGAGTACGAGCAACTGATCCAGGCTCCGGGCAAGGGGCTGTCCGGAATGGACGCCCAGTCGCTCGGGCACATCACCGTGATAGTGTTCCTCGCCCTGGGGAACATAGGCTTCTTCCTGGCCAGGAAGAAAGCCAAACAGGGTTAGGGGGGCGATGACATGTCCACGGAGCAGTGGAGTTTCATATTCCAGAGCATCTGCATCCTCGCGGCGTGGTCGTACCTGGTGAAGGGCGAAAACCCGGTATATACAGGCGCCGAGCACTTCCTGGTGGGATCGGCCACCGCTTACGGGATCGTGTACACCTGGCAAAACCAGCTGGTGCCGCGCGTTGTGGACGACATCATCGGAAAGGGCAAGTGGGGATATCTGATCCCCGCGGCTCTCGGGCTGCTCATCTACTTCGCGTTCATCAAGGGGCACGAGTGGATAGCCAGGATAACGATGGGCTTCTGGATCGGTTACGGCGCGGGATACGCTCTGGCCTATAACCCGCCGGTATTCCTTAAGCAGGTATTCGACAGCTTCATCAACCTCAATACCGGCAAGGCCTCCACCAGTATCAACAACATCCTGTACTTCCTGGTGGTGGTGACGGCTCTGGTCTACTTCGCGTTTACTCTGAAGAAAGACAGGGGAGTCGCCGGCGGCGCCTCCAAGTTCGGCCGATACGCGCTCATGGTAGCCTTTGGCTCGGCGTACGGCTCGATCACCATGGCCTACCTGTCGCTCATCATCGGGCAGCTGAACATCATCTTCAGAGACACCTTGCACTTGGTCAAATAGACGGCCAAAAAAGCGATAGCCACAAGCAAGCCGGAAGCAAGCCGGAGGGCGGTCTGCAAGGGCCGCTCTCCGGCTTTCACGTATTGACAGGCGCTTCGGAAGAAGTGGAAAATGAATAGAGGATTGTGCCGCACTTCACAAAGTGCGCGGAGGGGATGCCCGTGATAACGATAACGGTCTGCGTCGGCAGTTCCTGTTTTGTAAGGGGGGCGCCGAGGATCGTGGAGGAGTTCCAGAACCTCATTGCCACTCTGCCGCCCGGTTCTGCGGACCTGCGCGGGACTTTCTGCATGGAGAAGTGCACCGACGGAGTGACCGTCAAGATCGGCGACAAGGTGTTCACCGCTGTAACGCTCGATACAGTGCAGCGCCTATTTGATGATTACGTCCGGAGCGAGGTGAAACCGTGTCCATCATAGAGACCGTGAGGACCAAATGCCGTGACTGCTACAAGTGTGTCAGGGCGTGCCCCGTCAAGGCCATCAAGGTGGAGCGAGGGCAGCATCACGGCGAGTTCCATGCTTCGGTCGTGGAAGAACGCTGCATCCACTGCGGCACGTGCCTTAGGGAGTGCCCGCAGGGGGCCAAGAAGGCCCGGCGGGATGTGGACAGGGCAAAGGCCCTCCTGAAAGGCGGGCGCGTAGTGGCGGCCAGCCTTGCCCCCTCGTTCGCCTCCGCATTTCCCGGTGATCCTCTCCGGCTGGTTGGAGCGCTCCGCTCTTTGGGCTTTACGCTTGTTCAAGAGACCGCTCTGGGCGCAGAGATGGTCGCGTCCGCGCACCGGAAGCTTGTGAGCGAGGGCAAAGGCCCTTACATCGGCAGCGCCTGCCCGGCGCTTGTGAGCCTCGTCGAAAAGCACTACCCCGAGGCTATGGGGTACTTGGCCCCGCTTGTGTCGCCGGCTATCGCTCACGGCCGGTACCTGAAGAAACGCTATCCCGGCGTGGCCGTGGTATTTATCGGACCCTGCGTAGCTAAGAAAGACGAGATTACCCAGGACAGCGTCGCCGGTTCGGTAGACGTAGCCCTGACTTACTCGGAACTGCTGTCGTGGCTGGAGGAAGACGGCATCGCCCTCGACGATTGTAACCCTGCGTCCTTCGACGGCCCGTTCCCCGATAGAGCCAGGACCTTCGCCGCAGAAGGGGGCCTGCTGTACTCCTCTTGCGACGGCGCCGGCCTGTTCGCCCAGGACGCTATCTCGATGTCGGGCATCTCCTCATGTATGGAGACGCTTGCCGCGGCCTGCTCGTCAGGGGGAGTGCCAAACCTGGTGGATCTCCTGGTCTGTCAGGGCGGATGCATCTCAGGGCCGGCGGCGCCGGAGGGACCTGGTTACTACGAGAAACGCCGGCGCCTCATCGCATATCGCGAATCGGCCAGGCCCGATGGCGAGGCACGGGAGGACTACGCCCGGCTTCTGTCCTTGCCTGAGCTCACGCGTTCCTTCTCCGACCGGAGAGTTGCCCTTAAGAGTCCGACGCCTGCCGAAATCAGGCAAATCCTCGAGAAGAGCGGCAAGTTCACGTCCGCGGACGAGCTCAACTGCGGGGCGTGCGGTTACGGGTCGTGCAGGGAGAAGGCGGTTGCGGTCCACAACGGCCTGGCCGACCCCGAGATGTGCATCCCCTTCATGAGACAGAGGGCAGAGTCGATGGCCAACTTGATCGTCAGCGCGTCGCCTGACGGAGTGCTGGTAACTTCGCTGGACGGCACAATCGTCGACATGAACAAGGCGGCAGAGACGATTCTGGGCCGCCGGAAGAAGGACTGCATGGGCACCCGGGTGTCAGACCACTTCGATCCGTGCTACTTCCTCGAAGCCGCCCGGACCATGGACTCGGCGCATGGGCCCTCGCAAGTGGGTGAACGCGCCGTCGACCAGAACGTGCTCTATGTTCCGGACCAGAAGCTCCTGGTCGGTTTCATGGTCGACGTTACCGAGGAGCGGGAAGAGGAAGAGCGCCGGCGCGCTGTCGCTGAAGAGGCTGTGGCCCGCGCACAGGCGATCATCGAGAAGCAAATGTCGGTAGCCCAGAAGATAGCCGGACTCCTAGGTGAGACCACCGCCGAGACCAAGCTCTCCCTCAAGACTCTCATGACGGTGGTGAGAGAGGAGAAGCCGTCCCACAATGAGCCTAAAGGTTGAGGTCGCGGTCTCCCAGATGAATAAGGCCGGCGAGGAGCTCTGCGGCGACGTTGTGGAGCTGGTCAAAGGGGACTCCACCGTCGTGGTGCTTTCAGACGGGCTTGGCAGCGGGGTGAAGGCTCATATCCTCTCCTCGCTCACTGCCAAGATGGCTGCGACAATGCTCACGGGCGGCATCCCGCTTGCCGAGGTCATTGAGTGCTTCGCGAAGACGCTACCGTTGGACGAAGTCAGAAACCTTGCCTACAGCACCTTCAGCATCCTTAGCGTGGACTCGCAAAACCACGCCCATCTGGTGGAATACGACAACCCGCCTGTGTTCTGCGGCAGAGGGAACTCCCTGCGCGATCTCACGCGTGAGAAGAAGGAATACAGCGGCAGGACTGTCTACGAGAGCAGCTTCGACCTTCAGGATGGAGACTGGCTGGTCATGGTCAGCGACGGTGTTTTGCATGCAGGCATCGGAGGCGTGTGGAACCTGGGTTGGGGTTGGGACCGCGTCGCCGACTATCTGAAGAGGATCGCCCCCCACGAGGATGACGCGCATTCTCTGGCTCTGGGGTTGGAGGAGACCACGCGCAAGCTGTACGCCGGAAGCCCGGGCGACGACGTGTCCATCGTCGCGGTGAAAGTACGTCACCCAAGGCTCCTCACCGTGCTGACGGGTCCTCCGATGAAGCGGAGGGACGACAAGGTTATCGTAAAGGAGTTCATGTCCTACCCCGGCAGGAAGGCTGTCTGCGGCGGGACGACCAGCATCATGTTGGCCAGGGAACTCGGCAGGGAAGTGAAAGTGAACCTGGGTTCCCTCCAGAGCGGAGCGCCGCCCACAGGCTACATCGAAGGCGTGGACCTGGTGACGGAGGGGATCCTTACTCTCTCCAGGTCGGCTGAGATCTTGGGTAACGGGTATCGTCCAACAAGACAGCAGTTCCGATACGCTTCCGATGGCCCTGGCCGGCTTGTGGACATGCTCTTGGAAGCCGACCACGTAAGGTTTATGGTCGGCCGCGCCATCAACCCTGCTCACCAGAGCCCCAGCCTTCCCATGAGCCTTTCTCTCAAGAGCAAGGTCGTAGAGGACCTGGCGAAAGCCCTCCGGTCTTTCGGCAAGCGGGTCGATCTGCGGCTGTTCTAGGCAGGTTTGGCTGCCTGCGATGCCGAAAGTGCATGAGAGAAACGGATGCTGCGCTGTGGGGCGCCATATGGACCGCAGCAGGGTCCGCAGCTGGGACCTCAGCGGGGACCGCAGCAGGGACCTCAGCAGGGACCTCAGCGGCCTGCCGCCTGTAAAGTGCCAGGGGAGGGCAATCCAGTGAAATACAACTTCGACGAAATCATAGAGCGCCGCAAGACCGACAGCACCAAGTGGGATAACGTTGTGAACCTGTTTGGTTCCGAAGATGTGCTGCCCATGTGGGTGGCCGACATGGACTTCCGCATCCCGGAGCCTGTGATCGAAGCAGTCGTGAAGCGGGCCCGGCATCCAGTCTACGGGTATACGCTCACGGGCGGCGCGCTGAAATCCGTGATCGACAGGCTGCACCGCTTGTACGGTTGGAAGGTCGAGCCGGAGTGGATAATCATAACCCCGGGCGTGGTGCCCGCCGTAAACGCGGCCGTCAGGGCCTTCTCCGGAGAGGGCGGCAGCGTCATCATCCAGAGCCCGGCCTATCCTCCGTTCTGGACGTCGGCGACCAACAATAAGTGCGTGGCGGTGGCCAATCCGCTGGTCCAGCGGGGCGACAAGTATGAAGTGGACTTCGAGGACCTGGAGGCCAAATTCGCGTCGTCGGGAGCCAAGTCCATGATCCTGTGCAACCCCCATAACCCTGTCGGGCGGGTTTTCCGCGAGGACGAGCTCGTGAGGATGGGGGAGATCGCGCGGAGACACGGAGCGGTCATGATCTCCGACGAGATCCATTGCGAGCTCGTGCTCAAGGGTTACAAGCATATACCTTTCGCGACGCTGTCCCCCGAATTCCAGAGCAACTCCGTCACCTGTTTTGCTGCCTCAAAGACCTTCAACATCGCCGGAATGCACTGCTCGGTGGCGATCATCGCCGATGATGGGCTCCGGGCGCGCTTCAACGAAGCGAGGGGCGGCATCATGGGATCGCCGGACTTCCTTGCGGTCTACGCTATGGCAGCCGCGTTCGACCACGGAGACGAGTGGCTGGAGCAGGCCCTTGATTATATCCAGAGCAACGTCGATTACGCGAGGGAGTATTTCGCGAAGCGTATCCCTCGCATCAAGCCCGTCCGGCCTGAGGGCACTTACCTTCTCTGGCTGGATTGCCGCGGCCTCGGAATGGACCCCAAGGCCCTCCGCAAGTTCTTCAATGAAGAGGCCAAGGTAGGCCTGAACGACGGCGTCACCTTCGGCCCCGGCGGAGAGGGCTTCCAGAGGATGAACCTGGCGTGTCCAAGATCGCATCTTGAGGAAGGCCTGCGGCGTATCGAGAAGGCCGTTAACGCTCTAGGCTGATTCGAGGCTAGGCGAGCCGGCACCCCGCGCGCGTATGCCGCCGCGGGCGAAGGCGACGTAAAGGCTATGCTGTATGAAGGCTGTTGTGCACGAAAGCGCGGAGGAGGGGGTGCCGGTCCCCCTCCTCCTTGCACAACGGAACCGAACCGCTCCGCTGGTACTGCTTCAAATCCCCTCGGAATACACATCGAAGTGACTTCCGCATTTGTGCCGACTTGCCGGCTTGCCTATAGGAGCCACAAGTGTGGTACATTAGGCAAAAGCGACGATCTGGGAGATCTTGAGAGAAGAAGTTCGGGAGGGACTGCCATGAGTGATTATCCCATCAACCTGTTCAACACTCTTACGCGCCGCAAGGAGGAATTCACGCCCTGCGAGCCGGGCCAGGTCGGGATGTACACGTGTGGTCCTACCGTCTATCAATATGCCAGCATAGGGAATTTCCGCTCGTACGTTTTCTCGGATATCCTTCGACGGACTCTCGAGTACAACGGGCTTGCAGTGAAGCAGGTCATGAACGTGACCGATGTCGGCCACTTGGTTTCCGACGCCGATGAGGGCGAGGACAAGATGCTCCTTACCGCTAAGCGCGAGCAGAAGACCCCGTGGGAGATCGCAGCTTACTTCACCGAGGTCTTCGTGAGGGACATGGCGAGGCTCAACATCGAGCCCCCCACGCTGTTCACGCCTGCTACAGAGCACATCCCAGAGATGATCGCAATGGTGCAGGAGCTCGTGGAGAAGGGCTATGCCTACGAGATCTCGGACGGCATCTACTTCGATATCTCCAAGTTCTCCGAGTACGGGAAACTCTCAGGCCTGAGCCTTGAAGACCAGCGGGCAGGTGCCAGGGTGGAGGCCAACCCCGAGAAAAGGCATCCCGCTGACTTTGCGCTGTGGAAGAAGGCTCCCAAGGAGCACATTATGCAGTGGGAGAGCCCGTGGGGGATGGGGTATCCGGGCTGGCACATCGAGTGCTCGGCCATGGGCCGAAAGTACCTGGGCGAGCAGTTCGACATCCATACCGGCGGGGTCGACCACATACCGGTCCACCACGAGAATGAGATCGCGCAATCCCAGGCCTGCACAGGCAAAGCGCCGGCCAGGTTTTGGATGCACGGCGAGTTCCTGCAGGTCGACGGCGGCAAGATGTCCAAGAGCCTGGGCAACACCTATACCCTGGATGACCTCGCTGCGAGAGGAATTGAGCCGCTGGCCTTCCGTTACTTCTGCTTCTCCGCCCATTACCGGAGCAAGCTGAACTTCACGTGGGAGGCCATCCAGAGCGCGCAGACCGCGCTCCGCTCGCTCCGGCGCCTCGTGCAGAGAAGCGCTGCGGACGACGTATCTGCCAAGGGTACCGGCGATATCGCGGGCGGTGTTGCGTCTGGCCGCGCGGGAAATGCTGCGTCCGGTTGCTGTGTGTACGACGGATCCGTCGAGATCAAGTACCGGGAACTCCTCTCCCAGTTCAACCGCGAAATCAACGACGACCTGAACATGCCCAGGGCGGTGGCCCTGCTGTGGGACGCAACCAGAGCAGGACTCGGCGCAAGGCTGGCGGACCTCGCAAGCCAGTTCGACCGCGTACTGGCCCTTGATCTGACAACCGGAAAGGCCGGAACCGAGGGAGAGGCTATGGAGTCCAGCGAACTCCCGGCTGAGGTGCTGGCCATCCTCGAAGAGCGCCAGGCTGCGCGAGCGGCGAAGGACTGGGCGAAATCTGACGCCCTCCGGGACCGCCTCCGCGAGATGGGCTATGCGGTGAAGGATACCAAGCAAGGATACGAGATTACGAGAGTGGATAGCGCAGAGTAGCACCCACCTTGCGCGCAGCTAAGCAGGTGGATCCTTCCGTCAATAAAGCAAGATGTAGCAGGCTGCTTGCGGCCCAGCGCCGATCCAGTCTGTCTGGAATGAAGAAAGGGCTCCGTCACGGAGCCCTTTCCGTACGGAATCCGGAAGTCAACTACTCCCTTTTAGGATGTGCTACCAACCTAACAGCCACCGCATGACTAAGTCTGGAACCCAACAGTCATTGCATGACTACCGGGATTTTGACTAGTCTTCGGGCGACCGTTCGACGGCTTTCTATCGATCACTACGCGGCTAATATGTCGAAAAGTGGGGTCAGGCGGTAACTACTCAGCTCTGATTAGGCACGCGGTGACCCGACTTTTCTGGGGTAATGGTCACGGGAGGGAATATAACTAATCTAGTAATATGCAGGCCGTGACCCCCGAGGATCTGACTGGTCGCCACGTGATAAGGTTGAAATCCAGGTAGATCCCGCTGCGACTGATGCGGGTCCCGATCAGTCGCCCGATGATCAGCCGTAGCCCCCTAAGCGAGCCCGCGCCCGCGGGACGACCAAAGGTGGGTCGCGGCGAGACCTATGCGAATCACTATCGTCACGAGACGATTGATTTGCAGTCCTGAAAGCGGCAAGGGCGAAACGAGGTCAGATCGATAGCCCCCTGCACTGCAGGGGGCTTCATTACCTCTATTCAGCATTTGCTGGTGCGTTCCGGGTCTGAGGCGGGTTGCGCTTCTCTGCGATCCGGGCGTGCGGCGCTGGCGGACGTCTGCAGTTGACCGCCCGCATCAGCAGATGCCGGCAAACGACACCGCATCCAGGACGGTTGCGTCGCTGTCGCGCTTTCCTGCCCTCACGAACAGCACCCGGGCCATGCACGCTCCCAGAGGAGCGCAGTCCGTAATGTGGGACTGCGGGTTCCACGCGCACTCACAGATCTCGCCGATGGCAGACCCGTCGATGAGCACCCGCAACCCGAGGCCGATGTCCGTGCAGCCGCCATCCAGCCAACGCACCTCCGCGACGAGGTCCGCTGCCTTTCTGCCCAGGCCGGACAGTTGAAACACCAGCTGGTACCTGCGGAGCGGAACCACGGTCACGTCCTGGTACAGGATGGCCGGCTCGCACGGATCGCATATTCCCAGAAGCGCGGCTCGCTCTCCAGTGAATGCCGAGTCCTTGTCGCCGATCTTCACGTTATCTGACTCCCAACCCTCTGGGGGTGTGCCCGGGGAGTCGTCCTCGAAGTCACCGTTGACGAGAAGGTTGCCAGTCGGAGCGAAAAGCATGGTCACACCCCGTTTCAATCAATCTTGAAGAAGGCCAGGTCATCGACCAGGACCACGCACTTGCCGGCGGAGGCGACAGAAATCCGAGCGCGCCGCGCACCGAGGGGCGCCTCATCAGTGATACCGGTCTGGAGGTCCCATTCGCCCTCACATGCGCGTCCCACGTCAGGGACCAGCAGAGACAGGCCCAGCCCCAGGTCTTCGCAGTCGTCGTCGAGCCAGTGGACCTCAACTGACAGTCGTCCGCGGCCTTCTCCCAGGCCCGACACCGCGCAGTCGAGCTGATAACACTTGCCCGGAGACACCCGCACATCCTGGTACACCACCGAAAGATGGTCGTCATCAAGGACGTTCAGCGCGAGTGAGGCCAGCCCCGAGTGGGGGAAGACGGAATGGGCCGACACGTTGGCCTTCTTGGCGCTCGGAAGGGTCTGCGGGACCTCCCAAAACTCCAGCCCGAGTTCAAACCCGGGGTTACGGAGCAGGTTTGCTTTTGGCGTAGTGAGCATTGAAGGGCGCGCCTCCTCAGTCTCGCTCGACGAAGATCACATCGTCGACCAAGAGGTAGTTGCAGTCTCCGCATGAGTCCGCTTCGAGCAAGTCCTCACTGCACGAATCTTCGGAGCACGAATCTTTGCAGCACGAATCCTCGCGGCACGAATCTTCGGAGCACGAATCTTCGGAGCACGAATCTTCGGAGCACGAATCCTCGCAGCACGAATCCTCGGAGCACGAGTCCTCTCCGCACGAGTCCTCTCTGCATGAGTCCTCGCACGTCTCTTCCCGGTGCGAATCTCTAGGGCACCTTGTAAGGCAGATCCTTGCGGTGTCGGTTCCGAACGGGACGACCCCGGTGTAGACGACCGCTGTCTTCCAGGAGCAAGTGGTCGCGCCCTGGATGACCAGGGGATCACACCCTATGGCAGGCTCGAGTTCGGCGCAGGAGCCTAACCATAGGACTTGGACCTCAAGGTCGCCCGGGTCGCCCTCCAATTCCGCAGCTGCTACCGAGAGCTGGAGCCTGTAGGAGCGGCCGGGGCAGACGCTGACGTCCTGAAACATCCTCGCGGGAGACCGGCTGTCGGGTTTGCCCATAGCGGCGGCGACGAGGCCTTCGTGACACCGGGGAGAGGAGAGACCCACGTTGCATGCGCCGAGCCAGGAAGTGAGCCCTTGTTCAAATCCTCCGTTCTGGACGAGGTTGCATTTCCTAGGACCGGAAAGCAAGATTTCCACCCCCTATAGACGCTCTATGATATTCGGCTTGACATAGACAGGTGACGGAACGCGTCCGGGATGCGACGCCGCGAAAAGGATGCAGTGTCACGAATGCATGTCAGCACATAAGATGTTGACGCTACGAAACCACCTTGGGGGAGGTGCCCTAGTAATGGCTGGTGGCCTTGGCTGTGGATTTGACTGGACTTGGCTCCTTATTCTACTTCTCATCGTCTGCCTCTTCTTCTGCCTCTGCAGCTGCGCGTAGATAGCGTACTGAGCACGGCAGGAACCGGGGACGGGCAACCGTCCCCGGAGGCATTTTTGTGGGAGTCCGAAGATAAGGCCACAGCCGCACGTTGAGACCTGAGGCGCCTTGGGTTTATACTGCCTTAATGGAGGCGTTGGACAATGAGGATCGGCATCGCTGGACTACCGAAATCAGGCAAGACAACACTGATGAAGCTCCTTACGCAGGCCAGGGGCGACGCGCCCGTCAAGTCCAACGTGCAGGCGATTGGCGTTATGGAGGTGCCGGACTCAAGGATCGACTGGCTGTCCTCGGTGTACAAACCCAAAAGGACCATCTATGCCAGGACCGAGGTCGTGGATATCCAGCCCCACAAAGGCCAGGAGTTCCTGAACGCCGCTCGAAACGTGGACGCCTTGGTCGTTGTCGCCGCGCCGTATATGGAGGACAGCCCTCAGGGAGTCGCGTCGATAGTGGATGACCTGGAAACCGAGTTCTTCGTGGCTGATCTTGCCTCGGTTGAGGGGCGTCTGGAGAGACTCCGAGGCAACAAGGCCAAACCGATCTCTTCGGCGGAAATACCGTTCCTGGAGAAGTGTCACGCGGCGCTTGACCAGAACGTACCGCTTCGAAAAGTGGACTTCGAACCGCATGAAAAGGACTTCCTCTCAAACTTCGCCTTCTTCACCATGATCCCCATCATCATTGCCGTGAACGTGAGTGAGAGCTCACTGGCCAGCGGGGACTATGTCGGGAAGAATGAGCTCCTCGCGAAGTCGGAGCAGTCAGGATACCCCCTGGTCGTCTTCTCGGGAGAGGTGGAGCCTGAGATCTCAGCCCTGCCTGAAGCCGAGAGGCTGGAGTTCCTGCGCGAGTACGGACTCTCGGAGACGGGCGTCTCCCGCATCGCCAAAGCAGCGTACTCGTGCCTTGGCCTAATCTCCTTCTTCACGGTTGGGGAGGACGAAGTCAGGGCATGGACGATCACCCAAGGGATGAACGCGAGGCAGGCGGCGGGGAAGATCCACACCGACCTGGAGAAGGGGTTTATCAGGGCGGAAGTCGTCGCCTACGATGACTTCCATGCCAACGGGTCGATGAAGGCTTGCAAGGACAAAGGCCTGGTCAGGCTCGAGGGCAAGGACTACGTCGTCAAGGACGGCGACATCATCAACGTGAGGTTTAATGTATAGGGCAAAACCAGAGCGATTGCGGCGGATTTGCCGCGTCGCACGCATAGTGCAGGCGTATAGCGAGCGGAGCGAGCTGCGTGCACTATGCGAGAGACATTCTGCTTCCGATTGTTCAGCGTGGCGGCTCTACGGCCCGCAGACCCTGTCTTTACCCCCGCTTTTTGCCTTGGCGTTGGCTTCCTCAGCGGCCGCTACCAATCCGTCGAGCCCCTGGGCATCATCGGGGTACGTGGCTACACCTATGGAGACCGTTATAGGATAGGCCCAGCAAGCGGATTCCTCTTTTACGCTGGCGCAAATGTCCTTGGCCTTCTGCAGCGCGTCCTCCTTTGCGTATCCGGGGAGCACCACCATGAATTCATCGCCAGATAGCCACCTGGCAACGAGCTCGCCTGGCAGCGTGGCCCCTGAGAGGATTGCTCCGAGCTTGCGGATCATCTCGTTGCCGGCCTCGTAGCCCAGGTTCTCGTTGTACTTCTTGAGGTCGTCTCCATCGACGAACAACAGGCTGAGGATCGGGTCTCTGACGCTTAAGAGGTTCTCTCTGATGAGGTACCGGGCGGCCCTATGGTTGGGAAGCCCTGATACGTCGTCGGTATAGGCCATCCGGCGGCTTGCCTTCAGGTGGTCCACCGTCTCTTTGACCTGCTCCACAAGCCTGCTGGCCAGGTGCCTCATTGGGTCGGGTCGGAGGCTCCTCTGGAGCTGGAGTCCTTCTTCCATAGCGGCCCATATCTCAAAAAAGGCGTCCTTAGACGCTCCTGTCTCCGCAGGAACCGGGACGAGGCTGTATCTGAACAGCGGCGTATGGTCGTTGGAGCACATGGAGATGACAAACCGGCACGAATCATCTCTCTCGCCCCTTAGAACGGCACAGAATTCATCGCCGCCTATACGGTACAACTTCACGGTATCACACGGCAGTTGCGAAGCTGCTTCCTGCATGCTTTTCGCGAGGTTTACGATAGCCGCATCTCCCGCCGCGCGGCCTTCACGCTCGTTTATCCGGCCTAGGTCGCAGATGTCGAATGCCATGGCTACTCCGGGCCCAACGGCCCCGCCGGTAAGGTCTGCTATCAGCGCCAGCAGGTTTGGCAGGCCGGTGAGTGGATCCTCCTCGACGGACATCCACGGCTCGGGCAAGTACTGTTCCTGAAAGGTCATCCTACCAGGCTCTTTCCCTTTAAGAGTGATTTCGGTATCTCGAGTCTGGCCGTCTTTAGAGGGTCGACCACCTGCGATACCTGCAGGTTTCCCTTTACCGACAAGAGCGCTAGAGCGTCTCCGTGACTTATCCCCAGCGCCGGAACCATCAGCTCGAGGCCTTTGGCGAGTGCCTCTCTGGCTGCCTCGTCCAATGTCTCGGCTGACCACACAGCATAGTATGCCGTGTCGGTCTCTACCACAGGGCAGGGGAGGGTCAACCCTTTGTGTACGCGGGTCGTCACTCGCACCTTCCCGGCCACCTCGACGCCGCACAGCAGAACTTCTCCATCTCCCATCAGGGCGTGAAGATCGCCCATCGCCAGGAGCCCGCCTTCGACTTCCACAGGAAGGTAGACCGTAGCGCCTTCCGCTATAACCTTCGTGTCCATGTTGCCACCGTGGGGTCCCGGGGTTCCAGTCGGGATGGAGCCCAGAGCAGGCGCTGTTCCGATCACCCCGATCATGGGCTTGGCTTCCAGGATGACGTCGTTGGGCAGGTGGACCAGCCCGTTTCTTATAGGCACGATGGTCGTCACCGATTCCTTGACGCAGTCAGGGGCGAATCCCATGCCGGGTACGGCCACCATGACCCCGGGGTGATTCACTTCGATGTCCAGGATATCAACGCAGAGCGTATCTCCAACCTCGGCGCCCTTCACGTAGACAGGGCCTGTGGCAGGGTTAATGAGGTCCCAACCTACGTTCTCAAACTTGTCCTCCGGGGTCCGGATTTGGCCGCCAAAGCAGTCCATCGTCTCGAACACGATCGTGTCACCCACCGAGACCTCGGCCACCGGCTTCATATCAGGCGAAAAGGCGTAGACTGCGCTGCTGGCCTCTGCTCTCACGATTACCCTACCCGCGGCGTCCTTTTCTGGCATCAGGGATTCCTCCTTGCACGAGCGTTTGCCGCATACTTCGCCTTGCGGGTTCAAACCCCTTCTTGCACGAGGAACGCTGCCCTAGCGCGGAGGATTCGACTCCGCCGGCACAGAACTACGTCCCTTACGAGATTATCGGCGAGTTGGTGACATGCTTGCATATTGCTTCGCTCTGCAGTTCGAGCACGTGTGGAAACGCGTATCTCGTGTGGGATGACGCGTCGCGGCCGGTTCTGGTGGACTGCGGCATTTCCCTCAAGCGGCTCACGGCGTGCCTTTCGAGCCTGGGCATGCAGCCCTGCGATCTCGCGGGCCTCTTCATCACCCACGAGCACAGCGACCATATCAAGTCGATGTGCTTGCGTACCCCGATCTCCCAGAAGTTCGGGATTCCTGTCTACGCGTCGGCCGGTTTCTGGGATTGGTATGAGGACCATATGGCCTGCTCCTGCTACCTGGGGCGAGACCTTCGGCGCGTCATGGAGCCCTTCGAGACGGTGAGACTGCCGGGCGGGCCCTGCGTTACGGCTTTTCCGAAGCCCCACGATGCAGCGGAACCCTTTGGCTTCGTGGTGGAGTGCGGTGGTGAACGCGCCGGCTTCGCGATGGACTTGGGACACGTGCCGGACCGGATCGAGGGAGTGCTCAGGGGACTCACTCACCTGGTCTTTGAGTCCAATCACGATGTGCAGATGGAGAAGCAGTCGGGACGGCCCTACTATCTGATCCGCAGGGTATTGGGGGATTTGGGCCATCTCTCCAACGATCAGGCGGCGCTGTCCCTTTCGAGGCTGGTGACCAGGGATACCCGGCAGGTGATCCTGGCTCACCTATCTCTGGACTGCAACACGCCTGAACTGGCTCTTGCCTCCGTCGAGACCGCTCTTCGCAGTGCGGGCAGGATGCCTGCCCTGCATGCCGCCCCCGCAGGCGAGATGGCGGTATACGGGGAGTAGGGCGCTTTTTTTCGTGCGTGGCACATATCATCATTCGGTAGTCATTCAACTATCATGGGGTGGAGAACCGGATTGACAACAGCCTGCCAGTTTTCCTAGAATCGGTTTTGGCTGTGTTCTTTTCGGGCTCCGCAATTTTCCACGTATCACCAAAGGGGGTTCCATACCGCCATCATTTGAGAGGGGGCTGGGAGTACAGATGCAGGGATTGGGCCGTCATGTTCTGGCTGAGGTCTTCGGGTGCGAGTTTCGCATACTAAATGACCTCGATAGGATCCGGGAGATCTTGGTCAGTGCGGCTCTAACCGCAGGAGCGGAAGTAAGGGAAACGGCTTTTCACCGGTTTTCACCTCAGGGAGTGAGCGGCGTAGTCGTCATCTCTGAATCGCACATCGCGATTCACACCTGGCCTGAGCTGGGTTACGCGGCGCTGGATGTGTTCACATGCGGTGAGCGCGTGGATCCGTGGGTCGCCCTGGACGCCATCGTCAAGGACTTCGGCTCGACCAACGTGACCGCTCAAGAGATGAAGCGAGGGGTTTTCCTGAAGTCTTCCGAGTGCGCGGGATAGGCAAATTCCGAATGGGGAAAGGTGATCTTTATTTTACCTGGCAGTAAGCGGAAAGACGCCAGTTCTACCTAGATAAACCCTGGTTAGCAAAAGCGCCAGGGTTTATTGTATTCGGTGGGTAATATGACTCTGGAAGACCGCGCGACGAAAGGGAGGTTCCAGATGGACCAAAGGCTCCAGCTTCTCCGGGAGATCTCCGAAATCCCGGGCGTGAGCGGCTTCGAAGGTGAAGTCCGCAGGTACATAGCAGGAAAGATGCAGGGAATCTCGCAGGTGAGTACCGACAATCTGGGCAGCGTCATCTGCAAGAAGGTCGGTTCCTCCGAAAGCCCCAGGATCATGATGGCGGGGCACATGGACGAGATCGGCATGATGGTCACCCTCATCACCAAGGATGGCTTTTTGAAGTTCCAGACCCTCGGGGGTTGGTGGACCCAGGTCATGCTGGCCCAAAGAGTCCACGTGATGACCAGAAAGGGCGCCGTCCTCGGGATCATCGGCTCCAAGCCCCCGCACATACTGCGGCCCGAAGAACGAAACAAGACCGTTGAGACTTCAGACATGTTCATCGACGTGGGAGCTTCCAGCAAGGAAGACGCCGAGAGCATGGGGATCACCCCCGGCGATCCGGTTGTCCCGGTGTCGCCTTTTGCGGAGATGACAAACCCCAAGTACCTCATGGGAAAAGCGTGGGATAACCGACTCGGATGCCTTATCGGCATGGAGGTCGTGCAGAATCTTCAGGGCATAAGCCATCCCAACACTGTCTACGCCGTGTCCACTGTCCAAGAGGAAGTAGGGCTCCGTGGGGCCCAGACCACCGTCCACACCATCAACCCTGATATCGGGTTTGCCCTTGAAGTAGACATCCCCGGCGACACGCCCGGAGTGAAGGAGCATGAAGCCCAGGCTAAGCTCGGGAAGGGTCCCAGCATCATGCTCTATGACCGCTCAATGATCGCCCATAAGGGGCTTCGCGACTTTGTGATCGACACCGCCAAGGCTGCGGGAATTCCGCTCCAGTTCAACTCGATGCCGGGCGGCGGGACCGATGCCGGCGCGATGCACACAAACCAAAGTGGCGTGCCGAGCCTGGTAGTGGCGGTTCCCACCCGCTACATCCACAGCCACGCGGGGATCATACACCGCGACGACGTCGATGCCGCCATCGCGCTCATGACCGAAGTGTGCAAGAAACTCGACGCAAGCGCGGCCGAGGCGATAAAGAGGACGTAGAGGGCATGGATGTCGCGTGGCGCATGGCGAGGTCTTGCTATAGGCGCGCGGCACCATTGAGCACGTGACGCTATTACGGAGTGCTGCGGCGCCGATCATCACGCGCCGCTGTGAGAAATGAAGAAAGATGACAAGGAGAGACGAAGATTGACAGAAAGAACACTTGTACTGCTCAAGCCGGATACCGTTGCACGTGGGCTCTGCGGTGAGGTCATCCAGAGGTTCGAGAAAAAAGGCCTGCGCCTAGCCGGCATGAAGATGATCTGGATGGACGAAGCCCTGGCCAAGCGGCACTATGCCGCCCACGAAGGAAAGCCTTTCTTCCCGGGCCTTCTCTCGTACATCACTGCCCTTCCGATCGTCGCCATGGTGTGGGAGGGACCTGGAGCCATCGCCACTGTGCGCCAGACCATGGGCGCCACCGATCCGACGAAGGCAGCTCCCGGGACCATTCGGGGAGACCTCGCTGTGAACATCTCCAACAACCTGGTGCACGGTTCTGACTCGCCCGAGTCCGCCGCCAAGGAGATCGCCCTGTTCTTCAAGGACGAGGAGATCCACAGCTGGAAGAGGCCTGCTGAACTGTACATTTTCGGAGAGTAAACCAGCTTAACAATAGGAAGCAGAATGTCATCCCGCAAAGCGCGTGAAGCTCGCTGACGCTCGCAAGAACCACGCGCTTTGCTGGCGACGCCGCAAAGTCGCCGCTATCGCTCTGACTTTGCGTAAGGAGGGGAAGACCGTGCTCTATGTCGGCACTGCCGGATACAGCTACAGTGACTGGGTCGGGGCACTCTACCCGGAGGGCATGAAGCAATCGGACTTCCTCTCCTTCTACGCCACCAAGTTCAACAGCGTCGAAGTTGACTACACGTACTACCGCCAGCCCTCTGCCAGGACCATGGAGGGAATGGTCCGCAAGGTAGGGCCGGACTTCCGGTTCACCGTAAAGGCTCATAAGACTATCACCCATGAGATCCCTGAAGCGGAAAGCGACAGGAGTAAGGAGATCCAGACCTTCACCGACGGAGTTGCTCCAATGGTGGAGTCCGGCACTCTCGGATGCATCCTTTTCCAGTTCCCGTGGGGTTTCAAGTACAGTCCCGCGAATCTCGATTACGTTGTATCGCTGGGGGACAAGCTTCCCTCGGCGCCCGCAGTGGTCGAGTTTCGGAATGCGGGGTGGGCGAGGGATGATGTCTATCAGGCGCTTCGCGGGAGCGGAACAGGCTTTTGCTGTGTTGACGAGCCCAACCTGAAAGGCTTGTTCCCCAAGGTCGTGCAGGTGACGTCGAAGGTGGCGTACCTGCGATTCCACGGCAGGAACGCTGCCAAGTGGTGGAGCCACAAGGAAGCTTGGGAGCGTTACGACTACCTCTACACCGACGACGAGATGAAGCCCTGGATCCCCAAGATCAGGGATATGGAAGACCTGGCCGACGACACCTACGTCCTATTCAACAACTGCCACCGCGGCCAGGCTGCGACCAACGCCTCGCGGATGAAGGAACTGCTGCAACTCCTGTAGACCTAGAGAGCTCCGGTCGCCATGACGTAGAAGAAGGCCATGATGGCGAAGAACCCGATCAGGATGGGCCAATTGCGCTTGTAGACCTGCGGTATGTCGATCTTGAAATAGTCGCAGGTCAAGACCTGGCACATGTGCAGTGGCGAGAAGAGATACGCCGTAAAGCTGGAGATGTAGGTAAGGATAGCCAGGTACAGCCTCGTATCGCCTAACGCCGTCGCGGGGGCGATGAGGGGCATGAGCACGCCGATTGTTGTGGTTTGAGACGCGCTGCCGAACCCGAAAGCCATGGGGATGAGGATTGCCATGAGGGCCTGCGGGACGCCTGCAGATGAGACCTTGGAGATGACGTCCGGGAACACCGGGGACGCCACAACAAACGCCTTGAACGCCATGATCCAGAACATGGCGATTACCTGCGAGAAGTTGGCGCCTTTGTAGAGCATCCCCTTGTCCGGCATGGGCTTCTTCTCTCGCGCGCCAAGCATGATGGCGAGCAGGGTGCCGGCCACCAGGGAGAGCCAAAGCGGCACCTTGAAGGCCAACCCGAGAAGCAGAGCTACCAGGAGTGGACCGCCGTAGAGGACGAACTGCCCGAGACCCCATACCCTTCCTTGCTTCGCGGCCGTCTCGGCCTGGGAGGAAGTTGCGGCAACTTGGGCAACCTCTCCCACCGAGGGGGAGACCAGTCGCGCTTTCCGCAGGAGTATTAAGTATCCGATACCCCAGATGGCGGCAGACATCGGCCATAGGTTCGTGATCAGGGTCCCCATCGAGAATCCCGTGAGTTTGGATGTCAGGATGAGGTTTGACGAGAATGGCAGTATGAACAGAGTGCCGTGCCGGAACGCGAGGTTGGCCGCAGCTTTCACATCGTTGGGGAGGCCAAGGGGCTCTCCCAACTTGTCCACCAGGGGAGCCGAAAGGGCCGCCCCGCCAAGCACAGGCATCGAGCCTATGAGCGCCGGAACGGACATGATGGCAGCCTTCACGTTCCCGAGAAGGGCCGTAAGTCCAGTCACAGTCTTGGAGAGGAAGCCGTACTCCCGCATGAAGGTCGAGAACAGCCCTATCGCGAGAACGGCAGCCGCCAGTTCAAGCGTTGCCTTGTCGAGGAAGGCAGTCTTGATCATGGAGAACACCGTCTCCGGGGCAAGTCCGGAAGTAAGGGCGACGATCACCGTGGCTATGAACATGACCTTGGCCATGCTTACTTTCTTTATGGAAAGGTACAGTATCAGGGCGAAAGCTACGATGAAACCGACTGCCGGCAATTGGCTCACCTCTGGCGCGGATTGTCTATCTTGCGATGCAACGTTACCGATCCGCCGGAAAAGCGCGGGACGACGTCAAGAGCCCCTACTTTGGCACAATGCGCGAGGTCATCTGAAAATCCCATTCCAATGAGGTCTTGCCCGTGGGGCGAGTCTCGGAGGACGCGAAGCGCATCGCGCCCGTAGGCCTCATACAGGCTTGATGCCGCCCGCGCCGAGGAATCGAGCGAGAAATCCCCAAGGGATGATATGGCGGAGGCAAGCGCGCCAGCGCAGGCGAAGTCTTCCAGCGAGAACTGGCCGTGTTCGCCGGAGCACACGATGGCTACGCCTTTTGGGCTGCCGTCCTCGCTTAGGGCAGCTTGGGCGCACGCACTGGCAACTGCTGTCAGGTTCAAAAAGGAGCACAGGAAAACGGGCGATGCTCCCGCTTCGGACGCTCCCAGAACGGCCCTTGTGCCGTTTGATGTTGTCATCACAATGGTCCTACCAGCGACGTTTTGGGGCGTGTACTCCAGCGGCGAGTTGCCCAAATCGAACCCCGGGATCTTGAGCCCGCCCTGTTCTCCGGTGAGGATGGCGCCTTCGTGACCTGCTCTTTCAATCAACGCCTGTTCTTTGCTTCTGGCAGGTATGAGCTTTTGGCAGCCAGAAGAAAAAGCGGTGGCTATTGATGATGTGGCGCGAAGGACATCGATCACCGCAGCTGCATATCCGGTAAGGTCGCGGGCCAAGAGGAGGTCCGGGGTAGCCAAGACTGTGATTTCGGACAATCGCAAGCACCTCCGCGGTTTCCGTCCAATTATACGTCAATTTGCTGGGGAGATGGAGCATTTGGGGGAGATTTCGAGGGAACCCGGACGCAGGCTGCTCGTAGCCGACTACGTCGCTTTTGACCTGGAGACCACGGGATTGTCGCCGGAGACCGATGAGATCCTTGAAGTCGCCATGGTCCGCTTTCAGTCCGGGAAGCCTGTGGAACGATGGTCTTCGCTGGTCAACCCCGGGATCCCCGTCCCCCTCAAGACGCTCCGTTTGACGCACATCGCCGCTTCCGACCTAGTGTCGAGTCCGCCCATGGCAGACCTATTGGACAAGATACAAGACTTCCGCCGGGACCTCCCCCTGGTGGGGCACAACTCGGGCTTCGACGCCTCGTTTTTGAGCAAGCGCATCCCAGGGTTTCCCGGCGTGCCTCTCTACGACACGCTGGAACTCTCGCGCATTGTCCTTCCGGGCTTCTCCACTTACAGACTCACGGACCTGGCTCTCGCGGTAGGCGTACCGGTTTCGGAGGCCCACCGGGCCTATGATGACGCCGAGGTCTCCGGAGTGATCTTCCGCCTGCTACAGGAGGCTATCTGGGACATGTCGCCTGCTGTTCGCGATGCTGTCCGCCATCTCCTAGGTTCAGGCTGGGTGGCTGCTCACATGTTCGTTTCGTCTTCGGGACGTGAAGTAAGGCCTGCGTCGCCCATCCAGGCGTCCCTCTTTGAGGAACCGGTCGCGGCGCCGCAGCAAGAGTCGGGGATCGCGAGGGTCGCTGCTCCCCGGAATCCCGAGGGTCTCCGCTTTGACCCTGCCGCGGTGGAAAGCCCTGCGGGGCAAGCGATCCTGTCGCGCCTTCGGAGCGAAGAGGGCTTTTACGCGCTGAACCTCTCCGAGACCGCCGAGGTCGCGAGATCGGTAGCCCACGCGGCTGCACATTACGCCCAGTCCGCAGGCAAGAAGGTCCTTCTCGTGGGTTTTCCTGCGGAGAGTATCCCGGAGGGCGCCGCGCGGGCCGGGGCTCCTGGGGACTACGTCTGCCTCGCTAAGTTGGAGGAAGCCGCCAAGATCGCCCGCGCCGGGGGTTACGGGTCGGTGGACGGTGAACATAGGCGGTTCCTGGCCTCCCTGTACAGGTGGTCTGAGACTACCTGCACAGGCGGCCTCTCGGAAGTGCAGTGGGGGAGCGCCGGAATCGAGGTTGTCCCCGAGATCGCCTGCCCACCGAGTATGGGTTGCCAGGAGAAGTGCCCGATGAGGGATCGTTGCTTCTACCTGCTCTCCAAGGAGGAATTGGCCCGGCCGGGAGGCGTCCTTGCCTGCGCTTCCCACGCGTCAGCGCTCTCGGTGGAAGACCGGTTCGACGCGACGCTGGTCTTCGCTGCCGCCGAATTGGGGAGGACCTGGCTCTACCGGGAGCCGAGAGTGGACCTGCAAGTCCTGAAGGGGGTCCTCGGCCGACTTAGGATACACTGTGATACTCCTGCACTGGACGGCCTCCTATACTACGCAGGTCAGGACTTGTCCCGCGGGGGGATGGTCTCCTCCGAGACCATGCCTCACATTGGGGCGCTGGCGGCCCAGCTCGCGGAGGCGGCTAGGTCACTCCGCGCGTCACGCGGAGGCGGCTCGCCCGAGGGATATCCCGTGGACCCGCCGATCCTATGGAAGGACCTGCACGCCTTGGAGTTGGCCGCGCAGCTGCTCCGAGGGTTCTGCTCGGACCCGCCCCCTGATGCCTCGCTCCTGGTCGAGCAGAGCTATGGCGATGAAAGCCAAAGAGGCGCTGTGCTGGTAAGGCGCCATGTGTGGCCCGCCCAGGCGGCGGTGACTGCGCTGCGGGAGCGCACAGGCCGGCTGGTCATGCTGTCAGACCTGGTCTCCGCCGCTTCGCGGAGCATAGGCGGTCGGAAGATACTAGGTTTGGATGAGGATCCCCCGGCATTCGCGGATTCATCCGCCTTACTGGCATCACCGGCCTCCCCTGTAGCGCCGACTCCTGCGAATCCAGTACCCTCGCCCGGCGAATGCGATGGGAGGGATCGAGTGCTCTTCGCTGTCCTCGATGGAGGGAGGATGGTCTCGCCCCAGGAGTATCCCGCGTATTTGGCGTCCTTTATCGTCCCCCTGGGGCTCTCGGTCCGAAAAGGCCTTTTGGTGGCTTTCCCCTCTCGAACGCTTCTGAAAGAGACCTACGCATTGGTGCAGCCGGAACTGGAGGGCCAAGGGATCGCCGTATATGGGCAAGGGGTGGACGGAGGCCGCCGCGTGATCGACCACTTGGCGGACGAAGACTCGGTGGTGTTCGTTATCGGGGGAAGCGGGCCGGGACCCAAAGAACCGGTCGCCCGGTGCCTGGTGCTGGCGAAAGTGCCGTTTGCTCCGCCAAACCCCCTGGATGAGGTGCGCAGGAGGCAGGCGCGCTCATCTGCAGGCGGGTTTGTCGAGGTTAGCGTGAGACCTGCTGCGCTCGCCCTTCGGGCTTACATCGAGAAAATGCTGGTCTCGGGAGAGCAGCACGCCGTGGTTGTGACGGATCCCAAGGCGCTGCCCGGCAAATCCAACTGGGGGTCCGAGTTCATGGCAGCATTCGACGACCTGCCTAGGCTGGTGTGCCCGGCTCCCGAGATCCTGTCGAGGCTCCGGGACCTGCGCTAGGAGTCCTTCTCAGCAGCCTCGCCAGCTCGGAGGCGGCCCGGGAGAGCGGCACGTCTTTCATGGTCACCACGGCGGCTCCGCGGGCGGGTATCTCCTCGGACAGTTCCACCTCGAAGAGGCATCCTGAAAGGAGTTCTTCGCTCACGAACTCCCTGATTACGCAAGCTATTCCCAGCCCCACTGCTGCGAATTCCACCAGCAGGTCCGTGCTGCCCAGCTCGATCTCGGGCCTTAGCGTGATGCCCAAGGACCTCGCGAAGGCGTCCAGGAACCGGCGGCTGTTGCTGCCCTTCTCAAGGAGGAGCAGCGGGTATTCGGACAACTGGTGGAGCGACAGGCGGCGTCCCCGAAGGTCGCCAAACCCGGGGCCGGCCACGAAGCAGTCGTGGACTTGCAGCGTCTCTTCGACCGAGAGCGAAGGATCGTGGGGGAGCGGTAGGTTCACGATGCCGAGGTCAACCTTGCCCGCCTTCAGGAGTTCGGTGGTTTCAGGGGTGGTCCTGTTGGTCACGTGAATGCGCACGTTGGGATACAGGGCGTGAAAGGCCCGCAGGTGAGGCACCAGATAGTGCTTGCACAGGGTATCGCCGGCTCCTACCGTGATCTCGCCGTCGTCAAGGGACCGCACCTGGGCCAGTTTCTTCTCCGCCGCGGTGATGAGTCCGTAAGCGCTGTCTATATGCCGAAAGAGGGTCTCGCCCTCGGGAGTGAGAGACATGCCGCGGGGGGTCCTCTGAAACAGCTGGACTCCCAATTGGTCTTCCAGCTTCTTGACTGCTTGAGTGAGGGCCGGTTGCGATACATATAGTCCTCTGGCGGCCGCCGAAACGCTTCCGGCTTGAGCGACTGCATGAAACACTCTGTAGAGGTCGAGGTCAATGTACATATAAGCCATCCTTATAGTGAAGATAACCAATGGCAAGTTCACTTATAGTTTACACCCGGATATGATCCTTACGCACATCCTTTTGCGCACATCCTTTTGGGAATGATGGATCTGGGGAGGAGTCTTGATGCCGGCAACCGCTATAGTGGGAGCAAACTGGGGAGACGAAGGGAAAGGCAAAATCACGGATTACCTGGCCTTGGAGTCTCACGTGGTCGTGCGGTTCCAGGGAGGAAGCAATGCCGGCCACACCGTGATCAACGACTACGGCAAGTTCGCCTTGCATCTTTTGCCCTCGGGCGTCTTCAACCCTTCGGTAACCAACATCCTGGGCCCCGGCGTTGCGGTGGACATCGGCGACTTCCTGGACGAGTTGGAGGGGCTCGTACAGCGCGGCGTTCCCCGTCCCAAGATCATGATCTCCGATAGGGCGCAGGTCGTGATGCCCTATCACAAAGAGTTTGACGCCTATGAGGAGGAGCGTCTTGCTGCCCGCAAGTTTGGGTCCACCAAATCGGGCATGGCGCCCTTCTACTCCGATAAGTTTGCGAAGACCGGCATTCAGGTATCGGCGCTGTACGATGCTGACTACCTCCGGCAGAAAGTCTCCTATGCGCTGGAGATCAAGAACGTGCTCCTGAGGCACCTCTACGGAAAGCACCCCATCGACGAAGACGCCCTGGTCGAGAAACTCCTTGCCTGGGGCGAGCAGATCCGCCCCTACGTCGGTGACGTTGGCTCCTTCCTCCGGGGAGCTCTGAGAGAGGACAAGAAGGTGCTCCTCGAGGGGCAGTTGGGCACCCTCCGGGATCCCGACTACGGTATCTATCCGTTCTCAACGTCCTCCTCGACCCTCGCCGGGTACGCGGCAGTCGGAGCGGGCGTCCCGCCATCCGAGATCAAAGATGTCATCGCTGTAGTGAAGGCTTACTCGTCGGCAGTAGGAGAAGGCCCGTTCGTCTCAGAACTCCAGGGGGAAGCTGCTGAGGAGCTGAGGAGACGGGGAGGGGATGCGGGCGAGTACGGGGCCAAGACGGGACGTCCCCGGCGGGTCGGATGGTTTGACGCCGTGGCGACTTCCTACGGTGTAGCGGCCCAGGGAGCCACCTGCGTTGCACTCACCAACCTGGACGTCCTGGGGTACCTCAAGGAGATCCCGGTGTGCGTGGCGTACGAGGTGGATGGGAAGCGCGTAACCGGATTCCCGGTTACCCCGGTCCTTTCCCGCGCCAAACCGGTTCTGGAGACTCTGCCGGGTTGGCAGACCGATATCCGGGGCTCCAAATCTTTCAACGACCTGCCGGCGAGGGCGCAGGAGTACGTCAGGTACGTGGAGAGAGCCTGCGGTGTCCCCGTGAAGTACCTTTCAGTCGGACCCAAAAGACAGGAGACCATAGAACTGTGAGATTCCTACTGACCAACGACGACGGAGTTCACGCCGACGGTCTTCGCGCGCTCATTGACAAGGTGATTGAGCTCGGAGACCACACTGCGCTGGTCGTGGCTCCTGATCGGGAAAGAAGCGCGTGCGGCCACGGCATCAGCATCCACCATCCTATCGAGGTCAAGGCGCTCCCATCTGACAATCCGAGAGTGAAGATCTATGCCGCTAGCGGAACGCCGGCTGACTGCGTGAAGCTTGGGGTGGCCGGGCTCTCGGATTCACCGCCCGATTTTGTGATCTCAGGCGTGAACAGGGGCCCGAACCTGGGGACCGATGTGTTCTACTCCGGTACGGTGTCGGCGGCCATGGAAGGGGCTCTCCTCGGCATCCGCTCTATGGCGGTTTCAGTCACAGCCTTTGAGAACCTGGACTACCGGGTGGCGGCGGACTTCGCCATTGAGCAGGCTATCCTCGCCGCTTCTGATCCGGGCTGGCCTATGCTGGTCAACGTGAACGTACCGGCCGTGTCGGGAGATTCAGTTAGCGGAGTCGCGATTACCCGGCTAGGGGTGCAGCTGTACCGCGACGCCATAGCCCGGCGCACCGATCCCAAGGGCCGCGAATGGTACTGGCTAAGCGGGACCTTGGTAGACGACTGCGAGATCAACGACACGGACACCTGCGCGATCCGCAGGAACGTGATCTCGGTAACGCCCCTCCTCACCGACCTCACCGATCCAAAGGGGATCTCGAGCTTGGGGGAACGGAGTCTTCACGCTCCTTCGCAGACCGGAATACCCAGGATGAGAGGGTAATATAGAAAAACCAGGAGGTGATGCGACTTGTCTAATCCTCCTGGAAGGCCCAAGTATACCAGGTGGTCTGCACGGGCCAAGAGCGATGGCGTCTTCTCACTGCGGATCGCCGGCGGCGGACTCCTCCGCGCGCTGCTCTTGGTTGTAGTCCTCATCCTGCTGGCGTCCACCGTCGTCTACTTCACGAGCCTCGATGAGAGAATCCTCCAGTGGGTGGTCAACGCGGGCTCCTTCGCCGTGCTGGGCGTGGCGGCGTTCCTTACCGCGAGGAGAGAAGGGCAGCACGGACTGCTTTACGGGGTGATCATCGGGGCCGGCTACGCCGTGCTTACCGTTGTCATCGGGACGCTGTTGTTCCCGCCGTTTGTGGGGCTTGCGGCGTTCGCGAAGAGGCTCGGTTTCTCGGTGCTTGCGGGCGCCTGTGGGGGAATACTGGGCGTCAACTCCTAGGCCGTTCCCCGAAATTGGTATGAACTCCCTGCGCTGAAGGCATCCTAGAAGGACGAACCGCGCAGGGAGGTCCGGCTATTGCGGAGGATACACGGTTGCCTATCCCGGCGCGCGAGGGTAGCGGCCCTGGCGTGTCTCCTCATATTTGCTCTATCGCACGTCTCCGAGAGGGCGGACACCTCGACGGCAGAAGCCGCAGCGACGCCCTACGAGTCCCTTTTCAACCACACCGGGCTCATAAGGAAGGGCGATAGGGGAGAGCTGGTGCGCAGTCTGCAGCAGGTGCTTGACGCTTTGGGATACCGCACTCAAGCCGACGGCGTGTTCGGCGACAGTACCAGGGCCTCACTCAAGCAATTCCAGGAAGAGCGCGGGCTTCACGCCGACGGCATAGCGGGACCCAGATCCCTGGCGGCCTTGTCCGCCCAGTACTACAGGAAAAACCCTCCCGACACTCATACTGTCAAGCGGGGAGAGACCCTCTCGGTCATCGCGGACCGGTACTCGATCAGCGTCGAAGCTCTAAGCCGTATCAACCGGCTGGACGACATAGACCGAATCTACGTCGGGCAGGTGCTCTTGCTGAAGGAAGACCCGCTCCAGACCTCTGGACAGGGAGCGGGACACCCAGAAGGCGCTGCCGAAGACCCGGCTTCCGGTGGTGGATTCGTGCCGCCTCCAGCCCCGCCCGCACCCACCAAACGGGTGTGTCTATCGTTCGACGACGGTCCGGATGTTAACACGACAAGGCAGATTCTGGCGACCCTCGACAGGTACGGGATAAAGGCAACCTTCTTTCTGGTGGGCGATAGGGCAGTCCGAAACCCGGACCTGGTACAGGAGGTCGCCAATGCGGGTCATGTGATAGGCGTTCACGGGTACGACCATAAAGCGCTGTCCGGGCTCTCAGCCAGCGAGGTCAGAAAGGACCTCCAGAAAGCGCTGAACGCGATAGAGGAGATCACGGGCAAAAAACCGCACTTGTACCGCCCGCCTGGCGGCTACCTGGATAGAGTGCAGATAGAGGAGGCCGAGCGGCTCGGCCTCACAACCCTCATGTGGACCAATATAGGCGGTGCCGACCTTCGGGCTTCGTCGGCCGAGGAAGTGGTGTTCCGGGTGACTCAGGCCGCTAAAGACGGGGGAGTCCTCCTTCTGCATGAGGGCCTCCGGCATACCGCGGAAGCCCTCCCATCCATCATCGAGTCGCTGGCCAGAGCAGGATTCGGGTTCCAGAACGTGTCGGGAGCCGCCGTTCAGCGCTAACCTGTGTCGCATCCTCTGCCGCACCCGCTGCCGCATCCGCTGTCGTATCTGCTGTCGCATGCGCTGCCGCATCTATTGGTGGCAGTGCCCGCCCATGCTAGCGGAACTATACCGGTCACTGGATTTGTCCTGGTTACTGCACCTGTCCTGGCGCGATCACGTCCTTCACAATTTGCCCCGCGCCTTTCACCAACTGCTGCATCTCAGCGATGGACATGCTCTGAAACATGGCGTTCTGAGCATCGGACATGGCGGAAACCGCCTGTTGGAGCGCCATAGATACTTGCCGGTCGGCTTTGGCCTGCTGCATAGCCAGTTGTGCCCCCAACTGCGCGATCATCTCCGAGACCTGCGCCGAGTTAGCGCGGAGGGACTCATTGCCTTGGGACACCAGGGCGGACACCTGCTGGCATATGGCGAACAGGGCATCTACCGCCTGGGAATCCGCCACATGAGTGGACGCCTTCGAGAGGCAGGTTTGGAGGTTCTGCTCGGTAGCCATCTGCTGCTCCCGGACTGCGTTTTGGACTTGCGATAGCGCGTCCTCGATCTTCTCTGCAGGTGTAGTCGGCGCTCCTGCTCCCGGAGGCTTGAACGATCTCCTCAGCTCGTCCACGACGTGCGAAGCCGGGCTTTCAGACTCTAGGGTGCCGATGGGGTAGTCCTCGTTCTTTGGCATCTGTTGTTCCCCTTCCTTGGGATGTCGCTTTAGTTTCCCGAGAGTCGACGGGCCTTATGACTGCCCCCTGGATTGCCGAAGGAAACTTGTGGCGGCGTGAAGAAGAACAAAGCGGGAGGGTCGAAGCGTGTCGAGATTTCTCCGCGCAGGGCTCCTGCGTGACAGGATAGATGACATCGTGGACGCGTCTTCTCTGTTGGTCCAGGAGATAAACCTGGGCGACGAGAAACTTCGCCACCTCGCCGCCGACATCCGCGACTTGGCCCAAGACCTTCGCGACTTCATCGATCGCTGGGATTGCGAACCCCTCATCTACACCGGCCGCGGCACTACCGACGAGGTAATCTCACTTCTGGACGGACTCCTTTCCAAAGCCGAAGGCATGATGAAAGACATTCAGAGCAAGGACGGCCAATAGGTCTTAACCACTCTCATCCTCTTTACACAATTGTACAGCCGAGCAACCTTGAACACTTGATGAGAGGCGGGTAGACTTCATCCCGGAGGGGATCTCATGCCTATCTTTGAGTATCGCTGCGCCGATTGCGGCAAGACTTTCGAGTTCCTTCAGAGAGGCAAAGATACTCCCGAGTGCCCGTCCTGCGGCTCCAGGAACCTCAAGAAGCTCCTTTCCACGTTCAGTTCCCACGTGCAGGGCGGCACCGGAGGGGGAAACCGGGGCGGGACCTGCGGAAGCTGTGCCGGAGGGACTTGCTCCACCTGCGGGAAGTGACGGGAGCGCCTGATTATCCTTCGCGGATCTGGACAGATTTCTAGGAGAGATACTGTGATCTGTGCGTACCGCCGCCCCATTGCGGCGTAATAAGGTGTGTGATGGCTAGTACACGAAGGAGGCACGCCAATGTCGCAAGGACCCGAAGGGCGCAAGGACCTGTGGTCCAGGCTCGGACAGACGATCCGCAGCGGCGCCGAAACCCTCGTTCAAGAGACCAAGGAACTTACCCGGATGGGAAAGTACCGGGTGGAGCTGATGTCTTTGGAGAACGAGAGAAACCGCAAGTTTGAGGACATAGGACGCAGCGCTCATACCCTTTACAAGGGTGGAGTCACGTTCCCGCCGGAGCTCGGTGAGCTCTTTGCCGCGGTCGATCTGGTCGAGCGCCGCATCGACGAGAAGCGCCAGGAGATCGAGAACCTCCGCGTCGCCGAGACCAAGCCCGAGCCGCAGCCCGCTGAGGAGGCCACGTTCTGCCCGCAGTGCGGCGCCAAGATAGACCAGGGCGACGTGTTCTGCTCCAAGTGCGGCACCAGGGTAGTGTAGGTTCAGGGCCAGTAGTAGTACTAGGATTCGGATTCTGGTTCACTAAGTTCGGACCAAGGAACGGGCCCCCGCAGGGGGTCCGTTTTCATCTGATGATGAAAGCTACCGATCATGATCGTCGTGATGATAAAAGCTACCAATCCCGATTGTCGTGATGATAAAAGCTACCAATCCCGATTGTCGTGATGACAAAAGCTACAGATCCCGATTCTCGTGATGATAAAAGCTACCAGTCTTCTTCGTCGTGATGATGAAACCGACTGATCGATCTGCCGGACAACGATGGGGAGGTCTACTCCCGCCATCCACAAGGGATAACCGGGGGCGTTGTGGAAGGATCCGCTCTGTGGGTCAACATGGGAAGCGCCCCAAGTGGGGAGGCTTCCTTTGGAAGAGAGGGAATTGCACATGTCTGCAACGGTTCTCGAGGGAAAAGCGGTTGCGGCCGCCATACGGGAGGAAGTTAGAGCCCAGGTAGCCCAACTGAAGGAGAAGGGGATTACCCCCAAAATGGCGGTCGTGCTGGTGGGTGACGATCCCGCGTCGGTGCTGTACGCCAGATCAAAAGAGAAGGCCTGCAAGAACTCAGGTATCGATTTCGAACTACATAAGTTCGCCGAGACAGCGACCGAAGAAGAGGTCCTCGCGAAGCTGGGCGAGCTGTCCAAGAACGCGTCAGTCCACGGGATTATGCTGGAGCTCCCGCTGCCCCGGCACATGAACAAGGAACGGGTGATGATGGCTGTCGATCCCGAGAAGGACGTGGACGGCATCAGCCCGGTGAACCGGGGGCGGATGTTCACCCACAAGGAAGGCCTCTTCCCGGTCACTCCCCAGAGCTGCATCGAGATCATGAAGCGGCAAGGGATAACCCTGGAGGGCAAGAGCGTCTGCCTGGTTGGCAGGGGAGACACGGTCGGAAAACCGCTCATCTTCCTATTGCTCAATGAGAACGCCACAGTGACCGTCTGCCACACCCGCACCAGGGACTTGGCGAAGCACACCAGAGCTGCTGACATCGTGGTAGCTGCCGCCGGCAAAGCCAACCTGATCACCAAAGACATGATCGCCCCGGGCACCGTCGTGGTCGACGCCGGCATCAACGACCTTGACGGCAAGACTGTCGGCGATGTGGACTACGAGGCGGTCGCCGAGGTTGCGTCCGCCATTACCCCGGTACCGGGAGGCGTAGGGAGCCTTACCACCGCGCTGATCCAGAAGAACCTGCTCAAAGCCATTGAACTGCAAGGGGGCAAGGGTCAATGAGCGAGCTCTTTGAGAAGAGTCTCACCGATGTGTTGAAGGTCTCTGCATCCAGTGAGCCTACTCCGGGAGGGGGCAGCGTTGCGGCTATCGCCGCGGCGTTCGCGGCTTCCATGTCGGCCATGGTCGGCAATCTCACGATAGGCAAGAAGAAGTACCGGGACGTGGAAGCCGAGATCACGAGGCTTCGCGACCGCGCGCTGTGCCTGATGAACCGCATGGAGGAACTGGTAGACGCCGATATGGCCCAGTTCCGCCGGTTCATGGAGTACTACAAGATGCCTGCGGTGACCGATGAGGAGAAGGAGCGCAAGGAGCACCTGATCCAGGAAGCCCTGAAGGGCGCCACAGAGACACCGCTGGAGATCGCGCGGGCGTGCCTGGAGATCCTGAAGGTTGTGGAAGAGATCGCGCCCATAGGCAACACCATGGCCATCAGCGATGCCGGCGTGTCGGCGTACTTGGCAGAGGCCGCGCTAATGGCGGCGCTCCTCAACGTCGATATCAACCTGCCCAACCTCAAGGATGCGTCCTTCGCCGAAAAGGCCAAGCAAGATAAGGAAGGCCTGATTGATCAGGCCCGGCAGATCAAAGATCGAGCGCTAGCCACTATTTCTCGTCGGATGTCGGGCTAGATTCTCTCCTCGGAAAACGGAAGCGGGGGCGTCTCCCCTGGGGCGCCTCTTCTTTGTTCTCTGCCACAGCATCGGCTGTGAATCGAGGACGCCTCACGTTTCTCTGAGGCCTCTGGTAACCGGTGTACACGTCGTAGGAATGGCTGTGGTTATCGGCAATCTCGGTCACGCCAGCCAGCTGGTGGACGTGGCCCAAAAGGACCGGGATGGGCAGGCCGGAGGTCCCTCTCATAATGTGTGTGTGGTTCTCGGCCACGCGGGTCTCGTTCGCGTAGTTGTGAACGTGGCCCCCGACCGCGGGCACCTGCTCCATGGTCGCTCCGGTAAAGGTGTGGAAATGACCGTCGTCAACCGACGTTCTCCCGAAATAGTCGTGGACGTGTGGGAATTCTCTTCTATCCTCCACGCCATGCGCCTCCTTATAACGGCTTCCTAAGATGATATGAGTGCGCATGACCTAGTGTGAGGGGCCTTACCGATTGCCTCCCTTACCTTTTCTTCACTCTTATCTTCACCAGGTTATCCCCGACAGAAGGTCCCCCCACGAGACGGTGGATGTTACAGCCGACGCCTCTCCCACAAAGCCGTTCCGGTTCAGGGAGAGCCTCTTCAAGTTGATGCCGGAGAGATATCCTCGGGAGGCTGAGATGAGGTCGATCTCCACCATGCTGTTGCCCATGTATCTCGCTCCCGGGATAGCCATCATCAGAGGACGCACCACCAGCCAGTTGGGTTTCACGGGAGGAGAGACCCTGAAGAACACCTTTGCTCCGGAGAAGTGGTCGATCTCGACTTTGAACTTCACCGGAAGCCCGAGTAGAAGGGACGCTCTGACGGTGGCTTCCAGTCCGTTGTCGGTGAGGACCACGTCGCTCACCTGGACCCCTCTGGGGAGGGGGAGACTCTTCACCAGGGAAGCGATTTCCCTGGCGGATAGCGAGACGTAGACACCGTCGACTTGCACGGCTATCCCTCCACACTGTTGTTCACATAACGCTATGCCGGAAGTGGTGACAATGCCCCTCTCTCACCATGTAGATTATCCCTTCTTCTGCCCACATCTGAAGGAACCCTCGGGGACCCCATAGAATGAGGCAGGTGCCTATGGAAACGTTTTCACGCGATCTACCAGGGATGTGAAAACGGTTACACAAGAGTGAGAGTGCAAGTGGAAACGCTTTCAGACGGGGTCTCCCTGGCAGATTGAAGTCTCCCTGGGGGATTGAATGGGATTTGCGTTGGATAGTCTGTGGGGTCTCACGCTAGGCTAAGCAAATGGAGTCATGAGGGGGCCGGACAGTCGTGGGCGGAGCCACCATCAAAGACGTAGCCAAGCGCGCCGGAGTGTCAATAGCTACCGTGTCCAGAGTCATTAACGGTACCGGCTATACCAGTGAGAGCGCTAGGGAGAAGGTCCAGGAAGCAGTCCTGGCGCTAGGGTTCAACCCGAGCCAAGCAGCCCGCAGCCTATCGATCGGATCACCGGGAACGGAAGGTTCTTTGGTGGCAGACCCGCGGAGGACCATCGTTGTCCTCGGCAGCCTCAATGTTGACTTTGTGGTGCGGGCTCCCAGGCGCCCCGCGGCAGGCGAGACTGTGTCGGGCACCGATTTCCGCATCTACCCCGGTGGCAAGGGAGCCAACCAGGCGGTTGCCGCGTCCAGAGCCGGCGGGAAGGTCGTCATGGCGGGACGCATCGGAGACGATGTGTTCTCGAGCGTCCTCACCAAAAGTCTTTTGGAGGCCGGCGTAAGGGGAGACCACGTCCGGGTTTCGACCAGAGTCCCCACAGGGAGTGCCTTCATCGTCATAGACGGGCGCGGAGAGAATTCGATCGTGGTCGTCCCCGGGGCCAACGGGACCGTTACCCGGGAGGATGTAGACGCCCTTGGGCCGGTTCTGGAGACCGCGCGCATCCTCATGCTGCAGCTTGAGATACCGATTCCCGTGGTGGAGTACGCCGCGAGCAAGGCTCGTGCAGCCGGAGTGACGGTGATGCTGGACCCGGCCCCGCCGGCGGCGCTCCCGGAAGGGCTCCGGCGAAACGTTGGCATTATCACCCCGAACGAGCATGAAGCCGAGTTCCTTACCGGCCGCCCCGTTACGGATCCCGAGTCGGCCAAAGCAGCGGCTGCGGACCTGACGTCCTGCGGCATTCCGCGGGCCGTGGTGAAGTTGGGCGGGAGAGGCCTTGTCTACACCGTGGGGGGTAGGGCGGAGTACCTGCCCGGCCATGTCGTTGAGGTTGCGGACTCAACTGCCGCCGGCGACACTTTCGCTGGGGCCCTTGCGGCGGCCATCTGTGAGGGCAGGTCCTTCGGAGAAGCCTGCAGGTTTGCCAACGCCGCCGCCGCCATTTCAGTCACCAGAGCCGGCGCTCAGACATCCATGCCCTGGCGCGACGAGATAGACAGGTTTCTTTCGCGATAGGAGGGTTTCGCGTGGAGACGAAGATCCCGGCCATCATTGACTGCGACCCTGGCCACGACGATGCCGTGGCCATCATGCTTGCCTTAGGAAGCGGGCGGTTCGATCTCCTGGGGATCACGACGGTCGCTGGCAACAGCACCGGAGAGAATACCTACCGCAACGCTCTTCGCGTGCTGGACGCCGTCGGCGCTTCGGTGCCGGTGTGCCGGGGAGCGGACAAACCCCTTATGAGGCCTCTTGTGACGGCCCCTGCTGTTCACGGAGCCGGCGGCTTGGGCGTACAGGTGCCGGAAAGGCCAGGCATGTCCGGGAAAAGCCCGCCGGCCGTCGAGTTCATCGCTTCCACATTGAGCAGGGAGGAGCGGAAAGTCACCCTCATACCGGTGGGACCCCTCACCAACATCGCCGCATTCCTTCTCGCCCACCCCGGTCTTAGGGAGAAGATAGACCGGATCGTTCTCATGGGGGGTGCTGCCGGGGAAGGAAACTGGACTCCGGCCGCTGAGTTCAACATGTTTGTCGATCCGGAGGCCGCGCGCGTGGTCTTCGAATCCGGCGTTCCCATCACCATGATAGGCCTGGATGTGACCCACAAAGCCTTGATGTTCCCCCACGAGGTGGAGGCCCTGCGGGAGTCGGGGCCCGCCGGCCGGTTCGCTGCCGGTTTACTGGACTCGTACTCTGCCTTCTACCGGTCCCATGGATTTCCGGGCAATCCCATCCATGACGCATTGGCCGTTGCCGCAGCGTGTGAGCCTGATATCGTGAAGACCCGCCGCTTGCGCGTGGATGTGGAGACCAGAGGGGAGTTCACGCTGGGGAGGACCGTGGTTGACTTCGGCGGGGTGACGGGGAGAGAGCCCAATGGGGACGTCGCCCTCGAGGTAGACCGGGAGCGCTTCATCGGCATGGTCACGGCGGCCATCGCGGCACTTGACGTGCGGCTGACGGGTGGGAGGTCGTCGAACGGCCTCTAGATGAGCCGCCGGGGCCTCTTTGTCACCTGCTTCATGGCCGTTCGGCGCGGGATGCGGGGCAGGATTCGCCTCGGCGCGAGCTCTTCCGACGTCTCGTTGGCTATCGCGTGTGATGCCTCGCGCGCTTTCCCGCTCAGCATCTCTGACGATGCTCCAGGCCCTTGAGCTGCGGCGCCTACCAGCTGGCGCCTGCCGAGGTAGACGGACTCATTTGCGGCCCTCACCAGCCGGGCCGACTCCTGAAGCTGCGCCAGTTCATCCTTTGAGAGCGGTATCTCCAGGGTCCGCACCACGCCCCCTCTGCCGACAATGGCCGGCGCGCCCAGGTAGACGTCGTAGATCCCATACTGGCCGTCCAGATACGTTGAGACGGAGAAAACGGTCCGCGTGTCCTTGAGGACGGCCTCCGTGATTTTGGCCAGCGTGAGGGCTATGGCGTAGCATGTGGCGCCCTTCATGCGGATGACCTGGTAGGCTGCCCCTTTGACATCGGCCGCAATCGCTCTGCGGTCATCCTCGTCCATATCGGGCCAATCCACTATGGAGTTGCCCGCAACTTGGGCCCTGCTCCACGCTACCATCTCAGAGTCCCCGTGCTCCCCGAGTACAAAGGCGTGGATGCTTCTCGGATCGATCCCGAGGTCTTGGCCGATAAGAAGACGCAGCCGGGCGGTATCGAGGGCGGTGCCGGAGCCCAGTACCCTGGACGGGGAGGCCTTCGACCTCTTCATGGTGAGATAGGACATCACGTCAACCGGGTTGGTGGTAACCAGAAAGACCGCTCCCGGACTCAGGGCCCCCGCCTCCTCGGCTATATCGCCGACGATCCTGGCGTTTTCCTGGAGGAGGTCCATGCGGGTCTGGCCCGGCTTCTGGTTCACGCCCGCGGATATCATTATGAGGTCTGCCTGGGTGAGATCGTCCATGGTACCAGCCCAAACGGATGTGCGTCCGGTGAAGGGGGCAGCGTGGCGGAGGTCCATGGCCTCTCCCCGGGCCTTGTCCCCCCGGACGTCGATGATGACGATCTCGTCAGCGAGGCCCTGCAAGAGGACCGTGTAGGCGTAGGTGGAGCCAACAAGTCCTGCTCCAACGACCGCCACTCTCGTGGGTTTGGTGTATGCGATGAGGGGTTCTTCTTTCACTGGGGATGACCTCCTTAGCGCGAATCGCGCTCATCAAGAAGATCATCCCCAGTTATGACCAGGAGGAGTCGGTCTACTCCGGAAGCGCCAAGAAGTACAGGTTTCCGCGGGTGTCGGCGACGAGCGCCCTGGATTGGCCGCCCGCAGAGATGGTCACTAGTGCGGGGGAGACGAACAGGTGCCCGTCACCTGCGACGAAGTCCCACCTGTTGCTCTCGGTGGTGAGGCCCACCACGCCCCGGTATCCTCCAGTGACGAAGCGGGACCCATTGCCTTGGGCGTCCCCGAAGAGGGTACTGCTTCCCGGCTTGGACCACAACACTTGTCCGTCGGTCTGCGAGAAGGCCCACAACGTGCCTGCGCCGTCCATGACGGTAACCGGGTGGTCCGGGGCGGCCCATGGAGACATGAAGGAGGACCTGCCGGTAGCCTTCCACTTCACTGCGCCGGTGGAAACGTCAAGCGCGAAGAGGAAACTTCCGCCGACCGTGGCGTCATAGGCTGTTACTGTGTAGACAGTATCGCCGCTGACTGCGGGCGTCAGATACGGAGCGTAGTAAACCTGGCGGCCCAGCTGGACTGACCACAAGAGGGCGCCTGAGGTGAGGTCCACAGCGTACATGTTCGTGTCCCAGGAACCGAAGAACACGGTGTTGCCCTGGGCGACCGGCGGGTTCACGATGGCCCCTTTTGCCTCGTACTTCCACTTCTTGGCCGCGGAGACGGCATCCAGGCAGTACGCTTTGCCCGATGTGGAGACTGCCACCACTCGCTTGCCTGCCCGGCTGTTGGCTACGACGGGTGCTGCGACAAAGCCGGACGGGTCGAGCCGGGTCCTCCAGCGAAGCGACCCGGACGCGGCATCAACGCAGTAGAAATCCCCGTTGGCGGTGCCGAAATAGAGCCTCGCGCCGTCAATGAAGCCGCCGCCCCATTGGGAGCCGGCGTCCATGCTCCAGAGAGTCTTTCCGTCGGAAAGGCGCACCGCCCTTACGATACCGTCCCGAGTCCCGATTACAGCCTCGGCGTCGTTCCGGATCACGATGCTGCCTGTCACCGAGCTGCCTAGTTGGGCGCGCCAGATCTCTATGGCTTCCGGGATTTTGGCGAACTCGATGGTTTTGAAATACGGCCCGTTGGCAGTGACTGTCTTTACGGTAAGCGTATGACGGCCCAAAGCGTGCTTTGAGACGTCGAAGGTGAAGGAATTTGCGCCTGCCTTAAGCTGGCCCAGCGGTACGAAGCTCCCGTTGTCGATCTGGAAGTAGGCTTCAGCGGAACGCGAGAGCCTAAAGGACGCATTCAGCGTGCCTTCCTCGATAGACGCGTCGAGGCGTGTCACCGGGTTCTTGGTCGTCCCACCGCTTGCCGTGGGCACGGTGGCGCGCCAGAGCACCTGCTCCACGTAAGCGCCGTCAGGGCCCGGCGTAACCGACTTGACCGTGAAGGAACGGCCGTTCACCGAGGCCACCGCGTATGCGCCGTCCATGAGGGCCCCTACCATTTGAAACTTCTGTCCTTGGGCCTCCCACGTAATGAACGAGTGGCCGTGGCCGGAGAAGACTACCCGCACGGGGAACTCGTCCATTATCTGGGCGAACGCGGCGTCGGAGTCCTGGAATTCGACCTCCTGGTAGAGCAGAGGATGGTGGGAGAATACGGCCACCGGGCGGCCCGGGTTCTTGGTCAGGTCATTCCGGAGCCAAGCTACGGTTTCGGGGTCCAGTGTTCCCAAGGTCTCTCCAGGATAGGTTGTGTCCAGTACTACAAAGTGCCACGCGCCCCAGTTGAAGGACGTGTTTGGGCTGCCGAAGCGGCTCCTGAACAGAGATCCCTGCGGATCCTGCCACCGGGATTCATGGTTGCCCAAGGTCCCGAACACAGGGGCATCCAGAGTGTCCAGAAGCGCCTTGGCCTCGTCGTATTGAGCGGCGGATCCGGTCTCAGTGAGATCGCCCATATGTATCATGAACGAGAGATCGGGATACCGCGACGCCATGTCGGCCAGGGCGGCCGCAGTGGCCCGAGTGGCTGGGCCGTATCCCACGTGGCTGTCGGATGCGACCACGAATTCAAAAGAGGATTTTGACTTGCCCGACAGGGTTCCGAGGCTCTGGTAATACCCCGCGGCCGCTGCGGCTGATGCGGCGGCGGGTTGCATCAGCAGCGCGCAAGCCAGTGCTAGAAGGATTGCCCGGCTCAGAGTGCGGTAAGTCTTCGAGCGGATACGCATGGTGAAAGACCTCCGGTGCTTTAGTCGTCGCACCTATATGACGAAGCGGTTGTCCCCCGGTTCCCTAGCTTTTCCTGCGGGATCGCAGGAGACGGCCGTAGACCTCTTCTGTCCTGAGGGCGACTTCTTCCATGGAATGCCGCCTCTCGACGACTTCGGCGCCGTACCTGCCCAGTTTCTCACGAAGGCCGGGGTCTCTTAGGAGTTCATCGATATTCGATGCAAGCCTTTCGGCGGTGAGCTCGTACGGGGCGTTCCTCGACGTGTAGTTGCGCTGCTCGAGGGCCTCCTCGTTATCCGGCGCCACCAGCCCGACGATGCCGTCGGGACCCGCGATCACCACAGGCCTGCTGCACGCCATAGCTTCCAGGGCGACTCGAGACATGCCTACTACCACGTCCGATGCGGCGTAGGCCTGGAAGGTGTCGTAGACGAAGCCGGTGCACCTGACGAATTCTCGCCCGGCCTTCCGGTTTGCCGAAGACGCGCAGTCCTGCACTTTCTCCAACCCATCGCCATCGCCGGCAACCAGTAGCGTAAGAGCAGGATATCTGGGGACGAGGCCGGCACAGGCCTCGATGGTCGCGCAAGCGGAATTGGCGAGGCCTCCGTCAAGCCTTGAGGCGTAGAGGACTACAGGCGAAGCGGCGTCTTGTCCGAGCGCCGCGCGGGCGGCTCGCTGCTCGTGGGGAGCCGCCGGGTGGAAAGTCTCCCGGTCAATCCCGTTCGGGATAACTGTGATCTTGGAAGCATCGAATCCAAACTTCCGGGCTATGTAGTCACGGATGTCGTCGCTCTTGGCTATGGTAGCGTCGCCCGGCCGCGTGAAGGCATTCCAGAATAGGCCCGACGCAAAGGTGCCGTGATAGGTCATCACCATGGGTATGCCGCGGCGGCGGCAGACCTTTTCGGCTATCCACGCTGGGATCCTGGCGTGGGCGTGCACTAGCCCGACGCCTTTGTGGCTGACCAGTTCGTCTACGATGCGGCCGGCCCGGAGCATGTCCAGCGGTGAGCGGGAGTCAAGAGGCGCGTCATAGTGCTCAATGCCCTCTTGTTCCAGCGCAGCCACCAGCTGCCCGCCCGCTGAGGCGACGAGCACGTCCCAGCCTCTGCCGCGAAGGTGCTTGGCCAGCGATACCACTTGGGTCTCTGCGCCGCCGATCCCGAGGCTCATGGGGAGGAGCAGGACAGGGACTTTCCAGCTATCCATAGAGTGTGCTTCCTCTCGACAGCGGTTCAAGGGCTATGAGCCGTTAGCCGCTTTGTCGGGTTCCGCCAGGGCAAACTGCGGGGCGGATTTCTCCTTGGCGATGAGATCGCGATACTTCTGACGTTCGACAACCAGGAAGGCGTTCCCTTGCGACACGTGAACTACCGCCGGATGCAGCAGGGCGTTGTAGTTGGACCTCATCGAGTACTGGTACGCGCCGCTTACGGGAAGTGCGATGACGTCTCCCGGGTGAAGGGGTGGGACCTCGGCCCGCTCGATCAGAACGTCGCCCTCCTCGCAGTGCTTTCCAACCACTCTGACCGTGACCCGGTGCGACGTGCGTTCCGCAAATGCGGGAATAACCCGGTACTTGGCGCCGTACAAGGCCGGTCGCGGGTTGTCGGCCATGCCGCCGTCGACTGCGACAACTGTCTCCCCGTTGGGGAGGTCCTTGACAGTGCCTACTGTATAGAGCGTAACCGCTGAAGCGGCTACAATCGAGCGTCCGGGTTCCGTGTACAGGCGGGGAAGAGGTATCCCCAGTTCCTGCGCCTGTGTCTTGACTTCCTTGGCCAGGGCCGCCACGTGGTCGGCGGCGGACGGGTCGTGCTCCGTTACGCCGTCTGCCATGTAGTTGACGCCGAGCCCACCTCCCAGATTGACCTCCCGGGTCACGATACCGGTCCTCTGCCGTAGTTCAGCGGCAAAGCCCAGCATGATGCGTATCGCGTCGGCGTATGGAGCCGATTCGAATATCTGCGAGCCGATGTGGCAGTGGATCCCCATGAACGAGAGGTTCGGGGCCCGCTCGGCCTCCATGGCCGCTAGGAACGGTTCTTCGCCGCCCAAAGCGATCCCGAACTTGGAGCTGATCTCACCGGTCGAAAGCGAACGGTGGGTGTGGGCGTCGATGCCTGGGGTGAGCCTCAGATGGACCCTCTGAACCCGCCTCTCCTTGCGGGCTATCCGCTGGAGCCTTATGAGTTCGTCGAAGTTGTCGACGACGACGCGGCCGATGCCTGCTGTGACCGCCATTTCCAGCTCGTCGTTTGACTTGTTGTTGCCGTGGAGCATGATGCGCTCCGGGGGAAAGCCGGACTGCAGGGCGATGTACAGCTCGCCGCCGCTTGCTGTGTCGATATAGAGGCCCTCCTGGTTCACCAGCTGGGCCATTCTCATTGTGAGGTAAGCCTTGCTTGCGTAGGCTATTGCGCTATCCGGATACGCCTTGCAGAATGAGGATGAGTATTCCCGCATCCGCTCGACGATAGCGTCTTCAGAGTACACGTAGAGGGGTGTCCCATGCTTTTTGGCAAGCCGCAAGGCGGGTATCCCGCCGACCATCAGGCCTCTATCCGGGCGGTATTCTATGTGGTTGCGGCTCGTCAAGGACGGTTCCTCCATCGCCCTCCACATGGGGGCGCATAAGTTTTCAAAGTTATAACACCCACGGAGGACAAGGTCAACGTGGTTTTTTGGCATCGAAAGACCAGTTTCAGCAAGGGATGAAACGATCTCGGAGGAACATTCGTCAATAAGACCCAGGAGGGATTTCCAGATGACTATCAATAGGAGATTCGCGTGGGTGGCCGTGCTCGTGCTCCTTACGCTGTTTGCGGTCTCATGCGGAGGAAAGAACCTGGTATCGCTGGCCAAACTGGACAAAGGCGATATCGCGGTGAGGGACAGGTTTGGGAACCAGGTGACGGTCTCCAATCCGGAGGCTTTCCGGAAAGCTTTGAAGGAAGCCAAGAAGGTTGCCGACCCCAAGGACCAGGGAGGAACGACTAGGGCCGACTACGTGATCGTAGGCGACTCCGGAATGGTTGCCTACGACTGGGACGGCCAGTACCTGGTCTACACCGACGGCCAGAACAAGCGTCAAGTGTTCAAAGGAGACCTCTCGTCTCTCATCTCGGATCTGGCGGGCCTGCCCCCCAGGATCGTGACCGGCAAAGACCTGGACGTGACGCTTTCTCCCGCATTCGCGGAGCTGGCAAAGACCAGCGACCCCTGGGCAGCGGCGTTTTCCTCTCAGGGTAAGCAGCTCCTCATGATCACGGCGGGCAAGGTTTCAAGCGCCGGCTTCAGCATCGAGCTGGAGAAGGCGGAGGTCGGGCAGGACGGAACTCTCGCGCTCACCGTGAGGCTCAATTCCCCCAAGGGAGGCTCCGCGACCGTAACCAGCTACCCTTACCTTGAGGTCGCCGTAGAGGGCAACCAGGAGATCGACGTTAGGATGATCAGGCTGGGCACCAGTGGAGAGAGAGTGGAGCACGTCGGCTTGACCAAGATAGAGTCCGGACAGAAGATCCTGCCGGTGCGGCCCGAGCGAGGTTCTCTCGTGCTGGAACGCCTTACAGTGGCCGGATTCGTGAAAGGCGGCGGTAGCGTGGACGTAGCGGTCGAGGACGGGTACAACGTGCTCGGCAGGAAGACCGTCTCGGCCAGCGGCGAGGGACAGTGGGTGTACTTTGAGAGCGGACTCGACATAGCGTTGCCAAGCAACTCCCACGGCAAGGTCTATTTCTCGGCGACAGTGGATGGCGAGACCGCCGAAGTCGAAGTCCCTATAGCCTTCTCCGGTAAGTAGGTCTCCGCCTGAAGTAGTCGATGGTTAGCGCGAACAGAAGCGCAAGGCCTGCCCAGCCGACAAGCGGGTAGACCACTCGGACCAGAGTTGAGAAACCGGCTGAAGCCGCCAGGATGCCTGCGAGTCCCGCGAGGACGGCCGCCCACCGGAACGCGGGAGAGCCCTCCCGGGTGATCCTGGCGGCAAAGCCGTACAGGTTTGCTACGGCCGTGGTGTAGACCTCGGCCAGGAAGACCAGCGTGTAGAACGGCCCGCCCAGCGGGTGGACCGTTGAGGCAAGGTAGGCCATGGGCACTTCGTAGCCGGCTACATCGGGGAACGACGAGACAATGCCCGCAAAGACAAGAAGCAGCGAGAGGCCGAGTCCCGCGGCTCCAAGACCCGCGCTCCATCCGGCCTCTCTGCGCGACCGCAGTGAACTGCCCAGAGAAGCGAGCACGGGTATCGACATCACGATGTTGTAGGAGATGTAGGTCACCCCCGCCAGAGGCCAGGATGGCACCGCCGGGAGGGCCGTTGCAGGCGGCGTCCGTAGGGCCGGACCTCTCGCGTATAACACCGCAAGGCTGACGAATAGCACTGAGCCGAGAAGGAACGGAACTATGGCACTGATCGAGGTTACAACACCCCTGAACCCAAAGAGGACCGTTGCCACAGTGGCGAGACACAGGAGGCCTGCCCCAAAGGCCCAAGGGATCCCGTACTCCTGCCGGAGGACTGAGCCGGCGCCTGCTATCATCGTCGATAGGGCTCCGAATAGGAAGAAGGTGATGATCAGGTCAAATGCGGGGGATAGCCGTCCCGTGGTACGCTGCAGGACAGCAACGTGGGATACGGCCTTCGTCTCTCTCCCTGCATCCATGATGAGGTACCCAAAGAACCCGAATCCCAGAATCGCCAGGAGGGCTGCGGGAAGCCCAAAAGGGCCCAGGAGCCCGAAAAACTGAAGCACTTCCTGACCTGAAGCGAATCCGGCGCCGACTACGGTACCGATGTACGTTGCAGCCGCGGCAATGATAAAAGCTCTTCGCGTATGACCACCCCGATCAATAGATATTTGGTGGTCTTAGCGCGCAGAAATATGCGCTGACTTAACCGGGGGGCAGATGGCCTCTCCGTTTTTGGGGTGGAGGAGACCTGATTTTACGGCGCGGACCAGGTCGCGGTTGGAGTAGACGGGGATCCTGAAGGCGGTATAGGAGCACCCGACGCTGGAGGGCATGTGAGCGTCGCTGCCGCCGACGGCGGGGACGTTCATCGAGCGCGCCAGGGCTCCCAGCATCTCGCAGACAGCGGGATGGCCGGCGTGCTTTCCGTTGCATACCTCGATGGCTCCAAGACCGCGGAGGCCGGTTACCCGTTCATCGACAGAGACGATCGGGTCCCACCAGTAGGGCGAACCCCGGGAGCCTGAGATGACGTACGGGTGGGCCGGGACGGCGATACCGCCCAGGGCATTGACCCTGTCGATGAGGTCCTGGGCATTCACCGTGCGGTCGTTGCCCCAATCGTCCCAATCCTTATCGCTGATCCCGTAGACCAGCACGTGGCCTGCGTCGGTTGCGAGCTCAACCCCGCGCAGTATGGTTAGCGGCGTCTGCCCGCGGAACTTGTCGAAAGGGGCGCTTGCGTGGAGGCTCTGGTGTTCGGTAATCACAATGGCGTCCAGACCCTTTTCGAGAGCGGCATCGATTATGTCGCGCGGCCTCGCCAAGGACTCGCCCGAGTACATTGAGTGCACGTGCATATCGATGCTGAACTCGAATTTCCTTCCCACCGGACGACCTCCTAGCGACGGAGTACGTTCTCGCGAAGGAATGCTCCCCTTAGTATATCAATATCTTCGACAATACGTTTGATGTTTCCAACAACGTACTCCCCGAAATACGCGGGTATGTGCACCTCTGAGACCTTGATGATTGTGCGGATCTCCGACCGGCTAATCTCCAAGAACGCCGATGCGGCCCGTTTCAGGATCTGGCTGCGGCGCCTGGAGTAATCCATGAAGTACTCGACAATGGTGGAAGACCTTCCGGCCTGCCTGGACTCCTCTAGCTGAAGAATGAACCTATATATGTTCTGGTATCTGGGGTCCAGACTCGCGCCGAAGTCGAACCATACAGGCAGTCCGTCAACGGTCGTCCTGTTGCGTTCGCCGTCGTCCCAATTTCGCACAATAGTGTCCAGGACGACCTGGTAGCCGGCGGCGATCTCCGGATCGTCATGTGGAAGGGTCTCCTTGCTGTAGGACTTCGCATCCCGGGAGAAGTAATAGCTGGGACCCAGCGCCAGTTCAAGCATCCTGCGCTCGTCATCGGTAAGTCCCATATCCGCCGCCAGTTTGACCATGACGACGTTGCACCGTCCGAATCCCAGCAGGCTGGTCAGTTTTTCGACCGGGCCGTTGGAGAAGAAGGTCTCGGGGATCCCCTTGCGCTTCTTGGCCGGCACTTCCGCCTCAAACACCTGGATGGACGGGGCGAAATTCTCCTTGACGTAGTAGGTCACGCCCGCCGACTCGTACTTCACGACGCCGCCCTGAACTGTGATGGTGCCCATTTAGCCCTTCCTTCACTTTCCTTGCCCGGTAATTCCAGGCCAGCCATGACCGTTCCTGCCCTCGGGCAGTATAATCAACCGGTGAGGAGGGCTGGCGTTTGCGCTGCGATTGTTGTCCTCGCTACTGCCGGGTAGACAGGACAGCAGGAGAGAAAGGGTTTTGCGGGGCGGGGATCCTGCCTCAAGTCGCCCTTTGGGACCTGCATTTGTGGGAGGAACCTCCCATATCAGGCGATAGGGGATCGGGAACGGTGTTCTTCAGCCGCTGCAATCTTCGCTGCGTCTTCTGCCAGAACCACGATATCAGTCAGGGCCGCCTCACCGGGACTGAGATGGATCGAGAACACCTCAGCCAGGTATTCCTGGACCTGGAGAGCCGAGGCGCCCACAACGTGAACCTGGTGTCTCCCACTCACTTCTCCCGCGGGATCGCGGGGGAGCTGAGGATGGCCAAGGATCGAGGGCTGAGGATACCGGTGGTCTACAATTCCAACGGGTACGACTCACCCGAGACCCTGGAACGGATGTCAGGCCTGGTGGACGTCTATATGCCCGACCTCAAGTACTTCGATGACGGCCTTGCGGTCCGGTACTCCGGCGCGCCGACTTACTTTGAGCGCGCGTCTCGGGCCATCCTCGAAATGTCCCGCCAGGTGGGTGTCCCGCTGCTCGACGAGGCCGGTGTGATGATAAAGGGACTCATGGTGCGGCACCTGGTCCTGCCCGGCTCCGTGGACGATTCCTTGCAGGTGCTTCGATGGGTAAAGGACAACCTTCCTTCCGGCACGTTTGTGAGCGTCATGGCCCAGTACTATCCGTGCCACCGGGCCAAGCAGCATCCTCCACTCAACCGGCGGTTAACCAGCCGCGAGTACGACCGCGTCGTCGACGAAGTGTTCCGTTTGGGACTCCTCGACGGTTTTGTACAAGAGCTGTCTTCAGCCGAGTCCAAGTACACTCCGGATTTCTCGGGGAGTCGCGGATCTGAGCGGTCTTGAGTCCTGCGCAAGAACCCTTCTTAGCAGTCCGTTCTTTTGTACCGAACCGCACAACAACCCCGAAAATGTGCTATCATTCTAGACGTATGGCTGGATCGGCTTACTGATGGAGCAATCGGGAGGGGACCTACGTTGACGAAAGATATGGTCAGACTGGGCATCACGCTGCTTCTCGTCTGCGGCATAGCGGGCCTCGGGCTCGCCGTGGTCTACGATCAGACCAAGCCCGTCATCGAAAAGCGCGCGGTTGAAGATGCCCTTGCAGCAGCCAAAGCCGCTATCCCCGGCGCTGACCAGATAGTCGAGCAGAGCAAGGACGGCGTTACTTACTGGCTTGGCCAGACCGCATCTGGCGAGACCGTTGGAGCGGCCATGAAGCTGAGCTCTACCGGCTATAACGGCTCGACCCCCATCGAGATGGTCGTCGGACTTGACACGGAAGGCAAGGTCACCAAAGTGACCATAACGAATCTGGCCGAGACCGCTGGTCTGGGCAGCAGGGTAAAGGAAGAGTCATATCTCGCCAAGTACGCCGGCGTAACCGACCCCAAGGAAGTTGATGTCATTTCCGGGGCGACAATTTCGTCCAAGGCTGTACAGGCTGGCGTCGGCAGGGCGATTGAGTTCCTATCCGAGTTTGTGGCGCCCAAGACTGAGATGGTGATTAACTTCGCCTCCGTGCCGGACGGCACTTACAGAGGTACCGGCGAAGGCTTCCACGGTCCCATCCAGGTTGAGGTCACTGTCTCAGGTGGCAAGGTTACTGCGGTCAAGATCCTGAGCGAGGATGAGACGCCCGACGTCGCGGGTCCCGCTCTCACGGGTATTCCCAAGGCCATCGTCCAGCAGCAGAAGGCAGACGTCGACGCGGTGTCCGGAGCGACCTTCTCCAGCAAGGGCATAATCGCCGCGGTCAAGGACGCGCTGAAGGACTATGCGGTGCCGGTGGGCGCGGTTCCGCTGGACATCACGGCTATCGCCGACGGAACCTACAAGGGCACCGGTGAAGGCTTCATCGGTCCTATCGAGGTAGAGGTCACGGTGGCCGGCGGAAAGATCACGGCGGTGAAGATCCTGAGCAACCAGGAGACCCCCGACGTCGCGGCACCCGCGCTATCGGGCACTCCGAAGGCAATCGTCGAGCAGCAGAAGGTAGATGTGGACACGGTATCAGGCGCAACCTTTGCCAGCAAGGGCATTATCGAGGCGGTGAAGAACGCGCTTGCAGGAGCGCCGACAAAGTAACCGCAACCGAATAAGGGTGCTCCTCTGCGACGATCACGCGGTCGTCAGGGAGGGCACGAGAAGGCTCCTCGAAGAGGAGCCGGATATGGAAGTTGTGGGGGAAGCTTCGGACGGTCTCGAGGCTATCGAGATAGTTCCGAAGCTTTCCCCTCATGTTGTGGCGATGGATGTGTCGATGCCCCGCATGAATGGCATCGACGCCACCAGGCGGATCAAGCAAGAGTGCCCGGAAGTGCAGATCCTGGCTCTTACCGCCTACGATGACTTCGCGTATGTGACCAACCTCCTTGAAGCCGGGGCCTCCGGGTATCTCCTCAAGAGCGCTCGTTCTGAGGAACTCATCGCCGCCATACGGGCAACGGCGTTAGGCGAGTCCATCCTTGATTCAAAGGTGGCCAGGGAGGTATTCAGCCGCCTGGCAAAGCGCAGCGCGCCCGCCGCTCCGGCCCAGCCTCCGAGTCAGGCGGTCGCCGAGGACTTTGAAAAGCTTACGGCCAAAGAGACCCAGGTCTTGCGCCTCTGCGCGGCCGGGCTCTCAAACAAGGAAATAGCGCGGCAGCTGGACCTTAGTCCCCGTACGGTTCAGACTCACCTGGCAGCGGTTTTCTCGAAGATGGGCGTGTCATCAAGGACCGAAGCAGTGATAAAGGCTCTCCGGTGCGGAATCCTGACGGAAGCCGACCTTCGCGGCCAAGATGGTTGACCTAATCCTTGAGCTGGGAAAGGTCGTGCGGGAGGAGAGCGGAGAGGCTCTGCCCAAGGTCGCTGGCGTGGTCCTCAAGTTCTTCCATACGGACGCTGTGGCCATTCTGCTGTATGATCCGTCGGTTCGCTCAGCCTACGTCGCCGCATCTATCTCCAAGTCAGACTCGCTCTTGGTGCAGAGCGACATCACGCTAAGGGTGACGTCGGGATCCAGCCTCTATCAGGCAGCGCTGAACCCGGACAGGCCGCTTATTGTTCCGGCTGAAGCCGGCGACCCGGTGCTGGGTTCCGCCGGGGGTATGGCCGCCGCAGTGATCCCCATGGTGTACTCGGGAAACGTGGCCGGGTTTCTGCTCCTCGGGTCCCGCGAGCGCGGGGTCCTTCTCCGGAACGACGCAGACCTCTTGATGGCTGTGGCCGCGCAGGCTGCGGTCTTGGGAAGCGCCCTGAGGTTCAAGGAGTCCTTGAGCGAGTCCGAGGAACGGTACCGTATGCTGACTGAGACAGCGGCTGGGCTGGCTTTCGTGCTGGACCAGGGCGGCAGGTTCGTCTACGTGAACCACAGGGCGAAGGATGTCTTGGGTTACGACAGCAATGACGTCATCGGGCGGTACTTCGGCGAGTTTGTGTCCCCCGAGACCTGGGCCAAGACCACCGCCGCGCTGAAGGATGCCGTTTCGCGGCAGGCCAAGTACGTGGAGTACCAGTGGGTCGTCCAGAGAAAGGACGGCTCCGAGGTCACTCTGGACGTGGAAGCCTCGCTCTCGTACCAGGGATTTGAGCTCAGGAGGCATCAGGGCGTCGCGCGCGAGCCCTCGGCTGAGCGCTTCCTGAAAGAGGAGCTTCAGAAGACAGGCCGGGAGTTGTCCGAAGTGAAGTCCCGCGAGGGCAGGATGAGGGAGTATCTGTCTGTGGCCAGCATGGCTCAAGAGCAGGAACGGGCCAGGATCGCCAGGGAGATACACGACGGCGCCGTGCAGTATCTCGTCGCCATGCGCAGGCGGCTTGACCTTCTACGAAAAGAACTCAGCCGGAAGAACGCGTCTCCCGGCGATACATTGACGGACCTGGATTCGCTCCTCGATAAAGCGACCTCTGACCTCCGGCAGTTCGCTCGAAACCTCCGCCCGCCGGTACTGGATGATTTTGGACTGGTGTCCGCCTGCGAGTGGCTGGCTGACCAAACGGCGAAGGAGGGCATCCGGGTCGTATTCTCGCCGACCGGCGATATACGCAGGCTTCCGCCTGAGGTCGAGGTGTCTGCCTTCCGCATCGTGCAAGAGGCTCTCTCCAACGTAGTGAAGCACTCGGGAGCGAGCATGGCCGAGGTCACCCTGCACTTCGCACCGCGTGAGCTCAGCATTGCTCTGTCGGACAACGGCCGGGGCTTTGTTTTCGAGCAATCCCCCGGCACCCTGGGCAGGGCCGGCCAGATGGGCCTGGTCGGGATGTTCGAGCGCGCCGAACTCATGGGCGCGTCGATGGACCTCACGTCGGAGCCTGGCAAAGGCACCCGCCTCTCGGTGTCGATACCCCTGGCAAAACCAGAGCGATAGCGGCGGTTTTGCCGCGTCGCAAGCAAAGCGCGTGGTTCTTGCGAGCGTGAGCGAGCTTCACGCGCTTTGCGAGATGACAACCTGCTTCCGATTGTTAAGTCTCCCTGCACAACTGGCAAAACCAGAGCGATAGCGGCGGTTTTGCCGCGTCGCAAGCGAAGCGCGTGGTTCTTGCGAGTGTGAGCGAGCTTCACGCCCTTCGCATCCTTGGCCTAGGCAAAAATGCTCACCCCCGCGTCAGCTCAACGGCTGAAGTCTCATCCCCTCCGTGAACCTAAGATGGTGTTGAAGATGACACACGGAGGTGCGCTCCATGACAACTCAGGACCTAGTCCTCGCGCGAAAGGCCACAGATGGAGACCAGGAAGCGTTCCGGCAGATCTACGAGGACAACTACAAGGCGATTTACTACCACGTCGCCCGGATCTTGGGGGACAGGGGAGACGCCGAGGACATGACCCAAGAGGTCTTCATGCGGGCCTACCAGTTCATGGGCTCCTACTCAGGCGACGCCAGCCTGAACCGCTGGCTGCGAAAGGTCGCTACCAACCTGTGCATCGACAAGATGAGAAAGCGTGCCATCCCCACCGTTGCCTGGCCCTCGGTAGTGTCGAAGGAGGGCGAAGAGCAGGACGTCGAGTTTGCCGACGACGGTCTCTCACCTCTGGACCGCGTGGAATCCTTTGAGGCCCGGGACATAGTCATGGACGCCGTCATGCGGCTGCCGGACTACTACCGCAATGTCGTGGTCCTGCACGACCTCATGGAGTACAAAGGCGACGAGGTAGCCGAGGCCGTATCGTGCCCGGTGGGGACCGTGAAATCCAGGCTCTCCAGGGCCCACGGGATCCTCCGGACCAACTTGTCCGCCGAGAGGGGCATCGCCTGACGCCTGTCCCGCATATATGGGATGTGGGAGATGATGGAAGGTCGCAAGCAGTGGAGTCACCCGGGCACCCGCGCCTTGGATCCGGCGCCTACGCCCCCTCCTTTGGGCGGCTTTGGCCATCGCGCTATCCCTGGTAGGTTACATAATCATCCTTCCCGGAACCAGGGTCTGCGGAGTAAGGGTCGGTGGACTTTCAGTCCAAAAGGCAGCCGATAGGATCAGGGAAAACCTCAATTGGGATACCCGCACGATCACCCTCACTAGGGGTGACGAGAGCATAGAAGCCTTCCTGGGCAAAGACCTGGGCATCACTCCCCTCTATGAAGCTTCCGCGGCAGAGTGTAGGCGTCCCCTGTGGCTTGGTTTCCGCCGGGATTACCCGCTCCTGGTGAGTGTCGACGAAGCGGCGCTGTCAGCGTTTGCATCCAAGACCGCAGCGCGGTTCAACCGGGAAGTAAGAAACGCATCCTTCGCTATCGAGGGAGACGTCGTGACGGTAGTCCCCGATGTTACGGGCTGGACCTTGGATACGGGCGAGTTCGAAGAAGCGCTCCGGTTTGAGGGCGGCCTTAATGCGCTTCCCAGCTCGTTGAGCCTTCCGGGCGAGGAGATGCCGCCCCAAGTTACCGCGGTCGAGCTGGAAAGTTACCTGCCTCTTGAGCGGATATCCACATATCGCACAGAATACGCCGACGGAAACGACCGTTCCCACAACATAGTCCTGGCCTGCGAGAGCCTCTCCCTGGTCACACTCGGGCCAGGCGAAACCTTCTCCTTCAACGAGGTAGTCGGTCCCAGGACAAAGGAGCGGGGCTACAGAAAGGCGCCGGTCTTCGTCGGGGCCGATATCATGGACGACTACGGGGGAGGGGTCTGCCAGGTGTCCACGACCCTCTACCTGGCCATGCTCAAGGCCGGTTTTCGGATTGCCGAGCGTTACTGCCACGCGCAGCCGGTCACCTACGTCCCGCTGGGATTCGACGCGACAGTGGCCTACGGGTATCTGGACATGCGGATGACCAATCCCGGAGAGTCTCCGTGCCTCCTGCGGGCGACCGCGAAAGAGGGCGAGCTTACGGTGGAGGTGTTCGGCCGGCCGGTGCCCGACCTCGCGATCGAGGTGGAGTCCCGGGTGCTGAAGGAGATTCCGGCAGAACAACCGGAGGCGGGCGGGGGAAGCGGAGAGGTTGCCGGCCCGGGCGGCGACGGCTCAGGGGGTCCTGAGAAGCCGAAACTAAGGAGCGGCTTCCTCGTGGAGACCGTCCGCAAGTGGGTGCGGGACGGTCAGGTCGAGCGGGTCGAGCGTCTAAACACCAGCATGTATCCTCCGGAGAAGGCGAAATGAGAAGGCCGCCCGCTTCTTCAGGGCAGGCGGCCTCCGGAAAGCAAGGTAAGGTAGGCGGGCTAGAACTCCCCGGGCAGTTTCCACTCGATCTTCTCCGGCATGTTCACTATTAGGTGCTTTAGCAGGTCGTGAGCGGCGACGGCATCGCGAAGGTCCAGCATCTCCACAGGAGAGTGGGAGTAGCGGCGCGGGATCGTCACAGCGCCTGACGGGATGCCGGACCGCTGGAGGTGCATAGCGGTTGCATCCGTGTTGCCGCCGGTGAACGTGGTGAACTGGTAGGGGACGCCAGCGCCCTTGGCTGCTCCTTCCAGCATGGACAGAACGGTGGTGTCGGCGATAAGGCCCCTGCCGCCGGTTCCGCCTGATGCGATCTGCAGGAGCGGGCCGGATCCGATGCCTACAGGCAGTTCCTTGTCGAAGTCAACGTCAGGTGTGTCGCCCGAAGGCACGGTATCGAGGGCGATGGCTATGTCCGGGTTTACCTCAAACGCTGACACGGCTGCCCCCCGGAGCCCGATCTCCTCCTGGACTGTGACGACGCAGTGCAGTTCTCCCGCGAATTCCTGTCCTTTCAGGGACTCAAGGAGCGCCAGCATGACGGCGCATCCTACGCGGTCGTCCAATGCTTTGGAGACGAGCAGGTCATCACTGAGGAACGAGGGGGGCGAGACAAATGTGACCTGGGTGCCGGGCCTTATGCCCATGGCGAGGACTTCATCCCTGGTCTTGGCGCCAACGTCTATGTAGAGCTCGGTATGCTTTTTTACCTGGGTGCGCTCGACTTCGGTTGAGAAGTGCCCTGCTTTGACTCCTACGACTCCGGGGCGCCCGCCGACATTCACGAGCCTGGCTTGCAGCCAGTTGTCGCCCACTCCGCCTAGCTTGTCGAAACGGATGAAGCCGTTGTTTTCAATGCTTTTGACGATGAGGCCGATTTCGTCGGAGTGGGCCGCTATCATGAGTCGCGGGCCCTTTCGCGAGCCTCGTTTGACGGTGAAGACGTTGCCCATCGGGTCAACGCGGATCTCATCTACAAGCGGAGTGAGAGCGTCTTTCATGTAGCGGATAACTTGCGCCTCTCTACCGGGTATACCCGAGAGGTTGAGGAGGGGGAGCAAGTGCTTTTTTATAGCATCCTTGGTCGGCATGGTTTCACTCCTTATGGGAATTGTCCTTGGTCATTTTCGCTGTTTTTCCAGTGATATTCCTTCTTCGCCGGATTGACTTGAAGGAGGGCCCGGGATACAATACAAACAAATGTTCAATACGAACAGGTGATCGCCATGAAGTCGATCCTCTATATAACCTTCATCGGGGCCAGGGCTTTTTATGAGCGGAAGAACCGCTCTATCAAAGACGGCATCGCTTTGGCGGTGACCGAGAGCGATCTTGTTATCGATTGCGACCAAAAGGCTTGGTCCGACGGGGTTAGGCCGGGGGATACCTTGCGGCAGGCCAGGATCGCCTCGCCGGGGTGCCAGGTCATCAGGGTGCACGACAAGTACTCCACCGAAACCATGAAGGGGATACTGGACGCACTCGCTCGGGTGAGCCCCTATATTGAGCCTTTCGGCGACGGGCAGGGAGTCTTTGTCGACATAACCCCAGGGCAGTCTTTTGCAGAGATCATTGCATCGTTCAAAGGTATCGCAGGGGAAACCACCGGTGGCGACGGGTTCCCGTTCTACCGGGCTTTTGCGGGAGAGAGCGGCAACAAGCTCCTGGCAAAAGCCGCGTGCTCCTACCTTTCCCGGGAATACGCCGAGGGCAGGCGCATATTCCCGGGAAAGACCTCCTGGGGCAAGGTTGAGTCAGGCGAGGGCTATTTTCTGGCATCGGTTGATAGGGGTAGAGAAAAGGCCTTCCTTTCAGGGGCGGCTATCGAGAGCCTGTGGCCGGCGCCTTCCGAAGTTTTGGGCGACCTCCGCTCTTTGGGGCTCAAAAAAGTCAAAGAACTGCGGGAAGTGCCACTGGCTGGGCTAATCCGCCACATTGGCGACTGGGCTTTTCTAGTCAAGAAATGGGCCGATGGAGAGGACCGCTCGCCTGTTAAGGCGCTTTACCCCCCGCCTTGCATCTTAAGAGAAGTGAACTACACGGAGCCGGTCGCGCTGGTGAAGGAGATTTTTGATCCAGTCCTTCATTCCCTTGCCGCCGAACTGGTGGAGAAGGGGGTAGGTTTCAAGTCGCTCCAACTGCTGGTATCCGGCGATTTCCCGGCTTTTTCACGGGAGAGAAAATTCCTGAGGCCGGTGTCATCGCAAGACGCTATGAAAACTGCCGTCGGGATGATGCTCGACGAGTTTTCCCGGGAATGCGGCGGCAGCGCCGCTCCGTCGGTCTTTGGATTCACAATCCACTTGCGGGAGATCGCTCCGGTCCAGCCCAAGCCGTTATCTTTGCTCTCTGACGACGCAAAGGCAGTGAAGAGGGCAGTTCCGGTGGCTTTGGGGCTGGCTATAGCCGGCATCGAGCAGAAGTTTGGAGGAGAAGCGGTTTCCTGGGGCCGTTCAGAGGACCGGGAGACCGGCTTTACACCTGAGATCGCGAGGCGTGAAAGGATGCTCTCCATGTGGGACCCCATGAGGCCGGAGTTTCTACTGGGAGGCGATGAAGCGTGTCAAAGATAATCGACCAGCCTGTACTGGTTGTTACTGACCGAGAGGCGCCCAAACGGTTCTTTTGGTTCAAACGCTGGGTTTCCGTCTCCAAAATCATGGACGCGTGGAAAGAGGTCGGGCGCTGGTGGGACAACGACCAGGAGAGGACGTTCTTCCGGGTTGTTTCGGCCGAGGGGAGCATTTACGAAGTCTACTCCCAGAAGCAGCGGTGGAGCCTCTATAAAGTCTACGATTGACGGATACGACTCTCGGGAAATGTTCGCGCATCTTCATGTCCATAGCCCGTATTCCTTCACCGACGGTGCGTCGACCATCGACGAACTTGCCGCCAAAGCTGCAGATCTGGGCATGACCGCGCTGGCGGTGACCGACCACAACAACCTTTCGGCTACGGTGAGATTTGTGAAGGCGGCCAAGCGGTGTGGGATCAAACCTATCGTAGGCGCCGAACTGACCCTGGAAGGCGGTCATCATCTCACTGTATTGTGCAGGGATAATCGTGGGTACAGGAACCTCTGTCGAATCCTGACGTCGGCGCACTTGGATAACCCGAGGAAACAGCCGGAGGTCCGGCTTGCCTCTATAGCCGAAGACCCGGCAGGCCTTATCGGTCTGTCAGGTTGCCGGCGCGGGCTCGTGCCATCATTGATATTGCGGAAGAACTTTCTCGAGGCCAGGGAGGCCGTCCGAAAGCAGAGGGATGCTTTCGAGAAAGGCTCGTTTTTCGTTGAACTCTCGGAGACTCTCCTCCCGGGATCCAGTTCCCTGAACCGGTACCTGCAAGAGCTGGCAAGTGTCGAAGGGCTTTTGACCGTCGCTACCAATAACGTCCACTATGCTTCGAAGGAGGATTTCTTTGTCCACGACGTCCTCACTTGCATAAGGACGCTTACAAGGTTGGAGGACGTCCACCCCGAAAGGCGGCTTAACGCCGAGAACTACCTCAAAAGCGAGGAAGAGATGAAGTCCGAATTCCGGGGGTTTGAGGCGGCGATACAAGCGACGGCAGAGATAGCCGCGATGTGCGAGTGCCCGGTACAGCTGGGAGTCCCCAATTTCCCGTCCTTTCAGGTCCCGCCGGGGTTTTCATCGGCAAGGGAGTTTCTGAGGCGCCTTACGTTTTCGGGGGCGGAGCAGCGTTACGGTAAAGTCACCTCCGAGATCCGCAGGCGACTCGAGCACGAACTCTATGTCATAGAAAAACTCGGCTACGAGGACTACTTTCTGGTGGTCTGGGACCTCGTCAAATTCGCGCGGGAACAGGGGATACGTAACGCGGGCAGGGGCTCCGCGGCGGATTCGGCGGTAGCCTACTGCCTTAGGGTGACCGATGTAGACCCCATAGCCCAGAACCTGCTCTTCGAACGCTTTCTGAGTCTGGAGCGGGGTGAAAAGCCCGACATCGACGTCGACTTCGACGCCAGAAGGCGGGATGAGGTATCTACCTACGTACGGGGCAAGTACGGAGAGGCCCACGTAGCCGCTGTTGCGACCTACAACACGTTTCAGGGGCGGTCTGCCGTGAGGGACGCGGGCAAAGCCATGGGTTATTCGGAAGACGAGATAGACGCAATAGCCAAGCGGCTTCCTCACTACGCCGCCTTGGGGCGCGACGCATTCCTGGCTATCCCCGAGCTCCGCGACCTGAGCATTGCCGAGAACAAACTGGATACCCTGCTAAAGGTAGCCGAACGGCTCACCAACCTGCCCAGGTTTCTCGCCACCCACTTGGGCGGTCTGGTCATAGCCAGAAACCCGGTGACGGAACTTAGCCCTGTCGAGCGCTCGGCCAAAGGGATCACCATCGTGCAGTTCGATAAAGACGACGTGGAGGACCTCGGGTTAGTAAAAATCGACTTGCTTTCGCTGCGCACGCTGGGAGCGGTGGACGACTCTCTGGGATATCTCCGAAGCGGGGGGACGGACCTTGATTACGATCGTATCCCCCTGGACGATAAAGCCACCTACCAAAGGCTTCAGACGGGAGAAACGGTCGGCATCTTCCAGTTGGAGAGCCCGGCTCAACGAGCGCTTCAAGCCAGGCTGGGCGCGGAGAATATTGAAGACGTCGTGGCCAGCGTGGCGCTTATCCGTCCCGGACCCATAAAGGGAGATATGGTGGAGCCCTTCATCAAGAGGCGGCAGGGGCTGGAGCGGGTCTCCTACCTGGAACCGCGACTGGAAGGCATCCTCCGCAAGACATACGGGGTCATCCTGTTTCAAGAGCAGGTCATCGAAATTGCTTCCACCATCGCCGGTTTCAGCCCGGGCGAAGCGGACCAACTCCGCCGGGTCATGACCCATGCCCGGTCCGGCGCGGAGATGGACCGCCTGGGCCAGATTTTCGTTGCGAAGGCGGTGGAGAAGGGGGTGCTCAAGGAGACCGCCGAGGCCATCTTTCAGTGCATGAAAGGCTACGCCAGCTACGGGTTCTGCGAGGCCCACGCCAGGGCGTTCGGGACGACGGCATACAAAACTGCGTTCCTTCTTGAACATCATCCGGCCCAGTTCTTTGGCGCTATCCTGAACAACGAGCCGATGGGCTTCTACCCTGTATCTACGATATGCGTTGAAGCCAGGTCCAGGGGCGTGAAGATAGCAGGCCCGACCCTGAACCGGTCCCGAAAGGACGTCGTGGTGGAAGAGAACGAGATAGTGCTGCCCTTTCGGATGATAAACGGGATGGATGCCAAGGTCATGGAGGATATCGAGCGCGAGCGGGAAAATGGCCGGTTTCGGTCCTTCTCGGACTTCGTGAGGCGGGTGAGACCGCCCGTAGATGTGCTCCGCGCTATGGTTCTTTGCGGGGTCTTCGACGAGTTCGGTGTTTCCCGGAAAAAACTGGTGTGGTCTCTGTCGACCCGGTACGAGGACGCCGGGATCCCGGTCGTCATGGACGGGGCGCTCGTGGAGGAACCGCCTGAAGACGACGCGTTGGCAGGTCCTGATTTCACGGTACAGGAGAAGATAGGGTTCGAGTATTCCATCCTTGGGCTGGGCATTTCCGGTCACCCGGTGGCGTTGTGGCGGGAGGTCCTGCGCAGGGAAGGGTTTGTCGGAAGCCACGAACTGAAGTCCATACCCAAAGGCGAGCACGTAAAGGTGGGCGGCATACCCGTACGTCCCCACAGGCCTCCGACCAGGAGCGGCAAGACGGTTGTGTTCCTTTCCCTCGAAGACGAGCACGGGCTCATTGACGTGACCTGCTTCGAGAACGTGTACAAGAGGTACGGGAAGTTTCTTTTCCCCGGCGAAGTCCTGCCGCTTGGAGTCTGGGGACAGGTGGAGCGTAGGGGTAATGCCGTTTCGGTCACGGCAAAGACGGTTTTTCCGTTGTCCTACGTGCTACGCGGCCGAAGGCACGCGAAATGGAGCGAGAGCCTTTGAGGCTCTCGCTCCATGACGGACGGGGGAGGTCCCTCCGCGGCCATACCTCGCGCTATACGAAGCAGGTCAATCCGAAGACGAGCAGGATCAGGATAAGGAACAGGATGAACGCCCAGTTGTTCCCCATGCCGCCACCAACTCCTGCCATGTGCGAGTCCTCCTTTCGGGATCGTGGCACATGTTATGTGAAGACATTACGGAAAGTTACCTGGGGAGGTAGGTCGTGACGCGAGTCTCGCCGTAGAGATAAGTCCTGCGCAGGATCAGGTTCCCGTACTCCTCGGAGAACAGCTCTTTTCTCTGCTGCTGGAGGACCACTATTCCGGCCGGGTCAACCAAGCGGGACGTCCCCAGATAGTCCATGGCCTGCTTATCCAGCCCCTTATAGTAGGGGGGAGCGACCAGAACTATGCGGTAGGGTTCGTCCCGGGATTCAAGGCTCCTCACCACGCGGAGCGCGTCCCCCTGGATAACCTGGGACCGTCCGGACAGCCCGAGCGATTCCAGGTTCTTGCGGATGACGGACACGGCCACTGGGGCGAGGTCAATGCACGTGGCCCAGGCCGCGCCCCGCGAAAGGAGTTCAATGGAGTAACTCCCGGTGCCTGAGAAGAGGTCAACGACTCTGGCGCCGTCTATGTATTCGGCAACTATGTTGGCCACGGCAGCCCTTACTTTGGCTAACGGAGGCCGCGTGCCCTCACCCGGAACCGAAGCCAGGATCCGTCCCCGGAATTCACCGCCGATCACTCGTAGCAATCTTCCACGCTCCCTGAACAACTGCACTAACCTTACCACAATCTGGTCTAATGTTATAATCGGGTCAAGAACCTGCGACGAAGGATGAAGGACGCTTGGACGATACAGTAGTTACCCGGAGCAGCCAGGACATGATTCTGCCGGCGGGCAAGGTACCTCCGGAGATGCTGAAGTCCTTGGTTTTCAAGAAGACCGGCGCGATCCGCAAGGAAGTCCTGCTGGCACCCTCCATCGGCGAGGATACGTCTGTTCTCGCTCTGGGTGGGGAGCTGCTTGTTGTCACCACCGACCCCATAACCGGGGCAGGCGACAAAGCCGGGTGGCTAGCGGTCAAGGTGGCCCTAAACGACTTGGGAGCCGCCGGAGCCGAGCCCATCGCGGTTATGATCACGCTGCTCCTGCCGGAGGGGTCCACAGTCGGGACTCTTACCGGGCTCATGGACGACATCCATTCAGCTTGCACTGAGGAAGACGTAGCCGTGGCCGGCGGCCATACCGAGATCACCCCCGGCTTGACTAGGCCGGTCATCAGCGTTACCGCCCTCGGAAAGTCGCGGGGAGGCAAGGTACTCTCGGCGGGCGGGGCCAAGGAAGGCGACGACATCCTGGTGACCAAATGGGCCGGGATGGAAGGAACGTCGATCTTGGTGAGGGACTTTCCGGAGGAGTTCAGAAACGTTCTGACAGAGAGCGAGTTCGAGCAGGCGTCGGATCTCATTTGGAACGTCAGCGTGACCAAGGACGGCGCGATTGCTGCACAAAACGGGGCTTCAGGCTGCCACGATGCAACCGAGGGCGGGGTCCTGGGGGCCATCTACGAGGTCTGCGAGGCGTCTGGCCTCGGCGCCTATGTGGATGCTGATCTCATACCGGTACTCCCCGTCACCGCCAAGGTTGCGGCGTTTACCGGAATCGACCCGCTGAAACTGGTATCTTCGGGATGCCTTGTGATATCTGCAAAAAACGGTGCCGCATTACGTGAAGTTTACCGGAAATGCGGTTTGCAGGCGGAAGTCGTGGGAAAAATGACAGTGGGAAACCGGACGCTCCGGCGGAGTGGTCGAGAGATGCAGCTTGAGCCTCCTGTGTCGGATGAACTCTGGCGGGCGCGCGCCCGTCTTTCAGCCCTATCCGGAGGAACTCTCCAGACAAACGGCCGGTAGTCAGGCAGATCGCAGAGGAGACGGGGTGACGCGGGAATGTGGATTGTCTGGACGCTGGCGGGGTTCGCCGTCCTCTTGTACCTGGGCTATGCCTGGTTGGCGGCGCTCGTGACCAAGTACGAACACACCAGTCATTCCCTCACCCTATTGACCCTCTTGGGGGCAGCGTCCGTGTATCTCGGTATCCGCCTTGCGAACCAGGTCGCTCCCGCGTGGACAGGCGGGCCCAAAGCGGCCATCGCGGGCGGCGTGGCCTTCACTCTGTTCAACATACTCTCCTTCATATCAGTGAACCTATGGTGTTCGCTGTTGACCCGCAAGTACGACGACAGGATGGCTGCCTTGGAGGAAGAGGAAGACGCTATCCTGCGCGAGCTCGATTCGTCGAGGTGGCGCGCCCTTAGGCAGGCCGAGTTCCGGTCCAGCGCTGCCCAGGCAGTCAGTCTCTCTCGCCACGATGAGGAGCGGGCGGCGCTCCGCAAAGCGGTTGAGACCTGGGAGCAGGGCGGAGGCGCCGCGAGGATCAGGTCGGTGAAGGTCTTGGAGTGGAAAGAGGCGCTAAAAGACAAGTCTATGGACGCTTTGAGAGAGGACCTCATGAATGTCGAGCTCGAAGCGAGGAGCGATCCGGACGAGGCCAGGCGCGAACAAGCCAGAGCCCACGCGGCTCTCTTGAGCCTGGAGATCATGGAGAGGGAAGGACCCCCGAAGGCAGCGGATCCGCAGCCTGCCCACAAACTGCCGGAGGACGAGGGGCGGGCAAGGGAACGCCTGCAGGCCATCCAGGTGGAGATAGAGGCAGAGCGGAGGGCAAAGGCCGAGTTTATGAGGAAGCGCATTCGCCTGTCATGGAGGGCTGACAAGTGAGCCATGTGAGCTCGTACAAGACGGATGTGAGGCTCGACAACGCGCTTGCACAGGGCCGATCGGTTGAGGAGGACCCGGGGTGGGAAGTCCTCAATGAAGCTGTCCTTGTTACGGCCGAGGAGTATAACCTCGACGTGACCCACTCGATAAAGGACTACTACGGGCGCTCCATCGCGTGCGACTGGGGGCTCTTGGGGCCCACCTTTCCGCGGGGCCTCGGCATCAAAGTCGACCGGGAGACCGGCGAGGTCAGTTTCATCGCCGACACATACGGGGGCTTTGAGAGGACCGCCGGCGAGATAAAGGAGCGGCTCATGCAGAACTACGGAGCTCTATGCGTGACTCGCGCGCTGAGAGAACTCAACTACAAGGTCGAGGTCGATGAGTTCGCCCACCCTATTGAGGGGAAGAAAGTCCTGGTCAAAGGGGTACTGTAATGGCGCGGCGCATCAGCGTGGAGATCGGCAGGGACGGCCGCCTACAGGTGGAGTATTCAGGCTATCCCGGGGAGACCTGCTTCGACGAGGCCGAGGCCTTGGCGAAAGCCCTCCGGGAGCTTGGACTTTGGGCGATCCCGGTGACTGTGACTCGCAAGACTGCCTCCCAGGTAGAACTGGAGGTAGGCGCCGAGGAGACCCCGGGAAGGAAGGTCCCCGTCAGCTGACGGCGGAAGGCAAGGCCCTACGCGCCGAAGACCTAGTGCCGTGCGCCGTGAACCAAGTGCAGCGCGCCGTGAACCAGGTGCAGCGCAACGATGACGGGCCCGGCCGCTCTGGATCCTACATGGAGATCGAGATTGGCCCCATGATCCTAAACCTGTTTGAAAGACAAGGGGACGGCAAGACCGCCGAGGTCATACAGGCCCTTGCCCGGTACGGACTCCATCTCGCGACCAGGGTGAGTTCCCCCTGCGGCTGAAAGGTCGTCCTGCCCACCGCGCGAGCCGTCGCGCGGCCTCGTCAATTAGCCTGCGGCTAGGAGGTCGGAGTATAGAGTGGAGAGCTTCCTGGACGAGACCTGGATAAGGACCGGCCTAACCAAGCGCAAGGCAAACTACTCGCCAGTGCTCTGCTTCGAGACCGTTGACCCCAAGAGGATCTACCAGCTGAAGTCGTTTGTGCTTTCCTCGCCGGAGTTCCTCTCAGCCGAGCACGTCCTCCTTTATGACCCGTGGGACGGCTTGGGCACCCTCAGGAAGGGCGCCGATGGGCCCGTTTTTGAGCCTTACCGGAAAAGGCCTCTTACCCAGACTCCGCTGACATCCCGGGCAAGGGGAATGGACGGCGGCATTGAGCTGCAGGCCCTGAAGGGGATCCTCAAGGAAGTGGACCCATTTCTCAAGACCTCGTCCACCGTGTTCATAGTCCAAAACCTCTCCGAGGTCAGGGAGGCCGATACAGGCTTCCAATCGGCCCTTCGTGCCTGGGCTCTCGATCCCCAGGTCCTGGCCAAGGGATCCACCGTCATGGTGCTCACATCCGACGCTTCCCGCATCATGGACGAGTTCACCAGGGAGTTCGTTGTCATAATCCCCGTCGACCCGTCCAGCAAGGAAGAGCGAAAGAACCTCATAAGGAGCATCGGCGCCGAGCTGGGTGTGGCCGTGGACGACACCAAGGTCGAAGCCACGCTTGTCACCCTGTCGGGCCTGAACCTCCACCAGGTCGAAAGCGTGCTTTTGGAGTCCTATCAGCGAGTCAAGGACTTCCAGCCCGACATCATGAAAGAGCTGAAGTCCGAAATGGTGAAGAGGTCCAGGGTGTTGGAGGTCCGGGACCCCCAGTTCGGCTTCGGCGACATAGGCGGTTACCACGCCATCAAGGATTTCGTCCAGAAGTACATCATCAACGTCTTGAAGAAGCCGGACAGGGCGAGGCACTTCGGCCTCGGGCTGCCGAAGGGACTCCTCTTCTTCGGGCCGCCGGGCACGGGGAAGAGCCTCTTCGCAAACGCGTTGGCCAGAGAGGTGCAGCTGCCGTTCATCAACCTGGTCACCGAGAACATCTACTCCAAGTGGTTAGGCGAGTCGGGGCAGAACATGAAGAACGCCATCGGTCTTGCGGAGAAGATGTCGCCGGCTATCGTCTTCGTCGACGAGATCGACCGGTTCGGTAAACGGCAGGGGACGTCGGCGGGCTCGGCCGAAGAGGAGACCCAGCGCGTGTTTTCCCAGTTCCTTGAGTGGCTCGGACGGCCCGATCGGGAAGCCATTATCGTGGGGACCACAAACGTGCCGGAGCACCTGGATGACGCGTTCCTGCGCGCGGGAAGGTTCGACTACAAGATCCCCTTCCTCTACCCGGGGCCGCAAGCCCGGCTGGAGATCCTTTTGGTCCACCTGGGGTACTCCAAGGGTGGGAGGAGGGATAGGGTGCCCACGTCCATCGATGAAAATAAGATGCGGGATTTCCTTTGGGAATCCATCGTGCCGTCGACCCGCAACTTCTCCTGCGCCGAATTGGAGGAGCTGGTGACCAGGGCCAAGCGCTTCGCGTTTGACAAAGAGCGGACGGCGGTGGACGGAGAAGACCTGCTTATGGCGGCTAAGACCTTTCGGATCGATGCCGGCAGCCGGAGACGGACCATCGAAGCCTGCATGTCCCAAGCTCGAAGGTACACTGACGACCAGACATTCCTGGATGCAGTGGAGCAAGAGAACAGGGTGAGCGAAGAGGACGAGGCGGCGGGGGAGTCGTAGACAGCAGGCCCTTAATAGGTCAATATAGGATTGGACCCGCAAGTAAGTTCGTTCGGGAGAAAAGAGGGAGCAAAGTGAAGGAAAAGGTCATGGCAGTTCTGGACGAGATCCGTCCTTCCCTCCAGGCCGACGGCGGCGACGTCGAGCTGGTCGACGTCACCGACGGAGTTGTCAAGGTGAAATTGACCGGGCACTGCGGCACATGCCCGTTCGCTCTCATGACGCTCAAGGGCGGCATCGAGAGGATCCTCAAGCAGGAGATCCCCGAGGTCAAGGAAGTCAAGGCAGTCGGGCTAACTGAGGAGTAACCGGTCACAACAACCGGGCGCAGTAGTCAGGTCCAGCCCCTGGCGAAGCGACCGGGCGCGACCACCGGGGCACAACGGAAGACAATCGGAGGCCGCTGTCAATTGACGGCGACCTTCCTGCTTTGATGCCAGAGTACATCCCTCGGTGCCACAATACACTCTTTGATGCCGCAGCACATCCCTCGACGCCACCGTACATCTATGCCGCCGTACATCCACGCAGCGTAGCGGGCGCGTAGCCCTCCGACACACTTTTTCCAGGCAGCGGCATATAGATGTTCTAGCACAAAGGCTAGCTTTGTCATTTGAAAGGAGGGTAACGACTCTGGAAGCCCTCGAAGTAAGACGCGAGGAATTACGGCTGGAAGAGGTCGTGGGGGAGGGCACCTCACAGATAATCGTCTCGCAACCCGTCACCATCCCTGAAGAGAAGCCACCCGCGAGGTCGATTATCGACTTTGTTCCCAACCCCAGGATCGAGCAGGTCACGGTTCTCCCTGGGAAGGTCGTGGTAGATGGCGTCATCGAGTTCGCCATCATCTACGAGTCGACCGCGGAGACCCAGACGGTCCACGTTTTCCACGCGGAAGTGCCGTTCAGCCACTTTGTGGAGATCCCGGGTGTAGAGCCGGGCATGACGGCGACTCCTATCGTGACTATAGAGCACGCCGTCTTCCAGGTTAGCGAGGATGGCAGGACGGTCACTATCCGTGCCGTAGCCGCCCTCAAAGTCCGGGTCACGGAGACGGTTATCGTCAGTGTGGTAACGGATGTGAGCGGCGTCGCCGGACTGCAAGTGACCAGGGAGATCATCAAGGCGGAGACGGTACTGGGTGAAGGCGTGACGCAGTTGGTTCTCCGGGAGAACCTACAGCTGCCCGAAGCCAAGCCCGATGTGGCACGGATTCTGGACAACGTTACGTCCATCACCATCGGCCAGACCACGGTGCTGCCGAACAAGGTCATCGTCAACGGCACGATCAGCCTGCGGGTAATCTACGAGGCAGCGGTACCTTCGCAGTCGGTGCACGTGGCCCACTTCACCATCCCGTTCGAGGCCTTCGTGGAGATCCCGGGAGCTCAGCCCGGCATGATGGTCCTGGCTGACGTTCAGGTCGAGTTTGTCTCCATCGACGTGAACTCGACTCGCAGGATGCTCACCGTGAGGATCATCATCCAGACCAAGGTCAAGGTCATCCGCACGCAGTCCATCCAGGTCATCACCAACGTCTCGGGCGTCCCCGGGCTGCAGGTAGACCGCGAACTGGTCAGGGTCCAGGAAGTGCTTGGAGAGAACCGGTCCCAGGAGATCGTCAGGGAGCTCATCGACATCCCGGAGGAGAAGCCGCTTGCGGCCGAAATCCTGGATTCATCGTCGGTCCCCTCGGTGAACCGGACCATCGTTGCTCCAGGCAAGGTAATCGTCGACGGTACCATTGCGCAAAGGATCATCTACGAGCCCTTGGCCGATCCGACGCAGACCGTCCATACACTGCACTTCACCGTGCCATTCTCAGGCTTCGTGGTGCTGCCTGAAGCCAGGCCCGGTATGAGCGCCAGGGTCCAGGTCGATGTCGAGCACGCCAACTTCGAAGTCCCGCCGGCCGGCGAGCCAATCATGGTCACCAAGATCCTCCAGCTCGTGGCCAGGATCTTCAGGACCAGGCAAGTCTTCGTAGTGACCGACGTCTCCATCTGCCTGCCCGGCCCGAGCGGAAAATGCTGCACCGGCACAATCACCGCCAACCTGGTGAACGTGAGACAGGGTCCCGGCATGACCTTCGGCATCGTCGCCCAGGTTAACGCCGGCACTGTAGTGGATGTAATACACCTGCAGACGGGATGGGTTAGGATACGCTTGCCCAACAACGTCGAAGGCTGGGTAGCAGCCCAGTTCATTAAACACGACTGCCTGCCGCTAGGGTAGGCGTTCGCGGAGTCCGATAGCCGAAGAGTACTAGAGACCAGGCGTCCCGGCGCCTGGCTTTCCTTTATCGGCCGAAGGCCCTTCTACCTTTCGGCTCAACACTTATCCGCCTCGAGACCCAGGGCAGGCTTCGACGTGTGCATCCTCCGGCCGGGTCCGCTCCGACGTTAGGAAGTAGCTCCCAGAGGTGTGCATATCTAAGAGAGCCGGAGCGACCCTTCCCATGCCAGAGCTATCCCAGTTTCTGCCCTTTATTGCTGCTCAGGACAGATTTTGGTTTGTACCCTCGATTACTTATTATGTGTTTTGGCACCAGGAACGACTAGAAAGGGGGAGCAACATTGCAGAAACATAGAAGAACCACTTTGCTGGTAGTTGCAGTCTTGGCCTTCATGATGATCGCTGGCCAGGCAGCCGCTGCAGGCTTCACCCGCTACGTCGTGCCCTTGAGGGACGGGAGCACCGCGTACGTGTTCGCCAAGACGGGTGAGGTAGGGATGGACCTCCCGCTCCGAGACGTCTACGGAGCAGGCCTGTACCCGTGGGAGCTAATCTGGCGCTACTACAGGCCGACGACTCCCAAGCCGGCTCCGAAGCCCGCACCGACGCCTCAGCCGGCGCCGCAGCCCGCGCCGACGCCTGAGCCGAAGCCCGAGACTCCGCCTGCTACCGGCCTTACGGCCAAGGAGCAGCAGATGATCAACCTGGTGAACCAGGAAAGGGCCAAGGCGGGTCTGAAGCCCCTGGCAGTCGACATGACGCTGGTCAAACTGGCGAGGATGAAGTCTCAGGACATGATCGACAAGAACTACTTCGCCCACCAGTCGCCGACCTACGGTTCGCCGTTCGACATGATGAAGTCGGCTGGCGTGACCTACAGGACTGCCGGTGAGAACCTGGCCGGTGCGTCAACGGTCGAAAGGGCCCACACCAACCTGATGAACAGCTCAGGTCACAGGGCCAATATCCTGAACGCGAACTTCACCCACATCGGGATCGGGATCATCGAGGGTGGCCCCTACGGGATGATGCTCACCCAGATGTTCATCGGGAAGTAAGCCGGGACGCAACGACGACCGAATCGCAGGACAACGAAAGGAAAATGCGGGAGGTGGACGAGAGTCCACCTCTCTCTCTGTTTTTCCCTGTTTTTGCCGCTCTGCTCCTATGCCCTCGCTAGCCCGACCGGACGTAGTCCTTGAATACCCATCCGGCCTTGCCGTCGTAGAGCTGCAAGCCCACCCAGTTGCCCCGCCGATCGGTAAGGATCACGGGGGTTCCACGCGAGAGAGACTGCTTCACCACGCCTTGAGGGGTGGGGGAGTCCCTGAAGTTCACGTCGTCCTCGGTTATAGAACCGAAACCCATGAAGCGGGCCGGCACGTTTCCGCTGGCGAGGAGCTTCAGCGTCTCGATCTCAAACTTCTTCTGGATGAGGATCCGCTCTATGAGTTCCCTCTCGGTAGCGCTCCGGGATTCGGCCATCAGGTCCGCATACCTCTCTCTGGCCTTTTGCTCCTGTTCAAGGAGCCCTCTCACGATGTCCTCCACGTTACCGCCTCCTTCAGTTCACGGAAAATCCTATGCGGTTGACGTTTTGGACAGACCTACAGTCGGTAGCGTAGTTGGGGCATTACGTAGACGGCTGCCTTGACGGCCGCTTAACGAGGGAGGTCCAGATACCTGAACACAATGACCGCCATTTCGGCCCTGGAGATGACTTCGTCCAGGCGCAGGGAGCCGTCAGCGTAACCTCGCAGGATCCCGTTCTGCGTGGCCCAGGTGACAGCCGCCTGCGGGTCTGGAGTGCCCTCGGAGGGTTCCGATATCTCGGGCTTCACCGCCAGCCTCCACATGGCCGTGATCGCATCCAGCCTGCTGCAGGGCATATCCTGTCCCCATTGAGGGTCGGCGGGGGGGATGGCGCCCGCGCCGGCCAAGTACTTGAGGTAGGGGTAACTCCATTCTTCTGGCGAAGCAGCTGCTTCGATATCAGCTTCTGTTGCAGTGGCCCGAACGAACATGGCCGCGAACTCTCCCTTGGTGACGGGGTTGTCGGGCCTGAACGTCATGTCTGGGTAGCCTTCTATCGAGCCCCGGCTGGCCAGCTTGCCCACAGTGAACCTGGCCCAATGGTTGTGCATGTCCGTGTAGATGAGGGGGACGACGCTTCCGTCCGAATCTACATCGCTGCCCACAGGGCGGGATAGGGAGGACATCGTTGCCAGCGCGCTGTCCCTCTCTGCGCCCTCCATGGGGTACGTCTTCCCCCAGACGATCTTGGTCGGTACTAGTTCTACCGCGTCAACCTTTCCTTTTGAGACGGTAAGGGTCAGGATTGTTCCCACTTGGCACTGCGGGTGCGCCGGGTTGGTCGAAAAGACGAAATTGCCCAGGCTGTAGGCCGTTACGGTCCTGCCGTCATATCGGACGCCGTGAAGCACGTGAGGGTGCGAGCCAATGATTGCGTGGGCTCCCGCGCCCCTCATCGCGCTGTGAACTCGCTCGATCCACTGGACGGGAGTCGGAGTGCGTTCTTCTCCCCAATGGACAAATACGACGACCACGTCGACCCGCTGAGAGAGCTCACGGATGGATGCCTCAATCCCCGGGAACCAGCCTGGGTAGTCCACGGCCAGACCGGGCTTGTCAGGTTTGGCAGCCCAGGTGTCGGATGGGACCGTGACCGCGGTTGCCAGGATGCCTACTTTGATGCCGTTGATCTCGCGAACAAACGGTTCTCTCGCTGCGGCTTCGTTGGCTCCGGCTCCTATGGCGTCGATGCCGGTCGCTTCGACCGTATTCACCGTCTCGAGCAGGCACTCCTCGCCGTAGTCCAGCGTGTGGTTGTTGGCCAGGGACACGACATCAAAACCACTGTCGACCAGGCCTTGAAGGGTCGCGGGCTCGGCGCGGAAGGTCCAGGTCTTGCCGGGCAACGGTGTGCCGGTAGTCCCGACCGCGCATTCCAGATTGCCGCAGGTGACGTCGGCTGACGACAGGAGGTCCTTCACGCCTTTCCAAGGCGCAAGAGGACCTTCAGCCTTGATCAGGTCGCCGACGGTCCCGTTCAGGAGGATGTCTCCTACGAAGCTCAGGCGTACAACGGGCTCCGCGGATGCCGCGGCGGGGGAGACACTCGTGCTGACGGATGCCACCAGCAGCACAACCGGCACTAATGCAGCAAGGGCCAGTCTAGCTGGGCGCTGCATCCTATCGACCCGGCGCCAAGCAGCGCGCGCTCCGCTATGCTCTACCAAACTCAATCCTCCTATGTAATGGGAGCACATTCCATGCAACGCCATGTTCTCCTTCATCACAGGTGCAGCGCGTAGGGGTATCACATATCCTGTTGACGCCGGGGCTATGGGTTTGATACCCTGTTCTAGCCGAAGGACGCGATTTGCGTTCTGACCCGCAAAAACCTGGGTTAAAGCGAGTTGACCTCGCAGGCCGGGTTCGCTATACTAAGGATCGACGTCCGTCCAGGGACTATGCGGACAGCCGGGCGAATAGCTCAGCGGGAGAGCATCTGCCTTACACGCAGAGGGTCACAGGTTCAATCCCTGTTTCGCCCACCAGTAGGGTTCTAGTGTTGCGGAGGCGTGGTGTAGCTGGCCTAACATACGTGCCTGTCACGCACGAGACCGTGGGTTCGAATCCCATCGCCTCCGCCATCTCAAACCCGAGTCGCAGGGTCCAGGAATCGCGAGTCATGCCGCGGTAGCTCAGTTGGTAGAGCAGCGGACTGAAAATCCGCGTGTCGCCAGTTCAACTCTGGCCTGCGGCACCATGTCGAGCGGAAGTGGCTCAGTGGTAGAGCATCGCCTTGCCAAGGCGAGGGCCGCGGGTTCGAATCCCGTCTTCCGCTCCATCGATTTCACTGACCACGGTTATCGTGGTTTTGAGATACCGGATAGGCCGGTCTGCCGGTCCAGGCGGCTGAGCCAAGGTTGAGACGGGGCGAGATGGCCAAGCGGTAAGGCAAGGGTCTGCAAAACCCTTATCCCCGGTTCGATTCCGGGTCTCGCCTCCAAAGTTCAGTGGGGGAGTAGCCCAGTTGGTTAGAGCGCTTGCTTGACATGCAAGAGGTCCCGGGTTCAAGTCCCGTCTCCCCCACCATAACCCAATAGGGAATAGAATAGCCGCTCAATGAGCGGTTTTTTGTTTTTCCGAACGACTGCCAAGGCTCCCTGCGAGGGGCATTTGAGTACACTCTGACTGCAATGGGATGAAGACCATGACTTCTGCTTGTAGGCTGTTTGACAACTGCCTAGTCTCTAGTCTCTGGCCCCTTGTCAAGTGCCTATGTCCTAGCGCTATGCAGTAGCCGCTGTGTCTTCTGCTCACAGGGACAGCCGGTTCCCCTAGGAACATGTTTGAACAAAGGTGTCTACCGCGCCTCTTCACTCTGGACAGGAGGAGCCGGCACGTTGTTCGTTGAACGATTCGATGGTGGAATCTGGCTCCTAAAGGGAGTGCATGGACATGCGCCCACGTGCCTTCGTTGTGGTCGCTAGTAGCATGGATGCCCCGATTGCTGAGCTCATTCATCGGGAACTTGAAAAAGCAGGGCACCGTGTACTGCTATCGTTTGCAGATATGCCAGAGACAGAGTGGTGGAAAGACATCCACTATAGCCTTGGCCCGGGCGGCACCGTGATACCAGTGATATCTTCGAATTCGGCGAATTCTGAGTGGCTTCTGAGCATCTGTAGACTTATAGACTACGAGCTCAACCCGAGATCGATTCTCTTGATCCCCGTTCTGCTTGGCGGTGTGCGGTACCCAGGATTCCTACAGCCGTATCGGCCGTTGGATCTCGGATCTCGTGACTCTCCTGACATCAGAGTCCTTCTCTCCCAGATTGAGGGATTTGACTCTGCCGATCTGACCGGCCTCAGCCATACAGATTTGGAGTTGCTTATCATGGATCTGCTGCGTGAATACGGGTTCACTGATGTGAGGAGGTCTGTTGAACGGGTTGACCCTGGTGACATCAGCGCGATGCTTTCGAGACGCGATGTATTTGGAAATCATGTTACAGAAGTATGGGCAGTGGAATTGAAGGCCAGCAGAACCAGTGATACCCGTTCGCTCTCTGCCTTTGTTGACGAGTTGAAGAGAGCTCAGGTCCTAACACATGGTCTGTTTATCACCACAGGTAGATTGACTTCTGCAGCTCGCGAGTGGTTGGCTGCTGTATCCTCAAGGGACAGGGTGGTCATTAGGACCATGGAGGGAGATGAGCTGGTAGCTCTCCTGGTGGCCAAGCCGGGTGTTCTTCAAAAGCACCTGGGTACTGATGGCAGAGGGGGACTTCGGTGATGCCTTCTCAACCGACTTTGTTAGAGCTACTGAACGAGCTGGACACTTGTCCCCTTGGAGAAGCAGGATGGAGGCAATTCGAAGATGTCTGTACCAGGATCCTGACGTATGCCTTTGTTCCGCCTCTTGTTGCACCCCACATCCAGGTTCGCACTTACTCAGGCATTGATCGAAGAGATGCCGTGTTCCCGAATAGAGGCTTTACGACTGACACAATATGGGGCCAGATCCATCACGACGTTGGTGCGAGAATGGTTCTATGTGAGTTCAAGAATTATGCCAAGAGCCGCCTCACTAGTACCGAGGTAGACCAGTGCAGACTGTACTTGACGCCCACGATCGGCAATCTGGCATTGATGTGTTGCCGTGCAGAACCCGCAAAGAGTGCCTACAAACGAAGGATCGAAGTCTACTCTCTTGAGAAGAAAGTGATTCTCTTCATCCTGCCAGATCGCCTGAAGGAACTCGCATATCTGCGAGAAAAGGGTGCCGATCCAGCCGGCTTGATCATGGACATGATTGAGCTCTTCTACCTTAATTGCTATTGACGACGCCGTGCAGGGTCCTCGTCGAGGCAGAGTCCATGCTATTCATCTTCGTTGTACTGCAACGTTGGGGACATGTCTGGAGGTCATGCCAGCTCGCGGCGATGGAACTGGCAGTTACGTCTTGACTAGGCAAACGTGAAGGCAGATGAGCCAGGAACTTTCAGGCCGTAAGCCGTCTTTCTAAAGGCTGTGGGGAGGGATTGTCGTGTACGTTTCACGTGTTCGCATTGAAGGCTTTAGATGCTTCCGTGATACCACCGTTGAATTTGCTCCTGGGCTGAATGTCCTGATTGGCGAGAACAACGCGGGGAAAACGACAGTCCTTCAAGCCCTAGCTCTCGTTTTTGGCGGACGCGAAGGTCTTACCGCGGATGACTTCCACCGTCCGTCAGCATGTCTGGACAGTGAACCTCGAATTAGAATAACGGTGACTCTGTCCTCGACCAAGGACGAACCACCTGAGCACAAAGCTCTCGCTGTGTCGTGGCTCACGCGAATTGAGAGTCCCTGGGAGGCGACTCTTACTTATGCGTTCTTCCTCCCACAGAGAGATGCTGAATCCCTACGGGAAGAGTTGAAGAAGCTACGATTAGATGAGAAGACCTTCCAGGATAGGGGCATCTCAGGAGGCACCCTAGAGAGTACCTCTGAGGGCGCCCCGAAGAGCGCCCCGAAGAGGACCTCGGAGAACGCCACGGAGAACGCCACGGAGAACGCCACGGAGAACGTCAAGGAGAACACTTATGTGTCTAAGTATTGGCGCTTGGTAGAAGGATACTTGCCTCGTTATGTCGCTCGAACATGGGGAGGAAATCCGGACTCGGAGATTCGTGCGGAAAGAGAATGGCTCGACAAGATCAGTTTTCAGTCTCTGGATGCCATTAGGGACGTTCAAGCAAGGCTGTTCATGGGCAGGAATCCAATGCTTCGTGACATACTCGATAGAGTGCTCGACAAGAAGGCAAAGGACGATGCGGAACGGCAGAATGCCAAAGACGAGTTCGACCGTCTATCTAGGCAGGTTATCGACAACATTGAACGAAGGGTTGACCTAGATGACGTGCTCAGGATAGCCAAACAGACTGGAGCTGATGTGGGCGGAGTTCCGGGCTTGGAGGGGAGCCTGACAGAGTCCGATCTATTAGCAGCTCTGAGACTGATGATCCGTGACAGCTCGACAGGTGTAGCTTTGCCCGCTACCCTTAACGGACTTGGTTACAACAACCTCGTATACATCTCTCTTGTGTTGGCCAACCTCCAGATCAAGAGTTCGGACGTAGTTGGGGAAAACGCGAAGGTCTTCAACGTCCTTTGCATCGAGGAACCTGAAGCTCACCTCCATCCGGCATTGCAGCATAGGTTCCTCAAATTCCTCCTGAGTGAGCTAGAGACAAAGGCCCGAAACCATCAGCTCTTCGTGACCACTCACTCTACACATATCACGTCAGCCGTTGACCTCAACTCGGTAATCAGCATTACGTGTGATAGGACCAAGAACACAATTATCGCTTACCCCGGCAGAGTCTTCGATGCGCAGGCGGACGATGATATTAGATCCCGGCACTACGTTGAGCGTTTTCTAGACGCCACAAAGTCAACTATGCTCTTCTGCAAAGGCGTCGTGTTCGTGGGAGGTACGGCCGAACAGATTCTGCTTCCCTGTTTGGCTGAATATGTTGGCCTCTCACTCAAGGTTAGTCACGTTTCTGTGGTGCCAATCAACGGGACCGCGTTCAAACACTTCCTTAGGCTGTTTGGCTCGCCACCCGGTCAGCCTGCGAAGCATACCATGCCAACTCCGGTAGCATGTATTCTTGATGTTGACCCGGCATATCGAGAGTCCGGCGTGAAAGGTGCACGGTGGAAATCATGCTGGCCTTTTGAACTGAACGCTAATTCGAAGAATGAGTATAGACAACTGCAGACACTCACCGACCTTCCGATTGGCGGCAATATTCAGCCTTTCTGCGATGAAACAGGCAAGGGGAAGACGTTTGAATATGATCTTGCTTTTGCCAATCACACGTGTGACCTGTTGATAACAGGTGCATGTGAGAACGTGGATCTCCTACAGTCGCTTATGGCTGAATGCCGGAAAGGTGTGTGGTTCGGCAGAATCGAGGGAGAGGACGAACGTGTGTATACCGCGCTGACTTGCTGCAACTGGAACCTGGGGGACAAGCTCAAAGCCAGGTTCGCTGCGAACTATCTCCTTGCGGTTGAGAAATCCAAGGGAGAAAACGCCCTTATGCTCGAACGTCGACTTCGGGAGAACCTCAAATCAAAGAAGCGACAGGACTTCAACGTCCCTGATCATCTGAGAAAGGCGCTTGAATGGGTATGCAGGGACTGATGAGCGGAGCACATCGAGTAATAACCTCGGATACCATCCTAGACGAGGTCGAGCGGCACCTGAGGGTTGTGGCGGGTCCTGGTGCAGGGAAAACTCACTGGTTAGTCAGTCACATCCGCAATGTTCTGGCCAAATCCCAGCGCTTAACGAGTGTCTCTAGGGTGGTGTGCATCTCTTACACTAATGTAGCGGCCGATGAGATCCGCACGCGCCTGAGGGATGCGGCCAATCGGGTTGAGGTAACGACAATCCACAGTTATCTCTATAGGTTTGTCGTTAAGCCGTACATCTGGCTCGCTAAAGATCACGAAGGCATCTGCCCTGTGGAGTTTAGGCTTCTGCAGGGTCACGACGAGCTCAGGCCTTCTTACAAAAAGACAGAGACCTGGTTTTCTAAGGTTCGGACCAAGAGGAACGCATACCTGTCTACCGCTATTGAGCAGCTGGGAGATACATTAGTCAGACACATGATTTGGAGAGTAGTTGGTCAGGATTGCCAACTAGCCTTACGTCGTGGTGCCTCTGTTGACGTTGGGGGCAAGAAAAACATCTCGTTTCCGGCAGAGCAGCTATATGAGTATAAGAGGTTGTACTGGCGAGATGGTGAGATCGATCACGATGATGTTCTTTACTTCTCTTTCGTGCTCCTCCGAGACTATCCCTATCTACGACAGATCCTGTCGACGAAGTTTCCGTTCATCTTCGTGGATGAGTTCCAGGACACAAGTCCCATTCAAACCGCCATTCTAAAGTGGCTGGCAGAGTCCGGTTCTGTTGTTGGGGTCATCGGAGATCCTGCGCAGTCCATATTCGGTTTTCAGGGAGCCTCACCTGAGGACTTTGTCACATTCTCCCTTCCTGGGATGATGGACCTGATAATAGAAGGAAACCGGAGGAGCACAGAACGCATAGTCAGATATCTGAACCACTTGCGGGCCGACCTGGTGCAGCATTCTGTTAGGGGAGAAGAGGGTTCTCCGGTTACGGTCATCGTCGGTGGCAAGTCGGCTGATGCAGTAGATTGGGCTAGATCGAATGGTCTGCTCTGTGATCCCTACGCCATACTAGCTTGGACCAATTCTGAGGTTGCAGCGATACGTTCGAATACAGGATGCACGGATACCGATATCTGGAATGACTTCAGGGCCTGCGACCGAGACAGAGAGCAATTTCTACATCGTATTGTTGGCGCTGCCGAACTCGCAGTTCATCACCGGTATGATGAGGCTTTCAGGACACTGTCTCGGTTGTTTCCTGTTGGAAAGCCCTTACGAGATCCATTGAAAGGACTCATTAGAACGAAATCCGAATCCAGGGCCATCACGCTGGCCATTCTCGAGTATCTAGTTACGCAGTATTCAGCTCTCGTAGGAGAGAGCTGTTACGAACTCTACTCAACCGGGCTTCCAAAGATACTTGGGCAGTTCCAGTTAGGTTTGAAGGGCTTAAGCACCACTGGCCGTTGTGGGCACTTCATGCGACAGACGAGCCTCGGTGACCTGATGAACGGGCTCATAATGTCAGAAGAGGAGCGAATCGTGAGGACCATTCATAAGGCGAAGGGCGCAGAATTCACTTCAGTCATAGTGTGCCTCAAGTCAGAAGACACAATGAGGTACTTGCTGGAACGGGGCCAGAGCGAAGGGCATCGGCTCTACTATGTAGCTGTCAGTAGGGCACGTGACTTCCTCCTGGTTCATACACCGACCCTTACCGCGGATGGTAGGGCTGCGTTGGAACGGATGGGAGTGCAGGTGGTGGACCTTGCCTAGTCCCAACATGGTGTACAGCATACCCCACATCATTCGGCTCACTGAGTCCGTTCTGGTGCCAATCCGAAGTAGGAGTTGCTGTGTCGAGGCGCAATGAGGGTCTTGGAGGTTGATTCACAATGCAGGAGCATACAGACGACCGGATCGCGTGTCTGAGTACCTGCCCGCTGAACTCGTCGAGACGAGGGTTCCAAGCCTTGCTCGATTCACACGATGATGGAGTAGTTGGTAGATTGGGCAGCAGTGTTCTGAAGTTCGCGCCCGTAGGCAATTCACCTTGCAGTCCGGTGGTGATCGTCTGCGGCAAGACACCCGGAGCAGATACTCATACTAGATTTCTTGCCGAGTGCCGGCGAGGTCGGACCATAGATGTGGCGGCGAGATCCACAGTATATTCCAGAATGCGCAAGAAGCTCTATGAAGGCCTTCGAAAAATCAACCTCTTTAAGTTTCTTATGACGGTCGTGCCAGAATACTGGGATAGCGGCGATAGTTACGAGCTCTGGAACCATCTGTTTAGCGGTATGAACGTCGACCACTGCGGCATTCAACTAACACAAGCCTGCAATTGTGCCGTGGTAAACTGTAGCGGAAAAGGAGGACCAAGTCGGCAACCATCGAAGGCTACGGTGAGAAGACTCAACGAAATGAACCCCGAATGTCTGTTCAGCAGTTTCCGAGTGACGCCGCGACTGAGACTCGTTGTCTTCCTGGATACTCCCTCTAGTGATGCGCAGTTCCACCAAGAGCACTTCTTTGCTGGCTCTCAAGTTGGAAAGCGGTGTACTGAACAGGGGGTCACGCTTATCTCCATTCCGCATCCTTCGGATGCAAACCCAATCTACAATGATCTCGACACTCTTGATGACCTGCGGGACAAGGATTCCAGGCACGGAAATGCCTACCTGCTATTCAAGAGGGGGGCTCAAGCTGTCGCAGGGCTGACCAAGAGGAACGTAATCCAGGAGTAGGAGGGAGAAGAGCGGTGAAACTGCTGGAGGTCCGATATAGCCTAAGGGAGCAGTATACGCAGACGCCCCTGCATTTGCCAAGTGACAGAGTTCATCAAATCGAGGCGGACATTAACCAATTCCGGGACCTATTGGCTACTCTATACGGCGTGGGCGACGATGACGCCGTTCAAGAGGTGTATATGGAGGTTCACTCTACGGACGGAGAGATCTGTCCACCGCTCCAAGTTTGGGTCTCACTAAGAGGGATTCTGGCATACTTGTCCACAATTTCCCTCTGCATCTGCGCAAGCATGGCGTACCCGCTGCCGAAGGTGAACATGCCGGTTTTCATGAAGGCTAACGCCAACTTCGCCAGCAGCGCCATCAAGCTTGTCTTCGCAGCTCCCATCCCCACTTTAGCGCCTCCATTCAGGCCGTCAGTCTAAGCGCATATTGACGTCCTCACAGGTGTAAGTCTATCATGTATGTGCGTAAGGCATATAAGGAGGGCAAGACAGCATGTGTGACCAGGGCGAAGGGCATTGCATGAAGCATGGTTCTGGGAACTGCGGGTGCATGGACTCCAGGATGGAACGCTTCATAGAGCCCTGTCTCCTTCTTCTTCTCCTCGAGAAGCCCGCCCACGGATATGATCTTATCTCACGCCTGCAGGACTTCGGCTTCGGTGATGACCAGGACCCCGGTATGGTCTACAGGAACCTACGGCGCCTCGAACTCCAAGGTATGATTTCCTCCGAATGGGACACCTCGGGCGCGGGACCGGCGAAGCGGTCCTATGAGGTTACTACGGAGGGTAGGGAACTCCTGAGAGCTTGGGCGGAGACGATTGGCCTCAACATTGCGACTCTGAAGTCGTTCCTTGAACGTTTCGGCAGACTTGAATCCTAGATTCACAACGCACAAGCGAAGGGAGGGTTGGATGAGAATGTGCTGCTGCCATGAAGGACATCATCGTGAATTCGGTCATGAGACCTACGGGCATGGCTGCCATGGGATGCAACGCCACGGTAATTGCCACGGTCACCGTACGGAACGCACGTCATGCGGCTGCCGACACGGTGAAGAAGTCTCTGGCCGAGACAGGGTCCAGGCGCTCGCCAGGCAAGTCTCCTACATGAAAGAAAGGCTTGAGCATCTGGAGAGGGAGTTGGACGAACTTGGCGCGTCCGGTCAGGACGCCGGCTGTTGTGAGAAGGACTAAGATAGGTGCGAGCATCTGGGGACTGCTCCTCGAAATCCGGGGGAGCAGTCCGTGTGCTCCACTGACAGGGGGACCTCGCTTGACATTCAACGAAGCAATATGGGGGCTGACGCTTGTTCTTCTGTGCCTATCGGGGATCAGAGACCCGAAGAAGGCTAGACTGGCCCTCAAAGAGGCCTGGATGAGCTTCGAGAACATACTGCCGCAGTTCATCGGCATCATCTTCCTCATAAGCATCATGCTCGCGTTCCTGACTCCGAACATGATCACCCAGGTCGTTGGGCGTAACACCGGGTTCTGGGGGATGCTCCTGACATCGGTGATCGGCGCGGTCACTCTTGTCCCTGCATTCATTGCGTTTCCTCTGGCTAAGTCGCTGGTGTCGCTGGGCGCTGGGATCCCGCAGATAGCCGTTCTGGTATCGACCCTGATGATGGTCGGGATAGTGACGATGCCCGTGGAGATCAAGTTCTTCGGAAAACGGGTGACCTTCACTCGGAATGGGCTAGCATACTTGGCTTCCTTCCTGGTGGCCTGGGTGATAGGGGTGGTCGTGAAATGAAGTTCGTGAAGCGCTACTACTTTGCGATCCTCATGCTGTTACTGGCGCTTGGGCTCGGGGTTGCGTTGCCAGAGAAGCAGGGGACCATTTCCCAGAACCTGTTCGGGAATGTCCGCGAGATGGTCTCAATCATCCCCGCCATCTTCGTCTTGATGGGCTTGGCGGACGTCTATGTGCCCAGGGAGACTGTCGTCAAGTTTATGGGAGAGAAGTCCGCGGTGACGGGCGCCTTCCTTGCGATCCTGCTGGGTTCTCTTGCTGCGGGGCCACTGTATGCCGCCTTCCCAATCGCCTCGATGATGATGAGAAAGGGCGCGTCCTTTTACAACGTCATGGTGTTTCTGGGCGCCTGGTCGACCCTAAAAGTACCTATCTTCCTGTTTGAGACCACGTCCTTGGGCGCCGCCTTCTCCGTGACCCGCTGGATCACAAACGTGTTTGTGATTTTTGCCATCGCCGCAGTCATCAATGCCACTGTGCCCGCTCTCGAGAAGAAGGCCGTTATCGAAAGGCAGTCAGCAATGGAGCACGGAGGCGCTGCTACTGCCGACATCAAGGCACCGTGACTCTTTGCCCAAGGTAGGACGCCGCCGGTGAACGGAGGCCTTGCTATCGGGTCCTCAATCCGGCTACTATACTCCTGTAGTGATGGGGCTCACTTAATCGCCAAAGGCTGATGGCTCCTACGACTTAGGTCGTGGGAGCCATTCTTGTTCTGAGCGGCGACTTTTTGAGAGGGTGGAGCTAGTGGCAGAGATCATCAACGTGAAGGCGAGGCAGATCCTGGATTCGCGCGGGAACCCGACATTGGAGGCAGAGGTGGTTCTGAGCGACGGCTCATACGGGCGCGGGATGGTCCCGTCGGGCGCATCTACCGGCACCCATGAGGCGCTAGAACTCAGGGATGGAGATAAGGCGTTCGGCGGCAAGAGCGTCCTGAGGGCTGTGAAGAACGTCAGGGAGATCATCGCTCCCGAGATCATCGGGATGGACGCCTCGTCTCAGCAGGCGATTGACCGCCGTATGATCAGACTTGATGGCACTCCCAACAAGTCCAAACTGGGCGCCAACGCCATGCTGGGAGTCTCCATGGCAGTGGCGTCGGCCGCGGCCGAGTCTGCCGGACAGTCACTTTACAGGTACCTGGGCGGTATCGGCGCACTGTACCTCCCGGTGCCATACATGAACGTCCTGAACGGAGGGAAGCACGCCGACAACAACGTGGACATCCAGGAGTTCATGCTGGTGCCCGCCGGGATGGATACCTTCTCGAGCGCCCTCCAGTTGGCCGCCGAGACGTATCAGGCGCTGAAGTCCGTCCTGAAGTCCAAAGGCTATTCCACCTCGGTTGGCGACGAGGGCGGTTTCGCACCGGACCTCAAGTCCAACGAGGAAGCCCTGGAACTCCTGACAGAGGCCATCCGTAAGGCCGGGTACGAGCCGGGCAAGCATTGCTACCTCGCAATGGACCCGGCGGCTTCCGAGTTTGAGAAGGGCGGCAAGTACATCCTGGAAGGCGGGAAGTGGACGGGCGATTCGGCAGCCATGGTGGAGAAGTACGCCTCCTGGGCGAAGTCCTATCCCATTGTCACCATCGAGGATGGACTGGCGGAAGACGACTGGGAGGGATGGGTGCTACTGACCGAGACTCTAGGTAACAAGGTCCAGCTCGTGGGTGACGACATATTCGTCACGCAGAGGGAGCGCCTCGAGAAAGGCATCGCGATGGGAGCCGCCAACTCGGTGCTTATCAAGCTCAACCAGATCGGCACGTTGACCGAGACCATAGAGACCATCGAAACCGCCATGCGGGCGGGGTACAGGTGGGTCGTTTCCCACAGGTCCGGCGAGACAGAGGACGCTTTCATTGCCGACTTCTCCGTCGCGATGGGCGGCGGACAGCTGAAGACCGGTGCACCGTGTCGCAGTGAGCGCGTGGCCAAGTACAACCAGCTCCTGCGCATCGAAGAGGAACTCGGGTCTGAAGCGCTCTACGGCAGCAAGATTGTGGTCCAGATTCGGGCGTAGCTGAACGTTGTAAGTGTTATGATCCTGGCGGGGATGAGGTTCTCCCGCGGCGAAAGCCAAAATCGCTTGACTGCTGGACAAAGCTGATGACCTCTGCAGGATGCTTGCAGAGGTCGTTTTTGTGTCCTGCAGTCGAGGGAGGCATGGGAGTGAATGGATGATAGAGAGCATCAAAACAAAGGAAACGCGGACTCTGTGGTACCGGCGGATGACATCAAACCCGATCTAGAGAGACTGCGCGTCTACTCCCAGGCCAAGATGAACCTGGCAAGTCAGTTATGGGTTGTACGCGACGCACTTAAGGTGCTGGGAGTCGACCAGGCAGAGGGGCAATGCAGAGAGCTTGTGGTGAAGCTGGCGGAAGACCACTTTACCCTCGCTGTGCTAGGACAGTTCAAGCGCGGAAAGAGCTCGCTCATCAATGCGATTATCGGACGTGAACTCCTGCCCACAGGCGTATTGCCGCTTACTTCAGCAATCACTACGCTCAGATACGGCCCCGAGGAACGTCTGGTCATCAGCCGGGAAGGTTCCATGTTTGCCGATGAACTGCCGGTAGCCGCCCTTCCCGAGTATGTAACCGAAAAAGGTAACCCCGCGAATCAGAAGAAAGTCAAGTCGGCCTGCGTGGAGCTTCCTGTGCCTCTTCTACGGCGCGGCCTCGAGTTTGTGGATACGCCGGGTGTCGGATCGGCTGTTTTGGCGAACACGGAGATCACTTATGGTTTTCTGCCGAGGTGCGACGCCGTGATCTTCGTGACCGGCATTGATACGCCAATGACGAGTACTGAGATATCGTTTCTGAGGCTGATCCGCGAGTATGTTGATAAGGTCTTCTTCGTGGTCAACAAGATCGACACGGCAACTGAGAATGAGCGGGATGAAGTACTACGATTTGTGGCCGGGACAGTCAAATCACAAATCGGGAGCGGCGTAGTGAAGCTATTTCCCGTCTCGTCACGCCTCGGACTTAACGCAAGGATTAGCGGCGATGCAGCTCTATATGAGTTCAGCGGGCTGAAGGCACTAGAGGAATCCCTGGCTTCTTTCCTATCAGAGGAGAAATCGGCTGTTCTTCTCGCATCGATAGCAGACAAGACCTTGCGGATCTTGGAAGATGAGTCGGAACGCGGTGTCTTCGGAGATGCTGCCATACAGGAAAGAGCGAGGGCAATTCGGAGTGACAACTCTGGCATGATAAAGCGCGAGCCGTATGAGGCCGCAGCGGCGATCATGGAAGCACGGTCAAAGATCCAGGCGTTGTACGACAGCATCGTTGAGGGCCGGATCGACGCGGCGGCAAAGGTTGAGGACCTATCGACGACGCAGCCCCAGCCTTCCAGGGAACCAACCATGACAGTGCTGTCACTTGAGGCGGAAAATCTAAAGACGAGAGGCTGCCCTGTATGCCGGCACATCGCACAATATGCGTCGAATCTTTTCGTGAAGTGGCAATATCAACTCGCCACCTCGGAACGCTCTCAGTCGGAATTTGCCGCTGAGTTGGGCTTTTGTCCGCTTCACACATGGCAACTTCTTTCTGTGTGTTCCCCCCTTCGAGCATCGACCGGGTTTTCTCGGCTTTCGGAGCATGTGAGCCACCAGTTGAAAAAGGCTGCTCTATCACATGCAGGCGGAAAGGCAGTGCGATGGTTGGTTCGAGATTCGCGGAGTTGCAGCGTCTGTGGGGCGCTCCAGCAGGTTGAGGACGAATACATCAACCAATTCGCCGCGCAGCTTGGCGATGCTTCTTTCCGGAGTCGTTATCGACGTTCGCAGGGAGTCTGCCTGCGACATCTCGGTATGATCATGGACGCCGTTCAGACAGAGGAAATCCGAGAGTTCCTGCTTTCGCATGCTGCGGCTCGTTTCGAGCAAGATGCGGAGGATATGCGCAGCTATGCGCTGAAGCGCGAAGCCCTGCGTCGGCACTTGGTCAATCGCAACGAGGAAGATGCTTACCGGAGAGCCATTGTACGCATGGTAGGTGAGCGTGGCGTTTGTGCACTCTGGGCGGAAGACGGCGAGATATGACGATCAAGAGAGGCCAAAGCGACCACATCATATGCGGTTGTAATACCGTTATGGTAGGGCTAGAATCGGTAATAGTGATGGGGCTCACTTAAGCGCCGCGCGCGTGATGGCTCCTATGGGACTCGGTCCTGTAGGAGCCTTTTGCATGTCGGGCGTTTTCCCGGGAGGCGGACGTGGTGATCCATGAAGGAGCTGTGAACATAGTTCGGAGGATCCGCGAATCGGCCCGTGAGACTCGTGTGAGCCTAGCCCACGATGGTGCGCTCAAGGATTGGCCACAGGACGCTGCCACTATAGCTTTGCTTGCCGGCCGCGGCGTGCCGCGCCGGCCTCAGATGGCTCCGTACGAATACCGGGACTTCGCAGGGAGGCAGATGCCAAATGGAGAGGGAAGGGTTCCGTTTGAGCAGGAACTTGTTCGAGCCAGAGCGTTTTGCAGACAGATCGCAGGTACCTCATCTCGTGCAGCCTCAGCCCAGACTCACCTGACCCGAGACCCCGGAGGATAGGCCGTGAAGCACCCCCATATAGTGCAACCTTGCAGAGAAGACACTGAAGGAGGAGTGCATCATGGCTGTGGGGCAATTTCAGAAAAAGAACACTGAGGCATCGAACAGGAGCAACGCCGTCAAGTTCGTCGTGCTCCTCGGCGTCGTCAGCCTGTTCGCGGACATGACCTATGAGGGTGCCCGGAGCGTCACTGGCCCGTTCCTTGGAAGCCTGGGGGCGACAGGCGCGATTGTCGGCCTAGTAGCCGGGCTCGGCGAGCTGATCGGGTACGGGCTTCGGCTGGTTTCCGGGTATGTCAGCGACAAGACCGGCCAGTATTGGCTCATTACCGGGATTGGCTACTGCCTGAACCTGCTTGCAGTTCCCCTGCTGGCTCTCGCCGGCAACTGGCAACTCGCCGCCGGCCTCATGATATTGGAGAGGACCGGTAAGGCGATTAGGAACCCCGCTCGCGACACCATGCTTTCTCACGCGACTTCGCAGACTGGTCATGGCTGGGGATTTGCTCTCCATGAAGCGATGGACCAGATGGGAGCCGTAGCAGGACCTCTCTTGGTGGCCTTCGCGATGGGGACTCGCCAGGAGTACCGTCCCGCATTCCGCGTTTTGCTGTTTCCTGCGCTGGCAGCGCTAGTAGTGCTCGGGACAGCCAGGCTCCTCTACCCGAAGCCCCGGGACCTTGAAGCGAAGACGACTGTCATCGAGAGCAAGGGGCTACCGAAGAAGTTCTGGGTCTACATGCTCGCGATAGCCCTGGTTGCGGCCGGATACGCTGACTTTCCTCTTGTCGCGTTCCATCTTCAGCGGGTGGGGGCGGTGCCGGCAACCTGGATCCCGCTGCTCTACGCGGCGGCAATGGGGATCGACGCTGTCTCGGCGCTGGTCTTCGGGAAGTTGTTCGACAAGATTCACGCCAAGTCCCTGATTATCGCGGTATCCTTCTCCGCGTTCTTCGCCCCGTTCGCGTTCTTGGGTTCGAGGAGTACCGCGATATTCGGGATCCTTCTCTGGGGCATCGGAATGGGTGTTCAGGAGTCGATTCTACGGGCGGCGATCGCTGAGATGGTGGCGCCGGAGAGGAGGGGCTCAGCTTACGGTATATTCAACGCAGGATACGGCCTGTTCTGGTTCATTGGGAGCGCCTTCATGGGCATTCTCTATGATTTCTCCATCCCGGTTCTCGTAGGATTCTCAATCGTCACTCAGCTGGCCTCCATCGGTGTTCTGGCGGCGATGAATAGGAGTCAGCAGGCGTAGACCCGGCGGCGGTTCGATGGATGCTATAATGCTAATGGGAATGAGGTTCTCCCGCAGCGAAAGCCAAAACCGCTTGATCGCTTGATGAAGCTGATGACCTCTGCAGGCATGCTTGCAGAGGTCGTTTTTATGCTCTGCGACCGAGGGAGGTATGGAAGTGACGCCGTTTAGCATCTTGTTTCCAGCGGGAGCTGAAGGGGATGCAGCGAGGGTCCGCGAAGAGCCTGAGTTCTTCCGGGACATCAATCTTGACCAGGTTGTCGCCTCGGTGACCGCCAGAAAGAAAGACTTCGATCTAAAGCCGCTGTTCTACTCGCCTGGCTGCAACAAGCAGACCGTTGTGTATCGACAAGCAGTCATGCGCGATCTTGAAGATCGTGAGCTGCTGAAGCAAGCCGACGCCTTCTCCCGACAGATGCTGGATATAGAGCGGCTTGTAACGAGTCTCCTCAAGCCTTCGGATTGGTCCAAACAGGGTATCGGCTATCTGAGGATGGGCTACTTCCTGGAAGCCGTCCTGAACTACCGATGGACTTTGGAGAGATTCGGGTCTGACCTCAAGAGTGCCAACCTGCAATCTGCCGGTCTACAATCCGCACGGGAGTATGTCGCTGACTATCTCAGTTCGGAGGCTCTTGCCGCCGTGTGGCGCGAGGCCGAAGACGTGAAACTTGCCATGTCCCATGTGAAATGGTGCATGCTGATCAAGAATGGGACAATAAAAGTACTGAAGTACGAGGGGGAGACTGATTACACTCGCGACATCGTTGCGTCTTTTGAGAGATTCCGGCAGGGCGCAGTGAATAGCTACTTGAAGAAGATACCTGAGGAGACCTGCGCTGAGCACGTAGAGGAGGGCGTGCTGGGTCTTGTGGCGAACATCTTCCCCGACGCCTTTTCGATGCTCGACAGATTCGTGCAAAAGCATCGGAGTTTCCTCGACGAAACGATAGTAGGCTTCTCTAAGGACTTGCAGTTCTACATTTCCTATCTTGAATACATCGCGCCTCTGAAAGCCGCAGGTCTGCCATTCTGTTACCCCGAGGTCACGCCGGAAGCGAAGAACATCCACAGTATCGACGGTTTCGATATCGCTCTCGCGGCGAAGATGATCCCTCAGGGCGACCCCATCGTGCTCAACGACTTCCACCTGGAGGAAGGGGAACGCGTTATCGTTGTTTCCGGACCTAACCAGGGTGGGAAGACCACCTTTGCCAGGGCGTTCGGGCAGATGCATTTCCTCGCGTCCCTCGGGTGTCCCATCCCGGGAAGGGAGGCCTGTCTGTTCCTGTTCGACAACATGTTTACCCACTTCGAGCGGGAGGAACGCGTTGAGAGCCTGAATGGAAAGCTGAAGAGCGAGCTCATCCGGATCCACGACATCTTGGAGCGAGCTACAGCGAGCAGCATCGTCATCATCAACGAGATTCTTGCGTCTACCTCCCTCAATGATGGAGTCGCCATTGGAAAGAGTCTTATGGACATCATCTTGCGGAAGAGCCTCATATGCGTATGGGTCACTTTTCTGGACGAACTGGCTTCAGGGAATGCAGCGGTCGTTAGCATGGTCAGTACCGTTGTGCCTGAGAACCCGACCCTCCGCACCTTCAGGATTGTCCGGAAGCCAGCCGACGGATTGGCCTATGCCATGGCCATAGCCGAGAAATACGGGCTTACCTACAGGTCCATAAGGGGACGGATCGCGTCATGAAAGTCCACCTCATGTACCGCGACAAGGACTTTGAGCCGCGAACCGCTTGGACGCCTCGCCAAGAGGTGGTCGCAACGGACTTGGGGCTGGGTATCCTCTTCAATGCAATGGCGCGGGACGACAGGTACTTGTACGGTGTTGTGAGCAGTGCAGTATTCGACCAGCTCGGCAGCACAGAGGAGATCTCGTACCGGCAGGCAGTGCTAAGAGACTGTCTCCAAAACCCGGACGCGGTCAGGGAGATCTACAGCATCACAGAAAGGACGTTCGAGGAAAGAAGACAGCACCTGTGGGGTATCTCCAGCCAGTTCCTGAGTTCCGTGATGTTCAGCTCGGTGAGGATGCTGGAGATGCTGGTACGGATGCTCAGAGAGCTACGCCGTGTCGCCGACACGTACGAGAGCAAGTTCCAATCGGAAGGGCTTTGCGGCCTGATGGCCACTTTGCAGCGTGAGTTGACCGACGGTTATTTCGAAGAGGTTGAGTCGCACTTAAAACAGCTGGCATTCCACGACGGCATGCTCGTGAGCGCGGAAATCGGAAGAGGGTGCATCGCCACCAACTACACCCTGCATAGTATGCTCAGCGATCTAAAGACCAAGATCAAGTGGCACTTCGCGCCGAAGATTGCGATCCATCCACGGGACGACGCCGGGGCCCACGACCTTGAGAGGCGCAAGGATAGGGCGATCAACCTTGCGGCCGACGCGGTAGCCCAGTCGACCGAGCATATCCTCAGTTTCTTCACGGCATTAAGGGCAGAGACGGCCTTTTACGTCGGATGCGTGAACCTATATGAGACTCTCCGGGAGAAGGGCGAGCCGATTTGCTTCCCGGTTCCGCTTGACATGACAGAGAGGGAGCATGAGTTCGAGGGCCTGTACGACGTCTGCCTCTCGCTATCGATCCCCTCCAGGACCGTGGGCAACAGCGCGACAGCCGGCAAGAGAGATCTTGTCGTGATCACCGGCGCCAACCAGGGAGGCAAGTCTACGTTCCTCCGCAGCATCGGTCAAGCTCAACTCATGATGCAATGCGGCATGTTTGTGGGCGCAGAGGAATTCAGGGCCAACGTGGCAAGTGGCGTTTTCACCCACTATAAGCGTGAAGAAGATGCCGCCATGAAGCACGGGAAACTTGACGAAGAGCTCTTGAGGATGAGCGAATTGATCGGCGAGGTGAAGACACACGCGCTCATCTTGTTCAATGAGTCCTTTGCATCAACCAACGAGCGGGAAGGTTCCGAGATAGCCCGGCAGATCGTGAGCGCTCTGCTCGATGAAGGCGTGAAAGTCTTCTTCGTTACCCACATGTACGCTCTCTCCGGTGGTTTCCGTGAGCAGCGGGCAAAGGACACTCTCTTTCTGCGGGCTGGCAGGCAGCCAGGCGGCTCCCGCAACTTCCGGCTCGTAGAGGGCGTACCACTGCCCACGAGCTATGGCGAGGACCTGTACCGCGAGGTATTCGGCAAAAATCTTGCTGGAGGGCCAGCACAAGGGAGGCTCGGCGGCGAAGATGATCAGTCTCGATCTTCCGTCCGGTGAAACGTTCAGACTAGAATCCGTCGTGTTCGACTACAACGGCACGCTTGCGTGTGACGGCTGCATCGAGGAAGGAGTGGGCGAGAGGCTTCGGCAGCTCTCCGAACGCGTGAAGGTGTATGTCCTGACTGCCGACACGTTCGGCAAGGCCAAAGAGGAGTGCGCCGGGCTTCCGGTCTCGTTGAAAGTGGTCAGTCAGAGTGATGGGATGGCCGATAAGGCGAGGTTCGTCCGCGATCTTGGCGCCGGCAAGACGGTCTGCATCGGGAACGGCATCAACGATAGTCTCATGATGGCCGAATGCGCTCTTGGGATTGTGGTGCTTGGCCGGGAAGGCTGTTCGGCGCGTACTCTCATTGCCGCCGACATTGCCGTCAATAACATAAGAGACGCCATTGACCTTCTCTTGAACCCGAAACGCCTAGTAGCTACGTTGAGGCGATGAAGGCTCGTCTCAGCCCACGCCCCGATAGGGCCGTGAAGCGGGGTATTGAGTTGGAGATCAGCAAGTGGGTCCTTATGGACTGGCAGGCACGGGCGTCTCTGATCGTGGAGAAGGTCCTTGGAGATACTTTCCCGGGTCCGGAGTTCGACCCGTCTGGCGACATTCGGTCTACATGGCTGGTGGTGGCCAAAGCCGAGAAGTCTGAGGCCAGCTATTGGGAGAACGACGACGAGAGAGGGACCTGGTATGTAGGCATAGCGCTCAGGGACACCGATTTCAGAAGGTCATTCTCGGAGAGCTTCGGGGATGCGGTCTGTGTCGCTGCTCTGAACGCTGTTGAGACCCGTTCAGACCGGGGCGCTGGATCCGATGAACACTCGAAAACTGGCATATAGCAGCCTGTTTGTTGCTCTAGGGATAGTGTTGCCTGTAGTCTTCAGCTCTGTCGGGTTGAGTCAGGTTCTTCTGCCGGCACACGTACCGGTGTTGCTCGCAGGATTCGTCTGCGGACCTGTTGCCGGAATGCTGGTTGGAGTCCTGAGCCCAATCCTCAGTGCGATCTTGATCGGTATTCCGTCTCTCGCTCCGCCCCTTGCCCAGGTCGCTGCCGTCGAACTTGCCATCTATGGCCTCCTGACCGGGCTCTTCTACGAGAGACTCCATGCGGGCGTCTACGTGTCACTCCTGGGCGCCATGTTTGCCGGGCGAGCGGTTTACGGAGTCCTGGCCTACCTTATCCTCCCTATGTTCGGGGTCCCCCAGGTGCCGCTTTGGGCGCCACTGATCGGAGCCATCAGCATAGCATTGCCTGGCGTCGTAGCGCAGATCATATGCATCCCGCCCATGTTCTCCCTGATAAGGCGCCGGATGAAAGCGTCTCCTACCGCGAAGCGACGGCCAGGACGGTGTCCGAGGGGGTAGAGCAGTGATCATTTACTTGGTCCGGCACGGTCAGGATGATGATTCATGTCGCGGAGGGTGGAGCCATCATGGTCTCACCCAGGAGGGCGTCGCCCAGGCTAGGCGGCCAGCGGAACGAGTAGACGAGAAGCGGGACGATTTCCTGATCCGCTCGCTGATTATCAGTGATCTTGAGAGAGCTGCGGAGACGGCGACCGAGATTGGCGCGCGCCTGGGCCTTGAGGTTGAGTATTCGCCCGAATGGCGGGAGACGAGTAACGGGATCTTGGCCGGGATGCCCAGTAGCATCGCTGACCGGTTTTACCCCCATATCTCCTTCACCTCTCTTGCCATGGACGAGCGTTTCCCTGGCGGCGAGAGCTCGGCGGAGAACTACCAGAGGATAAAGATCGCCTGGGAGAACCTATGCGACAGCGTGTTGTCCTGGAACGCCGCGCCAAACGTCATGTTGGTCACTCACAGGCGCGCTATCAATATCGTCTACTACCTGGTCAAGGGACTTCCCTGGACAAACAAGGCGTTGTCCTTTCAGGTGGATACGTGGACAACCTGGAATCCTGACTTGCGATCAGTGCGAGGACTTCCAAACGGGTGAATACGAGGGGAAGTGTCTCTCGTGGCAAGAGATCCTGAAGTGCATGGAGGCCAAACATTCTACTCTCTGGCGCCCTTTTGTCCGTTTCCCCTCCGGGGTCAATTTACCACCGGCGCTAACACAAGGATACTAGGCACAGAAATGCCTACCTGATATTCAGGAGGGGTGCCCGAGCTGTAGCAGGCCTGACCACGAAGGGAGTTCCTTAGGAGTAGGGGCTGTGTTAAGCACTTCATTGGCCTCTGCCAGGCCTTGCTGCGGTGTATCGGGGGCCAGTCGAGCTTGACTGCAATCTGACTGCAATCACGATGGAAATGACCCGTACAGACCGGGACCGACTGGGAAGGGCGACAGACAAACGAGCAGATAATACTGTAGATCCGGTACGCATCGGAACGGAGTGGGAGGGAGGCCGCCTGCTTGACATGCAAGAGGTCCCGGGTTCAAGTCCCGTCTCCCCCACCAAGGAAAAGAGCCGCTCAAAGAGCGGTTTTTTGTTTTCCGGGCGACTGCGAAGGCCTACTACGAAAGGCAATTTGACTGCAATCTGACTGCAATGGGATGAAGATAGCGATCTCTCGGCTGGATAGACGCGCTGAAGCCCACCCTCATGAGGCCAGGCGTGGTGAGGACCTTCCGGCATGCCGACTGGCGTCAGCTGTCAGGCAGTTCAAGCCGGTATCCGACACCCGGCTCGGTGAGTATGTACCGAGGCTCGGTCGGATTGGACTCGATCTTCCTGCGCAGATTGCTTACGTTTACCTGCAGTAAGTGCGTCTCCCGTTCGTAGGCGGGGCCCCACACTCGTGTCAGAAGATGACGGTGAGTTAGCACTTTGCCCGCGTTCTGACAGAATTCCCTTAGCAGATCGTACTCAATTGGGGTCAGGGACACCCGCTCGCCATCGACTGTGACCGTGTGCGACGGCAGGTCCACTTCCAACCCTCCGATCCGGAAAGCTGTCTCGACAGGAGCAGCAGGAGAGTGACGGATGGCGACCCGCAGTCTCGCCAGCAGTTCAGCAGTACCAAAGGGTTTTGTCAGGTAATCATCGGCGCCGGCGTCCAGAGCGGCAACCTTCTCCATCTCCTGGTCCCGTGCCGACACGATTATGATAGGGGTCTGTGACCATTCTCGTACCTGCTCAATAACCTCTTTGCCGTCCATATCCGGGAGGCTGAGGTCTAGGATCACCGCGTCAAACTTGCTCGATGATAGCTGCATGATGGCTTCTCTGCCAGTCTCAGCCAGCGTGACTTCCCACCCGTGACCACCCAGCGTCGCATCCAGGAACCTGCGAACGGGCCGTTCATCGTCCACCACCAGAACGCGCGCGCCTCTTACCGACGTCACGGTTGTCCCTCCCTTGATGGTTCCAGCGGTAGCGACACAATGATTGCGGTCCCTCCGCCTTCTCTGTTCTCTGCCCGGATCTTGCCACCGTGCGCCTCGATGAACCCTTTCGCGATTGCCAGCCCAAGCCCTGTCCCTGGGGTTCTTTCGGACCTCGGCACACGGTAAAACTTCGCGAACACTCGATTAAGATCGGCTTCCGGGATTCCCGAGCCCCTGTCCAGAACGGACATCTGGAGTTCCCTCCCTGAGGCCCTTACTTTGACCTGGATTTCCTCACCCGCTGGTGAGTACTTGATTGCATTATCTAGGATGTTGGAGAATGCTTGTGAAATGAGAACGAAGTCCACGTTCAAGAGAGGTAAGCCTACCGGGATCTCGGTCTTTATGATGCACTTCTTGTGCTTTCTCCTGACCTGCTGTATCGAAGATCCGACGATGTCCTGAATGTCATTGGGCTTGTGGTTCACCTTGAGGGAGCCTGACTCTATCCTCGACATGTCGAGAAGGCCACTGACCAGTGCGCTCAATCTGTCCGCTTCCTCGCGAGCAGCCTCGATCAACTCGGCCCGCGACGCTCGGTGAAGGCTCTGCATGTTGGGGGTAGCCTCTGCTTCAGCAAGGCTTGAGAGTGCGCCCACTATGGTTGTGAGAGGTGTGCGAAGCTCGTGGGACACCGAGTTCAGGAGCGCGGACTGCAGCTCTTCCTTGGCTTTCAGCAGCCGGAGCTCGTTGGACTCTTCGGTCAGCACGCGGAGCCGTTCCGTGAGACTGCTGATAGTGACTCCGACTCCCAGAAGAGCCATGAACGTGAGGGCATACTCGCCGTCCTTGATAGCCAGGCTCAGGTAGGGCTCAACGCAAAAGACATCAAACGCGAGGACTCCTGCGACGGACGTCACTACTGAGGGGCCGTACCCGAGGTAGATGGCCGACACGACGACTGCCGCCAAGTACACCATGACAAGATTGACCGGCTCTATGACGGATCTGAGCGGCATACTAACTGCCGTAGCTACCAACACCAGCCCAAGGCTCTTGGCGTAGGCGCTCGCCTGATCTACCGGTCCGTGCTTGAGTCTACTCATGCCCCTATTCTAACTCCAGTTCATTATTGACGGATCCTTGACGGAGAACCAACTTCTCTTGAGCCCGATTTGAGGAAGCCCGGCGGTAGGATTGTCTTGATACGAGATGTCCTGTTTAGGAATCATATCTGAAGAGGCGGGCGGTCAATGGGATCCAGCATCAAGAAACGGATTCGCGTCGGGTACGGGGTGGTTGTCGCCATCCTCGTCGGTGTGGCCACATGGAGCGGCGTGAACTTCTGGAGGCTTCGCTTGGCGCTGCGCGACGTGCTAGTGGAGAACTACCGGAGCGTTGTGGCCGCCGAGAGCATGATTGCAGCTCTTGAACGTCAGGACAGCGGTGTCCTTCTGTACGTTGCGGGAGAAGCGGCAACCGGCGAACCGATTGTGGCAGCGAGCCAGGCCGACTTCTACACGTGGTTTGCGCGGGCAACTGACAACATTACCATCCCGGGAGAGCAGGAAATCCTGGCCAAGATCGATCAGGAGTACAAGCGATACTCCGACGGGTACCTCACTGTGAGAGAACTTGTCGCAACGCAGGGACGCGATGTCGCCCGAAAGGAGTACCTGGAGAGCGAGTTGCCGGTTTTCACCAGGATCCGTCAGCTCTGCGCTGACCTTCAGGCCATCAACCAGGAGAACATGATGCATGCTGATCAGGTTGCGGAGAGGGCGGCACAGGGGGCAACCGTGTCGGTAACCGGAGTGGCCATAGTGGCCACTGTATTCGCCGTAGCCTTTGCCACCAGGACTTTATCCGGTGTGATCGGATCGCTGGACAGTCTGGTGAAAGGCCTCAGCGACGGCATTGTCGTGACTGATTCGGACTTCCGGATCGAGATGCTCAACTCGGTTGCTGAGCGGATCCTCAACGTGACTGGGAAGGACGCAATCGGTAAGCACCTCCTGGAGGTCCTGGACGACCAAGCGGTATTTGCCGCAATAAAGCGGTTGGCATCTGAAAGGAAGGCGCCGCGGGCCGACGAGACCGCCGACGCGCCTGTGATTCTGGAGTCCAGGACTCGGTGGCAGAATCGAGAGGAGCAGAGATTCCATGCGGTAGGCGCCTCGCCCATTCGCACGCAGCAAGGGGCGCTCACGGGAGTTGTTGTGGTCTTCAATGACATCACGAAGTACAAGGAACTCGACGAGATCAGATCTCAGTTTGTGGCAACCGTCGCTCATGAGTTCAGGACGCCCCTTACGTCCATCACGATGAGCGTCGGGCTTCTCCTTGAACAGGAGGCTCTCCGGAACGACCCCAAGGCCAGGCCGCTCCTGGACATCATCCAGGATGACTCCTCTAGACTCGCCCGGATGGTCAGCGAGCTTCTGGATCTCGCCAGGATACAGGCCGGCAAGATCGAGGTGAGGCGAGTGCCGGTGTCGGCTCAAGATCTCATCGAGGAAGCTCTGAGACCGCTGCGGCAGCAGTCCAAGGACCTTGGCATTCAGTTGAGCACAGATGTTGAGGGCGACTGTGTCGTGCGGGCTGATCCGGACAAAATCGTGTGGGTGATCTCGAACCTGGTGGGCAACGCTCTGCGCTACACGCCGAAAGGCGGCACGGTCACTGTCGGGGCCAGGAAGGCCGGCGAGCAGAAGGTGGAGATATACGTTAGGGATACCGGCCAGGGCATAGCCCCTGAGGACCAAACCCGGATTTTCCACCGGTTCGTCCAGGTTAAAGGCAGCAGAGTCCAAACCTTGCCCGGCGGCGCCGGGCTGGGACTGGCCATCTCAAAGGAGATCGTTGAAGCCCATGAGGGCCGGATCTGGGTCGAGAGCCAGCCAGGCCAAGGTAGCACTTTTGTCTTCACACTACAGAGAGGTGACAAGGTTGTCTCGTGACGGAGAGAGAGGAGAATCCGAGCGCGGACCTCTGATCCTGTTGGTCGAGGACGATGACCACATCGCGCTCGCCCTGAGGATATGCCTGGAGTTGGCAGGCTACAGCGTGGAGATTGCGGTGGACGGGGTCGAAGCCCTGGAGAAGGCTTTCGCCAGGCGGCCACACTTGGTGTTGCTCGACATCCGCCTACCGAAGATGAACGGTCATCTGGTCCTAAAGGCCCTCCGGGAAGATGTTCGAACGGCCGCGATACCCGTGATTGTGACGAGCGCGGTGGCGGAGGTTTCGGAAGTTGAGGCTGCTATGGAGGAGGGCGCTCAAGACTATCTGGTCAAGCCTTTTGTGCCGTCTGCCCTCGTCGAAGTGGTTCGACGATACTTGGAACGGGCCGACGACTAACATCCTGCAAGGGAGGGGATATGGGCGATGGAAGCGAGGAAGATCTTGCTGGTAGATGACGACAAGTCGGTCAGGGTGACCCTGGGTCAGGCCCTCGAATCCTCGGGGTACCAAGTGGTTGCCGCCGTTGACGGTGACCACGCTCTGGAGAAATTCCGTTCTGACGTCTTCGACTTGGTGCTGCTAGACATGAAGATGCCCGGGATGGATGGAATGGAGGTCCTGCGCCACGTGAAGTCGGACAGGCCGACTCAGCCGGTGATCATGATAACTGGGTTCGGGTCCGTAGAGACTGCTGTCGAGGCTTTGAAACTCGGCGCAGTGGATTACATCCAGAAGCCGTTTGGCCCTGACGAACTGCGCAGCATCGTTGGGCGGGTATTGTCCAGGGAGGAACTCCCGGAAGGCCGGACCACTACCTTCGACGAGAATCTGGAGTGGGCCAAGAGGTGCATCGTGGAGAGAAACATGGACGAGGCCGAGGCGCACCTCAGAGACGCTGTCAGGCTTGACCCGACAAAACCCGAGACCTTCAACCTCCTCGGAGCCATCAGTGAGATAGGCGGGAACGTTGCTGAAGCGCAGAAACTCTACAGGGCTGCTTTGGGCCTTGACCCATCCTATTGGCCAGCTATCGAGAATCTCGCTCGCTCGGTGCGCTTACGGGGCCAGCTCACTCCCCCCAACATCGACGAGAAGAAGGACCACTAATGTACGGCGTGATAGTTGGTGCCGGTCGGCTTGGGTCAGCGCTTGCCACGTCGCTTTCTGATGAAGGACACGATGTCGTCGTGGTAGACCGCGATCCGGAAGCTCTGGGCAGGCTGGGCTCAGGGTTCAACGGGAGAACCGTACTCGGCACGGGGATCGATAAGGACGTCTTGCTTGAGGCAGGTATCAGACAAGCCGACTTTGCGTGCGCGGTAACGTCCGACGACCTAGTTAACTTGATGGTCGCCCAACTGGCCAAGAGGGTTTTTGGCGTTGAGAAAGTCGTCGCCCGCATCTTCGACCCTCAGCGTGAAGGGCTGTACGACGACTTGGGCATCCAATCGATTTCCACAACCAATCTGGGCATTCGAGAGATGAAGGACATCCTCTCTCTGGATGGTTTTAGCAGAGTAGTTACTCTTGAACCGGGATCCCTTATAGCCGTCTCATTTGTGGCAACAGCGGCGCTCGCCGGCAAGACCGTTGGCAGCATCGCCATCCCTAGGAAGCTGAGCGTGCTCACGCTCACTAGAAGCGGGTCCAAATTCATAGCGTCCGGCGATGACATCATAGCGACGGGAGACCTGATATGTGCGGTGGTCCGGATCGACGCGCTGGATGCGGTGCGGGACATGGCCGAAATGCCCAAGAGCGCCAAGCGAGCGAATGGAGGCGTCTTCGGATTATGAGAGTTGTCGTGGTTGGGGGAGGAAAAGTAGGCTACTACCTGGCCAAGACTCTCATCGAGAATGAGCACAAGGTTTCTCTGATCGAGAGCAATCCAGGCAAAGCCGTGAGACTTGCTGAGGAGCTTGGGATCCTCGTGATCAAAGGCGATGGGACCAACCAGTACGACCTCGCCGATGCGGGCTGCGACGCTGCGGACATAGTGGTAGCCGTTACCGGCAGGGACGAGGTCAACCTGATCGTGGGTCAGGTCGCCCGCAAGTACTTCAACCCGAAGAAGGTTATAGCCAGGGTCAATAACCCACGCAACCAGGAGCTTTTCGAGACTCTTGGCGTTGATCTCAGCGTATCGAGCACTGCGATCATTGCGGGCATGGTCGAGCGCGAAATGGTGCTGGACAGCGTCCGCACCCTCGTCTCCTTTGACAGGGCGGACTTGGCTCTAGTTGAGGTGGACATAGACAAGGCATTCACTGCTAGCGGCAAGTCTGTGAGAGAGCTTGCGCACCACCTTCCGACGAACTGTGTGCTCGTCGCTGTCATCCGCGGTCATCAGGCCATTTGTCCTCGTGGCGATACTGTGATCATGCCGGGGGATCTCGTCATGGCAATGGCGTCGTCGGAGAGCCAAGACGACCTGCGGAGGGCGCTAGTTGGGGAGGGTGAGCAGGGGTGAAGCCCAGAAATGGACACAGCTTTTGGAGTGTCGTGGCAGGGATTATGACCGAGACCGGGTTCACCATCGGGCTGACGTTCTCGTTGTGCTTGCTTGCCTACCTGGTCGCGGCCATGACCCGCTGACCGGAGAGGCGGACTCCTACAGATGAATGGCAACCGGATGAAGCCGGAGGTACTCTACTATACGGGCGTCGTCGTGGTCTGGTTAGGAGGCCTCATGTTGGTCCCCATGGCGACCGCCCTGGCATTTGCCGAGTGGGCTCCGCTTGTGGATTTTGGCATCAGTCTGGGTCTGACTCTGTGCTGCGGGTTCGGGCTGATGCTGTGCGGGGCTCGTTCGCGCCGCGGACTCACTTGGGCTGAAGGGTTCGCTTCCGCTGCTCTGTCGTGGATCGCTTGTATGTTTCTCGCCGCGGTGCCGTACATCCTGAGCGGACATTGGCGTTCGTTCCTGGATGCTCTCTTCGATGTCATGAGCGGCTTTACAACCACTGGTTTGGTTCTTGTGCAGGATTTGGACCACATCCCCAACTCCATTAACATGTGGAGGCACTTGCTGACGTACGTAGGCGGGCAAGGAATGGTTGTTTTGGCGTTGACGGTGCTCTCCAAAGGCCTACCGGGGGCCTTTAAGTTCTACGTTGGGGAAGCCAAGGATGAGAGGCTTTTGCCCAGCGTGGGTCGCACCACGCAAGCGATCTGGTTTATAAGCGTGGTGTACCTCGTCATTGGAACGCTGGTTCTTACGGCGGCAAGTTTGGCCATCGGAATCCCCCCTGTGAGGGCTTTGCTTCACGGCTCATGGATGTTCATGGGCGCTTGGAGCACCGGCGGATTCACCCCCCAATCTCAGAACGTCAACTACTACCATAGCGCCTTATTCGAGTTTGCCACAATCCCGTTCATGGTAGTTGGATCGTTCAACTTCGCGCTCCACTACTATGTATGGTCGGGGCGACGCAAGGAGATTCTGCGCAACGTGGAAATGAGGGCCATGACAGTCTCTTTGTTGATCCTGTCCCTGACGTCGCTGTTGCCTGCCGTCACATCCAGGCTCTACTCCACCGGCATGGCTCTTTCCAGGCGGGTCATCTATCAGGTAATCTCCGCTCAGACCACGACCGGGTTCGGCAATGTGTATGCCCAGCAGATCGGATCTGTATGGCCGGTGCTGGCAGTCTTCTCTCTTAGCCTCGCCATGCTCCTGGGCGGAAGCGCCAGCTCTACCGCCGGAGGGTTCAAAGGTATGCGGACAGGACTGGTCTGGGCAGCGGTGAAGAGAGAGGTGCGGAAGTTTATGTCCCCGGAGTCAGCAGTCGTGCTCGGAAAGATACACAGCGGTGATGACGTTATTGTAGAGGACAGGAATGTGATGATCGCAGCCCTGATTATCCTCCTGTACATCGCCACGTTCGCGATTGGGACCCTAGCCGGGCTCGCATTCGGATACCCGATGCCGATCGCCGTCTTCGAATCTGCTTCCGTTACTGGAAACACCGGGCTGTCGGCGGGTTTGACTTCGGCTACCATGCCGGCAACACTGAAAGTCCTCTACATCCTCATAATGTGGGCTGCCCGCCTGGAGTTTTTCTCCGTGCTGGTCTTCATGGGTGTGGTGTGGAGGAGGTTGTGGCCGAGATGACCAGAATCCGTACACTTACAGCAGTCCTTGCCGCGTGCCTTCTGATCTCAATGCCAGGCTTCGGGCCGATGCACGCATCGGGGCTTCAACCGGGGACGGCCCCGCATCTCATGCCGATCGGCGAACTTGTGAACAGGGCACGAGAGATGGACGGTCTAGTAGTGCGACTCGTGGGGGAGGCTGTGGGAGACCTGATGGTAAGAGGCGATCACGCCTGGGTCAATATCCTTGACGCGAGCGGAACGGCCATCGGGGTGTTCTTGCCCAAGGAGGAAGCCCTCAAGGTCAAGAGTCTCGGAAAGTACCGCCAGAAGGGGGACGTCGTCGATCTCATTGGGGTCTTCCACAACTCCTGTGACGTCCACGATGGTGAGCCGGACGTACACGCTGACTCGATAGCGGTTGTTGAGAATGGCCATTCTGTCAGCTATCCTGTAGAGGTCTCGCGCATGGTCCTTGGAGGCATCCTTTTGGTGCTTGCCGGAGCTTTGGGCCTAGCCGTACGCAGGAGAGCTATTAGCCCCCCTCGCTGAGACTCCTTACTGTCACCGCACGCTGTGGACAGCTAGTCTCCAAAGAGTGGCACGAAGGTACTGAAGTTCCAGTCGTCTCCGGTGTATGACGCTAGCCGTAGTCTGACCTGCGGGGAGCACAGTACCGGCGATGACGGCCTTCGGGTGGACCGCCACTCTCGCCCTGGCCGAGTACACCTCAACGTGGTAGCCGTTCTCCCGGACCTCAACCGTCCTCCCAGCGAAAGCCCAGGGCACTCCGTACCTGCCTCCGCCGAAACTCACAAACCCGTCCCGACTGACCTTGCGCTCCTCAGCGAGAAAAACCGCCAACGCTGCCCTGTCTGGTAAGGCATGAGGGTTCTCCTCAGCCAAGAGGTCGCAAGGTCTCTTCTGAGTAGTGCCGTGGACTCGCTTGTTGGCAACGGCATCACACCATGCCCTAACCTGAGCGTTCAAGTCTTCCAGGCTGAAAAACCT
>JBLNCN010000010.1:0-346115 GCA_050260675.1 Bacillota bacterium | reverse complement strand
GCAAGGTCTCTTCTGAGTAGTGCCGTGGACTCGCTTGTTGGCAACGGCATCACACCATGCCCTAACCTGAGCGTTCAAGTCTTCCAGGCTGAAAAACCTCATTCCAGGCCAGAAACTCTGCCTGAGGTAACGGATTGCCCTTTCCACCCGGCCTTTGGTCTGGGCCCTGTAAGGCCGGCAGGCTCTAGGGTAAAAGCCGGCCACCAGGGCAAAGTCCAGAAACCTTTGGTTCCACACCGGTTGGCCACCCTCATTCCGCCCAAGCACTACCGGCTTGAGGTTGTCGTACAGGATGTGTTCCGGCACTCCTCCGAAGTACTCGAAGGCGTGAATGTGGCACCGTATCAGCGTAGCTGTGTCCTGCCGGTCCACGAACTCCACATACATCGCCCTCGAGTAGCTCATCACCATGACGAAGGCGTAGACTTTCCGCTCACGGCCTTGCTCTTTGTACTTGAACACACCGAAGTCCACTTGTGCCTGCTCTCCGGGCTTGGTCTCAAACCGCGAAACGGCCTGGGCTTTTTGCAGAGGCCGGAAGGGTTTCAGGAAGTCCTTCAGAATTGTTCTACCGCCGGAGTACCCGAGACCCTTGATCTCGGCAAACAGGCGGTTAGCGTTGAACACGCCTTCAGCCATCCTGGCCTTAAGGTAATCCTTGTACTCGTCCAGTTTGGACGGCCGCGGTGGTCTGGGTCCGTACTTGAGCAGCTCTTGGCATTGGAGATACTTGGCGATGGTCTTCCGGTCTCGACCGGTTCGCCTAGCGATCTCCCTGATGCTGAGCCCTTGGCTGTGCATGAGTCTGATGTCCAAAGCTTCCCCGCCTCCAAGCAAGAATTGCACCTCCGAAACTTGGCTGGTTCCGGAGTGTTTCTTCGAGGGGGTGGGGGATTCTTCATCCGGCCCTATTGGGGGATTTTACGACCGGCCGTAACATGACAGATAGCATGTAGAATGCCGTCGGGGATCTGAGTAGAACGGGGATCTGACTAGAACAGGATTTTGTGGCGTCGCCATCCGACGTTCAGCACCATGCCTACCGCAAACGAGTTGACTAACAGGGCTGAGCCACCATAGCTGAGGAATGGAAGAGGCACTCCCGTGACCGGCATGATGCCCATCGTCATACCCATATTCACGAGGAGATGGAAGAGAAGCAACGTGAGAACCCCGCCGGCGACCACGGTGCCCCTGCGGTCCGTGGAGTTCACTGCCGCAAGCAAGCACCGGTACAAGAGCACGAGGTACACGCCAAGAACCAGGGCGCTCTTAACGAAACCCAGTTCCTCGCCCACCACCGAGAAGATGAAGTCGGTCTGCTGAAACGGGATGAAGTCTAGCCTGTTCTGAGTGCCTTGGCCCAGTCCCTTGCCCCAAAGGGAGCCTGAGCCGATAGCTATCCGGGATTGAAGTACCTGGTAGCCGGTCCCAAGCGGATCGCCGTTGGGATCGAGGAGCGTGGTGATCCGCTTTATTTGATAGTCCTCCAGCGGCAATGGGAGACCTGCGTAGAAGTGCAGCGCCAGCACGACGATGATGGTCACTACACCCACTACGATTAGCCGCGTCAGCAGTTTCCCTGGAGCGCCTCCGAAGTAAAGAGCGCCGGTGGTAACGACGATAAGCACCAACGCTGTCCCAAGGTCAGGCTGCTTCAGGATCAGCGCCATCGGTACAAGGACCCAGGCGTAGTAAAGCGCAAACTCCACGATCGACGATGGAGCCTCTTCCCACCTCGATAGGAGATAGGCAGTGAAAAGGAGCATCGATATCTTGGCCAGTTCGGAAGGTTGAAGATCGAAGAAGCCCAGCGGGATCCACCGCGTGGAGCCGTTCACTTCCTTCCCAAAGAAGAGCACAACCACGAGGAGAGCGCCGGTAATCGCGTAGAGAGCCGGCGAAAGGCTGACCATGTCGCGGTAGTCCAGGAAAGTCCCCAAGGCGAGCACAAACAGCGACGCCAGGACAAGTATTGCTTGCTTCCTGGCGTAGTAGTGATTGTCCAGTGCATGGGTTGCGCTGTCTATAAGCGGTATCGAGAGAATGTCAAGCAAGAGCACACAACCGAGCAAGTACCAGTCAATGTGCCGGACGATTCGCTTCTCAATATGGACGCTGGGAAGCTCTATCGTTTGCCGTCAAACCTCTCTTTAGGGCCACTACGGGTATGCTTGCGACCAAGGCGCGCCTGCGGTCAAGGTCCTTCCATACGAATTCTATACCGCCGGTGTCGATCTCCACATACTTAGATATTGCCAGTATGACGTCATCCTTCATGGATTCCATAAGGGCCGGGGCGAGGCTCAGCCTGTCCTGAACCAAAACTACTCGCAGCCTGTCCTTAGCTATCTCCTTCGGTTTCTTCTTGGCCGAGAACCAGTTGATGAGCACGGTTATCCCCCCCTAGCCCGATTTCACGATCCGGACAATGCGCTCCCAGAAGCTCTCTTTCTGTGTAAGGTCCATAAACGGGACTTCTTCACCCTTTATCCTGCGGGCGATATTGCGGTAAGCCTCTCCGGCTTTTGAGGTATCCACCATGACGGCCGGCTCGCCGCGGTTTGTTGAGACCACTATGTAGTCGTCGTCAGGCACTACACCGAGGAGGTCAATGGCCAGGATGTCGATGATGTCCGGAATATCCATCATGTCGCCTCTGGCGACCAGTTTGGGTTTCAGCCTGTTGATGATGAGTTCCGGTTTCTCGAAGCCTGACGCCTCCAAGAGGCCTGTGATCCTGTCCGCATCCCTTACGGCTGAGACCTCGGGCGTCGTGACAATAATCGCCCTGTCGGCACCGGCGATGGCATTCCGAAATCCCTGTTCAATGCCAGCGGGACAGTCTACCAGGATGAAGTCGTGCTCCTCCTTGAGCGACGAGACCAGTTCTTTCATCTGCTCGGGGTTCACTGCATTCTTGTCCTTCGTCTGAGCGGCGGGAAGGAGGAACAAGCCGTCAATCCGCTTGTCCTTGATAAGGGCCTGCCGCAGCCTGCAGTAGCCCTCCACTACGTCCACCAAGTCGTAGACGATCCGGTTTTCCAGCCCCATCACGACATCAAGGTTACGGAGGCCGATGTCGGCATCCACCATGACGACCTTGGCTCCCATGGAAGCCAACGCGACGCCCAGATTGGCGCAGGTCGTCGTCTTGCCGACTCCCCCTTTACCTGAGGTGATTACGAGTGCTTGACTCAACGCTCTCCCTCCCACCGTATTCCTTCGAGTGGTTCAATGAGTATGACGCCGTCTTTCAGTCTTGCTACTTCAGGTCGGCGGGGTTTGGAGTCACCCTCCGGCGGCCTCCCTATGACATCGCCGATCCTTATCTGGGTTGGTTCGAGCCGAAAAGCCACCACACAGCCGTGCCCGCCCCCCGCCCCAGCGTGAGCCAGGCCGCGAAGGGTGCCGGTGACCACTATGTCGCCAGTGGCGGTCACCACGGACCCAGGATTCATGTCTCCCACGATTACCACATTTCCCTGGTAGTCGATCTTCTGGCCCGAGCGAAGGGTTCCTTTGTAGAGCAGCGTCTCAGGGAGCTCCGCCACCAGTTCTGCATAGGCCTCCCGGGTGATCATCGGCTCCTGGGGTTCCACTACCGGCTTGACCGGCGCGCTTGACGGCGATGCCTTCCTGGACTCAGGCCGGTCACGATTCCTCTCCGCGGGGAGCTCGTCCCTATGCACGATCTTCTTGAGCCTAAGGCCGTATGGATGGGCCAGTATGTTCTGTATTTCCAGGATCTCATCGATGGAGAAGTTGGCGGTACCCGTATCCAATACCACATCGGAATCGGTGAAGAAGCTTTCGCCCTTTTTCAGGTACTCCCTGAGCTTGTCCCTAAGAACGGAGAACTCCTTCTCATCGCTCAGGATGAGCTCCAGGCCGCCTTTGGTACCTCTGAAGACAACATCCTGCTTAAGCGCCATGCGTTCCACCTCCCGCCCTGCGCGGGCTCACTCCGGCTTGTTCCCGAAGTACGCGTCGAAGATCGCGCGCGCCACAGGCGCCGCGACGGCCGAGCCGCCTCCGCCTTGGTCGACGACAACCGCCAGGGCTATCTCGGGGTTTTCATACGGGCCAAAGCCGACGAACCAAGCATGGTTCTCTCCCAGGGGATTCTCTGCCGTACCTGTTTTCCCTGCTACCTTCACGGGCAGATCGTAGAAGGCCCAGTACGCAGTCCCGCCCGGGAGCGAGGTGACGCTGTACAAACCCCGGCGCACAACGTCAAGGATCGATTGGTCCACTTCCAGAGTGCTTGCCACTTCCGGCGCGAACTCCTGAACAACGTTGCCTTCCGGGTCCAGGATCCGCTGAACTATCTGGGGCTTCATTCTGACTCCGTTATTGGCTACGGCCTGAACCACCGAGGCCATCTGTATGGGAGTCTCAAGGTGGTAGACCTGGCCCATGGCAGCCATCATGTTCTCGGAATAGAGCACTTCAGGCTCAGCTACTCTGCCCTCTTCGTAGGCCTTCTTCTTCCACTCCGTTGAGGGAACGGTACCGTAGTTCTCGCCGAAAAGATCGACGCCTGTCTTCTTGCCCAGGCCCAGCGCCGTCGCGTACTTGGCCATCGCGTCCATCCCGAGCCTGCGGCCCATCTCATAGAAGTACGTGTTGCATGAGACTTGCAGGGCCTGGACAATGTCGACCGCGCCGTGACCTCCCGCCTTGTTACAGGGCAGGCTGGGCACATTCGGGTGGTAGCCCGGATCGAAGAACGTCTCGGTCGCGGTTGTCTTGTTTTCAGCAAGAGCAGCTATTGCAGAGACAATCTTAAACGTGGAACCCGGAGGATAGAGGCCCGTGGTGGCTAAGTTCGAAAAGCGCCACTCCTGGTTTTCCAGCAGCCGGTTGAGCTCGGATTGGGTGATGCCGGCAACCAGTTTGTTCGGATCGAACCCGGGGACTGAAGCCATGGCCAGCACGCCGCCTGTCTTAACATCCAGGACCACTGCGATTCCCGCGCGCGACGAGGGGTAGTCCTCCATCGCCTTCCTGAGGGCATCCTCGGCGGCCTGCTGCAGGACGGAATCCATGTAGAGCTGAAGGTCATTGCCAGGACTGGGATCGGTGCCGGGGCCTACGTTCCCGGTCGGCCTGCCTCTGTAGTCAACCTCAACTTGGTAGCCTCCGGCCTCGCCGTGGAGGGCTTCCTGGTAGTAGGCCTCGATCCCTTGCTGCCCGACGATGTCGCCGATCTTGTAGTCCTCGTAAGCCGGGTCCCTCAGCTGGGACTCGGTAATCTCGGCAACGTAGCCCAGGACGGTGGAGCCCAGCATCCCTCCCGGATAGTATCGTATGGGTTCGGGCTGGATGAACACTCCCGGCAGGTTCGGGGCTTCCTCAACTATGGCGGTGTACTGCTCCGGAGTGATGTCTCTTTCAATGGGCACAGGCTCATAGTACCTGCCTTGATACTGGGCGATCTTCTTTTGAACGTCCTCGAGCTGCAGGCCCAGTATCTCCGTGAGCCTCGGAAGCGCCTCTTCAGCCTTGGCCTTGTCAAGGTACCAGTAGTAGACGGAGTAAGACGGTCTTGAAGTAACCAGCACCTTGCCGTTCCTGTCCCTCACGTTGCCCCGGGGGGCCGCAATGGGCGTGATCCGCAGGTAGTTCTCGGTGGAGAGCCGGCGGTACCGCTCGCCGTTCACGATCTGCAGGTTGAACAGCTGAAGCAGGAGGATAGCCGCAACGGCCGCTATCATGACCAGGAAGACGTCTCTTCTCGACTTCATCTCCTTGGGGGAGAGGTTTTGGCCCTCATCGGTGGGAAGGTCGTTCCTCTTGATCACGCCGCCACCTCCTTCTCCCTGTCTTCTCCTGCGGGAACTATACGGCCGATGAGCCCTGCCAGCCTGCGCTGCAGCGCATCGATCGGGAGTATCAGGATCAAGGACCAGGCTGCCGTCGCAGGCAGTATCATCCTGACCGAGTACTGAAGGCCGATCTCGATTCCCATTGCCCGGAGGGTCGCGAAACCCGCTGCATCGGCAAGGACTGCCGAGATCACGGCGACAAGGGCTTTAGAGAGCGCGGAGTCGGGGTTCACAAACCTTCTCAAGAGAGAAGCGGTCATCGATGCAACGGCAAGGGAGATCGCCCTTTGGCCCAACGCCCTACCGAAGATCAGGTCTTCCAGCAGGCCGAGCACGAACCCGAGGGGGAACGACATCCACAGGCCGCTGGCCCATCCCAGCGAGGCGGCGAGAACAACCAGGAGGTCCGGCCGGTATTTGACCGGGAACACCACAAACTCCACCGACTTGAGTGAAATGGCCAGGAACAGGGACGCGAACGCGGCTAGGCCCTCTTTGCGGGTCATCTCTTCAGCACCATGACTTCTTCAAGGTGATTGAGGTCGGACGACGGCTTCACTGTCGCTTCCTTGATAAGTCCGGGAGTAGGTATGTAGACCGAGGTGACCTCACCTATGAGGATTCCTGCCGGGAATTTGCTGCCCAAGCCCGATGTCACAACTCTGTCTCCGACCTTCACCTCGGCGTCACGACTGAAGAAACGGAGGATCAGAGTATCAGGCCCGTGCCCGCCCAGGAGGACCCCGTAATCCCTCGCGCCTTCTATGGTAGCCCCGATCCCACTCTCCGGATCGGTAAGAAGCAAGATCGTGGACGTCCGTTTGTCGGTATAGAGCACCCTGCCGATGAGCCCCGTTCGGGAGACCACCGGGTCGTCGACGTTGACCCCGTCGTACTGACCTAGAGCTATATCTATGGTGGAGAACCACTTGTTGAGGTTGCGCCCGTAGACTTTGGCTACTTCATATTGCCCAGGGTTGGCCTCCTGAAACGACAGAAGGTCCTTGAGGCGCGCGTTCTCGCTCTCCAACTCGGCAATCCGGGCCCGCAATACCTCTATGGAGTCCAGCTCTTTGGCAAGTTCCTCGTTGCGCCTTATGAGCTCGTTCTTGTTGGCGAACGCGGCCTTATAGTACTCGATTTCGAGGGTAAGTCTGGAAAACGCCTGGTATATGGGCTGAACCATCCTGGAGAAGGCCGCTTCCCAGAACGAGGGTCCCTGGGTAGGCTTGCCCGTCAGATTCATTAGAGCGACGGAGGCGGCTAGCAGCACGACTGCCGTGAAAACTCTCTTATAGGGTAGTTGCCGCCTCACGTCTCTCAATCCTCTTTTTGGTTCTTCGTATCCTCTCTACTGCTTGGCTCGCCTTGAGGAAGCCAGCACCTTTCGGAGCTTATCCTGGTCCTCAAGCATGATCCCAGTGCCGCGAGCGACGGCCCTGAGCGGTTCGTCAATGATGTGGACCGGCATGCCCGTTTCCTGGCTGACAAGTTTGTCGAGGCCTTTGAGCATGGCGCTTCCGCCTGTCATGACTATCCCGCGGTCCATAATGTCGGCGGCGAGTTCCGGGGGAGTACGCTCCAGCGTCTCCTTGACCGCCTCGATGATCTGCCCCACCGGCTCTGAAAGCGCCTTCCTTATCTCGCGTGAGTCGATGGTTATGGTCCTGGGCAGCCCGGTCACCAAGTCCCTGCCCCGGATATCCATGCGCTCCTCTTCGTCGAGTTCAAAAGCGGAGCCGATTGTCATTTTGACATCCTCTGCTGTCCGCTCGCCAATGAGAAGGTTGTAGGCCCGCTTCACGTAGCTCACGACCGCTTCATCCATCTCATCACCGGCGACCCGGATCGAGCGCGAGGCCACAATCCCTTCGAGGGAGATGACTGCCACTTCGCAGGTCCCCCCGCCGATATCCACGATCATGTTGCCTGTGGGCTCATTTACGGGGAGGCCCGCTCCGACAGCGGCTGCCATGGGCTCCGGGACAGTTTCAGCATCCCGGGCGCCTGCGGACTCCGCCGCGTCGATGACGGCTCTCCTCTCCACTTCGGTGCATCCCGAAGGTACGGCGACAAGGACAAAGGGCTTGAGAAGGCGGTGCTTGTGGGCTTTCCTGATGAAATAGCGCATCATGGCCTGGGTTATGTCGAAGTCGGCGATCACGCCGTCCTTCATAGGCCTGACCGCGATGATGTTGCCGGGAGTGCGACCTATCATCTGCTTCGCCTCGGTCCCGACCGCGAGGACGTCCTTGGTGTCGGCGTTTATAGCGACAACCGACGGCTCCACGAGCACAATACCCTTTCCTCTCACGTGGACCAAGGTGTTGGCCGTCCCAAGGTCAATTCCGATGTCCCTGCTGAGGTAATTGTAGAGCCACTGCACCGTACCCACTCTCCCTTTCGCTTCCGTCCTCATAGCCCACAGGAAAACAACCCCGGGCAGACGTCCTGCACACTCACAAACGTCGTGCGCCCCACGATGACGTGGTCGGCAACTGGGATGCCCAGGAGTTTTCCGGCATCGACCATTCGCTTGGTGATCTTGAGATCATCATCGCTCGGCGAAGGATCGCCGCTCGGATGATTGTGCACCAGTATGACTCTGGCGGCGCTCTTCTTGATCGAGTTCTTGAAAATCTCCCTCGGATGCACGATTGTCGCATCCAGAGTACCTATCGAAACATCGTCTCTTCCGATAACCTGGTTCCGAGAGTTCAGGTGCAGTATGCAGAAGTGCTCCCTGTCCAGGTCACTAAGGTGCCTCCTTACGTACTCGAATGCATCTTTTCCACAGCGGATAACGTATTGCCTGCCGTTCTCCTTGGGGGCCTGGAGAAGTCGCTTGCCCAGTTCGGCGCAGGCCCGAAGGCGCGCCGCTTTGGCAGGGCCTATCCCCGGAATCCGCCGCAGCTCATGGAGCGTCGATTCCGTAAGGAACCCCAGGCTGGTCCCGTACTGCTCGCAGGACGCGGAGAGGGTCCTTTGGGCCAGTTCTAACGCAGTCTCGCTAGCGCTCCCCGTCCCCAGCAGTATGGCAACGAGTTCAGCGTCGGACAGCGCTTCCGGTCCTACTTCGGAAAGCCTCTCCCGCGGCTTGTCCCGGTCGGGCCAATCTTTGATTGTCAAACGGGATATTGCTCTCTCCCCCTACTTCTCTTGTAAATCCTTAAGCGACACGCCCGCCCTCCGAAGCAGGCTGTATACCTTCGGGAGCGGGAGCCCGATCACTCCTGAGAAATCCCCTTCCACTCTCTCGACAAAAAACGCCCCGGCACCCTGCAGAGCGTAGCTGCCTGCTTTGTCCATCGGCTCCTCCGTATCGACGTACCACCGGATCTCCTCTTCGTCCATGTCCCTGATGGTCACGCGAGTGGCGTCGAAGTCGTCCAGCACCGTCTTCCCCAAAGGTTCATACAGCGCCACGCCAGTGAAGACCTCATGGGTGCGCCCACATATGCGACGCAGCATATCCCGTGCCTGTTCTTTGTCAGCGGGCTTTCCAAGGACTTTTCCGTCGATGTAGACGATGGTATCTCCACCCAAGACGTAGTCGTCCGGCAGGCGCTCCGCCACCTTCCGGATCTTGCGTCTTGCCAGAGCCTTCACCAGATCCCCAGGATCCATGTCATCGACCGGAGCATCCTCGTCCACATTGGATGGGACCACTACCGGCGTGATTCCCGCCGATTCAAGCAGCATCTTCCGTCTTGGCGATTCCGAAGCAAGGACTAACTTCACAGCGCGTCACCTGCCAAGGAGGAGCACCAAGAGAAGGACCAGGATCGCCCCCATGAGATTGAGGCGCAGCGTGAATCCCAAGGTGAGCGTGATCACATTAAGATCCAAAGTCGTTGGGGGCTGAAGCCCCACTGTGAAACCCTTAGCCAGGATCGGCGCCGCGTTTTCGAGAGCCACGCCCAGAATACTCCCGACTATGGCGCCGGCGGTGAGAGCGACGATAAGGATCAGTACCCGGGTTCTTCGCATCGGTTGCGTCCTCCCAAATTATACCAGTAGTCGTGCCCACAGATCCCTACATTATTCGCTTCACCCAAACCCGCGAGATCGGCGCCCTTCATAAGGATCTTATTTGAACGTGAGATGACTCACAATACTTTTCGTCAGGATATCCCTGCAGATGGCGCAAAAAAGCGAAATCCGCCGGAATGAATCAAATCCGGCGGATATGCTCTTTCGGTGTAACGGCCGGCGCTAGGACGCCACGCTCTCGGCCTTCCTCTTCTCGTACGACACGATTGTCTTGACCGGGCACTTGGTTACGCAGATGCCGCAGTTATCGCACAGAGAGTAGTCGATCTTGGCAAGGGTGCCCCTGTCCATGGCGATAGCTTTCTGCGGGCATGCTCTCACGCAGGCCTGGCAGGCTATGCATCCGATCTTGCAGTACTTGCGCACGACCGGACCCTTGTCATAGGACCGGCACAGGATGTGGACTTCCTTGTTCACGTCGACGAGCCCGATGACCATCCTGGGGCAGGTCCGAACGCAGATGCCGCAACCGGTGCACTTCTCCCGGTCCACCACGGGAATACCTTTCTCGTTCATATGCAGAGCGTCAAACGGGCACGCCCTCGCGCAGGAACCAAGGCCCAGACACCCGTAGGAACAAGTCTTCTCGCCGCCGAGAGCGTTCAGAGCAGCACACTCGGTGATTCCATCATAGGTCGCGTTCCTCTCAGTCAGTTCGCAGTCACCCTGGCAGTAGACTACCGCCACCTGGGCATCGACGGCGTCGCCTGAAACGCCCATTATACCCGCGATCCTCTCGGCAACGGCGTTCCCTCCGACTTTGCAAGCATTGGTCGGGGCCCTGCCGGCGACGATGGCTTCCGCAAGCCCGGCACAACCCGGGTATCCGCATCCGCCGCAGTTGGCTCCGGGGAGAACCGACTGGATTTCGGGAATCTTCGGGTCGACCTCAACCTTGAACTTGTTGGCCGCCACTGCCAGCAGCACGCCAATGAACAAACCCGATACTCCCAACGATATTACAGCTTCCAGCATCTATGCTCCCCCCTACTACTTGAGAATGCTCTTGAAGAGGCCTGAGAACCCCAAGAACCCCAAAGACATGAGTCCCGTAGATATGAGCGCCAGCGGGAATCCCTTCAGGACCTCGGGTATCTGCATGAACTTCCAGCGCTCCCTGATACCCGCAAATATCACGATGGCAAGGCTCCAGCCAAGAGCGCCCGCCAGGCCGTTAACCGTGCTCCACAGCAGGTTGTAGCCCTTGGTGACGTTCAGGAGCGCCGCGCCCAGCACCGCACAGTTGGTGGTGATGAGCGGGAGGTAAATCCCCATAGCCTTGTAGAGGCCGGGAGCGGTCTTCTTCAGGAAGATCTCAACCAGCTGCACAAAGGCCGCGATCACCAGGATGTACGCGATGGTCCGCAGGTACTCCAGGCCGAGCGGCACCAGGATGAACTGCTCAAACGCCGCCGCCACGGTTGACGCGAACGTCATGACGAAGATAACCGCGGCTGACATGCCCACAGCGGTCTCCAATTGCTCCGAGAGACCGATGAAGGCGCACAGGCCGAGGTACTGCATGAATATGAAGTTCGAGGTCAAGACCCCGCCCAGTAGAATCGAGATGGCTTTCATCTCTATCCCTCCACCTTCAAAGTCCGTAGGAGCTAGTCGTGCGCCGCCGCTGCGGCCAACCGAGCGGCCGCCTTTTTCTCAGATCTCTTGATCGCGATGTTCAGTACAGCCATTAGAACACCAAGCGTAATGAACCCGCCGGGAGGCGTCAGCATCACGCTCAAAGGTTCAAACAGCGGCTCGGCCGGGAACGCGCCCAGACCAAACAGGCCTAGACGTCCGGTGCCGAGGAACTCGCGAATTGCGCCGATGACCATGAGATTGATGGTAAAGCCCATGCCAACCCCCATGCCGTCCAGGAGGGAGTTAATCACCGGGTTCTTGTAGGCGAACGCCTCAGCCCTCGCGATGATGATACAGTTCACCACGATAAGGGGGACAAACACCCCGAGGGTCGCGTACATTGCCGGCATATAGGCCTTCATGACCAGCTCGACGATAACCACAGGCGCCGCGATGAGGATCACGAAGATCGGGATCCTGATCTGATCCGGCGTCACCTTGCGGATAGCCGATACCAGGAAGTTCGACATGCTGAGCACGAAGACGACAGCCACGCCCATCCAGAACCCGTTAACCATGGAGGTGGTGACCGCCAGCGTCGGGCACATGCCGATGACCATCCTGAAAGTGGCGTTTTCCTCTATGAATCCCTTAGTGAAATCGTGCAGAAGCGATCTCTTGCCATTCATGAAAGTCACCTCCCACCCGAGCTGGCCTTGCGTCGCAAGGCTGCGTCATGCGCGTACCCATAATACCTGGGAACTACAAACCGGTCGATCAGCGGGGTCACAAGGTTCATGAGAAGGATGGCGTAAGTGACGCCCTCCGGGTAACCGCCCCAGAGCCTTATGAGCAACGTAATGAACCCCGCGCCTATTCCCATATACAGCCGACCCTTCTTGGTCACCGGCGAGGTTACGTAGTCGGTGGCCATGAAGAACGCGCCAAGAACCGCGCCGCCCAACATCAGCGCAGTGACCGGGTCTCCCTGGAAGTACGACCCCGGCTTGCCGAACACCCAGGTCCCCAGCGCCAGGGTGCCGAGGAATCCGGCAGGGATCCTCCAGTCGATTACCCCTCTGACGATAAGGTACAGACCGCCGAGCGTAAGGGCCGCGATGGAGGTCTCCCCAAGGGAACCAAGCCTGACCCCCATTAGAAGGTCCGTGAGGGGCGGTACTTGCCCGCCGCTTAAGGGGGTAGCCGCCGAGACCGCATCGTAGGTCAGGGGGCTAACCCAGTCCTTCAACACATGCGTCGGCCAGGCCGCCAAGAGGAACGCCCGGGCTGCCAGCGCCGGGTTCACGAAGTTGGTCCCGAGCCCGCCAAACACCTGCTTGGCGATGACGATGGCAAAAGCCGAGCCGACGACCGGCACGTACAGCGGAACGCCGGGCGGCAGCGTCAGCGCCAATAGAAGGCCGGTTATGACTGCCGAGAAGTCCCCGACCGTCACTTCTCTCTTCACCGCTTTTTCGTACACGTACTCGGAAACCACCGCCGAGATAACCGAAGCCGCGATAACCGCGAGCGACCCAAATCCGAAGAGGACGACAGACGCAACCGTCGCCGGTACGAGAGCCAGGACTACGTCGAGCATGAGGCTCCGTACGGTCCTGGGCCCCTTCAAGTGGGGCGAAGATGAGATTACGAGTTTTTGTGCCATAACCTACCCCTTCTTGACCGCGGCAGCGCGGCGTCTCTCGTTGATCTTGGCCTTAGCCAGCCTAATGCTCTGGACCAGCGGCCGGCGGGACGGACACACGTACGAGCAAGTACCGCACTCGCAGCAGTCCATGACCCGGTACTTCTCGGCCTCGTCAAGCAAGCCGTTCTCAGCGTAGGCTGCCATCCATACAGGCAGGAGCCTCATAGGACATGCGTCGACGCACCTGCCGCACCGGACGCAAGGAAGGACCGGCTCCGCCTTGACCTGCTCCTCGGTTAGCACCACTATGCCCGACGTGCCTTTGAGCACCGGTACATTCAAGTCCCTAAGGGAGGTCCCCATCATGGGCCCGCCCATGATCACCTTTCCGGGAGTGCCCTTGAACCCCCCTGCCTTCTCTATTAGGTATGAAACCGGAGTCCCTATGAGAGCCCGGAAGTTAGTCGGTCGCGCAACGCCCTCGCCCGTGACTGTGACGATCCTCTCGACCAGGGGAAGCCCTGTCCTAAGGGCTTGCGCCATGGCGTAGGCTGTCCCGACGTTGGACACAATCACGCCGACGTTGAGGGGCAACCCGGGAGGAGGCGGGACCTCGCGGCCCAGCACTACCTCGATGAGCTGCTTCTCGCCGCCGCGAGGGTACCTCGACGGGATCACCGCTATGTCGATCTCCCCAAATGAGGAGATGGCTTTCTTCATGACCTCGATTGCCTCGGGCTTGTTGTCCTCGATGCAGACGATGCCCTTGGCGACCCCCGCGCCCTTCATGAGGGCCCTGAAGCCGAAAATCACGGCTTCCGCCTGCTCCTCCATGAGCTTCTGGTCCGCCGTCAGGTACGGCTCGCACTCGGCCCCGTTCAAGAGGTATGTGTCGATCGCCGCGCCGGGAGGAGGCGTCAGTTTCACCGAGGTCGGGAAAGCCGCTCCTCCAAGGCCGACCAATCCCGCCTCTCTGGCAACTTCAACGATCTTCTCTTTGGGTATGGCGTCGAGCCTAGTCCCCACAGGAGCCAAGTCGGAGGCCGACTCACCTGCTCCGTCAGTCTCGATCACAATGGCGTCAACCATTCGGGCGAGAACGGGATGATACCGTACCTCGAGTGCTTTTACCGTGCCCGAAGCCGGGGCATGGAGAGCTGCGCTAACAGGCCCTCCGGGTTCGGCGATCTTTTGACCTCTCTTCACCGTGTCCCCCGCCTTGACCAATGGCCTTGCGGGAGCCCCGGTGTGCTGAGATAGGAAGAGGATCAGCTCAGCCGGAACCAGAGCGTCTTCAATCGGAGCGTGAGCCGAAAGCTCCTTTCGCTCAGGAGCCTCCACCCCGCCGGAGCCACGTCTTGGGTTAACCACCAGTCCCCACCTCAATCTTGTACATTGACCCGAATTCCGTATTGCACTTAATGACTGAGCACACAATAACAATTCTAGCCCTCAGTCTCACAATTCGTCAAACTGTACGGCCTTTTTCGTACGCCGTAGAACCCGAGGCTGAGGGGGTTATCATGTACCAGATGGACTTTGATGCTAGAGGACCTTTCTCCTGCCCGACGGCTTTATGCCAAGCTGTGAGCGGTACTTGGCAACCGTACGCCTGGCCACATGCATCCCACGTTTGGAGAGCTCCGCCGATATCTCTTGATCGGCAAGGGGCCTCCCAGGATCTTCCGCCTGGATCATCGTCTGGATCAGGCGCTTCACCATGTACTGCGAGACGTCGCGGTCGTCCGTACGGACTTTGGGGCTGAAAAAGGACTTGCATGGAAAAACCCCGTACGGGGTGTCGACGTACTTGTCCCGAAGGCATCTCGAGACCGTGGATTCGTGCAGCCCGAGTTGCTGCGCCACGTCCTTCATGGTAAGGGGTTCGAGGTGAGCGGGCCCCTCTCTGAAAAACGCCGCCTGCCGGGAAGCCACACATTCCATCACGCGGACGATGGTCTCGCGCCGCTGCTCGATGCTCCTAAGCAGAGAGCGGGCTTTCCTTAGCTGCTCTTGGAGATACGTCCGGGCGTCCTTGTCGCCCGCTTCAAGGAGCCGCCGGTAGAAAGGGTTCCACCTGACACGGGGAAGGGCGCTATCCAGAACCGTCACCGTGATCCCGCTTGCCTCCCGCCTGACCGTAATCTCAGGGTAGACGTATTTGACGCTCTCGGAAGAGTAGCGGGCGCCCGGTTTGGGATCCAGCGTAAGCAGGTCATCCCTCGCCTTCATGACTTCCTGCACGGAGGTACCCATTTCCTTGGCAATCTTACGGTATCGCCCGGCCGCCAGATCGCCCAGGTGGCCGTCGATTACTCCGATCACGACGGCATCGCATCGTGCGGCCCTAGCCTGAAGCAGGAGGCACTCCCGAAGATCGCGGGCTCCCACACCCGGAGGATCGAGGCTTTGCACTGCCGCAAGAACCCCCTCCACCTTCTCCAAGGGGAGGCGTGTCACGCGGGAGATCTCCTCGGGCGAAGAGCGGAGATACCCGTTGTCATCGATATTGCCTATCAAGAGCTCGCCCGTGAGATGCTCCTCGGGGGAGAGATTCAGAAGCCCCAGTTGAGCGGACAAGTATTCCCGAAGACCCGGCCGGTCTTCGGCGAAAACTTCATAGAGGGGGACGGGGTTCTCCCGTGTCCTGGATGACATGGACGGGCCGAGGTCGGAAGAGTCGCAGAAACAAGCCAGGAGCTCTTCGTCCTGGGGATCAGAAGATTCCGGAAGGGATTCCTCGTGAGGGTCAAAAACCATCTCAAGCAGCGGGTTTTCCTCGACTTGCTGGCGGATGAAGCTGGTAAGCTCCAGGGCGCTCATCTGGAGGACCATGATCGCTTGCCTTACTTCAGGCGTCAGGGCAAGCTTCTGCGCCTCCTGGAGCTCGAGACCGTACGCCGGCTTCATCACTCTCCCCCTTCCGTAGAGAGTGTATTTGCCGTGTGCTCGCGTTTTGCCTTCTGTAAGGTTATTCCAGGCTGATCTTCTTTGCGGAGACGTCCACCCGTTCGAGGTATATTCCGGTGAGGTATTCCAGCTTCTCCTTCAGGTTGCGCTGTACAGCCTGCAAGACGTCGAAAACCTTGACTCCATAGCGCAGCACCAGTTCCACGTCAAGGATCGTCCCCTCTCCAACGGTGAGGACCAGACTCCTCTGCACTCTGGACACGCCTGGGATTTCGAGACAGATCCGCTGGGCTATCTGCATGACGACGGCGTCGGAAATGTAGTACCGCCCGAAGTAGCTGTAGGTGGGGCGCACAACCGATCTCTCCTGCGCGCCGTAACGCTGCTCCCTGGACAAGGCCAGCGCCTTTAAGGGGTCCACAAGATAGCCGGAGAAGGTCTTCTTCACCTCAAAGGCAGGCGCGGGTATGACGTGCTTGCCTTCCTGCCTGCGCTGCCATAGCGCGTGGTCTATCTCCTCGGCGGTCGCGTAGTCCTGGATGTTCATGTACTCCGATGGTTCGGGCAGGCCCAACCGGGACAGGATCCGCAACACCATGGTTGTTGAAGTCCCGAGGACCAGGATCTTGGAGGGCATGAGCTGAGACAGGCCCTCCCTGACCTCAAGCACGTGGCCCGGGGCAGAGAATATGGCGCGCCTTATCGCCGCGGTCTTGGTCTCTTCGCGTTTGGCAGACCTTCCTGCTACGATCCTTGACCCGGCGATGAGCAGGCCGTCATCAATGATGGCGTCACAGCCCCTCTCCTGCGCGATGGTCATGGCGCGGTGAGACTTGCCGGTGCCGCTGGGACCCACGAGAGCGAGGACCTGGATCGCTCCGAGATCGAAGGCAGGCTTTACTTCTTTCCCCGAGAAAACCACGAGAAGCCCCCTTTCTTCGGGCTTTCCTTGGGTGCCTCTGGGGAGCGCGCAACAGCCGGAGGCTTGGTCTCTTCATTGGTCAGGCTTCCGACCAACCCGGCAGCCTTGCGCTGGTTTTCAGTCTTCGCCGCGGATTTGGCGTCCTCGACCAGGCCGTTCCAGATGCAGCGAGCGATGAAAGCCCCGTTGGCAAGGGCGAAGTTGGGGTCGATCCCCATCGACTTGGCCCACCGGTCAACGCCCTCACCGGACTTGCCCTCTGCCAAGAGGATCGCGCCGTAAAGGAGTTCGGCGCTGGAACGGATGTCTCTCACGGAAGCCTGGTCCGGAATCCCTTCAAGTTTCTGGACCAGGGCTGAAACATAACCCTCGGCTTTCTCGTACTGCCCGCTCCTGAAGAGGAGATCGCCCAAAGCCATACCCGGTTCAGGGCTGCCGGGCATTATGGCGGCAAGAGCCTCCCAGCGGCTTATGGCGCCGTCGAGGTCTCCAGCCATCGCCGCGGCAGCGGCAAGGTTCTTGTATGCCGGAGCGTAGGTTGGATCGAGGGTAATGCACTTCTCCCAAAGCTGGATCGCTTTCTCCCGGTCGCCCTTCTGGAAATGAGCCAGACCGAGGTTGTACGTAGGGAAGACAGAGTCCGGCTTGACGGTCAGAGCCTTCTCCCATATCTCCATGGCCTTGTCCAGATCGCCGGACGCGGCGTGGACCTCGCCCAGGGTGGTAAGGGTGATGAGGTTGTCGGGCTCCAGTTCGGCTGCTTTGGAGAGGGCCTCAATGGACTTCTCAGGTTTCTTTGTGACGTAGTAGCAAAGACCCATGTTGTAGTAGAGACCGGGATTGTCGGAGCCGAGGCGCTCGGCCCGGTTCAGATACTCCAGGGCTTTGTCATACTGCTTTTCGTCAGTATACAGCGCTCCCAGGTTATGCAGGGCCTGAAGGTTGGACGGGTCGAGCTCCAGCACCCTCTGCCAGTGCACGCCGGCGTCAGCTTGACGTCCCAGCGCGATGTACAACTCGCCCAGTTGGGCGTGAGCTAAGGGGTTACCGGGGGTAGCCTCGACCGCCTTTTCGGTCTCCTTGACCGCGCCCTGGATATTGCCTCGCAAGGCCATGATCTTGCCAAGGAAGTAGTGAGAGGGGCCGTGCTTGTGGTTTATCGCCACCGCCTTCTCGAAGTTTTCCTGGGCTTTGTCCAGATCCCCCGCGTCGGCGTGAGTTATGCCCAAATAGTAAATCGCGTCTACGTTTTTCTTGTCCTGGGAGAGGACGGCCTCGAGTTCCCGTTCGGCATCCTCCCTCCTTGCACGCTTCATATAGGAGAGTGCCAGTTGCAGGCGAAGCCCGGTGTCCTTGGGGCGCAACGCGACCTCTTTTTCAAGCCGCGCTATGATCTCGTCCACGGACCTTTCGTCTACTCCCACTTTGCATCCCCCATATGCTGTCAGATGTACGCGTAACGTTCTATCTACGCAGTTATAATACCTCCTCCAAGTTCCGCGCAAAATGCGGGGCGCGAGTATTGACGGGGATTAATCCTAGTATAATAATAGGAATAGTCGACAGGGATAGTCGCGGCTCACGGGGGAGGCCAGCCTTCATGCCTTTTAGATTATCCACCAAAGGACACTATGCTGTCCTCTTGATGTACGAGCTCGCCAGGTCCGGCGAGGCGCTGTCCTCACTCAATGATATCGCGTCTGTCCAGAATATCTCTCAGGGGTACCTGGAACAGATAATCCGGCCGTTGCGCGCGGCGGAACTGGTCACTGGCAGAAAGGGCTTCGGTGGAGGCTATGTCTTGGCCAAGCCCGCATCCGAGATAACAGTAGGCGAAGTCATCCGAGCGGTCGAGGGACCGGTGGTCCCGGTGAAGTGTGTCGGCGAAGACCCCAATCTGGACTCATGCCCCCAGGACTGCCGCGCGAAGAGCGTCTGGCAGCAAGTCGGCCAGGCTATCGACGACGTCCTGGACTCTATCACCCTGGAAGACCTTGTCACCAAGGACGCAGGTAGCGCCTCCTTGAGACGAAAAGAGGAATGAACAGATGAGCGAGACCTCCATCCCCAGCGATAGGCGCGTGTACCTTGACCATTCAGCCACGACTCCCGTGAGGGCCGAGGTCCTGGCAGTGATGATGCCCTACTTCTCGGCTGCGTTTGGGAACGCGTCCAGCGTGCACAGGTGGGGCCGAGAGGCAAGGCTTGGCGTGGATCTGGCTCGGGATAAGGTTGCCGGCCTCATTGGCGCGCAGCCTCGAGAGATCATCTTCACCTCGGGCGGCACGGAGGCCGACAACATGGCCATCCGCGGGATCGCGAGGTCTGCCGCCAGCAAAGGAAACCACATTATTACCACCAAGATCGAGCACCACGCCGTGCTCCACACGTGCGAGATGCTCGAAAAAGAAGGCTGTGAGGTCACCTACGTCGGGTGCGATAAGTTCGGCATGGTGGACCCCGAGGAGATAAGGAACGCCATAAAGCCGGGGACTATCCTCATCTCCGTGATGCACGGCCAGAACGAAGTGGGCACTTTGGAGCCTATCGCCGAGATCGGCCGGATCGCCAAGGAAAAGGGAATCGCCTTTCACACCGACGCCGTACAGAGCGCGGGGAAAGTGCCGGTAGACGTGAACGAGCTGAACGTGGATCTCCTGACCTTGTCAAGCCACAAGATCTACGGGCCCAAGGGCGTGGGCGCGCTCTACGTCAGGCGAGGGACGCGCCTTACGCCCATAGTCACAGGCGGTGCCCACGAACGGGGGATGAGGGCAGGGACCGAGAACGTCGCGGGGATAGTCGGGTTTGGCGAAGCCTGCTACCTGGCCCAAAAGGAGCTCGCGACAGAACCGGCGCGCCTCGCCGCGCTGCGGGACAGGATGATCCAAGGCATCCTATCCAGCGTGCCTGACAGTATCCTTAACGGACATCCGGAGAAGAGACTCCCCCACAACGTGAACATCAGCGTCAAGTACGTTGAAGGCGAAGCGATGCTGCTAAACCTGGACCTCTTGGGCATCGGGGCGTCGTCCGGTTCGGCATGTACCTCAGGATCGCTGGAGCCGTCCCACGTGCTCCTGGCCATGGGCCTTCCGCACGAGGTAGCCCACGGTTCGTTGCGGATGACGCTGGGCAGATCGACCACGCAGGAAGACGTAGACTACGTCGTGAAGGCGCTGCCGCCAATTGTGCAAAGGCTCCGTGAGATGTCTGTCTTCGGGGCCGCGGAGAAGCCTTCATGCGATAAACCGTAGGAGACCGGAAAGGCGGCAGATCACATGTACAACGATAAGGTGATGGACCACTTTTTTCACCCCAGGAATGTGGGCGAAATCGAGAATCCGGACGGGACGGGCCAAGTCGGAAACCCCGTGTGCGGAGACGTCATGCGCCTCACCATCAAGGTCAAGGACGACAAGATTGAGGACGTGAAGTTCAAGACCTTCGGGTGCGGCGCGGCGATCGCCACCAGCTCAATGGTCACCGAACTTGTGAAGGGCCTTACGCTGGACGAAGCGATGAAGGTCTCAAACAAGGCCGTCGCAGAGGCCCTGGGCGGGTTGCCGCCAGCCAAGCTCCACTGCTCCAATCTGGCCGCAGACGCCCTACACCTGGCGATCGAGGACTACCGGAAAAAGCAGAGCTAGCCATCCTACCCTAGGCACTTTCTAGGCGTTGCGGGAGATTCCCGGAACGGATCGGAGATGTGGCGGGTTTCGCCCGCCACATTTTGAAGCTCGTATGGTTTTTTCCCGCCAAAGGGCAAAATCGTGGCGGGCAATTCCCGCCACTCCGCTCTTCGTCGGCCAGGAGTCAGCCACGAGTCAGCCAAGTATCAGCCAACAGTCAGGCGACGCAGGACGCAGACGGCCCACCCCGCTTCTGAACAAACCCTCCGAGGATTGTCGATATATGTGTTAACGGAAATGTCGATTTCTGCTGGTTAGGAACACATGTGCAGGAAACACGTCCATTAGATAGAAACCTTCTGCCAGAGCAGGGGAAACCGGGGTGAAGTGGTTTGAGGCGCGCCTACAGAAGAGTACTGATTGTACCGATAGCAGCAGCGATCATCGCAAGTGGAGGAAGCACAGCAAAGACAGCCTTGGCCGCGCCCCAACCAGTGAAGGCCGGATTCGAAGGTTTTCGAGCCACGGTCCTGGGAGACGTGTGCAATGTGAGGTCTCAGCCCAACACCAGTTCGAAAGTGCTGGGAACGGTCACCCAGGGGACGTCGCTCAGCATCTTGGGTTTCCAGAACAACTGGGCCAAGATCCAGTTTCAAAATCGGGAGGGGTGGATCGCAGGTTGGCTCATCGACATCGACCTGCGTTCAGCCGGCGTGACGGCCAAAGTCACCCACACCGACGTTAACCTGCGGCACGGGCCGGGCACCGAGTTCGACGTGAAGGGCGTGACTCAGAAAGGAGACGTCTACCCGGCGGAGGCCAAGAGGGGAGAGTGGGTAAGGGTCAGCCTGTCGAACGGAGAAACCGCATGGATCTCCGAAGGTCTGGTCCTGCTCCAAGTGGAATTAGATTCGCCTGCCGCGCCTCCTCCTGTTGCGTACGAGGGTGACTTGGTTGTCTACCCGACCAAAGACCGCGTCAGCGTGACCCAGAGCCCCCTCAGGGGCTCCACGGCGGTCGGCCGCCTGAATCGAGGAGAATCGGCCAAGCTAGTCGACTGCGTCGACGGCTGGCTGGTGGTTGAATTGACAGGAGGCGCTAGAGGCTGGATTAACGGGACGGAAGCTCGCGTGGCCGCGTCCAAAGACCCCTCAATATCCCTCAGCGTTTCCGATTCGGCCTGGACAATCGGCAAGTACCCCACGGTGACCGTGACCCGCACAAACGTTAACTTTAGAGCCGGGGCGGGGATAAGCTATCCGGTCATTGCGATGCTGCAAAAAGGCGATCTCCTCCGAGTGATAGAAAAGCAGGGGGACTGGATAAAGGCGGTATCGCCCAACGGCGTAACTGGTTGGGTAGCTTCCTGGCTCACCGGCGGGATAAAGGACGCCGGAGCAAGTCAGTTCGCGGTGACGGCCGAGGCGGGAGAAGCTGCCAGGACCCTCACAGTGACAGGCCCCTTCGACAGCGCCGTAGTCATCCCATCTTCTGACGGCAGGTCAGTCCTGGTTAGCACATCATCATTCTTCAATGCCAGCGCGAGCCTGCCGGTCAACTCCTATGAGTTTGGAACGCTCAAAGTTTCCGGCAGCGACGTCACCCTGTCCTACCAAGGTGAAGCCTCGTACTCGGTGAAGACCAACGTCTCAGGCAAGGTTGTGCTGGAGTTTCGACCCTCGGTCACCTCGGTCGACCTGAGACCCAATGGCGCCGGCGACATCCTGACCATCAGCACGGTGGGTTACGCGGTGCCTTCAGTTATCCGCGACGGCAACTCGGTACGGCTATCGCTGCCCGGCGCTTCATATACCGGGTCCGGCATAGAAGCTCAGGGCCAGGTCGTGAAATCCGTGGCGGTGCAATCGGGTTCAGTCAGCACCGACGTGGTCCTCACGACGGATCAAAATACCCCCTATCTCCTCAAGAAAGTGGGCAACAGCATCGAGGCCCACTTCGGAGTGCCGGGACTGTCGGGCAAGCGCATCGTCGTGGATCCCGGTCATGAGACCGATGATCCCGGCGCCATAGGCCCGACGGGTCTGTCCGAGAGGAACGTCAACTGGGAGATCGCCCGGAGGCTTGTTGACCTCCTGAAAGCGGCTGGGGCAGATGCGGTATTGACCAGGCCAGATTTGTACTCGCCCAGCGAGGCGCCCAGCGACTGGACGCCGCGCCCCCATGAGTACGGGGGATCGCTTGCCCGGCGGGCGGCTTGGTCGATCGGCGCGGACCTCTTTATCTCGATCCACAATGACTACAACTCCGACCGCCGCGTCGCTGGCACCGCTGTCTACGTCTGTGACGGTACGCTGAATTCGGCGGAATCCCGCAGGTTCGCCAACCTGGTGCTATCGGATCTCACTGCAGCCATCGGCACCCAGAGTCACGGGGTGAAGGCATCGGAGCTCTACGTGGTCAGGGAGAGTTCAAGCCCCGCGGTCCTGATTGAGACCATGTTCATATCCAACCCGCGGGAGGAAGGCTACCTGCGTAAAGCTGCTACTTGGGATAAGGCCGCGTCCGGGATCCTGAAGGCGGTGGAAAGGTACTTCGCGCCGGGCAACTGAAGCCTCCGCTAGGGATTTGGCCGGTCCAGCGGGAACATTTCGTCCATCCTGACGAAGCGGTATCCCTGGGCCTGAAGCTGGTCGATTATCTGCGGTATCGCCGCAACCGATCCCGACAAGTCCTCCCCCGGTCCGCCTGCGCTGTGCTGTAGGATAACGGCACCGGGGGTGACGGTGTTAGTCACATTCCTGAGCACCTCGGCGGCGGATAGGCCACGCCAATCCAGGGTGTCCACCGACCACATCGCGATCTTGTATCCCAAGTTCGAGACCTGCTCTACGAGTGACGGATTCGCAGCTCCATATGCGGGACGGAAAAGGCCGTTGCCCGAAAACCCCAAGGGCTTGAAGGCGGCCTCGGCTTTGGAGAGCTCCTGTTCTACCTCGGGGCTGGCTTTGTCCAGGTTGGCGTGGCTGTACGTATGGTTGCCGATGAGGTGGCCTTCATCGGCGATCCTCTTGGCTATCGCGGGGTTTTCCTCAACCCGCTTACCTATGAGGAAGAACGTAGCCTTCACGTTTTTCTGCTTAAGCACGTCCAGCACCGCAGGCGTGTAGGTCGCGTCGGGGCCGTCGTCGAAGGTGAGGCTCACCAGTTTCCCGACGTCCTTGCCCGTCCTAAGGATTATGCCGGGATACAGCCTTTCAAGATCCTGCTCACCTATGTTGCGGACATCGCGCTCCGGGCCCCCTGCCAGTTTGGAAGGCTGGACTGCCCGCTGCTGTCGCGCCGGGCCGTTGAACAAGGCCAGCACGACCAGAAGGATCACCAGTATGACGCCGGATATGAGCGAGCTTCCCTTCTTCATGGCGCACCCCCGTCTAGTGTTGGTCTTCGCTGCACGGCTTATTACGGTGAACGCTGCCAACAAGATATCCGCTAGAAGGACATGGAACGTCTCCCTACGAAAACTCTCTTTCGTGCCAAGGGGGCGTTTGATCGGTGACACACAAGAGACTCGCGGTTCTTGAACTTGCCATGGGGCTTGACGTGGGTGGCGCTGAGACCCATGTGGTAAGCCTTTCCCGCTCGCTCGCGAAGATGGGATGGGACGTTGAAGTGGCGTCAAGCGGCGGGAGAAGGGTAAAGGACCTTGAGGCGGCGGGAATCGTCCACCACAAAGTGCCCCTAGCTTCCAGGAATCCGGTTGAGATGCTCCGAGCACACCGCATGCTGCGGGATATCCTGGAGTCCCGCCGCTTCGATATCGTGCACGCCCACGCCCGCATCCCCGCCTGGATCGCCACCAGGTTGCAGAAGCAAGCGAGTTTCCCCCTGGTTACCACCTACCACTGGACTTTCGTCTCGGGCTTTCCGTGGAACCTCGTGACTCGCGCAGGCGACTGGACAATAGCGGTGAGTCCCGACATCAAGGATTATGTAACGCGGCAATTCGGGTTTGATCCGGGCAAGATCACGGTGGTCGTAAACGGCATAGACTGCGACGAGTTCCGCCCCTTGTCCGGCTTCGAGGCCGCAGAAGCCAGGAGGGCCTTCGGCATTCCGGAAAACGCCCCGGTGATAGCGTACGCTTCACGGATGACCAAGCCGCTGGGCAAGGTGGCCTGCGACACGGTTGAGGCGGCTCTCTCGCTCCGCAGCGACTATCCGGAGATGAGAATACTCATCGCAGGCGATGGCGAGTATTTGGAGCAAGTGAAACGGGCTGCTGATGAAGCAAATCGTCGCGCCGGCAGCGATTTCGTCCAGTGCCTCGGGTTCGTCAGCGACATGGCGCCCTTCTATCAGGTGAGCGACGTCGTAATCGGCATGTCGAGGGTGGCCATGGAAGGCATGGCGTGCGGAAAGCCCGCGATCATAGCAGGCCCTTCCGGCGACTACGGGCTGGTCACTGAGGACAAGGCTCCGGCCCTGGAAGCAGTAAACTTCACGTCCCGCGACGCGCCAATACCGATTGCGCCAGAGGGGCTGGCAGCGGAAATCCGGGCAGTCCTGGAAGGCCGGGGGATCGAAGCCGCCCGGTTTGGCCTACAGTACATAAGGCAGCATCACTCGGTCATGGCCACCACCGCTGAAGTGGAGAAGGTCTATCTAAGAATGTTGGAGCCGCGCTCTTAGACATTGCCTCACCGGGTCGACAGCGGTTCCAGCCCGAAGCGAAGCTTAGTAGCGCGCCGCGGAGCGACGCGCCACAGATTCGCGGAGGGCGAGCCGCTGGCAACTCAGTAGCTGGTGGCTCCGGTGAACGCGAACTCCTTGATCTTGATGCAAGGCAGCACGGAACTAAATGTGCTCCACCAGTCACGGGTAATCCGGGCCTCGTTCGATATGGCCTCCACCCTGCCGAAAGCCTCCACCATGGACTCGGTGAAACGCAGGTTCTTCACTCTTGCAACTATCTGGCCGTCCTCCACCAGGAACGTCCCGTCGCGGGTTGTCCCCGTGGCCACGACCCGCATCGGCTCCGGGCAGTGGGTGTAGTGGAACCTGGTAACCAGGAGGCCCCGCTTTGTCGAGCGGAGCATCGCGTCCTTGCTTGAGTCCCCTGTTGCCAGAAACATGTTGCTGGGCGCCGGTCCGCTTCGGAAGGTCCGCTCCGCAAAGGGACTATGCCCGGTCGATCTCACGCCGTCTTTGGCGGCCGTCCTGGTGTCGTACACGAATTCCTTCGCCACGCCGCTTTCTATGAACACGACTTTCTTCTTCGCCATGCCTTCGGAGTCAAAGGGCATTGCCAAACCGCGTGTATCCAGCCCGTCGTCCCAGATGGTGATGTTGTCCCCCATGACCTTCTGACCGATCCGGTCGGCCATGAAACTGCGTCCTTGCTGCTTCGACTCTGCGCCAAAAGCGATGGTGCCCAGGAAGCGCACCAGGTCCGCAAGGGCATACTCCTCGAAAATGGTGTCGTAGCGGCCTGGAGGAAGGTCTATGGCCTCCGGGTACATGGTAGCCTTGGCCAAAGCTTCGTTGGCGACGGCGCGGTAGTCGATCTCCCGGACATCTCTAACCAGCCTGTCTGCGTAGCCGGTGTTCTGGCCGGACTCGACGATGGTGCGGAAGAAACCCTCGGTCGAAACGTTGTATGCTCTCACGCCCGCTGTATTGGCAACCGCCACTTCGTTTACGGCCGTCGAATACGTGCCCGCGGCCTGGAGTCCCTTCGCCTTAGCCAGCGAAATGACGACGCCGCACGCTTCGGCGCGGTCCTTGGGTTTCAGGTTGGCGGTTGAGGGAACGTAGGTCTGGAGGTCCCTCAGAAGCTCGGGTTTGGGCATCCCGGGGAAGCCTTGGTCATCGCGAGATGCGTCCATGTTCTCGAAGGCGGCCTGGACAGCCCATCGAAGCGAGCCGTCGTCCAGGAGGTTCGTCGACGCCACGCCCCACTTCTTTCCCTTCACCACTCGCACGGTCAGCGTTTGATTGTGGCGGCGGAGGTTTTGGTGGATGTGGTTCTGGTAGTACCTTGTGAGTGACAGATCCTCGGCCCTTAGGACAACCGATACCTCGAGATTCTTGGCGTAGGATATGACCTTCTCAAGTACCTTCATGGCGTCGTCTTTTCCGGTCAATGGCCCACACCTACCTTCACCTTGCGGAACCTGGCCGGCGCCGCTCCATGTCCCACATGCACCACTTGCACCGGCTCGCCCTTAGCGCAGCCGGGTGTGCCCCAGATGTGCCAGAAGTCCCTGTTGGCCACGGCGTCACAGGAGTTCCAGAAGTCCGGCGTATTCCCGGTGTAGGCCGGGTTCTTCAGCATTTTCCCGAGGCTTCCGTCCTTCACCTCGTAGGCGATCTCCTGGCCGAAGTGGAAGTTGAGACGCTTGTCGTCAAGGCTCCAGCTCTTGGGCTCCTCCACGTATATGCCTTCCTTGGTGTCCCTTATCATCTCATCCAGAGTCCAGTCTCCGGGCTCCAGGTTGATATTGGTCATTCGTATCAGCGGGATGTTCTGCCATCCCACTGCCCTCATGGTCCCGTTGGACTCCTGGCCGAACATAGGGGCCAGCTCTCGAGACGTGAGGTAGTCCTTGAAGACGCCGTCGACTATGAGGTCGGTGCGCTGGGCCTCTACTCCCTCATCGTCGAAGCCGAAGGACCCCAGGCCGCCTCGCGCGGTTGCGTCTGCAACCATGTGTACCTGGGGAGACCCGTACCTGAAGGTGCCTTTTTTGTCCGGGGTTAGGAAGGAAGTGCCCGCGAAGGTGGCCTCCTGTCCCACAACCCGGTCCAACTCCACAGGATGGCCGCAGGACTCGTGGATCTGCAGGGCGACCATTGAACCGCCCATTATGACGTCGGTGACCGAGGGCGGACAGGACGGGGCCTTCAGGAGGGCCACCGCCTCCTTGCCGAGGGTCTCGGCTTTCTCCTCCAGATCGAGAGACTGTACAAACTCATACCCGCCGTCGGCGTAGTCCGAAAACGACCTGGTCTGCACGTCCCCTCCCCTGGCCGTTACTCGGACCGAGGCCCCGGTGTGGATCTGCACCTGCTCGATCTGGCGGCCATCGGTGGACATGAACTCCTTGTCTTCCCTGTGGCTCAATATGGAAGCGGTCGCGTGGCTGACTCCAGGCACCTTCCTGGCTCTCTCCACAACCTGGGTCAGGAACGCGATTTTGTCCTCAAGCTTTACCGTGAGGGGGTCGGTTTTGTGCGGGGTCTGCCACCGTGCCCTTATGGGTTCCAGGGGGGACAGCCCGACGCCGTCCCCCTCCTTGAACGTGGCGGAAGCGGAGGCGATCCTGACGGCCTCGTCAGCTGTCTTCTCGAGGCTCCGCGGGTCCAGATATGGAGTGGCGCAAAAGCCCCACGCCCCGTCGACCAGCACGCGCAATCCCAGGCCGGCGCTCCTTTGCACCGACATCTGAGGCGATCCGTCGCTGGCCAGAGTGACCGGTTCCTGGGTCACGGAGACATAGCGGACATCGGCGTACTCCGCGCCCAGTTTCTGTGAGAGCCCCAGGATCCTCTCAAGCGCGACCAGCAAATTGGCTCCTCCTTCCGCTCGGGAGAACGAATCTAGAATTCAAGCTTGCTCTCGCAGAGCGCCTTCACCAGAGCCACGCACGCCTGCACATCGCCCATGTCCACCATCTCGCATGGCGTATGGATATAGCGGCAGGGTATCGAGATGACTCCTGCGGGGATGCCGGCCTTGGTCATCTGGATAGCACCGGAGTCGGTCCCGCCGGCTTCGAGCACCTCCAGCTGGTACTTGATACCCTTCTCTTGGGCCACCTTGACCATGTAGTTGCGCAAGGGCGGGTGGCAGATGAGGCTCGAGTCCTTGACCTTGATGGCCGCGCCCTTGCCCAGGGCCACGTCCATGGTGATGGACTTGGGAGTATCACCGGTGCGGGTCACGTCCAAAGCGATCCCCACGTCCGGCTCGATGCCGAACGCCGCGGCCCGGGCTCCGCGCAGTCCAACCTCTTCCTGAGTCGCGAAGACGGCATAGATGTCGAGGTCCGACTTCAGTCCCTTTAGGGCCTCGATGATGATGGCGCAGGCGATCCTGTCGTCCATCGCTTTGGCCACAACCCTGTCGCCAAGGTCCAGGAAGGGCTGGTAGAAGGCGCAGCTGTCGCCGACGCGGACCTTGACTTCGGCAGACTTCTTGTCAGTCGCTCCTATATCGATGAACAGCTTCTCGTGCTTCATTTCCTTGGGATCGTCCACACGCTCCATGCCGACAACGCCAAACGTCCCGTTGGCAAAGTACACCCTCTGTCCAAGAGCGACGAAGGGGTTAACCCCGCCTATGGTGCCGAAACGCAAGAACCCGTTATCGTCTACGTGGGTCACCATGAGCCCGATCTCGTCCATGTGGCCGTCGAGGATGACCTTCTTGCCGCTCCCTTTCCTGTGGGCAATGAGGTTGCCGAGGGCGTCCACCCTCACCTCATCGACGTAAGGCTCGACTTCCTTCCTCAAGACCTCGCGAACGGAATCCTCGGCTCCGGACGGGCCGAACGCCTCAGTTACTTTCTTGATAAGGTCCTTCACGGTCGAAAACCTCCTTCAACGCTCCTCAGAAATGCGATTAGCAGGTCTTTCGCGGCATCGAAGTCTGATTTCGACATGACCGCGAAGGGCGTGTGGATGTAGCGGCACGGGACTGATATTGACGCAACCGGGGCTCCCGCCTGCGCCCCTTGTATGGCGCCGGCGTCGTTGCCGCCGGAAGTCGCTTCTCTGAACTGGAACGGGATCGCGTTCTCCGTAGCCAGCTTGACCAGCTGATCCACAATGGACCTCGTGGGGATCGACCCTCTGTCCATAACAGAGATCACGGCGCCTCCGCCCAGTTTGGTAGCGTAGGAGTCCTTGCCGGCCAAGGGGATGTCAGCGCATACGGTCCCTTCCAGCGCGATGCCGAGGTCGGGAGCAACCCGATAGGCGGCGATACGGGCGCCTCGCAGGCCGACTTCTTCCTGAGTCGAGAACACAGCGTACAGCTGGATTTCCTTCCAGTCCTGCTTCAGCGCCTCCAGCAGGATGGCGCAACCGGCGCGGTCATCAAAGGCCTTGGCCTTATAGATGCCGGGAGAGAGCTCCTCGAACTCGGTGTCGAACACCGCGTAGTCGCCGACCTTCACCTTCTTGCCTGCTTCTTCAGCCGACTTGGCGCCGATGTCTATGAACAGCTGGTTGACCGGGATGACCGTCTCCCGCTCCTTGGGTTCCTGGAGGTGGATGGCCTTTGCGCCGATCACGCCCGGGACCTTGTCCTTACCTATAAGGACCCTCTTGGAGACGAGCACCGCGGCCGGCACGCCGATGGTCGTAAACCGCAGGAACCCGTTCTTCTCAATGTACACGACCATGAGGCCGACTTCGTCCATGTGGGCGTCTATGAGTACCTTTGGACCCTTATCGCCCTTCTTGGCGATCACGTTCCCCATGACGTCGGTCTCGAAGCTGACGCCCATGGAGGCGAGTTCCTTCATGATAGCGTCGCGGACTTCTTTTTCATTCCCCGCCACTCCGGCGAAGGCCGTGAGTTCTTTCAGCTCCATGTCGTCAGCTCCTTCACAAAAGCGGCGTCGATAGAGGCGATGAACTTGGCCAGGAGCTTGCCTGACTTCTCCACGTCTCCGACTGATAGCGTCTCAACAGAGGTGTGCATGTAGCGCAGCGGGATCGAAATGAGCCCGGTAGCGACACCCGCCCTGGAGACCTGCATCGGCCAGGCATCGGTCCCTGTAGCCCCGGGGGCTGGTTCCAGTTGAGGCGTTATGCCCAGGTCTTTGGCCGCCTGATCCAGCGCGGCGTAGATCTTGGGATGGATGTTGCCGCCTAGGGCGAGCGCCGGCCCTTTACCTAGATTCGCCGTACGCCACTCGGGAACGCCCGGAGTTTCGGCGTGGCACACGTCGATAGCTATGCCGATGTCGGGAGCGATCCCGAAGGTTGTGGCTATGCCTCCCCCGTAACCGATCTCCTCCTGGACTGTAGCGACCGCGGCCACGTCGGCCTGGCACTTGTACTTCTTTAGTTCATCCATAGCCACCAGGATCACGGCAACTCCGGCCCTGTCGTCCATGGATTTGCCCGAGAGCAGGTCCCCCATCAGCTCGGTGACCTGGCGCTTGAACGTGATGACGTCGCCGACCGTGACCAGCTTCCTGACCTCTTCCTCGGGCATGCCCAGATCGATGGAGAGGTCCCCCATCTTCTGAGCCTTGTTTGCCTCATCCGGGGGAGTGAGATGAGGGGGCTTCACCCCGATAAGGCCGGTGAGAGGCCGTCGGCCGTACACGATAACTTCGTGGCCGGGCAATATCCGAGGGTCAACCCCTCCAATCCTGGTGAAGCGCAGGAAACCTTGCTCCTCGATCTTGGTGACCATCAGCCCGATCTCGTCCATATGGCCGGCAAGCATGACTTTCGGCCTTGGGGTCGGGCCCTCCCCGTACTTCCAGCCAATCACGCTGCCCATGGTATCCCGGCGGACTTCGTCCACCAGGCCCTTCATGGCCTCTTCGGCCACGGACGATACGCTCATGAACTCAAATCCGCTCGGGCCGTGGGCCATTGACGCCTTCTTGAGGAATTCCTTCACGTTGAAACTCGTGGTCTGCACCTCCCGTTCCGCACGGTACTCTTCCAGTACCCGGAAATCATTCTTTGATCCCGAGTGCATATCCTTCCTCTGGAAGGGTTGGTTTCACCCGGCCAGAATGACGGGAAGGCCGCTTCTTTCTGCGAATTCTCTGTAGTGGACGCCTTCTAAATCCCTTCCCCAGGCATCAAAGGCTATTCGGGGTAGAGTGACCTCAACCGGGGAGTATCCGCCGGTAACAACGCGCTCGTAAGCGGCCCAGAAATCCCGCACAGTAAGGAGTCCCGCGGCCTGGATGTTGCCGCCGAAGAACCGGGACTTCACCGGCGCCACCTTGGCCCTCACGCCCCGTTCTCTGAAGATGTCCTCCAGGATGGGTCGCGCCAGGGCGGAAGTGAGTACCAGGACGTCCCGTCCCCTACGCCACTGGGACGACCGCTCCCAGTTCATGTAAGCTTCCCTGTCCATATCCTCGTACATCACGAAACCGGGAGACTCGTACCGGTTCTTCTTCAAGACAACCCCGATCTCGGCGCCTTGACGATCCAGAGTGACTTGAGGGTTCTCCCGCGACTTCACGGCCATAAACGCGTCCTTACGGGAGAACATGGTCCTGCCCGCGACCTTGGTCACCAGATCGCCAGGCAGCACCCCCGCTCTGTCGGCAGGTGAGCCCTTCTGCACGAACTCTACCTCAGGGCGGGTGTCTCTTAGTCCCGGAGGCTCGGCCAGCACAGGCAAGCGAAGATCGGCCGCGAGTTCCTTTGCCAGTTCTTTGACCCTGGGCCAGGTGTCGGCCAGCATCTCCTTGAACAGGGGGTGGCGAGACGAGAACCCCGGAAGAAGCATGCGGACCGTTTCCGCGCCGCTCTCCTTGAGGAACCTCGCCGTCGAAACGAGATCTTCCCAGCCTGTTACGAAAGGAAGGGCGACCATGCTGCCGTCGAACCGTACCTTCCCCCCCAGGGCGGCTACGTTCGCGAGGGTTGCCTGGGGATCCCGGTCTCCCATGACCTGTTCCCGCTTGCTCACCGTGTTGAGGGATACCGTGAGCTCCACTCTCAAATCCGATATGAGATCGATCAGAGCCGGGGTTAGTAGCATCCCGTTCGTTGTCAGGCGCACCGTCCGGTGCGGGTACGCTGCCCTCACCATTTCCAGGATCTCCGGCAAGTCGGGGTGCATCAGTGGTTCGCCTTCGTTGATCCGTGTCACTGACTCGCCGATTACCACCGGTCCCGGAGCAGCCTGGAGCCACGGGATAGATTCCTTTATGTCCTCCAGGCTGCGACGCCCAATGCTGTAGACCTCACAACCAGGGGGATTGTAGTGGTTGCTGCAGAAGAGGCATCCGGCCCCGCACTCGGACGTTATCGGGAGCACTCCGTCCTTCTGGGCCTGGTACAGAAGGGCTTCAATGGAGGGGCCTTCTGCTTTGGAATTCGCGCTCTGCAAGTCGGATCCGCCTTTCAAAGTGAGTTCAAAAAGGTTCAGCCAACAAGCGCGAGGCTGGCGTCTGCGTTAAGGTCAGGGCCGTCCACCTGCCCAGCCTGAAGATACGGCCAAGCGGCTGCGGCTATCATCGCGCCGTTGTCGGTGCACAGTTCCCTGGGCGGAATGTGTAGCCGCACCCCGGCCTCCGAGGCGACCCTCAGAGCCTCCGCTCTAAGCAAGCTGTTGGCCGCTACCCCCCCGCAGACCGCGAAGCCCCGGGCCTTGGTCTCCCGGAGGAGCGCCGGGACGTTCCAAAGCAGGTCACGCACCACTGCCGCCCGAAGGCTGGCCGATATGTTCCGCACGATTGTGGGAGGCACCGACCCGTCAGGCAGCCTGGAGCTGTTCAAGGCCTGCAGCGCCCGGGTCTTCATCCCCGAGAAGCTGAAGTCCAGTCTTCCGCCTTCGATCTTGGGGTGAGTGAAGTCCAAGAATCCCGGGTCGCCCAACTCCGCCTGGCGGTCGAGGTGAGGGCCTCCGGGAAACGGGAGGCCCAGTTCCCTGGCCACTTTGTCGAATATCTCGCCTGCGGCGTCGTCCCGGGTCTGGCCCAAGAGCTCGTAGGAACCCATGCCTTTCATGAGGACCAGGTCCGAATGTCCTCCCGATACCACAAGGTTCAGGAGCGGAAAGGAAGGCGTATCCTCACCCAGGAAGTTCGCCATGATATGCCCGTCGAGGTGATGTACTCCGACTATGGGGATGCCCAGGGCGTAGGCCAGGCTCTTGCCGAAAGAGAGCCCGACCAGAAGCGATCCCAAAAGGCCCGGGCCCTTCGTCACCGCAACGGCTCCCAGGTCGTGAAGGCTCACGTCTGCCCGCTCCAGGGCTTCAAGGGTGACCGGGACCATCATCTCCAAGTGTTTTCGGGAGGCTATCTCCGGCACAACCCCGCCGTACTTGGCGTGCAGGTCCACTTGCGAAGAGACCACATTGGAGAGAAGGACACGGCCGTCGCGGACAACCGCGCAGGACGTATCGTCACAGGAAGTATCGATGCCGAGGATGAGCATTGTATCACCCGTAGCTATGAAAATCTTTGCGCTCCCAGTAGAGATTACACGTTCGCGGGGACGGGAGCAAACCGGAGGGTGGAGAGCCAGTCCTCGAGTAGACCGCGGCCTTCCAGAACGATGTCGGTGCACGGCGCTTCTACTCCGGCCCTCACCGCATCAAGGAACGGGCGCGCAGGGACTTGATCGGCTCTGTAGCATCCTCTCTGGGGGTCAAAGCGCGGCAAGTAGGGGTTTATGGTGAAGCCAAGGAGACGCGCGGGATTGCGAACAGACAGGGCATGGCCGCCTGCTGTGACCTCGGCAATCACCCCTGGCCATGCCGTGTGGTCTCCCGATAGGAGAAGGTCAACAGGATGGTTTGCCACGAAACTGGCCTTAACCGGGACGTCCTTGAGGGATGAGACCAGCGAAAGCAGTATCTGTGGGTTCACGGGGCCCTCGATATCCACCCTCACTCTTCCTTTGGGCGCCCGCGAGTCCCGGCGCCCGTATTGGCTCCGCAAAAGACCGGGGATGAACTGCTCTGAGCCCGCGGCGTACAACCCACCGGGGACCTTGACCCCGGTGGTCCTGCTTGGGCTCCACCTCGGAAGCGACATTACTGCGGAGATCCCCCGGAGCTCCCTCGCCAGGAAACGCGGGTCCTCGCTGCGGGCAGCGCCGGTGGCAATGATGAGCGAGGTCGCCAGCGATAGCGGGGCAAGCCTCGACAGCGCGCCATCCAGGAGCACGGTCCTTTGGCCGGGAGCCATCTTCAGTATCTCGGAAACCTCTTGAGTGCTGGCCGGCCCGGCTACTACCACCCTCCCGGACTGGGTAGCCGTAGCATAGTAGACGGGCCCCAAAGCGCATTTCACGCCGGTATCGACAAAGCCGGAAAACCTTGCGGCGGAACGTTCCAAGAGGGGCAGCGCTGTCGCGACCTGGTCTCCTTCTTCCACCGTGACCTTCGGCTTCGGCAAGCCGGTCACGTTGTCCAGGTCCTCCCCGTCGTAGCCAATGCTGGTGAGGAACAAGGGCAGCCGCCTTGCGCGCAGGAAAGCGGCCACCGCCTGGAGGGTGGTTGTCTTCCCTGTGTTCTTAGCGGTCCCCGCTATTCCGATAACGTCGCGCATGCCTCTTCTAGGCGCGGGCGAACAGTGCCCTGTCCGGCTCTCCCGGGGTAGGCACCGTCGTCGCGATCTCCCAGGATCCCCTCGTAGAGGGAGGCCACGAAATCGCCCCTGTCCAGTATCCGGTCGAGGACTTCCATGATGCCGGAACGCAGGTGCAGCGCCATCTCGTAGGCCTTTCCGGTGGCCTCAATCTTGGAACTCCCCATGAACTGGAGGGCACCTGCCGTAGCCTTAAGGGTGTCCACCTTGGCTTGCGCCGAGATGGGTCCGCCGGCGTATGCCTCATCGGACGACGCGATCGTCACTGCAGTCGAGCCCAGCGTTAACGCCAACGCCGCGTGCAGGGCGGTCATGGTAACCGACTGAGACCTGTCCTGTGACTGGGTCATGAAGCCGACCGGAGCGCCAGGCCAAATAGGGGCGTCGATTATGTCGCGGAGAGCAACCATCTTTGCAGCATTGAAGTCCACCAGGTTGTCTTTGGTGAACCCCTGGATCAGGGCTTCCGGAGAGTTGGCGAACAGCGGTTGGAGTATCGGCTTCCCGCCGAGCAGTCTTCCTGCGGTGGCCACAACCAGCATACCGGCAAATGCCTTTCTGGCGGGCACGCCGCACAGCTCCTCGTTGGTGACAACATCGTAGGGCATCTTGAACTTGGCGGCCAGGCGCATGGCCTCCACGCCGTCAACGCACAGCCTAGTTGGATCTGTGCCTGCGCCGAGGCTGCCGTACACCAGGTTTATCTTGGTGAGGTCGGCGCCGGCCAGCTGGGCCAACACAACGGTTTCCGGCGTGTTCAGGCCGCGATGGGCCCGCACCTGCCATAGGGCCCCCGGATACAGGGACTTCTTGAGGAGGTTCAGGTTATCCAGGGTGAGCACCGTTCCGTCGTGCTGATGGCTCCAGGCTCCGTCCAAAAGGCCCTCGGCCCTTGCGCCCCACGAGGGATCGAAGTGGATGACGCCCCTGGCGCCCCAGGCCAAAGACACCTTTATGTGGTATGAGTCCATGACCGGACAGCCCGTGCCGTACTGGATCATCACGTTGTAGCGGTCAAGAGTCTTCTGAGAGAGCGGAAGCGCCGGCGCTTCTGCAGCAGCGTCCTGGAGCCTGCTTATCTCATCTGCAGTAAGGGGCCGCGTGTGGGACACCGGCAGTCCCTCATCGTAGTAGCGCCGGACTTCCCCTCCGCACAGGGAGGCGTACCGCTTGCGCAGTTCGGCACCTTCCGCCGATGAGGGCCCTCCGGCCTCATGCATCAGCATCCTTAGGGCCGCCCGTTCCACGCCGTCGGACGTAAGGCCCTCCATCTGCGCGATTAGCCTTCGGGCAATCTCCAGACAGCGATCACCGATTTCCTTATCTCTGAAGGTATAGGAAAAGCCCGAGGTAAGGTCGGTCTTCTCACGAAAACCCCTGGATTCGGAGCGGGTCGCCTCTTTGCCCTCAACGTAATCGGCTACCTCGGAAGGCACCGTGTCGGGGCCGAAGCCGGCGTCAAACCCTAGTTCCTGCGCCATTTCCGGCCTGACGCTCATCCCGCCCAGCACAAGTGAAGCAGACTTACGCAAGCCTGCCGAATCGCAGAGATCGACGAATTTGGCCAGCACTTCGGCCGTCCCGTAGCTTATGGTCCGGCCGACCATGACGAAATCGGGCCGGAGTTGAGTGGCGCGGGAGACGATTTCCTCGGGAGTGAGGTCCGGAGGGAGCAACGTGACGGAGTGGCCTCTCTCGGAAAGGGCTCGGGAGATCAGTTTCACGCCTACGTCGTGGACAGGATCGAGGGGAGCGATTACTACGCTCTTCAACTTCTCACTCACCTGTCTCACCCCCGCTCTTCTGCCAGCTGTAGGAGGTAGCGGGACGGTTTATGTAACCCCTGAGCCGGACCCGCACTCCGGGGCCGCCCATCTCGCAATAGACGATGTCGATGTCCCGAAAGCCAAGCTCGCTCATCAGAGCGCGACCCAGTTTCTTCCCTTCCTCCAAGGTGTCACAGACAAGGAATGTCTCCAGGTCACACGCGTCCAGGATCTTCTCTCTCGCTGACATCGGACTTCTCCTCCATATCTCCCCAATCCCTAAGGTAGATGCCCACGTCTTCGATGACGTTGTTCATGTGCTTCACCATAGCGTTCCGGGCACCTGTGGGCCTTTTTCTCGCGATTTCCTGAATGATGCGCCGGTGCTCCTCGACCATCTCTGATCCGACCCGCGCCCTCACGTACTCGAGGACTCGCATCCAGTCGGGGTGGCCGTAGATGATGTCGAGCGCCGCCTCAAGCACCCTGTTCCCGCTGATGCGGGCGATAGCGAGATGGAACTCGTTGTTCTGCTTGGTAGCTGAAGACCCGGCGTCAAGCAGACCCTGCTGCTCCTCACAAATGGACCGAAGGGATTCGACTTCCTCGGGCGTGGCGCGCTGAGCAGCCAGTGCGGCGGCTTCGGACTCAATCGCCCGCCGCGCGACAAGGACATCCAAGAGTTCTTCGGGGTTCTGGATCCGGAGACTCTGATCGAGAGCCATCCTGGTCTTATCGCGCACTTGCTTGGCGAACCACTCCTGGAGCACTTTCTGACCGCTTGGGGTGATGGCCCTTCCTTTGCGGCCGGAAGACGCGACGTGGCCGGCGTCTTCCATCATGCGCAGAAGCCGGCCGCAGGTAGCCTCCGAGGCCTGTACTCCCTTATCGGCAAGAGCTCTGCGCAGATACCATGCTCCCAGAGGGCCCCCTGACTCCGCGACCACAGATAGCGCCGCGAAGTATGCGTTCTGGTTCGGTTCTAGGAAGATGTCGTCCACCCCCAAAAAAGAAGGTCGCTCTTGAAGGGATCTACTCATCAGTGGTGAATAGGTTTACTTGATCATAGCATTGTTGTGAGGGCGAGTACAACCCGCATCATCAACAAGAGGGCAGAAAGGAGGGGATCTCTCTGGGGAGCGCGGACCCATATCTAGGAAAGAAAGTCTCGGTAAGCGCATTTGCCGAAAAAGTCGAGATGCCGGCCAAAGTCGTGGCCGTGCTCCGGGGGATTGTGCCCGATAGGAACATGGACCTCATTCCCCAGCCGTCCCGCGCGATAAGGGCGGGCGACATCCACGAGATCATCCTGACCGACCAGGACGCGGCCCCGGGTTCCAGTGTGGGTCGTGTTGCCTACCTGGCGTTCGTCGAGTTCCAATGCGGCGGGGTCCTTTTGTACGGCGATAGGATCTACCGCGATGGCGAGCCTATAGGCGAGCTTCTTGGTTACGATCTGAGCCACTTCCCAAACCACATGAACGTGGTCGTAAGAGGCGAGCTCAAGTCTGGCGAAGAGCGGGGTCTCCGCCCGGGGGACACGCTCGTCTTCACGTCCAACCGGGCAATGGCTCACAGCTGAGTACAGGAGGGCTGACAAGTGCCGGATTTCAAGTACAAGTTCCAGATGTACAAGTCCCTGCAAGCCAATACCCCGAAGATCTATGCGGAAGCTAAGGCAGCCGCGGAGGATCTGGGTATCACCGGTGATCTCAAGGGCAACCTTGGTCTCACGGGCGCCATCTCAGGTTGCCCCGCTCCCATGAGGAAGCGCGTCCTCGAAGCGTCTGAGAAGGGTGCAATGCAGGTAATACCGTTGGCCAGACTGGTTGATGAGATCCGCGAGTTGGTCAAGAGCGTCTACGGCGACGACTACGATGCCTGCCCCGTGAACACCTGCGAGGGTGGCCTCTGGGTGACCTTCGACACGCTGTTCGCGCCCCCGATCACGGGCCGCGGCGACAACTACAGGGGCCGGTACGTGGTTCCTCTGGAGAAGCACATGCACCACCAGGCCGGGTACGGCAGGCCGTTCCCGCCCAAGTACAAGGAGTTTGTGTCCGAGCGCGGATCTACCGCGGGCGAGTTCGGTTTCTCCGGCAAGCGCCTTGAGAACCTCGACGTCCTGGTAGTGCCTCTGGTAGGCGCCAAGTACCCCAACCACGGTATCAAATACTGGCCCGTCCCGATGCTCACTGAAGTAGACCCCGACGCATCGGTGAAGGCCATCACCGAGACCGCCATGGCGTTCCGCCCTGAAGTGGTCGGTTTCGCGTCCATAGCTTACGACACCCCCGGTTACGGCTACGGGGCCAAGGATAAGGACGGCACCCCTCTCCTGCAGAAAGGGATCGCCGCCCTCGCTAAGAAGCTGAACGTCCCCTACGTGGTAGACAATGCGTGGGGTCTGCCCCTCGTCGGACATAACATCACCAAGACCGGCGCCGACGTAATCATCTACAGCATGGACAAGGCGACCGGCGCTGCTACCTCGGGCTTGGTTATCGGGCGCGAGGATGTAATGGTGAACATCCGCAGGGCGCTTGGCATGGCGGGCGACCGTTACGGGACCAGCTCTTCCTACGGCAAGGCCTCCCACGTGATGCTGGATCCGGGCAAGGAAGCGCTCCTCACTCAGGTAGCGGTCCTCAAGGAGCTCCGCGACAACGCCAAGTTCTTCACCGGGCAGGTCGACGAGCTGTATGAGATCGTGACCTCCGAGTTCAAGAAGGCCAACCCCAAGCTGCAGAAGGGCCTTCTGTTCACCAAGTCGTACAACAGCCTTACAGTCGAAGTGAACTACGAGAACACCTGGAAGGACGGCATGGGCTTCCCCATCTTCTCCATCGAGGATATGTACGGCGGCTCCCACCTCCTGCAGGCCGGACTCGCTCAGATGGGGCTCATCGCCACCATCGCCTACGACGGCAACATCTTCATATCCCCAGGCCAGGGCACGTGCGACGAGGATGGCAACCTCATTGCCGACAAGATGCGGTTGGCAATCAAGGGGCTTGTCGCCCTCATGGAAATCGTGGGCAAGTACTCCGGGTTCCTGTCCTAGCGGTTTCCCGGAGCCGACTAGGACCGAGGACGGGATCCGGAGTCTTCAAAGGGCTCTCCAGGACGGAGAGCCCTTTCTTATTACCATTGCTATTACCATGGGTAGCATCTGGAAAAACCTCTATAATAGCTCATGGCCAAGATGCCCGAGACGTCCACTGCGGAGGTGTTACCGTGCACTTCGGAGACAAGCTTCTGGAGCGCATCGAGAAAGTAGGCTCAAGCCTGGTGGTCGGCATAGACCCGGATCCAAAGCGCCTATTTGGCGAATCATCGGTGTTTCGCCGGGCGAATCCCACCCTCTCCAGAGAGTCGCTGCTGGACGCATTCTGTGAGGCCGCCATCAGCGCTGCCGCCGAAGCAGCCTGCGCAGTGAAGCCCCAGGCAGCCTTCTTTGAGGCAATGGGCACCTGGGGGTACGCATCCCTGTCCAGGTGCATCAAACTGGCGCGCCAAAAGGGTATCCCGGTGATCCTGGACGCCAAGCGGGGCGACATCGGCAACACAGCCACCGCTTACGCTGCCGCTTACCTCGATCCCGCGGGCGAGTTCTTCGCCGACGCGCTTACTGTGAACCCGTACCTCGGGCCTGACACACTGGAGCCATTCGCAGCGGCAGCAGATAAGGCCGGTTCTGGGCTCTTTGTCCTGGTCAAGACCTCAAACCCTGGCTCAGGCGCGTTCCAGGACACCATCCTCGCCGACGGCCGCCCCCTCTACCTCAAGGTGGCGGATGCGGTTTCCGAGCTGGGCAGGTCCCGATTGGGCGCCCGCAGGTATTCCAACATCGGCGCAGTTGTGGGCGCAACCTATCCCGAGGAACTCGCCGCCATACGTGAGGCCATGCCTGAAACCATCTTCCTGGTCCCGGGGTACGGCGCCCAGGGCGGCACAGCCGAGGACGTGAGGGGAGCATTCAAGGCCGACGGCTTTGGCGCCATCGTCTCGTCTTCAAGGGGCATCATTTTCGCCTATGAGAAACTGGCGGCCGACGGAGAGCGGCTGGACCTTCAGCAGATCGCCGCGAGCATGCTGCTGGCCGCCCGGCGGTCGAGGGACGACATCCAGAAGGTCAGACCATCCATTTGACCTGGTCTTCTTTGGGTTTCTGAGGCCCCAGGTCGTCTTTCCACATGATGATGGCGTCTTCGTTGGTGTCGGTATAGTATCCCTTGCGCAGTCCCCGGTCGGCGAACCCGAGTTTCTTGTAGAGGGTTTGCGCTCCGGTATTGGACACCCGGACTTCGAGGGTCATGCGGGTCGCGCCGAGGCTCTTGGCTTTCTCGAACATCGATTCCAGCATCCTCTGGCCTATCCTCTTGCGACGGAACGCAGGGTCAACCGCTATGTTTGTTATGTGTGCCTCGTCCAGGATTACCCACATACCCACATAGCCGACGATCTTGCCGTCCGCTCTGGCGACGTAGTAGTGGGCGTAGCTGTTCTCCGTTATCTCAGAGGTAAACGCGCGCCTTGACCAGGGCGTCTTGTACGATTGAGCCTCAATCTCGAGCACCCGGTCGAGATCTTGGAGCGTCATCTTCTCAATACGGATATCCGCCGCCGTGTTTAGCAAGGCCTTCACCTCCGCTTGGGATCTACGGTAGTACAGGGGGACGGCTTCCCCCGGCCGCACCGCCTTGCCCTCCATATACATCCGTGAAGCGATGAGACCCACCACGGACGGAGAAGGAAAGCGGGCTTCTTCGGGAACCAAGGTTAATTCCAGTCGAGCCTCGCCGTTCCTGCCGCTACCGGAGAAGCTCTCGACAAACTGGGCGGCCGCGTCGCCAGTTACGTGCACTTGGCCGGACGTCTTCTCCCGCACTGCAGCGGCAAATTCGTCCATACCGCGGGCGGATGCGGGCAATGCCTCCCAATACCCATATGCTTCTGCAAATGACTCGCCGGCCGGCCGGGCAGGTTCCCCTCCCCTGGCATACAGAGCCGTCACGGTCTGGGCTTTCGCCTTCCCCTGAACGACAGCCAGCCTTGGAACGCCTCCGCCCTGCCTCAGGAGGGCCTCGAACGTAGGCACTTGGACTATCCCGATACCGCCCCCCAGGGCAAGCCCCTGGGCAGTGGCGAAGCCGATCCGCAGACCGGTGAACGACCCTGGCCCCGCTGATACTGCTATCGCTGAAAGACCTTTGACCTCAAGACCAAGTTCGGCCAACGCGGACAAGCACATGGGCAGGAGTTTCTCCGAGTGCCTCTGGGGGAGCGGCTCTCTCTTCTCCCAGACAACCTCATCCCCGGAGACCACAGATACGCCCAAGTTCGCGGCACTGGTCTCAATGGCCAGTATCAGTGGCTTAACGGGCTGCGCCCAGCTGCCTTTGCACATCTTCAATCCTCTCATCCCACAGGGGGGTCAACGCTTCTACTATGATGCTGCGATGCAGGGGTTCGTCTGCGTCCGGCTTCATCTCAATCCGGAGAGCGGCGCCCGGTACGTAACCGGCCCTCTCTGCCCATTCAATTACCGTGACATCTTGGTCCCCGCCGCTATCCAGGAACCCGGACTCATCAATGTCGGAGGAACCCAGCCGGTAGAAGTCCAGATGCCGCAGGAGCAGCCGGCCTTGATGGAGCCTCTCCAGGACAAAACTGGGGCTCTGGATAGGAGCCGAAATGCCCAGCCCCCGCGCAAGACCCTGGACCAACGTGGTCTTCCCTGCTCCCAGAGGACCAGAGAGGAGGATCAGCTCCCCGCCATCCAGCCTGCGCCCGATTGCCTCCCCAAGCACCCTGGTCTCCTCAGGGCTCCTAGTGAGGGCGTCGATCCGCTTCATACCGTAGGTGTTCCAGTCTCTGCTTCAGACTCGAAAAGTCGTTCTGGAGCAGCCCTTTCTTGCCGTACTCGTCTCTTAGGACCGCGGCAGGATGGAATGTAACCAGGAAGTTGCGTCCATCCTTGTTGAACCACTTGCCCCGGTCTCTCGTGACCCTTAGCGCCGGATTGATCAGTGTCTGGCTCGCGAGGGCCCCGAGGAGCACTATGATTTTGGGGTCCACGATGCGTATCTGGGCCCTCAAGTTGGGAAGACAGACCTCGACTTCAGGGGGTAGCGGGAGCCTGTTCCCCGGAGGCCGGCACTTCACGATGTTTGCGATAAACACCTCTTTGCGCTGCAACCCAATGGACTCCAACATGGCATCCAGGAGCTTTCCGGCGCGACCGACGAACGGCCTACCTGTCTCGTCCTCGGTTTGCCCCGGTCCTTCGCCTACGAACATGATATCCGCTTTGGGATCGCCTTCGCCGAAGACAACTCCCCGCGCGCCGCTCCTGAGCTCGCATGCGGAACAAGCCAGGACCTTGGGTTTCAGTGCTTCAAGGTCCTTAATCCCCGCCCACTCGTTCTCACGGGCGGGGGTTACCTCCTGGACCACCGGTATGACCTCGGCTACTTTCCGAACCACCGGGATGACCGCGGGCTGAACTTCTACCGGCGAGACTTCTGCCGGCGGGTCAAATAGCGATCGCTGCCCCGGCAATAGATCGGCTTGCCGGACTAACCCGCCTTTACTCCTCACTCTTCTCGCCCTCTTGAGGACGGCCCGCTAGTCTTTCCAGGGCCTCGATCTTCTGCTGGATAATCTCCGGGTAGCGCTTAACCAAGCTGACGTTCTCCTCGAGGTGCCGCTTGTAAGCCTCAGCAACCTCAGGTGACATCTCTGCAAGTCTCTCGTACATGAGCTTCCCGGTGTCGGATGCGCTCGCGCAATCGGGCTGGCACGGGAAGAAGTCCTTGGTGAAGAAGGCGTACACATCGTACTCGTCGGGGTTCTCCAAGTGTTCGAGCTGGTTGGCGGCCCTGACCTCGGGGCTCAGCACCGCGGAGTCGCGGTCAAAGGCATAGCGGTCCACGCAGCACAGGGGGAACCCCAGGATCGACCCCAGCTTCTTCAGGTACGCAGCGTGCTGCTCTTCCGGGAACGCCCGGGAATAGGCCGGCCCGCTTCCCGGAGGCGTGCGCATCCTCTCGTACCTGATATCCTTGCGTAGATCCTGCAGTTCCTCAAGCTCGGCTGAGATTGCGGGATCTGTGAACAAGTACACCTCCCGGATGGTGGGACGGGATTCAAGTTCCTTGTGCCGTAGACCCAGCCTATCCATCCACTTCACGTACGTCTGGTAGGAGTGGGAGCCTTGGACGATATCGGTGTACAGGTCTCGAAGGGTGTCCATCCTGAACCTAATCTCCTGCGCCTGGTTCCGCCGCCAGTACTTGCCCACCTTGCCCTTGAAGAAGGTCTGTAGCGACTCACCGGGCAAGCGGTGGCCGCTCATCTTCTGACGGAACCTCTCGTCAATGGTGGCGCCAAGAATGCTGGCATCCGGAAGCTCCGCAGGCATCACGATTTGAGAAGCGCGGCGGACACCCAGCGCAACCGGGAGATAGTCGTCAAACTTGGTCCTCATGGGAATAGCCTCTTCGGCCATAAACTCCTGAAGGAGAGTCTTATCCATAGGTGTCACAGGGACGGTGCCTGTACCTCCCTGCTATCTCCTTTCACTGTTTCTGCCTTGTTTACCATTGTTCTTCTTGTGGGTGTTTTATCCCTGCGAGGCGCCCATACTTGTCCATTGGCGCGCCGCAGCCGCGCGCCACAAGACCAAATCCTGAGACAAGCGAGACGACGTTGGATGCGATAGATGCGTGGATGCAATGGATACGTGGATGCAATGGATACGTGGATGCAATGGATGCGCCGGGGTCACCGGACGCGCCGGATGTAGGATGCTCGCGTGACCGATAGCGGTGGCGCATTGGTCGCTCCATGAGTCATCGGACGGCTATCGCCCGCCATTGCCGCTCTGAGAGCTGCGGACTAGTCGTCCGGTGATTGATAGGGATCCGTATCTATCGCAGCGAGATCCATATGAGTTTCAACCTTATCACGTGGAAACCACTCAGATTTTCGGGGGTCATGGCGTGCATATTACTAAATTAGCTATATTTCTTCCCATGACCATTGCCGCGAAAAGTCGGGTCACCACATGCCTAATCAGAACTGGTTAGTTACCGCGTGACCCCAGTTTTCGACATGTTAGCCGCCTGGTGACCGATAGAAAGCCGCCTAAAAGTCACAAGGCGACCCGTCGGAAATCGAGTGGTCATGTGGTGACTAATACGCCCTCGCTGGCGGCGCTCAATGTTGGAGGTTGGAGGGCCTCGTCTAGCCGATCGCGCCGCGGAAGAGACGGGGAAGGGTCGCGGAAAAGTCGCGGAAAAGTCGCGGAAAAGCCGAGGAAAAGCCGAGGAAAAGCCGAGGAAAAGCCGCCTAAGAGATGAGGAACAGATAAGGAAAGGGCTCCGTGACGGAGCCCTTTCTTCATTCTAGACAAGCGCCAGGCCGCAAACAGCCTGTTACGCAGATGGCGGCGGCCATGCCCATGCAGCGAAAACAAGGAAGGCCCGGATTCCTCCGGGCCTTCCATCGAGTTCAGTGCGGCTAGAACTTACGCCTCGATGATCTCCACGTTGGCCCTGGGGACCGTCACGATTTCGCCGGTATCCATGAGCTTGGCGCGAAGGATTCGGACGTGCGCTTCAGTTTCGATCTTCTGGAGCTCGGGCGGGAGGTCAACCACTTCAGCCAGCTTGCCGAAGTACGGCTCGCGGATGATACGAAGCGGAGTGCCCGGAACAAGACCCTCTGACAGGTCCTGCTCTGAGCCCATGCCCTTGGGCTGGTATCCAGGGACGATGATCTCGGGCCGCATAACGCCGGCGCGGATCTGAGTGGCTCCGTTGATGGAGGCCTTCATTCCCTGCAGGTTCTTGAACAGGTCGAACGTCCTGTGGGCCATTCTCATGCGGCCGAATCCCTCGGTGATGATGACTGTGAGAGGGATATCCTCGTGGCCGGTAATGGCGACTCCGATGTCGTGGCCAAGGTAGTTGATGAGGTCGGTGTCGATAATGCCGCCGGCAACGAGGCCAACAGCCCCAACCTGCTCAGCCTTCTTGATGGCCCCGAAGGTAACCAGGGAACCACCCACGACGATCTTGCCCTTATCGCTGCTATCAAGGCAGTTCTCATCCAAGACGTCGTCGGGCCCGTTAACCGCTACTCGAACGATGCCCTGGGTCTCTCCTCCGACTCCGAAGATGCCCTGGATGAAAGCGCCTTCAGTCTTGATGATGACGCCTTCCCTGGGCAGAATCTCCTCGACAACGCCGTCGAGATACGCGTCGATCTGGACAGGGATCGGGGGCTCCCTCAGCGTGACCTGGCCGGTTACGGTCGAGATCATCTCCACGACGCCGTCCACCGGCGAGACTACGTTGTGCTTGAAGAGGCCGAAGAAGGATTTGTACTCAGCGAGGATCTCGCCCTTCTTGACGGGGTCCCCTTCCTTCTTCTTCATGAACTCCACGATGTCCTCAGGCTCGACGCCTAGAGTGTTGGCGACGTTTACCGTCTGCGGGTTGCCGGGGATGTTGGTCCGGGCAACTATCACGTCAGGTGAAACAGCCTTCCCTTGTTCGACTAGGACTTCGCCGAGGAGGGGGAGGCGCCGGGTCTTCTTGATCACGGCCTTTTCGGTAACTTTCAGTCCAGGCGTATATGCGTGTGCCATTTTCGCTTTTCCCCTCCTATGCCTTGACTAACTTCTCGACGGCGCCTTCGGGATACATGTTGAGGGCCGAGAACCACTCAACAAGCTTGGCAGTCCGAAGAGCGGGATCGTCGGGTGTCGTGAACGGACGTCCGCGGCAGTCAATGACAACGCCGACAACTCCGCCGGTCACCGTAGTTTCAAGTGCGTGTCCATGTCCCTTACCCACGTCGAACTGCCTCGCGGGAGAGATCTTGGCCTTGGCCGTCTTGCCGTCGGCCAATGGAACGAGCTTCAGTTTCCCGTAGGGAACTTCCTCAACGACCTCTTTGCCGTCGATCTCAAGTTCAACCTTCAGGCAAGCGTCGCCGGGCTTGGCTGAGCCGCTGGGGCCGGCCGCTGAGATTGAGGACCCGAGTTTGATGAGGCAGTCGCGATCAAACACCTGCATGCTGGCTTTCGCGTGCACGGTGGACAGGATGCCGAGCTGCGGCATCATGAAGATGGAGTCAACGGCGAGCATCGTCAGGCCTTCGGGCTGGAAAGCATCCAGCATCATCATGGCCGACTGGGCTCTTCTGGGAGCGTGGGACAGAACGCCACCGGACCCGATGAGAAGGCCCAAGTCCATGAGGTTGATGTAGGACTCTCCTGAGCCGGTCTGCTCAAACGTGTCGCCGATGGTGCGCTGCTTGTGAACTCCACGGAGTCCGACAGCGAGGCTCTTGTGATGGATGAACGCGAGTCTCAGGGCTTCCCTCGAGATGGCCTGCTCAATGATGAGGTCTTCGAGGGTCTGCGGGATCGTGGTCGGACGGATCATCTTGTTGCGGATCCTGTTGCGGAGGTCGCCCTCGTCGATATCGAACGGGATCCACCTGCGGATGTTGGGGGTTCCGGCCTCGAGGAGCACGTTGCAGATCGAGTAGCTCATGCCGAGGTTCGCCGAAACTGTCCTGTTGAAGAACTCGCCGAACACCGAGAATACGTCGGTCGTAGCGCCGCCGATGTCGACGCCGATAACCGACAGGTCCATCTCGCGGGACGCGGTCTGCATGCAGATACCCACTGCGCCGGGAGTCGGCATGATGGGTACGGGAGACCACTTCATCAGCTTGTTGTAACCGGGGGCCTGCGCCATAACGTGCTCCATGAAGAGGTTATGGATTTCCTCGCGGGCTGGCCCTAGGTCTTCCCTCTCCAGCACGGGACGGAGGTTGTCAACAACGCGGAGGTCAACCTTCTGTCCCAGGCTTGCGTTGATATGGGGCCGGGCATCCTTGTTTCCTGCGTAGATGACAGGCAGCTTGAACCCGATTCCTAGACGGGGCTTCGGTTCTGCTGCTGAGATCAGCTCGGCGATCTCCACCACGTGGGTGATGGTCCCACCGTCGATACCACCCGAAAGAAGGATCATGTCGGGGCGGAGGTGCCTGATCCTCTGGATCTTCTCATGAGGCTTCCTGCCGTCGTCAACCGAGATGACGTCCATAACGATGGCGCCCGCGCCTAGAGCGGCTCGCGCCGCGGACTCGGCGGTCATCGTTTTGACCACCCCGGCCACCATCATCTGGAGGCCGCCACCTGCGGACGAGGTGGACATGAAGATGTCCACGCCTGTCTTGTCGTCCTTTCTCGGGGTGATGACGCCCTTATCATCCAGGAACGTCCTGCCCGTAAGCTCTTCAACCTCACGGATGGCGTTGCGCGCACCGGCTGTAACGTCCTCGAAGGGCGCTTCAACCGTTGTGGGGGCTTCGCCTCTCACTATGAGGCGGTACTCGTCGCCGACCTTCTCGATGAGAATGGCCTTTGTGGTGGTAGACCCGCAGTCAGTGGCCAGTACCGAGGTGATCTCTCTGTCTAGCTTGAATGCTGCTTTCTCTTCCGGCACGAATCAATTCCCTCCCTCACTGCCAGCGTAAAAAATCATTAGAACCCATAAGACGCACAATACGATGTCGAAACCAAGAAATCCTCTACTGCGGCGATGGATTCTGTGGATTTGAATCCTTTTTCTCAGTTTCCATTTTCATGGCCTCATCCAACATCGAAGTCCTTGAGGCCTTTTCCTGTTTCCTTGCCTCCTTCTTCCTGCGCCGCTCCTCCTCGTCCCTTTCAGAGAGGCTTTCTAGTTTTTGAATCAGGAGTTCAACGTTCTTCCTGTCCTCGAAGAAGTAAGCGTAGTCTTCAAAGCTGTTGAAGAACACGCTCACGATCGGCGCGAAAAAGTGCATGGCTTGTCCGCCGATGTAACTTAGGGGCTTGTTCATCTCGAGGAAGAAGATCGCTGGCACCAGCATTCCAAACTGATCGATACGTTTCGCGATGGCTTCGATGATCTCATCGCGCCTCTTCTGATCGATAGGCTCCGGGAATTTGAACAATGAAATCACCCCTTAAGCTCTAGCGCAGTATCCTGATTATTCTACAATATCTCCGAACGCCGGAAACGATCCAAGTTCTAGAAGATCTCCACATTGGTCCTGGGGACCAACGCGGTATCCCCGTTTTGGAACGTCACTCTGACCACAGGGACTCTCGCCCCGGTCTCAATGGGCTGGGGTGCCCTGACGATCTCGCTCACCACCCCTACTGCGCCAAAGAAGGGTTCGCTGACCACCCGGACACGCATCCCGCTCCGCAAGTCTTCGGCGATGGGATCGTCATCTCCTATCTCTCCGTCACAAGAAGGAAGCGGTATCACAATCTCCGGCCTAATGGCTCCCGCCCTGATCTGCGTTCTGCCGTTCACCGAGGCCCGATACCCCTCAAAGGCCTTCAGCGTCTCCCAAACCTCCCGGCGCATTGCCAGCCGGCCGAAGCCCTCGGTAAGCACCACCGTGATGTCTATATCCTCCTGGCCCGTTATGCCGACTCCCAGCTTCACGCCCAAGGACTGAGTAAGGTTGAAGTAGTTGACCGTTCCGGTGATGAGGGCGGCGACCTTTACGTGGAGCGCTTTGGATAAGGCCTCGTTTGTGGCGAAGGACCCGCCTACAATCACTTTCCCGGCGCATTCGGGTCCTATCATCTCGGGAGTCAGGACTTCGTCATGCGATCCCGTGAGGACGAGGATCTCTCCGTGAGCCTCCCTGCCGAGGCCGAAAACGCCGTTCAGGATGACTCCGGGCGTCTCTACAACACAGCCGACCCCGGGCATCACCGAGCTCACTGTCCCTGACACGTACGCGGTCACCGATACCTGCTTGAACGGTCGGGAGATAGTGACCTTGCCTGTTTCGGGGTTTACTGCGGTAATGACGCCGGAGATCGGGGTTACAGCCGTCTTGGTGAAAAAGGCCTGGATATCACCTTTCTTGGCTATCATCTGGCCTTTCTTCACTTCCTGCCCGACCTGCCGGAGCATGTTCTGGGGGACCTCGGACGGCTTGCACTTGAGCTGGGCCGCCACATCGACGTCAAGGGGCGGTTCCTCTTTTCCGAACTCCTCCCTGATGGTCACCCTGCCGGTCACTTCCGATACGTTCTCGATCCTGCCTTCCACAGGAGACAAGTACTCTTTGCGCCCCGCCAGCCCCTTATCTACTACCGCCAGTACCTCCTGAGCGAGAACCAGATCTCCCTCCGATTTGAGGAGGTGCTTCCTCAATCTCTCGTTGGGTACGCCGAGGTGGCTCGCGACAGGGATCACCCACGGGATGCCCGGGCGCTGCGCTATCCTGGCGACTACAGTGTCGGGTTCAACCCTGTCACCTACGCTGACCAGCACCTCACCGGCAAGAGGAAGCCGCCTCACCTTGCGGATGAGGCGAACCCGCCTAGGTACGTCTCCGGAAAAAGCCGAACAGGCCACCGCGCCTCTCCTCCTTTACCGGGGTCTCCTTCACAGGGTGCTTCTCGAGGAGAGCCGTGATCTGGTCCATCGGGTAGGCCTCCATAGCCTTAAACCAGGAGTGGAGCAGGCGGACTCTCTCCGCAGGGTCTCCTTCCGGCAGTTCGATGGGCCTTCCGCGCCCGTCCAGGAGGAGCCCGACAACCCCTCCCTTTACCGACGTCTCAAAGGCGGCGCCTCTCCCGTTGCCGGCGTCCACTGTGGGAGCAGGACGTATCCGGCATCTCGCCACCAGGCCTTCCGGGACCCTCAATACCTGCAGCTGCCCCTTCTCCATCCGGATCTCCCGCTTGCCTTCCCCAGGCAACTCCACTTCGACAGTAGCCAACGGGGCGCCGGGCTTAACCTGTCCTGCCGGAGCGATACAGGTGCCCAATCTCACGAGGCAGTCCCTATCGAACACTTCGGCGGCGATGTCGGGGTAGATGCTGGAGAGCACCCCTAGATGAGGCATCATGAAGATGGAATCGACAGCAATCTCGGTCACACCTTCAGGCTGGAAGGCATCCAGCAGCATCAAAGCAGTCTGGGCTCTATTGGGAGCGTGGGAGAGGACTCCGCCTGAGCCCACCAGCATACCGAGCCGCGTCATCTCGATAATCTCTTTGCCCTCCGAAGACTTCTTTAGGAGCCCGGACCCTGCCAGGATGCTTACCTTCTCCTTCTCAACCTTCCTCGCGAGGCTCTTGTGGTGAGTGAAAGCCAACCGCAGGGCCTCTCTCGCGATGGCTTGCTCCAGGATAAGGTGGTATAGGGTCTGGGGGATGGTAGTGGGGCGGACCATCTTGTTGGCGATCCAGTCCGATACCTCCGCCCTGTCCACTTCGAAGGGTATCCAGCGGAGTACCGCGTCGAAACCGGCTTCTTCCAAAACGTTGCAGATGGAGTAGCTCATCCCCAAATTAGCGGAAACGGTCCTGGTAAACGTCCCGTCAAACGCAGAAAAGACGTCGGTGGTGGCGCCGCCGATGTCCACCCCGACTATGTTTTCCCGGTACTTCTCGGCCATGAGGCTCACAATACGGCCGACAGCGCCCGGAGTAGGCATGATGGTGGTATCCACCCACTGCAAGAGCTCGCCGTAACCCGGAGCCTGCGCCATCACGTGGTCCATGAAGACGTCGTGGATCCTCTCCCGCGCCGGACCCAGGTTCTCAACGTCGTGGCTCGGCCTGAGGTTCTCGACCACCTGGACGTCCATGTCCTCGGAGCAGATGTGGGTCACGATGTCAGCGGCGTCCTTGTTGCCCGCGTAGATTAGGGGGAGCTTGTACGTGGAACCGAACCTGGGCTGCGGATTGGCCTGCTTCAGAATCTCGCTCATGGAGGCGATGTACTGGACAGAGCCGCCATCCACGCCCCCTGACAGAAGGATGATGTCGGGCCTGAGTTCTGTTATCCTGGTGATCTTCTCGGAGTGGCTCCTCTCGTCGTCGACGGCGATTACATCGAGGACGACGGCTCCCGCTCCCAAAGCGGCACGATGGGCCGAGGCGGCGCTCACGTTCTTCACGAGACCCGCCACCATCATCTGCAGTCCGCCGCCCGCCGACGAGGTGGAGACGTAGAGGTCGACTCCGCTGGGACCGTCGCTCGGCCGGATGAGTCGCCCATCGGCATCCAAAATGCGCTTGTCCAGGAGCTCCTCTATTCGCCTTATGGACTTGCGGACCCCGGTCATCACGTTCTCCCAGGGCGCCTCGACAGTCGTGGGCATTTCTCCGCGTGTAACCAGCCGGTATCCGTCGTCACGCTTTTCAATGAGGATAGCCTTGGTCGTGGTCGAGCCGACATCCGTAGCCAGAATGCACTGCGGCGTAATCTGTGGTATCGATATGGGCATCCCGAAGACTAGTCCTTATTCTTTAGTTTTCTTACCCTGCGAAGTGCCGAACCGATCCCGCCCCTGTCTCTTTCCGCATCGGGGTTCGGTGCCATGGCCTCAGCAGGTGGCTTCAGTTTAGACTTCACGACATCGAGGACCTGGTCCTTGTTGGCGGCCCCCGCCTCGTAATACATGAACAGCCCCTCCCGCAGCCTGCCCCTTATGCCCCTCGTGTCATGGGAGAGGAGCACGCCGTCGGGAAACTCGTAGTAGGTGAAGATCTTGCTCCACGGCCGAACATCCCTGGCTCCCACGGTCTTGTAGCCTGCGGTCTGCTCAGTGAGGGTGTAGGTCACTGGGAAGAGATAGGGTCCCAGCCTGTTGATCAGTATCATCGTTATGATGGCGACGAACACGAAGTTGGGAAACTGCCAGTAAGCCACTCCGATGCACCCCAGGAGGGCCACCACCACAAACGCGGATACTCTAGGACGCCTTGGCAGCAGCCAGACCTTCCAGCTCACCAGTTCCTTATCGGTGACCTCCTGCGCCCCTTTTGTCTCTTCCCTCTTCGGAGCAGCGTCCGGCGGGGGGGCTTTGGGTGCTTGAGCAGGCCCAGACAGGTATGACGGTCTCCGGCTCGCGGGCCGTGGCGCCTTCTCTTTGTCCGACATGTCAAACCTCCCGGGCATAGTCTTGCCAGTAATGGGTCACCATTCGACGAGAGAGGGGCAGATCCTTCCCGTCAGCGTAATACCCTGTGTCCGCGCAGTAGGTCGGCGACCTCTTGAAGAGGCAGGGCCCGCCTTGCGTGCCCGTCTCTCCCCTCGACGGTTACTGCCGCAAAAAGCACGTTGAGCACCGCTTCCTCGGTGGCCTCGACGGACGCCCTGAACAACGAGGCCATCTCCGCCGAATCGTCGCGGACGAAAGGCTCCTCCAACTCCTCAAAGGATCCTGGGGAGGTGTGTCTCACCTTGTTCTTGGTGGAAAAAGCCAGCACAAAGTCGCCGCTTCCGTTTCCAAAGGTGGACCCGACCCTGGCCAGGCCGCCCTGGCAACGCTTGGCGAGGCGCAGAAGCTGCCGGTCCGACAGCGACGCGTCGGTGGCAACCACGATGACAACAGACCCCGGAGGGGCAGGCGGGTCCACCCGCTTCTCAGCCAGTATCACGCCAACCGGGACTCCCGCTATGAGGAGGTCCTGGGCCCCGCCGAAGTTCGCCAGCGCCAGGACCCCGAGGTGGCGGCCGGACAAGGCGCCCCCGAGAGCCCTGGACGAGGTTCCTATCCCGCCCTTAAAGCCGAGACAGGACATGCCTGTTCCCGCCCCGACACATCCTTCGGTGACCGGACCGGGAGATGCCTTCTCCAACGCTTCCACGACGTGCTCTTTTTTCACGTGCCTGCCTCGGATGTCGTTCAGGTAGCCGTCGTTGCATTCGGCAACCACCGGGTTCACGGTACCTGCCGTAAGCCCTATTTCCGGCGTTCGCTCCATCATATAGCCGCACAGAGCGTCCCAAGCTGTACCCACCGAGAGAGTGTTGGTGAGGACAATGGGGGTTTCTATGGTGCCCAGCTCCTGTATCTGCGCCATGCCTGTAGCCTTACCGTAGCCGTTGATCACGTGAATAGCGCCGCGTACCTTCTCGCGGAACAGGTTTCCCGGGTGGGGGATGACGGTGGTTACCCCCGTACGGGCGGGCCCCTCGCCGGGACTGCCGGGCGGATCGCCCCACCACACCGTGACTTGTCCTACGGAGACGCCGGGGACGTCGGTTATGGCGTTATTGGGACCCGGCGGCAGAAGGCCGGTCGCAATACCGAACTCTCTCGCTCTGGGCCTCCTGTCGCCAGGCACGGTCAACTACACTGCCTCCCCTTTTGCAGCCCGGACAAGGGCCTTGAACGGCTCGAGGTGCACCGGGTCCTTTTCCCACATTCCCTCGGGGTGCCACTGCAGTAGGAGCCTGAAACCTTTCGCTGATTCCGCGGCTTCAGAGATGCCGTCGAGGGCGCGGCCGGTAACCGTGAAGGAATCGCCTGGGTTCTTAATGGACTGGTGGTGGTAGGAGTTGACCCATACTCGTCTTTGGCGGTAGACGCGGGCGACCAGAGAGTCTTCGTCAAACAGGGCTTCATGGGTTCCGTACCAGCGAGGGGCAGCCTGCTGGTGTTTCATTGCCCCACCGATCTGGGACGGTATGTCCTGGACAAGTGTGCCTCCCGCCGCTATCGTGACCATCTGGCATCCCCTGCAGATGCCGAGTATTGGGATCTCTTGCTGCAGCGCCTTCCGGCACAGGTCCAGTTCAACGGCATCCAGGGCCGGGTTGATGCGGCCCAGGTGCTGGCAAGGCCTCTCATTGTAGTGGCGGGGGTCAACGTCCACGCCTCCGGGGAACAGAAGTCCATCCACGACGGATAGGAACTCCACAGCGGTATCCGACGGCATAACCGGGATAAGCATCGGCTTTCCCCCAGCTTCGAGGACGGTGTTGATATAAGTAAGAGTGCAGGTGGCAAGGTTCCTTTCGTCATCGGTACCCGCGGTAATCCCAATAATCGGCCTCACGCTAGTTCCTCCCTTTGGTTAGAGCTTCTCTGTATGCGAAGTCTGCGGGGACTCCTCCTGTATGCAGGAAGATGACCGCGTCCTTGGGTCCGTATTTGCCTTGACGGAGGTCCTGGACCATCCCGGCCAAAGCTTTGCCCGTGTACACGGGGTCTGTGAGCACGCCTTCGTTTCGGGCAAGGAGAGAGATGGCTTCGATGCACTGGGGAGTCGGTATACCGTACCCTTCTCCGACCTGATCGTCGTAAACAGCGAAGGCCGCCTTCACCGATTGCGGAGTCACGGCCGAAAGCTTGCGGAGGAGTTCCGGCTGTCCCGAGGCCCTTGACTTCAGTATCTCCGCAGTCTCAAGTGTGAGAGCAACCGCCCTCTCTTCTTTGGTGGCGGCGCTGGGGCTCACTACTTCTCCGATTATGCGGAACGGAGCGTCGAAGATTATCTTCCCGAGGATGAGCCCCGCCAGAGTACCGCAGGACCCGGTAGCGGCGTAAAGCGCAGTAGGAGCAAGGCCCAAAGGCCGGAGCTGCTGGACGATCTCTTCCACGCAGGAAATGTACCCGATTGCTCCAAGGGGGTTTGAGCCGCCCAAGGGGATCACATAGGGCTTTCTGCCCTCGCTCCTGAGACTTGCTGCCACCTCTTCAAGCATGTCGCCTGAGCTCCGCTCTCCCGAGAAGACGATGTCGGCACCCAGGAGGTGGTCGAGAAGGAGGTTTCCCTGGCGAACGCCCGGATCGGCCCCGTCGAGCACAAGCACCGGATGCAGGCCCATCTTTCTGGCCGCGGCCGCCGTCATGCGGGCGTGGTTTGATTGGGGTCCTCCGCAAGTAATGAGGGTATCGCAGCCTTTGGAAACGGCGTCTCCCACCAGGACCTCAAGTTTCCGGGCCTTATTGCCGCCCAGGGCCAAACCAGTAGCATCGTCCCGCTTCAGGAATACGCGGGCGCCGGTCCCGAGAGCCTTGGCAAAGCGGGGGACTTCCTCGTAAGGAGTCGGAAGAACCGCCAGGTCCGCCCTGGCAAAGCCGAGTCTTGCTAAGTCCATGCGTCTCTCTCCCTTATATGGGCCGGAGCCCGACCGAAATGGCCAGCGCTTCATCGACTTTGGTCATTATCTCGTCGTCTAGACGTGACACGCGTCTCCGAAGGCGCTTCTTATCTATGGTCCGGACCTGCTCGGCGAGAACAACCGAGTCCCGCTCCAGTCCTGACAGGTGGGCCGGTAGTTCTACGTGAGTTGGCAGCCGGGCTTTCTGTATCTGTGAGGTTATCGCGGAGACTATGACCGTGGGGCTGTACTTGTTGCCGATATCGTTCTGGATCACCAACACCGGCCTAAACCCGCCTTGTTCAGAGCCAATGACGGGAGAGAGGTCGGCGAAGTAGATGTCTCCCCTTGCAGGATCCAATCAGGCCTTCCTCCAGGGATCCATGCTGTGGTAGTCTCCCGCCGACAGCGCCCTCGGGACGCAATCGAAGTCTGACGCCAGCTCCTCCGCCAGGAGACGGTTGATCTCGGCCATTTCTTGATAGCCGGCCTTCATCTTCTCGCGAAGGCTGGCCCGGCGCCGCTCCTCAATGTAGAGGTAGCAGGCCTCGCGGATGAGATCGGACCGATGCCTGTTGGTTTCTGCCTGAAGGCACTCCATGTAGGACAGAGTGTCTTCGCTCAAGGTAACGGTAACTCTCTTCAACCTGGGCACCTCTTTGGCCCGCAGTCCGGGCCCCTCATCTCCCCTCGATTGCATGACGCGCCTCCGGAAGGGAGTCGCAGAGATCACCTGCTATCGCTCCGTACGACCCGAACTTGCGCCTTGCCAGCTCACCGGCAAGCCCGTGCCAAAAGACGCCGAGCCAAGATGCATCGAACGTTGACAGGCCCTGGGAAACCAGCGCCGCGACTACCCCCGCTAGTACGTCTCCGGAACCGGCGGTGGCCATCGCGGGATCTCCCGATGTGTTGACGCGTAGGTCTCCCGATGAGTTCGCCACGCATGTCCCCGCACCCTTCAGGCATACGACGCTTTTTGAACCCATCGCGGCACGAAGGGCGTGCCCCGGCCTATCGAGCCCTATCTCGCGGGTAGCGGCGCCGGTGAGGACCGCCAGCTCTCCGGGGTGCGGAGTCAGGATAAACTTGCCCTCGTATCTCGCGAGATATGAGAGGCCGCCCAGCCGAGAGAGCGCATACAGGCCGTCGGCGTCGATGAGGCAGGGTACGCCGGATTGTACGACCAAAGGAAGGAGGCCTTCCAGAAACCTCTCCTGACCGCCGTCCCTCCCGATTCCGGGGCCTATCACCAAACAGGAAGAACGGGGCAGGAAACCCGCGACCACTTCCAAAGCCGCCCCGTCGAAACGCAGGTGAGACCCTGGGATACACGGCAAGACCATGACCTCCGGGACCATGGGAGCGCAAGCCTCGTAAATGCCTTCCGGACACAGCAGTGTCACGGTTCCGGCGCCGGCCCTGAGTGTCGCTTTTGCGCACAAAGCTGCTGCCCCGGCCATGCCCACGGAGCCGGCAACGACAGTGACGTGGCCTGACATTCCCTTGTGGTGGTCCGATCCTCGCGAAGGCATGACCTGACGGGCATCTTCAATGAACACGGCTCTGACTGCCGAAGGCGCCTCCGTCAGCGCGGGAGGAAGCCCCAGACTGTCCGTCACGATCCGCCCTGCATTAGCCCTTCCCGGGTAGGAGTAAAGCCCGATCTTCGGAAGTCCCATAGTCACTGTGGCGTCGGCCAAAACCGCGGGCTCGTAGAGCCTGCCGGTATTGGCGTCGACACCCGTGGGAACGTCACAGGCGACAACCGGGATACCCCTTCGATGCAGGCTGTTTACGATGCGGACCGCGGCGTCGATGGGTGGCTTGGGATCACCTTTCTGCCCGGTACCCAGCAAGGCATCGATCGCTACACCTACTGGGCCATCTGCCCAGTCAGGCCACCATGCGCCTCCGCCTGCATGCTCCTCGCGTTCCGCATGCTCCTCATGTTCCTCATGCACCTCGTGCCCTTCCGCCGCCAAGCCGGCGGTCGTGTCCAGCCACTCTAGGATCTCCACCGGGTACGACACCAGAGCATCGTAGTTGGCCCTGGCCTCAGGCGGCAGCCTCGAGGGTTCCCCGAAGAAGAGCACCTTGACAGGGTACCCCATGGAAGAGAGGTGCCTGGCCGCGCAGAAGCCGTCGCCGCCGTTTTGCCCGGGTCCGACGAACACCAGAGCTTTGGGAATCTCCCGGGTCCGGTCCGCAGCGCCGCCCGGGAGGAGAGGCCCAAGGAAAGCCGCTGCCTCCGCAGCCAACGCTCTCCCGGCGTTCTCCATGAGGATCATGGCTGAAAGCCCCATGTCTTGTGCTTTTGCGTCTATCTCCCGCATCTCGCTGCCGCTAACCAGATACATCCTACTTCCCCCTCAGGGAGCCCAGCGCCGCGGCGATAGCCAGATCCCCGTCGTGAGTGATGGATACGTCGATATCTTCGAGCCCCACGACCTGCGCATGCTCCAGCGCTCTTCCCGTAAGGCAGACGACCGGCCGGCCAGCGGGGCCTGGCAACACTTCAATGTCAGTCCAGCCGACAGCCGGCCAACCTTGGCCTATGACCTTCATGACTGCTTCCTTGGCGGCGACGCGCCCGGCGACGCGCTCGATCATCCGCACCCCCGCGCAGTACTCGGCTTCGCGGGGAGTAAGCAGCTTGGCGAAATACGCGTCCTGGCGGCGCTCAAGGCTCGTCCTTATTCGACTCACGGGAACAACGTCGATCCCGATTCTGTTCATCGGACTCTCCTAGCCGCAGAAGTTGGCTATAGCCTGGTAGAGGACTCTGGCGGTATCCACGACCGACCGGAAATCCACCCATTCCACGGCGCTGTGCGCTCCACCGCCCAACGGCCCGAAGACCGCTGTCGGAATGCCGGCGTCTTTCAGTATGGCCGAGTCAAGCCACGGACTGGTGCCTGAGTGAGCAGGCTCTTGTCCGAAAACCTCCACGCAGGCCTTCTGCAGCGCCTGCACGATTGGTTCTTTGGGTGAAACCTCGAAGGACGGCCGGTAGAAGAAGACCTCGTTTCGGGCCCTGAACTGCGGATCTGCAGCGGAAATCCGCCCCAGCAGCGCTTCCATCTCCCGGACAACGGTGTCCCTGTCCTCACCGGGGATCGTCCTGCGTTCCAGCTCGACCACACACTTGGATGGGTATGTCGAGAGCTCGGCGCCGCCGCTTATCAGTGAGGCGTGAACCGAGCCGGACCCGACCAGCGGATGAGTCCTCTTGGGGAACTCCTCGGAAGCCATCTTTTCAAGTTCGACCAGGAAGCGCGCCGCTTTGGTGATGGCGTCAACACCCTCCCAAGGCAGAGAGCCGTGGGCGGCTTTGCCTTCCACGGTGGTGCGCATCCAGGCAAATCCCTTGTGGGCGAGGACAAGGTCGAGGCCCGTAGGTTCGCAGTTGATAGCTGCGTCGGCCTTGTACTCCCGCACGATTGCTTCCGTCCCAGCGCTAGCGTATTCCTCATCGCCTACACCTGTAACGATAACGTCTCCGCGAAGCCTCCGGCCCGAGCCGGCGATGGCCGCCACGGCCTCTACCATTGCGGCCACTCCGCCCTTCATATCGAAGCTGCCGCGGCCGTAGACCTTACCGTCTTCAAACCTTGGATAGAGGGGGTCGATATCCATCCCGGCAGTGTTCACCGTATCGATGTGGCCGTTAAGCATGACGCTCTTTCCTCCACCGGTGCCTTTCAGGATACCGATCACATTGGGCCTGCCCGGCAAGAACTCCTGATACCTGACCTCTAGCCCAATGCCCTGCATGTACTCGCCCAAGCGGTGGGCGATCTCGACTTCTCCCCTTCCCCCAGGCACCAGGCTTGGGTTCACGGAGTCGATCCTGATAAGGTCGGACAGCAGCTGCAGTATGCGTTCATCTGAGACGAATGCTCTAAGTGATTCCACGCTAACCCCTCCAGTATCAGCTGGGCCGGTCCTGGCCCGGAAACGCGTAGACCCGGCCATCCCAAAGGTTTACCTCGATACGCTCTTTGGGCCTCACCCTACCGGGGATCTTGACCTTGAGGCCGACCGGCAATACTGCGACACGCCCTCCGTCCAGAACGCCTGTCACCTCCATGATGCGCAGGATCTCCGGTGGTGGCACTGCCAGTGAAGCCTCATCAAGCTGCTGAAGGTCCCTATTCGATATGTCTACCTCAAGCGCCCGGGCATTCTCCTTGAGGTGTATCGGGCTTGTCGTCCCGACCGGCACCGTGGCCACTTCAAGGCGGCGCAGCACCCACGATAGGGCAATTGCCGAGGGCTTGGTCCAGTAATCAGCAGCCATCGCGCGTATCAAGGAGCAGACCTTGTGCGCCTTCTCCATGAAGTCCATGGGCAACATCGAGAAAAAACCGGTTCGCCTCTCCGGCTCCAAGGGTGGCGGGTTCACCAGAAACCCGTCGAAAAGCGGAGACCAGGGGATGAGCGACAGCTTCGGGTCATGGCCGTGAGGAAACATGGCGTCGGCCCTCGTCCGGTCAAGAAGCGAGCAGGAGAGCTGGATGGAGACCGTGCCGGGCACAACCTGGAGCCACTCAGACAGCTCCTGCTTATCCATATTGCTTACGCCTGCGTAACGTATTTTGCCTTCCTCAATAAACTTGGCGAAGGCTCCCGCGGTCTCCTGAATCGGGACTGCGGGGTCCGGGTTATGAAGCTGGTAGAGGTCTATGTAGTCGGTGCTGAGGCGCCGGAGGCTGGCTTCCAGAGACTTGCGGAGGTAAGCCGGGTCTCCGTTCTGGCGCTCCATTCCGGGGCCAGGCCTCTCCGATCCGCCTTTGGTGGCGATCACGTATGAGTCACGGGGTTGACGCGCGAGCGCTCCGGCGAGATATTCCTCAGATTGGCCATCACCATAGACGTCTGCCGTATCGAAGAAGTTGATCCCAAGGTCAAGGGCCGTTCCGACGACAGTCTTGCATACTTCCGCGGAGATGCCCCGCCTTCCGAACCCCCGGCAACCGAGAGATAGGGCTGAGACTCTGAGGGTGGAATCGCCGAGATAACGGAACTCCATTGGAGCCACAGCGTCACCTCCCATCCTGGTTCCCTGCACTGGTATTTCCAGGGCGGAACCTGGTTCCCCTTCAGGGCTGGCGCGGGGCCGGCCTAGTAGACGGTTAGTAGCCCAGTGTCATGTCCACGACGTTGACAAGCGGCAGACCTGCCTGCATGCGCCGGAGGTTCTCAACCAGGATGGCAAGGACCTTTTGGCGGTTGGCCTTGGCGTTGCCTGCGGCGTGGGGAGTGACGATCACGTTCTCCATTCCCCATAGCGGGCTTTCCTTGGGCAGAGGCTCCGTCTCGAACACATCCAGCCCGGCACCCTTGAACCGGCCCTCTCTCAGGGCACGAATCAGATCTTCCTCGACCACGACCGGCCCGCGCCCAACGTTCACAAAATAGGCAGTGGACTTCATCGCGCAGAACCGGCCGTAGTCCATGAACCGCTCCGTTTCCAGGGTGAGGGGAAGCGAGCAGAGCACAAAGTCGGATTGCCGGAGCACCTCGTTGGTGTCCTTTGGGTCGAACACCTCATCCACATTAGGCGGGACGACTGAAGCATCCCTGCGAGTCCCGATGACCCGCATATCGAAAGCCTTGCACTTCCTAGCGATTTCCTCACCAATCGCACCCAACCCCAGGAGCCCCGCTGTCTGGCCTTCCAGCCTTTCGACGCCTACGTTCTCCCAGGAGCGTGTAGCCTGGTTCCGCTGGAGCTGCGGCAGCTTGTACGACAGCGCCAGCATAAGCATCACGGCGTGCTCCGACACCGGCTTGGCCTGGACACCCCGGCTGTTGGTCAGGATGATACGGGAAGCCCTCATCTCCGGCGTCACATATTTGTCTACACCGGTGGACGGGACATGGAGCAGCCTGAGAGTCGGGGACTTGGCTATGGCCTCTATCGGGATTGACGGGAAACCAAAAAGCACATCGGCTTGGTTCACTAGGTCTTCCATCTTTCCGTCGGTCCCCGGCTCAAGGAATGTGACGTCCCGGACTACGCCGGAAATGGCCGTCTTCTCAAAATCATCCCATGCACGGGTATTGAGTATCTTCATCTGGCCTTACGCTCCTTGGACGCTGGTATCTGCCGAAACCTTATGCCAACAGATTCCCGCGGTCAAGACGTCAGCAGCAGTATGCCAGGTTCATCCTCAGCACAGTGGCAGTATTCGGACATGCGGCCCTGAACTGCGACGACTTCGTCACCGGTCCCTTCACCTGATCTCTGCTAACGACGGTAAACCCCCGCTTCCGCGCAAAGTCCGGAGCGGTCTCGGTCAGGATGTATGCCTCCTTGCAGCCCTGAGCCCTGGCCATCCTGATGAGAGCCGCTGTCAGACGCGTGCCAATGCCCCTGCCGCGAAAATCCGGCCTCACGCACAAAGAGCGAAGGAGGGCCTGATTCCCATGGAACTCGATTCCTCCTACTCCCGAGATTCGCCCATCCTTTTCCCTCAGGACGATGAGGTTGCAGGTCCCTTCAGCCAGATCGTCCGTGGGTAGGCCCTCGCTTTCGAGGAGAGCAAAGACTTCAGCCATGTCAGCCTGGGTGGCTGGCTCAATCCTCGTCGTACCCGGCTTCTGAACGGGCTTGAACCCGGAGATGAAAGCGCTTCCGACTCGAAAACCGCGCCCCTCTTTGTCCCCGTCATCCCACCCGGCTACATCGACCTCAACGTCAACAAAACCCGCCTCAACCAGCAGCTGACGGTACTCCTCCGGCTGCGGAGCCCCGGAGATACACGCACACCACAGCTCTTCGTTGTTCTTGGCCTCCTCGGAAACCGGCCTATCGGCAACGGTGTCGGATATGGCTAGCCGTCCTCCGGGGCGCAGAACACGCATCATCTCTCTCATTACCCTCGGCTTGTCCTGGGAGAGATTGATAACGCAGTTGGAGATTATGACGTCCACGCTCGCATCGGGCAGAGGCATGTTCTCGATGGTTCCTTTTATGAAGACGGAGTTGAACGCGCCTGCGCGGCGCCGGTTCTCCTGGGCGATGGCCAGCATCTCGTCGGTCATGTCCAGGCCGTATGCCACGCCGTTAGGGACGATCCGGGACGCCGCCTCGATGACCTCCCGCCCGGCTCCGGACCCCAAATCCAGCACGTCCTCGCCCGGTTTGAGATTGGCTCTATCCAGAGGATTTCCGCAGCCGAGAATGGGACCCGCAAGCTCAGCAGGTCCGTTGAGCTGTTCCGGCCCATGATGTCCGATCTCGACAATATCGCTTGTGGCCCTGATCGCATAATGGTCCCTAACTGCCGACCGGAGGTCGCTAGTCCCTGCAGCCCCGTTGCTTCCCAAGGAGCCGGCGTCGTTCGCTTTAACGTTGTCGTTCATACCCTTCCTCCTCCTCACTCTCGGACGCCCGCCGCCATCTTCAGACAGCGGCAGAGATCGACAATCTGATCGGGTTCGATGGCGTAATAGGTCCACTTTCCTTTAGGCCTCTCGGTTACCAGCCCCGCCTCCTTCAGGATCCTCAGATGGTAAGATGCGCGGGGCTGCGATATTCGCAGGTGCTGCGAGAACTCGCATACGCAGACTCCATCGGCAGCAATACCATCTGGCGGGGAACATGCAGGTTGCTCCGGGGGGTTGGCCAAGAGTCGAATGATCGAGATGCGCACAGGATCAGCGAGGGCGGCCGCCACTTTCGCTAGGTCCATCTAGGTTCACCTCACCATATAATTATATGTTTATATATGAACTTGGCAACAGTCTGTGGAAAAGCATCCGCTACCTCTACAGTCGAGGGATGATGCCGCCTATTCCGCAGCGTCTACAGCAAGGGCTATTCGCTGAAGGCCTTCCTCAAGGACACTCCTCGGATAGGCGAAGTTCATCCTCATGAAGCACTCCCCTCCAGGTCCGTAGGACACGCCTGGGACCAGGCCGACTCCCGCCTTCTCCACAAAGAACGATTGCAGTTGCTTGGGCCCCAGCCGAAGATCGGTGCAATCAAGCCAAACCAGAAACGAGCCCTCTGGCTTCACCGGCCTCACGAGAGGCACGTTTTCCGAGAAGAAGCTCATGAGGTAATTGCGGTTGGATTCCAGGTAGACAAGCACCTGCTCTAGCCATTCATCGCCGTGCCGGTAGGCTGTCTCCATCGCCAGCAAGCCCAGGAAGTTGACTCCCCCCATGAGGTGTCCTGCGGCAGCGTCGAACCTCTCCCTCAGTTCACGGTTCGGTATGATCGCGATCGACGCCACCATCCCTGTCATGCTGAAGGTCTTGCCCGGGGACGTGCAGACTATGGAGCGCGCCTCGGCCACGGAAGATATGGAGGAGTACGGGCAGTGCCGGTGCCCGGTGTAGATGATCTCGCCGTGGATCTCGTCGGAGATGACGGCCACACCGTAACGCTGTGCTATCCTGGAGATCTTCGTCAATTCGTCCAAGGTCCAGACGCGGCCGACCGGATTATGCGGGCTACAGAGGATGAAAGCTGACGGCCGAAGGCAGTCGAACTTCTCCTCAAGGTCCTCGAAGTCTATATGATACTGGCCGTTGTCGCGTGCCAGGCGGCTATTGACGGCCTTGCAGCCTGCCTGCTCTATCGCCGTGAAAAACGGGGCATAAACCGGGCTTTGGATGAGAACGTTGTCTCCCGGTTTGGTGACTGCCCTAAGCGATGCCTGGACACCAGGCATCACCCCGGGGGTGAACCGTATCCAGTCCTTCGACACCGCCCAGCCGTACTTGCGCCGCATCCTGTCGATCACGGAGGCATACAGGGATTCTCCCTTGAAGGCGTACCCGTAGATCGGATGGGCGGCGCGTGACTTGAGGGCTTCCACGACGGGTTCCGGCGCCGGAAAGTCCATATCAGCCATGGAGAAGGGCAACACGTCCTCCCTGAGATACGCCCCTTTGCGCCACTTGGCGCTCTCGGTGCTCCTCCTGTCAAAGACTTCGTCGAAGTTGTACTTCATATCGATGCCCCTCTCAAGCCCATGCTGGGCTATCGGCCTATCCCTAGTGTTTCCATATAGAATCGCCTGTTCCTGCACGATGCCGGGTGGCTATCGCAGGCGAAGGGAATTCTCGAAGGGGGAGAGTATCTAGCCGTAGAGGAAAAGGCTTCACACCGGAGGTGGCGGCATGCGCGTTTTCGGAGGGCGGGCATCGGCAGCGCTTACAGCCGACATATGCTCGTATCTTGGGGTCCCGCAGGGCAGGGCCGAGATCTTCAAGTTTTCCAATGACAACACCTTCGTCAGGATCCTGGAGAACGTGCGGGAGGAAGACGTCTTCGTGGTTCAGACGTCAGCGCCTCCGGTCGACGAGTCGTTCATGGAACTGCTGATCATGGTGGACGCGCTTCGAAGAGCATCGGCTCGCCGGATTACCGCGGTGCTGCCGTACTATCCGTACGTGAGATCGGACAAGAAGGACCAGCCGAGGGTGCCTATCACCGCAAGGCTGATCGCAGACCTTCTGGTTACCGCGGGGGTCAACCGGGTCGTTACGGTCGACCTTACGGCGGACCAGATCCAGGGCTTCTTCACCATCCCTGCGGACCACCTTACGGCTCAGCCGGTACTTGCCAGGTACTTCGCGGCAAAACAGCTGCGTAACCCCGTGGTTGTGGCGCCGGATCCCGGATCAGTGAAAAGGGCCCAGAAGTTCTCGCAGCGTCTAGGTGCCCCGGTGGCATTTGTCGACAAGCGGCGGGTATCTCCCACGACCGATTCTGCGGCCGAGGTCGTCGCGACCACCGTGGTCGGCAAGGTAGAAGGCTGTCAGGCAATCCTGTTCGACGAGGAAGTGGACCGGGGCTCTTCTCTAGTCAACGCGACAAGGCTGCTCATGGAGCACGGAGCGACCGAGGTCTACGCCGCCTGCACTCACGCGGTCCTATCCGGGCCGGCTAAGGATAGGCTTTCAGCGGCTCCCATCAAGCGGCTGATAGTCACTGATACCCTTCCGGTTCCTGCCGAAAAGGAATGGGACCGGCTGGAGGTACTGTCCATCGCGCCGCTACTGGCTGAAGCCGTGAAGCGCATAAGCAAGGGTCAGTCGATCAGCGAACTCTTTGAGTAGGCGCAGGATCTGCCAGCCGCTCCTGCCCGCAGCGAAGCAAGGCCGCCAGCGGCGCAAGCCCTAAGCGAAGCTTAGTAGCGAGCCGCGAAGCGAACGCGCCACAGATTCGCGAGGGGCGCGCCGCTGGCGAGCCTGCAAGGCAGATTCGCCTCGGGCAGGAACCGCTGGCGGCCTAGTTCACGGCAGTCTCGCAGAGATAGCAGAGGGCACCTTCCAGAGCGGAGAGCACGGCAAGGATTTCGGTCCGGTGGATCGGACCCATGTGGCCAACTCTGAAGACCGAGTCTTTAAGTTTGCCTAAGCCCTCCCCTATCACGACTCCGTAATCACGCTCAAGGACTCCGCTCAGTTCCTTAAGGGAGAGTCCCGGGGGCATCTTCACCGCGGTGACCGTGGGCGAGGCCTCCTCTTCGGGAGGCAACACCTCCAGCCCCATGCACCTCGCCCCTTGCCTGAACAGACGGGCAAGGTCCGCGTGCCTCCTGAAGATGTTCTCCAGACCTTCGTCCAGGATCATCCGCAAGGCAACCCTGAGCCCAAACATCAGCGTGGTAGCAGGCGTGTAGGGCACCCTGCCTCCGTCCATAGCATCTTTCATCTGCTTCCAGTCCCAGTACCAGCGAGGGGTCTCCGAGCGTGAATAGGCTTCCCAGGCGCGCTGGCTGACACTGAGAATGGCCATCCCCGGTGGGAGCATGAGGCCCTTCTGGGAGCCGGTTATGACGACGTCCAGTCCCCACTCGTCAGTCCGCAGGTCGGCCATGGCAAGGGAACTCACTGCGTCCACAATGAGGAGGGCGGGGTGACCCATCTCCCTCATACCGAGCCCCACACTCTTTACGTCATTGAGGACACAGGTAGAGGTCTCGTTGTGGTCGATGAGCACCGCCTTGATGGTCCCGGCTGTGTCCGCGCGCAGCCTTTCGAGGACCAAGTCCGGGTCAACCGCCCGGCCCCAGGGGATCTGGATGATCTCGACATCAGCCCCATGAGAAGCCGCTATCTTGGCAAATCTCTCGCTGAAAACACCCTGGACCGGCACGAGCACTTTATCACCTGGAGAGAGCGTGTTTACTACGGCGGATTCCAGTCCCCCGCTACCGGAGGAGGGGAACATCAACATGTCGTTCCCGGTCTGAAAGACCCGGCTCAGGCCCTCGCGACACTCCCTCAGAAGACTCTCGAACTCTGCGCCCCGGTGGTTGATGAGAGGCCTGCTGAGTTCACGGAGTATAGCATCAGGTATGTTTACCGGACCGGGTATCTGAAGGTAAGTCCTGCGCTCGACCAAGGAATCCTCCTCCTCGTAGCCTCTCGTTGCCTTCTTGCCCATCGCTGCCTCACTGGCTCTCGTCGCATGCAGTTGCCCAGCCGGCGCTTCTTGGCCGCTCACTTATCTCCTGCAGATAACCCCCAGGCAAGGTTCGCCTTCTGTGTAGGGCGTACCCATTAAGCCGGCCCGAAACTCGACTCGATCAAAGCCCTGGGCTCGAACAACCGGCTCGATGGACTCGGGCGTGTAGACCTTGTCCCAAATGCGGTAGACCTTCGCGGTCAGGTCCTCATCGATCACAACGTACTGGTCCAGGTATGTTTGCTCGTCCGGGTAGTAGAAGTTGCTCGTCAGGCAGAGATGTGGACTTGGGCGCCAAAAACCTTTCTCCTGGGCTGACCACGATAACCTATCCTCGGTCGGCTTGTAGTTTGGCGTAAACACATCGAACGCGAAGGCCCCTTTGGGCTTGAGCGCGCGGTGGACGCGCCGGATCAGCTCATCGCGCCTCGCAGGCGAGAACACGGCGAAGTCGCAGTAGATCAGTACGATGGCATCAAACCGCGACTCATAGTCGAGGGTGAGGTAGTCCTGGTATATGTACTCGATGTCTCGCCCGCTCTCGGCCGCTGCCTTTCGAGCGTATTCGATTGACCGGCGCGAGAAATCCATCCCGGTGACCTCAAGACCGTAATCGTGGAACCTCTGACAGTAGAGACCGGGCCCGCAACCCAGGTCAAGCAACTTGTCCCCCGGCTTAAGGCCCAGATGGCCGACCAGCCATGCGACAATCCTGTCGATTGTCTCCGGCCTCCGGCTTGCCGCATCGATGGTAGGGTCGAGGTGCGCCTTCAGCATCTCGCTTGAGATGTGCGGATCGTCCCAGAAGAGCGGCTCCCCCGGCTCAAACACTTCGGGCTTGGCGCCCATCTTCCTGATCAAGTCAATATCCAGCATCCCATCTGGCGCCATGAATATCCCTTCCTATAGCCTGGCCTCTGCTGCGTTATCCTCGAGGCTGCCCCGCCGCTGCGATTATAAGGGCAATGGACGCCCCTCGGCCAATACGCCCCAGGGGTGCTCGAGTCTGCCTGAGTCTAGCCGAGCCGGCAGCGGTTCCAGCCCTAAGCGAAGCTTACTAGCGCGCAGCGAAGCGACGCGCCAGAGATTCGCGGAGGGCGAACCGCTGGCGGCTCCTGCCGACTGCTCTAGCTCGCCTCGGACCGCCGGCCCGGCTCCGCATGCCTACTGGAAGCTCTTTACGACCTCATCCACCAGCGACCCAACGTACTCCACAGCTGCGCGGATGGGCTCCGGTTTGGTCATGTCGACGCCAGCCATCTTGGCCAGTTCGATGGGGCCCTTTGTCCCGCCGGCTTTGAGCACGTTGAGCCAGCGTTCCACCGCGGGAGCGCCTTCCTCGCGGATGGCCTTCGAGACCGCAGTACCTATCGTGAGCCCGGCCGAGTAGGAGTAGGGATACAGCCCCATGTAGTAGTGGGGTTGCCTCATCCAGGTGAGGCGGGCTCCGTCGTCGATCTCAACTTCGCCTGCCCAGAACTCGTTCAGGATCTCGGCCTGCACTTTGGAAAGCACGTTCGCCGTGATAGGCTGGCCCTTCTCAGCTAGGACGTAGATGCGGCGCTGCAGTTCGCCTTCGATGAGGTGCCGCACGAAGTTGTGGTAGTAGGTCATGAGGAACTGCATGATGAGCCAGCGACGCATGCGGACGTCCGTGGCCTTCGCGAGAATGCTGTTGCCCACCAAGGTCTCGTTGATTGTGGAGGGCGCCTCAATGAAGAACATGGACGGACGCGTGTTGGCGAGCCGCTGGTAGCGCTGGGACAAGACCCCCTGTCCCGCATGGCCGAGCTCATGCGACAAGAGGAGCGCGTCCCTCATATTGTTTGTCCAGGTGACCAGGACGTATGGATGCACGCCGTACACGGAGTTGCAGAAGGCGCCGGTTGACTTGCCGACGTTGTCGGCCAGGTCTATCCAGCGGTTCTTCAGGCCCTCGGCGATGATCGCCGTGTACTCGGGCCCCATGATCTTGATGCCCTCCAGGATAATCTCGGCGCCCTCCTGGAAGGTGGTCTTGGGGCTGAACTCGGGGTCCAACGGGGCCTCGATGTCGCAGTAGAGCATCTTATCGAGCCCGAGCACCTTCTTTCGGAGCTGGGCGTACCTGCGCATGTGGGGCGCGATTTCCTTCAGGATGATGTCATGCAGGCTGTTGTAGACGTCCAGCGTGACCTCCTGGCGGTGGAGCAGCATGTGAGTCGCCGAGGGATATCCCCGCAGTTTGGCCAGCACTACGTTCTTCTTGACCTCGGTGCCCCAGGTGGCGCCATAGGTGTTCTGATACGCCTTAAGCCCCTTGGTGAAGGAGGCCCAGGCGTTACGGCGCAGCGTCATGTCCGGCGAAGTCTCGTAGGAGCTCTCGTACATCGCAAAGGACATGGGCAAGGTATTGCCCTGAGAATCCTTTATCGGTTCGAACGTCATGTCAGTGGCCTTGGACCTGTTGTAGATCACCGACGGGGAGCTAAGGACTTCACCGAGTGCAGCCAGGGCCTTTTCTGTCTCCGGGTGCAAGACGTAGGGTTTTTCGTCAATCAGCCGCTCGATCACTCGGCGGAACTGGGCCAACCCCGGTTCTTCGGCAAGATACCGCTCCAGGGTGCCGTCGGGAAGCGCCAGCGCCTCCGGCTGGACGAATGAAGTTGCGGCCGCGATTTGGGCCGCCAGCGCTCCGGCTCTTCCGGCAGCCGTCTGGTTGCCAGGGTTGGTCGCGTCGGCTGACTGGTTCAGAGACGCATAGGACATGACCCGCACCATACGCGCCTGCAGGGCTTCTTGCGCTTCAAGGCAGCCGAGCAGCATCTTGGGTCCTTCGCCCAATCTGCCTTTGAACCGGGTCACTGTGTCGATGGACGCAGCGACCGCCGCCATCTCCTTCTCCCAGTCCTCCGGCGTCGCGAAGATGTCCTCAATCTTCCAGGTGAGTTCGACGGGGACCTCGGATCGTGTAAGACGCTTTTGCACGTGGATGAGCCTCCTTTTCAGGTCAGGTATAGTTTTCCGCCAGATCGCCCGATCCCTCTCTCGATCCCTTTCAGGAAGCGCTATGTAGGCACAATACTCGTGGCAGAGGTGTCTACGGGGAGTTGTCGAATGCACATCTACCGGCCGGGCGTCGTAGCGTCAGGCCGAGGAGAGGAGGACCCGCTCTTGCCTGAGCTCATGTACCTGAACGGATCGGTAGTAAGCCCTGGAGAAGCCAAAGTGCCGGTCCTCGACCGCGGCTTCCTGTTCGGCGACGGCCTCTATGAGGTCGTGCGAGTGTACGACAATGAGCCCTTCTGCTTTGAAGAGCACATGGACAGGTTCTTCTTCGGGGTCAGGGGAATCGATATGCCTCTTCCCTACACCAGGGATGAGTTCACCCACATCGTGCGGGACTTTCTCCGCCAAGCCGACCTGGGAGGAGCGTCCCTTTACTGGCAAGTCACCCGTGGCGCGTATAGCCGAAGGACCCACCACTATAGCGAAGAGATGGTACAACCCACCGTGTTCATGCACGTAACGCCACTTGGCCCGCAACCGGAAGAGCCCCGCAGGGTGGGGACCGGCGCGCCCCTGGTCCAAGACATCCGCTGGCTGAAGTGCTGCTACAAGACAGTGAACCTGCTGCCCAACTGCCTCGCCATGACCGTCTCGAACAGAGAGGGAGCTGAAGAACCGGTCCTCTACAGAGACGAAACTCACGTGACCGAATGCGCCGGTTCCAGCTTCTTCGTTGTGAAGAACGGGGAGATCTGGACCCACCCCGAGGGCGATCTGATCCTCTCGGGGATTACGCGCCTCGTGATCAGGCGACTGTGCGCGCAGCACGGCATTCCGTTCGTGGAGCGAGTGTTCGGTGTGAAGGACTTGCTCTCCGCTGACGAAGCGTTCTGGTCAAACACAGTGCTTGAGATAGTACCGGTAGTCTCGGTCGCCCGTACCCCCATCGGAAGCGGCAAGCCCGGGCCTGTGACCGAAAAGGTTATGGACCTGTTCCTGAAGCATACGGGACAGAAATGAGACGGGCTGCGGCGGCGAACCCGGAATCCTAGCGACTGTCACTTACCACGATTTCCAGCTGCCTTACACCGAACTGCAGGGCATCGTCCAGATCTTCCATATAGACGTCGATCCGGTTCGACTTGATGGCCCCGCCGATGTCCTCGGCGTAGAACCAGCCCTTGTTTGGCTTGTCTTTGAAATAGGGGATGAACACCCAGGACCCCAGCGGGATCTCCTTTGGATCCACTGCGAGGGTGTACCAAGGCGTCACGTGAGTGCCGCTGTAGGTCCGAGTGCTGTTCTCATTGGTGGTGTAGGCGGTTGCCGTTACGGTCACTTTGCGCCCGCTGACCGACGATGGCGGGGACGGTTTCCTGCCCACGCCCCCTCGCGACACGTCACTGGGGCCGGGCGCAACCGGCTTCTGACGGGCGGGTGGAGCGGGCTGATCAGCAGGCTCGCCTAGGCGGGCTCCCGCGAGCCTCGCCGACATCGCTTCCATGGCTATAGCGTCGCGCTCCAGAGGGACCGCCCGGGCGGCAGGAGCAGGACTTAACAGAGGCAAGGAAGCGGCGGCAGTGACCAACACGGCGAGAATAGCCACTATCTGCCGGCGAAGGTTTCGCATCAGGCACCATCCCGTATCCGACTGTAACTCGGCTTCTACTTGGTATCTATGCGATTTCTGGATTCCTATCAATGGTTCGATGTCCAGAATCCATCCACCTGCGCCAATGCCGGCCAATTCGCTGCCTTATCCTGGCAATTGCTCAGAGCGTCCGGTGAGAGGAAGCCCGAAGGTTTCGCTTTCACCCTGCCGAATAAGGGGACGACCCGAACGGTATCAATGACTGGGGGTGGGATTATGAGAGTGCTTCTCCACGGATGTAACGGCAAGATGGGGCAGGTCATGACACGTGTCCTGGCGATGGAGACTGACATACAGGTGGTGGCAGGGGTCGACGTGGACCCGGGCAGGCACGCGAACCCCTATCCGGTCTACAGCTCGCTCAAGGAGGCGTCCGAGTCCATGAAGGCGACCGGATCCGCCGTAGACATCCTCATAGACTTCTCTCACCACACGGCTCTTGACTCCATGCTCGAGTGGGGAGCGGAGCACAAGAAACCGCTGCTCATCTGCACAACAGGATTCACGCCCGCGGAAAGGCAACGGATGGCGGACCTATCCACGACGATACCCATCTTGAACTCAGCCAACATGTCTTTGGGCGTGAACCTCTTGGTCTCCTTGGTCGAACAAGCGGCAAAAGCACTGGGGACCAGTTTTGATGTGGAGATAGTCGAGAAGCATCACAACCAGAAGTCAGATTCACCCAGCGGCACCGCTCTCATGATTGCGGAAGCAATCAACACGGCCCTGGGCGGCGGTTTCGCACTGGAGTACGGGCGGCAAGGAAAGACGGCGAAGAGGAAGGAGAACGAGATCGGAGTGCACTCCGTCCGCGGTGGCGCCATCGTGGGCGAACATGAGGTCATCTTCGCCGGCCAGGGAGAGGTCGTCGAGATCTCGCACTCGGCATTATCCAGGGATGTCTTTGCCTACGGGGCAGTCCGCGCAGCGAGATACCTTGTGGGGAAGAAGCCGGGCCTGTACAGCATGAGGGATGTAGTCGAGCAGGATTGACCGTTCGAGTCTCGAACTACCTTGCGATACTTGATCCATTGAGGAGGATCGCAATGCAGAAGCGTCTCACGCGTTCCGAAGTCCCCGTCGAGCTGACATGGAACCTCGCCGATATCTACGGTTCAGTTGAGGAGTGGGAAGCTGAGTTCAACGCCGTCTCAGGTATGGTCGGCACAGTCACGAAGTTCAAAGGCAGGCTGGGCGAAGGAGCCAAGGTGCTCCTCGACTGCCTCCTGGCCCAGGAGGCGCTGCAGAAGCGCCTGGCCAAAGTAACCGCATACGCTTCCCTGAACAACTCCTCGGACGGCACCAACCCGGCGTTCCAGGCCATGGCCGGCAAGGCTGGAGGGCTAATGGCAAGCATCCAGTCAGAGACCTCCTTCATACAGTCTGAGGCTCTTGCTCTGCCCGAAGGAACGCTGAAGAAGTACCTGGATGAGGAACCGGGGCTTGAGCCGTTCCGCATCACCATAGAGAAGATGATCGAGGATAAGCCCCACCTGCTGCAGCCGGAATCCGAGATGATCCTTGCGGCTCTGAGCGAAGTCCTGAACGCTCCTGCGCGCATCTACGAGCGGTCAAGAGCCGCAGATATTCCTTGGGAGCCGGTTGAAGACAGCAAGGGCAACAAGTTGCCCATGACGCTGGGACGGTACGAGGGAGCCGCGGACCCGGTCCTCCGCAGGAACGCCCACTTCGCGCACGGCAAGGTCCTAAAGGCCTACCAGAATACTTACGGCACAGCATGGGGCGCCGAGGTCAAGAAGAACGTAGTGACGGCCAAACTGCGCAGGTTCCCGTCCGCGATCCACATGCTGTTGGACCGCCAGGAAGTCACGATTGATATCTACAACAACCTGCACGACATCATCCTGAGCGAGCTCTCCGTCCATATGAGACGCCTCTTGCAGCTCCGCAAGAAGGTTCTGGGACTGGACAAGATCCTCTATTCCGACATCGAGGCGCCGCTGGACCCGGATTTCGAAGTCCCAACCACGTTCAAAGAGGGTTCCGAGATAATCCTGAACGGTCTCTCGGTGCTCGGCCCGGAGTACACCGCCATCATGGCGGACGGCCTGAAGAACCGCTGGGTTGACCTCGCAGACAACATCGGCAAGCAGACAGGCGCGTTCTGCAGTTCAGTCTACGGCGTCCACCCCTATATCTCCATGACCTGGACCGATAGCCTGCGCAGCGCCGTGACGCTTTCCCACGAACTGGGGCATGCCGGACAGGGCGTCCTGTCTCAGCGGTATCAGAGACTGGCCAACACCAGGCCTACCATGTTCTTCATCGAGGCCCCGTCCACGGCCAATGAGATAATCGTGGGGAACTACATCCTCTCCAACACGAAAGACGTGCGTACTCGACGCTGGCTGCTCCTGCAGTTCATCAAGAGCTACCACCACAACATGGTCCGCCATCTGATCGAGGGCGAACTCCAGCGCAGGGCTTACGCCATGGCGGAAAAGGGCCAGCCTATTACCGCCGCTGTGCTGAACAAACTCCAGGGAGAAATCCTGGACCAGTTCTGGGGCGGGATGGTTGAGATCGACGATACCGCGCGGACGGTGTGGATGCGGCAATCCCATTACTACCGCGGCCTGTACCCCTACTCCTACTCAGCGGGACTGACCATCGGGACTATGGTCGCCATGAACATCGTCCACGAAGGCAAGCCTGCCGCTGAGAGATGGGTGAACGTCCTGAAGGCAGGCGGCACAAAGAAACCGCTGGAGCTGGCCAAGATGGCTGGGGTCGACATGTCGAAACCGGATCCGATAAAGGCGGCAGTTGCCCACGTCGGGTCCATGATCGACGAGGTCATAAAGAGCTTCGAATAGAGAAAGCGAGGGGCGGCTAGCCCCCCTTTCCGAGGTCAGGTCAGGCGCCCCCGTTTCGTCGGGGGCGCCTTGTTTAAGCCGGCAGGCATCGTCCCTGTCAGAGCGTTTGACTGGGAGTTCCAATAGTTGGTATTATCCCAGTGATGTCAACCCCGGGTGCGTGTCCAACTCTCGGATTGGGGAGGAGTAAGCCTTGTCCAACACCGATCTGCGCCGGTTCGCAGGCCTCTTCCGGGCCTACACCGAGCTGCGGGCGCAGGAAAACCGGAGTGTCCAGGTCACTTTCGTCAAGGGGAACAACACTACCAACTCCCGTACCTCCACCAGCGGCATATCCGCCAGGGTCTACATGAACGGGTCATGGGGCTTCTCTTCCAACCCCGATACAACGCCCGAGTCGGTAAAGGCCGTGCTGGAGGCGGCTACCGCCAACGCGGCTTTCCTGGATTCCCGGGAGCACAAGGGCAAGAAGCCTCTTCCCGTGGTCGCGGCGGAATCGGTCAACGACTTCTCCACCAAGAAACCCAGGTTTAGTCAGAAAGCGTTAGCGGACTTCGCAAGGGAAGTCGACGCTCATATCGTCGCAAAGTACCCCAAGCTGGCCAGCCGGACCGTGAACCTAAACTGTCTCGATATGGAGAAGACCCTGCTTACGTCCGACGGCTCCTATTCACACTCCATGATCCCCCGGAGCATCGTGAGCGTCTCGCTTTCGATTGAGAAGGACGGCCAGCCGGTAGACCTCTACAAGTCCTTCGGCGGGCTGGGACAATTCGAGGACGTGTTCAGCGAGCCCTCCGCCCTCTACGAAGGGATCGAGGAAGTCTACGAGCATGTCGCGCGCAAGAGCGACGGCGTGTACGCGGAGGCGGGGCTACAGACGTGCGTCCTTGACGCCGACCTCGCCGGGATCCTGGCCCACGAGGCCATAGGCCACACGGCGGAAGCGGACTTGGTTATGGGCGGCTCGGTCGCGGGGCCCCTACTGGGTAAGGTCGCCGCAAGCGAACTCGTGACTCTGGTTGACTTCGCCAACGAGTTTGGCGGCAAGATATGCCCTGTCCCGGTCTATATAGATGACGAGGGGACAAAGGCCGAAGACGCGGTCATTATCGATAAGGGAATTCTGAAGGGATACATGCACAGCAAGGAAAGCGCCGCCCTGTTCGGCATCGCACCGACTGGCAACGCTCGAGCCTATCAATTCTCCGATGAGCCCCTCATCAGAATGCGAAACACCGCGATCGTTCCGGGTACGAGCACCCTGGAAGAGATGATCGGGTCGGTAGACAAAGGCTATTACCTGGTCAGGCCCACAAACGGGCAGGCCGACTCCACTAGCGAGTTCATGTTCGGCGTGATGCTCGGCTACGAAATAAGAAACGGCAAACTCGGCCGCGCTATCAAGGACACCACGATCTCCGGGGTTGCTTTCGACGTGTTGCGCACCGTCACTATGGTGTCCAACGAGATGAAGTGGACCTGCGCCGGCATGTGCGGCAAGAAGCAAGCCATCCCCGTCGGTATGGGCGGCCCGGCCATCAAGTGCAAGGTCAGTATAGGAGGCAGGTAACATGACAGATCCCAGGCAGAGTGCGAAGTACGGCCTGGAGGCGCTGCTGAAGGCCGGGGCCGACAAGGCCCAGTGCAGCCTCACCCTGACTGACAAACATGAGATGAACGTGGATTCGGGCGAAATCAGCCTGCTTCGCACCACCTTCGATACCCGGGTTGCGCTCACGGCGATCAAGGACAACCGGAAGGGTCAAAGCATCGCCAACCGGAGAGACGTGGATTCGCTGGATAAGGCAGCCTCTGACGTTCTGGGGATCGCGTCCGCTGCACAGCCGGACGAGGCTCATGACATAGCTGAGTCTCAGCCGAGCGCGGAGTTCTCTTCGGGAAGTGAGTCTCCGGATCTGGACAGGATGCATTTCCGCCTGAACGAGCTTCTGCGGGAGGTCAAGTCCCGCTTCCCTAAAGCGGTAGTGCAACAAGCGATACTGGACTTCACCCGGACCAGGACCTGGTTCCTGAACTCCAACGGCGTGGACTTTGTGAGTTCCACCGGGGTCTACCACGCGATCACGATGTTCTCATCCAGAGAGGGCGATAAGACGTCGTCCTTCAACTACGTGGCGCTTTCGCTCAAGGACCTGGACAGGGACCTTCTATCGTGTGGGTCTCTCGCAGAATTGCTGAGGCAGTCCGGCGAGCAGATCGAGACGCGCCCTCTCGAGGGCAAGTTTGTGGGGGACGTCATCTACACTCCGGAGTGTCTGGGGGATCTGCTGCAGTTCCTGTTCTACTCGCTTTCCGACGGACCCATGATCTCCGGTACAAGCATCTACAAAGAGAGTCTGGGCAGGCAAGTCGCCAGTCCCCTGCTCAGCATCCATGGGCAGCCAGCCTCAGATGATCTCGCAGAGAAGTGGTTTGTCACGCGCGACGGCTACGCCGCAAAGGACGCCACGTTCGTGGACAAAGGGGTCCTCAAGAGCCACCTACTGAGCCTCTATGGATCCCGAAAGACCGGCAAAGCGCGGGCGCTGAATGAAGGGAACGGGACGGTGGTGGACCCCGGTAACACATCCTTCAGCGACATGGTGAAGGGAATCAAGAGGGGCCTGCTGATGGCGCGGTTCTCCGGCGGCCGTCCCAGCAATACCGGGGACTTCGCGGGAGTCGCCAAGAACAGCTACCTAATCGAAGACGGCGAGATCAAGTACCCTGTAAGCGAGACCATGGTATCGGGCAATTTCGCAGAGATGCTGCGGAATGTGAAAGCCGTCTCACGCGAGAGAGTGAACTTTGGCTACGACGTGAGCCCTTGGGTTGCGGTCTCCGGGGTAACCATCTCGGGCAAATAGGAGAGATACAGCTAGGGCCGGCGCCCCGTAGGGATGCCGGTCCTTCATCAGACTGGAGGGTCTGGCATGATCGAGATCCCTGAAGCGTTTGTCCTGGCGGAACAGATAAACCGGACGCTCGTCGGAAAAAGGATTGCCGGCGCCGAGGCCGGCCACGCCCCTCACAGCTTCGCCTGGTACACGGGAGACCCCAGCACATACAACGAACGGCTTGAGGGGAGACAGATTTCCGGAGCCGAGGTGTTCAGCGGCAATGTCCGGATCTTTGCTGGCGACATGACGCTTCTGATATCGACACCCATCCGCTACCATGGGCCGGGCGCCAAACTACCTGAGAAGCACCAGCTTCTTGTCCGGTTCGAAGATGAATCAGCGTTGACTTGCACCGTCCAGATGTGGGGCGGCATGTTCTGCTACAAGACCGGAGATGAGAGTGCCGGCGTCCCGGTGCAGTGCTATCTGAACCCGTCTCCTACCCCCCTGGACGATGCCTTCGACCGAGCCTACTTTAATGGTCTGCTCACAGGGGTAGATCCGGAGAAGTTGTCGGCGAAAGCGTTCCTTGCTACCGACCAGCGCATCCCCGGGTTCGGAAACGGCGTGCTGCAGGATGTCCTCTGGACCGCTAGGATCCACCCGAAGCGCAAGATGGCAACCCTATCGGCAGAGGAACTGACCGCGATGTTCGACGCGGTCAAGTCCGTGGTCGCGGACATGGCTGAACGAGGCGGTCGAGACACCGAAAAGGACCTGTTCGGAAAACCGGGCGGCTACCACACGGTGCTCAGCAAGAACACCGCCGGCCAGCCTTGTCCGGAGTGCGGGTCGGACATCGGAAAGGAGTCCTATCTCGGCGGCGCCATCTACTACTGCCCAGGCTGCCAGAAGCTCTAGCGATTATCCGCCCGCCGCAGGCGTTTCCTGTTATCGCCGCCGGTCATGAGAACTCCTGCGACGCACGAGGGAAAGGCCCCCAAATCCGCTGATCACGGCCATGTAATACCCCAGGTCGTACGCCCATCCCACGTTGTACGACTCGTAGATGTGGAGTCCCCTGTTAAAGACAATCTCTCCGATCAAAGATATGGGGGCCATCCAACCGTGCCAGATACCCCAGAAAAACCCGGCCGGCTTTGACGGTGTCGACGTCCCGTCCCCAGGAAGGCAGCCGGATGCCGCGACGCCCAACGCCGCGACTACAAGGATGATAGTGAGAGCCCTCCTGCTCATCTGCGACCCTCCAGTGCGACAAGTCTCATCTCTACTGTACTGATACTCGCCTGGTGGGTCTGACCTCTTAGAACTTTCTCGGGAACTGCCTCACGATGCCCCTGGTCAACTCATCGGCCATCATGAGGGCCTGTCTCTCTGCCTCGTCATAGACCCTGGTGCTCAGCTCGAACTGGCTGTTCAGGAGGGCAACTGCCTCACCCTTCACGTTCCTCAAGTGCTCATGCAGCATAGCCCTCCACTCGGCCTCGGACCAGAAGGGATTGATCCTCCCCAGCAAGGCTGCAATCTGATCGGCGTTCTGGTACCACCGCACCTCAGCATCAGCTGCAGCCTGGGTATCGCCCGCCTTTGCAGCCGTGACCAACTCCGCCGCGATAACCAGGTGATCTCTTAGCAGCCGCTCAAACTCGGAGGCGATTGCCCTGCCGTACAAGGGCTCCAGCGCCCTTGCAAAGTTAGTCGGGTTTCGAAGTAGCCGCGCCGTAACCGCTTGCTGATCCGGGGTTCCGAAGACGCTGGCATTGATTGTCATCCTGGTCCAGGCCGTGTGCTGCTCCCACAGGAGCCGCATGAGGTTGTTCAACTCAAGTTCGGCCTCGCTAATCCTGCGCCTTCGGCGAAAGAGGAACCTGGCCTCCGCCCCGTCCGTAGGAACGGACATGTACATCCCCCACTCTCAAAGTCGCTCCACATAATGTATGGGGTATCGGACTATTCGCTCCTACGTCCCGGCCGCAGCAGCGGCGCGATGTCTGGGACTCCACGACTTGCCATGATGCCCCTCATGCAGTATCCTTTAACTGACTGGTGTCAGTCAGCAAATGCATCTTGCCAGGAGGTTGGAGATGGCTAGAGTCACGAAAAAGCCTGAGGAGAGGCGCCAGGAGATCCTGGACGTCGCAGAGCGCCTGTTTCGCGAAAGAGGCTTCGAGAATGTGCAGGTCAGCGACATTGTGGCATCTCTTGGAGTGGCTCAGGGGACCTTCTACTACTACTTTGCATCCAAAGATGACGCTATGAGGGCCATATTGGAGCGGAACTGGGCCGCATTCGCTGAGATGGCTAGCCGCATGAGTGGGCCGAGCCCGGATCCGTTGTCCAGGCTCCTAGGGCTGATGCGAGGCTTCTTTGCGCCGGCAGACCCGAAGTACTTGGTCGAAAGCTACTTTGGGAGTTCCTCCAACCCAGACTTAGTTGGCCGGTTCCACTACATGTTCGATGAGATGAGGCTCCGCCTGTTTGCGCCTGTTATCGCTGAGATAGTGGCCGAAGGCATTGAGCAGGGCGCCTTCGCCCCGCTAGAGCACATAAAGGGCATCGTTGAGGTCATCTTCATGGGCATAAGCTCATACATGCACACCCACACCCCTCAATTTGCCGACGAGAACGCTGCGCTCGAGGCGGCGCTTACGGTTGGCGAGCTGATTGAGAAGGTATTGGGCCTGCCAAGAGGCTCATTTGACATCATGAGCACAGACCTGACTGCATCGGAGGTCCGGGCGAGATGAAGAGACAGAGGATACGCAAGGGACTGATACTTGCCGCGCTGCTGCTTTTCCCAGTCACTCTTGACTACATGTCGCCGTATCTCATCATCGAGGGAGCGTTCCAGGGCATCGTTACCGGCAGTTTCCTGGCCTTCGCGGCCATGTTCATCTCATCGCTCCTGCTCGGCCGGGCCTTCTGCGGCTGGCTGTGCCCGGGAGCCGGGCTTCAGGAAGCATGCTTCGCCGTGAACGACGCTCGGGCGAAGGGTGGAAGAGCGAACCTCATCAAGTACGCCATCTGGGTCCCCTGGCTTGCCGGCGTCGTCATGGCCGCAGTCTCCGCGGGCGGGCTCACGACAGTTGATCCCCTGTATGCAACGGACCACGGCATCTCAGTCGCGAGCGTCCCCATGTATGCCACCTATTACACGGTCATCGTGCTGTTTGCCGGCCTTGCCCTCTTCTTGGGTCGGAGGGCCAGCTGTCACTACATCTGCTGGATGGCCCCCTTCATGATACTGGGGCGCCGGGCCGGCAACGCGCTGCAGCTTCCGGGGCTCCGCCTGTCGGCTGAGCCAGCCAAGTGCACCGGATGCGGCACGTGCACTAGGAATTGTCCGATGAGCCTGGACGTCATGGCCATGGTAGAAAAGAACCTTATGGAGAACGACGAATGCATTCTCTGCGGGCAGTGCGCTGATGGCTGCCGCCAGAAGGCCATTTCTCTGGGGTTCATGAGGAAAACGGGCTTTAGGTCAGACTGACGCCGCTTCAGAGACCGGCAGTCTCTTCATAATCAGGGCCGTAAGCTCTCCCCCCATCTGAGATCGGCATTCCTCAATTGCGCCATGGTCCCCCATTTCCGAGATCCGTGGGTCAAGCGGAAAAGCCCCAAGCAGCGGAAGGTCCATCCGTTCGGCCATTTCAGCCGCATCGACTGAGCCAAACGGCTCTATTCGTTCTCCGCAATGGGCGCACTTCACCCAGGCCATATTCTCGACAATGCCGAGGATCGGCACGTTCAGCATGCGGACCATGTTCACCGACTTACGGACGATCATCTGCGACAGGTCCTGAGGGGTCGTAACCACCACAACGCCGTCGACCGGCAACGATTGGAGTACCGTTAGAGAGACGTCACCTGTCCCCGGCGGAAGATCGATCACCATGTAGTCGATTTTGCCCCATACGACGTCAGTCCAAAACTGCTTGACGGCGCTGGAGATCAGCGGACCCCGCCATACTACAGGGAGGTCCTCCCTATCAAGAAGAAGGTTCAGGGACATGACTCGTATGCCGAGCCGTGTCTTCTCTGGGAGTAGTCTATCGTCAGTGAACGCCTTGTTTCGCTGGAGCCCGAAAAGCTTCGGGATGCTGGGACCCGTGACATCAGCGTCCAACAGAGCCACGGAGTAGCCTTCCCGTGCCAATCCTGTTGCGAGCAGCGCAGCGACGGATGACTTACCGACGCCGCCCTTTCCGCTCATCACCGCGATCACCTTGCTGATCCGGCTACCTTCGGGCTGGTCGAGTTTCTCAATGGTCTGGCGCGCAGTTTCGACAGTAGTGGCTGGCAACAACGCTCATCTCCCGCTCATGGGTTATGGATGTATACCCATAATAACGCACTTGGCTAGTTCCGCCAATCACTAATTCCGGACAACTTGACACGGGACACGTTTTCGCTTCATCGTGAGTCAGGGGGTGCCCTATGCCTAGGCCAACGAAACCGAGACGAGTTGAGTCGATTCCCAAAGTCACTTACTTCAAGCCTGCAGGAGTTCGGATGGATGGCCTTGAGGAGGTATCTCTTGGAATTGACGAGGTGGAGGCCCTGAGACTGAAGGATCTATTGGCGTTGGAACAGGATGAGTGCGCCAAACGGATGAACCTCGCGCAGAGTACGTTTCAACGGATCCTGACCGCTGCGCGAAATAAGGTCTCAAAAGCCATAATTGAAGGGAAGGCCATGCGCATAGAAGGCGGCAACTACCTGGTATGCAGCTCCGTTCTCTCCTGTGCGGAGTGCCAGGCGCAACGTGCTGCGGAAGGTGGAAGCCACCATCCCTTCTGCTGTCCGTCCTGCGGAAACCTACAGCGATGACGTAATTCCTGCGGGCTATCCTTCCGCGGTCCTGCGGGCAATCTGTTATTGATATATACCCAAAATACACTTATAATCCTTATGGCTATGAGACTTTCAGCGACGATGCCCTGACTGCACCATGGCTTTCCGCTACTTAGCTTTGTCACGAACGACGAACCATGAGTTTCATGACTGGGAGGATACATCATGGAAGCGAACAGCAGGCTTATGCAGTTCGCACGCATGCTGCAGGAGCAGTCTTGTTGGGCTAACGCCTGTACAGAACCAGGGATGGTGGCCTTTATGGCCGCGAGCGCGGCGGCAATCCTTCCCGAAGAGCCCGAGCATATAGAAGTCCACCTGTCTGCAGGAGTTCTCAAGAACGCCCTGTCGGCGGGGCTCCCTCACACAAACGAGAGAGGACCCGCCTTGGCCGCTGCCGCGGGGTCCATCGCCCGGCGTCCTGAAGATGGCCTGACGATCCTGGGAGGCCTCACGCAATCGCAGGTCTGTGAGGCTTTAGGCCTGGTGAAGGCTGGCCGTGTCAGGGTCAAGTGGGACACGAAGCATGACGGCATATACGGTAAATGCGTCGTGAAAAGCGCAAACCACTCGGCCGAGGTACTGGTATCCGGTTCCCACACCGGTATTGTGGAACAGCGCCTTGACGGCAAGCCGGTCTCGCTGCAAAGCAGCCATACCGGCCAACACGGTCTCCGAGGGTTGCGGGATTGGACGTTCAGCGATTTGATCAATACGGTAATGGCCTTGGATGCATCGGAGTTCGGGTGGCTCCTGGATGGAGCCAAATCCTGCGTCAGCCTATCGGAGGCTGACTTGCCGACTCCGCCGACAACCCTCCCAACCCCGAGAGAAGCTTGCGGCGCTCTAATGTGCGAGGAAAATCCGATGACAGATGCCGCAGGACGCACATTCAAAGCGATCTCTGCGCGCATGAGCGGGACCCCCTGGCCTATCCTCACCTCGGGAGGCAGCGGGAATCAGGGGATCATGGTTTCCGTGCCCCTGCTTTCAATCGCTAAAGACACCGGCCTCACGGATGAAGAGACAACTCGCGCCCTTTTGCTGGCCCATGGAGTGAACATGCTGGTGAAGAGCTATACCGGCGAAGTGTCGGCTTCCTGCGGGGGAGTGAGCGCGGGGGCGGGCCTGGCCGCTGCCATATGTTGGATGCTCGGCGGAAGCACCCTTCAGATCGCCGAGGCAGTTACCGAGGTCCTGGCTTCTCTATGCGGGATGGTCTGCGATGGAGCCAAGGCGACTTGCGCTCTCAAAGGCTCTTCTGCGGTAATGACTGGGATCATGGCCGGGGCCGGGGCCAGTCGCGCCATGCCTGGGCTCCGGGATCAGGGTGTGGTGGGACAATCAATCGATGAGACCCTGGCCCGGCTGGAGACTCTAAACCGCAGGGTGCTGGCTGGAAGCGACCAAGTGCTCTTGGAGCTCGCTGGAGTGGAAAAGGTCTAGCCCTCAGCGTTCTTCACCGGCATACTCGAAGGCGTCGCCTTCGGCCATCCCATCGTCGGAACGGGCTGCCAGCGCCGTCGCTACCTGCCGGGCTGTTCCATCGGGCTTTTCGGTTTCGGCTATATCGCCGACGATTTCGGTCAGGATATCCTCCATCGTGACGATCCCGATGGGACGCTTCCCTTCGGAGACAACGGCAAAGTGGACGCGGCCCCTCCTCATCCGGGCGAGGACGTCGAGGAGGTTCTCGGCAGGTGAAGCGATGAACGGCGGGCGCATGATCTCCCGAACTGGGGTCTTGCACACCGGGAGCTTCATAGCTTCCCGCACGACGTCCTTCATGTAGACAACGCCTGGCACCTGGCCGGACTCTCGCACGGCAACAGGGACCCTGCTGAACCGGTGCATCTTAAATGCCGCAAGCGCCTCGCACACCGGCGTTTCGGGACTCAGGGTCGTAACCTTGGCCATCGGCACCATGATATCCCGCACCCGGGTGTCGGAGGAGTCCAACACTCCGGTGATCACTTCGCCGTCCTCCCTATCAACCTGACCCTCTTCAGCGGCCAGGCCCAGGGCGGCCCGGACCGGCTCATCGGAACTCTGCGGAGGGGAGGCTTTCCTCTCTGACAATATACCGGCGAACATGCTCGGAACAGCCGAGAGGACGTAGGAAACCGGCCTTAGGATGGCGACCAGGACTGTAAGCACCGGGGCTATCGCCAAGGCTGTCTCGGTGGGGAGGCCCGCCGAATACGTCTTCGGGACCAGCTCCGAGAAGAAAAACAGGAGAGCCGTGACGGCCAGTGGCACGATAGCCATGGCCACCGCACCGCTCGCTGCAAACATGGACGCTATAGAGGCGCCCATGACAGATGCGAGGACAGTGCAGACGTTGGTTCCGATGAGAAGGGCCGACATCGTGCTCCGTGTATCCTTGGCAAGAGAGGACAGCATGCGCGCTCTACGGTCCTCGCTATCGGCCAGACCTTCTATGGCCCATTTGTCCATGGACAGGAAAGCGGTCTCGGAACCCGCGAAGAATGACCTTGCCAGGAACGACACAACGAAAACTGCTGAACGGATCAGGACCTCAACTAGTGGTACGTCAGCGTCCATCCTCGGAAAACACCTCATCTGTTCTTCTGTGGATGACTACCTTCTGGATCCTGGGCCCCTTTACGTCCTTGACCTCGAAGAATACGGGCGGGTCGTCGAGGCTGAACGAGTCCCCGGGATAGGGGACCCGGTCCAGGCACCTCATTACGACTCCCGCCACGGTGTCGCAATCCTCCATGTCTATCTCGAGGCCTGTAAATGTCTCCAAGTCGGCCAGACTCATCCGGCCGGGAACCTCCCACGCTTGTTCATCCAAGGCAATGGGATTGATGTCCCGTGTATCGTATTCGTCCCGTATGTCGCCCACGATCTCTTCCACCAAATCCTCGATGGTGACCAGGCCGGATACACCGTCAAACTCATCAATCACGATGCTCATGTGGATGCCGCGAGCCTTCATCTCTCTTAGAAGGTCGCGGACGTTCTTGCCCTCAGGAACGAAGTAGGGTTGGGAGGCGAATGACTTCGCCTGCCGGGCTGCCAGCGCCGCCTGCCAGCCTTCCCCCTTCTCGCCTGCAAGGGCGATCAGGTCGCCAATGTGGACGATCCCAGTGATGTTGTCCCGAGACTCGGCAAAGACCGGGATACGAGATACGCCGTATCTGAGCATTACGTTCAGGGCATCAAGCCCGCTTCTGTCCTCCTGCAACGCTACCATGTTGGGCCGCGGGACCATCACGTCAGTGGCCACCAATTCCTTGGCTTCGATGACACCGTAGATCATCTCGGCTTCGTCATTGCGTATCGCTCCGGAGGTCTCACCGAAGTCCACAGTCGCAAGGAGGCGGGCCTCGGTCAGCTCCTCTGTCCGGCTCTCGACGCGAGGAATAGCGCGGGCACACCAGGAAGCTGCCCGTTCCAGCGAGTGCGAGAACGGCTTCATCACCGCATCAAGCACCTTGAGGACCGGAGATACCGCGATGACCGCTCGCTCGGGGTCGGCGCCCGCGATGAGTTTCGGGGATATCTCGCCTAGAATAACAACGAGAACTGTACCGGCAATGGTCGCGGCAAGATCCACAATACTCCTTGTGTAAGGCAGAAGGGCCAGTGCAATCGCCGCCACGGCGGATGAAAAGAGGACATTCACGAAGGTGTTGCCCAAAAGCAAGCTGGATAGCACGGCTTTGGGGTTCTCCTTTAGGCCAAGCACCTGTGTAAGCCGCCTATGACTTCCGTAGACGCTCTTTAGCCGAATGAGGTCAGAGGAAAGGAGAGCGCTTTCCGAACCAGAGAAGAACGCCGATAGGCCTAGGAACAGAACAGCGAATAAGTACGTACAACTGCCAGGGTCGTCCAAAACCACTCACCTTCCGTGTCGCTTGAGCCGAGGGCAATCAGCCTACATACATTATATTCTTACAGGGCAAGCTAATCTCCTTTCCATACTGTTGTCGTATTCTCCCGCCCAGTGCTTTAGCCCGAATTCCCCTTTGACTATTTAACGTTAAAGCGCTATCCTGAAGAAGAGGTGGTTCACCTGAGTCGGAAAATCAGCGTCTACGTCGACGATAACCTCCACAGACTGCTCAAATCAGCCGCAAGTCTGAGAGGCATATCCCTCTCCGACCTAATGGTCGATGCGGCCAAGAAGGCGATTCAGGCCCCTACCCGTAAAGAAGTCGCGAGCAGGATGGATGCTCTACGCCGGTCAGTAACGCATACGTTCACCAGCGAGGAAATCAGGTCCATGCGGGAAGAGGGTCGCCGCGTATGGCCGAGAGAGTGACTGTCGATGCCTCTGTAGCCCTGTCGTGGGTCTTGCCAGATGAGCGCTGTCCTCAATCGATCGCTCTTCGAGACCGTGCAGCAGCCGATCCAAGTCTCACTCTGCTGGTACCTCCAACATTCTGGTACGAGCTCTCAAATTCACTATGGATGACAATACGCAGAAACCGCATCAGACACGATGACGCGATGGCTCTTCTTGAAATGCTCGTCGAGTTCGGGTTTGAGACACAGGTCCCGGATCCCGGAGACTGCCTCGCGTTGGCGCTGTTCCATAACATCTCCGCGTATGATTCTGCGTACCTTGCGCTCGCGCTAGATACGGGAACCGCCCTATGGACCCTAGACCGCCTGCTTTCGCGAACCGCATTGGCTACAGATGTGAGGACTGAGCCGGGGGATCTCCCCTAGCGCCATCTCACACGACCATCAACACTAGTCTCGCAATGAACCCGACTGCCACGGCAAGACCTAGGGTGAACCCGGCGACTCCCAACGCCTGACGCCTTCCGAGTTCCCGCGATAGCACCCCGTAGGTCGCCAAGCAGGGGATATAAACGCTGCTTACGAGCGCGAACACAAAGACCTGGTCCGGATTCATGAGCGCCGTCAGCGTTGCAGAAGGATCGTTGGTCACCATAGCAGCCAGGGCCACCGACAACTGGAGCGCGATTTCCTTGCGAAGGGCAGCGAAAAGAAGAGCGATGCCGACCATTGCGGGAAGCCCCAGGATGCCTGAGACAACCGGGGAGAGCGGCGTGACAAGGTAGTACATTGTGTTTGTCTCGTAAAGCAGCCCGACCAGGAAACTCCCTGCCAACATTAAGGGGAACGCCTCGCGCATGAACCCCGCGAATTTGACGTAGGTACGCTTAAGGACCGCGCTGAGGAGCGGGCGACGCAGGGGGAACATCTCCATCATCATTTCCTGCCGCTCCCCAGGTAGGACACGGTTCAGCCCCCATCCGACCAGGACGATGATTGCCAGGAGAATCGCGCCGAGCGCCGCGGCAGCAGGCCACCCTGAGACCGCCCCAACCGACCCCATGATCACAGCGATTCGGGCTGAGCAGGGTATCAGAGAGATCAGGACCGATGCAATGAAGCGCTCTCGTTTCTCTGAAAGGATTCGCGTGCCGAGGATAGCTTGAACGTTGCAGCCAGTGCCCGAGATCATAGGTATGATTGCGCGCCCGTTAAGGCCAAGGGGGCGCATCGCCGCGTCGGCCAAGTACGCGGCCGCGTTCAGATAGCCGCTGTCCTCGAGAAGGGACAGCAGGAACTCAAAGGTAAAGACATAGGGGATCCCCACCGTCAGGAGTGCCTCTATACCGCTGCCAAAGGTCCAGACAAATGCGCGTGCGATTGCGCCCTCACCGAAGAGCAGTGTACCCAGTGAGGTTATGTGGGGGATGGCATAAGCTTGCCAGAGCCCGCCCAAGTAGCCGGATAACGCCCCTCCAACTGAGTACATGAACCAGAAGACAAACGCCAAGACTCCCATGAGGACTAGAGGGCCCCAGCGCCGGTCCAGGCAGAGCCGCCACAGAGACAGCAGCCAGTCCACTTGACTGCGAGTCCGGTGTGTTACATTTGCGGCCAGTCGCCCAATCGCCCTAACCCTCTCGGAAGCCAGAGGCCAGGCTCCCGCCCGCCGAAGATCGCGGGACGCCTCTGCCACAACCGGCCTGATCCGCTCGGATATCCCCGACTCCAGCATCGACCAGGTCTCGCTATCTCCTTCGATGAGCAGGCGGGCGGTAGCTCTAAGCCCGAGGCCGCCGACTCCCTCAGGGTGATCCGCCTCAAGGGCGTTCTTAACTCTTTGAATGGCCGCTTCGGCAGCGTTGGAAAGCCTAATCGGCTCGGCGGGGCGGGCCATGCTGGCCCGCATTACCATTTCACGCAGGGGGTCAAGCCCCTCTCCCGTCTGGCCGTTTGTCACGACTACAGGAACCCCGAGCGCCGACGCAAGACGGTCCCTCTCCACGACGCGCCCCAACCTTCGCGCTTCATCTTCGAGATTGAGGGCGACCACCACCGGAAGGCCAAGGTCAGCAACCTCTGCGTACAACTGAAGATTGCGGCGGAGGTTGGATGCGTCAAGTACAACAATGACGGCGTCTGGCCGGGGAGATGTCAGCCCGTGGCGAGCGACGATCTGGTCTTCAGAGAAACCCTGCAACGAGTATGTGCCGGGAGTGTCGACAACGGTCAAGACCCGCTCGCCGGCCTTCATTCGGGCGGCAGCCAAGGATACGGTCTTGCCGGCGTAGTTCGCTGTCGTAACGTGAGATGAGGTAAGGTGGTTGAAGAGGCTCGACTTGCCGACATTCGGATTGCCCGCAAGCGCCACTGTCAGACCACCTTCTCCGGCTGCGAGTGGACATGAGGAGCAGGATCCGCCATGACAACTGCCCCCCGGACAGGGAGCAGCGTTGCCGTGACAACTGACGGCTCCCTTTTCCGCAGCAATTCGAGTCCATCCTGCCCCGCGCCTATTCCTCATTGGCCACCCTCCTGACCATGACCCGCTCTGCGACATCGCATCCTATTGCATAGCTCGCGTCTCCGACTGACACCAGGAATGGGCCGTTCATTGGAGCCCTGTTCACGACTTCGACGGTGGCACCCGGTACGAGTCCAAGATGTGCCAGGTACTTGAGGACTTGGGACTCCTCGCGCTCGATGCGTACCACTTCACCCCGTGTTCCCGGGGCCATCTCAGAGAGGTGTTCCGCCTCAGCGGGTTGACCGTCGATGGGGTTTCCGTGGGGACACGTCGCCGGGAGCGCGGCGGCCAGAAGGTGTTCCACCTGGTCCGATATGACGTGCTCGTACTTGCACGCCTCATCGTGGGCCAACTCCCACGGAAGGCCGACAAAGTCGGTCAGCAGTCTCTCGGCGAGACGGTGGCGCCGGATCATCTGTGAAGCTTGCTTCCTCCCCTCATCGGTCAAGCAAACCCCGGAACGGGGCTCATATGTGACCAGTCCCTTGTCGGAAAGCGTGCGGCACATCTCTGTCACCGATGGCCCCTTCACATCCAGGGCTCTCGCCAACGCAGAAAGCTGAACACGACCATTCGGGGAAAGACGGTATATCTGCTCCAGGTACTCTTCCTGGCCTGCCGGCTGCCTCATGCTTCTCAGCCTCCTCTGTTGCTCAAAGCACATCGAACCATCCCGGTTAGGGTTACCTTATCATTCCACTTAGGCTACCCTAAGTATGGATCGTTGTAGAGCGCCACGCAAGAGGAATTTGCGTGGAAACGTACGGGTCTGATTCGACCCTGCGGGAGAGCCGACCGGTCCGGCGTGACCTTATCAGAGTTTAGTTAAGGTTGAGGCTCTGCCTGGCCTTGAATGGAAGGGATATCCGTGCCCCGCGCGGAACACGGGTTTGTAAGATGGACCAGGGGGTTGTCGGTATGGTATCTGTGCGTCCGCACATGGGCGTTTTTGCCCTCTACGTGGGACTCACGGTCTCAGGGTATAGCCTCGCCAGGGCGAGCCCCGGCAGTCCAGAGGAGGAGCTTATCAGGGCGATAAAGCAGGCCGAATGGTCGCCCGCGGTCCGAAACTACTTCGCCAAGGCCCGTTCGCGGACCGGCGGAGTGAATCCCTACTGGCCAAAAGCCGAAATGCTGCTTGAAGCATGTCTCTACTTGGAGTCCGGGCGGCAGTTCAACCCCAGAGATGAGATAGCGCTGCTTAGGGCGATCGCTGGCTTTCCGGTTTCACCTGCCGAGAAGGATGCGTGGACAGTCGCGTGGGTCCGAGATTTCCCATCCGCCTACGGCGCAGTGATGGATTCCGATCAGTTCCCGCTCCTGTGGACTTCGTACCTGGATGTTCTGCAGCCTCGCCTGGCTGTCTTTGAACAGGCAGCAACTGCATCGCTAGACTCGATCGTCAGCGTAACCGGATTTCCTCGCACATCGTTGCCGGACGTAGTCGTGATACCCAATCCCCTGCAGGCCCCCGAAATCGCCGATTTCGTGCGAAGACCCTATACCATACACGTAGTGGTGGCGGAGCCGAGGTTATCCTCCATGGTCCATGAACTCCTACACGATGTGTTGGGTCCGGTCGTCCGGTCGAATAAGGCGGCGATAGTCGCTCACCGCCGCCTTCTACGCCCGGTGCTGTCCTCTATGATGAGGATGCAGTATGCCTGGGCCGACGACGAGGAGTCCTGGCTGCGCGTGTTCGAGGAGAACATGATGCGGGCAGGCGCGATTTGGCTTGAGAACGAACGCCGTAGCGATGAGGGCGATCGGCATGCCGAATCTCAGGCCAGTCAAGGTTTCATCTACGTGCCTGCTTTGCTGCGCTGCCTGCGGGAGAAATGGCAAGGTCCCGATAGGACTGCGGGCTTCATAGAGGAGTGCTTGCGGGCGTGTGCGTTGTCTCTTGGCTAATCGGCGCTGCAAAATGAGGTCTATCTACTGACTGCTACCCAATGAGCGTCTGGAGGTTTTCCCATCCATACGCGACCTCTTCTAGAGACTGCCCGCCGATCATCACTTGCCGCCGCCCCGCAAGGACGCCGCCCATCGCTTCGTAGAAGCCCCTTCCCCGCGCGTTATCGGCCAGTACCCACACGGACAAAGAGTCTAGACCCTCCGCTGCCACGGCTTCAGCGAACCGGCGCAACAGCAGAGTCCCGGTCCCTCGGCCTTGCCCTTCCGGCAACACGTATATGGCCCAAAGCTCGGCCTTGTGAGGAGTATCGGTGTCCCGATTCGGGCCGCCGCTGGCGAAGCCTATGACGGAACCATTGTCGTCCACGGCGACAAAGACGCGCTGGCGGCTCTCTGCCTCGTCAAGGGAGCGCTCCCACCCTTTTGCGGATCGCTCATAGGACAGCCCGTCGAGAAAACTATCCGCGACTATTCCACGGTAGGCAGCTTTCCAGGTATCCACATGGACCTTGGCCAATCCCAGGACATCTTCACGTGTAGCAGGCCGGACCACCATGACTCTCACCTCGCTTGGCCCTGAGGTTTCGCCATAGCACATCCCGTAACCTTTTTAAGGCTGTTTCGATATATCGACCAGACCCGTGGGGGAGCCGTGGGGGTACTTTGAGGCACCAAGGGAGTGTCCTGGGAGCCCCGCCCGCTAACGCAGAATGGTCAGGGCACAGTAAACCAAAAGGAGCGCCATCCCCACATTGAACGGCCTTTCGTACTTCGCCAGGAGGCGCTGGAAGACGGATCCGAAGAGAGCCCAACATATGGTCGAGACCAGGGCGAGCAGCGCAAGAAAAAGGATTATGACCACCAGAAAGCCCGGCGAGTGGCCCTCCGGGTCCACAAAGCTGCCAAAGACGGTCATCCCGTACATGATCCCCTTTGGGTTAACGAATTGAAGCGCGGCCCCTATCCAGTATGAAGGGGCGGCTTTCGATGCCTGCGCGTGATAGCCGCCTCTCGGCCATACCATCCCCGCGGCCAGGTACAAGAGGTACGCCGCGCCCAGTATGCTCATCACGATGCGAAAACGAGGTAGAAAGCCGGATAGGACCAGGTTCAGATAGCCGGACAAGATAAGGACCCCGGCGAACCCTGTGGCGACTCCGGCGCAAAACCTGACTGTTTTCTGGAATCCACCTCGAGCCGCACCCGCCATTGCCATGATGTTGTTAGGCCCAGGCGTGAACGTCGAGATAACGGCGTATGAGATGAAGGGCAGCCAGTCCATCCGAAAGACCTTCTTCCAAACACGCTCGGATTGTTCTACCAAGCATATTGAAGGTGTCCATCTGGGGCAAGTGGATCTTGCGGATTGAGGCGAGTGTATCCCGCGGATTGAGGTGAGTGGATCGGTGGGAATTGAGCGAGTGGACCCTACGGATTAGGCGAGTGGATCGTACGAGTCCGGCGAGTCGATCGTACGAGTCTGGCAAGTGGACCTTACGTAGATGAAGGATCGCCGGGAGTCGACTGAAATGGAGTTGCCAGCAGCAGTTTGTATGCGTCCATGACCAATTTCATCTCGGACTCGTCCGGCTCCCGCTCAGAATAGTAGCACTCGGAGAATACCTCTGTGATCGTGTCCAGCGCCCGCTTTGCCGCTTCATCAGGCATGTGGTCACGCACAGAGCAACGATACTCGTACGGAGTGACATGCATCTCCCTGGGTAGCCCCCGCTTGCCGAGAAGGGCAAGTGTTGCGGCATAGACTCCTTCCAGCGTCTGCGGTTCCCATCCAACCAGCGAGCGCAGCCCTGATAGAGCGCCTGCCGCAAAGCCCCTGATCCCTTCAGCGACGCTGCCCCACCACTCCCGCAGAGCACCGCCTTCTACTAGGCTCTCGCGGGTCTCGCTCGCGACCTGTTGCTGAGACCTCCGGTAGAAACGGGAAACTAGGAACCACGCGAGACCAATCGTGGCGGCGATGACCAGAACGAGCCCACCCCACTTCAGCCACGCGGGGACCTCGGCCAGTTCCTGACTTTCCCGAAGCTGCTTGGTCAACTCGTCACCCAAGGAGCTAGGCATCTTCTGAGTCTCCAATTCGTAGCCCTCGATCGCCCGCCTCATTCGGAGGATTAGCCATTCCACTAGATAGGCTAAAGGCAGGATGATGTAGCCAAGGGCCACTGAGACAAAGTCCCGCACAGCCGCCAGCACCCGCACGACTGTCCCGAACCCTCCGCTGCCGATCGCGTACACGATAAGCACGCTGGCTAGCACCGTAGCCGCGAAGACGGCTCCCCCGGCTGCCCAGGGAGCTCCCGCCTGCGAGGGGACGTTCTGGACTACCTCCTGCCGGCGTCTCAGCACCAGTAGGGCGGTCGACAGTAGCAAAAAGGCCAGTATCTCGGCTGTCCCCGGCGAGCCGCCCCTCAGGCGAACGAGTGACATAAAGCCCAGAGCAGCCGTCCCCCATACAAGGCCCCGCCTCGCGGATTCGGATTCGGCAGGATGGGTAGCTGCCGCAATCCCTCTGGATGACGCCACGATCCAGGTGAGCATGGTCGTGAGGATTCCTCCAAAACCAAGCAGGCTGTAAGCCCGGACCGAGACATAACCAAGGAGGAACATGGGTCCAAGCCAGAGAGCCAGAAGTACCAGTCGATTTCCGCTTGGTCCTCCGTCCCCCGAAACCACGGCCTTGGACGCCCCGGCCATCGATGCCCCGGCCCCCAAAGCCTTTGCCCCCGACGCCCTGGCGGCCATATTACCCGCTGCGTGAGCTGCCGCGGCGAGACAAAAAACCCAGGTCGCGATGTTGGGAAGGTCGATGTGCGCCACCCCTGCCAGAGCAATACGCCCGAGCACGACGGCCTCGGCGAGGGCGGACAAAACGCCGTCAATCAAGGCGTTCAAAGGAGATCACCTCCGATGTACGCCAATCAACCGGGGATGCAGGCAAATAGGTCGGGACCTCTCCGTAATACGAACGGAAGCGATCATCCGAGCGTAACACAATGACTATCACCGGCCGGCCTCCGGAAGCAAGAGCCAGGGCGGCATCCCAGTCTGCCTTGAGCTGGCGGGTCATGATGATAGCAACGCCAGTATCAGCGGCAGTTTCCTTGGCCACTGATCTGAGGGCGGCATAGAACTCCATCCAGGGCGCCGACACCCTGGCGAGCACCTCAAGGACCTTGAGTAAGTGACTGCGGGATGATCCCGGCGGAATGAGCATGCTGCTGCGAGCCGATCTGGCTCCAAGGGCGTTGCTCGCGAGACCGAAGGGGGTGCCGCGGTGCAGCAAGTCCCGGCAGATTGAAGCGCATACAAAGACCGCTGTATCCAGCAGTTCAGGATTTACGCCCTCCCAGTAATGCTCGCCCGTCGACAGGCTGAGCGCCACGACGACGTTCCGTTGCCTCGTGGGCTCCAGAAGCTTTTCAAGCATCTCCCCGGTCCGGGCAGTAGCCCTCCAAGCCACCTGCCTGAGGGGCGTCCCTTCCGTGTAGGGCCTGGCGCCGGCAACGGTCAGCGGATCGGGGTTAATCCAGCCCAGCGTCGGCGAGTCTCCCAAGGGAAAGCGTTCGTCCCAGTTGATCCCCTTCACTGCGGCCATCCTTGGGTAGACCACTAGCGTGTCTCTGTCGGGAAGCACAACCGAAGTCTCTTTGAACCCTAGAAGGTCACCGGTGGAAAGCTTAACAGGTCCGAGGGTAAATACGCCTCTGGACAGGCATTGGACGGGGAACTCACGTTCGACCCGCTCAAACCACTTAAGATATGTGACGTTCTGCAGGATGGCCCTCCCGGACTTGTAGTGGGTATACGTCGCCGGCATCCCGAGGGCGCTTGCGTCGGGTACTTCATCCTCGCAATTGAGCCAGAGAACGGGAAGAGGTTTCCGGTTCTCGATCTCGAGCCGAAGGGTGAGGGCATCACCCACAGTGGCCCTCGCGGAACTAAGTGTCCTGCGATAGCGGATACGGCTGATTGAGCCCTTCGCATAGACCACAGCCAAGAGAGCTGCCACCGCGACATAAGCCCCGCCAACGGTAACCGGGCGGCTGTGCGCGATGAGACCGGTGATAAAGAGCAGGGTGCCGCCTGCGAGGACTACGCTCGAGGACATCAGCCGTTCTCAGCCGGATCACCCACCGGCACTTCAACCTGCTCAAGCACTCTTTGGACCAGAGCTTCCGGCGAATCGCTCCGCAGCGCCGAACCTTCCGTAAGCATGAGACGGTGAGACAGCACAGGAACAGCCAGGCGCTTGATATCATCGGGGATGACGTAGGCGCGGCCCTGCATAAAGGCATAGCTTTTGGCCGCCCGTGTTAGCGATAGAGTTGCCCGCGGACTGGCTCCCAGCTCGATCCCGGGCATAGTCCGAGTGGCCCGGCAGATGTTTGAGGCGTACCGCGCCACGTCGTCAGAAATCAGGATTTGGTTCGCGACTTCCTTCACTCCGGATACCTCTTCGGGGCCGGCGACTCGTTGGACTCTCGCTGCGTCGGAACCCTTTTCAAACCGGGAGATGATGGCCAGCTCCTCTTCCTCATCAGGATACCCGAGGCTGATTTTCACCAAGAAGCGGTCTAGCTGAGCTTCAGGCAGAGGAAACGTCCCGTGCAACTCCACAGGGTTCTGCGTGGCTAACACGAAGAAGTGCGGCGGTAGGACGTGAGTTCGCCCATCGACTGTAACTTGTCGCTCCTCCATGCACTCAAGCAGGCTGGACTGAGTCCGCGGCGTCGCGCGATTGATCTCGTCTGCGAGAAGGACATCCGAAAACACCGGGCCTTTGCGGAACTCGAACTCCATGGTCTTTTGGTTGAACACGCTGGAGCCCGTTACATCGGATGGGAGCAGGTCGGGAGTAAACTGAACCCGGCTGAACTCGAGTCCGAGGCACTGCGCGATCGTCTTGGCGAGGAGCGTCTTGCCTACGCCCGGCACATCTTCGATCAGCACGTGACCTCCGGTGAGGAAAGCGGTAAGGATGACGTCGACCGCGCCGGCTTTGCCGACGTAGACGCTGGCGACCGCGGCGCGGATCTTCTCGACTACAGCGAGAGCTTGTTCGTGGGTCAAGAGATAGCCCCCTAGGGATGATGCCGTAGAGTTCCCGACAGGAGAGACGGTATCCTCTAGATCGAATTTCCGCAACTTGGCCAGAATACCCACTCGGGGAGTCTATAGTGAAAATCACTATTGAGTCCCTTCGACACGGATTGTAGAGTATAGAAGAGGTGACAGGAGTGCAGCTGAACATCTACGTGCCTCAAGACAAGGCGCATGTCATAGCCCGACTTGACGAAGTGTGCAAGGCGCTCGGCCGGCCGAAAAATGAGATGGTCATTGAAGCGCTTGAGAGGTACCTAGTCACGAACCGGCCCCTTATGCGGTTGCCGGTGCGAAAGGGTAAGGTCTTTGGGTCCTTGTCCAGGGAAGAGATCTACCGTGACAGAGGCCTTTCATGATACTCATTGACACCAACGTACTTGTCTACTCACTCCAGGAGGATGCTCCTCAGCATGGGGCGTCGAGAAGGCTCATAGAGGCTGCCCAGGCGGGTAACCCTCTCGCGTGTGTGTTTCATCAGAACCTACTCGAGTTCTTCGCAGTCATCACTGATCCTCGACGCCTGGAGAACCCGGCGACCACCGCCGAGGCACTTGACCTTTTGGAGCAGTTTGGAACTATGTTGCCCGTGCTGCAACCGTCGTCCGACTCGCTGAGCCGCCTAACTTCGCTTGCCCCCGGCCTTGAGGTCCGCGGGCAGCAGATCTTCGACTGTCACCTGGTGGCACAAATGATAGAAGCAGGGCTCGAGACCATCTGCACCTACAACACCAAGGACTTCATCAGGTATCCGGTCACTGCCAAGACACCGGAGGAGATCCTCAAAGGCCTCATTGGCGACACTCCGCCTATTGTTCAGGATAAGGAGAGAAACTAGCAATACCCTGCCCTAGCCTATATGCTCACACAAGCATATAATGTTACTTGGGGAGGGACAAACGTGAACGCATTCACCTCAGAGTTCAAAGCGCTCTCCGACCTAACGCGTCTTCGGGCTCTCCGCATGATCCTTATCGCTGAAGACCCGGTGTGTGTATGCGAGCTTGCTGACGCACTCAGGCTCCCTCAATACCAGGTCTCAAAGCACCTGGCGATCCTACGCCAGGCTGGCCTTGTAACGGATTCCCGAGTGGGTACGTGGGTCTACTACTCTGTACCGGAACATCTATCGGAGTTCAGCGCAGGACTCTGTGCTCTGGTCAAGGAGCATTTGTCCGGACCAGTTTTCGAGAACGATGACGCCCGGCTTAGAGCCCGGCTTGCGCTCAGAGAAGAAGGTCGGTGCGTACTCGGCCCCAATAGGAGGAACACCTAGCGTGGCTGACGATAGCCCGAGGATCCTGATCTACGACCCGCCCATGTGCTGTCCCACCGGACTGTGCGGTCCGACGATCGACCCGGTCCTCCTCGATGTAAGTGAAGCCATCATCACGCTGAAATCTAAAGGCGTCACGGTGGAACGTTATGCGTTGAACACCCATCCTCAGGCCTTCCTCTCCAATCCGGAGGTGCTCCGATTGGTCAGAGAACGCCAGCTATCGGCGTTACCGATAACGGTGGTCGACGGCCGTTTGGTAGAGACAGGGAAGTACATGACGCTGGAGGAAATGCGGCGCGCACTGGCGAGGACCACCTAAGGAGCCACAACAGATGAACACCCAATTCCTGTTCTTTTCCGGCAAAGGCGGCGTCGGCAAGACAAGCATGGCCTGTACGACTGCGATCCATCTGGCGAACGAAGGAAAAAGGACATTCATCGTCACGACGGATCCAGCGTCCAACCTCGCGGATGTCTTCGAGCAGCCCATAGGCCACAAGGTCACCCCCATCGAGGGCGTAGACGGTTTGTGGGCCATGGAGATCGACCCGGACAAAGCCACTTTTGAATACAAGGAGAGAGCTCTAGGGCCGCTGCGCGCTTTGTTCCCACCGGAGATCGTGAAGGTCATGGAGGAACAGATGGCAGGGCCGTGTACCGCCGAGGTAGCGGCCTTTGACCGCTTCACGGACTTCATCGATGTCCCCTCGGCTGGAGGAGAGCCGTTCGACGTCGTCATCTTTGATACAGCTCCGACAGGTCACACCCTGCGGCTGCTGGAACTCCCAGCTGAGTGGAGCCACTCGATTGAGGAGGCTGCCCGTACCGGAGGCCAGACGTGCATTGGTCCAGCTGCCGCGATCCAGGAACAAAAGGCCAAGTACGACCGCGCCCTGAGAGCGCTTGTCGACCCATCCAGCACTACCTTCACCTTCGTGCTGAACCCTGAAGCCTCGGCGATTCGGGAAACCCAGCGCTCGATCACAGAACTTGAGAGACTGGGGATACGGAGTTTCCAGGTCATCGTCAACGGCGTCATCCCACCTGCCGAAGCGTCCAATCCCTTCTTCGCCGAACGGAGCAAGATGCAGCAGTTGCACATCGAGGAGATCCACAAACGACTCCCCTACCCTTCGCGCACGATGTTCCTATTCGACTGGGAGATCAAGGGTCCAGCGCGGCTGCGCGCCGCGGCAAAAATGCTCTTTGGCGGCAGCAAGGATTACAGGCTTGGGCAAGCCACCGAGACCCCATCACGGGCAGTCCCCCAGCGGGCCTTGAGCCGTAGGTCCGATATCCTGAACAAGATCACGCCCGAGACCGGGCGAAGGACGGTGTTTTTTGCCGGTAAGGGTGGCGTCGGCAAGACTGTCCTTTCCTGCGTGACGGCTGTCTGGCTGGCCAAGCAGGGCCACAAGACACTCCTGTTGACCACCGATCCCGCAGAGCACATAAGCGACGTGCTTGAGACACCCGTCAGCGACAAACCCACGCTCTACGAGGGGATACCGCGCCTGTGGGTTACCAAGATCGATGCCAAGGCGGCAGCCGAGGCCTACCGGGCCCGCGTCCTTGAAGATGCCAGGCAGAAGGGCCGTTCTCCCGCAGCCATTGCATCCATGGCCGAGGAACTGGACAGCCCTTGCACCGAGGAAATGGCCGCATTCGACAAGTTCATAGACTACGCCTCGCAAGACGAATGGGATGTAGTCGTGTTCGATACCGCGCCGACGGGCCACACGCTCCGGCTACTGGAACTGCCGGTAGACTGGAGCGCCCAGTTGGACGTGAAGGTCTTCGCATCGGTGGATTCAGCCGCAGCGGACGACGTTGCCAAGAAGCGTTTCGGCAAGGTCATCGACATGATGAAAGACCAGGACAAGTGCACCTTCGCTTTTGTCATGTACCTCGAAAGCACCCCAATCGTGGAGTCACAGCGGGCCATGGATGAGTTGCGCACGGTAGGCATCGAGCCGGGCCTTGTTGTGGCAAACCAGGTGCTGCCGGATGAGGTTGGCGAGACCGCCTACGGGAAGTCCAGGCTGGAGATGCAGCGAAGGTACCTGTCGCAGATGCAACAGCAGTTCAACGTCCCCATCCTTGTGGTGCCGCTACTTCCGAGAGAGATCTCCGGACGCCATATGCTGGTTGATCTGGGGAACAGGCTGTTCGGTGAGAGGAACTGAGTTCCGGGAGGTGAGGCTGGTGAGCGAGCCCATCGTTGTGCGGATATTCGGAGTCCCTATGGCCTGCTCGAAGGGTACAGTAGATGCGTGGCGCAACGTAGCTAAGCAAGCCAGCGGTCAACTGGCTGTCCGCTTCGGTGACCGTGTCATTGTGGAGTACTACGATCTGATGTCGCCGGACATGGACCGCTTCCCTGAGGTACTGGCCAGAGTCGGTGAGGGTGCCCAGGTGCCGCTGGTGTATGTCGGAAGCGACATGCTTTCGTCAGGCGGCAAGGTGTCGGTGCCGCTCATCGCCAAACACATTAATGACCTGCTCTAGGTGAACCACAACATCTCATCGCCGGGTTCCTGGAAGGCCGAGGCAGGTTCTAGCCCAGCCCCCTCAGCAGCAGGTCTTCCTAGGCTTGCCCGGATTGCTCTGTTTGGCCTTGGCAGCATAGAAACGTCTCAGGTTCTCGGGCAACACATAGTCCTGTTGTGCCGGCCGCCTATCGTCCTGACCCCCATAGACCTCTCTCAGAACCGCTTCGATGATCATGGCTTTCGGGGGTACGTCATACTCCTCGCCCTGATAGACCCATACGCGACAGTTCACTTCATCACCGCAGAGGTCGCCGCAGGACTCGCAGAGGGTTTCCTTAACTTCCATCTGGATGTCCCGTCCGTTCACCCGGATTGTGGGGGAGCTAACGAACCTATGCTTGACGGCCAGTTCTTCCGTGGTCACGTTGATCCTGTTCACAACTACTTCCTTGCCGGTTGCTTTCAGAACCCTTTCGATTTCGGATAGTGCTTCGTCAAGACTGTCGTCCGTTCCCTGGCATCGCGTACAGACACTCAAGTCCAGGTACAGGAAATCGATGACGACGCCTTTCCTCGTAACCTGAGACTCCGACGGACTTGCGCAGCAAGACGGGCCGCAAGAACAACAGCCGCCACCCTGGTTTCTTCTGACTCTCAATGGCGAGTCTCCTCTCTTGAACGAGTCTCTAGAGCCCGAGGCACTTCTTGAGCAAGGCCTCAGCGTCTTTCTGGCTGAGGAAACGCCCGTATGAGATTACCTTCTCGTCAACAACGATCCCTGGGGTCCGCATCACACCGTATCTGGCAATCTCCATGTTGTCGCCGACGCTTTCCACTGTGGCGTCGAGCCCCAGGGCGGCAACCGCAGCCTTTGTGGCCTCATAGGTATCTAGACTCTTCTTGCAGCAGGCGCCAAGCACTTTGATCTTCACAGGAATCCCCTCCCGATTCTCTGGACTCTAGACAAATAGGAAGCCGAATGCGTTGAAACCGTAACCAATTACGATGATGCCGAGCGTCACCAGGCCGACGAACAGGCCTAAGAGCCTTGGCTTAACCGCCTTCCGAAGCATCACGATGGACGGCAGCGAGAGAGCGGAAACGGCCATCATGAATGACAGGATAGTCCCGAGGCCGACCCCCTTGGCGTAGAGGGCCTCGGCGATCGGGATGGTGCCAAAAACGTCTGCGTACATCGGAATCCCCACAACGGTCGCCAGGACCACCGAGAACGGGTTCCTGGCGCCGAGAACGGTCTCTATCCAACCTGCCGGTATCCAATTGTGGATGAGGGCGCCGATTCCGACTCCAACCAGTACATACCTGTACACTCTCTGCAGTATCTCACGAACCTGCTCCATAGAGTACTGCAGGCGATCCCTTAGGGTGAGTTCCGGCGCCTCAAGATCGATACTTCCTGCGCTCCGCACATAACTCTCCACGTACTCTTCCATATGCATTTTCTCAATCACTGTGCCGCCCGCAACCGACAGCACCAATCCGAGGACTACGTAAGCAACGGCGATCTTGGCTCCGAAAACTGTCATCAGAAGGACGAGAGAGCCGAGATCAACCAGTGGAGATGAGATGAGGAACGAAAACGTTACCCCCAGGGGGAGGCCAGCGCTGGTGAAGCCGATGAAAAGTGGAATCGACGAGCAACTGCAAAACGGCGTCACGGTGCCTAGAAGCGCACCCAGGATGTTCCCTGATATGCCGCGAAAGCGGCCCAGGATCTTCTTGGTACGCTCTGGCGGGAAGAAACTCTGGATGTACGAGATGAAGTAAATCAAGATCGATAGCAGGACCAGGATCTTGGTGGTGTCATAGAGGAAGAACTGCACGCTGGCGCCGATCCGTGTCTCCAAGTCGAGTCCTATCGACGAAAGTAGCCGCCCAAACAGGACGTTGAGCCAACTCATGCCCAGCACTTGTTTCTGAAGAAACTCCCACGCCGCCTGTAGCGCTCCCATACTATCTCTCCTTACCGGCTACTTCAGTGCCTTTGTGGGTTCGGGGAACCATTGCTTGGTTCGATTCGAGAACCACACCAGGCTTAACATTATCGGAACTTCTTCGAGGACCCCGACCACTGTCGCCAGCGCCGCCCCCGACCCCAGGCCAAACAGAGAGATGGCGACCGCCACTGCAAGTTCAAAGAAGTTGCTGGCGCCGATTATGGCCGCCGGCGCGGCTACCGTCCTGTCAACCTTCCACCACCTGCACCACACGTAACCGATGGCGAATATCAGGTAGGTCTGGATGGTCAACGGAACCGCGATGAGCAAAATGTGAAGCGGATTCTTCACGATGGTCTCGCCTTGGAAGGAAAAGAGGATTACCAGCGTGAGCAGAAGGCCAACGATCGTAAAGGGCTTTAATCTCGGCAGGAAGTGCTCATTGAGCCACTGCTCGCCTTGGGCCTTGATCAGCCGGACGCGGGTCAGGTAACCCAAGGCCAGAGGGATGACGACATACAGTGCAACCGATAGGAAGATGGTATCGTACGGCACCCTCAGAGACGTGAGGCCCAGCTCGAGTATGACGATTGGTGCGTACAGCGCCAACAGTACGAGGTCGTTAATTGCCACTTGCACCAGGGTGTGGGCTGCATTGCCCCCGGTCAGATAACTCCACACGAAGACCATCGCGGTGCACGGAGCCGCGCCAAGGAAGATGGCGCCGGCGATGTATTGCTGAATTAGGTCAGGAGAAATCCATTGGGCGAAGAAGATCTTGAGGAACAACACCGACAAACCCAGCATCGTGAAGGGCTTTATCACCCAGTTCACAACAAGGGTGATGATCAGGCCGCGCGGCTGCCTGCCAACTCTGACAATGCTGCCGAAGTCGATCTGCACCATCATGGGGTAGATCATGGCCCAGATGAGGATAGCAACGGGTATGGAAACCTGAGCATACTCCCACTGACCCAGAAATCTCGGAAACGCCGGTGCCTTGAGCCCTATGAGCACACCGGCAACGATGCAGGCTGCAACCCAGACGGTGAGGTACTTCTCGAAGAACCCGAGCCCGGGCCTTTTTCCTTCAAGGGCCTTGGACAAGATATCACTCCCAAATCAGAACAGACGAAAAGTGGTACTCACACAGGCAGTATACGCTTATATGCCCATATAGGCAACTACTAGATCTAGCAATACAAGAACTCCGGTGCATAGTGTGGGGACTTCCGGGGTTGCCTGGGGAAACGCAAAAACCTCCGGGCCAGGGCTTAGTGCTCTGACCCGGAGGCTCTTAACCGAATGCTCCTATCCGGAGACTCTTACGCGGAGGTCTAAATCCGTTACTCCTGCGCCATGAACGGGTACTTGTAGTCCAGCGGAGGATTCAGCGTCTCCTTGATGATCCTCGGGCTCATCCAGCGATACATGTTCATTTTCGATCCGGCTTTGTCATTGGTGCCGGAAGCCCTCGCTCCGCCGAAAGGCTGCTGCCCAACTACCGCGCCCGTCGGCTTGTCGTTGATGTAGAAGTTGCCTGCAGCATTACGGAGGGCTGATGAAGCAGCCACTATCGCCGCACGGTCCCGTGAGAAGATGGACCCGGTGAGGCCGTAAGGAGAAGTCGAATTGCACAAGGACAGGACGTCCTCATAGTCCTTGTCCTCGTACGCGTAGACCGTCAAGACCGGCCCAAAGATCTCCTCCTCCATGGTCTTGAAGTGCGGGTCCTCCGTCACAATCAAGCATGGCTTGACGAAGTACCCGACGGAATCGTCGCACTCACCACCGTACACCTTTGCCTGGCCTGAAGACTTGGCGTAGTCGATGTACTTCTTGATCCGGTCAAATGCCGCGCGGTCGATGACCGCTCCCATGAAGTTCCGGAAATCCATGACGTCTCCGACCTTGATATCGGACATCTGGGCAAGCACCAGCTCCTGAACCCTAGGCCACAGGCTCTTCGGAATGTAAGCCCGGGAAGCCGCAGAGCACTTCTGCCCCTGGTACTCGAAGGCCCCTCGCGTGAGCGCGGTGCTGAGAGCCTGCGGGTCAGCCGACGGGTGAGCAACCACGAAGTCCTTGCCGCCGGTCTCGCCGACAAGCCTGGGATAGGTCCGGAAGTGGGCAATGTGGGCGCCAACGGTACGCCACATGGAACGGAATACGTCCGTGGAGCCGGTGAAGTGGATACCTGCCAGCCACGCGCTGGACATCACCGTATCGCCGACCTCCTTGCCCGATCCAGGGACGAAGTTGATGACGCCATCAGGCAGGCCCGCAGCCTGAAGCAGTTGCATGACGTTGTACGCGGGATAGACGGCGGATGACGCGGGTTTCCAGACCACTGTGTTCCCTGCAAGCGCCGGCGCGCTGGGCAGGTTGCCCGCGATCGACGTGAAGTTGAACGGGGTAACGGCAAAGACGAACCCTTCCAAGGGCCGCCAGTCAGCCCTGTTCCACGCGTCGACAGTCGATTCCGGCTGCTCAGCATAGATTTCCATGAGGCTGTACGCGTTGAACCGGAAGAAGTCGGCAAGTTCGCAGACCGCATCTATCTCGGCCTGGAAGACCGTCTTGCTGAGGCCCAACATGGTCGCCGCGTTTATCCTGGCGCGCCACGGGCCGGCCAATAGCTCAGCAGCCTTGAGGAAGACCGACGCCCGGTGTTCCCAAGGGAGACTCTCCCACTCCCTCTTGGCCTGTAGCGCTGCATCGATAGCCATCTGAGCTTCCTTTGGGCCCGCCATGTGGTAAGTCGCCAACACGTGCCCGTGATCGTGGGGAATCACACACTCGGCGGTGACTCCCGTCCGGACTTCACGACCCCCAATCACCAGAGGAATCTCAATCTGCGTTGCGCGCAGATCGCGCAGCGCAGCCTTGACCTCATCCCGTTCTTTTGTCCCGGGTGCGTACGTAAGCACGCGCTCATTTGCGGGCGTCCTGACCACTGAAGTGGCGTTCTCGGGAACGTGTGGATAGGTCACCTGAAGCCATCTCCTTTCAAAGTTGCCTATGAGCCTGACTACCTACGAGCCTGACCGCCTGCCAGCCGAGCAGTATCCTTCGAACAGCCGTCCTCCGGCTGCGTCGAGCGCTTTTGTGGCAAACCTGACCAGACCTTCTCTCGACTTATTCACGTGGAATTCCTGAAGGGCCAAGACCGCCTCTCGCGTTAACGCCGGGTCGAGCGCATCGAGGGCTCTCGCCGCCCATTTGTTCCTGCCCTGCCACTTCCGGTTGACCGCAAGCAGCAACTCAATCGACGAATTCACGAGACCTGAGGCGATAAAGACCGTCTCTTCCGGCCTTGTGGAACCGACAAAGTCATCCAGGAGATCGGTCAGCATGTACCGTCTGAAGTCCAGGTCAGCCTTGCTGAGGGGTTCCGGTCCGGCCTCGATGAGTCTCCTGGCGTCCTCGCGGACCTTTTCAGCTACACCGTTCACATCTCTCAGGACGACGCCCTCGAGACACATTCGAGCCAATATGCAGGTGCTCCTTTGGGCATCGCTCGCGAAGTACCACTTGTATGATTCGGTGGTATGCACGAAGAGCTCGACGGGCCACCCCTCATAGCGGAGAGACTCCCGAAACGGCGCGTCTTCGCGGGTAGTGATGATCACCAAATCCAGGTCCGATGTGGAGGTCCCCGTGCCGGCGATCACACTTCCGCCGACGAACGCTGCCAGGCATTCCGGGTACCGCTCCTCCACCAGAGCCTTTGCCGCCATGATCGGTTCCACAGGAGCATCTCTCCCTAATGAGGATTCATCAGCAGGGTTCTCCTGTGAGGGTCTGACTTCCTCTAAGTTGATATGTGCGAAGTGGATGATACATCTGCAACTCACGCACGTAGTCATAGACTGTGACTTGAGTCCGGCGCCTGCTAACACAAGCATATTGACCTGCTCGTTGCCAATCTGATGCGGGGAGCGATAGACTCGAAATGCGCAGCACAAGCAGGCACTGGGGCAATAACGAAGTCGCGAATAGAGGAAGAGAACAGTGGGAAGAAGCGGCGGTTCCGGGGGAAGAAGCGGCGGAGGTTCGTTCGGCGGAAGCCGCGGCGGCGGCGGCCGCATCGGAGGCTCCTTTGGCGGAGGAAGAAGCGGCGGAGGAGGCCTATTCGGAGGCGGAAGCGGCCGCTCAGGTGGCGGCTTGTTCGGCGGCGGAAGCGGCCGCTCGGGCGGATTATTCAGCGGCGGCAGCAGCGGTCGCTCAGGTGGCACCCTCTCCGGTGGGGGCGGTAGCCGTTCAAGTGGCGGCTTGTTCGGTGGAAGCGGTCATGGACATGGCCACCGGCACTCGGGCGGCGTTTTCGGCGGCTTGTTTGGCACACGCCGGACCGTGATTATGCCCCCGGTAATCGTGACGCAGAATAATCCGAGACCCGCTAGCGGAGATACCCCTCCGGCCTCGCCTAGCAGAAGCACGTCTCGGACTCCGTCTAGCGGAAGCACGTCTCCGGCCGTTGAGCGATCTGGACTGGGGTGCGGCACCGTACTCCTCATCGCGGCGATCGTGACGGCGCTCCTGGTTGCAGTGGCATATGCATTCAATGGCGGCAGCATCGGCTCGGGCATCACCGGGTCCACGGTAACCAGGGTGCCCCTCCCGCCAGGCTCTGTGAACGAGACTGCCTATTACACGGACATGTTGGACTGGATCGGCAACCGGACAACGCTGCAGTCAGGGCTAAAGCACTTCTACCAGAAGACGGGCGTACAGCCCTACCTGTACATCACCGACACGGTGAACGGCTCCCATGACCCGTCCCAGGCCGAACTGGAAGAGTTCGCCAACGGGCTCTATGACCAGTTGTTCACCGATGAAGCTCACCTGCTATTGGTCTTCTTTGAGTACGACGGCAAGTACATGGACTGGTACGTCTGCGGAACCCAGGCGAAGACAGTAATAGATACCGAGGCGGGCGACATCCTGCTTGACTACCTCGATCGCTACTATTACTACAAAAACCTTACCGATGAGGAGTACTTCAGCTCGGCTTTCCGAGATGCCGCGGACCGGATCATGACCGTTACCCGGTCACCCTGGATTCCCGTGTTGCTCGTGCTCGGGCTTGTTTTCCTGGCGATCATATTGCTGGCCTGGTGGCTGAGCGCAAAGAATCAGAAGAACCTGGAGGCGCGCCGGACCGAGGAGATCCTCAAGGCGCCCCTCGAGAAGTTCGGCAATACCGAGGCGGAAGAACTGGCGAAGAAGTACCAAGGTGACGAGGTCAAGCCGGCCGAACCTAAGGCAGCTGAGCCGGTGCCGGTAGAGCCCAAGCCCGTAGAGCCCGAGTCGGGGCCGGTTCAGCCAGGGAAAACTGACAGCCCACCAGCAGACCCAAGTGCTCCGGAAGATACGGGACCTCACGACCCCAAGCTCGTATAGTTCTGAGACGGTATAAGGACAAGGAGGAAACCACAGTGGCGATTCTCGAGAGGTTCGCTGACATCATCAAGGCTAACGTAAACGCGCTCTTGGACAAGATGGAAGATCCGTCGAAGATGATCGACCTGTACTTGAACGAGATGATGGAGGACTTGGCCGAGGTCAAACGCAGTACCGCCAGCGTCATGGCGGAGGAGACCCGCACCAAGCGCATGGTGGACGCCAACCACGCCGAGGTAGCCAAGTACGCGGAGTTGGCGAAGAAGGCTGTTGCCGCCGGCAATGACGGAGACGCCCGCGTCTTCATCGCGAAGAAGCAAGAACTGGAGAACGTTGGGGCCGGACTCATGACGGCATACGCTGCCGCTCATGAAAACGCCGTCAAGATGCGCCAGCTGCACGACAAGCTGACTTCTGACATCGAGACTCTGAGAGCCCGTCGCGAGATGATCAAGGCGAAGGTCACCGTCGCCAAGACCCAGGAGACCATCAACAAGGTCAGCGCCGCCGGTCAGAAGGCCCAGGGAGCCATGAGCGCCTTCAAGCGTATGGAGGACAAGGCCGACAGGATGCTGGATGAAGCCAACGCAGCGGCCAAGCTGAACGAGGAACCGGCCGATCCGGCGAAGGCGCTGGAGGACAAGTACGATCTGAAGGAAACCACTTCAGTGGACGACGAGCTCAACGCCCTCAAAGAGGAACTGGGACTGAACAAAAAGCCCCAAGCGTAAGAGGTTCTATCTGACAGGAATCAGCAACAAGGGCCCACAGCCGCCGCAACTTGCGTGCCGCGCTGTGGGCCCGTGACTTGGGCCAATACTGCTGCGGGCTCCTTGCCTCAGGTCAATGCCGCAGGAGCAGTCCGGCTATCGTCAGACCAATCAGGTAGGACGGCGCCGATGTATTGCCGTCCACCGTGAACGGGATGATTGAGTTATCCGCCACGATGAGGTCTTCCACTCCGAACACTTCTCCGCGCGCATTTACTACTCCCTGGGCTGCGGACCGAGCCATCCTTAGAGTGCTTTGCTCGTGGAAAGTCAGGGTGAGATTCTGCCTTATAAAGCTCTCCAACCTGACCTCGTCGTCGATCACCTCAGGCGCCGGCGATAGCAGTTGGTACTTGGGGTCAATGGCATTGAGTTTGGTCGCGATTGTCCTGATGTAGATCTCAAAGGTATCCTTCAGGATACGCAGATCCTCTGGATCGTCCAAAAATCCCTCGTCGCCAAGCTCGATCTTCAGAGGGTCGCCGTTTTGGATCCTCACGCTGCCGCGGCTCCTGGGCTGCACTGGGGATATTCCTACTATGAGAGAACCCCCTGAAAAGAACGGCTCAATCTGGACCTCGCGCAGCGTTGGGTCGGAGCCACGCATCGGGTCGGGCAAGAAGGCACCCGCGACCAGGTGGGCATTCGGATCGCCAGGCGGTACGGGTGGATCGTCCGGATTCACTGAGAAGACAGCCGGGATGATCGAGTGGTTGGCGAGGTGCTGGCCAACGTTTGGATTGTCCAGTACGACATCGATACCTGCCTCTTCCAGCTCATCTCCAGGACCAATGCCCGAGACCATGAGGAGGTGGGGGCTCTTGATCCCGGCAGATATGATGGTCTTCCTGCGCGCCCTGGCGAAGTAGCGCTGGCCCTCCCAGAGGAACTCGACGCCGCAGGCGGTCCTGCCATCGAAAACGATGCGTAAAACGGTGGAATTGGTCAAGACAGTCAGTCTCCGCCCGCGGACACCATGCCCGCACTCGTCGACGACGTCATGAGAAAGAAACGCCGTTGAAGCGCTCTCGCGAGTGCCGTTAGGTTTCTGCGTGTACTGGTTGCGGGTGAACGGACCTATGGGCGTGTCGGGGTTGTTGTAGTCCTGCACCTCTTGGAACCCCGTCGCCTGTTCGATCGCCCTGACGAGTTTGACGGCCGTCGGGGTCGGGACCGCGGGAGCCTGTCGTACATCCAAATGCCCCCTGAACCCGCGCGCACCGGGGTTATCAGTCCTTCCGTTGTACCTCTCCAGTCTCCTGAATCTCTCGATGACTTCCTCAACCGACCAGATCGGTCCAAGTAGCGCCTGCCATCTTCTGATCACCGCAGGCGTCGGCCTCACGTATAGCTGGCGGTTTACCGAGGAACTGCCGCCCAACAGGCGTCCTCCGGTCCATCGAAAAGTCCGGTTGTTCAGGTCGTCCTGGGGCACACCCTCCCCCTGCCAGAAGTACTGCGGGAAAAACAGGTTCTGGAGCACAGGGGCAAAGGTAGAGTCAGTAATCTGCTGATCCTCATCGTTGTTGTCGCCGGCCTCTAGCAGCACTACTGAGTTGCCCCTATCCTCCGACAGGAGCTCTGCAATAGCGGCTCCAGCAGGACCCGAACCCACTACCACATAGTCGCTAGTTATTTGTTCCACAGCGATATCGCCTCCAAGGTGATGGGTTTTTGCCCGTTGTTTACATAATATTTAGTTATGTAGACTTGGTGCCTGTCCCGATCCGTGGAGGTGGGCGAAGGGGTTCACCTACGTAGGAGGCATTTACGTTCTAAGCGTACTAGAGAGGACCCACAATCGCCCAAGCGCGACGTGGGTCCTCGCGTTAATCCTCGAGAGAAACACTTGAGCCTCAGAGTTACCGCCGAGTCCTCTGCAACCGCTAGGGCCAATGCGCTATGACCGCTCCCGATTGTCGTAGCTCTCAACTCCGAGGTAATGCTTAAGCGCCGGCTGCAACACCTGGGAGAAGTTCACCTTGCGTCTCTCTGCTAGGTCGTTCAGCCACTTGGGCCATCGTCTGCAGCTAGAGCCGACGTGGAAGGGGTACCGAGGTTTGCCATCTAAGTACCCTTTTGGGTTCTGATAGACAGGAGGGAGTGCGATGGCTTTATCTTTGAGACTCCGGATTGTAATCCGGCGAGCGTGTTGGGCGATATTGGTCGCGACCCTCTTTGGACTAGTATCCTCGCTGCTAGTCTCCTGCGAGGCGGGACTTGCGGCTGACCAGAAGGTTGAGGACTTCCGTTACCTCTTCGGGATAATGCGGGACAACCATCCCTATCTCGAGCTGAAGGCCCGTGCTGAGGGATATGACTGGCTCGCTCATGAGAGCGAGTTCGAGGAGTGGGTTCGCAGTAGCAGAAACGACAAGGAGTTCGCGCAAGCCATCCAGCGCATGCTCCTCATGCTGAACAACGGCCACACTACCATAATGTCGCCGCCGATCTATGAGATGGTCTCCACTGCCGCTGCGGAGATGAAACCCTGGCTAGACGAGGCGGCCAAGACTGATTCTGAGACCGTTTCACGGTGGTACGGCTATGTTTCTAATCCGCTGCAGTATCCCAAGAATCAGAGCCTGGCTTTCCGCGCTTGGTACTGCCAGGGGGAGTACGTGGTCTATTGGGTGGAGGAGGACCTTGGTTCGAAGCACGGCGTCCAGCCAGGAGACATTCTGCTCAGCATTAACGGACAGCCTGTACACGAGTACGTGAAGGGCATGAGAGGACTCATGAGGCTCCGCCCTGATCCACTGCGAGACCGGCTGTATTGGACCGACTTCCTGCCTCCTTACAGCAAGAGCACCTACGAAGTCGAGTTCGGACGGGACGATGGGACTGTGATCAGGGCCCAGGTGAGATTCGATCCGGTGACCGGCCCCAGGCGCCCTCCATACTTGCCGACCAACCTAGGCCGAACCGATAACGTGTATACGACCAAGCTGGCAGAAGGAAAGGTCGCGTACCTGCACATCAACCGGATGACTCCCTTTGACCAATCCCAGGCGGACACTCAATATCTGAGGGAGTTCTTCGCGAAATTGCGGGACGTGCCCGCCCTTATCATCGATATCCGGGGCAACGGCGGCGGCGACGACAGGTTCTGGATGCAGAATATCGTCCGTCCACTGGCCGCAGAGCCCCTCACCACAACCGGCGGGGGAACAATGAGGAACGGCGAGTACATCCGGCCCTTCGCTCAGGCCAACTCGAATCTTGGGATGACAATTGAGGGCCTAAGCGGCACTGCTCGCGTGCTTGAGCATACCGAGGTCCCCGGCGCCCTTACGCCCGAGCAACTGAAAAACCTGCCTCCTGAGGTTTTGGGGCCGCAGTTCGCGCCAATCTGGATCGGAGAAACGACGATCTCGCCGTCAGGCGAGTACCCTTACCATGGCAGGGTATTCCTCCTGGTTGACTTCAGCGTGTTTTCATCTGCCCAAGGCTTCACAGAGTTCTGCAAGGGAAGCGGCTGGGCAACGGTGGTGGGAGAATACACCGGCGGCGGCAACGACGCATTCACTCCAGCGATGGTGACGCTGCCAAACAGCAAGATGCCGGTTTTCTTCGCCGCGGGGATGGGCTTCAACCCTGACTTCAGCGCCGTTGAAGAGGTTCTAACTGCGCCTGATGTACTCGTTGAGCGAGATCCCGATGATATCGTCAGACTAGAAGAGGCAATATCGGCAGGGCAGGTCTTCACCGAACCGGACCCGGATTACGACCCGGCGTTACGGGAGTGCCTCCGGATGGCGCTGGAGACCCCGTAGGTCGACCCTGCAAGCCCAATCTCACCACCCTAGATGGAGGCCATGACGATGGACGTCATCACCATCCAGCATACTCAGTCAGTACACCATACAAACGGTATGGTAGGTTCGTGGACGGATTGGGACTTGACTGACCTGGGCAAAGAGCAAGGCTCTAAAGGAACGCAATCTGGGGTCGGCAGTCGGGAAGTCAGTCAAGTGGCTCAAGGAGAACATCGAGTGTATTGAACGGACCGTGGATGACCGATGCTTCCATGATGCCGAGTCCCGCCGGGATGTCTGGAATCGGGTGCTTCCCTTCTACCGGGAGATCATTGGGCGCGCCGAAGACACCGTGATCATTGTTTCGCATGGCGACGCCCTAAGCATCTTCAATGCAATGTGGCTCGGACTAGAACCTGAGTTCCTCAATACGGGCGACCTATGGGGCATTGCTGGTGGAGTTTCATTTCTGCGGATAGGCGCCGACGGGAAGCACCTCATAAGGCGGTTAAGCGACATGTCCTATGTGAAATGAGCGCCCAGAGCGACTTCTCACTCAAACTCATCGTTTTTCCTGAGATCAGTCAGCCTGGATCTGTGGGTCTTTGCGTTGCCGGCGGTCTTCCTCGCTCGGTGGGCGATTGCGTTCTGCTCATCCAACAGACGGTCCGGCACTCCATCCATCAAGACTTCATCTACCCCCGAGGTAAGGCGACGGAGGATTCGCTCTTGCCTTCTTTGGAGGCGGCCCACTTCCGCCACTTCCCTAGCAATCTTTGCTTCCTCGACTTCCTGATGGTGTGTGCCTCGGTGGGTTCTCTTGTACGATCTGAGAATATGCCTATGCCTGTCCATGGCTGCTATTCACCAGACCCGATCGAGGAAGAGTTAGCACGCCGAAAGACCTCAGATGGCGTTCCAGAAGAAGATGAACAGGAGAACCGTGCCCCACGCGTTGCCGGTAAGGCTCTTCGCAATCAGCATCCAGTATATGATAAAGAACACTGCAGCGGCTTCGGCAAGCGCATCGGGGGTAACGCCAACCATTCCGTGGATGAGAAGGCATAGGACTCCGCATAAGATCGCTCCCCAGTTCAGCCACACGTTCTTGGACGGGTACCGCGTGTTGATCTTGTTGCTGATTACGGCGTAGTTAAATCCCTCGAAGAAACCCCAGGCAACTGCAACAATGCTCATTCCCAAGACGTTCCTGGGGAAGCCGCTCGCGAGCAGCTCCGCTGTCATGTTGACCTGCCGAAAAGGCATGTAGCCAGTTAGTGTTCCAGTCGCCGCGCGGTACACAAGGTATGGAACGACTGCCAACGCTGTCAGGGCAACCACTCTGGGCAGGTTTCTCGCGGTCAAGCCGTAATGCACGAAACTCTCCTTACGAATAGCGGCAACTATGGAAATGCCGAGTCCAGCGATCCCAAACTGAAACACCGCCATGAGAAGAGTCCGCAACAGGATGTCTACCTCAGGATCCTTTGCGACCGACATTATCTGGCTGTTGAAGGCCATTATCAGGAGCAACGAGGCCAGGGAAGCCAGAACTATCACCGTCAGGTCAGTCTCGACTCTCCTTCGCTCAGCCTGAAAACCGCGATCTATCATAGGTTCGCTTCACCTCTGTCCGCCCTATCACAGGTCCACGGTCTCGCGGTAGCCCCATCCCCGCTGCTCGTCGGCGAGTTCGATGCGGATCGGTTCCAGCCGCACTAACTCATAGAGGTCCTTACGGTTTGATGAACCGGCTCCCGGCAGCCCCTGCCACTCCGGGTCGGCATCGGTCACAAGACTGGCACGGCCCCTCATGAACACCCAGGATAGGGCTGGGCCCATCTCAACAAACGCCAGCAACATGGCCTCGCCAGATTCGCCCAGCGTATCGCCTATCCCGGCCCATGTCGGTACCAGGCACTCGACGGCTGTACCTTTGACCCGGATGCGCGCCGGGATCGAATAACTGCCTACCTGCAGGACAGCGATGCGAGCATTGAGTCTGTCCAGCATTCGTGCACTTAGCATCTCTTTCATGTGAATGCCACCTCGGTTCACCCCGATGGTAGCGGATCCTCGTGGGAGAATGCGTCCCTCTAAGGAGTGAAAATGAGAGGGATGAGAATGGAGGGATTACAGCCCAAGCTCGCGGGCCCGCACGGCAGCCTGGGTCCGCGAGGTAACATCTAGCTTTCTGAGGATGTGTACGACGTGGCTCTTGACCGTCTCTTCGCCGATGTAGAGTTCCTCGCCGATCTGCCGGTTGGTCCGTCCCGCTGCAATGAGCCTAAGAACTTCCATCTCCCGCTGGGTCAGCGGTTCCGGTAGTGAGGCCTTGGCCGGAGCTGGCGCGGCCGGCTCACGGAAAAACCCAAGGATCCGGGCAGCGGAGTTAACCCCGCGCTCGGCCGCCAAAGCTAGAACAGGTAGGATTGCGGGACCGTCCAGGAGAGCGTAACCTGGCGTTCCCTCCTGAAGCCATGCGCTGAGTACGCGGTCTGCAAGATCAACCGCCGCGCCGCGATCTCCCCTTTCGAACAGCAGCATCGCTTTCAGCAGCCTTGCGCTTCCGCCGGATCGCGCAACCGGGAGCTGGTCTTCCAGCGCCGCTGCGCGCTCGATCAAGTCATTGGCATCAGCGAATCTCTTTTCGATCAAGGCAATTAGCCCCGCTAGATGATCAGCCAGGTATTGGGCTAGCGGACCGTTATGCTTCAGATCGGCAAGCCGCCTGTGGAGGGCGTGAGCGGCCGGAAGGTCACCAAGCAAAGCACGGGAGCGTCCTGCGGCGTGCAGGTAGAAATCCCTCTTGCCGAGCGCTGCCCGCTCAAGCCGCTCTACAAGCGTATCAGTGGCCCGCGCGGCCGCCTCACGTTCGCCCCGGGCCAGGTACAATACTGCCAGCATAACGCAGATGTCGGAACCGATGAAAGGATAGCCCCCAAGCTGCTGCCTGAGCGCGTCGGCAGCCTCCGCCCGGGCCAGAGCCTCTTTGACGAGTCCCCTCCAGAGCAGGGGCCAAGTGGCCAGCTCATCTGCACCAAGCCGCCACGCAGTCCCGGGCACCGCCCTCTCCACAGCCTCGGCGCAGTATCTCTCCGTGACCGCCAGGCAGCCGGGAACGCTCGCAAGGGGAGCGCTCATATAAGTCATGCCGATGAAGTCAACCCGTCGATCGCTGGTTGTGCTCGGGATCGCCAGCGCCTCGGTGATGTCATTGCGGCAGGAGTCCCAATCACACTCGGCCAGGCGGAGCCAAGCCCGCCCCAACCGGGACGCCATCTGCCCGATCGGCTCAAGCGGCAGCTGCATGGCCCGCTCGATCAGCGCGGCTGCGCTGGCGCGGTCGTTGTTCTGGTACGACATGGTGATCAGTGATGTAAGTGCGTCCCCTTCGCCGGCAGAGTCGCCGGCCGCGAGAAATGCTTCGCGAGCCTCCTTCAATAGAGCGGCAGCTGCCGCGAAGTCGCCCCTGTGGATCTCCGCGCGGGCAACTACTACCTTCAGCGTCGGGTTCGCCTCCTGTGCCTGTGGAGGCAGCATGGCATACCAGTTTCGAATCGTGTCATACATTCCACGGGCGAGAATGGCCGCGCTGGACTGCACCATCAGCTGGGCCGCCTCATCCCAGTCGCCCGCCGAAAGGTAGTGCCCTATGGCGCGTCCCGGCGTAGACTGCAGCCGGGCCGCTCGGCGGTGCAGGTCCGGGATCTCGTCCGGCATCTCGCGCTCCAATTGGCGGGCAAGCAGCCTGGCAAACAGAGCATGATGGCGATAGACCGGCTCTCCTCCCGCCGCTGTTGCCAGTGAAGCAATGGTCAAGTTCCACCGGTACAGGCTGTCGAGCACGTCGGCGGCGTCGAGACGTCCCGTCAAGGCGGCGCAGGCAGAGGGCGTCATCTCGCTAAGGACCGACGTCTGGAGGAGGAACCTCCTGAGGTCAGCCGGAAGGTCGCGAAGCACCTCCTCGGCTAGAAAGTCCAGCGCGTAGCGCTCACTGTGGTTCAGAGCCGCCATGAGTTCAGTCCGATCGGACGGCGACCCCATGCGAGCAAGAGGGCCGGCCAAGAGGCAGAGACCGGCGGGCCAACCCTCGGTGCGCTCTTGAAGGGCAGCCACCTCGGCGTCTGAGAGCTCGATGCCCAAGGACTTGATCAACAGCTCCTGGGCCTCGCCCTCGCTGAATCCCAGATCGGGCCTCCTGAGCTCGAGTATCTGGCGGCGAGCTGCGAGCCGGGCCAGGCGCAACGGCGGATCATGCCGGGTACCCACGGCGAGGTGCAGTTGCGGAGGCTGATGGTTAAGGAGGTACTCCAGAACGACGTATGCCGCCGGCTCGGTCACAAGGTGCAGGTCATCTAAGACCAGGGTAAACGGTTCGGGGATCTGCAGCACATCGTTGATGAGCGCCCCCACGGCGCGCTTGAGCACGTCCGAGTCGCCGCCACCGCCCATCAGCATGGGTGTAACGGACCGCCCACAGTCCGGGTGGATGCCCTGAAGAGCGGCCACAAGCAGGCTCACAAACCGGACCGGGTCGTTGTCCTCCGAATCCAGGGTCACCCAAGCCAAGGGCTGCTCCGGTACCAGGCTTGGAAGGAGTGCCAGCATAGTCGTCTTGCCATATCCGGCCGGCGCCGACAGAAGGGTGAGCGGCAGGTTGCGCACTGATTCTGCCATTGCCGCCTCAAGTCTGGGGCGCCGGATGACGTCACTTCGAACGACCGGCGGGTGAAGCTTCGTGGCGACGAGCCAAGATGAGTTACCGATTGTCTCTGGCGGCAATCGCAGCCCTCCTTGACCCCTCGACTCCTCCGGGTCCTTCTCCATGTCGGCTTCCTTGATTCAGCCACTCTATTTGGGCTTCTCCACTTTGGCGCGGCATTCCTCCCTCCCTCATATGAGTGATCCGCCCACCCCCCTGCCAATGATCGGCAGATTCACTCCTTCCAGGGACGCGCCCTCATCTTTGTACGTGATAGTACAAACACAGGAATTTTCGGGGAGGAAGTGCACATGACAATGGGACTAGGGAGGGAACGGCGGTCTCGCCGGTCAACGTTCGATACGGTGGTTGGAGTACTGATTCTGATCTCGGCCGGCTTGTTCACCTTCGTCAGGTTTGCCTATGACGCTAAGTTCCGGCGACTTGAGGCCCCTGTGTCCCCCGGCTACCTAAGGTTCGAGGATGTGCCTGAACACGCCCCCAGGATCGTTAAGTTCGAGTCGGGCAAGAACACCTTGACTGGCTACATGTTCGGCGAGCGGAATGACAAGGGTCTTGTCGTGATCGCCCACGGGCGTGGATTCGGCGCTGAAGACTACCTGGCCGAGGCGCTGTACTTCGTGGACAAGGGTTGGCGGGTGTTCGCCTTTGACAACACCGGGACCTACAGCAGCGAAGGTGATAGTGAAGTCGGATTGCCTCAGGCTGTCCTCGACCTGGACGCAGCGCTCACCTATCTTGAGGGGGACCCCGGATTGAGCAGCCTGCCGGTCATGCTCTTTGGCCACAGTTGGGGCGCATATGCGAGCACTGCTGTGCTCAACTACGGCCACGATGTTGCGGCAGTCGTAAGCGTATCGGGGTTCAACTCACCGATGGGAATGTTCACCGAAGAAATGAAGCGCCTGGTGGGGCCACTGGCTTTCGCGGCCTACCCCTTCGGTTGGGCCTATCAGGCAATGCTCTTTGGCAGTGCAGTCGGTCTCACCGCCGTGGACGGGATCAACAGGAGCGAAGCCCCGGTGATGATCGTGCATGGCAGCGCGGATGAATCGGTTTCCTACGATGGGGCCAGTATCATCTCTCAACGCGACCACCTCACGAACCCAAACGTCATCTACAGGACTTGCGACACGGAGGGCCGCAACACCCACAATACCCTGCTCAAATCTGAGGTGGCCGTCGCATACGCCTCTCAGGCAAACGCGGCCTACATGGGGCTTTTCGACCAGTACAACGGGCACATGCCCGACGACGCCGAGGCACTCTTTCACGAGAGCCTCGACAGGTTCTGCACGAGCGGGTTGAATGCGGACCTGTTTGAGGAAATCAACAGGTTCTTTGAGGCTCACATCGCGCACTAAACATGCCAGCCGCAATTCCCGGAGTAGTATGAACAGCCTGCCCCCCCTGCGTCCAGGGGGGCAGAACAATGCCTTTATCCAGGTACGGGACGCTGCTTATAGAATCCCGAAGCCCTGTTCGCGGAAGTGGTGATCTAGAGCGAATGCTCTCCTGAGGCCGAGCCTGCGCATGGTGACGAAACTCGAGCAGTCCACAAGGCTAAGGTCCTTCCGGCCGGCGATAAGCATGGCGGCAACAGCTTCCTTGTGTATCGTTTCATCAACCCAGTCAACCGTGATGACCGGAAGCACCTCGTCATGCAGAACCCTCACCGCTTCTATACCCAACCGATGTTGCACCAAAGCATGGGTTTCCAGGAGGACGTAGCTATTGCATACCACTCCATCTCCTGAGTCAAGCAGATTGACCCAGGTACTCTTTGCTACTTCATGCTGGGAGTCATCCGCATCCATAACTGCATACAGGGCCGAGGTGTCCGCGTACACAGTCACTTTTGGTAGACCTCCGCTAGGTACTTGTCGTGATTGGCGCTTACATCATGTAGTCCCGATCGAAACCTCCCGGCAGCCTGAATCGCTCGGCGGACACGCTCCTGCTGCACACTGCCACCGTTTGGCACCAGAACCTGATCTATTCCCCTGCGGATGAGCTCGGCCATGGATACACCTAGCAGGGCTGACCTTTCCTTCAGGGCGGCCGCCTGCTCTTCTGTTATCTGGATTTGAGTGCGGACCATACTCCTCACCCCATCATGATTACATTCACGTGATTACATTATGCCAGACGAGGATGGATGCGCAAAGGACCTCCACGGCCTTATCTCGAGATGCGCTACATCCGTGAGAACACTACGCCTTTTGTGCCTTGGTACTTGCCTTTCCTATCCGCATAGGTCACAGCCGGCCGCTCACCTTTGAAGAACAGCACCTGCAGAATCCCTTCACAAGCGTAGACCTTTGCAGGCAGAGGAGTCGAGTTACTGATCTCTATGGTCACTTGACCTTCCCAGCCTGCCTCTAGAGGGGTGACGTTGACTATTATGCCGCAGCGGGCATAGGTCGATTTGCCGATACAGACAGTCATCACATCCTCCGGGACTCGCACATACTCCACGGACTTACCAAGCACGTAGGTGTTCGGCGGCACTATGATCGCCTCGTGAGGCTTAACGATCCGTTGGACCATTGCTTCCTCGGGAAAGTCCTTCGGATCCACGACTGCGCTGCCGCAGACATTCGAGAAGATGTAGAACTCGTGGGAGATCCTGAGGTCGTAGCCGAAGCTGCTGAGGCCATAGGAGATGACCTTGTGGCCGTCCTCCTCACGCACAAGATGGTCAACATACGGCTCAATCATGCCGTTGCGAGCACGTTCGTCAATCTGTCGGTCGTTGAGTATCACTGCTCATCCCCCTATTCGCGTGAGGTTCGTCACTGTACCACTGCGCTTGAGCCCTGTACATCTTTGCATATAGGCCGTTGCGGTCCATGAGTTCGTCGTGGGTCCCGTCTTCAACGATCCGCCCATCGTCGAAAACAAGGATGCGGTCCACGAGCCTGGTGATCCCCAACCTGTGGGAGATCAGGATCGTGGTTCGATCCCCGGTCAGCTCGGCGAAGTTCCTGTACAAGTCGGCCTCGGCGATAGGGTCAAGAGCGGCGGTGGGCTCGTCTAGTATCATAATCCTGGCACCGCTTCGGAACGCGGCACGAGTGATAGCGGTTTTCTGCCATTGACCGCCCGACAGATTACTGCCCTCTTGGCTGAAACTGCCTATGACCTCGTCGAACCCGTGCTTCAGTTCCCTTATGAACTCGTAGGCGCCTGTACGCTCGGCAAGCTCCTTCAGTTGGTCGTCAGTAGCAGCCCTGGAGGCGTCAGAGATGGTTATGTTCTCCCTGATTGTCGTCTCATACTTTCCGAAGTCCTGGAACACCACCGACATGGTCCTCCTGACTTTGGAGAGGTGCTCCGTTACAGGCAGGCCGTTCACCGTGACGCTTCCGGTATCCGGCTCGTACATCCCACAGAGCAAGTTTACAAAAGTGGTCTTGCCGGACCCGTTCTCCCCGACGACCGCGATCTTATCACCCTGTTTGATCGTCAGGTTGAGGTCTTGAAGTACCTTGCGTGTTGTGTTGGGATAGGTGAAGCTGACGTTCTCAAGCCGTATGTCCGCCGATTCGTACGGCTCCTCGCCTTTGGTCCTCTTCTCGTACTCGAGCAAGTCCAGGTCGAAGAAGTCCTTCCTGACTGCTCGCTTGCCGCCGCTCGTAACCCTCACCTCATTGGGCCTTGCCATGTCGCACAAAGTAGAGCCTTGTCATCAGGTTACAGAACGCACTGGTGCACCCGCTTCGCCCCTTTGAGCTCACTCGCCCCATCAACGAAGACGTATGGCTATGACCCACCCACAGGAGGCTGGTTTTCGCCTGCTTCCGGGTTCCATACCTTGATAACCCCACTTCCAGAAGCAGTGACCGTGGTCCGAAATCGTAGGCCCAGGACACTGTAGACAACACTAACGTCCCCTAGGGTGTAGGCGCCTGACTGGCTGAACCGAAACACTGGGACAATCTGAAGTTCGTTAAAGGAAGGGACGTCGAGGCCAGACTCGGGGAGCTCGGCGGCGCGGAGGAAAGGAAGACTACCAGGGTCTTCTCTGATACCACCCACTAGAGATCGCCTATCCACCACGTACAACCGAGTGACAGCAACTCCGTCCGGCAAGACTGGTTCGACACGAATCAATTTGACTGGAAAGAGCCCAGTCTTCAGGTTGATTCCCTCGGCCCAGACTTCACTGATTCGGTTGACGGCGCTCACTCCGCCTAAGCCGAAACCGGAAACCGCATGACCCGCGAGGACCCAGAACCCGGCAACAAGAAGAACACCCAATACCAGGCTAACACTCCTTAGGGTAAACCGGGGCATGTGCCGTCACCTCCCGGCCCATTGTACCATCTTCACACGGTCGCTAAGTAAGCCTATCGCTCTAGGTAAGCAATCTCTGGATCCGATTGCTTGAGCTCGTGATACTCTAGGAGATGATCATGGACACAAAGCAGGTTTTCTCGCAGTACGGCAGCACAGGCGGAGATAGGCCGAGCAAAGCCCGCTATTGCCCGCGATGCGGGACTGCGTGCGTCACTAAAGACGTGGCAGGAAAGAGCAGGGCCGTCTGTCCTTGCTGCGGGTTCATTGAGTTTCTGAACCCATCTCCGGTGATCGCGGTCCTGGTCCGGAATGACGACTCAATCCTACTCGGCCGCCGGTCAGGCGGCAGCTTCAAGGCAGGCGCATGGTCGCTGCCATGCGGTTATATCGAGTTCGACGAGGATTTCCTCAGCGCTGCGATCAGGGAGGCAAGGGAAGAGACCGGACTCGACATCGAGCTCGAATCCATAGTAAACGTGGCATACAATTACCTCTCGCCAAAGATCCACTCACTCGCTGTAGTGCTTCTTGCTCGACCCATTGGGGGAACGCTGTGCGCGGGCGATGACTTTGACGAGGTCAGGTGGATTCCGCTATCAGCACCGCTTCCACCTCTAGCGTTCGAATCAGACGACTATGTCATTGGCCGGCTTCGCAAGGGAGATCTCGGGGGGATTGCTGTTGATTCGCGGTTTTCACGACGCAAGGACCCCGCACCGGCATCAGCCCGGTCCACAGGTTCGACTGAAGGGTTCTGATAGCGCTCCTTCTCTCACAAGACATTGTCGTAGTACGGGGTTAGTGACCGGGTCAGTCGTCCTTATGACGGCGTCTCCGTTGGCGATGGCAGCCCTGATCTCCTGAGCCTCCTTGAACACAGGTAGAGCCCTCTCAGGGTTCAGAAGAGAGATGACGACGACATCACGCCCGTCTGGGCTCACCCAAAGGACCCGGTCCTGAGCTACGACTCTGTCGCCGACAACTGTCTCTATCACGGAGTTGATTGCCAAGCGACTCACCCTAGACACCTCCCACCGCAACGGACACTCCCTTGCGGACCCGAAGCGGCTGTCCTGGGTCAATCTTTTGCGTAACGTCAACATCCCAGTAGCCGTTTGCTATGCAATGGGAGACCATGGAGAGGGAATCGCCTTCGGATAAACCATGCAGAAGGGGCCATCGGAGGCGCCTGCAATCTAGGGAGCATGGTGGTTGACATGTGTCACCCTCCGCTATATGCTAGGGTTACATCTGTAACCTAGTCCGAGGTGAACGCCATGGCGGGAAGAAGCGAGATAAGCATGCCCAACAGCGAGTGGATAATCATGGAGCTCCTATGGGATAAGGCCCCCATGACGGTGACCCAGATCGCGAAGGCAATGGAGGAGGAAACCGGTTGGACGAAAAGCACCACCAAGACTCTCGTCAGACGTATGGCAGCTAAAGGGCTCTTGTGTCTCCAGGAAGGCGAAAAAGCGCGGGAGTATTACCCGGCCATTCCACGGTCAGAAGCGGTAGTGGCCGAAACCGAGAGCCTCTTAGCCCGACTTTATAACGGGAGTCTTGGCTTGATGGTGAACACCCTTGTTGAGCAAAAGAACCTTTCTCGGAGCGAGATCGAGGAGTTGCGGGCCATCCTGAATCGGATGGAAGGAGTGAAGTGAGTGCTTTCCACCACCATCGCTTCCTCTGTGTTGATCATGACTATCGCCCTGGTTCGCCGCCTGTTTAGAGGCAAGATTAGTTTGCGACTCCAGTACGCTCTGTGGCTCGTGGTTGCAGCGAGACTTGTCCTCCCGTTACCTTCGATTCAAAGCCCGGTAAGCGTCTTGAACGTGCTAGATCCGGGGATATCCATTCTGTCCATCGAGGAGTCGGCACAGGAGCCGCAACTGACGGTTCCTGAAGGGAGCGGCTTCACGACTGCAGAAGGCCCAGGAGAAGCGGGCGACGGGAGCCCAGCCGACCCCACTGCGCCGGTAAAAACGGAACTCCCCCCTTTCGCCGCCGAGTCGAATGATAGAGACAATACGCTTCGCACTGTCTGGTACATGGGTGCCGTTGTCACGGGGCTTTGGTTCATGGCACAGAACCTGTGGTTCTACATCCAGTTGCGCAAGACCCGTGAAAAAGCAAAGGTTTCGGACAGTCAGTTACCCGTGTATATATCACGTCATCTGAAGTCACCTTGTCTTTTTGGCATAAAGCCGGCGATTTACCTGCCCCTCAACTGCCTTGACAAAGGTGCCTTAAGATATGTCTTGGCCCACGAGGAGACGCACTACAAACACGGCGACCACCTATGGGCTTACCTTCGCTGCCTCTGCCTGGCCCTCCACTGGCATAATCCCTTTGTGTGGTGGGCAGCGGCGCTTTCTAGAAGAGATTGCGAAATGGCTTGCGATGAGAGTACCCTGAACCGCCTCGGGGATGAGCACCGAAAGGCTTACGGCAACACACTGATCGACATGATTGAACACTGCGCAAAGCCGTCCGATCTGCTGTCAAGCGCGACAACGATGTCCGCCGGCATGCCTGCCATTAAGGAGCGGATAACGATGATCGCGCAAAGACCCAAGATGTTCTTGTCCACGTTACTCGTCGTTATCACCTGTGTGGCCGTAGCCGTGAGCTGCACTTTTACGGGACCGAGAGGTGAGGAAACCGGTCCGCCGTTTGGGTCCGGCGGTGAGAAGCTCCCAGGCGAAACTCAAGATGTGACACCCCAACCACCGGAAAACCTCTTCGATCCACGCAAGGTCAGTGTAGGTGACTCAATTGTAGGGCTTACCATTACGGACATCCCTGACATTAGGGAATATGGTTGGAAGGAAAGCGACTTTCCCTCAGCCATCGTGAAATTCGAAGGTGAGGTGACGCTCACCGGCCGGTATTTCTGCGAATCAGTTGAGGAGCAAAAGATATCAGGCCACATTAAGGGCCATCCGGTCCCGCACTTTTCCGTCGACGAAGAGTCTTCCGCAAGGCTCCCGTGCATTGATGGCGCCACGCGCGCGGCCCACTTCACCATAACCAACTACGAGGACGCTCTCGAGCTCTTGGGTCCTCCCGATTATGACGTGCAGGCCACCATCGTCATCGATGACTATGTGATACGGCGCCATAACTCAAGCGAAGGCGGAAACATCGCACGGCTCGTGAGGGTCGTCGAAAAGCACGGGATTCCCAGAGCCTCCCACCCGTTTGCCATCTACTTGCCGGATTCCCGGGGCATCATCAAAACCGGTCCCATGTTAGGGGACTTCCCGTTCGGTTGTGACCTCGTTGAAAACAGCAGGAAGACATATCCCGCCGAAGGAGACCTCCCGTGGGTAGTAACAGTGGTGGAAAGCGATGGGCTGCAAGTGATTTACGAGAGCAACGGTGAGCCTAGATTTGTTAAGACCCTTCGCGCGAACAAACAGGGTTACGCCGCGGGAGATGTAGCCGTTGGAGACACAGAAGAATCTCTTTTGACTCTCTGGCCCGACAAACTCAAGAAAGTGGACAGGGTTAGTAACGACGCTGAAGCTTGGTTCGGCAGTGCGTATGACTACGCATATGCGTATACCCAAGAAGACGGTACGAAGATCATGGTCTTCCTCATTAGGAATGGCTTGGTATCCGGGATAGAGATAGTGGACGGTCTGGATGGCCCGATGTACTAGCAGAAAAAGCGCGGTCTTTAGCACGGAGCATTGTTGCTTGATTTGGAATTGGTCATCGATCCCCATGGAGCCAGGTAGAAGCGTGGAGCTGATCGCGCTGTACGTTGTGGTGAAGACAGCTGTCAAGCAGGCGATACGCGGGAACCGGCGCAACGATGCTTTATAGACGGCGGGCAAACGGCGCATGACCTCTCCAGAAGCCTGGTTTACATCATCAGAGGTGGTCTAGTGCTTGGGACAAAGGTGTTGGACGGTTTCGATGGCTCGATGTGCGCAACGGTGGAAACGCTTTGGCCACGCTGGCTTGGAACGCGCGGAGTTACGCGCGTTATGCGGAGAGCTATGTGAGATCCATCTACGAGAGGAATGCGGACGCACCTACTCAGCTGGAGCGGGCTCACCCATACCTCGAAGCGGTCGCCGATTCATTGGATGCCCTCTACTACCTGGACCCCGCGCGCGGGCAAGAGTGGGAGGACATGCGGATTTCAATAGAGGAAGCGAAGTGGTTCGTTGACAATCAAAGGGGCAAGCTGTTGGAGAGCGGATCCCTCACGGCAGAAGCTCTCGCAGGGATCAAAGCTACCGGAAAGATGCTTGAAATCCTCGACGGCGCATTCCCCGTTGAGATCAGTCGCGGGCAGCGGCCCCGGGCGGTGTTCAAGTCAGACCGGTTCGAGGCTGCCCATGCGGCGGCCCTGGACTACATCAACAATGACCTAACCCGTACTGTTGGCGATTAGGTATGCCGGTCTCGATTTGTCTCTCCGTATTGACTCTGATGGTCTATGGTTATAGACGAAAAAGGTGCCTCAAACCCTTTCGAACTAGGTAATCGGGGTAATAGAATGAAGGTTGCATGGGCGCCATCATACGAGGAGAGAAGCAATGCGGCGAGTACGCATAACGATCTTAGGCGCGTCAGTAATCGTTCTGGTAGCCGCTATCTTGGTATTTGCTTTCCCGCCTGAACCCGAACTTAGCGGGTGGTTTGGCCTTACGCCGGCTCCCCAGACGTCTTCTATGGCATTTGGTTCCGTAGACGTAACCTTTTCGGGTCTCCTGCGCAGCCTTGTGGTTCTCAGGGACATTGGATTTGTCGACGAAAGCAGTACGTACTCGCTCGATAACGCGTGGGTGAATGTGGGCAAAGGCGGAGGTGCGTTCTTTGCTGAATCGGTCGAGGATCTAGGGCCCGGATTCGACTTGGTTCAGCCGAATAACTACCGCGTTCACAATGCTCGGGTAAGCCTATTGCTCGGCCTCAGGGTTGAGAATAGTGTCCATACAGGTGACCGTCCTGAGGCGGGACCAAACCGGCTCATTTTGACATACAGCGTCGCAGGCCGGGTGCTCACTAGGCATATAGTCTGGGATCCAAACGACTAACGATCCTCTAGGGATACGTAGCTGATGGTCCAAAGACTGGCCCTCCTGCATCCAGGAGGGCCAGTGTACAACTACATTTTCATGTCATGAGCCTCGAAAACAGCCCCTAGTGTACATCTCCTTTTCATCAGTGTACATCTGAGTTTTCCAGTGTACGTCTTGATTTTCAACCCACAGGCAGGGCCCTCCCCCTGCTCTGCCCTACTCCACTGTTACGCTTTTGGCCAGGTTCCTCGGCTTATCGATGTCGGTGCCTCGCTCGAGCGCCACGTAATAGGCGAGGAGCTGCATTGCGATAACGGAGATAGCCGGCGAGAACAGCGGGTTCACGGTAGGGACCGTGACGGCGACATCGCCGTCTGCGAGATGGACCTTGGCCAGACAGTCCTCCGAACCGATGGCGACTACCCTTCCGCCTCGGGCCTTGACCTCCATGATGTTGGAGGCTGTTTTCGGCGCGATGTCGGGGTCTGTCAGGACAGCTATGACGGGGACTCCGGGTCCGATGAGGGCAAGCGTGCCGTGCTTGAGCTCTCCCGCAGCGTACGCCTCGGCGTGGATGTAGGAGATCTCCTTGAGTTTCAGCTGGCCCTCCATCACGGCCATGTAGTCCATCCCACGGCCGATGAAGAAGATGTCCTCCTTCTGAGCCATCTCCTTCGCCAACCGCTGCATGACGGCGGACGACCGCAGAGCGCCCTCCGCCTTCTCAGGTAGGGATCGGATGTCGGAAGTAATCTTGGCGACCTGCTCTTTCGTCAGTCGCCCTCGGATGCTACCCAGGTGGATCGCAAGGAGCCCTAAGCAGGCTACCTGAGTAGTGTACGCCTTGGTCGAGCAGACCGATATCTCGGGGCCGGCGCGCTGGTACATGACGTCGTCGGCTTCCCGTGCCAGAGAGCTCATGGGCTGGTTGACCACCGCCAGCACTCTGGACGCCCCCAATTCCCGCGCTTCGCGCATGGCATTTAGGGTATCAATGGTCTCACCGGACTGGCTGACCACGACGCACAGGCTGTTCTGCGGCACAATGGGCTCGCTGTACCTGAACTCGGACGCCAGCATGACCTCGGCGGGGATCCCAGCTAGCCTCTCTATCAGGGTCTTTCCGACCAGGCAGGCGTGGTACGCTGTGCCGCAGGCCATGAGCCAGACCTTGGATAGGCCGCGGACCTCTTCATCCGCGAGTCCGAACTCGGACTTCTCGAACGTCACCATCCCGTCGCGGATACGCCCGGACGCGACCCTATCCAGCGCCTCAGGCTGCTCGTAAATCTCCTTCAGCATGAAGTGGTCGAAGCCAGCCTTCTCGGCCGCCTCAGGTTTGAGATCCACAACAACGGGCTTCCTGTCAACGTGACCATTGTTCCTGCTGCGAATCAGGATCTCGTCCTTCTGGACAATCACCAGCTCGCCGTCGTTCACGACGAGCACCTTCCGGGTGTACGGCAGTATGGCAGGGATGTCGGAGGCCAGGAAGTTCTCGCCCTCTCCCAGTCCCACGATAAGCGGGCTCTTCTCGCGATAGGCGACGATCCGGCCAGGCTCCGCTGCATGAATCACTACCAGCGCCATGGTGCCTTCAAGCTCCGCCACCGATCTCATTACGGCATCGGCCAGGTCTCCCGCGTAGTTCTCTTCAATGAGGTGGGCCGCGAGCTCGGTATCGGTCTCGGACTTGATCCTGTGGCCTCTGGACAGCAGCCGTTCCCGCAGTTCACGATGATTCTCAATGATACCGTTGTGGACGAGCACGATGTTCCCGGTACAGTCCCTATGGGGGTGAGCGTTGTTGTCATTGGGAACGCCGTGGGTTGCCCACCTTGTGTGTCCAATACCCTGGGTTGCATGGGGCAGCTCGCTCAGTTTGGCCGCCAAGTCCTGCAAGCGGCCTTTGCACTTGGCCGTCTTGACGCCGTCTCCATTGAGGACAGCGATTCCCGCCGAATCGTACCCTCTGTACTCCAGCCTGCATAGGGAATCCCACACTAGCTTAGCTGCTTCCCTATCGCCTACGTAACCGACAATCCCGCACACGATGTTTGCTCCCTTCGCGATCTAGTCTCTCGATGGTCTACAGGTACTGCTGGGCCGATAATGCTGGTCGGTCTAGTACCGGGCCAAAAGAATGAAGAGACCCAATGCGCGCGCAAGGTGCAAGGTGTTAATGGTGCGGATGAGATGCAAGGCTAGTGTGCGTGGCAACCACCCGGCCCCTATTGTTCTCCGGTCACCCGAAGGTTTTGAAGGACCATTATCGGTTGTGGTAAACCGTGGGGGACCCGCCGAATCTTTCGAATTCCCCCATCCTCGTCAACTTCCCGGCTGCCCTTTTGCGAAGTCCCGAGTGCTCGAGCCTCTGAGGACCCTTCGCCGAAAAGTCCAGGCGCTGCTTGTAAAACCCATGCCATGCTGCTGCCGCCTCGCGCGCTATTCCCTTCCGGCCTCGTTTTCCTTCGCGATCACCTCCTCAAGGTAGTGTATGCAAGACTGTACCATATGGGAGTCAAGAGATTCAACCATGATCCTTACCAGCGGCTCTGTCCCGGATGGACGCACCAATACCCGTCCACGGTCGCCCAGCTCCGCCTGGACTCTCCGGACGGCGCTAGCCACCGTGTCGCGCGCCGCCAGTTCCTTCGGGTGGGCCGCCTTCACGTTGACCAGGTGCTGCGGGATAGCGGTCATGACCGACGCCAACTGCGACAGCCTCTTCCCGCTTCCAGCCAAGACGTCTGCCACCATCAGCGAGGTGAGAATCCCATCCCCGGCTCCGAGGACATCCTTCACGATAATGTGCCCGGACTGCTCACCGCCTAGGTTGTACCCTTTCTCCTCCATCTTCTCTAAGACGTAGCGATCGCCCACAGGGGTCCTTTCCAGCCGGAGATTCTCGTTCGAAAGGCAGACTTCCAGACCGTAATTCGACATGACAGTGCCTACCACAGTCCCACCCGGAAGGCGCCCTTTGCTGTTCAGGTCCAGGGCAAGGATGGCCATAATGTGGTCGCCATCCTGCACAGTCCCGGTCTCGTCCACCATGATGCACCTGTCGCCATCGCCGTCATAGGCAAACCCCGCGTGAGCGCCGCTCTTCGCTACTCTCGCGGCAACCTTGCCGGGGCAGGTTGAGCCGCAGTCCGCATTGATATTGGTGCCGTCGGGCGAGTTGTTCATCACTTCAACCTGGGCGCCGAGCCGGCTCCATACCCGCGGCGCGATGTTCGAGGTAGACCCATTGGCGGTATCCAACACCACCCGGAGACCCGAAAACCGGTTGGCGGGAATGCTGAAGAGGAAGTCAACGTACTTATCCACGTAGCCTTCGCCGGCAATGACTCGGCCGATGCCGCTCCCGGTGGGGTATGTCGCGCCCTCGACGGCACTGTCGGAGTCTCCCAGGATGAACTCTGAGAACAGGATCTCGAGGGAATCGGGGATCTTCTTCCCGTCTGCCCCAAATACTTTCAGGCCGTTGTACTCGGCCGGGTTGTGAGACGCAGAAATCATCACACCCCCACCCAGGCCCAAGTGCTTTACAAGGAAGGAGAGGCCCGGCGTAGTGACTACGCCCAGTCTCACAACATCCCTTCCCGCCGAAGTCGCACCGGCAACGATGGAGGCCTCCAGCATATCACCGGAGGCCCGGGTGTCCTTGCCGACACAGAGAGGGAGTCCTTGTGAGAGGTGGAGCCCCATAGCCCGGCCCAATCTGAACGCGGTCTGCCAGGAAAGACCCGCATTTGCGATCCCGCGGATCCCGTCGGTGCCAAATAGGTTCATCCGAAGAACGCCCCTGTTCTACCTCTTAGTGAGGGTCAATTTCACCCGAGGAGGAGTGACGTCAAACTTCACGCCCTCCGGATAGCCGGTGGGTACAACAATCCTATCGGCCTCGTGACGGGACCCTATCTCGAGGGGATTGATGTCTCCGGCGTTGATAAACGCCTGGATATCGCTAGCCTGGATCCTCTCCAGAATGTCGCTTCTGCCGGTTAGTTTCACGTCCACCATGGGGGGATCGATGTTGAGGGTGAAGCCAATAGGCAAGTTCTCAACCTGCACGATTACGCCGGAGAACGTTCTCGTCACTATGTCAGGCTGGATATCTACCGAGACCGTCACTTTGGCGCTGGTCTCCACCTTCACCCCAGAAGGCACGTCCAAAGAGTATTCACCGCTGAACCCGGTTTCGCGCCCGCCAACATCCACAGGCTTTGTGGAGATGGAAGTGATCCTCCTGGCAACCGACTCTTCGCCCCGGATCTCCACGTAAGTTGGAGCGGCGGATGCCCCGACCAACTTGAAGCCCTTTTTGGGTGTTCCGGTGGTATGCACTTTTACCTCTACTGTCTTAGCAGGCGGTTTCTTGCTCATGGGAACCGTAACCTGAACCGTGGCGGGGTTAACCGTGATCTGGGCAACCTCGTTCCCGTAGGCGTCGTAGGGTATCAGCTTTACCGCGGCTGTGACGTTCCCTACTGCCCCTGTGACATCGATCTCTCCCGTCACGAACTGCACGCGATCAACATTGCTCTTCGGACCCGTCACGTTCACGGTCGCCTGGGAATAGGTTGGCCTTTGGGCGTCGTACTCCTTGTTGGGAGTACCACGAACCGTCACGTCAACACCGACTTCCTTGGTCTCCTCCATAGCAAGAGTGACCGTGACCATGTTCGGGCTTATGTCCTTGACTTTGACCCTTGGGAACGGCGACACGTATTCCAGCGGGACCACGGTCTGCCCGGCAGGGGCGTCAGAGATATCCAAAGGTATGACGACCTGTTTGGGGTCGATCCTCTCCAGGTCCCTAATCCTTCCTTCAAAGGTAACGGTGACCCGGATAGAAGGCAGGCTGGTGAGGATCTTGCCGACCGGAGCCTGGATCGGGACGTCCACGGTAACATCCGCAGTCTGGCTCGGGTTCTCCGTTTCCAGCACATACAGCCACACTATAAGTGCGATGATTACCGCAGCTACTTTGACCAAGACGTCCTTCTGGAGCAGCTTCTCGATCATTTCCCCGACCCCCGGTTGAACAACTGCGGGACCGACTGCCGCGCCTGCAGGAGCTCAACCAGCTTCTCCTTGAGTGTCGTGAGGTCGAGACCGCGCAACAGTCTTCCTCCTACGGCAAGCGAAATGGTGCCGGTTTCTTCGGATACAGCTATGGCGATGGCATCTGATACCTGGGTTACCCCGAGCGCAGCCCTGTGCCTGGAGCCGAGTTCCACAGTGACCGCTTCCTGCGTTGACGGCAGGAAGCAGGCTGCTGCGGCGACCCTATCGCCCCTGATGATGACCGCTCCATCATGAAGCGGCGAGTTCTTGAAAAACACGTTCTCGAGCAGTTCCGAGCTCACAACTGCGTCAAGGGAGACCGCATCGTCCATGTACTCCTCCAGGCCTGATGCTCTCTCGATCACAATCAGGGCTCCTGTCCGGACGGGCGACATGTGACCGACCGCTTCCACGATCTCGCCGATCACCTTCTCAGAGGTGAAGACGGAACCGCTGAACAAAGTCCTGGTTACAAGGCTGCCGCCCCGGCCAACCTGCTCAAGTACCCTGCGGATCTCCTGGTGGAACACAACCGGCAGGGCTACCGTAAGAGCTACGCCAAGTCGCCCCAGTAGAAAGTTCATTGTGTCGAGACCCAGCCAGTCGGTCACGGCTGTTGAGATGAACAGAAGAGCGATGCCCTCCAATAGCTGTACTGCCCTGGTGCCTCTGATAAGGACGAACACTCTGTAGAAGAGGTACGCCACTATAGCGACATCTAAGGGAATCCGGATAAACTCCGGCAGGGTAAAGCCCCGGAAAAACAGGGTAAAGTCCCTGAAAAAGCTGAGGAGAGCATCGAGCAAAGGCATTTCACGCCCTTTCTTACCTCTATAGAATACCATTCGTGCTGTGGGGCTGGAACCCTTTCGAGTATGCGAGGCCTGTATACAGGGATTTAGCAAAGCAATCGCCACGTATGCAGGGCTGGCGATGAGGTCGAGTTTAACTGCCAGCATATTTCCGAGCGTCTTTTGCTTGAGGGGCGGCTCCAAGCTCCGTCGGCATTATCTCTCAGCAAACCGCATTCGGGGTTTTCCAGTTTTGGCCCATTCCAGTTTGCTGTCAGTCAGACTCTTGATATCCAATCCCAATTATTGGGCGCACCCACTAGTGTCTCCCACAGGAATTGGCTTCTAATTGCTCGAACCCTCACGTGCCCAAACAACGCGCGAGTGCTCAGCCGGTATCACCTTCAGGGGCAGCAGGGATGCTGCCCCCCTTTTTTAGGGAGCCCTCGACATATACAGACCGCGTTGGCAGAACCCTGATTTCTACCAGAATAGTGGGAGGTGCCGAGAGTGAAGAAGTTGGTGGCGTTGCTTCTCGTCGTAGCGTTCCTGTTTGGGTTTGGAGCGATGGTTGTTGACGTTGTTGGTCCAGCCGTTGCTGGCCCGGGTGACGTTCCCCCGCCGGTATGGCCGCCGGTCAACAACAGCATTTCCCCGACCATCGCCGGACCAGGTGACGTTCCCCCGCCGGTATGGCCGCCGGTCGACAACAGCATCGGCAGAGGATAACAGGGATCCGAGTGCCGGGAGCGGAATTAAGCTCCCGGCATTTTTCTTTTTCGAAGGTGAGGGGCTCAACCTGTGGCGTCGGTCGAGATCTTCTGCCAGAACGTCAAGACCATCCTGGCGCAACGCAACATCCGGATCAAGGACCTAGCCGAGAAGATCGGTCTCTCGGAGTCGTATCTATCTCTTGTCCTCAACGGCCTCAGGAAGAACCTCAATGATGAATACAAAGACCGGATAGCATCATACCTGAACCTCAGCCTCTCCCAGCTATACTCCGAGGATCTTAGGGCAGCGGCCTCATCTGAGGAGGCGCCTGTGTTCGGCGAGGATCCGGATCGCAAGGAGACCGCCGAACTGCTTGAGACCTTCTTGTCGACCACCAACTTGACCCAGATCCGCTCATCCTTCTACATTGCATTGTCAAGTCTGAACGACAAAGAATCGCGGGTGCTGAGGACCTATCTTAGGACCGTGTTGACGGATTTGGCTAGATCCCCTGCCGTCCGTATCGAACCCACTGCGTCGGCGGCTCCCCTCGATAATGATGAGCTATCTCTACTGGCTCTCTACTCTCTTGCCGGGGATGATGCTCGTCTCGAGTGGGTCATGTCTGCGTCATCCATGACCAAGGATGACTTTGAAACCATCACTCAGCGTCTTGTAGCCAAGTCGGTACTAAAGGTAAGGGATGATTCCGGGATTCGCCGGTCCAGCCCTCTTGGGCCGCACATCCAGGCTTCCTCACTCTACACGCTCGCTAAGTTGAAGGATATTCACTTGTCGCTAGCGCTGGCTATGGCGGCTCTCCCAGACGAGGGTCCCTTTTTTGAACGAGCTGTTGCGGAGCATTTTCTAAGGGCCGGCAAGAACAAGGAGGCCCTGGAGCGATTCAGCAAGGCCGCGAAACTTCTCGAGTCGCTCAGTCTTTGGAGAGAAGCCGGCGAAACATGGCACAGGTCATCGATTCTCTGCGGGCTCCTGAACGACACGACTGGCAGGGCCAATTGTCTGGCAGAAGCAGCAAAATGCCTGGGTGCTGCAGGAAACTTCGAAGAGGCGAATGAGTTCGGAAGCTACGCCTGCAGGATCATACAGGAGATGGGAAAACCCCGGTCTGTCGCGTACGTGTGCATCATGATGGGGTACATGATGGGACAGCATGATCCGGATGCGGGGATTGATTGGTATCGCAGAGGGCTCAAGGTAACTGACTTGGATGATCTGACGCGCGGGATTCTTTTCGGCAACCTAATATCCACGCTCCTTGAGGCAGAGAGGATGGACGAAGCGGAAAACACCATACGCGAGGCTCGGCGCTGGTCTGCAGGTAGGAGCGAGCAAGATGTCGGCACCCTGGGCATCATGATACCCATGGGGCTTGGCTTGGTGGAGTTCCGGCGGAGGAACTGGAAGAGCGCAAAAACACACCTGGAACAGGCATTGACTAGGTCGGAGGGATCGAAACTCCACATGGCCTGGGTATGGCAAAGCATGGGCATGCTCATGTATAGGGAGGATGACCAGATTTCGGCTGCCGAGTACTTGCGGAAAGCACAAGAAGCCTACCAGGACCTGGACATGAACCTGTACTCAGCTCATACAGGTATCGAACTGGCAAAGGTAGCCTTACGCGAGGGTAGGTTCGAGGATGCAGCAGCCGGCGTATCATCGGCGGAACCCGTCCTTGAGGAGAAGTCGGCATTGCAGAAGGCTTGGGCCAGCCTCATCCGGGGATGCATCGGCCGAGCACGGGGTAGGCGGGAGCAGGCCGTCGATGACGGGCGCAAAGCCGTGGATATCTTCCAGCGAGAAGAGGCAGAGCGGGAACTTGCCCTTGCGGCGCTGTGGCTGTCGGACCTGTACAACGAGATGGGAGACACCCAGCAGGCAACGTTCATGGAGCGCAGGGCCTTCCAGATATACGAAAAACGCCATTGGGACATCCGCGAACTGCACCGCGAGCGTGGGCTGCTTCAGCCCAAAACCGGGCTTGAGTCAAAGCCCGGATAGGGTATGCTGGTAGAGACAACCATTTACGAACCCGGGAGGGATCTCTCGTGACAGTGTACTTTAGCAAGCGCGGCAGGGAAAACACGGCGGAGACGGCGCGTTTGGCGATAGAGAGGGCGAAGGAGCTCGGAATTGACCATGTGGTGGTCGCATCCAACACTGGATTCACCGCCCGTCATTTCCTGGGCAAGGGCCTAAACGTCGTTTGCGTGACCCACCAGATCGGCTTTCGGGAGCCGGGCATGGACGAGATGGGGCCGGCAGTGCGCAGCGAGCTGAAGCAGGCGGGAGCAGAAGTCCTTACAACCACGCACCTCTTCGGAAACGTCGAAAGAGCGGTCACCCAGCAGCAGGGCGGCCTGTATACGGGCGGGGTCATGTCTGCCGCGCTACGCATGTTCTCGCAGGGGACCAAAGTGGCTATCGAGATAGCGGTGATGGCGCTTGACGCAGGCCTGATCCCCTTCGGGAAGCCGGTCATCTCGGTTGGTGGCTCGGGAGGAGGCGCCGATACGGCGTTGGTCATTGTGCCTTCACACTCCAAGACCGTATTCGACACGGAGGTCCTGGAGCTCATCTGCAAACCCCTGCACACGAACGCGAAAGTAGGGTGACAACCTTTGGCAGACAATTCCGTTGCGCCGGCATCCATAGCGGACCTGGCCGGTTTCCCTGTCTACCTGGATCAAGACGGATCGCTGCGGTTTGGCCCGGGCGTCATGGCACCCACCGCCTCCCTCCGCAGGTTGGAGGATGCGTCTTCGGTGCTCCTTTACCCTGGAGAGGAAGGCCCATCCGTGCTCTACGCGATGTACCGCGGAACTGGCTTCGAGAAGGACCGGTGGGCCATGGAGAGCCAGGGCATCCGCTATGACATAACCGTCATTTTCCCAGGTACGATAGGTTCCGAGTATGTGAAGACCGTGGGTCACTATCACCCGCGTGTACCGGGACAGCCATGGACCTATCCTGAGGTCTACCAGGTGCTGAAGGGCAAGGCTCACTTCCTCCTGCAGAAAGGCGGAGAGATCTCGGGCGAAGTCTCGGATTTCGTGGTGGCGGACTTCTCGGCGGGGGACATACTGTTGATCCCGCCTTTCTACGGTCACGTCACGACCAACCCCGGCGATGAGCCGCTTGTCATGGCCAACTTCATCGCCGGTGAGTTCCAGTCGGTCTACGACCCGGTCAGGCTGCGAAAAGGTCTCTGTTTCTACGACGTTGAATACAAAGGCGAGAGCATCTTTATGCCGAACGACAGCTACGGGTCACATCCCAAACCAAGGCTGTGGACCAGGTCCGACTATCCTGAACTGGGCCTTAAGCGCGGGGAGAGCATGTACTCGGCGTGGAGAGCAGGCGCGGACCTATCGTTCCTCCGTAAGCCCAACCTTCAAGAAGGCTTGTGGGAGTCACTGGGGGTGCGCTCGATAGACTGACGACGGGGGGCGCAAGGAGTGGAGAGCACCGGCCAGGATGTAGTTATCGTTACGGGCGTCTCCGGCGCCGGAAAGTCACAGGCGCTCAAGACGCTGGAGGACCTTGGTTACTTCTGCGTTGACAATCTCCCTCCCGCGCTCATCGCCACCTTCATCGACCTTTGCACGGGTCTGCGGGAACCGATCTCCAAGATCGCGCTGGGAGTAGATGTACGCGGCAGAGAGTTCTTCGATGACCTTTCTTCGGCCCTTGCCTCAATCATGGAGAACGAGATCAAACCTGTGGTGCTGTTCCTGGAGGCCGACGATGATACTTTGGTCAGGCGCTACAAGGAAACGCGCCGCCGCCATCCCCTCTCCCCCCAGGGAAGCATACTCGAGGGGATTCACGAAGAGCGGTCGATTCTGGCGGACCTAAGGGGACAAGCGAGCATCATCGTCGACACCTCCAACCTCTCGCCGGCGGAGTTGCGCAAACAGCTTGTCGGCGTGTTCACCAGCAAGGTGAAATCGCAGAAGCTTCTGGTCACAATTGTGACTTTTGGGTTCAAACACGGGCTGCCCATTGACGCCGATCTGGTGTTCGACGTGCGGTTCCTGCCGAACCCGTTCTACGTGCCGGATCTTCGGCCTCTCTCCGGATTGGACTCCCGGGTCGCCTCGTACCTCTCGAAATCGCCTATCACCAGGAGTTTCTTCTCAAGAATGTCCAAATTCGTGGACTTTTTGCTGCCGCATTACGTCGAGGAAGGAAAGAGCCATCTCACTATTGCCGTCGGTTGCACCGGCGGGCGCCACCGCTCCGTTGCGATAGGCGAAGCGCTTCGGACTCACCTTGAGTCTAAGGAGCATACGGTTGTGGTGGAACACAGAGATATCGAGCGTGGCGAATCCGGAGGTCTCGAAAAGTGAGGAAGCCAATACCAAAGATCGTGGCCGTGGGCGGAGGCACCGGCCTAGCCAGCGTCCTCCGCGGGCTAAAGACAGAGGGCTGCGAGCTGACGGCCATCGTCACTGTGGCTGACGACGGAGGCAGCTCGGGCCGGCTCCGCAAGGAGATGGGGATGCTTCCCCCGGGCGATATCCGCAACTGCATACTTGCCCTGGCTGAGGCTGAACCGGATATGGCGGCCCTGTTCAATCACCGCTTTGAGAAGGGCGTGCTGTCGGGCCACAATTTCGGAAACCTGTTCCTGGCGGCCATGACCGAAATGACCGGCGACTTCCAGCTGGCGGTGCGGACGATGTCCCGCATACTGGCGGTCACCGGAACGGTCCTACCGGCCACGCTTTGCGATGTAAAGCTTTGCGCCGATATGGAGGACGGCACCACGGTTGTGGGGGAGTACGCAATCCCATTGGCCAAAAAACGGATAAAGCGCTTGCGCCTCGACCCCGTCGACCCGCCGGCTCTCGATGAGGCCGTCAGGCAGATCGAGGCAGCAGACGGCATCATCATAGGTCCGGGCAGCCTGTACACCTCGGTCATCCCTAACCTCCTGGTCCCGGGCATACGGGCGGCTATACTAAAGTCAGCCGCACCCAAAATGTACATCTGCAACGTGATGACCCAGCCGGGCGAAACCGACGGGTTCAGCGCCCTGGACCACGTCCAGGCAATTGAAACCCATGCCGGCAGGCTGTTTACCCATGTCCTGGTCAACACCGCGACCGCTCCCCCGGACATCGCGGCAAAGTATGCACTGGAGGGAAGATTCCAGGTGCTCGTCGACAAGGGCGCCCTTTACGCCAGGGGATATGTCCCGGTAACCGGCGACTACCTCACTCGAGGAGACCTGGCTCGCCACGACCCGGTCAATCTCGGAAGGTCCATACGGGAGTTTGTGGCCCCCTCTCGCTCCCGAAGGATAGGCCGGGACAACGTGGTCGACGGGGCCTGATGCCTCATGGAGCTTGACACGTTTTCGCGCACAGTCAAAGAGGAGCTTGCCCGAGTCCCGGTAGACGGCCATTCGGCAGCGTATTGGGAGGCCACGGCTCTTCACCGCTTCTTGCCGGCGCGTTCCAAAGATGCCGACGGCACGTTCACGGCCGAACCGTTCGTGCTGCGACGCCTGTTCTACCTCATGAAGCAAGGGTCTGGGGTTCGGCCCACTGTGATCGGTTCTTCGCTACGCGGGAAACGCCAGGCCAGAGGCAAGATCCCTCCTCCGGCTCAGGGGGATTCCGCGGAGCCCTCCCTGGACGCGATCAGGAGTAACCCTGACTGCAGGCGAGCATTCCTCCGTGGCGTGTTCCTGGCGAGAGGTTCGGTATCTTCGCCAATCCGCACCCACCATCTTGAAATGGCCTTGCCCGCCAAAAAGGACGCCCTCTTCGTGCGGTCTCTCCTGTCCAAAGAGGGACTCGGGGCAGGACTGGTGCTCCGGCGCTCCAATTGGGTTGTCTACCTCAAGGATGGAGACGACATAACAGTTTTCCTCACAGCCGTTGGGGCCAACAAATCGGTGCTTGACTACGAGAACGTCCGGGCGCAGAAGTCGCTGAAGAGTTCGGTGCAGCGTCTTGTGAACATGGACCGGGCCAACGTTAGCAGGTCCGTCGAAGCCTCCCTAAAGCAGCTCCGGGATATCCGCCTCATAGACGAGGAGAGGGGCCTCGCCACGCTGCCCTTGGCGCTGAGAGAACTGGCAAGGCTCAGGATGGAGAATCCCGACATGTCAATGGAGGAACTGGGACAGGCGCTGAGTGTCCCAGCTTCAAAATCCGCCGTGAACCATAGGTTCCGCCGGCTGGCCGAGATCGCGGAGGAGATACGAAACGGGAGGCTCTCCTGAGCCTCCCGTCAACGATACCGGACCGTGCGCCCCGCAGGGCCGCCTTCCTACTCGACTACGATCTCGACGTGCTGCCCGCTTTCCTCGTCGGTCACGTCCACTATCTTGCCCCTGAGGCCGCAGTTGATGGCCGCGCGGAGCTCCTCAAGGTTTATCCCCATGCCGTTCAGGTCAGCGCCGCCGAAAGCGGCGACCTTGCTACCGGTGCGAAGAGCCCAATCGACCAGACCAAAGGGCAGGTTGACCGTGACCTTAGGTTTGTTGGTCTTCAGGTCGGTAACCCGGACCCGGAACCACTTTGCCTTACCCTGAGAGGACTCCACCTGGTCTTCGTTGCTGGTCTCGAGGGCCTCAAGCAATTTGATGCCCTCTTCGGGAGAGATCTTGCCCTCCTTGACCATCGCTAGGATCCTTACTCTCTCCTCTTCCACAATGACTCACTCCTTCAGTGCGGTCGCCCGGCCGGCGCTTGGCGCTAGAAAGTAACCGTTACCCTGCCCATGGTGGTGGAGGCGCGCAACGACGCTTTCCTCGCGGCGTCTCCGAAGCCGATCGTCTGAGCATGGTACCGGCGCGCTCCCATCTTCTGCCTGGTCTCATCGACGAGCACCTCGGCATTCTCCCATCCCGAGACGTCGATCTTGCCCATGACTGTGGACGCTTCGACAGCGTAGGCGGCACCGGGCTCCTTCTTGACTTCCACCTCTATCCGTCCGTTGGCGCTATTCAGCTTCCAGTCGCCCAGGCCCGAGATCCGCGCGGTGATGCGGCCGTTCGCGGTGCCGGCGACCAGATTTCCAGGGTGCCCTTCAAACTCTATGCGGCCGTTGGCGCTGCCAAGTTCCGTGCTCTCAAAGTTGCAGCCCTCAGCCTCGACTCTTCCATTGGAGGTTGACGCGTGCAGACGCGTGCCGGAGACTCCGCCCACCGTGATCCGCCCGTTAGAGGAGGCCAGGTTTAGAGTTGCTTTCCTGTCACGTGGGAGAGTCAGGGTGAAACCGATCGAGTAATTGCGGAGCAGGTTCATCCCCGTCTCCTTGGTGCGGCCGGTGAGGCTTAAGCCGTCGGCTGTGAACTCAAAGCCGTCTTTGGTGGCTTCCTTTGCCTCTTCTTCGCTCGCGGCGTTCACTCTCTTGCGGACGTCCAGACGAAAGCCCTTCTCGTCCCAAGTGTCAACCGTAATGCGACCGTTGGTGGTCGAGAGGTTGACCTGGATCTCGCCCTCGGGGGGCAATTCTCCTCTAACTTCCTCGTGGAACTCGTGCTCCGGGCCTCCGGAAAAGCCTCCGGAGAAGATGCGGGCGATCATTTTGCCAATGTTCTCGCCGCTCTCGCCAAGCACCTTTCCGAGGTTGGCGCCGCTCTCTCCCAGCACCTTCCCGATGTTCTCCCCCTCGCTTGAGGCGCGCTGCGCGATCTCCTCGGCATGCCTGGAGAACTTCGAGGCCCATTCCTCGGCGGAAGATGCAGCCTTCTGAGCGAACTCTTCCGCGCGCCGAGTAGCGGCCTCAACGGTCTTCTGGATGCTCTGGCTGATCTCTTCGGCGGTCTTGGGGCCTTCCTTTGAGGTCACCGTCAGCTTCGGAGACGACGGAGCCGGTGCAGGCACCGGACCCGGCGCGGCCTTCGGCGCGGGAGGAGCCTCCGGCTTGGACTCGCCTATAGCCCGGAGAAGCTCGGCTCCTTGCTCCGGCGTGATTTTGCCGTCGGACACCATCTGCAGGATCATCATCTTCTCTTCCTTGGACACTTCACGTTCCCCCTTACCGGCCTACCCTTGTATTGGCCTCTTATCCCCAGCCTGGGCAGCCCGTATGGATAACCTCGCCGCCGGAAGTCGCAGCGAAGGGTTTCCCGCGTTTACTTCGAGGACAGGTTCTTGAGTAACCTTGCGGCTTCCTGAGCGCTCAGCTCGCCCTTTCCCAGCCTGTCGATGATATCCTTCCGCTGAAGCGCCCGTGTGGCTTCAAGTCGGCCTTCATCTTCGTCGGCGGACACGGCATAGCCTAACGCCCTAATGAGGCCCTCAAGCCGGCCTCTCACTGTTGGGTAGGAGATTCCGAGTTCCTTCTCGACCTCGCGGATGTTGCCCCTGTTCTTGATGAATACTTCCGCAAACGCCCTCTGTTCGGGGGGGAGCTTGCAGAACTTGCAGAGGTCGAAGTGGCCCACCAGCTTCGTGTGGCACGACGGGCATTGGATCTCGGTGACCTCAAGATTGGACCCGCAGACCGGGCAGTTGCCTACTACCTCATTGGCCATTTCGCAATCACCTTCCACATGCAATATAATGTCGCAGATGAGAGATGTCAATACAGATATTAAGAATTTTAAGCTACACCTTGATCCGCGCGATGCGAGTAAAAGCATGTTGTCTACTTGGAAGGTTGCCCGAGGCGCCGAGGGCTATCACTTATTGCGGTTTAGGTGGTCGTGGATAGCCTTGGCGAGCCCGGGGCCGATTCCGCGGACTCCTGCCAGCTCTTGGATGGGAGCGTTCTTTATGGCCTCGATGTCGCTGTACGCGGTGAGCAATTCTTTCACCTTGGAGGGACCCACGCCGGGAACGTCCAGGAGCAGGGAACGAGTTGCCTTCTCGCCTCGCAGTTTTCGATGGTACCCCACGGCAAAACGGTGGGCCTCGTCACGAAGGCGGGTCACCAGGTAGAGCGCTCCAGAATCACGAGGCAATACGATCGGATCGGATGCGCCGGGCAGGAACAGTTCCTCATTCTTCTTGGCCAGGCCGGCGAGTGGGATGTCCAGCCGCAGCTCGTCCAATACCTCTTTTGCGGCGCTGACCTGTCCCTTACCGCCATCGACGATGATGAGGTCAGGAAAGGTCGCGAACTTGCCGGGGCCTTTAAGCCCTCCGGGCGGCACTGGCGTCAAGGTGCCCTCCTCATCAGGGTTGGCGTGCCTCCCCCCAGTGGCCTCAGCTGCCTTTTGCCTCTCCGCCAGCCCCTTGCGAAACCGCCGCCAGAGCACTTCTTGCATCATGGCGAAGTCGTTGGGCTTGCCGTCGACCTTCATCTTGAACTTTCGATAGGAGGACTTGTCAGGCCTGCCGTCTTTAAGGACCACCATGGACGCCACGGCCTCCTGACCGCTGATGTTGGAGATGTCATAGCCCTCGATTCGAGAAGGCAACCTTCCTGTCCCAAGCGCGAGAGCAAGGTTTTCCATAGCTTTCTGGTTTGCCTCAGATTCCCGTTCTTCCTTGGGCACGCGTTCAGCCAGCATGGCCTCGGCGTTCTCCCTGGCCATGGCCAGGATATCCTTTAGGCTGCCGCGCTTGGGATGACGCAGCCGCACAGCGCTCTCCCTTCCCCTTCCGGCAGCCCGACGCTGTTCAGTAAGCATTTCCTCAAGATGGGATGCTGTCGGTATCTCGGCCGGGACGACGATCTCAGGGGGGTAGAACGGAGCGGAGGAATAGTACTGGGAGATGAAGGCCTCGAGCACGTCGACGTCTGACTGGCCCGCGGCGCCCGAGAGGATAAAGCCTTCCTTGCCGAGGAGCTTCCCCTCCCTGAACGTCAGGAGTGAGACAAAAGCGGTTTCGGCGGACCTTGCCAACCCCAGAACATCCCTGTCCTTGTTATCGGTGGTGGAAACCTTCTGGCGCTCCGTCACATCGTCGAGGGCACGGATCTGGTCCCGCACCCTCGCGGCGGCCTCAAACTCCATGTTCTCGGCGTACGCGGCCATCCTCTTTTGGAGCGAAGCTCGGACCTCCTTGAGCCGGCCCTCCAGAAACTTCAGAACCTCGTCGATGGTCGCGGCGTACACGCTTTCGTCCAAATTGCCGGTACAAGGGCCGAGACACCGTCCGATATGGTAATCCAAGCAGGGCCTTCGGACTTGGGCCAAAGTCCTGTCGTTGCAGTTGCGGTACGGGAAGATCCTGCGCAAGAGGGTTAGGGTCTCTCGGACCGCGCCGGCCCGCGTGAAAGGCCCGAAGTAACGGGCGCCGTCTTTGGCGGTTCTCCTTGCGAGTGTAACCCGGGGCCACTTATCCGCGACGCCAACCCTGATGTAGGGGTACTGCTTGTCGTCGCGGAGCAGGATGTTGTACCTGGGCCGGTGCCGCTTGATGAGAAGGTTCTCCAGTATTAGGGCTTCCTTCTCGGAACCAACGTTAATTGTCTCGAGACTGCCTACCTTCGACATGAGTGCCTCTGTCTTGGGAGAGAGCGTGGAGGCGAAGTAGGAACGCAGTCTCTGACGCAGGTTCTTGGCTTTGCCGACGTAGAGGACCGTACCATCGTCACCTCGGTACACGTAGACGCCCGGGGATTCGGGAGCGTCTTTCACCCTGCCGGCGAGGGCTGTCCTGTCTCCGACATAGCCGATCCACGCCTGCTCCTGCAGTCCCTCGGTTTTGGCGCTGTCCTCGTTCAAATGTGAAACATCACCTGTCGCCCGCGACACCGGAATCGCGCGTTTCGGAGTCTCGCGCCTTCAGTATATCTTTCAAGAAGTGGCCCGTGTACGACGCCTCGACACCCGCGACCTCTTCAGGCGTACCTGTGGCGACCACGTAGCCGCCTTCCTCGCCCCCTTCGGGCCCGAGGTCGATGAGGTAGTCGGCGCACTTGACCACGTCGGGGTTGTGTTCTATGACAACTACCGTGCTCCCTGCGTCAACCAGTCTTTGCAGGACGTCCAGGAGCTTGCGGACGTCCTCAAAGTGGAGACCGGTGGTCGGCTCGTCCAGGATGTACAGGGTCCGCTCGTTCCCGCGCCGGGAGAGCTCAGTCGCCAGTTTCACCCGCTGGGCTTCTCCACCGGACAGGGTCGTGGCGGGCTGACCCAACCTCACATAGCCCAGCCCCACATCGGCGATGGTCTGCAACTTGCGCTGGATAGACGGCACGTCCTTGAAGAGGGCAAGAGCCTCGCTTACCGTCATCCCCAAAACTTCGGCTATGTTCTTGCCGTGGTACTTGACCTCAAGAGTCTGGCTGTTGTACCGCTTTCCGCCGCAGACCTCGCAAGGCACGTAGACGTCGGGGAGGAACTGCATCTCTATGCGGAGGATGCCGTCGCCCTTACAGGCCTCGCAGCGCCCGCCCCTGACGTTGAAGGAAAAACGTCCCGGTTTGTAGCCCCGCACTTTCGCGTCGGGCGTCATGGCAAAGATGTTGCGGATATCCGTGAAGACACCGGTGTAGGTTGCTGGATTGGACCTGGGTGTTCGCCCGATGGGCGACTGGTCGATGTTGATGATCTTGTCGAGATGGCTGAGGCCGTCCACAGAGTCGTGGTCTCCAGGCTTGGTCCTGGCGCCGTTCAGCTCGAAAGCCAGTTTCCTATAGAGGACGTCGTTGACCAGGGTGCTCTTGCCTGAACCGGAGACACCCGTGACGCAAGTGAAGAGGCCCAGAGGTATCGCCACGTCTATGTTCTTGAGGTTGTGTTCCCGCGCACCCTTGACGGTAATGAAGCGACCGTCGGGCTTCCTCCTCCTAGGTATGTCGATGCGTCTCTTCCCTGAGAGATACTGGCCCGTCAGCGAGTTGGGATTCTCCAGGACTTCCTTGACCGAGCCGGCAGCGACAATCTGGCCCCCGTTCTCGCCCGCTCCCGGGCCAACGTCTATCACATGGTCAGCGTTCCTGATGGTCTCCTCGTCATGCTCAACCACTATGAGGGTGTTGCCGATATCGCGAAGGTGCATGATGGTGTTCAGGAGCTTTTGGTTGTCTCTGGGGTGCAGTCCGATGCTTGGCTCGTCCAAGACGTACAGCACGCCGACCAAGCCTGAGCCAATCTGGGTAGCCAGGCGAATCCTCTGGGCCTCTCCCCCTGCAAGGGTGCCCGCGTGGCGCGTCAGTGTAAGGTAGCCCAGACCAACGTCTATTAGGAACTGGAGCCTGGCCTTCACCTGTTTCAGGATCTGGTTCGCTATGATCTCCTCGCGGGGAGATAGAGTGAGACCGCTCAGAAACCTCAAGGCGGCCGCTACCGACATCTCGCTGACCTGAGCAATGTTCTTTTCACCCACAGTTACGGCGAGGGACTCCGGCTTCAGACGGGTCCCCTTGCATGTCGGGCACGGCCTCGCAGCCATATACTCCTCGATGTACTGGCGCACATCCTCACTGGGGGCGTTCTTGTACCTGCGCTCGAGATTTGGCACTACCCCTTCAAAGGTCACCATCCGGTCACTGTAGCGCCCGTACTGGCTTTCATAGTGGAAAGGGATCCTCTCGTCGCCTGCACCGTACAGGATCGTGTTGATCTGGCTATCGGTCAGCTGGTCAACCGGCACGTCCACCGGTATCTTGAAGTGCTTGCACGCTGCCTCCAGGAGCTGCATGTAGTACCCGTCAGGGGCGCCGTTCCACGGCGTCACGGCGCCGTCGGCGATGGTACGCCTGCGGTCCGGGATAACCATGTCCGGATCGATCTCCATGTTCACTCCCAGGCCGTGGCAGTCGGGGCAGGCGCCGAACGGGTTGTTGAACGAGAAGAGCCTCGGTTCCAGTTCGGGCAGGTTGATACCGCAATCGGGGCAGGCCAGGGACTGGCTGAAGACCAAGTCGGGCTGTCCTTGCACCTCGACCACAACCAGGTTGCCGGTGAGGCTAATGGCCGCTTCAAGGGAGTCCACCAGCCTTGACCGGATATCTCCGCGTCGGACCAACCTGTCGACCACAGCCTCGATCGTGTGCTTCTTCTGCTTCTCCAACCTCTTGCCTAGGAACTGGTCGAGCTCGGCGGTCACGCCGTCCACGCGCACTCTCACGTACCCGGCCCGTTGGATGTCGTCAAAGACCTTCTCATGCTCGCCCTTCCGCCCACGGACGAAGGGAGCGAGTATCGAAAACCGCGTGCCTTCGGGAAGCGATTCTATCTGGTCCGCGATCTGGTCCACGGTCTGCTTGGAGATCGGCTTCCCGCACACCGGGCAGTGGGGATGGCCCACGCGGGCATAGAGCAGCCTCAGGTAGTCGTATATCTCGGTGACCGTCGCCACTGTTGACCTTGGGTTTCGCGCTCCGGCCTTCTGATCGATGGATATGGCCGGAGAGAGGCCCTCAATGTAGTCCACGTCAGGCTTATCCATGAGTCCAAGAAACTGCCTCGCGTACGCCGAAAGGGACTCGACGTACCTCCTCTGTCCCTCCGCATAGATAGTGTCGAAGGCCAAGGAGCTCTTGCCCGAACCGGAGAGCCCGGTTATTACGGTCAGCTTGTCCCTTGGTATCTCAAGGTCTATGCCCTTAAGGTTGTGTTGCCTCGCGCCTCTTACTATGATCTTATCTCTTGACATTTGTCTGGCTCCTAGGCCCTGACTTGGGCGAGATCTTGGCTTCAAGCTCGAATATCATGTCCCTAAGGAGCGCCGCGCGCTCGAATTCCAGGTCTCGCGACGCCTGTTTCATCTCTTTGCGCATCTTCTGGATCAGCTGCGGGATAGCCCGTTTGGGAACATCCGCTATGTCCTTATCCTTGAAGTAGTACTCAGACTGGGATGTTACCGGCTTCTGCGACTGTATTATGTCGCGTATCGCCTTCTCAACTGTAGAGGGCGTAATGCCGTGCTCCTTATTGTACGCTTCCTGCTTCCTCCGGCGGCGGTCCGTCTCCCCGATGGCCCGGGACATGGAACCGGTGATGGCGTCGGCGTACATGATGACCTTGCCCCGCACGTTCCTGGCCGCCCGTCCGATGGTCTGGATGAGGGAAGTCTCCGACCGGAGGTAGCCCTCTTTGTCGGCGTCCAGGATGCACACCATAGAGACCTCAGGCAGGTCCAGCCCCTCTCGCAAGAGGTTGATGCCAACCAGCACGTCGAACGCCCCCAACCGCAGGTCGCGGACGATCTCCATTCGCTCCAGAGTATCTACGTCGGAGTGCATGTAGCGAACCCTGATGCCGATGTCCCTCAGGTAGTCGGTCAGGTCCTCAGCCATGCGCTTGGTCAGAGTCGTGACGAGCACGCGCTCTTTCCTCGCTATTACCTCGCGGATCTCCTTGATCAGATCGTCGATCTGGCCCTTTGTGGGCCTGACCTCGACCTCCGGGTCAAGCAGCCCTGTGGGACGGACTACCTGCTCAACCACCGCTCCTGACGACTTCTCAAGCTCGTATGGGCCTGGCGTCGCCGAAACGTAGATGGTCTGGCCGATCTTCTGCTCGAACTCCTCGAAGGTAAGGGGTCGGTTGTCGTAGGCCGAGGGCAGCCTGAACCCGTAGTCAACCAGGGTCTGCTTCCTCGATCGGTCGCCTGCGTACATGGCTCTTACCTGCGGTATGCTTGCGTGAGATTCGTCAATCACCATAAGGAAGTCCTGGGGGAAGAAGTCCAGCAAGGTATAGGGCGGTTGCCCCGGCGCCCTTCCGGTCAGGTGCCGGGAGTAGTTCTCAATGCCGGGACAGTAGCCCATTTCCCGCAGCATATCCAGGTCCTGCCTGGTCCGCTGCTCAAGCCGGTACGCTTCCAGTATCTTCCCGTTATCCCTGAGCACCTTCAGTCTCTCTTCGAGTTCGGCCTCTATGCTCGCGACCGCGCGGGCCATCTTCTCGTCGGTGACCACATAGTGCCGGGCAGGGTACACGGCCACGTGGTTCATCTCTGCCACAGCTTGACCGGTGAGCACGTCGAACTCGGTCAGGCGCTCGATCTCGTCTCCGAACAGCTCGACTCGGACGCCCCTGTCGGTTGAGCCCGCCGGGAAGATCTCGACGGTATCGCCGCGGACCCTGAAAGTGCCGCGCTGGAAGTCCAGGTCGTTGCGGTTGTACTGGATGTCGACCAGCCTGCGCAGGATCTCCTGCCGGTTCTTGACCATACCTTTCCGGAGGGAAAGCACCAGAGTGCGGTAGTCCTCAGGCGAGCCCAGGCCGTAAATGCAGGAGACCGAAGCCACAACCAGCACATCCCGCCTCTCAAACAGGGCGAGGGTCGCCGAGTGGCGGAGTTTGTCTATCTCATCGTTTATCGTGGAGTCTTTTTCAATGTAGGTGTCAGTAGAAGGCACGTAGGCTTCCGGCTGGTAGTAATCATAATAGCTCACGAAGTACTCGACGGCGTTTTCCGGGAAAAAGGTCTTGAACTCGGAAGCCAACTGCGCCGCCAGGGTCTTGTTATGAGACAAAACAAGAGTCGGTCTGTTCAACCTCTCGATCACATTGGCTATGGTGAAGGTCTTTCCTGATCCGGTAACGCCCAGCAGCACTTGGTCCTTCTTGCCCTTGCGTATGCGATCGACAAGAGCATCTATGGCTTCCGGCTGGTCACCCTTGGGGACGTAGTCGGACACGAGCTTGAAGTCAGGCATGGGGCATCCCCTCCGCCCGACCATTATACACGGGACATGGATAGCAATCAAATGTTCGCAGGATCGTTATCGGCGGCGACCAAACCAGCCCTTGAGCAGGCGCAAAAGAGGCCCTGCCGAGTGGGTAAACACGAAAGGCCGGTCGCCAAGCCCCGGCGCCAGGACAAGTCCAAGGGGCTCCGTACCTTGCCGTCGCAGTTGGACCTGACGGGGGACTGTGGAACGGGGAGGGCGTACGCTGAAGGACACGTCGCCCGGTTCTTTCAGAATCTCATCCAAGTCGTGCCGGCTCCGCAGCGGGAGTCCTTGAGCCGTGGACAGCACCCATCCCTGGCCAAGACCAGCCTCCGCTGCCGGGCTATTGTCGAAAACGTCCATAACAGTCAGCCCGGCTGCGGAAGACACAAAGCGGGGGTCTCTTTCCCTCTCGTCGCTGTTTCCGGCATAGATAACCGCCTCATGGCCAAGCGGCGCGAAGAGCGCCGCCACCCAAGTGAACGCGGGCCACCGTGACGCTGCGATGGAGAATCCCAGCAGTATGGCGCTATAGAAGAACAGGTTACGCGATGTAACCCTTGCCTTCTCCCTGGGAGTTCTTGAAAGGGCCAGATCACCGTAACCCAAAGCCGCAACCACCGGCAGCATGGTAAACACCGGCGTCCCGACGCCTGCAATCTCGGGAGCCTTGATCAGCGGCCACCAGTCCGGCAGGTTGATCACCCCGCCCAGAGCCGATACGTCAGGGACTCTCATAAGAGCAAGCACGATGATCGGTGTGGGCCAAAACCTTTGGAGGCTGAAGCCTCCCACCGTTCTGTCCTCCTTGCCCTCGATATACACAGGGGTCGAACAAGACTCGCCGCTCATGCGGATGAGGAGAGACTCAGCGGCGTGCAGGCAAGCCACAAGCGCCGTGATGGCCGCCACGTTCACTCTGGGCCATCCGAACATCAGGTAACTCAGGGACAGGAGCCCGCCGGCGTAGGAAAAGCATAGGAACCTGGGGCTCCACAGGAACATGAAGAGCGCGATCGGCAGGAGGTACCCCACGCCGCTGTCGCTCACTGTAACACCGATCATCACAAGCAGAATACTTGCGGCAAGGCCGCCGAGGAGCCCCAGACCGATCGATACCAGCGTGTGCCCCAGAGCCCTGTTCAGAGGCCGTCCAAACGCACGCTCTTCCATCAACTGGACCCGCCCGTATTGGGCCGCAACTAGCCCAAGCACCACCAGGTACAGCACCGCCACGATGGGGCTTGCGAACATGCTGGGGTACGACTTCACCACCGAAGTCAGAAGTTCAAGAAGCGGGTTCAACCAGAGGGCCCCTTTCGTCGGTCCTTCCTCTACTTCGCTTGGTCGATAGCGGCTCTGGCCAGTTCCAAAGCCTTTGCCAGCTGCTCAGCGTCGCCGGTTACCGGAACGTCAGGCTCCAGCCCGGCTCGGTCTATCGCTCTGCCCGCGGGAGTAAGGTATTCCGCCGTCGTGAGCTTGATTACGCTTCCATCCTTGAGAGCAAAAGCTCCCTGCACAAGACCTTTTCCGAAGGTCTTCTGGCCGATAAGAATGCCTGCTTCCCTGTCCTGAATCGCGCCGGCCAGAATCTCGGAAGCGCTTGCAGACCCCTCATTGACCAGGACAAATAGCGGCATGCCGAGGCCATCCCCGGTCGTCCTATACACCTCGTCGGGCCTGTTCTTGTACCGCAGAGTGACCAGCACTCCCTTGGGAACAAAGAGCTCGGCTATCTGCCTGCACTGCTCCACATATCCTCCGGCGTTGTACCTGAGGTCCAGAACAATGGCCTTAGCCCCCTGCGCCTTGAGATCCGACAGCGCCTTAGCCGTCTCCGCAGCCGAATGCTCGTTGAAGCTGAGGAGCTCGATGTAGCCGATGTCTCCGTCTTTCATGGAGTAATTCGTGGCAGGCACCACGATCTGTCTCCGAGTGATTGTCACGTCAAATACTTCCTCGTCCCGCTGGATCGTAAGAGTCACGTTGGTACCAGCCTCACCCCGGATCCGCGCGGCCGCTTCATCGCTGGTGCGGATGGTCTCTCCGTCAACCATGAGGATTATGTCGCCGCCACGAAGCCCTGCTTCTTCCGCCGGACCACCCCTCATGGGCGGGGCTATTTGCACTCTGTTGCCCTTGACTCCGATGGTCACCCCGATGCCGGAGTACTCGCCGGAGGTCTTGATGTTGAACTCGTTCCACTCCTGGGGGTTCATGAAGATGGAGTAGGGATCCCCCAACATCAGGACCACGCCACCGGCGGCTCCCTCCAAGACCTTCGCCCTGTCAATGGGCTTGTAGAAGTTCTCGTCTAGCAGGTTCACTATCCCGTAGATACGGCCAACAGGGCCCGTGTAGATATAGTAGGCCGTGGCGGCCGCGCCGGCGATGGCAGCCAGCAAAGCGAACGCAACGCACAGTAGAGTAGCCCTTCTCTTGGACATCATGGAGGAACCGGTCCCCCTTTGCGTGGCAAAAGAGCCTTTTCAACTCAGCATATCCGCTAAGCCAAAACGGAGCAAGAGTGAGGGCTGCGACACGGAAAATGTGCCGCTGATGCGCCGCTATCGCTCTGCATTTGCCTTAAGGCAGCCACTTCAGGGGGTCCTGGGTCTCACCGTTAACGCGGACTTCAAAGTGAAGGTGTGGACCGGTTGAGAGCCCGGTGCTGCCGACAAGCGCGATCGTCTGGCCCTTGATTACATCCTGCCCCGTCTTCACCAGGAGCTTGTCCGCGTGACCGTAGAGCGTTGAGACCTTACCGCCATGGTCGATAATCACGCAGTTGCCGTAACCGCCGTTGACTCCGGCCAAGATTACTGTACCGTCTTCCATGGCTTTGATCGGGGTACCCCGGTTCGCGGCATAATCGATGCCGGAATGCCATTTGTAGTAGCCAAGTATCGGGTGGTACCGGTTGCCGTAGTTGGAACTGATCCACCCTCCCGAGATGGGCCACGCCATCTGAAGGGGGTGTGCCTGGGGTTTTTGGCCCTTAGCCTGGAGATCCGCAATGATCTTGTTGAGAGCGTCGGCTTCTTTCTGCATCTGGTCCAGAGCCTGGGCGAGTTGCTCCTTGTCGGCCTGGACACGGTTAAGATACTGCTCACGATCATGGCTTCGAGAAGTGACCTCGGCCCGCTTGCGTTCCTGGGAAGCCTTGAGCCCCATAAGCTTGGCCTGGTACTCCTCGAGTTCAGCCTGCTTAGCCAGGAGTGCTTCCCTGTTCGCGCAATACTCGTCTATGAGGGCGCTATCCTGAACGGCGATCTGCTTTAGGTAATGCATGCGGGCCATGAGCTCCGAGAGGCTCCCGGAACTGAGCAGCATGTCGAGGTAGGAGATCCTGCTGGCCTTGTACATGCTCACCAATCTGGAGTCGAAAGCAGCCTTCTGGCTGGCGAGTTTCTCCTCGGTTTCCCGGACTTCGTTCCGGGTCACGTTGATCTGGCTGTCTGTGACCGACAACTGGACTTCTATGTAGTTCAGTTCCTTGTTGGCGAGCGCGAGCTGGTTCTCAAGTTTAGCCAGTTCAGCCAACACGGACTTCTCTGTACTTGTCTTGGATTGCAGCTGCTTCTGGAGCTCTTCAATCTCTTTCTGGAGCTCGCTCAGTTCGTCTATGCGGAGGTCTATCTCCTGGGGGGCCCCCAGAGCCAAAGAGTTGGGCGCCACAACAAGGGCCGCCGAAATAAGCAAGATCGCCGCAATCAGCCTAAAAGCCATATTAACACGTCTCACTGCAATCCCCCGCCCCATCCGGTACTCCAAAGCCGATCTTCTTCGCTCAGGTCGTGTAGCCGCCGCTACCTGCGGCTCCGCCTTATGCTCGCCTCATACTCTAAGGTGCTTTCGCAGAGCAAGGACCGAGCCTATGGTGCCTACCGCCATACCGGTCACCAACATGACGCCCAGCATGTCCAGGGCAACAGGCATCGTGAGGTTCATGACCGGCAGGAACGGCACAACCGTCTGCACTCCTCTAACGACCCAAACGTACAGGCCAACGACCAAGCCCTCTCCCACGAGGCCGCCCAGCATGCCCAGAATCATGCCTTCCAGCAGGAACGGCCCAATAATAAACTCGTCTGTCGCGCCGACCAGTTTCATGATCCCGATTTCATGCCTGCGCGCATCGATAGTCAGTCGTATTGAGTTTCCGATGACCATGATGGCGACCAGTCCAACGACCAGCATTCCGCCCAGCGATACGTATTGGGAGGCGATCCCTAGTGAAGCCAGCTGCCTGGAGGTACCTTCCTGGTAGATTACGTCTTCGATCTGGGGTATCTTCTTGATCTCAGCGACCACCGTAGGCGTGTCCGCCACATCCGCGACTTTCACTCTGACGCTTGCCGGAAGGGGGTTATCATCGCCCAAGCCCGCCAGCACCGAGGCGTTGTCCTGGAATCTCTGCTTGAGCCACTCCAGCGCCTCTTCTCGGCTTACATATTCGGCATTGGATACTCCGGGCAGCTTCTTGATGGCGTCGAAGACGGCCTGTGATTGGTCGATAGTTGCATCTTTCACCAGATAGGCTTGGATCTCCATCTGGTCCTGGACTACAGTGTAGGTAAACTTGATGTTTAGACTGATTAAGAAGGCTACCCCGAGCAAAAAGAGGGACAGGGCCGTGGTAGCGCACGAAAGGAAGGAGGACATCTTGTTCCTCCATATGCTCTTCCCCGTCTCCCCAAGGAGATATCCGCTGCTAGAGAACCTCAATAATCGTACGCCCCTCTTCGAGCGTCCCTGACCACGGAGCCTTTCCGCAGTTCAATGACGCGTTTGCGCATGGAATCAACGATGTGCCTGGCGTGAGTGGCTACGACAACCGTCGTCCCAAACATATTTGCGCGCTCAATTAGTTTGAAGATTTCAAGCGAGGTATCTGGATCCAGGTTGCCGGTGGGCTCGTCCGCGATCAGAAGATCCGGATTTCGGACAAGTGCCCGTGCGATGGCCACCCTCTGCTGCTCACCACCGGACAGCTGCGAGGGATACGCGTTCTGCCTTTCTTTGAGCCCTACCAGTGATAGGACCTGCGAGACGCTCTTCGCCGGGTCTCTCCCAGAATAGCCGGTGACGAGCAACGCGAAGGCGACGTTTTCCGCCACAGTGCGATCCTCGAGCAGTTTGAAGTCCTGAAACACGACGCCGATCTTGCGACGGAGGAAAGGGACCTCCCTACGCCGCATCTTGGTAAGGTCTTTGCCGCCGACCAGGACCTGCCCGCTGGTCGGGTTTTCCTCTTTGTACAGGAGTTTGATCAGCGTGGACTTGCCTGCGCCGCTCTGGCCTACGATGAACACGAACTCGCCCTTCTTGATCTCAAGATCCACATGATCGAGGGCGACCATGCCCGTGGAGTATCGTTTTGAGACGCCTCGCAATGATATCAATAAGGTCACCGTCCGGAAGAAGGTCTTGCCACCCTCATATATTCGACAGCATATGACCCGATCCTGTTTCCACTCGCGAAGACACTACGGCAAACAGGCATCATGCAGGGAACATAGGACGGTGTCTACTACTTGGCAGCCGCGAGGGCCGCTCTTCCGGCCTCTGCGACATCTTTCGCGGTCAGGCCGTACGCCCTCAGGAGATCCTCAGCGGGACCTGACTCGCCGAACCGGTCCTGGACACCCACGCGCCGCACCAGTATCGGCTGCTCAGCCGACAGAGTCTCCGCAACTGCTCCGCCCAGGCCGCCTACAACGCTGTGCTCCTCGGCAGTGACAATCGCTTTGCTCTCGCGGGCGAGAGCTAGCAGGAGCTCCGTATCCATGGGTTTCACCGAAGAGAAGTTAGCGACAGCGCACTTAATGCCTTGAGCCTCCAGCTCCTTGGCGGCATCCAGACAGGGCTTCACCATCACGCCGCAAGCCGCAAAGGTGAGGTCAAACCGGGGCGTCGGGCCTTTGGGAGCCGCCACAATCGCCTCGCGCCCGATGGCAGGCCACAGGACACTGCTCTTTCCTATCTCAAATCCTGCTCCTTGTGGCAAGACGTCGGGGACGGCTTCGCGCCCGAGCCTAATGTAGGCGGGCCCGTCGTGGGCCGCCGCGGCCCTCACTGCGGCCTTGGTTTCAGCCACATCGGCGGGAACAATGACCACCATACCGGGGAGAGCTCGCATGAGAGCCACATCTTCCAGGGCTTGATGGGAAGCGCCGTCAGGGCCGACGGTAAGGCCTCCGTGGGTTGCCACAATCTTCACGTTGAACCTCGGGTACGCGATGGACTGCCTTATCTGATCGTAGGTCCTGCCGGTGGCGAACACCGCGAAGGTCGAGGCAAACGCGATCTTCCCGGATTGGGCCAGGCCTGCAGCCACTGCCATCATATTGGACTCAGCGATCCCCATGTTAAAGAATCGGTCGGGATACGCCTTGCGGAACTTGTCGGTCTTGGTGGAGGCCGAGAGGTCGGCGTCCAGGACAACTATGCGGGTGTCCTCTTTACCCAGTTCAACCAGTGTATCACCGTATGCTTCCCTTGGAGCTACCATTAGCGGCACCCCCTGTCCTTTTTGGGCAGCGCCAGCTCGGCCAACGCTCTGTCCAACTCCTCGCCCTTGGGCGCCTTCCCATGCCACGCCGCGAGTCCTTCCATGTAGCTGACACCTTTGCCTTTCACTGTCTCCGCTATGATCGCCCGGGGTTTTCCTTGGACCGGCGGAGCCTTGAACGCCGTGAGGAGGTCCCGTACGTTGTGGCCGTCCACCTCCACGACGTCCCAACCGAAAGCCCTCCACTTGTCCGCCATAGGCTCGGGCGTCATAACCTCACACACCGGACCGTCTATCTGCAGGTGGTTGTGGTCCACAATGGCAGTCAGGTTATCGAGTTTGTAGTGGGCGGCGGACATCGCGGCTTCCCATATCTGCCCTTCCTCGGACTCGCCGTCACCCACGAGAGCCCAGACCCTGTACGATTTCCTGTCGATCTTGCCGGCCAACGCCATGCCTACGGCAAGGGATAGCCCCTGGCCAAGGGAGCCGGTGGAGACCTCCACGCCGGGCACCTTCCGGGCATCCGGATGCCCCTGCAGTATCGAACCCAGTTGCCTTAGGGTGGGGAGGATTTCGACCGGGAAGAAACCTCTCTCGGCGAGCGCGGCGTAGAGAATAGGTGCGGCGTGTCCTTTGGACAGAACAAACCTGTCTCTATCGGGCCAAGCCGGGTTCGCCGGATCCACCTTGAGCACATCACCGAAGTAGAGAACAGCCATAATGTCCGCTGCCGACAGCGATCCTCCGGGGTGGCCCGAGCCGGCCTTTCCGACCATCTCGACCACGTGGCGCCTCAGCGTGTGCGCGATCCGCTCCACGTGAGACACGACGTCACTCCCGCCTTGCATCATAGTATCCCTGGTCTTCATCTTCTTGGTCTCCTTCTGGTGCTCTGCCCTTGCCGAACATTGTTCTGGCCATGACCCTGAGCGCGAATTCAAACAGTGCCACGTCCGCTTTGATGCGTCCCGGCTGTCTCACCAGCCTGTGAAGCCACTCGAGCCCTGCCTTTCGCAGCGCCAGAGGGGTCAGAGCCACGTCCCCGGCCAGTATATCGAGCGTTCCGCCGACGCCCATCCCTAGCTTGGCTCCAAGGGCATCGCGGTTCCGCCACAGGAACTTCTCCTGCCTCGGCGCGCCCATTCCGGCCAGCACCACGTCGGCCTCGCTGAACCGCACCTTACGGACAACCGCCTCTTCCTCGTCCTCTTTGAAGTAGCCGTGGTGAAGGCCGGCGATACGCACCCACGGCATGTCCTTGATCAGGCGGTTCTTTGCCCTCTCTGCCACCCCCGGTTTCCCCCCCAGGAGGAAGATGCGGGGCGAAGGCTTCTTGGACAGGAGGTAGTTTGTCAAATCAACGCCCGTCACCCTCTCGGGAAGGCTGCGTCCCGCTCTCTTGGCGGCCCATATGATGCCGATGCCGTCTGGCACCAAGAGGTCGGCGCAGCTGAGGATCCTGGCAAATTCGGGGTCCTTCCGGGCAATCATGACCATAATGGGGTTGCCTGTAACGGCGAGGCGGGTCTTCCCGTCGTTTAGGGATAGCATCCAGTCCAGCGCCCTGCAGGCGCCGCCAAAGGTAATCGGGTAAAACTCGACCCCCAAGATGTCCACGACCCGAGCCACTGCCTCACCATTCCCCGGCTTTTTGTGGGTTACATCTCTACACGCCACATTTCTACAAGAGCGCCCGGCCATCCTCCCCCCGGAGGCGACCCGTTTTTACAGCGATCTCCCTTTTTGCTATGCTTGACATGGGTCACCCGCATTATTATCGGGAAGAGGCGGAGGTGAGGCTTCGTGGCTAGAGTGCTCCTTTCCGGCTACTACGGGTTCGGAAACGTCGGCGACGAAGCAATACTCGCCTCCACCGTCGAAAGCCTGCGCGCAAAGGACCCGGCCATCGAGATCTCGGTCCTTTCGGCAAACCCGGAGGAGACGGCGAAGACCTACGGGGTTGTCGCGTACGGGAGAATGTCCCCCAGGGACGTCGTGAGAGGAGTGCTGGCCGCAGACCTGGTGGTCTTCGGCGGAGGCAGCCTGCTCCAGGACGATACTTCCTTCAGATCGCTGCTTTACTACCTGTCCATCATCTTCGCGTCGAGGGTGTTCAGGAAGCCGGTTGCCGTGTACGCCAACGGAATCGGTCCCATACGCTCGTGGATCGGAAGGCTCCTGACCAGGTTGGCGCTCTCCTCGACCAAGAGGATCACGGTACGTGACCCGGAGTCGGAAAAGCTCCTGAAGCGTATCGGAGTGAGGAGGCCGGTCCGAGTCACAGCCGACCCCGCCTTCCTCCTTACACCTTGTCCGAATGACCGGCGGGACGAGCTCCTGGCATCTGCGGGCATACCACGGGACAAACCGCTCGTGTGGCTCGCCCTGCGCCCCGGAAAAGCGCCGGAGAGCTTCTACAAGTCGTTCGTGCCTGTGGTAGGCCTCCTGCGCGCCAAGGGTTTCGAGCCGTGCTTCCTGGTCATGCAGGAACAGGACACCGAGCTTGTGCCCCTCGTGAACCGTTGGCTGTCTGAAGCGGGCCGGGAACAGAGCCGGTCAGTGGCAGGCGTGAACCCACGCGAGGCCCTGGCTCTCTTGGAGAAGTCTGCGTTCTGTGTGGGGATGAGGCTTCACACTCTGATACTCGCCGCAAGAGCCGCCGTGCCGTTCATAGGAGTCGAGATAGACCCGAAGCTCGGGGCATTCTGTAGAGCAGCCGGATGCCCGGTGATACCTAACCCGGCGTCACACAAGAACACCGACCTCGTCCTTGAACTCGAGCGCTTCATTGACATCCGCGAACAGCTTCGTCGCGGCCTTACGGAGAAGCTGCCCATCTTCACTTCACTAGCCAAGGACAACGTGGACATGATACTGGCGGCCCTAAGGGGGGCGAGTGCGGAATAGCAGCGGCCCCCAAATGTAACCCCTACTGTGACTCTATTGTGACTCTACTGTAACGTGTAAGCCCCTCTCACCATGACGAACAGCGACGTCACCGCCGCGATGCCGCGCCCGTCGTCCCGCGGCACGATCAAGAGGTGATTCGCGGGAGCGATGTCGCCCTTCCGAAGGTCCACCCCGGCCGTGACGTCCGAGAGCCCGCCGCTCTGGGTGTCTATGGCGGTGGCCGATCCGGACCTCACGATGATCTCCGTGCCGGCTGACCCGATGAGCTTCTTGCCTGCGGGAACCTCGACGACGACCATCTTCATCCTGTCGTCTACGCTTGTACCGACGTACGAGTGAACATAGGACCTGCTCACCAGCGGGTCCTCCTCGCTCCCCGGAAGTACCGGGTCGCCCGCGGCGAGCCCCTTCCCGAACCAGCCCAACAAGACTCCGCCCATAACCAGGATTCCCGCGAACAAGAGGTTCTTCCGTGTTCTCATCTCGGCTCTCCTTTGGGAGTCCCGGCCTGGCCTAGACCTCGTCCAGGTCAGGCTTCTCCCTCTTTATGGCCGCTCCCGCCGCACCCAGGGCATCCTGCTGCAGCTTAGCGTATATGAAGTCGTCGATATCTCCGTCCATGACACGCTCAACGCTCCCGATCTCGCACCCCGTCCTGTGGTCTTTCACCATGGTGTAAGGCTGGAAGACGTAGGAGCGGATCTGGCTCCCCCACGCGATCAGCCCTTGGGGGCCCCGCAGCGTCTCCACTTCTTTTCGATGCTGTTCTTCCTTAATGGCTAGGAGTTTGGCAGCCAGCATTCTCTCCGCCAGGACTCTGTTGGAATGCTGGGAGCGCTCGTTCTGGCACGACACCACGATGCCTGTGGGGATGTGCGTGATGCGGACGCCTGTCTCAACTTTGTTCACGTTTTGACCGCCCGCACCCGAGGACTTGAAGGTGTCTATCTTGACCTCGTCAGGACTCCACTGCACCTCGGAATCCTCTTCTATGTCGGGGAGCACGTCCAAAGAAGCAAACGAAGTGTGCCTTCGGGCGTTGGAGTCAAACGGCGATATGCGGACCAGCCGGTGAACGCCCCGCTCGCTGCGGAGAAAGCCGTAGGCGTGGTCTCCTTTTACCGCGAAACTCACGTTCTTGAGGCCGGCTTCTTCCCCGGGGAGCGAGTCCAGAAGCTCGGTCTTGTATCCTTTGCGTTCGGCCCACCGGGTGTACATCCGGTACAGCATCTCGACCCAGTCCATAGCCTCTGTGCCGCCCGCCCCCGAGTGGAGGGTCAAAATGGCGTCCCGGGAGTCGTAGGGCCCGGAAAGGAGGGTTTCCAGCTCCAGTTCCCTTACTTCCTCCCCAAGTTTCCTTACCGACTCAGTGAGGTCGTCCATGAGCGACAGGTCCGCTTCAGCCTCAGCAAGCGCGGCCATTTCCATGTCGTCTTCACAGATGGTCCTGAGCCGGCTAAAGCGCTCCAACGTGCTTTGGATGCGGCTCTGTTTCCTGCCGAGCTCCTGGGCGCGCTTTGGGTCCTGCCAGACCGACGGGTCCTCCAGTTCCCTCTTGGCTTCCTGGAGTTCGCGTTCGAGCCTTTCTAGGTCAAAGAGACCTCCCGATACTGCCAAGCCTCTCGGCTATGGTCTGTAGTCTCTGGGTAAGGTCCTCGTACATGCAATCTCCTCCCCGGCTCTAGGCCAGTTTACCGCAACAGTCCTTGTACTTCTTGCCGCTGCCGCAGGGACAGGGATCGTTCCTTCCCACTTTCTTGCCTACCTTGACCGGCGCTCTTTGGGTCTGGGCATTGGCGCTTGGAGCCGCGCTTCCCCTCCCGCCCTTCACCGGCACGCTTCTCGAGGGAGCCGGAGTGTCCTGGGAGCCGCCGCGCACTCGCGGCGGCCGGTCTGCTGCTGGGCCCGCTATCCGCCGCGGCGCCTCTGAGCCTCGGGGGCGCACGTCGAGCCGGCATATGTGGCGTATGACGTTCTCGGCGATGGCCTGCATGTGTCCCTGGAATATCTCAAATCCGAGCCTAGTGTACTCAACCAGCGGGTCCCGCTGCCCGTAGGCCTGAAGCCCGACGCCCTCCCGGAGGTCCTCCATCGCGCGAAGGTGGTTTACCCACTCCCGGTTTATGCAGATGAGCAGGATCAGCCTCAGGATGTTGTTCATATCCGAGCCGGCCGTCTGCTTCTTCTGACGGTAGATCTCATCCAGTTTCCCGGATATGCGCGCCGCGGCATCCTCCCTGGTCGATGCACCCGCCAGGAGAGATGCGGGATCGCTTTCCGGCACGAGGTTCTTGATCCAAATCGAGAGCCCTTCCAAATCCGCTTCGTCTCTTCCGTCGTGCGCCGGCCAGGAGAGGTCCAATTGGCGTTCGATCACAGTGTCTTTCATCCGCATGACCACCGGCTCTAGGTCCTCGGCGAACAGCACCTCGGTACGGTCCCGGTAGATGGTCTCTCTCTGCTTGTTCAGGACATTGTCGTACTCGACGACGTGCTTGCGGATACCGAAGTTGTGGGCCTCTACCCGCTTCTGAGCCGACTCCACCGATTTCGTTACCAGGGCATGTTCGATGGGCTCATCCTCGGAGAAACCGAGCCGGTCCATCATGGCTGAGATGGTCTCTCCGCCGAACAATCTCATCAGTTCGTCCTCAAGCGATAGGTAGAAACGCGAAGAGCCGGGGTCTCCCTGACGCCCCGAACGCCCCCTGAGCTGGTTGTCGATCCTGCGGGCCTCGTGGCGCTCGGTGCCGATGATGTGGAGCCCGCCCAGCTTCACAACCTCTTCATGCTCCCGGTCGGTCTCGCGTTTGAAACTCGCGAAGAGCTCGTTGTACCGCCGCCGGGCAGATACTATGGCCGAAAGTTGCTCGTCCAGATCGCCGGCCTCGATCCTCGCCCGCATCTCTTCGGGCAGTACCTTCTCGGATGCGATGGCCACTGTGTCCTCATCGAAGCCTTCCTGGCGCAGGGCTTTTCGTGCCATGAAAGCCGGATTGCCGCCCAAAAGGATGTCGGTCCCGCGGCCCGCCATGTTGGTGGCGATCGTGACTGCCCCTTTTCGCCCGGCCTGAGCCACAATCTCCGCCTCTCTGGCATGCTGCTTGGCGTTCAGGACTTCGTGAGGGATTCCCATGCGCGCGAGCATCCCGGAAAGCATCTCCGACTTCTCGACTGACCGGGTGCCCACCAGCACGGGGCGGCCCGTCTGGTGAGTCTCGACAATATCCTGCAGCGCGGCCTTGTACTTCGCCCTCTCAGTCTTCCAAATTGAGTCGGAATAGGCCGTCCTGATAAGGGGCTTGTTGGTCGGAATCGCCACAACGTCCAGGCCGTAGATTTCCTGGAATTCGGGTTCCTCGGTCATCGCAGTGCCGGTCATACCCGCGAGCTTCTTGTACATCCTGTAGAAGTTCTGCACCGTAATTGTAGCCAGCGTATCGCTGGGCTTTCTGACTTCGACGCCCTCCTTGGCCTCGAGGGCCTCGTGCAGACCGTCGGAGAACCGTCGCCCCGGCAGTATACGTCCCGTGAACTCGTCGACAATGAGCACCTGGCCGCCGTCGACAACGTAGTCAACGTCCTTGGCGTAGACCTCTTTCGCCTTCAGAGCCTGGGTGATGTGGGAACGCCGGTTGACGGGGCTCCTGTATGGGTCCTCAAGATCCTCCAGCGCGCCCTCTTCTTCGGGCTTTATCCCGAGGATCTCTTCCACCCGTCGATCGCCTTCCTCTGTGAGGGCTACGTTCCTGGATTTCTCGTCAACCGTATAGTGGATCTCCCTCTTCAGCATCCGGGCGACGTCCCGGTACCGCAGGTAAGCGCTGGTGTCGCCCTCCCCGGCCCCGGATATGATGAGGGGAGTGCGGGCTTCGTCAATGAGTATCGAGTCGACTTCGTCGATTATGGCGTAGTCGAGGGCGCTCTGCACAAGCTCCTGCCTGCTCCACGCCATGTGATCCCGGAGGTAGTCGAACCCGAACTCGGTGTTGGTGCCATAGATGACGGGACAGGAGTAGGAAGCCCGCTTGGACGCGGCATCCATTTGGGGAACCACCAATCCGACCGGTATTCCTAGAAAACGATAGACCTGCCCCATCCAATCGCGGTCGCGGCGGGCAAGGTAGTCGTTCACTGTAATGATGTGCACGGTACGCCCCGCTAGGGCGTTCAGGTACCCGGGCATGGTGGAGACCAGGGTCTTGCCTTCGCCCGTCTGCATCTCGGCTATGCGGCCCTGGTGGAGGACTATTCCGCCCAGCACCTGGACCGGGAAGGCCTCATGGTCGATGACGCGGCGCGCCGCTTCCCTCATGACCGCAAATGCTTCCGGCAAGAGCTTGTCTGGCGACTCGCCATTGGCAAGACGCTCCCTAAAGACCGGTGTCTTGCCGGCGAGATCGGCGTCGGACAGCCTCTCCATCTCAGCCCTGAGGGACAACACCGCTTCCTGCAGGGGCTTCAGTTTGGAGATCTCTCTGTCGTTGGAATTAAACAGCTTCTTGAAGATGGCCAAACGGCATCCCTCTCCGGTTATGCTCGGCTTTTGGCTAGCCTACCTTGCCCATTCTACCATCAACGGCGGAAGGCCGAAAACCGCGCAGGCTGACCTTGAAGATGAGGTAGGAAACGCCGGCGGTTATGAGGACGTCGCCTATGCTGAACATGACCGGCTGCGGCTGAAGGAAAGTCCACTTGTAAAGGTCTGCGAGAGACTGCAGGCGGGATGTGGGGACGAGCAGCTGGTGGTTGATGCTGGTCCCAAGGCGCGCGATTTCGCGCGCTGCCTCTTCCGCGGTTAGCCGGGCTACCGATACCGGCATCCGGGCCTGGTTCGCTAGGATGACCAGGAGGTTCAGCGCGGAGCCTAAGGCGACGGCCCACATGCCCGGCAACCGCCGGTTGGGGTAGATGCCGTAGAACAGGAGGCCGTAGCAGGCAAGCGCCAAAAGGGTGGATGCCCAGAGCTCAGGCGCCGCTTTGTCAAACAACTCTTCCGCGATGTCTCTCAGGAGAAAGGACGCCATCATCCAGGGGAGCCTTTGGAAATCGAGGTCGGCCAGGCGCTTGGGCTTTCCGCCGAGGAGCCAGCTGAGGATGAACGAGCCGGCGGCAAACGTGACGAGCACGGGCTAGGTGCCGCCTTCTTTCATCTTGTCTATCACCTTGATCATAGCGTCGACTACCTTGGGGTCAAACTGCGTGCCGCTACACCGGAGGAGCTCCCGCCTCGCCGCATCCAGGTCCATCTTGGCCTTGTAGGGCCTATCGGTGGTCATAGCGTCGAAAGAGTCGGCGCACGCGAGAATGCGGGCCTCTATAGGTATCTCTTCTCCCGAAAGCCCCTTCGGGAAGCCGTGTCCGTCCCATCTTTCATGGTGGTACCTCACCCAGTCCTGGCCCTTTCCCAGGAACTTGAGCCCGGCGAGCATGTCCGCTCCAAGGTTCGCGTGGTTCTTCATCTCTTCGTATTCGTCGAGAGTGAACGTGCCCTGCTTCTTCATGATCGCGTCCCGGATGCCGACCTTGCCCACGTCATGGAGGAGCCCAACATACCGGATGGTGTCTATCTGGTCTTCCGGCAGCTTAAGGGCTGCGGCAAGCTGGGCCGCATACTCCGAAACCCGCTCGGAGTGGCCCCGAGTGTACGAGTCCCTGGCATCGATGGCATTACTTAGCGCTGAGGCCATCTCACGGTACGCGGAGCGAAGCTCCATGTACTTGTCCAGCGAGTACTTGCTGACCATGATCGGCAGGTAGAAGAGGATGAGGATCCACGGGCCGTTTTGTTGGGCTTGAGCAGCGAGGACCATCACCATACCGACCGGCACCAACGCCATCATATTCGGTAGGCCCCAACGGATGTTGCTGCGCCACACCGACCAGAACCCCTGCGAGAAGTGGAGGGACCACCAGCCGGTAGCGATCATGGCGTTCACGAAAGTGTACACGCAGGCCGCGACGACAAAGGGCAGGAGGTCTTGGGGGAAAGCCATGGTGCCGTAGGTCCCCCCCATTGCGGGGTAGACAAGGCAGAAAGAGTACATCGAGATTGCGATCATCGCCCTGTTGAAGAGAACGTACTTGGGCTTGATCTTACCGGTGACATCCTGCTTGCGCAGAGTCCCCAGAACTGCGGCCCAGATGCCTGCTTCTTGGCCGTATAGAACCGCGACCGTGATGGATATGGGGAGGGATACCGAGACTGTTCCGAGGCTGTTGGGAAGGACAACAGGCGAGGCCTCACCGATGGCGATCAGGATCCCCATGAAAACGACTTCTACTAACTTCTGCACACTGGCAAAGGTGGGCCAATGAGTAGCTAATACAACAAGGCCGGCGACTATCACCAGCCAAGTATAGATCTCTTCCCTGAGATGCTTGGCCCTTCCGTCCAAAGAACAGGCACCTCTCTCGACTATGGCCGGCAGTTGGACCGATCAACTACGCGCCGATCTGCCAGTGAGCCGCTCCAGCCAGAAGCAAGGTGCAAATCGCAAGGAGCACTTTGAGAAGCCTGTTCACTTAGGGAACCCCCAGACGTGTTCGGGGCGCTCTTCCGAACCGCTACTTCGGAGACGCTGGCTCCGCTTGTTTCTCCTCACTGCCGGCCGAAGTCCCTATTCTGCGTTTCCCAGTGAGAACCCTTCAGTGTTCTAGCAGGCCGGATGATTAGTCCCCAGCCAGCAATTGCGCAAACTTGCGATTGAGAGCATCCAGTGTTGCTTTGACGATGGCTTCGCGGTCGTCGTGGGATACCGGACAAGAACCGGTGAGCAGTTGCTGCCTGCCTGAACTGAACACCATGAGCGAGACCAGCGCCACCTTGTTGGGGCGCGAGGAACTCACGGTGGCGTCCTCAACGTTGAACGTGATATCGGGGTTCAAGAACTGAGACACGGCATTCAGGGTGGCGCTGGCCGCAAGATACAGCCAGCTCTTTGCCGTCGGCACTCCCCGGGCCGAGCCGGACACCGCTATCGTTCCCATCTTGAGCGATACATCGATCTGGGCTCCGTCGGGTTCAGATATTATCTGCACTCGTTCCAGCTGCAGGCGCTTCTCCTGGCGGCCCGGATCGCCTCCTCCCAACTGAGCTATGGAGATCTTCCTCCGGTCGAGGGCGAAGCCAAATGCAGCGATTATGGTTGACTCTACGTCGCGAGCGATGTACTTGACGGCTCTCCCGGGCCCTGCCAGGATGTGGACCTCGAGGATACCGCCCATCTCGTCCAACACGATGCGAGCCGAGATGACGTCCTTGATCCGCTTTAGGGTCTCCTCGTACTCCTTGACCGGAATACTGCCCTTCTCTGTCGGCACGTTCAGTCACCTCCCTTACGTCGGGCGGTAGCCCCTCGACAGCACGTAGGTGTTATGCCGGTAACCCCCATCTTCGCGCTCTTTCACGATCATCTCCGCGAGCAGCCAGAGGCCGGCGGCGACCAGGCTATGACCGCCTAGTACCACCGGGATTCCGGCTTCCTGCGCGCATTTAGTAAACTCCCTGGTCCAACCGTCCTGCACCAAATCGTAGCGGCCCAGATCCGATTGAAACCTGTCCCAGTCGGACAGCTGCTTCCTAAGGTGCCCGAAAATGACCCTGGTATCGATAAACGCAACGTCTGCGGTTTTCGCCAGGTACGAGAAGAAGGCCTTGGGGCCAATCTCTTGGACCATAAAACCCAAGAGGGACCTGACTTCGCCCCTATCCTCCCGGCCCAACGCCTTCATACCTCTTTCTTCGGAAAACACACGCATCCTGTGTACCATATTGGCATTCACGTACTGGATCACCGCGGGTCCCACCCTGCCTATCACAGCGACCTCCCGCGATTGGTCCCTTAGGACTTGGTAAGCGAGATCGATGGTGGCTCTGGACCACTTCAGGTCGTCGACGGCCTTCTTTGCCCGGCGGCCGCAGCCGGGATGCATCCCGAGCACAAGGATGTCCGTCGGAGTATCGAGATCGAAGTTCACCCGCCCCGAGTTGGGGATGAGGACCCGCCGGAGGCCGATCTCCCTTAGAAGGTTACCCAGGGGGTTGTCCTTGTCGGGCGGCTCAATCTCATCTATGGCTCTCGCCGGTGAAAACGCCACCAGGTCGGCTGACTGAACGTTATTCATGATGACCAGGTTGCGCTCGCGCTTTAAGCTGGCGGCAATGTCTCCAAATTCCCTCGAGGTGAGGAGAGGCGCCGCGGCCCCTCCCATGTAGATCACGTTTTCGATGTCGTGGCTGATGATGACCTCGCGGAGCCTGCGCCCAAAGTGGAAAGGGGCGCGAACGGTCTCAAGGTCCACGGCGATGCCAAGAGGAGCGGCCTGGGCGGCAAGGTCGGGATAGTTGGTGACGAGGACGACCTCGTCGATCTCCTTTACCGTCACCAGTTTCTCAGCCGTGTCCAGGACGACCTGTTTCCGCACGCCGGCTATGACCCTGTCAAGTTCGGTCTTAGCTTGTCCACCCTCAAAGATAACGGCGGTGACTTTGGGCTGGAACATGGACCCTACCTCCGCTCACGCTCTGCTTCGCCTTTATTCCGGCTCAATCAGGCCGTAATTGCCGTCTTTCCTCCTGTACACTACGTTCACAGCCCCGGTGTCGCCATTGGCGAACACGAAGAAATCGTGCCCGAGGAGTTCCATCTGCGTGGCAGCCTCTTCAGGGCTCATGGGCTTGATTGCAAACCGCTTGACCTTGACGATAGCCGGGCCTTCGTCACCTACCCGTGACTCGGGAGGCAGCTCGCCCTTATCCCGCCTCAGGAGCTTGGTACGGTACTTTTCAATCTGCTTTTCGAGTTTCTCGACGACATTGTCAACTGCGGAGAACGCTTCGCGACTCCTCTCCTCGGCGCGGAGCAATACCCCGTTAAGTGGAATCGTTACCTCAACAACGTGCTCTTCTCGCTCGATGGAGAAGGTCACCTGACAGACCAGGGGGGATTGGCGGAGATACCTATCGATCTTGCCCAGTCTCTTCTCTGCGTACTGCTTTAGAGCCGGGTTTACGTCGATGTTCTTTCCTCTGACGATAATCTCCATTCAGATACCTCCGTTTGGACTCTTTGAAGCTATAGTATTCCCTCCTTGAGGGGTGAATCCTTCCAGGCCCTGTTCCGACAGGATACTCGGCGAGTCCGCATCGTCTTTCGACATTTCCCGACAATCCACAACCATATCCCCAATTGGAAAGGCGGGCTTAACTGCTTATCAACAGAGTTACTCACATTATCCACAGCATGTGGCGTTAAAGCTCTGTTGACTCGCCCATTTGGGCATGCTATAGTGCGAGCACGAGCAGAAAGCTCCAGGAGGCGACGTGGCCGGGACCCGTCGTCGGTAATTAGGAGGTATGTCCCGAGATGCAAGGTAAAGTCAAATGGTTCAACGCGGAAAAGGGTTACGGGTTCATCGAGAGGGAAGACGGTCCTGACGTGTTCGTCCACTACACCGCCATCCAGACAGAGGGATTCCGTACCCTCAACCAGGGCGATTCCGTGGAGTTCGACATCGTCGAGGGTCCCAAGGGCCTGCAGGCAGCCAACGTCGTAAAGACAGCGTAGCTTCCTAAAGACAACATAAGCCCCAGCAAGCATGCTGGGGCTTTAGTTTTTTCGACAACACTCGATTCAGCTACTTCTGTCTGTCGAACCGGCGGTGCTTCGGCAGAGCGCGATCGTAGGCGGAGAGCGCCTTGGCTCTATTGGCCGTGTCCCGTATAGCGCGGCTATCCTGCTCCATCTCGTGCATGAGCGCCTTCTGTATCTCACCGTCTATCTTTCTCGCCGACGCGAGTATGTCGCCAATCTGCCGCTGGGTCTCGGGGGGAAGATCCGAAAGGTCCCCGAACTGAGGGAAAGCTTTAATCAAGCGATTCCGTTCATCTATGGCCTCTGCAAGGCGCGTGAAGTCACGGATGGCGGCGCAGTCCCACGCTCTCTGGCTGACAGCCAGGAATTCCTGCACCCACGAAGACAGATCGCCGGTCCAATCCTCGCTCTTAGACATGTTTGCCAAGGACTTCTTGCCACCCGTCGCGCAGGTTGCCCATGACCTTCATGGCATCCATGAGCGGCTCCTGTGACTTCTTGATGTTTGCTTCAATAAGCCTTCCGCCAACGAATTCGTACATTGAGTTCAGGTTGGCGGCCACTTCCATTCCGGCTGCGGGGTTCAGCGAAGTCCTGAGTTCGAGCACGATGTCCTGGGCCCGGAGAAGGCTCTTGCTGCTGCCTCCAATGTCATTTCGCTCCAAAGCCAATGAAGCGTCCCTCATAGCCCGCAGAGATTCATTGTACAGCATGAGTACGAGTTCACCGGGAGATGCAGTCTCGACGCTCATTGCCTTGTACCTGGATAGTGCCTTTTCCTTTCCTGCGAGGAGCCCGTAGACCGGAGTTGCCATGTGTAGTCACGCACCTCTATTCCTGTTACTGAAGGGCCAGCGAGTTGATCTGCTGGGTGAGCCAGGCGCTCTGGGAGTTGAGTTTTCCGAGAGTGACTTCCAGAGCAGTATACTGTCTCCGCAAGCTGGCCTCTTTGTTGTCCAGCCGCCGCTGCATGTCTTCCATGCGTCTCTGGAGGGCCTTGTCCTGGTTTTCAAGGGCCTCGGTACGATGGGTCACAAAGCCGTCGGCCGCAGTATAGCGATTGGCGATGTCGGCCAGCTTGGCGAAGGCCCCTTCGTTCTCCTGGAACGCCTCTATTTCGGTAACGCGTGAGTACTGGCCGTCGTTTGACGCCGTCACATTGAGCCTGATCTTGGTGGTGGTAACCGGGCTGAACGATACCGACTTATAGGCTCCGGTATTCCCGGTCACAGGATCTCCGAGCGCGACCCATGCGGATCCATCCCAATACTCGAAGCTGAAGTCCCTGATGCCGAAGCCGGCTGCTGGGAACGCCGCTGAGTTGACCGTGTGCACCGTCAACTTGTCGATTGTGCGCGCCTGCCCGAAGTCGACCACTATTCTGTCGTCGGTGAAGTCTCCAGGGGTTCCGTCACTCCAACCGCCTCCGGCTCCCCAGAGAGCCGAGCCGGTCACACCGTCATTGACGCTCGAGGCGGGGTACAACCCGGGATCCAGCGAGCTGGTGGCCGTGATCGTGGCGCCCCTGGCCGCATTCGCCGGTCTGGCCCCAAATAGGACCGCCACGCCTTCCCTGTTAGCCTTCAGCGCGTCCCTCAGCTTGGTCTCATCAAGCGTGAGCTTCCCGTCCTTTGAGTAAGCAGCCCCGGTCCCTGTTGTGATTCCGACCAGCGATAAGGTCGCGTACTCTGCGGGAGCGCCGGCAACGGTGCTGAATATAGCGGCCCGCATTTGCGATAAGAGCCCGGTTACCAGCGGATCGCCGAAGAGCAGCCCTGCCTTCCGGGTGCTTGAGTCGTAGGTGTTGTACTTCCCCACTGTGTCGATCATGTTGTTGTACTCGGTGATAAACTCCTTGACGCTGGCAATGATCGCTTCGTCGTCACTTTCCACGGTGATCGACGTTTTGGCTCCATCGCCAGCCTGCAGGAGGCTGAACGTAACGCCCGGTATCGCATCGGACACCGAATTGCTGGAGCGGGTAAAAGATATCCCGTTCACCGTAAACGAGGCGTCGGTCGCAGCCGTAACCTCGTTGACTGCATCTCCTGCGTCCAGAACGCCTAGATTGCGCCATACGGCGAGGTCGCCGCCGAACTCCATTGCTCCGGCCGCGCCGGTCTTCTCAGACGTCAGGATCATCCTGTAGACTCCCGGAGACGTCTGAAGTATGGCGGCGCGGGCGCCCACATTGGCGGTCGCGTTGATCTTGGCGGTTATCGATTCAAGGGTGTCGGTTTCGGAGATCGTGATGGACTGACCGTTCAGAGTGACGGTTCCCGCCACAGGCGTGGCAAACGGTTCGGTCATGCTGGGGAAGCCTGAAGACTGGACTACTTGGGCTGCAGCCAGAGTATGCACATGCACCTCATATGTACCGGATACAGCTGCAGCGGTAGTAGTTGCGGTAAGGACCGAACTTGAGCTGACTTTGGCTGTCTTGCCCTCAAAGGAAGCCGCTTTTGCAAGAGCAGCTATCTTCTCGCTCACCTTGTCGATCTGCGACTTCACGTTGTTCCACGCGGTCTTCTTTTGGAGGAGCAGGGTCTGCTCGTTCTGCAGCCGCACGAGCGGCTGGCGCTCCAGAGCCATCAAGCTTGACACGATAGACTCCGTATCGAGGCCGGTAACGTTCAGTGAGATGCGATTACTCATGTTTTTCACCTCTGGCCCGGATAATTCCGGCTGCCATTGTAGGTATCGAAACGGCGGGCTAAGCAGTTTAGGCTGCGAGTTACGTGAGGGGCGGTAGTCCCTATCTTTCGGAGGTGCCTGTGGGAGCGTCTTTCCGCTCCTTCAGCTGGAAGAGATCAAAAGAGGGGTCTTTAGCGGCCGCCATTTCCCGGGCGACTTCGGAGAGAACTTCTTCACGCAGGATTTTGGCTCCCGGGGGGGCTTCTATGCCGAGCTTGACCAGCGCCTTGCCGCCCCGACCCCGCACCTCGGTCACGCGTATGACGATGTCATCGCCAATCTTGATGGCTTGCCCTTGTTTGCGGGTCAGAACCAACATCCTCTAACCAGTCCTTTGCGACAAGCTGGAGAGCGCACTAAAGACGTAGTGCTTAGTGGTATACTCCGGCGAGGTCGTAATTACCTGCCTCGCCACCCTCTTCTTGGGGTTGATTACCAGAGGAGCTTGCAGATTCGCCGTCATCCGCCTCACGTCTCTCGGAACGGTCACGACTGAGAGTAGCACCAGCTCATCGGGTTTGGAGTCCAGCAGCTCCAAGTCCGTTGGGCAGAACTCCGGATCGTAATCGGGAAAAACGGCCTTTGGGTCCAGGGTTACGAACCCGAGCGCGGGCTCCGTCACCGACTGCAGCCACCTGACACAGTCGCCGGCCACCTGATAGTCGACGACCACGAAGTCACGGCAGTCGGGGAAACCGATAAGGCCTTCAGGAAAGGTCAGAATGCTCCCTGGGTCGACCTCGAGCGTTCCAAACCTCTTGGTCACAACCTTCATCAAGAACCCCCCTGTACCTACTTCAGATAGTCCAAGAGACTAGGCTGAAGGAGACGGGCACCGGCTCCCAAAGCGGCCTGGTACGCCGTCTCAGCCCCCTTTAGTTTCACGATGACCTCCGTTATGTCGATATCCTCGACATCGGAAAGAAGGCGCTTGTGCTCGATATCCAGAGCGGTGAGTTTGGTCTCCAGCGCTTCAACCCTCGCGACCCGGGCTCCGTTTGTCGCGCGCTCGGATAGTACTTTGTCCGACACCGCTTCGAGGTCGGCAAGGGCATCTTGCGCGTCTGTCAGCGCCTCAGCTCGAAGGGCATCCTCCAAGTCCTGCAGATAGCTTGCCGCATTGTCCAACATTGCGGTCAAATCGGTCGCGGTCACGTTCAGGTTGTCGCCGACCTTCCACGTGGGCATCGTGCCCGTTAGCAGGTTCCGGCCCTCCATGGTCCTGGTCTTGAGTGAGAGCACTTCTTGCTGTAACTGCTGGACTTCCGCTGCTATAGCTTCTCTTGCAGTCTTAGGAGTCGTAACGGTTACGCCGTTCAGTCCTATCTCCAGCGCCCTTGAGAGAGCGGTCGTGAGTTCCGACAACGCCTGCTCCGTGTACTCCATCCAGGACTTCGCCCTTGAGAGGTTCTTGAGGTACTTTTCATTCCTGACCCTCTCGTTGCGCAGGCTCATAGACCGCTGGACCCCAACCGGGTCGTCCTGCGGCTTCTGGAACTTCATCCCCGAAGAGGCCATGTCCTGGAGATTCTGCAGACGCTCCTCCGCGGCTGCTATGTTGAAGAGCAGGTTCCTTTCCATGGTGAGGTTAGTCATGCGCATCTACGCTACCTCCCCGCGCCCATTCTGTTGATGACGGTATCAAGAAGCTCGTCGGCCGTTGATATGAGCCGGCTCGCTGCGTTGAAGGCGTGCTGTTCGCGAATCAGATTCGCCATCTCCTCGTCAATGGAGACACCGCTTATGGAATCCTTGCGGTTCTGAATCTCCTTCACGAGGAGTTCCTGGGTTTCGAGCCCGTCGGTTATCTTCTGACCCTTTGTCCCGAGCTTTCCGATTACCGCCGTCCACTGGTCGATCGGAGCCTTCTCCAGGAGTTCGGATATTGCCAGGCCGTTGAGCCCGTTTCCTGGAGCCGTTGCGTCGCCGTCCCAGACCACTATCCGGTTGGGGTCGGATACGATTTCCGGCGCGACGTTCGCTGTTCCGAGGTAGTCGGTCGGATCTCCTACCGCAAAGAAGAGCGGTGGATCCGGCGGGTTGCCTGTTGTGGGGTTCACGCCCAAGGCGTACTGAGTGTTTACGGTGTCGACGATGTCTCGGAGGAGAGCCTCCAAGTCCTGCCTGAAGGTGCCTGCCAGTTCGTCCCTGGAGGTTGCCAGGCCGCCGAGCCGCCCTCCCACGCTGGGGATTATCTGGCGGTCTCCCGCAGCGTCCACCCATGCGTACTGCACTGGATCAGTGCTGTCTACGGCCAGTTTGAATGAGGACGTCCTGTCGACCACCGGGAAACCGTTAACTGTTACCCTAACGGCTTCAGTGCCATCGGAGTAGCGAGTGACTGTGGCGCCCGCAATCTCTGAGATCTCATCCAGCAGCAAGTCTCTGCGGTCCAAAAGGTCTCCCATAGGATCCTTTCTGGCAGCCGCTCTGCCTATCTCTGCATTTAACTTGGCGACCGTCTCTGTAAGGGAGTTCAGCCGCTCAACATTGGCGGAGATGTTCTTGTCGATGTCTACCTGAAGCGCATCGAGTTGTCCGCTCATATGTCTGAACATGTCTATGAGCGAGCGGCTCGTTTCAACGAGCGCCGATCGAGCCGGTTCCGAGTCCGGAGCAATCGATAGCTCCTGCCACCCTGCCCAGATGCTTTCGATGGCAGCCCGAAGGCCTGAGTCGGAAGACTCGGCCGACATGACCTGGATCTGGTCGATAACATCCTTCTGCACCGCGAAGAAAGCGCGGTTGGCGGTTTCATTGCGCAGGACCGAATCTGTGAAGAAGTCGCGGAGCCGGCGGATCTGTGTAACCCGGACTCCCATTCCGGATACTTCGGCTTGACGCTGCACTATCGGGTGAAGGATTGCCTCTTGGCGGGAATATCCGGGAGTGGCGGCGTTAGCCACGTTGTGACCTGTTACGTCCATAGCCCGTCTGGACGCCAGAAGGGCAGACTTGCCGATTTCGAAAATGTTCAGAGACATGCGGGCACCCCCCTACGATCGGTACCGAACGCTTAGGCGCGATGATCGAATACCAGCGGCTTGCCCTCCTGCAGGAAGAGCTTGAGCTCGTACTGCACTAAGTCGAGCCCTCGCCGAAGCAGCCCCCGGTTCCGCTCGTTCATCTCGGCAATTCGCTTCGCTTTTTCTTTGAGCGTTACTCGTAGGAGCTCTATCTCGGAATCGGACTGTGCCGGAACCGCTTGGCGCTCGCTCTCGAGCTCCTCAAGCCGCCGCACCAGGTCCTGCTCCGATGGAATCAGCTTCTCAAGTCCGCTAATGTCCCGGCGCACCAGGATTTCGGCTTTCCTCTTGCCGAGCTCCAGGAGGCCGTCCATGGTGGACCCGATTTCAGACAATATTGAACTAAGGCTCCTCGTGTTGGTCATTTGCGCGCTCCTATGGGGTTGGGGTGCTACTTCAGCTTGTCGGCCAAGAGCCTCCCCATCATCTTGTCGGCCACCTGCATCGCATCAATCTTGTAGGTGCCAGCCTCAATCTCTCGAGCGATGGACTCCACCTTATCGAGTCGCACGTCAGGCAGCTTCTTGACCAGCTCCCTGACCTTGGCAAGATCCGATTGGCTGAAAGAGAGAGCGATGTCGTCTCCGACAGCCGAGCCGGACGATACCCCGTCCGCTTTCGTGAGCGGCGAGAGGATGCCCTGGGTCTTGTAGACCTTCATGATCTGCCCTATTTGTGCTCTCGAAATCATCAATCGCATCACCCTCTAGGAGAAATCACCGCATTTCACGGTACTCATCGGAAAACCCATGCCTTAGGTTTAGCTTAGTTCGTCTTCTTGCCAATAGAATCCATAGTGTACATCCGCGACACCTGGGACACCTGTGACACCTGGCGTCCCTGGTCGACCTTGGGCCTGGATCCCATGCCCAGGGCTGCTTCGCACCTCGGACAAATGCGCCCCTTGGTGATCGGTCTCCTGCAAATCATGCAGACCAGCTGACCCTCGGGTCCGCTCCCCGTCACCAGAAGACCTTGTCGCAAGAATTCTACCACGATATCAACCGGGACTCCCGTCTCATCGCTGGTCTCCTGGACCCCGCAGCCCGGGTGGTCGTCGATGTACAGTTTGACTTTCCGGTACTGCTCCTCTTCCTTGGCCAGGCAATCGGGACAGACGGGCCCTCCCACAAACACGAACAGCCTACCGCACCGCCTACAATTGCGGATGTTACCGGCCATTTTCTCTCCCCTCCTGTGCCTTCCTCACCGTCGCAGAGTCCTGGCAGCGGTCACGCAGAAGACCTTTTCGGCCCCCATCCCTTTCAGGACCCTCGCCGCCTCATCGAGCGTAGCGCCGGTTGTGGTAACGTCGTCCACCAACAACACCCTCTGCCCGCGCAGGTTAATGGCGCTCTTGGGACCCATGCTCTCTGTGAGGTTCTTCCACCTCATATTTCGTCCAAGTTCAGCTTGATGTGCATACCTTTTTTCCCGGACAAGAAGATCCATCACGGGAGCGTCGAGAAGGGGAGACAGTTCTTTGGCCAAGTCCAGCGCCTGATTGTACCCCCGTCTCACGCTGCTGCCGGGCTCCAGCGGTATGGGGACCAGCAGGTCAACCGGCAGGAACGGAGTGGCTGCCCTGACCATAAGGTTGGCGAGGGGGCGCGCGATCCACCGTTCTCCCTGAAACTTCATCTTGGCGATGGCATTACGGAGATCGCCCTGATAGATCCCCGCGGAACGCTGGCCGTCAAACACGTATAGGTTCTTTTGGCAGTCAGGACAGATGCGGAGAGGCGGCCGAAGGGGGGCGCCGCAGACCTGGCACACCCAGGACATCTCCGAGGAAAGCTTGTCCTCACACGTGGGGCACACCCCCGATACCGAGTCCTTCGGAAGGGGGCTGCCGCACAAGGCGCACACCGCGGGACTGCCTGACGCGATTCCGGCCAGGCGGTCCAAGAGCCGGCGGGCGAGGGCTAAGATTCTCAACCGCCCAAGGAGGCGCTGCGGCCTCCCTCATTCTTGGAGGAGTACATGTCTGCGTCGGCTTTCCTCACAAGCGTGTCCACGTCCGATCCGTCCTCCGGATACGCCGAGACGCCTACCGAAGCGCCGATAGCCGAGGCAAGCGGCTCTGGCAATCCCACTTCGAGTTTCATCCCGATGAGGTTTTCTCTTATCCGGTCCGCCACGACGCGCGCCCGGTCTTTGGGGACTCCGGGCAGAATGACTGTGAACTCGTCGCCTCCCGGCCTGCAGACCAGATCCCTGTCCCGGCACGAAGCCCGGATCGTCCTTGCGATAGCCTTTAGAGCCTCGTCTCCGACCTGGTGGCCGTAGGTGTTGTTGACGTCGCGGAAATAGTCAAGGTCGATGTATATGAGTGAGAGCTCGGCCCCGGACTTCTCCGCCCTCACGATAGCCTCACGGAGGAGGTTCTGAAACTGGCGATAGTTGTAGAGTCCGGTCAGCGGATCCGTGTAGGCCAACATGGTCGCGCGCTCAAACTTGAGAGCGTTGTCCACCGCCAAGGCAAGGTGAGATGAGAGAACAGCCAGAAGCTGCAGTTTGTCGCTGGTCACGTCGTTGGGAATGGAGATGGAGGCCACTCCGAATTCGCCCAAGAACTGCTTCCCGAGGTGAAGCGCCGTGACGGCAACCCAACCGAAGTAACCGGATGAGGAGCCGGTCTGTTCGCGCGTCCATACATACTGCTCTCCGGGCTCCCTGTCCTGAACGCCGGCGCTGATCGCCGCCACATGGGCGCTCGCTCTCTCCAGGTCGACGCCGTCGCCGAACGAGGTATAGGCAACTGACAGATCTCCCGGCTCGTCGCCGGTTGCCAACGCAAGCCACGTGAAGTCCTCGTGCAAGAGACCGTGAGTGAATGAGCGCGCTCTGTCGAACACTTCCTGCAGAGTCAGCGCTTCATTGATGGACGAGGCCGCTTGATAGAGGGCGAATAGCCCTTCACGGTTTGACGACACTCTGGCCGCGAGGCTCATCAGATACGACAGCATGGGCAAGATCACGCACATGAAGTATAGGCTGATTGGTCCGAAGTTCTCATAAGCCAGCGCGATAGAGACTCCCAAAGACATCGAAATGACAACCAGAATGATGTGAATGCCAAGACACAGCAACTGGTCGATTGCCTTTCCGCCCCGCTCCGACAGCACCGAGTAGATGCCTACAAGGACTGCAGTCACCAGTCCGTGAACGGCGACAAAGATCAGCGGGCCGGCGAGACGGAATGCTAACGCGGGACCCCCCACGGGGTACCCGGCCAGGGAAGCCGCAAGGCTGCCGGCCGCCGCAGCTATGGCGTAGGTTCCGGCATTGAACACCGCAGGCCTGAGCACCTTGGAACCGCTCACCAGGATGGCCAAACCCCCGAGGCTCATAGCCCATGCCGGGAGTTCGCCCCCCAGGATGACCGCCACCACAACGGAAACAGTGCTGAAGCCCGCCGCGATGTTGCCGCGTATCGGCACGCGGTAGATCTCCAGCACAGCAAACATAGCGAGGAGTGCGAGGTAAGGAGCGCTTAGGAGGCTGGCAGACGAGGGCCCGGCATAGATAAACCGCCAGCCCAGTAGGGCAAGGCCCCCAAGGCCAACTAGCCAAGGATACCAGCCGGCAAAGCGTTTTCGCACGAAGCGTCACCCCGCAGCTGCTTCGTCCGCCCTGATAAGGAGGACTAATGCGGGTTCCGACGAGGAGTCTTGGACGGCAAATCCATCGGCCACAAGGCGACTTGCGACTTGCGCGGACTCCCCGCCATGGTCCCCTATCTCCAGAACGATCTCGGCCAAGAGCCGGTTACCCACGGTTAGCTCCCGGTATAGGTATCGGACGATGCCTTCCAGCTCTGAAGACGGCGCGTCGGCGATCACGCGGACCGACAGCGGGCCGGGCATGGCCTGCGCGACGCGCCACGTCTTCATAAGGTCCACGATGCAAGCCGCAATAACGGAAACAAGGATCAGCCTATTCCACATCATCCCGGGTTCCTCCCCCGGCTCAGTATATGAACCGGGGATCAGGGACGGGATTCGGACGTGCGCAAGAACCTAGACCAGCTTCAGTAGCTCCTGGGACAGATCCAGCCGCTCCCACGGCAGATCAAGGTCGGCGCGGCCAAAGTGACCGTATGCCGCCAAAGGCCGGTAGATGGGCCGCCGCAGATCAAACCTGTCTATGATGGCGCCCGGCCTGAAATCAAAAGCCTTCTCAACAGCCTCTTGGATCGCGAGGTCACTCACTCGACCTGTTCCCTTGGTGTCAACGTTAATTGAGACGGGACGCGCGACCCCAATGACGTAAGCCACCTGTACCTCGCATTCTTTTGCAAGGCCTGCCGCAACCACGTTCTTCGCCACGTAGCGGGTCGCATAGGCAGCAGAACGGTCGACCTTTGTGGGGTCTTTGCCGGAGAACGCGCCCCCGCCGTGGCGGGAGAATCCTCCGTAGGTGTCCACAATGATCTTCCTGCCCGTGATCCCGCAATCGCCCTGGGGTCCGCCTACCACAAACCGGCCGGTGGCGTTCACCAGGATGCGAGTCTTGTCGTCCATCATGCCAGCGGGGATAATCGGGCGCACCACTTTGTCCAGGATATCCTGCCTTATGGTGTCGAGACGGATGTCACTGGCGTGCTGAGCAGCAACAACGATGGTGTGTATCCTCGCTGGCACGCCGTCCTCGTACTCGACCGTCACCTGGGTCTTCCCGTCAGGGCGCAGGTAGGGCAACACTTTGTCGTGCCTGACCTTGGCAAGCTGTCTGGCCAAGCTGTGGGCCAACTCGATGGGCAGCGGCATGTATACCGGCGTCTCGTCGATAGCGTAACCGAACATCATCCCTTGGTCGCCCGAGCCCAGGGTATCAGCCATGTGGCCTTCCTTGGACTCCAGAGAGCGGTCAACTCCCAGAGCAATGTCCGGGGACTGGTCTTCAATTGCGGTCAGTACCGCGCAGGTCTCTGAATCGAACCCAAACTTCGCGCGGGTGTAGCCGATCCTCCGGAGCATCTCTCTCACGGTGAACGGCATGTCCACATAGCAGTCGGTAGATATCTCACCCGCCACAAGGACCAAGCCGGTCTTCACCAAGCACTCGCAGGCGACCCGGGCATCTGGGTCCTTGGACAGGATAGCGTCAAGAATCCCGTCTGATATCTGGTCGGCAACTTTATCGGGATGGCCTTCTGTAACGGACTCTGAAGTAAAGAGTCGTCTTCCCTTCCCAATGGTAGGCATGATAGACCCCCCTCACAGGAAACGGATGTTCATAGCCAGGCAAATGTTAGCATTAGCGTCTTGGGGTGTCAATTTGGCACGGCAAACACAATAGTGGCTGACGCGACCTCTTCATCCCCAACAAAAGCCCTGCCTACGGCTTTACCGATGCCTCGTTTGACCGACAAGATCCGGCTCTCGGCTCTAAGAACGTCGCCAGGGCGAACGGGCTTGCGGAACCTCGCGGACTCGACGGCCGCCAGGTAGGCGATCCGCCCGCGATATTCGTCCGACGCCAGGAGCGACAACCCTCCGGTTTGGGCAAGCATCTCGAGGATGATTACGCCGGGCAGAATGGGTTCTGACGGAAAGTGGCCCTTAAAAATGGAAAGGTCGGGAGTGACGTCAAATTCAGTGACGGCGCTTTGAGCGACCTCGAGAGATATGATCCTGCTCACAAAAAGGAAAGGCGGCCTGTGAGGAAGGATATCCTCAACGGCCCGTTCGACAAGTTCTTTCATTGGCACCCCGTTCCTTCGTGATTGGTACTAGAGGTGCTTCGCCATCGCTTTGTAGATTACCTTCGCCAGACCAATTCCGCCGCCTTTGGCCCAGTGCTGGCCCAGCGCTTGCTCGGCGAAGGCATCCCATCCTCCCAAATCGGTTCCCGCCGACTTTTGCATTTCTTTCCATATCATTGACAGAAACACGGCTTCAAAATCCTGGCAGGTCTTCTCAAGGCGCCTGTCCACGCTATTTGCCGCAGTCTTTGCGATCGGTTGAGTAGCTGAGGTGTACATTGTCTACTACCTCTTCACGTTGTTGGCGATTCCCCACATCTGGTCAGCGGTCTCGACGGCCTTGGAGTTCAACTCGAAGGCACGCTGCGCGATTATGAGATTCACCATCTCGGTCACGATTTCAACGTTGGAGGTCTCGATATACCCGCCCCTGATTAGCCCCGCGCCGTCCTGGCCCGGTACCGCGTCTACGGGCTCACCGGAGAGCTGGGTCGCTCTGTAGAGGTTGTTGCCGGTGGCCTCAAGGCCTGCCGGGTTGGCGAACAAGACCAGCCCTATAGATCCGATTTCCTGCCTTTCGCCGTCCACGACTCCGGAGATGATGCCCTCGTCGGTCACCTCAATTTCGGTGGCCCCTTCGGGCACCTCGATGATGCCTCCATCTCCCAGAACCATGTAACCGGTCGCTGTGCAGAGCCGGCCGCTCGCATCCAGCCTGAAGGACCCGTCCCGGGTATAGGCGGTTCCGGAACCGGTCTCTACAGCGAAGAACCCCTGGCCTTCAATGGCCATGGACAGGGGATCGTCTGTGCGCTCGACGTTTCCTTGGCGGAAGCTCCGGTCGGTCGCGGAAACTCGAGATCCGCTGCCAAGGGTCGCCGTCGAACCGAGTCCCACCGCCACTGTTTCGTAGTAGAGGTCCTGGAACTGCACCCTCTGCTTCTTGTAGCCGGCGGTGTTCACATTGGCCAGGTTATTTGAGATGGTATCTATCAGAAGCTGTTGGGAGGCCATTCCTGTGGCTCCGGTCCATAGCGCTCTTAGCATCCGAGTCTCCCCCTCTTATCGGCCTTCTGGCTCTTATACTTGCCCGACCTTGTTGACTGCCTGACCAAGCGTTTCGTCCGCTGACTGCACGGCCTTCTGGGCCGCTTCGTAGGAGCGCATGGCGTAGATGAGGTTCACCATTTCGACGACCGGGTCCACGGAGGATTTCTCCAGGGCTCCCTGGGCCACAAGGACGTCCTCGACCTGCGACGGTTCCATGTCATCTGGGTTGAACAGCGAGGTCCCTTCCTTGACCAGGAGGCTCTCGTCGGGGAACTGCCAGAGGGCCAGAAAGTCGACCGCTTCGTCTCCGACGAGCACCGCTCCGTCTTCCCGGATCGACTTGGGCAAAAGCCCTTCCACCTGGATCGGACCTGACTCGCCCAGAAGCCTGTATCCACCGATCGATAGGTAGCCGTCCGCCGAGATCTCGATGTCGCCTCTACGCGTGTAGCGGATGCCAGCTGTCGTCTCAACCGCGAGGTACTGGCCTCCGGGCAGCGCGATGTCCAGGGGATTCCCGGTGACTTCAATGGGTCCTACCTGGTGGATGGTCTCGATGGCCTCGACGACCGTGCCTGCGGTCATGCCTCCAATGGCTGCCGGAAAGGCCGGTGGCTCCATCGCGTATACGAGGGCATCGCTGAAAGAGGTAAACACAATCTTATCTTTGTTGTAGGCTGCTGTATTGGCATTTGCGAGGTTATTAGCGATGACTTCCTGGTTGCGCACTTGCGCGCGCATCGCCGTGACACCGGACAGGATACCGCGGATCATGTATATCTCTCCCCCCAAATGTTCTATCGAAGGGAGAGAGTCGTGAGTTTATAGTAAAGACCGCACGATGGGGAAATATGCCACCAAGCCTTAGTTCCCTTAGGCCGAAATCTCTTTCATGTGCTTTTCGTACATGTCGAGATTCTCCAGAGCTATCCTGGTTCCCCGGGCCACGCACGATACAGGGTCGTCGGCTATATGGATAGCCAGGCCGGTTTCCGCGCCCAGGTAGTCGTCAATGCCTTGGAGCAGCGCGCCCCCACCGGAGAGGACGATCCCTCTCTCGATGATGTCGCCCAGGAGCTCCGGAGGCGTCTTGTCCAACACCGAGCGAACCGCCTGGCTAATTGTCTGGAGCGGTTCGTTGATTGCCTCGCGGATTGAGAAGGTGTCCAGAACAAGGCTCCTCGGCAGGCCGGACACCAGGTCTCGTCCACGTACTTCAACTTCCTTTCGCTCTCTCGGAACGGCTGACCCGGCTGCCATCTTGGCCGCTTCGGCGGTGGTCTCACCGATAATGAGGTTGTACTCGCGCCTAACGAACCTCACGATAGCCTCGTCGAAGGCGTCGCCTCCGACGCGCGTGGACACGCTCTTCACCATGTCCCTCATTGAGAGGACTGCTATGTCGGTTGTGCCGCCTCCTATATCCACGATCATGTGTCCGGAAGGGCCCGAGATGTCCAGCTCGGCTCCCAGCGCCGCGAGCAGGGGTTCTTCCATCAGGTAGACCTTGCCGCCGCCGGCCGCCTTGCCGGCCTGAGCGACAGCTCGCCTCTCGACATGGGTAACAGAGGCCGGAATGGCCAGGAGCAGGCGAGGTCTCACGGGCGGGAACCACGGCAGGCTGTTCCGCAGGAAGTACTTGAGCATCGCAAGGGTGACGTCAAAATCGGTGATCACGCCGTGGCGAAGCGGGCGGACAGCCTGAATGTCGAGAGGCGTCCTGCCCAACATCTTCTTAGCCTCGTTACCTACGGCGATGACCTTGTTTCCCGAGACGCTTTTGGCAACTACCGAGGGCTCCCTGATGACCACCCCGCGTCCTGACACAAACACCAGGACTGAGCACGTACCGAGATCGATCCCGACGTCCCTGCCTATCATCTCATGCACTCCATGTCTCTTGCGATATTCTTCGCCACAATTCGACGGATGCAACGCGAGTCCTGCCGAAAAATGGTTAACCCAGGAGATATATCCTGGGTTATCATCGTCAGAACGCACAGAGCGCTTTAGCGTTATCGGGATCTACAGCGCGTCCTCGCCACCTAGTCGTCCTGGTACTTGCGTTTTGTGGCTTCGCCTCCTCTTAAGTGCCTTTCGGCTTTGTTGAGGTCAAGTACTTCTCGGACAAGTTTGGCCAATTGCGGCCTTATCTTAGGCAGCCTGTCGGTGACGTCCTTGTGAACGGTGCTCTTGGACACGCCGAACGCGCGCGCTGTCTCGCGGACCGTGGCATGGGTGTCTTCGATGTACTCCCCCACGTCGATGGCGCGCTTCCAGATTACGTCGTTCATGGCCCGGCCCCCTCCCGGCGTCTTACGCTATGATGTATATGGCTCTTGTGCTGAGATCATGCGGCGCCCGTGCTGTTTCATTTGGCCGCGGCCAAGCACTGGCGGGCCGATAGCGGTTCGCCTGAAGACGCTATGCTGAAGTAGATCCCGTCGGTCCCACCCGTCCCGAGGACTCCCCCTTGCTCGACACGGTCACCCGGCGCTAGGCGGACTCCATAGACCCGTCCATAGGTTGTCTCGAGGCGGCTCTCATGCTGGAGGGTTACAACAGTGCCAAGCAAGGGATCCACACCGACGGACTTGACGGACCCGGTAAGGGCGGCAACTACCTCTGCCCCGTTCTCGCAGGTGATCTCTACCCCCGAGTAGTAGGTCCACTGCTCTAACTGCTTGGAGAATACCCATCCGGGCTCTGAGGCGATCTTGCCGCTCACCGGCCACTTCAGGCTCGCCAGAAGCTCCTCGGGGGTCGGTGGGGGAACAGCCTGCTCTAGGGTGGTGCCGGGCTCGGTTTCGGTCGTCATGGCCGGAAGGGCAGGGTTAGTCTCGGGCCCGGCGGCGTTGACGCCCCCCGTAGTGATGCCAGCGGCGGTTCCGAGCTCAGTTCCTGACGGGCCTGTAGCTATGGCGGTGCCGCCAAGGCGGTTGCCGCCGGGGGCGGTGGGGTCAGGAGTGTTGCCGCCGAAGGCCTGTGAACCAGGTGACACGTATGTCCCGGTAATGATCCCTGGCTCGGGAGCGCGCGTGAGGCTCCCTTGGTATATGCCCAAGTAGAATCCTGAAACGAACAGGACGGCGCAGCACAACATGAGTCCCGTGATGCGCAGTACCACCTTGAATTGCGCCTTCAGCAGGTCGCCCATCCCGCCCTTTAGTCCAATAGCGGGCTGGGGCTGGGTCTTGAATTCCGTGAGGTCTTTGGGTTCGACCCTGATCTGGTCAACAAACCGGGGGTCAGTCCGGTCCTTGTCTTCATCCAACAAAACTGCACCTCCGGTTGGTTATGATTACCATAACCGGCCGGAGGTATGCGTGTTTCGATGGGCCAGCAATTCTTTGGTCAACTCGCGAACTCGTGCAGGTTCTAGCGCTCTTGAAGGATAGGTTCAGCAATCCTCCAGTGGGCCGCGGCCTGTAATCCAGGTAGCCTCGCTGTCACGCCTATACCGATCCCAGTAGCCTTCAGGCGGCTTAGGCCAATCGCGGAAGGTCATGACTGTCTCGACGAATTCTCGCGCTTTGGCTATGCTGGGCGAAGCCGTCAGCGTGAGTGCCGAATCCACAATGCCGTCGGGTTTCTCGGGCGCCCGCCCGAGCTCCCGCATGAACCACTTCCGTCCCGGGTACAGCATCCGGTTGTGGGCCAAGATGAGCCTGCCGCCGAAGAGCACCAGTTTCACGGCTGTTTCTGCGAGCAGATAACGGTTCCGGCTGTACTCGCCGAGCTCGAGGTAGGACAGGTGCACAGGCAGCTGGCTCACGAAACTCATCATCTTTTGAGTACGCTCGCGTTCCGGATATATAGAGCAGCGTGCGAGCAGTTCCTCGAGTCCTCGAACGCGGGACAGGATCGGCCTGGCTCCGGATGTCATAAACCGAACGGGTTCAGGCCCCCTGTCCGCGATCCGGTGGAGATGATGGAGCGGGTGGATCCCGCCGCCCGCATGTCCATCGGGGTAGTCGCACAGGTCGTCAGCGCTGAACGACATTCGATAGGCGTTCTCACACCACTGATACTCATCGTCTGTAACGATCATCATGCAGTCGACATCCGAGTCAGGCCTTGCGTCTCCCCGCGCCACGGACCCGACCAACACTAACGCCAGAACGTTTTCGTCATCCCTGTACCGCTCGACCAGCCGGTCTATCATCGATTGATGGTGCGGGTGCATTGCGTTCTCTCCTTGCGCGAGCGATCAATACCGCCAGCGGTTCGCCCTTCGCGAATCTCTGGCGGGTCGCTTCGCGGCCCGCTAGTAAGCTTCGCTTCGGGCTGGAACCGCTGTCAGTCCTCACGGGACTTACTTTCACTGCAGTCTAGGGCGTATCCTCTCGTTAGCTGGTCGATATCAAGACGGCCCGGCGGAGGGATCCTCTTGACCGCGCGTAGAAGTGCATGCCGAGAACGCGGGGCTGGTGGTTGCTGCCGCCACTCCGAGAGGTGGGCCACACGTGAAGCGGATCAACGGATGCCACGACTCTCAGGCAGACTCATATGACCTGCTGGTCGAGTCCAAACCTGGCGACTACATTCGCGAAAACTACTTCGCAATACTGGATCGAGTGGTCGATCTGTTGCCACCCATCCCTCCAAACTCAAGTCCGTGCATCCTTGATATCGGCATAGGGACGGGACTGCTCACCGAGCGGATGCCTGAGGGGCTGTCCCTGTACGGCATTGATATCTCCCCCAAGATGATGGACAAGGTCCGAGAGAAGGGGCTCCCCGTGGAGCTCCGCACCGGCAGCTTCCTTGATATTCCCTACCCGGATGCCCACTTTGACGGGATCGTATCGACCTTTGCCTTCCATCACCTTGTGCCCGAGGAAAAGGAGAGAGCCTATCTCGAGATGCACAGGGTACTGAAACCCGGCGGCTTCATCATCATCGCGGACTTCATGTTCGAAAACGAAGAGCAGGCTGCGGAGCTTGCCGACCGCTTTCGCGCTGAGGGAAGGACTGACATGCTAGAGGAGTTTGAGGAAGAGTCGTTCACCTACATCGATTGCGCCACAGCATCCCTCGGGGCTCTCGGCTACACACTGGAGTACGAGCGAGACTCCACGCTGTCATGGATCATCAAGGCCCAGAAGTCGACCGCATAGTGCATGCCATTCACTTTCTCAGCGCCTTCTCCAAATGCCCAACTGCCCGCTCATCGCATTCCCGGGCAGTGCGAATGATCGAGGCCAGCTGGCGCCTTGTGTCGGGCTCCGCAAGTCTGAGGTGCGCCTGGGGATACCCGTTCCCGCCGACCGCGTTCCAGACCTGCCACATGAGGGTGTGCTCCCGGTCAAACTCAGCGGCGGCAGCCTCGAGATCCGCCGCCATCGCCGCCTCGGCTTTGGCCACTTGCCTTAAATACATGTGGGCATACCAACGGCACTCAACGACATTGGAGACGGCTACTTCGTGTACTCGGTGCCTCTGGCGCAGCAGGTCGACATCCCCTGTGGCGAAAGCCGAGTCATCCAGCAGATGGGCCGACCAGGCATCATACGCTCTGAACCCACTGTGACGCCCATATACCTGGGGCGTCGCGGCCACCGAGATGGCCCACTCAAGCGTGCGTCGTAGGCGGTCGTTGTTACCTGCGCCGGGAATCTTCTCGCCAATAACCACCGCCGAGACCGTGTCGTTGAACCAATCACGCCTGCGGAAGCATCCATTTGGTTCAGACCCCACCTGCTGCGCAAGAGGGTTCTCGTCCTGGAAGTAATTCCACCCGACCAGGACTTCTCCGCCATCGTCATATCCAGTGACCAGGCAGCACTCCGGTGGTCCGATGACTCCGAAAGCCAGTACCGGCCGCCCAAGGTCCAGTGAGGAGCAAATCCGCTCCCGGAAGACGTCCGCATCAGACGCCTCGCCGCGTTTCTGGAGGATGTCGTAGGCGTAACCCGCCTGCTCGAAGGCCCTTCTCACTACCTCGCGGGGGTCGGCGATGAACATGAGGTCCGCGTTATCCTCGTGCCATCCGTCCCGCCAGAGAAGGCCAAAAGCCATACCGGTCGCAGCCATGATCTCGACATACGCTCCGTTGAGCCGCCAATCGGTCCGGTGTTGGTGCACAGGTATCCAAGGGTAATCCTCTCCCATGTACCTCAGAGCCGAGGCGAGGCAACTCGGGAATGGAACATCCTCGGGGCACTGTTCGCCGCCGCTGTAGAAACCGACCTTCGGGACGCCGTGAAGAACCAGGCGGCCCTCGGCATCATCGTCGGAATCACGTTGCCCTAAGGCATGTTGCCCAGCATGTTGTGGCTTGGTCATCTCCCATCACTCCTTATGCTGATGACCAAAGACTACCGCCCGCACAGCCGCCCGTTTTGACCGTTTCTCTGAACTTTGAGGCCTACGTCCCCTTTATCGCCTTGACTGTAGGCTCATCGAACCTCTTCATCATCTCAGTCACGAGTGTGACGGCCATATCGAAGTCGTCGCGGTGCATGATCGCGGTGTGGCAGTGGCCGTACCGCACGGGGATGGTTATCGGGAGAGTGGGCACTCCCGTCCTGTTAACCTGGATCTTGCCGCCGTCGTTGCCGCCGCCCGGCATGAATCCGAACTGCAGCGGAATGCCGGCCGACTTGGCGGTGGCGATGACGAAGTCTCGCAGCCGCCTGTGAGCGATGAGGGAGTTATCGAACACCAGGATGCCGGGCCCCTTGCCGAGCCGAACGCGTCCTTCCCACTCCGCCACGTTAGGCGTGTCCCCCGGGATGTCGAACTCCAGGACGATGCAGATGTCCGGATCAACCGCGGCGCCGCTAGTTGTAGCGCCTCTGGTTCCGACCTCCTCCTGGACCGTGCCGACGCCGTATACAGTGTTGGGGTGCGCCACGCCCTGGAGAGCCTTTATGACCTCCATGAACACCGCGCAGCCGGCCCTATCGTCAAAGGCCTTGCCGAGCAGGTACTTGGGATTCCTCATCACGGTGAAGGGCGAGTACGGGATGACAGGGTCTCCGGGCACGATGCCCATGGACTCGGCCTCTTCCTTGGTAGATGCACCGACGTCAATGAACATCTGACTCCTGTCAGGAACCTTGGCCCGCTCATCGGGCTTTTGGATGTGGGGCGGCCTCGTGCCGGTGACACCGATGATATCGCCCGACGAGGTCTTGATGACAAACCGCTGGGCCTGGGACACCTGCTCAAGGAGACCCCCAAGCACCTGGAACTTGACGGCGCCCTCCTTGGTTATGTACATGACCATGCCGCCGACTTCGTCCATGTGCCCCGCCAGCATGATCCTGGGCCTGTCCGACGTGCCCGCCTTCTTGCAGATGACGCTGCCGAGGTTGTCCTTCGTGACTTCAGCATAAGGCTGCATCTTGGCTGCTATGTAATCCGATACCTCGTCCTCGTATCCCGGGACGCCGGGCAGTTCCGAAATCTCCTTAAGGAGCGCAAGCCTTTCGTCCATGTGGATCCCCCTCTGCATCTGTCATCTTCCAGTAGAAAGCCCCTGTAGCTCTTCATCAATTCGCCGGGCGGCGCTGGGCACTCCTCCCTCCGCTTCCGTCCACGCCGTACTCCTCATCACCCAGTTTGAACGTCACAACTTGGGTTGTTTCCTGTTCCTCGGTCGGCATCCGACGTCCGTCCGCTAAACCTTGAACTTCCTGAGAACATCTTGCAGGGACTGAGCCATCACCGCCAGCGACTGGGCTGACTCTGACACTTGCTGCACGGAGGAGTTCATCTGTTCGGTAGAAGCCAGGATCTCCTCAGTTGCCGCCGCGTTTTCTTCCGTCACGGATGCTACACTGTCGACCAGGTTCTGGACCTCTTGCGCTCCCGCTGCCATTTCCTCAGTAGCCGCCGAATTCTCCTCAGTGACGGCTACGATCTTGGTTATCGCATCGTTCACACGTTGGCTTTTCTCCAGTAGTCCTTTAGATGCAAAGACAAGACCCTCAACGACCTTCTCTGCCTCTGTTGCCCCGGCATATACAGCCTCCAGGGATTTTCCGGCCACTCCGGCCACGGAACTGCCACCTTCTACCTCATTGACGCTATGGTCGATCGCCTCCACAGTAGCCGCAACAGCTGCGGAGACGCGTTCGATCAGATCAGATATCGACTTCGTCTCGACCATAGAGCGCTCAGCCAGATTCCGAACCTCATCTGCCACCACCGCAAACCCGCGACCGTATTCCCCGGCCCGAGCAGCCTCGATAGCGGCATTCAGCGCCAGGAGATTGGTCTGCGAAGCTATGTCGTCTATGACGTCGACGATCTTTTTGATTTCACCCGATAGGCCGTTGAGTTCACTGATCTTCGCGGCCGCACCTTGGGTCGTCGACCTAATGTTGTCCATGCTCTTGACGACGTTCTTGACCGCTTCGCTTCCCTCGGATGCCCAGCCGGCGTTCTTGGAGGCTTCTGCTCCAACTTGGGTGAGCATAGTGGTCACCTGATTGAGGGACGTCTCGGATTCCTCAAGAGCCTTCGAGGCATCGGCGACAACGTTCATCTGCGACAGGGCCCCTTTGGCTACCTGATCGACCGCCGCAGTCAGTTGAGCCACGGACGAAGCGGTTCCACTTGCCGCGGCGGTCTGCTGTTCAGTCCCCTTTGCCATCTGACGAATAGTTTCCGCGATCTGAGACGAGGCACGGGCGGTTTCCTCCGATACCGCTGACAGCCCCTCACTCGTGGCCGCTACATGCTGGGCCGACGAGTTCACGTCCTGAATCAGCGAGACCAGGGTTTGCATCATAGTGTCAAAGGCGCTGGCCATCACCTGCACTTCGTCCCCGGTCTTGACCTCGGGTATCCTTACGGTGAGATCGCCTGCGGCGGCCGTCTCTGCGACAGCGGTAAGAGCCACCAGAGGTCTGGTTATGCTGCCAGATAGTCCTAACGCAAGAGTTGTGCCTATAACCACCGCCGCGGCGGTTACTGATAGAGTTACGGTATTCGCAAGGCCGGTGAGCCTATTGGCCTCTATCATTGCCGTAGCGTTGCTCTTCGTCAGAAAGTCGGACCATTCCGCGACAACCCCTTCGAAAGCTGCCACTGCCTCGGCACCGTGCTGGAGGATGGTGGTAAGCTCCTCGGCGTTGTCTTGGCGAGCGGCCTCGATTGCCAAGTCGGCGATCTCTATGTAGTCCTTGCGGGCTTTCTCCATTTGGGCAAAGAACTGCTTGGATTCGTCGGTGGTCAGCACAGCCTTGAGCTGGTCGGCGATTGCCTGGGAATGCGCCACAACATCGCGATAATCCGTAACTAGGCTCTCGTCTTTCGTGAGGATGAAGCCGCGTACGTATGTAGCCCCTTCGAATAGACCGCTTTTGAGGTCCGCCATACCTACCATGGCCGGAAACTGATGCTCGGTGAGAAAGATGTACTGATCGTTGGCACGTCTGGAGAGCGTAATGCCGACGTAACTCACGATACCGATAAACAGGAGCATCAGGACAAACCCACCCAATAGCTTCGTCCGGATGCCGAGTCGTTTTGCGCTCATCTTCACTCGTTGATCGCCTCCGCTAACTTTACTTGACGATTGCCACCTTGCGTATCGTTGGGTGGGAAAACTTCACAAAGGATTTGGAAAGAAAACCAAGAAAACATCACGCAGCGCTAACCTTGATGAGCCGTCTCAGCCCTTTTTCTGCTTGATCAACCTAGGAAATCAGCAGTTTCCTGAGTACACAAACGGGAATCCTCCGACTGTGACTCGCATCCCCCAGTCCCATTCGGTTCTTGCCGGGTTGATCAGCAGGGTTGGCAAAGTAACGAAACCTTAACGAGTGTTCGGCAACAAACTAGTCAGTACGCTGGGGATTGTGGGAATTAGCGTTATCCATGGCATAGGGCGTATCTTGTGGCGCATGTACAGATGCGCCCTTATTCCGGGGGAGCCTCTAGTTCAGTTTTGCCATGTTTCGAAAGGTGACACTAATCAATCTGAGATGTATCTTTACTGATATACATATACATGTCGAAACTTGCGGTTGGGTGGGCAGGCTTGATGCAGAGTAGCACTGGACTTGTTCGTCTATTGGTGGCGTCGGATGACGTCAACGTCCGAAGACTAATCAGGCAGACCCTTAGGGAGGTCTGTAGGCGAATTGACGTCGCTGCCTCAATGCTTCATCTGACTGACGGCTCGGCGATCACCCTTAAGGACGATGTCAACGTGCCGGATGAGGCAAAACTCGCATTCAGGTTGGTTCCAAAAGGACCCGGATGCATTCGCTGTGCCGTCGAGGGAGCAACGGTCGTTGAGGAGGGCTTCGGTCGTCAGCTTGCCTGCCCCTCTGGACCTACTTTGGAAGCAGCGGGGTTTCGAAGCCACGCATGTACCCCGTTGACCTTTGGGCCAACCTCAATTGGCGCCCTCACAGCGCTCTCCCGCTCTCCAAAAAGCTTCACCAGAGCCAACATCAACTTAATGATCGCTCGTGGCAAGCGCCTTGTTCTGGCGCTTCACCACATCGCCTACTTTCCCGAATTAGGTTCCGAGTGGGTAGATCTCGAAGAGATGCACGTAGATCTACATGCTCACCGCAGGTCCGAACGCGAATACCACGCAGATCTGCGACCAGTTGACCCAACGAGTGTGATTGGTCAAGTGCTGGCTGCGGCAAACATCGATCAGCCGCTGACACCGTCCGCAGTGGCCCGCTCACTGCAAAAAGGGATCAACTGGCCGACCCTACGTCGCATCTGCGATCATCTCGAACAAAGCCCTGGCCCAGTGTCTCGCAGAAGCATCTCAAACGACCTTGGGTTCTCCGACGTCACAGCGGGCAACTACCTTTCCTATCTCGCAGATGTCGGCATAGTCATCAAAGAGGTTGTCTACGGACGCGTCGGTCGCCCCACATTCCTCTACCGCTTATCCAGTCAGAGCAGCCAGGACGAATACCGGGCATATACTGCCTCGATGAGTCAGCCGGCAACGGAAGGAGCGGGTAACCGGTAGATATCGTTCCCCAGGCGACTCGCGCAGCCGTCCAAGCACAGCACACTATTACGATATTGGTTTAACTTGCAAAATCTCCCTCAAATGGCCTTGCCTTCGATGATCGTTTTGACATCTCCCGCCTAGAGCGCAGTTTCCGGGGAGGAAACCCAAGCATGAAACGTTATGTCCGATTGGCAATGTCCGCCGCCGGTCTCTGGATACTAGATGCGTCGGTTCACGCATTTCTTCTGTCGGACGGAACGCTACAGAGTCAGATTCTGCAGCCTTCCCGGAACGAGCTCTACTCGCGGTGCCTTGTGATTAGCGCGTTGATTTCAGCTGTAGCTCTCTATTTGTCCAATACGTCGAGGAAAAAGCAACTAGCCAGAGAGCGGGACTTGCTCGAGAGCGCAGAGCTACGTTACCTGACTGTCTTCAGGGAGCTCGATGAAGGGTTAGCGGTGAGGGAGATCATCTGCAGCGAAGGCGGAACCGCGGTGGACTACCGTTTCGTTGACGTAAATCCTGCTTTTCAGGTGGTCACCGGACTCGCTAAGGAGAACGTAGTTGGCAAGACAGGTCATGATCTCTTTCCAAGACTCGGAGAGGATCTTGTTCAGACCTTCGGGCGCGTCGCTCTAAGCGGACAGACTGCCCGCTTTGAAACCTACATTCAGGACCTGGACAGGCATTTCGCCTATACCGTGTTCTCGCTGCCGAAAGGACAGTTTGGCACACTCATGATTGACATATCGGACCGAAAGAAGACTGAGGCCGCTCTTCGGCGCACAGCACTCTTCGAGAACTGCGTTGCGAAAGTAGCTCAGATGCTAGTGTCAAAGGAAGGCGAGGATCTAGATGACGTACTGGAGATGATAGCAAGTACTCTGGAGCTGGATTACTGCTCAGTCATTCGGCTATGGGACCAGAAGACCATCTCGCGCATCAAAGAATGGCCGGACCCCTCAAACATGACTTCCGGCTTCCTTCGCCCCGGGTTCGAGGCTTCATGGCTTGGCGATTGGTATGAGACTCTCAGATCCGGCGGTCGTGTTCTTGCGGGAGACCTCATGGAGTCTTCCGACCTTAACCCCCATCAAGAGAGGATTGTATGTGAGATGGGGCTTAGAGCGTTCGCATTAGTCCCTATTAAGTATCAGGATAAGCTCATAGGTGTGCTGTGTGTCGGCTGCCGTCAGGCCAGGGAATGGTCAGACGAGGAAACCACGCTGATGGTTACCGTCTCCGAGATTATGGCAACCTACCACAGGCGAATGCAGGCTGAACGAAGGATGGAATACCTAACCTATCACGACGGCCTGACCCGGGTGCACAATAGAGCTTACTTCGAAGACAAATTGCTCAGCAGAGTAGCCGACGAACCTTCATTAAGCATCATCATGGGAGATCTAAACGGCCTGAAGCTGATCAACGACACTCTGGGTCACGCGAAAGGCGACCGGCTTATCGTGGCTGCTGCCAAGGCGCTCAAGGCTGCCTGCAGGCGGCAGGATACAGTCGTGAGGTGGGGCGGCGACGAATTCCTGGTCATACTGCCAGGCGCAGAGGCACAGGCTGCCGGCGAATTGTGCGACAGAATCGCAGGCAATTGTCGCTCGTCAGAGATCAGTATCTCACTCGGCCATGCTACGAGAACGGATGCGAAGCTACCAGTCCGCGACCTCATAAAGAAGGCCGAGGATCACATGTACCTGAATAAACTCGGTGATAGGCGCAGCGCGCGGCATGCTCTCCTCTCTTCACTCGAGCGTTCGCTGCTTGAAGCTAGCCGAGAGACGAAGGAGCACTGCGATAGGATAAAGGAGTTGTCGACGCTGGTAGGCAAAGCCTTGGGAATGGACCAAAGCGGGCTCGATGAGCTTGCGCTCTTGGCTTCCCTTCACGACGTCGGCAAGATCGGAATCCCGGACCACATTCTCCTCAAACAGGGAGTGCTGACTCCGGATGAGTGGGTAACCGTGAAAAAGCATCCTGAAGTGGGCTACCGGATCGCGCGTGCCACCAGCGACCTTTGCCTGATCGCGGATGGTGTCCTTTCCCATCATGAGCGTTGGGACGGAACAGGATACCCACGAGGAATCGCGGGCAATGATATCCCGCTGACTGCCAGGATTACTGCTATAGCTGATGCGTTTGATGCAATGACTCATGAAAGGCCCTACAGGGCTGCCCGCTCAGTCGAGGAAGCCCTGGACGAACTGCGGCGGTGTTCCGGCAGCCAGTTCGATCCGTCGTTGGTGCCCGTTTTTGAACGAGTTATCTTGACCCGTAAAGAGCGCGGACACCGAACCGGCCCAACTCAAGTAGTGGCCAACTTGCAGGAGCAAGCAGCAGGGCCAGATGGATGTTCCGACAAGTGATCAACTGACAGTACCTACTCCTCGAAGATCCCCGCAGTCGTCGTCCCCCTGTAGTAGTAAGCCAGGATCTCCTTGAAAGTGCGGCCCTGACGCGCCAGGCCGTCGGCGCCGTACTGGCACATGCCCACCCCATGCCCGTATCCCCTCACCTGGAAGATCGCGTTCTGCCCTTTGATGCTCCAGGAAAGGTTGGTGGAGCGCAGGCCCAACGCCATGCGAAACTCCAGTCCGCGGACGGCCTCGCCGCTCACGACCACCTGCTTGATCCGGCCTGTCGGGGATATCTGAGAGACGGCTATGGTGCTTGAGTCGATCTTTGATGCCGGGACCGATATGCCGAGACTGCCCAGAGACGCAGAGACCTTGGAAAGCGGGACCGTCACGGTCTGGGGTCTGGTGTACGGCGAATGGGCGCAGTAAGGGCACTCGACGCTCTGCAGATACGGCACGTTGCCGACCCAAACGTCGCAAGCGGCCTCTGTATGGCCGGCGCAGGTAGAGTGGAATACCGCTTCGCAGGGGACACCTCCGTACATGAGGATGATACCCCGCGTCTCCTCCACCGCCTTCTCGATCTTGGGCCAGTTGAGCCAGAATGCCACGGCTCCCCATCGCTGGCGCAGTACCTCGGTGGGCGTCCACGCCTGGTCGACGCGGTAGTCTGAGCTCACGTCCGCACCCTTTTCCGGAAGGGACGGCGTTCCGCCCAGTACTTTCATCTTCCTCACGGCAATAGTCCTCGCCACGACAGCCTGGGCTTTCAGTGCCTCCGCGGAGAAGTTTGCGGGCATTTCCGAGGCCACGACACCTTTCAGGTACTCCTCCAGGTCAAGGCGAAGGACCTCGCCTGTCTCTGCGTAATAAACGTCAATCCTCAGCAGGGGATCAGCTAGTTGCGAGGCCCGGATCTGGATCTGATATGGAGAAGTCGGAGTCGACGGCAGTCCGAGGTAGACTCCGAAGGCAAAAAGCAACAGGTAGAGGAGCCTCTTCACGCAACAAACCCCCACAGCCGCCACCGGGGCGGTCAAGGTTTAGCAATGTTCTATTCATATGGGGGTTGTACAAGCCTTTAGAAGTCAGCAAGTAGAAGTCCGGCATTTACAGCCGGACGCCGACAAATGTAGCGTTTGGAGGTCCGACGCCTAGGAGTCCAATGACCCGTATTTGTGCGAAAGCTGAGGATTCTGGTCCTGGGCATCGGCTCCCAGCTGGCGGAGTTTGCCGGCGAAGTCCGTGTAGCCACGATCGATGTGTTCGGTGCCCGCAATCTCGCTCTCGCCATCGGCCGCAAGGGCTGCCAGGCACAAGGCAGCGCCGGCGCGGAGATCGGCGGCCTGCAGCGAAGCGCTGGTCAGCCTCTCAACGCCTTCGACTATTGCGCTCTGCCCTTCAATCTGGATCCGAGCGCCCATTCTGGCCAGTTCTTCGGCATGATGGAAGCGGCTCTCAAAAACCGTTTCCGTTATGACGCTGGTCCCTTGCGCGACAGCGCACAGAGCCATAAGAGGGGCCTGCACGTCGGTTGGGAATCCGGGGTAGAACATGGTCTTGACTGAGACAGCTTCCGGCCTTCCCGGCATCTCGATCTCTATGGACCTGTTGGCTTCCAGGAGGAATGCGCCGCACTCCTTGAGCTTGGCGAGGACCGAACGCAAGTGAGTCGGAATGACGTTCTCGACGGTGACCTTGCCCCGGGTGATTGCCCCGGCTATGAGGTAGGTCGCAGCTTCGACCCTGTCCGGGATAATCGTATGGGCTGCTCCATGCAGCTCCTTCACGCCTTCGACCTTAATCCGCGATGTACCGGCGCCGCTGACGTCCGCTCCCATCGCGTTCAAAAAGTTGGCGAGGTCCACTATCTCCGGTTCCTGGGCGGCGTTCTCGATCACGGTAACCCCATTGGCCAGCGTTGCGGCCATCATGATGTTTTCGGTAGCTCCGACAGACGGGACGTCCAGGTAGATGTCCGCGCCGTGGAGTTTCCTGGATGATGCCTTGATGAAACCGCCCTCAATGGAGATGTCGGCCCCCATGGCTTGAAATCCTTTGAGATGAAGGTCCACGGGGCGCTGGCCTATGGCGCAGCCGCCTGGAGCGGGCACCGAGGCACTGCCGCATCGGGCCAGAAGAGGTCCCATGATAAGGAATGAAGCCCTCATGAGCCTGACCAGGTCATAGGGGGCTTCGCGTCTGGGCTTTCGCCCCGGGTCTATCCTAACGGTTGTACCGGTCTGCTTGACAGGGATATTGAGCGAACGGAGCATCGCCGTCATCGTCCCGACATCCCTCAGGTTCGGCACGCCCGAAACCTCCGAGACGTCCTCAGACAAAAGGGCGCCGGCCATGACCGGCAAAGCGGCGTTCTTAGCGCCATCGCACTTGACGTTGCCTCGTAGAGGCCTTCCCCCGTGAATAACGATGCTCATAGGATCTGCTCCTCACGCCCAAGCCAGCATTCCGCGCGCCGCTCGCATCTTTAGTTTTATTGTCTTACTTGGAGAGGGCAGTATCCCGGAAAACCTTTTCAGTGCGCCCGTACGATGTCTTTCACTTTCATCAGGCGGGACGCGCTGGCCCGGTCCATCTCCTCGAGCCTCATATGGACGTCCTTGACTGCCCGCTCCAGCTCCGGAATAAGCACGTACTCCAGGGCATTTACTCTCCGTCTGGTCCGCTCAATCTCGTCAGCCAAAAGTTGGATTTTGCGCTCGACCTCGGAGAGCTTTACCAGTAGCGGGAGGATACCCCGGAACTGGCTCAAGGCGTCGTCAAGGTCGGAGGATGTTGCCGCAAGACCGTAGGGAGGGATTTCTCCTTCCACATCATCGGCTGCGGCTTCCTGATTGCGCCCCTCTAGCTGCATTTCGGGCACAACCACGTTCATGATCCTCCGGTAGGATATACCGACTTCACCGGGTCCGGAAGAGGCAAGCAGCGCTTCTTCCAGAACAGGAGGCGATAATAGGGCCCTGGCCTGAGAAAAACTCCGGTACGCGTGGGAGAGGCGCCTTTCGAGCTCCTCCCGAAGCCGCTGGTTCTCGTGAACCACCGCCATGAATTCCTTCATGAGCTGGTCCCGCTTGTCTTTCAGCAGCTTGTGGCCACGGGTCGCCATCCTGACCCTGTTTTTCAGCCTCGTTAGTTCCTGGCGGGTCGCGTTAACCCTGAGTTCCACGGTCTACGCCACCCCCTATGAGGTTGCCGCGCCGGCGTCTTTGTTCTCGCCCTTACGGAGGTACTTGGCCGCGTTCTTGTCTGATACGCGCTTCAATTCCGTCCTTGGCAGCAGCCCCAAGAGGTCCCAACCGATGTCCAAGGTCTCTGTGATGGCCCGGTTCTCAGTGTGTCCCTGCTTGACGAACCTTGCCTCAAATGCATCGGCGAATTTTAGGAAAAGTTTATCGGTTTCTGTCAAAGCCGCTTCGCCGAGCACCACAGAGAGCTCCCGCGCTTCCTTACCGCGGTCGTACGCGTCGGAAAGCTGGTTCAGGACGTCGGCGTGGTCTTCGCGAGTCTTGCCTGCTCCGATACCCTTGTCCTTCAGACGGGAGAGGGATATCGACACGTTGATGGGCGGGTAGATGCCCTTCTTGTGCAGGTCTCGCGACAGGATGACCTGTCCCTCTGTAATGTACCCCGTAAGGTCGGGAATCGGATGGGTCTTGTCGTCTTCCGGCATCGACAGGATCGGGATCTGCGTGATGGAGCCCTTCTTGCCGCGGATGCGGCCGGCGCGCTCGTACATCTGCGAGAGGTCCGTGTACATGTAGCCGGGATACCCGCGCCGCCCGGGGACCTCCTTGCGGGCAGCCGACACTTCCCGGAGGGCCTCAGCGTAGTTGGTCATGTCGGTGAGGATAACCAGGACGTGCATGTCCTTTTCAAATGCCAGATACTCGGCCACGGTCAACGCCATGCGCGGTGTCGCGATGCGCTCGATAACGGGGTCGTTGGCCAGGTTGATGAAAAGCACGGCGCGGTCTATAGCGCCGGTCCGGCGGAAGTCGGACATGAAGTAGTCGGCTTCCTCAAACGTAATGCCCATGGCGCCGAAGACCACGGCGAAGGGTTCGTTGGAGCCCAACACCGTAGCTTGCCTTGCGATTTGCGCGGCAATCTGGGCATGCGGCAGGCCGGAGCCCGAGAAGATAGGCAACTTCTGCCCGCGCACCAGGGGGTTCATGCAATCGATGCCCGAGATGCCGGTCTGGATGAACTCCGACGGATAGGCCCGTGCAAACGGGTTGATGGGGCTCCCGTTGATGTCCAGGCGCTTTTCGGGGATTATCCGGGGTCCCCCATCGATGGGGTTGCCCGCGCCGTCGAAGACGCGGCCCAGGATATCCTCGGAGACGGGGATCTCCAGAACCTTGCCCAGGAACCGTACCTTGGAGCTGGTGACGTCCAACCCCGAAGTACCCTCAAAGAGCTGTACCAGGGCCTTGCCCTCCGATGCCTCGAGGACGCGGCCGCGACGGACTTCGCCGTCCTTGGCCTCGACCTCGACAAGCTCGTCGTAGTGCACTTCGCGCACCTGCTCGACCAGTACGAGAGGTCCCGAGATCTGAGTTATGGTCGTGTATTCCAACGGCATAGCGATTCCCCCAGTTTCGGCATTACGCGATCCGAAAAAGCAACTCGCTTACGCAGCCTAGCCCAATGGGCGGACGCCGCGTCAAGCGGCCTCGATCTCCTGCCCGATGGCCGCCATGATGCGCTCGTACTCCTTCGGCCACTGATCTTCGGGTGTTACCCTGGCCCTCGAAATGCGTTCCCTTACCGGCAGCGCAAGGATCTTGTCTATACGGATTCCGGCATCCAGGGCCTCCAGCGCCTTGTGGTGGAAGGTCAGGATGGCTTGAAGGATGCCGTACTGCTTCTTCTGAGAGCAGTAGGTGTCGACCTCATGGAACGCGCTCTGGTACAGGAAGTCCTCTCGGAGGGACTTGGCGGTCTCGAGGACCATCCGCTGCCTCGACGAAAGGGCGTCCACACCGACCAACCGGACGATCTCGCTGAGTTCCGACTCCTCCTGCAGAATGGCCATGGCCTCGTCGCGCATTTCCGGGAAATCAGGTCCGGCTGCCTGCCTGAAGAACTGGTCCAGCCTCTCGCCGTACAGCGAGTAGCTGGTAAGCCAGTTGATGGCCGGGAAGTGTTTGCGGGCCGCCAGCCGGTCGTCGAGACCCCAGAACACTTTCACGATCCGGAGCGTGGCCTGGGTCACGGGTTCCGAGAGGTCTCCGCCGGGCGGTGAAACAGCGCCGATTGCGGACAGCGCTCCGACGCGGTCGTCGTCTCCCAAGAGTTTTGCCTTGCCTGCTCTCTCGTAGAACTCAGCCAACCTGGAACCCAGGTAGGCGGGGTATCCTTCTTCGCCGGGCATTTCCTCAAGGCGTCCCGAGATCTCGCGGAGGGCTTCAGCCCAGCGGGACGTCGAGTCGGCCATGAGCGCCACGTCGTATCCCATGTCGCGGTAGTACTCGGCCAGCGTCATCCCGGTGTAGATGGACGCCTCGCGCGCCGCCACCGGCATGTTGGAGGTGTTGGCCACCAGGATCGTGCGCTCCATAAGAGGACGTCCGCTCCGGGGGTCCTTCAGCTCAGGGAACTCAAGTAGAACGTCGGTCATCTCGTTCCCGCGCTCGCCGCAGCCTATGAACACGATGATGTCGGCATTAGCCCACTTGGCGAGCTGGTGCTGGATGACGGTCTTGCCGCTGCCGAACGGTCCTGGCACGCAGGCGGTGCCGCCCTTGGCGATGGGGAAGAAAGCATCGACAACCCGCTGACCAGTAACCAGTTGGTCGACCGGAGCCAGTTTCTCTTTTACCGGCCTCGACTGGCGGACCGGCCAGCGCTGCAGCATAGCCACCTTCACGGTTCCGGCCGGGGTATCGAGCTCAGCGACGGTGTCGGTGACTGTGAACTCGCCTTCATGGATAGCCTTGACGGTCGCTTCCTTAACCATTGGAGGGACCATTACCCGGTGGGCAACCAGGGGGGTCTCCTGCACTGTGCCGAGGACCGAGCCCGCCGTAACCTTCTGTCCGGCCTTGGCGACGGGTTTGAACGCCCACTTCTTCTCACGGTCCAGCCCGGGGACCTCAAGTCCCCTGGCGATGTAGTCTCCCGCCATGTCCCTGATGACGTTCAGGGGCCGCTGGATGCCGTCGAAGATCGCGCCGATGAGGCCTGGTCCCAACTCAACCGACAGAGGAGCGCCTGTAGAAACCACAGGCTCGCCCGGCCCGACGCCCGACGTCTCCTCGTATACCTGTATGGAAGCGGTGTCGCCCCGAAGCTCGATGACCTCTCCGATGACCCCTTTGGCACCGACCCTGACCACATCGAACATGCGGCAGCCAGCCATGCCCGAAGCTACGACCAGTGGCCCGGACACCTTCACAATCTTTCCCTGAACCTGGCTATCTGCCATGCCGCATCATTCCTCTCGCTTTAACAAAATGTTTGCCCCAACCGCCCGCTCGACCCTCTTGCGGAGGATCTCCATGGCTTGCCCGCCTACGCCGCGGGCGTCAGGCAACACAGTCACAACAGGTTTGGACTCCTCGTACAGAGGGGCAAGCTCCGTCTTCAGCGCCTCGGCTACCCACTCAGTGACCAGCAAGATGGCGAAGTCCTCCTTAAGGACCGCTTCCAGGGCATCCTTCGCTTCGTCCGCAGAATCGGCGCAATAGACCACAGCGCCGCTGGCCCTGAAGCCGAGGACCGCATCCCTTTCTCCAAGCACAGCCACCCTAGACATAGGGATCACGCAACCTCTCCGAGATCTCCTGGGCGGAGACCGTAGATTGCTTTCCGGAGAGGATCACTCTCAGGTTGCGGGTCTCCGCTTCCTTGCCGTAGATGTAACCAAAGACGGGTTCGGGTCCCAGAGAGAAGAACCTGGCTTTCCTGACGACAGCCATCAGCGCGTCGTCGCAAGCTTTTTCCCATCTGGTCAAGGACTGCTCCGTGAGGCAGATCTCCGCACCTTCTTTGGCCAACTCGGCCCATGGGGTACCCTTGTACAGGGCAGCAACGTCCGAGATCCCCGCCTCATAGGCTGATGAGAGTTTTTCGGCGCGGACAGTGCCGCCCGGGAGGACCATGTTCGCGTAGTAGGGGGAGCCGATCCTGAGCCTGGTCGCCCTCACCGCAACGCGCAAGTTCAGTTGATCGATCTCCGCGGAAAGAAACTCGCGGAGGCCCGGGTGGCCGTACCGGCGGTAGAGGGATGAAGCCCACCGGTAGTAAGCCCGGTCGATCAGACTATCCACCAAAAGCGCTACCGAGGCCGGAGATAGGCCCTCACTGCTGGCAATGAGGTTCATCGCTTCCTCATTGGTCTTGCGGAGCGCGGTTATCTCAACTTTAAGGTCAGCCCTCGCGCCCTCTCCCAGGTCGACCTTGGGAGCAAGCAGCAGCTTTTGGAGTCCTTCTGGACTGAAGTTGCCGGTGTTGGAGAATGCCTGCTCGTAACCTTTTCCGGTTCCGTAGGCCACCTTGGCCAAGACCTTTAGGTTATGGAAGTCATGTCTGCCGCGAAATGCCGTAAGAAGGATGTGAACCGGAGCTATGGACATAGCGTAGTCGTAAGCCCCGTTCAGGGCTCGCTCCAACGCTGCAATAAAATCATCTCTGCCTGAAAGCCCCGATACGTACGGACCGTAGTAGGTGTCCCGAAGCGTCGCAAGAGCCGAGGCAAAGTCGGGCGCCTCAGCCGCCTGCTGCAAGAGAGCACGCGACAGCAGTTCCTTCTCTTTTATCCTGACTCGGCCAACAGCGCTGGCCCAGATGTACTCGTCCAAGGTCTACCCACCTTTTGGGCCCTGTAGCCTCGCGCACCTATGAGCTGAACAGCACCCGGGCTACTTCCAGTTCCATTTCGTCCCGGAATCTACCCACCAGGGTCGGGAAAGTCAGGTTCTCGGACACCCCGCCGCTCGTGAGGATCAGGCCGCCGCCCAAAGACGCCGGAGCGAAGGTTACGTTTAGCCGCCCTTCTTTGCCGGCAGCTACCATAGCGGCGTTAGCCGCTTCTGCGAAGCCGGGACCGAGCCTTGCCTCATCCTCGTGCCCCAGCGTCACTGTCTCTGTGCCGCTCGCAAAGCCGCGGAGCGCGCCAAGGATAGTCTCCCTGTAGGCCTCGACCGGCATTGAGGACAGTCTCGACAGGGCGTCGCTGAAAACTCCATCCACCAGCTCCTGCTTGGCCTTAAGGACCAGCTGGCGGCGAAGAGCATCCGCCCTAGCCTTTGAAAGCGATTCGGCTTTGGCTGCCCCGGAACGAGCCTCGCCCAGGATCCGCTCCCTGCGGGACTCGGCTTCGGCCTGCGCCGAGGAAATGATCTTCTTGCGCCTATCTTCGGCCTCCTCGAGAACCTTCCGGCTCTCCGCCAAAGACGTCTCCTCGATCTTGGCTATGATATCGGAGAGAGGCATTGGATCTGCCTCCTATATCTTCACCGCGAACATGATGAGCAGGACCGACGCGAGAAGGCCCAAAACCGCGTAGGTCTCAACCATGGCGGGCATGATGAGTGCCTTACCGGACTCCTCCGGGTGCTTCACGACGATGTCCATGCCGGCCATGGAGACTCTTGACTGATAAAGGCCAGAGAGCAAGCAGGATACTGCAACCGGCAGAGACGCGAACATGAACTGCCAGCCCTGTGAGATAGAGAGCTCAACCAGGCCTCCGAATCCACCCATCTTGAAGATGGCCAGGAAGCCTACCAGGAAGCCGTAGATGCCCTGGGTGCCAGGTAGAGCCTGGAGCAGGAGCAAACGCCCGAACTTCTCGGGGTCTTCTGCGGTAATGCCTGCAGCCTTCTCACCGGCGATACCAACGCCTATGATTGACCCGATGCCCGAGACCAAGACAGCGATGCCGGCCCCGATCAGGGCAAGTCCGTTGCCGCCAAAGGCCGGGGCAAAGTACAGGGCAGCGCCAAAGAGGACAAGAATAATAACAAAGCCTGAGATAATCCATCCAATTGCTTGCGATCCGCCAAACACGTAAATCCCTCCTAGATTCCTTTCATTGGGACGGCCCACTGATATCAATCATTGAAAGAGACGTGCTCTGAGACCCGTTTGAGAGGCCTGAAAGGCTTACCCCCTCCTTCAAAGAACTTGGTGAAGAACTCTACAAACTGAAGACGCCCTGCATGGATGAAGCTGCCCAACACGTTTATCACGAGGTTGAATACGTGACCCACGATAAGAATCACGGGCATGATCACCCAACCGGCCGCCCCAAGCATGGTGGTTACGAGCGATGCAATCTTGTTCACCACAACCCCGATGATGGCTGACGCCAGCCCCAACGCCAAAAGCCGTGAATAGGACATTGTGTCTGAGAAGTATCCGACGACTCCGTACAGACCGTACAGTCCCGAGAAAGGTTTGAGCAGGATATTCCTCTGCGACCGAGATGCCGAGTACATCACCATGAGAGCGCCTGCTATCATGATGTAGAGTGGAATATTGCTCTGCAGAATGCCTGCTTTCGACACTGCCCATAGGACCAACCCGGGAAGAAAGACCATCCAGGACCCGGAGGACAGAATGCCCTCTTTGATATCACCCTGGCGGAAATAGCTGAGCATCTTGACTCCGATCCCGACCCAGACGTGGAAGATACCGAAGCCAAAGGAAAGCACCATCATGGTGAGAGGATCGTTGAGCGGATCCAGAAGCGCCACCGACGCCAGGGCTTTAGCGAGGCCCGAGTTCGGCGCAAAGGCACTCGCCAGATCCGCCATCCAGCTGTTGGTCAAGGCGCCGGCAAGGATCGTCGAGAGCCCGCAGTACTGCATCAGTTTGATTAGTTTGTCGCCGCCGGCCGGCAGTTTTTGGGTCTTCAGGAAAAGCCAGCACCCGACAAAGAGGACTATGCCGTATATCGCGTCTCCGAGGCACATCCCGAAGAAGAGCCAGAAGAACGGCGCAAGGAATGGGGTTGGGTCTATCTCATTGTACTTGGGGAATCCGAAGATGTTGGTTATGATCTCAAAAGGCCTGATAATCGGGTGGTTCTCCAAGTAGACGGGCGGATCGTCTTCATCGGTAGGGTCTTCGAGGATAGTCTCAACCAGCTCCATTCCCGAGAACGCATTCTCCAGCGCGGGCGCGTCTTTGGCCTTCACCCAACCCTCGACCACGAGCGTGAACTTGGTCTGCCCTACCTTGGAACCTAATTCCCCAAGGTTCTTCTTGTCGAGGTAGTAGTCTATAAGGGCCATCACCGAGTAGAGGTTGGCTGACATCTCATTGCCCTGCTGCAAGAGCTCGGCCTTGCGCGATTCCAGTTCAACCAGACGCGCGGCGAGGGCGTCAAGTATCTCACCAGGTGTCCCTGGGCGCGAGGCTTTGACCTGAACCACGTTGCCCTTCGCCGCAGCCACAAGTTCCGATAGCTTGATCGGAGCGTCAAGGAGCCCAGCCATCCAAACGCCTGCGAGGCCGCGGCCTTCCCAGACCTTTTCATACAAGACTGGTTGTCCAACGACGCTGGAGTCCAATTCGCCTAACGAAACCAGCGGCACTGTGGCAAGCAGGCTTTCCGATAGGGTTGACTGACCAAGGCTCTCAAGAGGGATATCCAGCGCCCTCCACGGCTCTAAGCCCTCCATCTCCGAAGAAATCGCGGCAGCCTCATCATCAATGCCCTTAAAGAGCGCCTCATGCTCCCTTACCGTTGCGACAGCAGCGTCTATGTCGAAGGATCCCACCGCGTCCTCAAGCAGTGATTTCAAACTGAACTCGGGCTTTTTGCCTGTGAATCCGTCTATGAAAGACTTCTTGATCGGGTTGTACTTCTCCAAATAGGCCTTTACGTAGGCGAGATCGGAAATGCGTTTGGAGAGCTCCTCCGAGATTCCCTCATCGGGGATACACTCGGCCCGGACCGTCTCGGCCGTCACCTGCATAGTGCCAAGATCCCGCAGCCTCTCAAAGATATCCTCCTTGAGGTCCTGTGAGGCGATTATGGTGACCTTCTTCATCCTGGCTACGGCCACGAAAACGCCCGCATGCGGCAGCGCCGCCGGGGCTCCCCCCCTTATGCCCAGACCTACGAAACGGTCTTTAGTACCTTCCTGACAATAGCGTCTACTGCTTCGGCCCGCTTTGCGTCAGCCGCCTTGCGTATGCGTTCGATCTCAGAGGCCGCCTCAGCGGCAACACGCTCTTCAAGGGTGGCGCTGTCCCGCGCTACCTTGGCGGCAATGGCCTCGGCCTCGCTCTGCGCTTCTTTGATGGCGGACTCAACAATCAACGCGGCTTCCCTCTCGGCGGCAGCTACTATCTCTTTGGCTTTGGCCTTAGCGCTCTCAAGCCTGTCGCCGGCCGCTCTTTCAGCAGAGAGGATCGCGTCCATCTCTTTTCGAGCCATGCACTCGCCGCGTGCTGCACGACAGGACGCGGCTACCCTCCCTCGAACGTGGTGTTGTGCGCAGCGTGACTTTGTACACTTCTACACTAGGACATGAATCCCTTCGGCTGCGTGCTGCTTATTCCGAAGTGATAGAGAAGCGCTTGGACTATTCTGGCAGAAGCCTGACCGTCTCCAAAAGGGTTGCTGACCTGGGACATCGCCGCGTACCGGGCAGGATCGTCCAGCAGGCTTCCGACAGTCCTTACCAGCAGTTCCCTATCTGTGCCGACTAACACAACCGTGCCCGATGCAAGAGCTTCGGGCCTCTCGGTCTTCTCCCTGCAGAGGACCACCGGAGCTCCGAGCGAGGGCGCCTCCTCCTGCACCCCTCCGGAATCGCTGATGACCAGATAGCAGCGCTTCATGAGGTTGACGTAGTCCGGGTAGTCGACGGGGTCGAACAGCACTGTCCTTGGCGCTCCGTCCAGATGCCGCCGTATGGGCTCCCCCGCTTTCGGGTTCCTATGCACCGAGACGAGCATCTGAATATCGTCCCTGGTCTCGGCTATATGCCGCAGCGCGGCCCCGATGTCCTCCATCCCCTGCCCGAAGTTCTCGCGCCTGTGGACTTCGACCAGGATGTTGCGCCGGGAAGAAAAGTCGATGTCGTTTAGCCGCGGGTCCTTGAAAACGTAGCCGTCCTTCACTGTAAGGAACAGGGCGTCAACTGCCGTGTTCCCGGTGACGTAGATGGACTCCGCCGGTATCCCTTCCCGCAAGAGGTTCTGCTTGGACATTTCAGTCGGCGCGAAATGGATGTCGGAGATGGTGTCGGCTATCTTTCGCATTACTTCCTCAGGGAAGGGCGCGTACTTGTCGCCTGTCCGGAGGCCCGCCTCAACGTGGCCGCAAGCTATCTTCAGGTAGTAGGCACAGAGCGCCGCTGAGGCCGTGGTGGCGGTATCGCCGTGGACCAGGACGACATCCGGGCGCTCGGCTTCCAGGATGGGCGTCATGCCGCTGAGCACCCGCTGCGTTGTCTCGGCCAGGGTCTGATTGGCTCTCATCACGTCCAGGTCGTAGTCCGCCTTGATGTCGAAATCCCGGAGGACCTGGTCGAGCATTTCACGGTGCTGGGCGGTGATGAGGACCTTGGATTCGATAGTGGGAGCCTGCGAGGCGAGAGCCCTAACCAGAGGCGCCATCTTGGTTGCTTCGGGGCGCGTGCCGAAAACAGATATTACTTTGAGCCTCTTCACTGCGGACGTGCCCCTCTCTTGCTAACGCTGGCCTCCCGAGCTCTGGTCGGCGTGTCCTTTACCCTGCTTGCGGGGTACCGTGAGAAGGCCGGCCCTGCTTGCGGCAATGAACAGGGCCAGAACCGCCACCAGGACAATGGGGCCGCCGGTCTCGATGGGCGAGAAACCCGAGATCAGGCCCAGGGCGCCACCCAACGCGCTGACCAGGTATATCGATAGAACAGTCTTCCTCTGTCCGAGGCCAAGCTCCAGGAGCCTGTGATGGAAGTGGTCGTGGTCTGCGTAGAAGAAAGCTTGACCCTGCAAGGTACGCCGAACTATGGAGAACGCTGTGTCCGAGATAGGCACCATAAGCGCCAGAAGCGGCGCCAGCACCGACATGAACACTGCCGATTTCACGAGTCCCTGGACGGAGAGGACCGACAGGGCAAGTCCGAGGTACATAGCGCCGGCATCGCCCATGAAGATGGACGCCGGATGGAAGTTGTACGGGAGAAAGCCCAGGACGCTGCCGACAATGGCGGCAGCCGCGGGCGGGACTCCGAAGGCGCCGGCCTTGTACGAGGCAAACACGATGACCGTGCCGGTGATGACCACGATGCCGCCGGCAAGACCGTCAAGGCCGTCCGAGAAGTTCACCAGGTTTTCGAAGGATATGACCCACACGATGGTGAGCGGGATGGCAAGGAATCCAAGCACCTTCAGGGCTCCGGAGAACGGGTTGGTCAGGAATGAAATGCTGACGCCGATAGCGATGACGACACCGGCCGAGACAATCTGCCCGATGCCCTTCTGCCAGGGCTTGAGGTCGTAGATGTCATCCAGCACACCTACAACGAGAATGACGAAGCCGCCCACAATCACGGCGATCTCTGCGGTCGGATCGATGGGGTGCGAAATCAGCATGGCGGCGACGGACGACAGGTAGATTGCGACGCCTCCGAGATGGGGGATGGGAACCTTGTGGACGCTGCGCGCATTGGGTCGAGCGACTGCGCCTACTTTGAGCGCGAACCGCCTGACGAGCGGGGTCGTAATGAGCGAAAGAGCAAGTGCGGCAATGAAAGCGAGGCTGGTCTGCAACGATTGTCCCCCCTCGGTTCCTCCCGGCTCCCGGACCTTAACCCAGTGCTACCTGCGTAATTCTATCTAAGCCTGTCCCAGGTAGTCAACCGCAACGGGCGGCTGGACCCCTTGGCGGTTAAGCGCTCCAACACAGTCGGAGCCATCTCAGAGCAATCTACGGCGCAGTCTCCTCTAGCCCCTCACAAACTGCTCTACCTGCATGTTGGCCTCAGCCAGTATGTCTCTGGAGAGCTGGTCCACGTACGCTTCCTCGAACACGATCCTCTTGATGCCGGCGTTGACCAGCATCTTGGCACAAGTAACGCACGGCTCCAGGGTCGTGTACACCGTGGCGCCGTCCAGCGGTATTCCGTACTTGGCTGCCTGGATCAGAGCGTTCTGCTCGGCATGGAGCCCCCGGCAGATCTCGACTCTCTGGCCCGACGGTATCCCCAGTCTCTCGCGAAGGCACCCCGCGACGGAGCAGTGCTGAAGCCCACTGGGCGCGCCGTTGTATCCCGTGGCCAGGATCCTCTTGTCCTTGACCACCACGGCGCCCACGCTGCGTCTAAGACACGTGGCCCGCTTGGCGACCACTGAAGCGACCTCCATAAAGTACTCGTCCCAACTCGGCCTTTCGTGTCCTTTCGGCGGTACGTGTCCGTCGTCTGGTATGACTGATCCCGCGTCGATTTGGTTCACCGCTGCACGCCCTTTCCGACCTTTTCTTCAATCTCGTCCCAGGCGTAGATGGCTCGCTTGCCGCCAATGAGCTTGGGCCTAGTCCGAGCGGCCGTCAGGTGGGCGTCGCCTATCGAGCGGATGGGGAGCCGAACAGGGACCGCTACCGGCCTAAGATGCATGCCGATGAACGTGTCACCGATGTCAATGCCGGCATGGGCTTGTATGCTTTCGACAAGCACCGGATCCGAGAAACGCTTTAGGGCAGTTGCCGCGGTAGCTCCGCCGGCGTGAGGGACCGGGAGTACCGTCACTTCCGTGAGGTTGTACTTTTCCTGCGTATCGCGTTCGACGACCAGAGCCCGGTTGAGGTGCTCGCAGCACTGCACCGCTAACTGAACGCCAGTGCCCTTGAGGGCTTCATGAACCCCGTCCAGCACGGCGGCAGCCACGTCGGTGTTTCCCGTGGAACCTATCCTCTTGCCCTGCACTTCAGACGTTGAGCATCCCAGAACCAGAATCTGACCCGGCCGAAGCTTCGCTACCTCCAATAGACCCGCTACAGCACCACGGACCTGCTCCTTGACTTCCCCAAGGTTCAGAACCTCGGGTACTCCTTCAGGCATCTCGCGTTCCTCCCGATGGCTGTGATGTATACTTCCTCTCTATCCCGGAGATCTTGTCGACCCTTCTCGTGTGCCTGCCGCCCTGGAAAGACGCGGCAAGCCATGTCTCGACGATGTCACGGGCGACCCCAGAACCGATCACCCGCTCGCCCAAGCATAACACGTTTGCGTCATTATGTTCCCGTGAACATCTTGCCGAGAACGAGTCCGAGCAGGTGACCGCGCGAATCCCAGGTACCTTGTTGGCGCCGATGGCCATCCCTAGCCCGGTCCCGCAGACCAGAATGCCGAAATCGGCTTTCCGTCCGGCGACAGCTTCGCAGACCATGAGGGCAAAGTCCGGGTAGTCCACTGAGTCGCCGGACATCGTTCCGAAATCCGATGCCTCGTGCCCCAGCTCCGAAAGCCAGGATAGGACCTCCTGCTTCAGCCGGAACCCTGCGTGGTCGCTTCCCACCGCGATCTTCACGAGAAACTCCTCCTTAGTCGCCTAGTAGATCCTTCAGCCTCGCGATCAACGCCGACAGCCCGCGCTCGATGGTCTCTGCCGCCCGGTCATACTGCGCCTGATCCAGACCGAAGGGGTCCTCGACGTCTCCCCGCACGGCGCCTTCCGATACTTCGGCCAGCGTCCTGACTTTGGCTGCATGAGCGGGATACCGTCCCAACAGCGCATTCTTGTGGGCGCCGGTCATTGTCAGGACCAGGTCTGCCGTTTCAAGGTCGGCTTCGCTTACCGGAGCCGACAAGTGCTTGCTCAAATCCAGTCCCCTGGCTGCCATCGCCTCTATCGCTTCGTGGGATGCCGGAAAGCCCGGGAGGGCCGACGTCCCGCGAGACCAGACTTGCAGCATGGGTAGATGGCCTGATCGATCCCAGAGCGCCCGCATCAGAGCTTCAGCCATAGGGCTCCTGCAGGTGTTGCCTGAACACACCATGAGCAGGTTGAGCGTCGCGTCTCTGAGGCCGGGGACGGTCTTTCCGCCGCTGGCTCGCTGTAGACGGTTCTGGATAGCTAGCCCCAATCCTGCCTCGGGAAAAGACTCGGCGAGGATGACGTCGGCACCCAAACTATCCGCGTATCGCAGGCTGGAGAAGAGCCTGGCCGCTACAGGGGCCAAGTCGGAACGGGGACCCAGCTCCAGGACGTGAAGGGATCCGGGATAGCTGCTCGCGAGACGAGAGTACCGACTGGTGTTTTCCGACGAGGCAAGGACCGCTACCCTCTTGCCGGACATGAGGGACTTCAGGGCGAGAAGCAGGATGGACCGGCCTTGCTCATCTGGGTCCCCTTTCGCCAATAAGACCGGCGCCTTGGGAGCGTAGTGCTTGTACTTCATCCCGGGGGACGGGGGCGGACCCGTGAACTCCTCGATGCCAACCGTATGGCTGCCGGCCTCGCTGCCAGCCCCTGTGCCTACCTCGCTGCCTGCCGCCCGGCCTGCGACCCTCACCTCTCCCAGGACCGCCTGCAGTTCTTCAACTGACAGGCCCCCCGGCCGCAGCACGACGGGGATGGGGCCCGAGATGTCCAGCACCGTGGACTCTACCCCGATGCCTGCGGGGCCACCGTCGATGATGTAGTGCACCCTGCCGTCCAGGTCGGCGCGGGTCTCTTCAAAGGTTGTGGGGCTGGGACTGCCCGATATGTTGGCAGACGGCGCCGCGACGGGTACTCCGGCCTGATCTATCAAGAGGTGTGCCACCGGATGGTCGGGCATCCTGACGGCCACCGTGCCCAACCCGGCAGTCACAACAGGCGGCACCAAGTCGGACTTCGGGAATATGAGCGTGAGGGGACCGGGCCAAAAAGTCTCCATCAGCCTTTCAGCCACAGGGGATATCTCCCTGACCAGAGGCGCTACCGACTCGGGCCTCGATACATGTACTATCAGAGGATTGTCCTGGGGACGCCCCTTGGCGTCGAAAATCCTCGATACGGCCAGAGGATCCAGCGCGTTGGCGCCGAGGCCGTAGACCGTCTCAGTGGGGAATGCGACCAAGCCGCCCTGACGGAGGGCAACGGCGCACGGCTCTAGCAGGTCTGCCCTTGGATCAAAGGGATCGACCCTGACCACTCTGGTTTCCACGGTCTCACCTCCAGTTAGTCCGGCCGACGGCTGCTCCAGCGGACGATCACTTTCTTCGTACCTTCAGCACTCTTTGCCTGCCTGCGTAGTCCGGGAGCACAGAAGGATCGCGCCAGCGGGGGTCCTGCGAGAAGATCTCCTCGCACGCGCTCCCTTGCCCATGGCCGATCTCCATAAGGAACAACGCGCCGCTCTTCAGGACAGCGGGGGCTTCGGCTGCCAGCCGCCTGATTATGTCCAGGCCGCCGGGACCACCGTCCAGCGCCAAACGAGGCTCAAAGCACCTCACGTCGCGGGGGAGCGAGTCCATCTCTTCCCGCGCGATGTACGGCGGATTTGCGGTGACCAGTTCCAAAGAGTCGGCCCAACCGGCCGCGATAAGAGGCGTGATCAAGTCTCCTTCCAGGAAACGGGCCTGCCTCTCAACCCCGAGCAGCCCGGCGTTCATCCTGGCGACTTCGAGGGCGTCAGGCGATACGTCGCTGAGGAGGATGGTGATGCCCGGGAACGTCTTCGCCAGCGAGAGGCCGATGGCTCCGGAGCCGCAGCATATGTCGGCAATAGTTAAAGCGCCGTCCACGGTGCTGCCGATGCTGCTCGCACTGCGCATAGCCACCCGCAGCTCTTCCACTGCCGCCTCGACCAGTATCTCCGTCTCGGGACGGGGTATGAGGACACGGCGGTCGACCAGAAACCGATCGCCCATGAACTCCTGGTATCCCCGGATGTAAGCCATAGGTTCGCCGGCCTTGCGCCGACGGACCAATTCCATAAGGACCTCCTCGGCGCGCGGCGAGAGGGTGTCCTCCGGATGCAGGTGCAGGTACGAAGTGGGTTTATCCAGCGCGTGGGCAAGCAAAAGGACAGCGTCCCTGGCGGGGTACTGGCTGTCCTCGCGTAGTGATGCTCTCGCCAGCTCCAGAGCTTCTCCTACTGTAGCCATGCCTTCGCGCCGCTGAAGGGCTCGCCTGCGGTAACCATGCCAACCATGCCTTGAGCGATCACGCCTCCTGCAAGAGCCGCTTTTCCTCTTCGGCGAGCAGTGCGTCCACCATCTCGTCGATGCTCCCGTTGAGGAACTCGACCAGCCTGTGGGTGGTGTAGCCGATCCTGTGGTCCGTTATCCTGTTTTGCGGGAAGTTGAACGTGCGGATCTTCTCCGCCCGCTCACCGGTCCCCACCTGAGAGCGTCTCGCCTGGGTTAGTTCCTTGTTCTTCTCTTCCTCGGCCATGGCCATTAGGCGCGATCGCAGGATCCTCATCGCTCTCTCGCGGTTCTGGATCTGAGACCGCTCGTCCTGGCAGCTAACAGCGAGGCCTGTCGGCAAGTGTGTGATCCTTACCGCTGAGTAGGTGGTGTTCACGCCCTGGCCGCCCTTGCCCGACGCCATGAAAGTGTCGATGCGCAAGTCATCGGGATCAATCTGGACGTCGTCCATTTCCTCGGCTTCCGGGAGCACCGCGACCGTCACCGTGGACGTGTGGATGCGCCCGCTGGACTCGGTAGCAGGAACCCTCTGCACCCTGTGGACGCCGCCTTCATACTTGAGGCGCCGGTAAGCTCCGTCGCCGGCGATGGCAAACGTGACTTCCTTAAAGCCACCAAGGTCGGTGGGGTTGGACGTCAGGACCTCGACCTTCCACCCGCGGTCTTCAGCGTAGCGGCCGTACATCCGGAAAAGCTCGCCGGCGAAGAGCGCCGCTTCGTCGCCGCCCGTCCCGGCGCGGATCTCCATGATGACGTCCTTATCATCGTTGGGGTCCTTGGGAATCAGGGCTATCTTCAGCTGCTGCTCGAGAGTCGCCTTCTCGGCCTCGAGAGTGGCCAAGTCCTCCTCCGCCAGCGCCCGCAGGTCGGCATCAGTCTCGGAGTCCAAGAGTTCCCTGCTCTCGGTAATATCACTCTGGATCTTGACGAAGCGGCGGTACTTGGTGACCACGTCCTCCAGCTTGGCCCTCTCCCGGGCCAGATCCCTGTACCGCTTGGGATCCGAGAAGACCGCCTCGTCTTCCAGCATCTTCGTCAGTTCGTCGAAGCGCGCGGACATGGCGTCCAGCCTGGACTCAAACCCGGCGCCTTCAGTTCCGTTGCGTGTCACCGGAAAACACCTCTCTCGACCTCGACCAGATGCATGAGGCTGGTCGCGGCCACTTCCAATTCACCTTTGTCAGGCTCCCTTGTGGTCATGGACTGCAGCGCCATGCCGGGAGCGCGGATTACCTTCCAGAAGAAGCCGGTTTTGTCGGCCGACAGCTTCAGCACTTCATAGGACAGTCCCGCGGCCAACGGCAGCAGGACGAGCCTGACAGCCACCCGCAGCGGGATGCTCGGTGTATTCACGAAAAGGAAGACGACCCAGGTGCAGAGTACGACGATGAAAAGGAAACTGGTCCCGCACCTTGGATGCAGCCTGGACTCCCGCTGCCCCTTATCAACCAGGAACCCGATGGAGCGCGCCATGTCCCAGCCGTCGTTCCGGATCCTGTCGAGCATTTCCCGGTAATTCCGTTCCCACGCCCAAATGACCTTATGCTCGGCCCCGTGATACTCGATGACCCTGCGGATCTCCGGCATCCGGAAGACCAGGGCGATGTATCCTATGAGAATGACAAGGCGGAACAGCGTCTCGAACAAGCTGGAAAGAAAGCGACCATCGATGCCCATCCGCGTCAACAGATAGGGCGTCACGGCGGCGGGAAGGAGGATGAACAGGCCGATGGCCAGCGTCACGCCCAATCCGACACCGAGGTTCACCGCCATAGACGACGGCTTCTCCTCGTCGGGGGCGGCTATCTCCGCTGATTTGATGAGCATCTCGATGCCGAGGGTGAAGGAATCAACAAAGGCAAAAGCCCCCCGTATCACTGGAAAGCGCATGAACGCGCTCCTTTGGGACGGGGACGGAGCCCGCTTCGTCATTGATGAAATGTCCCCGTCAGGCTTGCGCACCGATAGGGAGACGTAGGTCGGGCCGCGCATGACGACCCCTTCCAGGACTGCCTGACCGCCATAGGATGGCGTGCTCTGAGCCAACTGGAGACCTCCCCTATGCCGCTAGCATCGTTACGCCCGCATCTCGCCGCTTGCGTCGCGCTGCTTGCATCGTGTGCTGCAAGTATGAGCCTTTGGCATCGGCGGTCGCTTGCGCGGCCCGCCGCGGCGGGTGCCTATACTTTCATTCTACAGGTTCTTTCAAGCAAATAAAAAGGCAGACACCGCCGCAAAGGTGGTCTCTGCCTCTATTCGTTCGGCTAGCGATTGTCGGCTTTGGCCTCGGCTCCTGACTTCTTCTCGCCCTCGAGGTAGCCATACTTCTGGCGGAACCGTTCGACGCGACCGCTGGTGTCCATGATCTTCTGGACGCCGGTGAAGAACGGATGGCACTTCGCGCAGATGTCAACCCTGATGGCCTTCTTGGTGGAACCGACATGATACACAGCGCCGCAAGCGCAGGTAATCGTGGTCTTCTCGTAGTTCGGATGGATCTTTTCCTTCACGTAAATCACCTCAGGCAAGGCTTTTGCGGATCTCATCGCCAATATCATCTTCATGGTTTATCGCAATAGCGATAAGAAGTATCGCTGCTGCAATACGCAAACAGGAAGAGTATAGCACGCAGGCAGCATCAATGCCATAGGCGGACAGGAGGGGTCTAGTCGTCTTTTGCTACCAGCTCTCGCTCCGCTGATCTCGACTGCTTCACCAAGATGTTGTTTCTCTTGATAGTGAAGGTCCTCTGGTCGGGAACAACCTCCTCACGAGTGCCACACGCAACGCAGATATAAGCCTTTGACCAACCATCGTACCTGATTATGCGCCCACAACGCTTGCAGAACTTCGTCATCGAGCGTACCTCCCAAACCTGAAGTATCCATTAAACGTTACCCCTTGGAAAGGAACCTGAAGCACCTTCGCATGGTCGAGGATGGTCTTAGCTTCATCCATCGGGTACGGCTCAAGATAGACCACCTTCCTTACACTTGATCGCGCGATTTTGTTCGCACAAAGGTTGCATGGGTAAGTTGTGACATACATGGTAACTACGTCATCGGATTCCTGTGGAGCCATCTCCGGAGCCCGCTCCGGGAATAGTCGAATATGCTGCGGAGCATTCAGTATGGCGTTCTCCTCGGCGTGCAAGGCCCTGCAGTAATCAAGATTCTTGAACATCCCCGAGAGTTCCTCTGCATCCGAAGCATCTTTCAGCTTAGGTATCAGAGCTTCCCGGAATCTCTCCCGCATGTGATCGCGATAGCACCTACCCTCAAACGCCTCCATACAATGCAGTTCCTTCGGCGGTACGGCGTTGAAACCAGAGCTTATGATGTCTCCTGAGGGAGCTGCAATGATCGCTCCCACTTTGCGCTTCAGACAGACAGATCGGAGGCTGTTAGCGTAGGCCTGTGCCATGAGAGCCTCGTCGACATCAGGAACAAAAGGCTTGCCCTCCACGTACTCCACATACTGACGGACAGTCTGTTTCAGTGATTCCTCAATCTTGTCCTTCCTTATGCGCCAATTCTCGTTGTTAGATATGATGACATCAGCGATGCTATAGCAGTCCCTAACGCGCTGACCATGGCTAGGCTCGTCGTCACCAGCGTCCTTCCAATCATCCGCTTCGAATTGCGAATGCGTGTAATTGGCTATGCCCTTGACCCGCTCCCACCGCAGTCTCTTGTCAGCGAAGACCGCAAACAGGTAGAACTCCGAAGTGCTCGAGGCAAGATTCCTGACTTCGCTCGGGTTTCGTATACTATCGACGACCCACTTGGAGTTTTGATCGCTTTTGTCTATCCTTTCTAGGACTTGTCTGGCGAGGTAAGCAGGATCGCTGGCACGCAGCTTGTTGCCCTCTTCCTGCAGCTGACTGCGGGTGGCATTCGGGAATCGAGAGTGAAGTTCATCGGATAGCGATACTCTCTGGTAACCCATCTCGCCAAGGTATTCGGCAACGGTCGAGGCACCGCTACCGAATGAACCAGTCAGACCAATTATCTTCCTTGGCAATCCACATCCCACCCTATGATGCAACTAAGGGCGATTGCATAGGGACGACCGACAGTGGTTTTCAGCGCGGCTTGCGCCAAACCTTCTCAAGCGTCTCCTATCAGCCACCACCTCCGGAAAAGCATGCGGTTGCTGCAGATCCGTAGGAGATTGATTCGTCTGGGGTGGCGTACAAGCGTTCGTGCCTTGATTATGGCACGCCATCCGCAATCTGTCAAGACGGACCACGTAGGGCGCGGTAACCATGTCTCTCAAGCCCCCATTCAAGGGCACTTTATGGCTATAACCCTAAAGTACACCGTTATCTGAGGGGGGGTAGGGTTATGACCCCAAAGTGCCTGTTCACCCGAGGAGGGATTAGGGTTGTACCCCTAAAGGTCACCTTCAGCTGAGGAGCGCTTAGGGTTATACCCACGAATCGCTGCCAACGCACTGTGGTATGCTGTCCGCCCCGACCTTACCGGTTCATCTACCTCGTGTGAAGAAGCGCCCGGCGTCTCCGCCGGGCGCATCACATCCATGTTGGTCTTTTCGAGCCCCACCGCTTTGGGTCTAAATGGTTCATCCCACCGCGGCCCACGAATCAGTTACCCCTCGGACCTACCTCATCATCGCCAGCCTCTTCTTGATGATGGGCACGGCTTCCTTATTCGTCGAAGTCTGCGACAGGAGCTGGATGAGGGATTCGAGCACCTTGTCAGGCTCCAGGTCGTTGGTCATCTTGCGGAAGAGCCACATGGCCTCCAGTTCCTCCTTGGGCTGCAGGAGCTCCTCTTTGCGGGTGCCGGAGCGCTTCACGTCGATTGCGGGGAAGATCCTGCGCTCGGAGAGCTTGCGGTCCAGGTGGACCTCCATATTGCCGGTTCCCTTGAATTCCTCGTAGATGACGTCGTCCATGCGGCTGCCGGTGTCGACCAGGCAGGTCCCGAGGATTGTCAGGCTCCCGCCTTCTTCGATGTTCCTGGCCGCGCCGAAGAACCTCTTAGGCTTGTGGAACGCCGCGGGGTCCATGCCGCCTGACAGCGTGCGTCCGGACGTCGGCTCGATGATGTTGTAAGCCCTGGTCATCCTGGTGATACTGTCCAGCAGCACCACGACGTCGCGTCCGTTCTCCACGAGCCTCTTGGCCCTCTCCAGAGCCATTTCGGCAACCCTGGCGTGGTTCTCCGGCGGCTCGTCGAACGTGGACGCTATGACCTCGCCCTTCACAGACCGCTGCATATCCGTGACTTCCTCGGGGCGCTCGTCGATGAGGAGCACCATCAGGTAAGTGTCCGGGTGGTTGGTCGTGATGGCGTTGGCGATCTTCTTCAGAAGCACCGTCTTGCCGGCTTTGGGCGGCGACACGATAAGGCCGCGCTGCCCCATGCCGACGGGGCAGACCAAGTCCATCAAACGGCCCGACGTCTCGGATTTGGTGGTCTCCAACTGGAACCGCTGGTCGGGGAAGATCGGCGTCAGGCCTTCAAAGTTGGGCCGCTCGCGAGCCGTCTCCGGGTCCTCGCCGTTGATGGCCTCGATGCGCAGGAGCCCGTAGTACCGCTCCGTGTCGTGGGGCGGGCGGACCTGCCCCGATACCAGGTCACCCGTACGCAGGTCGAACCTGCGGATCTGGGACGGCGAGATGTAGATATCGTCCTTGCTCGGGAAGTAGAACGCGGGACGCAGGAAGCCGTAGCCCTCGTTCAGTATCTCAAGCAGACCTTCGGCGAAGATGAGGCCGCCGGCCTGGGTCCGCGCTTTCAGGATCTCGAAAACGAGCTCCTTCTTGCGGAGGGCCGAATACCCGGCGATGCCAAGTTCGCGGGCCATTCTCTGGAGGTCTACGAGATTGGTGTTGTTCAGTTCCTTGACCGAGGGGCCGCTTTCGGGTCTTGGCCTTGCGGGCCTCCCGCCTGGACGGATGTAGAGGACGTCGGCCGGTGGTTCAACTTGGGCGACATCCTGAGGCGCCGCCCTCCTATCGATGGAGGGACGCTGCTCAGACGCGTAACGCTCGCCTGCCGGCGGTTCGGGCATAGTGCGTTGGTCGGGCTGATAGCGTTCGGTGTACATATCCGGGGTGGCACGGGTGAAGCCCTGTGGACGGTCATCCTGCTGACGGTCGAGCACCCGGTCATAGCTGCGGAAGCCGTTCTGCCTCTCGGTGGACCTGCCGTAGGGCTGACGGTCCGCCTGCGCGTCGCGAGACTGGCGGTCCCCCTGCATATCGCGGGGCTGACGGTCAAAAGTTTGCCTGTCGTAGGGCTGTTTGTCCTGCTGAGCCTCGCGAGGCTGCCGGTCGAAGCCTTGCCGCTCGAAACCTTGCCTATCGTAGCTCTGGCGGTCCTGCAGCCGCGGACGCTGCTCGAAGTCCTGACGCCGCTCAGTGCGCCTCTCCCCCTGCTGCCGCTCGAAGCCGGGACGGCCGCCGGACGGACGCTCATGCTCCACAACGCTTCGCTCGTAAGGCTGCCTCTGCAACGCCCGGGTGGGCGGCGCGGTAGCGGAAGGCTCAGACGGTTCGACAGGAGTGGGCGGGGGCGCAATTCCGGTCTTGGGTGCGGGAACGGTCTCGGGGACTACTGTGGTCTCAACGGATGCGGGCGGGTGGTCTTCCGTGGAGGAGATTGCCGGAGTGGTCTCTTCGACCGCCTTGGCCGGGGCCCTCCTGGTCCTCCGCTTGGGCGGTGGAGCCGCATCTACCGGCTTAGCAGGCGCCGCCCCTTCGGGCGCTGCCGTTGCCGAAACAGACTCAGCCACCCGCGGCGCGGGCGCCTCCTCGGATGTCGCTTCTTGCGCAGCAGCGGCTGGCGGGACTGCATCCCCCGCAGCTTTGGACGTCCTGCGCCCTCTGCGCACCGGCGCAGCAGCCGGCGCCTCAGAAGCAGTCACTGCAGCGCCCGGTACTTCGCCTGCTAGGGCTTTTTCAGCAGGATCACCTGCGGAGGCATCCGCCAAGCTCGTCTTGGCTCTGGTGGTGCGTCTGGTCCTGGGCTTTTCAGGGGCGGGGGCGGGAGAATCTGCGGCTCCGGCATCAATGGGTAGGCCGGGCTCTTTGGTCCCGTCTTTCTCCATTCTCTTTCACATCTCCTCAGAATCGTTGGGTAGACCCGTACCACAACCATGGCGGGCTTCGGACGAAATATGGGATACGGCAATAGCCGCGGCAAAATCCAAAGGGTTCGACGTTCTTTGGGGCGTCACAAAGAAGGCTGGATAATCGCTCCTATGTCGAAAGTATCATACGCAGGAACCCGCGTCAAGATTCAGGCGTTATCCATTCAGGAGTTCGCCTTTGCCCAGTCGTCCTTGAACCTCTTTATGCCGATATCCGTCAGCGGGTGATGAAGCATCTGCTCCAGTACCTTGAACGGGACGGTCGCGATATGAGCCGACAGCCGCGCGGCTTCGACAACATGCATGGGATGACGGATCGACGCCGCGATAACCTGGGTGGGCAGGCCGTAGTTGGCGAGGATGACGACCAGGTCTTCGACGATGTCCAACCCTTCGTTGCTGATATCGTCCATTCTGCCGACGAACGGGCTTATGTAAGTCGCGCCGGCGATAGCGGCCATGAGGCCCTGAGAGGCAGAGAAGACCAGCGTAACATTTGTCTTGATGCCTTCCTTGGAGAGGACCTTGACTGCCTTGAGGCCCTCTTTGGTCATCGGGATCTTCACCACGATGTTGGGGGCGATCTTGGCCAGCTCGCGGGCTTCGGGGATCATGTCCACCGCATCGTCGCTCAATACCTCAGCCGAGATCGGGCCGGGGACTATAGAGGCGATCTCTTTCACCAGCGCCCTGAAGTCCTTCCTTTCCTTGGCCACCAGGCTGGGATTGGTGGTGACTCCCGATATAACGCCCCATGAAGCCGCTTCTTTGATTTCGTCGAGGTTCGCTGTGTCGAGGAATAGCTGCATTTTGGTACCCCTTTCTCAATAACAATCGGAAACAGAATGTCATCCCGCAACGCTACGCCGCTCTCAGCGGCACGGCCGTCCTACCTGCCGTCAAGTCCTAGGATCTTCCTCGCCTCAGCCGGCTTGGCTACCGGGCGTCCCAACTCGGCGGCGATCCGGGCCATCCGCGCGACCAGTTCGGCATTGGACTTGGCGAGAACGCCCCGCGAGTAGTAGATGTTGTCCTCAAAGCCCACCCTCACGTGCCCGCCTAATACGACCGCCATCGCGCCCAGGGGCAACTCGTGTCTGCCGATCCCGGCCACCGTCCATGTGGACCCGTCCTGGGGCAGGAGTGAGATGAGGTGCATGAGATTGCGCGGGTCCCCCGAGATCCCTCCGGGTACCCCCATCACAAAATCGAAGTGCCCGGGGAGATCAATGAGCTTCTTCGCGTGAAGTTTCCTGGCGTTTTCGACCATCCCGGCGTCGAATATCTCCATCTCAGGCACGACGCCATTTTCGCGGATGGCCTTCGCAAACATCTCCATATCGTCCTGGGAGTTGACAAAGATGCCGTCGCCGAAGTTCACGGTCCCGCAAGTAAGTGTAGCCATGTCCGGCTTGACCGATACCGGGCCGACCCGCTCTTGCACCGTCATACCTACTGCTCCGCCCGTGGAGACCTGAACGATCAGATCGGTTTTAGCCCTGACCAGGTCGATGATCTCGCGGTAGACATCGGGATCCTGCGTCGGGTTGCCGTCCTTATCGCGAGCGTGGATGTGAGCCAGCGACGCACCCTCATTCCAAGCACGGTAGCACTCTTCGGCGATCTCCTGGGGCGTCAGCGGGATGTACGGTGTGTGGGCGCGGGTAACCTCGGCTCCGACCGGAGCCACGGTGATTACGAGGGGATCCATTACCCAACTCCTCTCGAGGACACTTCAGGCAAGACTATCCAGGCAGCGATTGGGACTTCGGCATTATGTGAGGGAAGTCCTCTTATTACTTAGGGCTTCTTGGGAGCGACGACAGTACCCCGGGCCTTGGCCACCAGGACCGGTTCGGGAAGGACCTTGGCGGCGCTGGACCCGTGCTCCCAGTCACCTTCGATCACCTTGTAGGCCTCCATCTCGACCTTCCTGGACCGCCTGCCGACCTCTGTGATGCGGCCGCGGATCTCCAGAAAGTCGCCGGCGTGGACGGGCTGCTTGAACTCAACCAGGTCGTATGCAGCCATGAGGCCCTCATCGCCGTCGTAGATAATGCTGAGTTCCGTAGCCACGTCGCCGAAGAACTCCATCATCTTGGCGCCAGCGACGATTCCGCCGCCATAGTGCACATCCTGCTGGCTGACGCGCAGGCGGATCATGGACGTAGGTAGGTTCATTCTATTCGCCTCCGGCACTCAGTGCTTCCACTCGCCTTCCGTAACCCGGGCTCTCAGGACCTCGATGCCCTTCTCCCGAACAGTGTCCGGCGGGTTCATAGCCTTTTGGTTGGTAGCCTTGGTGATGAGTTCGACCTCAGCGACCCCCACGATGCCCCGGTACGTGGCCTTCTGATCGGCCAGAAACCGGCTGACCGCTGCAGCAGTCGCAGGCCCATAGACCCCGTCGGGCTGAGAGGCATTGTACCCGAGGAAATTGAGATTCTCTTGCAGGGCAAGAACGTCGAGCCCAACCATACCCGGCTTCATATCTCGCTTGTATCGAATATCGTTCGGGGCGTTTATGCGGACAGCTTCAACGATAACGTCCGGCTCCAGGCCGACGCCGCCGATGGCCCGACCTGACGGAGTCAAATAGTTGGCAGTAGTGAGCCGGATGCCGCCGAGATTGTCACCTAGGGCGGCGACCTGCTGGATGCAGCCCTTTCCGTAAGTCTTGGTTCCGACTAACCGCCCGACGCCGGTGTCGCGGACTGCGCCAGCAACTATCTCCGACGAGCTGGCAGTCCCGCCATTCACCAAGATCACTACGGGGATTGGCTGGGTATCCAGGTTGTTCAAGATGGTCTGCTGCCCGCTCTTCCCTTGCAGGATGACTACAGGGCCCTTCGGGATGAGGTGCTTCGCTACCTCAACTCCTGCATCGAGCAGGCCGCCAGGATTGCTGCGCAGATCAAGGACCAGCCCTCTGGCTCCGGCCGCTTTGATCCTCTCCATCTCGCTCGGAAACTGGGAGAGGACCCCGTCAGTGAACCTGCCTATCTTGAGGAAGTAAAGCCCATCACCCAGATCCTCAGCCCGCAGTCTGTCGGTCGAGATAACGGCTCGGGTTATTGAGAAACTGATAATGTCGCCGGTCGACGGGCGACTGACCAGCATCGTCACGCTGGTGCCCGGATAGCCCCTGAGGGCGTTGGAGGCCTCTTCAAGCGTCCCAAACTCCTGCCCGTTGACGGAGAGAATTATGTCTTCCGCCTGCACCCCTGCAGCTTCAGCCGGTGAACCCTCAAGGACGCTCATAACGGTCACCTTTTCGTCGACCACAGTTATCGTGACCCCGATCCCCGTGTAGGTGTCACTAAATGAGCTAGTAAAGCTGACAAGTTCGTCCTGAGTCAGATAGGACGAATACGGGTCGTTCAGGCTGTCCAAAAGCCCGCGGATCATGCCTTCGTAGATAGCTTTCATCGATGCCCCTGTCGGATGCACCTGCTCGATCAGGTTCTTTATCTGCATGAGGTCGTCGAACAGGACCTTCTCCTCGGGGGAAAGAGTGAGGCTGAAGGTAACATCGGCGCTCGGAGTCTGCGGGGCAGCTTCCGCAGGGGAGATGCCTGCCCAGACAACCTGTAGGCAGACCGTGAGAGCCAATATGATGCGAATACTGCGGCTGGTTTTCCTCAACTAAACACACTTCCCTGTGGGGTGTCCTTGGGTCACTCGACTCAGCTTTTATAGGTTAAACGATGCACTCAGGCACTACCGCAATTCTACCTCGTGGGGGAAGACGGCAACAGTAGCATGCGGCTTCCATCCTTTGTCGGAATGCTGACAATCTGGCCTTCCGTCACTCCGGTGGTGACCCGGCCCTCGGTGAGCTGGTAACTGGCCGAGCCCACGGTGACGAGGATGTCGAGCGGCTTCATATCCGACCTGCTCCAAGCGCGGATGGTCTTCACGCCCTGGCCACCTGTCAATTGAACGACCGGTGATTCGGATGGCGCCACCAGAGCCCTGCTGAAGACGCCCGCGACCTTCCCATCCGACGCACGGGTGACTACGATAGTCCTGGCCTCACCCTCGCTCTGCCTTGGGGTCACAGTTAGGGTCCCTGTCGTGCCGGCGCTGGCATTCATGCTGACGACAGGCGCGGGACCGTCCGTCTCTGCGCGGAGGATAAGGGCATCCATCTCAACATAGACCCGATGCCCCGTCCCATAGGCTTCAACGTAGGCCATATAGTTGCCCGGCGGCGGACTGTCCACGGTAATCTCGCCAAACCCTGAGGCCCTGGTTATCCCCTTCGCCACGTCGACCCACTTACCGAGGGTCGCATCGAATCTGATGAGATAGGCCATAAGATAGCTGCCTGTCGCAGTTCCGAAGCTGAAGGAGAACATCTTGGCCGAGCTGTCGGTGACTGCGAACGCGATCTGAGTGCTCGTATTGGCCGGAAGCGATATCGACTGCCTCTGGCGCCACTCGGACGCTGAATCGGGACCCAGGTACTTGAACTCATATTTGCCGGCTCCAAGATGCGCGAGGAAGTACTGCGACTGACCTGACACGCCGAGATCCTCGGCGGCGAAGCCGTCGAGGGACGCCTCCACTCTGGCGCTCGCAGGCGCTCCGAGGTTCGCTGCGAACAGACATATCTGCCAAAGCCCGGGCTCCGGTATTCCAATCCTTAGGGTGGTCGAAGCCCCGGCAGCCCCCTGGCTGACCAAGAGCCCTTCCGGGTTGTACAAGGCGTAGTGGGTTCCTGATCCGGTGGCCGAAATGTTGATCCTGACCGATTCTGCCGTCTCGGGCATGCGGATGAACTGCCGGTCCACCGGCCTAGAAGAGTCTATCCCCATGTTGAACGAAGCCATGCCGCTCAGGTTGAACCGGTGGGGCACGGAAACACTGACCGTAAGGCGTCCGTCGACGCCGGGAGTCTCGAGATCATTGGCCACAATGTCGGCGCTGTAGAACCCGGGTGTCAAGCTTCCCTGTCCTAGGGCGAGAGTGCCCCTCTGGCTGACTGGCCTGAGCGACAGATGGTTGCTTTGGAACGAGAGCCACGGTGCTGTGCTGCTCAGACCTACAATCCGTGACCGCGGCGCGAAGCTGTCGACCCACAAGGGCATGGCGCCAAGCGTTGTTCCCTTGAGCCAAGTACCGGCAGACTCGACCAAGCCGTCCCACTTTCGTACGAGCCTGATGTTGCTATCGCCGGATCCTCGCTTCAGGAAGTCCCAAGCCCGCGCGATGTCCATTCGCCCACTACCCTGCTCCACAGAAGCAAGATCTGGGAGGGGCCGCGAGCCCTCGGACAGACTGCGATACACCTGACTTGCGGACGGCGAAGGCTGACCAAGCGCAGTCACAGCGGCCTGCCTTAGGAGTACCAGAGAACCCGCCGCGTAGGCAGCCGATACCGACGTGCCCTCCATCAACATGAACGTGGAGTCTGGCAGGTGGCCTGCCAGCGGCACGGCCGTAATAGCCGGAGCCATGGCGAGGGGACCCGCGTCGCCGTTTCTATCAGGCCCGCATGACGAAATGGGATACCATACGTCGGCCGAGTAGGAAGTTTTGAACAGTGCATTCGCGCTACCCGCGGGCATGTAGCCCGATACCATCACAGTGGCGTCGCGAAGGGCCGTCGTGGTTATGGTCCCTGCTCCGGGACCGTTGTTTCCCGCGGGCATAACCAATTGGGCTCCTGCCTTTAGGACTCGCTGCTGAAGGTCCGTCCACTCGGGGTCAGGCTGTGACTGCTGCGGGACAGACCCGACGAGGATCACGCCTGCCCTGGCGGACAGGGCATACTCTATGCCGCGGCGAACGTCCGCCCAGTTGCCGGTACGCTGAGAACCAATGGCCTTGATGGAGATCACGTTGGCGCCCGGCGCCACACCCGGGTAGGAGCCGGACCCGCAGGCTATGACAGCAAGACTGGTCCCATGCCCGCTAAGGTCGAAGCCGAACGTGACCTTTTGGCCGTCCAAGGCTACATCAGACACAAGGACCGAGACCCTAGTCTGCTCGTCGATCTGAACGGTTGCGGAGCTCTGATCCGAACCGAACTTTCGAAGCAGGAACTCATCCTCCAGGGTCAGGTCGCTATCGGTGTCGATGATGACAGAGTTGTAGATTCCCGCGGCGTCGGTATCGACAAGAACGAAGTAGACCTCGCGCAGTGGGCCCATTTGCGACACAATCGCTCGAGGCAGAGTCCCCACGAGGTACCTATCGCTTCTGCTCCGCGCTGCACCGAGCTTGAGCTGCGCCTGACCGACGGACAGGTAGCCGTTCTCTGCTCTGCATGCAGTGAAGGATGTGACCGTGCCTTCCCCGGTCAGGTCAACCCAATCCTTCATCCTGATCTGGCCGCCGCCGGTGCGCGTCGCGAAAGTGACGGGATCGATACCGGTGTCGACAAAAGCTATGGTCTGGCCGGCACCCGTAACCTGCGTCGCTTTCACAAACTCGGAGATCCCCAACATGTCGAGGTTGTGGCGGGCCACCCAACCGGCGGTAGCCGGCTCCACGGGAGTGCCCATCTTCGCCGCGAGTGACACGAAGTTGGAACCGGCGCCGGACGGTAGAGCAACACCGGTGAGGAGAATGGACGCGGGCGAACCCGGCGAACCGAAGGGACTGAGGACGACAGCGCAGACCGTGAGCAGCGCCAAACTCCCGTTCAGAAGACTCCTGCCACGCGTCATTACTGCTCACCGTCCTTCCGACCCGTCTCGTTGGGTCCGATCGAAACAACCAGCAACAACTTGCCTTCCCGGGAGATCACGACACCGATGCTCCTGTTCACGAGCCCGGGTCCCTGAACCGGGTTATCGCCGTCTAGCCAGACTGTAGAGCGACTGAATGGAAGGGTGACCGGAGCTGTCCTCTGGTCCGGCGAGATCTTGATGGTGCTTGACGCAGGGTCGAAAGCACTCAGCGTTCCCTGTAGGTCGAACGCGAGTCCCGCTCGTTCCATTGTGTCTTCAACAAGAGTCGCTGCCTCGGCTCTCGACGCCGGATAGTCCAGGGAGCGGGCGTCCGCCGTCAGTTTGAGCGCGCTGACCAATCCTGGCCAGCGCAAGATCTCAGTTGCAGCCCAATCCGGCTTCACGGCTACTCCGGCAGGAGGGCTGGCGGGAGTGGCCCTCAACGCGACGTACATTCTTGAAAGCATCACGGAGAGTTCCGCTACGGTAACGGGGGCCTCCGGGCTGAGAGTGCCATCCGGGTGTCCCTTCACAATGCCCAATTCGGCTCCAACGGCTATGTATCCGCTGGCCCAGTGAGAGGCACTGACATCGCGGAACCAGCTAGGGCCGCCGGCAGCGCTACTGGCTTGGTCGCCTTTACCAATCCCAGTCACAATGATCTTGATTGCTTCGGCGCGCGTCAGCGTATTGCCCCAGCGCATCTGTCCGTCCTCGTAACCAACCATGACCCCTTTGGCTTTCAGGATGACCGCCGTCCGCGCATGAGGCTCGGTTCCAGCCGAGTAAGCAGCAGCCGATCTGGCCAAAAGGGGAATAAGGAAACAGGCCACCGTTAGAAGCACCGCAAGCGCACGAACGGTACTACGGAGCCGTTTGTGACAAAGGGCTTTTCTCCCCAATGTAGGCATAGGGTATAAGTCCATCACTCTCGGGATCGTCATTATCTGTACCTTACTACAAGTTCGACGGTTTCCCCTCCCGAGTGGTTCCCCGGAGCCGGAGGAATCGGACGCAGTAGAGTCGGCGCCGGTTTGCTACTCGTACCTTAGCGCTTCCACCGGGATCATCTTGGCCGCTTTGATAGCCGGGTACATGCCGAAGACGATACCGATCGCCGCCGAGAAGAGGAACGAGATGATAACCGAGCTGGGTGATACCACCGTCGTAAAGCCTAGCAGCCGTGAGAGCACCCGCGATACGCCGACACCCCCGAGGATCCCGATGGCGCCTCCGGTGACGCTCAGCAAGACGGATTCGACCAAGAACTGCGACATAATGTCGGGGCGCCCGGCGCCGATCGCCTTTCTGATACCGATCTCCCTGGTCCGCTCGCTGACGGAGACCAGCATGATGTTCATTATTCCGATCCCGCCGACCACCAACGAGATGCCGGCTATGGCTCCCAACATGAGGGTCATCGTCGCAGTCATGGTGCCGATGGTGCTCAGCAGCTGGTCCTGGCTCGATACCATCACAGAGTTCTCTCGTCCGAACATCGCGTTGAACACCGCGGTCAGGTGCGCCACCGCGAGCGGCGCATCGCCTGCGCTCTTGGCCTGTACGTATGCCGAGGAGATGCGGTCCGTGCCGATTAGGCGCTTCGCGCTGGTGATCGGCAGAAATATGCGGTCGTCCATGTTCTGGCCCATGGTGTTCCCCTTTTCTTCCATGATGCCGACAACCAAGTACCTCTGCCCGTTGATACTTAACTCCTGACCGAGTGGATTGCTGTTGTCAAAGATGTCTTCGACGACCTGCTGTCCGATCACGCAGACGCGGCTCATCTGGTCGACGTCTTGTTGCGTGATAAACCTCCCGACAGCCACGTTGGAACTTCTGACGCCTGTGTATTCCGGAGTAACGCCTTCTATCTGAGTGGACTTGGAAGTGGTGCCCCACTTCGCTGTCACGTACGAACTCACGCTGGGAACTGCCGCTGAGATGGTGGACACTCTATCAGGCAGCGAGGCGATGATCTCTTCAGTGAGCCGCGTGTTCCGCACCGGCACGACCACAATCAGATTGGAGCCCAGCGCTTGGACCTGCGAAGTTATCTGTTCGGTCGCCCCTTGGCCCACGCTTACGAGCGCGATAACGGCCGCGACACCAATAATCACGCCGAGCATAGTCAGCGCGGCTCTTCCCTTGTTGGTCCCTATCCCGAGCCACGCCATCGAAAAGGAGTCGAGTAGGCTCATATCGCGGTCGCCTCCGCCTGTCTGACTACCGGGGCGTCCTCAAGGACCCGGCCGTCAAGCATCCGGATCAGCCGCTTGCAGCGCTTGGCAATGTCCTCGCTATGGGTGATCAGGATGATCGTGTTGCCTGCGCGGTTGATCTCCTGAAACAATGCCATTACCTCTTCTCCCGACTTGCTGTCCAGATTGCCTGTGGGCTCATCGGCCAAGAGGATACGAGGGCGAGTGACGATGGCCCTGGCGATGGCGACGCGCTGCTGCTGTCCTCCGGAGAGCTCGCTCGGCCGATGGCGTGCCCGGTCAGCGAGACCGACAGACTCCAGTGCTGCCGATGCGAGTTCGTGCCTCTTGGCCCTCGGCACCTTGCGGTAGATGAGTGGCGCCTCCACGTTCTGCAGTGCCGTGAGCTTCGGTATCAGGTTGTAGTTTTGAAACACGAAGCCGATCTCCCGGTTCCTGACCTTTGCCAGACGGTCTTCATTGAGACCGACGATCTCCGTGCCATCCAGTTCATAGCTGCCGCTGGTCGGCACGTCCAGGCAGCCGAGCAGGTTCATGAGAGTGGATTTGCCTGACCCCGAAGGCCCCATGACCGCCACAAACTCACCCTCATCGATCTTGATGGACACGTCATCCAGAGCCTTGACCTGAATGCTTCCGGTCGAATAGACCTTGCATAGACCCCGGACGCTTATGAGAGTACTCAAGTGTTCCACCTCGGTTCTTCGCCGGTGCAAGAGCAGGCCATGCCGGCTGTCTAGGGGCGCCTCTGTACGGTCGTGTTCGTCACTGGGCCGCCACGAGGTGCGTTTCCTCCACCGGGACCAAAGAACATCATGCCGCCCATCTGTGAGTTCCCGGATACCGAGGCCAGGACTACCGAGTCGCCCTCTTTCAGGCCACTCAGGATTTCTGTGTACGTCCCGTCGGTGCTGCCTATCTCAACCTTCGTCGGGGTCTTTGTGCCGTCCGGCGACACAACAATGGCGGTGTGTTGGTTGTTTTTTGAGACAATCGCTTCAGCGGGCGCAATGAGCACGTCTGTCTTGCGCTCGGTGACAATCGTCACATCAGCGGTCATGCCGGCCAGAAGCCCCGCAGGATCCGTCACCAGCACAGTCACTGCAAACGTGGCTACGCCGCTGCTGGCGACTCCCTTGGGCGATATGCTTACCACCTTGCCCTTGAACTCCTTGTCGGGGAGAGCGCTGACCGCAATAGTCGCTTCCTGGCCGAGGCTGACCTTGACGATATCAAGCTCGTCGACGCTGATGTCAACCGCCATCTTTCCGATCTCTGCCACCGTGGCGATCTTTGTGTAGCCGTTCACCGTATCGCCGGCATTCACGTTGGTGGAAAGCACAACCCCTGTCACGGGGGAGACAATGGTTAGGTTCTCCACGTCCTCGCGTGCCCGGTCGAGATTGCTCTGTGCCTGCTGGACCCTTAGGCGGAGGTCTCTGACTTGAGAGTCCTCCTCAGTCTTCGTCGTCAAAGATTCATAGGACTTCCTGGCAATTTCGACGGCGTTTTCGGCCTGCAAGACCGCCAGATCGATGCTGTCACTGGTGAGCTTGAAGAGCACGTCCCCGGAAGATACCCGATCTCCGACCTCTACGCCGACTGACGCTACCTCGCCGGCCACTTTGGTTGTCACAGTGGTGGAGGAAAGTGCCTTCACAGTGCCTCTCGAGGTGACTGTGGTCCCCGTGCTTAGTCTGAATAGCGCGACTCCGGTCATGCCAGACATAATGCCGTCAGTGGACTCCAGCTTGACCGTCACGTCGACCACGGAGGTCTTGCCAGACGGGGTGGCCGTCTGTCCGATCTCGCTTATGACTCCCAGCCGGTGATAATCCCCGGTAGCCTTTAGCGATTGAAAAGTAATGCTGACTTTGTCTCCGACAGCAACCCTGTTGATCTGGTATTGGTCGAGCGGCGCAATCAGCGCAAGCGAGTCATCGTCCTGGATGGTGCACACCGCTTCGCCTCTGGTCACCTCGTCACCGGTCTCAACCGATACCGACTGCACGGTCCCGGATATGGGGGCTGTGACCGAGAGGCGTTCCTGATCGAGCCTCTTGGCCTGCAAATCCAACTGCGCTTGCTCAAGGGCAAGCTCGGATTTCCTGACCGTTTCGCGCGCTGGATTCAGGAGGTCGTTCAGCTGGTTCTGAAGGGTCTCCAAGTCGATCTCGAGCTTCTCGACCTGATTCTCGAGAGACGGGTTCGACAGTCTCGCGATCATCTGTCCCGCGGTCACTGTGTCCCCTTCAGCGACACTGAGAACGTCCACAGTCCCACCGCTCTTGGTGAGGACGTCCCTCTCAGTCGACATTTCCAAATGTCCTTGAGCGTTCACCGATACCTCCAGGTCGCCCCTCTTCACCTGCCCAATAGCAAACCCCGAGTTCTGGGCTTTGAGCGTTGCCGCCGCTGCCGACCTCCGGTACCAGTAGTACCCGCTCGCAGTAACCACACACACCAGCACTGCTACAATCAGGAGACGCTTCCGTGTTGCCCATTGCTGCAAAGTAAAAACCTCCCGAAGCCCAATACGAGTCGTTGGTCCAGATGTAATGTAGATTACCATAGAAGGCAGCACCAGATGACGGCACCAGCGCGGCCGAACGGTTAATGATGAGCTAACGAAGTGTGAATATGAAGGAGCCCCCGGAAGGGGGGCTCCTTTCAGTCGTTCAGTTGACCTAGGTCTGGTTAGTCGAGGGTCACCAGGACCTTGATCAGCGAGTCTCCAGCGTTCTCGGTGTACACCTCAACGTGGGAGCCGACGGATACATCCTCCAGCTCGATCGCCACAGGATTGGTGCTGCCCGGCTTGTCGTAGAAGTACAGGGTATCCTCGTCGACAAGCAGGTACCTCTGGTCCTTCTGCACGCCGGCAGTGTTGATATCGGTGTCGAACGGGTCGCCGTCCTCATTGTACTCGGTGATCCTGATGACTCCGTCGCTAACACTGGTGACTACCCAGTAGTTTGTGCCGGTAAGACCACCGTACTCGGTCGCATACACGAGGCCCGAAGCCGAGGTTCCGCTCGGGTCGAACACTACCACGTCGCTCTCGCCGAAAGTCAGAGCTGCGGCTTCATCGGTGGTGAACTCGAGGGGATCGTCACCATCGGGGTTGACGAGGCTGAACCCGTAGGTGTCCGAATCCTCTTGCCAGGACTCGAGAACGACACCCCACATCTTGTCAGGCACGCCGGAGGCGGTAGTGACTACCACGTACGCGACCTTACCGGAAGCGGTGCCGACATAGCCGTCGATAGTCGAGTTGTCGAGAACATCATCGACAGTCCCGATCTCCAGGTCATCGGCGTCGTCCGGGGTCCCGTCGTAGTCAACTGCCCAGAACACAACGGTGTTGCCGGTCAGCTTGTAGTTGGATCCACCAAGGGGCCACTCCAGCAAGCTGTCCTCGTCGTCAACATCGAGGCCGACAGCCTGCTCAGCACGGACTGCCTCGATACTGATTGCCTCTAGGACGTCTTCATCAAGCTCGTACTCGATTACGTCGCCGACGCGCACGATGAAGTCATCAGCGTCGACGTAGTCGCTGTCGTCATTGTCGTCGTACCCAATGCCCTCGGGTGCAGGAACGTAGTCGTAGTCATCCGAGACTTCGAATTCTTCGAGCTCGCCTTCGGCGGTGAAGAGCTTCACAAGCAAGGTGTCGCTTCCCCAGATGCCACTGTCCTCAGCAATGTCGATGACTAGACCAGCGAAGGTCTCAGCATCTTCCTCAGCCTCGAGGATGTACTGGACTTCACCGTTCTTGTCGAGGATGAGCGTAACGTCGGAGTCAAGCATGGCCTTGACGTCGTCATCATCCATCTCGAAGCTGGCAGCCGCATCGTACCAGGTTCCGTCGACGCGGAACTCATCAACGTCGGGGTTGACCCTTTCGAGTTCGCCAGTCACCGTGTCGCGGGTAACCTGGATGATCGCCTTCTCAGCGTCGTCGTCCTTTATGAACTGGACAACATCATCTTCCTCGATGTCGGCCAGGTCGGCAACGTCGCCGATCCACGTGACATCCCAGTCCTCAAGGGTCAGTCCAGAAGCATCGCCGCTCTTGAAGGTGATGCGCTCGCGAGCGGTGCTTACCGAACTCACCACGCCGAAGCTCCAACGGTTCGCCATGACAAAGATGGGATCGCCGTCGTAGTAGGTGACAGTGATTTCGTCACCATCGGTCGGCAGGGTAGCGGCGTCGTCATCGTCGATGTCGGTGGCCTCGCCGTAGTTCAGGATCATCGGGAGATCATTAACGTTGACAGACTCATCGTCGATCTCGACGAGGACTTCCTCGGCAGCAGCATCGACGTCGTCGAACTCAGCGACCCTGATGTCGCTAGCGCTGGTCTTGTTCTCGATGAAGAAGACATCATCGTTGTCGTCGAACCAGAACACGACTCTGTGGCCGAGGAGACCGGCGTACTCGGTATCCGCAGCAAGAGTCTGAGCGGTCTGGCCAAGCTGCCTCACGGTCTCGCCGTCATTGCCGAACAACTCGGGCGAGTCAACGAGAACGGCGGTGCCGCTCTTCTCGAAGCCCATTGCATCGAGGAAGAACTGGTTCTCATCCGGCGCGAACCTCACCGGGTTGCCGTTGGCATCCCACTCGGTCTCAACGAGCCAAGGCTCGGTGAGGGAGTTGGAAAGAAGAGTAGCCACGTCTCCGCGGGTCGCGGGAGCGCTGGCCACGAAGCTCAAGCTGCCGATGATGCCAATGCTGGTAGCCTTGGTCAGGTAGGCGGTCGGCCATACACCGTTCTTGCAAACGGGTTCATAGCCGAGAGCCCTCATGACCATGGTGACCGCTTCAGCGTAGGTCACGTTGGCATCGGGGCGGAACGTACCGGCCGGGTCGCCCTTGACGATTCCCTGGCTGGCGGCAATGCTGATGAATCCGTTGGCCCAGTGGTCAACAGAAACATCGGAGAAGCCGGTCGGCACGGTGGCCATCATTTCGGCGGTGTCGCCAAGACCAAGAGCCATAACCACGATCTTGGAGAACTCGGCTCTGGTGATGGGGTTGGCGGGCTTGAATGTCCCGTCCGGGTAGCCGCCGAAGATGCCGACAGCAGCCAATCTCTTAATGGCCGCTTCGTTCTTGTTGCCGGCGACGTCGCTGAACGTAGCAGCGAACGCCACGTTGGCGAGCCCGAAGATCATTGCAGCTGCAAGGGCAGTTGCAAGGATTTTCTTTAGCATCCTGTCTGGTATCCTCCTTTGTCGGTTATTTGTACCCTCTAGAGTACCTAACCGATGGACTTCCGTTTACTTCAGGTTTCCTGTAACACACCAACTCTAGATGCCCTAGTTGTTGGTTTGCCCGGGATCCCCCCTTCCAAGAATCCTTTACAGCCTTCCACCTCGCCCGGATTACCCTCCTTGCCGGAGGGTGACTCCCTTTTTGTCTTGTATGAAGAAGGAGTCCGCATGAATATGTTGGGAGCTTCTATCCGGGAAGGGTCTTTGACGGTTGCCTTGCCCCGGGCCGCCGATACGATTCCCCCTGTCTACGCAGGGTTTTTTGGACAATCCCCCAGGCTATGGGCCGATTATAGCATCGCAGCCTATGGAGGTCAATCCATCTTGTCAAGGAAACCACAGGCAGACAGCCCATTCTGCCTGCGTACGGAGCCAATATGACAATAAGACTAACGCCTAGCGACTTGTACAGTTCGTCGCAAAGTCCAGAAATCCTTCTTCCTCACCCACAATTTGTAAGGGCTAAGGTCGAAGTTGTCAATGCCTGTACGATACCGTCCCTTACCAGGCCTTCAGCCATCGACGGCCCACCTTTGGGCTTGCCCGCCATCATGGATGGGGTTGCGGGGATGTGAATGAACCCGACCAGGGTCTTGCCCCCTTTTTCCCTAGCGTAGCGGGACGCGCAGTAGAAGGCGTAGTTACAGAGGTATGCACCAGCTGTAAGTGAAAGCCTGGCCGGCATTCCCTTCTTGTTCACGTCATCCACAACTTGCTCCGCTGGGATGGTGGCAAAGTAGGCGTCCGCCGCCCCCGGCACGACCGCCTGGTCCACAGGGACTACGCCGGCATTGTCCTTGCTCTTGGAGGTGTAGTTGACCGCGACTTTCTCGACGGAGATCTCGCTTCGGCCCACGGCCAGCCCCAGAGATAAGATGATTGCGGGCTGGATCTCATCCATCAGCGCCTCGACCCGCTCTTTCACCGTGCCCCACTCGACCGGAAGCACTCGGGCAACGACCTGGTAGCCGCTCACCTCGATCCCATCCAGCGACTTCGCAATCTCCATGGAAGGGTTGACCTCGTCGCCGCCAAAAGGTTCGAAGCCGGTCACCAAGAGCTTGCCCTTCACGCCAGTTTCACCTCACTTGGCAGTTAGACGAGCGTAAAGCATGTGTGTTCCGTATGTGAGGATTGTTTCTTGGCGTAGGCTTAAGATCCTGCAGGGGAACAGATTGGGCGGGGCGGGAATGGGTGGGAGCGGAGCGTCATGGCGCCGTTTCCACCTTCCTCGCCAGCCCTCGTCTGAACGCCTCGACGGTGGCGTCGGTCTCGTCCAGCCAGTACGGCCGGGATACCGTCTTGTTATCTTTGGGGTCGTAGTCTGCGTAACTGAACCACACGGCAGCTTTGATGTTCTTGTACCTGCCTATGTTCTCAAACATGCCGTCTATCCATTTCGCCTTGTCTCCGCCGATTGAACTCGACGCAAACTCGGTTATGATCCACGGGAAGGAGCCGAACAGCCCCGAGAACTCAGCGTCTATCCTATCGTAGATCTCCGCGAACTCGCGCCAGCTCTCGCCCGTGACGTTCCGGTAGTAGGTCCCGTTGTTGTACCCTGTGATGCCGAACATCTGGACATACTCATCCCCGGGGTAGTAAGCCACCTGGCCGTTCCACGCGTTGGGCGGGTAATCCCTGTCGTGCGGGTTCCAGATCCAGATCGCGTTGTTGACGCCTTCCTCTTCAAAGATCCTATAGACCGTGCGCCAGTTCTCGACGTATATGTCCGGGTCAAGGAGGTTCACCACGCCGCCGTAGCTGACCCAGTCTGAGTTCATCTCATTGTTGAGCCGGAAGAGAAACGGCTTCCCGAATGCCCGTGCGGCTCGGGCGAACTCGCGTATCCGTTCGTCGTTGCCCGTCCGGTAAAGTTGGAGCCACGGTGACCGGGCGAACAGAGCCGTGTTGTTGCTCTCCGTCGCCTGCAGCGTCATTTCAACAAGCCGGCCCTCGCTGCAGCACCTCTCCATGAACTGCGCGGGAAAGCCGCCGTCCAGACCGGTATAGGCGAGGATTATGCCGAACTTGTGGTCGATTCTCCTCTCGACCTCTGGTATCGTGCTCTCGATGCCCTGGCCGGTCACGTCTTTGGTGAAGATGCCCCATGTGACCTCGGTCGCTGCAGCCAACCTCTCATAGACCGCGCGAGTTTCCGCGGTCCAGTTTTCGGGGAGCTCCGGATGATAATCCGTCGCATACTTTGCGGTACCTTCGGGGTTGAAGTAGGTGAAACTCTGGAGAACCCGGTCAGGCAGGGCTGCCGCAATCGGGTCTTCCGACGGGTACTTCATCATCGCGAAGAAGAAGTTCTTCGAGCCCGTCTTGAAGATGAGATACGTATAGGTGTCAAATGGGCCGGAGTAGTCGTTCAGCCGGACCGTCAGCCGCTCGAAACGGTCCGTCTTGGTGTTCTCCAAGAGTTCAACGTTGTTCTCCGCCCTCCACGACTTGTCCAGCAGGAATCTGAAGAAGTAGTGCTCCACATATCCGGACACGTTGCTGTCGTAGGTCCATTCCCTGCTGATGACGACCTTCCCGTTAGGACTCTGGAACGACACGTACTTCGGGCTCTTGGTGAAGTCGGGGTCCATATCCGACGGCAGAAGAACCGCAAACCCGTTGGCGTAATCGCAGAATTTCTGCCCGTCGGGTGTCTCGTACACAACTTTTATGTCGTGGCCATCGATTTTGTCCGGCATCGAGCCGGCGGCGCCGTCGACGTAGACCGTCTCTTTCTCGACAGTGAGTCCTTTGGCCAGGTCGGGCCTATGCTGCAAGGCGTTCTTGCGGAGGTAGCTCTTCACCACGGCTCGAAAGCCCCTGGCGAACTCCGATTGCGACGTCCGAAGATAGTAGAGTCCCCATGCGCCGGCGAGCACGCAGCCAACCAGGAGTATCAGGACTGCCCGCCTGTATCTCTTTATGAAACTCATGTCCGGTCTCCTCGCATGATCCTTCTAATTGACGTGGACAACTGGTCGACTCGGATAGGGTCTAGGGAACCCGGATCTTCCCCGTGATCGCCGTGACCGCGCTGCCGCCCACCCGCACGCCTGTAATGCGGCCGGCGGCGGACTCCACTTCCACGTGGATGATGGACGGCCTCTTGAGGACATGTCCCTGCTCACAGACTATTTTGGTGACTGGCTCTTTCACCGGCACCAGCTTGTTGAGGACCAGGTAGCCGCCTGTGGCACCGGACGCGGTGCCGGTCGCCGACTCCTCAGGCACGCCCACCGCGGGGGAGAAATCCCTGCAATGGACTGTGGCGGCAGGATCGAGCGTTTCCAGCGAGAAGCAGTGGCAGCTCACCATCTTTCTCGCGTTGCAGAAATCGATAAGGGCCGCCATATTGGGGCGCATCGACAGGAGAGCCTCGCGGGAACTGACCGGGACAATCAAGTCCGGCAGGCCGGTGGTCACGACTTGGGGTACTGCCCGCTGCCCATCCGGGCCCTCAAAGCCGGTAATGCAGCCTTTCGGCGCGCCCAGGATGCCCTCGAGCTCCGCTATCTCTCCGTATGAAGGCTCCGCCACGACCGCAGGCAGGTTCTGGGTCATCATCACCCGTGCCGGAGCGCCTTCGCAACCTCCCATGATGTCCACCGGCAGTAGGCCGGCCTTAGTTTGCTGGTACACGCGGACCTCGCCGGGGTTGGAGGATGCTTGGGAGACTGCCGTTGCCCGGCGCAGGTCGATGATCCCGAGTTCCGCCAGCAGCCAAAAGCTCCCGATGGTGGCGTGGCCGCAGAGGTCCACCTCGTTCCACGGGGTGAAGAACCGGACGTCGAAATCGGCAGCCCTAAGCACGTCGGGGCCCTGGACGCTGTTCTTTAGGATGCAGGGCAGGCCGCCGACACCCTTGCCGCGCTTGTCGATAATGAACGCAGTCTCCGACAGCGCCATCTCCCTGGCGATCTTCTGCATGACTTCGTCGCTGAGACCTGTAGCGTCGGGCACAACCCCCGCGGGGTTTCCTCCGAACAGCGCGTCGGTGAACGCATCCACTTGGTAGATATCGATTTCCTTCATATTATGTAGCCCCCTTGTGTGGACGTGCCCTCCCACCGGACTTCTACCCGCCCCTCATCGGACTCCTACCCTTCGAACAAAAGGGCCGGCGCGCCTGCACCGGCCCTCTGGTTCGTCTGTACCCTACACCGGAGCGTATCCTGTCGGGCTCTCCTTCTTGGACTGCTCCAGGAGCTGCTGATCCACACCCGTCCGCTTGGCCAACTTCTCCTCCAGGAACTTCTTTGCCTGAGGCGGGAACAGAGCATATGAGAGGACGTCCTCTTCCTTTGTATAGAGAGCGCCCAGCTCTTCCTTGGCCTTGGCCAGGCCGGGCTCGATGTGGTCCGCAGGACGGTCGGTGATGGGCTTCTCGTCCCCGATGACCTTGCACTGGATCTCCAGGTTCACAGGCGCGGGCGGCTTGCCGTAGAGGCCGCGGAAGTAGTCCTTGACCTCGTTGGTGGCTATCTTGTAGCGCTCGCCCAGGAGGACGTTGAAGACCGCCTGCGTACCGACTATCTGGCTGGTGGGAGTGACCAGCGGCGGATGGCCCATGTCTTCCTTGACCCTGGGGACCTCGGCGAACACGGCGGGAAGCTTGTCGAGCTGCTTTTGTTCCCTGAGCTGGGAGATGAAGTTGGAGATCATGCCGCCGGGGATCTGATACCGTAGCACGTTGGCATCCGGCACCGGAGACGCGTTGTCGAACGTGCTGTACTTCTGCCTGACTTCTCTGAAGTAGTCGGCGATCTCGGACAGGAGGTCGAGGTTAAGCCCCGTATCGTAAGCGGTGCCGTCCAGAGCCGCGACGATCGACTCGACCGGCGGCTGTGACGTTGACAACGACATCGTCGAGATGGCGCAGTCCACCACATCGGCGCCGGCTTCAATGGCCTTGATGTAGGTTGCCGAAGCCATCCCCGACGTGTAGTGGGAGTGGACCTGCACCGGCAGGCCGATCTCCTCTTTCCACGCCTTCACGATGTTGAAGGCGTCCTTGGGGGAAAGGATGCCGGCCATGTCCTTGAGGCACAGCGAATCGGCGCCCATGTGCTGCAGTTCCCTCGCCACCGAGACGTAATGCTTGAGGTCGTGGACAGGGCTTATGGTATAGCAGACGGTCGCCTGGATGTGAGCGCCTTCGCCCTTCGACACCTCAATCGCCTTGCGCATGTTGCGGGAGTCGTTGACGGCGTCGAAGATCCTCATGATTGAGATGCCGTTCCTGACTGCGGCCTTGCAGAACGCTTCGACCACGTCGTCGGCGTAGTGCTTGTATCCAACGAGGTTCTGACCGCGGAGCAGCATCTGGAGAGGAGTCTTCCTGAAAGCCTGCTTCAGCAGGGCAAGCCTCTCCCACGGGTCTTCGTTCAGGAACCTCATCGCGGTATCAAACGTGGCGCCGCCCCAGACCTCGACCGAGCGGAACCCGACCTGGTCCATCTTCTCGATGATGGGCAGCATGTCAGGGGTCCGCATCCTCGTCGCCAGCAGGGACTGATGGCCATCGCGGAGCGTGGTATCAGTGATGCCTACCTTCCTAGGTGCGATCCCTTGCGTAAGAGAGCTCATAGACCTCACTCCAACTCTATTGTTGTACCTTTGTACTGCTTTAGACCCGGAGGCAAGGATTCCCTCCAGAACTCAAGTATCGCTCACTTCTGCCATGTCTGTCTATCCGCCTGCCGGTCGTTGCACGTTTCCTCCATTAGCTCTGTCTATCAGGCCGCCTGCAACGGCGCAGAGAGGATGAGAGAGCGTGTCCGCTCCGGTAGGGTTACAATAGCGGCAGGTGACCGAGCCGATAAGTGCGAAATAGCACAAAGTGAGACGTGCGCGACCCGTCGCGCGTCCCGACGCAGTTCGGCACTCGGAGGTGGCAGTGTGAACAAGATTCGAGTCTGTGTAGTCGGCTACGGAAACGTCGGCAGGGAAGCGGCTATATGCATTAGGCAGGCTCCCGACATGGAGCTGGCCGGTCTGGTCCGCAGGACTCCTGATGACCCTGGCCTCGGCTGCCCTGTCGTGACTTCTGTGGAGCAGTTGGGCAAGGTCGACGTGGCTGTGCTCGCCGCGCCGTCCCGCCAGATCCCGACCATCGCTCCCCAGTATCTGAAGAAGGGTATCAACACCGTAGACAGCTTCGACATCCACGGAGACCCGCTCATGAATCTCCGCAAGGACCTCGACGCATGTGCCAAGGAAAACGGCAGCGTGGCGATTATCAGCGCCGGATGGGACCCCGGTACCGACTCGATCATCCGCGCCCTCTTCATGGCCATGGCTCCGAGAGGCCTTACATACACCAACTTCGGCCCGGGCATGAGCATGGGGCATACGGTGGCAGTGAAGGCAATCCCCGGCGTCAAGAACGCCCTGTCCATGACCTTGCCTGCAGGCTTCGGCAAGCACAAGCGTGACGTATACGTCGAGCTCGAGGACGGCGCCAGCTTTGAGGCAGTCGCGGCAGCCATCAGGAAGGACCCCTACTTCGTCAACGACGAAACCCGCGTCACTCGCGTGGACTGCGTCGCCGATGTCGAGGCGATGGGGCACGGAGTCTCGCTGGAGCGCTACGGCGGATGCGGCTCCGCCGAGAATCAGACACTGGAGCTTAAGATGCGGCTCTGCAATCCGTCGGCTACCGCGCAGGTCCTGGTTTCGGCGGCAAGGGCCACTACCAGGCAGAAGCCGGGTGCATATGCCCTGGTTGAGGTTCCGCCGGTGGACCTCCTCCCCGGAGACCGCGAAAAACTGCTGCACGACCTGGTGTAACTGCCTGGTGTGATTGCCTGATCTAACTGCTGGTGTGATTACCTGGTGCAACTATCTGCAACCGCGCCATATGATGCTGGCGACCCAGGGGCTGCAGCAGGCTGTTGCGGGCTAACGTATGCCCATAGGTGAAGAAAGGGCTCCGTAACGGAGCCCTTTCCTTATCCTGCTCGCATCCTTTCGGCGTGTTTTCCTCGGCTTTTCCTCGGCTTTTTCGCGTTTCTTCCGCGTCTCTTCCGCTGCGAGACCATCTAGACGAGGCCCCACCAATATTGAGCGCCGCCATCGAGGGCCTATCAGTCACCGCATGACTACTCGATTTCCGATGGGTCGCCTGGAGACCTTTAGCCAGCTTGCTATTAGTCATCAGGCGGCTAACATGTCGAAAAGTGTGGTCACGCGGTAACTAATCAGTTCTGATTAGGCACGTGGTGACCCGACTTCTCACCGGTAATGGTCACCGGAGGGAATATGACTAACTTAGTAATAGGCATCCCGTGACCCCCGAAAATCTGAGTGGTCTCCACGTGATAAGGTTGAGACTCATTTGGATCGCGGACGCGACCGATACGGCTCCCTATCAGTCACCGGACGACTAGCCCGCAGCTCTCAAAGCGGCGATCGCGAGAAGTACTGCTCCGACGGATCATGCCGCGACCTATGCAACACTGCTATTGGTCACACGAACACCCTACATCCAGCCCGTCCACTACATCGGGGCATCCCAGATCGGAGCTTGCCTCTATGCGCGCCTATGTGCTTGCCTCTACCCCTCCGCCTTCTTAACCGCCGCCTTCACAAACTCCCTGAACAGCGGATGGGGCCTCACGGGCCTGGAGAGGAATTCGGGATGGAATTGGCATCCCACGAACCAGGGGTGATCTCTGAACTCCACGATCTCGACGAGCCCTCTGGACGGCCAGATGCCCACCGGGATCAGCCCTCCGCTCATGAGATCCGGAACATACCTGGGGTTTACTTCGAACCTGTGGCGGTGCCGCTCCTCGATCAGCTCGGATCCGTATGCCTCGCGCGACAGGGATCCTTCCTTTAGCCTGCACTGGTAGAGGCCCAGGCGCATGGTGCCGCCCATATCCTCCACTTCTTTTTGCTCCGGCATTAGGTCGATAACCGGGTGAGGCGTATCAGGGTCGAACTCCGTTGAGTTAGCCTGCTCGAACCCGAGAACGTTACGGGCCACCTCGATCACGGCGCACTGCATGCCCAGGCACAGGCCGAAGAAGGGCACTTTGTTCTCCCGCGCGTAGCGGACAGCCTTGATCTTGCCTGCTATCCCTCTGCTCCCGAACCCGCCTGGCACCAGGATCCCGTCCGCGTCCTTGAGGACGGCCTGCACTTCGTCGTCTCCGGCGTTGTCCAGAATGTGGGCATCGACCCACTGGATTTCAACCCTAGCGTCATTGGATATGCCACCGTGGTAGAGGGCCTCCACTACGCTCTTGTAAGCGTCGTGAAGGGCTACGTACTTTCCTACCAGGGCGATCTTCACCTTGTGGGCCGGATTGGCGATCTTGTGGACGATCTCGTGCCAGTCCTTCAGGTCAGGGGTCCGCGGCGTCAGGCAAAGCTTGTCCTCGATGATCTGACCCAGTCCTTCGCGCTCGAGCATTACCGGGACGTCGTAAATGCTTCGGGAATCCAGGTTCTGCACTACCGAGCCTTTGTCCACGCTGCAGAACAGCGCTATCTTGTCCCGCATCTCGACCGAGAGGGGCATGGAGGAGCGGGCGATGATGACGTCCGGAGCGATACCAATGGACCGCAGCTCGGCAACGCTGTGCTGGGTCGGTTTGGTCTTCTGCTCGCCGCTGGAGGGCAGATAGGGGATGAGAGTGACGTGCACGTACAGAGTGTCGTCGCGACCGACATCGAACCTGAACTGGCGGATGGCCTCCAGGAAGGGAAGTCCCTCGATGTCGCCCACGGTGCCGCCGATCTCGTTGATGATGATGTCGGCGTTGGTATCACGAGCCAGCCTAAGCAGGCGCTCCTTGATCTCGTTAGTGACGTGGGGGATGACCTGGACTGTGCTGCCCAGGAACTCCCCTTTCCTCTCCTTGGCGATAACCGCGCCGTAGATCTGGCCCGTGGTCACGCTGTTGGCAGCCCGGAGCGGCCTGTCGATAAACCGCTCGTAGTGGCCCAGGTCAAGGTCGGTTTCGGCGCCGTCTTCAGTAACGAATACCTCGCCGTGCTGGAGGGGACTCATTGTACCTGCGTCCACGTTGACGTAGGGGTCCATTTTACAGATGGTGACGGAGTATCCTCTTGCTTTTAGGAGGGTGCCTATCGAAGCGGCCGTGATACCTTTACCGAGACCTGAGACTACTCCTCCAGTAACAAATATGAATTTTGGCATTTATGGACCTCCTAAAAGGGGAGGGAGCCCTATCCCTCCTCGGGTTCCTCGGGCTCCCCTACCGGTTCCTCTTCTGTAGCTTCTTCTTGGTAGTTTTCGTCTAGCGTGACAAGTTCCCTTCGGAGTCTCTCGCCGGGCTTTGGACGCTCACCCGACAGGACCTCCACTACCTTGTAGGAAGGTGGTTTGACGGTCCATTCCCGTAGGCCGCACATCCCGCTGCCGCGGTTCAAAAAGCGATTATCGAGGCTGATCTCCGTGTGCGCCTTGGCCATGAGTTTGGGCAACGATTGCCCGGGTTTCGATCCCTTCTGGGTTAAGACTTCTTCGACAAGATCTTTATACTTCATCGGCTCCCGGCGATCCTTCAGGATCTGGTATGCCACATCTGTTACTGAAAGATCCCCCCGGGGGTTTCCGGCCTGCATAGGCTCACTCACGATGCCACCCCCATGAGAAACGCAGATAAGTTCGTTGGTTGTTTGCCCGAGAATTTTGCCCTCAGTAATTCTACTCACCTCATATCACTGTTTCAATACAGGAACGTGCCCTTGCGCCGTATCACTTCCTGGCAAAGATAGGACGCTACATCAGACGGTTTTGTGCCGGCGCCGAATCCCGCGTCGTAGCCAAGCTCGATCGCCAGGGAGTGGGTCAGGCGCGGTCCCCCGGCCACGAGCACTACCTTGTCGCGCCAGCCCTCCGCCTCAAGGAGCTCGACCAGGTTCGTGAGGTTGGAGAGATGGACGTTGCCCTGGGTCACCACCTGGGAGACCAGGATGGCGTCGGCCTTCTCCTCCCACGCCCGCTGCACCAGCGCTTCATTGGGCACCTGAGAACCCATGTTAACCACACGGAAACACGAATATGCCTCCAGGCCGTGGTCTCCTGCAAATCCCTTGTAGTTGAGGATGGCGTCAAGGCCCACAGTGTGGGCATCGGACCCCGTTGCCGCACCGGTTACGGAAATGGGCCGCCCCAGTTTGGACTGGACCATGGCCTCCATGGCCGGCGGCTCCAGTTTGTCCCACATCGGACGCGCTACCTTGAGTTTTCCCATCTCCACAGGCCGCGACATCTTGCCGTATCCCACGAAGAACGTGTAGTCCTCTCCAAGCGCTGTAGACTCCACTACCTGGGGGTCTTTTAAGGACATGAGGCGCATCACTTGGCGCGCCGCTTCATCGCCCAGGGGACCGTCAGGCACCTGCAGCGTGAAACTGACTTGCACCAGCCCGTCGTTTTGGTGGTCGCCGTAGGGAAGGAGCACTGCGTCCCTCACGGCTCCGGTGGTCGTGGTTGCGGTTGTGGTTCTGGTTGTGCTTGTCGTCGGCAGCCTTTCGCTCATCCTTGAGCCACCTCGCTTTCGCCGGTCCCGAGCTCGCGCCGGAGGATGTCCTCAATCGGGTTCTGGTACCACGCGTCCTTTAGGAACACGCCCTCGCGGCCTTTTCCGCCCTCCCGCTTCCGCTTTACCCCGCCGAAAGTGCCTTCCTCGATGGCACGGAACAGGCCTTTGTCCTGGACCGCCTTCAGCAGGGATTCAGTCTTGCCCAGGATGTCCCTGGCCCTTTGGGCGATGCTGCCGCTCTGTGACGGGTCCAGGTTGGCGCCCAGGCTCTTTGCCGCAGTGCGCATGTACTTAGCCGCCCGGATGGATGCGTATCGGTCCTGCAGAAGCGGGGTATGGATGGCTTCAGTCAGGATCCCGACCAGGTGAATGGACTGCCCCGTCATCACGGAAACCAGGTTGAAGGCCGTATCCAAGGCATGAGCGAAGAAGATGTCCCCGGTTTTGTGGACCGTCGGCGGCATGAACTTGATGGGGCAGTCGGGGAACAGCTCCCGCACCAACAGAGCGCCTGCGATCTCGTAGAGGAGGCTATCCTCTATGCTGGGGTCTATCTGGAACGCATGCCCAAGTCCAATGCAGCGGTCGGGTAGACCCGAGAGCTTGGCGAAGTGGTAGTTGATGAACTGGGACGCCACGACGGACGGTCCGGCGTTAAAGGCATCCACCGTGGTCAGGTAGTTGTCCTCTCCGGTGTTGATGATGATGCCGGCGTAGGCGTTGATCATACGGGAGAACCGCTGGTCCCGAAGGGTGCGCTCGGCGTTGATGTCCCGGAAAAGTATGCCGTACATGGCGTCGTTCAGCATGACGTCCAGTCGCTCAAGCGCGCCCATCGCCGCTATCTCGGGCATGCACAGCCCGGAGCAGTAGTTGACTAGCCTTATGTACCGCCCCAGTTTCCTCGACTCTTCATCCAGCGCCGCACGCATGAGCCTGAAGTTTTCCTGCGTGGCGTAGGTGCCGCCGTAACCTTCAGTTGTCGCTCCGAACGGGACGTAGTCGAGGAGACTCTGGCCGGTGGACCTTATGACCGCAATGACGTCAGCGCCTTGAGAGGCCGCCATCCTCGCCTGGACGATGTCTTCCCGTATGTCGCCTGTCGCAACGATGACGTAGAGCCACGGCGTGTCCTTTACCGGCATTTCCTCCAGCAGGGCATCTCGCTCCCGGCGCCTGGCGGCGATCCGCGACAAGCCCGCTTCCGCCAGTTCCACTGACTTGCTCTCGCAAGCCTCACGACCGAGCCACGGGAGCGAGGATAGATTCAGCCGCCCAGCGGCTACCCGTTCCGCGACCTCCTGGGGTCCCACTTCCAGGGCAAGACACGCGTTGGCGAGGTGGACCGCGACCCCGCTACCCAGTTTGCCGGCGGCATTCAGATGGTCGACCAGCACGTTGGACAGCGGGACGCCGTGAGAGTCCACGCCGTCAACTCCGAAGAGCCGCGCCACCGTCCGCTCGATGGTCACCGTGCTGTATGCGGCCAATTCCTTGTTCACGCCGGAGGCGATGGCGCCTGCTATCTCATGGCACCTCTCCGCCGCCGAACGGTCAAAATGGAGTCTCATCCATGGTCACCTTGCCTCTCCCGATCAGGCACATAGCGCGGGCGATGATGCTCTCGTGGAGTCCCAGTATCCGCGCTACCAGAAGGGCGTCCTGGGGGGTCGGCGCGTCAGGGCCTACCTTCTGAAGCCTGTAGTCCATATGCTTGTAGAGCCAGTTGATATCACTGGGCCCGCTCCCGGAGTCGAAGGACTCGGGCCTTAGCCCCGCCACCTGCCAGTGGGGAGCGCCGACCAAAGCCGCCAACCCGTGGTAGTGAGTCGTGGCGATCACAGTCGATCTCGGGCTCTGTTCGCGCATGTATTGGAGCGCCGCCGCGTACAGGGCCAAGCCTTGCGACGGGTTCGTCCCCCGACCGACTTCGTCCAGGAGGACCAAACCCCGCTCACCCTGCCGGGACAGAGGGTCCTTCAGCGACAGGACTTCCTCGGCAAAACTTGAGAGGCCGGGCTTTCCCGGCGTCTGCGGCTGGAAGTACACGAAGTCGTAGAGCGAGAAACTCATCCCTTTGGCGGGGACCAGGAACCCGTATTGGGCCAGCGCCACGCAGAGCCCGGCCGTCCTCAGGGAGACCGTCTTGCCTCCCATGTTGGGGCCGGTGATGACTGTCACGGGTTCGTCCAGGTCCAGCGTGAGCGGCTGGAACCTTCCTCCCCGGCTCTCGACCTCTTCCTGCACCGACGGGTGAAACCCTTCCTCAACCCGCAGGGTACGAGTATGTTCAGGGTAGACCTCAGGCACTGAGGCGTTCCACCGGAGGGCGAGGTCCGCCTTGCATATCAGGAAATCGAGCTCGCCCAGCGCCCACGCGGCATCTTGCAGTTGTGATGCCTTGGGCGCCAGTTCCCTTGATAGCGCCGCAAGTATGTCGCCCTCTAGGGCGGCTTCCCGTTGGCGGAGACGGTTGATCTCCCGCTCCAGCCTGACGGCTCCCCTCGCCGCCTTTAGGCGGAAGTGGACGTGGGTCAGGGTCTCCCGGGTTTCGCCAAGCTCGGGCATAAGCCGGGCCTTGTCCACCATATCAGGGTTGGACTTCCGGATTGCGATCTCCTCACGAAGGCCCACCTTACGGCCTATGAGACTCTCAACGGCGTCGGCTTCCTTGGCCATCTCGGCCCTAAGCGCCTTCTCCCGGTTCTTCCTCTCCGCCCTCACCTTGGCCAAGTCAGACGAGTAGGAGTCCACCACGTAAAACACCGGCTGCCCGCTTGAGCCCGGGAGCAACCGCTTTTCTACCGGCGCCAGAGAAGGCGGCACTGCCCGCTTGGGCCACGGAATGCGCTTGGCTTCGGCCATGGCCGAAAGCGTTCTGCCCGTGGAATAGGCCAGGTGAGCGATAAGAAATAGCTCGGACGGGGTCAGCACTCTGCCTTCTTCAAGGAGCGAGATCGCGTGGAAGGGATCCTTCATGGAAGCGAGGATGGCCCCTATCTTGACAAAGACTTCGGGGCTGGACTCCTTGGCCTTGGCGACATCCTTTACAATCTGCCATTCACTGATTAAGGTGTGCTCCTGCCCGGGTAAGAAGGGTTTGGCCCCGGCCTTGACCCTCCGGCCCGGTGATGATTTTGGCGTTAGGTTTTCAAAGATTTCAAGGAAACCTATGTTTTCCGCCGTAAGCTCGCCCGAGAAGAAACCGCCTACCCCACAGCCATACCGGCCACTCCCCTCCCGCTGCTCTCCCCAGAAACCACGTCGTACACAGGAATGGAAACACCAGCCCTGCGCTCTATCACAGACGCGACCGTCCTGACCATCTCTTTGGACTCATACGAAGCGCCCCTGTACGACACCGGATTCACGGTCACAGCCAGGAGCCTCATAGGGTTCACCGTCAGGATCGGTACGCTCGGATCCTCAGTAGCAAACACGTTCACCGCCGCGGACGCGATGACTGCGAAATCATCTTCATCTCGCCATGAGCTTGCGTCGTTCAGGAACTTTTGGTTCACCGCGCCCGGGACCACTACGTAGGGCGAGTCGCCTGCCCTGGCGAGGATGTCCTCCTCAAATCCCAGGCACGTCCGGTAGGGCGTCACCCGCAGCCTGGGTGTTGTGCCGCTATACTCTATGAAGGCCACCCGGCCGCCCTCAACTGCTTCCCGGGCCAGTTTTCTCACCGCGATCTCCCGGGGAGCCGGCCTGGACCAGAGCCACGCCAGAAAACCCGCGCGCTCGGCGATAGCCTGAAGACTCACATCGGCCGCTGCGCCGGTAGCAAGTACTACGGCGCCGCTCACGGCAGGGTTCGCGGCTGCAACCCTGTCCAGCGCGCCGTCCACCAGGACGATGCCGGCCCCCAAAGCCCGCAGAGAGCGGACTACTTCCGCCAGTTCCCTGGCGTTTCCCGGCCCCACCAACTCCAAAGGCCACGGTTCCCGCACCCTTCCGAGGACCAGGCGTCCCAGGAGTCCCGGCCGCTCGGCTACATCGGCAATCTCCAATAGCGAAGCCGACTCGCCCAGCACGCCCTCTGCCGTGGCTACCCAGGAGCCGAGGGGCGGCACCACCGACGGCTTCGGCTCACCTGTGAAGGAGTCTACGGTCTCGCCGTCCCTGCCGCTGGATACCAGTCCCAAGGTGAAACCCTTGGCCGAGAGTTCGTGGGCCAGGTAGTTCATCGTCACAGTCTTCCCGACGTTCTTGGCCGTGCCTACGACAGCAATCGCGCCCATCCCATCTGGATCGGCCGCCACCGCCTTCGCTACAAGACCGGCCAGGTTCAACTTCTCACCTCGTCTTGCGCCTCTCCAGCCGCTTATTGCCTTCCGGCACCAGGCTCACCTTACTGCCGGCAAGAAGTCCCGCGACTCCAACCGAGTCCTTGTGATCGCCGCCGCACAGGGCGCACTTGCCGTCCTCCCCGTACTTCTCGCCGGCGTCGTACCTGGGTTCCCTGTAAGCGGAGATGACGCCCTCGTAATTGCGTACTACCACGGTGCCTTCGCCCATGGTCAGGATATAGGAGGGGTTCAGAGGTATCTTGCCGCCGCCGCCCGGCGCGTCCACTACGTACGTGGGCACCGAGAAGCCGCTGGTGTGACCGCGCAGGGATTCCATGATCTCCAATCCCTCCGAGATGGTCGTTCGGAAGTGGTCCAGCCCCCAGGTAAGGTCGCACTGGTAGATGTAGTAGGGCTTCACGCGGATCCGAACAAGGCCTCTAACAAGGTCTTTCATGACCTCGGGGCAGTTGTTCACTCCCCGCAACAGAACGCTCTGGTTGCCCAGGGGGATGCCGTGGTCGGCGAGAATCGCGCAAGCTCTAGCCGATTCAGGCGTTATCTCCTTGGGATGGTTGAAGTGGGTGTTTACATAGATGGGATGGTACTTGGCCAGCATTGAAGCAAGTTCCTCGGTCACCCGCTGCGGCATGACCACCGGCACCCTGGTGCCCACGCGGATCACCTCGACGTGGGGTATCTCGCGCACTGTGCGTACGATGCGCTCCAGGTGCTCGTCGGTAAGCGTGAAGGGGTCACCTCCCGAGATCAGGACGTCCCTGACCTCTTTGTGGGCGCGGATGTACTCGTATCCCTTCTCCAACCTTTCCTCCGACGCGATGCAGTCCCTCACCCCGACCACCCTGCGCCGGGTGCAGTGCCTGCAGTACATCGAGCACATCTCCGTGACCAGGAAAAGCACCCTATCCGGGTACCTGTGGACCAGTCCTTCGACCGGCGAGTCGGCCTCCTCATCCAGAGGGTCGACCGATTCCCACGGTTTCACGTCCGCCTCGAACCCGCGGGGGACGGCCTGGAGCCTGACCGGGCACTTAAGGTCATGGGGGTCAATGAGGCTTGCATAGTAAGGGGTTATCGCCATGCGGACCCGGGTGAGGGCCCTTTCGATGCCGGCTATAGCCTCTTCATCGAGCGGGATGACCTTCGACAGCTGCTCGGCCGACTCGATGCGATGGCTCCACTGCCAGCGCCAGTCGTTCCACTGCTCGGGAGTTACATCTTTGAACAACGGGATGTCTTTCCAGGCCATTTCGTGCCTTTACCTCCTCGGATCGTCGGGATCGTCGGGAAACATCTCCTCGAGCGCGCTCCTTAGTTTTGCGTCCGAGCGGATGAGGTCTACCGCTATCCTGGCGTGATGAGTCGCGTAGCCGTTCCCGATAATGAGCTCGACGTCGGCTCCGACACCCTCGGCTCCAAGTGCCGCCGCGGTGAACGAAGTCGCCATCGAGAAGAAGTATACTTTTCCTCCGTCCCTGGTAGGGAGTATGGAAGCCATCTCCGTACCGGGGATGTTAACGCAGTTTATGGTAAGATCGACCTTCTTGCCGCCGTTTGCTTGCATCACGGCCTCCATTGTGGCCAGGGCGTCGGTTGCATCGGCGGAGATCACCACGTCGGCGGCCCCAAGCTTCCTTGCCCTTTCTGACGATGCCCTGCCGTGGGCAAGGCCGATCACCCGTCCTCGTTCCCCGCAGAGTTTCTTGGCTACGGCGCTGCATATGAGCCCCGACTTGCCGCCAGCGCCCAGCACCAGAACAGAATCGCCCTTCTTCACCAGCCGCGCGGCCTGGGCGGGAGCGCCGGCGACGTCCAGGAGGGCCAGAGACAACCTCTCGCCGAGGTCTTCCGGGATGACCGCGTAGGGGCCTGACGCGAACACCACGGCCGTGCCTTGGATATCGATCTGGTCCTTATCCAGGTAGACTTTCCTGATTCGCTCGATGTGAAGAGGCGTAAGCGAAAGGGAGACAAGGGTCGCGATCCGGTCGCCGACCTTGACGCCGTCCCTCCGGGGAGCGTCGGGGCCGAACTGCTTGATAGTGCCGAGGAGCATGCCGCCGGACCCGGTCACCGGGTTGTGCATCTTGCCTCTCTTCTGGACTATTCCCAGCACGGCGTCGGCGACGAATTGCTCGCGCTGGGGGTCGCTCAGCCCTTCGGGGCAGGTAGAGAGGATCTGCTTGAAGCTGGCGGCATCGATGTTGAGAGTACGCACGTCCACCAGCATTTCGTTGTCGTATAGGAGAGGAGAGTTGTCTATCTTCCAGGCTGCCTGGGGCAGCACGCCCTTGGGTTCGAGAACTCTATGAGAACCGTACCTGCATCCCGGGCCCTTGCTCTTGGCCATTTCCACCATGGTTACACCTCCGGTCTTCGCCTAATATCTAAGCAAGTCCCGTGCCACTGATACCGAGCACTTTCATTCGATATTGCAAAGTCTGCCTGGGTATCCCCAGGATCCGGGCGGCGCCGGACACCGAGCCGCCCTCATTTAGCGCTTTCGTTATGGCTTCACGCTCGCTCTCGCGGAGAACGTCCTTGAGACCTGTGCTGGCGCTGACGATAGGGATCCGCTCCCGCGGCTGTCGCCCCCGCGGCAGCCGATCCTGCGGCTGCTGATCCTGCGACTGCGACTCCTGTGGCTGCGACTCCTGTGGCCGTCGCACTTGCGGCCGCGGCTTTTCCTGCCTATATGCTGACGCAGTAACCATAATACCCCTTACAGCAGCCGGTAGGTCGTCCAAGCCGATCATCGGACCCTTGGCAAAGGCCAGGCTCCCTTCTATAGCGTGCTCCAGTTCTCTCACGTTCCCCGGCCAATCGTACGCTAGAAACGCCGCCATGACCTGGGGAGACACCGAACGCTGCCGACTCGCGCCCGACCGCTTTCGGAGAAAGTGATCGCAAAGTAGGGGGATATCCTCGTGCCGCTCCCTTAGGGGGGGAAGCCCTATTTCCACTACCGAAATCCTGTAGTAGAGGTCTGCCCGGAGAAGTCCCCGCTCCACCGCTTCGCTGGGTCTCATGCTGGTAGAGGCCACAATGCGCACGTCGACCGGGCGCTCGCGGGTATCCCCCAGCCTCCTCACCCGTTTGTCCTGGAGCACTCGCAGGAGCTTTGCCTGCAGGCCGGCCGGCATACTGTCGATCTCGTCGAGATACAGGGTTCCGCCTGACGCCAGCTCCAGGAGGCCGGGACGGTCGGTTGATCCAGTGAAACCCCCGCGGACAGTGCCGAAAACCAGGCCCTCCAGCAGGCTTTCAGGTAGCGCGGCGCTGTTCTGGGGGACAAAGGGCCCGTGGGCGCGGGCCGAGGCCGAATGGATGGCCTGCACCAGGAGTTCCTTGCCTGTGCCTGTCTCTCCCCACACCAAGACGCCGGTGTCGGCGGCGGCAACCTGCAGAGCTCTGGATTTCACGTCCTTCATGGACGCCGATTCACCGATGATGTCGTCGACGGTGTAAAGCCTACGGGGCGCCGTCTGCGCGTCTTTGCGAGTGGTCGACCGGCCGGGAACGTCCTTCCCGTGAAGCTCCCTCTGCAGGTCAAGAATAGTTTCAGCCATTTCCTTCATGCGGGTGATATCGGTGGATACCTCGCATGCCCCTACTATCTTGCCGTCCAGCATCACAGGATTGGTGAAGTTGATCGTGGTGATCCTTTTGCCCTTGTAGTTGGTAAAAGTCTGCTGCTTGGCTTCCTGGGGGATCCCGGTACGGAGGACTCGCAATAGTGTGCTGGAGTCCTGGTCCAGCGACGGGAACACTTCAAGGAGGCTCTTGCCTATGACTTCCTGTTCCGACAGGCCGTCCATTTCCGACGCCGCGCGGTTGTACACCACCGTTACGCCTTTTTCGTCCACGACGTGGACGCCCTGATTCAGTGTCTCAAGGACCGACATGAGTGAGCGTAATAGATCCAAGCCGATGCACCTTCCGGTGCCCCGTGTGCTGAACTTTGGGCACCAGCGCTAGGTATTCGGCAGTACTGAGGGAAGATCCTTCAGCGCCTGGCAGTTAAGCCCTGCTTTAGCACCCGATCTAGAGTACGCCCAGGATCCCTACGACGGCCCGCAATTACTGCCTCTTGAGCAGCTGGCCAAGCACCAATCCCTCGCGTGCCCAACGGCCCTACATGGATTCCGGTGCCGAGATTCCGGCAAGCCTGAGGGCGTTGGCCAGCGTTATTTGAGTTAAGCGCGCCAGGTAGAGCCGGGCGTCGGTAAGGTCGCGGTCGTCGCTGATCACCCTGCACTTGGTGTAGAACGAATGGAACGCTGCGGCCAGATTGGTCATGTATGTGATGAGCCTGTTCGGCTCACGGGCTTTGCCTATCTCGTAGACTTCCTCAGGGAACATGGCCAGCATCTTCATGAGCGCATGCTCCGACGGGTCCTTAAGCAGCGAGAACTTGATCTCATTGGGACCCATGGCACCCGGGCGATCGTCCTGCTTGAACTGCCGGAAGATGCTCGCGATGCGGGCGTGAGCGTACTGGACGTAGTAGACCGGGTTCTCGTTGGACTGCAGCCTGGCCAGATCGAGGTCGAAGTCCAGGTGGCTCTCTGGGGACCGCATCAGGAAGAAGAACCTGGCGGCGTCCTTGCCGACCTCCTCCAGGAGTTCTCTCATACTAATGAACTCGCCGCCCCGCTTGGACATCTTGACCGATTCGCCGCTCCTAACGAGGCGGACCATCTGCACGATCATGACCTCCAAGGCTTCCTTGGGATAGCCGAGCCCCTGGAGTCCGGCGCTCAGGCGCGCCTGGTAGCCGTGGTGGTCCGGGCCGAGGATGTCGATGAGAAGGTCGAATCCCCGCTGGAGTTTGTTCTGGTGGTAAGCCAGGTCAGGGACAATATAGGTGACGCTGGCGTCTTCATCGGACTTCACAAGGACCCGGTCCTTGTCGTCGCCGAACTCGGTGGAGCGGAACCAGACCGCTCCGTCCTTCTCGTACGTCAGCCCCTTCACCCGCAGGAGTTCAATGACGTTCAGGTAAGCTCCAGAGTCGCGCAGGGACTTCTCGGAGAACCAGGTATCGAACTTGAGGCCGTAGTCGAGGAGCGTCTCCCGCTGGTCGGCAATGATGGTCTCCAGCGCGTGCATCTTGAAGAAGTCGTGTCGCTCTTTGTCTGCCATCGAAAGCAGGCTGTCGCCATGGGATGCCTGCAGGTCCCGGGCCATATCCAGGAGGTACTCCCCCTTATAGCCCTTTTCCGGCAATTCCGCTTCCTGGCCCAGGACCTGGCGGTACCTTGCCTCGAGAGAGTCGGCCAGGAGGTCAACTTGGTGCCCGGCGTCGTTCACGTAGAACTCGCGCTCAACCACGTGTCCTGAAGCCTGCAGCAGGGATGACAGGCAGTCGCCGACGGCGGCTGCCCGGGCGTTCACCACGTTGAGGGGACCCGTCGGGTTGGCGCTGACGAACTCCACCAGCACCCTTCGCCCTCCGCCGTACCCGGTGCTGCCGTAAGCCGGGCCCTCAGACCAAATCCTGGCCATGGCCTTCTCAAGCCATGCGGAAGAAAGGAAGAAGTTGAGGAAACCGGGCCCCGCGATGTCCACCCGCATGATGGGTGTATCTTCCATATCCAGGTGTTTCATCAGGATCCCGGCGGCCGTCCGGCCGTCGGTCTTCATCTCCCTGGCTATGGCCATGGCGGCCGCTGTAGCGAAATCGCCCTGGTCCGCCCGCTGCGGTATGTCCATTTTGATGTCAGGGTTAACCGTGGCCGGGAACTCGCCTTTCTCTTTGGCTCTGTCGATTGCCTTTTGCACCCGGTCCGCAAGCTGTCTCTTTACCTCGCCCAAAACGCTGCCATGCTCATCCACCGGTTGTCGCATCTCCCTTCAACGAGAGCCGCGCAGGAGAAGCAAGCACTCCCGCACGATGGCCGCTGCTAGAAGGCCTGTTTGTCCTGTCGTGTCGTACGCCGGGGCAACTTCAACCAGGTCGGCCCCGACGATGTTCTGGCCCTTCAGAAGGGCCAGCGAATCGAGAAGTTCTTGTGAAGTGATGCCGCCTGGCTCCGGAACTCCGGTACCCGGCGCGTACGCCGGATCGACCACGTCTATGTCAATTGAGAGGTACAGCGGCCGGCCCGAAAGGCGCGGCAAAAGGGCCAGGAGTGGCTCCCGCACCGCGTAGAAGTGGACTTCGGTAAGGCCCTGGGTCTCCTCCAGTTCCTCTTTTTCGGCTGAGCGGATCCCCAGCTGGAAAAGCCTGCCCTTCCCAAGGACATCCACTACTCTTCTCATGACTGTCCCATGGGAGAATTCGGTTCCCGTGAACTCGTTCCGTAGGTCCGCGTGGGCATCAAACTGGATGACGCAGAGGTCAGGATAGACCTCGAGCATGGACTCGATGAGCGGAAGCGAGAGCAGGTGCTCGCCCCCTACCGCCATGAACTTCTTGCCCCTCCCCAGCACGTGCCTGGACGCGGTCCTTATGACCTCCAGCGCATGGGCCGCCGAGCCCATGGGAAGAGTAAGGTCGCCCAGGTCGACGTAATCGGCGGGATCGAGGGAGGCCCGTTGCCGCAGGGAGTAGAGCTCCATGGGCTGTGACCCCTCGCGGGCTGCGGAAGGGCCGAAGCGGGTCCCCGGCCGGAATGAGGTCGTCTCATCCAAAGGCACGCCGAAGATGGCGATGCCGGCGGCATCATCGTCGCAGGACCACAGAAACCGCTCCATACGGCTCCAGGAGACCGAGACGGGAACCAAAGACGAATCCCTCCTGCTAGAGTTTTCCCACCGCGTCCACGATGTCTCGCGTCGTACCAGGACTCAGCACAAAAGCCCGCTCATGAACGCTTGGCGAGTAATGCTTGAGGTCCCACCCGTCGCCCGGCTCTCTAACCGGTTTCCGGGGATCGGGGCCCAAGGACGCGCAGGTGAAACTCCACCATCCGCCCGGATAGGTAGGCATCGGAGCCGTATACAGTTCGGCTACCGGGAACACCCGACGGAACTTCCTGAGGATATCCCTTACGAGATCTGTCATCAGAATCGGGTTCTCGGTCTGAGCCGATACGACCCCTCCCGGCTTCAGCGCCCTCTTCACATTGGAGTAGAACTCCTCGGTGAACAAGCACTCGCCAGGGCCGATAGGGTCTGTGCTGTCGATTATGACCGCGTCAAACTCCTGCCTCGCTTTTTCCACGTACGCGAGCCCGTCGCCTATGATCACCGTGGCCCTGGGGTCAGAGAAACCCTTGTTCCACTGCGGCAAGTAGTCCCTTGAAGCCTGGACCACGTCCCCGTCTATGTCGACCATCGTGGCCTGTTTGACGCACGGGTGCTTTAGGACTTCGCGGAGTGAACCTCCGTCCCCTCCGCCGATGATGAGCACGGTTTCGGGATTAGGGTGGCTGAACAGCGACACGTGGACCAGGCTTTCGTGGTATATGTACTCGTCCTTCTCGGTCGTCTGGATGACGTCGTCGAGGACCATGATCCTGCCCAACTGTTCGGTATCGTAGATGCAAAGGTCCTGATACTTTGTCTTCTTAGATAGCACGATCGACTTTATCCGGACCGACAACCGTAGGCCGGGAAGCCACTCCTCGGTAAACCACAGTTCCATCTATGCATACCTCCCAACCCTTGGACGGGCTCCCAAAATGTCGTCCGAATTATATCAGATAAGGGTATTGGACAAAACATAGAGGAAACGGGGCATTTCCGCTGCAGGAGGGCGCGTCTTGCCTAGATCCCGAAGCGCTAAGGGCAAAAGTGAGCAGCCTTCGAAGAGAAGTCTGCGCCGGCCGAGGCCCAAGGACGTAGCCCTTCTACTGGTTAAGGCGGGCATCGTCCTGGGGCTTGCTCTTACTTTTGTCTTCCTGCTCATGGTGTTGTTCTTGCCGCTCCCTGCGAACCGGATCCCCCAGAGCACTCAAGTGCTGGATATCAAGGGCCGTCCCGTCTCTTCCGTGTTCGTGGAGGATAGGATAGTGATCCCCGGGGCGGAGATGCCCGAACACCTTCGGAACGCCGTCGTCGCTGTAGAGGACATGCGCTTCTACTCCCACCACGGATTCGACCCACAAGCCTTCGCCCGCGCCGTGGTCCGCAACATCAAGACCAGGTCGTTCGCCGAAGGCGGGAGCACCATCACCCAGCAGCTGGCCAAGAACCTGTTCCTCACGCAGGAAAAGACGCTCCCCCGCAAATTCGTGGAGCTCGCGTACGCTTTCAAGTTGGAGATGCGCTACTCCAAGTATGAAATCCTTACCATGTACGTGAACCAGGCGTATTGGGGGCACGGCACGTGGGGCTGCGAAGTCGCGTCAAGGACCTACTTCGGCAAGCCGGCCAAGGAGCTCACCTTGTCGGAAAGCGCCCTGCTGGCGGGCCTCATCCGAAGCCCCGAATACTACTCGCCCTATGCCAGCATGGAGCGGGCGCTGAACCGGCGCGCTCTGGTCCTGGACCTTATGGCGCAGCAGGGGTACATCACGCAGGAACAAGCAGCCGCGGCCAAGGATGACGAGGTCGTCCTGCCGGGCCTTCCAAAGAGCGTTGCGCCGTACTTCGTCGGCTACGTGATCCAGCAGGTACGTGAAAGGCATCCCGACATCGCGGGCGACATCGCCAGGGGCGGTTACCGGATCCACACGACGCTTGACCTTGACATGCAGTTGGCCGCTGAAAAGGCGTTTGCGGAGTACATCCCGGAGGGGTCTAAGGACGCCCAAGGGATAACCCAGCCTCAGGGCGCTCTCGTCGCCGTGGAGCCGAAGACGGGATACGTAAAGGCGATGGTCGGTGGGCGGGACTGGGACGAATCGCAGTTGAACCGCGCATACCAAGTCAGACGCCAGCCGGGCTCGGCGTTCAAGATATTCCTTTACTCAGCGGTCCTTGACAGCCGGCACCCGGTTACCGAGCTCAAAGTGTGCGAGCCGGTAACCTACGGCGGAGCGGTCGCGGGCGAGGAGTACCGTCCCGTCGACTACGGCAGGCGCCCCTACCATTACTACCCGCTCAATATCCGCCAAGCGCTGACGGTATCGGACAACGTCGTTGCCACCAAGTGGGCGCAAGAGGTAGGTCCGGCGACCATCGTCGACTACGCCCGGCGGATGGGCATCCGCAGCCCGCTGCAGGCTGACATCCCGCTCGCGCTAGGGGCGTCAGACGTCGTACCTCTAGATATGGCAGTGGCGGCGGCGACGCTCTCTGCCGGGGGCGTCAGACCGGAGCCCATCTCCATCCTCAAGATCGAGGACGCACGGGGAATGGTGATAGAGGAAAGCAAGGTGAAGCGCACTCCAGTGCTCGATCCTGGTACCGCGTACGTTCTCACCAGCTGCCTGCGGTCGGTGCTGGGCCCCTATGGGACCGGAAACGGCCTCAAGACATGGTTGGGGGCCCGCCCCGCGGCAGGCAAGACAGGCACCACGGACGACGAATTGGAAGCCTGGTTCGTGGGCTACACACCCGAACTGGCATGCGCCGTCTACGTGGGCTACGACCACCGCGAGAAGTCTCTTCCGGCCACCGGGGGCGCCATTGCTGGGCCTATCTGGGCCGCCTTCATGGGCGAGGCTCTGAGGAACGCCCCCGTCGTCGAGTGGACGGTGCCGCCCAACGTGGTGTGGGCCGAGGTCTGCGACGACACCAACCTGCTGGCAGGGCCCGGGTGCCTATCGAGACACTATGAGGTCTTCCTCCGGGGGTCGCTGCCGCCCGTCGACTCAGGGGCAGGCTGGCAGCACGGGCTCTGGAGCGGCGACCCTGAAGACCCGCTCCGCAGCCTGCTCATGCCGGAGACGGTCACCCCGGGACAGGGCGGACAAAGCCCTGCCGTCGCAGTACCCCCCGGCGCTGTCGCGACAGAGGTCCCCATCATTATTCCTGAGGAGACCAACATCCCCGGGCTCATACCCAGTGGGCAGCCTGTGGTCCCCGTTCAACCTACCGACCCTCCGACGGGAACAAATCCCCCGCTCCCGCTGCCTGACTTCGAGGACCTGTGGTGGCGCCTCTTCCCAAGGTAGGGCACGAGGCAAGTCGTACGGAATCCCGCTTTGCCCTGCTCATCTCGTTGTGCCTGCTCTGCCTTTGTTTCCTGCTCGATCTCTGACGCCTGCTCAGTTCCCTTTCCTCATTACTGCCTCACATCGGAAGCCGACCCGAGGGTCACCTTCAGCGTCAGCTCCTGAGTCCCGCGGGCAACTTTCAGTTCGATAATCTCGCCCGGGGCTCTCTCTGCGAGAAGAGCGCGGAGGGTACTGACGGAGTTTACCGTGACGCCATCCATCGCCACAATCACGTCGCCTTTTCGCAGGCCGGCCTTCTCGCCCGGCGATCCCGGGTTGACGGAGTCAATGTATGCCCCGCGTTCGACAGGCAGCTTCACTTCCAGTTCCCGGACTGCGACGGGAACGTCGGCCAGCGTGACCCCGATGAGCGCGCGGCGCACTGCGCCGGTTGCCATAATCTCGTTGGTGACCCTGACCACCATGTTGGACGGGATGGCGAACCCCATCCCCTCCACCTGAGAGGTGACCAGTTTCAGTGAGTTGAGGCCGATGACCTCTCCGCTGGCGTTCACAAGCGGGCCGCCGCTATTGCCCGGGTTGATCACCGCGTCGGTCTGAATGAGCCTCACTGAGGCTTCCTGGCTGATATCAACTACCCTGTTGAGGCCGGAGACCACTCCCGACGTAACGGTGCGGCTGAAGTCCAGGCCAAGGGGATTGCCTATTGCCACCGCCAGCTCGCCGGGGCGGAGCTTGTCGGAGTTGCCGAAGACCGCCACCGGCAGCCCTGTAGCTTCGATCTTCACCACCGCGAGATCGGTGCGTGGGTCAGTGCCGATCACCGTGGCCGGCAGCTCGCGGCCGTCAGCCAGGTAGACCTTGAGTCCCTTTTGGCCTTCAACCACATGGTTGTTGGTTACGATGTAGCCGTCAGACGTGATGATGAGCCCGGAACCCGAGGTGTCCCTCAGGAGCTCCCGCCCGAAGAAGTCGAATAACCCGCCTTGCGTGTTCACTATGCCGACGACCGAGGGACTGACTTTCTCGGCCACCTCGGCCACGATCTGCCAGGGATCGCCGTCCCAGGTGAGGGGCGCGGTCGGGATCTGAGTGTTAGGAGCGGTGGTCTGAACCCTGCCAGGCAAGAGCCCGGTGAACCCTCCCTTTGTGAGAAGGACCTGCGGAGCTATGCCGATGACGAGGAATCCTCCGATAATCGCCCCTACCAGGCCTACCATTAGGTAGGACCACAGCCCGTTGCCACGGTTCTGCCTTGGTGTCGGAGGAGGGGGAGCCGCCGGCGCCTGTGCAGGGAGAGTCGGCGACGCCTGCGAAGTGGGCGATGCGAGCGGAGTGAGAGGGAGCGTAGGAGCGACATCCCGCGCCGGCTCGCTCACAACGCCGCCCGGTACGGATTCTGGTATAGGCTCGCCAGCGGTCTGGCCTTCTAAACCATGAATAAGTTCGTGAGTGGGTTTCTGTTCGAATTCCACTGTGTAGACCTCCCCGAAGAGAAGTGCTCTTGTCCCCATCCTACGATTATGAATGGCGGAGGTCTATACGCTGGGAGGGTCCAAAAGCGCATTTAGCTCATTGTTAAAAGCCGCGCAACAGTCCGTCAAGCAGGAGCTTATTCTTCCACTCTCACGTCGGCGCCCAAGGCAGCCAGCTTTTGATCGATGATCTCATAGCCGCGGCGCACTATATCCAGGCCGTAGACTTCGGTCTTGCCGTGGGCTGACAATCCGGCCAACACCAGGCTTGCGCCTGCCCGAAGGTCGTTTGCCTTGACCGGCGCCCCAAGCAGACGCTTCACACCTTCAACGATTGCGGTTTTACCTTCCACCTTGATGCGGGCGCCCATCTTCACCAGTTCCCCGGCAAAGCCCAGTCTGTTCTCATAGACGGACTCCTGCACGACGCTCACCCCGTCAGCCAGGGACAGAACTGCGACCAAGGGCTGTTGCGCGTCGGTCGGGAAACCGGGGTACGGCAGAGTCTTCACGTTCAGCGGTTTCGGACGCGACGGCCCGACCACGCGGACGTAATCGCCGTTTTCTTCAATCTGAGCGCCTGCTTCCCGCAGCTTTGCGGTGACAGGCTCAAGGTGCTTGGTTATGACGTTACGCACGAGTATGTCGCCGCCGGTGGCCACGGCGGCCATCATGTATGTCGATGACTCCATATCGTCGGGGATCACTGAGTGAAAGGCCCCGGTCATCTTCCTGCCGCCACGGATCCTCACCACGTCGGTCCCCGCGCCCTGGACCCTGGCGCCCATGGCGTTCAGGTAGTTGGCAAGGTCCACTACGTGGGGTTCTTTTGCCGCGTTTTCGATGACCGTGATGCCTTCGGCGTGGGTGGCTGCGAGCATTATGTTTATGGTTGCGCCGACGCTGGGGATGTCGAGGTAAATGGGAGCGCCCTTCAAGCCGTGAGGAGCGTTCAACTTGACGACGCCGCCTTCCACCGCCACTTCGGCCCCTAGCGCGCGAAAGCCCTTGAGGTGCTGGTCGATTGGGCGAGGGCCGATATCGCAGCCCCCCGGAAGCCCGACCTCGGCCTTTCCGAACTTGGCGAGCAGGACTCCCATCAGGTAGTAGGATGCGCGCAGCTTCCTGACCAAGTCATATGGGGCTACGTGAGACTGGAAGCCGTTGGGGGATATGGTCATCGTCGTACCGTTTGACTCGGCCTTGACCCCAAGATCCTTCAGGATCTGACCGAAAACGCGGACGTCGTCGATCCTGGGGAGGTTCTCGATATGACTTGTGCCTGCGCCAAGTAACGCCGCAGGTACGATTGCCACGGACGAGTTCTTTGAGCCGCCGATGGTTACCTCGCCACGCAGTGGTTTCCTGCCCGTGATGACCAGTTTGGACATACGATGCTCCCCCGCAATAATGCCATCCATGCATGAATACGGTACGTCCTGCGTTATTCCTGCCCCCAATGGGTCAGAAGATCCTGGTATACGACACGTATTGTGCGGATGCGGGAGCTATTTGTAGTAGTTCAGAGGATTCTTGGCGACTCCGCCTTCCCGCACCTCAAAGTGGAGGTGAGGTCCGGTGGAGTTGCCCGTGGAGCCGACGTATCCAATGACGTCCCCCTTGGCAACGGTATCCCCGACCTTCACGGCAAACTTGGACATGTGACCGTAGTAGGTCTCCTTCCCGCCTCCGTGATCGATCTTGACGAGATACCCGTACCCGCCGTTCCAAGCAGCGAAACTGACCATGCCCGCGTCGGCTGCAATGATCTTTGTACCGGTGCTGGCGGCGATGTCTAGACCTTGATGGAGTGAACCCCAGCGCCATCCAAAGTAGGAGCTGATGGTTCCCTGGACCGGCCACGCCATCTGGCCCGAGCCCATGGGGGGAACTTGTTTTGAACCGCGGACTATCTTGCGGGTGACGGGGTAGGAGAGCACTCTCTCGCCTAGAGTGGTCCTGGCGATCTCCTTACCGTTCTCCCGGGTGATCTGCTGAGTTACTTCCTTCTTGCCGGAACGGCCGGGCTCGGTCACCGTCTCCTGCCAGGGCCACATTCCCGCATCGTACGAGACGTTGACCGAGTACGGGATGGATACGGTATACGTGACGGTCTCTTTGGAAGCGACGGTGACGTAGGGGTCCGCCACCACCAAGTTGAGGCTCTGGCCTTCCTTGATGAAGTCTCCATCGCCAACTTCGGGATTGGCCTTCAGCAAGTCGCTGACCGAGAGGTGATTGGCCTCGGCAATAGCCCAGAGAGAGTCCCCCCGCCTCACGGTGTAGTTCATGATCTTGTCGGTTCCGCGGGAGAGGATCCTCACCGCTTCCTCTCGAGTCCTGAAGATGTTGCTGGGGACTTCCTTCTCGACGATCCCCACTTCTTCTCTGATGAACACGTCTTCTATCTTGGCGTTCTCGGAGGACATGATCGCCTGTACGTAGACCGCGCGAAGATCCGACACCACGCCGTGCGCCTCTTCCTCAGAAGCCAAGGCCACGATCTCTTCGCCGTTCACGGTTATGACGTGCCCTTTAGCCTGGAGGGAGACTGCCTCTCGAAGGGCGTCGGCCATCTCGTCGGGAGTCATCAGTTTCAAGGCTTTATCTTTGTTTGGCAGAACCGTTACCTCATTTGATAGGACCACTTCGGCGCCCAGACGCATGCCTTCATTTTCGACGAGCTTGCCGATGATGTCTTCGAAGACCTGCCGCTCCTCGATTGCGCCTATCGGGGTGCCGTCAACAAGAACGGCAAAGGTGGCCTGAGTGGCGGCAACCTTTATGGCGAGGATGGCGGCGAGACTGAATACCAACATAAACAGCATGTTACGGGTGTAGCTTAGTCTGCCGGAAGAGCCGGGCTTCGTGACCCTTCTTATCCCCAGCTGGATCCTCCGGTACCTTTCCCGGTTTAGCCTCTTGTGCGGAACACCATAGCGAACGCCGGCCATCTGATAGTTGCACCTCAGCAGAATGGATGTCTTGGGATTGTTTACAGAGAAACTATCGGGCTTTTTGTACTGCTTGTACAAGCATTCCCGCGACTTCCACAGTATTGCCAGAAGAGGCGGGCAGTAACCAAAACATCATATTCTATCCTGCGTTATGTTTTCCTTCCGTCACACCCGCAATGTTTGAGCGTATAGAGCAAATTCCAACCGTGTTCTCATAATGTGACAGGAAAGCGGGTCGGGTTGGGTAAGAGGGTTCCCGGCTGCGATCGCGCGGGCGTGGCATCCACCACCGCACAAGTAGCGGGCCCAGCAGGCCTGACACGCCGGCTTGCTGGGGATCCGAGCAGCGTGGAAAGCCTCCATCATGTCGAATCTGGTCATTCCGTTTTTTACATCACCCAAGAGGAATTCATGTTTGCCGACCAACTGGTGGCAGGGGTAGGCCTCGCCGGTTGGGGTGACTGCAACATACTCATACCCCGCGCCGCAGCCGGTTATCCTGCGCTCGCGGCACAGGCCGCCGGAGAGGCCCAGGTTGAAGTGGTAGAACTCAAAGGGGTCGCCTGCCTGCGCGCAGCGATGCCAGAACTTCACCGTTCGGAGGTAAGACTCCCTGAGCGCGGGCAAGTCCGGTTCGGAAATGGAGCGCCCATCTTCCGGGTCGCCCACTGCAGGCTCCAGCGATAGCTTTCTGAAGCCTTGTTCGTACAAGTAGCGGATATCGGCGTCGAAGTCCAGATTGGCCTTTGTGTAGGTCCCCCGTATGTAGTAGTCCTTGCCGCCACGGGATATAGCCGCCTGCCGCGCTTTCTCTATGGCTTGGGCATGGCTGGGGCGTCCATCCCGGAAGCGCCGCTGAGCATTGTGGACGCGGGGACGCCCGTCAATGCTCAGAATGAGGCTGATCCCCTGGTCATTGAGGAACGCGACCTTGCTTTCATCCAAAAGGGTGCAATTGGTGGTCAAGGTAAAGCGGAACTCTTTGCCCCGCTCCTTTCCCTTTTCCCTGGCGTACCGGACTACGTCCTTCACCACGTCGAACGACATGAGCGGCTCGCCGCCGAAGAAGTCCACATCCAGGTACTTGCGGCTCTTGGAGCCGGCAATGAGAAAATCGATGGAGGCCCGCCCGGCTTCCTTTGTCATGAGATGAGGCCGTCCGCCGAAGTTGCCCGTCGACGCGAAGCAGTACGAGCAGGCCAGGTTGCAGTCATGAGCGACATCCAGGCACATGGCTTTCAGGCCCGCCTCCAGGGCGCTACGATCGCTCTTCTCCCTGATCGCGGACTCCATGGTGGAGTCGCCCGCGAAAATGGTCTTCCCGTAGAGGTACCGGATCTCGTTCCATGACTCCCGCACCTCTGTCTCCGGGCGGGCGGACAGCTCCCGGAGCAGGTCGGCCGGAGCTTCTTGCCCGACGGTTTCGGGGTGGGAGATCGCCCATTCCAGCGTATCCCGCCCTACCGGGCTAAGCCGGTGAAGGGCCCCCGACGCTCCGTCGTAGGCCAGGTGTACTCCGTCTATCGAGAAGAGATGGACATCGCTTCTTGTGCCGCCTACTTCTCCGGACAAGGCTGGTTCGAGACAGTGCACGACGTCTTGCAGGCGGACTGGCACGAGGCTTGGCAGGATTCGCAAGCAGGGTTTTCCTTCTTCCAGTCCGGGATAACGGCGGGGACGATATGCTTCAAGACCAACTTGTCGTTATTTTCCTTCTTCACGGTGATTCTCCTCTCAAATACAGGCAACGCTTGGGCACAAGCCAAATATGATTATATGGGAGACGGGGAGGATATCAACACCATAATTGCCTTTTTGGTTGCCTAACAGGTATAATTCGGTTACCTGTCCAACTAAAATGGAAGTGAGGAGGATGTCCCCGAGTTGCGCCTCTACCTTCTTCCACATAGGCGACTGAAAGCCTATGGCGTGTGTTTGTGCCTTGTACTCTTGGGGGTAGCCTTCGGCTTCTTGCGGACTCCACCCGCTCCGGCTCCTTCGCCTGCCACCACAATCACTCTCTCTCCTCAGGACATCCAGGCCGAAAGGCTGACTACGGGGTCGCGCGACCCGGGGACTGACGACTGCCATACCCCGGCGCAGGAGATCAGCCTGGTAAAGTATACGGTCAAGAGCGGAGACACCCTGTCCTCCATCGCAAAACAGTTCAATACAAGCTCTGATTCAATTGCGCACATAAACGGCATCGTATCCCCTGACCGCATCAGCGTCGGGAAAGAGCTTTCCGTCATGCAGAACGGGGTCGGAACGGTCGTGAAAGTCCAGAGCGGCGATACCTTGAGCGGGATCAGCAGCAAGTACGCAGTCCCCGTAGACGACATAGTGCTGGTCAACGGACTGGATGGCCCCGACGACATCGCGGTGGGCCAAATCCTCCTCCTACCTGGCGCCACCGTCACCCGCTCCCTCCAGATTCTGTCCAGGTCTTCCTCATTCACGTGGCCCGCGAAGGGACCTGTGAGCAGCTCCTTTGGCTGGCGGATTCACCCGGTGTCGGGACAATCGTCCCATCACGACGGAATAGACATCGCTGCCTCCCAAGGGAGCAACGTCTACGCCGCTGCATCGGGAGAGGTCACTTTCGCAGACTGGTACGCCGGCTACGGGCGGCTGATCACCATCGACCACGGCGGAGGCATCGAAACCTGGTATGGGCACTTGTCCGGGTTCGTAGCATCAGAGGGTGACCGCGTCTACGCCGGCGACATCATCGGCTACGTGGGGCAGTCCGGAACCGCGACGGGGCCAAACCTCCACTTTGAGGTCCGCAAGAACGGCGATCCCGTGAATCCGCGGGATTACCTACCGTAATCGCCGGCCAGGGAGTCTTACACCAAATACTTGATTGCCAGTAAAAGGGCTGCTCCAGGAACCCCGAGCGTACCGATCGTCAAGGCTGAGACGAGGTTCAAGCCCATGTGGAACCCCATGAAGGAGCCAATCACGTTGACTGCCCATATGAGGCAGAAGGCGACGGCCGAACGCATCACTATCCTGCCTATTCCGGCGATGGGACGGGACAGTGCCTTGACGAGGTAGACAACGACCAAGCCGGCTACAAGAATCCCAAGGATGAGGTTTATGTCCACACGCATCCCTCCGGCAAATTGCTATGAGATGCGTGTCCGGGATATGCGGGCTACGGTCTCCTGAAGTGGGATGCCCTCTCGTCGGCTGCCCGGATTCTGCGGAGGAAATAGTCGTACTTCTTCCTGGCTGCCTCCATGAGGAAGATAGACTCGTCGATAATCTCCGGCTCTACCGCCTCGCCGAAGCACGACACCGCGACGTCGTATTCTCTTTGAGCCGACCGAAGGGCGGCCACGAACTGCTCGCGTTCGATGGCCTCCTTGTCAGCCTTGGGTTTTCGTAGTTGCATGACGCTTACTCCCTGCCTAACATACATGTACGCGAAAGACGGCCCGTCCGCTACAACACGGAGTATGGATCAGCACTGGTAATTCTATGCAGGGCAGGCCAAGTGGCAGTACGGCAGGTCGAATGGCAGTATGACAGATCCGATGGCAGTACGGCGGGTCCGTGGCGGCAGGCCGTAGCGGTCGGGTGGAGCGCGGTGGTAGCGTAGCTACGTGATCTCCCTGCGGGTCTCCATAGACTTGGCTAGGGTCACTTCGTCGGCATAGTCCAGGTCAGCGCCAAACGGCAATCCTCTCGCCAACCTGGTGACCTTGACGCCTGAAGGTTTTAGCGCCTTTGCGAGGTAAAGGGCGGTTGTCTCGCCGTCGATGTCGGGATTGGTGGCGAGGATTACCTCTCGCACCTTGCTGCCCGCGGCCCCAACGCGTGAAACCAATTCCCTGACTCTGATCTCCTCCGGGCCGATCCCCTTGAGCGGCTCGATGTACCCGTGAAGGACGTGGTAGAAGCCACGGTATCCACCGGCGCGCTCTATGGCGATGACGTCCTTGGGGTACGCCACCACGCAGAGAAGGCTTTCATCCCTCTTTTGATCAGCGCAGACCCCGCAGGGGTCGATGTCCGTAAGGTTTCCGCAGATCGAGCAGTAGCCCACCTTGTCTCTCGCCTCTTCGAGGGCGAAGATGAGCTTATCCATGGACTCCCTACCGGATACTACCAGGTGAAAAGCCAATCGCTGGGCCGTCTTAGGGCCCACGCCGGGAAGTTTGCGGAGCTCCTCGGCCAAGCGGGTTATCGCCTCGGGGATGACGGGCATTGTGCTAGAACTTGAAGGGCATATTGGGAGCGCCCGTTACCTTGGACATCTCCTGGTTGGACGTCTCCTGCGCCTTCGCTATGGCGGCGTTGACCGCCGCGACAATTAGGTCCTGCAGCATATCGATATCATCAGGGTCAACGACTTCTTTCTGGATCTCGACAGACTTGAGCTGCAGACCACAGGTAATGACCGCTTTGACCATGCCGCCCCCGGCTGTCCCCTCCACCGTCTTCTCGGCGAGTTCTTCCTGGATGCGCTGCATTTCGCCCTGAAGCTTCTGGGCCTCTCTCATCAGTTTCTGCATATCGAAGCCGCCTGGGCCCGGGTATCTCGGCATATGTCCTTCCTCCTAGGAGACCACTTTTCCGTCAAGTATAGTTATGGCAGCTTTGACCAGGGGATGCAAATCTCTGCTGCTACTGACCCTATCGGAGCGACCGTCACGGCTCCCGTCCCCGGCGCCCGCGGCATCCGCGCTGCTCTCGGCGTCAGCGTTGCCGACAATGCGCTCCCCGCCGTTTCCGTACCACGAGCCGCCCAGAGCACTATCGCCAAAGCCGCCTTCGTAGTGTCCGCTTCCTCCATTACCGCCGCTGCCTCCGTTACCGCCATGGACTGGTTCAAAGCCCCCATTACTGCCTGTCCCGTTTCCGCTGGCGCTGGCATCGCTGCCATTGCCGCCGGACCCGTAGCCTGCCGGGTCGAGATCCGATACCGCCACCTGGATGTCGATTTTCCGTTTCAGCAGGCGGTGCAGGTAGGTCTGCACTATGTTCCTGTTGTCGGGCGCCATTATCTGTTCCATGTGGGTGCCGTACTTCCTGGGGTACGCCAGGACTAGTGTCTTTCCTCCGGTCACCCGCAACGGACTCGCTGGCATGAGGTAAGCCCTGGCCATCATCCTCTTGCCCTTTGCGAGGGCTTCCAGTAATCCGGGCCAGGAAGCCTTGATGGCCTCCAGAATCTCGTCGTCGGAATCCGACTTCGTTGGAGTCGTCGTATCAGCAGCCGTCGCCTCTCTATCCGGCGTCTCCGCAACCACTGTCTCCGGGGCCTCCGCAGCCACTGTCTTCGGAGGCATCGCTTCGGTAGCCGTTGGCTTCGCAGGCACCGCTTCCGTAGTCACTGTATCCGTAGCCGTCGTTTCTCGCGCGGGTGACTCCTGGGCCGGTCCCACCGGTGCCGGAGCACCGCCGGCGCCGGTTGCGACGGGATCATCCTGGGGTACATCTACCGGCTTCGTCTCAGGTTTGACAGTTCTGGTAGGGGCGGGAGGCGGCGCCTCCTTGGCAGGAGCAGGAGAGTCGGGTCCAGGCGCCAACCGCCGGGTGTCACCTGAAAGGAACAGCCCAAGGAGAGCCATCTCCACCGTGAGCCGGGGATCGTCCTGGTTTCTTATCTCCGCTGCCGCTTTGCCGGTCGCCTCAAGCAGCGCTATGAGCATCGCAGGCGAAAACGCCTTGGAGAGCGCCGTCATGTCTGAGATCTCGTCCTGAGGACGGCCGATGTCGGCAGTTCTGCCCCCGGACCGGATGAGCAGCAGGTCTCGAGCGAACTCGGCTATCTCCTCACAGAGCTCGCCCATGTCCTTTCCCCTGTCTGAGGCTTCCTGAGTCACATCCAAAACGGTCTTCACGTCCGCCTGAGACAGCGCCCGGAATAGCCGTCCCATCACGTGGGCCGATGTTTCGCCGAGTATTTCCCGGACATCATCCGCCGAGACGCGCCCGTTCCCGTACGTGAGGCAGAGGTCCAGGATGGAAAGCCCATCGCGCATAGACCCCCTGGCAGCCCTGGCGATTAGCCGCAGAGCGTCCTTCTCCCAGGAGACTTCCATCTGCGATGGAGCATCCATGCCCGGCAGGCCCTCTTGCTTGGTCGGCGGATTGGCTAGCGCGGTCAGGATCTTATGGAGCTGGCCCTCGATGTCTGGGATCGACAGGCGCCTGAAATCCAAGCGCTGGCAGCGGGACGTTATCGTGAGCGGTATCTTATGGGGGGCCGTCGTGGCAAGCACGAAGATGACATGCTCCGGCGGCTCCTCCAGCGTCTTCAGGAGAGCATTGAACGCTTCCTGGGTAAGCATGTGGACTTCGTCGATAATGTATACCTTGTACCGTCCCATTACCGGGACATATCTCACGCTTTCCCGCAGGCTGCGTATCTCATCGATGCCGCGGTTGGAGGCGGCGTCAATTTCGATGACATCGACTGAGCTGCCCTCAGCGATGGAGACGCAGGTCCTGCAGCTGTTGCAGGGCTCGGATCCAGCCAGATTCTCGCAGTTGACAGCTTTGGCCAAGAGCCTCGCGACTGTGGTCTTTCCTGTCCCGCGAGGGCCTGAAAACAGGTAGGCGTGAGACACCTTGCCTTCGGCCAGGGCGTTCCTAAGGATGCGGACGACCGGCTTCTGGTCGACTACATCCTCCCACCTGGTGGGGCGCCAAACTCTGTACAGCGCGACGTATGACAAGCAAGTACCTCCCGTTCACGAAGACCATCTGCTTCATTCGACGAGGCGGTTTGCATTGCCTTTATGAGAATCCGCGAGCCGTTGTTCAATGATGGCTATCTTCTTCAAGTCCTTGCTGTTGTTCTTATCGCGACGATAGCTGTCTTTCGAGGATTCCCTATACACAGCTAAGTACTGAGAAAGCGTGAGCAACATGTAGCGGGCATATCCGGCTTCAACTATCGGGACCTGGCTTACATCGATGCCAACGAAGGGGCCCAGATCCTCGATTGCCGCAAATGCGGTTTTGTGGACTCCATTCCAGAACTCGTGCTCCCTCAGGTCTAGAAGAGAGTAGCCCAGGCGCCCCACACACTCCTTCAGGTAAGGCCACTGTTCGCGGAGGAATACCTGTGGTACCAGCACATCAATATCCTGCGCGCTCAGATCCAGATTAAGGCGTCTCTCCAGCCCAAGGGAGCCAAAAAGGAGTGGTGTAATACCGAGTCCCTCGTTAAGCAATTTCGCAAGATCAATGAACGCTCGAAACTTCTCGTCCACAGGGACTTTCAAAGCGAGCACCCCCGAAGCTAATTCATATGGTGGATGCTGATGGTTTGCGAGGAAAACGCTTTGGCCGTGCACCTTCCTTGACCGTCCTTCCCAGGCGGTGTCAGCGCAGCTGGCTCCGGCCAGGAACCCCTGCGGCACATGAGAAGATTCGCTTACCGCTGCTTCCTTCCGGACCTGACGGGTTTCACGAGATCCCATTGCGCAGGACCCAACCTTCAACGCTGCTCGCGCTGGCCTGACCCCAAAAAGGATCGGCCGCAGATAGGCTTCAACCCCGCTATAGCGGATTGCGGGTTACAGGGCACCGCTACCTCCCCGTTTAGCACGGCCAAACTTGGCGGACTCAATCTTTCGGAATATGTTGATTTCTGTGTGCTGATTACTGGCGGAGGGGGTGGGATTTGAACCCACGGTACGGTTACCCGTACACACGCTCTCCAGGCGTGCTCCTTCAGCCGCTCGGACACCCCTCCGCTTGCTCTCACGCAAACCACACTATTCGGTTTTCATTGTGGCGGAGGGGGTGGGATTCGAACCCACGAGGCGCTTGCACGCCTACTCGCTTTCGAGGCGAGCTCGTTCAACCGCTCCGACACCCCTCCGGACCCGGCCCCTAGACCCGGCCGTCTCCCCTTGCTTCCCTGAGCTCCTTGCGGAGCTCCACAAAGAATGCCTCGAGTAGGGAAGCGCACTCTTGCTCCCTTACACCGAATGTGAGGTTCACGCGGTGGTTCAACCTCTGGTCTTGCACTATGTCCATGATGGAACCGCAGGCTCCGGTCCTGGGATCCCTGGCCCCTACGACCAATTCGGGGATCCTGGACATCACTATCGCGCCGGCGCACATAGGACACGGCTCCAGCGTCACGTACATGGTGGCGTCAAGTATCCGCCAGCTGCCTTCGTGCTCCGCCGCCTGCCGGATCGCCACCATCTCGGCGTGAGCCGAGGGGTCCTGGAGGGTCTCCTTTAGGTTGTGACCCCTGCCGATAACCTCTCCGCCCTTCACGATGACGCATCCGACCGGGACCTCGCCCAACGCCAAGGCTTTCCTGGCCTCGTCGAGCGCCAGTCCCATGCCCCAATCTCTATCGCGCCGCGACTCCATCGGACACTCCTTGCATCGGAGATGAAATGGTGCGCCCGGGAGGACTCGAACCTCCGGCAGACGAGGATTAGGAATCCTCCGCTCTATCCGCCTGAGCTACGGGCGCACGTCAAAGAGTGCGTTTGGTGCGCCCGGCGGGACTCGAACCCACAACCCACAGATCCGTAGTCTGTTGCCCTATCCAATTAGGCCACGGGCGCACATATTTGGTTTTCAAGATGGCGGAGAGGGAGGGATTCGAACCCTCGAAGGAGGTTTCCCCCCTTAACGGTTTAGCAAACCGTCGCCCTCGGCCGACTAGGCGACCTCTCCGCGAGTCTTACGCCGCATTCCACAAGCGCACCGTCTATGATAACACGTCCATGCACGAGTTTGAAGGGGCGGAACAAGATCTTGCCTGGGTTGAATTACCAAGACACTCGCTCCGCCAGCGTAGGGCTTCAGCATGCGCCTCTGCGCGCGGATCCCGTGGCTTTCAAAAACACTAACCATAAAGTCCCCAACGGCGGCCGCCGCCTCTTCCTTAACCAAGCATGCCACCGACGGACCTGCGCCGCTCAGGTAGCACGCCAGGGCTCCGTGGTGGCGTGCGCCGTTCAACATCTCCATGAGCCCTGGGATTAGTCTTGCCCTGTAAGGCTGGTGCAGCCGGTCCTGGCAGAGGATGTTCAACATGGGCAGGTCCCCCTGGGCAAAGCACACAGCCATCATTGCCGCCCTGGCCAGGTTAAACGTCGCGTCCTTTACCGGCACCTTCGACGGCAGGGCCTCTCTTGCCGCCTTGGTGGATAGATGGAAGTCCGGTATAGCTACCGCGAAGACGATCCCCGGGGGCAGGTCCAGCCGCTTACAGAGTACCGCCTCCCCGTCCATGGCGGCAAAGGTCAGTCCGCCGAGGATGGCAGGGACTACGTTGTCGGGGTGGCCTTCCATCTGCGCCGCCAATCCCAGGAGGTCATTGATGTTCAGCGGTCTGCCGAGGAGCTCGTTTGCGGCCAGGATACCTCCGACCACACACGACGCACTGCTTCCGAGCCCTCGGGCCGGAGGTATGTTGCACTCCGATCTGATGGCTAGCGGCTTGCGCACCCCAAGCCGCTCCAGCACGCTGGCCGTCGTGTGGTAGACCAGGTTGTCAGTGTTGGACGGCAGTCCCTCGGCATATTCGCCATGGATCACAACCTCCGGCTCCCGCGCAAAGCGGACCTCGAAGGTGTTGAACAGGGACAAAGCCGCTCCCATGCAGTCAAAACCGGGCCCCAAGTTGGCGGTGGTGGCAGGGACCTCCACTCTGACGGTCTTTTCGCTGTCACTCATGGCTTGCCGGAAGACCTCTCCGCCTCACTCTCTCGATGCCTCACTCTCTCTATCTCGCAATCCTTCACTGGGCAATGAAGCGCTCTATTTCCTTGATCTCGGCCGCAACCACGCGAGGGGGCTCAAGCGCCTTTAGGGCTGAGTCGGGGTCTTTCAGGCCATTCCCGGTAAGGATACAGACCACCCGTCCTTCTCTCAGGTAGCCTTCCCGGATCAGTTTGGCTATCCCCGCTATGGGAGCGGCGGACGCAGGCTCGGCGAAGACGCCCTCTGTGCGGGCAAGAGTCTTGTATGCTTCCACGATCTCTTCGTCCGTGACCTTGCCGATACGACCCCCCGACTCCTCCAGCGCCGCTGTGGCGCCCTTCCAGCTGGCGGGATTGCCGATCTTGATGGCGGTCGCCAGGGTCTGGGGGTCAGATACGGGACGCCCGTCAACAATGGGAGCGGCTCCGGCCGCCTGGAAGCCGAGCATCTTAGGCAGGCCGAGCGGGCGTCCTGCTAGGGAGGAGGCGCTCTGTTCCTTGAAACCTTTCCAGTAGGCGGTGATATTGCCAGCGTTGCCTACCGGTATGGCCAGGTAGTCCGGGACCGTTCCCAGCTGCTCTGTGACCTCAAAGGCGGCGGTCTTCTGGCCTTCAATCCTGTAGGGATTTACCGAGTTGACCAGCGTCACCGGGTGCTTCTCCGCCAGCTCACGGACCAGGGTTAACGCTGTATCGAAGTTGCCTTCGACGGCAAGCACTGTCGCTCCGTAAGCCATCGCCTGAGCGAGCTTCCCGACTGCTATGCCTTTGTTGGGCACCAGCACCAGGCAGCCCATCCCTGCTCTTGCCGCGTAAGCCGCCGCAGAAGCCGAGGTGTTCCCGGTAGAAGCGCAGACCACTGTGCGTGACCCGTCCTCCTTGGCTTTGGATACCGCGACGGTCATGCCCCTGTCTTTGAAGGACCCGGTCGGATTCAGACCCTCGTACTTCAAGTAGATCTCACATTGGGCTCCGAGGTGCCGCTCAAGGTTGCGGGCCCGAATGAGCGGGGTTCCGCCCTCATACAGGGTAACGATGTTCTCCCGATCCTTGACAGGGAGCCGATCGAAGTACTTCTCGATGAGTCCGGAGCTTGTCATGGTATCACCTGATCACTTTGTATACCTTGTGTTCTTTCCTCTGCCTTTCACTCGGATCTTACCAGCGTCCACAAGCCCCTTCAGGATCCTGACCGCCATGGGCTGCGAGACGGACAGAGCCGATTCAACATCCTGTCTCGTGATGGAGTCCGCGTCTTTCAGCAACGACAACACCGCCTCATAGCGTTCAGAAGCCGCGTTCTCATCCCTGAAATTGGTGTTGGGCAGGGTAACCTTGAAGGCGTTACTGCTCACCTCAATCCTGGGTTGCACCGGTGAGCCGCTGTAGCTCTTCAGGATCTTGGGAATGCCAGTTCCGTATGCCTCAATTAGCGACAGACGGTAGAACACATTGGCCAGGTTCCTATTGCGGGCGACGGATACTCCCAACATTATGTCGTCGTAAGAGATGCCCTTCACAAGACCGCCGATGGTGATGATTTCGATGCGGTCGTCAAAGATGCCAATCAGGGTGCTGTCCCTGAACGAGTAATCGCGGTGTGCCAGTGCGTTAAGTAGCGCTTCACGAATCGCTTCAGAAGGATAATCCCGCCTATCAAGGCGATGAAGCCCTTTGATCTCTGATCGAACGCTGTTGTACCGATCGATGAACTCGTAGGCATCCTTCGACTGCTTGAGGAGCGACCCCGAGAACTCGCGGCGGTCCTTGAAGACGGTCTTCTCTCGTCCCTCAAAAACAGCGACCTTGACGGTATGGACGCACTGATCGGAGAGCAAGAGCCCCAGATTGGTATACACGCCGCCAGAGTTCAGTAGGCCCAGTGATCTTTGCTGGTTGGTTCCAAAAGGGAGGTTGCGCGCCTGAAACTCCCTGGCCGCCTCGGTAAAGGTGAGCTCCTGCACAAGCGAGCGTACATCCTCGTACTTCTCGCCATCTGTCTCCTTGATCATGCGCAGAATGGCGGTTTCAGTTGCCGGTACGGTTGAGGCTCCTTGCCTCACGAAAACTCCCTCCGGCCTTATGCCTTTGCCGGCTAGGTAGTAGGGGCTTGCGGTACCTTTTTGCACAGCGACTTCTATGATCGGTTTACCATCGCGCTCGTTGACATGGTAGTCCACGAACATCGTGACATCCGGCCTAACGGAATCCCGTATTGAGTTACTTAGCCTGAGCTGGGTACCGTCTGTATCATCGACACCCACGACGTTGCCGTCGTCATCCACCCCTATGAGAATGGTTCCGCCACTGGTATTCGCAAACGCGATCACGGTCTTGACAATGCCTGTAACAAACTCCCGCTTGAGCTCAAGAGTGGCGCTCTCAGAAAGACTCATGATTCTCACCTCGCGTATTGCCTCTAGGGGGTTTACGGAGCACATTCTAATCATATCCTATCCTGATATGATTCTAATCATTCTAATCTAATCAAGTCAATTGGGGTGCGGCATACAAGCAGCTGTAACAAGTGGGATAGTGCTAAGTGGCGGAGGGGGTGGGATTCGAACCCACGGAGGGCTTTCACCCTCAACAGTTTTCAAGACTGCCGCATTCAACCGCTCTGCCACCCCTCCGGATGACATCCGCCTACCAATGTGTGCGGACTGCGTGCGTACTGAATTGTACCTTACCGGACACCAAAATGCAGCATCCCACGGCTCGATTCTGCGGCTACAGGCAGTAAAGAAAATGGAAAAGCCGGCTTCGCATCCTCTGCCGCCACCCTTGCTGCGTCCAAACCGCGAATGTTGCTTCAGGCACAGTCTGCGTCGAGTGCATCCGGCTCTCCAAACGTAAACTATACCGGAACCGAAATGTTATGTCAAATTGGCAAATGTACTTTTCTCAGCGCCAGACCACCCAGTTGAAGAGGGAGCCGATCAGCACTGCTGCCAGCGTGAAAGGAAGGCCTATGCGGATAAACTCCGAGAAGGAAACGTCGTGCCCGTTCTTTCGCAGCAGCGAGACCGCGACGATGTTGGCAGACGCACCGATAGGCGTAATATTGCCTCCCAAGGTCGTGCCCAATAGCAGTCCGAACATCATGACAAAGGGCGAGGTTCCGGTGCTGACGGCGACCATCTGAGCAACCGGCAGCATGGCCATGGTATAGGGGATATTGTCGACGAAGGCTGACAAGAGAACCGACATCCACACGATGATGGTGTAGGCGAGGAACGAGTTGCCTTTGGTCCAGGTGGAGATAAGCGCTGCGATATCGGAGATCAGGCCGGTGGAAGTCAGGCTTCCTATGAGGATAAACAGGCCGCTCAAGAGGAAGACCGCGTTCCAATCCAAATCACGGATCCCAACCTCGCCAAACCCGGTCATAGCGCTCCACAGTAGCGCAATAGCTCCGTAGGCAAGGGCGATGCCCCCGATAGTCCAATCCGGGCGATTTGGGATGAAACTCGAAGCTGCCATAGTCAGCATCATGAACACCATGAGTGTAGTCGGGACCCAGGAACCCACCCGCGGCTGGTTGACCGGAATGCATCGCCCCCTATTGGGGCGGAACACCCGGTAGAGGACGTAGAAGGCCCCGAGTGCGCCTAACTGCACCGCAAAGCAGATACCGGGACGTGAGTTCATCCAGAAGAAGTCCACGAACGTCATGTCCGCGGCAGAGGCGAGCAGCACCGAAGTTGAGTCGCCGACCAGCGTGGCGGCGCCTTGGAGATTGGCGGATACCGCGATGCCAATGATGAAGGTTACGGGCGAGACACGCAACCTCCTAGAGACCTCAAGCGCGATCGGAGCGATCATGAGCACCGTCGCGACGTTGTCCACAAAGGCGGATACCACTCCTGAGAGGATACATACCGATAGCAGGGCCATAGGGATGGTGCCCGATTTGTTCACCGTTACGCACGCCAAATAGGCAGGAACGTTGGAGTCGATGAACAGGTCCGATAGCACCATGGTGCCAAGGATGATACCGAGAACGTTGGGGTTCAGGCTCTCCAGCGCTTGGTTTGGGGTCACAATCCGGAGGGCGAGAAGTATGGCTGCTCCAGTCCAAACTACGAGAGGCGGGCGGCCCTTACGAGCAATCAAAAGAATGTAGGCGATAAGGAACACCGAGGCGGCAATCACTTTGGATGGCAACATGCAACACCCTCCCGGATTTCATCGCAAAGGTCTCGCATAACCCGGGACGGGCGGCCAGGACCGGGCCTTCGGCCGTCTTGACGATCCTGGTCTAGGCATACGCCCCCGCTACTCCCCTTCACCAAAGACCCATGCTATTATCGCGCGACCGGTGAAGTCAACGGCGATCGAGCGCCCTAGCGGCAATGCTTCTCGCAGCCTGGACTCCAGAAGCCGAAGCTTGCGCCAGGCTCCTGGTGATGCCCGCACCGTCGCCAACCGCGTAGAGCCCGGCGATCTCCGTCTCCATTTCTCTATCGACCTTAACCCGGGAAGAGTAGAACTTTACCTCAACACCGTAGAGCAGAGTATTCCTGGACCAGATGCCCGGCATCATCCTATCTAGGGCCTCTAGCATCTCCAGGATGTTGCGGATGTGCCGGTACGGCAGCACCAGCGTCAGGTCCCCGGGGGTCGCGCTCTTCAGTGTGGGCTCCACCATACTCTTCCGGATGCGCTTGTCGGTGGACCTGCGCCCTTCCCAAAGGTCCCCCAACCGCTGGATCAGGACGCCTCCTCCCAGCATATTCGCGAGGCTGGCGATGTACTTACCATAGGCTATGGGCTCTTTGAAGGGCTCGGTGAACATCTTCGACACCAGAAGAGCGAAGTTGGTGTTCTGTGTGCGCTTGTCGCTCCACGAGTGCCCATTGACCGTGACCACGCCGCCCGAGTTCTCGGTTACCACTTCGCCGTGGGGACAAACGCAGAAGGTCCTCACCAGGTCGTCAAATGCCCTGGAGTAGTAGTGGATTTTGGGCTCCCAGACCTTCTCGGTCACCTCCTCGGCGATGACCGCGGGCACCTCCACGCGGACCCCGATGTCCACCGGGTTGTTGGCTGTCTCCAATCCCAGCGCGCCTGCCTGTTCGGAGAACCACGCCGACCCTTCCCTTCCCGGCGCGGCGATCAGGAACTTGCAGCGTTCCACAGAGCCGTCGGAGAGGGCCACGCCCTCTATTCGGCCGTCCTTGGCGAGCAAGCGGTCGACCTTGCACAGGGTACGGATCGCCGCCCTAGGTTTCAAGTAATCGTACATCGCGCGGAGGATGGCCGGGCAGCGCTCGGTTCCCAGATGGCGGATAGGTGCGGGGATAAGCTCCAGTCCTGCCCTTGTGGACCTTGCGGCGAGGTCGCGGATGGCGGCTTCGTCGGTGCCGAAGATCCTATCCGCGGCCCCGAATTCCCGCCAGATATCATCCACGTAGTCGATGAGCCCGGAGATCTCTTCCTGCGAGAGGAACTCGTTAAGAAACCCTCCGAAACGGGGCGTGAGGGTGAGCTTGCCGTCGCTGAAGGCGCCGGCGCCGCCCCAACCGGAGGTCACGGAGCACGGCGTGCAGTTCACGCACCCTCCCATAGTGCCCTCTCGGGGACAGCTGCGCCGCTCTAGGTCGTGCCCCTTTTCCAGCACAAGGACTGATAAATCGGGGGAAACGCGCGAGAGCTCCAGAGCAGCGAAAATGCCTGCCGGGCCCGCGCCCACGATTATGACGTCCCAGTAACCCATAAGGAAACCTCCCGAACGGTACGCACCTATTCCGTGAACGAGGTTCTCTACTGAGTATGGACTACGTCGAGGTCCTCAAACCTGCCAATGTCCTTGGAGAAGAACAGCCTGACCGAACCCGTGGGGCCGTTCCTCTGCTTGGCTACGATGAGTTCAATGGTGTTTTGCTGGTCCATCTCCGGATCGGCGTATAGGAACATGACGATGTCGGCGTCCTGCTCTATGGCGCCTGATTCGCGGAGGTCCGACAGCTGAGGGATCTGCTTCTGCCTCTGCTCCACAGCGCGCGACAGCTGCGAAAGCGCAATGACCGGCACATCGAGCTCCCTCGCGAGACCTTTCAGGGATCGGGAGATCTCGGATATCTCCTGTTGCCGGTTCTCAGCCTTGTAAGTCGATCGCATAAGCTGCAGGTAGTCGATTATGACCATCCCGAGCCCGTGCTCGGCCTTGAGGCGCCTGCACTTGGTCCGTACCTCCATTACCGACACGCCGGGCGTGTCGTCGATGAAGATCTTTGCCTCACCCAGGCGTCCTAGCGCGGTCGAAAGCCTGCGCCACTCGTCTTCATCGAGGAACCCGTTGCGCAGTTTCTGGCTCGGGATAGCCGCTTCGGAACACAGAAGACGCTGGGCGACCTGCTCTTTGGACATCTCCAAACTGAAGATGATCACCGGGATTTCGGCCCGGAAGCACGCGTTGCGAGCGATATTGGCTGCAAGGGACGACTTTCCGACAGAAGGCCTTGCAGCTAGGATTATGAGGTCTGAAGGCTGAAATCCGGTCGTGATGCGGTCAAGGTCGCCCAACCCGCTCGGCACGCCCAGGGTCTCGGCGCCGTGGGCAGCCAGGTGCTCCAGCTTCTCCAGCGTCTCGACAAGAACGTCTTTAAGCGCGGTGTAACTCTGCCTCGTCCTGCGCTGGGCAACCTGGAATATCTCCTGCTCAGCCTTATCCAGGAGCTCGTCAAGGTCCTCGGTCCCGCGGTACGCCGAGGCCGCGATCTCGGTCGCAGCCCCGATGAGCCTGCGGATTACGGCCTTATCCGCAACGATCTTGGAGTAGTATTCGACGTTAGCCGCCGTCGGCACGAAGTTGGCTAGCCGGGCGAGTTCAGAAAGACCCCCCACCCGTTCCAGTTCACCGGTGGCCCGGAGCTTATCGGACAAAGTGACCATATCCACCGCTTCCTGAGCCTCTGTCATCTCAAGCATGCGGCGGAATATGATCCTGTGCGTCTCCTTGTAGAAGTCCTCGGGGGTCAGCATTTCGCTGGCAGTGAGCACGGCTCCGGCCTCGATCAGCATTGACCCCAACACCGACTCCTCGGCTTCTAAGTTCTGCGGAGGTATCCGTTCGGGCCTGTCGATCACTTGCACGACCTCCGTTCTAGGCGCAGGAGACCCTATCTTTCCACGCCGGACACACTACGTCCAGCGCCTCTTGGATGTTCTGCGCGTACAGAACGTCTATGCCGCGCACTTGCTGGACGCCTTTTGCGTTCTCGGATGGAATCAGGATAGCTTTCATCCCGGCCTGTTTTGCTCCGTAGATCTTCTCATACACTCCGCCGATGGCTTTTACCTGCCCTGTTAGGGAGACCTCTCCGGTTATCGCCACGTCCTGGCGCGCCGGAACGCCCGTCACAGCGGAGAATATGGCGAGAGTGATGGCGAGTCCGGCGGAAGGTCCGTCGACGTTGGCTCCTCCAACGATGTTCACGTGCACATCCTTGAGTCCAAGGTCGATATTGCAGGCTCTCCGGAGCGAGACCGAGGCGTTGAACAGCGAGTCCTTCACCATGGAGCCCGCGGTGTCGTTCATCCTTATGACTCCCTTGCCCGGTTCCCGCGCATCGAAGGACACCGCTTCGATCTCCAGCGCGGACCCGATGTAGCTAGCGACTCCGAGGCCGAAGGTCCTCCCGACTTCGAGAGTGTCTTTGGCCTTGCTGGTCACGTTGGGCAGCATGCGCGCGGCTCCGATGGCTTCCTTCACGTCCTCGACGGTGACCGGGAGGAAACCCTTCTCGGGCAAGGCTCCGGCCTTGTGGAGAGCCAGCGCGTAGGCATCGGCCAAGAGACCGGCCGCTTTGCGGCCCTCAATGGTGTGATCGGCAATGAGCTGGGCTGCTTCGTCCGACAGTTTGCACCGGAGGCGCCGTGCGGCTCCCTTCACGATCTTCACTATATGGGCCGGTGTGAGCGCGTCGAAGAAAACCTCGGCGCTGCGCGAACGAAGGGCCGGGCTGATCTCCTCGGGATCGCGCGTAGTAGCGCCAACCAGGATGAAATCGGCGGGCGCGCCCTGCTCAAACAGCCTCTTCACGTACTCCGGGACTCTGGGGTCCGCCGGATCGTAGTAGGAGGAGTCGAAAGCGACCCGCTTATCCTCCAGGACTTTGAGAAGCTTGTTCTGGAGCAACGGGTCCATTTCGCCTATCTCGTCTATGAACAGCACGCCGCCTGTTGCCTCGGTCACAAGGCCGAGTTTGGGCTCGGGGATGCCCCCCTCAGCCAGATCGCGCCTGGCGCCCTGGTAGATGGGATCGTGAACCGACCCCAGAAGCGGGTTTGTTATCTCCCTGGGATCCCAACGCAGAGTGGCGCCGTCGGTCTCAACGAAAGGTGCGTCCTTGGCAAACGGTGAGAACGGCAGCCTCCGGGCCTCTTCCAGCACAAGACGCGCGGCGGAGGTCTTGCCGACGCCGGGAGGGCCGTACAGTATCACGTGCTGGGGATACGGGCTGGCCAGCTTGGCGATGAGAGATGCGATGGCTCGGTCCTGCCCGACAAGGTCCGATAGCTTGCGCGGCCTAAGATACGAGAGCGCCGAGCGCGACAGAGATCTGCGCTCCAGTGATATCAGCTCTTTGAGTTTCTTCTGCGTCTCCTCAGTCTCAGGCCCCGAGTCCTCGGCGAGGACCTCACGGCGCAGGTCCTGCACGTACTCTTCGTGCTTCTCCTGCATGCGCCTGGAGACCCTCTCCTCGATGTCCTGCTCGATGGACTGCCGGGCTATCCTGTCGGCGATCTCCTCTTGGCACTCGTCCAGTATCTCCGGTATTTCGTCAAGCTCCGGAGACTGCCTGATGGTCGGGTCCTCGTACACGACCTTCTGCAAAGCGACCACTTGCTGTCGTAGATCGGCCGACTTCATCCCCGAAAGAGCGTCCAGTTTTCCGGCCTTCAGGACGAGTTTGTCCGGTCCGTATATAGTAGCCAGGTACCCGAACATGGCACCGACTTTTCTTCTCAGGATTTCTTCGTTATCAAGTGAGGGCGAAAGCCCTTGTCGCTCCACCTACTTACCCGCCTCCGCTCTTACCTCGACGTTTAGTTTCACCTTAACCTTGGGGTGCAACTGGACGGTGACCTCATGCATCCCCAGTTCCTTCAGATTATCGTCGAGCAGTACCTTTCTCTTATCTACGCTGACCTTGTACAATTTCTGGATCTTGGTTGCGATATCCTCCGGAGTTATGGAGCCAAAAATGCGGCCTTGTCCCGCTTTCGCTTGGAAGACCAGGACCTTGCCTTCAATGGCTTCCCCTGCTTGTTGGGCCAAAGACAGCATCCTGTCTTCTTTCTCCTGCTTAGCTTCCTGCAGCGACTCCTGCTCCCTCAGGGTACCTTTGGTTGCAGGCACGGCGAGCTTGCGGGGGAATAGGAAGTTGCGGGCATATCCGTCTTTCACATTCACGGCCGCGCCCTTCTTGCCGAGATTCGGAACGTCCTGTCTCAGAATGACTTCCAACTCGCCATACCTCCTTGGGCTTTTGGGATGTCAAATTTCTCCCACCGGCGGGTAACGGAGCCGGCGGAAGTCGAAGAGTATGTCTATCATACCAAAAAGCGGTGCCAGTAGAGACAGAGGTCCCGCCTGGGCTAACACTGAGACCACCAGGAACCCGGCAAGTACGGTCATTCCGCGGGACATGCCGGACTGCATGAGGTAGAAAGATAGGACCGATAGGCTCTCAATGGTAAACAGGGGGCCTGTAACGAAGGAAAGGTTCTGAATCAGCGCAGAGAAGCCGGGAACAGCCACAAATGATTGAAAGTATGGAAGGATGAAAGTCAGAAAGCCGGCGTGGGCCACGAACTCCGGAAAGATCCATCTGGAGAAGGGCGGCAGGGGCTCGAGACTGTGGCCCAGCCGCGGCAGAACACGGCTGAACACCTCATAGTTCATCCACGCCAGCCCGAAGCCCCCCAGCACAACCCCGGCGGGGGCTATGGACAAAATGAAATCGACATCAAACACGCGCAAGATCTCTTCAGCTGCGGGGTTCGGTCCCAAAAGCGCCTGGGACTTCTCCAGAGCCTGCCGGTAGATCGAGACCATCTTGGCGATCTCGCCTCTAGGCGTTACGCCCATGACTAGGAACATCGCCGCATACCCTACGATGATCGCTACGATGGATCCGGCGGCAGCCGTTACAAGGACCATAGTAGGCCGCATATTGCGTCTTACTGCGACGCCGAATGATATCCCCATGGCCCCGTTCACGGCCCACAGCGACACCGCGAGCGGGATTCCGATGAGGGGTGCCGTGACAAACGCCGTTACCAGCGACGACATCACACCCCACCGCGCCCCGTGACGTATGACCGCAACGGCGGTAGGGAGGGGAGACACTATGCTGGCAAAAAGGCCGACGACCGGCACATACCAACCCAACAGCACGAGAACTGCTCCCAGCGCCGCCAGAAGGGCGCTGTCGACCAACGGCCTTACACCTCGTGTGCCCAAGTCGCGGTCCTCCCTGGCTAAAGCGGGGTTCCCCTCTCCGAGGAACCCCGTTTTCGCGCTATATTGATTCCTTTGGCGTCTTCGTTACTCTATCGTGAACGGCATGAGAGCCATGACTCTTGCTTTCTTCACGGCTTGGGTCAAAAGACGCTGGTGCCTTGCGCAATTGCCGGTGATCCTCCGGGGGAGAATCTTACCGCGCTCGGTGATATACCTGCGCAGGCGCGCCACATCCTTGTAGTCGACCTCGGCGATGCCGTCCACGCAGAACGCGCAGACGCGCTTCTTGGCCTTGCGACCGCCTTCACGTCTCAAGAGCTAGACCTCCTTACCTCGTCAAAAAGGCTCGTTGTGAGGCTCCATATCGGGCGGCGGCTCGGGGATGTCCTCGAACCCGTCCTGAGAATCCTCTCTCTTAGGCCTGGGCGAAAGGAACTGGATGTTGTCGCCGATGACCTCGAAGACCTTGCGCTTCTGGCCGTCTTTGGTCTCAAAGGAGCGGGTCTGAATCCTGCCCTCCACTGCGACCAGCCTGCCTTTATCCAGGTATTTGGACGTTATCTCGGCAAGCTTTCCGAACAACACCACGTCTATGAAGTCGGCTTCCTTTTGCCCCGCCTGATTGGGTCTCCGGTCCACAGCCAAGGTGATGGTAGTCACCGACACGGCGTTGGGCGTGACCCTGAGCTCAGGCTGCCTGGTTAGTCGTCCAATCAGCACTACGCGGTTGAGCAAGCTCTTCCCTCCAAAGCATGACTAGCTTGTTATTGCGGGTTCTCTCCAGTCTCCGGCTCTTCCGGCGTGGCGGGGGCAGCCGCCTCAACGGGGGCTTCCTTTACCACCTTTGCCGGCATGCTCTCGGCGGACTCAACTTTGGGTCCTTCCTGAGCTTCCTTCGCGGCCTTCTTCGGGTTCGCCTTGCGCTTCACGAGGTCGAGACGGGAGATCATGTGCCGGAGCACATCCTGGTCGATCTTCATGAGACGGTCGATCTCGGCGGCAACTTCGCGCTCCGAATCGAAGGTCATGAGGATGTAGAGGCCTTCCCGTAGATCGTTGATCTCGTACGCCAGGCGGCGCTTGCCCCACTTCTCAGAGGTTAGGACGGTTCCTTTGCCGTGGGTGATGACGTCTTGGTACCGCTTCATTACCGAGGCGACTTTCTCTTCGTCAGACTCGGCGTTGACGATGAACAGCAGCTCGTACTTCCGCAAAATATATAAATCCTCCTCCCATGGACATATGGCCCCTCATGCATGGGGGCGGGAGTGCATGGGGCATTGTGCCCCTTAGCTCAACCGACGCCAGCCAATTATACGCCCGGAGGATCCTGTGTTCAAGGATTGCCTTCTGTTTCGGCCACGCTCACCCTTCTTTTGAGCCGCGAGTTGAATTTCACGCGGTCCAAGAGGACCACTCGGCCGCACTTTTGGCACTTAAGCCTGACATCCGCTCCGGCCAGCAGGACAACCCAAAGGTCTCCCCCACACGCGTGAGCCTTCTTCATCTGGACCACATCCTGCTGCCGCAGCGGCGGATCTAGCAGCATATCCCCACTGCTCCTCCTAACTAATCCTCGCCATCAGGGCGGGCCACAACACCCGGTACATGGCCAAGAGGGCAGGCATGACAACCGACGAGGCCACCGCTTCGTTGCTTTTGAACAAAAGCCCGGCCGTCAGCACCGGATACAGGGCGCCGCAAAGGACTGAAAGCCAGACGGCGGCAATAGCCGTTTCCAGGAGCCCGCCGAAGAACCGCACTGAAAACGACGCGGGCATACCGAAGGCAAGGCTGCCCGCCACCAGGTTACAGAGCATACGCAGGACTCCCAGGAGGACAAAAAACACGGCCGCCGACAGCACAAGTCTTGATAGAGCCAATCCCAGGACTGAAGCCCATGTGGGGTTCGGCCCCGCAACCGCCTGGACGGCCTCCACATTGTGGCGGAGGGCGCCCTGAAAGGCTGCTGTCCAGCCCGAGCCTGCGATGGTGCCGAAGGCTTCTTCAAAGGAGCCGGTACTGTACGGCGCTGCAAGACCCGGAAATGTCCCGAGGATACTGCTCCACCACTTTGACATGCCCTTGAGGACTGCGTAGTTTCGTTCGATCAGGTTGGTTGCCGGGCCGGCAAGGAGATAAGCCCCGGCAAACGCGGCCGCTGTTGCGGCGAGACTGAACAGCGACCTCCAAAGGCCTCCGGAGAAACCGCGTAGAAATGCCGCGATGAGGAGGATACCCAGTATCACGTCAATGTAATTCGTGAGGATTACCTCCTTTTGGAGTTTTGATGAGCCCTCTCGATCACCGCCATCACCAGCGAAGGCAAGACCGGCCCCGCATGCCTGCCTGTGTATAGCGAGAGGGCGTAATCGAATCCCCAGCACAAGAGACCGGCCCCTGCGTAGAGGAGAATGCCGGAAACTACGTCTTCAAGGTACAACGGACTCTCTCCACTATGCCTTGGGCGCAAGCTGTCGGCCAGGAGGACTGCGAGGAACACCAGGGGAAACCGAACCAGGGGCGGAAGCGAGGCCGAGAGCCTGTCCGCCGCCGCGGCCACCAACAACAGCTTTATGATCCTTCCAGGACCGCTAAAGAGGTTCAACAAACAACCCCCGGATCGCGGGGAACCTCACTGCGCCGGCTTCTCTATCGACCGGAGCCGTAATAGCCGGAGCCCCCGGTTATCCCGGATTAGCAGCTTGTCCTCGTAGAGGCTGACGGGACTCGCTCCTGTCCGCTCCGCAAACAAACGCGCGCCATCTCTAATCCTAAGGCCCAGCACATGATTCTCCGCGAAGACGGCCATCGCCTCCTTTCCCATCCATTGCTGCATGGAAAGGATCTCCTGCCGTACGGCGCGAGACCAACGCGGAGCGCCATCGACGGATAGGCCGACCACTTCATATGGATAGACGATCTTGCGGACTCTATGGTTCGCAGTCTGTGAAACGCACGTGGTATCACCAATGACCGCGGCGGCGGATATGGTTCCCCGGGGGACATACGTCCATCGGGTAGTGCCGTCGGGCGCGAACGCGGTGACGCCGGTGGAAAGCGCCGCTACCAAGGTGCTGCCGTCGAGGAATCCCAGGGCCCGAAAGGCGCCTGCAGGCAGACTCCTCGACCAGATCGCATCGCCCGTACCTGCATCCAGCATGAGGACCGACGGAGCGCCGCCCGCGGAAAGGTCCACAAGCGCGACGGCGAGCCTGTCGTTCCGGATGCTGTGGGAGTAAACGCTGCCCGGGACACGGCAGGTCCATTGACGGCTACCGTCCGGGGTGTAAGCGGTAAGGTCCCAGGTCTCGCCGAACTGCCCGTCCATTGAAGGTCGCTGGGTTAGTACCAAGCCGCCAGGGGCGGGCGGCAGGGCCTTTTCGAGAGCCGACACCGGTGAGAACCGGACCAAGCCGCGTTCACCTACGGTCAGGATGCTCGTCTCCGGGCTTCCCGCATCGCTTACAGCGTCAAAGCCGTCCTTCAGCGAGACTTTGCCCTCGTGGAGCACGAGGTAATAACCGGCCATGTGAGCGAGCAGGCGCCCTCCCCTCACATCCCACACCGTGTCCGCAAGAGGGGTCATCATCTTTGGAACTCCCCAAACCGCGAGAAGAGCTGCCGCGAGCCCTAACACCGCCAGGGTACGCACAGTGAGCTTCGCTGTCCCTTTGACAGGAGGTTTTACAGGTGATGCCGAGGGATACCGTAGTGTTCCCTGTTCTGCCGCTTTCTGCCTGTTCCAGGGTAATAGCACGCTCATGCAGTCGCACTCCCTGTGGGATGGTCTAGCGCCTTAGGAGAAAAGCGAAGAGAAGGATGGCGCCGAGGAGGAACAGGAGCCGAGACCACTTGGCGGTCTTGGCAAGCATTGAGTAGTCCTCGAAGGCGCTCATGGCTTTTTCGAAATGCCCCATTTCTTGATAGGAACGGACCAGGTTGAAACGGGGCTCCGGCAGAAAGACGTTTTGCCGGAGGGCTTTGTTGTAGAGCTCCCGCGCTGTATCGTGGTCTCCTTCCAGGAAGGCCAGGTTCCCCAGATTCGTCAGCGCTGCAGGATCCCGCGGAGACCTTGCCAGCGCCTTGATGAAGGCCTCTCTGGCAGCTTCGCGACGTCCTTGGCGGGCTTCGCATATTCCCAGAAGGTTGAGTAGTTTGGGGCTTGGATCCTCGGTCGCCAGGATCCGGTCGCGCAAGAGGTCGGAGGCAAGACTCAATTGCCCGCGGGCGATGAGGCTGCGAGCCTTCATCTCAGTTCCTCTTACCACGACCTCACCTCCGAATGCCGGGAGACTATGGATAATTCTAGCATAATACCTTGGCGGCCATAGGCAAACATTAGCCCGAGAGGAGCAGGTCGACGAAAGGGGCTGCACGAGCATGACGAAGGTCGCGGTTGAACAGGGGCTGCGTCCGTTTCAGGACGCCCTCAAGAACGCCGGGTTTGTTGTGGTGGAGATAGAACGCCCGGAACAGGTTGACACTATGGATCCGCACGCGATCGTGATATCGGGGATCGACAACAACTTCATGGGTATTACCGATTCGAGGGAGGCTGCGGTCATCAATGCCGGCGGACGAACGCCTGAAGAAGTGGTGAGTCTGGTCCGCCAGTCGCTTGGACCGCGGGAGTAGCTTCCCCGGTCCGGACCGTCTTGGAGATGGCGCCGGCACCCAAAGAGTCAAGTATCGACTCAGCCTTCTGGATGCCGGCCGCGATCGTTTCAGCCATCTTCATCACCAGGCTGAGCCTTGTGTTCTGAAGCACCATATACTCCATGAAGCCGCCGACGTTCACTACCCCGGCAATGTACAGGTCGCCTATGGGCGTAAGTTTCTTCTTCACGCCGAGTCCCGGCCTGAGTGGACCAGCCCTGACCATGACCCTCCCGACTTCCTGCCTTGTGCCTAGACACGCATCGACTCCCATCACAAGACCGGTCTTTGCGGACAGGCGCGGAAGGATGCTCTCCAGGTTCTCGGCGTGGACAGGCGTCTCAAGGTCTCCAAGGACTGTGCCCCCGAAATCTCCCCGGGACAGCATTGTGCCCACCAGCGGGCCCAGCGAGTCTCCCGTTGATCTGTCGGTGCCAACGCAGACCACAGTGAGAGGACCTGCTCGCCCGATGTCGGAGGCAAGGCTCACGATCGACAGGGCAAGCTGCGAGATGGCGTCGGGCGCGGAGCAGTCGATAGGTCTGTGCGCTTGGAATTCCCCTGGTAAAGGAATATGCTCAGCGCGCAGGCGAATAATACGGCGGCGCTTCTACCGCTCGTCGGAACGCGTCCCGTCCAAGGCCGTAGCAACATCCTGGTCGTCCACTTCCTGAAATGAGACGTACCACTCGCCAACCGCGTGAAACACTCTGGGGGCTAGGGGACAGACCACTTCGTCGACAAACGCTCTCATCGCGGAAAGGGTATCCGGAGGAGCAACGGGAACGGCGAGGATTATCTCTTTGGGGGCCTGGCGCCTGATATACTTGGCTGCAGCCATGGCAGTCAGCCCGGTAGCAAGGCCGTCGTCCACAAGTATGACGGATCGCCCGCGGATTGGTTCCTGCTTCCGGCCCTGGCGGAATGCCTTGAGACTCTCCTTCAGTTCCCGTCGCCGGAGGCTCGCTTGTTCCATGATGTGTCCGCGGACAGACTCCCAATGGCTTCCCTCCAGGTGAAGGACTTCTCCGTCGGGGTCTACCGCCGCTATGGCGTACTCGGGATTGAAAGGCGCGCCGATCTTCTTGGCCATGACGACATCGAGGGAGGCGCCAAGAGCATCAGCCAGCACGCGCCCCACGATTACTCCACCCCGCGGGATTGCCAGCACCAAAGGGTCTGTGACCGTATGAGAAGACAGAGCGGCCGCGAGGGCGCGGCCGGCGTCGGTCCTGTCGATGTACATAATGCCTAATCCCTACTCCTCGGGCTTGTTCTCCCCGGTGAAAGGCGCAATTGGCGCGGGAGCGCCGGGCGAGTTGGCCATGCTGGGCGGGTTGGCTAGTTTGTCCTTGGCTGCTTCGCCCATCTGGGTGGTTCCAGAGAACACGGCGCCTTCAGAGACGACAAGCGTGTTCACTATTATGTCGCCGCGGACTCTCGCTGTAGGGAGGAGTTCCAGCCTTCCGTAGCAGCGAACGGTGCCGGCCAGAGTGCCGCCGATGGTGACGTTCTGGGCGGTAACGTCGGCATTTATCATGGCAGTCTCGCCGATGGTGATGTCGCCTTCGCACTCAACATTGCCTTCGGCGGCGCCTTCGATACGAAGGCTACCCTTGGACTTCACGGTTCCTTTGATCTCAATGCCTTTTCCAAGTAGGCTTTCGAACGTGCCGGGTTTGACCGGTGCTTCTGTCTTAGCGAACATTGTGATCCACCTCCCGAACCTCGTTGGTGAAGTATTGTGCTGGGTTGACCTGTTTGCCCGAAACCTGAACTTCATAATGCACGTGGGGTCCCGTCGCGGACCCTGATTGCCCAACGTAAGCGATCACGTCGCCCCTCTCCACCTTCTGACCGTACTTGGCCTTCAGCTGGCAGCAGTGGGCGTACAAGGTCGTGTAGCCGTAGCCGTGCTCTACAATTATCGTCCACCCGTAACCGTACTTGTACCCCGCGAAGGTGACGGTACCGTCGGCGGTCACCATGATCGGCTCCCACATTGCGGCGGCGATGTCGACTCCGTAATGCTGCTCCTTCGAGTAATAGTTGAAGGGATCGCGTCTTGTGCCAAACGGCGAAGATATTTTGCCCTGTGTGGGCTTGATGCTTGGAGTTGCTCTGCTCTTGGCCACGAGCTCGACCGAAATACCGTGAAGCTCCCTGGCTCTGGCTTCGACCGACGCAGCTTCCTCTGCCAGGACGCTGGCGGAGGAAGTTAACACATACAACGCCCTGCTCATATCAGCTGCCGTGCGGAGCCTGCCGGCTGCCGGCCCGTCTCTCGAAACTACCGGAGGGGTTGTCCGAGACATGGGCGCCGTCGCGTCTCCGCATATGTAGCTCTGAGGCAAGAGTCCTTCGCGCCCAAGCATGTCCTTGATCTGGGCCTCAATCATCGCCGCTTCCTGCACACGCTCGTTGAGGGCGTTGTACTGGTCCTGCAAGGTGAGGATCTGTTCCTTCTGGGATTCGGCGACTTCGCGCATGTAGCGGAGCTCGTCAAGTTCTCTCCCGATCGCTCGATAGGATATAAGGAAAACTGAGAGCGACACGACTGCGACGAAGGACATCCAGCCGATGACCTTCATGGTGCGGACATTGAAGCCCACGGAGTGCGTGCGGCCGCGGGAAGAAACAAGCATCAGGGTGAAGCGCTCCTCGGCGGAGCTCTTCCCCATTTTCGGTCTAGCGGGTTTGACGGTGGGCTTTAGCCCTATCCTGTCGATGAGCCCAGACAATACGGCCTCCCACTCCACCTGGCACCAAGAATACCCAGGTTGTACTCTCCTTCGACGCACGGGAGGAAATTCCTTCCGCACTCCTACACGTATATCCGAGGCACTCTGGCGGTAAGGCCTGTGAGTACCTCGTGGGCTATGGTGCCGGAAAGCGCGGCGATCTCGTCTACGGTCACTTGAGAGGCGCCGTCGGTGCCTATCAGGGTAACCCTCTCGCCGCGTCTTACCTGCTCATCCCCCACATCCAACATCGTCTGGTCCATGCACACACGGCCCGCGATGGGGAACCTCTTGCCGTGCAGGAGCATAAAGCCCCGGCCGGAACAGAGTCTAGGATATCCATCGGCATAACCGGCAGGAATTGTGACAATGGTAGTGGGTTTGGTTGTACGGTAGGTCCTGCCGTACCCTACAGAGTAGCCGGCAGGGACTCTCTTTACGTGAGAGACGTGTGACACCAGGGAAAGAACCGGCTTTAGGACGGCTTTGGACGAAAGCGACTCGTCAGGATAGCTGCCGTAGATCATAATCCCCGGTCGCACCAGGTCGAGATGGGCTCTCGGAAAGTCCAGGATTGCCGCTGAATTGGCCGCGTGGCGGTACTTGGGACGGACACCCGCTTCCTGAGCCTGAAGGAGCGCCTGTTCGAACGCCTCCATCTGCCCCAGTGTGTACCCGCGGTCCACATCGGCCACGGAGAAGTGCGTGAACATCCCTTCGGGGTCAACATTCCTAAGGGACGCCAATTCCCCGAGCGCAGCCCCCAATTCGGGGCCCGGAGACATCCCCACCCTGCCCATCCCGGTCTCCACTTTGAGGTGGACCCTAGCGCGGCACCCCAGTGAGGCAGCAGCCTCCTCGGCGTCACGCAGTCCTTCCAATGAGGTGACGGCGAAAGAGACGTTCCTCTGTACCATCGCACGAGTTGCTTCAGCAGTCAGCGGGCCCAGAACAAGGATCATGGCCTCGATGCCTGCCTCCCTCAGCTGCACCGCCTCGTCAGGGGTCGCGACGGCAAGGCCCTTGACCACGGGGAGAGAGAGGGCGGCACGGGATGCTTCTACAGCGCCGATCCCGTACGCGTTGGCTTTCACCACGGGCATTACGCCCGCGCCGGGGGCCAGTCGGGCCGATGTGAGGATGTTTGCTTTGAAGTTCTCCAAGCTGACTTCAGCCCAAGTGGGCCGAAGGGGTTGCCGCAGCATGTGAAATGCCTCCTATGCAGGGCTTATGTGTAGGGTGACGGAGTGTTCCACGTGGAACATTGAGGGGCGCAATCGGCGCTTCGTCTCTAGCCCTTGCTTCCTCTCTGGATTATCTCGACCAGGCGCTCCAGGTCTTCTTCCCCAAAGAAAGCCACCGTGATGGTCCCTCTGGGCCCCTGTACCTTAACCTGTACCGGGCTTCCGAGCGCGGCCGACAACATCTCCTCTGCGTCACGCCGCCGTACCTGCCTGCCTAGAGTATCCTTCGGCTGGGCTTTCTTTGCCTCTGTCGCTACCAGTTCTTCGGTCTTCCTGACCGACAGGCCACGGCTGACCGCGATCTTCGCCAACCGCACCTGCTTTTCCCGGTCGAGGCTCACAAGCGCGCGTCCGTGTCCGCCCGTTAGTTTCCCTTCGTTCAAGAGTCTTTTTACTTCAGGCTCCAGCTTCAGGAGGCGGAGCGTGTTGGTTACTTCCGGCCGGCTCTTGCCCACTCGTGCCGCAATCTCTTCCTGCGTCAGACCAAACTCGTCGGCCAGCCGCTGGAACGCTCCCGCTTGCTCCAGAGGGCCCAGTTCTTCGCGCTGGAGGTTCTCCACGAGCGAGACCTCCACCGCCTCCCGATCGTCCATCTCCCTCACGACCGCGGGAACAGCCTTAATCCCGGCCTTCATCGCAGCCCGCAATCGGCGTTCGCCGGCAACCAAGCGGTACATGTTGCCCATCTTCCTAACGATCAGGGGTTGAATGACGCCGTGCTCCCGCAATGAAGAAGCAAGTTCCTCTATTTTCGCGTCATCAAACATCTGACGGGGCTGAAGGGGATCAGCCTCGATGACTGAAGGACTAAGCTCAATAACGGGGCTGCCTGACGGGTTGTCTTCTCCGGGGATCAGAGCGTCAATTCCCCGACCCAATCCTCTCTTGGCCACGCCGTATTACCTCCTCTGCCAGCTCGCGGTAGACCTCGGCGCCACGGGACTTTGGATCATACACGCTGATAGGCTTCCCGTGGGACGGAGCTTCCGACAACCGCACGTTTCTGGGTATTATGGTCTGGTAGACCTTCTCCCGGAAGTATCTCTTAACATCCTCTGCTACCTGAAGCGATAAGTTCGTCCTGCCGTCGAACATAGTCAGGAGGACGCCCTCAAGGTCGAGGCTTGAGTTCAACCGGTTACGGACCAGTTTTACTATGCTTAGGAGCTGGGAGAGTCCCTCGAGCGCGTAGTACTCGCACTGGATCGGGATCAGCACAGAATCGGCTGCCGTGAGGGCGTTGACGGTCAGGAGACCAAGCGAAGGCGGGCAGTCGATGATCGTGTAGTCGTAGTTGTCCCGCAGCTTGCCTACCACCTTGCGAAGGCGCGTTTCCCGTTCCGGCAGGTTCACCAGTTCGATGTCGGCCCCTGCGAGGTCCAAAGACGACGGGAGCATCCAGAGCCCGCGCCACTCGGTAGCCCGGAGCGCTTTTAGGGGCTCAACGTCCCTCACAAGACAATCGTAGATGGAAGCGTCCAGTTGTCTGCGGTCCACGCCGGCGCCGCTGGTAGCGTTTCCTTGGGGGTCAAGGTCAACCAAGAGCACGCTCCGGCCGAGGTCGCCGAGGCATGCCCCCAAGTTAACCGCGGTGGTGGTCTTGCCTACTCCGCCCTTCTGATTGGCTACAGCTACGACTCTGGACATTTGCGGGTATCAGGAGTCCTCCGTCCTCACCTGCACCTTGAACTCCCAGGCGTTATCGGTGGACTCTTCGTCGCAAGATACAACGAGTCCTGCTTTGGTCATTTCCCGGACAACGGCCCGCAGCGAGTTCTGGTAGATCCGCATGTCCTTAATGACCCCTTTGCCGGGCTTTCGTCGTTCACGGGGCTTCTTGGGAGTGCCTGCCGCCAGGTCGCACATAGCCTCGACCTCGGCCGCAGAGGCCTTCATGCGCTTGGCCCGCTTGAAGATCTGCATCTGCTTTACCGGGTCGCCAAGTTTCAGGAGAGCGCGACCGTGTCGCTCGCCCATGTCGCCTGTTCGCAGGCTTTCTCTTATCTCTACGGGCAAGCGAAGGAGGCGCATCTTGTTAGCTATGGTTGACTGCACGCGGTTGCACCTCATCGCAATCTCCTGCTGGGTGAGGCCGTATTCGCCGCGCAGCTCCTGTATGATCTCGGCCTCCTCCACGGGGTTCAGGTCGCCCCTCTTACCTCCTTCAAGGAGACGCAGGAGCAGGGCGTCCTTGTCCGACACCTCGCACACCAATGCCCTAACCGTACTGCTTCCTCGCTTCTTTGCTGCCAGGTACTCAACGTCGCCTGCGATTATCTCGAACAGCTCCCCGACTTGCCTCACCAGCACCGGGTCGCTGCTGCCCCGCACCAGATCTCCAAGGAGCCTGCGGGCCACGTACTCCTGCCCGCCGGGCACTCCGGCCCCTTGGCGCATGGATAGGCTCTCAACAGGTAGATCCACGGGGCCCGCGAAGTAGGTTGCCGCCGACAATGACACTTTCAACACCCCCGCAGGGCACACTTCTCCAGGGGGGTGGCCATTCCCTATTCCTGTAAGGGACAATTCCAGGTTTTTTTGTTGTAATTGGGGATCAAAATCAGAATAGCGGCTTGACCTTCATAATTCCCATTCTCCTGGGAAAACCGGGCGCCAGCGGAGCGGTCCTGCGAAAGACCGCCAGGGCCCTTCTGCCCATACCGTCCGGCAGGTGGTAGCGGCGCACAGCGGCTAACGTGAGCCCGAGCTCAGGTATGCTCTCCCGGGCGGTCACGGCATTTTCCCGTTCCGGTCCCAGCCACAGGACAAGAGTCCCCCCTACCTTGAGGAAAGGCGCCGCAATCTCGGAGGCCACTCCGGGAGAGGCCATGGCTCTGGTGACAGCGACCCCAAAGTGCCCGGCGTGTGAAGGATCCCGTCCCGCTTCTTCAGCCCTGGCTTCCAATACATGCACCTTATCCACCCCAGCAAAGAGGGCGAAGCCCCGCATGAAGTCGCAGGCTCCCTTGCGCGAGTCAAGCAGCAGGACCTCTTCCCTGTCATGAAGGGCGAGCCCAGGCCAGCCGTTTCCGCTGCCGATGTCAATGGCAGGACCGTATCCCAGCGTTCCGACAACGTATCGGATCGCGAACGAGTCCGCCAGGAGTTTTACCGCCGTATCCTTAGGGCCGGTGAAGCCTATGACTCTCCTGCCGGGCCACCGGCTGTAGAATTGGAGCCACTTGCTTACCATCTCGTAGTCCGACGCGGCAAGCGCTATGCCCATGTCTTCAGCTGCCTGCCGGAAAGCGCCGAGGCTGTCGTCTACGAAAGTCTCGCCGGTGCCGGGACGAAGGCCAAAGTCACGCATCCTGCCGCATCTTCCCTTCCTTAAGGTATGCCAGGAGTATCAGGGCATCGGACGGCGACACACCTGCATCCAGCGCCCTCCCCAGCGTAGCCGGGGAAGAGCGTACGAGCTTCTCCCTGGCCTCGTTTGACAGGCCAGGTATACACCCGAAGTCAATCCCGGCCGGAAGCCGCTTCTCGCGGTATCGCAAGAGCCTGCGGACCTCCCTCTCCTGCCTTTCGATAAAGCCGGCGTACTTGGCCTCCACCTCGAGCTCGTCGAGGACGTCTTGGGGCAGTTCCCTAAGGGATGGGATCTCCTCGAAGAAGTCGGCAATGGATGACTCCGGCTTCCTCAGGAGCTCCAGCGCCTCGGCACCGCGCTTTCCCGTAGATAGTGCTTCCCGTCCCCGCCGCAAGGCGGCCATCTTATCATCGAACACCGCCCACCTGGCGTCAGGTATGAGGCCCGCCTTACGCCCGATAGGCGTCAATCTCTGATCGGCGTTGGACTGTCTTAAGAGAAGCCTGTGCTCAGCCCTGGATGTAAGCATGCGGTAGGGCTCCTCGATCGCGGTGCCCACCAGGTCGTCGATAAGCACGCCGATATAGGCCTCACCCCGGCCGAGCACTAAAGGCTCCCGGCCCAAGACCGACGCGGCGGCGTTGGCTCCGGCCAGAAGACCCTGGGCAGCCGCCTCCTCGTAACCCGAGGTGCCGTTTATCTGGCCCGCCGAGTAGAGCCCCCTCACCGGGATGGACTCCAGACTCGGCCTCAGCTGCCCGGAGAGCAGGTAGTCGTACTCGATGGCGTAGCCCGGTTTGGTTATCCTGGCCGCTCCAAGCCCCGGCAAGCTGTGCACCATCTGGGTCTGGACCTCCAGAGGGAGGCTCGTCGAGAGCCCGAGCAGGTAGACTTCCTCGCTAGAGTCCGACTCCATCTCCAGGAACACCTGGTGCCTGAGCCTTCGCGGGAAACGGAACACCTTGTCCTCGATGGATGGGCAGTAGCGGGGACCGACGCCCTCAATGGTGCCGTCAAAGAGCGGGGCGCGATCGCGGTTAGCCCGGATTATCTCGTGGGTCTTCTCGTTTGTGTATGTGGAATAGCAGGCATCGGACCTCCAGATGCGTTTCGGGGACATGAAAGAAAAGGCCAGGGGCTCGTCTGCCCCTTTCTCCTTTTTCAGTTCATCCCACCGGACGCTGCACCGGGCAATCCGTGGCGACGTGCCGGTCTTGAACCTTCCCAGGCGGAGTCCATGGGACTCCAGGTCTGCTGAGAGCCCCTTCGCGCTCGATTCGCCGAGGGGACCGGATTCCCTGATCACTTCGCCCATTATGATGCGGCTTTCCAGATAGACCCCCGTGCAGAGGACAACAGCCCTGCTCCGCAGCTGGGCGCCGCTTGAGGTATGGATCCCCAACGCCCACCCCTCTTCAACGATAAGGCCGGTTGCCATGCCTCCGTATATCCGTACCCCTGCGCTCTCCAGAGCGCGCTTCATGTGGAGTGAGTATCTCTTCTTGTCCACCTGGGCGCGCAATGACCTCACAGCAGGGCCTTTGGAGGAGTTCAACACCCTCATTTCTATGGTCGCTTCGTCGGCGGCCAATGCCATCTCTCCGCCAAGGGCGTCAATCTCCGATACGATCTGGGCTTTTCCGGGACCGCCGATGGCCGGGTTGCAGGGCATTCCGGCTATGTTCTCGGGGTTCAACGTGAGAAGGACGACTGAGACACCCATCCTGGCTGCAGCCAGCGCGGCTTCCACCGCGGCATGACCACTGCCGACGACCAGCACGTCGCAATGAGCCGGATGGCAGACGTCTGACAACTCCTCGAACCTCCTCTCGTCAACTGCCCTGCTAGAGAAGCATCAGCGCGGAACTCGCCGGCAACTCCTCCGGCTGATCTCCCCTATTTTCCTACGCAGAACCGCGCAAACACCTGCTCAAGAGCTGCTTCACTCACCCGCTTGCCGGTCAATTCGGCAAGCGCCCCGGCAGCCTCTTCAAGCGCCAACACTACAACGTCCTCAGTCCAGCCTGTCTGACGCCGCTCCAGCGCGGCGGACAGCGCCCGCTCGGCGCGCCGGAGGCAGTCCACCTGCCGGGCCGATCCAGGCAACGCGCTCTCCGGGTGGCCCGCCGCGAACCACCGGCTCACGGCGTTTTTGACCTGCTCCAGGCCCTTGCCGGTCACGGTGGACACCCCTACCCACCGGCCCGGGACGAGCACTTCCAGTTCCCTTACGCATGCAGCGTCCAGCCCGAGATCCTCCTTGTTGGCTACGGCCAGGAGCCTGCGGCCATGCCAGCGCTCTATCCACGACCTGTCCTCTTCCACCAGCGGGACTGTCGCATCCACCACGTACAGTATGACCTCTGAGCCGAGCGCGGCTTGCTGGGCCCGGTCCACGCCTATGGCCTCCACAACCTCGGATGTCTCCCGGAGGCCGGCCGTGTCCAGTAGCGTCACGGGCAAGGAGTCCCACTCGGTATGCTCCCTGAGCACGTCGCGGGTAGTCCCGGGTACCTCGGTCACTATCGCCCGCTCCTGGCCCAAAAGAGCGTTGAACAGCGACGACTTGCCCGCATTCGGCCGGCCCACCAAACAGACCTCTATGCCGGTCGCTAGGGCCAGACCCAGGGGCGAAGCAGAAAGAAGACCTCGGATCTCCGCCCTTACCCGTTCAAGATCAAGGAAAACGTCGTCAGACTGGTCTTCAACGTCCTCGGGAAAATCGGTGGCGGCCATAAGGGCCGCGAGGGCCGAGAGGATGTTCTCTTCAAGCCTCCTGATGCGGTCGCCCAGTTCCCCTCTCAGGCGCCGGCCGGCTTCCAAGAGAGATGCCTCTGAAGGAGCGTTCACCAGGTCAAGGACGGCTTCTGCCTGATCCAGGGTAATCCGGCCCGAGAGGTAAGCCCGTCTGGTGAACTCCCCCTGACACGCGGGCCGGGCGCCGCATTGAAGGGCAAGCCCAAGTACCTTCTCAGTCACCAGCCTGCCGCCGTGGCACTGGACCTCCACCACGTCTTCGCCAGTGTACGAGCGGGGTCCGGGCATTGAGAGGACGATAGCCTCGTCGACCACGCGCTTTGAGTCGGGGTCCACGGCGGTCCCCAGCGCAATGGACCAGCGACTGCTCCGCCAGAACCTCGGGCCTCGTTTCACGCGGACAAACCTCTGTGCCACATCCCGCGCAGAGGGCCCCGAGATCCGAACGGCAGCTATCCCACCTCTACCCTGCGGCGTAGCGATTGCGGCGATGGTGTCCTCACAGCATAGTTCCGAATCCTCGGTCTTTTTGCCTGCGCCAGAATGAAAAGCCCCGGCTTTGGCCGGGGCATTCTTCTCGTGTCCGCCGGAAAGCCCCGTCACGGGGTTTTCCCTCCCTTTCCCTCTTTCAGAGAGACGACGACCCGCCTGAACGGCTCTTCGCCTTCGCTGTGGGTCACGACGTCGGGGTCGTCCTGAAGTGCAACGTGGATCACCCTGCGATCCCTGGCATCGAGCGCTTGGGTGGTCACGCTCTTCCCTGTCCGCACGACCCGCCTTGCTATCATCCTGGCCATCTCTTCCAACTCGCGCTCCCGCCGCTTTCGGTAACCGGAGACATCCACCAGGATCCTCTTGACCTCTCCCCCGCCGCTACCGCTGGCCAGGTTCGTCAAGAACTCAAGGGCGCGCAGCGTATCTCCGTGACGCCCGATCAGAAGGCCCATATCATTCCCCACGATATCAAGACAGAGCACGTCCCCTCTGGGCCGCACCTCAATCGCCACCTCAAGCCCCATGCGGGTCAAGAGTCCTGCTACAAACTCCTTGGCCAGCTCTCCGCGATCGCGTTTGGGAGTCACGCGCACCCTGGCGTCTTTCCCGCCAAGGATCCCCAGGAATCCGCGAGAGGGTTCCGAGAGCACTTCGACGGTGACGTCCTCCATCTTCGCTCCCAACTCCGAAAGCGCAGCATCTATTGCCTCCTCGACGGTACGCCCGGACTTCTCAACGCTTCTCACTGGAACCTGCTCCTTCCGAAGTGAGCGGCCCCGGATGAGGTACCAAGTACCTTTCCAAGAGGCCCGCCAAGTTAGCGGTGATGATATAAACCGAGACCGCGGCCGAGAACTTCCACGAGAAGTAGAACATGAGGCCCGACATCGCGATCAAGGTCACGTTTTGGCTGCCAGCCTGGTGGGTCCCGCCACCCATTGTGGGCGATAGTTTCATGCTGAAATAGGTCGTGGCCACAGCCGCGATGGCCATCGTGAGTCCTCCGGGCTGCCCAAGCTGGAGCCCCAGGAACTTCGAGGCTCCGAGCTCCGGAAGGTCAAGGGCCCTGATCATACCCATAAGCACCGGGAGCTGGAGCAACAAGGGTAGGCAGCTGGCCCACGGACTCACCTTGTTACGCCTGTATAAGTCCATGATCTCCATGTTGAGCCGCTCCGGATCGTCCTTGTACTTCTTCTGGAGTTTGTTGGCCTCCGGCTGGATCTGCTGCATCTTCACCGAAGACCTGCCCTGCATCACGGTGAGCGGAAGAAGCACGAGGCGGACCAGGAGCGTGAGGCCGATGATCGCGAGCCCCCACTGCCCCGTGGCTCCATGTATGAACCTCATTACACTCTGAAGCAGACTCACGATGTAACTCATCATCGGACCTCCTTGGCCTCGGTCAACTGCATCCTTTTAGGGGGAACCGGGTCATAACCCCCGTAGGAAAACGGGTTACAGCGCAGAATCCGCCAGGAGGCCAGAAGGAGTCCCATAAAGGGGCCGTGGATGAGCAAAGCCTGCCTCGCGTACTCGGAGCAAGTCGGATAATACTTACATGTCCGCGGCCGAAGGGGTGACACGTACGTTTGGTAGATCCCTATAAGGAAGACCAATAGTCTTGTAAGCACTACTGCAATGCCATCTTCTTAAACAGCCCTCTCATCGCGTCCACTAAGTCCGAGAAAGCCGCCGAAGCGGCTCCGCGCCTCACAATGAACACAAATTGACCGGAGGACACCTCCGGCGGAAAACGCCTGAAGGCCTCCTTGACCCGCCGCCGAAGCTTGTTCCTTACGGTGGCCTTGCCCAGGCGGCCAGGGACGCTTACGCCCATCTTAATGCCGCTTGGGTCCGGTAAATAGTATAGGACAAGAAGTCTGTTAGATACCGAGCGGCCTTCCGCGTATACCTTACGATACGAGGGAGCAGGTATCCTTCCTGACGTCACCCAAATGCCTCATTTCGGGATGGGAACCTATTGACCGCCTACGCGGATAGAACCTTCCTACCTTTTGCCCGCCTGCGGGCGATGACCTTCCTGCCGCCCGAAGTTGCCATCCTGACGAGGAACCCGTGGGTCGTCTGACGCTTGCGCTTTTTTGGCTGATACGTGCGTTTCATGGAGTTTTTCTCCTCCCAAAAGAGTCCAGCAGCGCATTATAACTTAGCCCTGGTAGGGTGTCAATTAAACCCCCTTCTCCCAGGCATTTTGCCCGGAAACGTACACCCGTTTCGATTGTCACCCGCATCCGATCCACGATATAGTCGTTAAGGCAGGTTATCTGTGGCTAAACCTGGAAAAACCCCTCAGACTCGGAGTTTATCCACACCTGTTGATAACTGTGTGCATAACCTGTGAGCTTTCTATACCGGCTTCTTAAGCATCAGGTTCTTTGATGAAAGAGGATCGGTCCACGCCGTCCTGCGAGGTATTCCTGCAGAGCTTATTATTCGGCGGTGAATATCAAGGATCGGCACGAAGAGTAGCGAAACATATACTTCACGAATCATTGGAAACGGGTGGGTATCACGATGGCCAAATCCCTCGACGAAGCCTGGGCAGAAACCTTAAGCCGCACCTCAAAGAAGCTTTCTACATCTCCCAGTTTCCACTGGCTCAAGGACACGCGTCCATCGCAGATTAGGGCCAACACCCTTACTGTGACGGTTCCCAGCGAGTTCGCCAAGAACTGGATTGAATCTCACTACCGCGAGGACCTGGGGAAGGCTTGGAAAGAAGCCTGGGGAGAGGCCTGCGATCTGCGTTTCACCGTCATCTCGCAGGAGAAGATGGTGCCCAGCGCCTTGTTTCCGGGCGACGGGAGACCCATCCCGGCCCGCAAGCGGAGGGCAACTCCGGACGTGTCCCAGTATCTCAAGGGCTTGAACCCCCGCTACGTATTCGAAAACTTCATTGTCGGAGCCTCAAACCGCTTCGCCCACGCCGCCGCCCTGGCAGTGTCTGAGAGCCCCGCAAAGATATACAACCCGCTCTTTGTTTATGGCGGAGTTGGTCTCGGAAAGACTCACCTAATGCAAGGCATAGCTCACTACGTCCTGGCTCACCATCCAAACTACAAAGTCGTCTACGTCTCGTCGGAGACTTTCACCAATGAGCTCATTCTCGCCATCCAGGAAGGCCACACCCTGGAGTTCCGGAACCGGTACAGGGGAGTGGACGTCCTCCTCATCGACGACATCCAGTTCGTCGCCGGCAAAGATGCTACTCAGGAGGAGTTCTTCCACACGTTCGACGCTCTGCACCAGGCATCAAAGCAGATTGTGATCTCCTCGGACAGGCCCCCCAAGGAGATATCCACTTTGGAGGAGCGCCTGCGCACCCGTTTCGAGTGGGGCCTCATCTGCGACATCCAGGCGCCGGACCTTGAGACCAGGATGGCCATCCTGCGCAAGAAAGCTGAGATAGAAGGCAAGGATGTGCCGATCGAGGTCTGCCAGTACATAGCTGAGAGGATCCCCACCAATATCCGCGAGCTGGAGGGAGCCCTCATAAGAGTTCTGGCCTTCTGCGGCCTCCACAAGGAACCGGTCACCATCGATGTGACGAAGCAAGTCCTACGCGACCTGCTTCCTGACCGCAAGCCGGCCCCCATCACGATCGAGGCGATAAAGAAGGTCGTCGCCCAGTTCTACAACCTGGACATCGCTGAGTTCAGCGCCAAGAGGCGCACGCGGAACGTGGCGTTCCCGAGGCAGGTGGCCATGTATCTTTGCCGGACCCTCACCGACGCGTCGCTCCCCAGGATCGGCGAGCAGTTCGGAGGTAGAGACCACACGACGGTCCTCCACGCGTGCGACAAACTCAACGAGCAGCGCAAAGAGAACCCTACTCTGGAAGAGACGCTGCAGCAGCTCGTGAAGAAGCTGCGGGAAGGATAGTTGCGCGAGGTCAGAGCGTCTTTCGACTGTTGAGGTGGATCGTTGTTGAGAACTCTGTGGATACTCTCTCCACATGTTGTTGACAATCTGTGGAGAGGACGCGTCCTTCGCCTGAACCTCTCAGTTGCTCACAATCACCCACAGGTCGTCCACAGCTTCCTCCACATGGAAGGAAGTTCGGTCTACCTGGATGAATAGTACCATATCAACATGTTAACAGCCGTTACTACTGCTACGGTTTTAGCTTATACACAAGGGGAGTAAGAAGAGAAAAGGAAGGGGAGCCTTGCATGAACGTCACGATATCCCGGGACAAGCTTGCGTGGCTGGTACAGACGGCATCACGTCCCATTCCGGCGCGCACCACTCTTCCAGCTATCAAAGGTTGCCTGATAGAGGCCACATCTGATCGTCTGGTTTTCTCAGGCACCAATCTCGATTGGGGAGTCAGGGTATCCGCGGAAGCGAAAGTGGCTTCATCCGGTTCCCTAGTTGTTTCGTCCAAGATCCTCGAAGACGTAGTACGCACGATTTCCGCAAGCGAAGTCACTCTCTCGCTTGACGAGTCAGCATGGGCTCTCACAGTGCGATCCGGTTCCAGCGAGATGGTTTTGAACGCTATACCGGCAGACGATTTTCCGAGATGGCCCGAGGCCCCGGCAGGGGAAAGGGTCACCGTCAACGGCAACCTTTTCCGGGAAATGGTCAGGATCGGAGCTACATGTGCCGTCTCCAACCCGGCGCGTCCGCTATGGGGAGCTTGCCTCCTCGACTTCAAGGACGGCGGGCTTACCATGGTGAGTACTGACCAGTTCGCCCTCTCCAGGGCCAAGGCAAAGCTGGCCGGCGTGACCGCGAAGGCCATCATGTCGGCAAACGTGCTGCAAGACATCGCGCGCCTGTCGGACACCGGAAACGGAGACGAGGTAGAGATCCGGGTCTCTGAAAACCACATCTACTTCGCAACCAACGAACTCTCGTGTTTCTCGCGCCTTATCGACGGCCAGTACTATGCCTACGAGCAAGTTATCCCCAAGTCGTACTCGACTTCAGCCACGGTTTCCACAGAGGACCTCCAGAGGGCCTCGTCACGCGCCGCCATCGTCGCGAGCGAAGAAGACCGCTCTATGCGCCTTATCTTCAGCAAAGAGACCGGCTCTGTGACCGTAAAGGCAGGATCGCCCGACAAGGGCCGGATGGAGGAGGTAATCCCCGCGGCGGTGGAAGGCGAGAACATAGAGATCTGGGTCCAACACCGCTACATGCTGCAGGCGTTGGGCAAGATCGCTTCCGGCGAGACTTTTCTCGGGATATCCGGGCAAGTTAGCCCCATGAAGCTGGAGCCGGCTCCGGGGAAAGACGGGAAGGAAACCGCCGTGGAGGCCACTTATGTGATTATGCCCATGTCCAGCCCGCGGGGAGCTTACTGACGAGGTGTTCCTTTCGCTCCTTGTACTCCGGGATTTCCGGAACTACGAGCGCCTGGAGCTCCCGCTGGAGAAAGGCATTTCCCTGTTCTTTGGGGAGAACGCCGCAGGAAAGACGAATCTCTTGGAGGCGTGCTATTACGTCTCGGCGCTCACTTCCCTAAGGGCGGAACGGGATGCCGACCTGGCCCGGTGGGGCAAGGATGGGTTCTACATAGCCGCGCGGGTCGAAAACCCCCACGGCGCCGATCTCGTGAAGGTCGAGACCTTGCTGGTGCCGTCCCCGCGGCGGCGGCTCACTCTGAACGACGGTCCGGCCAAGAGGCATGACCTACACGCCACCATGCCTTGCGTCTACTTCTCGCCGGACGACCTGTCTCTGGTGAAGCGAGGCTCTTCAGCCAGGCGGCGGTACCTGGACTCGCTCATCTCCAGGGTTGATCCCGGATACTCCCGGGATCTCTCCCGCTATCAGGATGCGGTGGAGAGGCGCAACGCCTGCCTAAAGCGCCTGCGCTGGGACTCTTCCTGGAGGCGTGCCCTGGATACCGTAAGCGAGCTTTTGGTTGAGACCGGGTCTGCCGTCCTGGCAAAGCGCATGTCGCTGTTCGGCAAGTTGTCGTCCCTGATCCAGGACACCTATACGTTCATCGGCGGCGAAGATTGCGCGGTCTCTTATTCATCCTCCATAGGACCGGTATCCGGGCAGGATCCTGCGGCAATAATGACCCGATTCCGAGAGTCGCTTGAATCGTCGCTGCCCTCCGACAGAGAGCGGTGCGTAACCTCGGTCGGACCTCACCGCGACGACATCGAGGTGAGATTCAAAGACCGCTCGTTCCGGTATTTCGGTTCTCAAGGACAGCAGCGGAGCCTGGCGCTGGCATTGCGTATGGCGGAAGCCAGGATGCTGGAGGACTCATTTGGGAAGAAGCCGGTCCTCCTTCTTGACGACGTGTTTTCCGAGTTGGACGCCGGCCGGCGCGAGAAGGTGCTCTCGCTCTGCGACTACGGGCACCAGATCCTGATTACCTCCACCGATCCGGTGGACAGCGGCCGCGAGTTCCGCACGTACTCGGTTGGAGGCGGACGCGTAATCCGCGTGGGGGAGGGGGGAGGCCGGTGACAAGGGCTTCAGGCGTGGGCGACATCCTGGCCAAATCCCTTTCCGACATGGGCCTCTATCCCAAAGCCCAGAAGTACAAGGTGTTCTCGCTGTGGCCCAAGATCGTGGGCGATATCGCCAGGTATGCCGCGCCGCGGCGCCTCTCCGGCGAAGTGCTGTTTGTGGCCACTGCTTCGTCGGTCTGGTCTCAGGAGCTCTACTTCATGCGCGACTCCATCCTGGCGAAGATCAACCAGGCCTTGGGCGGCCAAGAAGTCCGGGACATCCGTTTTTCCGAGCACATGTGGGCGAAGGACGACTCGAGCAACAGGGGCGACGAATCCCTGATATTTCCCGGTGATACTCCGGAATCGGTCAGCGCGCAAGCATCCGCAGGCGAGATCCGGGATGCCGGTCTGTCCGAAGCATTCAGGAAAGTAGCCAGGACGCTTAGCCGCCGGAAGCAGCACCTGCTTTCAAAAGGATTCAAACTCTGCAGGACCTGCGGGTGCGTATACCCGGGCGTTAAGCGGGAATGCCCTTCCTGCCGCTTGAAAAGGGAATTCGAGGCCCTCACCCGGGCAATAGCTATCCTGGATAAGAGGCCCCACTTGCGGGACCAGGAGCTTGCGGCAGAGGTGGGGCTAGCCGAACCGCGCGTTCTTGAGCGCGCGAGAAGGCAGGTTGAGTCCAGGCTCGTCTCATTCGTGAGGAACAGCCTCGCGGCGGAGGCAAGAGAGGCTGAGACTCAGAAGGGTACCCGGAGCCGGCGCTCGCCGGAACGGATCCAGAGGAGGGCGGAAGTCGCCGAGGCCATTCGGCGCCTCGCGGCCTTGCGGGCCGGGACTGAGTTTGCATCAATGAGTCCCGAAGAAGTTGACCGGGCGGTAGGGAGAAGGTACGCCGCCCTGTCTCGGAAAGGATGAGGTCCGGTAAGCGAGTGGGTCCTGCTCGGTCCGGGAGCCGTCGTGAACGCGGATGAGGTCGTCATGGTCCTGGACTGGGGCGCGGGGCGACTCTCGGCGGAGAACCGGGAGATGGTAGGATACGCCAGAGCCCACGGCTTTCTGGTTGAGGCAGGAGGGCTCCCGCAGTCGCTGGTGGTGACCAAAGACAAGCTGTACCTGACCCAGGTTACCGCGGCGACGCTGAGAAAAAGGCTCCAGACGAACATAGTTTCGCCCCCAAGCGAGGGTGTGTTAAGATGACCGATGGGGAGGTTTTGCTTTGAGGGAAGAGGAAGGCAGGCAGGAGTACGGCGCTGAACAGATAAAAGTCCTGGAGGGGTTGGAGGCTGTACGCCGCCGTCCCGGAATGTACATTGGCACCACTGCCGTCCAGGGACTCCATCACTGTCTCTATGAGGTGGTCGACAACAGCGTCGACGAGGCGCTGAACGGCTACTGTGACAAGATAGTAGTTACCCTGCATCAGGATGGATCGGCCTCGGTCCTGGATAACGGCCGCGGCATACCGGTGGACATACACCCCCAGCTCGGAATCCCCGCCGTCGAAGTGGCTCTCACCAAGCTTCACGCCGGGTCGAAATTCGGCAGCGGCGCTTACAAGGTGTCGGGAGGACTTCACGGGGTCGGCGTCTCCGCGGTAAACGCGCTCTCCGAGTACCTGGAAGTGACCGTAAGGCAGAACGGGAAGGTCCACTACATCAAGTTTGAGCGAGGGCACACCACTGTCCCGCTGAAGGTAGTGGGAGAGGCCACCGATACAGGCACGCTGGTCCGCTTCAAGCCTGACGCAGGGATTTTCGAGACTACCGACTTTGAGTTCGATACCGTGTCGCAGAGGCTCCGCGAGCTCGCTTTCCTGAACAAAGGGCTCCGCATCGAGCTCTTCGACGAGCGCGCGGACAAGCACGTCGAGTACGTTTTTGAAGGCGGCATCGTCGAGTACGTGAAGGCCCTCAACAAGAACAAGGACATCTTGCACAAAGAACCTATCTACGGGGCTGCCACCAGGGATGGGATTGATATCGAGTTCGCGTTCCAGTACAACGACGCGTACTCGGAGAACGTGCTGTCCTTCGCCAACACCATCCGCACCCACGAGGGCGGGACCCACGAACAGGGCTTCCGGACCGCACTCACTCGTGTAATCAACGACATGGGCCGGCAGGCCGGAGCCCTCAAGAACGGCGACGGCAACCTCTCGGGCGAAGACATCCGGGAAGGGATCGTGGCCGTCCTGCACGTGAAGGTCTCCGACCCGCAGTTTGAGGGACAGACCAAGACCAAGTTAGGCAACTCTGAGGTAGCCGGCGTGGTCGCAGGCGCCGTTTCAGAGATACTGCTGGACTACTTTGATAAGAACATCGGCTTGGCCAAGACCATCGCCCAGAAGGCTATCGTTGCCGCTCGAGCGCGGGAAGCGGCGAGGCAGGCAAGGGAGCTGACCAAGCGCAAGAGCGCCCTGGAAGTTACTTCCCTTCCCGGCAAGCTCACCGACTGCACCACTCGGGACCCCAGAGAGGCCGAGTTGTTCATAGTGGAGGGGGATTCCGCAGGAGGGTCCGCCAAGCAGGGGAGAGACCGGCACTTCCAAGCGGTGCTGCCCCTCCGGGGAAAGATCCTGAACGTGGAGAAGGCAAGGCTGGATAAGGCGCTTGCCCACGAGGAGATCCGCTCGCTAATCACCGCCATCGGCACCGGCATCAGCGATGATTTCGACATATCCAAGGCCAGGTACCACAAGATCGTGATTATGACCGACGCCGACGTCGACGGCGCCCACATTAGGACGCTGCTCCTCACCTTCTTCTACCGCTATATGCCCGAACTCATCGAGCGGGGGTTCCTGTACATCGCGGAACCGCCCCTTTACATGGTGAAGAAGGGGAAGACCGAGAAGTACCTGCGCAACGACGAGGAGCTGGAGCAGTGGTTCAAGAAGCACGGTCGTGAGGGTACCACCATCCAGCGGTTCAAGGGTCTTGGCGAAATGGACTACCACCAGCTGTGGGAGACCACCATGGACCCGGAGACCAGGACCATGCGGCAGGTGAAGATCCAGGACGCGATGCTTGCCGACGAGGTATTCACGATACTCATGGGCGACAAGGTTGAGCCGAGGCGCCAGTTCATCGAACTGAACGCCCACCTGGTTAAGAACCTTGACACCATAGCGTAGGAGGCCGCACATGCCAGACGATATCGCGAGAGTTGTCCCGACCCCGATAGAAGATGAGATGAGGCGCTCCTTTATCGACTATTCGATGAGCGTCATCGTCTCCCGGGCGCTCCCCGACGTTCGAGACGGTCTGAAGCCGGTCCAGCGCAGGATCGTTTACGCCATGGATGAGCTTGCCCTAAGGCACGACAAGCCTCACAAGAAGTCCGCAAGGATCGTGGGAGAGGTTATGGGTAAGTACCATCCCCACGGCGAGTCGATCTACGACGCTATCGTGCGGCTGGCTCAGCCATTCACCATGCGCTACCCCTTGGTTGACGGGCACGGCAACTTCGGATCCATAGATGGGGACCCGGCCGCGGCGTCCCGCTACACCGAGGCACGGCTTACCGCTATTTCGGAAGAGCTCCTGGCCGATATCGACAAGGAGACCGTGGACTGGCTGCCCAACTTCGACGACACCCTGCAAGAGCCCACCGTCCTTCCGTCCAGGATCCCGAACCTCCTGGTGAACGGCTCAGTCGGTATCGCCGTCGGCATGGCCACCAGCATCCCTCCCCACAACCTGGGCGAGGTGGTGGACGCCGCAGCGGCGCTCATCGACAAGCCGGAGATGACCTCCGAGGACCTCATGAAGCACATAAAGGGGCCCGACTTTCCTACCGGCGGGCTTATCGTCGGCTCCGATGCCATAAAGTCCCTGTATACTACCGGCCGCGGGATCCTCACCCTTCGGGCAAAGACGCGCATTGAGAAGGAGAAGAGCGGCAAGCAGGCTATCATCGTCGACGAGATCCCCTATCAGGTCAACAAGGCGAGGCTCATCGAGAGCATCGCGGGACTGGTGCGGGACAAGAAGGTTCAAGGCGTCACCGACCTTAGGGACGAGAGCGACAAGAAGGAAGGGCTTCGAGTCGTCATCGAGGTCCGGCGCGACGTCGAGCCCGAGGTCGTGCTGAACCAGCTGTTCAAGCACACACAGCTCCAGACCAGTTTCGGCGGGATCATGCTGGCGCTGGTGGACAATCGCCCCCAGATCCTCGATCTGCGGTCCATGCTGTGGCACTACGTGATGCACCGCAAGGACGTTGTGGTCAAGAGGACCAAGTATGAACTGCGCAAGGCGGAAGAGAGGGCTCACATCCTTGCTGGCCTGGTCATCGCTATCGACAACCTGGACGCGGTGATAGCCCTCATCCGGGCTTCGGCCGACAGGGCCGAAGCGCATAAAGGCCTCATGGAGAACTTCGGTCTCGACAAGGTCCAGGCAGACGCTATCCTCGACATGAGGCTTGAAAAGCTCACCAAGCAGGACCGGGACAAGATCATTGCAGAGAGGCAGGCGCTCCTGAAAGAGATAGAGTACCTGCGCGCGGTCTTGGCCTCTGAGCGGATGGTGATGGGTATCGTCAAGAAGGAACTCCTTGACGTGAAGAAGTCCTATGCCGACGACCGGCGCACCCGGATCGTGCAGCATATTGAGGAGATCAAGGAAGAGGAGCTTATCATCGAGGAAGAGGTCACGGTGCTCCTCACCCGCCTCGGCTACATCAAGCGGATGCCTCTCGCGGTCTACCGCAGCCAGAGAAGGGGCGGCGTGGGCACCACGTCCATGCAGACCAGAGAAGAGGACTGGGTCGAGAAGGTGGTCATCGCGACCACCCGTGAATCGCTCCTCTTGTTCACCACCCAGGGCAAGGCATACTGGCTAAAGGTATACGACATACCTGAAGCCGGTAAACAGGCCAAGGGATTCCTGGTGTCGCGGCTTGTTTCGCTGGCCGAGGACGAGAGAGTGACGGACCTCATTCCGGTTGACGCCGAGTCAGAGGGCGACCTCCTATTCATCACCAAGAAGGGTGTGTGCAAGAGGACTCCGCTCTCCGAGTTTGCATCCTACCGGAAATCCGGTCTCAGAGCGGTTACGCTGCGTGAGAACGACTCGCTCATCCAGGCCCGCTTCGTTGTGGACGACGACGAAGTGCTCCTTGCCACCGCTAAGGGCAAGGCCTTGCGGTTCCGGGTGGGCGACGTTCGCCCCATGGGCAGGGACGCCGCGGGCGTAAGGGGCATGCGAGTCGGGCGGGATGACTTCATTGTCGGAGCCGACAGCGCATCTTCCGGTGGAATGGTGCTTCTGGCTAGCGTAAACGGATATGGAAAACTCACGCCGGTCGAGGAATTCCCGCTTCATAACCGGGGCGGAGGCGGCGTCATAGCGATCAAGGTGAATGAGAAGAGCGGTCCCTTAGCCGTCATGCGAGTCGTGTCGCCGGAAGACGAAGTACTGCTCACCACCGCCTCAGGCATCGCGATCAGAACCAGCCTAAGCCAGGTGAAGCAGGCACATCGTGCCGCAACCGGCGTGCGGCTCATGAAAGTTGAGGCTGATGACCGGCTGGTCGCGGCGAGCCTGGCGACCAGAGAATCCTAGGGCCTTGGCGGTTGTATACAGCAAGGAGGGGCCGCGCAGCAATTGTGGCGGCCCTTTTGGTTTATCGAGATATGTGGGGGGACCCGAAGGCAGGGCACTCCGCATATGTCCGGGAAATACCAGTCGGGAAATCATCATAAGAGGTTAGGAGGGAAGCCGCAACGCGGCGCGCACATGGACCCGAGGATGGAACGCAGGGCTGAGATAGCTGTAATCGGCGGAACCGGTTTCTATCACTTCTTGGACGATGTTACAGAGGTGAAGGTTGACACTCCCTTCGGCGCGCCGAGCGATCTCATCGCCATCGGCAGCGTGGCGGGGAGGAGGGTCGCGTTCCTGCCGAGGCACGGCCGGCACCATCAGTTTCCGCCGCACATGGTCAACTACCGGGCCAACATATGGGCATTGCACAGCCTGGGCGTCAGCCGTGTGGTGGGGCCCTGCGCCGCAGGGAGCCTCCAGCCCGAGGTCAAGCCGGGGGACTTCGTTATCTGCGACCAGTTCGTGGATCGCACGACAGGGAGGAAGGATACCTTCTACGATGGCCCGTCCGCCGTACATATCAGTTCCGCAGACCCATATTGCCCGGAAATGCGAGGCGTGGCAGTCCGGTCCGCAAAGGAACTGGGGGTTCGTTTCCACCCGGATGGGACCATGGTGGTGATCCAAGGACCCCGCTTTTCGACCAGAGCCGAGTCCAGGTGGTTCTCTTCGCTCGGCTGGAAGGTCATCAACATGACGGGCTATCCTGAGGCGATTCTGGCCAAGGAACTCGGTATGTGTTACCTGAACCTCTCCCTCATAACCGACTACGACGCCGGGCTCGAGGGCAGGGACGACGTGGCAGCAGTGACCCAGGACGAGGTGGTGCGAGTCTTTATGGAGCACAACCAGCTCCTGAAGACCCTGGTCAAGAAGATCATCGGCGCGCTGCCCGCGGAGAGGGGCTGCCCGTGCGAGGAGGACCTTAGGAGGGCCAAGCCCTAGGAGTTCACGGTTGGAATGGTATGAACGGAGACGGGTGGGCCGTCGGCGGCGAGTCTCACTCACTCAACGCGGGGGTGAAAACATGGTACAAGCGGTGAAGTGGCAGGACGAGCGGCTTGTCCTCCTTGACCAGAGGTACCTCCCGGAGAGAGTCGACTATGTGGAGTCGGGGGATTTCCGGGAAATAGCCCGGGCGATTACGGATATGGTGGTCCGTGGAGCCCCGGCCATAGGCATCGCCGGCGCTTATGGAGTCGCCGCGGCGGCTCGCGAGGCGTCTGAAGGCGCCATGGCCTCCGGCCAGGGCCTCGCCTTCGTGCCCCAATTCCTGCACGAGGCGGCGGCAGTCCTCACTTCCGCCAGGCCGACCGCCGTGAACCTGAAATGGGCCGTCGACCGGGTGATGGCCAAAACGCTCGAAGCGTTGAGCGCTGCCGGCGGTGCCTCTTTCGTAGACGTCGCGGAAACCGAAGCGCGGGCGATCGAGGAAGAGGACATCGCCATGAACCGCCGGATGGGGGAGCACGGCGCCGCCTTGTTCAAGGAAGGGACACGGGTCCTGACCCATTGTAACGCCGGCGCGCTCGCCACCGGAGGCTACGGTACGGCCCTCGGCGTGATCCGCAGCGCCTATGCCCAGGGAAAGGTCTCGATGGTCTACGCCGACGAGACCCGCCCCTACTTGCAGGGTGCGAGGCTTACCGCCTGGGAACTACTGCAGGATGGCATCCCGGTTACAGTTTTGGTAGATAGCGCGGCGGGGTACCTCATCTCCACCGGTGGGGTGGACTGCATCATCGTCGGGGCGGACCGTATCGCCAAAAACGGCGATGTGGCCAATAAGATCGGCACATACACGCTGGCGTGCCTTGCCAGCATCCACCGCATCCCGTTCTACGTGGCCGCCCCGTCCTCGACCTTTGACCTGTCCATTCCCGACAAGTCAGGCATCCCGGTGGAGATGCGCCCCGAGTCGGAAGTGCTCTCGTTCAAAGGGGCCGGCGTGGCTCCAACAGGCGCCAAGGCGTTCAACCCGGCATTCGACTTGACTCCCTCCGGCCTCATATCGGCTATAATCACCGAAAGAGGCGTGATCTTTCCGCCAATAGGGGAAAACCTACCCAAAATCGTGCTAGGGGATGATCTCGGTGCTTGACCTGCGGCTCATTAGGCAAGACCCGGAAGCGGTCAGGACGGCGCTCCAGAGCCGCCAAAGCGATCTCGACATTACGCCTGTGCTTGAATTGGACGAAGAAGCCCGCAAGATGAGGTCTGAAGTTGAAGCTCTACGGGCAAGGCGTAATGAGATCGCCGCGAAGATCGCCAAGGATAAGCGTGAAGGCAAGGACTCGTCCGCTGACGTTGCCGAGGGAGCTAAGGTGGCCAACGATATCTCCCGGCTGGAAGCCAAGCTGACAGAGACCGAAGGCGAGCTCCAGAAGCTCCTGACGGTCATACCGAATATCCCACACTCGTCGGTGCCGGTGGGTCCGGACTCGGAATCCAACGTCGAGGTCAAGAGATGGGGAGAGGTCAGGAAGTTTTCGTTTGAGCCGAAGCCCCATTGGGAGATAGGGACAAGGCTCGGCATTCTCGACCTTGAGAGGGCAGCGAAGATCTCCGGCTCACGCTTTCCGCTCCTAAAGGGCCAGGGGGCGCAGTTGGAGCGGGCGATCATCCGCTTCTTCCTCGACGTGCACACAAAAGAGCAGGGCTACACCGAGATATTCCCGCCGTTCCTCGTGAACGACAAGTCTATGTTCGGCACCGGCCAGCTCCCTAAGTTCAGACAAGACATGTTCAAAATACAGGACCAGGAGCTCTATCTCATCCCAACGGCCGAAGTGCCCGTGACCAACATCCATCGCGACGAAATCGTGCCGGCAGAGTCCTTGCCAATCAAATACGCTGCTTTCAGCCCGTGCTTCCGTCTGGAGGCCGGCTCGGCGGGCAAGGACACCAGGGGTATCATCCGCGTCCACCAGTTCGACAAGGTGGAGCTGGTGCAGTTCACGACGCCCGAGTCCTCCTACGAGGCTCTCGAGCAGCTCACGGATGACGCCGAGGAGGTCCTCGAGCGGCTTGGGCTACCCTACCGTCGCGTCGTGCTTTCCACCGGCGATATGGGGTTCTCGTCCGCGAAGACCTACGACCTGGAAACCTGGCTCCCCAGCTACAATGCCTACAAGGAGATTTCGTCCTGCTCCAACTTTGAGGACTTCCAGGCCAGGCGGGCAGCCATCCGCCTGAAGAGGGATCCGAAGTCCAAGCCCGAATTGGTGCATACCCTAAACGGATCGGGAGTGGCGGTCGGAAGGACCTGGGCCACGATCCTCGAGTACTACCAAAACGAAGACGGGACTGTGACAGTGCCCGACGCGCTCGTGCCTTACATGGACGGTGTCAGAGTAATCGGTAAGTAGCAGACAGCCGTCAGGCCAGATACAGAAAGAACAGCGCCGGAGTTGCGAGAGGAGGGTGTCCGCGTTGGGGGAAAGCAAAGACAGATTCATCGATGCAGGCTGGCGTCTCACCATACCCAAGGCCATGCGTGAGGCGCTGGGTTGGGACAAGGACACCGCGGTATGTGTGAGCTATGACGGGATAAACCTGTACGTTAAGCACCCGATCCACTGCCTGACCTGTCCCGACGTAACCAGGATGGGCTCCTTGGGCAAAATCGTGATTCCCCAACGGATACGGGAAGAAGCCGGCTTGTACCGTGGCCAAATCCTTTCGTTGTCGGTAACAGGCGAACACGTAACCGTGAAGCAAGGCGAGAACCAGGTCCGCTGCCAGTCATGCGGGTCAGAGTGGGACGTCGCGCAGGCCCTGCCCGGAGTTTACCTGTGCCCCAGGTGTCGCGAATCCCTAGAGCGCGCGGCGCTAGCCCAGGGGAGGTGAGGGAGGTGGCGACGGCAGCCCCAACAACCAGAAGGATAATGTCGACGCTGACCAGCGGCTGGCGGTTCACCCTTCCCGCCGTGTTCCGTGAGGAAAAAGGGTGGGAAGAGGGCACGCGCCTCCTAGCTTCCGCAGTCGGTCAGGTGTTGGAGCTCAGGGACATGCCCAAGGGTGAGAGCACGGACCGGGCCGCAAAAGGCAGCGCGACCACGAGCGGAGGGTCCGCTGTTCTCGCTGCTGACTGCTACCTGGGAGCCGGGGGGAAGATCATTGTCCCGGCGGCGCTCCGGGATACCCTCAGCTGGATTCCGGGCAAGCGGTTGGCCGTGGTCGAGAACGGCGACGCTCTGACGGTAAGCCCCTGCTGCGGCCTGACAAGGTGCCGGTCCTGCGGGAGCACGGTGGATGTACGAGAGGTACTCCCGAATGTACACTTGTGCGCTGACTGCTGGGGCAAGTACGCGATGGGCGTTCGCCAGACCCGTAGATTCCCTGCTCAGGCGCGGTCTCTACGTTAGCTGTATGCAGGCCATTTGCTTGCATCGCCGCATATCCGTGGTTATAATGACTATGCAGCGGGCGGGAGTAGTTTAGTGGTAGAACGTCGGCTTCCCAAGCCGAAGGCCGCGGGTTCGAGCCCCGTCTCCCGCTCCACTTCGTTTTCGTGATTGAGCCAGCGTAGCTCAGCGGCAGAGCAGCGGTTTCGTAAACCGCAGGCCGTGGGTTCGAGCCCCACCGCTGGCTCCATTCATTTTCCCAGGTAGAACGCTGCGTGCCGGAATCGGCTAGGTTGCGAGAATTGTTCTCAAACCCAAATACCGTGGGGCAAATCGTTGCCAGAAGCGTTTTGGCTTGGACGATTTAGAGGGTTACTCAGGGGTTTGGGCGTGGAGTTACTGCGGAGTCGATTCGGGCCAGGCGTTCGTGACATATGCTTGTCCCTAGACTAGACGAAATCGGATGCCAAGGTTTCGAAGCATTGCGAAAGTGTCAATGCACTCGGCAGCTAAAGCATCGCCTACACGGTCAATCTCCGACTTGACTCGGTCCACGCTCACAATTCGACCGTCCTCCGCCTGTTTCACAAGCGCTTCCCAAAACGCCGGTGCAACATCGAAGGAATACCACCGGCGCTCGGCCTGGATGAACACGTTTGCATCGAGGACGTATACGGGGAGATTAGTCATGTAGTTCCCCCTAAGCCGAGGGCTCTCGTATAGTCCTCAAATACCCGCCCGTAGAGTCCTGTCAGTTGGTATGCGTCACGATACAGAAGCCGATCCTCCCGCACGGCATGAACCACTGCTTCTACAAACCGGCGACCAACGCGCAGGTTCTGACTATTGTAGAAGTTGCCACCATCCGCGGGTGCCTTTTCTCGCTCTCGGGCCATGTAGTCTCGGTAAAACGCACGGAACTCTGTTCGGCTGATGTAGCCCAAATCGAGGGCTCTGCGAGCCACTACCAGCTCGCTCACCTTGAATTGACGAGCCATCTGCTGAAAGCGGTCAGCGTTGCCGTTCAGCACCGCCCAGGCGGTACGCACCTCATTTTCCGGAGCAAGTAATTCGGCCGCCACGCGATTGCAGGCCAGTTCTACTTCGTTGGCTGCTGGCTGCATCTCATCAAGATCAAAAGCAGCGCTCGCACCGAACCAGAGGTGGGCGATCTCATGAGCCAATGTAAACATCTGTGCCGCTTTTCCATCGGCTCCGTTAACAAGGAGCAAGGGTGCATACTCATCTACGAGGACAAAGCCACGGAACTCCTGCGGATCCAGCCTTCGTCGTGTGTTGTTCCCAACTATGGCGGGGGCTACGACGATGATCCCTGCAGATTCGACATGGTGCATGAGCTGGCGAAGCGCAGAGCTCCATGATGATTCCCTCGCGGCCCAGCCTTCCTGCAGTCCTAGTTCGTTTCTGATCTTCACCGACAAGGCGCGGAGATCATCCCCGACCGTTGCAGATCCCACAAACGGAAGAGCGTCACTTCCGTGGTCAATCAAGAACTCGCGCAGCCAGTCTTGCCTGCGCTTCATCGTCTGGACCGTCTCTAGGAGGTCAGGGCTCGGTTCCCTGACCACCTCGGTATCGAAGGTCCGGTAAAGCGGTATGGGCAACTGCATGGCAGGCGGTTCGCTCAGAAGGAGATAACCGAAAGGAGTTGCAGTGGCGTGGGCTAAGTCCTCGAGCTGCCTCAGAGTAGGCATGGCCTCCCCCGATAGCCACTCAGAGAGCTTCGGGAACTTCTTAGACAGCTGGGGGTCGCGGGAGCGACTCAGAGCCCAGGATAGAACCGGCGCACTGACTTGTACCCTTGTCGGTTCGGTCTGCTTGTCGCTGCTCATAGAGGGAGGACCCGGTCTAGAGGTCGATCGCTGCTTCCCAGACCAGATCGCGCACCTCCTTCCCTCAACAGCTTACTATGGCCAGAGAGTTCTGTACACAGTTCTGCCAGACATTTGGCTGTTGCTCTTCCCTCCAACACGGACATATCAGGACCATGTATGCAGGTAGTTTGTTCTCTAGCCTTGAACGTTACTGGTATGCAAGTAGCAACTCCGAACCAGAAGGGAGACACCCCGCATGCCTTTCGATGGCCCAAGAGCGATGGAGTTTCTGAAGAAAGTCTCGTTCCCTAGACTTGGCGGCTCTCCTGCCGAGAAGAGAGCGGCGGAGACGATTGCGGATGAACTCCGCGGCTACGGGCTTAACCCGCAGATCGAGGAGTTCGAGATCTGGTCCTTTGATAACCCCAAGGCGAAAGTTGAAGTAGTTGAGCCCTACAAGGCGACAATCGAAGCCTCGGCACTCGGCCTTTCCGGCGTGACCCCGCCCGAGGGCATAGAGGCCCCGCTGAAGTACGTGGAGTCAGGCGCGGTCGAATTCCTCCACGATATCGAGGGCTGCATTACGCTGGCAACCGGCAACGGCGGAGCAAAGGGCTATGAGCGGTGCAAGAAGAAGGGCGTCGTGGGCAGGCTGTTCATTGGACGTCACGGCGCAGACCTCTTCAATCTCGCGGTGAACTCGTTCCAATTTGAGAGGTTCGGGAAGCTCCCTGGAGCGTGGATTCGTTATGAGGACGGCCTCGATCTCATCAAGCGGGGCGCGTCAAAGGTCCGCCTGTTTGTCTCCCAGGACGAGTTCAAGGCTATGTCCAGGAATGTGGTCGTAGATATCCCTGGGACTTCCGAGCCCGACGACATCATCCTGGTAGGAGCCCACTTCGATAGCGTGTACGACATTGACGGAGCCCACGACAACGCTGCCGGCTCGGTGACCATCCTTGAGATGGCCCGCTACTTCGCTGCCCATCCGGCGAAGAGGACGCTCCGGTTCGTGTGGTTCGGTACCGAGGAACTGGGGCTTAAGGGCAGCTGGTCTTACATAGAGAAGCACGCCAATGAACTGAAGCGGCACGTCTTCATGGTCAACGTGGACGTGGCCGGCGGGATCATCGGCACCAACAACGCTTCGGTCATGGCCACCGAGAAAGTCGCGAACTACCTCGACGCAATGGGCAAGGAGCATGGGATCGGTCTTGGCGCCCGAATGTCCATCTATAGCGGCGACTGCATCCCGCTCGGGCATAAGGGTGTCCCGTCGGTCACGTTAGCTCGCGGCGGAGGCGGTGGGCCGATTCATACCCACGCCGATACACTGGATGACGTTGACGCAGCCCACCTGGCCATGCTTGGGGATTTCGCCCTCGACTTCACCCGAAGAATGGCCAACGCTGCGGAGTTTCCGTTCCCTAGGGAGATCGCCGACAGCATCAAGAAACAGACCAAAGACTACATCGAGAACTCGGGCAAAGTACTGGAACCGTGAAGAGAGAACCCGCTGTGCTTCGCCCCCCGCTCAAGTGGGCGGGGGGCAAGCGATGGCTTATCCCGTACCTCGTGCCCCTGTGGCAACCCCACGGCTACAGGCGTCTGGTTGAGCCGTTCTGCGGCGGTCTCGCCGTAGCTCTCAGCCTGCGGCCCAAGCGCGCCCTCCTGAACGACGCGAACCCGCACCTGGTGAACTTCATGCGAAAACTCAAGGAAGGCTTTCGGCTTTCGGCCTGCGCCATCGACATGCAAAACGACAAGGACCTGTACTACCTTCACCGGGCCCGCTTCAACCGCCTCATCGCCGATGGAAGGTGGGATAGCGACGAGGCCGCCGCGCTGTTCTACTATCTGAACCGCACAGGGTACAACGGGCTATGCCGATTCAATAAGAGCGGGGAGTTCAACGTACCCTTCGGGAGATACAGGTCCATCCGCTATGAAAGGGATTTCACTGCGTACAAAGACGCTTTTTCCGAGTGGGAGTTCGCCTGCGGGGACTTCGGGGAGCTATTGACGGGCGAGGGAGACTTCATCTACGCCGATCCTCCGTATGACGTACAGTTCACGCAATACTCCAAAGGGGGCTTTGCTTGGGAAGACCAGGTCAGGCTTGCCCACTGGCTTGCCAAGCATCCGGGACCCGTGGTGGCGTCAAACCAGGCCACGCCCAGGATCGTCGAGTTGTACCAAGATCTTGGTTTCACGCTGCAGTTTCTGGACGCCCCACGGATGATCAGCTGCAATGGAAACCGCGAGTATGTCCGGGAAATCCTAGGGCAGAAGAACGTCTAGATAGAAGAACCTCTACTCGGACGCCGCGCTTCCCCTTCTGTAGAAGACATAGCCTGATATTGCGACAATCAACACCACAGCCACCATTGCCACGGTGGATACCCCCGAAGGAGAGGCCTGGATCGTGTACACGGCCGTCAGTTTGGCCTCGGGGAAGTACTTCGCAGCAACTGCTTTCATCTCAGCCAGGGTTTCTGCCTCTGTGCCTTGAGATCCCAGGGTCTCCGATGTGCTGCCCGCCGTGTCACCCAAAGCCGCCAGATTGGCGACTCCCATGGCTTCGGCGCATGCTTTCGTGAATGCTTGTGAAGATGCGATTTGCATCTGTTTCTGTCCCGGGGTGACCAGCTCAGACAGGTCGCCTCTGTTGGGTCCTTCTTCCGCCAGCGTCAGGAGAACGTCACGAACCGCTGAAAGCACTTGGGGAACAGCATCCATGACCTCGTCCGCGTCGCCGGATGCGACCGCAGACGAGTACTCCAAGCACACCACCTCGGTGTCCTGCGCGCTGAACGAGCTGACAAAGTCGGGGTTGAAGCGGAACCCTGCTACGCTCTCGCTAAGGTGCAGTCGCTTCCGCAGCGCGCTGAATAGTCTTCCCAGTGGGACCAGGTCCCGCTCCACGAGTCCATCCACGCCGACAGCAATGCCAATTGACGGCTTATCCACCTTCGGCAACTCCAAGGCCTCCGGCTCTATCGAGGGAAGCCGGATCTCCTGCATGGCCGGGCCCTGCCCGGGCTCGAGGCCCGCTAGCCCCGTTTCTACAGCCGTCAGCGCGATCTGCTCATCGATATCGGCGACGATCGCCAATATCAACCGTGCAGGGGTGTACTCCCGTTCCATGAACGCGCGTATCTGCTCGGCTGTTACCGCTTGGAGGGGAGTCTCAAAGAATCGCTCTTCGTAAGGCGTTCCCAGGTAAGCGTTGACCCGGAGCTTGTTTGCCAGGGCATGGACCGGCTTGGTGGTGATGTTGTCGAGCTCGCGCCGCGCGCGCTTTGTCTCCGCGACGAAGTCGTCATCTTCCCGGAGGGTTGTTCTAAACATGGAGTCAAAGAGCAGCGAGAGCATGTCAGGTACTTCTGCGTTAGCTACTGAGATTATGAATCCGGTGGAGTCCGCCAGGGTGCCGCCTTGCACGTTGTACTGGGTGCCCGACATGAACCCTCCGGCGGCGGACACCACCGAAGTTCCCGACTTGTTTGGGTAGGCCAGCACCATGTGCTCTGCCATATGGGCGCAGTGGGCTTCGTCCGGGCGCTGGTTGCCGGTGCCGGCGCGCATTACCGCGACGATCCCGGCTTTGTCGACCTCCACTCTTCTGAAGAATACCGTTGCGCCGTTTATCACATACCGGGAAAACTCCGCAAAGCGGGGATCCGGCTGCGAGGGAGCCGCCGCAAGCGCGGCCCCAGACACGCAGATTACTGCGATTGAGACCGCAAGCACGCATGCCGCGAGCGCCGCCAGGGCCTTTGCAACGCTTGCCCGACCTGTGGACCGATTCCTCAGCCTGGCATTTCGGACATGTCTCCACCGCATCACGAAGCGCCCCCTTCCGTTTGACCCGTGCCCAGAACATAACGCCGGAACAACTGCATCGCCGAACGGAATGCCGCGAACTGCACTGCGAGGAAGACCAAGGCGATGCCGGCTGCTCCGCCTAGTGAACTGGGCCTTGTCTTCTCGATCAGCATTGATGCGACAATGCCTGTGACGGCGAGCAAGGTGTTGATCAGGACTATCACGAGACCGGTGCCGAAAGCGATCCGCGGCACTCCGGTCTCGGTCGCCGTGTTCGGGTTGGAGGCGATCCCGGCTACGGTAACCGCCGCCGTGCTGAACGACAAGGCGACCGCGATCAAGAGGAACCACGGACTGGGAGCCGGAGCCTTCCCTGTGGCGCTCATGAGGGTGAGGATCGTGACGAGGATCACCGATTGGACCACGCCGTAGAAGCACGCCTTGCCGGCCATAACCCACGAGGGGTCTGCCGGCGCAGCGCGAAGGATCCGGGACGTAGGTGCCGCGGTCCGAAGAGACCAGGAGGAATAGGTGCCTGACAGCGAGAAGAAGGCGGCTAGCGTTACCCAAGGGGCGGCGACCGACGGCCCGTCGCCTCGCGAGGGGAAGATGACCCAGGCCATCACCATTATCACGAAGTAGAGCGCCTGTGATTGGGCTTGCAGGTCGCGGAACAAGAGCCGGGACTCCACTTTGAGCGACAAGGCTGCGGTAGTAGCTCCGCTGCGCCAGGTGCCGGCGGGCCGTGCGTCCCTTCCGGTCTCTGCGCGCGCGACACTTTTCGGAAGGGGCTTTCGGGCTCCTCTTTGCCCGGAATGGTACCTGGCTGCCCCCTTTGCCTCACCGTAAGAGGCCCAACCCGAGACATAGGCCCGTTCTGTCCACGGGACGACCAGAGCGAAGGCAGCCGCGCATGCCAGTATCATGAGTCCTGCAGACAGGGCCAGGGGAAGCGGTTTGTCCAGCAATCCCTCGGCAATGGAGTCCGCTAGCAGCGTCGTCGGAGACCAGGACGGTCCCCATCGTCCGAGCAGGGCTGCCAGCTGGTCATGGCTGAGGGCAGTCCTGGCTGAGGCCCCCGCGAAGCGCAGGATTAAGTAGATAATGCCTCCCAACAGAGTGCTTGTGGCCGCCAGTAGCTCGCGGGTCCTATGCGGGGGTATCAACCTCGAAACGATGAGGTTCAACATGATCGCCAAAAGAGCGGGGAAGACGGCGAGAGGAATAGATGCCACAAAAGCCAGCGGGTAGAACCACGGTCTGGCGTACCAGGCCGTTCCGAGGCCGGCAAGCATGGGCAGGCCGACGAGAAGGAACGGTGCGCTGCCCAGGAGCGAGACCTCCAGGACCTTGGACAAAATGACGTACCTCGGTCTCAGAGGTGACGCAAGGAGGAGCCCCATATCCTTCGCCAAGTAGAGGTAAGTGAAAGCGGCCCCGAACGAAGAACTGAGAAGCACCAGGAACAGGGCATTAAGCACTCCGGATATGGCCGGCGCCAGGTCACGCGGGCTCAAGAACAGCTCCAATGAGGCGATCCCACGGAACATGCTGTAGACGGAAGCAACCACCAAGGCCGACACCAGTGGAATGACGAGCCACATTACAGCGTGCATGGACCGCAGCACGAGCTTAAGGTGGATAGCGGTGACTTTGAGCGCGCGCCTCACTCCGGCTCCCCCGCATCCGCTTCTCGGTCCAACGAGGCTATGATCTCTTTGTACTCCTCGCCGGCGGCAAGGCTGATGAAAACGTCTTCCAGGGTAGTCCCTTCGCAGCTGTCCCTGGTGCGGTCGCGGAGTTCATCCATGGTGCCCTCGGCGATCAGCCTTCCGGCCACCAGAATCCCTATGCGGTCGCACATCCTCTCGGCTATCTCCAGGAGATGAGTCGAAATGAGCACCGCGGTCCCCGATCTCGCGAGGTTGCGGACCAGGCTTTTGAGCACCCGCGCGGACATAGGGTCAAGGCCTGAGACCGGCTCGTCCATAATAAGAACCCTGGGATTGTGAAGCAATGCCGCCGCTATGGATATCTTTTGCCGCATCCCTTTGGAGTAGGACTGGATTAGGTCGGGCCCCTTGTACTCAAGCCCCAGCATACCGAGCAGTTCTAAAGCTCTGGCTTTCCGGACCGCCTTCGGGACCCCATAGAGATCACCAACGAAGTCGAGGAACTCAAGTCCGGTCAGTTTCTCGTACAGGACCGGTTCGTCCGGCACGTAGCCGATAAACGCTTTGGCCTTCTCGGGCTCCCTTTTGAGGTCGAAGCCGCACACGGCAACATCTCCAGAGGTAGGCGCCAGTACGCCGGTTAGCATACCGATTGTAGTGGATTTCCCGGAGCCGTTAGGCCCTAGAAACCCGTACACCTCTCCCGGGCGCAGTTCGAGGTCAAGGCAGTCTACCGCCGTGAGATTCCCGTACTTCTTTGTCAGCGCGCTGGCTGTGAGGTTGGACAAAGACGTGCTCAAGCCAATCCCTCCTACGACACGATTTCCTCCGTATCCACGTAGAAGGAAATCTCCCCGCATTTCGGGCAGATCGCTACCTTGGGCTGCGCAACCCTTTCGGCGAATAAGCCTGTTCCTTTAGAGATTATGATTGTCCACCCTGCATGGTGGACCTTGATATTGAGACCCTCAATCATCTCGGATTGGCACCGGTGGCACTTCCTCAACCCCGCTCCTCTCCTCTCAGCAGGTCCAACACGTCCTTCAGAGGCAAGCCGGCTTCCGCCGCCTTTCTCAGCGCTCCGGTTTCGTGTAGCCGCTTTCCGCGGGCCGTAGCCCGAGGGGCGAGCTCAGCATACCGGTCAATCATCCTTTGGTTCCTACCTACGTTGCCCTGGCAGAAGACCTCGATGTTCAACGCTATCATGGCTTCTTCGAGCTCCGGATCCCCCTCCGGGAGGCACGTCACCGGCTTCATTGATAGATACGGTGTTGCTCCCAGCATGTTAGCGCTTCCAGCCCAGAAATCGCGAGCTGCGAAACGGATCCGGCGGATCCCGGCCATGTAGGATGCGCCCATGCATAAGGGGCAGGGCTCCACGGTGGTGTATAGAACGCAGTCTCTAGGGTCGATAATGCGGTAGTCCAGCTTCAGGAGGGCGTTCAGTTCGGCGTGGGAGAGGCGGTGTCCGTATACGGTTCCCGGCTCCCCGGCGCTCTCGAACTGGCGACTCCGGTCCTGCGCTACGATCTCACCTGTCTGACACACAATTACAGCTCCGATGGGGATGGAGCCCTGCTTGTATGCCTCCCAGGCCTGCTCCAGCGCCGCCTTCCAGTAGTATGGCAACCTATCCCAGATGTGAGGCACCTCCCGGGAGGGAGGCTTCAAGCAACCGCCGGGATATTCCTTTCTCGTCCCGCGCACTTACCGCCGGTGCCTGATCATCCTTGCATAACCTTGCCGTCGGCTGTTGGGTTCACAACATTGGTGGAGACTCCGATGACTCTTAGGCGATCTTTTCCAGCGCCGGCACGCCCTTGGCATTATCGCAGGTAAGGGTATTTGTTCCTTGACGCACGAATAGTCGAATGTTAACGTATTCACGATAGGCGTACGGATGGTGGAGGAGCATTTGCAGCACAACGTTTTGAGGAGGAAGGGCTAGTGTCAAATCTAGTCGAAATTCGGTGGCACGCCCGGGGTGGACAAGGCGCAAAGACAGCATCTACGCTGCTTGCTGAGTCTGCTCTGAGTGCCGGCAAGTACGTACAGGGGTTTCCCGAGTACGGTCCGGAAAGAATGGGAGCGCCCATCCTGGCGTTCAACCGCATCGGGGACGACCCGATCACGATCCACTCCAACGTCGAAAACCCAGACGTCGTAATCGTCCTGGACCCGTCACTTATCGGCGCCGTCGACGTTGCCGAAGGGCTCAAGGACGACGGCGTAATCATAATCAACACTGCTGCCGATCCCTCTGAACTCAAGGCGAAACTGGGTACAAAAGCCAAGGTCGCTACGGTGGATGCCAGCGGCATCTCGGTGGCTACCATCGGCAGAGACATACCCAATACGCCGATGATCGGGGCCCTCATCAGGACCCACGAATTCATGCCTTTCGAGGCGTTTTTGGAGCAGATGAAAGAAGACCTCAGCCGGAAGTTCCATGGCAGGCAGGCTATCGTTGACGGTAACCTTAACGCCATGCGCCGCGCTTACCAGGAGGTGAAGCTGGCGTGAGCAAGGAGAAAGGGTACAAGGACCTCCCACTGGGCGGGATCGTTACCCAGGAAGGCAATTCCGTAGCTTATCGTACCGGCGAATGGAGAAGCCAAAAGCCGGTCTGGCATCCCGAAGGCTGCGTCCACTGCCTCATGTGCTGGGTGTTTTGCCCCGACTCATCCATCAAGGTTGAGGGCGGCAAGATGACAGGTATCGATTACGACCACTGCAAGGGTTGCGGGATCTGTGCCCGCGAGTGCCCGAGAAAAGAGAAAGCCTTGCAGATGGTTAAGGAGTAAGAGAGGGCTACTTCTTTAGGAGGGCATGAAAGTGGCGACGCAAACCAAGTTCGTGGGGATGACGGGCAACGAGGCCGTTGCTCACGCCATGAAGCAGATCAATCCGGACGTCATCGCGGCCTACCCCATCACCCCACAGACGGATATCGTGCAGTACTACTCGACGTTCGTTGCGGACGGCCTGGTAGACACTGAGATGGTCACGGTCGAGAGCGAGCACTCAGCGATGTCGGCGACCTGCGGCGCTTCCGCTGCCGGGAGCCGGGCGATGACCGCCACCTCTTCCCAGGGTCTGGCGCTCATGCACGAGATACTCCATATCGCATCCGGAGACAGGCTCCCCATCGTGATGCCGGTGGTAAACAGGGCGGTATCCGCGCCCCTGAACATCCACTGCGATCACTCCGATACGATGGCGGCCCTGACCACCGGTTGGATTCAGATCTACGGCGAGAGCGCGCAGGAAGCGTACGACAACATGATCCAGGCAGTAAGGATCGCCGAGGACCCTCGGGTCCTCCTGCCGGTGATGGTCTGCTACGACGGATTCATCACCAGCCACGCAGTGGACAACCTGCAGCTCCTGCCCGACGAAGTGGTTAAGAAGTTCGTGGGGCAGTACAAGCCCGCAAGGCCCCTGCTCAATCTCAAGGACCCGACGACCGTCGGCCCGCTTGTCCTGCCGGATTACTTCGCGGAACTGAAGTACCAGCAGTCGCTGGCGACCGAGAAGGCCCACGAGGTCATCCTCGAGGTAGCCAAGGAGTTTGAGAAGATATCCGGCCGCAAGTACTCCTATTTCGAGGAGTATAAGATGGACGATGCCGAGCGCGTCGTGGTGGTCCTGTCGTCGACGGCCGGAACCGCCAAGGCTGTGGTAGACCAGCTCAGGGCTAGCGGAGAGAAAGTAGGCCTCCTGAAGCCCCGGGTAATCCGCCCGTTCCCGGCAGCCGAAATAGTCGAAGCCCTCTCCGGCGCTAAGGCCGTTGCGGTTATGGACAGGGCAGAGTCGTTCTCCAACCAGGGCGGCCCAATCTTCACCGAGGTACGAGCTGCCTTCTACAACGAGAAGACTCGCCCGCTTATGAGGGGCTACATTTTCGGCCTCGGTGGTCGCGACACAACCACGCGCGAGATCAAGAAGGTCTTCGCCGACCTCGGTGAGGATCTGAAGGCTGGCCGCGTCGGACAGCTCGTCAGCCACCTGGACGTCAGGGTATAGGAGGGATACAAGTGGCTAGCCTTAAGGAACTCTCCGCCGTCCCCGAAACGCTGGCGCCTGGACACAGGCTATGCGCGGGATGCGGCGCTCCCATAGTAGTAAGGCAGATAACGAGGGCCGCCAAGGGCCCCGTGGTCGTCGGCAACGCCACGGGCTGCCTTGAAGTCTCAACTACGGTCTACCCGTACACTTCGTGGAACACCTCGTGGATCCACACCGCGTTTGAGAACGCGGCGGCTACGCTCTCCGGGGTCGAGACCGCCTACCGGTCTCTCAAGAAGCAGGGCAAGATCGACCAGGACACCGAGATCAAGTTCGTCGCGTTCGGCGGCGACGGCGGCACCTATGACATCGGGTTCCAGAGCCTCTCGGGGGCTATGGAGCGGAACCACAAGATGGTCTACGTGTGCTACGACAACGAGGCCTATATGAACACGGGCATTCAGCGGTCGTCGGCAACCCCCAAGGGAGCAGACACCACGACAAGCCCGGTAGGGAAGGTCAATACAAGCGGCAAGCAGCAGAACCGCAAGGACCTAACCCGGATTATGGCAGCGCACAACATACCCTACGCTGCCCAGGTCTCGCCCGCCCACTGGAACGACCTGTATCAGAAGGCCGAGAAGGCGTTTGCCGCAGACGGTGCGGCATTCATCAACGCCCTGGCCCCGTGCCCCAGAGGTTGGAGGCATGATTCCAAGGACACCATCGAGATCTGCAGGCTCGCGGTCGATACCTGCTTCTGGCCCCTCTACGAGGTCGAAAACGGGAAGACCCGCGTGACCTATAAGCCCAGGGAGAAGAAGCCTGTCACCGAGTTCCTGAAGGTCCAGGGACGTTTCCGCCACCTCTTCAACCCTGGGAACGAGGAAGTCCTGAAGGAGATCCAGGAGGAAGTCGACCGCAGGTGGGAGATGCTCCTGGCGGAAGAGGAGATCTCAAACAAGTAGGTTCCGATTGTTCAGTGGCAGGTAGCAGCCCGGTTCGCACGATAGGCGCGCCGGGCTGCTTTCGTTTCCACCTGCGCGGCATGATATAATGGCAGCCACTAGGCCCGACGGCGTTCCAGTATCTCCTGGAGCACAAGACAGGCAACTTGACACCGATCGAGGCCAGAAAGAGGTGTTTTCCTTGTCAGACGTCCGCGTCAGATTCGCTCCATCCCCAACCGGCTACCTACATATCGGAGGCGCAAGGACCGCGCTGTTCAATTATCTGTTCGCGCGGCACCACGGAGGGACTTTCGTCCTCCGCATCGAGGACACCGATACAGAGCGTACGATCAAGGATTCGGCCGAGAAGCTCATGGAGGCCTTCCGGTTTTTGGGCCTTCACTGGGACGAGGGCCCGATTGTGGGAGGCCCCAAAGGGCCGTACTACCAGTCCCAGAGGCAGGAGCTGTACCGCAAGTACGCCGAGGAGCTCGTCGAGAAGGGCAAAGCCTACAAATGTTTCTGCACGCCCGAAGAGCTGGCCGCCGAGAGAGCTCAGGCACAGGCGGAGCGCAGAGCTCCCCGCTACAGCGGGCGTTGCCGCTGCCTTACCCCCGAACAGGTGAAGGCCTTTGAAGAGGAGGGCCGGAAGCCGGTAATAAGGCTCAAGACCAAGGACACAGGCACAACCACGGTGCACGACCTGATCCACGGGGACGTAACGTTCAAGAACGAGGAAATCGCCGACTTCGTGATCCTGAAGTCCGACGGCTTTCCTACCTACAACTACGCCTGCGTGATCGACGATTGGCAGATGGGGCTCACCCACGTCCTTAGGGCCGACGAGCACCTCTCCAACACACCGAAGCAGATCTGGATATACGAGGCGTTGGGTATCCCGATGCCGCAGTTCGGTCATTTCCCGATGATTCTCGCTCCCGATCGCTCCAAACTCTCCAAGCGCCACGGCGCCCAGACGGTTGAGGAGTTCCAGCAGAAAGGTTACCTTCCCGAAGCCATCCGCAACTATCTGGTGCTTCTGGGATGGACGCCTGCGGACGCGACCAAGGAGATCATGACGCTGGATGAGATGATTAAAGAGTTCAGCCTAGACCGCGTGTCGTCGACTCCGGCCGTATACGATGTCAAGAAGATGACGTGGATGAACGGGCAGTACATGCGGCAGCTCACGCCGGAGCGGTTGGTCGAGTGGTACTTGAAGTTCGCGGTCCCCGCGGGGATTGGGGCGGAAGAGGAACTTAGGGCCAAAGGCGACTGGCTCAAGAAAGTGGTCGTTTCTTTGCAAGAAAGAAGCCAGACCATTGAGGAACTGGTAGAGTCTTCGCGGTTCTACTTCGGCCTGGCCGCTGACGGATCTGCCTACGACGAGGCGGCGGTGAGGAAACTGTTCACCAAGCCGGGCATCGCCGATTTGCTCAGAAAGGGAGCCGCAACGCTCGGAGAACTCAGTGAGTGGAATCTCGAGAGCGAGGAGAAGGCGTACCGGGACCTCATCGAGCGGGAAGGACTCAAGGGCGGCGACCTTATCCATCCCACAAGGTTGGCCCTCACCGGAAAGACCGTGGGTCCAGGCCTGTTTGAGATAGTGGATATCCTGGGGAAAGACGAGACGGTCGCCCGGCTTAACGCCGCCGCCGCGTTCATCGAGCAGAAGGGATTGGACACTTCAAAGGCGAACCAATAGCCCGTCGCATCTACCGGCGCGGTCAGTAGTGTAACTAGGAAGGAGGGCGTCCCGTGCAGGAGGGGGCGCCTTCGGCTTAGTGAAGGAGGTTACACAATGGACGTTATCGAGGCGATCAAGAAGAGGCGCAGCATCAGGCAGTACCTTGACAAGGAGGTCCCCGAAGAGGCCCTCTCAACCATTTTGGAGTGCGCCAGGCTTGCGCCCAGCGCAGGCAACAGGCAGCCGTGGGTGTTTGTGGTCGTCAAGACCAAGGCTGTGAAAGAACTGCTCATGGCTGCATCAGGGAACCAGCCGTCTATCGGCCAGGCCCCGGTCGTGATCGTGGTCTGCGCAGACCCGGAAGTGGCAGGGGCGCGCTACGAGGATAGGGGTCGCACTCTCTATTGTTTCCAGGACACGGCTGCGGCGATTGAAAACATGATGCTTGCGGCCGTCTCGTTCGGACTGGGCACCTGTTGGGTCGGGGCGTTTAAGGAGACCGAAGTCAGGAAGGCGCTGGACCTTCCGCACAACCTCCGCCCGGTCGCCATGTTCCCGCTGGGATACCCGAATCAGGACCGGGGACCGCGGGATCTGCGGCCCTATGAGGAGACCGTCTGGCAGAGGTAGACCCGGCGCTCAATGCTCGATGTAAGGACGAGGCGCGGATCTCGTTGGGGTCCGCGCTTTCTCCAAGAGTTAGCGCTTTCTCTGGGAACTAGCGCTTTCTCCAGAATGCCGGAGCGAAGCAGACCAGAACCGTGAACAACTCAAGCCTGCCCAAAAGCATAAGGAATGTCAGGACCGCTTTGCCCGACGCAGGGATGAGAGCGTAGTTGAGCATGGGCCCAACGGACCCCAGGCCTGGGCCAATGTTGCCCAGCGTGGCGGCGACTGCCGAGAGGGCCGACACCATGTCCATCCCCAGTCCAAGCATGTACAGCGTCCCGATCAGCGCACATCCTAGGTAAGTAACGGTGAAAACCACTACCGACCTCACCACGCCTTCCGGGACGACGTGCTTTCCTATCCGGATGGGCAGCACTGCCTTCGCGTGGATCATCTGGGAGAGCTCACGGAAGATGCTCTTGAAGACGACCAGGTATCTGATGACCTTCATTGCCCCGCCTGTGGAGCCAGCGCATGGCCCAACGAACATGAGGAGCAGCAGGACCGCTCGAGAGAGATCCGGCCACTTGTCAAAGTCCACGGTTGAGTATCCGGTCGTAGTGATGACGGAAACGACCTGGAACGACCCGTGGTGCAGAGCATCGGCGGCGCCTAGTTCCTGTGATAGGTTAGCCCCGACTATCAGGACCGCGACCAAGACTATGGCTAAGTAAAGACGCGCTTCTTTGTCCTCAAGGATTGGCCTTAGGCTCTTGGTCAGTAGGGCCTTGTAGTACAGACCGAAGTTCATGCCCGCCAGAAGCATAAAGGCCACTATGATGTAGTGAACCCACGGGCTTCCGTAGGCTCCTACGCTTAGAGTCCTGTTGGAGAAACCGCCTGTAGCTACCGTGCCGAAGGTGTGGATCAGAGAGTCGTACAAGCTCATACCGGCAAGGCATAGGAGAAGCGTCTGTAGCAGAGTCATGCCCCCGTAGATCTTCCATAGCAGCGATGCGGTGCTTCGGAGCCTCGGTGTCATGCGGTCTACCTCGGCTCCGGGGACCTCCGCCCTATACAGATGGGTGCGGCCTAGTCCCACTCTCGGCATGATCGCGAGGAAGAGCAGGATCATGCCCATGCCGCCCAGCCAGTGAAGGTAGCTTCTCCAGAACAGGATCCCGGCTGCAGAAATCTCAATCTCACGCATCACGGTCGCGCCGGTTGTTGTAAAGCCGGACATGGTCTCGAAGATGGCATCAATGGGGTGCGAGAGCACGCCAGAAATCACGTAAGGGATCGCGGCGGCTATGGAACAGACGATCCAGCCGCCTGCAACGATCATGTAGGATTCCCGTACTCCAAAGGAAAACTCGCTTTTGGCCCGCATCAGCCAAATTCCGGGGAGTCCCACCACCGGGATCGAAACGGCAAACGCAAGGAAGTCCGGTGTGCCGTAGTGCAACGCCCACCCAAGGGGCAACAACATGCTAGCCGAAAGCAGGGTAAGCAGGAACCCGAAGACTTTCAAGATGCTTTTCCAGTTCAACGGACCATCCTCACAGTCCCAAAGCCTTCTTCAGTGCTGAAGAAGAGTCAACGTGGCAGAATGCAATCACCCGGTCTCTCGGCCGGATTTCGGAGTTGCCATGGGGAATGATGATCTCGTGTCCTCTGATGATCGTCCCAATCAGCGACTTGGCGGGAAGCCCCGCATTCCTAAGGGGTCTACCTATGACCGGGGCGTCATCGGCCACCATTACCTCCATGACCTCCGCCATCCCCTGCTTAAGGAAGGCAAGGTCAACCAACCTGTCTTTCTGAAGGAGGCGGAGAATCGTGCTCGCTGTGAGAAGCCGCGGGATGATGGTGGCGTGGACACCGATGGTGTCGGCCAAGGTGCCGTATTCCTCGCGCCCGAGTTCCACGATTATCTCCTTTACGCCTAGTTTCTTGGCGACCATGGCTATGAGGAGGTTCGTTTCCTCTTGCCCGGTAGCAGCCACAAGAGCGTCGCACTCTCCGAGCTGTTCGGATTCAAGGAGACCGACGTCTGTGCCGTCTCCCTCGATGATAAGGACGCTGGATAGCTGTTCTGCCAGCCACCGGGCCCTTTCGGGGTCTTGCTCAATCAGCTTGACAGAAAGCCCCTCGTGTTGGTAACCCGATAGAATCTCGCAGATCCTGAGGCCCGTTTCGCCGCCGCCGACGATCGTCACAGATCGAATTTCGCTGGGAATGCGGCCAGCGAGAAAGGTGGACCGCTCGAAGTTGCCGCTTCTCCCGATCACGTAGAAGTAGTCGCCCAACTCGAGTTTGGTGTTTCCGTCGGGGATTAGGAGGTCTCCGTCTCTCTCGACCGCGACGACCAGAGAGTGCCTTAGGCCTAGCTGGTGAAGGGGCTTATGCAAACATTCGGCGCCGGGAGTATCGCACCGGATCCCTAGGAGCTGCACCTTGCCGTCAGCGTAGAACCCTACCTCGCCTGCGGAGGGTGTCTTCAGGAGTTTGACAATTTCAGCCGCAGCTAGTCGCTCAGGATGGATGATGTGATCGATACCCAGCATACCCTGCACCAGCGCTTTGGTGGGTAATGTGTAATCAGGGTTCCTAACTCGCGCGACCGTCGTTGGGACACCGTAGTACTTGGCTGTCAGGCAAGCGATGATGTTAGACTCATCGTGAGTCGTGACCGCAATGACCATGTCGGCGGTGGCTACCCCAGCCTGCTCCAGGGTTTTCGGCGACGCGCCGTTGCCTGCGACAGTCATTACGTCGAGATTCTCCTGGGCAGGTACCAGGGCTTCTTCTCGGGCATCTATGAGGACCACGTCATGGTTCTCTTCCGACAGCCTCTCTGCAATATGGAAGCCGACTTTGCCGGCGCCGATAACGATTGCTTTCATGGGGCAGATATCCGCCTTTCCGCTCAGCTGATGCCGGTCGACGAAGGATACGTCTTCCGGTGGCCGCGGCATCACTAAGCGCGATTGGAGTGCCTATGCCGCAGATCCGGTAATTCGGGGGTGCATCCCTGGATTCCTGTTTGAAGATGTTTTTCGGGGGTGTTGCCCCCCCAAACAGGCAATGCTATAATCGGTACTGCTGTCGCAGTTGGGGGATCGGCTAGTGGTAGGCCAGCAGACTCTGGATCTGCCCGCGGAGGTTCGAATCCTTCTCCCCCAGCCATGAAATGTGGCCCCATCGTCTAGTGGCCTAGGACACCGCCCTCTCACGGCGGCGACAGGGGTTCAAATCCCCTTGGGGCTACCATAAAGCATGAAAGTGAGAGCAAGACCTGCTGAAAGGCAGGCTTTCTTGTTTATTCGGAGGCATCGCATCCTGGGTCCCTGCTCGTCTGGTTCGACGAGGAAGACGTTATTCGAACGAGGCCTTTTCTGGTGACCTTCTGATCCTCGGTTTTAGGACGTTCCCCAGTTCATCGGCGCCAAGAGCAAACTTGGGTAACCCGGCGGCATATGGCGCCAATTCGTAGATGCCGTAGTGGAGGACAACCTGCCCGCCCTGCAAGTAGAACTCCTGGTCGCGGAACTAAGGGTGCGCCTGTCCCGTCTTCATTTGCGTGGAAACGAGCGGAGAGCACGACCTGAAGCCAACTCGGAGAGATGAGGGGGAACACAGTGATCAGAAGCGCAGCCAAAGCAATCGTGATCCGCAACGGGAACGTGCTTCTCAACAGATGCGTCGGATTTCGCGGCGACGTCTACTATGATTTGCCGGGAGGCGGGCAGAAAGAATTCGAGACCTTGGAGGAGACTCTGGTTAGAGAGTGTTTGGAAGAAACCGGATATCGTGTCAGGCCGGTTCGCTTTGCTGCCCTTGTCGAGGAGATCTATGACGACGAGGAGTTGCGACGCCGCTATGCTGACTACGCACATCGAATACTTCATATCTTCATCGCAGAGTTAGTTGATGACGCAGTGCACGAAGCCACCGAGATGGACTTCCAGCAAGAGGAATGCCAGTGGATAAGTGTCGACGATATTCCTTCTATGAACGTTCGCCCGAACCCCCTGAGCCGCAGGTTCCGGGAGATAGTGGCTTCGGCCACCCCAGTGTACCTAGGTACCGTACGTTTTGTCTGACCGTCCCTCAAAACCGTTCGTTAGCGGGTGACAAACATGGAGCAATTTGCAGTACCGGGTGTTGGAGCGATTCTAACTAAGGAAATAGACGGAGTGGAGCATGTGCTTCTGCAAGAGAGGCACAAGCAGAATGCACCTGGTGAAGACGGACTTCTCGAGATTCCTGCGGGAAAGATTCGCGCGTTCGAGAGCATCTATGATGCGCTTAGAAGAGAGGTCATGGAAGAGACCGGCCTGCGAGTGGTTGAGATAGCCGGTGAAAATGAGTCCCCCATTTACAGGACGAACAAGTATGAAGTAATCAACTACATGCCGTTTTCATGCTCCCAGAACCTAACCGGAGACTATCCGATCATGGTCTTGGTGTTCGTCTGTCATGCCGAAGGCGATCTGTTGCCGCGCACGGAAGAAGCGGCAAACTGCCGATGGGTTACCACTTCAAAGATCGGCGAGATGCTGAACTCACATCCGGAAGTGTTCTATTCTATGCATGTAGGCACCCTGAGAAAGTATGTCTCTCTCTGCGGACGTCGACATACGGACTGGACCAAATGACGCCTCTCCTTTCAGACCTGATGTATGCTATGCTGACCCTCGGGAGTGTCCCGCAGGACCTCTCACGGCGGCGACAGGGGTTCAAATCCCCTTGGGGCTACCATAGTGAGAACAAGACCCGCAAGAGCGGGTTTCTTGTTTGTGGTCACTTCTGCTGGATGACTGCCACTACCAGATCACTCACCAATGTAGTACCTCGATGCCGGGCAGCCCTTGCATCTCGTCCGATACTGAGGGCATTCGGGGCAATCGCTGCGGCAGGGGACGTCCCCCCTGTCAGGATAGTAGGCCAGACTCACCACATCGGGATGCGCGGCAGCAGCGACCACAGCACGGGCCGACTTGGCTCCTATGACAGACGGATCTTCAGCCTGCCCTGTGGCCCACCAAACCTTATCCTTGGGCACGGCGTACAGGCAGAGGATGCGGTCAGGTTCACCTTCGATGTCCATCATGCGAACCAGGTGAGGGCATTCCTTCATGGACTGCAGAATGCGGCGTGTCTTTTCAGTCGTGTGAATGTCAACTTCGACCAGCACCAGATTGTTATCTTTCAACGAGACTTCTTTCCGCATAGCAATCACCTCCCATGAGACAAACAAGAAAGCATTGTATCATGGACGGCTGCGAGGTAGTCAATCCTGTGGTCCCGCAGGCCCTTTCATGGCTGCGACAGGGGTTCAAATCGGACTCTGCGGCACTCAATGTCCGGATCGGGCTCACGTAGGTCCAGATCGTAATAAGAGTTAGTCACGGGGCACCCGCCCCTGCAGAGGTCTCGCACTCCGCAACCGGCGCATCTGCCTGTGAGCATAGAGGTGCGCTCTCGAAGTCCGCCCCATGCGAGGGGATCCTTCCACAGCTGCGGAAGCGCCTCAACACGTCCTACCACATGGTCCAGATGGCTGCACGGATGGACCATCCCTTCCGCGTCCACTGTGACCAGCAAGTCACCGGCGATGCACCCGTAGGCTCCAAGGGTGTCGAGCAGGTCCCTTGATACGCCTGACGTCATGAGTAGAGGCGCCAGAGCGCAGTCCAGGTGAAAAGGGAGATTATGAGCTTTGGAGAGTGTCAGCAGGAGCGGGAGCAGGGCTCTTTGCCGCTCGGTGGACAGTCGCATGTTGTGGTACGTGTCCCCACCACGGCCCGAGGGTTTCGCTCGGAGAAGCATAAGGCTGTCGGCTCCCGCTTGAGACACCTGGGAGAAGACGCTGTCCAACTGGGGGACGATGTCATCCGTCAAGATGAGATTGCAGCCGGTCACTATTCGCGCGCTCGCCAAGGTTCGGACCGCATCGAGTGAGCGGTGAAGCGGCATCCGGGTATCCCTCTGCCCTCCGGGCAGGTCGATGCTGACGTTCACTCTTGAAAAGATGCCGGAAGCCTCGGCGGCCCATTGTGCGGTGACCAAGACCCCGTTGGTTGTGAAGGAAGGCAGCAAGTCACGCTGTTGCGCCGCGCGACCCATGTGGATCAGGTCAGGATGGCACAGAGGCTCGCCGCCGCCGAATGCGACGTGGAACACGTTCATGCTTGCTGCAACGTCCAATGACTTTATGACGGCGCTCAACGGAACGTCGTGTCCATCCCCAGTGGCTGAAGTGTAGCAGCACGGGCACTGGAGGTTGCAGCGCGTGGTAATCGTGATTTCCATCTCGACGGGCCCGGAGAGGTGATCCAGGTCAATCCCCCTCCACACAGGTCCTCCGTCAAACCCTCTGGAGCGAAGGTAGTCCCTGTCCACCCACATCAGGGATTCCGGGTTTTCGGTGCCTATGATGCCACCGAAGTGCTCAAAGCGAACCCGACGGATCCTCAAGACAGGCTGCCCTTATGCATTCGGGTTAGTCCGATGGCCGCCAGAGCGTAGGGGGCGCCGTAGCCCCACAGAGGGAAGAAGAGCCCGACCGGATTGTACGCCCTCGTTGAGATGGGCGGGATCGGGAAGAGTAGGACAAACCCGATTGCCACGTAGGCGATGCTCGCGTTAAGCAACCACTTGGGTGTCTGGAACACGCCTCCTGCCCTAGCTGCTGCCGCCGCAAGCACAAGGGCAAGTGGAGTCAGGTACCCGTAGAGGACTATTATGCCCCAAGGTTCCGCCGTCAACAGGCTTCCGCCATATGCTAGGGTGCCGGTAATGCCTATCACCGGTCCCCACAAGCATGGCTTCAGTAGGCGTTTCGATAGAAGGATCAGAGCAGGAGCGCGTCTGGCCATGTAGGTTAGGATGATGATCGGGAGTGCCGAAACACAGCTCCCGAGGACCCAACCCCATATCGGGAGCGTCACCATGCCTGAAAGGAACGTCGCCCACACCGCGGTGAAGCCGGCCCAACTCAAGGCCCAGACAGCCACGGTAGAGGCGCGATCTGCCGGTTTCGACTCACCGCAGCTCGCTCGGTAGGCATCCAGAGCGGCATCGAGTCCGGATACGCATGCGTTCGCTATGAACGACGCTGCCACCGAGTACGGGAGGAAGAACACTGATCCAAACAGCACGCCGTGGCCGCTGGAGTTCGGATTGACGCCCAACCTCACTTTAAGAATGCGACCGTCACTCACCGGAGCCACCCTCCTTCCAACCCTAGAGCGACATTCGGCGATCGGCGCCAAAAAGCCTTGCGTGTTGGATGGATTAACTGTCCCCTGCAGGCCCTCTGGCGGCTGCGATAGAGGCTACAGATCCTCCTTAGCGAACCGAGCGACCGCCACCCAGAAGTGACCTCTACTCAACCGCGGCCCTAAAGAGGGCCTTTCTGATTCGAGGCTGCAGGACATTCTCCAATTCGGTAATACCGAACGCAAACTTGGGTAGTCCGGCAGCATACGGTGCCAACTCGTAGATGCCGTAGTGGAGGACAACATACCCGTCTTGAAAGTAGAACTGCTGGTCATCGCGAACGCCCGCGTTGTCGGCTGCGTCAGGGAAGAACCTGTCGGGCTCGGCCTTTATCCTCTCGGAGACTCCCAGCGCCAAGATGATTTTCGCGGTCCGCACATCAGTGAAGAGGTCCGCGATAGCCAGCGTCTTTCCGCTCCTCAAGTCGATGTTGTATGAGAGCATGAGCGGTTCTCCGTGAGCCCCTCCCGTGTAGAAGTACTGGATGGTATTGACGCTCAGGAGGTTGTCGCGATTGCAGGTCACCTCGAAGTCGATGCTGTAGTCGTAACGAGGGAGGTCGAAACCCTCCTCCTTGGCCCATAGGGCATCCGTCTCGGCTCGTTCCCGCATTGTCTGGACCTCGGTACGGGCATCGTCGCTTATTTTCTCGGCCAAGGTATCGAGAATTCGCTGGACATCGGGATCGGAAGTCGTGAACACGGGAAGCCTCAGCGAGTAGCGAAATTCGGGGGATTCGCCGGTCTCGGTCTCTGCGGTAACCTCAACGTTGTGAACCTTAACAGGCAGCCTGCTTAACAGTTCCGGACCGTAGAACTTCCCGACCTGAAAAAGCGCAACCAAGACTACAGCAACCACAGTCGTCCATGCTGCGGACTTCCGCTTTGTCGGTTCCCCCACAGTGCTATGCCTCCTAGAGAGTGCGGACCGGGGCCCGCCACGGGCTCACATCCGGTATAGACGAGCGTACGGTGTGGCGGGTTTCCTCCCGCCAGCGCCGGGAATACGTATCCAGGCGTCTTCAGTGCCTGTCTTGGTTCAGTACCTATCTTGGATTGGCGAGAGTATCTCTGGTCTTGCCAGAGCTAACCAGTTGAACCCGCGCTTCTGCATCTGTATGATAGGTCACATCTCATAGAAAGCGCGATGAACGGGAGCAAGAAGATCCCCCTGCCGCAAAGAGAGCCGCCCAAATGGTGAAAGGGTGGCCGTCAGGACCTTCCAACCCACCCGTGAGCGTCCGGCGACGAGCCGCGACGGGCCTGTCTGCCCGTTACCATGGACGGAGTTCGTGACCCATTTGACGGACTCGCAGAGTGGGGCCTTTGGGCCCAATAAAGGTGGTACCGCGAAGATAACCCCTTCGTCCTTTCCGAGGCGAAGGGGTTTGTGTTTTTGGAAAGGAGATGGAAGCATGAACGAAAAGGTAGGTTTCATTGGAGCAGGCAACATGGCGACAGCCATCATCCGGGGCGCCGTCGCGTCCGGCTCTCTGGATGGCTCGCGCATAATGGCGGTGAACAAGGCAAACAAAGAGCGGCTGGAAAGACTTCAGAGAGACTACGGGGTCCGAGCGGCGACGAGCCTTGGCGAGCTTGTTCGTGAGTGCAGCACCCTGGTGCTTGCGGTGAAACCTGGTGAGGTTCCTGCAGTGCTTGAGGCCTTGGTGGCCGCCGCTTGCGGAGATGCCCTTCCGGAGGCCGCATCCCGCGCCACATCCCGCAGAGAGGTTAAGCCAGGATCGCTCCAGAGTGACGAAGCGCATCATGACAGGCCTGCGCTCCGCCATCTGCTGATCTCTGTAGCAGCGGGCGTGCCCCTGTCGTTCCTCGAAAAAGCGCTGGGCCCGGAGTTCGCGGTCCTCCGGTCGATGCCCAACACGCCCGCTCAGGTCGGCGAAGGCGTCACGGCGATATGCGCCGGGGCTTCCGTCACCGAGCATGAGAAGTCCGTGGGAGAGAGGCTCCTCGCCTCCACGGGCAAAGTCTTCTGGGTCGACGAAGAGCAATTGGATGCGGTCACGGCCCTCTCCGGAAGCGGCCCGGCTTACTTCTTCAAACTTGCCGAAGACATGGCTTCCGCAGGGACCCGGATGGGCCTCGAGCCCGGCCTCGCGGAGCAACTGGCCAGGCAGACTCTCTGCGGAGCAGGCCACCTCTTGAAGCAAAGCCCGCTCACGCTGAGTGACCTGGTTAGGCAGGTCACGTCTCCCAACGGTACCACTGCCGCCGCTTTGAAGGTCTTCGAGGGCAGGCACTTCGACCGGCTCATTGAGGAAGCGATGACCCACGCCGCGGCCCGCTCAAGGGAGATGGCCCAGACGCCCGGTCGCCACGTGCTCACAAAGGCTACCAGGGTCGTCGTGAAGGTTGGATCGTCCACCGTGACAGACCCGTCCGGCAACCTCAACATCCCGGTGCTGGCGGATCTAGTCCGCCAGGTTGCTAGCCTGCAGACAGCGGGCCGCCAAGTTATCCTGGTCTCGTCAGGAGCGGTGGCCGCAGGGCGGGGAAAGATCGGTCCGGGCTTCGACGACACAGTCACCGGCAGGCAAGTCCTTTCTTCTGTCGGCCAAGCGCTCCTTATGAAGACCTATGAATCGCTGTTCGACGAGTACGGACTGGCAGTAGCGCAGGTACTGCTCACACGGGACGACTTCGCCAATCCCAAGAGGGCCGCCATATGCAGGAACACCATCACGGAGCTGTGCGGCCGCGGGATAGTACCCATCGTGAACGAGAACGATGCCGTGGCCTTTGACGAGATCAAGTTGGGAGACAACGACACCCTGTCCGCCCGCGTGGCGGTGCTGGTCAGCGCCGGGGCTCTAGTCCTGCTGACGGACACGGACGGCCTGTTTGACGCCGATCCCCGCCGCGTGCCCAACGCAACTCTCCTACGGACCGTGGACAGGATTGACTCATCCATCACCGCGATGGCCGGCTCCACAGGTTCTTCCAGCGGAACAGGCGGGATGGTTACCAAACTGTGGGCCGCGAACCTCGCCATGGAGAACGGTATTCCAACGGTCATGGGCAACGGGAGCGGCAAGGACGTGCTCCTGTCCATCGTGGGTGGCAAGGAGGTCGGCACGTTCTTCCCCCCGGAGATGCCCCACGCTGAGGTGCCTCACGCTGACATACCGCACACTGAGATATCCCACGCCGAGATTTCTGATCGCCAGGAGGCAAATGGAACGGCTCACACACTTTAACCCGGGGAGGCGACCGGCATTGATCTCATGCATTGACGATGTTGTGGAACGCGCCAGGGAAGCGGCTGCGTGGCTGGCTGCCGCTCCCACGGAACTAAAGAACCGAGCGCTTACGGCGATGGCTGATGAGTTGTCCGGGTCGGCATCTGCCATCTTCGAGGCCAACCTTAGGGATCTCTCGCGGGCTCAAGATGCAGGGTTGCCGGGAGCCTTCGTCAAGCGGCTGACCGTTTCGGAGACAAAACTGGCCTCGATGGTCAGCGGCTTGCGGAATGTAGCATGCCTCGCCGACCCAGTGGGTCAGGTTATGGAATCGTGGACGCGCCCAAACGGACTCCTCATACGCAAGGTCAGCGTCCCCTTCGGAGTGGTTGGGATAATCTACGAGTCCAGACCGGACGTGACTTCTGACGCCGCTGCCCTGTGCTTCAAGTCAGGCAACGCGGCTGTGCTCAGAGGGGGAAGCGAGAGCCGGGAGACGAACCTTGCTATCGTGGCCGCGCTGCAGCAAGGCCTAGTGAATGCAGGAGCCCCTGCCGCGTGCATCCAGTACGTTGTGGATCCCGACAGGTCGGCCCTCAACCGTATGCTAAAGATGCGAGGCAAGATCGATCTCCTAATCCCCCGGGGTGGCGAGAGCCTGATAAAGGCCGTAGTGGAGAACGCGTCAGTTCCTGTGATCGAGACCGGCACCGGCAACTGCCACATCTACGTGCATGAGGGCGCTGATCTGGACATGGCTGTCGCAGTCATCCTGAACGCCAAGTGCAGCTATCCCGCGGTGTGCAATGCGGTGGAGACCGTCCTGGTCGACGCACGTGTGGCTGAGCGCATTCTACCTTTACTGGCTGAGTCGCTTCAGAGCCACGGAGTCGAGATCAGGGGGTGCGAGCGCACCCATGCCATCATCCCCAGCGTTACCCTTGCCGAAGAGTCTGACTGGGAAACCGAGTATCTTGATCTCACTTTGGCCGTCAAGATAGTTGATGGCTTTGACCAGGCTGTCCGGCACATCGGGCGATATGGGACAAAGCACTCGGAGGCCATCATCACTCGAAATGAGGAGACTGCCGCGAGGTTCCAGCGGGTCGTGGATGCGGCTTGCGTGTACGTGAACGCCAGTACCCGCTTCACGGACGGAGGCCAGTTCGGGTTCGGCGCCGAGATCGGGATCTCAACGCAGAAACTGCACGCTAGAGGGCCAATGGGCTTGCGCGAACTCAACACGTACAAGTACGTGATCGATGGCGCGGGACAGGTGCTGTAGGATTAATCAAAACTGCCATTGACCATTTTGATTGTCATTTTGATTTCGTTATGTTTTGGGTGGTAGATGATTGTGCCCCCCTTATTCGTGCCGCAGCTCTGATATGATGGGGTTTGCTATACAGGCGGTCAAAAGGTGATAGCCCAGTGAGGATCTTTACGGAGAACGACGTCTTCCAGCAGCTTATGTCGCTGTCGATCAACCGGCGCAAGCGCCATCAGGCAAAGCGGTGCCTGGTGGAGGGTGTGAAGCCCATTAACCTGGCGATCGCCAACGGTTGGGCCATCGAGGGCCTGATCTACGCGCAAGGAGCACATCTCTCCAGTTGGGCTAAGGACGTCATTGCCACTTCAGGGGCGAAAACCCACTACGAGTTGGCTCCGCACCTGATGGAGGCTTTGAATGATAAGGAAGAGACGTCGGAACTCATTGCCGTTGTCTCTACCCCCGGCGATGATTTGGCGCGGATCCGCGTTGGGCTTCTGCCGCTTTTGGTAGTGCTCGATCAACCATCCAGCCCAGGCAATCTCGGATCTATCATACGGTCCTGCGACGCTTTGAGGGTTGACGGCGTGGCGGTCTTGGGCCACAGCGCCGACATTTACGACCCCCAGACGATAAGAGCTAGTCTCGGCACGGTCTTCTCGACACCTGTCGTGCGTCTTTCTTCGATGAACCAGGCTCTGGAATGGTTTAAATCTTTGAAGGATGCTCACCCAGGGCTTATGGTGATCGGGACCAGCGCCAAAGCTGATACCGAGCTCGATCAGGCGGACCCAACGCAACCCACAGTGCTGGTCTTCGGCAACGAGACGCGGGGTATGAGTTGGAATCTGCGAGAGGCGTGCGACCTCATCCTTCGCATCCCAATCTGCGGCTCGGCAAGCTCTCTGAACCTCGCGTGCGCCGCATCCATAGTCCTCTACGAAGTCGATAGGCAGCGCCGCAGACGCCAACAGCAATCCTGAAAATTCCCGTTGACACCCCGTACTTGCGCGAATAACATATTGCACAATAATCGTAAATCCATCGGGCAAGTGGCATATGCATGCATTTGCCGAATAGGATCACGATTTAGACGGCTTCTGAATATGTGTTTCTTCGAGGAAGTGTGCCTAAGGGTTCCGCGCCTACCGGATACGAAAGATTTGTAGGCGGCCTGGTCCAAGCGGCACTGACTCCGGTCCTCCGGAGCACACCGTGGGTACAAAAGACCCCAGCGGCAAGTTCCTCATCACGCAGCGCAGGGTGATGAGGGAAGCGCTGGGGTTATCTTATTTGCTTAAAACGGCTTCACGTCACCCGAAACGTCGAAAGGGGGTGCCCATCTTCTTATCAAGAGTTCTGTCCCGTTCCGCATCACCAGATCTGAGGAGGATGATAAACGTGAAGCCTGGGAAGTCACTCTCTGCGAGCATGTTGATAGCGGTTCTGGTTCTCTCCCTGGTATTGGTCGGCTGCCAGCCGGCGGCGCCGGCGGAAGAGAAGACCATAAAGATCGGGTTCATCGGTCCCATGACCGGAGACGTGAAGACTTTCGGTGAATCCACCAAGAACGGTTTCGAGCTGGCGATAGCGAAGCACAACGGTCAGGCAGGCGGTTACAAGATCGTCCCGGTGATCGCCGACGACCGCAACGACGCCACAGAGGCGGTCAATGTCGCGACCAAACTCATCTCACAGGATAAGGTTCAGGCAATTGTAGGTTCCGTTACCACCGCAACCACCATCCCCGTCTCCGACGTGGCCAACAGCAAGAAAGTCGTCCAGATCACCGCCACTGCAACCGCCACCAAGGTTACCGTCGACAACGGCACCCGCAAGGAGTTCGTCTTCCGCGCCTGCTTCATAGACCCGTTCCAGGGACAGGTTGGCGCCAAGTTTGCACTCGACAACCTTAAGGCAAAAACGGCTGCGGTTATGTATGACCAGGGGAACGACTATACCAAGGGTCTCGCCGAGGTGTTCAAGACCCACTTCGAGGCCGGCGGCGGACAGGTCGTAGCCTTTGAGGCATATGCCAAGGATGACAACGACTTCTCGGCTCAGCTTACAAGCATCGCCGGGAAGAACCCCGATGTTCTGTACCTACCGGACTACTACCAGAAGGTTTCTCTTATCGGCAAGCAGGCCAGGGATAAGGGCATCACTGCCCCGTTCCTCGGCGCTGACGGATGGGATTCGTCGGAGCTCGACTTCGCCACCATGGACGGCGGGTACTTCACCAACCACTACTCTCCCGAGGATACCCGTCCTGAGGTAGTGGCCTGGGTGAAGGAGTACAAGGCCAAGCACAACGTAGAGCCTGATGCTCTTGCGACCCTGGCCTATGACGCAACCAACCTGCTGCTTAACGCCATTGACACCGCGAAGAGCAACGACCCGGTGAAGATCAAGGACGCCCTGAAGGCGACCAAGGACTTCGCAGCTGTAAGCGGCAAGATCTCCTTCGACGCCAACGGCGACCCCGTGAAATCCGCCGCGATCCTTCAGATCAAGGACGGCAAGCAGAAGTTCGTTACCACTGTCAACCCGTAGCATTGCTGGGAGGGGAGGGCCGGTCCCTCCCCTCCTCTCATACCATCTAGGGAGCGGCTACGCCGCTCGCGGCGATGTGGCAGAAGCGCCGCTGTCGCCCTGCTTCTGCCTAAGGGGGGCGGTCCATTGAGATACCTAGTCGCACAAGTTGTGAACGGCCTTCAACTGGGCCTGGTGTACTCGTTAGTAGCGTTGGGGTACACGATGGTCTACGGCATTATACGGCTTATTAACTTCGCCCATGGCGATGTCTTCATGGTTGGGGCTTTCCTAGGGTTCTTCGGCTTTTCGGCTTGGGGGTTGCCGTTGCCCGTAGCCGGGGTTCTGTCCATGCTGTTGGCTGCCTTTCTAGGTGTGGCAATAGAGAGAATCGCGTACCGGCCGCTCAGAAACGCTCCGAGGATTTCGGCCCTCATAAGCGCCCTCGGCGTGTCGCTTTTCATTCAGTACTTCTCGAGCCTCAAATTCGCCTTCGGCCCCAACTACCGGGTGGTGTACGCCCCCCTCAAGGTAACGCCGTTGGGCTCCACGGGAATCACCAACCTTCAAGTGTTCATCTTTGCCATCGTGGTGCTCCTCCTGGTGGGCTTGCAGTACCTGGTCTACAAGACCAAGTTTGGGATGGCTATGCGCACGGTTTCCTACGATCACCAGGTGGCAAGGCTTATGGGCATCAACGTGGACCTGGTGGTCTCCGTGACCTTCGCTCTGGGTTCGGCATTGGCGGCTGCGGGTGGAGTCCTCTACATGTTGGCTTACCCTCAGATCAACCCTTTTATGGGGATGATGCCCGGGCTCAAGGCCTTCATCGCGGCAGTACTCGGCGGTATCGGCATAATCCCCGGCGCGGTGTTGGGCTCGCTGATCATGGGCCAAGTTGAGATCCTGACCGTGGCGTTCATATCCTCCCAGCTGCGGGATGCAATTGCGTTCAGCGTGCTCATCGTGGTCTTGCTGGTGCGTCCTACTGGAATCCTCGGGAAACGGGGGACTGAGAAGGTATGAGACGCGAGACTGTACGCGCGGCGCTCTTCGTGGTCGCCGGTTACGCCCTTATCAGGATTGGGTCTATCGCCGGCTTCATCAACGACTACTGGCAGATAATGATCGATCAGTCCCTCATCGTGGCAATCGGATCCTTGGGCCTCAACGTGATCTACGGCTTCGCCGGTCAGTTCTCCCTTGGCCACGCTGCCTTCTACGGCATTGGGGCGTATACGGCCGGAGTGATCGGCAAGCAGTGGGGCCACGGTAGTCCTCTCTGGTTCGTCGTAGCCCTGGTAGCGGGCACGGTGGTCCCGGCGCTGATATCGCTTGTGATCGGGTTGCCCATCCTGCGGCTCCGTTCCGACTACCTCGGCATCGCTACCCTGGGATTCGGCCAGATAGTAAGGGTCCTTCTCAACAACGCCGACAAGGTCTACCCGCCTCTGGGCGGCGCCACCGGGATGACCGGCGTACCTCAGATCGTGGGCTTCGACGTCATCTTCGTGCTCTTCGTGCTCGCGGTTGCCCTGGTACGGAATCTGGTAACCTCAACATACGGCAGAGCCTGGATCGCCATCAGAGAAGACGAGCTCGCGGCCGATGCCGTGGGCATAAACCCGGCCACATCCAAGCAGATCGGCTTCGTGATCGGTTGCGCCCTGGCAGGCCTGGCAGGGTCCCTGTACGCCTACCGGTATCCATATCTCCACCCAGCAAGCTTTGACCTCATCAAGTCTCTGGACTTCCTCTTGATCGTGGTCTTGGGCGGCCTCGGCAGCATGTCAGGGACGCTGGTCACCTCGATCTCCTTCGTCTTCCTTTTGGAGATCCTCAGGATGGTCCTGGGCCAGACTTTTGTGGACTGGCGCGGCGTCATTTACGCGCTCATCCTGATCGTAACGATCCTGCTGCGGCCACAGGGACTCTTTGCAGGCAAGGAGTTTCCTTTCTTGCGGATGGGCCGCGCCGCAAAACCCCGTACGGAGGTGAGCGACCAGAATGCCGCTTCTTGAGATCACAAAGCTCTCAAAGAGGTTCGGGGGCCTAAAAGCAGTGTCAGAGGTCACCTTCAACGTGGGAGAAGGCGAGGTCCTGGGTCTAATCGGTCCTAACGGAGCGGGGAAGACCACCGTCTTTAACCTGGTGACCGGCATAGTGACTCCTGACGAGGGTTCAATAGTATTCCGGGGCAGGGATATTGCCGGAATGACGCCTCACCAGGTGGCAAAGGAAGGCATCGCCCGGACCTTTCAGAACATCAGGCTGTTCAAGAACATGACCGTCCTTGATAACGTCCGGGCGGCATACCACTGCCGCCTGGGTTACGGCATGCTGCAGGCGGCGTGCCACGGGAAGGCGTTCTCCGCTGCCGAGAAGGACGTGCTACAGCAATCCGAGGCGACTCTCGAGAAGTTCGGCCTCCTGGACAAAGCCGATCTCCTGGCCGCCAATCTACCCTATGGCAGCCAGCGGCGCCTCGAGATCGCTCGAGCCCTCGCTCTCAACCCGAAGCTACTTCTCCTGGACGAACCTGCAGCGGGGATGAACCCCAATGAAGTCGTGGCCCTGATCGATCTCATCCGCTCTGTGAGGGAGCAGTTCAAGGTCACCATACTTCTCATCGAGCACCAGATGGGACTGGTCATGCGCCTCTGCGAGCGCATCGTGGTGATGGACTTCGGCCAGATCATCGCCGAAGGGCTTCCGCACGAAGTGAGGGCAAATCCAAGCGTGCTTGAAGCCTATCTGGGGAGAGGGGCTGCGGTGTCATGATGCTTGAGGGGAAGGACCTGGTTGTTCAGTATGGCAACATACAGGCGCTTCACGGCGTCTCGTTTCAGGTCCGAGAAGGGGAGATTGTAACTCTAATTGGAGCCAACGGCGCCGGCAAGTCGACCACTCTCAAGACCATATCCGGCCTCATTAGGGCCAAGAGCGGGGAGGTACGGCTACGCGGCCAGGACATTTCCCGCGTATCGGCACATGAGATCGTGAAGATGGGGATATCCCATGTGCCGGAAGGCCGCGGGATTATCGGCAATCTTACCGTCTGGGAGAACCTTCTCATGGGTGCGTTTACCCGCTCCGACAAGAGCGAGATACAGGAAAGCGCAGAAAGAGCCTTCGCCAGTTTCCCCAGGCTAAAGGAGCGGCGCAACCAGTTGGCGGGCACGCTCTCAGGAGGCGAGCAGCAAATGCTGGCGATTGGGAGGGGTCTCATGTCCCGGCCATCGGTGCTGCTCTTGGATGAACCCTCCATGGGGCTCGCCCCTATTCTTGTGGACGAGATCTTCGACATCGTGAAACGCATCAACGAGGAAGGCACGACAATCCTGCTCGTCGAGCAGAACGCATTCATGGCTCTCCAGATCGCCCACAGGGCCTACTGCCTGGAAACGGGCCGAGTGGTATTGGACGGTCCCGCCGAGGAACTCCGGACTCATCCGCGGGTCAGATCGGCATATCTAGGAGAGATCTGACGAATCTCTCTGGACGCCAGAGGGCGGCCTGCCGCACCAGCGGGAGGCCGCCTTGCCTCTCAAGGTACTGGAAGCCGGCGCGCCTACGCGTAAGAAAGCATTCTATCTGGGGTTTGGGATGTCCCGGCAGACGGGTGGAGGGTTCGGGGCCGGCAATGTCGAAAGCGGCATCTGTACAGCCTGCGAGTGAGGGGGCATCTGGAATGTACAGCCGGTTCTCTCCGAATTTCGTTGAAGCCTGCAGAAGGGGCGAGTTCCGAAAGGGCGAGAAGATGCCCTGTCCCAAGTGCGGAGATAGCGACGTTAAGGTCATCGACCCGAAAAAGTGGCTGCTGGTCGCTGCCGGTGTCGGGCTGGTTGCCGTAATCTTGTTCGTCTTGAGGCAGTCCGCTGCCGGACAGGTGGTCGCTGTCGCCTCAATCGGGATACTAGCAGCCTCGCTCGGCACTGAGGCGTCGTACACCTGCAAGCACTGCGATTACGGTTGGCGGTTTAGGGACGCGGTGAAGTGGGCCGAGGCAATCATGCACGACGAGGAATCCAGACAAAGAA
>JBLNCN010000009.1:0-4217 GCA_050260675.1 Bacillota bacterium | reverse complement strand
CGCCGGCTGCACTCAGGATGTGGGTATCAGTCTCCGGAAGCGTATTATCGAGCAAATCAAAGCAAGACTGCGACTGTCAGAGCAATCGCAGTCTAGTGTCCAAAGTTAGGGGGTCAACCCGCGGCTTGACTAGTTCGAAGTCGGCTAATGGTCGCCCCGTGACCCCAGGTTTTCGTAATGGTCATGTGATGCCCAATAGGCCATCCGGACGGCAATCAGACGCGGGGATCTAGCGAAAGCAGCAAGGCAATAAGGCAGCAAGGCAGTAGGGCAGCAAGGTGGCGCGGCGTAGATCTCTCCCGGAGAGGGCGCTACGTGCGCTTCCAGGTCACTCCTCCCCGTCGCCGAGTAGAGCGCCCGTTGAACGCGGCTCCGCGCCTGCGTTACTTCAGAGCCACTCCGAACAGCCCGAAGAACTCGGCATGGTCCCTGCAGCCGTACGTGAAGCACACCCCGTCAACCATGTAGACTCTGCAGCTGTCAGCCGCAAAGACCATTTTCACTGGGTCTCCCTTTTCCAGCTGCAATGTCAGTAGAGCCGCAAAGGGACACCCTGAGACGACCCGTTCCATGGTAGCGGACATGAGGAGTTCTTCGAGTTCAGCCAGGACCTCGGGGTCGGTTGCTGTGTGGTCTTCGCCTGCAAACGTCAGCGTCGCCGAGACGATACCCTTGATCAAGTCAGGCTGAAAGGCGCCGACGTTCACCCCGTACCTCTTCGCGGCGGGGCGCACCAAAGCGAGTAGTTCGGCCGAGTCCTCCGCTTCGATGCGGCGTGAGTTGCTGCCTGGAATTACAAGGCTGCCACTGTCCATGACGCACCAGTAGTCATCATCGTGCTTTATCCAGACCCCAAGCGGCCCCTCGCCGTCACGCCACGACTGCTCAGTTGCGCTTGCCGCCGCGCGCTCAAATGCGTCGAGCCACATCTCCTGGTCAGCAGGGACGTAGTAGCCAGCCTCGCCGTAGAAGTACGACAACCCCTTGTACTCTGTGGGCCTGAGCATCACGCTTATCCCTTCGGCTGCCGGACGGCTGCGGAGCATCTTGTCGTAAGACAGCTCGTCAACAACAAAGCGGAACACGTACTCGCTCCCGTACATCTCATGTCTTTTCTCGGCCTCGATGTAGTCACCAATCTTCTCGGCTTGGATACCAACGTAGTAGGTTCCCTCCGGTAACCCCGTAAGGTACAGCCGGTCAGCGCCTTCGTGTATCATCTTAAGGTCCTCGGCACTACACACGTAGAGGCCCCCTAGCGAAACGTTGTCGGCGTGGCTGAGGCTTATGTCCTCGCGGAGTGTAACGGTAGGTAGTCGGTCAAGCACAGCGTTGAGCTCGCGGAAAACGGTCGGAGCATCGACTGGCAACCACCCTCGGTCCTCGTTCCATATTTCGCACCAAAGGGGGTTCTCATAGGGTATGGTAGTCTCGCCGTCTGAGGTGATTGTGAAGTCAGGCAGTGTGTCCGGAGAGACATCGATCGCCTGATCCCTGGCAGGGGGCGCCACGGTTCTGTCAATTGTCATGCCTCGAAGGTGTCCGCCGGACCAAGTCACCTCCACGTCCGCCCAAGGTATTCGGTAGAAACTATATACCCTCACCTTCATGGAACCGGTCAAGGGCGATCCAGTGACGGACATAGCCCTTAGCCTGACGATCGCCAACTGCTCCAACTCTGCCCACACGTTCTTGCTACACGCCTCGCGATATGCCTCCTGGCAAATGCCCGAGAACTCGGGCGGCAGTTGATCCAGCCCGCTGTCGATCGTGCAGGCAGTAGCTGCCCACCCAATGAGCAGCACAGCCGCCGCCCCCAGGACCCACAACGCCGATTTGAGAGGCCGCGCGGCACGAGTAATCATGCCCAGCCCTCCGCGCGAAATCTTCAGACAATCCTCACAGGAGTTGACTGGCCCGGCGGGTTGTTGGTTCCAGAAGGCCAACTACTCGATTTGGTTCCAGAAAGCCAGCTATCCGATCTGGATGGGCTCTCCCCTTACGATGACGATCACATACAGGCAGATCGTCATGACCAACATGGCCAAGAGCACCCAATAGGGCCACTTCTTCAACAGGAATCGGACGCCGCCCACAACTCCGGGATCTTTACGGAAATCCGCCCAGTACCAGCGAACGCGTCCCCATAGCGCCTTGAATTCGCGCATATGCCAAAGTCCCAGCGCGGTTCCTCCCGCCAGTAGGAACAGGAAGGCGACGTCCCCTCCCACACCCAGAAACTCGCCAACGACCAGTCCAACCAGCCCAAGGACCATGCCCACCAGATTGTTCACCGCGTGGCAGATAACGCCGGTGGCTACCGAACCGGTCTCAAAGATGAAGACGGACCAGACCACGCCGCTGATGAACGTGTTCGCCCACTTCAAAGGGTCATGGGCGAACGCAAAGAACAGGCTCGGAAGCACCACCGCCCAACCCCTGCCCATACCTTCAGAGGAAGACAGAAGGAAGCCGCGGAAGAATAGCTCTTCTATGATTGGCACAAAGGTGACAGCAAATATGAATGCCTTGAGGGTATCGGTAGCCGCATCCCCTGAAAGCAGCTGTCCGGCACGGGAGATGGCCCCTTTCGTCAGATGGTCAACGCCCTCGAACACCAGCATCCAAGTGCAAGCATGGCTCACGGTGAAGATCAGCGGGAATCGTAAATCCGCAGCTCGCGGTCGCTTCAGCCTGTAGACGTCCCGAACGCCCAGCCGCCGCTTCCGCACGATGAAGAACGAAACGGCTAGCATGGGAGCAACCGTTACGTACGCCGACAAGCCGCCCAGCGCTCCCCCCACCACAATAGTGGCGATGAGCCCGAAGATCCAGGCTTTCGCGGCATCGAAAGGATCTAGCGCGGTAGATAGCGTGGGAGTCGCATCCTGAACTCCGGCTGCTTCAGGCTTTTCGGGACCGATTTCCGGAGAGACCGACAAGGGATCCCCTCCTCCCCAGTATCTAGCTCGGAGCCGAACTCCGTTCCGGTTACAGAGTCAGGCTTCGGCCGCCTCTACCAACGCCTCAGCTACCCTTTCATCTCGCCAGAGTTATCGGATGGCAGGCGGGTTGAGTGTTACCCAGTACCGCTCCACTTTCGTGCAGTCCTCTTCGGCCGTACGTTCAAACACACCGCCACAGGAAACAATGGTGCGACGGCTGCCTTCATTGTCCTCATCACAGGTAAGCAAGACCTTGTCCAGTCCCATTTCACGGCATCTCTCGAGGCAAAGTGCGAGCATTGCTTTTGCATAGCCTTTTCTTCGTTCTGATGGGCGTACCGCAAAGCCGATGTGCCCAGCGTATTCAGCGAGGTAGTCATTAAGACAATGGCGAAAGTCGATCATACCGAGTATGCGACGCTCGCCTTCGCGCACAAGCATATACTGGTCGGCCTCCACCCAACCGGTTCTAGGGATAGTTTCCTCGTGTTCCAGCAAGCGGCATTGTTCAATCCAAGCGCCTATGTCTTCGAATTCCTGTAGCCCGCTATCACCATGGAAATCACCGCCATGGTCAAGGACCTCTTGCCGATAGGAGCGTATCTCGTCTAGATATTCCATGCTCGGCCTTACTAGAACGAGGCTAGTCATACCGATCCCCTCCTCCCTTCAACAGGTCAAGTACCGACTTACAGCATTATACATCCGCCGTTGTGAGCAAATCTGGCCCGGTACGGAAAGCAGGAAAAGCGGAAAGCCAGTCGCGATTGAGCGGCTGGCTTTCTGCCTTCTCGGGTCCCCTATCGTCTACGTTATTTGCCCAGCAGGTTATACAGCACCTGGGCCATTTCGGCCCTTGTGGTGGTGGCTGTCGGCAAGAGCTTTCCGCCGCTGCCTCCTACTGCTCCTGTCTCAACTAGGAGCGTCATGGCATCCTTTGCCCAGGTGGCTATGTCGCCCCCATCGCTGAAGTCGGAGAGAGTCTTGCCGGAGCCGCCTTCGGGCAACTGCCCGATCACCTTGAGGGCGTTGTACAGCAGAGTGAACACTTCCTGGCGGGTGATTTCCTTCTCAGGAGCGAACATGTTGTTGCCCACGCCTGCGGATATGCCAAGCCTCTTTGCCGCGGCCAGGTAGCCGGTGTAATAGGTGTCACCTGCATCTGCGAAGTTATCCTTCGGGCTCGTATCGGGAGCTATGTCGTATGCCTTCATCAGCATGACGATGAACTGGCCTCTGGTCAGCTTCGCGTCCGGGCTGAAGTTGCCGTCT
>JBLNCN010000008.1:0-66957 GCA_050260675.1 Bacillota bacterium | reverse complement strand
CCGATGGTACTTGGGCGTAATGCCCTGGGAGAGTAGGTCGCCGCCGGGATCTAATTGAAGAGCCCTTCGAGAGAAGGGCTCTTTCATTTTCCTCAGCAGATGGACCGGGACATGTAGCTTTTATCATCAGTTGAGCCGGGACATGTAGCTTTGGCCATCAGTTGAGCCGGGACATGCAGCTTTTATCAGCACGTCGGCGGAAGTCAGGATTGCCGTAACGCAAGGAGCTTGCAGAGAGCAAGGCGCTTCGGTTAAGATGTGATTGACTAACCAGTTAGTGAATCCCTAAGGAAGTGATTGCATGAGAACAAGCCACATCGATCCTGGTCCACAAGGCCGCGAGACTCGCGCGCGTATCCTCCGCGCAGCTGAGGAGGTATTCGCTGAAAGGGGTTTCGACGGGGCGAGAGTGGACGAAGTTGCCAGGCGGGCGGGGGTCAACAAGGCTCTCCTGTACTACTACTTTGAGGGCAAGGAGCAGATCCTCAATGATCTGGTCAAGACATACATTCAGGAAACGCTTGAAACCAAGGAGCAGATGTGGTCGAAACTGGAACCCCGGTCGGCGAATCAGCTGGATCACATAATCAACATGATCGCCGGCGTGTACGAGGAGAAGAAGAACATCCTCCGGATTATCCTGCTTGAGCTCCTCAAAGGTACGGCGGACTCTTCCCGGTTAGGGCTGCTCGACCCTGTATTCGCGGACGCTATCTCCCGGTTTCGCGCGCTCGGTTACACGACGGGCGATCAATCATCCGCAATGATCTCAGTATGCTTCTTCGCCCTAGTCCCACTTCTGGTCTTCTCCCTTGTAAGGGAGCAATGGGCGGACTACTACAACCTGGATCCTGCCGATTGCAGCGCGTCTTTCATGAGAGGCTTCAAGAGGGTTTTCCCCCATCTGGTTCCCAAGAACGACACGGAATAGATGCTGGTTCGGAGCAGAACGAACGGAGGTACCACGACATGAAAAAGAAGAACACCCTAGGGGTGGCAAGGACCCTGAACACGTTTGGAGTTTTCAAGGACCATGAGACCGATTGGACATTCAAGCGAACGCTGGGGTACATGGGAGAACAGGGAGCCCAAATCGGCGAGTGTCTTTACGCAGCCTCCAGGATTAACGAACGCGTCCCGGAATCCTGGATGAACGAATGGGCCGCCTTGGGGGCCAAGGTTGAGGCACAGGGCGCTCACTCGTTGGAAGTTGGCAACAACGAGAGCGCCAGGGATTCCTTCATCAGGGCGAGCAACTACTACAGGACAGCTGAGTACGGCTGTCCGCCGTCACACCCCCGGTTCCACGAGCTCTGGCGCAAGGGCGTGGAGTGCATGCACAAGGCGTTGCCATTGTTCGAGAGACCGGCAGTACCCGTGAGCATCCCCTACGAAGGCAAGATGATGCCCGGTTACTTCGTGAGACCCGACGAGAGCGGCGCAAAGCGTCCCACCCTCATCCTTGTGGGTGGTAATGATTCAACGATTGAGGAGATCCTGTTGATCGGCGGGATTGCCGCTGCGCGACGCGGGTTCAACTTCCTGACGTTCGACTATCCCGGCCACAGGGGTTTCGTACATACCTACTATCCCGAGGGCACGAAGAGGGTCGACAACGTACCCGCCTTCAAGGCCGCCATCGACTTCCTGCTCACGCTCCCCGGGGTCGATGACCGGATAGCCTTGTCCGGCGGCAGCATGGGTGGCTATGTCGTCACTCAGGTTGCATACACGAGCCGCGGATCCGGGCTCTGATCCCCAATAGCCCGGTCATCGACTTGGCTGAGTTGGTTGGACGGCTCTGGGCCCCGCTTCTAGCCCGTATTCCACGGAAATGGGTGCGTCCCATCCTTCGGTGGCGTCTGCGCAATAAGCCTCTGGTGAAGGCCTTCATGGAGTACTCGTTCTGGAGCTGGGGCTATCCCGACCTAAACGTCGTCGACTTTTTCACCAGTGATGTCCTTAAGGGAGCTAACCTCACCGCGGATCTGCCAAAGATCACCTGTCCGGTGCTGGCGCTGGCCGGCGAAGGCGAGGGAGATATCATGGTGCGCCAAGCGCGCGAGTTCTTCGACGGCGTGTCATCCAAGCACAAGCGCATTCACATCTTCACGCTCGACGGAGACGGCTCCGACGACCATTGCCAGCTGGACAACCTCACCCGCTCGACTCAGATCGTCTTCGATTGGCTCATAGAGGTCTTCGGGCGCGATGTTTCCAGACCATGAAGGCAGACCATCCCAGGCAAATAAAAACATTCGACATGGACTTCCGAACATGCTACGGTAGTCCCTGGTTTACCAGCCAGCTGCCTGTGACACGGCGCGACAGACCGGGCAGGTTCTGTTGACAAGTCTGGGGATAAGTGGCAGATCTTGTGGATAAAGCTGGCAATAGAACAAGAAGGCGGGCAGATGAATGTCACGGGATACTCGCAGCATTATCGAAGCAATGTGCAAGTATTCGTCGCGCAAGCCGGTAAGGATGCACATGCCGGGCCACAAAGGCCGCAGGGCCTTTCCAGTCGACTACGCTCCTCGCTCTCTGACACCGCGGCGGGCTTCTAGTCTCCTGGACCAGCTCCGGGCCATCGACATGACTGAGTCGCCGGGTCTGGACAATCTTCATTACCCCAGTGGCTGTATCCGTGCCACTGAGGCCAGGGCTGAGAAACTGTTTGGCTCGGCTCGAACGTATTTCCTGGTGAACGGAGCGACTTCCGGCATCCAGGCGGCGCTCATTGCCACCAAAATGACCCTCGGGGGCAATAGGCTGATTCTGCCGCGAAACGTGCATAAGTCGCTGGTTTCGGCGATGGCTATGTCGGGACTTGAGCCCCTGTTTGTCTGGCCGAATTTCGACCCCGCCTTGGGCGGCTACCTTCCTCTTACCTGGGAAAGGCTCAAAGAAACCCTTGATTCCCTGCCTCCGGGTGAGGAGCAGCCCAAAGCCGTCTTCGCAATTAACCCCACCTATCCCGGCTTTGCTGGCGACATGTCGGAAATCGCTCGCGAAGTCCATGCCCGCGGGATGGCCCTCATCGTGGATGAAGCCCACGGGACCCACTTTTCCAACGGGGAAGGCCTCCCACCCCACGCGCTGGCGGCAGGCGCCGACTTCGTGATCCACGGCGCCCACAAGACCACTGTTGCCTTCACTCAGACGGCGTTCCTACACCTGGGCCTGGAGGCTGAGAAAAGGTTCTCCGGTATTGAACTCGCGGTTGAGGAAGCGCTGCGCGCTGTGCAGACAACGTCCCCGTCTTACATCCTGATGGCGTCCCTGGAACAAGCCGTCGAGGTGTTGGAGAGGGATGACGGGGCGTGGATCGATCACGGAACAAAGGTCGCGATTGAGCTTGCGCATAGGCTCGCGAAGATTCCGGGGATCTCGGTGGCAGGTTTCGGCCAGCCCCTTCCTCCCGGGTTGTTCCACGATCCGTCCAAGCTCCTGGTCAACCTGGACCTATCCGTTAACGGGCCGGCAGCCGCCAAGTTCCTGGTTCAGAAATGCAAGGTCGTTCCTGAGATGACAGGGCCGGGCTACATTCTTCTCCTGGTGTCGGGCGCCCACGGCGCCGCCGATATTGACGCGGTGGAAAGGGCCTTCAAGGAGCTTTCGGAGAAGTTCGCGAGAACGCCTGACCAGGCACAGTGCTGTAAGGAAGCGGCCGCGACCAGCACCAAAGCCCGGGAAGTCCCGCGGCCCAAGAGGGTCATGGCGCTTAGGGATGCGTTCCTTTCCCGCGCCCGGCCTCTCCCGATCGAAGAGGCTTTGGGAAAGATATCTGCCGATACTGTGGTCATCTACCCCCCTGGATCGCCCATAGTGACGCCTGGGGAGAGGATAGACCAGGACGTCGTGGAATACTTCCTTCACGCCAGAAGGGCGGGCCTGAACCTGCTTGGTCGAGGGGTTCACGGCACCGAAGGAGAGCTGAAGGTATTTTGCGTGGATGCTTCATAACATTCGAGGGTTGCGACGGTTCGGGTAAGAGCACCCAGATACAGGCTATTGCACGGGAACTCCGGGAATCCGGAGTTCCCGTTTTGTTAACCAGGGAGCCGGGGGGTACACCCTTTGGGGAGATGGTCCGCGACATGCTTTTGGATCCCGCCGGTCCCGAGAGAGGCGCTTTGGCAGAATTCCTCATGTATGCTGCGTCACGGGCGGAGCTGGTCCGGTCCGTCATCGCCCCGGCTCTGCGGGAAGACAAGGTGGTTCTGGTCGAAAGGTTCACGGATTCGTCCATCGTCTACCAGGGGTACGCAGGAGGGATTCCGATACCAGACATAGAAAACATTAACAAGGTAGCTACGGACGACTTGGTCCCCGACCTCACCTTGGTGTTCGATGTTTGCGATCCGGAAATCTTTCGTGAAAGACTGGCCCCCAAGCACAAGGACAAGATCGAGCTCCGCGACGACTCGTATCATGCCAAGGTCCGGCAGGGCTACCGGGAACTTCAACTGCTTTATCCCGGTCGGATCAAACTGATAGACGGCACCTTGCCCAAGGAAGAGGTCTTCAAGGCAGCCATGGCCGAGGTCAGGCGGGTACTGGGAGATAAGAGGAGGGAAACGCTGTGAAACTGATTATCGCGGTTGTCCAGGATAAGGACGCCCCGCGTTTGGTCGAGAACTTGATCCGGGGCGGTTACAGCGCCACCAAGCTTGCGTCCACCGGCGGCTTTCTGCGTGAGGGCAACTCGACCGTTCTCTCCGGCGTCGATGAGGCCGATGTGGATAAAGTCCTGGAAGTCGTAAAGAAGACCTGCAGAGCGAGGGAACAGCTGGTCACTCCGGTCACTCCGGTCGGGCCCGGCGAGTCCTACGTACCCTACCCGGTTGGAGTCGTGGTGGGCGGAGCAACCGTCTTCATCCTCCCTGTGGAGAGATTCCTGAAGATCTAGATGACGGACCTCTCTCCGGCTGAAAACGACCTGCTCTTGCGGGGAAATCACGTTTCCGCGGGTATTCTCCGTTCTGCTGTAGTATCGGCCCGGATCGCCAACGCTTACCTCCTGAAGGGTCCATCGGGGGCTCCCAAGGAAGCGCTGGCGCTCCGCTTTGCCCAGGCGTTGCTCTGCGATTCAGATGAGCCGGGGTCCACAGGCGAAGCCTGCGGCAGGTGCTGGTCATGTCGAGCCGTGTCGAATCATGGGCATCCGGACCTAGTCGAGATAGCCAAAGACGGCAACACTATCAAAATCAAGGCCTCCCATGAGATGCTCAAGGAAGCTCTAGCGCGGCCGTATCATTCGGCCCGAAAGGTGTTCATCGTAAGAGATGCAGAGGATATGACGGTCGAGGCGTCCAACGCCCTTCTAAAGGTGCTGGAGGAGCCGCCGGCTTATGTCACGTTTATTCTCACTGCGACCAACGTCCGCTCGATTCCAGATACCATCGTTTCCCGCTGTCAGACGATACCTTTTCGCAAGTTGCCGTCCAACGCCCTTGTGGACCTGCTGGTCTCACGTCATGGCGTGAGCAGGGAGGATGCCGAGAGCGTTGCGCCTCACGCCGACGGTGACCCTGAACGCGCTCTACGGATCCTGACCCGTAGCGGCGAGGACCTGGGCGAGAAGCTGCTTGCCGAGATCTCCCGAGGTTCTCCGGTTGAGTTAGCGCAGAAGTACGCCAAAGCGGATCAGGCCCGCCGTGTGGCTGTGGTGACTGACCTGGAGATAGAATTAGTGAGGAGGCTTCGAGCCGCGATTGCTTCGATTGAAGGTGGTGGTCCCTCCGCGGGACACCGCCAGGTAAAGTCTCTCTACCGGTCAATCGAAGCGCTTAGGCAGGCAAAGAGCAGGCTCCGCAGGGCTGTAAACCCGTTCCTTACGTTTTCGGCGCTTTTTATGGACCTTCAGCGCGCGCGCCAAGAAGGAGACTGATATGGCGATAGTAGTTGGTGTAAGGTTTAAGGATAGAGGCAAAGTGTACTACTTCGATCCGGGTGAGTTAGTCATCAAGCAGGGCGATCAGGTCCTGGTAGAGACAGTCCGCGGGATCGAGATGGGCTGTGTCACCATGGGGCCCAAAGACGTGGCGGAGGACAAACTCGTGACGCCGCTCAAGCGGGTCTTGAGGGTGGCTACGCCCGAGGACCTGGTTACAGAAGAGAACAACAAGAAGAAAGTAACCGAGGCGATGGAGGTCGCCAAGCAGAAGGTTACGGACCACGGGCTTGAGATGCACCTGGTGGACGCTGAGTACACGTTTGACGGCTCCAGGGTGGTCCTGTACTTTACCGCCGATGGTCGCGTGGACTTTCGGGAGCTGGTGAAAGACCTTGCCGGGGCCCTCCATACCAGAGTCGAACTCAGGCAAATAGGGGTCCGCGATCAGGCAAAGATGACAGGGGGCATTGGTCCGTGCGGAAGGCCTCTATGCTGCGCGACCTTCCTCAACGACTTCCTCCCGGTCTCCATCAAGATGGCCAAGGACCAGAACCTTTCGCTTAACCCGACCAAGATCTCCGGCACGTGCGGCCGCCTTCTGTGCTGCCTCAGGTTTGAATGCGAGCACTATGAGGAAGCCAAGGAAGAGGCCAGGGAAGAGGCCGGGGACGGGGCGAAGGAAGCGGGGCTTTCGGGCGAAGAAGCAGGGGAGCAGCTAAAAGAGGAACCCCCTAAGGAAGAGGGGGACGACAAGGTTCCTCCCGATGACTGGCCGGACCCGCCGAAAAGGAGCTAGCCCCGGGCCCAACCTTGGACCGGTTCAGAATGCAGGCAAAATCAAGAGGAGGCTGGTACTCAGCCTCCTTGATATTAGCAGGGCGCTATCCCGATACTCTATCTCGCGATCTGACCCAGTTCCTCCAGGCAATGCTTGCAGACTCTCTTGCCCTTGTATATCTCAACGTCTGCAGCGTTTCCACAGAACACGCACGCGGGCTCGTATTTCTTGAGGATTATGCTCTCGCCGTCCACATAAATCTCGAGAGAATCCTTCTCTCCGATATCGAGCGTCCTGCGCAGTTCGATCGGGATGACCACTCTACCCAGTTCGTCAACTTTCCTCACAACACCCGTCGACTTCATCATGCCGGAAATCACCTCCTACAGCTGTCTCTCTCAAAGTTCCGCTAAGGTATCACAGAATAGATACCAGATGTACCAGAAATCGTCAAGCGACTTTCGACAGATTTCGTAGGAGTTGGGAGGGTATCCGGTTCTTTCTTACACAGGCTTAAAGTGCTAAAATTGCGCAAGATATCCTGTAGGGGGCCGGTGCCCCTGAACAGGAAGTATTATAATACATCGCCCATATACTACGCATCAGGCGATCTACAAACAGACTAGCACGGTCTTACGTGAAGCTGGAGGGAGAATTCATGGAAAACGAAGACAACGTCATCACCATAGACCAGTTCAAACAGGTTGACCTCAGGGTGGCCGAGGTCCTCTCCTGCGAGAGGATCCAGGGCGCCGACAAGCTCCTCCGTCTGCAGGTAAGCTTCGGCGATGAGACAAGGCAGATCCTGGCGGGAGTAGCCATGTACTACACTCCCGAGGAACTGGTGGGGAAGAAGATCATCGTCGTCCACAACTTAAAACCCGCCGTCATCAGGGGGCTTGAATCCAACGGCATGCTTCTTGCCGCCAAGGATGGGGAGAACCTGGCCGTGTTGACAGTCGACCGCGCCGTGGCAAATGGCAGCAGGATCTCCTAGCGGGAGCCCGGGATTCCCCATCGGGGGCCCACTGCTTGCCATCGATACCCACGCGCATGTATCCATGCGTGACTTTGACGCGGACCGCGAAATGGTCATTGACCGGTGCCGAGTTCAGGGCGTGCATTTCATTGAGATCGGCTTTGACGCGGAGTCGTCCCGCGCGTCCGTTCGCCTAGCCGAAAAACTGGGTGGTAAGTGCGCCGTCGGAGTCCATCCTCATAACGCAGGCAACTCCATGAGCGAAGTGGAGGCGCAGTGGGCCAGCGTGAGGTCCCTTCTCAAAGAGCGCCCGGGAGTGATTGCCGCCGTTGGAGAGATGGGCCTTGACTACGCCAGAGACTTCTCCCCTCGGCCCCTGCAGTCGGCCTGCTTCCAAATGGGGCTGGACCTGGCCCGCGAGGTCGGGTTACCAGCTGTGATCCACCAGCGTGATGCGCACCAAGATGTCCTGGAAATGGTGAAGGAGGCGGGGCTCACAACGCCGGTCATATTCCACTGCTTCTCGGGGGACGCGGACTACGCGCGCAAGTGCGTGGACCTTGGGGGATATCTCGGGTTTGGGGGAACGGTCACGTACCCCAAGAATCAGCATCTCAGAGATGCGCTGACGGCTATCCCGAAGGACCGCATCCTCCTTGAAACCGATGCTCCTTACTTGTCTCCGCAGACGATGAGAGGTAGGCGCAACGAGCCGGCCTTCGTATTGGAGGCAGCCGCGCTGGCGGCTCAATTGTTGGGGCTCGGACTGCCCGAGTTCCTCGCTATCACATCTGCCAATTCCGAACGGGCCTTCCTGGGAAGGACCTCTTGGATGACCAGTTGACCCCTAAATTTCCTGCCACCGCATAAATCGACCAAGCCCGCATAACATAACGTGTATACAATGTCTGGGCATAGGCCGTAGGGCCTAGCGCCGTCCCGCAGGAGGCGCTAAGGAAGGAGATCCCAATCCAATAGCGAAGTAGTCAAATCGGAGGGATACTTTATTGCGCATCTGGGTCATCGCCGCAACTGATAGGAAAAAGCGAAGCCCTCTATCATATGCCCTGCTAACATGCATTGTGGGAACGTTACTGGGGCTAATCTGCGCGGCTGTCGCGCTTGTGAATGATAAGCAGATTGTCGTGTCGGCTTGGGACCGCGAAGTCCGGCTTCACAATCCGGGTAAGACGGTAGAGGAAGCGATCGCCGAGGCGGGTATCGTGCTTGGGCCTATGGACCGGGTCACTCCCGCGCTCGACTCTCCCGTGAAGAACGGGATGAAGGTAGACATACAAAGAGCCGAACCCGTTTTTGTGAAGAAGGGCGAAAGCGTAACAACCTACCTCACCTGCGACCGGGATGTCTCCAGAATCCTTGACCTGGCAGGCGTGGAACCCGGGCCCGACGATATAGTGGTCCCCGCTGTGGGCAAGAACGTCTCCGAGACAGGTCTCCTAAGGATCGTTGAGGTGACGTTTGCCGAAGTCACTGAAAACGTTCAGGTCCCGTTCGCTACAGAGAGAAGGAACGACTCCTCCATCGAAGCTGGCCTGACTAAGGTCTATAGGTACGGTAGCAACGGTGTTTCCCGGGTAGACTACAAGGTCCGGTACGAGGATGGCGTCGAAGTGTCCAGACAGGAACTCGGGCGGGAACTCGTCACGGAGCCCAAGGCGCAGGTTGTCTTGGTAGGTACGTTGCAGGAAGTCTCCCGCGGCGGCGAAAACATCAGGTTTGTGAAGGCGTTCGAGATGCGCTCGACAGCCTATTGCCCCTGTACCAAGTGCTGCGGGCCCAACGCGAAGGGAGTCACTGCTCTGGGAGTGCCGGCCAAGCCCGGAGTCATCGCCGTCGATCCGAGGATCATACCGCTTGGCACACGGGTGTACGTTGACGGATACGGATACGCGCTTGCGGCCGATACAGGCGGCGCCATCAGGGGTAACAAGATCGACGTGTGCTACGAGACCCACGATGAGGCTCTCCGTTGGGGGATGCGCAATACCAAGGTCTACGTGCTTGAATGACAGCACCTCAGTACGGCAAGATCCTTAGGGAGTTCGGGATACTCCCCAAGAAAAGACTTGGGCAGCACTTCATGATCGATCCCGCCCTGCTCCGCTCCATCGCCTCCCTTATGCTTCCGGAGGAAGACCGGTACGTCGTGGTGGAGATAGGCGCGGGAATCGGCACTCTCACCAGAGAACTCGCCGGCCGAGCTCGAAGAGTCTACGCCCTTGAGATGGACCGCGATCTGGCCCCCGCATTGGAGAGAACCTCGATGGAGTTGCCCAATGTCCAGATCGTCTGGGGTGACGCCCTGGAGTTCGATCTCACCGGTGGAACCGTTGCCGAAGGGAACCCGGGAGAGGCCCTGGCCTTGTGCGGGAACCTGCCTTACTATGTGACCTCCGAGATCATGTACAGCGCGCTCGTCAAGAGGGCCAGGTGGGGCCGGATGGGCTTCGTCGTGCAGGAGGAAGTCGGGGAGCGCATGGCGGCCCCTCCCGGCAGTCGCGATTTCGGAAGACTCTCCTTGTGGTGCCAGTACAGGGCCGACGTCTCTGTAGAAAAGCGCATATCGAAGGGTTCATTTGTCCCACGGCCCGATGTGGGGTCGTGCCTTGTCACCCTTCAGGTTAAGCCCCAGTTTCCCCTCACCCCGGAGGAAGAAGCGCTCCTGGACTCCATCTCCCGGGCTGTCTTCTCGCAGCGGAGGAAAACACTCCAGAATGGCCTGAAAGAGGTCTTTCCCGATCGCGAGACCCTGCTGACCGCACTCGCGGCAGCCGGCGTCGATCCGCTCTGCCGTCCCGAAGATCTGTCCATCGAAGACTTCGTAAGGCTCACCAAGGCGGCGTCTCAAAGGCGCTGAACTCATTGCTCCGCCGCTGCCCAATTGCCTGCATATTTGCGACAAAGGTCACGAAGTGCTAGAATTATGTGAAAGGTGGCGAAGGGGGGAGAGTCGGAGATGTACTACGTCAGCCCCACCAAAGGGCCGATGTCTTTCAGTGCCATGTTCGAAGACATCTGCGACTTCATGGCCCAAGAGCCCCACGCCGAGTACAAGCTGATCGTGGGCAGCGACTCCCAGTCGCGGGATCAGATCTGCTTCGTCACCGCTGTGGTTATTCATAGGCTGGGCAAAGGCGGCCGCTATTTCTACTCCCGCGCCTATGTGAAGAAGATGCCGAGCCTTCGCCAGCGCATCTTCTACGAAGCCCATCTCAGCCTGGACGTTGCGTCCAAGCTCGCCGCTGAAATCTCGAAGAACGGCCACTCCGACCTCAATGTGGAGATACACATGGACGTCGGCCACCACGGCGAGACAAGGTCGATGATCAGGGAACTAGTACAGGAGATCTCGAGCAGTGGCTTTGCAGCGAAGATAAAGCCCGACGCCTACGGCGCGTCACAGGTAGCAGACAAACACTCCAAGTAACTACGAAGAGAGGGATAGCCTGTGCCGGAAAAGAACGCGATTGAGGCTATCCGAGAGAAACTGGATAGCCACCTCGGTCAGAAGGTCACGGTCAGGGCCAGCGAAGGCAGGAAAAAGGTCTTTCAGAAGAAGGGCGTCCTCGAGAAGACCTACCCCAGCATTTTCGTGGTCCGGTTCAGCGACGACGATGACGATAGGCACATGTCGTGGAGCTACATCGACGTCCTCACCGACGCGGTTGAACTAAGGTTCGACTGCGGTCAGGACGAGTAGGAAGAGCAAAGCCAGCGACAAGAGTCAACGAATAGGACAAAGGCCGACGTATAGTCTGAGCATAGTCTGAAGGGCCGCGCGAAAGCGCGGCCCTTTTGCGTGTGCGCCACGTCGCTTTCCCCGTCGCCTGACCCAGGACCAGTAGCTTTCCCCCAAATCACCACTTAATGGCCCTCTACATAAGGTGTTTACAGATGCCTTATCTGGAAGGTGGGAGGGCCATGGATGCGGTTCTGAAAGCGCTGCAAGTCTCCGCCCCGACTCTCCTGGGGCTTCCGAATGTGGTTGGGGTCGGAATGGGAGATAAGCTAGTTCACGGTGAGTCAACAGGAAGACCGGCGCTGACGGTCCTGGTGAAGCAGAAACTGCCAAAGGACGCGCTGCACGCGTGCGACGTAGTGCCGATGAGTATCGCGGATGCGGCCACCGATGTGATTGAAGTAGGCGACGTTGTTGCGCTTGGGGTTTCTAGCGTGGCCGGTCCCAGCATAGTGAGGACCGAGAGACACCGCCCGGCCATGCCCGGAGTAAGCGCAGGCCACTACAAGATATCGGCCGGCACGTTTGGCGCTCTGGTCTACGATGCCAAGACGGGAGAACCTCTCCTGCTCTCAAACTGCCACGTCTTCGCCAACAGCAGCAACGGTAAGGACGGAAGGTGCAAGATCGGCGATCCCATCTATCAGCCGGGCCCCTACGACGGCGGTAAGAAAGAGGATACCATTGCCACGCTGCACAAATTCGTGCCGGTCTACATGAACTCGACCTCATCTAGCTGTCCGGTGGCTGCCGCGGTTGAGGCAGGGCTCAACCGCGTCGTGAAGTGGTTCAGGCGCAGTTATGAGGTGAGGCTGTACAAACGAGCGTCTACCGTCAACCTGGTCGATGCCGCCACTGCTAAGCCGGTCAGGAGAGACCTTGTAACCGACGAGATCGTCGGGATCGGCACACCGAAGGGGATGGTAGAGGCCTCGGTCGGCATGAAGGTCCGCAAGAGCGGCCGCACCAGCGGGCTCAACTCCGGCACCGTGAAAGTAGTGCAGGCTACCATAAAAGTCGGCATGGGGGATGCAGGCGAAGCGACGTTTGGCGACCAGATCGTCACGACCCACTTGGCGCAGCCGGGAGACAGCGGTTCCTTGGTTGTCAATGAACAGGGCCAGGCGGTCGGGCTTCTGTCGGCGGGTTCGGACACGGTGTCGATCTTTGGGCGCATGAAGAACGTGTGCGACGCTTTGTCCATACGGCTGTAAAAGGATAGGGGCGTTCTTCGGAGAAGTAACGCCAGGTGAAAGATACCGTGTTGGAGTTCTCTCGAAGAGCGTTCGGCAAGGTTAACTTGACCCTCAGGATCACGGGCAGAAGGCCGGACGGGTATCATGAGGTGTCGACCATCATGATCCCCGTCCAACTGCACGACGTGCTAACCTTTCGCCCAGGCGGAGAGGGTCTATCTGTCGTTTGTCCCGCCCTCCCCGGGCTGTTGCCCAAGGACAACCTGGTTATGAAAGCGGTTCAAGCGGTTTTTGACGTGTCGGGCTGCCGCCTGAACCTCCACATACAAGTGGATAAAGCCATTCCCGAGGGCGGCGGCATGGGCGGAGGGAGCTCCGATGCCGCTGCCGCCCTGCTCGTGGTCAACAGCATGATTCCCCAGGAATCCCGGCTGCGTCCCGGACGCCTCCTCAAAGTGGCTGCCAGTATCGGCGCGGACGTCCCCTTTTTCCTCGGCTGCAATTCAGTCCCGCCCGCTTGGTCGGCCGCTTGGTGTTCGGGCACAGGGGGAGACGTACATCCGTTGCCCGACCCGAAGCAGTTCCACCTGGTTCTGGCTATCCCATCTTTCCAGGTCAACACCGCACAAGCCTACAAGGACTGGGATGAGGTGAATCCAGGGCTGCGGCCGCAACAAGAATGGCGGGAGCAAGACGTTGTGAGCGCTCTGTCGTCAGGCAATGCTTCAGCGTTGGCGCAGCTCCTCGTCAATGATCTCGAGGAGCCGGTAGCAATGCGGCACCCGGAGATCGAGGCTGTAAAGCAAAGCCTCATCCATTCCGGAGCGCTCGGCGCCTCGATGACTGGCAGCGGCTCGGCGGTTTTCGGAATATGCCGCTCACCGGAGCACGCTGAAGAGGTTAAACTGGAGATGGAAGCCCGTGCTAGTGAGCTGGGCCTTAGAAGTGTGGTTGTGTTACGAACGGGGTGTGAAGATTGAGCATTGACGCGATCGTGCTTGCCGGACGCGAGAACACAGGCCAACTGGCTATGGACAGCGGCGAGTATCTCGAAGCCAACATCGACATCGCGGGCAAACCCATGGTGTCCTACATACTTGACGCACTGGCGGCCGTCCCGCGGGTGGGGAGGATTCTCCTTATTGGTCCGCGCGACGGGCTTTCTCAATACGAGAGTGACAGAGTCATACTGGTCGAACCCGGGCAGAGCCTGTTTGAGAACGTGAGGATCGGTCTTGGGCGCGTCGAGACCGAGTTCGCCCTTATATGCGCGTCCGATATCCCTCTGGTAACGCCCAAGATCTTGGAAGACCTCCTCGACCGCTGCCTTGCCAGCGGGGCCGATTTCTGTTACCCGGTCTCGGATAGGAAAGACTGCGACAGGATGTTTCCGGGTGTGAAGCGGACTTACGTGACCCTGAAAGAGGGCACCTACACCGGCGGCAACGTCTTCTTCGTGAGGAAGGACGTCGTGGAGAACGCGTGGCCGATGGTGGAGAAGATGATCGCCTACAGGAAGAAGCCGGTCAAGATGTTCGGCGTGCTTGGGGTGAGGCTGCTCCTCAAGTTCCTCCTGAAGAAGGCTAGCGTCGTTGAACTTGAGGACAGGGTGAGGGACCTTCTTGGCCTGGATCCAAAAGGCATTCTGGGGGCCAGCCCCGAGATCGGGGTCGACGTGGATAAACCGTCGGACTTGGAGCTTTGCCGCCGTATCCTGGCAAAGTGATATAATGCCCGAGGTGAGCTAGCTATGCCGAACGAGCGACTATTGGGAGCGGTTGTACTGGCGGCAGGCGGAGGGACCCGGATGAAGTCCAAGAATCCGAAGGTCCTTTTCACTGTGTGCGGGCGCCCGCTTGTGCGCTATGTCCTGGACGCTGTGGCGACGCTTTCCCCGCGGCGAATTGTGATCGTTATCGGCCACAAAGGCGAGGACGTGCGTCAGGAAGTTGACGATGCTTGGAACGCGGACAAGTCCTTTCAAGGAGACCTGGTCTACGCTTGGCAGCGCGAGCAGAAGGGCACCGGCCATGCCGTCATGTGCGCCAGAGACGAGCTTGGTGAAGTGGATGACGTCCTCATACTGAACGGCGATACGACTCCGCTCCTTACTCCCCGCTTGCTTCAGGACTTCGTGGAATTCCACCGGAGCGAGGCCTCGGATATAGCCCTCATTACGTACTTCCCGGACAACCCTGCCTCATACGGCCGCGTGATCCGCGGCCCTGGCGGGGCAGTTCTCCGTATTGTGGAGGCAAGGGACCTGACGCCCGAGCAGAGGGACGAGCGTGAAGTCAACTCAGGCATCTACCTGGTCAAGAAGAGTGTTCTTCTGCAGGTCTTGGGCGAGATAACCGACCAGAACGCGAAGCGCGAGTATTACCTAACCGATATTGTCCAGATAGGCTCCGGTAAAGGCCTCAAGGTGGCGGGCATGGTGGCCGAAGACCCGTCGGAGGTACTGGGCGTGAACGATCGTAAGGAGCTTGCGGAGGTCGAATCCCAAAAGCGCAGGCAGATACTTGACGCACTAATGCTGGCGGGCGTTACCGTCAGGGACCCGGCATCCACCTATGTAGACTATGGAGTCCAAGTTGGACAGGACACAGTCCTGGAGCCCTACACCTACCTCAGCGGATCCACCGAAATAGGTTCCGGATGCATAATCGGTCCGGGGACCGAAATCCGGAGTTCGGTCGTGGGGGACGGCAGTCGCGTCTGGTCATCGGTCGTGGAGGATTCAGATATCGGAAGAAACGTGCAGATAGGGCCCTATGCCCATCTGCGGCCCAACACGCGGCTATCGGACGATGTGCTGATCGGCAACTTCGCCGAGGTCAAGAACTCGGTCATCGGCCCCCGTACCAAGATCCACCACCACAGTTATACCGGCGACACAGACATGGGCGCCGGAGTTAATATTGGCGCGGGCACCGTCACGGTGAACTACGACGGGGTCCGTAAGTACCGCACCATCATCGAGGACGGAGCCTTCATCGGATGCAACACCAACCTAATCGCGCCCGTGAGAGTTGGGAAGGGCGCCTATGTTGCAGCAGGGTCCACGATAAACCTCGAAGTCCCGCCGGAGTCCCTGGCCATCGCCAGGGAGCGGCAGGTGAACAAAGAGGGCTGGGTGGTCCGCAGAAAAGAACAGGGGAGGTAGCAGCAAGAGATGTCGCCGTACGGTGATAAGAGGTTACAGGTCCTTTGCGGGAACTCCAACAGAGAATTGGCCGAAAGCATCTGCAAGCACATTGGCGTGCCTTTGGGCAACGCCTCGGTCTCCCATTTCTCGGACGGAGAGATCAAGGTCATCATCAATGAGAACGTCCGGGGTTCCGACGCGTTTGTGGTGCAGTCCACCTGCAGCCCCGTGAACGATAACCTGATGGAACTCCTGATCCTCATCGATGCGTTGAAACGCGCGTCTGCAGACCGCATTACTGCGGTGATTCCCTACTACGGGTACGCCAGGCAGGACAGGAAGACCAGGGGCCGTGAGCCCATCACCGCCAAACTCGTGGCCAACCTCCTGACCAATGCGGGGGTGGACCGCGTGCTGGCCGTCGACCTTCACTCAGGACAGATCCAGGGGTTCTTCGACATCCCGGTCGACCACCTCACCGCCATCCGGCTCCTGTGCGACTACCTCAAGACAAAGGACCTGGCTAACCACGTGGTGGTCTCACCCGATGCCGGGAGCATCCCGAGGGCCAGGGACATGGCCGAGAGGCTTAACCTGCCGGTGGCCTTTGTGGACAAGCGGCGCCCCGAGCCCAACATGGTTGAGGTCATGAATGTGGTCGGCAAGGTCGCAGGACACCACGCGATCCTGCTCGACGACATGATCGACACTGGCGGAAGCCTGCTCCAGGCTACCAATGCCCTGAGGAAGTTGGGGGCCAAGTCCGTCATCGCGTGCGCGACCCACGGCATCTTCTCCGGCGCCGCCAAGGCCAATATGGAGAAGGCTGCTTTCCAGGAGCTCGTGGTCACAGACACGATTCCCGTTGCTCCGGACCTCCGCCCAATGGTAAAAGTATTATCTGTGGCTCCCATTCTGGGAGACGCTATCATCCGGATCCACGAGGGACACTCCGTATCGGAGATGTTCCGTTAGTCCGCAGCAGGTCTTGTTGAAAGGATGAGCTCAAAGTGGCGCAGGAAATAGTTCTGAAACCCAGAGGTACCGGCAAGGGAGCAGCTAGGGCTTGCCGCAGGGAGAATCTTACGCCCGCCATCATCTACGGGAAGTCCATCACGCCTGTGGCAGTCGCCTTGGACGCCCCGTCGGTGAGAAAGATAATGGCCGGTATAGGAGTCCAGATCCATCACGTTAAGATCGAGGGATCGGACTTCGAAGGCGACGTCATGGTCCAAGACGCGGTCTACGACTCAGTGAGCGGCAAACCCCTGCATATAGACCTCCACAGGATTTCCTTGACCGAGAAGGTCAAGACTGAGGTCCACGTTGGAATCACAGGCGAGGCCGCCCTCGAGAAGGCCGGGCTTCTCCTCCAGAGGCAGCTGCGCGAGATAGCGATAGAGTGCCTGCCCACCGAGATCCCGAGCAACATCTCAATCGACGTCTCCCACCTCTCTCACGGCGACGCGATAACCGCCGGCCAGGTAGAGCTTCCTGCCGGCGTCAGGCTGGTTACGCCCGCCTCTGAGGTCCTTGTCGTAGCCGTCGCTCCCAAGCAGACAGAGGAAAAACCTGCTGAGGAAGCTGCTGCCGATGAGGCTGCTCCTGCTGAGACGAAGCCGGAGACCGAGAGCGCGTAGAGGCCTCGACAATCTAGTCCTAGCGCGGTGAACGGGGCATCATGAAGTGCATCGTCGGGCTGGGCAACCCAGGACGCAAGTACGCAAACACCCGGCATAACGTGGGGTACATGGTGCTCCGCGAGATTGCCGGGCGTCTTGGCGTTTCTATGAGGGAGCACGGCTTCAGCGAAATTGGCAGAGGAGCCCTCTTGGGGCCGGGCGGCGACGAAACGCCTGTCCTCCTGGTCAAACCGCTCACCTACATGAACCGGAGCGGCCAGGCGGTCCTGGAGGTTGCCCAGGATTTCCACGTTCAACCTAGCGACATCCTAGTTATATACGATGACATGGACTTGCCCTTCGGCAAGATCCGCCTCCGGCGCAAGGGTAGTTCGGCCGGACACAAGGGCATAGAGTCAATTGCGGCCTTCCTGGAGACGACGGAGTTTCCCCGCCTAAAGGTTGGTATCGGCCGCCCGCCCGAAGGAGTCGATCCAGTGGAATTCGTGCTAAAGCCATATGAAAAGGCCGATGAAGCTGCCCTCGCCGGGGTTGTGTCTCTCGCGGCGTCGGCAGCCAGTGACGCCATTACCAAGGGCATCGATTGGGCCATGGGCGAGTACAACGGCCAGTCCGGCCTTCTTGAACACGGAGAAGAGAAGTAGTGGCACACCCCGGCCTACTTGACTTACTTGCGCGCAGCGGGAGCCTTCGCAGGGCCGAAGAGGCTATTTCGGCAGGCAAGACTCCGCTTCAGATCGTGGGCGCGGGAGGCTACGCCTACCTGGCATCGGTAGCCGCTCTATGCCGCGACTCCAAGAGACCCGCCTTCCTGGTTGTGCCTACTCCCGAAGACGCTGTTACCGCAAAGCGCGACCTTTCGGACCTCCTTGGGTCGGATAGGGTTACCCTGTTTCCGAGCAGGGAGGTCATGCCTTTTGAGCACGGAGGCAATCAAGAGTCCCTCTGGATGAGAGTGGGCGCCCTTGCCTCTCTTGCCCAACCCAACGGGAAGGCCCCGGTCGTGGTGCTGCCTGCGACGGCCCTCATGCGGTATCTCACTCCGCCCGAGGAGTTCAGGGCGGGCTGCAAAGTCTACACCAAGGGCATGCCGGCATCCCCAAGCGAACTCGTCCGGCAGCTTGTTGAGAACGGGTACCAGCGGGAGTTCTCGGTTGAGTCCAGGGGGCAGATCGCGCTGCGGGGCGGTATTCTCGACATCTTCCCCCCGGCAGCGGACGCGCCAGTGAGACTTGAGTTCGCATTCGATGAGATAGAGTCCATAAGGACTTTCGACCCCGAGACCCAGGTATCGGTGGATAATGTGGACAAGGTGTTTGTGACGCCCGCTACCGATGTCCGCGAGGGCCAAGAGAACGGCGGAGCGACCCTCCTCGATTATGCTCCCGGCGCCATGCTGCTGGTAAACGAAATGGGCAGGTGCCACGACGTCCTCACCGAGTTTGAGAAGATTGGAGCCGAGATAGCCTCGGCCCGCATGGTGGCAGGCACCATGGGCGCCAAGGAAGCATCGGTCTACCTCTCGGTCGGGCACGTGATGCAATCTCTCTCCAAATGCCACGTGATGTTCTCCCTGATCGCACGTGCGGTACCTGGGATTACGATTAAGGATATCACCGAGGCGGACTCATCGCAGCAAATCGGCTTCTCGGGAAGATGGGCGGACCTCGGCGCCGAGTTCAAGGACCTCTTGAGCCGCGGGCGGCGCGTGGTTGTGCTGGCTGGAAGCCCGGACCGTAGGACCCTTCTCCAGAAGTGGCTGGAGCGACAGGAGATATGGTCGGTCACTGTTGACTCCATACTTGAAGAGCCTAAGCCCGGAATGGTCACGCTGTCGCTGGGCAGTGGCGAGAACGGCTTCAACGTGGATTCCTTGGACCTCTCTCTCTTCACCGAAGTCGAGGTCTACGGACGCACTCAGGTAAGGCAGCGCAAAGCCCGGAAGGCCAAGGCCTCCATTGATTGGCGAGAGCTCTCTGAAGGCGACTACGTGGTGCACGCCACGCACGGTATCGGCCAGTTTATGGGCCTCCGGACCATGACGGTGGCGGGAGTCACCAGGGACTATCTGTACTTGCGTTACGCGGGCACCGACGCCCTGTATCTTCCCGTCGACCAGGTCGATGCAATCGAGCGCTACATCGGCCCCGAGGGCAAGGCTCCGTCGCTGCAGAAGCTGGGAACCGGCGATTGGCAGCGCCTCAAGGCGCGGGTCAGAGCGTCTGTGGAGGATATGGCCAGGAAACTCTTGCTCCTGGAGGCCAAGCGAAAGTCCAGGCAGGGATATGCGTTTTCCCCCGACACTCCGTGGCAGGCCCAATTCGAAGAAGCTTTTGAGTACGAGGATACGCCCGATCAGGCCAGGGCCACAGAAGAGATAAAGGCGGACATGGAGCGGCCGACTCCCATGGACAGGCTGCTCTGCGGGGACGTCGGCTTCGGCAAGACAGAGGTTGCCATGCGGGCCGCTTTCAAAGCCGTCATGGACGGAAAGCAGGTTGGGGTCCTGGTTCCGACCACAATCCTTGCGGAGCAGCACTTCTCGACGTTCTCCCGCAGGTTCGCGGATTACCCTGTGTCGGTCCGCTGCTTGTCGCGTTTCAGGACTCCTGCCGAGCAGAGGAAGATAGCCGAGGACGTGTCGGCCGGGGCTGTAGACATCGTTGTTGGCACCCATCGCCTGCTCAGCAAAGACGTGAAGTTCAAGAACCTGGGGATCCTGATTATCGATGAAGAACACAGGTTTGGCGTCGCCCAGAAGGAGAGGCTCAAGGAGATCTCCGAGAACTGCGATGTCCTCACCCTTACCGCTACTCCAATTCCCAGGACCCTGAACATGGCGATGTCAGGCCTGCGCGACATCAGCGTGATCGAGACGCCGCCTGTGGGACGTTTCCCTGTAGAGACCTACGTCGTGCCGGCGAACCCTTCGCTGATCTCTCAGGCAATCCGCAGGGAAATGCGCCGGGGGGGCCAGGTCTTCTATGTCTACAACCGGATCTACTCGATAGGCCGGGTCTATAACAAAGTGCAGTCCCTGGTACCTGAAGCCAGGATAGCGGTTGCCCACGGCAAGATGCAGGAGCACCAGCTTTCGGTGACCATGCAGGACTTTCTGCAGGGCAGGTACGACGTCCTCATTTCCACGACAATCATTGAGTCGGGGCTGGATCTGCCCAACGTCAACACGCTGATCGTGGAGGACGCCGACAAACTCGGCCTCGCCCAGCTGTACCAGCTAAGGGGCAGAGTCGGCCGCTCAAACAGGATCGCCTACGCGTACTTCACCTACAGGCACGATCGGAGCATGACCTACGTTGCGGAACAGAGGCTTTCGGCCCTCCGCGACTTCACGAGCATGGGGTCCGGGTACAGGCTGGCAATGCGCGACATGGAGATACGGGGAGCAGGCAACCTCCTGGGTGCCGAGCAGCACGGGTTCATGCACCAGGTTGGTTACGAGATGTACGTGAGCCTCCTGGAGAAGGCCGTGCGCAGCCTGCGCGGGCAGAAGGAAGAGGCTGTGGAGCGGATCCTCGCCGGCGTCGAGATCCCTGTGGACGCTTACTTGCCGCCCGCGTACGTGGAGAATCCAAAGGACCGGTTCTCGTTCTACAAGCGGATCGCGGGTGCCGTCGACTTGGAGACTCTCTCCGAAATAGAGTCCGAACTCCAGGACAGGTACGGAGAACTGCCTTCGGAGGTCCTAAACCTCCTGGATGTCGCTTCGATGCGTCTCTACGCCGGAAAACTCGGGGTAACTCAGGTGTCTCTGGCGAAACAGGACGTTGTTATGGGCCGCGAGCGCTTGAGCCTGAAGGTGGAAGTCCCCCACCTGTTCCCGCTTGACAAAGTTGCCACTCTCGACAGGAAGTTCCCGGGAGCCGATTTCGACCGCAGAAGCCAGTGCCTATCGATCCCCATCGAGAACTCCTCGGCAGCCCTAAGCAGGGGTCTTGACCTTCTTCGCCACCTATCCCGCGGTGAATAGCGATACCAAAACACCTATATACTAGCAAGGCAGACGGAAGCCTTGTTGGGGAGGTGGTTCACACGAAAGCAACGGGCATAGTGAGGCGCATTGACGACCTCGGACGGGTCGTTATCCCTAAGGAGATAAGGCGGACCCTCAGGATCAGAGAAGGCGACCCCCTAGAGATATTTGTTGACCGTGACGGCGAAGTCATATTGAAGAAGTACTCGCCCATCGGTGAACTCGGGGATTTCGCTAAGGAATACACGGATTCTCTGGCCGAAGCTACCGGACACATCGCCATGATCGCCGACCGCGACTCAGTCATAGCTGTTTCAGGCGCGCCGAAGAAGGAATTCCTCAACAAGAGGATCTCGCCTGCCGTCGAAAAGATCATGGAAGACCGTAAGCCGATCCTCATCGCCAAGCCTGGCGAGGACAGGTACTGCAAGGAATGCATCACTGATGACGAGACAGGGTGCAAGTTCACATCCGAAGTGATAGCGCCCATCATAGCCGAAGGCGACCCCATCGGCGCAGTGATCATATGCACCCGGGAGCCGGGACAGACGGTGGGCGAACTCGAACTGAAACTCGCTGAGACGGCAGCCGGTTTCCTGGCCAAGCAAATGGAAGAATAGGCTTTCTGCCTACCCCGTAACGGGGAAACGTTGTAAGATCCGAAGGTGGCACCGAAAAGGGGCCACCTTCAGTCATGTGTAAGGGACGACCCGAGTCATATCCTACGAAAGCGATACTATAGTTGATGCCATGAGGAACCAGGACCACAAGTTCATCAAGGGCGCGCTGACGCTGACAATCGCAGGCTTTGTGGTGAAAGCCATTGGAGCTCTCTACCGCATATTCCTCATGCGGGTCCTGGGCAGCGAGGGAATGGGCCTCTACCAGATGGCCTACCCGATCTACGCTATCCTGCTTACGGCATCTTCAGCCGGGCTCAACGTCGCGGTTTCCAAGGCGGTCGCCGAGAGGTGGGCGCTGGGGCGCAAACACGACGCCAGAGGGGCATTCGGGGTGTCCCTGGCCCTCATGGTGGTTGTCGGGCTCGCAGGCTCGTTGGCGCTCTACGGCCTTCGCGACTTCATCGCTGTGAACATGGCCAAGGACCCTCGCGCCGCAGTTTCCATCGCCGCCCTCTCTCCGGCGCTGTTCTTCGCCTCGGTGCTCTCCGCGCTTCGCGGTTGGTTTCAGGGCATTGAGGAGATGACGGTGCCCGCGGTATCGCAAGTATTGGAACAGGTGGGTCGCCTCGCCACCATGTTTATACTGGCCAGCCTCTTAATGCCCAAGGGCCTTCAGTACGCTGCCGCCGGCGCCACGTTTGGAGCTGTGGCAGGCGCCGCTCTCGGCGTTATCTACGCGGGAGCAGCGTACCGGTCCCACCTCGGGAGGGAGCGGTTCCGGGAAGCGCGGGAGAAACGCCGGATGGCTGCCTCGGGGGTGAGGCAGCGGCCGCCGGCCCGCGAGCCGTGGAGAAGGGCCGCTCGCGCCATCTTCAAGGTGGCCGTCCCGATCTCGCTGGCATCGGCGGTCTTCGGTCTCACTGAACTGGTTGACCTGAGCCTGGTCCCCGGCCGTTTGCACGCCATCGGGATACCCACAGAAGAAGCGACCACGCTTTTCGGCCAGTTGGGCGCGGCTCTGGCACTAATCAACCTGGCAACGGTGTTCACGGGCGCGCTGCAGATGGCCATTGTCCCATCCGTTACGGCGGCAGTCACCCTTAAAGACCACGCTAGCGTGAAGCGCAGGATAAACCGCGCGCTCACCATAACCCTGGCCCTGGGGCTTCCTGCCGCGCTAGGCCTTCTCGTGCTTGCCGACCCGATCCCCGCGCTTCTCTACAATGAGCCCAACGTCGGGCCTATCCTGAGATTGGCCGCTCCCGCGATCCTCTTTCTCGCGGTCCAGCAAGTCACCGCGGGAGTGCTGCAGGGTATCGGGAAAATCACCACTCCCCTGTGGAACCTCATGGTCGCGATCGTGGTGAAAGCGGCGCTAACCTATGTCCTGGTCGGCATGCCCGCTTTTGGAGTCCAGGGAGCCGCAATTGCTACTACCGCCTATTTCGGGGTCGCCGCTGCCCTGAACCTGCTGGCCATCCTGAGGAGCCAGGGAAGGATAGTTGATGGGGGCGCTGTGCTCAAACTGGCGCTGGCCGGGGGCGGCATGTCCATGGTGGCGTACGCAGTGTACGCGTCTGTGACCGCGGCTTTGGGGTTCAAACTGGCCACTGTCGCCTCTATTGGAGCCGGGGCCGTAGCTTACGGGGTCCTGGCTGTCCTCCTAAAAGCAATCGACCCAGGAGAACTGAAATCCATCATCGGAAAAGGGGACGCAACATGACTTCTCACCAAAAGCCTGCCTGCGAGGACGGGCACTGGCAGCGGTTCCTTGACGTTGTGGCCGCGCTTCGGGGAGAGCACGGTTGCCCTTGGGATAAGGAGCAGACCTACGAGTCTCTCACCCAATACGTTCTGGAGGAAGCTCACGAGGTAGTTGCCTCGGTGCTGGAAAAAGATGCGGATAAACTCCAAGAGGAATTGGGAGACTTGCTTTTAGAGATCGGCCTTTACTGCCAGATCGCGAGCGAAAGAGGGGATTTCCAGGCCGAGGACGTCCTTGCGGGAATAGTCGAGAAGCTGATCCGTAGGCATCCTCACGTCTTTGGAGATGAGGACATCCGCACAGCCGGCGAGGTCCGGGAGCGGTGGGACCAGATCAAGCGCAAGGAGCCCGGAAGGTACAAAGAGGGGCACTCGCTCATGGACGAGGTCCAAAAGGGCCTACCGGCGCTCATGAGAGCGCAGAAGCAGCAGGCGCTGGCGGCCCGAGTCGGGTTCGACTGGGCGGCAGTCGAGCCGGTCCTCCAGAAGGTGGAGGAGGAACTCGGCGAGGTCAAGCGGGCCCGGGAGACGGGCGATGTGCAGGCCCTCAAAGACGAGGTTGGTGACCTCCTGTACGCATGCGTGAACCTGGCCCGGAAGCTCGGAGTCGACGCCGAGACGGCGCTTCTGGGAACGGTCGAGAAGTTCTCACGAAGGTTCAGGCATGTGGAGAAGGAGGTCTTGAGCCAAGGCCTCGCCATGGAGGAGCAAAGCCTGGAATTCCTCGACGCGCTTTGGGAGAAGGCTAAGGAAAAGGAAGGCCAGAAAGAGGGATAGGCTGTGAACAAGACTGAGCTCATCGCCAAGGTTGCCGAAGAAGCAAACATGACGAAGAAGGATACCGAGCGGTTCGTGAACACGTTCATCAACGTGGTCGAGGGGGCCCTGGCTGCAGGCGATACCGTGGCCATTCTTGGATTCGGCACTTTCCTTTCGAGGGAGAGGCCGGCCAGGGAGGGTCGCAACCCAAGGACAGGGGAGGCCATCCAGATCCCCGCCTCCAAAGTGCCGGTTTTCAGGCCCGGACGTGGGCTCCGAGGTTCGGTTACCGGCGACGAGAAGTAAGGCAAGACCAGAGCGGTAGCGGAGGTCTTGGCGCGTCGCCAGCAACAGCGAAGCTGTTGCGAGATGACTTCGACTTCCGATTGTTAAGTCGCTAGACACAGGCGGACACTACCTGCCGACGCTTTTGGGAGAGGCGTGAGGACTGTTGCGGCTTGATAAGTACTTGAAGGTCAGCCGGGTGATAAAGAGACGTACCCTGGCTCAGGAACTATGCTTGGGCGGACATGTGAAGAAGAACGGGCGGACCGCAAAGCCCTCTACAGACGTGGAAGTGGGCGACGTCATTGACGTCGCCCTCGGCCAGAAAGTCTTGTCTTTCAAAGTCCTGAAGACCGCGGATTCGGCTGACAAGAAAAGCGCCAGCGAGATGTACGTCATGCTCGCTGGCTGCGAAGAGGAGAAATAGGCGACTCCCTAGGGAGTAGGCTTAACGTCTTCAGTTTCGTAATCTATGACCATGTACTGGACTTCTCCGGGCTTGACCAGTCCCAACTTCTCGCGCGCCGCTTTCTCGATGTATTCATCGCTCTTCAGAGCGGCGATCTGTTCCTCAAGCGACTTGTTGAGCGCCTTGTAGTGCTCTATCTGCCTCTCCATATCCGAGAGGGCACGCTGGACGGCCATGACTTCGGCCTGCCGGAACACAAACGCGACAGTCACCGCGACGAACAGCACGCCCACGAAAAACCAAGGCAGAGAGGCCTTCTTCCTGGCGGTCTTTGGAGCGACCGCGGTCTCGGGCAGCGGCTTCGGGAGACGCTCAGGCGCCACCGGAGACGTGACCGATACTGGAGCGCCGGCAGCTTGCGCCGCTAGCCTCGACATGTATCTCTTGCTCCTCATTCAGGCTCCCCCTCCGGCTCCTCATCTCCACCGAACATGTTCAGCGGGTCGCCAGATATCACGATGACCACCTGATACCCCTTGGTCTTCGCCCGGTTGTACAGGGTGGCCACAGTGGCTGGCGACAATTTCAACCGCTCCGCTATATCTTGTGCCGAGTAGCCTGTCTCCTTGAGCACCACGACTTGGCGCTCCCGGAAGCTCAATCTCTCGGCTCCTCTGATCTCTATTTGCACGGGTTGTCCCCTGACTTATCCACAAACTGTGCACAAACTGTGGACGAAATTGGTACACCATTATTCTACGTCGGCGTGTCAAGTCCTTCTGTTAAGTCCATAACGTAAGGAATTTTCAAGCGGATGCGAGGAATCGTAAAGCGATCCTCGATCTTCGAGACTCCTTTTCTACGAGAGAGCGATTGGCGGGGATGCGAGGGGATGGATGATCTGGTCGATCTGGTGAAAGCGGCCGCAAAGGGTTCACGTTTGAGGTTAAGGTTCCTTGGGAGAGTCCGTGGGAGAGTCCATGGGAGGCTCCGCGGGAGGGTCCACGGCCGCCTCATCAGGCAGGGACAGGCGTGCCTTAGTCCACTCGAAGGCCTTCCTGGCTGCCCTTTTTGGCGGCTCAACTAGCCTGACCCTAGCCCAGCGCATTGCCTTCTGGGTGCGTCGAAACGCCGAGCGCGACCTGCGGTAGACCAGGTCGCCTACAAGCATGTTGCCGGCAAAAAAGCCGGCAGCCAGGGATATGGGCACGTAGAGTCTGACTTCTCCCCAGTTGACGATGAAAACCGCCGCTCCAACCGCGCCGAGCGTGATGAGGGCGACCACCGCGTCCAGCAAGTGATAGCGGAAGCTCTTCGGTACGAAGACGGACCGGTATGCCCGATAAGCATGAAAAACCAGGTCAGTCGCGATCCCCAGAAGCACGAGGACCGCAACTCTCCAGACCTGGATTTCGACAGGAACGTGCATTCTACCTGAACAGTCGCTGCAGGAAGCTTTTGTCCTTTTGCCTGGCCTTTGCTCGGTCCAGCCCTGAATACTCAAGCCCCAGGAACATTCCCTCGAGGATCATCTGTCCCTTCTCGAGGTCAAGGCTGGTTATGTGAAACTCCTCGCCGGCCAAAGACAACATGCCCATGTCGGTTTCAACAACCACTTGGCGGTCGTCGAAACTCTCCACGTGGATGACTCCCTGAAGACGTACCTGTTCACGCTGCAGAATCTCGATTTTGTGGGCCTTGTCTCCGGTCTCGAACTCGTCCAACGGATGTCCCCCCGCGTCATGCGTCTTTCCGATAGATATGGCGAGGGAACAGAAGATATGCCCGCTCTTTGGCCCAAACTGTGTCCTTGACACCAAAAAAGAGCATAACCTATAATGAATTTTGCTTGGTTTCAAACCAAATGCAGGAGGAATGTTGTTAGTATGCCGCTCGACGTCGGAGCGATCGTTGAGGGAGTAGTCACCGGAGTAACGAATTTCGGCGCTTTCGTAAGCCTTCCAGATGGGAAAACCGGATTGGTTCACATCTCGGAAATCGCCGACGCGTACGTCAAAGACATAAACGAGTACGTGAAGAAGAACGATGCCGTAAAAGTCAAAGTCCTGTCAGTTGACCCTTCCGGCAAGATCGGTCTTTCCATCAAGCAGGCCAGCCCGAACTACAGACCTCGGAATGTTCAGGATTTCCGCCGCAGCAGGGCGAACTTCGAGGACCGCTTGGCTCGCTTCATGAAGGAGAGCGACGAGAGGCAGGCAGACCTCCGCAAGGCTACTGACTCAAAGCGAGGCGGGAGAGGCTCCCGAAAAGAGTAATAGATAGGCTGGCCGGGACGCCATCTGGAGTCACAGGCCTGCGATGTATAGTGTGGTCCGGTTGACAGCGGGTTCGCCTGCTGTTTTACTGTTTATGGGAGCCGCAAAAGGCTGCCCACCGTATGCAGCGACGTAAGTGTCCAGCGACGCGAGTGCCGGGATGTTGGAACTGGTAGACAATGGGGACTTAAAATCCTCTGGGTCGTGAGGCCCGTGCGGGTCCGAATCCCGCTCCCGGCACCAATCCACCTAATCGCCTGCTAGGAATCACCTAATTCCCTGCTTGGTTTGGATTTCAACATATAGCCCCCGCCTGCGGGCCAGACCACCACCTGCGAGGTACGGGCTGCAGGCCTGAGCAGCAGCCTCATGGTGGTACTTGGCGGTGAGCACCAAACTCATCGTAGTACCTGTGGGTGAAAGCGGCAGGTTCGCGGTTCGGCAGCCCCGTCGCCCCATCGAGGGTCAACCCGATGTTTCCATCCCTCGGGGTGTATGCTCGCTAAAGAGTTCTGCGCGTGCTGCCGGTCACCTATCTGCGCTCATTAACAGGTCGATGAGTCCATCGGGATACAGCGCCAGTTTGCCGGTGCGGAATGCCTCGATGGGGACCCACTTTGCGATCCCCACGTTGTCTCCCTCGGTTACCCGGAGACAACCTTCCGAACACTGGGACTCGTCGATTGGACTCACGGCATATACGAAATCGATGTCATGGCCCGTCTGTCCGTCAATAGTGAAGACGTTCTCGATGCACCCCAGGTACCTGACGATTTCAACCGCCATCCCGGTTTCTTCTTCAAATTCCCGTACGACAGTCTCTGATGACCTCTCGCCATACTCGATGGTTCCGCCAATTGGGCGGTAATGGGTCCCAGTGCCCTTCAAGTGTCTTCCCGACAGCTCTTGTACCAAGATGCATTCGTCTCGGAACACTACGCCGAGTGAAACGGCTCTTGGCTGCATGCTCCTCACTTCCTACCCTTCGCCATCAGGAACTCCCCGCTGTCGACCATGGTCGGCTTCTGATAGACCTTGAGCTCAATGTCCAGAAGCGTCTGGTATGCCGCCTCGTCTTTGCATATCTCGTTCGCCTGCTGCCAACTGCCGGACAGTATGCAGGGACTTGAACCGAGGCTGATGTCCTTGAACGATGCCGACGTCAACAGATCCTCCAGCTCGGTGGCTTCAAAGAAATGCCTTGGTGGGTGGTCAACCTCCTGATGCGTGGGCAGGTCACCCGAAGCGATGACGCGGTCGATATACCAGTAGACGGGCCTATTGAAGAAGCCCTGAGTGTTCCTTCCCAGGATGCTTTTGAACACGCCCCACTTGCTGTTGACGCTCAGCGCGAGGACACCGTCGGCCTTTAGCACGCGGTGGAACTCCGAGATCGCCCGTTGTCTGCCTTCAAGGACGTAGTTTAGAGGTGCGCCGTAGCAGACTACAACGTCGAAGGCCTGGTCAGGAAACATAGATAGGTCCCTGATATCGCCCTGTATGTAGCCGGAGACATTTCTCCCCAAGCCGCTCTCTGCAAGTTTGCCCTTGGCGATCCTGAGTTGCTCGTCGGATATGTCGAACAGCGTGACTTCGCATCCCATCCGGGCGAACTCCACCGAATAGCGGCCGGCGCCGCATCCGGCGTCCAGTACTCTGATGGCCTCACGAAGGTAGGGTCTTATGAAATCCATGTGCAGGACGAATGTGATCCGGCTATAGGGATCAACGTCTAGCCTGCGCCACTCCCTTTCGCCGTAGCGGTTATAGAAGTCCCTGACCTCGTTGCTCATAGGTCCACCTCCGGCCCGCACTGAGTCGTTCGGAAATCCTACCGCTGCTTACTCAATGCACAAAGCAAAGCCGAATCCAATGCCAAGGTGATTTCTGGCAAGGCTTGTGGAATCCTGCCCGAGTGCTTATCATCGTCTAGCTTTGTCGCAGTTGCAGCGGTAGGCAGGTTGGAGGGCAGGATGGAGATGCACATCAAGATCAACGATCCCCTATTGGCTCCAGCGGAGTTACAAGGTTTCTGTGTTGGATGGGTGAATCCCCTAGATCCGGAGACCCTCTGGAAGGCTCTGAAGGGGAGCTATAGGTACGTAATCGCCGGCGATGATGACGGAAAGGTCATAGGCTTTGCAAATGCAATCAGCGACGGCGTCTTCGCAGCGTACATACCCATGATTGAAGTTCTTCCTGAACATCAGGGGAAAGGTGTCGGCACGGCCCTTATGCGTACACTCCTGGAGGAGCTCCGGGACATTTGGGTTGTGGACCTCATGTGTGATGATGACGTAAAGGGGTTCTACGAGAGATTGGGCATGTACCGCTTGTCAGGCATGAGGGTGCGCCGGGGGTAGGTAGCGGAGACTGACTACCTTGCAGGGAGGATTTGAACCATGCAGGGAGAATTCAAAGGCTTCTTTGCCGAGGTCTACGACATTATCCACGCGAGACTCTGTGATGTTGACGCATACGTAAGCTATGCACGCCAGTTCGGACCTAAGGTTTTGGAACTCGGGTCAGGTACAGGTAGGATCCTGATCCCTCTGGCACGGGCAGGTTGCCAGGTAACCGGCGTGGATCTGTCCGACGACATGGTGCACATATGCAGGGAGAAGCTGAAATCTGAAAGTACAGAGGTACAAAGACGAGTAACGATCGTGAAAGGCAGCGTCACCAACCTGGAGTTGAACGATGCATTCGACCTGGTCATCGCCCCCTGTAACCTCATTAACTGCCTGACAGAGCCTGGTGAAGGACTCGCGTTGCTGCGTTCTGCCAAGCGCCACCTTAGAGACGGGGGCGTGTTTATCTTGGATAACAGTATCCCTGACGTTCCTGCCATGGTGAGGTCCAATGGTGTGATCAGAACCTTCGAGTTCACCCACCCGGTGACCGGAACCAAGATAACGGATACCTTCACTGCCTTCTATGACTTCTGTCTCCAGATCGAGACGGATCACATCGTCCTGGAAGAGCGATACGGCGATACGCTCCTTCGAAGAGCGGAAACCGTTGACTGGCTCACGTACTACTTCCCTCGGGAACTGCGGACTATGCTGCCACTCGCAGGCTTTCACATCTTCCGCGAACAGGGCTCGATTCGTGAGGAGGTTCCCATCGACGCCCGCGCCGGGGAGATGGTCTTCTTCTGCCGGGCTTCGCAATAGGCCTGAGGCTCGCCTGTGGATCCGATCGCCACCTAGCAGCCTCTCGCCACTCCTCGCCTCCAGCACTCCGCGAACTCGCTGATGCTCTGATAGCGTTTTGACCGGTCCGGGTCCGTTGCCTTTGTTGCGATGTCGAACAGGTCTCTGCCCGCCTGCCACTTTTCAAAGCCTCGGTCGCTTTCGTCGCCCAGTGCCAGAAATGCAGAGGCCCCGAGAGTATAGACGTTTGTCACCTCGTCGATGTTGGCGCCCATAGTAAATTCCTCCGGAGACATGAACCTGGAGCTGCCCCACATGCGTCCCATCGTGTTTGTGTACGGTTGCTTCTCGAAGAAATCGATATCGCAGATGGTCGTGCGGTCGGTCTCAAAGTCATACATGATGCTTCCGTCGTAGAAATCTATCGCTACGTACTTCTTCTGAGCGACCGTCTCAAAGAACGAGAGCACTACATCAAACGCTCTCAACCGCTTCACGAGCGGTAGCTGCTTGAACTTATCGTACGGTGGTGTTATCGCCGGGTTCTTGGAGTACTTTTCGAAATTCCAGTGGTCAAACAGGCAATCGCCATCTGACCACCTGAATACAGCGACATACATGTCGTCATGCCTATAGTGATCCGTCAGTTCTATAAGGTTGGGATGCTTAAGATCCGTGTACAGCGGCATAGCGCGTTCGAGAGACCGGACAGCGTCCTTGGGGTTTCCTTTGAACTCGATAGTCTCAAGCCCTGCCACCTTGACGAAGCGCCGCTCCTTGCCGTCATTCAGCCCGAAGCTGATATTCCCAGAATCGTTTTCGGCGAATACGCAGAACATCCGGCCGTATCGTGAGAGAAAAGTGAGGTCATACTGCTTTTTCAGCGCGAAGGAAATGCCGTCTATAGTGTAGTTTACCGTGTTATACCGCCGCCCTTTCGCCGGAATTCTGGTAGCCTGATTTCCCGAGCATTCCTCATCCTAGTCACGCACTCCGCTTCAAACTTGCTGAGGGGAACATCGCTCCACAGTTGGGCCTCAACATATCTCGGCACCCAGTATGGGACATCTTTATCACACGATATAGCCTTGGGCCATCCGTATTTCTGGGCAATCTCCCTTATCCCGCTATAGGTGTATACATTCTGCCTGTACTCTGAGGTATCTCCATGGGTGGTCTCGAGGCGCTACAAACCGAACCGCGCAACGAGCTTGCGTATGTCGGCCACCTTCACGTCCATCTTGTCCACTACCTCGAGTGATATGGTCACCTCTGGGGCATGCCGCTCTAGAGCTGCGTAAAACGGCTCAAAGTCGATCGTCCCGCGGCCGAGTGACCAGTGTCGGTCGTCGGTGCCATCGTTATCGTGCAGGTGGATGTGATGGAGTCGAGATGCCCATGATGTGACCCATTCGGGTGCGCACATGTCGGAGAATACGTTTTGATGCCCAATGTCCAAACAGAGCCCCAGTGATGGGTGGTCGACCGCATCTACCAGACGGGCCAGCATATCGGGGTTGGGCTCCAGGTCATTCTCCAGCACGACCTCTATGCCGGCATCGGCCCATCGCAGGATCTCCCGCTGCCAGAAAGAAACGTTGCGCTCCAGCCAATCCTCCTGGAGTTTGAAGATATCTATTTCGGGTCCGTAGCCGCTGTGAAGGATCACCCGCTTAACCTTCAGGTCCTCCGCAGCTTTGAGTGTCATATCAAGCCTGCGGCAGACTGCCTCGTTAATCACGTGATCGACATGAGCGTAGACCATGCCGAGAAACGGACCGTGGAGGGCCAGGGGTCCATCGAAGCGCTCGCGAACGCTCCGGTGCAAGGCACATCGCTCTTCCCAATTCCGCTCTGAGCGGATGCCGACCATGCCTAGGCTGCCAAGCTCAATCCCCACGCCAAGGTCGGCGATTTCCGGCAGGAACGTAAGGTCTGATGGCTCTCCATTCATGCAGATCATCAGGTTCATCAGCCAAACCTCCTTTGCGCCGCATTGCACGTTGATCTGACGGATGGATTCCTCATCTACTACGACCACGAGCCCTGATCCTTCCTATCGCCTGGCGTCCGGCACCCCCGGTACTCGGTTCCGAGCTACCCGCCTAGTAGCAGGCTGTAGAGGAAAACCCCCCCAGCGGCTCGAAGGCTCCGCGGGGAATGCGCCGTCCTATCGTTCGTGAGTGAGGAGGCAGGGGAGATGAGAGGCCCTAGGGCTTTGTTCGCCGTTGCCGCTGGTACCATACTGCTTGCAGTCTGTTCCGCGCTCTTGGCGTTTACAAACCCTCCCATCGAACTGGGCATCAAGACCCAACACGCTCCGGGTTCTTTCCGCCGAGGTGTCTTGACTGAAGTCCCGGTGTATGACGAAGCGACCAGACATCCATTCCAAGTAGACTTGCGACACTATGACTTGCGGAATGTCGACCTTACAGGCCGCCTGCAGGACCTCATCCACGCCGACTTCGATGTCTACACCCAGTGGCCGACGGATAAACCCTGCTTGTGGGCCACGTGGAGTACAAAGATCAACTCCGGCACTACGAGCAGCTAAGCTACGAAGAGCAGCCTTGGCGCTATGAGCAACCTCAGTTCAACGATCAACTCCGGGCCTACGGGCCAATAAGAACGGCAGCAGAGCAGTATCCTGCTTCAATGCACGCACCAGCCGTGGCTTCAATCGCTGTAGGCAAATCAGTAGGAGTTGCGCCGGAAGCGGACCTGTACATGGTCAGCCCCGATTGGAAGATCGTCAATGGAATGGTGGACTTCACGGAACTGGCGAGGGCCGTAGACCGCGTTGTGGCTATAAACCGGCAGCTGCCGGAAGGCCGGAAGATCCGGGTGCTTTCGATGTCGATTGGGTGGACCTATGGGTGGCTCTACAGCCCGGGCGGCTACAGTGCCATCGTGGAGGCGGTGAAACGGGCCAAGGACCAAGGCATCTTTGTCGTGTCGTCGTCCCTTGATATCACTTATGGGGGGTTCAACTTCCACGGACTTGGGCGGGATCCGCTTGCGGATCCGGACAAAACAGGTTCGTACGGACCTGGATCGTGGTGGGCCGACTGGTATTACCGGACGGGCACGATTTCGGATGGCACGGAGACTCTGCTCATCCCCATGGACTGCAGGGCTACCGCCGCGATGTGCTCGCCTGTTGACTACGCCTTCTATAGCGAAGGAGGGTGGAGTTGGTGTGTCCCGTACATCGCGGGGCTCTATGCCTTGGCTTGTCAGGTGGCGCCCGACGTTACTCCTGAATCCTTCTGGAAGGCTGCGCTGGCCACGGGGGATACGGTGACTCTTTCACGAGGCAGCCGGACTTACGACTTCGGCAAGATCGTGAATCCGGCCAGACTCATGCGGGCGCTGGCCCGGCCCTGACCAAGTAGTCTCTGAGAGGGATCCCGGCGCGCTCTGCGACTCCCGCTGCGGAACCGTCGCGGCCTTCTTGCGTCATCTAGTGTGAACATGGTGTGAACATGATCGTATCATGGACACCGAGGAGGGGCCTTGTATGTTGAGGAAATGGGCCTTTGTCCCGTTATTGGTCCTTGTGCTGGCCATAGTGATCGCCGGCTGCGAGAAGCCGACCCAGCCTAACGCAGGCAAGGAGTCGCCGCCAATCGCCAAGGAGAATCCCCCTGCCAACCCGAACCCTCCTTCGAACCCTCCTTCGAACCCTCCTTCGAACCCACCTGGCAACCCTCCCGCCGCGACCGGCGAATCGGACATAGACGACGGTCTGGGCGACATCACAAACAAGAAGCAATTCAAGTTCTCCGATGCGGCCAAGGCTCTACTGCTGAAAAACGGGTTTGTGGTAGTGAGCCCTGAGTGGGCGAACCGCGAATTCTTCTCCCTGTATGAGGACAACCGGTACGGCCTAATACCGGATTTCGTCACGACTGACTCCCTGTTGCATACATACCACCTGTTCTTTGACTTCCTCTTGCGGACGGTGGAGACCGAGAGCCTCGCGCCTGAGCTCAAGTGCCTGAATGCAGCGATGCTAGGCGAATCTCGTAGACAGTATGACGCGCTGAAAGGCACCGTCTGGGAGAACGCTGCCAAAAGGAACATGGGTTTCTTTGCGGTCGGGGCCACGCTCTTGGATCCCACCGTGGTGATACCATCGGAGGTCAAGGCTGAGGTGGAAGCGGAACTCGACCTGATCGCGAAGCACGAAGGTATCGCCGTCTCTCCGCTGATGAACTTGGGGGAAAGCACGGACTTGCTGGATGCCCTCAAAGAAGACTACTCCCAGTACATCCCCCGTGGGCACTACGACCTGAGCGAGCAGCTCCAGGCTTACTTCAAGTCCATGATGTGGTACGGTCGTCTGACCTTTCGGTTCAAGAGCGAGGATGAGGCCAGGTCCGCCGCCCTCATAGTCCTGGCCCTCAATCAGAGCTCCAACGCAGACAGATGGAACAAGATCTACGAACCCACCAGATTCTTCGCAGGTGCAAGCGATGACATAACCTACCTTCAGCTAAGGGATGTTCTGGCCGACATCTACGGGCCCAATGCGGACCTCCAGACGGTCTCAGGGGATCCCGCCAAGTGGCAGGTCTTCCTTGAGGCCGCCCGGAAACTGGCGCCCCCGGCCATAAACTCCATGCCCATCTTCGATGAGACAATCCAACCAGACCGCGAGAAGGAGACTAAGGGCTTTCGGTTCATGGGGCAGCGGTTCTCGCTGGATGCATCGATCTTCCAGCGACTGGTCTACCGCGATGTCAAGGAAAACGCCCAAGGCCAGCGGCGGATGCTGCCCAAGGGCCTCGATATCCCGGCGGCGCTTGGGTCGACGGAGGCATACAACATCCTGGAGTCGATGGGTGAGACCGGCTATAAGCTCTACCCCGAGAATATGGCTAAGGTCAGGGAGCATATCAGCGGGTTGGATGAGAAGGCGTGGACTCAAGACCTCTACTCTAACTGGCTGTATACGCTCGTGCCGCTGACCCAGACCAAAGGCGAGGGTTTCCCCGACTTCATGCGAAATGAAGCCTGGGCCCGCAAGGAACTGAGCACCTTCCTGGGGAGCTGGACCGAGCTCAAGCACGACACCATCCTGTACGTCAAGCAGGTGTACGCCGAAATGGGCGGAGGTGGCGAAAAAGCCGACGACCGCGGGTACGTGGAGCCTAATCCTCAGGTCTTTGAGCGTCTGGCCGCTTTGGCCAAGGCTACCCGGGAAGGCCTCGCCGCCAAGGGCTTCCTTAGCGACAGAGATAGGGACAGTCTAGACCGGCTGGAAAGACTCAGTTTATCCCTGCAGACTATCGCGGAGAAAGAACTCACGAATGGTCTTGTGACCGAGGATGAATACAACCTGATACGGGCATACGGCGGGCACTTGGAGCACTTCTGGGCGGACGCAGTGCGCGACGTGCTCCAGCCCCATCACTCACAACTCAACGGCAAGCCTGCTGCACTGGTGACGGATGTCGCCACTGACCCCACCGGATTGGTCTTGCAGGAGGCCATCGGCTACATCGACGAGATCTACGTCATGGTGGCCATCGACGGCAAGCCCAGGATCGCCAAAGGCGGCGTGTTCTCCTACTACGAGTTCACGTGGCCCATGGGCGACCGGCTGACCGACGCCAAATGGCGGCAGATGCTGCAAGAAAAGCAGATCCCGCCGCGGCCTGAATGGACAAAGGCGTTCCTGGCTCAATGAAGAGGACCGCACGGCTGGCGGGCTGGCTCATCCTGGTGTGTCTCCTGGCGGCTACCGCCCCCGGCGGCATCTCCCCCGGCGGTATTGCCCCCGGTGGCATCGCCCAGGGCGGCGAATTCGCGGCATTCCGTGCCGCCAGGATGCGCTTGCCGGTTTGTTCCGAACCTGTGACGCTGGTGGCCGTGGGCGATGTGATGCTTTCGCGCGGCGTGGCGGGTAGGATTCAGGAGAATGGCAACCTGGGCCTGCCTTTTGCCAAGGTCACGAGTCTTCTGCGTACCGGCGACATCGTATTCGGGAATCTAGAAAACCCGCTGACGCCGGGACGGGAGATAAACATCCGGGAGATGGTCCTACGGGCCGATCCCGGCATGGCGGACGCGTTAGCCGACGCCGGCTTCACTGTGCTTTCCCTGGCCAACAACCATACCCCTGACTTCGGTGCCACAGGCATCTTGGATACGCTGCGGAACCTTGACCAAGCCGGCATCGCATGGGTGGGCGCCGGCTCAGACGCCAGCGAGGCCTACGCTTCTCGAATGGTTGAGGTGAAGGGACTGCGCTTTGCATTCCTGGCCTTCACCGATCCCGGAATTACTCCTCCTTTGTATGAGGCGAGCGAGAGCTCTCCGGGAACCGCCTCTGCAGACATAGCTAAAATGCAGGCTGCGATTAAGGATGCTCGTCTCGATGCGGATTTCGTGGTAGTTTCGCTGCATGCCGGCGTCGAGTACGAGGCTGAGCCGGATGATCTTCAGGTCGAATTGGCCCACGCGGCTATCGACGCCGGGGCTGACTTGGTGATTGGGCATCATCCTCACGTAGTGCAGCCGGTGGAGCGCTATCGGGACCGGTACATCCTCTACAGTCTTGGCAACTTCGTCTTCGACCAGTGGTGGTCCGAGGAGACGTGCCAGGGGCTCATCGCGAGACTGGTGATTAGCGCAGCGGGGGTGGAGCGGGTTGAGTTCTACCCGGTGACCATCAATAGGGACGCTCAGCCCGAGATCTCCACCGGTCCTGAAGCCTCCGCCATCCTCTCAAGGCTTAAGGTGGACCTGGACGAATTGGGCATAGGTCCTTTGGATGGTCCGGTGGGAACGGATTCGGCCAGATTTGGATACCTGGACTTGGGTACCGGCGACGCATCAGGCTCCAGGCTCCTCAACGAGCAGTTCGCGGACCTTGATCGGGACGGTGTGGTCGAGCGGTTCACCTTGCGAGACGGCCGCCTCGCTATTGCAGCGACCAACGGCACCATATGGGAAACGCCTGAGACCTGGTGGGTGGACAACTTCACCCTGGGCGACGCAAACAACGACGGCATCAATGACCTCAACCTCATTGTGTGGAAGAGCGGCAGTTTCGGCCGAGATAGGCCGTTCTGGGTGACGGAGGACGATCCCAGCGTGAAGAACCATCTCTCTATTCTCGACTTGGTGAGCGGAGCCATCAAGCCGGCCTGGCAATCCTCCAATCTCGACTGCCCCAATTACTCGGTGGAACTGGCCGACCTGGATGGCGACGGCCAAAACGAGCTCTTGGCTGTTGAAGGGGACTACGACGATCCCGGCATCAGGCGCATAACCGTCTGGAAGTGGAACGATTGGGGGTTCTACAAGGTGTGTGAGCAGTTTGGATGGGATGAGGGGGTGCAAGCCGGATCATGAGTGAGTCACTACAACTGCTGTTCGACCAGGGCGGTCCTGTCCTTCGATACCTGGTAGCGAGCGAATTCGGGTTCCCACCAGGGCTGGACCTCGAGCCACTCCGGCGCGAGATGCTGGCATCCGCTGAGGTCCAGAAGTGGCTCGAGAATCTATCCGCTTCCGCCCACGCAGGCATCAGGCCGAACACGATCCACGGCTGCGCGGACACGTGCTACGAGAACGCCATAGGTAAACTCGTGCAGTACGGAGTGCGAGCCGGGATGCCGGAGCTGGACGCGCGGACTGAGCCGTTCCGGCGTTGGCTAGCTGAGTTCCCAGGTGGCGAGCACTACCTGTTCGGCCCCTTCTACGCGACGGTTGTCGCGTCGCTGCTCGCTATGGCCGGTTACCGGGACGAGGCAGTTGTCCGCACGCTCCAGGACCGCCTTGTGTGGACTCACGAGTTCTGCCGGCAGGGCCGGTACGATATCTATGCAGATAAGGCTAACTTTCGTGGCATTCCGAAGGTGTGGGCGAATGTGCCGCTCATCGACCCATCGATCTACCCCGCTGACAACTTGCGCCTGCCGTGGATTCACGATCTGAACGGCTACGCGGCCTTGTTGGTGGATTCGGCTGACACTCGCACCCGGGACATGGTCGACACGGTTGTCCGTTACATACTGGATCCCCGGTACCAAGCGCTTCGTGAAGGATACGGTATCGTCACCAACGGAAAGAGGCGTTATTGGGCCATGGGATGGAGCGTCCATCTCCCCGCCTATCCGGGAGCACCGTTCAGGCTAATGCATCTAGGGTTGATAGGAAGGATGGCGACTATGTCCGCCTTCCCCGCCGCGCGCAGTCATCCATGGTATACCGGAAGCCTCGATTACCTTGAATCCTTTAGGACCCAGCGCGGCACGTACCTTTTCCCTCGTGAACTCCTGCCTGAGAAGAAGGCTTCGCCATGGGTGATGGGCACTCACGTTGGGCAAGGGGAGAACCGCAGGCGCGCGTCTTGGCAGGAAAACGAGTCAACTTACTGGATGGAGAAACTGAAGAGCTGCCGAGCGTAGCGGAGGCGACATGCATCTGTTCGGCTGCTTCAGACCACGGTTGAGGCTATGAATCAGTATCGGAGCCAATGACCCAAGTCTCGCGAGTTGCAGAGGACTGCAACTTCTCGCGGGGAAGTTGCAGTCAAGGCCGGGAAACTGCAATAGCGCTGCTCAACGCGACCTGATGGGAGCCAACATCCCCTCATTGACCAACCTTTCCAGGCTGCCGAAAGGCTGGGCCTGAGCAAGACTCGTCAAGGGGAAGGGAGAACCGCTCTACTGGCAGAACCTCCCCAGAGATCTAGACACTTTGCGCTGGGGGAAGGGCTGTGAGCATCCGGAGCGTGGTCAAGGCACTGATCGTTCATGATGGCCAGGTGCTGCTGGTGAGACGCAGCGGTGGTCGGTATGGCGACTGCTACGCGCTTCCGGGTGGGGGCCAGGCGCATTACGAGGCGATGGAGGAAACGCTCGTAAGGGAGTGCCTTGAGGAAACCGGGTATCTTGTTAGGCCGATCAAGTTCTTGGCCCTGTACGAGGAGATCAGAGAGGACGACTATCTCAGGAAACACTACCCGGACTACACGCACCAGGTCTACCACGTATTCCTTTGCGGGCTAGAGAGCGAAAGATCGTGTCCTCCAACAGCAGAAGACTACGACCAAGTTGGTTGCGAATGGGTCGGCATTGAAAGACTACAAGACTTAAACCTCCAACCGGTGGCGATTCGTGAGATCGCAAGAGCCAACCTGGAAGAGCAAGTCCCGTTGTTCTTGGGTACCATACGCTCGTAATGGGCCCGGCTGTGCCCGTAATCAAGACTGTAGTCGCATATACCCCCAGTGATGCCTATCCTCGATTGCATCGTAGACCCCATTGGTATAGTTGTGCGATGGGCGCGGCGTGTTCCGGAGGTAATTCGCTCGCTGAGATGGGAGGGTCACTTGTGAGGAAGAGCCGGCAGGTAGTATTGGCTGTTGTCGTGCTCGCTGCGGCCTTTGTGCTGGCAGGTTGCTCGATGAAGATCGGCTGGATATCCACGTCAAGCAGGGCCAGCATGAAGGCGCGATTCTACTATTTTGACGGTACTCAGGACAAGGACGTGCGACTCGCCGCGGGCGACACGCTCGTGGTTGACTACGGCATTTCTCTGAAAAAGGGCAGCCTCATAATCCTACTTGACGGGCCCCAAGGAGAAGTCATCAGAGAAGTAGGTGAAGTCGGAGACAACTCCGGCACGATTTCCTTTGAGGCTCCTGTGGCAGGCGACTATCGCATCAGCCTAGTTGGCGAGAGCGCTCGTGGCACCTATGACGTTAAGTGGAGCATTGAGAAAGCCCGATAGGTACCTAGATAGAAAGCTTCCGCTATGGAGGATTCTCCCCACAGGTCCCTGAACCTTATGCCAGGCTTTCAGGTTGCACTCAGCTTGGAAACTACTTGAGATTGCCTTGCCATTCGATTGAGGCGGGAGGCCTGAGCGTCGGATGTTGCGCATAGCCATCTGTGACGACGAAGCATCTCAGCGCGATTACCTTCGCCGGCAGGTCGAAGGATGGGCTGCCAGGCGCGGACATGTTGTCTCTGTTCACCTGTTTGCGAGCGCGGAAGCTTTTCTATTCGCGTGCGCCGAGGACAAAGGGTTCGACGTCCTGCTTCTGGATATCCAGATGGGGAAGATGGATGGCGTAGCTCTCGCCAAGAGGCTCCGAGCGGACAACGAGCGGCTTCAGATCATCTTCATTACCGGCTTTCCGGACTTCATCTCCGAAGGATACGAGGTCTCAGCCCTGCACTATCTGCTGAAACCGGTTGATGAGGAGAAACTCATGGAGGTATTGGACAGAGCTACGGCCCGGCTGCGGACCGCCCCGAGGATGATCCTGTTCCGGAGAGGTAGCGGCTACCTTCGCGTTCCCGCAGATGATATATACTACGCCGAAGCGTTCTCCCACAGCGTGACTCTGGTTATGGGCAGCGGTCAGGAGACCTTCAATATGCGCATCAGCGACATGGAAGGGCTCCTGGGTGAAGGTTTCTTCCGTTGCCATAGATCCTATATAGTCTCGATGCAGCACGTCAGGCGGATCACTCGAACGACGTTGGTCCTGGATAACGGAGTGGAAGTCCCGCTCTCGCGGGGCCTGTATGACGCGGCAAATCAAGCCTTCATCAAGAACTACTTCTAGGGGGTACGAACGATGCCGGGGTGGGCGTGGGTCGTGGCAGTCTCGACAGCGCTTGCCTTGACGTATGGGCTTGTGCGGGTGATCCGGACGCTTCTCTACCGCTTCGTCGACAGGCGCATAGCGTCCTATCAGAATGACCTTGTCGCGAAGCATCTCGAAGAGGTCCAGAACATGTACCGCGAGATGCGGGGCTGGCGGCATGACTATCACAATCACATCCAGACGATGAAGGCCTACCGGAAGCTGGGCGAGGACGGGAAACTTGACGAGTACCTCGCAGGACTCGAATCCGATCTCACGGCTGTCGACACCTTGCTGAAGTCCGGGAACGTGAAGGTGGACGCCATACTGAACTCCAAGCTTTCGCTGGCAAAGGACAAGGGCATTGAGGTTAACGCCAAGGCTGTTGTTCCGCCTCAATTGTCGATATCAGAGATCGATCTATGCGTCATACTGGGAAACCTCTTGGATAACGCCATCGAAGCCACACTAAAGATTAACAAGACAAACGCCAGGAGCATTCGGGTTTACATCGATGTAAAGCGCGACCACCTCTACATCTCCGTGACCAATACCTCCGGCGAGAGGGCCCGGAAGCAGGATGGGCGCTATGTAAGCAGCAAAGGCGGCTATCACGGCTTCGGTCTCCTGCGGGTGGACAGGCTTGTTGACAAGTACGGAGGGTATATCAAGCGGCGCGACGAGGAAGGCGCATTCTCCACTGAGATCATGCTTCCGGTATAGCCTCACATGCAATTCGCGTCGGAGTTCACGCAATCCACGCTGATCTGCCTCTCGGTTGAACTGTGGATGACATAATCATCGGTGGGGGTAGATCGCATGAAAAACCCGGCGGCGGGCTATTCGTTGGGATCGAACATCATGTATTCGCTCCGGACCCACTGGAGAGCCCAGAGGTCTACACTGATCTTCTGCGCGATTGATACGGTGATGGCCGTTCTCCTGCCGTTCGCCCGCATACTCCTACCGAAGATTGTCATCGATGAACTGATGGCGGGCGCAACTCCAGCGCACTTCACGGTGGTTGTTGGTGGAGCCGCCGCGGTTCTCCTCCTTTTCAGCTGTGTAAAAGGTTATACCGAGATTATTGCCACTCATGCCGTAGGTACAATAGCGTCAATTGGGTCTGTCGTCCGAGCGATGGACAAACACATGGACATGGATTACGAGGCTTTGGAAGCCCCTGCAACCAAGGCACTCGAAGAAAAGGCGTCACGGGCTACGGAGTCAAATCATACGCCGGCGCACAACATTCCCCGGACTCTCAGCAGGCTGATCTCTAATGTCCTCGGGTTTGCCCTCTACGGCAGCGTCATTGCCGTTATCCATCCGGTAATCCTGGTTCTGCTGATCCTGTCGGCCACAATCAGCTGGCTATCGCTTTCATCTGCACGAAAGTACGAACGCGAAACAAGAGGTGGGCGGTCCGCGCTTCACAAGAAGCTTAGGTACATTCAGGAGAGCACAAAGAGCCCCGAAAGGGCCAAAGACGTGCGAATCTACTCAATGTTACAGTGGATGAAGTCGCTTTTCTCTCAGGTCGCCTACGACCTCGAGGCCCTTTCAGGCAAGGTAGCAACTCGCAACATGGCCGCGCAGTTGGTTGATGGCGCGCTCATCCTTATTCGTGACGGGGCCGCCTACGCATACCTAACGTACCTCCTGCTGCGAGGTAGCCTCTCGCTCGGTGAGTTCGTCTTGGTCTTTTCCGCCATAGGCGCGTTTGCCGGATGGGTTTCGGGTATCATCCTCCAGTCAAGCGAACTGCTGCGTGCTTCGACGGAAATGGGAGATATTCGCGCGTACCTAGATATCCCTGACAGGTCCAACAGAGGTCTGGGTGCTCCTCTGCCCACTGGTGACTTGGTCCCGCCCGCCATCTCCCTTCGCGATGTGAGCTACAGATACCCCGGGGCAGATACGGAGGCACTGAAGGATATCACCATTGACATAAGCCCTGGCGAACGCATCGCGATTGTAGGAGCTAACGGCGCGGGCAAGACAACCTTGGTCAAACTCATCGCAGGGCTGTATGTGCCCCAAACAGGCAGCATCAAAGTAGCCGGAGTCGATATCCGTGAGTACAACCGAGACGAGTACTTCACCTTGATAGGCGCGGTGTTCCAGGATATTCACTTGCTCACGACCGATATCGCGGGAAACGTCTCTCAGGCTACACCCGAAGCGACCGATTACCGAAGAGTTGATGAGTGCTTAAGGCTCTCTGGGCTGTATGAGCGGGTGCAGGCGATGCCGAGCAAGGAAAAGACGCTTCTTGTGAGGCAGATCAACGACGATGCCGTGGAACTCTCGGGAGGAGAGAAGCAGAAGCTTGCCCTTGCGCGCGCGTTGTACAAAGACGCACCGGTGATCATCCTGGATGAGCCGACCGCGGCGCTCGACCCAATCGCGGAGAGCGAGGTCTATAGCAAGTACGCGGAGCTTACCAAAGGGAAGACATCAATCTACATCTCTCACCGCCTTGCGAGCACGCGATTCTGCGATCGGATACTGTTCCTGGATAACCACGTTATCGCCGAGACAGGGACACACGAAGAACTCATGCGTCTCGGCGGGAAATACGCCAAGATGTTCGATGTTCAGTCCCAGTACTACAGGAGTGACAGAGAGGCGGGTCGCGAGTGAGCATTGAAGATTCCGACAGGATCGACCTGGGGAAAGCCTGGAGGCACACTAAGCGCGCTTTCGGTATCATCCGCGACCGGTATCCCTCCCTCTTAATGCTGATCACTTTGAGTTCCGCCATTTTGGCAGTACAGCCTCTAGGCGTTCTGTACCTATCGGCGCGCATCCTTGACGAGTTGGCGGGCGGCAGGGATGTCCGGATAATTGGCACTTACGTGAGCATAACCGTAGCCCTAACGTTTCTCCTGTCAGTGTCGCGCTCTCTCGTCGAGCGGAAGATTGCGATGATCCGGAGCACGTTTCTGCAGAAGATGTACTTCTTCCACAGCGAGAAGTACATGGACATGGACTTTCGGCACGTGGACAATAGCAGGACCAACGAGATGTTGGCGGACATAGAGGCCAAGATCAACGGCAATGGTCTGGGGATCCCGAACATATACTACACACTTCCCAATCTCGCGCACCGGCTCTTCGGCGTAATTGCCTCGGGAGCGCTCCTAGCGGGCCTGTTTCGCGTCGCTGGTCAATATACCGAGAGTTTCGCCACATCTTCCACAGCAAGTGTCGCGCTAGGCGTTCTGGTGCTTCTTACAGTGGTCTTTACCTTCCGGTTGCGCCAGAGGGAGCAGGAAGTACTCAAAGAGGTATTCGAGATAAACCCCAAGGGGAACTCAGTGATCCACTACTATCGCGAGTATCTTCAGGCAGGCGCGGCAGCGAAGGACATACGCATATATGCTCAGCAGCCCGCGATCAGCAGAATCATGCATCAGTGGCTGCTCGGCGCGCCTTGGCCTAAGTTCTTCCACTATGAAGGGATGGTCAACGCGTCCACTGCTGCGACGAACGCGCTGATAGGCGGGTGCGTGTACCTATTCATCGGTCTCCGGGCTCTCGCTGGCATGTATGGTATCGGTAGTGTTCTGCAGTACGTGGGAGCGGTGACGATTTTCGTTGAGCACGTGACCGGGCTCATCAATGAATGTGCCTCGTTGGTGGCGAATACCAGATATCTTGAGACAGCCTATACCTATCTCGATCTTCCCGATGACAAGTACAAGGGCACACTGACAACCGAGAAGCGCTCGGACAACGACTACGAGATCGAGTTCCGCAACGTTTCATTCAAGTATCCCGGCACAGACACCTATGCGCTGCGGAATCTCTCTCTGAAGTTCACCATTGGACGGCGCCTCGCAGTCGTTGGCATGAACGGAAGCGGCAAGACGACAATGGTTAAGTTGCTCTGCCGCCTGTACGACCCAACCGAAGGTGAGATCACCCTAAACGGGATCGACATCCGGAAGTATGACTATAACGAATACATGGGTCTCTTTTCCGTGGTGTTTCAGGACTTCAAGTTATTCTCGCTGCCCCTGGGGCAGAACTTGGCGGCATCCACAGAGGTTGATGGTGCCCGCGCCGAAATGTGCCTTGAGAAGGCCGGGTTCTCAAGTCGCCTTCGCGAGCTTCCACGTGGACTCGAAACGTGTCTTTACAAGGATTTTGACCCGGACGGCGTGATGGTTTCCGGTGGCGAAGCGCAGAAGATCGCCCTCGCAAGGGCCCTATACAAAGACGCCCCGTTCATAGTGCTCGATGAGCCTACAGCGGCGCTTGACCCCATCGCCGAGTTCGAGGTGTATTCCCGCTTCAACGAGATAATTGGGGAAAAGACAGCCGTGTTCATCTCACACCGCCTGTCGTCTTGCCGCTTCTGCGACGATATCGCCGTCCTCCACGAGGGGCGCCTTGTTCAGAGAGGAAGCCACGGGGAACTGGTTGCCGACGAAGGCGGAAAGTACGCTGAGTTATGGAACGCCCAAGCCCAGTACTACGTGGCAAAAGAGGTGTCCTAGTCGGGGCTGCTCGATGACGGAGCTGGCGCGTGAGGTCCGCCTATTTCGCGTGGGACCAAGCCTCTTCAAGCCACCGGTATGCTTCTTTGTTGATATCGGAGGCAGAGTACAACTCCACTGGGCCCAAAGCAGCTACCGCTTCGCGGAGCGCCCCGAAGATGCGCTTTGACTCGTCCCATCCTTCGAAGAACTCATCAATCGTCATGTGGCACCTCCGCGGCGTATTTCGCAAGCCCTCTGATGTCACTTCAGCGCCTTCCGAGCAATACCTCTCTAGTCTCGCGTACCCGAAGGAGGCCTTCTGAGACGGAAGGTATTTCCTCTGTATCGTCAGAAGGTTAGGGCTGTGGGCAAGTTCCGCATCGCGGGGGAATCACCGTGACCAAGCGCGAGGCCAGAGAAGGTATCGAACCTGTCATTACAAACGCATCTGTTGCGTGTCTGGACGGCGACCGGGTGCTCCTGATCAGGCGCAGTCTAGATGAGTCTTCCTTCGCCGGCTTCTGGGAGTTTCCAGGTGGGAGCGTCGAGTTGGGTGAAACTCCTGCCCAGGCTGCTGCTCGTGAATTCCGCGAGGAGTGCGGGGCCGACGTCATTATCGAGAACAGAGTCGCGACGTTCTCATGGACGTCAGGTGGTCAGCGCAAGACAGAGGTGGTTTTCGCCGGCCAGTCAAGCGGGCCGATCACGCTGGGCAGAGATCACTGTAGCCATGCGTGGGTTGGGCTCGACGACCTCGTTGAAGGTCGATTCACGTGTTCGTCCGAGGTGCGCTCAATTGCTTTGAACTTATGCCGCTCTGGCAGATAGGAGGGGTCTCATGGATTTCCGCGTGAGAGTCACGGGTGTGCTAGTCGAGGATGGGAGCATCCTCCTGGTGCGCCAACGGGTAACGGGAGGTCGAGACTGGTCTCTGCCGGGAGGCAGCATGGAACCTGATGAGTCGCTGGAGGAATGCCTCACGAGGGAGATTAGAGAGGAGGCTTCGACGCCTCCTTTACATCTGTGACCGCATGGAGCCAGGCAGGCATACGCTTCACATCACAGTAGAGATCCAGGGAACCGGGGGTCACCTCGTGACAGGCGCCGAACCGGAACGGGATGCGAACCCTATAAGCGATGTACGGCTGGTCCAGATCCGAGAGCTTAATCAGTATGGCTTCAGCGATATGTTCATGTATCTGGCTTCCACGGGTTTTCCCGACTCTGGGCGGTACGCGGGCGATATTCGGAATATCGGTCTGTGATGGGTTGGGTCGGCACAAGGCTGCACAAGGGCAGCGAGGCGAGGCAAGAGCGAGGTGGCAAGTTCGATGCGAATGGATGTCAGACGTGTGAACCGGCTTGTATCAATGCTCTTTGAGGAGTGGAAAGACCTCAGCGATGAGGGCAGAGATCTGCCGATACGTTGGAACGTGATGCACATGTTTTCGAGTTCTCAACTGGCGAAGGTTCTGGCTATGCGCAGGGGATTGGACCCAGAGCTCGCTGCGATCGCCGCAGCGCTCCACGACATAGCTGTCGTAGTCACCAAGAGGACGGAAGGCCACGCCCAAGCAGCCGAAAGGCATGTCAGGGATGCCATCGCGACGTACAACAACGGTCCCTGGACTACACTCCCGAAGGTAACCAAAGAGGAAGAGGACGCGTTGGTGAACGCGATTGTTCAGCACAGCGACAAGGAAACCGCCACCGGCAACCCCTTGGTCGAACTGCTGAAGGACGTTGATTCCCTCGACCGATATCTCCACGGGGTCAAGACCGAAGGCGCGTACCTCGAGAGACTGACCAGAGTCTTGACCGAGCTGAGCATCGAACCGAAGCAAAGTTCCTCAGAGGGTTCGTGAGTTCATGCGTTCACGGATCCACCGGTCGACGACGGCTGCCGCTTCGTGAGGGGTCAGCTTAGTGGTGTCGAGCAGGCTTATTGGCGGGTTCGTCTTCGCAGCGTGCTCCTTGAGCCACGTGTTGAACTCCAGAGAGCTGTTTATCCAGTTCTCATCAGATACACGACGGGCTGCCAAACGTTCCTTTAGCGTATCATCCTCGCAGACAACAGCCAGGTAGTGGACGCTGGCGAAGCTCTCCCTCTCGTCAAGCGGCTCAAATTGCTCTGGGATCGCGCAACCGCAAAGCACGACAGGCATGCCTATCTGAGAGATGTTCTTGCAGACCCGCATCCACATTTCCCGATATGCCCTGTAGCCATCGCCGGGCGTATCATAGACCTTGTTCCAGAGGATGTCGCTCTCCAGCACGATGTAGTCACTTTCGTTCCTGAAGAGCACTTCGCATATGGAGGACTTGCCTGCGCAACTGGCCCCCGTAACGATGAACAGCGGCATCTTTCTTGTAGGCTTCATTGGCACCTCCGTGGTCGTTAGCCTGACCTGGACAACCAGGCACCAGACAGCCGCTTCTCCATGCAAAGCAGATAATGGGGCTTTCCTCTCCAGACCTCTGTTAAGTCCTTGAAGAAAGCAAAACCCTGCTTCCGGTAAAGGGATAGCGCCGGGTGATTATCGGGCTCCACCATCAGTGTCAGCCGGCGAAATCCCCGCTCTGCAGCCATGCGCTCAACGGAGGTCATCAACCAGGTACCCAATCCCCGGTTCCTGAAGTCCTCCTTGACCTCAAGCGCCTGCAGGTACGCGGTGGTCTTACCGTCTGCCAGGTCATTGTCAGCGTGGGTCGGGACGAACTGCACCGTACCCACTATATGACCAGAGGCCTCTGCAACGAAGAGAACCCTCTTGCCATCCCAGTGCTCCTGGGTCTCTTTCCGTACGAATTCCGCGAGGTAGTCGTCTGTGGCTCTCCAAGTCGTGAACTGCTCAAGGTCTCCTCTGACGAGGGGATGGACGATGGTCTCGATACCGTCAGACGGTCCGGGCAATCGACGAACGTCCAGCCCCGCCAAGTGTTCCACATCATTCGTGCGGGTCACCGACCAGGTTTCGCCCGTCCATGCCAGGCTGAAGACACTAGATTCATGGACTCTCTCCGACGCCCCCTTGTTGGACCACGGCGTGCCTCTCACAATGGACAGGACCACCCTGATAGGGCCACCGTGCGTCACCAGCATCACCTTAGGGCCAGTATGGCCCTGGAGAACACTGGCGCAGAGGCCGTGGAAAGCGCCCTCGATCCGGTGGTAGAAGGCAGTGGGGCTTTCTCCCTCTGGATAGGGTTCATCTGGTGCTAACGAGGACCAGTAAAGGCCGGGATACATGGCACGGGCCTACTCCTCGGGCATTCCTGAGAGGACGCCATTGTTGACCTCGCGCCATTCCTTCGCCAGCGACACTTCGGCACCTAGCGTCCGAGACAGGATCTCAGCAGTCTGTGCTGCTCGCGGCAGATCGCTGGAAGTGAGGGTGTCTACTTTCAGACCTTCACGGCGCAGGCGCTCTGCCAGCAAGGAGGCTTGGATCTCTCCCAATCGGGTGAGCAAATGGAGAGACCAACCGCCGCGGAAGCCTTCCGGGTGGTGTCCGTGCCTGATGAGGTATATTTCCGGAGTATCTGCTGAAACCCAGTCCATTGAGAGCGCGCTCCCCATTTCATTGAGAGTGATTCCTTTAGCCGCATCGGCTTCTACTGGCTGAGCATTCTCAGGAGCCACAAACCGTCGTTTTTCGGCAGATCAAAAGGACCCAGCCTCTTCATTTGGTGTTGGCGCCGGTACCCGCAGTCGACGCAAATGAGATTTACATAGACGCTATCATCGATAGCAGGCACCTTACCGGTAGGTCCCTCCGCCCGGAGGCCGTGGGAGGGCCTGGCCATCTGAGCATAAAACGCACCTGAGAGCTCCACGCGGACAGAGCCGCAAACCGGGCACTTGTTCAGGCCGCGCTTCTTAATCGCCTGCGCGATCTGATCTGCCAGATCATCTGTCCATCTGGGCAACCACCCACCCCTTCCCGCCCCTGGGGCACCGGACCTAATCCAGTCTCGATTCGGGCTTCTGCACCATTATAGCAAGTTCTGCCAATTGCTTCTTCGAGTCGGACACGGCGCACCTTCAGGATCAAGTATCTTGTCTAGGAACGCCCGCGAGGGCAACCTGTCTGACCAGGTGCACCGGCGGCCACTCCAACTGGATGCCTGCGGCCTTGAGCGTTTCGGTTACGTTCACGCCCATCGCTTCGGGCACAGTGGTCACTTGGTACCCAGGATGATCGCATAAGAATGCGCGGACCGCTGCCTTCTGCGATGCCCGCGCCCGCGACTGCCAGTAGAGGCAGCACCGCAGCTGAGCGTCGGACCAGTTCGGGTGCTTTTCCTTCATCCTGGCCACGTGGGCCCCGAGGTCAAACTCGGTCAAGATGGCGTAGACCGGCTGCGACAGGTCGAAAGCGTCGGAGAACAAGGGAGCAGTAGGCGGGCAGGTCTCCCTGCGGCCGATATTGGGGCAGCCGCGAGGGTGGCCAGGGTAAGGGCGCCAGCAGAGAGCGCGGACCTCGGGCTGGATGATCGGTTCGACACGCAGGACTGTGCCACTCATGATGCTTGCTCCCCCTTCTGTCTTGGCCCTGGCCACGAGACGGGGGCGACGACCCACCCGCCCATGGCGCTGGGACAGCACATTGTCTTATACCCTTCCCCCAACCGGACAAAGACTGATTGCGGAATACGAAAAGCCGCAGACCCGCCCGCCCCAGTATTGGCGACAGCAGGCATAGGCGTGGTAGGATGTGGGAGGTAGGCAAGGTCGGCGTCCGCATCACGGATGCATGGGAGGGGAGACCGTGGGTGATGGGATCACAAGCCGTGAGGGCAGCCTTGTAGGGCTGTTCGATGTCGTGCTTTCCCGCCTCCACAAGGAAGCCATCCGTGTCTATGGCGCTAAGCTGACGAGCCTAGCCGTCTTCGGTTCAGTCGGGAGGGGCACACCCACCCCGGGATCAGACATCGATGTGTTGGTCATCGCGAGGGGCTTGCCTTCGGGTAGAATGCCCCGAGTCAGGCAGTTCGACGAGGTGGAACGAGCTTTGGAGCCGGACCTCGCATGGGCTCGAGCTCAGGGCGTGAGTACACGGCTGTCTCCGGTCTTGCGTACAGAAGATGAGATGAGCCTTGGAGGGCTCATCTTTCTCGACATGATCAGCGACGCGAGGATCCTCTATGATCGCGACGCCTTCTTTGCTAGATATCTCCAGCGGCTACAAGCAAGGCTCACAGAGTTAGGTTCTGTGCGGGTAAAAAGCGGCGGTGCCTGGCACTGGGTGCTCAAGCCCGATCTCAAACCGGGGGAGGTGTTTGAGATATGAACAATCTGACCTTGGCTCAGAGCTATCTGCTGAAGGCACGGTCTCGTCTCAAAATACTGGATGTGCTCTACCAGGAAGAGGCTTTCTCAGATGTAGTGAGGGAAGCCCAGGAAGTCGTGGAACTTGCTCTCAAGGGTATGCTGAGACAAGTCGGGGTTGAGCCGCCCAAAGTCCATGATGTCGGCGACTTGGTCGTCGAGTACCGTGGGCTGTTCACCGATGATGTCGCAGCTCAGGCGGAGCGGCTTCGCGGAATATCCCGGTGGCTCCGCAAGGAGCGCGAGTTTGCTTTCTACGGCGAAGTGGACTTCGTGCCGACGCTTCAGTACGGAAGGGAAGATGCCCAACGGGCAATGGCTGACGCTAGGGTTGCCGTCAAAGCGGCAGGACTCAGCATACCTGAACCGACGAATTAGGGTTCCGACCTGTCTGTATCTCAGACGACGGGGGAGTGCACATGCCCAAGTACCGCAGAATGCTCAGTGACATCGAAGCCCCTTACATCCAATCCCTGATGAAGCTGATTGAGACGCAGAGCAAGACGACGCTGGCGAACTGGGCCATTTCCTACGCCGAGGCCCACCTGTTGCCCATATACGAGAAGTCCTTCCCGGGCGATCCCCGCCCCAAAGCAGCGCTGGATGCGGCGCGCGAATGGCTGGCCGGCAAGGTCAAACTCCCGTATGTAAAAGGGCTGATCCTCGAGGCTCACGCCGCTGCGAGGGAAGCAGAGGGGAACCCGGCGGCGCAGGCCGCGGCAAGGACAATCGGGCAGTGTGCGGCGACAATCCACGCGGCGACGCACTCGCTTGGACTCGCGCTATACGGCGCGCTGGCCATCGCATACGACCGCTTGGGGTCCGATGCCGATTGGGATTCGCTCAGCAAAGCTGCAGCCGACGAGTGCATGAGGATGGAGGCTGCGCTTCAAGACATAGCAGTCGAGAATGAACCGAAACCCGCGAAGGTCAACTGGAAGTGCTGAGCAGGACTGGTTTACGCCGTGACACTCTCCACAACCTCGACAACCTCGCGTTATGCCGGTGGGAACGCGTAGTACACAATCACGGATAGGGTAGCCGCGACAGCGACGGCTAGCCCGGCTAACCACGGCGAGGAATCCACGGCCGTGTTCGATATCGACGCCGAGACTCTCGTGGCTGCGCTCCGCCGCAGGCCTAGGTGGATTGCCACCGCCGCAACAGCGAGGACGAGACTCGCTACATGCGCGATGCTAAAGGGTCCCCAGACCACCGGGTTGGTCCGGAAGAACTCGACTACGCCGCGTGCCATGGAGAAGAGGAAGAGGTACTCGACGAACAGCCTGCCGTCGTATCTCGCGCGGGCTCTGCGAAGCCATAGGAAAGCGAATATCCCATAGTCCAGTAAGGACTCGTAGATCTGCACCGGATGCAAGATCAGCCCGTCCACTCGGACGCCCCAGGACCCCGGCTTTGCCATGGCGTACCCGAACACGTCACACCCGACCCTGCCAATAGCTTGCGCGAGCACTAGGCCAGGCACCACAACGTCAGCCAGTCGCCAGAAAGAGACCTTCTTGCGACGGCTATACCAAATGCCCGCCCCGATTCCTCCGAGGATTGCTCCGTGAATAGAAAGCCCGCCCAGATCCACCCTCAGGATCTCTAGCGGATCGGCGAGATACCCGAGCGGATCCGAGGTGAGGATGAAGGCCAGACGCGCCCCGACCGCTCCCAAGACAAGCGCCCAACTGAGGAAGTCCACGAACTCGTCTGCCATCTTCTTGCGCTTGGCTTCGCTATAGCTGACGAGTATCCCAACCAGCATCCCGACGCCTATGAAGAACCCGAAGGTCCGTATCTCGAGCCCGCCAATCTGCCACAGCACTCTCTGCATAGCCAGACCTACTTTCACTAGTACTACACTTTGTCGTATCCTCATTCTAGGTCTTGCGGCCCATGAAGGTCAACACGCAGAAAAGGCCGTGTTATTTTCCTACTTTCACTAGTACTACGCTATGTCGTATAATACACATACCCACTGATCCGTAGAATTGAACATGGGGGGTGCAGGAGTGGCTGGTGTAAGGGAAGAGACAATCAGGGTCCTCGGGATGCATTGCACCTCTTGCGAGAAGACCATTGGGACGGCCGTCCGCGCGCTGCCGGGGATCGTGGCAGTTAAGGCCGACCACGTTTCGGGCCTTGTCAGGGTACGCTACGACGCAGCCAAATGCAGCAGCGAAGACGTAAAGAAGGCAATTGTAGGCGCTGGATATGACCTAAAGCCGGCACGGTTCTCGCAACTCCTCGGCATCGTCATTGTTGTAGGCATCGTTGCGCTTCTGGGCCGGAACGGCGGAATCGACATCGACTCAAGGCTGTCGACGGGAGCCACCGCGCTGACGCTCTTTGTTGTGGGCGCCCTCACTTCACTGCACTGTGCCGGGATGTGCGGGGGAATCATGCTCTCCCAAACCCTCGCCGGCAGCCCATCAGGCCGCCGTCAGGCCCTAAGACCCGCTCTCCTGTACAACCTCGGCAGGGTTATCTCATATACGGCCATTGGAGGGGTCGTCGGCGCTCTAGGATCGGCCTTTGCCATGACTCCGACGATGAAAGCCGCTCTGATGCTGTTCGCGGGCCTGTTTATGGTCTTCAAAGGCGCCGATATGGCGGGCTGGAAGCTCCTGGGTAAGTTGACCCTTCGCCTACCGCTGCTGCGCACATCTCACGGTAAGCACCTTGGTATGCGGAGCAGCAATCCTCTTGTTGTCGGGCTGCTTAACGGCCTGATGCCGTGTGGTCCCTTGCAGACGATGCAGCTCTTTGCGCTAGGAAGCGGTAGCGCCATCAAGGGTGCCTCAGCCATGTTCGTCTTTGCCCTCGGGACCGTGCCGATCATGTTGCTGCTGGGCGCTCTATCAGCCTTGTTGAGCAGAGGGTTCACCCAGCGCCTGGCCCGTTTCGGCGGCGCCCTTGTGGTTGGGCTTGGAGTAGTTATGTTCAACCGCGGCCTAGCTCTCGCTGGCTATCCTCTGCCGTCCGTCGGGTCTCTTCTGGGCCGCACAGCATCCGCGGCGGGGCAGGTGACCAAGGCCGTCGTTGAGAACGATGTGCAGACAATAACGACCGTCGCCGACGGTCGCGGATACCTGCCGAACCTTCTGTACGTCCAGCGTGGAATTCCGGTTCGATGGATAATCGACGGCCAGCAGGTGAACTCCTGTAACGGTCAGATCGTCATCCCGTCACTGAACATCACGAAGAACATCAAGTCCGGTGAGAACGTCATTGAGTTTACGCCCGGCAGTGATGACATCCGTTTCAGCTGCTGGATGGGCATGATCTCTGGGCTAATCCGCGTCGTCGACGATCTCGCTGCCGTGGACGTCAGCAACCCTGATACTGCAGCGCCTCCGGCGGGAGGGCCAAGCTGCTGCGCGGGAGGCGCAGGACCGCAGGACAGCATCTATGGAGACGACATTACGAAGGTTCCGACCGAACGCCTGGTTAAGAAGGCGGTTATCCGTGGCGACTTCCAAGAGGCCGTGCTAAAAGGTATCGGCTGGGAGTTCGAGCCTCTTGTGCTCGTCATCCAAGATGGTATGAAGGTCAGTTTGACGCTGGACCTTACAGAGGCCGATGCCCCCAGTCCGTCGAGCAACGCCAGCTCCGGCAATCTGTACCGGCTAGTGTCTATGGACGGCACCAGAGAACTGATGTCGGTCCGTGGCGGCAACGACGTCGTGGTCACTCAACTGACCGTAAACTCGCCGGGCGGCTACGTTCTCCTGAAGGACTATGACCCGGTCGCCATTGTCGAGTCGGTCAGCGACCTCGCTAAGGTCGATGTCGAGGCCATCAGGGAGCAGTACCTGGTAGTTAAATAGCCTCTCCCTTATCCGAAACGATGCTCCGGAGCTGCTGGAGGTGGTCCGCCGGCATGCTCCGGAGCATCGTCTGTGGACTATGATGGTCAGCCGATGCCGTGGCAGGCTGATCGCAGCTCATCCCAGATTGAGGCGGCGCCCTTCAGGATCGCCAACCCTGGCAGGGGGTGGGCGGTCGAGTTCCTTGCTTCTCTGGAACGCTCAAGTATCGGACCACTCTTCGTCACTCTGAACTGAGGAGGTCTTTGCACGATCCCCTTTTCCATCGCCCACTGGAAAACCATTCCCATGAGAACCGAATAGGCCATCTCAAGGTAGTCCCCGGATCCCTCTTCGCCAGCATAACGGCCTGATTCCTTAAGGGCTGCGATACTCGTTATGTCAGCGCTTACTGCTTCTGAGATACCGTGGGCGACCCGTGCCAAGCATGGAATCATGCGCCGCGCGGTTTCCGGGTTCAGGATAGGAACCGTGAGCGCCCAGCGGGCGTTCATGTAAGTATGCTCCAGTTGTCGCAACAATCCGGCCGCCATCAAAGCCTTCAGGAGCGGTCCTTCCGGGACAACCTCAAGCTTTTCGTCAGCTGAACCCAGGACTCGCTGGCTATGCCGGTCAGCCAAGAGGGGGAGCAATTTGGCGTACTCGGCGAAGGGGCCTCCCCACGGCACGCACAGGACCGAGGAGCCGGGCAGCGGCATGACGTCCACCCTCGTGAAAGTCGCCGTTGTGCTGGGACGCACCGCGAACAATGTCCCCATCCGTTGGCCTTCTGTCCTGGCGTCCCACATTCCGATTTCCCGTTCCCTCGACCTCAATTCCAGAATGAGCAGAGACTGAAGAGCGAGGACCACAAAGCCTGCGTAGGTGATCATTGCCGTATCCCTGTTGCCGTCGGCCAGCCCAGGTATGGACGACAACCCATCCTGCAGTATCCGGATCACTGGATCCCTCCGCGGTTTCCAGATTGCTTCTATCGCGGCCGCCTTTTTGTCGTCGAGGAATGTGACCGTAATAGGACAGGGGCCTTCAGCGGTTTCTCCCGAGTAAAGCGCGTCAAGTCTCTCTGGCGTGAGTACGTCGTCCGGCCAGACGCCGAAGCGCCGTAGGATGTCCTTGGGCTCCACAAAGTTGGTCCGAATGCGCCAAGCATCGGGCGGCAAGTGCCTACTCAGATCCGGCTCGAATCTCCACATTTCAGATGAAAGCGGCTCCTGCATAGCGAGTGAACACCTCCTTTCTACTCGGGGAAGATCAGGATTTCGGGGCGCACGACGCCTGCCCGTATGTGCGTCACGCCCCTTATCGAGCATAGGGCCCCGTGTGAAGATCGTAGGACCCGGAAGGCATCGTCACGCATGTCCTGTTTCAGGAAGCCCTGCATCAATATCAGCGGGAACGGGGCGGACTCGTCGCCGGTGACTCCCATGTTCTTCAAGCTGGCGAACTCCATGACTGCCGCGGTGCCCAGCCACCCCAGAATGACGCCCTTCACGCCTGCCTGGACGGCACGCTGCAACGCGGCTCGAGTAGCCGTCCCTCTTGCGGCCACTATGGCCCCCGCAGGCAGATCGGCCGCTTCGCCTAGGTCGCCGTCAACCGCATGGAGCCTGCCGCATGACTCCCCGCCTAAACCCCATATTCCGTTGAGCACTCTCGCTCGACCGGATATCTCCACGGATTCGCCCTGTGTCACAGTTTCGACGATGCCCTTTAGGTACGCCGTCGTAATCTGCATCTTGAACAGTGGCTCAATTGTGATGGTGCCTTTGATCGGAGAGATCCCGATGATCTTGCCGTATAGGGGGGATGCCGCCGTCTTCCTACCGAACCTCGCCAGTACCTGTCCCTTTACAGCCGTTTCTCCCACGTTAGCTTCCGCCGATTTGTAGACCATGATCATCATTGGCTGTACGCCCAGCATCTTAGCTACTGGGACCTCTACGGATCCCTCTTGCGAGCCGATGTCGACGTCTTCCCTCACATAAGCAAGGCCCCGGCTCTTGGATATCAGGGCTAATGTTCCGGTCACAGGTGAGCGGGCCACGCGTCTGTCGAAGAACGCGCCGCTTGCGGCTACTATGGCTCCAGTGCGCAACTTGTCACCTACGCCGGCCGTCATTCGCTCCAGGGTATCTGACGGGTCCACATTCAGGTCGCGAGAGACGTCCACCTTCCACAGCTTTCCGGGGAGGGCCTCGGTCCGCGCCACCGGAGTGTCCGGCATAACATGATCGCCCGGGCTGACGAGGGTCTTGGCAGTGGAGGAAATCAGCCGCATGCGGCGGATCGTGACTACTTCATCTGGCATCCGGCACGCCTCCTTCCGGTCCGTAGGCTCCGATTTGTTCCGCCCATCGTTCGTTGTCCTCGGCTCTGCGGCGAGGATCTTGGTGCAGGTCAAGCGGCCTCCCGCGGGCATCGATGATGACGCCGACCTTCCCGGCGCGACACCTGAAAGTGACTTGAGTTCTTCCATCGATGGAGGCGCCGCCAAGCGAAGTTGCTTCTACGAGGACCTCTCCTGAGCCCGGAGTCGGGAGGACGCCGATGTCGCCTCCTTGCACTGTGACCTCTGTCCAATGGCCGGCCGCATCTTTACACCGCGCTAGGGCAACGGGTCTTCCTTTGACCACGGATCCCTCAAGGGCGATCACAGGACCCAGGGGAACGAAGCAGTCCTTCTCCAGGACGTCCAGCGCGATTTGGGGCTGAATCTGGGAGAGCACTCCGAGGTGGGGCATCATGAAGATGCTGTCCACGGCAAGGAAAGTGACCCCTTTCGGCAGGAACGCGTTAAGCATCATAAGCGCTGCCTGCGCCCGCCTGGGAGCGTGGGATAGGACGCCGCCGGAGCCCACCAGCATGTCGACGTCTCCAATATCCACGATGCTCCTAGCTTCAGGGCTAGAGCCGACAAGGCGACCATCCCCGAGCAGAGACCGCCAGGCCGGGGACTCCTTTGGCGGCACCGTGGCAACCTGCCTGTGTTGCAGAAAGGCGAGTCGCAACGCCTCTGTGGCTAGAGCCTGCTCTATCTGCAGGTCAATGAGGCTTCCGGGAATTGTAGTCGGGTTGATGAGTTTTGTGCAGATCCTATCGGCCACTTCTTCGGGGGGCATCTCGAACGGGAGCCAGCGGGTGATGTTATCAATCCCCGCCTCCAGCATCACGTTGCCCGCAGAATAGCTCATCCCAAGGTTAGCGCTAACCGAGCGGTTCAGAGTGCCGTTGAAGACCGAAAACACGTCGGTTGTCGCTCCGCCGATGTCCATTCCCACGATGTTCATGCGCCGCGCGTCAGCAAGTTCCTTCATAATCCTCCCTACGGCCACCGGAGTGGGCATGATGTCCGCATCTACCCATGAAGTTAGCCTGTCGTAACCGGGAGCATGGGCCATAACATGCGACATAAAGAGCTCGTGGATCGCGGACCGCGCCGGCTCCAGCACTTCTGTATCGAATGCCGGCCGCAGATTGTCCACGACCTTGACATCAAAGCAGTCTGCCAGCGTATCGACCACGAGGGGGGCGGCGTCTCGGTTTCCCGCGTAGACAACCGGTATCCGGAAACTGCCTCCGAACCTGGGTCTGGGTTTGGCGGCGTTCAGGAGATCCGCGATGTCGAGCGCGAACGCGGTGTTGCCGCCGTCCAGCCCTCCGGAAATTAGGATCATGTCGGGCCTTGACTCCCTAATGGAGTCCAATTTCATGAAACTCGGGCGGCCATCATCTGTGGTCATGACATCAAGGATGATGGCTCCGCCGCCCAGCGCAGCCTTCTTGGCGCTTTCTGCGGTGACGTTCTTCATGACCCCGAACACCATCATCTGCAAGCCGCCGCCGGCGCTGGACGTCGACAGATACTTGATCTCACTGTCGTCCCGTCTCGTCGCCGGCTCGCCGCTCGATGCCATTGGATGACCAATGTGCGAACTCAGAATCTCCAGTGACCCTAGAACGCCCACAGTGACGTCATCGTAGGGAGCCTCCACAGTTGTTGGGTGTTCGCCGCGAGCGAGCATTCGGTACTCTCCATCGTTCTCCCCAATTAGAACGGTCTTGCTGGTGGTGCTCCCTACGTCAGTAATCAGGTATGAGTCCTTCATCCAGGTTCCCCCCAAGTTAGACGTCGCGAATCCTCCGATTGGCGCTAGCCAGACAGCCTGTGATCAACAGGATCAGCCCTAGGCCTGCGAAGACCATCCTACTACCGAAAGCATCCAGGAGAGTCCCCGCGATAGCGGCCACAATGTGCGTACAATGGATGTCAAAGCGAAAGGTAGTCCCATCCCGCCGACGGCATAGGCGATCAGTCGTCCAGGTGTGGCCATGTCTTCGGGGCTGCGAGCCTCAGGGATGTCAGGAGGGCTGCTCCCGCGGATACGCTCCCTATCACGCCTGGAAACGCGGGGCTACCACCGAGTGTCCGAAGTACATGAACATTAAGAGCGATCCCAGAGGGCTGCGAGCACGCGTTCACAACCACCGTCATGGTGAGCAGCGTCGAAGCGAGCCGCACTTCTCGGAAGAACCTCGGACCATCCTTTAGTTCGGATATCTGTAGTCGGCCTGTCTTCACGGGCATTTCTTCGAACCGCGCACGTGCAAAGAAGATGCAGAGAGCCGACACACCGAATGACGCAGCATCAGATAACAGGGCGAACCACGGGCTCAGAGCTGCGATTGCCACTCCGTCAGGGAACTGGGACGACAACAGAGCAACCCCTTTCGGCGCCTGCCACCTGTCTTATGACAGAGTCATTGAAGCCAGTGCATTCTGGCGATTCTGATTCGCTCCTGAAGGACGAATTCCTGCCAAGACTGGAAGCTATGTACTAGATCTCAAGCACAATAGCCCAAGTAAATGGAACAATTGGAATATCTTAACATACGTGATATCATAGTCTGCGACCGGGGGCGGATAGTGTGAGGGGGTATTTGCATGACGATTATCGATTCCGGATCCATGCTTCCGACTTTCGCTGCGAAACTGACAGAGACGGGCTGCTGTAGCTGCGCTACGGAATACTACGGGTTCAACGATACGGATATCGACACTGAAGAAGTCTAACATCATAGTTCCGTAGTACCGTTCTGACGAGGATCTGATAACCGTCCCCCCCGGTCAATACACAGGATTGGGGATGCACAGATGAACATGCCGCTTTTCAGCCTATTCAATCTTTACGTCGATGGACTTCGCGATGGTTCGCAATGCCTAGTCTACAACACGGTATCCAATGGCGCAGTGGTCCTCCCGTCTCGAGACGGGAAGCCAGTTCTGGATGGTCTAGGCGAACGACAGATATCCGCCCTGCTGGACATGATGATCATTGTGCCATCAAGGGAGTGGGAGGGTAAATTGGTCCGCTATTGGCTAAACCGTGTTAGATTTGGGCAAACCAGCCTTGCGGTTACGGTGTTCACTACCCGGCGATGCAATCTGGAGTGCACTTACTGCTACGAGCGCCACGAGCACGTGGGTGCTCCTGAAGGTGATATGTCTCTCGACACGGCAGAGCGTGTAGCGAGGTGGATCGGACGGTATGTGACCTCCCGCGGCCTTCGGAAAGTGCACCTTACCTTCTATGGTGGTGAGCCGCTCTGCAACGTTCCGTGCATTCTGCTCATCTGTGATTCGGTAGCTGCAGTATGCAAGGATCTGGGAATCTCATACCAAACCTATCTGATCACGAATGGTGTCCTGGCTTCTGCTGGGATTATTGGAGACCTCAAACGGCATAACCTGACTCAAGTTCAGGTTACTCTGGACGGACCGCCATCGGTTCATGATCTTAGAAGAAGGCATAGAAGCGGCACAGGTAGCTTCAACGAGACATTGCGGGGTCTCAAGAACGTGTCAAGTGTCTGTTCGGCTGTCGTACGCTGCAATGTCGACCAGGACACTATTGACAGTGTGGACAGCCTTCTGGGGATCCTTGCCAATGAAGGTCTGGCAAACAGGAAAAACCTTTTTGCGGTGGCAAACACGTATGACTGTGAATCTGGGTGCGGTATGGTGGGGCATCGGAGTTGGGTGGAGAATAGCGCCAAGATTATGCGAAAAGCCAAAGCATTAGGATTCGGCCTTCGGAATCCCTTCAAGGTGTCTCCATGTTTCGGAGTAAGGGAAGGTTCGTTCGCCTTTGATGTGGACGGCGCTGTCTACACTTGTAGCCAGATGGCTGGGATTCGCTCCGCGCAGGTGGGAGATGTATCGATTGACCGTCTGGCCGAGACCTACTACGATTTACTCCTAACGAACCCTTTGAGTCCCGAATGCTATGTCTGTTCGTATCTTCCCATCTGTCTTGGAGGATGTCGTGCTAACGTAGTTCGCCGAGGACTTGAGCTGGGTACGCGCCTTTGCCGAAAGGATGAATTTGGAGATCTTGTACCTCCGCTGCTGAAAGTCTTGTTTGAGTAGGTGGACATGGATAGCCTAGAGGTGCTCTGCTAACGACGGCGAACAACTCTGCACAATACCCATAGTACCGGTAATCCTGTTGACCGCCGTTGTGTCGGGCTTCTCCATGCTGACCTTGAATTGGGGACGTTAATAGCGTGGAATATCGATCGGAACGAGGCTCAGCGCAGGCGAATGTTGTAGCCGTCCTGGGTGGGAAATCCGCCGGTGAGGCGGCCCTGACCCAGCGCCATGGGCTCATCATCAATGGGCATATGGATGTTGTCGGCGTGCAACGGATGAATGGCCCGTTCAGGCTACGCAGCGGAGGTGATCAGGTCTTCGCCCGCGGAGCAGCCGACATAACCTCCGGTCCGAGGGTTCCCGGTTCGACGCCAAGACTACACTGGACTTCGTGCGGAATGGCTACGAGATAGCCCCGGATCACCTCCTGGTCAGAACGCTGTCAAGCACGAACCGGGATGTCACGGGGAAGGAAGTCCCTGTTGTAGGAGCATACGGCTGGCTGGGCTCGGACGTCCTCGGCGCCAAGGGGATACCCACAGTGATATACGGTGTCGGAGGAAACGGAACCCACGACCTGGTGGAATCCTGCTTCATCAGCGACATCGTGAAGTGCGCAAATGTGGTATAGGTTATGTGGCACGTAAGTTAGCCCGTAGTGATAATCGCTTCTGGAGATCGACTCCGTATTCCACGAAGCCGAGAGCCCCATGCACGCCTCGGCTGAGAACCATCGCAGTTCCCGGTGTTTGAGTTGCCATCCATACCTTCCTGGCGAGAACACGCCCGAATAGCGGAACCTAGTCAATGCAGGAGCATTACAGACATTCCTCTACTGCCAGCCCGATCCTTCAACACGCTGTCTGGACGAAGAGGGAACACTCTCCGGCGGGCCGAAAGGCGATGAGGGACTGAAAAGGGGGCCGCCACATGACTCTAGTCGGCATCGAGCAACCGCAGTTTGTCCTTATTGACGGTACGCTTAGGCTAAAGGCATATGATGGCGATTACCGCAAGGCTGTTACTTGGTACCGGGATCCGGTAGTGTACCGCAACTCCGAGGGCATCGCTGACGCAGGCAAAATCCCTGATGGCGACTACGTCCGCAAGATGTATGAATACCTGTCCACCAGCGGCGAGCTTTATTTCATCGAGGTCCTGGAAGACGGCGAGTTCGTCTCAATCGGGGACGTCACCCTGAAAGGGGAGAACCCGTCCATCGCCATTGGAGTGCCTCGGTATCGAGGCATAGGGATAGGCAAGAAGGTTATGATGGCGATCATCGCGCGGGCGAGAGAGCTTGGCATTGCCCGCTTCTACGGTACGAAGATATACGACTACAACACCGCTTCGCGGAGGCTCTTCGAGTCCTTGGGCTTTAAGTGCGTGGGAGTGCAAGGAAACACCCGCATATACGAGCTGGGACTCGACGATGCCCAGTAACAGGCCGAAAAGGGAATGCCCTCAGCGGATCGGCGCTACTCGCCAGATCCCAAGGTGCTGATCAACCCCTCGGCGACGACTTGCGCGAGCGCGGCCAGCACAGATGCGTCCACTGTTTCGATTGTGTCTCTCGGGCTGTGCAGGTGGGGGCGCATCGCTGTTACAGGTGAGTGGATGGCCAGCGTGGCAAAACCTTCGGCCTCAAATGACCGTTGATCGCTGGCGTAACTTTCCTCAGTCGCGATTCCCTCAAGCGAAACAGCCCTTAGTTGCTCTACGATTGCTTCAGCGACTGAGAGGGCGAGGTCGCTCTTTGAGGTCTTGTAGATCTCGACCTCGCTGCATCCGGTCACCGCGACGCAATCCAAGTTCACGACCAGTTTCAGGTTTGACTCGTTGAAGGGATAGCTGGCGGCGAAGTATTTTGACCCGGTCAGTCCGATCTCCTCGCCATCAAAGGAAACAAAGACTGTTGCCCACTTCCACTCGGGGCGGGCTTCCAGGATGCGGGCGATCTCAAGGAGACCCGCGGTCCCAGAGGCGTTGTCGGTCCCGCCTTGGATGGGCACGTATCCGCCCTCGCCAGTTCCAAGCGTGTCTCGGTGGGCGCAGATGATAACTGTCGGCTCCGAATTGGGATTGCCCAAGATCCCCACGACGTTGAAGCCGGCCACGGTCTGGCCTGATTCCGCATCGATCTGGAGTTCTACCTGTTTGCCGATGTGCTCCTGCAACTGGTTGTAGCAGTCCTCGGTTATCAGGAAGACGGGCATCACGCCTGACATTCGTGTTGCACCCATCCCGACTGGCCCTTTGGCGATGCTAGGTACCGAGAGCAGCACAGCAGCAGCCTTGTACCGGCTTGCAGGGTTCAGAATGCTGCTTGAGTCGTCCTGGTGGTTCTTGGCTACGATCACCGAGCCTCGCTTGAGGTCCCGCCACCCCTCATCTGTCGAGGGTAGGGCGGTCAGCGTTCCCTTGACTACGTTGCTGCCGGGCGAGGAATAGTAGCCCACTCCGAGGTCCTGAGGGCTGTCAAAGTGGGCCGCAACTTCTCCGTTGGCGCCGAGCACACGGACGCTCCCCGTTACCTGGTCCCTGTACTTCGTTTCAAAGCCCTGTACATAGCTATTGCGGTAACCGGGCTCTAGGCCGATCCTCTCGAACTCGTCGACAACGTATTGGGCTGATCTTGTGGCGCCGCTTGTGCCTACCTGGCGGCCGTTGCAGAACTCGGAAGTGAGGAAAGCTAGGTCACTGGTAACGCGCTCATTCGCGGTAGCGTCGACGTCCGGATGAAGAGAGAGTGCCGGGATATCATCTGCGGCTATGTTGAACTCTGGTCTTGGGGCGCAAGATACTGCGAAGGCAGTGAGGGACAGGATGATGAGCAGGAGGAATATCAGGCGCCCGGCCGTTCGTCTGGCGCATCTTATCCGATCCATACGGCACCCACCTTTCACGTAGCGGCCGTTGGATGTCCCCTCGCGGTGGGCTGTTCCTCTGGCACTGGATTTCACTGCCAGTGTATACGAAGATGAATACTTCCCGTCTGAGTAGGAATGACCCCATCCCGCAATCTGCGAGATGGGGCGGTTTCTAATCGCTGCTTGTGGATATGGGAACCTCAGAAGCGCGTGGCGCTTCTACCTGCGGATCTCCTTCACCGGCCGGGCTTCGATTTAGCCTCTCTCGCCGATCGGAGCGAGCTGATACCGCGGCGCATCGTCGTCCGCCCACTGCCATCCGTAGAGGGTCGGGTTGAACTGCTCCATAGCCTTCCAGACCGCGTTGATGGCCTCTCCGAACTTCTCGTCCGGGAAGGGAGGACCCTGGAAGACCATCATGTGGCAGGGCCCGAACCGCTTCGAGCTGTTCGCGCACGGCGCACCTCCTTCGCGGGTTTCAGGATACTCCTCCGGGAGTCCGCGATTCTTGACTTCGATTGACCGGTTTTGGTGACCTGCATCCCCCTGATCTTGCCGCTTTGAACGGAGCACGACTCCACCGCTGCATGCAGCGCCGAGATGAGACGAGTCGAGTGTCTACTATTGACGGTAGTAGATGTCTGGTCTACACTTCGTATTGAGGTGTATAGCGTGGGTAGATTCTCGGACTTTAAGCCGCATGAGCAGGGACTTGCGAAAGCCTTGGGTGGGCTGGAGTCCCGGATAATGGAGGCCTGCTGGTCCATGGGCAAGTGCACCGTTCGCGAGGTGCACGATCGCCTGCGCGCTGAACAGGACCTGGCTTACACGACGGTCATGACAGTCATGTCCCGCCTGGCCAATAAGGGATTCCTTGCGAGGGAAATGGTTGACGGCAGCTACGTCTACATGCCTGCCATGTCTCGAAAGGAATTCGGCTCTGCCTTGGTAGGGGAAGTGCTGGACAGCTTGCTTGAATCCTTTTCTGAGGAGACGGTAGCCCATCTCGCGGGCAAGGCTCGAGCGAGGGGAGACGAGGACCTCCAGAAGCTCGCTCAGGTCATCGCGGAACGCAGGAAGGCGGAGGGCAAGTAGATGCCCCTCATCCCGGTGTCGCTGGTAGTCCATGTGGCGCTCACGTCCGTGTTGAGCGTCGGCTGGGCTATTGCTGCTCTGTACCTCTTCCGGGTAAGGCATGCTGCGGCACGGAGGTGGATACTGGCTTCCGCAGTGCTGCTACCTGTGGCCGGCTTCATCGGCCATCTTGTCTACCCAAGAAACTGCACGGGGATCTCGGGACTGAGCACCCATTTTGCGTGTCTGACGAGTTCTTCGTTGGGCGACGCCGGTACTTGGCTGTTCGCGTCCAGCTTGGCGCTGGCAGCCCTGCAGGCGTTTGTTATATGGGTTGCCCAGAGAAGGGCGGCCCGGGATTCCGTCCCCCTGAGTCAGTTCGTGTGGGAAGACCCGGAGACCGGCGCAAAAGCACAGCAAGCGGTGAAGGAATTAGAAGACCGCACAGGGATGTGGTTGACGGTTGATATCACGGAGAGACCCGGCATCTGCTGTACTGTCGGCGTTCTTCGCCCGGTTATCGTGGTGTCGGAGGATCTTTGCAGGTCCCTCGACCTTGCCGAATTCAAGGCAGCTCTAGCCCACGAGGCAGCGCACATTTCCCAGAACGATGCCTTCATTGGGCTGGCTTCGGCACTGGTGAAGGCCTTGACTTTCTTCTCTCCCGCAGCTTACCTGGGCATCCGTCTCTACATGGATGAGCGGGAGAAAGCTGCGGACGACCTGGCAGCCTCCATCACCGAGGATCCGCTTGCGCTCGCTTCCGCGATCGTAAAAGTCGCCCAAGCAGGGCGTCCTTCGGTTGCGGTCGCCAATGCCGTTGGAAACAGAGTCGGTCGCATCACTGGCAGGGTGCAGCGCCTTCTCGGCGGCGTGGAGCTGCAGAAATCCAGGTTGGGAGCGCCTTTGGCGATCGCGTCCCTGGCATCGTTCGTAGGTTTGGTGCTTATCACCGTTTTGGTCTGCTAGGCTTTTTTGTTGGCCTGTAATGCTACACGCTGTAGTAGGTTGTAGTAGGCTCTAGCAGGCTGAAATCGGCAATTGGTTCACTCGGCAGATGACCCACTCATCAGGGAGGCGGAGACGAATGAAACTAACCAAGACAGCCAAGATCGGAGCACTGTGTGTAGCGCTGCTAGCTGTAGGGTACGGGGTCATGAGGGCAGGCCTACTTCAAGGGAGCGGGATAGGCACGCTGGGAGTCTTCCTCCTCTGCCCGCTAATGCACATTGTGATGATGGTGTTCATGGGCCACGGGCATCACGACGACAAACATGGCGAGGCGGGGCATCACTGCGCCCCGGAGGATCATCCCGCCGGCACTAAGTGACGTCGCCGGTTTGCGACTCGGATGCATCGTCGGCCGAGTATAGCAGCTCTCGACTGTCATCCCGTGACTGATAGGTTTCCTCCAGATGGTCATCCCGTGACTAGGAGGTGATCTCGTCTGGAGAGGAGGCCGCGCGGGCCTCGGCAACCGGTCACGGGATGACCGCCCCGGTCGATAATACCGTCACGTCACGGGTTGACCCCCTAACTTTGGACACTAGACTGCGATTGCTCTGACAGTCGCAGTCTTGCTTTGATTTGCTCGATAATACGCTTCCGGAGACTGATACCCACATCCTGAGTGCAGCCGGCG
>JBLNCN010000007.1:0-20376 GCA_050260675.1 Bacillota bacterium | reverse complement strand
CCCTGGCCTTCTCTTCAGGAGCCTTGTCGATCTGGTCGAACGGGGTGAAGTCAGCCCATCCCTTTGTCGACAAGACCCTGGTTATGGCCGCGGTAAGGGTAGTCTTGCCGTGGTCGATATGACCAATGGTCCCGACGTTGACGTGGGGCTTCGTCCGTTCAAACTTCTTCTTGGCCATGACTTGCTAAGTCCTCCTTTTACTATTCCACTGACCGCCCAAGGTAGCGGGCGACTATCTTTTCCGCTTCAGCGGTTGGAACCCGATCATAATGAGAGAACTGCATTGTATAGGTGCCTCTGCCTTGCGAGAGCGAGCGAAGGTCCGTCGCGTAACCGAACATGGAGGCCAAAGGCGCCGTGCCCTCGACGACCTCGTAAGACTCTCGAGACTCGATGCTCTGAATCTCTCCCCTCCTGGCGTTCACGTTCGCCAGGATATCGCCCAGGTACTCGGTGGGAGTTACCACCTCTATCTTCATGACCGGCTCCAAAAGCACGTTCTTGGCCTTATCAAGAGCGTCCTTCATGGCCATGGACCCGGCCACTTTGAACGACAGCTCCGAAGAGTCGACCTCGTGGTAGGACCCATCAAGAAGTATAACTTTCAGGTCAACTACCGGGCTTCCGGTGAGATTGCCGGTCTGCAGAGCCTCGCGCACCCCGGCCTCGACCGCGGGAATGAACTCAGCAGGTATCGCGCCGCCCTTGACTCTATCCTCAAACACAACTCCCAGGCCTGCCGCCTGCGGCTCGACGTGAATCTTCACGTGTCCGTACTGCCCGTGCCCTCCGGTCTGCCTTACGTACTTGCCCTCGCCGTCAACCGGAGCCGCTATGGTTTCCTTGTAGGCTACCTGAGGCCGTCCGACTGTGGCGTCAACACCGAATTCGCGCTTCAGCCTGTCGGCGATGATCTCCAAGTGCAGTTCGCCCATGCCCTCGATGATGGTCTGCCCGGTCTCCTGATCGGTCCTGAACACGAAAGTCGGATCTTCCTCGGTCAGTTTCTGAAGGGAGACTGAGAGTTTGTCCTGGTCGGCCCTGGTTGCGGGCTCGATGGCCACCATGATGACCGGCTCGGGGAAGTCGATGGACTCGAGAACGATCGGGTGCTTCTCGTCGCACAGAGTGTCGCCGGTGGTGGTGAACTTGAGTGCGACGGTGGCGGCGATATCGCCAGTCATCGCTTCCTCAATGTCCTCCCTGTGGTTCGCGTGCATGAGCAGGATGCGCTGGATGCGCTCGCTCTTGCCCTTGGCGGGGTTGTAGACGTAGGACCTGGTCGACATGGATCCGGAGTAGACCCTAAAGAAGGTGAGCCTGCCAACGTACGGGTCGGTCATGACCTTGAAAGCCAGAGCGCAGAGGGGCTCTTTGTCGCTGGGGGCGCGGGTTTCGCGCCTGTCCTTGCCCGGAACCTCGCCCTCAACCGGCGGGATGTCCAGCGGCGACGGCAGGTAGTCTACTACAGCATCGAGCAGCTTCTGGACGCCCTTGTTCTTGAATGAAGACCCTGCCATGACCGGGACGATGGAGTTGGCCAAGGTCCCCTTGCGCAGGGCCGCCTTCAGGGATTGGACCGAGACTTCCTTCCCTTCCAGGTAAGCCTCAGCGATGGACTCGTCGAAATCCGAGGCTGCCGAAACTAGCTTCTCTCTGTACTCCTCGGCAAGCTCCCTCATGTCCTCGGGCACACTCTTCTCCACGATTTCGACACCGGTCTCGTCGCACCAGTAGAAAGCCTTCATCTCGATGACATCGACGACCCCGGCGAAGTCCTCCTCGGAGCCAATGGGAAGGTTCACGACAACAGGGTTGGCTCCAAGCCTAACCTCTATGGACTTCAGCGCGCGGAAGAAATCGGAGCCGACGGAATCCATCTTGTTGATGTAGGCGATGCGGGGGATCTTGTACCGGTCCGCCTGGCGCCAGACTGTCTCCGACTGAGGCTCGACGCCACCCTTGGCGCAGAATATCGCAACGGCGCCGTCTAGCACGCGCAGGCTGCGCTCGACTTCGGCAGTGAAGTCAACGTGCCCTGGCGTGTCTATGATGTTGATCCGGCAACTCTTCCAGAAGCATGTTGTTGCGGCGGAGGTGATCGTGATCCCCCGCTCCTGCTCCTGGACCATCCAGTCCATGGTGGCTGACCCCTGGTCCACCTCGCCCATGCGGTGCACCTTTCCGGTGTAGAAAAGCATGCGCTCGGTGGTCGTGGTCTTGCCGGCGTCAATGTGCGCCATGATCCCGATATTCCTTACCATTTCCAGCGGAAAAGTCCGCGGCATCGTCTCAATCCACACCTTACCGTGGAGACCGGCTTATAGAGCCGCTACCACCTGTAGTGAGCAAACGCCCTGTTGGCCTCGGCCATTCGGTGCATTTCCTCTTTCCTCTTAACGGAGTTCCCGGTGTTTCCGGCCGCATCGAGGATCTCGCCTGCAATCCTGTTCTCCATACCGCGCTCGGACCTGGCACGGGCGAAGTCTACGATCCACCGGATGGCCAGTGACAGCCTGCGCTCGCTGCGTACTTCAACCGGAACCTGGTACGTTGCGCCGCCGACCCTTCTCGGGCGGACCTCAAGCACCGGCATCACGTTCTTCACGGCATTATCAAGGACTTCGACCGGGTCTTTGCCGGTCTTTTCCTTGATGATATCCATGGCGTTGTACATGACCCGGCGCGCCACGGCCTTCTCGCCGCCCTGCATAATCTTGTTAGTGATCCGGGCTACCAGGACCGAGTTGTATACCGGGTCCGGAGTCCACGATCTGGCTGGCGCTCCAGCACGTCTGGGCATAGAATCATTCCTCCGAAAGGTTTACTTCTTCGGCCTCTTGGCGCCGTAGAGTGAGCGGCCCTGCTTGCGGTCCTGAACTCCTGCCGCATCGAGGGTACCCCTGACGATGTGATACCGGACGCCCGGGAGGTCTCTCACACGACCGCCTCTTACGAGAACGACCGAGTGCTCCTGCAGGTTATGTCCGACTCCCGGGATGTACGCGGTTACCTCGATACCGTTCACAAGGCGCACGCGCGCGATCTTCCGGAGTGCCGAGTTGGGCTTCTTTGGCTGAGTGGTGCGTACGACGGTACAAACCCCACGCTTGAACGGGTTGCCCCGAAGCGCGCGGGACTTGGACTTGACGGTTACGTCCTTACGCCCCTGCCGGACTAGCTGGTTGATAGTCGGCACTTACTGACCCCCTTTTCTTGCCTAGTCATTCCATGTTATCTCTTCCGGCGACGATAGGACGGCGCAACACGAAGCGCCGACTCGAAGGCCGCAGGATTCCCCAAGTTCCTTCATTGACGGGATGGTCTCGACCGGCACGCCCTTCTCCCTGCAGAGAGCCACAACTCGCTTGGTAACCCTCTCCTCGGCGTCTTCAGCGACAAAGACCCTGCGGGCGGTTCCTGACTCGACCGCTCTCAGAGTCGACCTTACCCCCGCCAACCTGTCTTTTCTGGGCACGGTACTTCACTCTCCCAAAAAGCCCAAAAAGGCACGCCCAAAGAGTTTAACATCCTGCATATTACGTGTCAACGCACACTGGAGTGGAGCATGCCGGAGAAAACTCAGTGCTTATGCACTGTTTTGGTCGCGGCATCCGTGACTTGTCCGGCCCGCGAGACCCGGCGCATGAAGACAACCGCGGCAAGGCCGAGGGCCAGCGCCAAAGCCGACAAGAGCGCCGCAGGGCTGGCAAAAGTCTCTTCGACCAGGTACGCGGGCGTGAGCACGTGGACCTCCATGCCGGCGACGGTCTCATGGATTTTCTCGCTCTGGAGCCCTATCAGTAGCCAGCTGCACAAAGTGCCAAGCCCCAGGACCCCCATCGGCCAAGCCATCGACCTGGGGGCTTCGTGAGCCGAAGCCAGTTCTACGGAGGGTTCTCCACCAAACACGCGCAAGTACGCGCGCCACGAGTACGTGAAGGTGAGCGCGGCGCCGAGCACTGCCCCGGCCAGGGCCGGGTACACGTGGGCGTGGAGGGCGCCTGCGAACACCATGTCTTTGGAGAAGAAGCCGCTCGTGAGGGGAATGCCCGACAGACCCATGACACCCAACATGAACATGCGGCCGGTGAAGGGCATCTTCTTCCCCGCTCCCGAAAGCAATCTCATATCGCGTGTCCCCGCCTCATGGACCACTGCCCCGGCGGCGAGGAACAGGAGCGACTTGAACACGGCGTGCGAAACCATGTGGAATTGGCTGGCCAAGACCGAGCCGGTCCCTATTGCCATGAACATGTAGCCCAACTGGCTCATGGTAGAGTATCCAAGCATCCTCTTGAGGTCTTGGGCGCGCATGGCGGCCACTGCACCCCACAGCACTGTAACCGTACCTATCCACAGGACAGCGGGCGCCCAACCCGGAACCGCGCTGAAGGCCGGGTAGAGGCGGGCCATCAAGATTACTCCACCGTTTAGCGTCGCAGCCGCGTCGATAAGCGCGGAGGCGGAGCTGGGAGCCTCCATGGCGCCAGGCAGCCACAAGTGTAGCGGCGCCTGGGCAGACCTCCCCATTGCGCCGATCAGCATAGCAAACGCCGGGAACGTGAGGCGCGAGGCGGAGATGGCTCCGGAGCGGATGCCTTCGGCTATCGTCGCCAGGTCGAACGTTGCGGGCGTCGACGCCATGTACAGAGAAATCACGCCAGCGATCAGACACAGGTCACAGAGGCCCGTGAACAGATAGGCCCTCTTGGCCGCAGCCTTCGCCACAGGATCGTCCCGGTGGAACGCAATCAGGGAGAAACTGGCGATAGCGCACACCGCCCAAAAAACATACAGGTAGAGCAGGCTCCCGGACAGGGAGAGGCCGTTCATGGCCCCGATCACGGAAAGCATCAGGGCGTAGTACAGCGCTTTCCCGTGCTCGTGCTCCATGTAGGAGCGCGAATACACCAGGATGAGCGCCCCTATGGCCGCGGTCACCAGCACCGCGAACACTGAGAGGCCATCGCTGACCAAAGCGAAATCGAAGGGCCACTTCCAGCGGGATACCACCTGCGAGTGAGAACCGGTGCGCGTCACCAATAGGACTGCCAGCGCCGAGTCCAGTATCGCGGTGCCGAGGGCTACGTCCGACACGGCTTTCTCCCTATGGTTGCCGAGAAGCGCTACGGCTGCAGCTCCCACAAAGGGCAGAGCTATGACCCAGAGCGATAACGACGCGAGCGAAGACATGTTGGCTACGCACCTTCCCGTCTCAATAGTGGAAGCCGCTTTCGCGGCTTCCTGATGTCTGCTTATTTGTGTCCTTACTCGAAAGTTCCTTCCGAGCCCGTGGCCGATAGCGCGTCCGCGGCGGGAGATTCTTCGCGAACCTCTTCCACGTCCACGTGGTTGTACCTGCTCATGCCGGTCCCGGCCGGGATGAGCTTGCCGATAATCACGTTTTCCTTGAGCCCCAAGAGGTTGTCTACTCTGCCCTTGACCGCGGCTTCGGTCAAGACTCGGGTGGTCTCCTGGAACGACGCCGCCGAGAGGAACGACTCGGTCGCCAAGGACGCTTTCGTGATCCCGAGGATCACCGGCTTCCCTGTAGCGGGCTCACCGCCCGTCTCGAAGACGGCCGCGTTTGCGTCGGCGAACTCATGGATATCGACTACGCCGCCAGGTAGAAGGTCGGTGTCTCCGGGCTCATCGACTTTGATCTTCCTTATCATCTGCCGGCAGATGTTTTCGATGTGCTTGTCGGATATGTCGATACCCTGCAGCCTGTACACCCTCTGCACCTCAGCCAGGAGGTACTCTTCCACAGCGCGGACACCCTTCACCCGCAAGAGGTCGTGGGGGTTGATGGAGCCTTCGGTCAGGGGGTCACCTGCCTCCACAGTCTGCCCGCTCGTTACCTTGACCAGCGCTCCGTACGGCACAACCGTGACGCTCTCGTCGCCCTCAGGCGAGGTTATCTTGATCTCCCGCTTGCGGTCTGCCTCGGATACTTCCACAACTCCGCCGATCTCGGCGATGGCTGCCTGGCCCTTGGGCTTGCGGGCCTCAAACAGCTCCTCGACCCTGGGTAGACCCTGGGTGATGTCTTCGCCTGCCACGCCGCCCAGGTGGAAGGTACGAAGGGTCAGCTGAGTACCCGGCTCTCCGATGGACTGCGCGGCGACGATGCCGACGGACTCGCCGACCTCGACCAAGTTGCCGGTGGCCAGGTTCCGGCCGTAACACTTGACGCATACGCCGTGCCTGGTCTCGCAGGTGAGAACGGAGCGGACCTCAACTTCCTTTATGCCTGCTTGCACGATAGAGGAGGCCGTATCCTCATCTATCAGCGTCTGAGCCGGGCACAAGACTTCTCCGGTCTCAGGATGCACTACGTCTCTCACCGAGAAACGCCCGACCAAGCGGTCCTGGAGACTCTCGATGAGCTCGCCGTCAATCCTGATCTCCTTTACAGTGATGCCGCCTTCGGTGCCGCAGTCGTCCTCTCTGATGATGACGTCCTGGGCCACGTCGACCAGCCTTCTGGTGAGGTAGCCCGAGTCGGCGGTACGAAGAGCGGTGTCAACAAGACCCTTGCGCTGCCCGTGGGTAGAAGTGAAGTACTCCAGAACCGTGAGGCCCTCACGGAAGTTCGAGCGCACCGGCTGCTCCACCATCCGCCCCGAGGGGTCCACCACGATGCCGCGCATTCCGCCCAGCTGAGAGATCTGCTGAGGGTTGCCTCGGGCGCCGGAGTTCACCATCATAATCACCGGGTTATTCGGATCGAAGGCGTTCTTCATCGCCTCGGTAACCTTGTCGGTGGTGTCGCGCCAGATCGAGATGACCTTGTCGTACCGCTCATCGGCGGTAAGGAATCCCATCTGGTACTGCTCTTCAACCTCACTCACCGACTCGTCGGCCACCTTAAGCAGCGCCGGCTTCTCCTCGGGCACAACGATGTCGTCGATGCCGATGGTGGAACCCGCAAGAGTGGCGTGCCTGAATCCGAGGTCCTTGATGCCGTCCAGCATGTTGGCCGCAGCCTCCATGCCGTAGAGCTTAATGCACTTTGTCACCAGCTTGGCCAGTGGCTTTCTGTCGACCTGGGAGTTGACGAACCGGAGCCCCTCGGGCAGGACCTGGTTGAACAGGCACCGGCCAACCGTCGTTACCAGCCTGGACCCGTCATCCATCCGGACGACGATACGTTCTCCAAGCTTAATGGCGCCAACGTCGTACGCGAGGGTAGCGGCGTCTATCGAATAGAACGCCGGCAGCTCCGACTCCTTGCGGTCATCCTTGTCTTCCCTGGTCATGTAGTAGATCCCGAGCACCACGTCCTTGGTGGGCGTGATGGACGGCGAGCCGTCTTTGGGGAGCAGCAGGTTGTGGTTGGACGCCATCAGGATCTTGGCTTCCGCCTGCGCTTCAGCCGAGAGCGGCACGTGGACCGGCATCTGGTCGCCGTCAAAGTCCGCGTTGTACGGCGGGCAGACCAGCGGGTGGATCTGAATCGCCCTGCCCTCGACAAGGACCGGCTCAAACGCCTGAATGGACAGCCTGTGCAGGGTCGGAGCGCGGTTCAGGAGCACCTGGTGCTCTTTGATGACCTCTTCGAGGACGTCCCAGACTTCCGGCTTCGCCCTCTCAACCAGCCTGCGCGCGCTCTTGATGTTGTGGGCCTCTCCCTTTTCAACCAACCTCTTCATCACGAAGGGCTTGAAGAGCTCCAGGGCCATTTCCTTGGGCAGGCCGCACTGGTGAAAGCGAAGGTTGGGGCCGACCACGATAACCGAGCGGCCCGAATAGTCCACGCGCTTGCCGAGAAGGTTCTGCCTGAAGCGGCCCTGTTTGCCCTTAAGCATGTCGGAAAGGGACTTCAGAGGCCTCTGCCCCGGTCCGGTAACGGGACGCCCGCGGCGGCCGTTGTCGATCAGCGCGTCTACGGCTTCCTGAAGCATCCTCTTCTCGTTGCGCACGATAATGTCGGGGGCGCCCAAGTCAAGGAGCCTCTTCAGCCTGTTGTTCCGGTTTATCACGCGCCGGTACAGGTCGTTAAGGTCGGATGTGGCGAACCGACCGCCGTCCAGCTGCACCATTGGCCGCAGGTCCGGAGGTATGACCGGGATTACATCGAGGATCATCCACTCGGGCTTGTTGCCTGACTTCCTGAAGGCTTCCGCTACTTCGAGCCTGCGGATGGCCCTGATCTTCCTCTGACCGGTAGCTGTCTTTGCCTCAACGCGCAGCTCCTCGCAGACCTTTTCCAGGTCGATGGTGCTGAGGAGTTGTTTCACAGCTTCGGCGCCCATGCCCGCCCTGAAGCGGGAACCGTACTTATCCCTGGCCTCGCGATACTCGGTCTCGGAAAGTACCTGCTTGTAGGTGAGAGAATCGCAGTCTCCGGGATCGGTGACCACGTAGGCGGCGAAGTACAGGATACGCTCCAGGACCCTGGGGGACATATCCAGGAGCAGCCCCATCCTTGACGGGATGCCCTTGAAATACCAGATGTGGCTGACCGGGCTGGCAAGCTCGATGTGCCCCATACGCTCGCGGCGGACTTTTGAACGGGTGACTTCGACTCCGCACTTGTCGCAGACTACGCCGCGGTACCGTATTCTCTTGTACTTGCCGCAGTAGCACTCCCAGTCCTTGGTAGGCCCGAAGATCCTTTCGCAGAACAGGCCGTCGCGCTCGGGCTTAAGGGTACGGTAGTTGAGGGTCTCAGGCTTCTTGACCTCACCGTGAGACCATTCACGTATCTTTTCTGGCGATGCCAGCGATATGCGTATGGCAGAGAAGTTGTTGACGTCCACGGATTCACTTCCCCCTCACTTGTCAGAGCTTCGGCTCGTCGTCTTCGTCCTCTTCGGGCTCCTCCGAAGGACCCTTCAGCCTTCTCACATCGTCGTCTTCGAGATCCCGGATTGACCTCACGCGGTCAAAACGCTCGAAATCGTCGGCGGCGCGCTTTGGCTTCTTGGCCTTGGTCTTGCCCCTAGCGGGGGCGCGTTTCCGCTTCTTATCATCTGAGGTTGCCTCTTCTTCCTCCTCAACGGGCACAACATCGGGAAGAGACAGGTTCTTGAAGAGGTCCTCCAGAGAGAGCCTGCCGTCGTCTTCCTTGGACGGGGCGACGCCCAGCCTCTCGTGAAGCTCTTCGGTCGACAACTCGAGCTCCTCGTCGGTAGCTTCGTCTTCGTCATCCACCGTCTCAGCGCTCGTTTCCATAGACTCCACGTCTTCATCGCCGGCCGCGGCAGGCAGATCAACGACTTCTTCTTCCTCTTCGTCCTCGGTCTCATCCCTAAACGGCCCTTCGAAGGGGATATCCCGCTTTCTGGGATGCCGCGGGAGACGCCTGGGTTCCCCTTCGGTAACCAAGTCGAGGTCGCGGGCAGTCTCCTGAATGTCCTCGTCGAGTTCCTTGATCTCAATCTCGGCGCCTTTGTCATCCAGCACCTTTACGTCCAGCGCCAAGCTCTGGAGTTCCTTGAGAAGCACCTTGAAAGACTCAGGGACTCCCGGCTCAGGGATGTTCATCCCCTTCACGATGGCTTCGTAGGTGCGCACGCGGCCCGTTACGTCGTCGGACTTGACCGTGAGCATCTCCTGCAGGGTATAGGCAGCGCCGTAGGCCTCAAGCGCCCAGACCTCCATCTCTCCGAACCTCTGGCCGCCCATCTGAGCTTTTCCGCCGAGAGGCTGCTGGGTAACCAGGGAGTAGGGGCCCGTCGACCTGGCGTGCACTTTGTCGTCGACCAGGTGCAGCAGTTTCATCATGTACACATAGCCCACTGTCACCGGCGCGCCAAACGGCTCGCCGGTCATTCCGTCGCGGAGCTGGATCTTGCCGTTCTCCGGCAGACCGGCCTTCGCCAGGAGCTCCTTGATCTCGGGCTCGGTAATGCCATCGAACACCGGGGTCGCGATGTGGAGCCCCAGGGCCTTTGCCGCCCATCCCAGATGGCACTCCAGGATCTGGCCCAGGTTCAGCCTTGAAGGCACGCCCAGAGGCGTCAGCACTATCTGGACCGGAGTGCCGTCGGGTAAGAAAGGCATATTCTCGCGGGGGAGGATCTTGGCGACGACACCTTTGTTGCCGTGGCGTCCGGCCATCTTGTCGCCCTCCGAGATCTTGCGGCGCTGGGCTACGTAGGCGCGCACCAGCTGGTTCACGCCGGGAGGGAGCTCGTCGCCCGCTTCGCGGGTGAACACCTTCACGTCAACCACGATACCGCTCTCGCCGTGGGGCATCTTGAGGGAATTATCCCTGACCTCGCGGGCCTTCTCGCCGAAGATGGCGCGGAGGAGCCTTTCCTCAGCCGTAAGCTCTGTCTCGCCCTTGGGAGTGACCTTTCCGACCAGGATGTCTCCGGACCTCACCTCGGCGCCTATCCTGATGACGCCGCGGTCGTCCAGATCCTTAAGCTGCTCTTCGCTTACGTTGGGGATATCCTTGGTGATCTCTTCAGGTCCCAGCCTGGTGTCGCGGGCGTCGCACTCGTACTCCTCAATGTGGATGGAGGTGTACCTATCGTCTTCCACTAGGTCTCTGGATATGAGGATCGCGTCCTCGTAGTTAAAACCCTGCCAAGGCATGTAGGCCGCGATGATGTTCTGTCCGAGGGCAAGCTCGCCTCCATGGGCCGATGGTCCGTCGGCGATGACTTCGCCTTCCTCCACAATCTGTCCCTTGGTCACAATAGGCTTATAGTTGAAGCACGTGCCGTGGTTGGACCTCTGGAACTTGAGGAGCGTGTACTCGTCGATCATGCCTTCTTCGGTCTCGATCACGATCTTGGAGGCCGATACTTTCTTCACCCTGCCGCCCCTCTTGGCGGCAACAACGGCTCCCGAGTCCAGCGCGGCTTTGTGTTCCAGACCTGTGCCGACAAAGGGCGCCTCGGTCCTGATAAGGGGAACCGCCTGGCGCTGCATGTTGGATCCCATCAGGGCGCGGCTGCCCTCGTCGTGCTCCAGGAACGGGATCAAAGACGTGGCAACCGAGAAGACCTGTTTCGGCGAAACGTCCATGTAGTCGAGCTTGTCGGGCGGGACCTCCAGAACTTCGTCCTTGTACCTCGAAAGGACCCTGTCGTCCAGGAACTTGCCGTCCTCGCCTATCCTCGCGTTGGCCTGGGCGATGACGCAGTCGTCCTCTTCATCAGCCGTCAGGTACACGACCTCGTCTGTGACGCGCTTGTTCTCTTTGTCGACCTTTCGGTACGGGGTCTCAACGAAGCCAAGCCTGTTAACCCTGCCGAAACAGGTAAGCGACCCGGTCAGACCGATGTTCGGGCCTTCAGGGGTCTCGATGGGGCACATGCGCCCATAGTGGGAGTGGTGGACGTCGCGAACTTCCATGCCCGCCCGGTCCCTTGTCAGTCCGCCAGGGCCCAACGCCGAAAGCCTTCGCTTGGCGGTGAGCTCTGTGAGCGGATTGGTCTGCTCCATGAACTGAGAGAGCTGGCTTGAGCCGAAAAACTCTCTTATCGCGCCTACCACAGGCCTCACGTTGATGAGGGCCTGGGGAGTGATGATGTCGATGTCCTGGATGGTCATGCGCTCGCGGACCACGCGCTCCATCCTGGTAAGTCCCACCCGGAACTGGTTCTGAAGGAGCTCTCCGACGCACCTGACGCGCCTGTTGCCGAGGTGGTCAATGTCGTCGATGGTCCCCACGTTCTTGAAGAGACCAAGGAAGTAGTTGACCGCAGCCACAATGTCGTCCCTGGTGAGGGTCTTCTCCTTCGCCAGCTCGTCCGGTGAGATCTCGTGCTTTCCGTTGCCCACCACATGCACGACTTGCCCTTCCTGGGTGGTAACGTCGATCACGTTTACCCTGTTCTCGCCTAGCGAGCGGGCGATGTCCCGGTCAATGAAGGTGCCTGCCTTAAGGAGGAGATGCCCTGTGATTGGGTCGAGGACGTCCACGGTGGCTATGCAGTTCGCGATCCTGCGCCTTATGGCAAACTTCTTGTTCAGGCGGTAACGACCCACAGTAGCCAGGTCATAGCGCCTGGATTCGAAGAACAGGGACTCGAACAGGTTCCGGGCGCTCTCCACAGTGGGAGGCTCACCCGGGCGGAGGCGCTTGTAGATCTCCACAAGAGCTTCGTCCCTGGACTTTGTGGTGTCTTTGTCCAGCGTGTTGCGCAAAGGAGCGCTGTCTCCCATCGCCTCAAGGATCGAAGCGTCGGTCTCGTAGCCGATGGCGCGCAGGAGAACGGTAAGGGGCAGTTTTCTGGTCCTATCGACCCTGACCCAGCAGATGTCATTGGAGTCCGACTCCATCTCCAGCCATGCTCCCCTGTTGGGGATGACAGTGGCGAAGTAGAGACGCTTCCCGTTGGGGTCTGTCTCGTAGGAGAAGTACGCGCCGGGGGAGCGGACCAGTTGGCTCACTATGACCCGCTCGGCGCCGTTGATGATGAACGTGCCGGCGTTGGTCATGAGCGGGAAGTCCCCCATGAAGACTTCCTGTTCCTTAACCTCGCCCGTAGCTTGGTTGACCAGCCTGACCTTCACCTTAAGGGGAGCCGAGTACGTAACGTCCCGTTCCTTGCACTCGCGGACCGAGTACTTGGGCTCTCCAAGGCTGTAGTCTATGAATTCGAGGACCAGGTTTTCGGTGAAATCCTTGATCGGAGAGATGTCCCTAAAGACTTCACGGAGTCCCTCTTCGAGGAACCACTTATATGAGTCTATCTGCACTGCGATCAGGTTAGGGATCTCGAGGATCTCGTGAATGCGCCCGTAGTTAAGCCGTTCACGCCTGCCTACCTTGATAGGATAGGCCATGAAGTCCTTCACTCCTTAGGGGGTAGATTCGCCGGCGCGATTCGCAGGGACGGAACTCCTTCCATCACTTCCCTATTCTAACCTTAGTTCCGTTAACCAATTCTGGGCCGGCTATGAAAGACAAGAATACAAAATACAATGCTATCACGCCTGTCACGTAAGGTCAACAGGCGTGAAACTTAGTAAAGCGTCTCCCCGTGCGGGAGAGGAGCGCTACCCGGACTTCTCGGAGAGTCCCAGGTCAACCAGTACCCTCGCTATTTGGGCTTTCTCCCTTTCATCCGGCGGGCATAGAGGAAGCCTGAAGCCGCCGCAAGGGTTGCCGCAGAGTTCGAGAGCGGTCTTCACAGGCACGGGGTTAGTGGTGACGAACAGGACTTTGAACAGTCCGTAGAGTCGCAGATGCACGTCCCGCGCTTTCGTGAGTTCGCCCTCACGGTAGAAGTCTAGCATATCCCGAAGACGCCGCGCTACTAGGTGGGCGGCCACAGAGACGATCCCGGAGCCACCGACGGAAAGGATTGGCAGCGTGAGGCTGTCGTCGCCGGAAAAAACATAGAAGTCGTCGGGGCAGGAAGCAAGAATGTGGGATGACTGATCGACGCTCCCCGAAGCTTCCTTGACCGCGACTACGTTCCGAAGCTCGGCGAGCCGCAGCACGGTGTCCGGGAGCATGTTCACACTGGTCCGTCCCGGCACGTTATACAGCATCACCGGCAGCCCGGTCTCCTCGGACACGGCTCGGAAGTGCCGGTAGAGTCCCTCCTGGCTCGGTTTATTGTAGTAGGGCGTGACCGCCAGGATGCCGTCCGCTCCCGCTGCTTCCGCTCGGCGCGTGAGCTCCACGCTCTCCGTGGTGTTGTAGCCGCTGGTTCCGGCCCAGACACGGGCCCTATCGCGGAGCTCCTCCTTAATCTCCGCCACAAGCCGCGTCTTCTCTTCAGCGGTGAGAGTAGGCGACTCCCCTGTGGTCCCTGAAACCACCACGCCGTCACACCCTTCGGAGACAAGGCGGGCGGCAAGGGCTCGGGCTTTGGGATAATCAACCTCGAGGCCGGGACCGAAGGGAGTGACCAACGCTACGATCAGACTGCCGTACGGCGATATCCGCATTATGATCGCACCTCTCTTGGTCTTCTTATGAAAGGCGAAAGGCCGAGTGCAGGGCGTTTACTGCCGGCTGAAGCGAATCCTCGTCAATCAAGCAAGCGATGGTTATGTTGGAGTCCGACGAGGCCAGCACGCGGATCTTCTCCCTGGAGAGAGCGCCTATCACGGTGTCCATGACTCCCGGCAGGTTGTGCATGCCGTAGCCGACTACCGTGACTTTTGCTCTCTTATCGTGTACCGTGACGGGGAATCCCAGAGAGCGAAGGCGCGACACCGCATCGCGAACCTTGCCTTCGGGGATAACGAACGAAACTCTCTCAAGAGTGACATTGATCAGGTCCAACGAGATGTCCCTTAGGGCGTCGAACACGGCATGGGGGAAACGTGTCTCGTCCGGCTCTTCGTGCGGACGGTCGATAACGATCTGCGCGAGACCGCTCCTGTAGGTTATCCCGGTTACCGGTTTGCCGGCAGCTCCAAGAAGCCAGGGGTTATCGTGCCTCTCTCCACCACAAAGGAGCGTCTTCCGGCTGTCTTTGTTAAGGCCCCGCACCCACACCGGGGTCCGAGCCCGCTGGGCGATCTCAACGGCCCGCGGGTGGATGACCTTGGCGCCCTCCCAGGCCAGCTGGGTGACCTCATCGTAGGTCGCGAGAGGGATCGTCCTGGCGTCTTTCACGACCCGGGGGTCCGCAGTCATGATGCCTTCAACGTCGGTGTATATCTCGACGTATGCGGCGTCCAACGCGGCTCCAAGCGCGGTTGCAGTGGTGTCGGACCCGCCCCGGCCAAGGGTCGTTATGTCTCCCGATTCGGCGCGCCCCTGGAACCCGGCTACCACAACTACTTTGCCCTCGTCCAAGTGCCTTTTGAGATGGGTAGGATCGATCGAGAGGATGTTGGCGTCGCCAAACGAGGTATCCGTGATGATCCCGGCCTGGCCTCCCGACAGAGCCATGGCGGGGACCCCCCGTGTCCGGAGCTCCTGCACCATGAGTACAGCTGAAATAACCTCGCCGCATGACAGTAGAAGGTCGAGCTCTCGCGGCGCGATGTCCTCGCTCACGCCCTTAGCCAGAGTAATGAGGGTGTCGGTCGCATAGGGCTCGCCACTCCGCCCCATCGCGGAGACGACAGCGCAGACGCGGTAGCCGCCCAAAAGAGCGTCCTTTACTCTCTGGCACGCCATCTCCCTATTGGAGGCGGTCGCGAGGCAGGTTCCTCCAAACTTCTGAACGACAATCACTGCTCTTCACCCGCGAGGAGATATCTTACTATGTTGCAGGCATTGGTCGCTGCGCCTACAAGCAGGTTGTCCGCCACGATCCACATGAGAAGTCCGTTCTCCGAGCCCAGGTCGCGCCTTATCCTTCCAACGTATACGTCGTCGGTGTTCTCCGCGATCACTGGCATCGGGTACACGGCATCCTCCGGCGAGTCCAGGACCGTTATCCCTGGAGTACTTGCGAGAAGCGAGCGGACCTCGTGGGCACCGGCCTTCTCCTTGGTCTCTACGAGGCAGTCCTCTGAGTGGCCGATGAACACCGGGACGCGCACGCAAGTGCAGGATATCCTGAGGTCGCCCAGGCCAAGTATCTTCCTGGTCTCGTTCACCATCTTCATTTCCTCTTTGGTGTAGCCCGAGTCCAGGAATGAGTCTACCTGGGGGATGAGATTGAACCCTATAGGATGGGGGAACTGGGACTCGTAGTCGCCGTGAGCGTGGGAGCCGCCCGCGAGCTTTTGCAGCGACTCCTCCTCCAACTGGACCATAGCCTGGTACCCTACGCCCGAGACCGCCTGATAGGTCGCGACGTGCACTCTCTCGAGCCCGTATCTGACCTGGATCGGGCGCAAAGCGACGACCAGTTGGATGGTCGAGCAGTTGGGGCCGGCAATCAGGCCCTTGTGGCCCTTCACCGACTCCATATTCACGCCGGACACTACCAGAGGAACTCCGGGGTCCATGCGGAATGCGCTGGAAGTGTCGACGATAATGGGGCCTCCCAGGAGTTCCGAAACAATCTCGCGCGAAGCGCCGGTCGGAGTGCAGAGCACCACCGCGTCCACCTTCCGCAGGTCTCGGACCGACGTCTTCTCGATGACGAGGGTCTCGCCGGCGAAGGGCACTCTTGTGCCCACCGACTTGCCCAGACCGCTCAGGCTCAGTTCCATGCCCGTAACCGGTCTCCTATCGAAGTTCTCTACAACTCTCCTGCCGACCAACCCGCCGGCCCCTACGACAGCAACCCTAAGAACGCTTCCTCCCCGCACCGCCAATAGCGTCGACCCCCAACTAAGTTTGCCCATTATTGATCCACGGGCGAGAACAATCCAGTATATGTTCAGGGCAAAGACTGAGTAACAGCTGCCGTCTCCCGCGGCAGATGCGGCAAACAAAGAAGGAGCAGGCGACTCCGGCCTGCCCCTCCCCGTGCTGCTTTGGGAACTACTTTGGGAATGCGGGTCCTTACTTGACCTCGACCTTAGCTCCTGCCTTCTCGAGGGCTTCCTTGGCCTTGGCGGCCTCTTCCTTGGAGACCTTCTCCTTAACAGGCTTCGGGGCAGCCTCGACCAGCTCCTTGGCTTCCTTGAGGCCAAGCCCGGTGAGCTCGCGTACGGTCTTGATGACTGAGACGCGGTTGGCGCCTGCATCAGTCAGGATCACGTCAAACTCGGTCTTCTCCTCTTCGGGAGCGGCGGCAGCGGCAGCAGCCGGAGCTCCAGCGGCGGGAGCAGCCACAACAGCGGCGGCGGCAGAGACGCCAAACTCGGACTCGAACTTCTTCACGAGCTCTGCGAGCTCCAGAACCGTCATGCCCTTAACCAGGTCAAGAACCTGTTCAACCTTAGACACTTTTGGGAACCTCCTTGTTATTACCGTGTTATTACCGCGTTAGTCCGCAGCTTGTTCTTTCTTCTCGCGCAGAGCGTCGACGGCTCTGGCAAAACCGGTGAGCGTCGCGTTCAGGACCGTCACCAGCGATGTAATCGGGCTGTTCAGGGCTCCGCACACCCTGGCGATGAGTTCTTCCTTGGACGGCAGCGTACCGAGGTAGGCCACTGCCTGGGCGTCAAGCACCTGCCCGCCCTCGAGGACTCCGCCCTTTGCCTTCAGGGCAGGGATCTCACGGGCGAGACCGGCAAGCACCTTAGCGGCTGAGACCGGATCAGCCAATGAGACCGCCATGGCGGTGGGCCCATGGAACATACCCTCAAGCCCTTGCCATCCCAACTGAGTCACAGCTCGTTGAGCCAGAGTGTTCTTCACAACACTGTAGTCGACGCCGCTCTCTCTCATGGCTTTGCGCAAACGGGTGTCATCGGCGACCGAGACTCCCCGGAAGTCCACGAACACCACACTCTTGGCCTTTTGCATCTTGGCGTGCAGGTTCTCCTGCACCTTGGCCTTTGCAACTATCTGCTTCTTCTCCATCTGTTTCCCCCCTTTCAAACGATTAGGGACCCCGCGAAGCGGGGCCCCGTAAGTCTCACACACGCCTCACATAGGAGATCGGCGCTGGGAACCCTGCCTCGGCGGGCGGCCCTGGGGCCATTACGTCTTCCGACACCTGCTGTCTTGGGCAAGCGCTATTCGGTTGTCTAGCACGTCCAGTTCACTAGCCTGGACCTGCTCTTACTGACGGCGTCCGGCAGCCGCAAGGACTCCTAGGCGGACTGCGGGCGCCCCACTCTGGCCGTGCTCACGGGGACTCCGGGGCCCATGGTCGATGAGACCGCAAGGCCCTTCAAATAGGTTCCGCGGGCTGCCGCGGGCTTTGCCCTCATGATCGCGTCCATAAAGGCGTTGAAGTTCTCAACCAGCTTCTCGGGTCCGAAAGAAACCTTCCCCAACCTGGCATGCACCAGACCGGTCTTCTCAGTGCGGAACTCGACTTTACCTTGCTTGATCTCGCGGATGGCCCCCGCGATGTCGTTGGTGACCGTCCCGGTTCTCGGGTTCGGCATAAGTCCCCTGGGCCCTAGGATCCGGCCGAGACGGCCGACGATGCCCATCATGTCAGGGGTTGCGACAGCGCGGTCAAAGTCGGTCCAACCACTCTGGATCTTCTCTGCGAGGTCTTCCGCTCCCACAAAGTCCGCTCCGGCGTCGCGGGCTTCCTTGGCCTTATCGCCCCTGGCAAACACAAGTACCTTGGACTCTTGGCCGGTGCCGTGCGGAAGGACCACCGCGCCTCTGACCATCTGGTCGGCGTGCCTCGGATCAACACCGAGTTTGACAGCTACCTCGACGGTCTCGTCGAACTTCGCGAACGCGGCTTTGCAGACTAGAGAAAACGCTTCTAGGAGTTCGTAAGTCTTCCCGGGTTCAACAAGTTTGGCGGCTTCCTGATACTTCTTGCCCTTCTTGGCCACTTCTACTTCCTCCTTGTGGTGCAAACGGGCGCAAAGCCCTCCCACGTAGTTGAAAAACTAGACTACCTCGATCCCCATGCTGCGGGCAGTGCCCTCAATGATCCTCATGGCCGCTTCAAGCGAGGCGGCGTTGAGGTCCTTGGCCTTTACTTCGGCGATCTGCTTCACCTGATCGCGAGTGACCTTCCCGACCTTCTTCACGTTGGGCTCGCCTGAGGCGGTCTCGATGCCTGCCGCCTTCTTGAGAAGCGCCACCGCGGGCGGAGTCTTCACCACGAAAGAGAAGCTGCGGTCCTCGTATATGGTGACGAGCACCGGGACCAGGTCGCCGGCGTTCTTGGCGGTGCGGTCATTGAACTGCTTCACAAACATCTGGCTGTTGATTTGATGAGGAGCCAAAGCCGGGCCTACCGGAGGCGCCATAGTGGCCTTTCCGGCGGTGAGCCGCATCTTGACTAGTGCTTTGACTTTCTTTGCCATGGCCCTTACACTTCCTCTACCTGGTTGAAGTCAAATTCCACCGGCGTTTCCCGGCCGAATATCGATAGTAGCATCCGGAGCTTGCCCCTGTCTATCATCACGTCCTGGACCAGCCCCATCATCCCCTGGAACGGACCGGACTTCACCCTAAGGGTCTGGCCCGGCTGGAAGTGTACGCGCACCCTGGGGGCGCCTTCACCGCTCGCCCGCTTCAGGATGGTATCGATCTCCGAGCCCTCCAGCGGTATGGGTTTGGATCCCGGTCCCACGAACCCCGTCACGCCGGGAGTATTGCGGACCACGTACCAGGAGTCGTCGCCCATAATCATGTTCACGACAACGTACCCGGGGAAGACCTTCCGCTTGACGATCTTCTTCTTGCCTTCCTTGTACTCTACTTCTTCTTCTTCAGGGACGATGACCTTGAAGATCTTGTCCTTCATGTTCATATTGTCCACGCGTTTCTCGAGGTTGGCTTTCACCTTGTTCTCGTACCCCGAGTACGTGTGGACCACGAACCAACGAGGAGTCTGATCTGTGGTGTCCAGTTTCGTGCTCATGAAATAAGGACCCCCTAAGGATTACGGGTCCCGGTCTCTCCCCCTATTTTCCCAGAACGGCTCCCAGCCCGAAGGAAAGGATCGCGTCAGTACCCCATAGGATAGCGCCGATACCTATCATGGTAAACAACACAATGAGGGTAGTGACCCTGACTTGACCCCAAGTGGGCCAGACAACCTTCTTTAGTTCGGCGCGGGTCTCTCTGAGGAAGTTCGCGAGATTCCCGAAGAACCGCTTGATCTTCATCTCGTTCACCTAGTCTTCAAGCATTCATGGCAGGCCCGGAGGGATTTGAACCCCCAACCATCGGATTTGGAGTCCGCCGCTCTACCTATTGGAGCTACGGGCCTGCGAACCAAGTGTTGCCTCCGGTCGGTCGTGCCGTACTCTACCTGGTCTCTCTGTGGACCGTATGGGTCCTACAGAACCTGCAGTACTTTTTCAGCTCAAGCCGTCCGGAATGGGACTTCTTGTTCTTCATTGTAATATAGTTGCGCTGCTTGCACTGCTCACAAGCGAGCGTGACTGCGTCAGCTGTTCCCTTTGCCACCGAATACCCCTCCCATCCCCGGCAAAAGCCACTGCACCCGAATATAGCATAGACGCTCGTACGGTGTCAATTAAGGCTATTCTATTCCGCAAGCAGGGCCGGAGTTATCCTCCGGCCCGCTAATGCTCCGTTCCCGCTTCCATTAACTGGCGATCAATGCCTCCAGCGGTTCGCCCTTCCCGAATCTCTGGCGGGTCGCTTCGCGGCTCGCTAGTAAGCTTCGCTGCGGGCTGGCACCACTGTCGGCTCCTTCGCACTTGCCTGGCTTGCCAGCGGTTCGCCCTTCCCGAATCTCTGGCGGGTCGCTTCGCGGCCCGCTAGTAAGCTTCGCTGCGGGCTGGAACCGCTGGCTAAGGACTACTCCTCGATCTTCGTAACTACTCCAGATGCAACAGTCCTGCCGCCCTCACGGATGGCGAAGCGAAGGCCCTCTTCCATGGCGATGGGCTGGATCAGTTCGCCCTTGATCTTCACGTTGTCGCCAGGCATGACCATCTCGACGCCTTCCGGCAGCGTCACCGCTCCCGTCACGTCCGTGGTCC
>JBLNCN010000006.1:0-30652 GCA_050260675.1 Bacillota bacterium | reverse complement strand
TTAGGGACGCGGTGAAGTGGGCCGAGGCAATCATGCACGACGAGGAATCCAGACAAAGAACGAGAGAATGACGGCAGGGATCTCGCGAATCAGGCCTTTCAGTTCGCGGTCGCTGAACTGAAGAAGCCTCACGCCTGAGAAGGTTGCCTCCATGCCCAGCCTTCCCGCCAGCAATCTGGATCTACCCAAATGGTAGGCGTTGGAGACTACGATCGCGTTGCTAAGGCCGTGATCCTCCATGAGTGCTTGGGAGTAACGCAGGTTCGTCAGGGTAGACGTCGATCTATCCTCCATGATGATATCCTCGGGAGGGATCCCCCGCTCCATCAGGTACCGCCTCATGGCTTCAGCTTCAGTAATGTCTTCGCCCGGACCCCTGCCTCCTGAGACAATGATTTTGCTGGCGAATCCCTCACTATATAGACGAATGCCTTCATCCAGCCGCGCCATGAGGAACGGGCTGGGAGTTGACCCGTAGAGGCCGCATCCCAGGACGATGATGCAATCGGCGGGCCCAGGCTGGGCTTTACTCCCCGAATAGATAACCCAACCTGCAGCAATGGTGGGCAGGATGATGGCCAAAGTGATTATGTACGCGAGCGCTTTGACGTATCTCTGGAGCAAGATTGTGTTGTTCCGCCTCCCTGGATAGATATGACGGGTATCAGAAATGAACGGTTCGCTCTGCCCAACAAGGGCGTGCTGTGGTAGTATGTAAGGCGCTTTCGGACTGGTGCTTTGGTAGAAGGCTTGCTTCGAAGGCGCCCCGAATTGCGCCTTAGGCGCCGGGGGTCCTCGAGGCCGTTCGTGAGATAGGGCTTGCCTGCGAGTGTACGATATCTGTTGTATACATAAGCAGGTATGCCAGGTGATACGGAATGGAATTCAGATCGCGCCTCCGGGCGGCGCCGACACAGCAGACGATACATACAGGACGGACGACACAAAGGGCGCGGAGGGCATATGTTCCGCAGACGCCGCAGATGGCACAGGCACATGTGCCGCAGACGCCATGGACGGCACGTGTGCCACAGACGCAGCAGACGTCTCGGCGGGAGCCGCGCAGGAAGCGCCGCCTAAACCCAATCATCTTGTGGGTATCAGCGCTCCTGCTGTGCCTTCTATGCTATCCCCGCGTCCAGGCGATACTCCGGCCTGACCGCTTCGAGGCTTCCGGAGGCAAGGTTGTGAACAAGCGGGATATCAACATCCTGCTCCTCGGCGTGGACGAGCGAAACGGGGATCGCGGTCGCTCCGATACCATCATGCTCCTGAACTATAACGCCGTGTCCGGCAGACTTCACCTTATGTCCATCCCCAGGGATACCCGAGTGCGTCTGGATAAGCATGGGTACCAGAAGATCAACGCGGCCTACGCCTACGGCGGAACCGCCCTGGCGAAGCAGGCCGCAAGCGACCTGACCGGCCTGCGCATCGACTACTTCCTGAAGGCCGACTTCGAGGGCTTTCCAAAGGTTGTCGACGCTTTGGGCGGCGTGACAGTGAACATCGAGACTCGCATGTCGTACGATGACCCTTACCAGGATCTGCACATCCACTTTGAACCGGGACGGCAGCGATTATCGGGCCAGGAAGCCCTCGAGTACGTTCGCTGGCGCGGCGGTGCGGGAGCGGACCTGGGACGCGTGGAGCGACAGCGTGAGTTCCTGAAGGCCGCGTTCGGCAGGGCCCTGTCGCCAGCGGGACTCTTGCGATCACCCCTCGTGTTCTACGCGCTCGGCAAGTGCATCGACACCGATATTCCTCTTCTCTTGCGTCCCGGGATAGCCTTTTCAATCGCGCTTGCTTTCCCGAAAGGCGTGGATACCTGCACCTTGCCCGGTTATCCCGCTGATATCGGGAGCGTTAGCTACTTCATGGTGAGGGCAGAGGAGTTGCGGCAGACCGTGCTCTTGTGGTAACTTTCACAAGAAGGTTTCTGACCTGCGGGGAGGGGCTCCGCCCTGAACTTGGGGTTAATGCATTGGGTGTTGATATTGCATTAGCCCGCCTCGCGCGGGCCTTTTGTTTTGCCCGCGTGTCTAGGGAGCACTCTTCCGGACGAAGGAGGGACGAGTTTGAGCAGCGCTTCATTGCCCCAAAGACGAGTTGGAGTAGTGGCCATCGTGATTGAGGACAGACTCCTTTCCGCGCCTAAGGTCAACCAGTTGCTCGGCGATTATGGGGAAATCATAGTGGGGCGCATGGGGGTCCCGTACAGGGATAGAGGTATCTCGGTCATTGCCCTCATCGTGGACGGCGACACCGACACCTTGGGAGCCTTGACAGGAAAGCTCGGCGGTATCCCTGGCGTCAAGGTCCGCTCGGCGCTTACATAGCCCGAACGAATCGCGCCAAAGATCGCATTGGAGGAGGAACCGGGATATGAAGATTCGAGTGGCGGATGTAGCAAGAACCGGTCTTTTGGCTGGCCTGGCGCTGGCGCTGCAGGCGATGAACCTTCCGCAGCCGGTTACGGGCCCGGGAGTCAACGCGGTGCTCTTCGTATCCAGCATCTTCGTAGGGCCTCTGGCCGGCGTTTTTGTGGGGGCTATCACCCCCTGGGTCGGCCTTATGACAGGCATAGTGAAACTCGCGCCGGCTGTGCCGGTGATCATCGCGGGCAACGTCACCCTGTCCCTGGCATCAGGGTACCTTAGAAAGTACAACCGGTACTTGGCCATGGCCGTCGCAAGCGTGCTCAAGTACGGCGTCATGACCCTGGGTGTCAAATACCTCATATCCACCGGCACCAAGATACCTGCCGCGGCCTACGCCTCGATGACCATAACCCAGTTGTTCACAGCGTTTGGCGGGGCTGTCGTCGCCGCTGCGGTATTGGCCGCGCTTATGCGAGAAAAGCGGTAGAACAGCAAGCGCTAGTGTGGGCGCCCGTGACAAACCGCCGGTAAATCAGCGGCCATCTGGCCGCTATCTCACACGTCTTACCCCCGGCACTTGATATGTGCCGTTTAGCACTTTGGCTGCGGGTTGGTACATCCTTAGCAGCAAGTTGAACTCATCTTTCGGCGCCGGCAGCCAATTCGACCTGTGATTTACCGGCGGACACCTCTGGATGTAGATGTCCAAGGAGCCGTCCGTGTTCCACTCAAGTCCTGGATCGTAATCCGCAATCGCATAGCGCTTATCATCATTCTTCACTAAGAAGAAGTTCTTATCGTACATCGTCACCGACCAGAAAGCTCTTACGGGGGGCCGCTGTTCTTTGGCAAACCGCAGGATGTATTCGTATTGTCCACTTAGCTGATGTCCCTGGTCATCGACAAAGGTTCTGGGACACGTGGCTTCCTCATCTACATTTGCCCCCAGCCCCATATAGGCGATATATGCTCGTTTGAGGAATTGGTCCCCGTAAGTGCCCAGACCGGGATATGTCAACCATCCATTGCTCACCCGTGGGTCTAGCCCTTCCTGACCATTTGTGATTATGGGAAACGCGTCTGTGACTGCTCGGTTTAGCCCTGAGATGATCTCTGGGTCTAACTTGCTAGCGTCAAAGCCGTACGTAAGATCAATGCCGATGTGCTCGAACTGCTTCTCAAAGGACTCATTGCCGGTAGTAGGATTCAGGATCATCAAGTCGGTCATGGTCTTGAAGAAGTCCACAGCACATAGGTCTTCAACCTTGTTATCCAAGAGCAACTTGTTTGCAGGCTTTATCACGTAAGGGTTCTGGTCTCCATCCAGTGAGGTCAGGGTGAATTGCCTGAGTACTCTCATTGCCTCTTCCCTATCAGCCTCACCTTTTGCCAGTACGCGGCCTACAATCCAGGCGGTGTTCGTGGGGGATTTGACCTCCTTGAACCTTGAAGGCAGAACACCTTTCCAATCCGGTCCAACGATGGCATATCTAGCGGCGCCCGTTCCTGTAGTGCGGCGCCCCAAGCTGGAAAAGGTATTCGAATATGCGTCCATGATCTGCATTACATAATACCTGTCATCAGTATCCGGGACGTTAAGAACTACAGGTTTTCGTGAGAGGTCCAGCCAAGCAACGCAGTAGACAGTATCAACGTTGGGAGTAACTACATCCTGGTATTCCGGCCCGATGTCTTCATGAAAGAACACATTGTACGCGGTAAGTGCCGGTTCAGCCGGCATCTCAATCAACGTTGAGAGGTTCCTGGTCCTTTCCATTAAGACAAGCGGATACCCATATATATAGGCTTGTATGCCTAGGCTGTACGCGAAGTTCTCACGAAATGAGCCCGAAAAACAATCTCCCTGCATATGAATCACTCCTCAAATAACCATATGCAGGGATATTGGCTGCTGTTACCAAACTAGGCGGCACCGGCCGCGACAGCGGCGAAGAAAAGCGGTAGACAGGCAAGCGCTAGGTGGGCGCTTGCAGGGGGCCGCCGTTGGCTATTCGGGGTGGTTAGGCTCTGCGCACGTCTAAGGCGATAGCCGGTCTCTATCCCTCGGGAACAGTGAGGCCTCGCGGATGTTCTCCAGCCCCAGTGCTTTGACTGTCAGCCGCTCCAGTCCGATGGCGAAGCCGCCGTGGGGCGGCATGCCGTAACGAAAGACCTCCAGGTAGCTCTCGAAGTCCTTCGGGTCCAGGCCGAACTTGCGCATGTTGTCCGAGAGCTGCCGGTGGTCATTTATCCTCATCCCGCCGCTGTTCATCTCCATGCCCTTGAACAGCAGGTCAAATGTATGAGTGATCGAAGGATCCTCTGGGTCCGGCAGCGAGTACATAGGTCTTGCTGTTGCCGGGTAATGGGTGGCGAAGACGAACGGGCTCCCTAACCTGGTCTCCGCGTACTCGCCGATGAGGCGTTCTCCTTCGGTATCCAGCGATCCGTCCGGCAGCTCCTTGCCGTACTCGCGCTTCAGGATCTGCGCTATCTCGCTCACCTTTAGGCGGGGAATGGACCCCACGGCGGGTAGCGCGGCGCCGCAAAGCTTGAGTTCGGCTGAGCAAGTTTCCTCGAGGTGCCTGAAGATGCGGTCAAGGAGACGTTCCTCAAGCCGGAGGAGGTCCTCAAGTCCGTCGATAAAGCCCATCTCCAGGTCGAGGCTCACAAACTCGTTGAGGTGCCTTGACGTGTTGTGCCGCTCCGCCCGGAAGACATGGCCAATCTCGTAGACCCGCTCAAACCCTGAACCGACCAGCATCTGCTTGTAGAACTGGGGGCTTTGGGCCAAGTACGCGGGCTTCTCAAAGTAACGGACCGGGAACAGCTCGGCGCCTCCCTCGGTTCCGGTGGCTACTATCTTTGGAGTCTGGACCTCGGTGAACCCCTCGCCGCGCAGGAACTGCCTGAAGCCTTCCAGGATCTCGGATTGGACTGTAAACGCCGCTCTGGTGCGAGGGTTCCGCAGGGATAGCACCCGGTGGTCCAGCATGTTCTCCAGGCCTGTCTCAACGCTTGGCAGGTTCACCTCAAACGGGAGCACATCGGGCTTGGCGCTGAGAAGCCGCATTCCGCTGGCCTGGATTTCGCATCCCAGTTCGGTTGCCGGCGCAGGGACAACCTTACCCTCGACTTCCAGAGCTGTCTCCAATGAAACGTCGGGGTCTTTCGCTAGGTCGCCGGCTGCTACGACCTGGACGATGCCGCTACGGTCCCGCACCAAAATGAACCTGAACTTGCCCATGTTTCTTACCCTGTGAGCCCAACCCCGAATCACGACCTCCTCGCCCACATGAGAAGGCAGTTCCGAACACAGCGCTCTCTCCATGTTTGCCCCTCCTAGTCAAAAAGCCCGCCCCCGAAGGGGCGGGCCATTTACCAATAGTCCGCGGTGCCACCCTTATTGGCGACGATCCCTTCCAACTGGTTTGCCCAGGTGGATTGCCACAGGGATTGCCGCCGCTCAACCTCCTGTAACGTGGAGGATACGGCCTCGGCCACTCGCCGGCTATCTTCGGGGCGGCTGCGGCACCGGGTTTCCACCCTCCCCGGCTCTCTCTTGTGCCTCGCTCGCCCGTACTGGGTCCGGGTCATCGTGTTTGGTTGATATTATACGCCTTTGAAGGAATGAGCAATAATAAAACACCCCAGGGTATGCGGGAAAGTAGTATAATCAGTCAACTTCACTTATGAGATATACCAGTTAGGGAGCGGTGCGATTGGAGCTGCCGACGCTCAAGATAGGAAACCTCACTGCACGCTACCCGTTTGTGCAAGGCGGCATGGCCGTACGCGTGTCCACCGGCCCTCTGGCTGCCGCGGTCGCGGAGGCGGGCGGGGTCGGGACCATTGCCGGCACCGGTATGACGTCCGATGAACTCAGGAGCGAGATACGCTACGCTCGGAGCAAGACCAAAGGCATTATCGGGGTCAACGTCCTTTTTGCCGTGCGCCACTTCGCCGAACTGGTCAAGACCGCCATCCAGGAGAAAGTGGACTTTATAGTGTCAGGCGCGGGCTTTTCCAGGGACATGTTCGCGTGGGGCAAGGAGTCGGGTACCAATATCCTGCCTATCGTCTCTTCCGCCAAACTTGCCCGCATCGCAACCAATCTGGGAGCCGCCGCCATTGTCGTTGAAGGTACTGAAGCAGGCGGCCACCTGGGAACAGACAGGCCGATCCGGGAAGTCCTTCCCGAGGTGCGCCAAGCGACGGACCTCCCCGTAATAGCAGCCGGCGGCATTGCCACAGGAGAGGAAGCCGCGGACCTGTTTGCCCTCGGCGCCCAGGGGGTGCAGCTCGCGACACGATTCATCGCATCCGAAGAGTGCACGGCTGCCGACGAGTTCAAGAGGATGCATCTGGGCGTGAAGGAAGGGGACATTGTCCTCGTCGAAAGCCCGGTCGGCATGACGGGGCGCGCCATCAGGAACCGGTTTACCGAGGCGCTGGCTCGCGGCGAACTTGTCCAGGACGTGTCCTGCGATGACTGCCTCAAACGGTGCACGCATGCTTACTGCATCCTTGACGCCTTGGATCGATCCCGCAAAGGTGACGTGGACCACGGAGTGGTGTTTTCCGGCGCCAGCGCGACCCGCATAAAAGAGATCCTTCCGGTCAGGGAGATCATCGCTCAGCTTGTTGCCGGCGCGACAAGGCGCCTGAGAGAAATCCAGCCCGCATGATATGATCCTTGTAACCGGGGTCCATCCCGGCGAAAGGATGGATTGTCTTGCGACAGAGGATCGGACTGCGGTACAAAGCCGGACTGCGGTTCACGACTGAACTGCTCATATTGGCGCTGCTCGCTCTCATGCTGTCAGCCTGCTCAAAACCGGCGGCACAGCCGCCCGACCTTACCGATGCCCAACTCGACGAGCGTGCCCGGACTTTCCTCCGGTTCATGGCGGAGGACAAGCCCGAGGACGCCGTGAAGATGATGGAGTCCAGAATGGCAACCGCTATGCCGGCCGCAAAGGCGGCCGAGACCTGGCAGACTCTCGTTGGACAGGCTGGCGCGTTCGATCGGATCAGCGGGACCCGTATGGCTGTGGAAGCCGGCTACAGGTGCGTCTACGTCACCTGCAAGTTTGAGAAAGCAGCTGTGGACGCCAAGGTGGTGTTCGATGCAGCCGGGAAAGTCACCGGCTTGTGGTTTGGTCCGTCGCAAGCGGAGGCCCCCTCCTACAATCAGCCGGCCTACGCCGACACCTCCGCCTTTTCCGAGACTGAATGCGTTGTCGGTACCAGCCAATGGAAGCTGCCGGGCACTCTCTCAATGCCGAAGGGCAAAGGTCCATTCCCGGCGGTGGTCCTGATACACGGATCCGGAGCCAACGACCGCGATGAGACAGTGGGCCCCAATAAGCCATTCAAGGACTTGGCCTGGGGGCTCGCCTCTCGGGGTATTGCGGTGCTCAGGTACGAGAAGCGGACCAAGCAGTACCCTGCTGAAACATCGGCCCTCATGGAGACCTTTACTGTTAAGGAAGAGGTTTTGGACGATGCCCTTTCCGCCGTGGCGCTCCTCAAGGAGACTGAGGGAGTGGACCCCGACAGGGTCTACGTGCTGGGGCACAGCCTTGGAGCGTCCCTTGCGCCAAGGATAGGGGCTGAAGCGGGCGAAGCGAACGGTGAAAGCAGTGTCGCCGGACTTATCATGCTGGCTCCCAACGCGAGGGACCTTTCGATACTCATCGAAGAGCAGGTGCAGTACATCGCCTCTCTCGACGGCAGCGTTGATGACACCGAGTCCGCCGAGATCGCCAGAGTGAAGGGCGACATGGACAAGGTCCGTGATGGTCGCCTTCAAGCAGGTGAGGTCGTCATGGGAGCTTCGAAGGCCTACTGGGACGACATCATGGCCTACAACCCGGTGGAAACCGCAAAATCCCTGAATTTGCCCATGCTCATCCTGCAGGGCGAGCGGGACTACCAGGTCACCATGGAGGACTTCGGTCTCTGGGAGGAAGCCTTGGAAGGCAAGGATGGCACGCTGCTCAAGTCCTTCCCGGCACTGAACCATTTGTTCATCCCGGGCGAGGGCAAATCCGCCCCCGCGGAGTACCAGAACCCCGGCATTGTTGACCCCGCTGTCATCGATATCATCGCGACTTGGCTGAGTGAGGAGGCGCTCTAGTGTCTGGCATAGCCGATCCGGCATCCCTGGTGGCCCGCGTTAAGGACTTCTGCGTCGCCAACGCGGACCCCAAAGTCATCGCGAAGTACGGTAAGTATTTCAAAGAAGGCTACGACCCTTACGGTGTTGCCTTCGACCAGATAGCTAGCGAGGCTAAGCGTATTCTCGAGGAATACCGCGCCGCCCTCGGATTTCACGGGTTCTTCGATCTGGCGGATGCGCTTATGGAGAGCGGCAAGTACGAGGAGTCGTGCTTCGCCATCCGTTTCGTGACGGCGTTCAAGGATCAGTTCAGTGTAGAGACTGTCCGCCGCATCGGCAAGTGGTTTGATGGCAAGGTTGTGAACTGGGCCGTATCCGACGGCATCTGCGGCGACATATTGGCGCCGCTTGTAGCTAACGGGACCGTAGCCCTAGACGAACTTGCTCCATGGAGGTCTGCTGCCGATAGGTTCAAGCGGCGCGCCGTCCCTGTCGCCATGCTGGACACCCTGAAGCGTGACTTCGATCCGGCGCCGCTCCTTGACTTCATCCGCCCGATGATGGCGGACCAGGAGAGGGTTGTTCACCAGGGATTGGGGTGGTTCCTCCGGGAGATATGGAAGAAGCGCCCTACCGAAACCGAGGCCTTCCTGCTGGAGCATAGGAACACCGCGGCAAGGCTCATCTTCCAGTACGCCACCGAGAAGATGACTCCGGAGCAGAAGGGTAGATTCCGAAGAGACAGGATCACTGCTAATAAGAGATAGCGAGAACCTTTCCGTCAGCCGGACCAACATGTTCAAGAAACCCGGCGGCAACGACACCAACACCTCATATGGAGGTCTAGCAGGAGCCATGGGTAAACATCGCTGCACAGTTTGCGGATACGTCTACGAGCCCGGCGTGCCCTTCGCCGAACTGCCTGAGGACTGGGTCTGCCCCGTGTGCCAGGCTGGGAAAGACCAGTTCGAAAAGGTCGATGAGCCGGTTAAGGCCACCGCCACACCCGTAACCAGGACCTACACCAACGGCGAGATTTCGGTATTGTGGCAGCCTGCCCTGTGCAACCACAACGGCAACTGCTGGCGAAGGCTACCTCAAGTGTTCGATCCCAAAGCAAGGCCCTGGGTTAACATCCACGGCGCCGATTCAGCCACAATCGCGCAGGTGGTGAAGGAGTGCCCGACCGGAGCCCTATCCTTCACCTGGGTGAAAAAAGAGCAGGAGTAACAGTTTCACGTAGTACCCCAAAGAGTCACCGGGCCCTTGTTGACTGCCCCCGCTATCGGAGCTTTTTCAGCATAGCGAGGAACACCAGCCAGGCGTTCCTGGTGCTTTCGATCTCGACGTTATCCAGGCCCGAACGGTTGGACCTCAGGAAATCGCCGAGGAAGGGGTCGACGACCTCGTTGTCGCTGATCCCGCGGATGGCTATGAAGGGCTTCTTGTGGGAGAGCGCCACTTGTCCGAAGGCGACTCCTTCGCATTCCTCGGCGTCCATGCCCCATCGCTCGCGGATTTCGGCGATGACTTTCGGGTCCGAGTGGATCTGATCCGCGGTGCCGATGACGCCGGCCGAGCACCTGGGGGCGCGTTGCCCGAACTTGGACGTGGTGAACTGCTTTACGATGTCAGCGGGCCAGACATGGAAAGCGTCCCGGCATTCTTCGCCGGCCGAGAGGGCTGCTTCAACAAGCCAGGGAGTGCTGTGGATGTACCTCTGCTTGGTCCTGGAGGCGGTGGCGAAGTCGGAGCGGTCCTCGGATAACGTGTAGTCGGTGCCGACACGAAGGCCCAGGATATCCGGATTTACAGTGCCGTCCGCCGCTGTCGAGTAACTTGAGTAGCAGCAGAGAGTCTTGCCGATGAGGACATCGCCAGGGAGAAGGTCCTCCACCAGCCCGCCTGCGCAGCCGATGAGGGCGACGATGTCAGGTTCCCAGCCCGAGATGAGGGCCTGGGTGGACATGGCTGCGTTGACCATGCCTATGCCTCCTACCATGAGGCCCAGGGTGTTGTCCCCCTCCTGGTGCTCGTGCACCTCCCAGATCCCTAGCTTTCGTCTCACCGGGAACTCACGCATTTCAAAGAGCGTTCTTGCTTCAGTGGTCATAGGGACTACAATGCCTACCCTCATCACGGTCCCTCCCCAGTCTGACACCCTCCACAGATCCTACCCGAACCTTACCCGAACCCGGCTTCGTTGCACAGATCCATTTCCGCAACAGTCCAATTCGGGAGGCCCGTATGCTATTCTGCTAGAGAGGGCGGACATTCCTACGGAGGAGGACGAATAATGCGGCGCAGGAAGTTTGGGAGGCACGACGTCCACGTATCTAGTCTGGGATTCGGATGTATGCGCTTGCCCGTCCTGGACAACGACTCGGCGAAGATAGATGAGGAAAAGACAGGGGAGATGCTCCACTATGCGGTGGAGCACGGAGTGAACTACATTGACACTGCTTACAACTATCACCGCGAGCAGAGCGAGATAGTCGTAGGCAAGGTCCTGAAGCAGGGCCTCCGCGATAAGGTCTACCTAGCCACCAAGTGTCCTGTGTGGCTGGTGAACTCTCATGAGGACTTCGATCCGCTGCTCAACAAGCAATTGGAGAAGCTCCAGACGGACCACATAGATATGTACTTGCTCCACAGCCTCTCCAAGGACCGCTGGCCGACACTCGTTAAGGCGGAGGCGTTTAAGTTCCTTGAGAGGGCCAAGGCCGACGGGCGGATCCGGTTTGCCGGGTTCTCCTTCCACGATGATTTCGAGACCTTCAAGACTATAGTGGACGCCCACCCGTGGGATTTCTGCCAGATTCAGTACAACTACATGGATACGGAGTTTCAAGCCGGCACTAGAGGACTGAAGTACGCCGCTCAGAAGGGCCTGGCCGTAGTTGTAATGGAGCCCTTGCGCGGCGGCTCTTTGGTCAAGAACGTGCCGGCCGAGGTCCAAGCGGTTTGGGGCAATTCCAAAGCGAGGCGCACGCCGGCTGAGTGGGGCCTCCGGTGGGTGTGGAACCATCCCGAAGTCAGCTTGCTTCTCTCCGGTATGGGCGCGATGGAGCAGGTCCAGGAGAATATCCGCACGGCGGAGACGGCCACGGCCAATGCGCTGACCGACGAGGAACTGGCGCTTTATGACGAGGTCAGGCTCTGCTACCGCAGCCGGATCAAAGCCAACTGCACCAAGTGCGAGTACTGCCAGCCCTGTCCTCAGGGTATTGTCATCCCCGAGTGGTTCGAGAGCTACAACAACGCCTATATGTTCAACAATGTGGGCAGATTGGCGATGTTCTACGAGAGGTTCAAAGAGGAAAACGGCGACCCGGCGGCCTGCATCGAGTGCGGCCAGTGCGAGGAAGCCTGCCCGCAGCGTCTTCCGGTGAGGGAACTGCTGAAGCAACTCCGGGCTGATGCTGCCGTGAAGGCGTAGGGCAGAGGATTCTGGGGCGCGGAGAGATAACTCACAGTACTAACATGCCCTGTGGATAGGGGGATTGCGGTGACCGGTTTCTTCAAGGAGGTCTACGATATCGTCGCGCAGATCCCTGAGGGAAAGGTAGCCACCTACGGCCAGATAGCGGCCATGCTGGGGAATCCCCGCGCGGCGCGTACCGTCGGCTGGGCCATGGCCAGCGTGCCTTCCCACCTTCGCCTGCCTTGTCACCGGGTTGTCAACAGCGCGGGCAGGCTGTCACCCGATTCGGTCTTCGGCGGCTACGAAGTGCAGAGAGCCGAACTGGAAGCCGAGGGAGTCTTGTTCAGAAGCGACGGCCGCATTGACATGAAGAGGTGCTTGTGGCGACCCGTGTCGGGATCGTGAGTCCAACGCCGGTAACCTGGGAGTGTACAGGCTCTTGGCTGATCCGAAGGCTGCGCGACTAACTGAAGAGTTCCTCAAGACCTACGGCGGGGAGGCCCGCGACGTGGGTCTTTTCTTTGCGCCCGGAAGAGTGAACCTCATAGGAGAACACACCGACTACAACGGCGGCTACGTCCTTCCGGCGGCCATTTCGCTGGGGATCCGGGCCGCTGTCCGGTACACGGGAGGGCGTACGGTTAGATTCCGCTCGGCCGACCTTCCGGGAGGGGCTTCGGTAGACCTGGACGGGGATATCCGGCCGGACAAGAGAGATGACTGGGCCACCTACCCCAAAGGCGTTGTGGCCCATCTCATGCGCCAGGGATACCCGGTGCCGGGCTGCGAGGTGCTGTTCTCGGGAGACCTCCCCATTGGAGCGGGTCTGGCCTCTTCCGCTGCACTGGAGGTCCTTACGGGATATCTTCTTCTCTACCCTTCGCAGGGGGACTCGGTTGACCGGGTGGCTCTGGCCGGCACCTGCCGGGCTGTTGAGAACGAGTTTGTGGGCGTTGGTTGCGGCATAATGGACCAGTTCATAGCGGCCGTGGGGAAGAAGGACAGCGCCGTGCTCCTGAACTGCTCTACCCTGGAGCACACTTACGTCCCCGCCAAGCTAAGCGGATTCCGCCTTGTCATAATGGACACTGGCAAGCGTCGCAGGCTGGACGAGTCCAAGTTCAACAGAAGGCGCGCCGAGTGCCAGAGCGCCCTCGCGGAGATACGCAAGCACCGTGATATCCCCGACCTATGCGCCGCGACGCTCCAGGAAGTCTCGGAGTTCATAGCCGACGAGACGCTCAAGAAAAGGGCCCGGCACGTGGTTTCCGAGAACCTCCGCACCCTGGAAGCAGCCCGCGTGCTTGCTGCAGGAGATTCGGGGGGCTTCGGCCGCTTGCTCACGGAATCCCACAATTCATTGCGAAAAGACTACGAAGTCAGCGGCCTAGAACTCGATACTATTGTTGAGGAGGCGCTGGCCGTCGGCGGTTGCCTTGGAGCCCGCATGACCGGCGCCGGTTTCGGGGGCTGCGCCATCGCTCTGGTGAGATCGTGGGAACTCATCGAGTTTGAGGAGCGAGTCAAGGCTGGATATCGCAGGAGGACTCGCCTTGATGCCTCCATCTACGACGCCGCGATAGGGGATGGTGTGCGTGCAGGGGACTCTCAGGTATCTCTACCGGGGTAAGGAGTTCGGCTGGGATTTCTATGCCGTACAGCCCTTCGAGCGGCTAGGCGTGAGCGTCCGCGGCATCAAGGAACGGGTCGAGCACGGTTACCTCTTCACTCTGCTCCTGAGGCCCCTTGAGGACATTGAACTGCTCGAAGTCTCCGTTGAGCTGCCGATCGACATAGGCCCTGACGACCGGGTTTTCGTCAATGGATTTCAATCGTGGACCGAGAGCAGGGAATACGAGCAGCATGAAAGGATTCCGAACCTGAAGTGGCCGGCGAAGGCCCTGCTTGGACCGTACGGCGACTACTGCCTACGCAGGTCTCGTTCCAAGCGCGGCCGCTTCCACGGCTGGACCTATTCATACATTGCGTCCGAGGCGACGATTACGCTGTTTGGCTCCCTCTCAGAACGGAACGGGTATACCCTGTTTGAGTACGACTGCCTTCAGAAGAAATTGCGGGTGAGCCGCGACTGCGCCGGGCTCCACACCAAGGACGAATACACCGCGCTACAGTTCGCTTGTCTCTCCGGTTCCCCGGACGCGGTCTTCGATGCATACTTCCAGGCCTGCTTCGAACAGAAAGGCCGATCACCTGCCCCTGCGGAGCCCCTTGCAGGGTGGACAAGCTGGTACAACCATTTTACGAACGTGTCGATGGACATCGTGTCGGCCAACCTAGAGGAGTTCCGCAGGCACGAGATCCCCATCGGGTTGTTCCAGATAGACGACGGTTGGCAGGCGGCCGTTGGGGACTGGCTAACTGTGAACTCCAAGTTCCCACTCGGCATGGCGGCTGTCGCCCAAGAGGTAAAAGTGCTTCCGGGCTCGGTTAAGCCGGGGTTATGGCTCGCGCCCTTTGTCTGCGAAAAGAAGTCGGAGCTCTGGAAAGCGCACCGCGACTGGGTGTTGCGAGACAAGCGTGGCAAGCCGGTCAAGGCCGGCTACAATCCCCATTGGAGCGGCTGGTTCTACGCTCTGGACTTCCACAACGAGGAGTTTCGCGAGTACCTGCGACGAGTCTTCAGCACTATCTTCGAGGACTGGGGATTCGAGCTGGTCAAACTTGACTTTCTGTATGCCGCGGCGCTTATGCCCACCCCCACAAAGACCCGGGGCCAGATAATGACGGAGGCCATGGAGTTCTTGCGGTCTTTGTGCAAGGACAAACTCATCCTGGGGTGCGGCGTACCATTAGGGCCCGCGTTCGGCGAAGTCGAGTACTGCCGCATTAGCAGTGACGTGGGCCTCCAGTGGGACGACTGGCTTCTCCGTTACGTGGGCTATCGGGAGCGCGAGTCGACCATCAATGCACTTACCAGTACGATTGGACGAAGACACTTGAACGGCAGGGCGTTCGTTAACGACCCCGACGTCTTCATCCTTCGCACCCCCCGCCAGACGATGACGGTTGATCAACGGATGACTCTCTTTCGGCTGAACCTGGCTCTGGGTGGGATGGCGCTGACCTCGGACAACCCAGGCGAGTACACGGAATCCGAACTCAGCACTTACCTCTCCAGTTTCCCGTTTGAGAAGAAGGTCGTCCGCGGAGTTGAGAAGCATGGGGGCGCCTATCTCGTCCGGTACGAGTCTCGAGGCGAGGAGAAAGCGCTGGTAGCCAATCTCTCCCGGCGGCCGCAGACGCTCATAGCCCAGGCAAGCACGGTGAGCGGCACCGGTGCGGACGGCCGCTTCACGCTAAGGCCGTACGAATCAAGGGAGCTATGAGCCCAATGTCCGTCTAGGCCTCCCGTGACCTAAAGGAAGATGGATTTGGTTATGCCGCGACCCTAGACACCCGCATCAGTCACGCCATTATCCCATGAGTCACCACAAGACCACACCCAACACTGTTCAAGCGGGTTTCGTTGTGCTACACTTTTGTGGGCTTTTTCACAATCACCGTTTTCAATTGTCGGAGGAGGGACTCTCGTTGAGTAGGCTGACGGTCTACACGCCGGACGAAGCCGAGCTTGTCGTGGGCCGGATGGTTCGAGAAATGGAAAGACGCCTTGCCGCCGCGCCGCCGGGCATCTGCCCCGTCGACATGGCATCGGTGTTTTTGAGGCTGTGCCACGCACAGACCTGCGGCAAGTGCGTGCCCTGCCGCATTGGGTTGGGGCGGATAGGAGACCTGCTTGAGGAGGTCCTGAATGGCCAAGGGGACCACCAGACGTTGAAGCTCCTTGAAGAAGTGGCTGAGTCAGTGAAAGATACCGCGGACTGCGTCATCGGCTCTGATGCCGCAAGCATGGTTTTACGCAGTCTTCGCGGATTCCGGAAAGACTACGTTTCTCACGTTGAAGAGGGACATTGCGTCGGTAGGTTCGCCGCGCCGGTGCCTTGCCGCTCCGCATGCCCTGCGGGTGTCGACGTTCCCGGCTACATCGCTCTTATCAGGGAAGGTAGACCTAAGGACGCGGTGAGGCTCATTCGCCGCGACAACCCCTTCCCTTCAGCGTGCGCCCTGGTATGCGAGCACCCTTGTGAGGGCTTCTGCAGGCGCTCGATGCTTGACGACTCAATCAACATCCGTGGCCTCAAGCGCTATGCGGTAGAGGCCGCAGGCGACGTTCCCGTCCCCCAGCCCGGCCCGTCTACGGGCAAGTCCGTAGCGATAGTCGGCGGAGGACCGTCGGGCCTGACGGCCGCCTACTTCCTGGCGCTCATGGGCCATCAAGTTACTGTGTTCGAGAAGATGCCGGATTTGGGCGGGATGCTCAGGTACGGTATTCCTGAGTATCGCCTGCCCAAGGCGGATCTTGATCGCGAGATCGGCACCATCCTCAGTCTCGGCGTGAAGGTCAGGACCGGTTTCACCGTCGGCGTGGATTCTACCCTCGAGTCACTGAGGGAGAGTTTCGATGCCGTCTACATCGCGATTGGCGCTCACGGCGACAAGAAACTGGGTATCCCCGGCGAGGAAGCGAGCGGCATGATCCCCGCGGTCGAGATGCTCAGGAACGTGGCCCTGGGGAAGCCGGTGCAGCTGAAAGGTAAGTCAGTTGTGGTAGTGGGCGGCGGCAATGTCGCGATGGACGCAGCCAGGACAGCCGTTCGCCTTGGCGCCAAGGCCGTCACCGTAGCCTACAGGCGGCGCACCGAAGACATGACGGCGCAGAAAGCCGAGATCGAAGGCGCCCTTTCTGAGGGCGTGGACATAGCTCAGATGCTCGCTCCTCTGCGGGTTGAGAAGGATGAGAACGGGCACGTGAAGGCGCTGTGGCTGCAGCAGATGACGGTCGGCGCCATCGATGACTCGGGCAGGCCGAGGCCTGTCCCGTCAGGAGCTCCCGACGTGAGCATCCGCTGCGACGTAATCGTTGTTGCCATCGGGCAGGACATCGAGTCGGAGAACTTCGGCAAGGAAGGAGTCCCGGTGTCCAGGAAGGCGGTCGTGGCAGGCTCCGATCTCTCGGTATCCGGCATGCCGGGGGTTTTCTCCGGAGGCGATTGCGTCAGCGGACCTGCAACGGCGATCCGCGCCATTGCCGCGGGGAAGGTCGCTGCGGCTAACATCGATTCGTACCTTGGCGGTAACCACTACGTCGCCGACGAGGTAGAGGTCCCCGCGGCTGTACCAGGCGACTTCGCTCCGCTTGGCAGGGTGAACATGATGGAGCGGCCTGCTTCAGACAGGGTCATGGACTGGAATCAGGTCGAGATCGGAATGGAGTGGCGCGAGGCGCTGCATGAAGCAAGCAGGTGCCTGCGCTGCGATCACTACGGTTCGGGCGCTATTGGAGGAGGGAGGCTAGCGAGATGGTAGCCGAAATGGTCACGCTTAAAATCGACAGGAAGGAAGTCCGGGTCGCTGCAGGCACTACAGTGCTCGAGGCCTCCAAGGCTGTAGGGCTACGTATCCCCACCCTGTGCTACCTTCAGGGCGTAAACGAGATCGGCGCCTGCAGGGTCTGCGTCGTTGAACTCAAAGGCAAGGACAAGCTCATCACCGCCTGCAATACGGTCGTTCAGGAAGGAATGGAGATCTCAACGGCCAGCCCTCGCGTGAGGCACGCCAGGCGCATGGCGGTCGAGCTCTTGCTCACCCAGCACGACTGCAATTGCCCGACGTGCTCCAGGAACGGCGCCTGCAAGCTGCAGAGTCTTGCCAACGCTTTGGGCGTCCGTAACGTCAGGTTGAAGAGGGAGATGACCGGGCAGCGGGCCGACGAGTCAAGTCCGTCAATTGTCCGGGACCCGCAGAAGTGTATCCTATGCTACCGGTGCGTCAGTGTCTGCGACAAGGTTCAATCCCTTGGGATCTGGAGGATCGCGGGTACCGGCGCCAGGACCGCCATCGAGCCGGCGTTCGGACAGCCTCTGGCTGCTACGGACTGTGCCTATTGCGGCCAGTGCGTCACTCACTGCCCGGTAGGCGCTCTCTCCGAGAAGAACGACAGGGATAAAGCCTGGGACGCCCTCTCAGACCCCGACAAGGTGGTCGTCGTGCAGGTCGCGCCCGCTGTGCGCGCCGCCTGGGGCGAAGGCCTCGGGATGACGCGAGAGGCGGCCAATATGAAACGATTGGTGGCGACCCTGCGCCATCTTGGATTCGACTACGTATTCGATACGGCGTTTGCCGCCGACCTCACCATCATGGAGGAAGGTACGGAGCTGCTGGAGCGCCTGGCTGGGGCAGGGAAAGGGCACTCCAAGCGCAAGTCGAATTCGGCCGCCACACAGGAACACGTCCTCCCGATGTTCACTTCCTGCTGTCCGGGATGGGTGCGGTTTCTGAAGTCCCAGTATCCTGAACTAGTCCCGAACCTGTCTACGGCCAAGTCGCCCCAGCAGATGTTCGGCGCTGTGGCCAAGGCTCACTTTGCCAGGGCTATCGGAGTCCCGGTCGAGAAGCTGTTCGTGGTCTCGATCATGCCTTGCACCGCCAAGAAGTACGAGGCCGGTCTGGACGCTATGACTTCGTCAGCCGGTGGGCCCGATGTCGACCTGGTGCTCACAACTAGGGAACTCGTCGCGATGGTGAAGGAAGAAGGCGTTTGGCCGGAAGGCCTTGCGGAGGAGGAATTCGACTCCCCCATGGGCACCGGAACCGGTGCGGCGGTCATCTTTGGTTCCACCGGCGGCGTCATGGAAGCCGCGTTGCGGAGCGCCTACTTCCTTGCCACGGGCAAGAACCCCGAGCCCGACGCGTTCAAGGCGGTTAGGGGGCCGGCCGGCTGGAAGGAAGCGACGTTTGAACTGCCTGGCAAGTCACTGCGGTGCGCCGTGGTGAGCGGGCTGGGCCAAGCGCGCCAGATGATCGAGGCGTTGAAGGAAGGCAAGGCCCAGTACGATTTCGTGGAGGTCATGGCATGCCCCGGCGGTTGCGCGGGGGGCGGCGGGCAGCCGGTTTCCGGCGATGACCGGGAACTGCACGTGGACCGCTCAAAGAACCTCTATCAGATAGACTCGAGCGCCCCCATAAGGTTCTCCCACGAGAACCCTGATGTACAGCAGTTGTACAAGGACTTTCTGGGTAAGCCGTGTTCGGAGCTGGCCCATCACCTGCTGCATACAGATCAGAGGAAGTGGAAGCTGTCAGATAGGCTGCCGGAATCCGCGGCTAAGCGGGCAGCGAATATGGACTAACGGTTAGGATAGACACCTCTATACCGGGCCATCCCTGTACATGGGGGCCGGGCGCCGAAATTGCGGCGACCCGGCCCTCTTTGTGTTAGGCGTACGGCTAAGCGGCAGCCCAGGCTATAGGTGTCCCACTGGCTCAACGCAGCCGAAGTTATAGGCGTCCCACCGGCGCGTAGTACACCACGTATTCCTCGTTTCCGTCCAACCCCAGCCATTTATCGATCTCGGCCTGCTTGTAGGCTCCGATTCCACACGTGCCGCATCCAATGGCCTCCACCGCCAGGTACAGGTTCTGGCAGATGTGACCGACGTCGATCAGCATGACCCGCGGGCCTTCACGCTGGTAGCGCCACTGGTTTCTGTAGGCGTTGGCGGCCCAGATGAACGTCACCGAGGCGTCGCCGATCCACTTGATGCCGCCGGATAGATCTATCATTCGTTCGGAAATGTCGGAAGCCAGCGCCACCTGCATGAGCCTGTGGCTTAGGGCCAGGTATCTGTATATGCCTGGCTGAAGTCCGGCGACGTTCTTGACCGACAGGTATGTCTCATACGGATGCCGTGAGCCGGCTGACGGGACGCTCCGGAACGTCCTTCCCGGGATCACCTCACGCACGCCTTGCGTAGCCCAGAGCAGGAACGCAAGTTCCTCCAGGGACAAGGGTTCGCCGGTGAACTTGCGACGGCTTCGCCTGTCCGCCATGCAGGTGAAGATATCACGCTTAACAATGACCTTCGGGTCGGGTTTCGGCAGTTCGAACACTGGAGCTGCAGGGTCGGCGGGTTTCTCGAACGGCGGTTGCGGCAGTCCCTTGATCTGGTCCGAATCCACAGGCGTGGTGTAGAAACCAGATTGCATAAAGAGCCGCTTCTGGTCGATGGACATAGTGTCACTCACTCCTCGGATGGTGAGATGGCGCTTGACACCACGGCGACTTCGCCATAGAGTCTTTGCAGGATGTTTCTCCAACGAACGCCTGGCACCTTTAAGTTTGACCCGGAGAGGTCAAAAAGGAGCGAGCACGATGCTTGACCGAATGTCGCGCGCCCGTGCAAGAAGATGCGGTGGGCGCGTTTTTCATTCGCCTGTTCTCCCTCCCACGGCCCCTCGGTCAGAAAGATCCAAGGCTAAACGGATAAGAGGGGGATCGGCATGCGTGGAGTTCTCTGCCTCGAAGATGGATTTTCAGTCCAGGGAGACCTTCTGAGTTTTCAAGGCGAAGCCCTCGGTGAAGTGGTTTTCTGTACCGGCATGACAGGTTATGAGGAAGCGCTCATCGATCCGTCGTATGCAGGCCAGATACTGGTCTTCACTTTCCCCATGATAGGCAATTACGGCCTGCCGCCCGGCTCCGGCCAATCTCCGAGCATCTCCGTCCGGGGGATGGTCGCGCGGGACATCTGGACCGGGCCTGTTGAGGATGGGGTCACCTCCCTGGCATCCGGCCTCATGGCCTCTGGTCGCCCAGCGCTCACCGGCCTTGATACCAGGGGACTTGTCCTCCATCTTCGCGACCGCGGCTCCCTCAGAGGCATTATCGCGCCGGTCCCGGAGGGCGGCTTGAACCCAACCGAGTTGGAGCGGCTCACGCAGCGGGCCGCCGAGTTCGATATGAGGGGCATTACGGCGGAAGTAGCCTGCAAAGAAACCACTGCCGAAGGGGATGCGCGGGCTAACAGGGGGACTTGCGTGCTGGTGGATTTCGGCGCCAAGGCCAGCATCACCAAGGAGTTATTGGCAGCCGGGTACCGGGTTGTGAAGGTCCCTCCAAAGACGTCCGCTGAGCAGATCCTGGGCCTACGTCCGTCCTGCGTTCTCTTGTCAAACGGGCCCGGCGACCCCCTCGATAACCCAGAAGCCATTGAAGCTGCCGATTCCCTTCTCGGCAAGGTGCCTGTCTACGGCATTTGCCTGGGGCACCAGATAATCGCCAAAGCCGCCGGCGCCCGCACAACAAAGCTCAAGTACGGCCACCACGGAGGCAATCATCCGGTGAAAGACCTCCACACCGGCCGCGCGTTCGTCACCTCCCAGAACCACAACTACGCTGTTGAGAACGAGGGTCTTCCTCAAGGTATGACGGTCACCCATCGCAACCTGAACGACGGCTCAATCGAGGGGCTCGAACTCAGAGACCCTGCGTCGGGCAGGTTCCTCGCGGCGTCAGTGCAGTTCCACCCCGAAGGGGCATCCGGACCGGGCTATCGCCAGTTCTGGGCCCGCCTTGAAGGAGGAGTCGTTCATGCCTAGAGATCTCAGCATCAGAAAAGTCCTGGTAGTCGGGTCGGGCCCAATCGTCATCGGGCAGGCGGCGGAGTTCGATTACTCCGGCACGCAGGCGTGCCGCGCTCTCAGGGAGGAAGGCGTCAAGGTAGTCCTCCTGAACCCTAACCCGGCCACCATAATGACGGATCGCGATATCGCGGACCGCGTATATCTGGAGCCGCTGACCATTGAAGCGGCCAGCAAGATCATCCGCAAGGAGCGGCCCGACGGCCTAATAGCCACGATGGGAGGCCAGGCGGGCCTGAACCTGGCGATGGAGCTGCACGAAGAGGGGGTCCTCGACCGCTTTTCCTTGAGGGTGCTCGGCACTGGAATAGAGGCGATAAGGAAGGGCGAGGACAGGGAAGCCTTCAAGCGGACCATGGAGTCCATAGGGCAGCCCATACCCTCCAGCATGACGGTGACTTCGGTGCGCCAGAAGGCGGAGGTCATGGCGAAGGTCGGTCTCCCGTGCGTGATACGCCCTGCGTTCACTTTGGGAGGCACCGGCGGCGGGTTCGTCTCAACAGAGGATGAACTTACGACCGCCTTGGAGCGGGGCCTGGCGGCCAGCCCCGTGCACCAGGTGCTCGTGGAAGCATCGCTCTACGGTGAGAAGGAAATCGAGTTTGAAGTGGTGAGGGATGGAGCGGGAAACTCCATCGTGGTCTGCAGCATGGAGAACGTGGACCCGATGGGCATCCACACCGGGGACAGCATCGTCGTCGCCCCGACGCTCACCCTGGACGACAAGACGTTCCAGAGGCTCCGCACCGCAGCTTTGGACATTGTGGCCGGGCTGGGCATTCAGGGCGCCTGCAACGTGCAGCTGGCCCTCCAGCGCCGGACCGGCAACTACTACGTCATTGAGGTCAACCCGCGCGGATCGCGGTCCAGCGCTCTTGCTTCAAAGGCCACCGGATACCCGATTGCCCGCGTCGCCTCCAAGATCGCTCTGGGCTTCAACCTGGACGAGATTGCTAACGAGGTGACCGGCAAGACCACCGCTATCCACGAACCCGTCATCGACTACGTGTCGCTGAAGATACCCAGGTGGCCGTGGGACAAGTTCCCCGGCGGCCCCAGGGGTCTCGGCCTGCAGATGAAGTCCACCGGCGAGGTCATGGCTATTGGCAGAACCTTCGAGGAGGCCCTGGGCAAAGGCATCTCCTCTCTCGATCAGAAGGGGACGCTATGGGAAGCGGGAGGCGGCCCGGCGGATCGCGACGAGATAATGCGGAGACTGCGCCAGCCCGACGACACGCGCCTATCCTGGGTGCTCCGCGCTCTGCGCGAGGGCATCTCAACCGGTGAGATAGCAGACTCTACCGGCATCGACAGGTTCTTCGTGGAGCGTATGGCCACACTAGTCGGCGTGGAAAGCGAGCTCCGCAGCTGTGCCGAGTTACCATCCGGCGCATCCCTTGCACTTTCCAATAAGGACCTGCTCAAGAGGGCCAAGTCCATGGGACTGGGAGACCTTCGTATCGCGCAGCTCCTGGGAGTATCTGAGCAGGCTGTCAGGGACGCCAGGAAGCAGGCGGGGCTCATCCCCGCGTTCAACATGGTGGATACCTGCGCAGGCGAGTTCGAGGCCATCACGCCCTATTACTACTCCACCTACGATGGATCGGGGAGAGAGGCAGCCAAGCCCTCAAGTGACCGGCCCTCGGTGATCGTGCTGGGCGGAGGGCCGATACGGATAGGCCAGGGCATCGAATTCGACTACTGCGCCGTCCACGCGGCATGGGCATTGGAGAGAGAGGGCTACACCTCGGTCATCATCAACAACAACCCCGAGACGGTTTCAACCGACTTCAATACCGCAGGCAGGCTGTACTTTGAGCCTCTCACGTTTGAGCACGTGATGTCGGTGGTAGAGGTGGTCAACCCGGCAGGGGTGTTTGTGGGGTTTGGGGGGCAGACTGCGATCAACCTGGTTGAGGACCTGGTCAACGCCGGCGTGAAGGTGCTTGGAACCAGTCCTGACGCCATCGACGCCACCGAAGACCGGGGAAGATTCGTGAAGCTGCTACATGACCTAGGAATCCCGGTCATCCCCGGCACCATAGCCTACACCAAGGAGCAGGCGCTGCAAGCGTGCAGGGTTATCCGCTTCCCTGTGGTCGTCAGGCCGTCGTATGTCCTCGGAGGCCGGGGAATGGCCATTGTGCAGGACGAAGCCGAACTGCTGCGGTTCTTCGACGAGGCGACGGAAGAAGCCCGGGGCCATGGCGTATTGGTCGACAAGTACATCCTTGCTACTGAGGTTGAGGTGGACGTGCTGTCCGACGGGGTGGACTCCTACATCCCCGCCATCCTGGAGCACATTGAGAGGGCGGGAGTACACTCGGGCGACTCGATCGCGCAGATACCGCCGCGGACGATATCCGATGCGGCCAAGTCGAAGATCGTTGAGTACACAAGCGCGTTGTGCAGGGCGCTCCCGGTCAAGGGAATAGCCAATATCCAGTACATCGTGGACGGCGACACGGTGTACTGCCTGGAGGTGAACCCGAGGGCATCGCGTACGGTCCCCTTCGTGACCAAGGTCACGGGCTTCCCGGTCATCCGAGTGGCAACGGGCCTTTCGCTGGGGCGGAGCCTCAAATCCTACGGCCCGTATACCGGGTGCGGACCGGAGCCGCCGGTCTGCGCGGTGAAGATGCCGGTCTTCTCCTGGTCCAAGATGCGGGTAGACCCCGTGGTCGGCCCTGAGATGAAGTCCACCGGCGAAGTTATGGGGATTGGAGCGGACCTGGAGGAAGCGCTGCAGAAGTCCTTCCTCTCCCTCGGGGTCAGCCGCCTTGGACCCGGCTCCGGAGTCCTCCTAACCGTCGCCGATCGCGACAAACCCTCCTGTCTTGAGACGGCTCGCGGGCTGGCTGCGGCCGGCTGGAGTCTCTACGCCACCAAGGGTACCGCCCGCTATCTCGCTGATGCGGGCGTGGGGGTCCAGGTGGTGCGCAAACTGAGCGAGCCGGGAGATGGTTCGCCTCTTTGCCCTCCGGGAATCCCTGGCGTCATCGCCGAAGGCCGGGTGCAGGTGGTCATCAACACGTTCACCAAGGGCGGGAGCGAGGAGACCGACGGTTTCAAGATCCGCTCGCTGGCGATTGGGCGAGGCATCCCGGTGCTTACCTGCCTCGAGACGGCATCTGCTATGGCAAAGGCTGCTTCAGCCCAGGCAAAGACAGGGGTTGACTGGGAGGACCGCGGCGTTCTGGCGATACAGGACGTCCCGGTGTGCGACCGACGAATCTAGTCCAGGTAGAGGGGCCTTCCCACACCCCGGCGAAAGCAACCGGGGGAGTGATAGGGATGAAACTGGGACCACTTCTGGGTAGCGGCCTCAGGTGCAGCGTGTACGCGTGGGGCAAGGGGAAGGTCCTGAAGCTGTTCCAGCCGGGCGCGTCCACAGCATGGATTGACAGTTCTCGCAGTGCTGGAAGGTCTTCCCGAAGGCAATGTCCTCTGCCATGGAGACTTGAACCTTAACAACGTCATCCTGACAGCCGGTGGATGGAAGATCATCGATTGGGACAACGCCAGCCTGGGCAATCCTCTGGCGGACGTCGCACGCAGCGTTCTCATGCTGGACGCAGGAATCAACTACAGCCGGAGCCCGGAAGAGCGGGCGATAATCGAGCTAGTCGAGCCGCCTGCCCGTGACGCCTACGTCAAGAGGTATCTCGAACTGAGCGGCCTGTCGGAGGGTGAACTCAGGGCGTGGAGAGCCCCGCTTGCCGCTGCCAGGCTATGCGAAAACATCGGCGAAGAGGAGGCCTGGCTCCTCGAAGTCGTCAGCAGCGCATTACAGGACTGAGAGGCGCAGCGTCGACGGCGCGTTCGCTCCGAACCTGATCGACTGACGGGCGGCCCTGATCCGGTCTGAGATCAGCCCCGATACTCCCGTGTTGAGGTTGCGGTCAAACCTCGGGAAGTTGGAACTGGATACATCGAGCCGTATCCGGTGGCCCCTCTCAAAGACGTGACCCACCGCTGCCATCCTTATTGTGGCCTCTACAGGCCCTGGACCTGCCGCTCGACATAGAGAGTCCCCCACTATCCTCGGGGTTCCCTCGGGGCTCACGTCGATCAGCTTGGCCGTGAAGTCGGTTGACGGCGCATCCGTCGTCGCGTGGAGCAGGACCTCAACCGGGCCTAGAGCCGTTACTCTTCTGTCCAGCACCGGGCTCTGGAAGACCAGGACATCGGGTCGGTCGCCTGTCGTCACGACCGCCGGTCCCGGGCTTATCCCGGCCTTGGGAAACTCCCAGAGTGCTCCTCCTTCGGTCGGGACGGGGTTGGACGGGTCATAGATGTACTCCCGGCTGTCGCTTTCCGGTACCTCCGGGCACAGCGTTCCATCGCCCAAATACAGGTCGAGGTTCCTCGCTGCCGGGTCCGGCCACGCGCCCAACTTCAGCCATCCAATGCCGGGCACGTAGGCCGAGACGGGCGTCGCCAGGTCTTCGGGCAAGTCAATCCCTTTCAGGTAATGATCGAACCACTGCATTGTCCGGCGTCCGAAGTCGGACGAGGCTTCACTGCCGTAGTCCGCATACGCATTCTTGGTGACTTCGGCGGCTATCCCGTTGTGGGACCAAGGCCCAAGGAACATCGCCTGCGGAGCGCTGCCGGGCCTATTGGATGCATCCCAGGCGAAGAAAGAGGCATCCAGCATGAAGTCCCAGAGGCCGGCAAAATGCAAACCGGGCACCGAGACTTCGCGGAACACCGCGCCAAGGTCCGGTAGGGGGGAAGTACCGAGCACAGAGGAGCAAATACCCTTCCATAGAGGCGAGTCTATGCCGCATGATTGGAGGGCGTCCCATAGGGGTAGATGCCGGTAGAGCGAACTCCAATCCAGTTCCCCAAACCTGGGGTGACTAAGGGCCGTCCACGGCAGATTGTGATGCAGCCTCACGGCGCCTTCCGACCCAAAGACCGACTGGGCGCTCAACGCCGGAGCCACCCATACGGCGGCCTTCACGTTCTTGGGAAAGGCGTGGGCAATGCCCACAGACGATGCCCCAAGATAGCTGATGCCGATAAGGCCGATACTCCCGTTGCAGAAAGGCTGCTCCAAGATCCATTGCCCGGTATCAGCCGCATCCGCAAGCTCATCCCGCAGGAACGAGAAAGAACCCTTGGATTCGCCTGTACCTCGTACATCCTGGACAACAACGGCATATCCCCCCAGGGTGAAGGCCGAGAGCCATTCTGAGAGGCCAGTCTTGCCATAGGGTGTCCGGGCAATCAAGACTGGCCACGGCCCGCCGGAGTCCGGCGCAATTACCTGGGTGGACAACGGAATTCCGTCGCTCATCCTCACGTCAACCGTCGTGTTCACTTCGTGACCACCTGTCCTTCCTGGATTTCATACCTCGGCGTCCCATACAGGTGCTCCTGCATGAACGCCTCCACACCGGGACCGGGAAAACAGGCTACGGCGGCTGCGATGAAGTCGCGGGTGGTGACAGCGCGGTCTTTGAAATCCTCATAGATGCGGTGGAGCAGGGCCTTCATATTTCCGTCTCCATACTTCTCCCTGGTTGCTTCGAGGAACAGTCCGCCCTGTCGTCGCACTATCTGCCCCTGATTGGGGTGGCTCATGTCGATAACCGCTAGAGGCGGCACCTGGCCCTGCTTCTTCACGACCGCGCACATGTTCTCCAGCATTCGGAGCGCTTCAGGGCGGCCAAAGGCCTGCTCAAGGGCTAAAACCTTTGTGAAATCCGCGAAACCCTCGGATAACCACCCTTCGCTCACGGGATCCGAGGACACGATGTTCCCCCACCAGAAGTGTCCCAGTTCGTGGGCGGTGGCTTCGAATAGCTTCATCCGCGATGCAGGGTCGGGCGACTTGGCCAAATTGGTCTTGGCATAGACAATGAATGGCATATGGGCGTACTCGCCATACCTGGGCCGCCGCGGCTGTACCAGGTAGATATGGCTAAGCGGGAGCCGGCCAAACCACTCTTCGCCGGTGCGCAGGACCGCTGTTGCGGAGAGGGAGAGATCGTCAGCGCTGGACTCGTAACCTCGCTGAACTAGGACTTGGACCGTGGTCGCCCCGACACTCCTGTTGCTCACTAAAAAGGGGCCACTTACTACCGTGTGGGAGGAGATCGGAACATCGCTTTTCCACTTGGTTATCGTGCGTCCTGCCTCTGTGCGCGTGCTCACGGGCCTCCCAGGCGCCGCTGTGACCTCTCCCGCGGGCACGTCGGTCACGATACTCATATCGAATCTCGGGCCCGGGAAACACACGGCTGGGAGCCAGAGCCCCTCTCCCATGAGCTCCGTGCCCTGCACGCCTACGTAGTTCTTGGGCGAGCTTACGCTGCCCCGGTATGCCAAATCGACACGCACGATACCCCCGCTTTTCAGCGGGGCCGGAAGACGCAAGTCGAGGTGGGGACTCCGGTACCGGTACTCAGCAGCATCGCCATCGGCCCTTGCGCTCCGAATATGAAACACATTCATCCCGGGGATGCCCAAGTACATCCTGATAGTGGGACCCGTCCCGGACGGTGCTCTGACTGTGAGGTTGACCTGCACGTCAATGTAGCGACTATCTGGAAAAGTGGACAGCGAAACGTCGTATCTGACGGGTGTAAGGGGAGGGCGCTGGGTCATCTCCTTGTTGAGAGCGATGAACACCGGTATGACCCTGCTCATCTTATCTTGTGCCATATCATCACGTTCCCTGTTAATTTCGTTGATGTATGGCTTGATAATATCAACCCTTCGTTCGTTGGTCAAACCCGTGAGTCAGACAAGGAATGCGCCCCTTAACGTGGAAGCATTGTATGGGTGATCACATGTCTCCAAATGGCGAGAAGTCGGGTGGCGCGAAGTCCGGGGGCGGCTCCAAGTCCCGTCCCAAAGGCGGATCTAGGGATGCAGCCGGGCGCGGCGCCAGCAATTGGCTGCTATGGGCCGTTTTGCTGCTGCTTGTGGTCGCGGCCGGGGCATTCTACTTCACACAGCGTGGGGATAAGGAGGGGTTTGGAACGCCGGATGTAGTCAAGATTGAGACCACCAAGGGTCTCATCGTAATGGAGGTCTACCCGGATCTCGTGCCTGTAACCGTGAAGAACTTCGAGGACCTTGCCAAGTCAGGTTTCTACGACGGGCTGATCTGGCACAGGGTTGAGCATTGGGTGGTTCAGACCGGCGATCCGCAGGGGACCGGATACGGCGGGTCGGGGAAGAACATCAAGCTGGAGATAAACCGGCAGCTGAGCAACGTGCGCGGAGCCGTCGGGATGGCCAGGTCTCAGGCTCGCGATTCGGCAACATCGCAGTTCTACATATTAAAAGCTGACGCTACGGGGCTGGACGGGGACTATGCGATCTTCGGCAAGGTTATCCAGGGGATGGACGTAGTTGACCAGTTGGCCATCGGCGACAAGATGCTCAAGGTGACGGTGGAACCGGGAACGCCGGCCAAGTAGGGACAGATTAGGCCCTGGCAACGCGGGTTTGGTCGAACTCGAGCCTATTGGAGTGAGGGAAGGCCGGACCGAGAGAGTCCGGCCTTCACGTTGTCCGATCCGAAAGGGCCATACGCGGCATTTTGCCTGCATAACGGCACATTTGTGCTTGCCGCCAACTCGTGGGCGCTTGGATTCTGGTCGGCCTAGCCCCCGCTCACGGGGCTCATTATGCCTACCTTGTCGCCGGGCGAGAGGATGAAGTCCTCGCTCACCACGACTTCATTCACAACGACCAACCAAACGTCCTCGTCGGGTATGTTTAGGCGCCTGAGCAGGGCTTTTACTGTTTCCCCCTCAACCAAGGCGACCATCGCGGTGTCTCCCTCCGGCAGGAGCCTCTTGGGGCTGCCGTAGACCCTTACTTCCACGTTTTTTTGGCCCTTGCTATTCGGCCCAGCGTCGCTGGTCATCTTTTCACTTCGCCTCCAGGCTCTCAGTGACGTGAACTTCGACGTTCGCAGGTCTCTTCCTCGTTTTTTTGCCCTCTTCATCCTCGCCTTAGGCCCGGATCCGGTCGCTTCATCGTCTCTTTCGGCCTCTCTGGACGCTCTCGGGGGCCTCTTCGGATCCCATCTTCACTTTTCTCCTCTTTCCTGTGGGCGGTTCTGCCGACTCCAACCCCTACGTCTTTCTCCTCGACTCGTGGGCGAACACACGTGCGACAAGCATGGTACAAAAACGCATGTAACTGTAGACAAATGAATGAAAACTGCCTTATCATGCCATTGGAATGTAGGTTGATGTAGAGAAAATGCCTAATGATGTAAGGTTAGCGTATGTTAAGGGGAGGATCCAGTATGAAAACCGTACTGACTCCGGACGAGGTAGCAAAGGTGCTAGGGCTGTCCAGACGCACGGTAGTGGGCTGGTTGGAGGCCGGAAAGATCCCAGGGATAAAGGTGGGGAATCGGTGGAGGGTCAAGGAAGAAGACCTGGATAAGTTCATAGACGAGCCCAATATGTACTTCAACGACTACATACACCGGGCCAGGTTCGTAGAAATGCAGAAGCTCTCCGGCGCCAGGTCCCGTGATCTCGTGGCGTGCATCTACATCCTGTCCTGTCTACCCAAACCCCTGGATGACTTCCTGGGCGAGGGGGAGTTGGATGTCGCCGGTGTGAACAGAGCCACGAGGTTTTGGGGCCCTATTGAGCGGGCATTGGTGAGGGCGGCGTTGGCCATGTACGACCCTCGAGAAGATGCTTGTATTAATGAAGTGTTTTCGAACCTCGATGAGAAGAGCAAGCAAGTCATGCTCCAAGCCCTCCGGCTGCGCTGGTGAGTTTGTGGCGCGGTTGCGCTGGTGAGTTTGTGGCGCGGCTGCGCGGGTGAGTCTGTGACGTGGCTGCGCCGGTGAGCCTGTAGCGCGATGGCTCCACTCAGTCTGTAGCTCGGCTGCGCCGGCAAGCGGCGCGGAACAGCAGGAATTGTGGCGCAATTTCCCAGATTGGAATCACTGTTATGCCTGTTGCGTCCCCCTTTTTCGTGTGCTAGTATAGAAAACGCCTCGCGAAACGCGGGGCGCGTTAATCGAAAGACGCTTCGTCGCATAGGATAATCGGATGGCGAAGAAGCGTTGACAACGAGGCCTCGAACGAGTAACATAAGGCCTGTTGTGCTCGGTCCTTGAAAACTGAACAGCGTAAGGAACCTTTGAGCAAGCGGAGATAATTCTTCGCAGCCTTGAGGAAAAGGTGTAACGGAGAGTTTGATCCTGGCTCAGGACGAACGCTGGCGGCG
>JBLNCN010000005.1:0-1202602 GCA_050260675.1 Bacillota bacterium | reverse complement strand
CTCAGGATGTGGGTATCAGTCTCCGGAAGCGTATTATCGAGCAAATCAAAGCAAGACTGCGACTGTCAGAGCAATCGCAGTCTAGTGTCCAAAGTTAGGGGGTCAACCCGCCTGGCGACTGATACGCGCGATGCTATGGGTCATCCGGTGATCAGCGAAAAACTGAGTGGTCATCTGGAGATCATCGCGGATTGTCAAAGGTTATTTGGCGACCAATAGTGTCTTGTAGGGTTCAATCATCCCTCACCCTCGCAGGAATGACGCGAAGAAGGGGCCAGTCGGAGAGGCGATGCGGGCGAGGCGCTGCCGTGCTCCTGCAAATCGACGACCAGAATTCCTTCTTTGCCTAGTGGCAGCTCCGCGAGGATTGCGCCTTCCCGCGACACTACCCAGGCGCCCCCAAAGCTATCGCCGGACTCGTGATCTCCACCCAACTGGTTCACCATGAGCACGGTTGCTCCGGTCATCGCGGCCCTCCTGGCGTATACGGCCCTTTCTTCTTTGTCCCATCGCTCCTGGTCATAGGAGTCGTCATCGAAGTTCCTGGCTACTGGGCATAGGACGTAATCCACCTGCATGGCGCGTACCCGGGCGCACAGGTCATCGTCAAACAGGTCGCCGCAGATGAGAAACGCCATGGACCCGAACGGGGTGGAAGATACGGGAATCGAGTCGCCCTCGCGGAAGATCGACGGGTCCCAATTCCGGTCCCGCCACCCCTGTGAAATGCGGCGGTACTTCAATGAGAGGCATCCGGCAGGATCTATGAGTATTGCGGAGTCAAACATGGAATCGCCCTCGCGCTCAAAGAGCCCGAGGGCGACGAATAGTCCATCCTCCTTGGCAGCATCGCTGATCCGGCTTGTTTCTTTGCCGGGGATTCTCACAGCCAGTGGCAGATCATGAGATGGATCGCCGTCATTGATAAGCCCGGTCAGCGAAGCCTCACAGGACACCACCAGGTCAGCGCGCTGCTCTGCAGCGCTATGAATCGCCGATAACAGGCTCTCTAAGTTCCGGCCGGCATCCTCGAACACTCTTCGTACAGAGAGCGCTACTCGCACGATGCACCCCCCTACTCGTGTCTGATGTACTCGCCTAACCGTGCTGAACGATGTGATTCAGGTGCCTCTCCTGTCTCTTGAACTGAGCCTCGTACAGCTGGGCGTAATGGCCGCCGGTGTCCACCAGTTGGTCGTGGGTGCCTTCCTCCACGATCCTCCCGTCGTCTATGACCAGGATGCGGTCCGCAGCCCTCACCGTCGAAAGCCTATGGGCGATGATGAAGGACGTCCTGCCCTTCAGCAGCGTCTTCATGGCCTGCTGGATGAGCCTCTCGGTTTCAGGGTCAATGCTGGATGTGGCTTCGTCCAGGATCAGGATCCTCGGGTCCGCCAGAAGGGCCCTGGCGAAGGCAAGGAGCTGCCGCTGTCCCGACGACAGGTTGGTGCCTCTCTCCTTGACCTCGGCGTCGAACTTGCCAGGCAACTCCTCAATGAATCCCTTGGCGCAGGCGGCTTCCACTGCTTTCTCGACTTCTTCCTGTGTGGCGTCGAGTTTGCCGAACTTCAGGTTCTCCATGATAGTGCCGGAGAAGATGAAGGTATCCTGGAGTACCATCCCCAGCTGACTGCGATAGGTCGGAAGGTCCACGGTTGCGAGGTCGTAGCCGTCCACCGTTACCTTTCCGGCCGTGGCGATGTAGAACCTGGCCAGCAGATTGATGATGGTTGTCTTGCCCGCCCCGGTCGGGCCGACGAGAGCGATGGTCTCGCCCGGCTTCACGTGAAGGTTGACCCCATGGAGCACCGGGATGTCGGCCCGGTATCCGAAGGAGACGTCCTCGAACCTGACCTCGCCTGTGATGCGAGGCAGGGCCTCTAGTTGGATAGCAGGTTGGATAGCTTGGTCGCTGCTTGTCGCGGCGGCATCTCTTGTTGTTGCGGTTGCCTCCGCTCCCGCCGCCTTCCGAGCCATGGCCATGCTCTCTTCCTGCTCGGTCTGCAGGTCGATGATGCCGAAGACCCTCTCAGCCGAAGCCATGGCTGATAGCACCTGGCTCCAGACCCTTGAGAAGGTGTTGATGGGCCGCCAGAACTTGCCCAGATAGTCGACGAAAGCGACGATCAGGCCGTATGACATGCGGCCTGCCATGAACTCCCTGGCCCCGTACCAGATAACAAGGGCGGTTCCCATAGCCCCGATGAAGTCTGTCAGGGGCCAGAAAGCCTGGTCAATCATGATGGCCCGCATGTGGGCCTTGAAGTACTTCCTGTTGCCCTTTGCGAACTTCTCGTTGTTTGCATCCTCGCGACCGAATGCCTGGATAACCTGTAGGCCCTGTACCGTCTCATTCAGGTGGGCGTTGATCTCGGCGACAGCCTTTCGCGTGTCGCCCCATGCCTTCTCGAGGCTCCACCGCACTTTGGTCAAAACCCACACCAGGAACGGCAGTGTTGTGAAGGACAATAGCGCCATTCTCCAGTTCAGGTACAGCACGATCGCTATGATGCCGATCAGGGAGACCAGCTGGCTCACGACGTTCAAGACCACCGTTGACGCCAGCACCTGAATATGGTTCACGTCATTGGTGATCCTGGAGATGACCTTCCCGACCGGCCTGTGGTCGAAAAACGAGAACGGCAGCCCCTGGACCCGGTTGAACAGGTTCTGACGCAGGTCGTAGAGGATGCTCTGCCCGATCTTATGAGTGCCACGGGTCTGGGCTCGAGCCGCGTACTTGACGGCGACGAGCCGCACGACCATGACGACGGCCAATACGGATAGGAGCCTCAGGTTCTTCTTCGCTATGCCCTCGTCGATGGCGTAGCGGAAGATGAGAGGGTCGACGATGTTGGATATGACCGCGAACAGCATGAGCGCCGCTACTTTGACGACCTCTTTAACGTAGGGCCTCGTGTACCGCAGTATCCGGAGGAAGTAGGCCATGTTGAATGGCCTTTGTTCGGCTTCCTCGGTTAGGTCCAGATCGAATTCGGAAGACATCTACCGGTCCCCCCTCTCAGGCGCCAGTTCCAGCGCGAGGGCCCTATCAACGTCCTCGTCAGCGAACTGGCTCTCGAACAACCTCCGGTAGAAACCTGGCTGCCCGAGGAGTTCCTCGTGAGTCCCCACCATGGAGATTCTGCCTTGGTCCATGATGACTATCTTGTCTGCTCCCCTGATGGTGGAGAGCCTCTTTGCAATGATGATAGACGTCCTGCCCTGCATGACCTCGTCCAGCCCTTCTTGAATGAGGTACTCGGTTTCCGTATCTACGCTGGACGTTGCTTCATCCAGGATCAGGATCCTCGGATTCACCAACAGCGCCCTCGCCAGGGCGATCCTCTGTTTCTGCCCACCGGACAGGCCTATGCCGCGTTCACCCACAGGCGTCTCGAAGCCCCGCGGCAACTTGCCTATGAATGGGGCGGCCTGGGCCAGTTCCGCGGCGTGTTCCACCGCATCCTTCTCCGCGTTGGGATTGCCCAGCGTCAGGTTCTCATGGACTGTGGCCGAGAACAGGAAGTTGTCCTGCAGTACCACCCCGATGTGGCGGCGGAGGGACTGGAGGTCGATCTGCCTCAGATCGATTCCGTCCAGCGTAATCCGCCCCTCAGTCGGATCCAGGAACCTCGGCAGGAGGTTCACCAGGGTCGACTTGCCTGAACCGGTGCCGCCGACTATGGCGACCCGCTCGCCGGGCTCGACGGTAAGGTTTATATCCTTGAGCGCCTCGCGGCTGTCACCGGGGAAGGCGAAACTCACGTTCTCGAACACTATGCGTCCTTCCACCTTGTCGAGCGTCACCGCGTCCGGAGCGTTACGGATGGCAGGCACGGCATCCAGGATCTCGAACAGCCTGGGCGCTGCCGCCAGAGCCTGCTCGGAGGTGTTGACAAGCCATCCCAGCATCCTGATAGGCCAAATCACGCTCCAGACCAGGCCGTGAAACGCCAGGAGCGTTCCCAGGGACATCCGACCGGTAACCACCATGTACCCGCCCAGGCACACGACCATCACGAAAGAGATGCCGGTCAGGAATTCCAGATGCGGCTGGCCCACCGACTCGACCCCCGCCCTGGCCATATTCGCGTCGAAGTGTTCCTTGTTCTTGGCCGCGAACTTGGAGATCTCGTAGGGTTCACGGGCAAAGGCCTTGACCACACGGATGCCGCTGATGTTCTCCTGGAGAGTTTCCGTCAGCGTGCCCATGACTTCTCGCACTTTCTTCCAGGCAGGGCGGACGGTGCGGTCAAACCAGAACACGGTCCTCCATAGGAATGGGAACGTGATGCAAGTCGCCAGCATCATCTGCCAGTTCAGGAACGCCAGGTAGGTGCCGACCGTGGCCATGAGGATGACCATGTGGACCAGGAGCAGCGCTCCGTAGCCAAAGAACTGCTGGACTGCGTCAATGTCGGATGTCAGGCGCGACATGACCTGTCCCGTACCCATATTGGTGAAATAGGAGGGAGGGAGCTTCTGCAGGTGGTCGTGGATCGACCTGCGGAGCTCATAGATGACGCGCTGGCCGATGAGTTCGGAGAAATACCACTGCAGGTAGTTCTCGATGCCCCTAAGCGCCCATAGGCCGAGGTAGATCCAGATAAGGTATATCACTTGGTCCATGTCTCTCGCGGGCAGGGCTCTATCGACGATCTGCTTGGTCACTGCGAAGGGCTGTATCTCCAGCCACACAGATGCCAGCATTAGGGCTATGACGACGATGACCAAAACCCAATGAGGTGCAAGGTACTTTAGAAGTCTTTTTAAGTTTGCCATGATGATGCTCCTTGAAGGTGCAAGCCATACGAACGCTCTTGTCTTTCGCAAAGCTAGACCCGTACGAACGGAAAAAGGTTAAGCAGCAACGAACCGAAGGGATCCGTGCGCGCGTTGTCGCGGCCTTGTGGCCGCCGGGCAATCCCGCCTGGACCATTCGCGCAACGGTCAGAAGCGGGGGTTTACCTGGAGATGAGCACAATCCCAACTCCTTTGTGTATGTCCGCACAAATCGCGTACGCTCAAAAGAGTAGCAGATATCCCAGAAGGAGGCAAGTGCAGCACAATATTCGGGCAGGACTAAGCCCCTAATCCGTCGTAGTGCTTACTCTTGACATAAGGTATGCTTGTAGCATTGACTGTTGTACTCAATGATCCTGCGTTGGCGAGATGAGGGAGTAGACCTGTCAAGCAAGAAGCGCATTGCCCAGGCTGCCTTCATAGTCTTTCTGCTCAACACAGTCGCCAAGTTCGGCGGCTTTTTCCGTACGCTTATCGTGGCCATGTTTTTCGGCGCCAGCGGGAGCACCGATGCCGAAGGAATAGCTGCCGCGCTGACCGGCAGTGTGACCATACTCTCGGGCCCTATCTCGACAGCCTTCCTGCCGGTGCTCACATCGCACCTTGCCAAGGGTGACGATGAGGGTGCGAGGCGGGTCACGTCCTCGGTCATGACCGTGTCTGTCCTCCTGGTATTCGGGCTGTCGACGGTGGCGGCAGTGTTTGCCCCCGCGCTTGTAAGGTTTATTGGGTCCGGTCTTAGCCAGGATGCGTTTGGCAGCGCGGTGCTCCTCACCAGAGTCTACTTCCCGGCGATGGTGCTGCCTCTCCTGGCGGTATACGCCAAGTTCATGCTCAACGCCCACGACGAGTTCAACATCCCCGCCATGTCGGTAACCGTGCAGAACCTTACGACCATAGCGGTGATTGCTCTGCTCGCCCCGGTATTCGGGGTCTTTGCCCTTGCGATTGGCTTTGTCCTGTCGAACGGCGTTGCCCTGTTGGTGCAGCTCCTGGCTTGGAGGAAGCGGGCTGCTTTCCCTCGATTCTCCCTCCGCCTGGATGACAGTTCCCGCAGCGTGTTCCGCCTCGCCATGCCGCTCGTGTTGAGCTCGGTATTTGCCCAGGCATACGTCCTGGTGGACAGGAACCTAGCATCGCGCCTGGCTGAGGGCTCAGTGGCCGTGCTCGGATACGCCGATAGGCTCCGGCAGGTCCCGCTGGGTTTGTTTGTTGCTGCCGTCACCACGGTCATATATCCATCTCTATCCTCCATGTGGGCGAGGGAGGACAAGGCAGGTTTCCGTGAAACCGCCATCATGGGCCTTAGGTACGTGGAGTTCATCTGCATCCCGGCGGCCGTGGGACTCATGGTGTTGGCCCGTCCGATCGTCCGGCTTGCTTACGAGCGCATGGCGTTTACGTCGGACGCCACTCTGGCGACAGCGGGAGTCCTTACGGCATACGCTTCGGCGCTGGTCGCGATGGCTGCGTCTCAGGTCATAACGTACGCCTTCTACTCCGCTCAGGAGACGCGGCTGCCTGTGGCAATCGGCATCGGGACATCGCTCCTTAACGCTCTCTTGGACTTCGCCCTGGTGGGCGCGCTAGGCCTCGCGGGTCTAGGGGTGGCCAACAGCGTTGCCTCAACAGCGGGTGCCCTGGCCGGTCTGTACCTGCTATCCAGGCTCCTGGGCGGCCTGCCTGTGGCCGGGCTGGCGAAGTCCCTGGCCAAGATCCTGGCCGCTTCCGCAGCCATGGGGGGCGTCGCGTTCTTCCTCTCAAACGCCACCGGGTTTGCTACCGGCACCGGCAGCTTCTTTCGGGACGTTGTGGCTGCCGGCGTCACGGTGGGAGCCGCCGGCCTCACTTTCGCGGTCCTGGCATACCTTTTGAAGTGCGAAGAGATGACCATGTTCATCGGCCTGGCAAAGGACAAATTCCGCTCCTTGGCGAAGAAGGTTCGTCAGTAGAACTTTCTTTCGCAGGAAAGGAGCCGAACAGCGTGAGACGCCTCACCTCAACGGATCTTTGGAGTATGAAATGGGTCTCCGACCCCCAGATATCCCCCGACGGCAAGTCAATCGCATTCACCGTTAAGTCGGTTATCGAAGAAGATAAGGTCAAAAAGTACAAGACGTCCATCCATATGGCCAAGGACGGCCGCGTCTTCCAGTTCACGTCCGGCCCCAAGAACGATACCTCGCCTCGCTGGTCACCGGCAGGTGACCGCGTGGCTTTCCTGTCAGAGAGAGGCAAGGACAAGACCCAGTTGTTCCTCATCTCCACCGAAGGGGGAGAGGCGGTCCGGCTGACGACCGGGAAGGACGGCGTAGGTGAGCCGGTATGGTCGCCTGATGGCAAGAAGATAGCGTTTTCTGGGCTTGAGCCGGAGGCGAAGGACGGCGACGCAGGCGGTGAGACCGAAGGCAAGCAGGGGGCTGCCGAGGAGAAGTCAGACGTCCGAGTCATCACCAGCATACGCTACAAGCTGAACGGGCGCGGCTTCCTGCCCGACCGGAAGACCCAGATATTCGTGCTGGATGTCGACACGAAGAAACTGACCCAGATCACCAGCGGCCAGTACGACTGCAGGGAGCCGGAGTGGTCGCCTGACGGCAAGTACCTCGCATTTACCTCCGCCAGGTTTGAGGGCCACGAGTTCACATCGGTCCGGGACATCTACGTTGTGCCCGCAGAGGGCGGAGAGATGCGCAAGGTCACAAACACAGATTCTGTGTTGGGCAGCCCGTCCTGGTCGCCCGACGGCAAGTGGATTGCCTGCTACGGCCATAATAACCGGTATAAGGGCTCAACCGTGGCCGGAGTCTGCTTGGTGCCGATTGAGGGCGGAGCGGTGCGGTTCCTTACCCGGGAACATGAACTCGCGGTTGGCCAGAGCGCCGGCGGCGACATGGGCGGAAGCCCCGGCACCCGCGCGACCTGGAGCGCCGATAGCAGCACCCTCTTCTTCAGCGCCCTCGACTCCGGCAAGACCCACCTTTACAAGGTTGACGTCTCTACCGGGGAGATAACCAGGGTCAGCTCAGGCAACTGCACAGTCTCCGGATGGACAAAGGCCGCCCACAACGACACGTTCGCCATCCATTACCAGTCGCCTACGGTCATAGGCGACATCGTGATACTTGACCCACTGTGCGGGGGCGGCTGCGGCTGCGGGATGCCGACTGCCTCCTCGTGGACCGGCTTCCCCGAGGTGGGCGATGGGTTCAAGCCATTTGACCTTGCTGCTGAAGGCTTTACCGTAAGGCGTCTCACGGCGGTGAACCAGGACCTCTTATCGTCAGTTCATTTGTCCATCCCTGAGGAGTTCCTGGCGACGAGCCCGGACGGCACCAAGGTCCAGGCTTGGATTATGAAGCCCATAGCCATGAAGGGCGGAGCCAAGTATCCTCTGGCCCTACAGATCCACGGCGGCCCTCACTCGGCATACGGGTTCGTCTTCTCACACGAGTTCCAGCTCCTGTGCAACCGGGGTTACGGTGTGGTTTTCTCCAACCCGCGCGGCAGTGTGGGACACGGCCAGAGCTACATGACGGCCATTAGGCACGACTGGGGTGGCGTGGACTACCAGGATATCATGGCAGCGCTGGATGAGTCCGTTAAGCTCCCCTGGGTCGATACCGAGAGGCTTGGGGTGCTTGGCGGCAGCTACGGCGGCTACATGACCAACTGGATCGTCACCCATACCGACAAGTTCAAGGCTGCGGTGACACTGAGGAGCACCTGCAACAGGATGAGCCAGTTCGGCGCCTCAGACATGGCTTTCATGAACGGCGACTTCGCCTTCGACGGAGACCCGTGGGATAACCCCAAGGCCTACCTCGACGTCTCGCCCCTAATGTACGTCAGGAACGTGACGACCCCCGTCCTCATCATCCACTCCGAACAGGACCTGCGCTGCCCGATCGAGCAGGGCGAGGAGTGGTTTGTGGCTCTCAAGAAGACGGGGAAGACGGCCGTCATGGTGCGGTTCCCCAACGAAAATCACGAACTGTCGAGGTCAGGGCAACCTAAACACAGGGTTGAGAGACTGGAGTACATCCTGGCCTGGTTCGACCGCTTCATAGCTCCCAGGGACGAGGATTACTCGTCACCGCTGGAGAGGCCCGAGAAGCCCATTGTGAAGCTGCCGGAGAAGATCTAGGGAAGGTCCCGTCACGTGAAGAAGGACGCCACAGGCAGTTACATTTGGGGATACCACGACGAAACGCCGAGCGAGCGAAAACTGGCGGCGGCTCTTAAGAAGGCCGGCCTGAAGTACGGGAGGGAGGTCCCGGTGAAAGGGTTCACCGTGGACTTCCTTCTCGACGAGTGGCTCGTTGTGGAAGTAGACGGCGAGAGCCACCTGGTCTCTGGACGCGCGCAAAAGGACGCCGCGAGGCAACGCGCCTTGGAGGCAGCCGGCTTCACCGTCATCCGCATTCCGGCTTCGGGGTTGTCGGCCGACCATGAGATCAAGCGGTGGGTCAACGAGATCAAGTCAAGAGTCGACGCCGGTCCTCCGTATCTGACCAACCAGCGCTTCGAGAACCGTGACTACAAGCGGCAGATCTCCGAGATAAGGAAGGCCCTGGAAGCGGGCGAGGCCGAAAAACGGAGGCGCGAAGCCCTGGCGCGGTCGGCATCCGCGGATGGAGAGCAGAGCCGCCGCGGGCGGCGCGGGGGCGATGCGGAAGCCGAGTCTATGGAGGACTATTTCGGCAAGAAGGGCCAGGACTTTGGCGCGATGCTGAAAAGCTACGACTGGGGAAAGGCACCGGCGAAGGACGAAGACGGAGAAAGTCGAAGACGCAGGCCGAAGTGAGCCAGACGGCGCCTTTATGGTAAAGTAGACCTGCAAACCCGGAAGACACGGAGGGCTGCCAATGCTGGTTCTCGCCATCCTATTCCTGCTCCTCGTCGTGGTATTTGCGGTACAAAACGCGCAGATGGTACCCATCACCTTCATGGTGTGGTCGTTTGAACTCAACCAGGCCCTGGTCGTACTCGGCTCCGCCTGCCTCGGAGTGATCATCGGAGTTGTCTGGGCATGGCTCCGGGGAATGAGCACGAGAGGACGCATCAAGGAACTCACTCAACAGCTCGGCGCCGAGCGCGAGAAGAACGCCGGTCTCGAACGGACCATCGCAGAGATGATGAACCAAAGGGAGTACAATGAGACCCGAGAGAAAGAAGTCGAGGGACGAACTCTCTAGTTTCTTTGAAGTGACTGACTGGAGGCTGCCTTCTCCGCTGGATCCCGCACTGGTCGACCGTTTCGCGCGGGACGCCGGCGTTATCCCCGAGGTAGCCTCCATTCTGCTCAGGCGTTCAGGGTTCAATCCCCAAGGAGCTCTCTCGCTCCTTCAGGGAACATCCGAGCCCGATGCTCCCGTCCGTGACCCGCTTCTGCTGCCCGGCATGCTCTCGGCGGTAGAGAGGCTTCAGAAGGCACGGGAGCTGGGCGAACATGTGGTGGTCTACTCCGACTTCGACTGCGACGGGGTGACCAGCGCCGCCCTCCTTACCGAGGCCCTGGAGCTGGCGGGGTTCGAGGACTTTGAGGTCTACTTCCCGTCACGATCCCTCGAGGGCTACGGGTTTCACAAGGATAGTGCCCTTGAACTGGCCAGGAAGGGCGCCTCTTTGTTCGTGACCTCGGACTGCGGCATATCCGGCCACGCGGCCTGCGAGGCCCTCCTGGCGATGGGCAAAGGCGTAATAGTCACCGATCACCACCTTCCCCAAGACCAGCTTCCCCGAGCGGTAGCGGTCATAGATCCCCATCTTCCTGAATGGGAAGACCTCGGGCTTAAGGGGCTCTCGGGGGCTGGCGTAGCGTATCTCCTGTCCATGGCGCTACACGCTGCCCTCGGCGTAGAAGCGCCTTCGGACTGGGCCCACGACCTCCTGACTCTGTCCGTCGCGGGCGACGGGCAGCCGGTAACCGGTCCAAACCGCCTCTGGATACGGTCGGGGTTGCGTCTCATGAACGAGAAGCCGCGGCCTGGAATCGGGGCGCTTATGAAGGTCGCCGGTCTTGGGGCGGACAAAGGCACAGGGCTTCCAAGCCGGATCGGTTTTGACCGGGATGTGACGTTCGGCCTGGTACCGAGGATCAACGCGGCAGGCCGCCTGTCTGATCCCAGGATGGCCTTCGAGCTATTGACCACTCGGGACCCCGGCAGAGCGGCGGACCTTGCGTCGGAACTGGACGCCCTAAACCGGCAGCGCAAGGAGATCGAGGACCGGATCCTGGAGGAGTGCTGGGAGGACCTGCCCGACAGCGGGTACGCCATGTGCGCCCACCGGCCCGGATGGCACGAAGGCGTCATAGGCATCGCCTGCTCCCGGGTGAGAGAGGCGACGGGACGCCCCGTTGCGCTTGTGGGCGGAGAGGGTGATACCCTCAAGGGCTCAGTGAGAGGCGTGGATGGCTTTAACGTCGTGGCGGCGCTTCGCCGTTGCGCCGAAATACTGGCTGCTTACGGAGGCCACGAGGCTGCGGGAGGCTTTTCGGTCCGAAAGGACCGTGTCGACGAGTTTTTCCGCGCTTTTTGCGCTGTCTCGGGCGAAATGCTTGAGGAGTCCGTGTGTGAACCGACCGTGTCCGTGGACGAGGTCTTCCCGGTACGGCGAGTGACGGACGAAGCTCTCCGCTCGCTTTTTGGCATCGAGCCCTTCGGCGACGGAAACCCCATGCCCCAGATAGCCTGCATGGACTGCGAGGTGGTCCATATTGGCCTCATGGGATCTTCTCTCGATCACCTGCAGTTGGCGCTAGGCAAGGACGGGACAACGCAAAGGTTTCTCTGGTTCGGGCAAGGACGGAACGCAAGGCGCATTGCTCTTCTCGGCAGCGTCGATGTGCTCTTCACTCCCTATCGCAGCGTTTACCGGGGGTCGGAGCAGTTCTCCCCGCTGGTCAGGGAGATCCGCGCATCGTGGGCGGAGAACGGCCTTATGTACGAGAGGCTGGCCAGAGCGACCCCGGAGGGCAGTCCGGTTATCCTATATACATGGAGCGAGCACGCCGGGCGGAGCCTTGTAACCGCTCTTAGGAAACTGGGTCGCGCTGCCCGGTTGCACCTCAAAGGTCAGGCCGGGCCTGGAGCGTTGGAGGCCAGGGCTTGCCTTCGAGGAGGCGGGGTCGTGGTGTCCACCGCGCCGTGGGATCTCGGGGTTAGGTTGCAAGACCTCGAGCTCAAGGGGCAGGCTCTCGGGATTAAGGGGCAGGTTAGCGTAATGATGGTGCACCGCCCCCTCTGTCCGGAGGATGCGCAAGCCCTCGCCGGATTCGTGGGCGACGCCAGCCCGGTGGAAGCGCGGCTTTGGAGAGACGATGCGGAGAACTGGCTTTCTTGGACCTATCCCGACAAGGATCGGCTCAGGTGTCTGTGGAAGTTCTTGACCCGCAACTATCCCGGCGGCCGGGTGCCCATCTGCGATGTGGGCAGAAGGTGGGCAGAGGCTCTGGAGGCAGCGGGCTATCCCCAGGAAAACAGGCTTGCCGACGGCGGCCGCCTCTTTCTGGATGCGGCGTTCACCGTGTTTGAGCAGGTAGGGTTGGCGTCATACGACAACGGCCGGCGTCTCCCCGAGTTCGTCCTCCGTCTTTCGGGCGACCGGGTGGACCTGGAGAGCTCCCTGGCGTTCAGACTGGGCGAAGAAACTAGGCGTGTCGCCAGGGCCTGCTGGCAAGATGAAGTGGAGGGCTAACAATGGAGGACGTAGGCAAGGATCTGGGCAAGAAACTCCGGGTGATACCGGACTTTCCTGTTGCCGGGGTGAGTTTCAAAGACATAACCACCCTGCTCGCCGATCCCGTCGCTTTCCGAACGGGAATCGATCTCCTGAAGAAGGAATGCGAGAAGTACGAGTTTGACGTGATCGTGGCGCCGGAATCCCGCGGGTTCATCATAGGCGCGGCGCTCGCATACGCGATGGGCAAGTCCTTCGCGCCTGTGCGCAAGAAGGGCAAGCTTCCGTGGAAGACCCTGCAAGGGGAGTATCAGTTGGAGTATGGCAGCGACGTCCTCGAGATACACCAGGACGCCGTGAAACCCGGTCAGAAAGCTCTCGTACTGGACGACCTCCTGGCGACCGGCGGCACCATCACCGCGACCGCGGATTTGGTGGAGAAACTTGGCGGAGTCGTGAGCGCCGTGGCGTTTCTCATCGAATTGACTTACATACCAGGCAGGGCTAATCTTACTAAGAGGGGCTACAACGTCGTTTCGGTCATCAAGCTGACTGAGTGACATTGGAGTCCTGAGGCTTCGTCAAGAGAGCGACATCCTGGTTCCTATTGGAACGCGTGTCGCTTTTCTTATATACTGGAGTACCGTCCGTCCCTGAGTACCATCCGTGTCGATAAGCGGGGTCGTAGCGTGGCTTCTCTCGAACTGGGCGACAGAGTCGCGAAACTTGCTCCCTACCTATCACCCGAGGACAAACGTCTCCTGGGGAAGGCCTACTCCTTTGCCGAAAAGGCTCACGAAGGGCAGTACCGGCTTTCCGGCGAGGATTTCGTCGAGCATCCTGTAGCCGTCGCTACCATCCTTTCCGAACTTGAGGGCGATGCCCAGACCCTGGCGGCCGCTCTTCTGCACGACGTCGTGGAGGACACGGCGGTCAAGCTGGAAGAAGTCCGGGCGGCTTTCGGCGACGAGATCGCAAAGCTTGTGGACGGAGTAACCAAGCTCTCCAGGATAGAATTCCGGTCCCGCGTAGAAGAACAGGTGCAGAACCTGCGCAAGATGTTCCTCGCTATGGCTGAGGACTGGCGGGTCGTCGTTATCCGGCTTGCTGACCGGCTCCACAACTTGCGGACCCTGGAGCCTCTGACGCCGGAAAAGCGCAGGGGCACCGCCGAGGAGACTCTGGACATCTACGCCCCCCTCGCACACAGACTCGGAATCTGGCGCCTCAAGTGGGAACTTGAGGACCTTTCATTTAAGTGGCTGGAACCTGACGAGTACAAGTCGCTGGCGAGGCAGATCGCCGCCCGCCGGACCGAGCGGGAGACCGAGACCGCCGAGGTGATCGCCCGGCTCAAGGATAGGATTGTCAGCGAAGGCATCCAATGCGAAGTCACCGGCCGGGCCAAGAACCTCTACAGCATCTACAAGAAGATGAAGAACGACGGCAAGGTGCTGGACGAGATATACGACCTCCTGGCGGTCAGGGTGATCGTCGGGACGGTGACTGACTGCTACGAAGTGCTTGGTCTCTGCCACACCATCTGGAAGCCGGTCCCCGGCAGGTTCAAGGACTATGTCGCGGTGCCCAAGCCTAACGGGTACCAGTCGCTACACACGACCGTCGTGGGCCCCCACGGCGAGCCCTTCGAGATCCAGATCCGCACCCGGGAGATGGACCGCACCGCCGAGTACGGCAGCGCTGCCCATTGGCGCTACAAAGAGGGCGATAGGGCCAAGGATAAGTTGTTTGAGCAGAAAATGTCCTGGTTGCGTCAGCTCCTTGACTGGCAAAGGGATATGACCGATGCCAGCGAGTTCATGGAGGCCTTGAAGGTTGACGTGTTCACCGACGAGGTATTTGTATTTACGCCCAAAGGCGACGTAGTTGACCTGCCCAAGGGCTCGAACCCGCTGGATTTCGCGTACAGGATCCACACCGATATTGGACACCACTGCGTTGGGGCCAAGGTCAACGGTCGCATAGTTCCACTGAGCCACAAGCTCGCGACTGGGGACATCGTCGAGATCCTGATAAGCCGCCAATCTGTGGGACCGTCCCGCGACTGGCTGGACATCGTCAGGACGCCCCAGGCCCGGTCCAAGATTAGGTCCTTCTTCAAGAAGCAGCTGCGTGAAGAGGACATCGAGCGCGGCGAGGCCGCGATCAAGAGGGAGATCACCAAGCTCGGGCTCGACTTCGCGGCGGTAGAAGAGGCCGGCATACTGGGCAAGGTCCTTGACCGGCTGGGATACCCCGATATGGAGAACCTGGCCGCCGCGGTCGCGTACGGGGGGATCAGTCCCATCCACGTTGCGCAGCGGGTGAGGGACGAGGCCCTGCGGACCAAGCCTGAACTCCTTCCTCAGAAGGAGACGCCGCAAAAGCAGGCTGTCCGCAAGCCGAGGGGTCCTGAAGAGGCTGTTATAGTGAAGGGCATGTCTGATTTCCTGGTGAGGCTGGCCCACTGCTGCAATCCGGTGCCGGGCGACCCCATCATCGGGTACATCACAAGGGGGCGCGGGGTCTCGGTCCACAGGCTCGACTGCCCGAGCCTCAGCGGTTACGCTGACAAAGAGCGGTTCATCGAAGCCTCCTGGGTTAAGGCGGATGATTCAGCCTACCCGGTTGAGGTTCTGATTGAAGGCCACGACAGGCCCGGCATGTTCGCCGACGTGACTTCGGTGATTGCGGGCGTCGGAGCGAACATCCTCTCAGCCAAAGCCAAAGGCCAGCCTGATAGTGGATCGGCCCGGATTAACACGGTGTTCGAGATCCACAACCTGGGTGAGCTTGAGCAAGTCATTTCACGCATGAAACAGGTAAGGGGAGTCACATCGGTCAGCAGGGTAACGGGGAGGACGCGGGGATGAGAGCGGTATTCCAGCGAGTAACGAGGGCCAAGGTTTCGGTTGACGGGCAGGTGGTCTCGTCGATCGGACCTGGGGCGCTGATCCTGCTGGCGGTGGGGAAGGAAGACACCGAGAAAGACGTTGCGTATACGGCTGACAAACTCGTCGGTCTCAGGGTGTTTTCCGACGAGGGAGGCAAAATGAACAAATCCCTGCTCGACATAGGCGGCGAGGCCATCGTTGTGTCACAGTTCACCCTCTACGGTGACGTGAAGAAGGGCAAGCGGCCAGGTTTCGACGGGGCTGCCCCGCCCGAGACGGGCGATCGTCTCTACCAGCAGGTTGTAGCGCGCATGCGAGAACTGGGAGTCCCAACGGGGACCGGCGTCTTCGGCGCCCATATGGAAGTGGAATTGTGCAACGACGGTCCCGTGACCATACTGATTTCGAGCCAGAAGGAGTTTTGACAGTGGAAGTCAAGACACTCGCGGTTGGCGGCCTGGGCACTAACTGCTACATCTTGATTGAGGGCGATCAGTGCGTCGTGATCGACCCCGGCGATGAGGGAGACCGCATCCTGAAGGCCCTGGCAGTTGATGGCGAGCGCGCGAATCTTCTCGGCGTGCAGGCCATTCTCCTGACCCACGCCCACTTCGACCACACCCTTGCCGCGAGATACCTTCAGGAGAAGACAGGCGCGCCGGTGTTCGTTGGTTCCAAGGACAAGGCAATGCTGTCTGATCCGGGGTGGATGAAGCAGTTCATGCCCTCAGACGTGGCGGCTCCCGCTGACATTCGCACGCTCGGTGAAGGGGACCAAGTCGCTCTGGGAGGAGCGACCCTGGAGGTCTGGGAGACGCCGGGGCACTCACCAGGGAGCCTCACCTTTGTACTGGATGCCGTGTTGGGTTCGGCTCCCGCTGTCGCAGGAGCAACGACCGCACCGCTATCAGCCCCTAGTCACTCGCCCAAGATGGTCTTTTGCGGCGATCTAATCTTCAGAAGAGGCGTAGGCAGGACCGACCTCCCCGGGGGCGATCCTGACCAGCTGTTCAACAGTGTGGATAGGGTCTTGAGCCTCGCGGGCAAGACCAACATCTACCCAGGCCACGGGCCCAGCACCACCGTAGGCTCCGAGAAGGCCGCCAACCCCTTTCTGTAAGGGCCCTGCGGCGCTGCTTACACCCGCTCCACTGAGATGAGTCTAGTCTAGTTCTTCATTGCGCCTTCATTGAGCACAGACGTTTTGCGTTGTCCTATCGAGCAAGGTTGATGCTGTTGGCGCAACACGCTATAGTGTAACTAATACATTAAGGTTTACATGAATGGAGGGCACACGATGGAACGGATCGCAGGCATAAACGATGTTCGTCCTGGGCTTACATCCTACATCGAGTCCGCTAAAGGTGGAACCCCCGTCGTTATTACCGTGAACAGTGAGCCCCAGGCCGTCCTTGTTGGTTATGAGCGCTATCGAGAGCTCGAGAAGGCATCCATCGACGTCAAGCGACTCGCATTAGCTATGAGCGTTGCCGATCTTCGTGCCAGGGCCGCATCGTCGGGTCTGACCGCATCCGATGTAGAGAGGGAGATCGCCGAGCACAGGAGGCCGCATGAGGGTAGTCGTTGACACAAACGTCTTGATATCAGGGCTCATCTCAGCATTGGGTCCCCCGGCGATCGTCGTTGATGCTTGGTTGGAGGGGACCTTCGAGGTCGCGGTGAGTCCCCCCATCATAACGGAGTATTTGGCTGTCTTCCTTCGTCCGAAGTTTGACGGGGCCGGTTCTCCTGACGTTAGGCGGGAGACGGTCGAGCAGATGATTGCCCTGCCCAATACGATAGTGGTCGTGCCAGAGGCACGGTCTTCACGGATCAGCGAGGACCCGAGCGATAATCAGCTTCCTGACTGCGCAAAGTCCGCTGGCGCTGACCTGATCGTCTCTGGAGACCAGCATCTTCTCTCCCTTGGCATCTTCGAAGGCATACCCATTATGAACCCAAGGCAGTTTGTTGAGCTCCTGCGAGGTTGACCAGGACCAGGCAGATACCGCGGTGGTGTGAGGTCCAGGCCCGCCAATCAGACTTACCGAGAAGGAGCCCTAGACAGTGAAGCGCAGAATCGGTGCTATTAGCGACATTCACGGGGACGCGGCTGCCCTTAGAGTGGCTTTGGAGTGGCTGGATGCCCAAGGCGTGTCGGATGTTGTCTGCGCCGGAGACATCGCCGGCTTCGGACCCTACCCGAACCAGTGCATATCCATGCTGGTTGAGCGAGGCATACGGACAGTCATGGGAAACCATGATTACTCCCTGCATCGACTGTCATCGACCGCACCTGTTTCTAGGCGCCTCTCCGAAATAGCGGAGATCCACGCCTGGTCACGTGGCCAGCTGTCCCGGGAAAGCCTAACGTACCTTCGCAATCTCCCCCAGAGCTTAGCGCTTGAGGGAGGGGGTCTGGTAGTCCACGGAGCGCCCGGCGACATGACTCAGATTGTTGGGCCAGAAGACGTTCCGCCGATCCCTTCGGGTATCAAGGTGGTTCTGGCCGGTCACCTACATGTGCCTTTCGTGATACAAAGCAGGGCTGGCCTATGGGTGAACGTGGGATCGGCCTGCAGGCCGTGCGACGGTGACCCCCGTCTTGCCGTCTCAATCTTCACCGAATCTCGCGGCGAATGGACGGTATCGCAGCACCGGATCGACTTCGACCCTCGGCTATCTGCACGGGACATCCTTGCCTCGGGGATGCCTTTTGCTGAAAACGTGGCATCCGCCGTTCTCGAATCCCGCTGGTATTGAAGGCAGCCCTTACCAGGTGTTGCATTCTGCGGTTTTCGGCTATAATAAAGACATGAGTCATTCTAGCCGAAGGAGCAGCGTCACGATGGGATATATCACGCGTGATCTGGAACGGGTAGTCCTGGAAGTCACAGGGCAGTACCCTGTGCTCTTCGTTGAAGGTCCCCGTCAGGTTGGGAAGACCACCATGCTTCAGACATTGGCTGAGCAATCAGATCGGACTTATGTCACACTTGATGACCTCACTGTGCGAGGTTTGGCAAGGACCGATCCGGCTACGTTTTTCCAGATCTACAGACCACCCGTCCTTGTCGATGAAGTTCAGTATGCTCCGGAGCTCTTCCCCCGTATCAAGCTGCTCGCGGATCAGAGGCGCCGACCGGGCGACTTTTGGCTTACCGGCTCGCAAGTGTTCAGCTCGATGGAGGGTATCCGCGAATCCCTGGCTGGCCGGGTCGCTATCCTTACGTTGTCGCCACTCTCCCAAAGCGAGATATACAGCCCGGGGGCAGGCAGGCCATTTGTTCCCGAAATGGACGCTTTGCTGGCCAGACAGGAGGTCACGCAGCCTGCCGATACGCCCGAGATGTACCGCCGCATCTTCCGCGGTTCGATGCCTGCCGTGGCAAGCGGGAAGTACAAGGACCCGGCCGTGTTCTACTCCAGCTACGTGAGCACCTACGTCGAGCGTGATGTCCGGTCGATGTCGCCCTCCATCGACGCCCTCAAGTTTGCGGACTTCATGGCATCGGTTGCCGCAAGGTGTGGGCAAATCGTCAATGTGGCGGACATTGCTCGAGACGCGGACGTCACCCAGCCGACAGCGAAGCATTGGCTCCGCATCCTTGAGGCTTGCGGGATCGTGTTCTTCCTTCATCCCTACTCGAACAATCAACTCAAGCGGACAATAAGTGCCCCCAAGCTGTACTTCAACGACACGGGGCTCGTGTGTTATCTGGGCAAATGGAGCAGCGCTGAGACAGCGGAACGTGGGGCGATGAGTGGAGCGCTCCTTGAGAACTACGTAGTGAGCGAAATCGTGAAGAGCTATCGCAACGCCGCCCGGGTACCTTTCGTCTACTACTACCGCGACAGAGACGCGAAGGAGATCGATCTGATCCTTGAGGCCGACGGTGTATTGATGCCCATCGAGGTCAAGAAGACGGCCTCACCCGATGCTCGATTGGTGAAAGTGTTCTCTGTGCTGAGTAGATCAGCGGTGCCCAGAGGGAAGGGTGCTGTCATCTGCATGACTCAACACCTGTCGGCTATAGACAAGGACAACCTAGTCGTCCCGGTGAGTCTCGTCTAGAGTGAGACCGCCAGCCAGTCGTCTGCCAGCACGGAAGGAGCCCGACCCTCATCTGTTGAGGGGTATGCATGGTTGAGGAGGGATTCGACGTGTCGAGGCTCAGGAGAATGTCTCTCGCGACATGTGTGTTTCTGGTATGTCTTGTATGCGTTTTTCCGGCGTTTGTCTCGGGTTGCAGGCCTATCAGCCGTTCGTCCGCGGCAGTGAGCGCCGATAAGGCTAACCTTGTGAAAGCGGTTCGGGTTGATCCCCGCGAAGGGCGGCAGTGGTTGTCGCTCAGCGAGTACGAGGGCGACCTCGATGGAGACGAGGCTCCTGAGCGCGTGGAACTGCTGGTGCGTGCGGACAGATCGCCCGATGACGGCAAGATCGTGTGGGATGACGGTCAGCCGTGGTTACTGCTCGTGACGGATGGTTCGGACTACTATCCCCTGTTCGATCAGTACGTCCAGCTGGGCGTAGTCTACTTCGATGTGAGGGAAGATCAGGCTGGTGCCGCGGAGATTCAGGTCCTCTTGACCACCGGGGCCGGATTTGAGCTGAGCAAGATCTCTTTCAGCGCCGCCGATCGCGCCTACAAAGTCGAACAGGCATATGCCTCGAAGGGGGTCAACCTCAAACACACGTCATTCCCGTCATACCGGTAGTGCGGGGGTATGCCTTCCCCAGAACGGGTGTCACCTGAGGGGACCCTCGATGTTGAGAAGGCAAGATCCGAGGTCCGCGCAAGCACTGGACGACGACCCCGATCATTCGGTTAGGGCTCGGGCGCTGGTTCAGAGAGCGGAACGCGGGGAAATCAGCCTAGGGAACGGCTGGCGGGAGCCTTAGCCCTGAGACGCTCTACCCATTCTGTGGTATGTTAGATTGAACAAGCCGGGTGCCATGCCGGCGCCTCACGGAGGGACAAAACCATGCTGAAAGCAGCCCGGGGCACTTCCGACATCCTGCCGCCGGAGACTTCGAGATGGATCCGGTTGGAGGAAGTCCTGCGTAGAGTAGCGGCCAGGTATGGATACGAAGAGATCCGCACTCCTACCTTCGAGTACTCGGAGCTGTTCCACCGGACCGTGGGCGAGGCAACCGACATTGTTGAGAAGGAAATGTACACCTTCAAGGACAAGACCGGGCGCGACCTCACGCTCCGTCCGGAAGGTACTGCGCCCGTAGCCAGGGCTTTCGTCGAACACGGCATGGCTTCAGGAGCGCTTCCGCGGAAGTTCTACTACATGTGCCCCATGTTCCGGTACGAGAAGCCGCAGGCGGGCCGCTATCGTGAGCATCGCCAGTTCGGCGTGGAGGTGCTGGGTTCCCCGTCGCCCTACTCGGACGTGGAGGTCATCATGCTGGCCATGTCTGTGGCCAAGGAACTCGGCCTCCTGGGGACGACCCTTACGCTCAACTCCATCGGGTGCCCAGAATGCCGCAGCAAGTACAAGATTGAGCTCATTGACTTCCTCTCAAGCAAGATGGAGAACCTCTGCCCCGACTGTCAGGCGAGGCTCCACCGCAACCCTCTCAGGGTGCTCGACTGCAAGCAGGACAGCTGCAAGGCATTGGTCAGCGACGCTCCCAGGATGCTGGATTACCTGTGCGGCGACTGCAAGACACATTGGGACGAGCTCACGTCCATTCTTACTGGGATGGGTCTTTCGTACTCAATCGACCACTCGCTGGTCAGGGGCCTGGACTACTACACCAGGACGGTGTTTGAACTGAAGTGGCCCGGCCTCGGCAGTCAGGGGACTCTGGTGGGGGGTGGACGTTACGATGGCCTTATCCAGGACATCGACGGCCCGCCAACTCCCGGTGTCGGGTTCGGCATGGGCATGGAGCGCATCCTCCTGGCGACCGAAAAAGGCGAGAAGCCCTTTGAGGTAGGCTCACCTATCGACGTGTTCGTGGCCGGCGGCAGGAGTGAAGCAATGGATCTGCCGCGAGAGGTATTCTCTCTGGTGCAGGAGCTCCGGGGCAATTCATTCAGGGTCGATTTCGACCCCCTGCAGCGCAGCCTGAAGGCTCAGATGAAGCAAGCCGACCGCCTTGGCGCCGCATTCGTCTGCATATTGGGCGAGGACGAGGCCAAGTGCGGGACGGTTACACTGAAATCAATGAAGGAAGGGTGGCAGAAGACCGTCCAGCGCAGCGAGCTGGCGGCTCTTCTCGGGGAGGCCAAGACAAATGTCTAGCATCGAACCGACGGGGCTCAGCGACCTCGGAGAGACAAGAAGAACTGCGTATTGCGGGGACCTCAGGGCGACCGACGCCGGCAAGAAGATCACTGTTATGGGATGGGTTAACAGCCGCCGTGACCTGGGCGACCTCATATTCATAGATGTCAGGGACAGGACCGGCATCGTCCAGGTGGTCTCGGACGCCGGGCGCTCGCCCGAGAGCTACGCGACGGCAGATAAGGCCAGGTCTGAGTACGTTCTGGCTGTGACGGGGACCGTGCAACTGAGGCGTCCCGGCAGCGAGAACCCCGACATGCCGACAGGGGCCATCGAGATACTGAGCGAGAGCATCCTTATCCTCAATACCGCCAAGACGCCGCCCTTCTACATCCGCGACGACGCAGGCGCGGACGAGCTCCTTCGCATGAAGTATCGTTACCTGGACCTTCGCAGGCCGGTCATGCAGAAGGGCCTCGAGATGTACCACAAGGTATCTATGGCGGTCAGGGACTACCTCTCGGAGCATGGGTTCTGGGACATTCAGACCCCAATGATGACAAGGAGTACGCCGGAAGGGGCCCGCGATTACCTGGTCCCGTCCAGGCTGGAGCACGGCAAGTTCTACGCTCTGGCCCAGTCGCCCCAGCTGTTCAAGCAGCTCCTTATGGTGGGCGGCATCGACAAGTACTTCCAGATAGTGAAGTGTTTCCGCGACGAGGACCTCAGGGCCGACAGGCAGCCAGAGTTCACGCAGATAGATATCGAGATGTCCTTCATTGGTGAGGAGGACGTCTGGGCGCTGGTAGAGGGCATGATGAAAGACCTCTGGCGGCGGGTCATGGGGATGGAAATCAGAACGCCGTTCCCGAGGCTCACATATCAGGAAGCCATGTCAAGGTTTGGGTCCGACAAGCCCGACACGAGGTTCGGCATGGAGATCAAGGATGTGACCTCACTCTTGGCCAGTTCGGAGTTCGGAGTGTTCAAGACCACGGCTGAACAGGGCGGGACCATCCGCGCCATTGCGGTCCCAGGCCAGGCCGGCATATCTCGCCAGGAGATCGACAACATCACGACCAAAGCTAAGTCCATGGGCGCAAAAGGCCTGGTTACCATAGCGTACCTGCCAGGTGACATAAAGTCTCCGGTCAAGAAATACCTTAGCGAGGAAGAAATCCGGGGGATCGCGGAGGCAACGGGCGCCAAGGACGGAGACTTGGTGCTTATGGTCGCCGACGGATTCGATACCGCGGTATCGGTGCTGGGCAGGCTGCGTCTCGACTTCGGCCACAAACTCGGCCTCATCCCCAAGGACAAGTACGACTTTCTATGGATAACCGAATTCCCGCTGCTTAAGCGCAACGACGAGACAGGCGAGTGGGAAGCGGCCCACCACCCGTTCACCAGTCCGATGGCGAGCGACGTGGCCAAGATCCGGCCCGATATTACGGACGAAGAAAAAGGACAGATCCGGGCGAGGATGTACGATCTGGTTATGAATGGGGTGGAACTTGCATCGGGGTCTATTCGTATACACAGAAGGGACCTTCAGGAGAAGGTCTTCGCCTTGCTGGGGATGTCAGAGAGCGAGGCCAGGAGCAGGTTCTACTTCCTATTGGATGCGTTTGAATATGGGGCTCCGCCTCACGGCGGCATCGCGTTTGGCCTGGACCGGCTGGTCATGCTGATGGCCGGACTCGACACCATCCGCGAAGTAATCGCGTTCCCGAAGACCGCGAGCGCGACCGATCCGATGACCGAGGCTCCGGCAGCGGTGGATAGGCACCAGTTGGAAGAGCTTGGGCTAGCCCCGAAAAAGGTGGAGACGGGTGACCGTTGAAGACTAACATGAATGGTTGGAATCTGCGTCCCATTGCCGAGCGCTGAAGCTCTGCCGCCTTAGGGGCGGATATGAGGGGGAGGAGTCTTGTTGGCGATAGCGGACGAACAGTTCCTCATACAGAGAGCGTCCAAAGGTGATGCGGACGCGTTCGAGACACTTGTCACAGCCTACGAGAAGGGTGTCTATAACTTGGCTTTTCGCTTGGTCGGAGACCGCGAGGACGCCATGGACATCACTCAGGACGTCTTCCTCAAAGCCTACCGGGCGCTGCCGCGGTTTCGGGGCGACAGCCGCTTTTCGACGTGGATCTACAGGGTGTGCGTGAACGCCAGCCTTGATCACCTCCGCAAGAAGCAAAAGCAACCCAGCTGCTCTCTGGATGAACCCCTGGCTCTCAAGGAGTCTTCAGTGACCAGGGAAGTAGCAGATGAGAGCGAGAACGTGGAGGACTCGGTTGAGATCAAGTTCATGAGCACCGATATACTGAGGGCTCTACAGGACCTTGACCCGGCCCACCGGGCCATAATCCTCTTGTGCGACGTACAAGGGTACTCATACCAGGAAATAGCCGATATACTGGGGCTTTCTATGGGAACCGTAAAATCCCGTCTACACAGAGCTCGCAATATGGTAAGAAGGGTCCTTCCCGCGGAACATTTCGCCACCTCCTCCGTCAAAAGTGACGAAAGGAGGGATCTCCGGTGAGCTGCCAGGTTTATGAGGAAATGCTCTCAGCCTACATCGACGGCGAGCTATCTGCACAGGACAAAGAGGCCTTGGAGGCTCATCTCGCCGCGTGCGGCAGCTGCAGGAGCGCGCTCTCCGAACTCCGAGCCGTAAAGGCCGCTCTGGCATCGGTCCCTGAAGAAGAAGTGCCACCCGGCTTACATGAGATGATTATGTGCAGTGCCATTATTGAGAAACGGGGTTTCTTCGCCAGGCTCTCCGAGAGGCTCTCAAAGTGGACCGCTCGCCAATGGATCCCTGCTGTAGCAGCGGCTATGGTGTTGGTGATGTTCCTTTCGGCAGGCGGAGGCGTATGGTTTGCCAATAGGAAGCTCGGCCTTGACCTCGCCGGCAAACCCCTCTCATCGGGCGTGAAAGAGGATGAGGGTCTGCTCAAGGCCAAAGGGACGGACGGGCTGGCGTCATCGCGTTCGGGGGTTCCTACCGCGCCTCCCGAGTACTCGGGTGGGGGCGTAGGTCCCGCAGCGGCTCCACCTGGGATGGGAGAAGCCGGTGTCTCCGGCGTCAAGACCATGATGACAGCGGACAGCGCGTCTCCCGCCACCGTACAGCTTGACGCCGACAAGAAGATCATAAAAAGAGCGCAACTAGGTCTCGAGGTATCCAGGGGAAAAGTGCCCGAGACTTCAGAGCTGGCTATGAACGCGGTAAAGGCGAATTTCGGCTACATCGAGTCCTCGTCGATTTCCCAGGCGCAACAGGGGGATAGGGAGTACACCAACTTCTACATGGTGGCCAGGGTTCCGGCAGAAAACCTTGATCCCACGGTTGACGCTATCATGGATCTTGGGCGCACCGTAAGGCAGGACACCAACGCTCAGGACGTTACGGACCAGTACGTAGACCTTGACGCCAGGCTCCGGAACAAAGAAAACCAGGAGCAGCGCCTGTTGACGATCATGGGTGAGGCCAAGTCAGTAGGCGAGCTGCTTCAGGTTGAGGGCGAACTCTCAAGGGTTCGCGGCGAGATAGAGAGCATGAAGGCCCAGATCCAGTACTACGACAAGTCGGTCGCCATGTCCACCGTCTCGCTCACGCTGACTGAGGAAGGCGCGATTAAGCCGCCCTCCGATTCGCCGTGGCGCGATGTGTGGGAGGCGTTTGTGAGGGCATGGAGGAACCTCCTGCTCTTCGTTGCCAAGGCTGCGCCGGGGCTAATCGTCCTGGGGGCTCTTTTTGGGGTGACGATGTTCGTGCTCAGGAGGAAGAGGGCGTAGACAAGACGCGCAGACAAGGCGCGCAAGGTATGGAGGCCGGCATTCGCCGGCCTTTCCTGTCTTCATGGGCCGATCCGCACCGTCTTATGAGCTTCCTTGGATGGCCCGTCCTATGGCTGCCCGCCTCCTCAGATCCCCCAAATTGCCAAGCCGTATCTCAGATCCTATACTGAGGAAAAGCGGGACAAGGGGTGCGGCTCCATTATGGCTGATAGAAGGCTCCTCCTCGTAGACGGCAACTCCCTGGCAAACCGGGCTTTTTATGCTCTGCCGCCGCTCTCGACGGTGGAGGGAGTCCAGACCGGAGCCGTGTATGGTTTCCTCACGATGATGTTCCGCTTTCTTTCCGAGAAACGGCCGACCCACGTCGTGGTGGCTTTTGACCATCCCTCTCCGACTTTCAGGCACTCCGAGTTCAGCGAGTACAAGGCGACCCGGAAGCCGTCCCCACAGGAGTTCAAGGCGCAGATCCCGCTGCTCAAGGAAGCCTTGGACGCACTCAACCTGGCCCACGTCGAGCTGCCCGGGTACGAGGCGGACGACATCATTGGAACGCTGGCCTGTAGATGGAAGGAACGCGGCATGCCTGTGACCATCCTCTCGGGAGACAAGGATTGCCTGCAACTTGTGGACGAGCGGGTCGAAGCGATCCTGCCAGTCAAGGGCATTACGCAGGTAAAGGAATACGGTCCCGACGGCGTTCGCATGGACCTGGGCATCACTCCCTCGCAGGTCAGGGATTTTAAGGCCCTGGCAGGCGATTCATCGGACAACATTCCGGGAGTGAAGGGCGTAGGTGAAAAGTCCGCGGTCACCTTGCTGCAGAAGTACTGCGACCTTGAGGACATTTACAATCACCTGGACGAGGTCGGCCCAACCAGAGTCCACAACCTGTTGGCGGCCGGCCGGGAGTCGGCGTTCCTCTCAAAGAAGCTGGCGACAATCAACACTGACGCCCCGCTACCTCTTGACGATACGGGGTTCCTGTGGAAGGGACCCGATATGGAGCGGGCACGAGCTCTGTTCACGAGAATGCAGTTCCACACGCTGGTACCAAGAGTAGCAGCCCTTGCCGGTCTGGCGGGGCCGACAGGAGTGGCTGGCGTGGCGGGCATGGCCGCCGGTCAGTCCGCCTCTACCGCGGCCGCGGCACTGCCACAGGGGACCACGATAGAGTCAACCACACATGCCGAGCCCATGCCAGGAGCACAACCTGCGCCTGGCGCAACGCTCTTCGGAGATCCACCTCAGATGGAGGTGGCGCCCGCCGCTGCCGTGTCGTCCGGGATCCGCGTCATCGACAGCGAGGAGGCTCTGGCCGCGTTTGCGCGGGAGGTAGCCGAGGCCGGCAGGATTTCGTTCTACGCAGGCGCTGTCGAAGTAACCCGTGACTTCAAGTGGCCTGGGAGCATAGGCATCTCGTCGGGGATCGGTCCGTGTCTACTGAAGATCCGCGACGACACCGCCTTCGGCCAGGAGGCGGTCTGGAAGTATCTACAGCCATTGCTAGTTGATCCAGTCGTCCGCAAGACCGGGTTCGACCTCAAGTGGGTGTTCACGCTCTGTTTCAAGCGCGGCGTTACTCCGCGCGGGTCTTTCTTCGACATCCTGGTCGCAGCGTATCTGCTTGATCCTACCCGGACTACGTACAGGCTTGATGACCTGGTCAGCAAGTACACGGGCGGCCTGATCCCCGAGGCAAGCGGCATGTTCGCCACCGGAGAGGCCTTGGGCGAGCACCTGGCTGCTGGTGCCCAGGCATGTTTTGCGGTAGCCGACGGCTGCTCCAAGGACCTGCAAGAGGCGTCGCTGACCAGGCTGGCCGAGGAAGTCGAGTTCCCGCTCGTTGAGGTCCTGGCAGGGATGGAGGCCATGGGCATCCGGGCTGACCTGGAGCTGGGCAGGAGCATCCGTCAGGGATTCGCCGACGCCCTTACAACCATTGAGTCCGACATCTACAGCATCGCGGGTGAGAGGTTCAACCTGGGGTCGCCCAAGCAATTGGCCCACGTCCTCTTCGAGAAGATGGGCCTTAAGCCGACCAAGAAGACCAAGACAGGCTTTTCGACAGATGCGGAGGTTCTGGAGGCGCTCAGCGTCGAGCATCCCCTCCCTGCCAAAATCCTGGAGTACCGGCAGTACGCCAAGCTGAAGTGCACTTACCTGGACGTGCTTGAGGAAGTGACAAATCCGACCACTGGGCGCATACACTCCACGTTCCACCAGACAGTCACCGCGACCGGACGCCTTTCAAGTTCCGAGCCCAATCTGCAGAACATACCTGTGCGCGGGGAACTGGGCAGGTCGCTCCGGCGCATCTTCATACCGGCCGAAGGGCGCCTCTTCCTGGCTTCAGACTACTCCCAGATTGAGCTCAGGATAATGGCCCACATGGCCGACGATCCGTCCATGATAGACGCCTTCGTGAACGGGGAGGACATCCACGCGAGGACGGCCTCAGAGATCTTCGGAGTGCCCATCGACCAGGTGGACTCGGACCTCCGGGGTAAGGCCAAGGCTGTCAATTTCGGCATCATCTACGGCATTTCCGATTTCGGGCTGGCGCGGAACACAGGTGTTAGCAGGGCTGAGGCCAGAAGTTTCATCGACATGTACTTCGCCCGCTACCCCAAAGTAAAGGAGTTCATGGACGCCGCAATCGAAAAGGCCCGAAAAGACGGTTACGTCACGACCATCCTCGGCCGCAGGCGCACTATCCCGGATATCCATTCCAGGATCTTTGCAAAGCGCAGCTTCGCGGAGCGCACCGCTATCAACACGCCTATCCAGGGTTCGGCTGCCGACATCATCAAGCTGGCCATGGTCCGCATCTACGATAGGCTCCGGCGGGATGGACTTGTCTCCAGGCTCATCCTGCAGGTGCACGATGAGCTCATCTTCGAGATACCGCCTGATGAAGAAGACTTGATGCAAGGGCTGGTACGTCAGGAAATGGAGACGGTTATGCAGCTCAAAGTCCCGCTTAAAGTGGAGATCGACGTGGGCAGGAGCTGGTTCGATGTCTAGGGATGGAAAGTGGCCTGGAATCCGCGTGATCGGTCTCACCGGTGGGATTGCCTCCGGCAAGAGTACGGTGTCGGAGATCCTGGCCGGGCTGGGGGCAGTCATCATCGATGCCGATGTCCTCTCCCGGGAGGTGACCATGCCGGGCTCCCAGGGCTTAAGACGCATTCGCGAGGCATTCGGTGATAAGGTCATCGCGACCGACGGGACTCTGGACCGCCGCAAACTAGGGACGATCATCTTTCGTGATGAGGCTTCAAGGCAGTATCTCAATTCGATCATCCACCCCCTGGTCATCCAGCGCACTGAGCAGGAACTGCGTCGTTTGCAGGAGGAGGCGCGGAAGAGCGGCAAATCAATTGTCGCGGTTGTGGACGCCCCGTTGCTCATCGAGGCCGGAGTGGATGTCATCTGCGACGAGGTCTGGGTCGTCGCGGTTAGTCGCGAGACCCAAGCAGAGCGGCTAATGAAGCGGGAGGGCTATACCCTGGGCGAGGCTCTTTCCCGAATCGACGCCCAGATGCCCCTCTCTGAAAAGGAGAAGCGAGCTACCCACATCATCAACAACGAGGGAACGAGGGATCAGACTCGTGAAAGGGTGCTGCATCTCTGGGAGCGGTTATGAATGTCTTGGCCCCCGGTGTGTTCCAGGGGCCTTTCTCTGGGAAGCTCAGCCGACTCTACCTGCAGGGGACAGGGGATCTTGCCGATCCTTATTTCTGAACATTCTGCGCAGACTTCCAAATTCCTTCTCTGACTCTACCCAAAACCTGTAGGACTTTTTCCTCTTTCTGAGCTCACAATCAAGACCGGCGAAAAAACGTTCGCCCCTACCGAGATCGGGTAGGAGATCCCCGGATGCATCCCGAATCGATCTTACTAGACTAGCCACAGGCAGGACCGGGAGGAGTAGAAGGATGGATCTGGTAGCAGGAGCTGCGATTACCGACCTCACGTCAAAGACACTCGACAAACTGAACGACAAGAGCGTGTCGGTCGTTGACTTTTGGGCTCCGTGGTGCGTGCCGTGCAAGAAGCTGGCCCCGATTTACGAACAAGCGGCAGCTGAGGCGAGCGCCAAGCACTCGGGCGAGGTTGCGTTCTACAAGATTAACGTGGAGCAGGAACCGGCGCTCGCAAACGCCTACGGCGTGATGAGCATACCGGCCGTAATCGGCTTTCGCTCCGGCAAGCCGCTGGATAGGTTCTCCGGCAGGACTAAGGAGGATCTAGTCAAGTGGGTAGAGAAGCTGCTGGGAAGCAAATAGCGGCCTGGCAGCCCGGATTTGGCCCCCGCCTTTGCACCGGCAGCCAGTCCGTCTTGACAACTAGACGAGAGCGAGGAGGCGCCCCACAAGTGCCAGACAAAAAGGTAATCGACCTGCGTTCCGATACGGTGACGAAGCCGACCCAGGAAATGCGGGAGGCTATGTACAGGGCAGAGGTTGGGGACGACGTATACGGCGATGACCCCACTGCAAACCGCCTTGAAGAGATTGCAGCGGCCAAAGTAGGAAAGGAAGCGGCCTGTTGGGTCCCCACCGGGACTATGGGAAACCAGACCGCTATCATGGCGTGGACCAACCGCGGGGACGAGATCATCCTTGAGGAGCTCGCCCACATCTACGTCTACGAAGTGGGTGGCCCCGCGGTGCTTTCAGGCTGCATGACCCGGGTGATCAAGGGTAATCGGGGCGTTATGGACCCCGCCGACGTGAAGGCTGCAATCCGGGCCCAGAACATCCACTATCCCAAGACCAGCCTCGTGTGCCTGGAGAACACCCACAACCGCTCCGGCGGATGCATCATCCCTCTCGACAACATGAAGGCTATCTATGAGGTGGCGCATGAGGGCGGCTGCCACGTCCACCTGGACGGCGCCAGGGTCTTCAACGCCGCTGTCGGACTTGGAGTTGACGTTAAGGAGATCACCAAGTACGCCGACTCCGTTCAGTTCTGTCTATCAAAGGGCCTCTGCGCGCCCATGGGCTCCATAGTCGCCGGCCCCAAGGACTACATTGCCAAGGTCCGCAAGTACCGCAAGATGCTGGGCGGCGGGACAAGGCAGCTGGGCATAGTCGCGGCGGCAGGTATCGTTGCGTTAGAGAAGATGGTGGATAGGCTCGCCGAGGATCATGCCAACGCCAAGAGGCTGGCCGAGGGCATCAACAAGATCCCGGGCCTGCACGTCGATATGGATGTCGTTCAGACCAATATGTGCCCGGTCCATACCCGCGGTCTGGGCATCGACGGTCCCGACTTTGTGAAACTCATGAAGCCCTACGGCGTGCTGTTCAACGCGGACCTGCCCTACAGGGTGAGACTGGTTACCCACCATGACGTGACCACAGCCGACATCGACGAGGCGCTGGCCCGCTTCGCCGAGGCGGTAGCTAGTAGGGGCTAGGAAACAAGCATGCTAACACCCGGCAGGCAGGGATTGTCTTAAGCAGGTGGTCCCGCGCCTGACCGGGTGTTTTGATGACGGTCCGGAAGAGAGCGGGCACGATGGGGGAGCTGTGTACATGAGTCAGAAAGGGCTTTGGGGAGAGGCCGTGGGGCCGGAGATGGCTTGGAACGGGAAGCCCAGGCCGACCACCGCTAACGACAGGCTGGGCATGAAAGGCCCGGTCGACTCGGGTCTCCTGGTGATTCCACCGGACGCCCCGCTGGCTCTTAGGATGACTCCCAGGTCGTTTGACGAGTTCCTGGGTCAGGAGGAGTTGGTGGGTCCAGGAAAAGCCCTTCGGCAAGCCATCGAAGGAGACCGGATTCCCTCCATGCTTTTCTGGGGACCGCCAGGCATAGGCAAGACCGCCCTGGCCCGGCTGATCGCCATGCAGACCCACTCGGTGTTCCGGGAGCTCTCGGCGGTGACGTCAGGGGTGCAGGATGTTCGCGATGTTGTAGCGGAAGCAGCCAGGCTGCGGCGCGAAGGAAAACGGACAATCCTGTTCCTGGACGAGATCCACCGGTTCAACAAGGCCCAGCAAGACGCCCTGCTGCCTCACGTCGAACGGGGTACCATAGTCCTCATAGGCGCCACCACAGAGAACCCCTACTTCTCGGTAAACCCGGCTCTTCTCTCCCGCATGCGAATCTTCACCTTCAGCCATCTCAGAGAAGAGCACATCGAAACACTCGTGAAGCGTGCGATCGAAGACAAAGAGCGGGGGCTCTTGGCAGGGAAACGATCGACCTCAGGCCGAGCGGATAGCCCCACCGCATCGGGCGCTATTTCCAATGCCGCGCAGGCTCCGCCGACCGGCGAAGGCCCAGCGAATAAGCAGGTGCTTTCCATCGAGATCGAGCCCAAAGCCTTGGAGCACATTGTCGGCTTCTCCAAGGGTGACGCCCGCACGGCCCTGAACGTGCTCGAGGCTCTCTACAATGTGGGCGAGATCCGAGGCGACAAGGTCGTGCTGCTTGCTGACCGGGCGCTCGAGATTACCCAGAGCCCGCAGCTCTTCTATGACAAGACCGGCGATCAGCACTACGATGTCATTTCTGCCTTCATCAAGAGCATGCGCGGCAGCGATCCGGACGCGACCGTCTACTGGCTGGCGAGGATGCTTGAGGCCGGTGAAGACCCCAGGTTTGTGGCGCGGCGGATAGTGATCTGCGCCTCCGAGGACGTCGGCTTGGCCGACTCCAACGCACTCCTCGTGGCCGAGGCCGCACACAGGGCGGCGGAACACATCGGAATGCCCGAGGCCCGGATTCCCCTGGTACACGCCGCTCTCTACGTAGCGCTCGCGCCAAAGTCCAACTCGGCGTGCGGTGCCATCGACAGAGCTATTGCCGCCGTCAGGGAAAAGCCCGCGTACGCAGTTCCCCCACATCTTCGCGGCACCGGCTACAAGGGCGCTGAGAAACTAGGCCACGGCGTGGACTACAAGTACGCCCACAACTACCCCGGGCATTGGGTCGAGCAGCAGTACCTGCCGAAGGAACTCATCGGAGAGCAGTTCTTCACGCGCGGAGAGAAAGACCCCGGCAATAGAGGCCGAGGGGAGAAGTAGGCGCAGTCCGGCACCCCCAATCTTCCGCTACCACATTCGATATAGCGGTTTTCCCGTAACGCCTTCGCACTCGTGCGCTCCAAGTATCGCTTCCTGCCATAAGGGGCATATTCCCCAGCGGGAGGCGCATTACGTTGATCTGCCCAAAATGCAAGTCCAGGGCGATAGGGAGGATCGGGCAGAACCAATACTACTGCTGGGATTGCAACATCGAGTTCGTCCCGACCAAAGATGGTTTCCGCATGTACAGGCTCGAGCCCGATGGTACCTCGGTTCTGGACTCCATTGATCCAGTTCCCCAAGCGGTAATGATGGCTGGCGATCCGGAAAGCCCTGCGGGTGAGCTGAAAGAACCAATCCAGTAGTGAGCAGACTAACGTCGAAGGAGGGGACGCAGCAAGTGAACCGCAAGTTCTTGAGCGGGATGGCTATGGGGGCAGCCGCCGGAATGGTGTTCGGCTTGGTCATGATGTCGCGCCGCCACCAGCCTACCCCCATGGAGCATACCAGGATGGTCGTGGGCAGGTCCGCACGGCACGCCATGAGGAAGGCCCGTAACGCCTGGGGTCAAGTGGCGGGAAGGTTCTCTGACTGACGGGATCAGGTTACGAAGGGCACTGCTCGGTGCCCTTTTTGTTTTGTTGGCGGGATACCTGCTCTACACCGTGAGGGGGGTCTTCCCGCCCTTCATTCTGGCCGGCTTTCTGAGCTACGTCCTGGAGCACCCGGTCTCGCTCGCGCAGAGAAGAGGCATCCCGCGGGCAAGGGCCATCCTGCTGGTCTACGGTATACTGCTCCTGGCCCTCGTGCTCTTTGTGGTGTATTTCATACCGGCTTTCGTGAGGGACATCCGGGGCCTGGCCGGGCAAGTTCCAGCGCTGATCAGCATGGTCCAGCAGTACTCGGCCACAGTGCGGGATACAGTTATCCGGTACAACCTGCCTGCCGGCCTGGAGCGTGGAGTGATCAAGGCGCTGCAGCGCGCTGAGGCCTTCCTCGCCGGGATCGGCGACAATGTCCTCTCCTACTTCCTCTCTTCAGCAACCGTGCTCTCTTACATCGTCGTCGCCCCGGTCATCGCGTACCACATCCTCAAGGACATCAACCGGTGGAGGCAGAGGGCGCTGGTTTCCCTGGCCAAGTACCAGTTGCCTTACGTGGACCTCTTGAGGGATGTCGACCAAGTGCTGACCGGATTCGTGCGCGGGCAGGCCATCGTTGCGTCTGTGGTCGGAGGCTCGATCTGGATCGGGATGACGGTCCTGGGCGTGAAATTCGCAGCCGCCCTGGGCCTACTGGCGGGGATCGGCGAGTTCATCCCGTTCTTTGGGCCGATAGGCGCGGGGATCCCTGTTGTCGTCCTGTCGTTCATGAAGTCGCCAGCGACCGGTTTCTGGGGGCTTGTCCTACTCCTGACCGTACAGTGGGTCGATGCGAACCTCATCGTGCCCAGGGTCACCGGACCTCGAGTTGGGCTGCACCCGATTTGGATGCTGTTCTCCCTCCTGGCCGGGGGTGAACTCTTGGGGTTTTGGGGGTTGTTCCTGGCCATCCCCGCTGCCGGGATAATAGGCGCCTTGATAAAGTTTGCCAGGGCCATGTACTCCCGGATCTAGGCCCTGTCCTATGTCCTCGTTGAAGACCTTGGCCACGCGGTAGCTTGTGGTCCGCTGCTGCCCGCGCCGGAGGAATACCCTCCAGAACTGAAGAAGGGTTACTCCATGTAATTCCGGTAACGGAGGTGCCCTTATGAGCAAGTTTGTGGTGGTAGGAGCAGGGACCATGGGCAGGGGGATAGCCGAGACGGCGCTGGCTGCGGGATTTGACGTAACGCTGCTCGACGCCAGCCATGAGCTGGCCGAGAAGGGACGTGCCGCCATCGAAAAGAGTCTCTCCCGCGGCGTCGAGAAGGGAAGGCTCACAGCGGAGAACGCCGCCTTAATGCTCGCCCGGCTCACCGTGGGCGCTGACTATTCCCTGGCCGCCGGCGCGGAAGTAGCGGTTGAGGCCGTTTACGAAGACATGGCGGTAAAGCAGAAGGTGCTATCGGCTCTCTCGGCTGCCGTCGGGCCTGATGCTCTGATCGGCTCCAATACATCATCTCTGTCCATATCCAAGATGTCGGAGTATGTCCGCCATCCCGGCCGCTTCCTGGGCATCCACTTCTTCAATCCGGTTCCCGTCATGAAACTCGTCGAGGTCGTCCCTGGCTCAAAGACCGCGCCAGAGGCAGTCCAAAGTGCCCGCCAACTGACCGAGAAGCTTGGAAAAACCCCCGTATCGGTGTCCGAGTCTCCGGGCTTTGTCGTGAACAGGCTCCTTTGCCCAATGATGAACGAAGCAGCGTACCTGGTCATGGACGGGGTCGCCTCGCCCGAGGATATCGATACTGCTATGAAACTGGGCGCCAATCACCCTATCGGCCCGCTCGCCCTGGCTGATCTGGTGGGGATTGACGTGCTCCACGCCATAATGCAGGTGCTGCACTCGGACATCGACGATCCCAAGTTCAGGCCTTGTCCACTGCTCAAGACCATGATCGACGAAGGCCGTCTCGGTCGGAAATCGGGCCGGGGGTTCTTCACCTATTGAAGTAGGCGTACCCCGTTGCCAGGTCGCTGCAGTGACTCTCCAGGTCAGAGCTTGTATCCTATTTTCCTTAGGAACGACTGGCGCCAGGCAACGTCTTCGGCGTCTTCTAATCCATTGGGCGGAGCGCCGTCTATGACGCCCAGGATGCCGCGTCCCTGTTCGCTCGACGCGACGACCACCTGGACCGGGTTCGCTGTGGCGCAGTAGATGGAGCAGACCTCGGGCACGGCTTTCACGTTGTTCAGGACGTTTATGGGGAAACCCTTGTCCATGAAGATCAGGAAGGCGTGACCGGTTCCCAGCGCCATGGCATTTTTGCCTGCCAGGGCCATGAGCGCATCATCGTTGCCGGTGACCCTCACCTTGCATGCGCCGCTGGCCTCCAGGAAGGCGATGCCGAAGCGGATCCCTCCTCCGGCATTGGCCATTGCCTCGTACAGGTCTTCGGCTGACTTGATGAAGTGGGATTGGCCTATGATGACATTGGTATCGGCGGGCTTCTCAATGGCCACTAACTCAAGTTTGACTGACATGCTACACCCTCCTCGCGCCTCACGATGGAATGCCGGGTCGCAGCGCGGCGCGACCAGGCCGGCCGTCGTCGAGGACCGGCGTTGTCTGGCGCCGGCTGTTGTCCAGCGCATGGCTGTTTCCTTTATCGCTGCTCCTTCGAATCTCCTTCACGCGGGCCCACATATAGCGTGTTCGTCCTTCCAGATAACGCAGGATCGCCGGTAACCAGCGTAGCGCCTGTCGATGAGGAAAGGACCAGACCGGTTGCCTGCTCGCTGGAAAGGCCTGGCTCCTCAGCGACCAGATCGGCGATCGCCCGGGCCGTATCCGCGGTTATCGAGTGAGCCTCCAGCGGCAGCTGCTCCACGAGAGGCACAACGTCGTCGAACACGGTCGGGGCCTCACTCGCCATGATCGCGTACGCATCCGATAGAGCTGGCGCTGGAATGGCCGCTTTGGTGTTGCAATCCTGACACTGGCGGAGAACTCGCTGGACGATTGCCCCGCCCGGGTCTCCACGTAGGTATGCCAATAGGGCCTGGGAGTCCAGGATGTAGGATGCATCGGCGATCGCATTCCCGGCGCCCCGTTCGCGAGGAGGCCTTGCGCCGCCGTTCTCTTTGGGCGTCACGCCTGCTCCTTCCCTTCGCCGGGCTTGCACGAAGGGGCCTTGCGCAGGAACCCGAATCCCGCTTCGACCGGATCCGCAAGTTCCGGGACCAACACGATCTTTGCCCCCGACTCGTAAAGCCTAAGGTGCGTGCCTGCCGACAGTCCCAGTCTCCGGCGGAGTTCCACCGGGATGACAATCTGTCCTCTGGACGAAACCGTTACCCTATGCATATGGAAGCACCTCACCGTGGTGAATCCTGCCTAGTATGCTCACTGTGGCGTTGGTTGGCAGCAGCGGCCCAACTGACGCTCAAATGTGTAAAAGGCGCCCAAAGAGCGAAATCCTACCCCTGAGCCCATTGAAAACCGCTGTCTATGGATCGAAGATTAACTCACAGAGAGGGCTTAAGCGTTCAGCCGAACGGAGGTGTCACAGATGGCTCAAAACGTAGTGGTCTATTCGACTCCCACTTGCCCGTGGTGCACCAGGGCCAAGTCCTACCTTAGCGAAATCGGAGTGGCGTACGAAGAGAAGGACGTCTCGGTAGATGTGGCGGCGGCCAGGGAGATGGTCAAGATCTCAGGTCAGATGGGCGTCCCGGTTATCTCAATCGACGGCAACGTAGTGGTAGGGTTCGACAAGAAGCGGATCGACCAGCTGCTGGGACAGTAGGCAAAACCAGAGCGATAGCGGAAGTTTTGCCGCGTCGCCAGCAAAGTGCGTGCGCGTAGCGAGCGGAGCAAGCTGGACGCACTTTGCGAGATGACAAGTGTTTCCGATTGTTTAGAGGACCTCCCCGCGAGGTCCTCTTCCTTTTCGCTGGTGCATTCCCCAGCAAGAGTCAGGCGAGCAGTGCAGGAGTTATTCTTTGTGCACCGAAATAAACCCGTTAGTCCCTGCGCATATGTTAGGCTGTCTGTTGGGTAAACGACGGGCTGTCTTGTGCCCTTGCAGTTTGGCCGGAGGTGTTCGGGTGGGAGCGTCCATGGAGCCGGGCGGGGTTGAGGTCCAAAAGACCCGACCGGGGTTCGATACGTTTGTTCGCAAGGTGTTCGGGGCGGATCCCGACACAAAGGATATCCTGCGTGCTACCTGGGCCTTAGCATGGCCCGTGGTGCTAGAGCAAGCCCTTGCCATGTTAAGCCAGGTGGTAGACGCCGCCATGGTTGGCAGATTGGGCAAAGAATCCACTGCCGCTATCGGCCTTTCGATGCAGCCGTTCAACCTCATCAACGCGATGTTCATGGGGCTATCCGTCGGCACCACGGCGCTTGCCGCTCGAGCTACCGGGGCAGGCAACCGGGAAGAAGCCGGCCAGGTCGCAGGCCAATCTCTCCTGATCGCGCTGTGCTTTGGGACCATCATCAGCCTGGTTGGTTTTTTGAGAGCGGACTGGATCGTGACTTTCATGAAAGCCGAACCGGCAGTTCGCGCTATCGGGATGCAGTACGTCCGGGCGATGATGCCAGGCATGCTGCTATTCTTCGTTTTCACCATCGCAACCGGAGCGTCGAGGGGCTCAGGGGACACGAGAACCCCGATGCTGATTAACCTCGGACTTAACCTGCTTCACATCCTGACCAATTACCTGCTCATCTTCGGCAACTTGGGTTTCCCCAGATTAGGGGTAGCCGGGGCCGGCCTTTCGACTTCCATCTCAAGGACGCTGGGCGGCATTGCGATGCTGGTGGTCCTCACAAGCGGAAAAGCACGGCTCCACGTGAAGTTCAAGCGGGTCTTGACGGCGTTTGACTGGAAGCTCTTCAGCAGGATCCTGAACATCGGAGTGCCCGCCATGTTGGAGAGGACGCTCACCTCATCCGGGCAGATACAGTACGCCAGGATGGTGGCGGGCCTCGGTACCGAGTCCTATGCGGCACACGCGCTATCCCTGAATGTGGAGTCTTTGTCCTATATGCCTGGGTTGGGTTTCGGCACGGCTGCAACCGCTCTGGTAGGGCAGCGGCTGGGCGCCAAAGACCCTGTTGGAGCCGAAAAGCGGGCGCTTTTCGCCATCCGCATGGGACTACTCAGCATGGGCACAATGGGTTTCTTGTTCTTCCTGTTCCCAGGGCAATTCCTCAGCATCTTCACCCAGGATGCCGGAGTGATCGCAAAGGGCATCCCACTCCTGCGCATCGTTGCCTTCACTCAGTTCCCTGAGTCATTGGGTATGGTAATCCCGGGGGCTCTGAGAGGCGCCGGCGACACCAGGATATCAGCGTTCGTGACGGTGTTTGGCGCCTGGGTGGTGAGGTGCGGCCTCACCTACGTCCTGATGAACGTGCTGCAGTTGGGCCTTGCTGCGGCGTGGCTCGCGATGTTCATGGACTGGGTGGTCAGGGCAAGCCTCTACTGGATGAGGTTTAGGCGCGGGGCGTGGAAGACCATTAAAGTGTAGGGCGCGGCCACGAGCCTCGGCAGAGCGGTAACGTGTCTCCGGCGCGCTAACGAGCCTCGGCGCCGGGGTAGCAAGACCGTCGGCATTGGTGTAGGATATCCTCAACGGGGAGCCGCTAGAGCGGCTGAGAAAGGGCTACCAAGCACCTGACCCTTGGAACCTGTGGGGTAATGCCCGCGTAGGGAAAATCCAAGTCAGATGCCCGCACACCCGTGCGGCTTTTTTCTTGCCCCCCGAAACGGAGGGAATAAGACGTGCGCAGCAAGAGTATCTCGGTCATGGTTGAAGGCGCCCTCATGGTGGCGCTGTCCTTCGGTCTTTCCTTCATCAAGGTCTTCCATCTTCCCCAGGGCGGTTCGGTGACACTCGGAGGTATGGTGCCTCTCCTGGTGTTCGCGTTTCGCCACGGGGTCGGTCCCGGCCTCATGGCAGGCACCGCGTACGGCCTCCTGGACCTGGTGGTAAACCCTTACGTTGTGCATCCGGCCCAGCTGATCCTCGACTACCCGCTGGCCTACGGGCTTCTTGGGCTCGCCGGCCTCTTCAGGAAGAACATCGTGGCCGGCTCCTTCCTGGGAATCCTGGGACGATTCGTGGCCCACGTTCTCTCGGGTGTGATATTCTTTGCGCAGTATGCTGAAGGCAACGTTTGGGTGTACTCAGCGACCTACAACGGGTCGTACCTGTTGCCTGAGTTCGTCATCTCGGTCGTCCTAATCATGGTGCTTCAGAGAACTGCGATCATGAGGAAGGTCTGAGAAGAAGCGTGCGAGTAGACCTGGGTCCGGAGTACGTCGCCGTTGTAGGCGGAGGAGAGATCTCGCCTTCGGCGCTGCCGGTCATTCTCGGCGCCTCCTCGGTTGTGGCGGCGGACTCCGGCGCCCAGTATCTGAAGGATAACGGCATCATCCCGTGGGTGCTTGTGGGAGATTTCGACTCCTGCGACCCCGGCGTGGTCTCCTGGATGGACGAGAGCGGTTCCAGAGTCATAACTCTGCCGCGCGACAAAGACAAGACCGACACCGAAGTCGCGTTGGACATGGCCTGCGATGAGGGGTTCAAGCAGGCTGTCCTCGTGGGCGGACTGGGCGGCGACCGCCTTGAGCACTCGCTCGCCAACCTCTCTCTCATTGAAGCCTACGCCGAGCGCGGCCTCGACGTGGTCATCTTCCACCGCGACACAGTGATCTTCGGATTATTGGGCCGGGGAGAAGGCGCTGTGGAGAGGCGCTTTCGCGGCAGGAGAGGCGATTGGGTCTCGGCCTTTCCCGTGACCCGTGAAGTCCGCGGCGTTACCACAGGCGGGCTGCGTTTTCCGCTTTCTGGAGCCACCCTAGTGCGGGGCACCACCTTCGGTACCTCCAACGAGATGACGGCCAAATCCGCTACCATCTCCGTGACAGAAGGCTTCCTTCTGGTCGTGGTGACCGGAGGAAGCCCGACCGTTACATAGCCCGCGCGATTATTCCACGCACGCGCGAGGGAACGATACCCTTGCCCGCGCCGTCCCTCTACTGCGGCAGCTCGGAGCGGGGCCTGCCCCGCGGATCGTCCCGCGCAGGCATCCCGATACTCATGAGCTCCCCGAGCGGCATAATCTCATAGCCGGCGGTCTTCAGGTTCTCGAGCACCATGGGCAGCGCCTGGTCCGTCTCCTTGGCCGAGTCTGATGCGTGAAACAGGATGATGGCGCCTGGGAAGGTCAGTTTGGACACCCTCTCCACGATGTAGGCCACCCCGGGATTCTTCCAGTCCAAGCTGTCCACGGCCCAGATAATGGTCTCGTAGCCCAGTTCCTTGGCCGCAAGGACCACCACGTCGTCGTAGTCGCCATTGGGCGGACGCAGGTACCGGGGAGTCGTCCCGGTGAGGTTCACCAGGATGTCGTGGGCGGTCTTAATGTTGGCAAGTATGTCTTCCTTGCTGATCTGAGAGAGGTTCACATGGTCCTGACCGTGGCTGGCGATCTCGTGCCCGTCCTCCACTATTCTCTTGACGACGTCTTTGTAGTGATCCGACCAAGGCCCGGAGAGGAAGAACGTCGCCTTCTGATTGTGCTGCTTGAGCACATCGAGAACCTTGGCAGGCGTCTTGTCGCCCCAGGAGATGTCGAAAGTGAGCGCAACTGCTTTGCGGTCGGTGTTGACGTAGAAAATGGGCATCTGGATTGCGGCGGCGGTGGTCATGTCGTACATCTCGATGACCGGGGCGACTTCAGTGGTCCGGACTCCCAGGAACATGCCGGCGACGAACAACATGATAGCCAAAACAATGAGAGCTGTTCTCACCCTGAGAACCACGCGACATTCCCCCCAAGGAAGGCAGGGATAGCTTCGCCCGGACGGGAGAACTTCCTGCCGGCCCCCACTCCATGATAGTCGCTTTTTGGGGGAGATATGACGGTGGGGAGAATGCGAAGACCCGGACCACAGGTCCGGGCCCGCCTGTTAGTCTTCCTGCGCTTGCTGCGGTACGGGACGGATTAACGACCGAGGAGAGCGGTAGATCCCTAGCCCCGGCTTATGGAGCCGTGCCCCAGGTTTTCTCGTGGTCACAGAAGGCGCAAGCCTGGGCTCGATGGAAAGCGTTTTCGACGCCGCTTGTTCCGACGCCCTACTCTCCGCTACCGGCTTCTCCTTGGGCTCAAACGACCTCGACTTCATGATTTCGGCCAAGACGTTTAGTGCCAGCGTGAGGACTTTGGGATCGATGCCCAGGACTTGCTGGAGAGGGGAAGGCGGAGCCGGTTCGGGGCTGGGCTCCGGCTCCGCCGCTGAGGTCCCGCTCTCGGTGGGGCCTTCGCTTGATGATTGTTCATCAACCTTCACTGGGGCCCGAGAACTCGGGCGCGCTCTCGCCATCGTTGCCACCGCGCTGACAAGGCCCGCTATGAGGGCCGGGTCCAGGCCGGCCAGCATGCTGGCTATTGAGGGCGCGCTCCCAGTCCCGCTCTGGGATGATCCGGCTCCGGGAGGAGCGTGGGGCTGCAAGCTCCCAAGCATCTTGGCAATGCTGGAGACTATCGAAATAGGCCCTTCAGACGCGGTAACCTGCCCCGTACTCTGCGTCGGCGGACAAGGCGCCGGTTGCGACTGCCCTGCATCCGTGTCAGGTTGAGTGGGAGCAACCGGCGGCGCCTGGATATCCTGAGCCGGTGCGGGAGCGGGTGTTTTGATCAGGGCGTCAACCACAGGATCCCGCACCCCCAATGCGGTGGACGTGCTGCCCATAGGCGCCGGCATCTCCCCGTAGAATGCCTCGACTATGCCAAGGAGGTTCAGGAGAGCCAAGAGGCCGGCCTTCTCGCGGAAGCTCTTGGGGTCCCCGCCTGCTCCATCGCTAAGCACAGACCGGGCGATCTCGGAGAGCGACCTATCAGTGTCCACTGAATCCCCGACCGAAGAAGTTAGCAAACTCCGGAGGAACCTGTCCACCGATGACTCCCCCAATTTCGCTCTTCAGGATCTTGCGGGCTTCCTTTATGGCATTGTTGACCGCTTCGGTGACGAGGTTTTCCAGCGCGGCAAGATCGTACGCCCTGGCAGCGAGTTTTTCTCTGTCGATGTGGATAGCGCGGATGTTGAACCAAATGTCACCGGTGGCGGTCACCAGCCCGCCACCAGACTCTCCTTGGACCAACCTATCCTGTAAACCCGTAAGCCGGGAGTTCACCTCTGACTCAATTTTCTCCATCTGCATCAGCAATGCAGCAAGGTTTTGCACTTCCATCCCTCCACGGAATTACTGCAGCATCTTATGCCGCAGGTGCAGGAGGGGGTGCCTGGACTGACGCGCAGTCAGGGCCTTCCTGAGCAGGGCAAACGCCTTCTTCGGCTTTGGAAGCCCCAACATCTCAAAAACGGCGGTGAGAAGATCCTTTTTGGGCGCCCTGCGGGACGGGCGCTCGCCGCTAAACGGGCGTACCAACTGCCTCTCCGCGGGCCGCCGCTGCCAGACCGGGAGGGTGGCGACCGGAGGGAGCGCGGCGCCCGACGCGGCTTCGACGTCCATGTCACCGGCTTTCGGCGCCGGATCGAAATACCCGGTGGCGCCGAGTAGGAGGATGAGTATCAGGAACAGACCGAACGGGTTGTCTTCGGCCCCAAGCATTTCCGTGAGGCTCACGCTGCACTCCTCCTAGGCAGGCTGATTTGTCTCCGGTTTCCTGAAGAGCCCGGAGGACTCCAGCGCTGAACCTAGCCAGGACGCTGCAAGGATCAGCGACAGTGAGACGGCGGAGTCCAGCTTGTCGGAGAGAAGGTCGCGGGCCTTTATGGTCATGGTGGTGACGTCCATGGCCCCCATCTGGGAGCCGGCGCCCTGCGCAATCTCAACCAGCGTGTCTATGAGCTTGCGGCCGCGCTCGCCGGTGAACGGGCGCAGGGCCGCTACGAGGTCTAGAGTCTCTTTTGTGATAAGACCTTCGGCCACGAATAGCCCCCCCTTGAGGGTGGATGATCATGACATAATATGACCGGTGCTGGAAAGTGTTCAAAGGGGAAGTAACTTATAGGGGAGAAAATACCCCCGTCTGATGCTATGCGAGAGGGGCATGCGCGATGGATCTAGGTTCTCTAGGACTTGGCAAGAAGAAAGAGGAGACCTTGGAAGACGCCAGCCTGCGGCAGGAGCGCGCCGAGGAGATACACCGGGAGACGATCGTGGTTGACGGCCACCAGGGAACCCTGTTCGACGTCCTGTACGAACGGAAGGATTTGGGCGAGGAGGGATCCGGTCACGTCGACCTGCCGCGGCTCCGGAAAGCTGGCGTGCGCCTTTCGATACTCTCGGCCTTCCTGGCCGACCGGAGATACCCCCGAAGAGGGGTACGGACCGGCCTGGAGTACGTAGATGCTTTCCGGTCTCTCTGCGACTTGCCCGGCGCCATGCTCTGCACAAACTCCGACCATATTGAAGAAGCCGGAAGGCAAGACAAAGTTGGTTTTATGCTGGGCTTTGAAGGCGGCGAGTTCCTTGAGTCCAGCATTGAGGCTTTGCGCATGTTCGCAAGGCAAGGCCTGCGGCTTTTGACCCTCACTTGGAGCGAGCGCAACGAGCTGGCCGACGGGGCCGCCGAGAGCGGGACCCGCGGCGGGCTCACGACCTTTGGAAAGAGAGTCGTGAAAGAATGCGGGCGGCTGGGCGTCATCGTCGACGTGTCCCACATATCCGAGGCCGGGTTCTGGGACGTAGTGGACATGACCGAAGAGCCGATAGTGGCCAGCCACTCCAACTGCCACGCGATCTACGGCCATCCCCGAAACCTAACCGATGACCAGTTGAAGTCCATCGCGGACACGGGCGGCGTTGCAGCCATCACCTTCAATCCTGAGTACCTCGCCGTAGACGGGGGCGACATCACGGTCGGCACAGTCTGCGACCATGTGTTGCACGCCTTGGAAGTTGCCGGCGAGGAACACGTGGCGCTCGGGTCCGACTTTGACGCCTTTACCGGTGACGTTCCCTTTACCGGCGTGGACGAACTCCCGTTCCTTACTGCGGAGCTCCTCAAGAGGGGAGTCTCGGGCAAGACCCTGGCTGGCGTTTTGGGTGGAAACTGGATGCGAGTGATCCGCGCTATCTGCAGGTAAGACATGAAGATAGTCGTCGCAATGAACGCCTTCAAAGGCAGCCTCACGTCCAAGGAGGCTACTTCCCAAGTAGCTCTTGGTTTCAAGGAAGGATACCGGGAGGCCGACGTCGTCCAAATGCCGGTAGCCGACGGGGGAGACGGCACTGCGGCCGTGCTCACTGACGCTCTCGGCGGACGCACCGTCACTGTGCCTGCGACAGGACCCAACGGAGACACTGTTTTGGCCGAGGTCGGAATCCTGGATTTCGGGAAGACCGCCGTCATCGAGAGCGCCAAGGCGTCGGGGCTCGCGCTGGTGCCGCCCGAGAAGCGGGACATCCGCACGGCCCGAAGCACGGGAGTCGGCGAACTCATACTTTGGGCTTCTGAGCATGGTGTGAGGCGGATCATCGTCGGCATCGGCGGCACCGCCATGAACGATGGCGGCATTGGAGCTATCCAGGCCGCGGGAGGGTTTGTGCTGGACAGGGATGGACGGCAGGTGGGGCCGGGCCTCGCGGGTCTTGCATCCGTTGCCAGCGTCTCCCTGGGCTCTATCCCAGAGCGTTTTAGGGGCATTGAGGTGGTCGCAGCCTGCGACGTCGTGAACCCCATGACGGGGCCCGACGGGTCCACCGCCGTGTATGGGCCCCAGAAGGGGCTTAACCCCGAAGAGGTTTTGGAAGTAGACCGCCACATGGGTGAGTACGCGCGCGTCATTGCCCGTGACCTGGGCCGCGATCCCACGGGTGTTGCAGGGTCAGGGGCAGGAGGCTCTCTCGGAGGCGCGCTCTGGGCGTTCTTTGGCGCCAGGATCGTCAGCGGTGCGGAGCTGGTGATGGAGGAGACAGGCCTTCTCGAAGAGATGGACGGGGCGGACCTGGTCATCACCGGCGAGGGACGGGTCGACTTCCAGACCGCTAAGGGAAAGGTGCCCTACGCCGTTGCGCGGGCCGCCGCTGAGAGAGGCGTGCCGGCGCTGGTTATAGGCGGCGGGTTGGGTGAGGATGTTGTCCAGGGCTATCCGCCCGAGTTCGCAGCTCTTTTCTCGTCGATGCTGCGGCCGGAATCGGTGAGCGAGGCAATGAGCAGGGCCGGTGAGAACTTGCGGTTCTGCGCTGAACAGATCGGGCGCCTGGCCAGGGTCTTTGCCCTCTCGTACCCCGTCTGCACGGATGAGGGGGCGGGAGGCATCGTGGTGAGGGCCGCCGGCGACTGCGCCCTGTCTGAAGCTGAGGTGCTCCTCATATTCGACCGCTACGGGTTTGCCGCTCCACCAAAAGGCCACATCGACCCGGGCGAAACCAGGGAGCAGGCCACTGTCCGCGAGGTATTCGAGGAGACCGGCATCCGGGCCTCGATCCTTCGGGACATCGGCTCGATCCGTTACCGGCACCCCGGGCGTGACGGGGGCGGCCCTGTCCAGAAGACCGTCCACTTTTTCCTCATGGAAGCAACCGGAGGCGGCTTGACTCCCCAACCCGGCGAAACCCTGGACGCGAGATGGGTCAAGGTGCGCGACCTGCCGAAGCTTAAGACATACTCCAGCACTCGTCTGTTAGTCGAACGAGCATTGGATGCGCTGGTTACGAGCCTCTTATGTGAGTGAGGTGTGAAGCGTGAGTTCGCATAGGAGTCAGAAAGAGGTTAGATTTGGAATCGGGGAGTGGTATGGCAGGTCGCTTCCACTTCTGACCGGAGCCGAGCGAAAGGCTCTTGAGAAACAGCGCACGGATAGAGGAAAGCCCGTCTGCCCGTTTCGAGGCGCGGATGACGAACCTCGAGCATGCAGTAAGTCGGGTGGAGTCTGCACTCTTCGACTGTATCAGGTGGACGACTCCTCGGGTCGTACAGTGCCAGTTCAGGGGCCGGTTGGAATGTTGCGGACGACCTGTCCTAACCGTTTCTTGGAGAGAGGCGTGATATTCGAGTGGGTGGGGCAGGTCCTTCTTGGATGCCCGAATCCTATCTTGCTCCGCGAAGTCCCATACCTCAAGCCGGTCGAGACTGAGGGGGAGAGCATGTTCGGGGGAGATGCTGGAGTCCGAGGGAGAGCTGTCTACGCTGACGACGCCATTGCGGGAAGCGGAGTTGGCTCAGTGGATTACGTCCTAGTTCACCCTGACTCACCGACGTCCTGGTGTGCCCTTGAGATGCAGGCAGTGTACTTCTCTGGAGACACGATGGCCAAGGAATTCCACGCCATCGCTTCGGCACCTGGTGATGATCTGCCGTTCCCTGCAGGTCGTCGCCGGCCTGACTATCGCAGCTCCGGACCGAAGAGACTCATGCCACAGCTGCAGATAAAGGTCCCTTCGCTGCGTAGATGGGGAAGGAAAACGGCTGTCGTGGTTGATCAGTGGTTTTGGGGGTCCCTCGGGCGGATGCGCCGAGTCAAGGATATCTCGAACTGCGACATTGTCTGGTTTGTTGTAGGATATGATGAGGCTGACGGGGTGCCGAGACTCACGCGCTACGGTGTCGTTCCAACTACCCTCGAGGACGCCATAGAAGGCCTTACAGCCGGTGAGCCTGTAAGTCTAGCAGCATTTGAAGGTTTCATCAGGGCCAAGATCGGTAGCGGCTAGCACTAAGTGTCCAGCCACTCCAGGTTCCTTCCAATGATAAGCTCATACTTCTGGTCATGATGAGTGGTTTTCATCATTACTCTGCGAGATTGGAAGCCGCTTCCTTCTGCGAGCGATTCGATCTCAGGACTTGCGTCATAAGTGATTACGAAATCCCCCGCTAGACCGCCTGCGATGCGGAATAGTTCTGCGTGATCAACTTCCGAGTAGGCATAGAGGCGCTTTCCTGCTACCGTGTAGGGTGGATCGATGAACCACGCTATGGATGGGTTCGAGGACTGCGCCTTCATCACCGCCAGTCCATCACCCTGGATAAACCCGATCCTATCTCTGAGCCCCACGATGTCCAGAATCCGTCTACGAATTGTCTCGGGGTACCATCGGGAAGACAGGCCTTTGCCGTTCTCCCCTCGCTTTATGAGGCCAGAACCCGGCGCCATGATCCCCCCGCGACTTGTGCGGTTCCTCAGGAGAGTGTGAAAAGCTCGCTCCTCTGTGCTGTGAGGTATGGCCGAAAGGACAGCGTGTACTGACTCAGCGTTTGGTTCGAAGGATGCGTACCTTTCTGCTAGTCTGGAGCCCCCACCATTGAGGATCGTCATCCAAACTGCAGCAACATTGGGATCGAGCTCAACAAGGGTTACCCTCGAGACAAGACTCTCAAATGCGGCTGTCAATCCGACTATGGCGCCTCCCGCAAACGGTTCGACGATCTGGAGTCCAGGGCAGGAAATAGAACGGAGCCATTGCCGGACGAAGGGGATGAACCAAGTTTTGCCACCCGGGTACCTGAACGGACTCCTCTGAGGCACGGTAGCCGGATTGACGGCGTATAGGCAGCGTGGTGCCGCAGCTGAAGGGTTGCGGGCAGCCTCTCTAGCCCCTTGCTGCACGCCATTGAGATGAGCTAGCGCCATGCCTATGATCCCCTCCTGACAATGCACGCCTAGTATAGAACGGCCGTTCGCTTCCTGTCAATCAAGAGACACTCATGAGTGAGATGCTTCTAAATGAGATACCAACGTGGAATTCCTGAGGCACGCGCGGATTCCTGCTTGGAGTTGACTTAAGCTCGACCGCAGCTTCCATATTGTGGGATTGAGTGGTATCATGAGAATGCAAAGGACCCGGTGACACTTTCGCGGCTTCCGCTGCGGAGCGCCGGGGTTTTCTTTTGCCTTGGCGCGCCCGCGGGAGTCCTTCCAGGTTACGGGAAGGAGTGGAATGTATGAAAGGGCGCGTTCGTGTAGCCGTCGCCGCAGCCCTGGCAGCGGCGGCTGTTGCACTGGTCCTGGCGGCCGTTCACGTGTGGCGGTTCCGGGACTGCTACGTCATGGTCACCGTTGAGGAATCATCGACCTCGGCCATGACGTCCTGGCCTCTACTCTCGGAGAGGATGCCCGGGTCGTTTCTCGACGCCGGCGACAGGTCGCTCATCCTGGATGAAAGGCCGGCCCTTCTGGGGGTCAGCATGTGCCTGCACTATACGGCGTCGTCGCAGGGCATCGAGATAGCGGATTCAGTGCGTTTCTCCAGGACGGGAAGGGCTGTGCTGGACCTTGACCGGCCCCTGTCCTACGTGACCGGCAACCTCGACGGCGAGCCCGTTGAGCTCGTGAACAACAGGGCTCGAGTGCTCGCGGGAGACCTGGTGATTGAAAAGACCTACTCCGACGGTACAGTGCGGTTCTGGTACGGCGGCAGGCGTGTGACCTTGGGTCCGGGCGAGTCCTGGGCCGAGCTCCTGGCGCTCACTCCTGAAGGCCCCAAACCCATTGACCCCGCCAATTGGGAGAGCGAGTTTCGCACCTACCTGGAAGAGGGCTGCCCGACAACCCGTCTCGCTGTGGCGAACCGGGGACTCTGGCCCAAGAGCGGAGTGATTGCGGGGGTGGCGCCGTGATTGGAGCATTTCACCGCTCCACGGCCTCGTTGCCGGAACTGCGCGGTCGGCTGAGGTCATCGCGTACCAGGAGAGATTGGCTGCGGAGGCTCTTCGCTTCGGTGGTTCTGGCCGCGGTACTGTGGCAGCAAGTCGGCGCGTCGGCAAGTTACGGCCTTGCGGCGGAAAGCGCTCCCCGTGTGCCGCCAGCTCCTCTGGTCATCCTGGCTGAACCCGGCGGCGGGGACGGCGTCCCCGAGGCCTTCCTTAGTGCTTGCGAAAAGCAGGGCTACGTGCGCGGCGAGTCGTTGGCGGAAATGAGCGTGGACTTGTTCTCCGACTTAGGGGAAGGCGCGGAGCAGGTCGCAAGGCTCGTGAACGCTTGCGTGGAGAGGTCTCCCTCCGGCAGGGTAGACGTAATCGCGTGCGGAGTGTCCGGCCTGGTGGCGCGCCTCGCTATCGATGGCGGCATGATACCCAGCCCTTCTGTGGGCACTCTTGTTATGGTAGCGTCCCCAAACCGCGGCTCCTTCCTGGCGTGCGTGCTGAAATCCATTGTCGAAGTCGCAAGGCACGAATCGCTATTCGAGAAGGAGAGCCGCAGTTGGAGGTATCTGCCTCTAGGTGAAGGCATACTCTCGCTGTTCTCCCCGGGATCAGCGGAAGAACCTCCGGATTACAGCAGCTTTGCCCATCCGCGAGACCAGGAGTGGAGCGACGAGACGGCGTGGATTGCCCGGCGAGTGCGGGAGGTGTACGAACCTCTCTACGCCAAGTACGTTACGGCAAGGTTCAGTGCGATACCCTACGTGCCTGCCCAGTCGCCCAAGGAGACGTTTGCGGGCTGGATCTGCCGGACCATGCCGCAGTTTTGGCAGAGCGCGGTTATGAAGAGCACTCTACCGCCGGATGGGTCTCCGGCGTATCCGGCTGGATTGGCCTCGGTGTCGAACAGCGTTCCGCCGCCCGGCAAGGACCTTTCGGCCGCGTACTACGAGCTGTTGGCCATGGAAGTGGCCAAGAATCAGTACGTGATGAGGCAGGCGTCCAAGGGCAACGTGGTAGAGTCGCTCGTCAAGGAGCCCTATGTGCCGTCGGGGTGGAAGGATGCCCTCCTTCACTACGGGGTGCGCGTGCTGCAGTACTATGCCGGCAAGGCACTCCTGACCGTCAAAGCCGAACTCCAAAACGCGCTGGCCAACGTGCTGGTTCGCCGGACCGGGTTCATAGAGGATTCCGCATCCCCTCTCCTCCGGCGGTTGGTCAAGGAGGACTTGGTCGTGAACCTCGGCACTTCATCCGCAAAAAGGTTCGAGCGGGTGACCGCCAACACGTACCTTGGTGCGCTGAACGCCGCGTCGCTTGAGCTGTCTTCGGAGCGGTCGACCAGGTACGTTTCAATTGCGGCCAAACTGGCTAGCCCATGGAATCTGATTTGGCCTCAACTGGGGCCCAACGATTTTCTGCTGGAGGTCGACTCCGCCATAGCGCCTTCCGGCCCACGGGACTGTCACAGGGTCTTCACCGGGCTGTTCTCGCCGTCCGGTGCAGCGTTGCTTCAAGAAAGGGACGCGCAGTCGTACCTATTCGCGCTTCTTGGTGCCGATGCGGCGGGCCCGGGAGGAGCTGCGAGTGCGGCAGCCCACTCGCCCGACGGATTCGATGGCGGCAGAGTGCGCGCCTCGAGTTGGGGACCCAGCTACGTGAGTGTGGGGGAGACCGGCGGAGTTGCGACTATCACGCTGCCGGACCCTCCGGCGGGATGGCAGTTTCAGGCATGGACTGAGGGCCACGACGGTGGAACGTCACCCTGCACGTCCCTGCGGTACATGCCGTCCGGCGGCACCTACACCATGGACGTGTCGCCGGGGCTCCTCGGATTGAGGTTGGCCCGATCCGGTCCGCAGAACCCGATAAGCGGGAGGTCGGTGACGTCGGCTTTCCTTAGCGAGGTGCGCGCTGACGCAGGAGTCGGAGTTGGCGGGGAAGCGCCGGGCCAGAGCGCCGGACAGCCTCCCCCAGGCGCTCCTGTCTCAATCCACCCACCTGCGGAGCCTAGAGGCGCGGAGGCGGGCGTGGAGGCGATTGACCCGTCGCTGTCAGGCTACCCTCTGATCAGGGTGATTAACAGGTCGAAGAGGACAACCCACGAAGAGCCCAAGGAGACATACCACGGGTCGTGGGTCATCGACTGCGGGGACGGCCACGTTCAGACGGTAGACGGAAACCCTGAGATGACCTTTTCCCACGTCTTTCCGAGAGAGGGCGCCTATCGCGTCCACGCCCAGTCCTATGACAACCGTGGCGATCCCCTGCTGGAGCACGTCTGGAATGTCGCAGTGGGCGGCGACGACCTGGAAAAGACATTCACGTGCCGCAGCATCCCCCGCTTGAGCGCCAGCTTGGAGATCAACGGCCCGGCCATGTGGGTGACCGGCAAGCCGGCTGTGTACTCGGCCGAACTTAAGATGGACCCCGAAGCGGGTATCGAGGTGGTCTCGGTGGAATACGATCCTGGTCCCAGGTTCTGCGTCCTGTGGGAGCGTTCCGGCGACTTTCAGGTGTCTTGCGCCGCCAAAGTGAGGCTGAGATACTTCATTGCGGGCGAGACCCTGACTGTGACCAACACCTACGTGACCGAGATCACGGTGGAGGTGCTGACGACCGGGGTTACGCGCTGAGTTGGGGTTGGTGGCGAGTTCAGGAGCCCTGAGCGGAACCCCACCGCGAGGGGCTCCGTCAAAGAGCGTGTATGCGGATGACCGGAGGGATACGGATGGCCGAGCCAGCGATCAGAGTCACGGCGCTTACCAAAGAGTACAGCATGGGGAAAGTGAAAGTGCAAGCCCTCAAGGGCGTTGACCTTGAAGTGCCTGTGGGGCAGCTCGTCGCCATCATGGGTCCATCCGGTTCCGGGAAGTCGACTCTGATGAACATCCTGGGATGCCTGGACCGCCCCACGTCAGGATCCTACTTTCTTGAAGGCTCGGACGTAAGCCAGAAATCCGACAACGAGCTGGCCGAGATCCGGAACCGCAACATCGGCTTCATATTCCAGACGTTCAACCTTCTCGCGCGCACCGACGCCATGGCGAACGTTGAACTTCCACTCATCTACAGGGGGATACCCCTGAAGGAGCGCAGGACACGGGCAACCGCCGCGTTGGAGGCTGTAGGGCTTGCCAAACGTATGCGCCACCGGCCCAATGAGATGTCAGGGGGCGAGCAGCAGAGGGTAGCCATAGCCCGGGCGATAGCGGGCGACCCGAAGATCATCCTGGCAGACGAGCCTACCGGAAACCTCGACTCCAGATCTGGCGAGGAAGTCATGGCGATATTCCAGAGCCTTCACACGCGCGGGATCACCATGATCCTGGTGACTCATGACCCCGACATCGCGCGCCACGCTCAGCGGATCGTGTCTGTCAAGGACGGCTACATTGTTTCCGATGTCCTGGTGCAAGACAGGCTGGATGCCAAGGCGATCCTGGATGCGATGCCGACGCAAAATCAGAGCGATAGCGGCGATTTTGCGGCGTCGCCAGCAGCTGCGAAGCAGTTGTGAGATGACATCCGGCTTCCTATTGTTCGGCGACTTGCGTAACTGGCAAAATCAGAGCGATAGCGGCGATTCTGCGGCGTCCCCAGCAACTGCGAAGCAGTTGTGAGATGACATCCGGCTTCCTATGGTTCAGCGGCTCGCGAGACTGGCCAAGTCAGAGCGGTAGCTGCGATTTCCTCCCTACGGTGTCAGGGTCTCGCGTGCGATCCGCCTGATCAGCTCTTTGCCTTCGGCCGTCTCAAGGAACTGCCCAAGGGCGTCGGACAGCGCCTGCCTGAACTCGGGAGATTTCATTGCCTCCTTGAAGAACGCCTCGAATGTCTCCTTTGACTGGCCCTGAAACAGGTCCCATACGATAGCCTTGCCTTGCTCGGATGTGAGGATGTCCTGAACGATGCCCTTCACAGCCCCCGCGTCGATGCCGGAGATGATGCTACCGGTGGCGCTCCCGCCGGGCGCCCCTTGTCCCATGATGCTCTCAAGGTAACGGGAAGCCAGTTCGGGCGCGTATTCCCTCACGCCGTAGTAAGCTCCCACTGTGAGACCGATGCCCAAGACTATCCCGAGGAACAGGACTCCAATTGTGCGGCCCAGCGGCAAGTGGCAAATACCTCCTTGTATGCCATTAGCATGCATTCACTGGTATGCCCTTATACTGGCATGTTATTATTGAGCAAGGTGATGTCCTGTGTACCCGGTGCTGTTCAAGGTCGGTTCCATAACCCTGTACACCTATGGGCTCATGCTCGGGCTGGGTTTCGCAGCCGGAGTGTGGCTCTCTTCCCGGCGCGCCGAAAAACGGGGCATGAACCCTGACTCCCTGTTCTGGATGTTCATCCTCCTCCTAGTGGGAGGAATCGTGGGAGGCAGGTTGTTCCACATCCTCCTTAATACCTGGTATTACCGCGACCTTGTGTCCATACTGGATACTCGCGAGGGCGGGTTGTCGATTCACGGAGTGCTCATAGGCGGCGCTCTAACGGCCTATTTGTACGCCCGGTCCCGTAAGATCCCATTTGGCCTTCTAACAGACGTGGTAGCTCCAGGCCTGGCCTTAGGGCAGTCTATCGGGCGGATCGGCTGCTTTTTCTCTGGCTGCTGCTACGGAATCGAGACCTCTGGGAGTTGGGGAGTCCTGACCCGGTTTGCGCCCGGACTCCGGCACCCGTACCAGCTCTACGAGAGCGCTGCGGATCTAGCCCTGTTCGCCGCCTTGATCTGGCTTTCGAGCCGGGTCGATTTCGAGGGCGGGCTTTTTGCCATCTATGTGACCTCGTATTCGGCAAGCCGCTTTATCCTTGAGTTCCTCCGGGATAACGAAGGCTACCTCGCCGGCCTTAGCTACGGTCAGTGGGCGTCCCTCGCCGGCGTAGCGATCGGCGTATCCCTCTGGTTTGCATTCCGGCGCGGAGCCGTCACGGCCGAAGCCAGACCAGAGAGCTGATAGCCGTTTTCCCGGTAAACGATTGCGGCCTCCATCCGACATTTGTATTGGTAGAACATGTCTGCGCAAGTCGGGGGGACTGTACCAATGGAAGCGGCAGACGGTCTTATGGCTTCGCATCTCGACTCAAAGTACGTTCGCTCAGTTCTGGACGCAGTTCAGAGCGCCATCGTAATCGTTGATACCGCCGGCGTCATAGTCGCTTCCAACCGCCAGGCCGACGACCTCTTGGGAAGAGGGGAACGTTTGGCCGGGCAGGGTCTCATGAAGTCACTGAAGGCCCACCTCATCCCTCGCCTGCGGGATCCCCGGCCGCTGACCGAGTTGCTTGAGATAGTGAACTCAACATTCGGCCTTTCGTTTGCGGCGCCTTGGGAAAGCCGTTCATGTGAGGTTGTGCTTGCGGGAGAAAGTGACCGCAACTTGGTGATATACGCTTCCCCAGTTGACGAGCCAGATGGCGGACGCATCGGGATCCTTTACGGCATATACGATGCGACAAGCCTGCGTCACGCCGAGAAAGTCCTGAGCGCGGTATCTCTTGCAGCGAGGCAAATCAACTCAGACCTGCAGGTCAAGGAAATGCTGCCGTCTCTTTTTGACGTCGTCCGGGAGCGGGTCCCGCTCGATGGCATGGCCATACTGATCGTCAAGGAGAGCGGTCGCACGGTGGTGCTTGGCTCCATTCCGGAGCCCTTCATGGGCGGGACCGGCGCCAGCGCGCCGCTGCCGGCGCCGCACCCGGGCGGAGAGGTCCTTGTCGACATCGTTTCGGACATCGAAAAAGCGTTGGGTGCCGACAGTTCGGAAGCATCGCGGCCGCTCTTGCCCAGGTCTTTCCTCGCCGAGGCGCGCAAGGAGGGCTTCGGTAGCCTTGCTGCCCTGCCGCTCTACGTGCCGGGGCAGGTCGTAGGCATCTGGGTCCTTGCCAGCCGCCAGCCGAGGATGTACTCCCACGCGGATATGGCGTTTCTGGAGCCTGTCGCCGGTCACCTTGCCACAGCCGTAAAGAACGCCACCCTGCTTGAGAGCACCAAGGAGATGTACTCCGCGGCTGTGCGGGCACTTGCCGCAACAGTGGACATCAGGGACAGCTACACCATGCATCACTCCGAGCACGTCTCCATGGTCGCCAAGAAAGTGGCGGAGCAGATGGGCCTGACACCGGACGATATAGAGGTAATCGAGCTGGCCGGACTCGTCCACGATATCGGAAAGGTCGGCATCCCAGACGCGATCCTGCAGAAGGCCGGACCACTGGGACCCGCGGAGCGGTCGGTCATGACCAACCACTCGCTCCTCGGGGCAAGCATCCTGGAGCGGGCAGGCATGCTGGCCGATCTTGCTCCCCTGGTATTGCACCACCACGAATGGCACAACGGATCGGGGTATCCTGACAGGCTGAACGGCGCTGAGATCCCGATAGGTGCTGCGATCCTTTCGGTGGCTGATGCTCTGGATACCATGATCTCGGACAGGCCGTACCGGCCGGGCATGAGCATCGACAAAGCCATCGAAGAGTTGGAGCGCTGCGCGGGCGCCCAGTTCCATCCCGAGGTCGTTAAAGCCCTGTCTGCGGCGCTTCGAAAGGCGAGAGAGGATGACGAAGAGTGGCTGGCCTCGCTCATCGGGGACAACGCCGCCGAGACACGCAAGGCTCTTGGCTACCATGAGCCCAGGACGCTGGTCGAGCAGTCCGGAGACCTGGATCGTGCCATATCCTCGAAAGAATTGGAGGTCCTTTTCAGGATCGCCCAGGAGATGAGGAAACTTCTTGACCTTCCTGAGCTGCTGAATCACGTGTGCCGGATCGTCTCGGAGGAGATGGGCTATTCCGACTGTGAGATCCTGTTGCCCGACGAAACCGGCGAGTACCTTGAAGTCTGCGCCGCCATCGGGATGGCCCAGTCTACACTGGGGCTCAAGGTCCCTTCCGGACAGGGCATATCGTGGTGGGTCATGGCAAACGGGATCCCCCAGAGCGTGCCGGACACCTCCATGGACGAGCGCTACTTCCGCGGGGCCGAAGGAGTGGGCTCCGAGCTCTACATCCCCCTTGAGGTACGCGGTCGCAGGCTGGGAGTCCTGGTGATCCAGCGCCCGGAGAAGGGGGCTTTCATGCCAAACGACATCCGTATGCTGACAGCTCTGGCAGGTCACATCGCATCGGCCGTTGAGGTTGCGCAACTGCACGAACAAGTGAAGAAGTGCGCTGACACCGATGCCCTGACCGGGCTCTACAATCGGAGGGTGTTCTTCACAAGCCTTGAAGCCTGCATAAAGAGGGCCCACAGCGGCGAGCCGGACAGCCTCTTGTCAGTAGTCATCTTTGACGTGGACCAACTGAAGGACGTGAACGACCGGTACGGTCACCTGGTTGGCGACGCAGTGCTGTCGAGGATAGCCGATTACCTCCGGTTGGGGTTCCGCCCGGGCGACGTAGTCGCCAGGTACGGGGGCGACGAATTCGTGGTATTGCTGCCGGGAGCGTCCAAGGAGTCGGCTGCCCGAATGGCGGAGGACGTCATCAAGTCCTGGGCAAGTGACACCATCGAGGGCCCCGGAGGCAGCGCGGTTCCCATGCCGGGGGCGTCATTCGGAGTTGCCGCATATCCCTTGGACGGGACCCAGGCTAGGCACGTGCTGTCTGTTGCCGACGACCTCCTTAGGGAGGCGAAGCAAACCAAGTCAGCCCGCTAAACCCACCATGTTCTCCCAGATCGGTCGTGTTATAATCTTTGCATGCCAGTAAAGATTGGCCCAGGAAGGGTTCCCCAGGAAGTGCAGGCCGTGGCCTCGGCACTAATGAGCGCCCCGGGGCGAGCCTATTTGGTCGGAGGCCCTGTGAGGGACCTGCTCTTGGGCCTGGAGCCGAAGGACTGGGACATTGCCACCGACCTCACTCCGGAGCAAGTGTTGTCCGCGTTCCCCAATGCGGTGACGGTGGGGATCGAGTTCGGAAGAGTCCAAGTTTCGGGCATAGACGTAGTGTCTCTGAGGGCCGAATCCGGCTATGAAGACGGCCGGCACCCATCTTCGGTCCTGTTCGGTGTCCCGGTTGAAGAGGACCTCCGGCGCAGGGACTTCACGGTAAACGCCATGGCTGCCGAGTTTCCGGGACTCAAAGTTATCGACCCCTTTGGGGGTGCTGGCGACCTCTCCGCCCGGATCCTGCGCTCCGTCGGCGACCCCCGCGACAGGCTTGAGGAAGACCCCCTAAGGATGTTGCGCGCTATCCGGTTCAAGACGATGCTGGGCATGAACATGCACCCTTCGCTGGCCGGAGTCCTTCCACAAACGGCTCACCTGCTCTCCCGGGTATCGGGGACGCGGACATTCGCCGAATTGCGGCGGATCCTCCTTGCGCCGGGGGTGTATCAGGGGATACTTGATCTGGCTGCATATGGACTTGGGCCCGTCGTGCTTCCCGAGGTCTTCTCGTCAGGCGCTTCGGAGGAAGGGACGGCGAGAGCTCTTGCCGCTTCGCCGCCGGACCTCGTCACCAGGTGTGCCCTGCTCTTTCGGAGCAGGGGAGCGGAAGCAGCCAACGCCGCCTTCGAGCGGTTTGGCGCGGAGTCATCGCTTAGGAAGGACGTGAGATGGGTCCTCACTCGCGCTCTCGCGCGTGAGAGCGCCGGAAGCGAGGATTCTGGTGACCTGTCCCGCCTCGCGTATGAAGCCAGAAAGCTTATTCTGGACGGCGGGCTGGAGAACGTCCAGAGACTGGTGGACTTTGAACAGGCAGTCTGGCGTTCGCGAGGACGGGAGGGCGTTCCGGCGAGGACAGCTGAACTGGCTCTGGGTATTCAGCTTGCAGGGGACTCCGGATCGGAGCCGCTTGCCCTGTCCGGCGATGACGTGAAGCAGGCGACCGGCGCTGGCGGGCGGCAGGTGGGTGAGGCTCTAGCCTACCTTCAGGACTTGGTCCTCCGCGACCCGGCGGCAAATACGAAGGCGTTCCTTATGAGCGCCCTTCGAGAATGGTGGGAAAAACGTTGACCGGGACCCGAAGCCTAACTACGACCGCCATCCTGGTCGCGTTTGCGAGCGTGCTGCATGCCGTGGAGGCGCTGTTGCCGCTGCCGTACGTAGTGCCGGGGGCCAAACTCGGTCTCGCCAACATCGTGGCGCTGTATGCCGTGGTCACCCTGGGGCTTCCTCACGCGTTGGCCATCAGTATCCTGCGCACTCTGCTGGGCGGTCTGCTGTCGGGCACGTTCTTGAATTTCGGCCATTATCTATCGACCGCGGGAGCCCTGGCGTCCACGCTGGTTATGTCTGCGGTGTACCGGGTGTCAAACGGTCGGGTCTCAGTAGTTGGAGTCAGTGTAGCGGGGTCGTTCACCCACAACGTGGCGCAGCTCCTTACCGCTGCCTTGCTGCTACAGCAGTCCGGGGTGATGTTCTACCTGCCCTACCTTCTGTTCTTCGCGATCCCGACCGGCGTCTTCGTGGGCCTGATCACGGCAAAGGTCATCCGAGCGTATCATGGGCCGTTGCCGCGCAGAAGGTAATTATTGTCACAAACACAAACAGAATGTAAAATCTACACCAGGGGGATTAGAGCATGATCCGCAACAGGATCCCTGATGTCGTGGTCAAGAGATTGGTGACTTACCTCCGAGTTCTGCAGGATTCATCCATCGAAGGCTATATCTCGTCGGCGCAGTTGGGCGATCTTGCCGCTGTGAACGGCGCCCAGGTGAGAAAGGACTTGGCGCTGTTCGGCGAGTTCGGTAAACAGGGAGTAGGCTATCCCGTAAAGGCGCTCATCCAGGAGATCACCAACATACTGGGAGCGGACCGAGATATATCGGTTGTCCTCTTCGGAGTAGGTGAGTTGGGTACGGCGGTAGTCCGGTATCTCACCGCCCGTCGAAAGGCGAATCCCAACTACCGGTTTGTGATCCGAGAGCTGTTCGACGTGGACAAGCGCAAGATCGGGTCGAAACTTGAGGGACTGTCGATCCGTCCTCTTTCGGAACTCCAGGCCGCCACTGAAGACGACCAGGTGAGGGTGGGGATCATAGCTGTCCCGGCACAAGCGGCACAGGAAGTGGTTGATGCGGGGATAGCCCATGGGATCCGGGGTTTTCTTAACTTCGCTCCCGTAAAGGTCAAGGTGCCCCCGGGGGTGAGGGTGCAGCAGACCGACGTTACCCTGGAGTTGCAGGAACTGGCTTTCTACGTCTAGAGTCGCTCAAATGGATCCTTGGTAGGATCCATTTTTGCTTTCCAAGACCTATCTTTCCTCATCTCAAGCATCTCCTTGTTCCACTGTAAGCGGCTTCATGGTATGCTACGGTGGGCCAAGTAAGTGCGCAAGACACATGGCAGGGCCAATGCCTCTCCTCTCTACATATGGTATGATTTTTCGCGGAGGTGAATCGGTTGCCGGAAACATCGGCGCAGTTCGCGGAGAAGCTTAAGGACCTTATGAAACGCCGGGAGACGGTCGAGCAGGGTGGCGGTGCATCCAGGATCGAGCGGCAGCACAAAGCAGGCAAGTGGACCGCTCGCGAGAGGATAGCCGCCTTTTTTGATCCCGGCACCTTCAATGAGATCGATGCCTTCATCACCCACAGGGCCAAGGAATTTGGCATGGATAAGGTGCAGGCCCCGGGTGAGGGAGTCGTGACCGGCTACGGACTCGTGGATGGACGCCCGGTGTGTGTGGCGTCGCAGGACTTCACGGTTATCGGCGGATCCCTCGGTGAGATGCACGCCGCCAAGATTGTGAAGGCCATGGAACTAGCGGCCAAGGTCGGGATCCCGTTTGTGTTCCTGAACGACTCCGGCGGAGCCCGGATCCAGGAGGGCGTTGACGCTCTGCGCGGCTACGGAGACGTGTTCTTCAGGAACGTCCAGTACTCCGGAGTGATCCCCCAGATCGCCGTAATCCTCGGGCCTTGCGCGGGCGGAGCCGTCTACTCCCCCGCACTGACGGACTTCTGCTTCATGGTCCAGGGAATCGGCAACATGTTTATAACCGGCCCCCAGGTCATCAAGGCTGTGACGGGCGAGGAAGTCTCTATGGAACAGCTCGGTGGAGCAGCCGTACATAGCCAGATCAGCGGAAACGCCCACTTCGTGGCGTCGGATGAAGAGACCTGCATAGCCATGGTTAAGTCGCTGCTCAGTTATCTGCCCAGCAACAACCAGGAAGACCCGCCGGCGTTCGAGTGCGCCGATGATCCGTCCAGAGTCGAGCCGTCTCTTCGGGACGTGGTCCCGTCTGAGCAAAACCGCAGTTACGATATGCGGAATGTTATCTACCCCATGGTGGACAACGGCGAGTTCTTTGAGGTCGCGCGCGACTACGCCACCAACATCATCACCGGATATGCCCGCATGAACGGCAGGGCGGTAGGTGTTGTGGCTTCTCAGCCCAACGTGAAGGCTGGCTGCCTGGACATAAACGCGTCGGATAAGGCGTCTCGTTTCGTCCGGGTCTGCGATGCCTTCAACATCCCGCTGGTGACCCTGGTTGACGTGCCCGGCTACCTGCCCGGCGTGGATCAGGAGTACGGCGGGATCATAAGGCACGGCGCCAAGCTCCTCTACGCCTACGCCGAGGCGACCGTACCCAAGGTCACGGTCATCACCCGCAAGTCCTACGGCGGGGCCTATATAGCCATGTGCTCGCGGCATCTGGGCGCGGATATGGTCTATGCGTTCCCCACCGCCGAGATCGCGGTTATGGGGCCTGACGGAGCAGCAAACGTCGTGTTCAGAGATGAGATCGCGTCGGCTCCGGATCCCGAAGCCAAGCGCAAGGAGAAGATCAAGGAGTTCAGAGATGTATTCGCAAACCCGTATGTGGCCGCCAGCAGGGGGTATATCGATGACGTGATCGATCCCCAGGATCTTAGGCCAAAGGTTGTCGCGGCTCTTGAGCTCCTCGTGACCAAGAAGTCGGAACAGATGCCCAGAAAGCACGGGAATATGCCCGTATAGGGGGATACATCGGTGCCCGATAAAATCGATCCCGCCAAGAAGGCCGCTATAGTCGCCGCGATTGCCGCGTTCATGGGCAAGTCCCCAAGACCCGGCATGTTCCTGCGGGACTGCAAGGACTCCGGGGCGTGGGGCAAGCTATCGCGGTTACCGGCGCCCGGATATTCGGGGTACCGGCGGCCAAAGGGTTAAGGCTGATTCGAGGAGGAGAAAGCCGTGCGTCGTTTCCAAGTGAAGATAGGCGATGAAGTATTCGAAGTTGAAGTTGAAGAGGTAGGCGGAACTGGACAGGTCAGGACTGCCCGGCCTGCCGCTCCCGTTGCTCCGCCGCCTGCGCAGCCTATTGCAGCCCCTCCCGTAGCTCCGAGGGTTGCACCGGTTGCTCCCGCGATGCCTGCCGCCCCTAAGGCCCCTTCGGCGGCTCCGGCGGCCGCAGCGTCAGGTGGTGACGATGTTGTCCGCGCGCCCATTCCGGGCGTGATCAGCGAGATCAGGGTTTCGACCGGCAAGAGCGTCAAGAAGGGCGAGGTATTGCTCCTTCTTGAGGCCATGAAGATGCAGAACGAGATCCTGGCTCCATTTGACGCCACCGTGGTTGAGGTCCCTGTCAGCCAGGGCGCATCGGTGCAGACCGGTGACGTGCTGGTTAGGCTTGAACGGTAGACCGGCTGTCCACTATTGACCAGACTCCATAGCCGCCATACCCTCCTGGCAGGCCTGCCTGGAGGGTGGCGGCGCTACGACAGGAGGGTCCAAAGAGATGAGCAGGAAGATACGGGTCCTGGTCGGCAAGCCCGGCCTTGACGGTCACGACCGCGGAGCTAAGGTGATCGCCCGCGCGTACCGCGACGCAGGCATGGAGGTCATCTACAGCGGACTACACCGCACGCCTGAGGAACTGGCTCGGATGGCCGTGGAAGAAGACGTCGACGTTGTCGCACTGTCCATCTTATCCGGCGCTCACAGCACTCTTCTGCCCCGCTTCGTCCAGTGCCTCTCCAATGAGAAGGGTACGTCCAAACTCGACGTCCTGGTCCTGGCCGGTGGGATCATCCCTGACGAGGACATACCGGGCCTGAAGTCAGCGGGAATTGACGAGGTGTTTGGTCCCGGGACCAGCACCGTTGACATCGTGGAGTACACCAGGGCCAACCTGAAGAGAGAAGTCGCCTGATAGTCTGATGGACGTGGACGGCATCTTCGAGGGCATCCTCCGCAAGGAGAGGGCGCGCCTCGCGCGAGCCATATCCCTGGTGGAAGACGAGGCGCCGGGCGCAGCAGAGATGCTCTCCCTGGCCTACCGCCACCGCAAGGGCGCGATGATAACCGGGATAACGGGGGCTCCGGGAGTGGGGAAGTCGACCATGGTCGACTCCTTCGTTTCCCAGCTCTTGGCCCGCGGCAAGTCCGTGGGGATCATCGCGGTTGACCCGTCATCCCCTTTTACGGGAGGGGCGATACTCGGCGACCGCGTGAGGATACGGCCCCAGCACAGCACCCACTCCCAGGTCTTCTTCCGCAGCCTGGCCAGTCGTGGCCATCTGGGAGGGGTCTCTCGCCACACCGGTGATGTGATAGCGCTTTTCGATGCATACGGCTTCGACCATATCCTTGTTGAAACGGTGGGCGCCGGCCAGTCCGAGGTCGACATCATGAAGTACGCCCACACCGTGGTGGTAGCGCTTGCCCCCGGTCTGGGTGACGATATCCAGGCCATCAAAGCCGGGATAATGGAGATAGGCGACGTCTTCTGCGTGAACAAGGCCGACCTGCCCGGCGCGGACCGCACGCAGCGGGAAATCGAGATGATGCTCGCCATGAAGGATAGCGCCACCGGCGGTGAGGGTAACGCTAACGTGTCGTTGTGGCGGCCTCCGGTCCTCAAGGCGATTGCGGCATCTGCAGATCAGACCGGCATTCCGGACCTGGTCGATTCGGTGCTGGCCCACCATGACTACCTGAGGAAATCCCAACTGCTGCGGTCGAAGAACCTTCGGAGCTATCGGGCCGTTCTGGAGGAGTACCTACGCCTGCTCACCGTGCAGCGCATCGCCGACTCCGCCGAAGCCGACGGAACCTTGGACCGCGCTCTAAACGATCTGCTCGAAGGCCGCTACGGCCCCCTTGATGCAGCCAAGAGCTTGGTGGAGCGGTTCTGCGGCCGGTAAGTGAACCCAGTTCTCCGTAAGCCTACTCGTGACCTCTGCGGAGGGCGCTAGCGTCGATTCCTCACGATAGGGATCGCCCGGCCGTAGAGGAGCTCCATGACAGTCCCCTGCTTCGCCATGGCTCGTGGGATATAGGTGGCCGCGAACAGGATGACGGTTGAGACCGCGGCGCCTCCCAGGATGCTTCCTACCGGTATGATGATTGGGTTGCCCGACACGCCTCTTAGGTAGTGCCCGGCGGCCTGCGCCATCAAGACGCCCAGCACTGTTCCCAACGCTCCCGCCAACACGACCTCAAGCGAGATGGCGGCGGCAGTGTTGTTGTTGTCTATCCCCACCGTCTTCATGATCCCAAGTTCCTTCCGGCGGTCCAGGATTGATACGAACATGGCCGCGAAGATCCCGATGGCTCCCAGCGTAAAGGCCTGGGCGGTGTTTGAGAAGACCGGCGTCGCTACTTGGCTTGCGGCCTGCCTCATTAAGTCCTCCGTAAGGCTTGGGTGCCACTCCACCTTCTGCGGTGGGATGAGCGGCGGCTGAGCTCCAGGGTAATCGAGGTACATGCCGAACCACGACGACGATACGCTGCCGGCCATCGCGGGATCCGTGAGGTGCAGGAAGATGGTGTTTGGGACCGGCCAATCCATCTTCACTTCCCGGGGATTGGCCTCGGGGTATGAGTCCACGCGGTTCACGGGCAGGTATCCGACCAGGCCGGATATCATGCTTAGCGGCTTGTAGGCTCCTACTATAGTCAGCTCCTTGAGAGGCTGGGGGTCAGCCGTAAAGCGGAGGAGGCCGTCTACCCGGTAGGTCCTGGGCATGACGGTCTCTACTACCTTAACCGAGATCGTTTCGCCCACCGTCACGCTCAGGAAGGTTTCCGGGATTATGACCTCGGACGGGTTTTGGGGCAGGCGGCCGGAGACCAGGACAAGCGCCTGCCACAACTGGGCGTCAGGTTCTATGGATAGGAGGGGCGTATTTCCAAAGCGCGAGAACGCGGTCTGCTCAAGGGTCACCGAGAGGCTTTCAACGCCCCTGATGGAGGCTATCTCGCGGAGGTGCGCGTCGTTATAGACGGGCGCGTATCGCCTGGGAGGAGGGAACTCCTCGTCAGGGGAGGTCGGCGGATTAGTCCAGTAGGCGAACATGGTGGTCGCCTTGATGTAGGGGAAATCAAGCGGTTCGGCTGCGGCGATGGACACGGCCGCGGCATCGCGCCAATAGGAACTGACAACCAGGTAGCCTGCAACTGTGAAGCTCACTAACAGGGCCATTACCAGGTAAGTCCCGAGTTTCTGCTTAAAGCCCTTGCGAGAGATGTCCAGTAGGTCGTTCACCGCTATTCACCCCGCAGAACTTGTGCCGGCGTGATCCTGAGCGCCCGCGCGACAGGAAGGAATCCGAACACAGCCGCGGCGAGGGCCGCGAAAGCCATCGCCTTGCCCACGCCTGCTCCCACTTCTCGCAATACCGCATCTCGACCCACGTTGTTGGATAAGAGCTGCCAGAGGACAGCAGGCTGTGTCACAAGGGCCCCGGCTAAGGCTCCTATCAGGGAGATCCATATTGCCTCGGTAAGGACCATGCATGTGATGTTCCAGCCGGTGGCGCCAAGCGCCCGCAGGATGCCTATCTCGTTCTTCCTACTCAGCATCAATATGGTGAGGTTTGTGGCCGACAAGAGAGCGGCGGTCACGAACGCGATGGTTTCCGTCACCCGCCGCATGTCCATAGGCACTCCCAGGGCTACGCCGGACCCTTGGGTGGCAGCCGTCGACAGCTGCGATACGGGGAGGACTGTGAAGTCCGGGAACTCCCTGCGGAGAAGGGCTGCCACGTTCTCGAGTGCGAACATATCTTTGAGAGTCACGGAAATCCCCCAGTATGTCGCCTCTTCGGGGTATCCCGCTTCTTGGCTCAACCGGTCAAGCGTTGCCGGCGACACAAACACGGCGGGCGCGGAAAGGGTCACCGCCGTTGGACCTGATCCTTCGACGAAGGACGCTTGGCCTATGAGCGTCAGGGCCACCTGCAGCGGGTCCTCGTAGTCCAGCGATGTCTCCTTGAACCTGGGTATCTCCAGGTCTGCTCGGCCTATTGGCCTCAAGCCTGCCCAACCGCCGACAGACACACCAACAAGGTCTTCATCCGGCGGCCGATACGGTGAACCGCCTACGTGCAGCATGTCCCAAGTCGATATGCCCTGGTCGATGTCGCGGGCGTCCAGGAACCCGTACTCGTAGGATGATACCCCTCCTGTCAGAAACGGCAGGGCCCGGCGTATTGAGGCTTGCAGGACCGTGGGATGTGTCTCCAACCGCGACAACACTTCCCGGTACCTTTCACCGGAGACCTCCGGGGTACCCGAGACCGGGTGGCCTTGCAGAGCGCCGTAGGAATACGGCCGCGTATCGAAGCCCATCACCGGATTCGGCTTGTCCAGGCTCCTTACCTCGAACCTCCAAGTGTAACCGCCCGCCATATCCTCGCGGGAAATCGCCGACTTGTCCGGTAGCAGCACGATGTCACCGCCAAGGAGTTGCCGCGCAGGCTTGAACGCCACTGAAGGATAACCTTTCGAGAGAGTGGTGCTGGAAAGGAATATCATGGCCGCAATGCACATGCTGACGATGGCCAGGACGGTGCGACCCCGGTTCCGCCAGGCGTTTTTCAGACCGAGCGCGAAGAACATGGACCTATCCTCCGTGAAGGCCCCAGTCTTCCTTTAGCTATACAGGAAGCAGGACACCCAGTGTCCCGGCTCGACTTCTCTTAGGGCCGGGTCTTCGTCCCTACACACTTCCATAACGTGTGGGCAACGTCCTGCAAACCTGCAGCCTGCAGGCGGGTTGATCGGACTGGGAACTTCTCCGGGAAGCGTTAACCCGGCACGGCCGGTTTCAACATCCGGATCGGGGATGGGATTGGCCGCCATTAGTGCCTTGGTGTATGGATTCAGCGGGTGCTTGTATATGTCCCGAGAGGGCGCCAGTTCCACCAGCTTCCCGAGGTACATGACGCCTACCCTGTGAGAGATGTGCCTGACCATGGAGAGGTCGTGCGCTATGAATATGAACGACAGCCCCATATCTTCCTGCAGCGCGGTCAGAAGGTTGACTACCTGGGCTTGGATAGACACGTCCAGCGAGGAGATCGGTTCATCGGCGATAATGAACTGGGGTTCAACTGCCAGGGCCCGCGCGATGCCGATCCTCTGGCGCTGCCCACCTGAGAACTCATGGGGGAAACGGTTGGCGTGCTCGGGATTGAGGCCTACCGTTCGCAGCAGGTAGTGGATCCTGTCAACCCTCTCCTTGCCTGAATATAGGTGGTGCACGTCCATGGGCTCGCCGATTATCTCGCCCACGGTCATCCTGGGATCAAGTGAGGCGTATGGGTCCTGGAAGACCATCTGAAGCTTTCGTCTGAACCACAGGAGGTCGGACTCGTCTTCGGTCGTGATGTCATGGCCTTCAAACAGGATCTTGCCTCCGGTTGGCTCGTAGAGGCGGGCAATAGTCCGGCCGCAGGTCGTTTTCCCGCAACCGCTTTCACCCACGATACCCAGGACTTCGCCCTTGTGCACCCTAAACGAGACGTCGTCTACGGCTTTCAGTATGCGGTTCCTTCCGACCCTAAAGTATTTCTTCAGTTTTTGGACCTCCAGAGCGACTTCGCCTGTCATATTACCTGCCTCCTTTCCCGAACCCGGTAGGAGGATTGGGGTTAGCTTTGTGATAGAGCCAGCATGAGACGCGGTGACCATTGCCCTGATCGATGACCTCGGAATCGTGCTCGAGGCAGACCTTCATGGTGTTGTTGCAACGGGGAGCGAAGGCGCATCCCACCGGCGGAACGAACAGGTCGGGGGGAGAGCCGGGAATGGAGGCGAGAGTGGTCCTGGTCTCCTGGTCCAATCTCGGCACTGACCGCAGGAGCGCCTGAGTGTACGGGTGTCTCGCGTGATAGAAGATCTGGGATGCCGTACCTCGCTCCACAACCTTGCCCGCGTACATCACCACTACGTCCCGAGCGAGCCTTGCGACGACACCCAAGTTGTGGGTGATGATAATGATGCTCATGCCTAGTTTGGCTTGGAGCTCCTTGAGGAGGTCTATGATCTGAGCCTGGATGGTTACGTCCAGCGATGTGGTCGGCTCGTCAGCTATGAGCAAGAGCGGCTCGCAAGCCAGAGCGATGGCGATCATGGCTCTCTGCCTCATACCGCCACTGAACTGGTGGGGATACTGGGTGGCCCGCACCGCGGGGTTCGGGATCTCCACGAGGTCCAGCATCTCGATGGCTTTCTTCATCCCATCATCTTTTGAAAGGTGCTGGTGTTTGATGACCGCTTCAGCGATCTGGCTGCCCACAGTCATGGTCGGGTTGAGGCCCGTCATTGGGTCTTGGAAGATCATGCCGATCTCTCTTCCCCTAACCGACTGCATCTCGCCTTCGGAAAGGGTCAGTAAGTCCCGGCCGTGGAAGTAGATCCGCCCGCTCTTGATCTCACCCGGAGGCATTGGAGTAAGCCTCATAACCGCCTGCATCGTGACTGTTTTGCCGCAGCCGGACTCGCCGACGATGGCCAGGGCCCCGCCTTTCTCAAGTTCCAGGTTGACCCCGCGGACCGCGTGCACTTCTCCCGCGTAGGTGTGGAAGGACACCCGGAGATCCTCTATCGAAAGGAGCGGCTCGGGTCGAGCAGCTCTGCTGGTGGGCACAGGGCTTTCAAGATCGCGTTTGATCAATGCCATGGCATATCCCTTCCTATTGCCGCAGCCGCGGGTCCAAAGCATCCCGGAGCCCGTCGCCGACGAAGTTGAACGACAGTATGAGAAGGCTAATCGCAACCGCGGGGATGATCAGGTTGTGCGGATGCACAAGCAGTACCTGGTAGCCTTCGTTTGCCAGAGTGCCCATGCTGGCAAGGGGCATCGGGACGCCAAGGCCGATGAAGCTAAGGAAGGCCTCCGTGAAAATGGCTCCCGGGATCGTCATAGTAAGGCTGACCAGGACCACGCCCATGGTATTGGGGATTAGGTGCCTTGCGATTATCCGGCGGGGCGAGGCCCCTATGGAACGCGCGGCGAGCACGTACTCCATTTCCTTCAGTTGGAGAACTTGTCCTCTCACCAGCCTAGCCATGCTGCACCAACCGGTAATGACCATTGCCAGGATGATGCTTGCAAGTCCGGGCCTCATAACTACAAGCAAGAGGATGACCATGAGAAGATAGGGTATCCCGTACAGGACGTCGACGATCCGCATCATGACGTCGTCGACGACACCACCAAAATAGCCGGATATACCTCCGTAGGTGACTCCGATCACGAGGTCCAGCGCTGCGGCCATTACGCCGATGAATATGGATATCCGGGTGCCGGTCCACAGCCTGACGAACATGTCACGCCCCAGATAGTCGGTTCCGAACCAGTGCTTTCCGCTTGGGAGGGCGTTGGTGCCGGCCTCGTAGTCCATGGACCGGTAGTCCCAGCCTCCAATCAGGGGGCCGACAATAGACATGAAGACCATGGCTGCCAGGACGGCAAGGCCCACCAGCGCCAGGCGGTTTTTTCTGAACCTCATCCACACATCTTGCCAGTACCCTATCGGTGGGCGGGTGATTTCCTCAGCGGTCATATCATCAACGATTACGGGTTGAAACTGCTCGGGAGACAGGTTTATCTCTGACATTGCCTAGTCCTTGCCTCCCCTCGCCAGCCGGATCCTGGGATCGACTACGCCGTACGTGATGTCGACAAGGAAGGTCATGAACAGCAGGATTGCGGCGTAGAACACGGTCGTGCCCATGATCAGCGGGTAATCTCTGTTGTAGATGCTTTCAACGAAATACCTTCCGAGTCCCGGCACACCGAACATCCTCTCGGCTACAAGCGTGCCTGTGGTGATATTCGCTATGGTGGGACCCAGGATCGTTATGACCGGGAGGATGGCGTTGCGTATGCCGTGGCGCCAGGTGATCTGGAAGGGCGTGAGCCCCTTAGCTTTTGCGGTCCGTATGTAGTCCTGGTTCACGACTTCGAGCATGCTAGACCTCATCATCCTGGCCATTGTGGCCATCGTCCCAAGGCTTAACATGAGTGCTGGCAAAACGTGGTATTTGGGTCCTTCCCAGCGGGCGATAGGGAGGAGCTTCAGCTTTGCGCCCAGCACCAATTGAAGGACCGAGCCTATGACGAAGTTGGGGACAGACACTCCGATGATAGCGATGACTATCGCGAGGTAGTCGGGCCACCGGGTTCTGTTGAGCGCGGCCACGATGCCGAGGGTCAGGCCTGCCGAGACGGCGAAGGTCAGTGCTTCCGCTCCTAGGATCGCTGATACCGGGAAGCAGTTCTTAATGATGGCGTTTACGCTGCGGCCTCTTTCTCTGATGGACTCTCCCAGGTCTCCTCTGGCGAGGTTTCCAAGGAGCTTCAAGTACTGCTCCCACTTGGGTTTGTCGAGGCCGTACTTCCGCTCAAGCTGTCTTTGAACGGTCGGGGTCATCTTTTGTGTGAGGAAAGGGCTCCCGGGAACAGCGAACATGAGGATGAAGCTGATGGTGATGATGACCCAGAGGGAGATGAGCATGAACCCGAACCGCCGCAAGACATACTGTGTCACAGTCTACACCCCCTCTTGCGAGGTCGAGGAGCCGGGAGGACCGGCCCCTCGACCGTGTATGTGATTCTAGGTAGCGCTTTGTCCTCTCATGCCCAAGAGTTACTTCGCAGCCGGGGGCTTGGGGACCGCGAATTTCATCTCTTTGCAGGCTTCCTCGAGGAGCTTGCGGGCTTCAGTCAGATTGGCGGTGGCAGACAGTTTTGCGGCAGCATCAACATACTTGTCGATGAACACCACGCCGTCCTTACCGTGGATGGACGGCGGGTTGTAGGCGATTGCCGGCATAGAGAAGTTCTTCATCACGTTGTCAACGAAGGACTGGCGGTCGAATCCGAGGGAGATCGCTCTCCTGAGCTTGGGGTTCGCGAACGCCGGGTTCTTCGGGTTCAGCTCCAAGTACCAGCAAGTAGCCTGAGCCATCTGTTTGAGTTCGTTCGGGCGCTCAGTGCGGAACTTGGGGATGAACTCGCCGGGCACGCCGATGGCGTCCAGCTCATTTGCTTCGTACATGGTCACAGGAGTGTTGATGTCTTTGATCATGTCGAACTTGATTTCCTCAAGCTTCACGCTGGCGGCATCCCAGTAGGTTGGGTTCTTCTTGAGGGTCATGTTGGAGCCGTGGTTCCACTCGGAGATCATGAACGGGCCGTTGTACAGGATGGCATCGGCCTCAAGGGCGTAAGCGTCGCCCTTGGCCTCGTGGTACGACTGCTTTACCGGGAAGTAGCTGGGGAACGCGGTGAGGCCGATGAAGAAGGTGCTGGGAGCAACGAGTGTGACTTCTAGCGTCTTGTCGTCCTTGGCGTCAACCCCCATGGCGTCCAGCGCTTCATTGATCTTGGCGACAGCGGCATCGTAGCCTGCTTTGTCGGCGTCGGGATCCGGCAGTTCGATGCTGGCAACTTCCTCGGCGCCCTTGATGAAGAAGAACATGTAGTTGTACTGGGAAGCGGTGCGCGGGTCGACAACTTTCTTCCACGCGTACTCGAAGTCATGGGCTGTAATCGGGGAACCGTCGGACCACTTTGCATTGTCCTTGAGTGTGAAGGTATAGACCAGACCGTCGGGGCTGATGGTCCAGCTCTCCGCAACGCCGGAACCCTGCTCAAACAGGCCCTGCGGGTTCTTGCGGGTGAGACCCTCGTTGACGGCGTTTAGGACCTCGAAGGAGATCTGGTCAGTAGTGGTGATGCTCTGGAGGTCCGGGGGCTCCTCACCGAGGTTCATCGCGAGTTTGCCGTCGCCGCCCGGCCTGCCCTCGGTGTAGGCCCACTTCCAGTCATAGTCGGGACCGACAGTGGCGCGAAGGATGCCCTTCACCCACGGGTGCTCGGCGTAGTTCCATGCGGGCCAGTAGAGCGGGACAATGGGGGACTCCGTTAGCAGGATCCCTTCGGCTTCAGCCATGGCTGCCATGCGTTCGTCCTGGTTGCCGCTGGCCTTTGCTTTGGCGATAAGTTCATCGAACGTCTTGTTGGACCACTTCACATCGTTGTAGGGACCGTCGGTGACCCAGAGGTCCAGGAAGGTCATTGGGTCGTCGTAGTCGGCGCCCCAGCCGGCCAATACGATGTCGAAGTCGCCATTTCGCATCTTCTCAAGACGCGTGTTAAAGTCGGTCGCCTCAAGAACGGTCTCGATACCAAGGTTGGCGCGTAGGTTCTCCTGGATGCCCTGGGCGTACTTCTTGGCGGTCTCGCTATCGCCGCTAAGGAACTTGAAGGTCGGAAGCGGCTCGCCGGGTGAACAGCTGGAGACCAGTGAAACAAGCAGAAGGACGGCAACAAGTACTAGAGGCCACTTTCGGTTTGTCATGAATCCCCCTCCCAATCTTTGCTAAACGTGGACAGCGAGTTGCGCTCGTTGTCGGACTTGTAGGGTGTTTCTAGGAGATTTCTGAGAAATCCTTCAGGCTGGAAAACTCTGTTTGTGGCATTTGCAGGGAAATCGATGACTAGCGGCGAAATGTTAATATTCTCTGCTCATCGCATAATGACTCGGAGAGCCGATTTGCAGGGAATTTCTTCTCAACCCTCAACTGAGACTATTGTCCTATCGATACATGGTGTGGTGGCAAAACAAGGACCTTTCTCTGGGCCAGCGAAGCGGACAGGATTGGAAGAGGTGCCCGGCCGACTGCACGCGCAGTGGGGCGGGCACTTCTGTTTGCGCGTCTCGTCCATCGATTCCTCGGGGATACTTGATGGAGACAACCAGGATGGTTATTATCTTTTGTGAAGAAACTTCACGAGAACCGGCAAGCTTGTTAAGGGGGAGGTGATCCGTTGGAATTCCACGGACCCAGCGATCCCGTCTACACGATCAGCGTCGCAGCGCGCCTTCTTGGCGTGAGCCCCTCTTTCCTGAGGCAGGTCGAAAACGAAGGCCTCATTTCACCTGCCCGTACCGGTTCCAACATCCGGCTCTACTCTGACGAGGATCTCCGCCTTCTCTCCAGGATCTGTTTCCTGACCAGGACAAGAGGAGTCAATCTCCAGGGAGTAAGGGTGATCTTGGCTATGGAAGAGGGGGAGAGCCAGTACCCTTTGGTACCAAGGCCGAAAGGCGCCATCGCGCTCGGCCCGGGCTCGTCCCCACCTCCCGGCTCAAGGGACGAAGGGCAGGATGACAGCCAGAACGGCCGCCGTAGGAACGGCGGATTCGTTAAGAAGAACTAGCTAGAGACAGTTGGAGGTGTGTTTATGGGCAAGGTAGTGGGAATCGACCTCGGCACCACCAATTCGGTGATCGCCGTCATGGAAGGTTCCGAGCCTACGGTAATCATCAACTCGGAAGGGTCGCGGCTGACTCCTTCGGTAGTCGCCTTCAGCAAGAAGGGCGAGAAGATGGTGGGGCAGCTGGCCAAGAGGCAGGCGGTCTTGAACCCCGAGAACACGGTGTTCTCGATCAAGAGGTTCATCGGCCGCCGCTACGGAGAAGTGGAGATGGAACGGAACCGGGTTCCTTACCAGGTGCGCAGGGGGCAGCACGATGAAGTCAGAGTCTACATGCCCGCGACCGGCGAGGAAGCGACCGCTGAGGAGATCTCGGCCCACATACTCCGCAAACTCAAGGAGGATGCTGAGAAGTACCTGGGCGAGCCGGTAACCCAGGCAGTCATCACGGTGCCTGCCTACTTCAACGACGCTCAGCGTCAGGCAACCAAGGACGCGGGCCGCATCGCCGGGCTCGAGGTTCTCCGCATAATCAACGAGCCGACGGCGGCATCCCTGGCCTACGGAATAGACAAGAAGAACAACCAGAAGATCCTGGTATGGGATCTCGGAGGCGGAACCTTCGACGTCTCGCTCCTTGAAGTCGGCGACAACACGTTCCAGGTGCTGGCCACCGCAGGAGACACTCACCTGGGCGGCGACGACTACGACCAGAGGATCACCGACTACGTGGCGGAGGAGTTTCAGAGGGAATACGGAGTCGACCTGCGCAAGGACAGGCGTGCTCTTCAGAGGCTGATTGAAGCCTCGGAGAAGGCCAAGGTCGAGCTCTCCCAGGTACTCGAAGCGACGATCAGCCTCCCGTTTATTACCGCCGATAAAGAAGGCCAGCCGCTCCATCTGGAGTCCAGGATCACGCGGGCGAAGTTCGAGGAGATCACCAAAGACCTAACGGATCGCACAGTGAAGCCGTTCAGGCAGGTGCTCTCCGACGCTAAACTCGATGTGAAGGACCTTGACGAGGTCATCCTTGTCGGTGGCTCAACGAGGATGCCCAGGATCCAGGAACTTGTGAAAACCCTTACCGGCAAGGAGCCCAACCGCAGCGTGAACCCGGACGAGGTCGTCGCAGTCGGCGCCGCGATCCAGGGCGGCGTGCTTGCCGGGGACGTGAAGGACATCGTCCTTCTCGACGTAACGCCCCTTACTCTGGGCGTTGAGACTTACGGCGGCGTAATGACCCCGCTCATCAAGCGAAACAGGACGATCCCGGTGCACGAGCACCAGGTATTCACAACCACCGCTGACTTCCAGCCCCAGGTGGAAATCCACGTCCTACAGGGTGAGCGTCAGATGGCCAGGGACAACAGGTCGCTGGGGCGATTCATGTTGACCGGGATCCCTCCGGCGCCCCGTGGAGTCCCTCAGATAGAGGTCGCGTTCGACATCGACGTGAACGGCATCCTCAAGGTCTCGGCAAAGGACTTGGGGACAGGGAAATCCCAGGACATCACCATTAAAGCGTCGACCCAGCTCCCGAGGGAGGAAGTCGACAAGCTTGTGGAGGAAGCCCAGAAGCACGCCGAGGAGGATAAGCGAGCTCGCGAGGAAGTGGATGCGCGCAACGCCCTCGAGCAGCTGATCTACACGGTGGAGAAGACCGTGAAGGACGCCGGAGACAAGGTGCCGGCGGATGACAAGTCCAAAGTCGAAGCAGCCGTGGAGAAGGCCAAGGAGACGTTGAAGTCCGGGGACATTGAGGCCATAAAGAAGGAGACCGAGGAACTTCGCGACGCTGCCGCCAAGATCGCGGAGGCCCTGTATCGCCAGTCTTCCCAGGAACAAGCTCAAGGCGCCGGCCAGGCTGGAGGGCCCGAAGCGGGCCAGCCTCCCAAAGGCGAGGTCTACGACGCCGAGTTCAAGGAGAAGGGCGAGAAGGAAGAGCCGAAGGCTTAGAAGGGACGGAAGTGGTCGCTGCCGCTCCGCGCGGCGGATTATGACTCGCGAAGGACGATGACTGTGGGTAACAAGGAAGAAGAGAAGAAACGGCCGGAATGCGTGCAGCCAGCCGGTCCCGAAGCCTGCTGCTCCAGACCGAGCGATACTGATGCCGGCGGGGATCCCAAGGCCGCCGGGAGTCCCACCGCTGCCGGGGATCCCAGCGCCGCCGCGAGTGAGGTGCGCGGCACGCATGACGCGGCCTCCAGGGTGACCGAGCTTGAGTCCCGGGTGGCAGAGCTGGAGGCAGCCTTGGCTGCATCAGTCGAGCAGGTCTCGGCTCTGACCGCGGAACGTGACACGTGGCAGTCAAAGGCTACCGGCATCTACGACCAGTACCTGCGGGCCAAGTCCGACTTCGATGGGTTCCGCAAGCGCACCGAAAGGGACTTTGAGGACCGCCTTAGTCGCGCCAAGGCCGACTACCTGGCCTCGATGCTGGATGTCCTCGACAACTTCGACCGGTTCCTTTCCGCTGCGGAAAAGAGCGGGCAGGCAGGGGGCGAGCGCAGCTTCGACGCCTTCTTCAAGGGAGTATCCATGGTGTACAAGCAGCTCCTGGATGTCCTTGCCAAAGAGGGCGTCGAGGTTATCGAGAACCCTGTCGGGAAACAGATGGATCCGGCCCTGCACGAAGCCGTGGCCGCGGAGGACGGCGGCGAGCATGGAACCGTGCTCGAGGAGATACAGAAAGGCTACATGTTCAAGGGCTTGGTGCTCAGGGCTACCAAAGTGAAAGTGGCGAGGTAGCTTAACGTGCCGCCGGTCCGCCTGCGCAGCCTAATCGTCATCGGGTGACATCGAAATTCAGGCAGGTCACGCAGCGGGGTGACACTTTAGCCAGCGCCTGCAACGTCGTCCGGCAGGGTCCGGATCACAGCCTGCCTCACTTCACCTTTGGCGTCCACGCCTAACTGCTCCAGGGCCATAAGAAACGCGCCTGCCGCCGGTTCCATCTCAACCGGACGGAAGCTGGCGAACGGGATGTGCTTTTGGCACGCCGTGCGCAACGCCGATACCATGAGCGGGCAGACGCCTTTGGTGAAGATGCTGCCGACCAGGACCACGTCGGCGGGGACAGCCTGCATCCCAAGTCTGGCCATCATGCCCCCGATGATCTGTCCCATAACGGTGCCGGTGCTCACCAGAATGTCCTGACACACCGCGTCGCCTTCCAATGCCAGTTGGAAGAGCGCGGGGACCAACTGGGACACCTTAAGGTACATGCGGTCGAACTCACCGTGGATCTTGTACATGTGGAGGGAAAGGTCATCGTAGGTCTCGAACTCGAGCAGCGACAGGACGGCCTGCTCCAGGCCGGTCTTCGGCCCTGTGCCGTCGTGGGACCGGAAAGCATGGTGCATCACTTGGCGGATCAGGCTTCCTGCCCCGCCTTCGCCGCCCCACTCGTATCCCATGCCCCGGCCTGTGATTTTCGTTCCATCCGGTCCCGCCGCAGCGTAGTTGGCGCCGCTGCCGGAGATGACAACTCCGCCGTAATCCTTCTCAGTGCCGGCCCGAAAGCCGACCCAGGTGTCGTTTGTAAGGGCATACTTCAGGCCAGGGTACAGACCGGATATGCCGGCGTTCAGACTGTCGAAGTCGATAGGAAAGTCGGCGCCCGCCATGCCGAAGGTAGCGCCAGAGATGGCGGCGAGATCAAGTCCGGCCGTTTCCAGCGCGACCCGGACTGCGTCATGCACGTGTTTCATTGCCGTCTCAATACCGGTCAACTGGTAATTGCTGGGACCGCCAAGGCCTGTGCCAAGTATTCTTCCAGTCTCATCGCCTACGACAGCCATCGTCTTGGTCGCGCCGCCATCTACTCCAAGCGCGTAACGCACGGTAAGCACTCCTTTGCGGGTCCTAGATATGCTTGCCTTCGAACTGGGGCAAGAACTGCCTATTGGCTTCAAGGATCTCGGCCAGCACGGCCCTGGCGGCATCGGCTCCGGGCACCAGGGGGTGGTTCAGCAGCGCGAAGAACGCCGCCTCCAGATCTCCGTGGACTGCGGCCTCAACCGTTAGATTCTCGTAAGCCTTCACCTGCTGCACTAGCCCCTTAACCTCGGAAGGCAGCGGTTTCTGCGCAAGGGGATGGGGCCCGCGGCCGTCAACTAGGCAGCTTACCTCGACAACCGAATCCGGATCCAGCCCCGGCACCGAGCCCATGTTCCTGACGTTGAGCACCTCTACTGCGGGCGTGTTTCTGACTATGGCGGAGACGCTGCTCAAGGCGACGTCCGAGTAGTACGCCCCACCGCGCTTCTTGAGATCGGGAGGGAGGTCCGTGACGTCCTCCCTGGAGTACAGCTCGAAGAGACCGTCCTCGATCTTCATGACTTCGTCTGCGCGTGTGCCCTTTCCGCTTGCCAGGTCATCCAGTTGGGCCTTAAGCGCTTTCGCCGTGAACCAGTAGTAGTAGAGGTAGCTGGCGGGTATGGCGTGGAGGCGGCGCAGATAGGGTGCGAACTCCTCTCCGAACTTCTCGGCCTTCAGATACGCTGCTAGTAGGGGTGAGTCGAACACTTTATGCGAGACGTCCTGGCCGTCGACGTATATCCGCGTCACAAAGCAGAGATGGTTTAGTCCCGACGCATCGATGCTAACTCGCGCAGACTCGACACCAAGGGCTTTGGCTACTCCCATACGGATGCCGATCGGTACGTTGCACAGGCCGAAGGTTTTGACGCCCGAGTACCGGAGCAGGGCTTCCGTCACCAGCCCCGATGGGTTCGAGAAATTGAGCAGCCACGCGTCCGGGTTCACTTCCTTGATATCCCGCGCTATGTCCAAAGACACCGGGATGGTGCGGAGGGCATTGGCGAATCCTCCGGCGCCCGTAGTCTCCTGCCCGATGACTCCGTACTTGAGAGGGATATGTTCGTCCCGCCATCTTGCCTGCATCTGTCCTACCCTAAGCTGGCTTATGACGAACCGGGCGCCGCTTATGGCGGATCGGCGGTCCAAAGACGTGCTGATGCGGCAGGGCATGCCGCGCTTTGAGAGCATGCGCCTGCAAAAAGCCGCGACGATCTCCATGCGCCCTTCGCCTTCAGGGACGTCTACCATCGCGACTTCCTCGACGTGGAACTCGCCCTCTTCCCACCTGCGGATTATGCCGTCAAGGAGTTCGGGGGCGTAGGAAGATCCGCCGCCTATGACCGCTATCTTGAGTTTCTCCACCGAAACATTCCTCCCAAGGCCTTTCAACCAGAGTTATCACGCAGAGTTGTCACGCCGGCGGGGCCGGATCAGAACTACACCTTCCAGGCATCGACCATGACGTGGAGATGCGCGGGGTGCATGACCTTGAACGTTTCCGCAACTCGCGCGCCGGCCTCGCGGCCCCACTCCATGCATTTGCCCTGGATATAGGGGAGGTACATGGAGTCCCACAGTTCGGGCGGGAACTGGGACTTATGGGTGAGACACGCGTTGATCTTCCTCTCCCAGGTTTCCTCAATGTTGATCACGGTGTTGGGCCTGACCGAGAGAGCGAGCGCGACCCCGGTGACGCCCCACGGCGTGAGCCCCTCCTGCATGTGTTGGGGATACGCCAGAGGAAAGCCGGCATAGAGGACTGCTTCTACTGCGGCAAGGCCGGTCTTGCGGTGGTCGGGATGGGCTTCGTAGGGCAGCCAGGGGTCCAAGGTAAGTACGAAATCCGGCTTTACCTGGCGGATTAGTCTTACAACGGGCTCCCGCAAGGCATCGACCTCGGGGAGAAAGCCGTCACGGAATCCCAGCCATTCTACCCTGGTGACTCCAAGAACGGCCGCAGCCTCTTCTTGCTCTTTGCGTCGAACTGCCGCAATCTCAGAGGACGACACGGTAGGATCGAAAGTGCCCATGCCTCCATCTGTCACCACAGCATACGTGACTGTCGCTCCCTCGCCGGTCAGTACGGCAACGGTTCCTCCCGCGGCCAGTTCGGCGTCATCGGGGTGCGGCACCACGCACAGCACGTTTTTGGCTTGTCTCAGGTGGGGCACTGGTATGACGTCTTTGGCGTTCATCCTGGTCTCTCCTTTGGCGGCGGAGGAGTCCCTTGCGCCTGCCTAGAATGGTCAGTCAGTTACTTGGAGTTTCGAGAGGCGGAGGCTTTCTCCTCCGTTTGGGGCAGTCGCGCAAGGGGGTGTCCGTCATGAACAAGGTGAAGGACTTTGCCTACAGCCTGGGCAACTTTGCGTCCGCGGTGTTGGGCCAGACGGTGACCGCGTTTGCGTTCTTCTACTATGTGGACGTGCTGAAGGTTCCGGCCGAGCGTATCAGCGCCATAATGGTGTTGTACGGGGTCTGGAACGCGATAAACGATCCCTTGTTCGGCCACATCTCGGACCGCACAAAGACCAAGTGGGGTAGGAGGATCCCCTACATCCTGTTCCTCACACTGCCTCTGTGTGTGGCCTTCGCCCTACTCTGGGCGCCTCCCTTTGCGGCAGGTAATTCCCAGGCCCTTTCCGTCTACTACCTGATTGTGATTTTCCTGTTCGACGGGCTATTCACCATAGTGGTCCTAAACTGGACGGCGCTGTTCCCTGAGATGTACCCCCGACTTGAGGACCGCTCCCGCGTTTCCGCCCTCCGGCAGGTCCTTGGGATTCTCGGCCTCATCGTAGGCGTCGCGCTGCCCCCGTTCCTCCACCCGCTTATCGGCTGGAAGGCCATGGGCGCCGTGTTCGCCGTGCTATCCTTGTTGACCATGTATGCCTGCCTCTACGGCGCCAAGGAGAAACCCGAGTTCTCCGCTGAGCCCGGCTTGGGCTTGTGGGAGGCCCTAAAGGCTACTTACATCAACAAGTCCTACGTGACCTACCTTATCCCGGCTCTCCTGGTCCAGTACACGTTCGTCGGCCTCCAGTCCGCCATCCCGTTCTACGCCAAGTACGTGCTTGGGGTCCAGGGGCTTAAAGAGTCGCTGTTGCTCGGGACCCTGTTTGTGATGGCCATCCCCTTCTCACTAGTGTGGGCGAAGATCATCAACAGGATCGGACCGAAGAAGGCGATGGCGCACTCTATGGCCCTGTTTGGCGCCTGTCTCGTGTTCTTCTTTATCGCTCAGAACTTCATCCAGGCTGTGGCAACCTGCTTCGCGCTTTCCTTTGGTTTGGCCGGGATACTGGTGCTCTTGGACATCCTAATCGCCGACGTGACGGATGAGGACGAGATCAAGACCGGCGTGCGCAGGGAAGGAATGTACTTTGGCGTGAATGGCTTCATGATCCGCCTCGGCATATCGATCAACGCCGCGATCATGGGCCCGGTGATGGTAAGGACCGGCTATGACGCAGGCCTTGCGGTCCAGCCGGCCTCTGCGCTTACAGGTTTTCGCCTGCTCATGTCGGTAATTCCCATGGCAGCCTTGGGTTTGGCCCTGATAGTGTTCCGGTACTACCCGCTGGACGGCGAGACACTCGAGCGCGTGAAGGCCAAGGTTGCGGCGATGCACCGGGAGAAGGCAGCAGAGTAAGCGGAAGCAGGATGTCATCTCTCGTGTATCACCCCAATCCCCAACGCAACATAACATGTTGACGAGAATTGGGGATTGGAGGGTTAGAAACTTATGCCGGACAGCATTGAAGCGCTACAGCTCCTGCCTCCGGGTACTACTTTGCAAGAGCGCCTTACGCAGTTGGTGGGACAGCCGGTGACGGTTTACCTGATGGGTGTCCATGCTCGCCTGGCGGTTATCCCTGCTCATCCAGGATGGCCGACCCCTCCTCAGATGACCGCTTCGTCTTGGTGTCCGCCAGGACCCAGGCCGGGCCCCTGCCCGCCGGCGCCGGGTCCTTGCCCGCCGGCGCCAGGCCCCTGCCCGCCAGCGCAGCCCTGTCCGCCCGTGCCCGGCCCGGCTCCGTGCCCCGAGCCGGCCATGATGGGTACGACGGTTGTGAGCGGCGTCCTGGTTGCCGCCGGCGGAGATTACCTGGTTGTGCGCGTGAACGGCCACATGTGTCCCCCCATGGGTCCGGGTATGGGCAACAACATGGGGCTCCTCGACGTGCTCATACCGTACAACGCCGTCGGCCTCATTGTTCCCGGCCCGATGATGATGGGCTGATCTGCCGGAGGAAATCGTGCGATAAGGCCCGGAACGTTGGTCCCGGGCCTTACTCCTACTTCCTGAACTGGGGCAGGTATCTTTCGTGGGCGTCCAGGTAGGCGTCCAGGAGGTGCCAGGCGGTGTCGCGAGACCCAACCAGCGGATGGCAGGCCAGCGCTTCCAGAGCGTCACGACGTGAGCCGGATAGCGCCGCCTCAACCGTAAGCTCCTCATAGGCTGCGACCGAGTGGATGAGACCCCTTACCGTCACGGGCATGTTTCCCATAGCCAGCGGCCGTGGGCCCGAAGCATCCACAACCGAAGGCACTTCGACAACCTTGTTGTACGGTAGTTCCGGTAGGGCGCCGTGGTTGGGGACGTTGACGATGAAGATGTCCCTTGAGTCATTGGCGATGGCGCCAAGCAGGCCTACCATCATATCGGCGTGCCACTTTCCCCCGCGGGACTTCTCAAGCTTCTTCTGACCCGACGTCACCCGGTTGTACTCAGTTAGGAGGTCTTTCTCGATCTCCATAACCTCCTCGGCGCGGGTCCGGCCGCTCTCGCGCTGCTGCTCGACGATCTCCCTGGTAAAGTAGTAGTACTGCAGATAGGGCGAGGGAAGGAGACCGGTCTCTCCAAAGATGCGCAGCGTGTTGGCTATTTCTCGTCTCGCTTTCGGGTCCCTGGTGACTTCCTCTCCGAACAAGGCTTCCACCTGTTCCGGAGCCATCATCTGTAGTTTCTGGCGGAGGGCCGGAAGGACGTCGGTTCCGTGGTAAAGCACTCTGCGGGCAAAGCCCAGGTGATTCAGGCCGAAGTAGTCCATGAAGAGTCTGCCCGGTTGGGTGCCGATCAGGGCCGAGAGCGCTTCCTGCATGATCATGGGCTCGTCGCAGATGGCCACGTGCTTCACTGACGACATGCGCCCTATGGCCTCGGCGACCAGACCCGTCGGGTTTGTATAGTTGATCAGCCACGCCGAGGGATTCAGGGTTTCGATCTCCTTGGCGATCTCGACCATTACGGGTATTGTCCGGAGGGCCATGGAGAACCCGCCGGGACCAGTGGTCTCCTGTCCGACCAGACCCATGCCGGCCGGGATGGATTCGTCCAGATGACGAGCTGCAAGCCCGCCAACCCTTATCTGGCACAATATGAAGTCAGCGTTGCGCAGGGCTTCTCTCCGGTCTTCCGTCAGGACAACCTCGGTACCCGGCATCGCATCATCGACCATGGCCTTTACCAGGGCCCCCACGGTCTGCAGCTTTGTCCCGTCGATGTCCATAAGTGTCAGGCGTTCCAGCGGGATCCTGCTCTTCTGCCTGACGAACCCGGCGACCAGCCCGGGGGTGTAGGCGGACCCGCCGCCCAGAATAGATACTCTTAGCCCGCTATCCATTGATGCACGACCTCCCGGTTATTGCCTTCCACCCAGTGTGGTTATCGCCAAACTTGACTGCCAAGTTGACACCGTAGATGGGACATACCTACCATGTGTGAAAGGAGGCCAGAACAATGCCCGCTAGCGTCGCCGTCGCCATGTCAGGAGGAGTCGACAGCTCCGTGGCGTGCCTCCTCCTGAGGCGCAAGGGTTTCGACATCATCGGCCTGACCATGAAACTCCTGCCGGACAACGCCGCCGCCGACGGGGCGAACCGCGCACCCTGCTGCACTCTTGAGATGGCTGAAGACGCCCGGCGCATCTGTTCCGAAATGGGCATCCCCCACTACACCGTGAACCTGGTGAGTGAGTTCGAGGAAGCTGTCATAGAGCCCTTCACTGCCTCCTACTCGGCGGGACGCACACCCAACCCTTGTCTTGCATGCAACAAGGTGATGAAGTTCGGGCACCTGTTGCGCAAGGCCAGGGAAATCGGCGCCGCTTATGTAGCGACGGGCCACTACGCGCGAGCAGGCAAGATGGTCGGGGGAGTGTGGACGGACAACACCGATCTAGCTCTGGCGGAACACCCGGAGGCGCTGTCTGGCCGGGCCTTGCTGCTTCGCGGCGTGGACATCTCAAAGGACCAGAGCTATGCTCTCTACTCCCTTACTCAAGACGAGCTGTCCCACGCCATGTTTCCCCTCGGGGGTCTCACGAAGAAGGAGGTGCGCAGGATCGCGGCGGAAGCCGGCCTCGTTACCGCTGAGAAGCCCGAGAGTCAGGAGATCTGCTTCATCCCCGGCAGCTACCGGGATTTCCTTGAGAACCGCGGGATTGAGAGCCGGCCAGGTCCGATGGTGGACACGTCGGGCAAGGTTGTGGGCCGGCACCTTGGCATCGCTTTCTACACGGTGGGGCAGAGGAGAGGGCTGGGGGTTGCCGGCGGGAAGCCCCTGTATGTTGTCGATCTGGACGTAGCGAACAACACGGTTGTGGTTGGTACGAAACAAGAGGCGTATTCCTCCGGATGCTTCGTCGAGGAGCTGAACCTCATCGCTGCGCCGTCGCTGGACGAGCCGGTGGAGGGAACCTGCATGGTCCGCTACAGGGGCAAGGAGTCGGTTGCGATAATGAGTAGGGATGGGGGAGACCCGGCATCAGAGCCTGATAGAGCCAGGATCGATTTCCAAAGCCCTCAGTTCGCCGTGACCCCGGGACAGGCTGCGGTGCTCTACCAAGGCGAGCGGGTCTTCGGCGGAGGCGTTATCGTAGCGCGGCTGCCGTGAAGGAGTTCCCCCTTCGATAGAAGAAAACCGGTCTGTGGACTGGAGGAAAAGCCATGTTTGTTAGGGATATCATGACCCGCAATCCCGTATCGGTTAAGCCCGACGCCACACTGCGTGAACTCATAACCCTTATGTCGGAAAAGACCTTCGAAGCCATACCTGTCCGCTCAAACGGAAAACTCCTGGGCATGGTCACGGATTGGGATATTGTGACAAACTCGCCGAAAGCGAAGGATCCCAACTACCTGGACGGTACTAAGGTCAAGGACATCATGACCAGGAACGTGCAGACGGTGGCGGAAGACGAGATAATCGAGGCCGCAGCCGCCCACATGTTCTTCCACGATCTTGATGCCCTGCCTGTGGTGGATAAAGAAGGTCAACTGGTCGCCATCGTCACTCAGAACGACGTGTTCCGTACCCTGGTCTCCCTCATGGGCCTTCGGGCCAAGGGGACCCGCATCACGCTCGACGTACCCGATAACGTCGGGGTCATGGCTGACATCGCGGGGACCGTCGCCGAAATGGGCATCAACATCTCCAGCGTGTCAACGAACATCCCTCCGGGCAGCGGCAACGGGCTTGTCATACTCCGGGTGAAGACAGGCGAGGTTGAGGAACTGGTTGAGAAACTATCGAAGAAGTACAAGGTAGTCCACGTATCTCAGACCTGGGAGTAGAGGCTGAGCTAGAGAAGGAAATGGTAAGGGGGCAGGCCACCCCTTGCCGACGCTTCTCGTGAAACTTGACCCCCGACGAGCCCTCGGGCCTGCCCCCCGTATGATCCTTATTCTCCTGTGCTTGGCCCGTATTCTGTTTGGATGTAATTGGCACTGCCAAGCCTTGCAGTGACGCGATGGTTGGTGCGCGAGCCTTCTTGGCTTCCCAGGAGGAGTATCGCTTGCGACTTTGAAGGAACATCTGGTAATCCGATTAGCGACGTGTTAACGATTGCAACGAAATGGCTCTGCAATGGAAGTCAGAAGCGAATGCTGCCGGCTATGCTGGCGAAAGGAGTGCCGAGAGCGGTGACAACGAGATACGTTCGGCAGACAAAGGTCACAGAACCGGGTTCCATGGTTTCGATGTACCACGGTCTTCCCGCGACCGTCTCCGAGTTGGTCAAGGTGGTTCAGAACGTCTTCCTGCACGTCTTTTGGGCGCAGAGGTACGGGGTCACCCCGACCGATGAACAGAAGCAGCACGTTCAGGCCAGGTTGGTCTCGCGCACGCTGGAGAAGATCATCGAGATCGACCCATCGCCTCTCACGGTGGCCCGTCCCCTCGAGAAGAGGTTCTTCGGCAACTGCCGTGACTACTCAACCCTGATGGCGTCGATGTTGCGCCACCAGGGAGTGCCTGCCAGGGCCAGGTGCGGGTTCGGCGCATACTTCATACCGGACCATTTTGAGGACCACTGGATCTGCGAGTACTGGAACGGCCAGCGTTGGGTATCGGTCGACGCTCAGTTGGACGATCTCCAGCGCGCGACACTGAAGGTCGACTTCAACACGTTGGACATGCCCGCGGGTAAGTTCGTGAACGCTTCCGAGGCCTGGCTCCGCTGCAGGGAGGGCAAGGAAGACCCTGATAAGTTCGGGATCTTCGATATGCACGGGATTTGGTTCGTGCGGGGCAACCTCCTCAGGGAACTGGCTGCACTTATGGAGGCAGAGATGCTGCCCTGGGACGTGTGGGGTCTTATGAAGGTAGAAAACGACGCTCTCACTGCTGGCCAGAACGACCTGCTGGATGCAGTCGCCCGGGCCCTGGTGGCTGATGATGCCGCCGAGATAGAGAGGCTCTATCGCTCTCACGAGGAACTGCGTGTCCCTGCTGAGATGATCGCGGCTGGGATCTAGGACACCCGGCGGGGAGCGATTCGCGGGGCTCTAGGACCACCCGGTGGGGAGGGGTTTGCAGAGAGCGCCTGGCGGGCGTCGGCGGGCAGTTCCGAGGCTAACTGAGCAGCGGGATCGCCATGTAGAAGGTCGAGCCCTGACCGACTGTACTTTTCGCCCACACCGCTCCCTGGTGCTGCTCGGCGATGAATCTCGCGATCGATAGTCCGAGGCCGGCTCCCGACTTGGTCCGGGAGCGGGCCTTGTCTGCTCTGTAGAAGCGCTCGAAGATCCGCTTAATGTCTTCTTCCGAGATTCCTGGACCTTGGTCCGAAATCGCGATTACTGCGCGGGGAGTTGCGACTGCCGCAAAGACGGAGGGGCCTGCCTCAGGCAGGGCACCTTCGGTTTCCCTCGTTACCGTTACCGTGACCCTGCCTCCGTGCGGCGAGTACTTGACGGCGTTGTCCACCAGGTTCAGGATGGCGCGGGTGAGCCGGTCAGCCGAGCCCATGGCTTTGAGCAGGCCCCTGGCCGCAGCCTCTTCGTCAATGAGGAGGTTTACTTCGAGTTCCTTTTCCCTGGCGATGGGGAGGATGGTATCGACTGTACTCCTCACTATCGCGCCTATGTCCACCTCTTTCATCGCCAGGGGAGCCTCCCCGGCTTCGAGGCGGGCCAGGTAGAAGAGGTCGTCCACCATCCTCGAGAGACGCTCCGATTCCTCGTGGATGACGTTGAGGGTCCGGAGCTTCTCCGTATCGTCCTTGATGACGCCGTCGCGCAGCGCTTCCACGAATCCCCGTATCGACGTAACCGGCGTGCGCAGGTCGTGGGATATGTCCGACATCATCGTGGTCCGGGCATCCATGAGCGCCTGGAGTTTCTCCTTCTCCTGAGTGAGGCTCTGGATGAGGACTGAGATTTCGTCCGACATCGAGTTCATGGCTTCGGCCAGGTGGCCGAGCTCGTCTTCTGTCCGTACCTCAATCTTCTCGGAGAAGTTGCCCTTGGAAATCGAGCGGGCTGCTTGAGCCATTCTTCTGAGCGGTCCTGTTATGGATGACGACATGAAGAAGGCGGCCACGAGGGCAACCGCGAAGGCCAGAAGAGCGGCGCGGAACACGTACCTGCTGACCTCGAGGGCCGTTTGCCTGGCAGCCGTGCGCACCGATCTCACCACAAGGACCGCGCCGACCAGCCGATTCATCGAAATCCACGGGACGGAGACCGCCAAAGCATCGGCGCCGGCGGTAGGGTAATCAAATGTCGAGATCCTACCCTGCAGCAGCGTCCGGCTGATGAGGCTCTCCGGCACCACCTTGCCCACCAGGGATGGACCGTCGGCTCCGGTGTCTACGATGATAGTGCCGCGTACATCAGTCACCAGGATGCGGGATTGGGTCGTCCCGGCAGCCAAGTTGGCTACTTGCCGCGCAACCATGACGGTTGCCGGTGCGCCGAACTGCTCAAACCAGCCCTGGACACTGGGACCCAGCCTGGTCTGCAACTGGTTTGCTAAGGACTGCCGGAAGAAGGCCTCAAGCAACCTGAAGTTGTAGATCCCCATGGTCACGGCAACCAGCACTATTATCGCTACGAACATTGCCAGGAGCCTGGCGCGCAATGACAAGTAGCCTGTTACCTCCTAGCCGGGATGGTACTCAAACTTATAGCCGACGCCCCAGGCCGTCTTGATGTAGGTGGGGTTATCGGGGTCCTTCTCAATCTTCTGCCGTATGCGCCTCACGTGCACGTCCACCGTGCGGATATCCCCGAAGTACGTGTACTCCCATACGGTCTCCAGGAGATACTCCCTGGTGAAGACCCTGTTTGGGTTGGATGCCAGGATCCACAGGAGGTCGAACTCCTTGGGCGGCAGGCTCAGGATCTGGTCGCCAACGTGGACTTCCCTGGCCGCCCTATCTATGCGAAGGCCTGGGTACGAGACTGACTCGCCTGGATGCGCGGAAGCAGCGGGCCCGCCGGGAGGCTGACTTGCCTGCGCCGCTTCATCGTGTTCCGTTCGGTAGACCGCTCCGGAAGCGCTATCGGACCTCCGAAGCACGGCCTTAACCCGCGAGACCAGTTCCCTGGGGCTAAAGGGTTTGGTCACGTAATCGTCGGCGCCGAGTTCGAGGCCGAGCACTTTGTCGACTTCGGCATCCTTTGCGGTGAGCATGATGACCGGGGTGTTCTTCTGCTTGCGGATCTGCTTCAGGACTTCCCAGCCGTCCATCTCCGGCATCATTATGTCGAGGACGACCAAGTCCGGGTTGTCCTTCTGCCACGAGTCCAAAGCTTCTTTGCCCGATTTGGCCTCAGTAACGCCGAACCCCTCATTAACCAGGTACAGCCGTATCAGTTGCCTGATGTGGTCCTCGTCATCCGCAACAAGAACGGTCCTTGTCTGCAGAGCCATCACCCCCAACCGTCATCGAAATCCGGATGACGGGCAGTGATATCCCGCCAATGATTACGATTTCCTCTTCACCCTCGGCGAAGCCCATCTTCTTATAGAAGGCCCGGGCTCTGGTATTGTCGCGCTCAACGTAGGCGACCAAGGGACATGAACTCCCTGCGGGCAGCCTCGCCAACGTTTGTGCGACCGCTTCCTGCAGCAGCCGCTTGCCTAGTCCGAGACGTTGGTATTCCGGCAGAACGTACAGGCGGTGCAAGTTGGCTTGACGACCGTCGTAGTCGACATCGACGTATCCCGCGAGGCGGTCATTGCTGCAGTGAACAGTCGGAACGCTGTCAACGGTTGAGTCACCGTCAACTGCCGGGTCGCTGGGGACTGCCTGACCGCCGCAGACTTCCGCAACTAAGAACGCCTGGCCGCGGCCGATCGAGACTGTCAGAGCCTCCTTGGAGTACGCGCGGCCAAGCACCGCGGCCTGCGCATCTTCGGCGATGACGCCACGGTAGGTGTCAGTCCAGGTCCGGCGCGCAATGTCCTGTATGAAAGGTATGTCGGACAGGGTAGCAGCCCTCACGGTTATCTGGAGGCACTCATGGGAATCCATACCGCTCACTTGTTCCCCCCAGTGACCGCATTATAGCATTTGAGGCGCGCAGGATTGATTCCGGCGCGCCTTCGCAGATGCAAGATTAAAGGAAAGGTAACAATTCTACTCGTACTTCACTCGGGTGAGACCCAGGGCCAGGAACGCGAGCCCGAAGCCGAGCATCCAGAACACCGGGGTCTGTACGCTGACGAAGCTCGCCCCCTCTGCCATCACGCTGTTCAGGCCGCGGGCGGCCCACCCTTGAGGAGACACCCTGGCGACGGCCTCCATCACCGCGTTTCCCTGAGTGGGGAAGAATACGCCGCCCAGCATGGTCCCTACCACCGAGATCCCCGTCGCAACCGCCGGCGCCTGCTGCTGAGTGCGCAGCGCCGTGGCTATCAAGACTCCCAGGCCGGCCATGGCCAGGATGTACGACCCGAGGACTGCGAAGGCCGCTGGCGATAGGTGCGACCACGGGGCTTTGAAGAGGAGCCTGGCTGACACGAACAGCACCGCGGACTGGACCCAGGCCACGGTGAAAAGCTTCATGAGGTAGCCGCCTATTATCTCAGGCCTGGTCACAGGGGCGGACAGAAGCCGGCCCCAGGTCCCCAGCTGTCGTTCCTCTATGATCGAAGTGGCCGACATGACTATGTTCAGCCCCAGAAACATCACGATCACTCCGCTGCTCGCGAGCCCTGCCATCTCCTTGGGCAGGAAACTCATTATCCAGGTCATCATGACCGGCATGCCTACTGACATCACCATGAACAGGGGGTCCCCAACCATCTGCGCGATTCCTGTACGGGCTATGGACATGGCTTTCTTCACGTTCTGCACTCCCTTTCGACTTGCTCTCACTGCCTACCAGCCTGTGCTTGCTTTGCGCTATGCCTGACTTGCTCCCCGTCTGCCTTGCAGTTGCCTGCCTTGCTCTCAGCTTGGCTAGTCGCGGAGGCTCTTGCCGGTGAGTTTCATAAACAGCCCTTCCAGGTTGGGCTTGTGGATCTGTATGCTTGAGACCTTGGCTCCGGTGCCGACGAAGCATCCGAAGGCCAGTGCAAGCGCTCTTTCAGCGTCGTCTGTGATGAGCCGCACCACCTGCTCCTCCCGCCTTACGTGCTCTACAACCGGGATGGATTCCAGGCGGCGCAGGAGGTCATCGCTGATCCCTGGGCATCCGATCTCGACCTCCTGGTGTTCCGATGCCTGTCGGAGCAGGTCCGAGACCGTGCCGGCGGCTACCAGACAGCCCTGATCGATGATTGCCACCCGGCCGCACAGGAGCTCTACTTCCTCCATGTAGTGGCTCGTGTATATCACCGTAGTTCCGGCTGCAGCCTGGGCCTTGACCAGGTCGAATATGCGGCTGCGGGACTGGGGGTCGACTCCGACCGTCGGTTCATCGAGGACCAGCAACCTGGGCCTGGCGATGATGCCCGCCGCCAGGTTGATCCTCCGCTTCATGCCTCCCGAGTAACGCGCCACGGGTTCATTTGCGCGGGAGATGAGCCCTACCAGGTCCAGCACTTCGTCGACCATGGCGCGTAGCGCTCTGCCACGGAGCCCGTACATCTCGCCGCAGAACCGGAGGTTGGCGCGGGCCGAGAGTCTGGGGTAAAGGGCCAGGTCCTGTGGGACAATCCCCAACTGGCGCTTCACATACATGGGTTCTGTCTGGACTGAGTGCCCGGCTACCATGACGTCTCCCGCAGTCGGCGAGAGCAATCCCGAGATGACCGAAAGCGTGGTCGATTTGCCGGCCCCGTTGGGGCCGAGGAGTCCGAAGACTTCTCCCTCGTGTATGTCGAAACTGAGGTCTCTAACTGCTACGGTATTGCCGTAGCGCTTCGTCAAACTTTTGACTTCCACAAAGGTCATGTTGCGCGCCCCCTTGTCTTAGGCCCGGGTTTTCGCGTCCGGGCGATTCCAGGGCCTATGTTACAGGCGCGATGAGATGGGCAAATCGGTCAAAAGGATGGTTTTCGGGCATCTGAAAGTGGGCCAAAAGGAGTAGACGCATAGTGTACAGGCTCGGTCAATGTGTTGAGCGACGGTCGGGCCGACTCCTACTCCGGGATCTTGAACGATGCGGAGATGGTCGTACCCTTGCCCGGCGTGGAATCCACCCTGAACGTGCCGTTGTTCCGGGTGCACCTTGACTCCATATTGTGCAGACCGAGTCCGCCCGACGAAGCCCCCGGCGTGAATCCCGCCCCATTGTCTGACACTCTGAGATCCACGGAGCCGTCCTGTTCAGTCAGGGACACCGAAACCCGCGTGGCGCCGGAGTGCTTCTGGACGTTGGCCAAAGCCTCCTGGACTATCCGGTAGATGGCCACCTGCTGTTCAGCTGAGAGCGGTGAAGCGTAATCCACCTTGAGGTCCACCGGTATCGCCTGCCGTTGAGAGAAGAGCTCGCAGTGCAGCCTGAGGGCTTCAGCCAGGCCCTTTTCATCTATCAGCGACGGCTTCAGCTCAAGGATCATGGCGCGTAGTTCGTCCTGGGTGGACTGGGCCGTCTTCTCGACCAGGTCGAGCAGCGCGAGGACTCTGGGGGACTGGCCTTCCGCCGGGATGGTCTCTCTCAGCGAGTGCGCTGCGTACGCGATGCCGTGTATTCCGGAGGAGATCGAGTCGTGGAGGTCCCGTGCCATGCGGGCGCGTTCTTCGGCTAGGACGAGGCTTTCGGTGGCCTCGGTCAACTGGCTATCCTTCTCGGCGATTTCCGATAGGTACTTGTTCTCAAGTTCCAGGGTGAGCATCCTCTGGCGGACCTGCCACAGCCTGTAGTCTATAAACGCAACCACAGAGCCGAAACCCAGTCCGGCGAGCATGCCCCAGGCCATGTTTCCCTGCCACGCCAGCCTGGCACGCACTGCTGCAAGGATCACCAGCGAGAATGTGCCAACTAGTATGGTCGCGAAGGAGATCAGCCGCCTGGAGGCAGGCTTCGCTACCCCTCGCCTGATGAGGTAGCGGTCCAGGTATGCGCCCGCTGCCCCGGCAGCGCCTGACACCAGGGTCGTCAGGACAGGGACGACCAGCAGGATGAGGCCCTTTGGTCCCTCCGGAGACGGGCTAACCAGCATAAACACGGAGAAGGCGACGCCGAACAGGAGGCCCGTGCCTCCGGAGAGTAGGATGGCTTTGCGGAAGCTCTCCCTCCAACTTTCCTCCATAGTACGACCCTTTTTCATACCAACCCGCGCTGCAACGCGTAAAGCGCCGCCTGGGTCCGGCTTTTCACGTCGAGTTTCTGCAGGATGCTGGCAACGTGGGTCTTGACTGTCTTCTCGCTCAGGAAGAGCTTCGCGGCAATCTCTTTGTTATCCAGGCCTTGGGCTATCTCTCTCAAGACTTCTAGCTCCCTTGGTGTGAGAGTGCCGGCGAGACCCGCATCCTGCGCCGCCGGGTCCTTCTCCGATGGCTCCGTCAAGCCGCTCAAGAGCCTGGACGCCACCTCTTCATCAAGGTAACGGCCGCCTGCCGCAACTGCCCTAATGGCAGCCAGTAGTTCCGGCGGCGGCGCATCTTTCAGTATGTAGCCGGAGGCTCCGGCTTTAAGGGCGGGGTAGATCATGTCCCAGCTGTTGAAGCTGGTGAGGACCAAAATGCGGGTATCGGGCCACCTGTCCTTGATGTTGCGGGCGACCTCGATGCCGCTTTTCCCCGGCATCTGGAGGTCCAGGAGAACGCATGCCACGGGGCTCTTTTCCAGGAACGCGGTGGCCGCGGTGCCATCGCCTGCCTCGCCCGCCACGTCGATGCCCGCCTGAGATTCGAGGAAAAGGCGGACGCCCTGCCTGAACAGCGGATGGTCATCCACTATGAGCACGCTGATGTTATCCACTGAGCCGTCCACTTTCTGCGGTCACCGCCTGGACGCTTTTTCACCATCATACCGCAATGTAGGAACAGAGTCCCATTTTTCAAATCCCGAGGGCTCATGCGACAGATTCTGCACGCCCCCTACGAATTATCTGGATACAAGTGCCATCCGGGAGGTGCGGCCAGTTGGGCGGCTTCCGGGGCACGGCAACACAGCGGAGACAGCAATTACAGGCACGCAGGATGGTCAAGAAGAGAACCAAGGAGGCGTCAGAGTTGAAGAAAGCACTCATTCTGGGTCTGGTTGCGGTCCTGATTCTGGGCCTGCCGTCAATCGCGATGGCGGGGAAGGAAAACGGAAAGGTGAAGGGAGAGCCTTCGAGTTCAAAGACCGCGCAGTTCGGCGCTTCGAAGCACCTGTCCGCTCCGAAGCACCTACTCAAGGAAGAGAAGGTCACCGGCAGAGACAACAAGCCTGTGAAGTTCGCGCACAGCCAAGGCGCCGTTCACAGCGAGATTGTCATTGACTACAACGTCCCAGGCGGCGAGACAGCCAGCGGGACCGCTACAATCACGATCGCCAGAGGCAACCACGTCGAGACATTCGAGGTCGCCGTACCGTGGGGCCTCACCAATGACGAAGCGGCAGCCTTTTTGATGGAAGCGTTTGGGCCCCTGGTCCAGGAAGCTTTTGGACTCGAGGCGCGCAGCTTGAAACTGACGAGTTTCGCGTTTGACGAGGAGACCGGAGTCGCTACTGCTTCCGTGATCGCAACCCACGGCGAGGCGCCGCTTAGAGGCGAGATCTTTGGCGGAGAGGAAGATCCTGAGGCTCCAGATCCTGAGGACCCCGAGGACCCTGGCGACCCCGAGGATCCCGTCGATCCGGATGAGGAGACCGACGAGGAACTCGACGAAGAGGTAGACGAAGAGGTCGACAACGAGTTGGATGAGGAGACGGACGAAGAATCGGACGACTCCACGACTGATCTATAGGCAGCAGACTTTCCTAATCGCCCTGGTCCCCCGGCGCGGAGCCGGGGGACTGCTTTATCCTCGCGATCCCGCAACTGGGAGGAGGTCTTCGCTGGCCGGGCTATTTCATCGTGATGCAGCCCGCGGGGCAGGCATCCACGCAGAGGCCGCACCCATAGCACTTCTCGGCGTCTATCACCAGTTTCCCACCTACGATGCTGCGGGCGCCGAAGTGGCAAGCCTTTACGCACATCCCACATGCGCTGCAGTCCTCAAGGATGGTTGACTCGCGGAGCGTGCCCTTGCCGCACGGCTCGGCTCCCTCGCTGAAGTAATAGCAGCACACCGGGCAGCAGAAGCAGATGCCTTCCAGCTTGTTGATATCGTCGGGGCTGCGGAACGGGCGTGCTATGAGGCCTGTCTCTCCTGCGTGGGCGACGATGTCCAGGGCTTCCTGCTTTGTGGCCGCCCGCTTCTGGCCTCCTGTGGATCCACCCGGGATAAACCAGAGGCAGACGTCCATCCTGGACCTCTTGCACCCGCCCTTTGCCTGTCTGCAGCCGCAGATGTTGATGTAGAACTCCTCGTGCTCTTCTATGTGCTTTCGCGCCTGATCGTGGGTGCAGACAACATGCTGCGGGTAGTCCCACTTCACGTTCTCATAGGACATCGTGCCACCTCCTGATGGTAATCCGCCGTGTCAGCTAAGCCGAGTGATTAGTTCAAGGCGCGTGGCGGAGTGACCTTCTAATGGGTTCAAATGGAAGGGAACCACTCACATACGACGAATACCAGATAACGTGGAAGATGTTAGGAGATCTCGATCCTTTAGGCGAAGGAGACGCGGATTGGTTTGCGACAACAGACGACGGATTTCGGCCTTTCTTGCCTGGGGCAAGTGCCTTGGGGGACCCACGTTTGCCATTTCTACGAAAACTCTTCTGAAGCGTTGGAAGTTGCGGTGCCCTACGTGAGGTCAGGATTGCGCCAGCAAGAGGCCTGCGTTTGGGTCTGTGCGTCCCGCGAGGACGCCGATGACGCTTGCCACGCCTTGGAAGGCGCAGTGCCGGACCTTTCACGCAGACTGGAGACCGACCAGATAAGCGTCCTAACCTATGACGAGTGGTATGTGGACCGCCACGGGAGATTCGATTCCGACCGGGTCCTAAGGCAGTGGAGTGAGCGCCTAACGGGTGCGATATCCGCAGGTTTTCGGGGACTTCGTGTTGTGGGTGACACTTCATGGCTCGACGAGAGCCAGTGGCCTCTGTTCAATGAGTACGAGGCAAGGCTCTACGGCTCAATCGGACACGATCCTATGCTCGCCCTGTGTCTGTATCCCCGCTTTGGAGCGTGGATGCCTGACCCGGTCGAGGTGGCCAAGAGCCACCAGTATGCCCTTCTGCGGCGCGAGCCCGCTTTACTCGCTATAGAGTGCGGCAAGCACTGGGACGGTATGTGGATGTCTCTTCTGGAAGGCCTATCTGACGGCCTGCTCGTTGTCGATGGCGACGGCGCGATCCGTGCCGCCAGTTCAGGGCTTCTTGATCTGTTCGCGGCCAAGTCCCTCCGTGACCTGGGCTCCAACCTGACTCAGTTCTCGCGACGTTACGGTTTCGTAAGGGATTCAGGCGCGTACTCGCCGGACCTGTCGGTGGTCTTGAGCGGCACCAGGCACACCCAATGCTGGAGGGCTACCACGCCTGTGACGGGCGGTGAGATCTACCTATCGGTCCGCGCGAGGCAGATGCCGTCGTCACCCCTCACGTCGCGCCGCTTCGCGCTGGTCTTCGAAGACGTGACCGAGGCGCGGAGGGCCCAGTTGACAAAGGACCGGTTGGTTCATTTCATGAGCCACGAGTTCCGGAACCCGCTGCAAGTCATGAAGACGGTGATGACGCTGCTCGAAGATGCGCGCCGGACCGGCGGGATTCCGGACCGCTACGTGAACACCTTGAAGGGGCAGATAGACCACCTGTCATCGCTGGTAGATGACGCCCTCACGGTAGGAAGGATCGAAGACGGGAGGATGGTTGGCCACATGGCCGAAACCGATCTCGTGAGACTGGTAAGCGGCTGGCTCGACTCCTGTGTCTCCTCGCCGGCTCACGAACTCGTCGAGACGTTCTCCAGATCCACACATATTCAGGTGCGTGTCGATGCGGTGTGGGTGCGCCAGATCCTGTCCAACATGCTGGGGAACGCCATAAAGTACACGCCGGCCGGGAGACGCATCTTTGTAGGCATAAGAAAAGGCGTCGACCACGTCGTAGTAAGTGTGGAGGACGAGGGGATCGGCATACCGGCGGGCGAGCTTGCTATGGTATTCGAGCCGTTCTACAGGGCATCCAATTCGGACGGCGCGGCCAGCGGGGCTGGTCTGGGACTCTACATCAGCCGGGAATTGGCTCGTTTGCAGGGAGGAGACATGTGGGCAGCGGTCCGCCCGGAATGCGGGGCTATCGTGAATCTCCGTTTGCCGCTCCATTAGAGAGGTACGGCCCCGATCAGGCACCGCTCCGCTAAACGGCCACTGCCCCACTATATAGGTACCGCTACGCTAAATAGGCGAAGCGCCGGCCTCTCCGCCGCGGGCGAGTAGCCCCCACTTTTCATGTGCCTCGATCTGGTCCGGGCTCCCTTCGGCCTGGATGACCCCGTTGTGGAGCACAAGAACGCGGCTGGCCAGCATGGCTACTTCGCTGAAATCGTGGGTAATGAGCACCGTTGTGGTGCGAACCGACCTCTGGACCTGCCGGAACTCCTCAATGAGTCCCCGCCGGCTTATGACGTCAACTGCCGTAAAGGGCTCATCCATGAAGAGTATTTCAGGCTCCAGAGCAAACGCTCTGGCCAGGGAAGCGCGCTGGGCCTCGCCGGCCGACAGCGTGTTGCGCGTCTGCCCGGCAACGGCCGCGATTCCGAACCGCTCCAGCCACTCTGCGGCGCTCCTTCGGCCTTCCTCGCCCTTTCCCCTCAGCCGCATTCCCAGCATGACGTTCTCGAGCACAGTCCCATCCAGCAGCAGCGGTTCCTGAAAGACCACTGCCATCTTGCGGCGGACTGACAGCACTTCCCGCCTGGTCACCTTGTTTCCCCTGTGTAGGACTTCACCCTTGGTCGGATGCTCCAGGCACGACAGCACTGAGAGAAGCGTCGTCTTGCCGGCGCCGTTTGGGCCGATGACAGCCAGTACCTCACCATCCTTTATCTCGATAGATGGGACGTCCAGGATGGTCCTCCTGTCTCGCACTACCTGGATGCCGTGGGCCGACAGGAGTGGCATCTCCGTCGCCGCCGCAGTCTGACTGGCCTGCGCCGGACGGGGGCTCAGGCTCGACCGACCCTCAGGACTGCTCATGACCTTGCCCTCCTCTGCTGGACTACCGTCAGAAGGAAGGTAAGCCCGTATGAGATTGTCATGAGGACGAACGACAGGGCGATAGCGATGTCGAAGTTGCCCTTGCCGACCTCCGAGACGATGGACGTCGTCAGGACCCTTGTCTGGAAACGGATGTTGCCGCCGACGGCCATCGACGCGCCGACCTCCGAGATAACCGATCCGAACCCCGCCATGACCGCGGCCAGGACTCCGAAGCGGCACTCACGCAGGATTAGCCACCAGAACTGGATGGGTGAGGCCCCCAACGCCACTATCTGCTTGCTGAGCCTTGGGCTCAGCTGCTGTACCGACGCCATGACTAGCCCCGTGACCACCGGCGCCGCGATCACAGTCTGGGCGATCACCATAGCCGACGGCGTGTACATGAGACTCAGACCGCCGAACGGCCCGTTGCGCCAGAAAAGGAGGCTTACCCATAGCCCGACGACCGTGGGCGGGAGCCCCATCCCGGTGTTGATAGCCCCCACGGCGGCGCGGCGGAATCGGAACCGCGCCACCGCGAGGAAGAGGCCCAACGGGATTCCAATGGCGAGGCTGACCAGCGTGGCTACTCCCGAAACCTTAAGGGTCAACCACGTGATCTCGAGGACCTCCCGGTCCCCGCGGATTATGAACTTCACGCCTTCTACAAGACCTCGCCAGATCAGGTCCATGTGTCCTCCTGATTACTCTGGTGCCGTTAATGCATCCGGGGCCATTAATGCTTCCAGTGACTTTGGTGCCTCTTATCCTTAGAACTCCGGTTTTCCGGCGTCGGGGAAGAACAGTGGTGAGCCGTAGTTGTCGACGCCAAACGTTTCGATGACCTTCTGGGTCTCAGCCGACACCATGAAGTCCACAAAGGCCTTCCCGCCCTTGCCGTTCACCTTCTCGAACTTCTCGGGGTTCACTTGCATGACGTGGTAGATGTTCAGGAGTACCTTATCGCCCTCGACCAGGATGTCGAGGGACAGGTTGGCCTTCTGGGCCAGGTATGTGCCCCTATCCGTGAGGGTGTAAGCGCCCTTTTCCGATGCAACCAGCAGCGTAGCCGCCATCCCTGATCCGGTCTCCTGATACCAGGGGAGCGGCTTGTTGTCCTCACCCTTGACCGCGAGGTCCGCCGCCTTCCAGACTTCTTGCTCCTTCTTGTGGGTACCGGAGTCGTCACCGCGTGAGACAAACACGGCTGTAGGCTGCTGGCCCAGGAGGGACGCGTACTCCGCGAGCTTAGCGAACGCAGCGGCTGCAGATGTTTCCCCTTTGATCTTGGCGGGATCCGAGGCAGGACCGACGATGACAAAATCGTTGTGCATGACCAGCTTGCGGTTGATGGCGACACCTGAGTCGACGAGAGGGGTTTCCGAACTGGGGGCGTGGACCAGGAGGACGTCGGCTTCGCCGTTCTTGCCCATCGTGAGAGCTGCTCCGCTGCCGACCGCGACTGTCTTGACGACAAAGCCCGTCTTCTTTTCAAAGGCGGGGATCAGCACGTCGAGCAGGCCGGTATCGGCGGTGCTTGTGGTCGTGGCAAGGATAATGTCCTTGTTCTGGGGCTTGCATCCGGATATCACCAGAGCTAAAGATGCGACCACCACTAGGGCTGCGACGGCACAAACGAGGCTTCGGGACCGTTTCACTCCGTACCCTCTCCTTTCGAGATGCTCCTTGATGCTCCTCGAAAGAGAGGACATGGGCTTTGCCTGTAGGACTTGAAGCTCGGAGCATCTACTCTTTGTCCCTGCCATTATACCAGAGGGCTCGTCCGGGTCGGCACTGAAAAAGGGGCACGCCTCCACGCACGTTCCACGGGATCTGCGGGCACCTTCGTGGCATCTGGCCGGGTCAAACGGCGGTAGATCTGGCACGTGCAATCAGGCCAGAAAGACTGTATGCTTGCACGGTAGAACACATCATCCCGGTAGGTGCTAGGTATGCTATTGGTCCGACTGGACGAGAGGAGCTCCGAGCCAAAGACCCGGCAGATCGTGACGCAGATACGTAGCCTTATCGGCGACGGCACGCTCAGGCCCGGTGACGCGCTCCCGTCCACACGGCAGCTTGCGGCCAGCCTGGGCGTCCACCGCTCCACAGTTTCCGTTGCCTATCAGGAGCTTTGGGCCCTCGGATTTTTGGAGCTGCATCCCCGGGCGTGCCCGCGCGTTCGTGAGCGCGCGCAGATCGCGACCGGAGCCGGGTCGAAGGAGCCGGGTCTTGTGGACTGGGACGCCATAGGGTCTCCTGCCAGCGAAGCTGTGCGCCAGGTCCTCACGGGTTTCCGGACGCTGGGCGTGGCTTCCCCTGACTCGGATACCATCGACTTCAGCGTACTCGACGTGGACCGCAGGCTCCTCCCTGTGGACCGCTTCCGGTCCTGCATGGGGCAGGTGCTGCGGGAACAGGGGAGAAATCTCCTTGGTTACGGAGACTGCGCAGGCTATCCGCCCTTGCGTCAATACATCGCCGATCGGCTCAAGACCCACGGCATTTCAGCCACGCCCGCCGAGGTCCTCATAACCAATGGCTCTCAACAGGCGCTTGACCTGGTCTTCAGGATGATCGCGGCGCCGGGCAGGAAGGTTGCGGTGGAATCGCCGACCTATGACTGGGCCCTACCGCTCATGCGCTTTCATGGGCTGGTCCCACTGGAGATCCCCCTGCACCGAGACGGCATGGACCTAGCCGCGTTGGAGGAGGCGCTTCGGAATGAGCGCCCTGTCCTGGTCTACACGATGCCCAGCTTCCAGAACCCAACTGGTGTGAGCACGTCGCAGTCTCACCGGGAGGCCCTGCTTGACCTCTGTGAGCGCTACCGCACGCCGATCCTTGAAGACGGCTTCGATGAGGAGATGAAGTACTTCGGGCGTGCCGTCCTGCCGGTCAAGTCGATGGATAGGGGCAAGGTGGTCATCTACTGCGGGACGTTCTCCAAGGTGCTGTTCCCGGGCATGCGCGTGGGGTGGATCGTGGCCGACCCTGAATGCATTGAGCGTCTTTCGGCGATACGCCGGTTCAGCGAGCTGTCGCCGAACCTTGTGGCGCAAGCAGCGTTCCATGAGTTCTGCCGCCGGGGATACTTTGACCGCCACATCACGATGATGCACAGGGTCTACAGGAGAAGGATGCAGACCCTCATTGAGGCCCTCCGTAAGCACGTCTCCAGGCAATGGGCGGACTGGGAGGAGCCGACGGGCGGATATCTGGCCTGGCTGCGCCTGTCCGCGCAACTGGCGACTCCGGAAGACTGGAGCAGGCACTTTGCTTCCTTTGGCGTGAAGGTTGCCCTGGGCAAGACCTTCTTTGCGAGCACTGTGCCCGGTCAGCAACTGCGGTTGTCGATTTCCAGGCTGAATCTGGAGGAGATATCGGAGGGAGTGGAGCGGCTAGCCTCCGCTCTTTCCGCCCTTGAAGGTGGTTCACATGACTGACACTGCCATGGTCCGGCGCGTCCCGGTCCTTTTACTTGCCACGGTTGCGTGCGCCGTCGCCGCGATGCTTCCTCCACCCGCGGGCCTGACGCCAGCGGCAGTCCGCGCTGTGGCCCTGCTCGTTTGGGCTGTGATCTGCTGGGCAGCGAGCCTTATGGACGACTACATAGTAGCGATGGCTATGGGAGCCGGTTGGATCGTCTTCCGGGTGGTTCCCTTCGATGTAGCGTTCGCGTGCTTTGCCACTTCAGGCTGGTGGATGATGGTGGGTGCCCTGGGGCTCGGCGTGGCCGTCTCCGAGTCCGGCTTGCTGCGCCGGGCGTCTCTCCTGACGTTGCGAGCTCTGCCCCCGTCTTTCGCCGGCCAGACCGCGGGCCTCATCTGCGCCGGGATCCCGTTTGGGCCCGCCCTTCCGACGGTGACGGGGAAGACCACTATGGCCGCGCCATTTGTCCTCGGCATCGCTGAAGCAATGGACCTGCCGGAACGCTCCAGCCATTCCACAGGCTTGTTCATGTCCATGTTCACAGGGTTCGGGTTGATGGGGCCCCTGTTCATGACGGGGACCGTCACAAACTTCGTGCTGCTGGCGCTCCTCCCCGAGGCAGTGCGGGCGCAGATCACGTGGGGGTCCTGGTTCCTCACTTACCTGCCGACCATTGCGCTCCTTACGATCGGGATGTGGCTGGCGATTATGGTGATATGCAGGCTCAAACAGTGTACAGTATTGTCCCGGGAGTATCTTCGGAGAGAGATCGCGGCGATGGGACCTCTGGGGCGAAGGGAGAAGACTACCATCGCGACCCTGGTCGTCACTCTAGCGCTGTGGATGACCACCCGGTGGCACGGCATCGACGGGGCGGCGGTCTCGATTGGCGCGCTCGTGTTCCTGAGCGCGGCCGGCGTCCTGGACCGCCAGGCTTTTCAGGGAAAGATCTCGTGGGCAGGTCTCGTGTACGTCGGCATCACGCTGAACCTGGCGGAGGTGCTTCCGTACCTCGGCATAGATACCTGGTTGGGTTCTCGGATAGCGCCGCTTTTCGGACCTCTCGCGAGGCAGCCCGTCCTGTTCTTCGGGGCGCTGATGCTGGTCGTGTACCTGATGCGGCAGTTCCTCATCAGCGACTTCGCGGTGGTGACCATCATGATGTTGGTACTGAGCCCGGTTGCGACCGCGGCGGGCATCAACCCGTGGACCATCGGGATCGCGACCCACCTCATGGTCCAGTCGATCTGGCTGCTGCCGTTCCAGAGCGACACTTACCTTGTTTCCCACCAAGCGGCTTCGGGGAGACTTGCAGACCAGCGTAAGGCTACCCTGCTGTCGCTAGCCGCGTCCGCCTTGACGCTTGCGGCCGTCCTTGTGTCCATACCCTACTGGCGGTACCTGGGGCTGTTACCAAGGTAGCGGTATGGAGCAGGCCGACACTGCATTGGCGTACCCGTCGCAAGGGTTCCGTGTGACTAACGGCTATCCGCAGCCTGAGCGGCTTGTGGAGCGACCGCATGCAGATGCCATCTTTGTTGGCCCTAACGGCCCAAACCTCGCAGCAGCGCTACAGCGTACGGGTGGAGCTCCACCGTCATGATGCCTTCGGCCACGGTTGGGTCGGCCTCCATCAGGCTGCGGGCCTCTTCCTCGGAGTCGGCTTCAAGGATGACGAGCCGGTCGGATTAATATCGAGAGTCCTTCCGGCCAGGATCACCTTGCCTTCAGCGGTCAACTTCTGCAGCCGCTTGAAGTGACGCTCGACTATCTCTTCATCTTCTGGAGTCCAGGCGTTGTCGTCGATAAGTCGAGGAATGAGTTTAAGGAAGTAGATGAACTGAGGCTTCTTGGCCATGGAACTCTGTCTCCTTTCATGAACCCCATCCGGATGAAACCTATCCGGGCTCGCGGCGCTGCTGGTTTTTCTGGGGCTGGTGTAGAATTACCTACTCATGATTCACCTTCATCGATTCACCCAATCGCGCCTAGACTCCTGGCAAGAGGCGATGCTGTAGGGTGGTACAATACCGGGGAGTCCGGCTTGGACTCGCAGCCCGGGCTTCGACTAGGCCATGTTGGAGGAAGTGGAGATGCGCATACGGATCATCCTAGTCGGCAAGGTGCGAGAGCGGTACCTGCGCGATGGCTTCGCCGAGTACCTCAAACGCCTGGGCCCCTATGCCCATGTCGAGCTTGTCGAGCTTCAGGACGAGCCGGTGCCAGAGACTGCCTCCCAGAAACAGCTGGCTGCTGTCAGGCAGGTTGAAGCTGAACGCGTCCTTCGAGCCCTGCGAGAGAATGAGTATATGGTTGCCCTGGACATCCGGGGCACGGAGATGTCTTCTGAAGACCTTAGTAGGTGGCTCCAGGAGCGCGCGTTGGCCGGCGACCCCAATCTGGTCTTCGTCATCGGTGGGACCACGGGGTTGGCCCCCGAGATACTAGCCCGCGCCCGGCTCCGCATGTCGATGGGCCCCATGACCTTCCCTCACCAGTTCATGCCCATGCTTCTGGCCGAGCAGTTGTACAGGGCGTTCAGGATAGGGAAGGGGGAGCCGTATCATCGGTGAGGCGTTGACTTCTTCCAGTGCTGCTTCGATATCTGCTACACTCTCGACACGATCGGCTCGCACCGAGCAACGACTGAACTGTCCACGGTGTGTGGCTTGATAGGAAAAAGCCGTATCGAGTAGAACCAATAGCCTGAATCGTCCTTCTGAGAATCGGTGTGGACGTGTCAATGTCAAGTCATCTTCATCCATCTCTGCGATAGTGGACGGACGTGATGAGACTAGGTTCAATGAAGTAGGCCGGCCTTGGCGGCCAGCATTAGGGGCGGTACCTGTGCGTGGACAATGGTATATGGATCGATCCCGATTGAGGGGATACCTGTTTGAGGCAGTGGTTCTGCGCTTGATAGAGGCCAACGGGTTCATGCTCGTCCCTATCATCCCTGGCAGAACCCGGCAGAGCCGAGAGGCTTTTCTAGAGGTGAAGGGCCGGGGTACCTGGCATCAGATCGACTGTCCATGTGATTACACTAGGATCATACCTTTCATGTACCCGATTCGAATGCTAGGTGAAGTCAAGTTCTTCACAAAGCCGATCTCCAAGGATTATGTTAGGGAGTTTATTGGAGCGATCAAGGATATCCAGGAGAACTACTTTGTTGACGATGAGAACCTCACTATCCCGGATCGAGTTAGTGAGGTCGGAGTGTTTTTCTCGGCCAGTGGTTTTGAGCCAGAAGCAGAGAAACTGGCGTTTGTACACAATATCCGAACAGTCTCTTACGCTAATAACCCACTAATCGACCGCGTAAAGAAGATCGTGTCAATAACCGAAGAGGACTATCTCGATACTCAGATTTGCCTTCGTGGAGATGGCACCGTGGCTCGATTCCTTAGGTCGTTTACTCAGGTGCTTAGCGGCGAGCCACAATCTCTAGAGCGGTTTGTTCGGGACTTTCGACCTCGTTACGGTTTTCGCGAGCAGGTGGATCGGCTTCTGAGATCGTTCATGTCTATCGAAGCCTCTTTTGTTGGGACTACCAGTGGTGGTGCGCTCTTACACTTCGTTGGTTCTGAGCCTTTTCCTGAAGAGGTCTTCCAGGACACTGACGAGCAGATGAGTCGAGTCTACTACGAAGGCCATGATAACCATAGGTTCTTCTACATGATGCTGAACCAAGATGCGCGAGGCAGACGATTCTACTTCACACCACCTATTGCGCTAGCAGAGGCAGCATTTCGCAGTCAGCGAGAAGCTGCCATTCAGAAAATGCAGCTCCTCAGAACAGTTCATATCCCCATGCGGGTTAATGACATCAACCGCCACTTGGTCATCAGGCTCGATACAGACTGGCTTGAACCAATGGTTGGATATCGTATTTGACCTGTGATGACTACCCGTGACGTTTGGCAGTGTTTATGGTAACCGAACTGACTGGCCGCTGTCACTTGTGGTCACCCATCACGATGCCTCCCTTGCCCATCTCCCGTGACCCTAGGCAGAGTTCGGGAAAGCACTGCTACGTGGGAAGCTTGTTCAGTGAACATTGCGGTGAACTGCTCCTCGGACTCCAATCAACTCAGGCTGCGGGTGATTGACGGGTCGCTTTTCTGAACGAGCACAAAGCTATCATGGACTGCAGGCCTCGACTCTGGAGGAATCTGCCGAAATGTGTTGAAACCCCTCAACAGGGGTGATCAGGCTGGGGGATGCAGTGCAACTCGCTCGCGAGCCTCTTCGAACTGTTGCAGCGGACCTGGAATCTGCCACTCACCCTGCCTCAGGGCTGACCAATAGCACGACGATGGATCACTCACTCCAGTCACTGATGGCCAGAACGGGTTCCTTCCCACTGAGCGTTCCGGCTGAAGCGATAGAACGGCTATGCAAGTCGAAATCAATTGTGTTCGACCCTTTCTGCGGAAAAGGCACTACACTCTTGGCAGCGAAAATACTGGGCCACGAAGCTTACGGTATGGATGTGGCACCCGAAGCTGTTATTTGTAGCTTGGCCAAAGTAGTTCATGTTGAACCTGGTGATATCGAGGCATATGTCTCGAGTCTACCTGATCCGCAAGCCTCTATTGAGAACGTGCCGGATTCCGTACGGGTCTTTTTCAATGATGTCACTTTGGGCAGGGTGATTTCGGTAAGGGATAGGTTGTTGTCCGATATGTTGTCGGGCGAGGAAGCAATGAGATCGAAAGCCACCTTTGTTCTTGGCTGCCTGCTCGGTATACTCCATGGACACTCTTCGTTCTCACTATCCCTGCCATGCTCCCACGCCTATTCTATGTCCCCCGGATATGTAGCTAAGTATGCCAGGGATCATGGCCTTCAGCCTCCTGTTCGAGATGTAAAGGCTTGTTTGTTAGCGAAAGCACGTCGTTGTTTGAGGGACTTGATTCCCGAACCGACGCTATATGGAGTTCGCTCGGGGAGCGCGCTGGAGTGCTCGAGTGTCTTTCCGGAGTTGGTTGGTCGAGTTGATGTGGTGATTACTTCGCCTCCGTATCTCAATGCTCAAACCTATGCCAAGGACAATTGGCTGAGGATGTGGCTTCTCAACGTTGATAGGCGCGATGGTCGATCAAGATACATCGAGACAGGGAGCGTAACCGTCTACGGGCGCCTGATGCGCACTGTCTTCGCGCAACTGAGTCTTATGCTTAGGAAAGGTGGGTATCTAGTCTGTGTTGCTGGGGATGTCAGGCGTCCTGCTCGGGGTGATGAAGAGCACGTGTTCCGCACAGGGGAATACCTCGCGGGGCTTTGCGCTGATCCGGAAATAGGTCTCGAAGTGATAGATACCGACTCAAGAGCGATACCAAGGGCTCGCCGCTATCTCAATGCGTTGTGCCGCTCTAATGGTCATAGAGCACATGACCTTGTAGAGCGGACTTTCACTGCTCAGAAGGTGTAGGTGGAGCTATGGCGACTGGCGAAGACTATCTCGGAAAGTTATACCGGTTTTCTCGAGAATGGGACGATGACAGTAGGGACGATGCTAGGGATTGCTACCGATACCAGGGTGCGATGGACGAAATAGCGTTCAACGCAAGGCTGAGGTATACTGATTACCCTACGTTTAGCACACCAAATGCATTCTTCCGAGCCTTGTGCGAATGGCTTGGCAACGTGGACGACAAGGAGAGCCGAAAAGCACTGTTTCGGATGCTGTCTTATATCTGTTTCATCGATCGTAAGCAGATGGTTGCTCTCTATAGGGACGTTCTCCGGAGGATTATCGCTCCTTGGGTGCTTGAGGGTTTTGCCACGCCGGAGATGCTTCTATCTGGGGATTACGATCGGATCCTCGTGGCTAGGATTAGGAAATTCCCATTCTGTAGCATAACTGAGAGCGCTAGATTACTTGACTTCAAGCAGGTCAACTGTCTAATAGGCCTCCCTAAAGGCCGTATCCTCGGTGAGGACCCGAAAAAGGTTGCAGTGATGCTGCCCGATCGGGGCAAGAACATATCTGGCCTGATAGTCGTGGAGGATATTGTTGCCTCAGGAAACCAAGCGCTGCGAACCCTAACGGTAGTGGCAAGAGAGAAGAACCCGTCTTGGCGCGTCTTGTTTTGTCCGCTGATTATCCTTGAGTGTGGCCTGGAAAGAATAGTGAACGCTCCTCAGCTGCAGGGAATTGACATTCGGCCTGGGCTTGTCTTGCCTGATGTGTCGTGTGTTAGGCAAGCCCGGACCCCTGGCGAACCTGCTGATTTCGAGTCCTTTAGAACAATCATCAAACAGACCGCTGCCCGTGTACTGGAGAAGTACGGCAATACGGATGATCCTCCAAAGAGCGAATGGGGTTACGGAGATTGTGGAGCATTCCTTGTAACCTGTCACAATACGCCTAACAATACCTTGCCACTAATTCACCATCGCTCGCGGAGTTGGAGTCCACTGTTTCAGAGAGTCCACCATGGGGGGTGACTGTTGACTGTGGAGGAAGCAGATATCCGAGTTAGGAATCCGTTTCAGGACCTCCTGGTAACGGAACTCATTGAGGATCCCGAGCGCTACAGTCAGATGTTCAGCAGCAAGGTACTCGTGGGCGAGACTCTGGCCGTGTTTAGGGCTTCTAACACGGTCCTAACTGGACCTCAAGGTGCGGGCAAGTCAATGATACTAAACCTTGTTCGCTATCGTGTCATGGGGGAGTATGAGCAGCCGCACGCTGACTTGATTGGGATTCCCCCTTGGCTTGGGATCTCGGTCAACCTTACTCGCATCGGATTTCACGCGTTTGGGCTCCGTTCGGTTTCGCGCTATATGAGTGCTAGCCGGATGGTAGACCACTATGTTGATACTATTTGCGCCTGCGATTATCTGAGCCACTATTTGTTTCGAGAATTCGTTCAATCACTGGTGTATATATCCACGCACCCTCGTTTCAGTGATTGGTTGAGAGTATCGGTACCGCTGGATGAGCGTGCCCTCGTCGAACGAATGCGCACTTGGAGATGCTGGTCAGGTTATTACAAAGATTGCACTTCTTTTCAGGAACTTATAGAACGGTGCGACAAGAGACTCCATGTATGGCGATCCTTTCTCAACAGCAACTTCGATGTGATCCCAGAAGATGTATGGGGTACAAAGACAGACATCCAAGACTGTATGCATTCGATGGGTAACATGGCAGCCTCCCTGTCTCGCTCAAGCCCTCCTCTTCCACTCTTCGTGGTGGTTGATCAATATGAGGAGCTTACGCAACTCAATTTGACCCACGGGTCATACCTGCAGCGGGCTATCAACACGTTGCTGAAAGCTAGAGACCCAAAAGTCTTCTATAAGATTGGTGTGAGGACCCACGATTGGGGCAAGGAACTCCGTGTCCTAGGAGGAGACTCGATAATCGAGGAGCAGAGGGACTATGTCAGGGTAAACTTGAGTGAGGTGTTGATGCGCAAAGAAAATCCATCAGGCTGGGTGTTCGAAAAGCTGGCAAAAGATGTGGCGCAGCGACGCTTGCTTTGTGAGGGTTATAAAGACGTCGGGAGTATCGAGCAGATGCTGGGCAAGTACGACCCCCGGCATGAAGCGGCCCTATACTTCAGAAATGACCGGAGAGTTCTGAATGTGACAAAAGGGCTGCCGGAGCCGTTGCGTCAGGAGTTGTCCGAGAGACTTGGTCCATCTCCGAATCCGCTGGACGCAAGACTGGCGGCGGCGTGGGTGTACCAAAGGATGAATAGGAGAGAGTCTGTCGAGCACATTGTGGCTGATCTTGACGATCGACCATGGGACCGAACGTACTGGCGTAAAGAAAGAACTACGGGAGCCTTGCTTCAGTTGGCTTCTCTGGACAATCAGAGGAAGTACTATTTCGGTTGGCACACGGTCCTGTACTTATCGGGAGGCAACATATCAGCTTTTCTGTTGATCTGCAGCAGCATTTGGGACGAGGCTGCCAAGATGGGTGAACAGCCTGATGGACATCTGACTCCTCTGTCGCCTGCCGTGCAGACAAGGGGTATCTATGCTGCTTCGGAAACGTGGGCTGCGCGGGATAACGGACAACCTGGAGGACGGCTCCGGCACGAGTTCCTTCGTAGGCTTGGTGAGGCTATACACCGGGCAACTATTGACAACCTTGCCCTTTCCAACCCGGGGCATTCCGGATTCTCGCTTAGCGAGGCTGAGCTCAACAGCTCCCCGAAGGGCGAACGTGTTCGAGAGTTCCTTGGCCAGTGTGTCAACTGGGCCATGCTAGAGGAACGTCGTCATACCTCAAAGAACCGTAGGGATTCGAGGCGCCGTAAGTGGTATCTTCATCCTCTACTATCGCCCGTTTATGGTATCCCCCATATTCGAGTCAAAGAGCCTTACTATGCGCATGTTGATGAGGTATCGGAGTGGATTCTCCCCTCCCCCCAACCTATCAAGTTTGGGTCAGGTAGGCGGAAACCTAGACCGTCGCGACCGAACCAATCACTTCAGCGGCCTCTGCCGTGGGGGTGAGTGCGCATGAGGTTGCCAGCTGGAGACCTAGCGTACATCCATGATGTTTTTCTTAAGGAGCAACCCGTTTCGTTGTTGGGGTGCATTTCGCCCGAAGAACGATCAATCGCGACGCTACAGGCTATGCAGTCTATCGGCAAAGTGCGGGCCGCGATGATGGTTATCGAAGATCCGTCTGATGGCTTCCCAGACTACTCTGCACAGACATCTTTGAAGATTGACGCTCAACGTGTCCTCCTCCAGAGATGCGGGCTAGGGTATGAGGAAATCCAGGCACATCTACTCGCAAACTACGATGCTCTTCATAGCTCTATCACTCCTTTTGAGGATGAAGATACGGTACTTCTCGACATCACTTCGCTGCCAAAGAGGTACTTCTGTTTCTTCCTCAAGAGGCTCTTAGCAAGCGAGGGATGCCGCAATCTGGTGGTTACCTACGCAGAAGCTGCACACTACACATCGGACCATCTTTCGGAAGACCCCATGACATGTGCCGCCCTTCCAGGGTTTCAGGGTCCGACCGATACAACAAGTCAGCTCGCGGTCTCAATTGGATTCGAGTCTCTCAACCTTGATTCATTCCTCGATCTCTACAAGCAGGAGACGAAATACGTGCACTTCCTGTTGCCGTTTCCCCCGAACGGCGAGTTCACTCGGAGAACGTGGTGCACTCTACGACAGGTTGTAAGGAATAACGATATGCGGGTGCAAGGACGCCTATCTATCATACCAGCGTGGGACGCCGAGCTAGTCTATTTGTGCTTGTCAGATATATACACCGAAGGCGAGCTAGCATTAGCACCCTACGGTCCGAAGCCGCACACACTAGGGATGACTCTGTTCGCTGTCAAGAACGATGTAGGCATCTACTACTCGCAACCAAAGTCTTACAACCCAGAGTATTCTAGGGGTGTGAGTGAGATTCGGGCTTACGTTGTCAAGTGGGACGGAGTTGCATGCTATGATCGCCCCCGCCTACCTTTGTAGCACCTCCTAGTAGTTCCGGGTCAACTCGATGAACGTTGATAGCAATCCTAGGATTTCAGGTCACCACGATGCTTTTCTGAGGATGTTTTCGAAGTCTCTCGACAGAATAAGCGCAGATAACCCAGCGTAACCTCCACGCTAATGGGGTAACAAACACCTACTTGACCGCTAACGCCAAGACAAGCGAGCTGTTTTGGCAGCCTATGGGTTATGTCTTCTCCGCCGGGTTGATGACACGAATGGCCTCAAGATCTATGAGAAACTCCCATGTACTACGAACCTCTAGCCCACTCACCTCGATTCATGATAGCGTCAGATTGCGCCCACGGTGAACGAGGAGGAGACCTCATGTACTTCGCCATGGATGAGATCGGCCTCGACAACGTCTCAAGACTCTCCCTGATGGACGACATGGACAGAGTCTGATCAGAAGTCGACCGCATCGCGTCGGGATTTGGCTATGAGGGCATCCAGTTCACCTCCAGTCTGTATGAGCGCAAACTTGGCCTATCCTCAAAACAGATACCGGACATCTTCAGACGGTACCGGCTGACCTTCCACATTGCGGGGATTCGCCCTCTCGCCTCCGACCGGGACGCAGCAGAACTTGAGGCTCTATTGCAGGAGAGTCTAGAGATCGCATCCCAGAATGGGATGGAGGACGTTTCGCTCCACCCACCTCGATTAGCGGATGCCAACGACGGCGACCGTCAATCGGTCCGTGCTACATTCATGAGGATTCCCAAGAAGTGGATGCCGAGGTACATGGACCAGGGCATCACTCTCTCATTGGAATCTCATTCCGGCGGCAAGTTCTTTGTCTTCGATGGACTCTCGGAGTTCTCGGATTTCCTCGATGAGTTGCCCGGGCTAGGGATCCTCGCCGACATCTCGCATCTGTGGAATGACGGCAATGGGTTGACGACATAGTTTTGATGTTGAAGGGTCGGCGTGTGACGGGGCTTCACCTGAGCGATGCGCTGGCGCGAGTGGAAGTAACAAAGGGTACCCACCTCCCTGTGGGCGAGGGGGAAGTCGACTTCGCTCAGATACTCTCGCTCTACGCAGGAGACGACTCGGTGTACGGTGCCTTGGAAGTCAAAGCGGATTCGTGCCACATCAAACGTAGTCTCGAGACGCTCCGTAGACTCCTATAGCCCAGCCTCGTGTTATCCGAAAGGGAGGGTCTGAAATGAACGGGACGCCTCTGATAGGTACAGGGAAACTGACTAGGTCTCAGCTCGCGGGGCAGGTTGCGGTCGTTACGGGCGCAGGCAGAGGCATCGGTTATGAGACAGCGAGAGCCCTGGCATGGCTTGGCGCCAAAGTGGTCATAGCCGAGATCGATGAGAATACAGGCGCAAGCGCCGCCAACGCCATCAACAGCGAGATCGGCAGCGGTTCCGCCCTGTTCATCCGTTGCGACGTAGGCGACGAGGATAACGTTGACCGCTTGAGGGCTGAGGTCCTATCACGCCTGGGACATGTAGATATCGTCATCAACAACGCCACTGTCGCACCGTTAGGAGCGGTTAAGGATACCCCCATGAGCGCCTGGGACCTTGGGTATCGAGTCATTGTCCGGGGCCCGGTGCTGCTGGCCAGAGCTTTTGTTCCTGCCATGATTGAGCGAAACCGTGGCATCTTTGTCTGCGTGGCTTCATCCGGACCCGCGCCGTTCATGGGCCCGTACGAGGTGTCCAAGATAGCCCAGGGTGGCGTGGCCTCGACGCTGGACATGGAGCTTGAGGGCACCGGCGTCGTGGCCTTCACCATAGGACCAGGCATATCTCCTACTCCCGGCGCGGCCGAAGGGATTGCGCGGCTTGCTCCCCTGTACGGCAAATCAGTGCAGGAGTTTTACGAGATGAGCAAGGCTCAGATGATCAGTCCCGAAGCGGCCGGCGCGGGATTCGCCGCCGCAGTCGCCCTGGCTGAGCAGTTCAGGGGGCAGGAGACCAATTCGTTCGCCGCGCTCAAGGCTGCCGGGATCCAACTGTGCAGTGATTCTCTCAGCGCGACGGGAGAGTGGCTCAATCCGGGCGACCTGGACCGTGCCAGAGAACTGTGCGCGAAGGTGCTCAAGACACTCGAAGAGCAGTACGAAGGCTTCAAGAAGCGCTCGCTGTTCGAGCGCCAGTGGGTCCTCCGGGACTTCAAGAAGAACGCGGGGATGCCGGTTGAACAGTGGATAGAGGCGCTCAAGGACCTTCACCAAAAGCTTAGCGCATCCGATGGCAAGGCTAAGGTGCAGTGCTCGGCTGACCTGAACAACCTGGTGAAGTACTTCAAGCACATGCAGGATCTTCTCGCGGGCTGGGAAAAGGACCCCAAGAAACTGGAAGAGCACATGGCGATTTTGAAAGGTTGGGAGGCGGACGCGGCCGAACTTAGGGATATTCTCGGGCGACGAGGGGCGCTGACCTAGACTGTGAAAAGCAGATTGGAATGTGTGAGAGAGTACGTCAACCGGATCTTTGACAACATAGAAGACGCAGTGGAGAAGCGTGCCGCCTACGTGCACTCCTACGGCGTATCGCAGTGCTGCGCTTTGCTGGCGCTAAGGCGTGGCCTGGACCTAGAAATGGCCGCCGTGATCGGGCTTTTGCATGATGTCTACTCGTACAGGACAGGGTACACTCGCCTACACTCACACAACGGCGCCGAAATGGTGCGGGTGGCCTTCAAGCATGACCTGAAAGACTTCTTTTTGGAAGATGAGCAGACGATCATAAAGTCCGCGATATACCACCATTCCGATAAAGACCACGTGCATGACGAATACGACGAACTCCTGAAAGACAGCGATGTCGTCCAGCACCTGTCGTTTGATACCGCCTACGAGCCGATTCGTGCTCAAAGGCTTTTGCACACTCTCAACGAGCTCGCATTGCCGATGCCAAACATAACTGTACTGGCAAAGGAGAGGTCCGCGGTAAACCTCTTCAGCCCGACCCGCGCCGCGGATGTTGCCGAGGCTCTTGCCGGGAAGGAAGTTACTGGGGAGAGGCACGATCCCGACTACATGAAGATAGTCCGCTACTTCCCGGAGGACACCGCCCCTGAGGAGTTCAAGAACGCTTGGTGTGCGGCGTTTGTCTACCATTGTTGCCTGGAGGCAGGACTTCCGCTGCCGATCCGTGTTGGCCATACCGCAATGAAGATGGCCAGCGGCAGGTTTGGCGGCGTCAGAGCATGGTATGAGTGGGGCATGGAAAACGGGTTCTGCCGTTATGAAAAGGACGGGTTCACTCCCCAGCGTGGGGACATCGTCATATACGACAACGTCATCCCAGCGGAGAACAAGGATCCGAACAGTGCTGCCCATGACCACATGGGTATCGTGCTCGCCTGCGGGTCCGATAGCGTAGTCGTAGCTGAGGGCAATGTCGGCAACAAGAACGTGTCAGGCATCGTCAGTCGTAAGCGCGGTGACACGATCGGTTGCTACATCCGCATTCCCGAAGACTATTCATATGACGGCTGGAGGATAGATTTCAAGACGGGCAGGACCAGAGTTGAGGGCTATTTGGTCGACTGAAGGTAACCCTGGGCCGACCAAGACCCTTGGCGGAGGTCACCGCGCCAACACCGCTAGGAAGCGCTCGGTCTCGAACACAGCCCGTTGGGCGGCGGGAGAAAGCGCCGGGAACGCCAGATCGAATCCATGGGTGATGTGCGGCAAAAACAGCGCCACCACCGGAACGCCGGCCGCCTGTAGTTTGACGGCGAGTTCGCGTGTGGCAGATGCCAATGTGACCAGGTCGTCTTCTCCCTGGATGAGCAGCGTAGATGGAAGCCCAGGTTTGACGTGGCTGACCGGCGAGCACAGTGCATAGCGCTCGGGAACCTGATCGGGAGTGCCACCCACGATCCAGTCGAGTCTCCCGGATGCCTTGGCTTTCTGAAATCCCAGCCGCCCCCCCTCCGAGGTCAACGTCTTCATGTCAGGGGGCGTTACGCCGATCCCAGGAATGCGGTCCTGACGCGCATGGTAGAAACAGACCGCAAGATCGGTCGGGCCGTAGAACGAAACGACTCCCCGCACCCGGAGGTCCCGGCCCTGTACGTCAGGCGGGGTAAATCCAGAGACTTCGACGCCATAGGCGGCCAACAGACTGATCTGGCCACCGGCCGAACTACCACCGACGACTATCCGGTCCGCCGATACGCCGTACTCATTCGAATGCTCCTTCATCCAGGCAACGGCCCGGTTGACGTCGCAGACCATGCCCGGGATATCAGTCTCGGGGTAGAGGCGGTAAGCGACATCCATTACGACATGGCCCTGAGCAGCCAGATGCCGGAATATCGATCGGGTGAGCACATCCTTGTCCAGCATGCACCACGCGCTGCCGTGGAAGTAGATGTAGGCCAGACCTGAGTGCGCCACCTCGGCCGGTGGCAGCCAGATATCGCAGAGCAGGACCCGCCCGGTCTCCGGTACGGTCCAGAACGGGATGTCTCTTTTCCAGGTCACGCGCGCTGTGGCTGGCAACCGCCAGCGCCAGGCCCTGCGACGCAGATTGGGTTGATGCTCAGGCGCGACTCGGGCCTCCCAGTTCGGGCCGAATGCCATCGCGAAATCGCAGGGGACTGCATCGATGCGGCGCCAAGCGATTCCGGCTGTGATTACCACTGCCATGAACAGCCACGCCGCCAGATTGCTGTTGAGCCACACAGAAATCGCAGCGAGAACGACGGCCAGCGGCACAGTCACCGGCAACAAGGCCGCGGCCATGAGTCGAGGGAGGACAGCGTCCACCCCTGCGGTGCCCAGACTCTGGTGTAGACGGTCGCAAGCCAGACCCCCATCAGAACTGCCAATGCTACCGGAGCCTGCATGATACTGTCGCCCTCCATACTGCCGGAATGGCAATGTCTGGCAACGTGGCACTTCTTCGCTGCCAGGATCAACACCTCTAGATGTTCACGCTCTCACATGCTTCTTCATGAAGAAGGCTATTTCGCCCTCTAGGTCTTTGTTGTTTGAGTAAAAGGATACGTCTAGGCCGTCCAAAGTGAATCCCAGCTTCATGTAGAACGCTATGGCAGGGGCGTTCGTGTTCTGTGTCTCCAGTCCGATGATCCGAAAGCCGTTCCGCCTCGCGATATCCTCGATTGCTGCCATCAGTCGGGTGCCGAACCCCATATTCCGGTATCTGGCGTCTATGTGGATGTTATCTATCCCCATGGTGTTGTTCCACCTGCGCGGCTGGGCGACGACTACCCCTACCAGACCGCCGTGGATATAGGCTCCGAGTGACATTCCGGAGCCGATAATCTGGTTCTGGTCTTCGATGAAGTCGTCGGGGCATGGCCATACCTTGACATAAGGTTCGGCAAGTTGGACCGGCTCGACGATTATTGTGATCCGGCCGTCTTTCTCGACGCGCCTGACCTCGTACTTGGAGTTGGAGATATACCCATACCCCATGGTCTGGAGGTCGCGGGCCGTAAGCGAACGCAGCTCTCGGATTTCCACGGTTGAGGTCTCCACACCAACCCCCCCAATGCAAGGATGTCGGCCAATTCCTTCCCAATTCCCCTGGCGGCCCCCGTGATTACGGAGACTTCACCAGCCAGACTGCTCGCCTCGAACCCCAGTTCAGACAGGGGTATGTCCTTGAGTGCTCTCACTTGGATCTGCTCCCTTCGGCGTTGGCCGCTCCCAAGGGGTCTGCTGGAGGGAGGCTTCCTCGACGTACTTCCTCACGGATAGCCCAGAACCCTTGAGTGGAGGGCTCCCCCCGCACCTCCATATTTGCCCGCTAGGCCGTGTTCCGAAGCTATAACGCACGAAGGGCCAAAAGGTTACAGGCGAGCATGAACGAGTCGTTCCTCAGGTAATTCCAAAACTCCATCCTTTGATAGAGGGAGGTTTCGCCATACGTTGCCATGATAGGGGGCGTGACCAACGGGGCCAGACTGTATTGGAGGTAGAACGATGAGCGGCCGGATTTCCCTTGCTTCCCGAGAGCCAGCCCAGCATAGACCCGGCCTAGCCGGTGCCCTCGCGGGACGCGAGGTTTTTCTCTTCTTCCTTTTCACTTTTGTCTTCTCTTGGACGATCTATCTGTGTCTCTCATTAGCCCGCCCAAGCGAACCGGCCGTCCTCAGCCGGTGGCTATTGATCGCAGCCTATGGCCCATCAGTGGTCGCTCTGACCTTGGCCCGCATCATGGACTCTCAACCTATCGCGCCGAGTTCAGTTGCCTCCAGGTCCGTCTTGTTCATCCTGACGTTTGTCCCTGCCCTGGGGATCGAACTGCTTGATCACAAATGGTGGAATCACCAGACAAGCGCTTCGCTGATCATTGCAGACGTCACCCTGGTTTCATTGGCCGCTCTCGTCGCTTCCGGCGTGCTCTCACGTAACTGCGGGGTGAAGGACCTCATGCGGGGTCTTGTCCAGTCCCGAGTAGGCCTTGGCTGGTACTTTATCGCACTTTTCCTGTGGCCGGCTTTGATCGTGGCTGGGAACGCGCTCGCGACGGTCCTCGGAATGGATGTGCCTGCAACTCCCCCTTACCCGGCGGGGATCCCCTTGATCCTCCTGATCGCCGAAGGCTTTGTTTGGTTTCTCCTATTCGGCGGCCCTCTCAACGAAGAGGTGGGTTGGCGAGCCTTCGCGCTGCCGAGACTACAGCGCCGCATGAGCCCGTTGGCTGCAAGCGCGATCGTGGGGGCGAATTGGGGCCTCTGGCACGTGCCGCTGCATCTCATGGGGGTATATCCTGGGGGCGCCGTGGGAGCCCTCATCCGTATTTTCGATATTCCACGCGCCATCCTGTTTACATGGCTGTTCAACCGTACGCGCCAAAGCCTGGTTCCGGTCCTTCTGTTCCATGCGGCCATCAACGCGACCAGCCTTTTCATGAGCCGCAACTATGTGACGTCCTCGGCGCTCATGCTCTTTCTGGCTGTCTGCGTCGTGCTCCTCGACAGGATGTGGCGCAGTCCAGGGCAATCCTTAACGTCCTCATAGAGCGGGGATACCGATGGAGGCGGGCTTCCTACCGAACACCTCGTCGGAAAGGGCCACATCGAATCTCCGGCTAGGCCTAATTAGCCCGCCGCGGTTATTGCCCGATCCTCTTGATGTAGATGGGCAGATGATTATCGGGGTCTACTTTGCCACTGTCCACAAATCCTAGAGAGGCCCAAAACGGCTGTCCGCTGTTTTCGTATCCCTTCTGGATTTGGGTGTATTCCAATACACGACCTCCTTGGTTCTCTGGAGTTTCTACCGACGTTCATCCGACACAGACCAGTCTCCTCTACGTCTAGATTCCCGATGGCTATTTTCGCCTCGCTCCTTGGGAAAACTTCATCGTAGCGCGGTACACGCGCGATTGGAGGGGTCCCTGTGGAAAGAGATGAGCGTGGCTTGGAACAGTCCTGGTTGCCGTGGGCAAGACGGCGCGGGTATGGTGGCGACTTCAGCGACTTTTGGGGTCTCTGGCCGCGGATGTTCGACGGGACCGGGGAACCCACGGTGGACATGTATGAGACGGACCGCGACGTTATCGTTGAGGCCGATGTTCCGGGATACGATCCGGACAAGATCTCGGTGAAGATAACCCCCCAGGGCATCACCATGAGCGGACGTATGGAATCCCGCAACGAGGGGAACCGGGAAGGCTACTTGGTCCGGGAGCGGCGATTCGGCGAGTTCACGCGGACGGTGAGGTTTCCGACCGAGGTGCGGGCGGAGGACGCGACAGCGAAGTACAAGGATGGCGTGCTCCGTATCACTGCCCCGAAGGTCAGAGATGACAGCGGCGGCATGAAGGACCTGCCCATCCAGAGGGAGTAGGCCTCCCGGAGAGCCACCCATAACACTGCGGCGGCGGTCGTGCCGTCAGTACCTCGCGGGGACCAGGAACCCTCGATGCCTTAGGCGGAGCTAAAGATGGGAAATACCCGAGGCGTGGGACTCGTATATCCGACCCACAACGCGGGTCAATCCAACACTAGAGGACATGCCTCGGGGCGGGCAGAAGTGCTCTTCTGAATTAACGCAGGAGGGTGACTTCAGTGGACAATCCCGAGATCATGTCAGGCATAAAGCTGATACCCTACGACAAAGTGAACATCATGGAAACGGTGAAGGAGGAGACCGTCAGGGCACTCGGCCGGGAGAAGTGGGCTGAGATCACCGCGAACATCGAGGTGCCGGCGGACGGCATGGAAGAGCGGCGCCTCAGTCATCTGATGCGGGAGTTCATCAGAAGATATGAGGCTGCAGTTGAGCCGAAGGTCGCACAGAAGGTTCTCTGCAGAGTCGCTCACGGTCTTCGGCGCTCGGACTTTCCATGGGCCAGAGAGAGGTTCCTCCACTACAACGACATCGATGACTTTTGCGCAGTAATGAGGAAGGAGACCCTCATCGGATTCGCGCGCGCTGCGGTGACCGGAGAGGACTTCCATGGCCAGCCGGTCGACGAGTCAGTGTTCCGCTTTGTTCAGGAGCAACCCCACCTGTTGTACGGGGCGAGAGACGGGAACGCGATAGTAGCGATCGCGATCCCGTGCGAGACGAAGAAGTACCTCGAAGCGACTGATGTGAAGCTAAAGCGGTACTACGCATGCCACTGCCAGTTTGCGCGAGAGTCCATCCTTCAGGAGGAAGGGCCTGTCTCAAAGACCCTGTGCAGCTGCAGTCTCGGCCATACGAAGGTCTTCTGGGAGGCGGTCCTGGACACTTCGCTTGAGGGAGAGGTCCTGAGTTCAGTCCTAGGTGGGGGAGAACTCTGCAGGTTCATGATTCACCTTCCAGACAAGGTAATGGAGCAGTACGTCCATGCACCCCGATCAGCTGTGTCTCGGCCCGTCAAAGGAAGATGATTTTGGTGGGGTTAAAGTGGTAGAGATATCGAAATCGTCTCTCCTGAGGGCGCTTGGCTAGATTCAATCGGCAACCTGCCGCTTACCTTGTGTCAGGGAGACGTCCATCACGACAACCTGATTTTCAGGGACGCTCCGAACGGGCCGGACATCTACCTGATTGACTGGGACAGCGCCGGATACGGAACAATGGGCGATGGTGCGCGCCATCTTTGCACTCGCATGGGGATTCCGCATTGCCCACCACTACCTTTACCACTACAAGGACGAACGACCCAAGAGACGCTGTATTGAGATCCTGCAGGCGATGCTCAATCCGGATTGGGACCGTTGACCTTGCCCTTAGGGCAAGGTCTATGCTGATGTTGTGCCGGCCGGCATAGGAGGGAGCGCAATGTACACCATAGGTCAGCTCTCGAGGATCTGCCAGGTAACAACGAAGGCCCTTCGCCACTATGAGGAGATAGGGCTGTTGAAGCCCGCCAGAGTCGACAAGTTCAACCAGTATCGCTACTACTCGGACGAGCAGGTCGACCTGGTCCGGTTGATCCGCATCGCGCGCGATACGGGCATGCCGCTTGAACGGATTCGAGACCTACTGCAGGTGTTGTCCAGGGGCGACCCTCCTGGACCCATCCTGGAGGCGCACCGGGCGGATCTACTGGCGCAGATGAACGATTTGGACGGCAGGTTGGCGAGGCTATCGTGGTGGCAGCGCATGATAACAAACGCTCGAATGGAGGATATGAGAATGGAAGAGAGCGGCAGCTACGAGGTTGTCGTGCGGGAAGTGCCAGCGATGCCGGTGCGTTCGATCCGCAGGACGGTGAGCGGCTTCCCTCAATCGATTGTGGACATGATGGGGGAAGTTGCCGGGGAGATCGTGAGTGCGGGAGGGGTCCCCGCCGGTCCGCCCACTGTGCTGTACTACGATGAGGAGTTCAACCCGGATAAGGTCGACGTTGAGGTTGCCTTTCCGGTAAGCGACTCCGCGATGGCGACTCGTACCATCCCGGCGACGCTTGCGGTGACCACAGTCCATGTCGGACCCTACGATGGGCTTGCGAAAGCTTACATGGCAGTGTACGGGTGGGCCAACGATAACGGCTATGAGGCAGTCGTGCCCATGAGGGACGTGTACATGAACGATCCTGCCAACACACCGCTAGAGCGGCTCGTCACGGAAGTCATTGTTCCAGTGAAGAAGAAGGCCTAGACGTTTGCGAAGCCCGGACCTGGTGCCCAAATCGTGCGGTTGTCGCGCCAGGTCCTGGCTTCTTTGGTCTTCTCGGCTTGATAGGAATTGCGGGCTGTAGCTCAACTACGCATCCTAGGACCTTTGGCTCATCAAGAGCATTGGGAAACCACCGACAAACATCTTTAGAGGCAGCATACCGGTGTTTTGTTGGAGTTTTTGTACGGGGAATCGTTACATAGGACGCGGAGAGATGGAGGGATGGCATTGGAGCAGGTTCGCGATATCGATCCAGAGACCGACAGTGTTCCGGCGGGTTCATCTGGCGAGTGTGGTGGTGACCTAGACCAGGAGATCGATGATAACCTGTGCGCTATCTGCAAAGTGCGTGAGCGCGACTACAGCGTGAACAGCCGGTCGATCCTGTGTAGGGAATGCCGGGAAAAGTATTCGAAACTCAGAATACCGCTGGCGGTTAGACTCTTTCTGGTCGCTATCCTTGTATCGTTTGTTGTATCGGTCTTCAGGCTTCCGCAGGTCCTGGCCAATTACAGGACCTACATCGACGCCGGAAGGAATATGCAGGCCAAGCAGTACAGCTCCGCATGCACCAAGTACTTGTCTCTCTTGGAGACCTACAGCGATAGTATCCCGATCATCATCAAGGCTTCGGAAGCAGCATTGTCCGCACAGCGTTTTGGCGATCTTGCTTATGTCTTCGACACCTATTGGGTGGGGTGCCAACTGAACGATAGTGAGTATGCAATAGCGATGGAGTACAGTGATTTCCTAGATCGCTACATAACTACGATGGACGAGATAATGGCCATCTTGAGCCAACTGGAATCCGAACAACCGCAAGAAAACTCGCCGCCGAGTGCAGTGGAACCTCTCCATCGCGAGCTCAAGGCTCTGCTCGAGAGGGACGACGTGGATCTATCCTTGGTCTACTACTACTTGGGCAGGACATCTCCCGATATCACAGAAGCGGTGAACTACCTGAGACTGGCAACCGAACAGGATTCTCGCGTTACCTTCCCCTGTGCCTATTACGGCAACGCATTGAGGCGCTCAGGAAACCTTGAAGAGGCCAGGGATGTCTATCAGAAGGCGCTTCAGCGAAATGCGGAGGACGCCGATTCTATGCGAGGGTTGAGCGTCGTGCACCTTTTGGACGGCGATCTGGAGTCGGCGCTAATAACCGCGCGGAAGGCATATGAACTAGAGCCAACCGGTCTGTTCATCCCCGAGACCCTCATCGTAATGCTGCACGAAAACGGTTTGCATGACGAGGCGGACGCGCTCTTGGATCAAATCACCGCTCAGGGCTTCGAAGCAGACGCGGACTTCGCAGAGTACCTGGAAGGCAAAGTCACCGCGAGAGATTACTACACGAGGTAGGGGAGAAGCATGATCCTGATTCCGGGCGTATTCCTCTCAATCATCACATTTCCGGGGGTCATCGTGCATGAACTGGCCCACCAGTTCTTCTGCTTCCTGCGACGCGTTCCCGTATATGAGGTGAGGTACTTTCGGTTCAAGAACCCCCTCGGCTACGTGCTTCATGAGCCGACCGACAATCCCCTGAGCACGTTCGTCATCTCCGTCGGTCCATTCATCGCCAACACTCTGTTGGGGGCCCTGATCGTTTTTCCCGTTTCCATTGAGATGAGCGAATTTGGAGTGTGGAATTGGATTCGGAGAGGCTCGGTCGGGTTCGCTGATATCGTCCCGTTCCTGCCTACGCTAGGGGTGTATTGGCTGGGAATCTCCATCCTGATGCACGCGTTTCCCAGCACCGGTGATGCTAAGGCGCTCGTGTCCGACATCCTCAAGAACAAGAACGTCAGCCTGCTTGCCCGCGTTCTGGTTGCCCCTGTCGTCGGGCTCATATATGTCGGAGCGGTCGGCTCCATAGTCTGGCTCGACTTGGGATATGCCTTGCTGGTCTCGAGCATGTTGCCAAAGGTGATCGGGTTGTTTCTGTAACAATCAGCGATAGGATACTCTCTTGGCTATTCGCCTTCCGATTGTCACTGCGAGGATACCAATCGCGCCCAGGCCGACCGCAGTAAGTATCTTTGGGACTGGGGAAGTGGGGAGATCTACCAGGATGCGTAGGTTCTTAGGCGGTAGTTTTTCAAATCTCGCCACGTATGTGTCCCCCTCTCGTGCAAAACCGCCGAGCGAAGTCTCATAACTCATACCCCGAGGCAACCTGAGCGTGACAGTGAGGTCCGAGAAGTCCTTCCAGTATTGGGCGGGCTCCAGGAAGTAATAAAACTCGGCTTTGGGATTTCCGTACCCGTAAAGGAGTCGACTTCTCTCCGTTATGACGGCGGCAGTCTCCACGTACGAGACGTCAAGCGTGTGTGTGGTTCCTGGGGCAAGGGTTATCTCGAAGACTGATAGCGTAAGGTCGTACCCGGTATCGATGTCGTCGGTCCTCTGTCCTGTACTCGCGACACGGAGTATCTCTTCGAAGGTCGGCTCCCATAGACCGAACTCGGTTCACGAGCCGATGTTTGACCACTGGCGCTTCAGGAGACCGTCCACGTAGGCGGGTTTGCCGCTCACGTTCCACTGCATTGTTGTGGAACTTCGGACCGTGACTGGGGATCCGTCCAAAGTGACGGACACCGGGTGATCCGGATTGTTGGCGACAAAAGCCACCAGGGTTGACACCGTTTCCGGCGTAGTGTTCGCCATCCGGTACGTCGTTCTTATCTCAGCGTGGACTCTCTCGTCGGACGTTGCTTTGATATCGTAGCTCAAGTCCTCTGAGATGACCTCAATCGAATCGCTCTTGAAAGGGACCATGAATGCGGTGTCGCCGTCCTCGACCCGACGGGGCGGACCGGCGTTCGCGTAACAAGTTGGGGCCAGGGCATTCAGGAGTGTCGCAACAAGGCATGCTAACGCCGCTATACGGAAGTGCCTCAACTAATGTACCTCCCGTTCATCGCGTACGCCCTTGCTTCCACCTTGCGACCCTCCTGGCAGCCGAAATCTCTCGGCTCCTGCTGGTTTTGAACTCGCACTCAGCGATTGCCACGGAGACCGGTCATTTCCTGGTAGGCACGATCTCCAGCCAGTATCCGTCTGGGTCTTCGATGAAGTAGATGCCCATCTGCTCGTTCTCGTAGCAGATGCATCCCATCTCTTTGTGGAGCGCGTGCGCCGCTTCGAAGTCGTCAGTCCTGAACGCCAGGTGGAACTCCTGGTCACCAAGATCATAGGGCTTATCTCGGTCTCTTAGCCAAGTCAGTTCGAGCAGGAAGTCTGTCGTATCGTTTCCCACGTATACGATGATGAAAGAGCCGTCCTTGGCATTGATCCTCCTCTTCTCGGTGAGGCATAATGCTTTCTTGTAGAACTCCAATGACCTATCCAAGTCAAAGACGTTGTAGTTCTCATGGACCATCTTGAACTGCATGAGACCCATCCTTTCTTCGCTACAGATATGTACTTGGCTAGAGGTCTATCTGCCACTCCTGCCCGGCCCGCCGAATATCCATGATGGCCGCGCCGTGAGGATTTGCTGCTCTTTCCTTCTTGAACCGCTGTATTACCGAGTACTCACTGCCAAAGTGCATCGGGAAGACTCGCCTGACCTTGGTAGTGTTCAAGAGAGCCTCAAGCCCTAAGTAGTAGTATTCCTCCTGCCTGGGGTCCAATGGGACGAACGCGACATCGATGGCCGCATCCTTTAGGTGCTTCATCTGCTCGTTGAACGCGGCTCTCATGGCTTCGTTGTCCTGCTCTGTCTCCTCTTTCCACACCCAGAGGTTCAAATCGCCCGCGTGATATACGGTCTTGCCGAGATAGTTCAGGAGGAATGCGACGCCCAGGTCAGTCGACTTAAGCGTTGTAAGGAGAATTGGCTGGCCACGGCCATCGTCAAGTTCATACCGCTTTTCGGATTCCACATGGGTGACAATCTTGGAGACCCAGTCTTCTTGCGGGGGTTCGATGTCCGAAGACAGTACGTACTCGATGCTCCGGTGTCGATGGCGCAAGTCGAAGACCCGGGGATTTAGGTGGTCCCTGTGTTTGTGACTCACGAACACGAAGACCTTCTTCTCCGCATCCATGTGGGGTATGTCGCCGGTGTAGTAGTCAAAGAGCCAGTAACATGCTTCCCACTCCACAAGAAAACCGCTATGGCCGATGTACCGGACTCTCACTGAGATCGACCCCCTGTAATGCTCGATTCAGCTCGTTCCTTGATTACTCCTTCTGCGCGTCCGCGGTGCTTCTTCGGGGGCTGGCACCAAAACTGAACGTCCTGACCTTGATGAGGTGCAGGGATGAACGCCCGTCTTGCGAGGATGTTTCAAATCGAAGCAAGGTCCGGGATTTGGAAGAGCCCGAGGGAGGTCTCAAGGGCGCTTCAATCTGATGCATCCCCTGAGGTCGTTTTAGCAGGCTTGTCGCATGGGAGGTGGCGGGGTAGAATAGCGTGGAGCCTGATACGGCTCCAGTGCTCGAACTAGATCTCACGCAGGGAGGGTTGATGCACTCAGTGGCAGCGATTCGTCTACGCAGATAAGGCACATCGAAGGGATGCCTAATCGAGGCTCTTTCTTCGTTGTGCCTTTCTTTGTGGTCGAATCCAAACCCAGGAAGGTGCATCTACCTTGTCCCGATATCCCAAGAGCGGCCGGCAGGTTCCGCCTGTATCCTTCTCTCAGAACTTCCTCACAAGCTCCAGAACGGTAAAGTGGCTTGTTGGTCGCACCGATTTGCGCCGCGACGACCACGTTATCGAGATCGGCTCGGGCAAAGGGCACGTGACCGAGGTTCTGGCAGAGACCTGCGGCCGCGTGACGGCCGTGGAGATCGACCCGGACATGTGCTCGAGAACTGCTCAGAGGACGGCAGGCCTCAGCAACGTGGAGATCGTTAACCAGGACTTCCTTACGTGGCGATTGCCAAGCCACGGCACCTACAAGGTGTTTTCCAACATCCCGTTCTGCATCACGACGCAAATCATCAGGAAGATCAGTGAGAGTGCGAACCCACCCGATGAGACATGGCTGGTCATGGAGAAGGCGGCCGCGAGGCGGTTTGCGGGTGTCCCCCGGGAGTCGCTTCGATCCTTGCTGCTAAAGCCAAACTATGAGGTTGATATCGTCTGCCAGCTGCAAAGGGATGACTTCCACCCGCGTCCTTCCGTGGATGTGGTGCTTTTCCACATGAGTAAAAAAGCCCAACCGGATATCCTGCCGAAGTACTGGTGCTCGTATGAGCGGTTTGTGACGGAAGGAATGACGGATGCGGCTGGGCTGCTCCGGCGAGTCTTCACTAAGAAGCAGCTATCAATGGCGCTTAGGTACGCCGGCATGAGGGGCGTACCGCCTTCGGGCGAGATGCGCTACGTCCAATGGCTGTGTCTCTTCCGAAGCTATCTGATGCGGCATTAAGCAGGCGTGTTGCTCGCGCTCTTGGCTAGTTCAACCATCCGGTCTACCATGTTGGATAGTTGAACAGACAACACCAAGGGGCTGACGCGGTATGACGCAGGGGAGAACGCAGGGGAGTAGATTCGCACCCAGCCCGGGCGAGGTGGTTATCGAGCGCATCGGTCCCAAGCGGCTGCCAGAGTATTGTTCTATTCCCACACTTGTGGATATCAGGACCACTCTTGAGGTCAGGGAGGTGGACGGCGGTCTGGGCGGCATTGTACTGGAGGAGAGGCCGGTCCAGACACCCTGGGTCAAGGACTACGATTCATATAGCGAGACCCCTGCAGACTGGCCCAAGCAATGGGATCTGAGAAACTGGTGCTTGCTCCTGGCCACAATCGAAGGCAGGGCTGTGGGAGGCGTATGCATTGTGACCAGGACCAAGGGCGTCAATATGCTTGAGGGCCGGGACGATCTCGCCGTACTGTGGGACATCCGGGTGTCGCCGGCCCACAAACGCAGAGGAATCGGCCGAGCGCTCTTCGCAGAGGCGGTCGAGTGGTCCCGAGAGCAAGGCATGACCACCCTCAAGATAGAGACGCAGAACGATAACGTGCCTGCCTGCAAGTTCTATTCTGGCCAGGGCGCTCACCTTGGAGCCATCAACCGTTTCGCCTATCGAGATGCGCTATGGAGCCATCCCGATGTGCGGAACGAGGTCATGCTGCTGTGGTACTACCAACTCTAGCCCTAAGAAGAGATGCTCAGGGAGCTAGACAGATGGGTCTTCCTCGCCCCAGCAGTTGGGCTGCGAACCATCGAGGTCTGTGAATCCGTAGATCCGCGACAGCTGGATTGCTGAAACGGATTGCCCGTTCCACCTGGCGACGTTCTGATCCAGCGCCAGTGCCGCCACTGCACGACCGACAAAACGGGGCGTTTCCGACTCCGCGAATCCAGGAGCAACCTTTATCGCGTCTCGCCAGTTAGCTTCGGTCACGCCAAAGTGATCAAGCATCCACTCGGATCGTAACCACCCGGGCGTCACAGACACGGCGGTGCAGCCGTGAGGCTTAAGCTCATGGGCCAGGCCCCAGGCCATACGGTTCAGCGTAGTCTTCGCCAGGTCATAGAACAAAGACCCACGGTAGTGAGTGCTGTTGTATGTCCAGGTGCCATCAGTCACCTCGACGAGTAGCCCACCCGGGTTCCTGGTCAACAGGGCTAGCCCGTAGTGGCTTGTGATGATGTGGGTATCGATCCCCAACCGCAGCATATGGAGCCCGGCATCCAGTGACTGCTTCCAAATCGGCACTTCCTCAAGTAGATCCTCCGATCCCCAGATGTCGTTAACCAGAACATCAAGGCGGCCTTGCTCATGCTCGATGCGCCTCACCAGCCCTTGGACCTGCTCAGGCACCAAGTGGTCGACCTGAACCGGGATCGCCTTCACACCGAGGTCATTGATGATTTCCGCTGTCTCCTCAATCGTCTCGGGGCGGTTCATCTCGGAACGTCCTTGCCTGGACGAACGGCCGGTAGCATACACAATGAACCCGGCCATAGCCAACTCAAGCGCGATCCCTCGTCCTGCTCCTCGCGTTGCGCCTGCCACCAACGCTACCTTCCTGGGCTTCTGTACACTTGCCACCGCCCGTCACCCCTTCCCTCGAACTTCCGCAGCCGCACGATTCTATCGGGTCGGTGTTGGGTCGTCAAGCGTCCACCGCAAGGCTAGAGGACATGCCGAAGGGATGGCAGAAGTATGAGTGCTGGCTGTCGAGCGGTAATGCTATATGCGAATGGAGGTCATAGATATGGGGCCGATCAATATCAGGGAACCGGTGAATGCATGGACCCACTTTGTTACCCTGATCGTGGCCTTCATCTCGCTGCCGTTTCTGATCGTGCTGACTAGCAGCAGCATTACGGAGATGCTCGTTGTGACGGTCTACGGGCTCAGCATGGTTGCTCTCTACGGCGCCAGCACCCTCTACCATTGGAAGATAACCACCCCGAGGAAGGAGCTTCTTCTCCGAAGGCTTGACCACGGGAGCATCAATCTCCTGATCGCGGGCAGCGCCACACCGATTTTCTACTACGGCCTCTCCGGTGTATGGAGGACCGTGATGTTGGCGGTGATGTGGGGGCTCGCGCTGTTTGGGGGAGTCTTTCAGGTGGTCTTCATCAAGGCCCCCCGCTGGCTGAAGACTGTGCTATACATGCTGCTCGGATGGGTAGCGGTGATACCTTTCCCTCAGCTGATGAAGACCCTCCCGCGCCCCGCGACCGTCCTCATCCTGCTCGGGGGTCTCTCATACACCATAGGCGGCATCGTCTATGCCACTAAGAGGATGAACTTCGTGCCGGGCAGGTTCGGCTTTCACGAGGTCTTTCACCTATTCGTTAGCGTAGGCACCCTGGTCCACTTCGCGGCGGTCGTCGTGTGCATCCAAGGGTGAAGCATGGGATATGCTCTGCTCGTCTCAAGCATGCTGCCGAAGGTAATCAGATTGTTTCTGTAACAAGTTTACTTGCCTGCCAGGTACTCAAGCGCGACCTCCAATGCATCCTCACCGAATTCCGTTAGAATGTCGGGTTGGAGGGTGTCCTGGTCCGCGTTCACATCGGGTCGCAGGAACTTCTTGTAGGATATCTGCAGGTTGATGTCTGAGATGGGCAGACGAACCCGCAGCATGTCCCCGTAGGCTGTTGGGGCATTCGAACTCGGTTGTCCCACTATTATCCCTAGGTCCCCGTCCTGAACCCACACTCCCAGCATCGTCGCGGAGCTGAAGGTTATCCTGTCAGTGAGGACAACTAGCTCTATGTCATCGTTCTTCTTTGCGGTGCTGGGGTCAGGTTCGAAGTACGCTACCTTCTGGCTCGCTGGACCACGGAGCTTTCTTGACAGTTCGCTGCTGCATATATAGCACCCGTAGCTGGGAGGCTTCATCCCCATGGCCGCAAGCAGTTGCTCGCCCACCATTGAGTTGCCGCCGCTGTTTCCTCTCACGTCAATGATGAACTTAGTGGTACCTTCGCCTCTCGCTCTCCTGATAGCCTTTGCGGTGTTGGTCACCTCGGAGCCTTCGCGAAAGGTCCTCAGGTCGACGTAGAATACGTCTCCGAGCATCTCATGCTTTACTACGTATGTGGGAGAGCCACCGTAGTACATGATGCCGATGTCCCCGGGGGAGAACCGGCACGCCTGCTTCTTCTCCACACCCGAACTATCCCTAGTCACTACTTCGATTGTGTCCTCGAACTGGCATCCTGCCAGACGCAACATGTCATCTTGACGGCAGTAGGCTCCGTACTGCCGCTGTCTGGCGGAGTCGTTCTCGGCATAATAGTAGGCGTCCACTTGCGCCTGGACGTCCTTCACGGGCACGTTCCCGATCTGGATAACTTCGTCGCCCGTCACCTGGCCCTTCTCATCCATCAGATAGAGCCGATCGTCAATGGAGACCCATCGCACGAGGATGTACTGGCCGGAATGCGACAACCCGCCGCCCATATGTCCGTCACGCAACGCTGCCAGGTACTTCTGGGTGGCTAGAAGAAAGTCGACCCGTTTCATTGGACTTGCCACAGAATCGAGATACTCCGCCTTGGCTACTTCGTAGTCTTCGGGGATCTCGTCCATCAAAAACACTGGGTGGGCGGCCTCTATCTCGGCTTCGGCTTGACGGGCGTCAGGCGAGTAGTCCGCCAACTCGCCGGGATCCGCTGTCACGCTGCATGATGCGCACACGCAGAGAAGCAGAATGCCAGCAATCAGGATCGCTGTACTCCGTGATATCGGTGACCTCATGGTTGGCCCCCCGTTCACTGCAATCGTTGGCTTACTCAGAATTCGTCCACATTACCGATCATCCCTTGCGGTAGACCTGTCGTGGAGGTCTTCCGCTCCGGGGACCGATATCCCCAAGGTCTCCGTCTTTCATCTTGGTGTCACAATACCGCTGTTGGCGGTGTTATATAGTTGAACGCGGTGGGAGGTCACCATAACCAGCGCATGGGAGCCAGGATCGATCCGACAAGCTTCAGAAGGTACTTCGACGAGCACTACGGCTTCGTCTGCCGGGTCGCTGAGGGTATAGTCTACGACCGGACAACCGCTGAAGACGTTGCTCAGGATACCTTCATCTCGCTGTACCGGAATCCGCCCAGAGACCCCGAACAGAGCATCCGGGGATGGCTTACCGTCGTCGCTGTCAACACCGCTCTCAACTACCTGCGCAGGGACAAGGCGAGAACCAGGCGGGAAACCGGGGCCTTCGAGATGGACGGGAGGGCGACCCTGCAGGAGGCTCCGCTCGACGAGCTCAGCAAGAAAGAAGACGCAGAGGTCGTGAAACAGACCCTACGCTCGCTCGAAGACCGCGAACGCGCGGTGCTGGTCATGAGGTCCGCGGGCCTGAGCTACCGGGAGATAGCGAGGGCGGTCGATGTGAAGGAAGCGTCGGTCGGAACGATCATAGCTCGCGCCAGGCTTTCCCTGCGGGCAGCCTACGCGAGGCTGGGAGGGAGCGACGACGATGTGCTATAGCCAGGGGACGCTGCAGGCGTTCCTCGATGGAGAGATGAACCGGAGCCAGCGGGGCGAAGTTGAAGAGCACCTTAGGTCCTGTCCCGAGTGCGCAAAGCTCCTGGAGAGCCTGAGAGCGGCCGAGCGCCTGGCAGGCCGGGGTCTCGACTCGCACCTTGAAGATTCCAGACTGGATGTTTGGGAGTCGGAGGAAGCGTGGGACCGGCTTCAGACCAGATTGCGTCCATTCCGAAGGGAGGCATGGTTCGAGGTGGCACTTAGGTACAGAGCGGTCACGGTTGGCGTGGCTGCGGTTCTTGTGCTGGCAATTGGCCTTTCATTTGGACCGGTCCGTGCAGTGGCCGGCCGGTTCCTGAGCATATTCAGAGTCACCCGGTTCGAGACGATTGCAGTTGCGCCTGACCTCATCGCGCGGGTCCAGGAGGTAATCCGGCAAGGGTTCGGTCTAGTGAAGATAGGCGAACTCGGCGAAGTGGAGTTTGAGTCTTCGGGCCCCCGCGGGCTTGTGTCCCGAGACCAAGCCAAGCAGGCCCTGGGCTTTCCGCTCAGGCTTCCGACCTACCTTCCGGCTGAGCTGGAGCTCCAAGGCCTCAAGGCAAGCCCCAACGCAAGCCTCAGCGTGACGCTTGACGTCGCGAAGGCGAATGAGCTGCTGCGGAGCCTGGGCGGGGAGACGATGCTTCCGGACGAGCTGGACGGAGAAAAGTTTGTCCTAAGGGTGCCCGCATCAGTAGAAGCCCAGTTCGGCGGGCAGGGAACCCTCTACGTCCTGCAAGCGAAGAGCCCGGAACTGGACGTCCCAGGTAACACCAGCCCCGCAGCCGTCCGGGACGCGGTGCTCGGCCTGCCTTTCATCCCGGACAGCGTGAAGCGTCAGATTCGCTCAGTTGATGACTGGCAACACACGTTCCTCGTCCCTAATGTCGAGGGTTCGACTCAGGAGATAACGGTTGAAGGGGTTGCCGGCGTCTTTGTAACGCTGCCGGAGGAGTACAGAGAGGATAGCATCGTGAACATCATGATCTGGGAGAAGGACGGCGTTGTCTACGCGGTCACCGGCCAGTTCAGTTTGGAAGAGGCACTCCTGATCGGGAACTCGATGGAGTAGGGAGGATACCGTTGATCCTGGAGACTTATGAACTGACAAAGATGTACGGCGACAAGGTCGGATGCCTGGAGGTCTGCCTCTCACTGGGTGAGGGGCAGATCTTTGGGCTGCTTGGACCCAACGGCGCGGGAAAGAGCACGCTCGTTAAGATGCTCGTAAGCCTGCTTTCGCCGACCTCGGGATCAGCGCGGCTGTTGGGCCGGCCGTTGGGTGATACCGAGGTCCGTCGCAGGATCGGCTACTTGCCGGAGAACTTCAACTACCAGCCGTGGCTCACTGCCGACGAGCTCCTGCGGTTCCACGCATCCCTCTGCGGGATGGAACCGGCGCGGACAAGCGCCCGGATAGCCGAGGTCCTCGAACTCGTGGGTCTGGCCGGGAAGGGGCGCCAGAAGATCGGGACGTACAGCAAAGGCATGCGGCAGAGGCTAGGCCTGGCTTGCGCTCTCCTGAACGATCCGGACCTTGTCTTCTTGGATGAACCGACATCCGCCCTGGATCCCCTGGGCAGGAGGGAGGTCCGCCAGATCCTCCTCGAACGGAAGCGCAGAGGGAAGTCTGTGTTCCTTAACAGCCACCTCTTGAGCGAGGTTGAAATGGTCTGCGACCACGTGCACATCATCAACCGCGGGCGTGTGGTGCGCAGCGGCGCCATGGACGAGCTGCTCTCGGGGGCCACCCAGGTCCACATGGAGATAGAGGGATTGTGTAAGGCCATCGTCTCCGGGCTGAGTCTTGTGGGCCACGATCTGCGTGTGGAAGGCTCTCACGTGACGGTTCAGGTGGATTCCCGCGGCGCGATTCCCGCCCTAGTGGATGCCGTGGTAGCGAACGGAGGGCGCCTTATGTCTTTGGAGCCCAAGCGCGCTTCGCTTGAGGACCTGTACGTAGAGCTGGTGAAGGAGGGCAAGCGACCGTGATAGCGATCACGAAACTGACCCTGAAGGAAGCGCTGCGCAAGCGCGTGCTGCTGATTACCCTCCTCCTCACCATGGCGTTCCTCATCCTCTACGGCGTCGGGATCCATTTCGCGGTGAGTTCAGAGATGAAGGAAGGTAACTTCAACTCTCCGATGCTGAAGCTTCTTCCGTACGCTTTCCTCTCGGTGGCCCTGTTTTTCGGGACATTCATAACCGGCTTCTTCGCCATCTCCAGCGCGGTTGGGTCCATATCGCTCGAGATCGAGAGCGGTATCCTCTACTCAATAGTCCCTCGTCCCGTGAAACGGAGCAGCATTATCCTTGGGAAGTCGCTTGGATACGGTATCATCGTCGCAGCCTACAGCTCTCTCTTCTGCGCGGCGCTGCTCGGCGTGACTTCGATCGCCACCGGTGTAAAGGCGCCTCTAGACATTCGGATCCTTGCGCTGTTCGCCTTCCACCCGCTGGTGCTGCTCTCTGTCACGATGCTGGGGACGACTGGCCTCTCCACCATAGCCAATGCGGTCATGACCTTCATGCTGTACGCCTTCTCGGTGATGGGCGGGACGCTGGAACAGATAGGCTACTTCCTCGGGAACAAGTCGGTCGTGAACGCAGGTATCCTGGCCAGCCTTATCATGCCGGCTGATGCCCTGTATAGGAAGATTGTCCACTATCTTATGCCCGGCGCGGAGAGCGGTCTGGCTGCGGGCTTCCTGGGACCCTTCGGAAGCATGAGCGAGCCGAGCGTCTGGATGATGGTATACGCGGTGCTGTATGTAGCGGGATTCCTTGCTTTGGCCGTAAGGTCCTTTTCAAAAAGAGACATCGCCTGACCTGTGACCCACCCTGCCTAGGTTGAGGTCCACTTTGCCTACCCTTTGGTCTACCTTGCTTCGCTCTTGGTCTACCTTCAGGCGTAGAGAACAAAGTCCTGCATCTCTTTGGCAAAACCGGCGGCTTTGAGGGCATCCGCTGCTTCTCGCGGATACTCCTTTACGGTGATGCGCCGGACCGCCGGGAACAGGCGGTGCGCCGAGTAGTCCTGCGTAAAGACCTTGAGTGCGCCGGGCAGGGATGCGTCATCAAAAACCCGCAGCGTCCTTCCCTGGCGCTCGAATACCGCTACCGGGACGCCTGCCCGCAATGCTACCGCGGTGCCGGGCACGTTCATGAAGGTCCTGTCCTGATAGTGCGGGAGGTACTTGCCCCACGGCTGTGCAGGATCCGCCGCCGACAGCCAAACGACCTCTTCACCTGGCTGCTCCATCTCATACATGATGCCGGCGAAATCTCTATCCCGGATGTACTGCATGCCGGATAGACCCTCGATGAAGTACCCGCGCCGGACACGACCGGTGTATTCCCACACGCGCAGGAGTCTGACCGCATCGGCCCAGTTCAAGTTCTGCGCCGTCTCGCGGCAAAGGATCAGGGAACGATCAAACCCGCGCTCCAGCTGCTGCTCTATAGAGAGCGCCTTCAGCGGGCGCGCCAACTCCCACCGGCCTGCCATGAGTGTCATGACTCGAGCTTTGGCCCGCTGCCGCACCGGTGCGTTTTCGATCCTCTCCCTGTCTATCCACTGCCGCACCGGCACAAAGCTGTCGGCGTGCGCCAAACCCTTTTCCGCCAGGTACAGCAGCGCATCGTGGGGCGGCGCTCCTCCCAGGGGGCCCGACAGCCTCTGCATGAAGCTTGCGCCCCTTTGGAGCAGCGCTTCAAACACGGTTTTCGCGTTGCCTTCCAGGGTTGCTCCAGATGCGGATAGGTCCGCATCCCAGTCGATGTCGTCGTACGGGTGAAAGCCCAGACCCTGGTCAGGAACGAAGCGCCAGGACACCTCGCCCTCAGCGAGCAGGGCATCCAGGAGTTCCGGACGGTAGCCCGCCACGCGCGCGGGCAGCAGGAGGCTTTCCCACAGAGCAGGGTGGAAATAGAGCCCGTATAGCGTCTTCAGTGCCGCCTCGAGGGCTTCTTTGCGCTGCCCAGGCGCTTGTAGCCGACGTGCCAGGAGTGCAGCGTACCGCTCCGGCGGGAGGGTCTTCACCTGCCTGCGGCGCATCTTCACGGTTTCCTTCCGAGCCCGGTCGAACAACGTGGCGTGGTAGTACAGCCCTTCGTACTCCACCGCGCTGCCGTTACCGCATAGCGCCTTCAGCGCCTCCAGCGCCGCGCTGTCTGACCAAAGGTAACGATCTGCTACCTGCTCCGGCGATTGCGGGCCGCGATAGCGCAAGAGCCGCCTGACGATGTGCATCCGCGCGCCCATGTCGCCGCCCATTAGCGCCGCGTCATATTCGCCTGCGTGCTCGGCGGCAATCCACAGCCCCGGTTCGATGTACTCTGCCTGCTCCCTGCTTTCCAGCGCTTCGAGCCATTCGACCGGGACATCCAATTCCCCGGCAATCATGTCCCCCTCAATCATGAGCCGCGAATGCAGTTCGCTCTCGTTCTTGGGCAGGGCGGTCGACGGTCCTGATACCCGGGCAAGCTGCTCGGGAGTGGGAGCGATCATCTGGGTCTCACCCAGCGCCTCTTCCACCGCGACGTGGATGCCTGACGGCGTCGGCGTGTAGTCGTACATGTTGGCGCCTTCCGTCCGCTGCCTCAGCGGCAGTGACATAGGCGAAGGCGAGTCAAGATGCATTTCGAGTACGCGGATCCCGCCAGAGCGGATCTGATTCAGTATGAGTTCAGCGCCGGGCAGGTCCCAGTAGTCCTCAAGGCACTCCCTCCGCGTCTCGCGTATCAGCGGATGCTTTTCATGCCTGACAAGGGAGTCCAGCATCTCCGCGCTGCGCAGGCGCTGGACCCAGAGAGGCTGGCGGCCGGCTTTTTTGACCCCCATCATCAGGGCGCGGGCGGCGTTGTACCGGAAAGCCATGTTGAACAGCGGCGTCGCAGGCAGCGCCGCCTCCAGAATGGGCTTTGCGGCCTCGGGCAGTATTGCATGCAGCAATCCATCCGGAAGAGGGCGGTCCTCATAGGGGAAGAGCAGGAATCCGTCATCGTCGACAACGTAGCTGATGTTGCACCTCAAGAGGCGCTTTGCGGCTTCCATGGCCAGGATCGCCAGCGGCTCGTTCACCGGGCGGCCGAACACCGAGTGCACCATTACCTGATGTGTTCCTGTCTCATCCCGGAAGTGCTCAACGATTATCGTGCGGTCATCAGGCAACGCGCCGGTGACGGCTATCTGGTTCTTGATGAATCCCTGTGCGCTCTCGGCTGCGTTTTTGTCGAGGCCTAGCCGGGATAGCTCCTGCAGAAGAGAGCCTGCCTGGTGCGCCTTTCCCAGGTTCCGCAGGATCTCACCGTATGCAAACCCGGTCTCAATCCTGCGGCCCCGGATCTCGCCTTTCCAAAACGGCGGCTTGGCACCGGTGATCGAAGACTGGGAGACCACGACGGTATCTCTTGTGATGTCCACGATCTGCCAAGCGAAGGAACCGAGCATAAACTTGTCGCCTAGTCGCGCCTCGAAGACGAACTCCTCATCCAGTTCCCCCAGTTTCACGCCCTCCGCGGTTCTGACCGTATATAGGCCTTTATCGGGTATGGTACCTCCGGCCGAAACCGCAAGCATACGGCTGTAGGGGTCCCCGTCTACCCGCTCGTGAATGCGGTCGTACAGGACCCTGGGCCGGACCGGGATGTCCCGGTCGTGCTCGTAGTCGCCGGCCAGCATGCGGAGGACGTCCTTGACGTCTTCCTTTGTTACCTGGCGGAACGGGTACGCGCGCGCCAGGATGCTCATGACATCGTCGATGCTGTAGCCGTCACCTGTTGCCATCGAAACCAGGTGCTGCGCCAATACGTCCAGGCACAGCCTGGGGGGACGTAGCCGCTCCACGCCCCCGCGCCGCACAATCTCGGCAGCAAGGCCGCTGTACAGTCCTTCTGATGACGCGCGCGCGAAGATCCGCATCACGCTGACGCGGTTCGGGTTGTGCCCCGAACGGCCCAACCTCTGCATCGTACCGGATATGGAGCGAGGGGCGCCTACCTGGAATACCTGGTCGATTTCGCCCACGTCGATGCCCAGCTCCATGGACGAGGTGGCGCAAAGCAGCCTCAATTCTCCTCTCCGGAGAGCGTGCTCTACCTCAAGGCGCTGTTCTTTAGATATGCTGCCGTGGTGAGTCCGCGCGAAGCCCTCGCCGCCCAATTGGTTTACGTAGTAGGCGAGTTTCTCGGCGTAGGCGCGGCCCTCCACAAAAGCGATCACGGTACGAGCCTCTTGGCAGAGCGAATATACCGACTCGGCGATATCGCGCCAAGCAGCATCCTTCTCTGCGGCGCGAGCCATGAAGTTGGGGGTTGTCACGATCAACTCGATATCCTTGTGCATCTTGGGCGCCGCGATCATTACGGGATCCGGCGACAGCCACTCAGCTGCCTTGCTCAGGGGCTCGATGGTTGCCGAGAGTCCGATGCGCTGAAGGGGTCTTGAGCAGAGATTATCCAGGCGCGCGACTGACAGCGAGAGGTGGGCGCCGCGCTTGGTATCGATCATGGCGTGCAATTCGTCAACAATGATCCACCGGGCCGTCCGGAGCATGGATTGCCCCGACTTGCTGGTCAACATCAGGTACAGCGACTCCGGCGTCGTGATCAGTATATGGGGCGGCGATTTCAGCATCCTGCGTCGCTCGCTCTGGGGCGTGTCGCCTGTGCGTATTGCTACGCTCAGGCTTGGCAGTATGCGCCTACCTTCCGTGTGTGCTGCTGGGGGCTCCTGCGCGAGATGGCACTCTTGCTCTTGCTCCCGCACGATCCCTTCCAGGGGTCGGCGCAGGTTCTCCCGAATGTCGCCTGCCAGTGATTTGAGCGGCGAGACATATATAAGGTACAGCTCCTGCTTCAGAGTGCCCTCCCGCGCCATCGCCTGTAGCCGGTCTATGAACACTAGGAACGCGGACAGCGTCTTGCCCGTGCCTGTCGGCGCGGACACCAGTGTGTGAGCGCCTGAAGCAATGGCAGGCCAAGCCGCTTCTTGCACCGCGGTCGGGGTGCCGATTGAACGCTCGAACCATCGCGCCGTATGTTGGCTGAAGATATCCAGGGAACCCATAAGCCTCTGGTCTCCTGACGAGTGTACCTGTGCCCTTAGCGGATGTCTGCGGAGTTCTCGTTGGGCTGCTGTCCTTCTTAGGTCTCGAGCGTCCGCTTTAGATTTGTCCAGATTGCGGATGTCTGACGCTTTCCTGCGGCCGCCAACAGCGGAGCCAACAGCTTGAGCAGCCCGTGTGGCTCCAGAGAGGACGACCAGCGCATCAGTGTTCCTCCATCCGCAGGTTCGAAAACGAGGGTGCTGTGTATATCCATAGAAGCCAAATGTGTCGACGAGGCAAAACGTTTCGGCCGTTCGTGTTCGGTTATCTCGACGACCATCTCGGCGGCTCGACCCATGCTCACGCTCTCGCAGCGGAATCTCGTCCCGACCCCAATCGGCTCCTCGGTAAGCAACTCGGTGTGGCGAATCCCCGGATCGTAGTTGTTGCGCTCATCGGCAACAAAGTCGAAGATCTCTTCTGCTGGACGTCGGATGAAGACTTCACCGCTTATGCGTGCCATCCGGTCTCGCCTCCTGTTGATCGGTGCTGATGAGAAGCGCCCCGACGGGACAGATGATATCTGGCTCTCGCAGTGCGCGTCAACCGATGCAATATTGATGGTAGATCAAACCAGAAAGGATGCTCAGCATGTCGCAGCCGGAAGCAGATAGCACCCCCCATTCCTCCGCCCCTTGCGACTATCGGGGGATATACCGCGCAGGCGGGATAGCCTCGGTTCTTATGTTATTGGTCATTCTTGTGCAGATTGTGGTCTACGTGATCTGGCCTCCGCCAAGCACTGTCGAAGGGCTTTTCGCACTGTTTCGGGAGAGTTGGTTGCTAGGCCTGCTGAGCCTAGACCTCCTATATATCATAAGCAACACCCTCTTGGTGCCGATGTATATGGCATTCTCTGCTGCTTTGAGGAAGGTTAACTTCTCCGCCGCGGTGCTTGCCTTGGTTCTTGGGGTTGTGAGGGTCGCAGCTTACTATCCATCAAACCCCTCCTTTGAAATGTTGTCCCTAAGTGCTGGGTACGCATCGGCGACTACCGAGGTGCAGAGAAACATTCTGCTCGCTTCCGGGCAAGCCATGCTTGCCATCTACAAGGGGACGACCTTCAACGTGTATTACATCCTCAATGCGATTGCACTCCTAATGTTCTCTTTTTTTATGCTGCGTGCCCGTGTCTTCAGTAGAGCAACCGCAATTATGGGGCTTCTTGCGGGAGTGCTGATGGCTATCCCTTCGACAGCGGGCGCAATCGGCAAGGTTTTCGCCCTCTTGTCGCTCGTACCCTGGTTCGTCTTCACGGCGTTGGCCGCGCGCACGTTCTTTCAGTTTGGACGTCAAGCTGATGGGGGCGTCTCATGAGAGATGATTCCTGGCGTTCGAGAAGGTCCATTCCGCTTTACGTGTTGATCTTGTATCACGATCTTGGATGGTCTCCAGGATACAAGATACCGAAGGAAATGGGTGCGCGATAACGAACCCTCCTCCTTAAGCGCGGTGAACGCGCAAGGGAGAGAGGGATCGCAAATGTTAAGGACCGATGCTTTCACACCTTCCCGGTTCTTTGGGGAAGGGACGATCACCCTGCGCGGGGTGAAGGTACCGTATCGTACCGTTAGCGAAGACAATGTGTTCTATGATGATGACGGAAAACCAATCGCCTCGATCTTCTCCTATTCCTATTTCCGCTCCGATGTGGAAGACACCAAATCTCGACCCGTGATCTTCGGCTTTAACGGCGGCCCAGGCACTTCTTCCATGATGGTACATGTGGGGTTTTTGGGTCCGAAGCGCATCAAGTACCGGGAAATCGATGACGATTCGCTGCCCCTGCCCCCGTACGAGTCTTGTGATAACGAGCAGTGCCTGCTCGACATCGCGGACCTGGTCCTGGTGGACCCCGTAGGCACCGGCTTCGGCCGCCTATTGGATGAATCCAAGAAAGACCTCTTCTACGGGATCGAGCCCGATGCCGAATCAATCCTCACCTTCATCCAAATGTGGCTGGCCCGCTACAACCGGTGGCAGAGTCCCAAGTACCTCGTGGGCGAGAGCTATGGTTGCACCCGCGCAAGCACTGTGGCCGGAAGGGGTTCGTTAGGGGCGTCGGATCGCGCTTTCAGCGTGCCCTTTGACGGCATCGTTATGATCGGCAACACCGTCACCGTTGGGAAGTTCTTCGCTGACAAAGCGCCTGTCTATCCCGCGGTTCTTGCGTTTCCCACTCTAGCTGCGGTCCACTGGTACCACAACCACCCATCGAACCAGACGGTGGAGGAGTTCGTGGCTGAAGCAAAGCGTTTCGCCGACACCGAGTACCTCCTGGCGCTGTATCAGGGAAGGTCTCTGGCCGCAGACACCAGAGAACATATCATCGAGCGAGTCATGTACTACACCGGCGTGTCCCGCGAGTACCTGGAAAGGCGGGGGCTGGTCGTCGATGACGTCGAGTATCGAAGAGAGGTAATCCGTCACAAGGGACGCTCTGTGGCGCGCCTCGACGGGCGCATAACTCGGCCGCTGTACTCTCCTCTCATAGACGAGCAGGAGTGGGGCCCGCGCGATGACGGCTCTCAGGGCAAGTACGACCCGTTCTTCCAGTCGGTCCTGTGCGGCGAGGTTTTCCCCCTGTTGGGCATCAACTGGGACCGCAACTTCGTGAACTCCGCATCCAAGTGGAAGGATTGGAACAACGACATCAAAGGCCAGAACACGTCCCAGAGTCTCGCTGCCGCCATGCGAAGGGTACCTGGCATGCGCACGTTCTTCGTGAACGGATGGTACGACATCTGCACTCAGATCGGTATCCTGTACTACACCCTGGACCACTCCGACCTGCCCATGGACCGGGTGTTCGTCAAAGGGTACAAAGCAGGCCACATGACCTACCTGGGTGAGGACAACATCCAAGCGGTAACCGACGATATGCGGGCGTTCATTCTGGGTGAGAATCCCACGAAGTAGGGCGGCTGAGATCTTCAAGAAGGTGCCCTTCCGCTTTGGCAGCGGAAGGGTCTTTTTCAGGGCAGAGGATCATAACGATGGCGGCAGTAATGGAACATGTTGGCAACCGCGCGCGTCCGCTTAGGAGGGAGACCGCAGACCCCGTCTTTCAAAGATGACTCGGAAAGGGGAAATTACCGGTGCGATGGCAAACACGTGTCACGCTTTTTGTTTGTTTGCTCATGGTCCTCTTTGTGCCGCTCCATGCCGAGGCTTCGACGGCTAAGCCTGAGGTCAGAGTGTACTTCGAAGACGAGGAGATCGAGTTCGAGGGCGCGCACCCCTACATAGAGGGCGGTCGCACTCTTGTGCCAGTACGTTTCGTCTCCTCAGCCGTGGGAGCTCAAGTAGACTACAACCAAGCCACCGGGCAGGTTACCATCGTCAAAGGGGACAATGCTCTGTTCATGACTTTGGGCAGCGCCAAGGCGATCGTGAACGATGAAACGGTTGATCTAGAGGTGGCCCCTGTGCTCATCTCTGGTGAGCCGGTGGTGCCGCTGCGGTTCGTGTCCGAGGCCCTGGGCGCTTGGGTTGAGTGGTGGAACGCAGACCGGTCTGTTCGCGTGTACCCCGTTGCGCCTACTGCCTCAGCTATGGCCAACATAATGAACCACGGTCTGGCGACCAGTGCAGGCGGGTGGATGTACTACGTGAACTATGACGGCATCTACCGTTTGAGAAGGGATGGAAGCGAGCCAAGCAAGATCGCTGACACCCAGGCCTCACACCTGAACATCTGGGAGAATTCACTAGTGTTCTCCCCACACCACTATGACTCCTCGTCTTCCAACGCGTATTCAGGCTCGCCTTGGATTTTCCGCATCCCTGTGGGCGGTGGAGAACCGGAGGAGGTTGCCCATGTCAGCGCAAGTCAGGTTGCTGTTATCGGCGAACACGTCTACTACGGCGGGATCGAATGGGAGAACTTCGAGAGGTCCGTCTACCGCATGGACATGGACGGAAGTAGTGTTGAGAAAGTCGTTCCGAACGTCGTATCCCGGTACTACGTTGATGGCGACTGGGTCTACTACACCTACCAGGGCATCTACCGCGGCAAACTAGACGGTTCGGCTGTAGAGCAGATATGCGATTTCACAGTCCTTAGCTACAAGATTGTGCATGACGGCTGGGTCTATTGTGTCAAGTGGGACGATGGGTGTCTCTACCGCGTCAGCACAGACGGCGCCCAGGTGCAGAAGCTCACCGATTACCGCTGTCAGGGGCTGAACATCGCCAACGGGTGGATATACTTCGCCACTCAGCCGGCCAAGAATCAGGATCAAGAAGCCACGGCTGTGCCCGAAATACGGAGAGTGAGGCTGGACGGCAGTGATATGCAGGTGCTGGCGACCTTCCAAGAACCCCAGTGCTGGGCCATATGCGTTGTGGACGGGTGGGTCTTCTTCGAGACAGTGGCGCCGAGCCGGACTAAGCAGTACGGTATCGACTACAAACTGTACCGGATGAAGACGGATGGCAGCGACTTTGAGGTGCTGGGGCAGAGCTATCCGGAGATCAGCATCACATCTCCCTCAGGCGGCGAGACGTGGCACCCGGGAGAAGAACATGTTATCTCTTGGACCACGCGGAACATACCGGCTACTCATAAGGTGTCTGTGACGATCCGGCGGATTCCCCCGCCGCCGCTCCAGGAAGAAGGCCAGGAGTTTGACCCAATCGTGTTCATCAATCTTCCTAACACCGGTTCGGTGACTTGGACGATTTCGCCAATGTATCCTGACGGGACTTACATCCTGAGGGTGGCTGCCTATGAGTCCATCCCGATCACCGATGAAGTCTGGGCGGAAAGCAGGGAGTTTACCATCACTCATCCATGACATTGCAAACTATTTGGGCGGGATGGTCGTCGGAAAGGTGTACTCATAAACAGAAGGGCTTGCGATGGCCAAACTTGACGCTCACGAAACCATAGGGGCTTTCATCCTGGAGAACCGGGATTCGCTGTACAGGCTCGCTTACAGCTATGTAGGCAACAAGGAAGACGCCATGGACATCTTGGGGGACACCATCTGCAAAGCGTTGGCTCGTGCTAAGTCACTGAGGAATCCTGCCGTTGTGAGGGCATGGATCTATCGCATCGCCGTGAACTCGGCGCTGGACTTTCTTCGAAAGCGGAGAAGGGACTTGTACCTCGAGTCTGACGCAGTCGCATCGGAAAGTGACATGTACCAGGACATCGACCTTCAAGCTGCCCTCGCGAGCCTGTCTACACGGAACCGGACCATCATAGCCCTTCGCTTCTATGAGGACATGAAGATAGAGGAGATCGCCGAGGTCTTGGGTGAGAACATCAACACCATCAAGACCGCGCTCTATTCCTCGCTAAGGAAACTGCGAGTGGAATTGGATGACCATGGTCCCGGGATTATCCAGGGAGGTGGCTCAGAATGAACGAGTTAGGACGGCTGAAACGCGACTACGATTCGACACCCATCCCAGGTGATCTGGAATCTACCGTGACAAGGATGATAGACAAGCAAGGCAGGGCCCTGAGAAGGCTTGCCATGCTGCGCGCGTCGATAGCGTCCGTGGCGGCAGTCTTCCTGGTATTTGTCGCTGTGGTGAACCTCAGCCCGGCAGCTGCCAGCGCGATGGGACAGATCCCGGTGCTGAAAAACCTGGTCCGTCTCGTAACGTTCACCGAGCTTTCATACCAGGATGGCAACCGCAGTGCCAACGTTAGGATTCCTGAAGTTGATGGACTCAGGGACAGCGGCCTGGGGAGATTCCTCAACCAGAAGTACCTCAAAGAGGGCAGCGATCTGTTCGAGAAGTTCGTGGAAGGGTACGGAGAAGGCCAGTGGAGCCCGCAGGTCCTGGAGGCTAATTTCAAGGTTAAGGCAAGCACAGAGAACATCTTCGCAGTGGAGACAATTGTGACGGAGATCGCGGGTTCCGCAAAAGAGTCGGTGCACTACGACAACATCGATCTGGAGAATCAGATCATCATCACTCTGCCGAGCCTGTTCATGGACGACCGCTACATTGACGTCATCAGCGATAATATCAGGGCTCAGATGCGGCAACAGACCAACCCGGCTGAAGGCATAATGTACTTCATCAAGGGGGAGTCCACCCTCGTAAGTGACGGGTTCGAAAAGATTGTTCCTGAGCAGACCTTCTACATCAACTCTGACTACAAGCTGGTCATCGTCTTCAACGAGTATGAAGTCGCGCCGGGGTCAATGGGGATGGTGGAGTTCATTGTCCCAACCGAGGCAATTCAAGACTTGTTGGTCAGTAACGCATACATCCGGTAGGTGCGGCGTGGTCTAGATTGGTGCGTCCGATCGGCGAACATGCATCAAATCGCCTAGACACGTAGCCATGACCGCTGTAGAATTCCGACGGATTCTAATTCCACTATCATCGACGGGGGGCTGTGCGCATGTCTAGTGCTGTTTTGCAGTGCGATGGGCGCAACTCCCGTCCCTCACTGATCTAGCCAAGCTCAGCGACTGATACCGCCCACTGGCCTTGTAGATCGCTCTACTTTGGCGGCACTGTGCCCGCACCGTGCCTCGTGAGATGAAGATGACGGGATTGCGCCCCCAGCACGGGTCTCATTTCTGTTGCGAAGGTTCAACCATGCGAGGTTCAACCATGCGAGGTTTAACCACGCGAGTTCGACCCTGCGAGATTCGGGACCATGTTCCATTTGCGCGTAAGGGGGAAGCAACTCTTGACTGATATACAAGCGATCTCAACAAACCAGCGTGCTCTCGCGGCGCGATACCTCAGGCCACTCTGGCCCCAGGTAACTCTGCTCGCGGTCCTTCTGATCATCTCAACCGCGCTGCAGGTGTGGTCGCCACAGGTGATCCGCGACTTCATCGATGCAGCGGTGGGCGGATCCAGCTTTGCCGTTCTCCAAAGGCTAGCGGCCCTTTACACAGCCCTAGCCGTTGGACAGCGTCTGTTCAGCGCATGGGGCCAGTACCTCGGTGACGATGTGGGATGGAGGGCTACCAACAGCCTGCGGTCCGACCTTATCGGCCACTGCCTCAGCCTGGGTCCGTCGTTTCACAAGGCCCACAGTCCAGGCGAACTGGTAGAGAGAATCGATGGAGACTCGGCCAGTCTAGCAGAGCTCTTTTCCCGGCTCGTCGCCGGGTTGGCTGCGAACGCGTTGTTCCTGGCGATGGCGCTCGGCGTCCTGTTCCGGACGAACCTATTGGCGGGCGCTACGGTAGCCCTGTCTTCAGGCTTCGCGCTCTTTGTACTCCTCAGGATGCGGAAAGCGGCATCCCCGCTCTGGGCTAAGGTGATGGAATCCATGGCCCGGTTCTACGGATGCCTCGGGGAGTGGATAGAGGGTATGGAGGACCTGAAGGCTTGCGGAGCCTCCGGATGGGTTCTGCGTAGGCTTCACGAGAACGCCAGGCTGTGGTACCCGTGGCACCGCAGGGCGATGATGGCTCGGTTTCGCGCAGGTGCTGCCGGACTCTTCTTGTTCGGAGCGGGTACGGTGGCAGCTCTCGCAGTGGCCGCGGCGCTCTTCCTGAAGGGACGGATCACCTTTGGGACGGCATTCGCCATCTTCACCTACGCCGAGATGGTGCGGCGCCCTCTTGAGCAGCTGGAGCTTAACCTACGCGGAATGCAATCAGCGGGCGGAAGCCTCAGCCGCGTTTCGGAACTTCTGGCCAGTAAGCCGGCCGTATCCGACTCTTCCGCCTGCGAATCCTCACCTGCGTTGCCACAAGGTGCAGAGAGCGTGGAGTTCGCGAACGTCACCTTCTCATATGAAGGGGACGCAGGCGTAGTATTGGACAACATCAGCTTCCGCCTGGAACCGGGTCGGGTGTTGGGAGTCCTGGGAAGAACGGGCGCAGGAAAGACCACAATCGCCCGCCTTCTGTTCCGGTTCTACGATCCGGATTCAGGCGAGGTCAGATTGGGCGGAAAGGACATCCGCAGCTTACGCTTGGCTGACCTGAGAAGGCGCGTGGCACTCGTTACTCAGGACGTGCAGATCCTCCAAGCCAGCCTGCGCGATAACCTCACCTTCTTCGACCGCAGCATCCCTGACCAGAGACTATGCTCGGCTCTGAATGAGGTTGGGCTGGGGCAATGGCTGGCCGCTCTGCCCGAAGGACTGGACACTGTGATCGGTCCGGGCGGGCGGGATCTGTCTGCAGGTGAAGCGCAGTTGGTCGCCTTCGCCCGGCTCAGCCTACGAGACCCGGCCGTGATCATCCTGGATGAGGCATCGTCACGTCTCGATCCTGCGACCGAGTCCAGCTTGGAGGCAGCCGTGTCGGCATCTCTCAAGGGCCGGACAGGCGTGATCATAGCCCACCGCCTGGCCACGCTGGAGAGGACGGACGACATACTCATACTCGAGGGCGGCCGAATCGTCGAGCACGGCAGACGCGTGGACCTCGTGGCCGATCCCTCATCCCGCTACTCAAGGTTGCTCCACACCGGCATTGAGGAGGTGCTCAGATGATGCGTACCTTTCGGCTGGTTTGGCGGATGATACTGCAAAAGCCCGCGCTGTATGCCGCGCACGGCTTGGCCTTTGCGGCTCACCAACTCGGCACGCTGGCCCCCGGTCTTGTCGTAAAAGCGGTGTTTGATTCGCTGGCGACCGCCCAAACCCCAAACCGCGGGGTGTACTCACTCATTGCCCTCCTGGTTGGAATTGCGGCGGGGCGGGCCGGAATCCTCATTGCCGGAGGCATGGTGGACGCGCCCAGAGCTTTCTACACGTACATGCTGGTCGTTCGGAACCTACTCGGCGGCTTCCTGGGACTGCCGCGTGCGGCGTTGCTCAAGACATCGCCAGGTGAGACCGTGACGCTCTTTCGAGACGACGCGGGAGAGCCGGAGGAAGTCGTCTCGAACATCCCCGACCTCTTGGGCGCTGCTGCGAGCCTGGTGCTTGCCACAGTTGTCCTCTACCGGGTGGACGCGGCCCTGACCCGGCTGGTGTTCATTCCCCTTTGTCTCGTGGTCGTGGTAGCCCAAATCGCCGGCGAACTCATAGAGAATAGGCGCAGGGACACGAGGGATGCAACAGAGGACCTGACCCTAATGATGGGAGAGGTGCTTGGCGTGTCCCAGGCCATTCAGATAGCGGGAGCGGAGGAGACCGCCCGCGCTCATCTGAACGTGCTCAGCGAGACCCGAAAGAAGGTCGCGCTGCGGGAGAAGCGGGTCACCCTCGGGATGGAATCCATTCAGGCAGGAACGGTCAGCATAGGCGGCGGCATCGTCATGCTGTTGGCCGCAAACTCCATAGCGGGAGGGTCGCTTTCGATAGGAGAGTTCTCCCTGTTCATCTCCTACCTCACCATAATCGGCGAACACAGCGTCTACCTCGGGGGATGGGGCGCGCGCCTGCGGCAGCTCCGGGTTTCCTTCGACAGGATGACAGAACTCCTTGGGGGTTCGCCTGCCGAGGAACTGGTTGCGCGCCGTCCGCTGTATTCTGCGGGCGCACCGGCGGGAGAGGAGTTGTATCAGGAAGGTTACGCCCGGCCCCATGAGCCGCTGGAGATCCTGTCGGTGAGGGCGATGACGGCCTTCTATCCTGGTACCGGCAACGGCATCCGGGACGTCTCCTTCGACCTCCAAGGCGGGACTGTGACCGCGATAGCAGGTGAGGTGGGCTCGGGCAAGACTACCCTGCTTAGGGCGATCCTTGGGCTCATCCCACTGCAGGGAGGCCGAGTGCTCTGGAACGGGCGGCGGATCGACGGCCTGGCTGCATTCATGACTTATCCTCAATGCGGGTATGTGCCGCAGACGCCATACCTCTTCAGCGAGAGTATACGAGAGAACATCCTTCTGGGGCTGGAGTCCCGCGGGGCTCTCGTGGATCATGCCATTTGGCGGGCTGTGCTGGACCAGGACTTGGCATGCTTGCCGGATGGGTCTGACACGCAGGTCGGCACCGGCGGACAGAGGCTGTCCGGAGGGCAGATCCAGAGGGTTGCTGCCGCAAGAGCCCTGGTTAGGAGCCCGGCGCTTCTCCTATTGGATGATTCTGCGAGTGCTTTGGATGTTGAGACAGAACAAGCCTTCTGGGAGCGCATATTGGAGAAGCGCGGCACGACCTGCCTTGTTGTGACGAACAGGCCGGAAGTCTTGTCTCGCGCGGACCAAGTCCTGTACATGAAGGATGGCCGGGTCGTAGAGCGCGGGAAGTACGACGGTTCTGCGAAAGAGGTCTAGCGGGGCCTATGCAGGAGGTCCGGTGCCAGTGCAGCCGGGTGCAACCTAGTGCAGCTTGGAGCAGTGCTGGCGCCGGAACCCTTTTGGCCATATCATTCAGCCGGCGTTTTCTTCGCGAAAGGGGAGGATGCATCTGGGCGAAGGTAGAACGCAGCACTTCAGAGCAGCAAGCGATGCCCCGTTTCTGGGAGTGGTTTTCAGTGAAGCGAGTACTGCTGACAGGAATGTCGGGCACTGGCAAGTCGAGATCGCCACGACCATTCCTCTCGATGAGGTTGTCTCTACGATACTGCGGATCGTATGCTGAAAACCCAGGCTACTTGAACTTCACAGCAGTCCCGTATGCCATCACCTCTGCGGCTCCTTGCATGACGGATGCTGAAGCATATCGGATGTTAATGACTGCGTCGGCCCCGAGAGACTCTGCCTCTGCCACCATCCGTTTTGTTGCGAGAGCTCTCGCATCGTTCATCATCTCGCTGTACTCCTTAAGCTCCCCCCCGACCATGTGCTTGAAGGCCTGGGTGATGTCTTTGCCGATGTGTCTGGTTTGGATAGTGGAGCCTTTGACCAGTCCCAGCATCTCTAGCTCCTTGCCTGCGATGTAGTCAGTATTTACCAAGATCATCTTCTTCACCGCTCCTTATCTCTTTGATCCGCTCAATCAAGACGTACACGCTGACCCACATCAACCCTGCTGGAATCGCGATGGCAATGAACCGCCCAAATCCTTGAAGCGGGATTGATGCCGATTGAACCAGAAAGAAGCCAAAGTAGAGCAAGAGCAGGCACGTAGTGATGATTGGGGCCACCAATCTGTTCCACTTGCCATCCATCGCAGATCACCTTCGATAGAGCACTCTGCTAGTTATTATTCAGTGACTTGATCATCCATTTCGAACAGGCGCCACTGATCTCCAGTCGCATGCTTTCTCAAGTATCCGCACGAATCCCTCAAGACCTTCTTGGTCCTGGTCGTCGAAACGACTGAAGAGCGGGCTGTCGATGTCTAGTACACCAACTATCCGATCGCCATCACGGATCGGGATGACGATCTCGGAGTTCGATGCGCTATCGCAGGCAATGTGCCCCGGGAACTTATGGACGTCGTCGACGCGCAGCGACTTCCCTTGAGCAACCGCAGTACCGCACACGCCTCTTCCGACAGAGATGTATATGCAGGCCGGCTTGCCCTGGAACGGCCCGAGTAGCAGTTGACCGTCCTCCATCAGGTAGAATCCCGCCCAGTTGATGTCCCTGAGTCCCTGCCAGAGGAGCGCCGACGCATTGGCTAGGTTTGGTATGGGCTGGGGCACGCCTTGAACCATCGCCAGTAAGTCTTGCTGGAGAATGGGGTACAACTGCGCTTTATCATCGGGATACTCGTGTGCGTGGTCTACCAGCATGCTGGGCCCTCCTTGCATGGTGTTGATTAGATTCTACATCGGTTCATGGGGGGTGTCATTCCGGTGCCACCGGGCCTCGGAGCTGTCATCCTACCTGGCCTTTAGCCACTCCTTTAGCCCGGCCTCGAACTCGCTCACAGTGACACCCGGCTCTTTCTTGATCGCATCCGCAAACCATTTCTCACTGCTCTTCATAAGCACGATGATCCCGTCGGCGCCGTATTTGGCCTCCATGTAGCGTAGCGCCCGCGCTCCAGCAGCATAGGTTTCAGCGCCAGAGAGCCCGTGGTTGACAATCTTGCTGATCTCGGGATCGTACGCGGCTTTCTGCTTTGCCTCGAATCTGGCTTCGCCGAGGACTACCCATCGAGCGTACTCAGCTACGCCTTCGGAAAACCACGTTGGGACTTGCCTATCCCTCACATGCATGCCCCGGTTACTGAAGAATCGCAGGAGACAACTCAAGCCTGGCAGATTTCCCATCCGAGTAGGAGAGGTTAAGCCACAGGGCAGTCAGGGTGGAGACCGGTTTGGGCATCTCGGCTTCGAATACCGGTACGTCTACCGAGTCGGACCCAAGGACGACACTCGTCGTTCCCCTCTTCACCAATGTCAGGTCAAGCACTTTGGAGGAGCCAGAGTAACCCTCAAGCTTAGCAGATTCCAGCCTGAAGGCCGGCTTGGCGTATTGGTTAGGTGTCTCGGCCACCGCTACCGTCATCTTCTTTGAGTCACCCGCCACCGAGAGGTTCACCCCGTAGACTAGAGCAGCGTAGACCTTCGATAGGTCCGTAGTGCGGGCATCAGCCGTCCTGACCGAGTCGCCTGTCTTCATGGAAATGTAGTAGGTGCATAGCACGGGGCGCTCGGCGATTAGCTTAGCATGAACCTTGCCCTGCTTGTTGTCTCCACCGAAACCTCCGGACACAATGACTTCGGGTACTATGAAAACGGGTTCTCCCACCTTAGCTTGGAAGCGGCCCGCACTCAGTTTCTCTGCTTCTATCTCACGGAATCCTTCATCCTCAGGACCCTGCCAGTGGAATGTGACTGATGATCCTTCGGTGAAGTCCTTGATCTGCCAGGTAGCCACGAGAGAGATCGCTTCCGCCGATGGGTCGTCGATAGATATGTCAACTGGAGTGGCCCATTCCATTCCTTCTCTTAGCGCGGCCATCTCGGATCGCAGTTGCTGGACCTCGCCGCGGAGTCCTGCCTGGATCGATACGGCCGACCGCAGCTCGGCAATCTCGGCTCTCATCCGGTTGATGTAGACGAATCCAACCAGGTTAGCCACGATTAAAGCCACAACTATGAGTGAAGTGAAGTGCGATGAACGCTGCATGGTACCACTCCTTCAAGGTCGTCGAACGGAAGATCGAGGCTACTTTTCGACGCTGAGCAGCACTTTCACCGCCGGGTATGTGCCGCCTGAGTCGCGCGTTGCGGTCAGTCCAGGCGAGGCCAAGGTCTCCGACAACTCGAAAACGACCTCGATGCTTGCCTCTTGGCGTCCGGGTACGTTCACAGTGACCGACCACGGTGAGCTGCCGCTCTCCGATGCCATCCGGGTCACGGTGTGTTCCGGATCGCTCGAATCCCAGCGTATCAGGGTGGTTGCGACTGGTGAGTCCGGATCAGCCGCGATAGAATAGCGAATCGGGTGCCACGTGAGGTTAGTCAGCTGATGGGTGTAGAGAATTGTCCCATCCTCCAGGCGCGAGAACTGGCCAGAGGAGTTCACCGAAGTGCCTGTGAACGATATGACCACATAGGCTGCGGCAATGACGATTGCTCCGACGATGAGCGCGAATCGAGTCTTCATAGCCTTCCCTCCATGCTAGAGCCACAGCAAGTATATACGCAGGCTCAGCCACGTGGTCGCGAAGGGGTGCGATAGGAGTGACGTGCCGGGCGGGCGAATCCTCCGTGGATAGTGGCACAAGCGATAAGGATGACTGGAGGGCTCTAAGTGCTAACGTCCAACGACGTGAAGAGGTTCGGCCCTCATGCAGGTCGGAACCTCTTGTCGAACGGCCCCGACCTGCTGTCCGTACAACTATGCTACGAGCTTGAGGATAAGGGGCTTTGGCTGTCCCAACCGGCACAATCAGTCCCACCGAGTACGATGCGCGGGCGGGCCGTCGTCGCAACATCGTTTTCGCCAAGCACTGTGCGCTGAAGGCCGGACTGGGGAGGATTGGAAGGGATACTCTTCTTGTCGGATTACGCTTTCGGGGGAGAGAATGGCGGGGAGTGGAAGATCAAGTGCTTCAGGTGCAGGGAGGTATGTCCCAACTGCCTTGAAGGTATGTAGGAAACAGGACATCGGAACACACCCGCAGAAATATCAGTCAATAGACGAGAGACAGGGCAGTCAGCCGGACTAGACCAGCCGCCGCAATCCACAACGCCGCACAGCATACGCGCACCTCTGATACGTTGAGCATCGCGCCGAGGATAGACCAAGGGAGGTCCATGGCCCATGTTCAGGAAATCTATGCTGTTACTGGTCCTTCTCTGTGCACTCGCGTTCCCTGCGTGTTCCGCGTCGCCCCCGCCTGAATCGCCCCAGGCCCTTGTGGAAGCTGTGCCGCTAGGGCCTACAGGTCTTCCGGTCAGGTACGACGCGCGGACAGCGGTACAACTGACGCCGGTCAAAAACCAGGGCGGGACCGGAGGATGCTGGGCGTTTGCTTCCATCGCAGCACTCGAGTCGTACGCCAGAACTCATGAGAGAATCGATCTGGACCTATCGGAGAGCAACCTCATGACCCAGCTGAGCGAGGCATACGATGAGTCCTTTGCACGAGGGTTGGCCGATGGCGGCGACGACCTAATGTCCGTCGGCTATTACGTTGGCTGGCGAGGACCTGTGCTCGAGTCGGAAGATCCCTTCCCCGTCTCAGCGAGGGAAGAGGACATGCGGGTCCGGGCTGGGTTGAAGCCCGCGCTGTATGTCCAGGAGGTACTGTTCCTGCCCGAGCGAAAGGACCCCATGGACAACGACCACATCAAGCGCGCGGTCATGGAGCATGGCGCAGTGTCGGTCGCCATGTGGAAAGGTTCTCGCGAAACCTTTGGGCCCTACTACAACGAGAAGACTTTTGCCTGGTACTGCGACAAGTCCAAGCCGAATTCCGAGGGACAAGGCCACGCGGTGACCATCGTGGGCTGGGACGATAACTTCCCAAAAGGCAACTTCAAGATTAAGCCCCCCGGTGACGGAGCCTTTATCGTCAGGAACACCAAGGGACCGGAGTGGGGCAGACCGAACCGGAAGAACAGCAATGGCGGCTACTTCTACGTTTCCTACTACGACCTCATGTTCATGACCAAGCTGGATTCCTTGGTTGGCAACCATGTCTTCTCGCGGGTCTCTTGGACCAAGCCCTACCAACGCATATACCAGCACGATCTCCTGGGCTACAACTTCAACCTGAACGTGCAGTCGGACACCGGTACGGCTTCCTTCGCGAACGTGTTCCAGACCGCAAGTCCTTACGGGGAGTCAGTCAAGGCCGCCGGTTTCTACGCCCTTGAAGAGGGAACTGAGTACGAAGTGAAGGTGGTTCCCGAGTTCACCGGAGTCCAGTCCCTCAATCAAGGAGTCACGGTGGCAACGGGAAAGTTCGACCTCCCAGGCTACTACACCGTGGACTTCGACTCTCCGGTTAAGGTCAAGCCTGGTAGTCGGTTCGCGGTCCTTGTGACGACCAAGACCCAGTCGAATGTGCCTATCGCCGCGGACTCAATGGACGGACTCATGGTCAAGAGAAGCTTCGCCAGCTCGGGAGAGAGCTATGTGCTCTTGAGGTCAAAGTGGACTGACGTCACTTCGGTGAGGGCCAACACCAACGTCTGTCTCAAGGCCTTCACCGACGATGAACCACCGCCCGCTTCAGAGATGTTTACGGCGGAGCAGATGAAGCAGGGGATCGACTTCCTGGTTGGCCACATCAAGACCCACCATGCTGTAGCCAAGCGCTCCGGCTTTACCGCAGAACAGCTTGCTGTCATCGACGCAGCTCGGGCAAATACGTTGACGCCCCTTGAGAAGACCGAATACTACTTCCAGCTGCAGAGGATCTTCGTCGCGATGGGGGACGGCCACACCGTACTCCATAACCCGTTCCAGGAATCACGGTACCTGAATCTGCCTTTTGTCTGGCTAATGGACGACGGTATCATAGCGACCGCTGACACACCCGTATTTCGGAGAGGCGATCGAGTGCTAAGCATCGGGGGTGCAGAGCCTCCGGAACTCATCGAGCTTCTGAGCCAAGTAGTGTCCCATGAGAACGAGTACTGGGTGCGCTATAACGCCCCGTTCTACCTCACGCGGGCGTCCTACCTGTCTCACCTTGGACTGCTGAGTCCCGATGGGACAGTGTCCGTGCACGTTCATAGAGACGGCAAGGATGTAGTCTACCGAGTCCCGCTCACCGCGACACGCACCCTCGTCCCCTCCCCCCGCGTTGATGCGGAATGGCGCATTGAGAAAGCCAACAATCTGGGCTACTTCAGGTTCGATCGCTTCTTGTACAAGGACGAAATGGAGCTCCTGGAGAAGGAGATACCGGCCTTCTTCGCAGCAGTGAAGGAGAACAACATCCAGAACATAGCGTTTGATTGGAGGTTCAACGAGGGAGGTACCTCTGGGGCCCTAAACCTGATCCTGTCCTATTTGAAGACCGGTCCTGTGTATCTCGATGGTCACCAACCCTATGTGAACATCCAGAAGGTACCTGAATCCCAGCAGTACGCTGGGACAACATATGTCTTGACATCAAACAGCACTTACAGCTGCGCCGTTCTCGCTTCTATGCTGCTCCATGACAACGGCATCGCTAAGACTCTAGGCGAACCTACGGGAGAGAACCCGGCCTTCAACCGGCATGGTACCGGCGGTGACGGCGCAATACCAATCACCGGTTGGCGGTTCATGATGTCGACGCATGAGCCCGGCCGGCCCAACTTCCTTGACGCGTCGGAGATAGCGCTCTTTCCGAACATACCGGTGCACACGACGAGGTCGGATCTCCTCGCCGGGAGAGACATCCAGCTGGAGCGGCTCAGGGAGATCACGGCAGGGACCGGGTGGCGCTATCCTTCCGCGGCAATTGACATACCTAAAGAGGCTAAGTCCTTGCCTATTGAGATCGGCGCGCATGACACCTTTGACGGTTCGCGCAACACCGTTGTCCTGGCCTCGGGTCCGAGCGCAGTTACTTCAGTGCGCTTTGTCGAGACAGGGGACCCTGATCGGGTGCATCCTGCAGAACTAAAGGATGGGAAGGTGATACTCCCGGCGACTCTAGAGGCGGGCGGCACCTACCACCTGGTCTTTGAGACAAGAGACGGAGTCGTGGCGTTCTTGGCCACACGACTTGGGGAGCAGGCTAATAGCCTCGGTGAATTCTCCCGCTACTTCGTCTCATTAAGCTATGTCCAGCGCTGGAACTACTTCCTCATCGACTTCGTGGAGCCCGTCAAGTCTGTGAAAACCACTAAGATATCGGTTGTTGACAGTGACGGCAAGCCTATGAGGATTGAGTCCATCTCTTACGGTCATCACCTCCAGCCCACCGCTATCACGGTGAGGACAAAGAGACCGGTGACCAAGTCGGATTCCTGCGTGATCACCATAGGCGCCAAAGCCGTCACCCTGTCCAGCGGTGTGACCAACGAGGAGGAGATGACTCTCTCAAACTACAAATACCATGCCTACAACCCCTGATTTACGACGCTTGCCAAGAGCGCCCGAGACGGCTCCAGCGCTAGGGGTTCTGGCTGAATAGGCGCGCCAATTCTGCGGGTTCATTGCTCACGGAAAGGGCCAGCATTAGTTTCACTCGTGCTTTGGCCCCGGAGAGGTCCGTGGTGATGAACCCGCTGTCATTCAAGTTTCCTGGATTGGGGGCGCCTCCGGAAAGGCAACGCGTGGTCACGACCACGGGGATCCCCTGCGAGACCGCGTCCTTCAAGGCGGTTGCGGCTCCCGGCGGCAAGTGGCCGAATCCCAGGGTCTCCACGACGATGCCTTTTGTCCCGGTTGCCAGGGCGGCTCTTATCAGCCGGTCTCCTGAGTCCACCGCAGTCTTTACTAGATCGACGGGACCGGCGAAGCCCCTGTACTCCGAGTGGACCCTCTCCTGCGGTCGCACCAAGTACCTGACCCTTTGCTGCGACGTCGCGCCAACCAGTCCAACGGGACCGGTCTCTGGCGAAACGAAGGTATCCAGTGTCCACGAGTGCGTCTTGGTGGCCTCTCGAGCGAGGTGGATCTTGTCGTTGAAGACGACCAGGACTCCGTAATCCTTCGAAGCCGGCTCCAGCGCCACTTTGCACGATTCCACGAGATTGGCCAGCCCTTCCGGCGCCACCGAATCAAACCCCCGCATCGCGCCTGTGATGGCAACCGGCCCGAAGAAGGCGCTCATGAGGTCAAGGAAGTACGCGGTTTCTTCCAGGGTATCGGTGCCGTGGGTGACGACGACGCCAGCTGCCCCTTCTCTGAACGAACTTTCTACCTGGACACCAATCTCCCACATCATGTCAGTGGTCATCTTGCTGGAATCGATGCGGAAGACCTCTTTGATGGCCACCTCAGCGTCAGGAAAGTGTTTCTCGAGTTCTCCCGCGACTTCTGAACCTGAAGCCATTGGTCCCTGCCTGCGTGAGGCTATGGTGCCTCCTGTGGTGAGGATGACGAGCTTTGGTCTATGTGGTGTAGTGGTCATCTATCTCGCCTCTTGCGTTTTCTCCTTTGGATTGATGGTGGTTAGGTTGTTTCTCACGCGCCAGAGCATCGCCAGTGGCACGGCATACGCGAATATCGTGTGAGGTGCGTATGCGAGCGGCGGCACCTGCAGCGATCCGGAGCACATGACCGCCATGACGTTCCACGGGATGAGGCCCGCTGCCACCACTCCAGAATCCGACAACGACCCGGCAAACTCCTCCCGGGGTACGTCCAGTTCCTCACGCTTCCTTTCCATGGCCCTTGCTGGGATGATAACGCTCATTGCCTGGTTGGAGGCCAAGGCGGCTGAGAAGACGCTGACACCCATGGCGCCTATGAGGAACGATCTCTTCGTCTCCAGGCGGGAGACCAGGCCGTGGGAGACGTCATCCATCATCCCGGACTTCTCCATCACGCCAGTGTACATGCCGGCGAACAGCAGAAGTAGGAGCATGTTGATGGCGCCAAGCAGGCCGCCGCTATGTAGGAGGCTGCTGACCTGGGGGTTACCGCCTTTCGCCGAGTACCCGAAAAGGACGCTCCTGAGGACCCCGATAGCCGTATCGTGCTGGTAAAAGATAGCTAGGATGACTCCAACTATCAAGCCAACAGCCATGCACATGCGGACCGGCACTTTGCGGACCGCCAACGCCACGACCAGGGCAGTGGGGAGCAGGACCAATGCGCTTATGCGGGCGGTGTCTTTGAGGCCGGCTAGAAACGCTGCGCTCCACGCGATGCCTGCTTGTACCTGGCCCGGGTCCATTGCTAGACCGGAAATGGTCGCCGCCACGGCCGAAGCCGCGAGGCCAACCCACCCGGTAGCAAAAATGCGGCGCGATGCTTTCTGCGGATCGGAGCCCGTCATGTCCACCGAAAGGTGATAGATGGGGGAGAGGAGCGAGATGCGGTCGCCGAACAGGGCGCCAGACATGACCGCGCCCGCGACTGGAGCCGCGGGCATCCCAAATGCCCTGGCTATTCCCACTATGGCGACTCCCACAGTTGCGGTGGTACCGACTGAACTACCGATCAGTGTGCAGAGCAGCGTGGACAGGGCGAGACCCGCCAGAGCCACGTACCGTGGGTTCACGACTGAGAGCCCGTAGTACACTAACCCCTGAATAGTCCCGGACGAGAACCAAACCGCGGTCATCGCGTTAATGAGGGAAATCAGGATGACGACGTTCAGGATCCGTGAGAGTCCTTTGTATGCATAGCCTGCGACTTCCAGGATCGGGCTCGTGGCAGAGAGACGGGTGCGCAGCCGGCCTACAGCGCAAATGCCGGCGATGACGGTTCCCGCAGCCATTGCCCAGAACGGAGGTTTGTGCAGGGTAACTGTCACAACCAACGAACCCATGAGCCCCAACGCGGATATGTATGACAATGAAACTGTGTTCCTGTCGGCAGTTCTGCCCACCATGGTTGCCGCGGGTCACCTCTAGTCTAATTGCTCCTGCGCGCCTGGTAACGCTGCCGCGGCTGCCCTGCCAAGCCCTTTGCGACGAAACTGCGGGAACGCCTGTCCCAATACCCACACGAGCGCGGAGGACAGGAGGGGCTGTGCCTTGCTGGATTCGTTCCTCAAGAGTTCGAGCAATGTACCACCCCAGGTACTCCATGGTCCCACTCCTGCTACTCTATCACTTATTCCTGAGCCTGCCGAGCTTCCCGAGCCCCCTCAGCAGGTTGCCCGCCGCTTTTCCTGTCCACCTCGCCGCGTCTCTGGCGTAGGCAATTGGCCTGGTTGCCAGAAACAGAGCCATGGAGCGGGCAGCCTCGAGGTCAGATTCCAGGGTTTCGAGGCGAAGGCCCGCAGAGGACAGCAGTTCCGTCCTGCGGTCGGACGGCAATCGCTTCAGGACCCTCAGGAGCGTCGACAAAGCGACCATGATGTCGTCCACTTGGCCAACCACGGGGATTACTCCCGGTACCAGGTCAACGGGAGAAACCGCGTACAGCAGGCCTGCGCTAAGCAAGGCCTTGTGTCGCTTGCGGACTGACGGGTCCGCGAGGATCATGTACATGAGCCGCACGTATAGCGGCATTCTTCCCGCGATTGGCTTGAGTACCGACAGCATGTTCACCTTGCCGCACCTCCTCACCAGTATACCTGCATCGGGGTCGGCGCGTATGAAGGACTATCGGCTCCCGTGGATGAATCCAGGACATGTCTTTGGCGACAAGGAGGACCAGGAGTGGAATCACGGCTTCAAAACGGTGAAACGCTGATCAAGGCTAAAACGCCGGTCAAGACGCTATGAGCGGTGAGCGTGGGTCGGCCAGGATCTTGGCGCGCGAGAGGCTCGGACCACCGCCGGCTTTCGCCCGGGTCTTTGTGCGGAGCAGCGAGAGTATGGATGAGATTGCCGACGGAAGCGTCACTCTGACCGTCACTTCGCCGCCCTATTGGAACGCCATCGACTACGACCGCCACGCAGGCAATCCGGAAGAAGCCTACCGTACCCGTCAATACGCCGCGGGGTTCGACAACTACAACTCGTACCTCTGCTGGCTCAGCGGCATATTCGCCGAGGTCCTTCGCAAGACTCGCCCGGGCGGGTACCTCGCAGTCGTGGTTGGAACGGTGCTGCTTGACGGCGTCTCCTACCCGGTGCCTTTTGACTTGGCGTCGAGGCTCCCGGCCGTAGGGTGGGCTTTTCACCAGGACATCGTCTGGCACAAGTCGACGGGCGGCGTGAAGAGGGCGGGCGTCTTTATCCAGCGTCCATATCCCGGTTACTACCATCCGAACATCATGACCGAGTACATCATGGTCTTCCGAAAGCCGGGCGACCCCATATTCCGCTCGGTCTCAGCCGAGAGCCGGGATGCTGCAAAGGTCCAGGTCGGGGCCCTGTTCACTAAGGAGATCGCAAACAATGTGTGGCACATCGCGCCGGTGCCCCCAGGGACGCTGGAGCACCCGTGCCCGTTTCCCGAGGAGATCCCGTACAGGTTAGTGCAGCTGTACTCCTACCCGGGCGATACAGTGCTTGACCCGTTTCTTGGTTCAGGCCAGACCGCCAAGGTGGCCTATGCGCTGGGTAGGAACGCGGTGGGCTACGAGGTAGTCGAGAAGTACGCAGAGTACGCTTACGCCCGTCTGGAAGAGCCGCTGGCGATTCGTCCCGAGCAGCTCATTGCTGAGTTCGGTCACGTGCCCCTGACCGCGCCGCTAGGGTATGGCGGAAGGTCAACCGCGACCAAGACCAGGCATGGATCGGGACGGATCTCCCGGGCCAATGTCGTCTTTCGCTTTGTGCCGATGACCCAGGAGTATGCTGAAGAGGTTTCCCGGTGGCGCTATCCTGGAGTCTATGCTTTCTATGATCTTGACAGCGACGAAGAAGATCGGCGTGAATTCATGGACCCAAGATCGTGGTCGACGACTTTCGCTGCTCTCGACAAACAGGGATCGCTGGTAGGTCACTTTGGTTACGAGGTTTGCGCTCAGGATGTTCAAATTAGCTTGGGCCTACGACCCGATCTTACCGGGAAGGGTGTCGGCGAGTCGTTCGTTCATGCAGGGATCGAGTTTATCCTCGGAAAGACGGGTGCCTCACGCGTCACACTCAAGGTAGCTGAGTTCAACGCGCGGGCCATTGCCGTTTACAAAAGAGTCGGTTTTCGCGAGGAAGCCAGGTATGTCCAAAGGACAAACGGCGGGGACTACCCGTTTGTCGAGATGGTTTTGGAGGTCCCACGCTGACGCTGCGCGAGGGCTACTCCTACCAGGGACGCGGCTCCGCCCAGTAGGAGGCCGGGGCTGATGTGTTCCCCCAGCAGCACTCTAGATTCCACGACGCCGAAGACCGGCACGAGGTAGAGCAGTGCCGAGGCGCGGGCGGCGCCAAGATTAGATACCAACCCGAAGTACCAGATGACGGCGAGTCCTGTCGGCAGTATCCCGAGGGCGATGAGACTGGCCCATGAAGCAAGGTCGGCGGAGGTTAGCGACCCGACGAACGGCTCGGTGAACGCGGCCAACATGACAAAGGGGATGACCCCAAGCCACGTGCCCACGGCCAGTGCCGGTACTCCTGTAGCATTCCACTTCTTCCCTAGGACGGTATAGACTGCGTAGGCGACGGCTCCGAATAGCATGAGCGCCGTGCCAGTGAACCCGCCGATTCCCCCCGATGCTCCGCCTCCGCCGGCTAATGCGATGCCCGACACTCCTCCCAAGGCGAGCAGCAGCCCCGCTATCTGGTAAGTCCCGATCCGCTCCCGTAGGAGAACGGAGGCCAGGATGGCCGAGTACACCGGCGTTGTGGCTGCGATGATGGAGCCCTCGGCAGTCGAGGTGTAGTTCAACCCGATTACCTGGCTGGCGTTGGCTGACACTGCGGCAAATCCGATGATCAGCATCCTCCACCAGTCTTTGGCGAATAGCCGCTTCAGTTCGCCACGGTTGCCGGTGGCGACGGCTACGGCAGTGAGGAAGGCTGCTCCCATCATGTAGCGGAGAGCCACAAGGCTGAGTGGGGTCACGTCCCGCAGAATCACCTTGGACAAGGGGAAGACCAGTGACCAAAAGAGCGGCGCCAACACGGCCCTGGCAGCGGTGGTTCTATCAATATCGGGTATGTTTGGCACGATGGACTCCTTTGTCAGCCCGTGTTGACTTGCGGTGGCCCTTAACTCAATACACTACCACAATCCGAGCTCTATGCTGTACGGCCTGAAAGGTTGAACTTGCACTGTATGTAAGTTATGGTTGGGAGTGGAGGGATGCCTAGTGGCCGTACTGGATATACTCAAGAGTTTTTGGATCTCAGCCAGAGACATCGTTCCGATCTCGGCGTTCCTTATCGTGTTCAAAGTGTTTGTGCTGAAGTCTCCAATAGATGATGTAAGGTCCCTTGCCATTGGACTCCTGTTTAGTTCCGTTGGACTTTTCCTGTTCGTGCAGGGTCTCCGCATCGGCCTTCTGCCGCTGGGCAACTCCATTGGCATGAATCTCCCGCACCTAAAGAACCCAGGCTTGATTATTGCGTTCTCGGCAGTACTAGGATTCACGGCAACCCTGGCGGAACCGGCGCTGTCCTCTCTGGCCATGGAAGTCGAGGAGATCTCCGTTGGCGCGGTCCCGAATAGGTTGCTTGTCTATACAGTTGCTTTGGGAGTAGCCATTGGCATGGGGCTCGGGACGTACAAAATCCTCTACAAGATCCCGCCGGCACACCTGCTTATCCCTCTCTCCATCGTCAGCGCTATTCTGGCGTACTTTGCGCCGGAGAGGATCATCGGGATTGCCTTTGATTCGGGCGGGGTCACGACGGGACCGGTCACCGTCCCGCTCAACATGGCCATGGCGGTTGGGTTGGCCACAGTTGTGGGTGAAGTTGACCCTCTCATCCACGGCTTTGGAGTCATTGGTCTTGCGTCGCTGGGACCTATTATTACCGTCCTCGCACTCGGAATCATATTGAAGGTCTAGGGGGTGGAATGCTGTGTTTGACGTTGAAGCGATCATTGCCATTGTTGAACGGGGTAAGGCAGACAAGCTGGTTGATATCGCTAAGAAGGCCGGCGCAACCGGAGCGACCATCTTCTACGCGAGGGGCACCAGTTATGCCGAAGCAAAGAAGCTGTTCAACCTGAACATCGAGGCAAGCAAGGAAGCCATCCTCATTCTGTCGGAGCGCGAGAAATCCCAGCCCATAATAGACGCTCTCTGCGAAGCGGGCAGGCTACGGGAACCCGGGACGGGGATCATCTTCACCATGCCCATCACAAAGGTCGTCGGATTGCATCACAGAGAGGACTAAGGACTTGGAAAGAGGACTCCCCCAAAGGTCGATGATTATGCATCCTGCAGGGATTTTCACTCGTCCTCCTGAATAGCTGTCGAACCAACAGCCTAAGCGGGAGAGGGCGATAGCGGATGACCAGCCAAGCATCGTATGACGTCCAGGCAGTGAGGAGACGGTTTCCGGCTCTTAGCAGGACAGAGAATGGTATGCCGGTGGCTTTCTTGGATGGCCCCGGAGGATCCCAGGCTGCGGATATCGCGATACAGGCTATGGCCGACTACCTCCTTAAGGGTTCGGCAAACGTTCACGGTGTCTTTGGCACCGGTCGTGAGACCGACGCGCTCCTCATAAGAGGCAGGGAAGCCATCGCCGATCTGGTCGGAGGAACAGGCGACGAGGTCGCTTTCGGCGCGAATATGACTACTCTGAACTTCGCCATCGCTCGCGCGTTGTCCAGGGACTGGCGCGAGGGCGATGAGATTGTCGTGACCGAACTGGATCACCGCGCCAACGTTGATCCCTGGACGACTGCCGCCGAGGACAAAGGCGTGAAGGTCCACTGGATACGAGTCGACACCGAGCGGCTCACGCTGGTGCTGGACGACCTTGATAAGGTCTTGAGCCCAAGGACCAAGCTTGTTGCCGTAGGCTTGGCCTCTAACGCAGTAGGAACCATTAACGACGTGAAGTACATCTCAAAGGTGGCTCACTCTGTGGGAGCCACGGTGGCGGTGGACGCCGTCCACGCGACCCCCCACATGTTTATCGACAGAGACGACCTTGGAGCCGACATCCTGCTCTGCTCGCCCTACAAGTTCTTCGGTCCTCATATGGGCTGCGCGTCCATTAAGCGAGACCTCTTTGACAGGCTCGAGACCTACAAGGTGATGCCCCAGCTCGTAGAGCGTCCCGACAAGATAGAGACCGGTACGTTGAACCATGAGGGTATCGCCGGCACCGAGGGCGCGGTCAAGTTCATCGCCAGCCTAGGTCACGGCAAGACGCGCAGGGAGCAGATCCGTTCAGCCATGGAGACCATCGAGGCCTACGAAGATCCCCTGGCCAATTGGGCAAGAAAGGAACTCCGCTCCATCCCGGGCGTCAAGGTGTATGCTGCCGCCGACGACGTGAGAAAGACCCCCACCATTGCCTTCAGGGTCGCCGGAAAGACGCCCCGCGAGGTCTGCCTCAACGCGCTGAAGAAGGGTGTCTACATCGCGAGCGGAGACTTCTACGCCACCACTTTGGCCATGGTTCTCGGCATCAGGGATTCCGGTTCGTTCGTCCGCGCCGGTCTTGCTCCCTACAACACCAGGGAAGAAGTCGAGCGGATGGTCGAGTCGGTCAGGGAGATCGCCAGGTAGTTGTGGGACTACCACATGCACCTCGAGAGAGGTGCGCAGAGCGTTCCATACATTGAGCGCTTCATGGCCCGGGCCGCGGAGGTCGGGATCACCGAAATCGGAGTGACCGAGCACCTATACCGCTTTCGAGAAGCTCGCAGCATCCTATGGGATGGTTACGTCGCCTCGAGGTCGGTCAACACCGTGGGGGCGCACGTTTCCCTCATGGAGCGGGCCCGCGATGCTGGGATTCCGGTGAAGTTCGGCATCGAGGCGGATTACATTCCGGGGAAAGAGCGGGAAATCCAGCGGGTTCTCAAGATGTTCCCCCTGGATTACGCGATTGGATCGGTCCACTGGTTGGGCGGGTGGGCGTTCGACCTGAACGCGAGGGACTGGGAAGGACGGTCTCTGGAGGCCATCTACAGGCAGTACTATGAGACGCTCGGGAGGGCCGCTGAGTCCGGGCTTTTTGACGTCATCGGTCACCCGGGCAACATAGCCTACTTCGGATACCGCGCCCCGGCTCCGCTTCTCCTCGACCTGGAGGAGGAGTTCCTCAGCCGGGTCGTCCGACTGCCGGTTGCCCTGGAGATCAATAGCGGAGGCCTCCTACGTCCCGCAAAGGAACTATTCCCGAGACCGGAGATGGCACGCCGCATTGCCGGACTTGGCATACCTGTGACGACCGGCTCCGACGCTCACCGCCCCGAGGATGTTGGACATGACTTCCCCAACCTCTACCGGCAGATGAGGGAGTGGGGCTTCACAGAGGTGTGCGGATTCGACCGGTGTCGCAGAATCCCTCATCCCATCTCCTCTTCTGTGGAAGGCAGCGCGTAGCTCCCCCTGGGTTTCCAGGGCCTATTATGGAAGACCGCCGGAGCACATAATTCCCGTTGACATTCATGCCGCCGCTGAATAGTATCTGTCGGTAGTAGTTCGGTTACGAACTCCGTAGTTTGGGGAGGGACTACTGATGGAAAGCAAGAGCGACGCCGGCACGATTGATATCCTATCTAACCTGGGATTCACGGAGTACGAGGCCAAGACCTACCTCTCGCTGCTCCGGAGCAGTCCGGCTACGGGGTACCAGATAAGCAAGGACGCCGGCATCCCGCGGTCGATGGTGTACGAAGCCTTGGGCCGATTGTCGAACAAGGGAGCGGTCATGTCTCTCCCGCTGGGCGACACCACGCGGTACGCGCCAGTCCCCGTAAATGTTCTTCTGGACAATCTCCGCCACAAGTATGAGGACACGCTTGACGCGGCACACGAGAGACTCTCTCAGGAAGAACAGCGGACACCCCTTGAGCAGGTGTGGAACCTGGATGGACGGGACGCGATCCTGACGCGGGCGCGGGAGATGGCGAAGTCGGCAGCAAAGGAGATCCTGATCTCGGCTTCTGACGAGGCTCTCCTGGACCTTATCCCCAGCCTTAAGGAGGCGTCGGAGAGGGGCGTGCCAGTCCGAATGCTGCTCTCAGGCGACGCGGAAATCGGATTCGGCGAGGTCTTCCGCCATCCCAGGGCTGAGAGCGCCCTTCAGAGGACCGGACAGAGCCTGGTGCTGGTCGCCGACGGCTCCCAGTGTTTGATAGGCGGAACGGGTTTCAGCGAGACATGCATATGGACTGGAAACCGGCACGTTGTGTTCATTGCCAGGCAGTTCATTTGGCAAGAGGTCTTCACCCGAAGAGCCCTGGAACGGCTCGGACAGGAGATACTCGCGGTGCTCTCCGAGGACGAGCGCAAAGCCGTGTTGGGAGAGATCTAGAGCTGGTTGTGGAAAGGTGACGCGGAGTAATCATGGCAAACGTTTCAGCAATTCCGTCTGGTGAGGGGCCCGCGGGGCTGACCGAGGGAGAGGTGCTCAAGCTCAGGGAGAAGCACGGAAAGAACCTTCTACCTCAGGCTAAACCGCCGTCCCCCTTGCTTATCCTGCTTCAGCAGTTCAAGAGCCCCCTCATCTTTGTGATCTTGGGGGCGGCATTGGTATCGCTGTCCATGGGTGAGACCAAGGACTTCGCCATTATCATGGCGGTCGTGGTCTTTGACGTCGCTCTGGGTTTCCTTCAGGAGTACCAGGCCACGCGCACGTACCAAAGCCTGCAGTCGATGGTGAAACCCACCGCCACTGTGATCAGGGGCGGACAGCGGAAGGATGTCGAAGCCTGGGAGTTGGTGCCGGGGGATGTTGTGATTATCGGCGCGGGCGACAGGGCGCCTGCCGATGGCAGGCTGCTTGAGGCGAGGAGCCTTTCAGTCAACGAGAGCATGCTCACCGGCGAGAGCGAGTCGGTCCTCAAGAGAGAAGGCGACCCCGTCTTCATGGGGACGACGGTTTCGGCGGGGCGCGGCATCTTTGAAGTGGCGGCCACGGGCCGCAGCACCAAACTGGGCGAAATCGCTTCCAGCATCGTCGAGACCCCGGAAGGCGATACACCTTTGCAGAAGCGTCTTGCCGCATTCAGCCGACAGCTCACCAAACTGGTGATGGGCCTTACGGCAGTCATGTATGCAGTAGGGGTAGCCACCGGTAAGGATCCGGTCGAGATGGTGCGGGTCGCCATCATACTGGCCGTTGCCGCAATTCCGGAAGGCCTGCTGATCGCGGTCACGGTGATCCTGGTGCTTGGCATGAAAAGGGTATTCCGGCGGCAAGGCCTGGTAAAGCGGTTGCTGGCCGTGGAAACGCTGGGCTCTGTGACCGTCATATGTACCGACAAGACCGGCACCCTCACGGAAGGCCAGATGCAGGTCACCGACTGGGAGTTTGCGGATCCCGGCATGGCGCTATACATCTTGGCCCTGAACAACAACCTTGAGGATTCCATGGAAGTGGCCCTGTGGGACCTTGCCCGAAAACAGGGCGGTGAAGATCCGGAGGATGTAGTCAAGCGCTGCCCCAGGCTCGATGAGGAGCCGTTCTCCAGCGAGAAGAAGTACATGACGACCGTGAACCAGATCGGTGACGCCCGTTACCTCCTGCTGAAGGGAGCACCGGAAGTTGTCATTGAGCGGTGCGACATGCCGGCTGCTGAGAGAGATGCACTCTTGGCCCGTTTCGACTCTTGGGCCCGCAAAGGCCTGCGTCTCTTGGGGTTGTGCTACAAGAAGGATGACGAGGCATCTGGCCTTCATGACGGCCAGGCCAACGGGTACACCTGGGGCGGGCTGGTTGGGCTGATGGATCCGGTAAGGAAGGAAGTTCCCGGCGCCATCGCCACGTGTGTCAAGGCGGGCGTGCAGGTGAAGATGATTACAGGAGATCACCGGCTCACGGCTGAGAGGATCGCCAGGCTTGTTGGGCTGGACGTCGATCCATCGAGGATAGTGGAGGGCAAGGACCTTGACCTCATGGACGACGCAGAACTCCGGGCGCGGGTCAAGGACATCGTGGTGTTCGCCCGCATCCTGCCCCACCAGAAGCTTCGCATTGTGTCCGCCCTGCAGGCGGTGGGCGAGGTAGTCGCGATGGTGGGAGACGGCGTGAATGACGCGCCTGCCCTCAAGAAGTCGGATATCGGAGTGGTCGTCGGCACCGCGACTGAGGTGGCCAAAGAAACGGCGGACCTGGTTCTACTTGACTGCAACTTCAAGACCATTGTGGCAGCCATCGAAGAGGGTCGGTTGGCGTTCCAGAACATCAAGAAGGTTGTGTCTTACACTCTGTCCAACTCCTTTGCGGAGATCCTGCTGGTCTTCGTATCGATGCTGCTGGGATGGCCGGCGCCTTTGGCGGTAGCTCAGATCCTATGGATACACCTGATCTGCGATGGGCCCGTCGATATCGTCCTGGGCTTTGAGCCCATGGAGGAAGGCATCATGGATGAGAAGCCCCGGCCTGTGTCGGAGCCGATCCTGGGCGGACTTGGCCTGTGGCTGATAGCGGCGATAAGCATGACTGCCGCGGCAGGATGCCTCGCGATGTTTGGGCACTTCTGGCTTGTCGATGGCGATTTCGCGCTGGCCAGGACGCTAGCCTTCGAGACGCTGGCGGTCATCTCGCTCGTGTACGTGTTTGCCTACCGAAGTATGCGGCGCGGCATATTTCACATGGGGCACTTCACGGCCAACAAACCACTCTTGGTTTCGGTGCTTGTCGGCTTCGTGGTCGCGTTTGTTGCAGTCCTGGTGCCGAGCTTGCGCGACACTCTCGGTGCCGTGAGGCTTGACCTGCAGCACTGGCTCCTGATCTTCGGGCTTTCGTTCCTGCTCCTTCTTATTGTGGAAGCGGGCAAGTACGTCGCTCTCACCCGGTCAGTCAAAGGAAAGGGGAGCGGCAGTCCGTCAGGGCTCCTCGGCAGCGCCGACGGCAAGCGATAGATGCTCGTAGTCAAGGGCAGCGTATGGAACGCCGTTCTCGATCTTGAACCTGCGGTCCTTCATGTAGCTTTGTCCCCAGGACCCAAGGCTTTCAAGGGCTTGGCTCTGTAGAATGGCCAGGTAGAGTTCTATTTCTCTCAGTTCTAGGAAGTGCGGGATCTCGAGAAGCCACCTTGCGTCGAGGTGGTTTTCCTGCTTATACCCCCTCATGAAGCTCGTGAGGAACTGCCGTCCCCGCTCGAGCTGCTCTTCGGCGACACAGTTGTGCGGCAGGACGTAGAATAGCGACATGGCTATGTCATAGATGAACCAGCAGTAGCATGAGTCATCACGTCGCATAGAGACCCAGCGATGTTTGGGACGAACGCGGCACAGGCTATCAGGGCAGTGGCGGATGAAAGCCCCGGCGGGGCAAAATGGTTGTGGAGGGATGGAAGCATGCGAGAGAGGGATGGAAGCATGCGAGACAGGAACACGGCGCGGGCCACCTTCGCAGGGGGTTGCTTTTGGTGCATGGTGCAGCCGTTTGCCAAGCTGGCAGGGGTGAAGGAGGTCGTGGCCGGGTACACCGGCGGCCATGTCCAGAATCCCACTTACGAGCAGGTGTGCTCCGGCCGGACCGGCCATTATGAAGCGGTCCAGGTGATCTACGACCCCTCGGAGCTGTCGTACGAGAGGCTGCTTGACACCTTCTGGGACCAGATCGACCCGACAGATCCTTCGGGCCAGTTCGCCGATCAAGGGCCTCAATACAGGACCGCGATCTTCTATCATGATGAGGAACAGAAGAGGGCTGCGGAGGAATCCAAGGCTGCGCTGGACAGATCCGGTAGGTTCGATAAGCCCGTAGCCACGCAGATACTGCCTGCCGCCACCTTTTATCCCGCAGAGGAGTACCACCAGGATTACTACAAGACGAATCCGGAGCACTACAAACGGTACAAGACGGGGTCGGGCCGCGAGGCCTTCATACGCAAGCATACTCTCACGCCCGAGCAGTATAGAGTGACTCAGGAGAACGCAACTGAACCGCCCTTTCGCAACGAGTATTGGGACCACAACGAACCCGGGATCTACGTGGACGTCGTCTCCGGCGAGCCTCTATTCAGCTCCCTGGATAAGTTCGACTCAGGCTGCGGTTGGCCCAGCTTTACGAAACCCATAAAGGAGGGTAGTGTCGTCGAGAAGCGTGACCTTTCCCATGGGATGGTGAGGACGGAAGTCAGAAGCGAAGTCGCCGACTCGCATCTCGGCCACGTGTTTGACGATGGTCCGAAACCTACAGGGCTGCGGTACTGCATCAACTCCGCTGCCCTCCGGTTCATCCCGGTCGAAGGCCTGGAGAAGGAAGGGTACGGCGAGTACCTTGGGCTATTCGGGAAGTATCCGAGCTAGTCTGCCCGCTTCACGAAGTACCTGATGACCGTCTTCAGCTTCGCGGGATCAGTTCTTCGGGGATCGCCCATGTAGATCTCTCGGTGAATGTGGCCAACCCGAACCAGGCCTTCGGAGGCGCAGAATTCGTCCATCTTTGCAAAACTCGCGGGTTCCGCGTCGTACGGCCCCACGTGCATCATCTGGACCGAGAGGCCGTCCGTTATTGTGCGTAACTCGACCAAGGACAAGTCCGGCGCATCCTTCTTCCTGGCCGCTATGTCCTTTACCAAGTCCACAAGTTCCCCTGTGACGAAGTCCGGCTGGCGGATCATGATATCCCAGAGGAACTTGTCTTTATCGAGCACTATGTCTGCCCCCATCCCAGACACATCCATATCCCACAGTCCCTCCAACGGAAAGACAGTGTATGGATAGTAGCCTTCGGGGATGATGCCCTTCTTCGGCAGCATCTTGATGGTCCATGATAGTGAATATAGGGCCTGCATGGCTGCTTGAAATGCCGGATTGTCGTTGGGATTGCCGCGCTCCCGCACCACTGCGAATAGGGCCGGAGAGACATCGACCAAAACGGGTTTTGTCGGGGGCAGGTACAAGTGCTTGAAGTCCTTTTTATAGTCCAGGTTCTTCACGACTACCACTCCTTGTCGACTCTCCGCTCTCTGTAGGGGATGGGAACACCATTCTCGGTTGTGAGCCATCATCCTCTACGGGCGAACCATCGTCCCCTTGTGAGAAGCCACAAAGTCATGAACAGAATCCTTCAGTGCGTACCTTCAGTTCCAGATACTTCATCTCGCAACTCCAATCTCTTGGTTGCTAATCTGAGGGAGGCTATCGACAAGCTCACCTTCGGTCGATTCCTTCTCTCCTGGTAGCCGATCGCTGGCACTCGTTCCCGATTGCCGACAGAATATTCGGTAATGCCAACGGCTAACCCACCCGAGGCTCATACCACCTCAGCACCTTCTGGACGAGGATCCACAGCCAAGATCCACTGTACTCGGTAGGCTGTCGCCGTTGAGACCTCGGACGCTGACATGTGGTTCAGGATGAGGCCCATCTCCAGGACGCTGAAGAGAACCGGCACCAGGAGTAGAATCACCAGGCTGAATTCAGCGATCGCCTGGCCGCTGGTCTCATTCAAGAGATCCGATACAATGCAAGAGCCTCGGCTTCGCTGTGTCAGAGTAGCCCACTCCCCGATATCGTTACGGTTCGATCTCGACGTTGCGGAGCCGAGTGACGATCTCCTGGATCTTGTCCCTGAGCTCATCCCCGAGGCTCCCCAACACACCTATCACCGCCACCGTTACCAATACGAGTACAAGGGCATAGGTCGGCTAACAGCAGTAGCGGATCTGCCCTCGGCTGAGGGGCACCGGGAAGAAAGGTGCCTCAAGGTATCGCTGGCCGAGAATCTCGCTTGAAGAAGTCCACGAAGACGTCCGCACCTCCACGCGGTCAATCTACCCGTGAATCTGGTTCGACTGGGCGCAAGTCGGCCTATGGCTCATATGGACTCGATTGACCCCCGCTTAATGACATATTGAAAGACGGCGACCCGTCGACGATGGTCTCGTCTCTGCCGTGATGTCAACATGGTCGTGCCATCTGGACGGGTCCTTGGTGCTCCAACTAAGAAGAAAGGACTCAACCGGATGCCGGCGAAGCAGACCCATTAGGAGGGGTTTCCCACATATGTTCAACGACATACCCAGAAATGTATGGGTTCGTCTAGTTGCAAATCTCGTAGGGACAACCATCTATATGGCGGTTTTCCCTTTTCTCGCGTTGCTCTTTTCATCAATCAGAGGAACAGCTTTTACCGGCTCTCTATTGTCCGTTACTGTTATGCTGGGATATGTCGTAAGGCTCCTTGGCGGATACTTGGCAGACATTTACTCTCGAAAGAGAATCGTTGTGTATAGCAATTCAATAAGCGCGATAGCGATGACACTGATGGCGCTCTCGTTCTTGGTGAAAACACAGTCCTTCGCTTTGTTGCTCGTTGGCTACCTGCTTCACAGTGTTGTTACGCCGATATCTGGCCCTTCAATGCAGGCACTCATCATAGACTCGACCACCCCTAAGATCAGAAAGCGAGTATATACCATAACCTATTGGACAATGAACATCGCCGCAAGCTTTGGTTATGCTATAGGCGGATATTTCTATGAGAAAAACCATCTGCTTCTGTTCGTGTTACTCGCGGTCTCCAGTCTGTTCACCGTGCTGCTGTACATACTTTTCCTGCAAGACAGCGCGGTTCCCCGGGCAAAAGCGACGTATAGGAATCCGTTCCGCGACATACTTAACCACTACTATATCGCGGTCAAGGACAAGCAGTTCGTTCTTACTGTCCTCGGCTACGGTATGTTGATCGCAGGAGAAGATGCTCTGGCTGGCTTCATTGGAATCAGGCTTAGTAACTCTTTCAAGCCCATCACTATCGCAGGACAATACCTCACTGGCGTCCGAATGTTATCTCTATTGATGATGGAGAATGCGATTCTCGTTGCCTTACTGAGTTTGTTCATGAGCAAGGCAACAGACAGGTTCTCCAGGAGACTTGTGCTCATAGGAAGTTCATCTGTATATGCGCTCGGATTCGTACTGCTTTCTGCATCACTGGATTTCTGGCCACTTTTGCTTTTCGGCCTCATCAACACAATCGGCGAGACAGAAGCCATCCCAGTGATCGGAGCGGAACAAGCCAACATGATGCCCGAGGACAAGCGTGCCTCCTATATTGCTCTCAGCTCTCTTTCTCAAAGGGAAGCCAAGATGATAGCGAGTTCCTTGATAGTACTAAGTGGATTTGTATCTCCTCTTGTCATGTCGACAGCACTGAGCTTAATCCTGTTTTCTGGCATCTCGGTAATGGCACGCGGTTTCTTTGCAGATGCGGCCGAGTCAGGTCCCTTTCGCCAGGGCGTTTCCCGCGGAGAAGATTGAGGCCTTTCTGGCTGGCCATACGTCGACGTTCGAGTGCCTGCTCGCACTGCCCGAGAGACCGCACGCTTGTTGTGTCACCAAGTTGGCCGTAGTCTCGAAGACCAGCCTCATCACCCTCGACCGGCACCTTGTACAGGTTCCGGGAAAGTCAGGAGAGGCAAGTTACCGCTACCGCGGCACCGTAGTCGAAGGAGGGGTGGGCAACAATTAGGTTAGCGATGTCACTGGCCACGATAAAACCCCCACAAATGGCCACGAAAAGTACACAACTTTGGCCAACTGAGCAGTTCAAAACGCCCCTTCTCCCGAATGAAGCCGTACTGGCTTTGTCGAGGGGAGCGGGCATGGGTGCTGAAGGTGGGAAACATCGTGGACATTCGACGGTTAAGAGACGAAGGGCTGAGCAAATCACAGGTTGCCAAGAGGCTGGGGTTGAACCGCCGGACGGTCAACAAGTACTGGGACGGCGAGACCGAGTTCCCCAGCACGTCTGAGTACAAAGAACGCGCCAGCGTGCTGGCGTCCTGGATGGACTACATCAAGGACCGGCTGGAGAAGTACCCTGAACTCTCCGCGAAAAGGCTTTACGGCGAGGTCAAGAAACGAGGCTACAGTGGCTCTGAACGGACGGTGCGGAGAGAAGTCGCGAAGATCAGGCCGGCGGATGCGCGGGCGTACACCCCCCCCAGAAGACTCTCCCCGGAGAACAAGCGCAGGCAGACTGGGGGCACGTTGGCACGACCACGATCCCGGCTTCCCACAAAGTTCCGTTACTCATCATGGAGAGACGTGCAGGAGATAACGCAAACAATCACAAATATGTAGCAGACAAGCGTACAAAGTGGTACAGTTTCAAGCAGGACTGGCGTCCAAACCTAGGAAAGGGAGAGAAGACATGAAGAAGGCTGTAGTGGCTGTCTTGGTAATGATGCTCGCTGCAACTGCCCTGGCGGGATGCAAATCCACGCCCACGATCGCCAAGATCGGTCTCGGGCACATCACCTCGATAGCGAAGTCGGCCGACCTCAAGGTTGCCGAAGACGGCACGAAGACCGGGCCCGTCGCTCAGGTTGACACCGTTATCGCAGCAGTTGGTTTTGACAAGGATGGCAAGGTTCTTAAGGTAGCCATCGATACCTCGCAGAGCAAGATCGCTTACGACGAGAACCTGGCCCTCACCACCGACGTTTCCGCCAAGGGCAAGACCAAGGTTGAGCTCGGCGACGCGTACGGTATGGGCAAGGTCTCTACGATTAAGAAGGAATGGTACCAGCAGGCCGCCGAGCTTGAGAAGTGGATGGTAGGCAAGACCGTCGCCGAGATCAAGGCGATGAAGACCAAGCAGCGCGACGCTTCTCACACCAACGTCCCCGATGTTCCCGAACTCACCTCTCTCGTGACCATCACCGTTCAGGATTACATTGCGGCCGTTGAAGAGGCCTCAAAGAACGCCGTTGAGGTCGGCAAGGGTGCTGTCACCCTCGGCCTCGGTCACGTAGTAGACCTCGCCAGCTCCAGGGGTTACTCAAAGGTTGACGACAAGGAGACCCTCCCGCAGGCTCAGGTCAACTTCACCATCAGCGCCGCCGCGTTTGACAAGGATGGCAAAGTCGTGAAGAACATCATCGACACCTGCCAGACCAGGGTTGCCATCAGCGTCGAAGGCAAGATCACAACCGACAAGACCGCTGAAGTGAAGTCCAAGAAGGAACTTGGCGATGCCTACGGCATGAAGAAGAGCTCCGGGATTGGCAAAGAGTGGTTTGAGCAGATTGCTGAACTTGAGAAGTGGATGGTCGGCAAGACCGCTTCCCAGATCAGCGGCATGAAGACCAAGACCTCGGGTACCCACGAGGGCGTTCCGGATGTCCCGGAGCTTACCTCCCTGGTCACCGTCGGGGTTGCTGACTACCTAGCCGCTACTGCTGAGGCCGCCTCCAAGGCCAAGTAGTATCGCCCCTATCAGAGTTGTCGAGGCTCCCCGAGTTTGGGGAGCCTCTTTCATTGTGCTAACATGGCGTAGGTGATGATAGTGAACAGGAAATCGAGGCTAACAATAGTCATTACGTTGGTTCTGGTCTTGGCGGGCGCTATAGGCTTCTACGCCATGTCGCGGCGAGGCCGGCTCACTAAGTATACAGACACTTTCTTTGATACCTTTGACACCGCAGTGACCGTAGTGGCGTACACAAAGACCGAATCCGAATTCGACGCCTTCTTCGATCAGATCCACGCCCGTTTCCAAGAGCTCCACAAGCTCTACGATATCTACAACAGCTATGAGGGCGTAAGCAACGTGAGGACGATCAACCTGAATGCAGGAGTTGCCCCGGTGAAGGTCCCCAAGGAGCTCATCGACCTAATAGATTTCTCCAAGGAGTGGTACCGGAAGACCAACGGCCAGACCAATATCGCGATGGGGGCCGTCCTCCAGATCTGGCATGAGTACAGGGAAGCGGGAATAGCGGACCCCGAGAGCGCGCAGCTGCCGCCCATGGAGGCGCTCCTGGAAGCCGCGAAGCACATCGATATAGACAAGGTCATCGTGGATAGGGCTGCAAGCACTGTCTACCTGGAAGACCCCAGGATGAGCCTTGATCTGGGCGCGGTGGCAAAGGGCTATGCGACCGAGCTGGTCGCCAAGGAGGCCCAGGACGCGGGGCTCGTCTCGGCGGTCATAAGCTCAGGCGGAAACGTCCGCGCCATCGGCAAGCCCCTGGACGGAGTGAGGGAGCGGTGGGGGATCGGCATCCAAGACCCCTCCAAATCCATCCTCACAGAGGAAGAAAACCTTCTGGACGTCGTCTTCATCAATGACGCTTCGGTGGTGAGCAGCGGCGACTACCAGAGGTACTACGTTGTGGACGGCAAGCGCATCCACCACCTGATCGACCCCGAGACGCTAATGCCGGGAGAACATTTCAGGGCAGTAACGGTAGTAACTCCCGACTCGGGCATTGCTGACTTCATGTCCACGACTCTGTTCCTAATGCCGCTAGAAGAGGGGAAAGCGCTGGCTAAGGAAGTTGGAGTCGACGCAGTGTGGGTCTTGCCCGACGGCACCGTGGAAATGACCGAAGGATTTGCGAGTATAGCCAAGAGCAGAGGAGCTACTGGAGCGAAGGCACAGTAATTCCCCCTGTCGGAATAGCCCTTGTCACGGGATCTGCCTTGCACATCCCTCCAATCCGCACGCGGAGCGTCCACGCAACATAACGTGTTGACGAGAACGAGTGGAATGGAGGGAAGAATTCATCCATGCCTGACAACATTACAATGCTTCAGGTGGCGGACGTGTTTGCAGGTGCGCTCATGGCGTTGATCGGTCAGCCTGTGGTTGTCTATCTGATGCATGTTTCGGCGGAGTCGCTGGAGGGCGTGCCCATGCCCCCCAAAGGTCCCTATGAGCCCTGTCCTCCGTACCCGGCCCCGCCGCCAACTCCCGCACCCGTAGCAGGCGGCCCTAGCATTACGGGCGGAACACCCATTATCCCCGGCGCTCCGGGGCCTACCGGGAACGTCGGACCAATCATGGGGAGTCCTATAGGTAGCGCGTCGCTGTGGGGCATGCCTGAGCCGTGCCCACCACATGAAATGGGGACCGGCGTTGTTGCGGGGACTCTGGGGTTCGTTGGAGCCGACTATATCATCATCAGGGTTCCTTGCCGCGGCGTATGCATCGACCTTCTGGTTCCCTTCAACGCGATCGGGATGATAGTTGTTGGATACCTAGCTTAGTGGCTAGCGGTTATCTAGACTATTGGTTGCTGGTTGTCTAGCCTAGTGGTTGTTGGAAGAGACCGGGGCCCGGAGTCGATAGGACGCTCCGGGCCCTCCCATGTGCACCGTGCTACAGCGACTAGAACCAGCCGCCCATACCCATCCCGAGCCCGGGCCTGCCGCCTCTGTGGCACAATCTGGCGCCGATACCGGGCACCTCGGGCAGCTTCTCCTGTTGTTCGGGGGTAAGTAGCGCCCGTACCTCATCTCTTGCTTCTGAAGCCACTTCGGCCAGTTGCTGCCGGAGTTCCGCGATTTCCTCGTAGATAGCCTCAAGGTCCGCCTGATCGGGGTTCTTCTGCCACAAGAGCAACCTAAGCTCAGCCTTCTTCTCCATGATCTTTGTTTCGATCGCCTGAGACTCTGCCGCCGCGCGGCTCAGGATCTCCTGGACTTGTTCCACCTGCTCATCGGTCAGGTCCAGGGCTTGAGCCGGCGGAGTGAATGCCGTTCCTTCTCGAATCGCTCTCCGCAACCCCGCGAGGCCGCCGAGGCGAGCAGCGCGGATCTCCTCTCCCCACGGACTCGCCAATGCTACTCCAGCCACACTGAAGACCGCCAACGTCACTGCCGCGACGATCAAGACCGTCTTTCTCACGCGTCCACACCTCTTCTCATCCAGCACTCTCTTGCCCGCTTCCTTTCGCCTGGGCTTGGCGCCGATGCCCTAAGCACCTCCTTCCACATTTGTTGTACCCTGCAGTTTTCAACGGACTATGGGCGGATCTTGAACGAAATGTGAACGTGGAAAAAGCGAAGCTGAGGAGATGTACAAGCGTGTAAATACGCCTGCGCGAGCTTACGGATCTAGTGGGGCCGGCTGCTTTGACATATGAATAGGGTGACAACTTGAGATTGGGGGCATCTGCGATGAGTCCACATGCGCCTGTACCGATCGGTGGTCACACGCTGCCACCATTGCCTTATCCCTATGACGCGCTGGAGCCTTACATAGGAAGGCGGACGGTCGAGATTCATCACGACAAGCATCACTTGGCGTACGTAAACGCGCTGAACAAGGCGGAGGAGGCTTTGGCCAAGGCCCGACAGGCCGGCGATATGTCCTTGGTCCGTTACTGGGAGAGAGAACTGGCTTTCAACGGGTCAGGCCACATTCTTCACAGCATCTACTGGACCAACATGACTGCGGCCGGCACTGGCGGGTTTCCGTCCTCGGCTCTCCAGGCAGCCATTGACTACACGTTCGGGAACTTCGGCGCGTTCGGGAGGCAGTTCACAGCTGCAGCGGAGCAGGCCCATGGCTCCGGATGGGCTGTCCTCGTCTGGAATCACGCCTGGCGGCGCCTGGAGACACTCCAGGTACTGCGACATGAGGACCTGATCCAGATTGGCTCCATTCCGCTCTTGGTGGCCGACGTGTGGGAGCATGCCTACTACCTTGATTACCAAAACCGCAGGGGCGACTACCTTGCGGCGTGGTGGAACTTGGTCAACTGGAACGACGTGTCTCGCAGGTTCGAGGAGGCGTCCCGGCTGTAGCGCCAGTGGTTGACTTTCATACGCACTAGCAGCCCTTGTCATAGCACTCGGCCTTACGCTCGGTAGAAAGATCGTCCGGTAGACTTCTTTACGGCAAGCGCCAATAGTTGGTAGGATTTACCATAACCCGACACTTCTCGCGGAGGTCGATCCTACCATTGCAACTGCCAGACTGCGTGCTTATCGAATTGGAGAAGGATAAGAGGCTAAGCACAGTTGAGCGAGCACTGTATCTGTTGGCCTGGGCGCATGATCCTGCATCGATCTCGGAGCTTGCGCGAATAGCAAGAATGGATCGCGGCAGCGCCGCGCATGCCTGCCAGAGTCTAGAGCGGCTGGGCTGGATGAAGTTGGTGAAGCAACCCAGAAGCGTGCGACCCGCAGCGATTATCCCAGATGCCTGCCAGATCATCATGGCTCACGACTTGGAGGAGGAGTACGCCCTTGTGCCGTACAAGGGCGAGTTCTTGGCCAGGAAGCGCATGGATTGGTACCTGCGGCGCAACGAGTATGTGTGCAACGCACACCCTGCATTCCTGGTGAACCCCGAAACAAAGAAGCCTCTTGAGTATGACACCTACGACCGAAAAGAAGCGCTGGCCACTGAGTACAACGGCTCTCAGCACTACAGGGAGACGGCAGATTACAAGCAAGAAGATGTAGATAAGCAAAAGGCCCACGATCTCATGAAGCAAAGCCTGAGCGAGCGGAACGGGGTAACCCTGCTAACGTTCACTTACCGGGACTTGCGCCCAGGGATTCTGGAAGCCAGGCTGGACGCTGCGGTCCCGCACCTGAAGCGTGGCTACGTTGACATGACCGGGCCATATGCAAAGATCCTCAACAGGATTTGCGACAACTACGCCACCAGGGTCGAGAGAATCGAAAAGGCGGCAGCTCAGAAGCAGAGCGGGCAATAGGAACAGAGCATCATCAATTCACTCGATCGCACCTTTCTCCGGGTTTTCCTCAGGGCACGGACCTGTGGTTCAGACCGCCACCAAGTGTTGCGAAGGAGTAGGCCGGACCAGCATCCAGGGCTCGGGACTTGGCGGTCAGATCGACAGGTGGAGGGTCTAGAGCTCTAGGGATAACCTCAGCACACTGGATCTGTGGGCAGTACCTCCACCCACTGAATCGGAGTTGAGGGCCAAACCTTCACCTTACCTTGGACATCCGGGGGCCAGAGCAACAGCCTGGAGATTCCATTTCGCGCGGACGATATTGATTCTCCGATCTGTTGGCCTGGCCTCCATGTAAAGGGAACAGGGTGGGGGTTAGACCTCCACTTGCCGCCTGCCACGTGGAGGTCAGAGCAACATCTTCCTAATCCCGGGCTCACTGGGTCCTCCAGGCCCTCCGTGTTCTCCGGGCCAGTTTTGTCTTCTGGGCCCTCCGGCCCCTCCAGGCTGGTCGAGCTTTCCGAGCGCCCCCGGTTCTCCCGGCCCTAAACTTGGCCTGCAGGACAAGCTACGGTACAATACTTCGGGAACGGAAAAGCCTTCCTCGGGGTGAGTTTCTTGCGGCACATCGGACGGCTACTGGTGATCTCCCGCGCGTATTGGGCATGGATGGGCTTGGCTTTTGTCGCCATGCTGGGGGTGACAGGAGCGGTCCTGGCCGGGCCATGGATGCTTCGGTCCCTCATTGCCGTCATCGAGGAGAGCGTTGGCGTTGAACCTCTCCCGTACGGGCGGATCGCTCGAGTGGCCGTGATACTCCTCTCCGTCTATGCTCTAAGGCCAGCCCTTCGGGCGCTCCAAACGTGGTGCGCCCACGTGGCGGGGTGGGGAAGCGTAGCCGCAGCGCGTCAGGAGATCTACGATCACCTCCAGAAACTTTCGCCCCGGTACTACTCGGACATGCAGACCGGGCAGATCATGTCTCGAGTCGTGAATGATACCGGACACTTTGAACAGCTTATGGCTCATGCCGTGCCTGAGATGGCGGTCAGCTTGCTGACGTTGAGCGGGGTCTCCGCCGTCCTCTTCTATATCAACTCGCGGCTTGCGGTGTACACGCTGGTGCCGATCCCCCTCATTGTGCTGGGCTTCTACCTCTATAACCGGTTTGTGCGTCCGCTGTTCCGGCAGGCTCAGATGAGGCTCGGGGAACTGAATGCGGCGCTGCAGGACAACCTTTCGGGGATGCGGGAGATCCAGGTCTTCACGCAGGAGAAGCGCGAGAAAAAACGGATCGGTGAGAGAGTCCTGGCCCAGGCGTGGGCGATCACCAGGGCGGTCTCCGTGAGCGCCTGCTTCCACGGCGGGATTGATTTTCTGGCGGGATTGGGCACTGTCTCGGTGGTGTTCTTCGGAGGCCAGATGGCTCTGCGTGGCGAGATCAGCATTGCCGACGTAACCGGCTTCCTCCTCTACGTGAGCTCCTTCTATGAGCCGATCATGGCCCTCAACCGCACGAATGAGGGCCTGCAGCAGGCCCTGGCCGCTGCTGACCGGTACTTCGACGTCCTGGATACGCTGCCGGAGATCGCAGACGCGCCTGGAGCTCGTGAACTGCCGGCAACCAAGGGGCACATTACGTACGAGAACGTATCATTCCAGTACGGCAAGGACATCCCCGTGCTCAAGAACATCAACCTGGACATTCAGCCCGGAGAGATGGTGGCCCTTGTGGGACCGACCGGGGTCGGGAAGACAACTATGGCCAACCTTATCCCCAGGTTCTACGATCCCACTGAAGGGCGCATTCTGATTGACGGGATTGACCTTAGGTCAGTCACGCTTTCTTCCTTGAGACGTCAGATCAGCATGGTGCTGCAGGACGTCTTCCTCTTCAATGGATCCGTGGCGGACAACATCGCGTACGGGAGTCCCCACGCCACCCGCGACCAGATCGCAGCAGCTGCTGCGGCGGCGGGAGCCGAGGAGTTCATCCTGGAGATGCCTCAAGGGTACGACACCCAGATAGGTGAGCGTGGAGTGAAGCTTTCGGGCGGGCAGAAGCAGAGGCTGGCTATTGCCAGGGCTCTCCTGTATGATGCGCCAATCCTCATCCTCGACGAAGCGACTTCATCTGTCGACACAGAGACCGAGGCCAAGATCTCCACCGCCCTCCAGAAGCTCATGGAAGGCAGGACGACAGTGGTCATCGCGCACCGCCTGTCGACGGTACGGAACGCCGACAAGATCGTGGTCCTCAGCGAGGGCGAGATCGTCGAGATGGGCAGCCACGAAGAGCTTTTGAAGCTGGACGGACTCTACGCGCGCTTGGTCAAGATGGATTCCAGCCCAGGGACCGCTGCTCTGGAAAGCGCACGCTGAAGGGCCGCCTCGCCGGGTGCTAGAGTGGTCCTTCTCCGATTGGGTCCCTGAACTCTTTTGAGGAAGACGGAAGACGCATGCAGCAGTCTATGCTTCTATCCTGCTGATTTCCTTGCGCAGGATGTCTCTCTGCTTTTGCATCAGTTCGATGGCTTGAGTCGTGACATCGGCTAGTTCCTGATACAGCTCACGCGATCTGCGCGGGTCGCCGTCTGTTGCTTCCGCCAGGACCTTCTGCGCCAATTCCCGTCTCCGGTGTCCAATTCCGTGCAACTGGTCTCCAAGACGCTCTAGTTCATGTCTGTCCATTGTGAGCCTCCTACCGACTAGATCTCCAGCATGGACTGATACGGGCATAGAATGCCCGACAACCGGCCGGCAGTAACCCAGCCAATTACCAGCGGGTCAGCAACCAGGGCGGGTCGGCAGCCAGGGTGGGTCAACGACCTAGGCGAGCCGACAACCCGGCGATACGCTGCCTACCTTGACTTGCCAGCGCGCCTGGCGCATAATGCCTATGGAACGCCTGTTCGATATATCCGGAACGGGTCTCCGAAACACGTCTCGGGACGGTGCATGTGGTGTGGAAGCTATCCGGCTAAGCATGGAGGAAGCTCGACGGTTTCTTCTGGCCCATCAGGCGCTGTGGCCACCGCGCTCCATTCGTGGCAAGGAGGGGTTGCTCCAGTACCTGAAGACGGTGAACTGCGTCCAGTTCGATCCTATCGACGTCACGGGACGGAATCACGAACTGGTCCTCCAGGCAAGAGTGGGGGACTTCAGCGTGCCGATGCTATACGAGGCGCTCTACAGTGACCGTGCGCTGGTTGATGGCTTCGACAAGAACATGTGTATCTACCTCACGGAAGATTGGCCCTATTTCAAGAGGACTCGCGAGGCGGCGAGGGCGCAGCTTGAACGCAGGTCCCATCCGGTGCTCGAGGCAGCGGGACGCGTCCGCCAGGAGATTGAGGCCAGAGGGGCGCTATCTTCGGCGGACCTCGAGATGGAGGAGGCGGTCCGGTGGCCCTGGGGGCCGACCAGGTTGGCGAGAGCGGCCCTGGAAGGGATGTACTTCTGGGGAGAACTGGTGGTTCACCACAAGGAGGGCGTGAGGAAGGTCTACGACCTGGCCGAACGCCGCATTCCCTCGGAACTCCTGGGTGCTCCTGAGCCCAACCCATCTGAAGATGAGTACCACGACTGGCGAGTGTGCCGACGGATAGGCAGTGTCGGACTCTTATGCAACAGGGGTGTTGAGGCCTGGCTCGGCATCGAAGGCACAAGCAGCGGGGCCCGCGCTGAGTCGCTTAAGCGGCTACTGCGGCGTGGGGAGATCCGCGAGGTGAGCGTTGAGGGCCTGGCGCTGCCCGCCTACGTGAGGACGGACGACCTCGAAACGCTGAGCTGGATCTTAGGCGAGGATCAACGCGACCTGGCTGAACCTAGGGCTGCAGTGATCGGGCCCCTAGACAACCTGATCTGGGACAGGCGGCTCACCAAGGAGCTGTTCGGCTTCGACTACACCTGGGAGGTCTACGTGCCGGCCGCAAAGCGGCGCTACGGCTACTACGTGTTGCCTGTGCTCTACAAAGACAGGTTCGTCGCCAGGTTCGAGCCTGTGAGGGACCGCAAGACAAAGACGATGGTCGTGAAGAACTGGTGGTGGGAAGAAGGCGTTGACTCGGCAGACCCGGATATGCGCGCAGCACTGTCCGATTGTCTCCAACGTTTCTGCGGTTTCCTCGGGTGCGCGTCAATGCGGTTGGAGGAGGCGGCACGGCAGTCGCTCGCTTGGCTTTGACCTAGGCCCGCACTTTGTGCTTATCCAAAGGCCGCACCTCATGGCTATCCAGCGTCCGCACTTCTGCCTATCCAAACCGGATAGCGGCGATGGTCAGCAGCAAGAGAAGGGCGGCAATTGCCGCTGTCTTCACCCATAGGCCGGGCGAGCTGTCGCCCCTTGCGCAGCTCTCAGCGACAAGTCGTCCCGCTACAAGGCGGTAGACAGTGTCATTCAACGTCACCGTGCCACGATCACAATCGGCTTGCTCGTCGATCGCTCTTTGGATGATCCTTGGGTCGACAGCGAACAGCCCAAGGAAGAGGTTCAGGTCTTCGATCCCCACGGCTCCCCCGTCGACTGCACGCAGCAGCGCCGATACAACTTGGACATCAGCGGCCTGAGCTCTGGCGGTTTGGGCTCCGGTAGTTTCAGCTCCTCCCGCCCTCCCGTATGACCCCTCTAGCCCAGTTCTTGTCCCTCGCTCAGACATGGTCAGGATGTCCAGCGGAACTCCGGCCTCCGCCAGATCTACCAGGACCCGCAATACGCTCGCAGGTATCCTCGGTAGAACGGTGTCCTGAAGCACGGCAACCGGAAGCATAGGAGCTGGAGGCATAGGAGCTGGAGGCACGGCACCCGGAAGCATGGCCGGCCGCTGAACACTTGATTGTACGTCAGCCCCTATCTCCGTAAGGAGCTGAACTAGCCTCGCGCGAACCGCCTCTAGCGGTGCGGGACCGGGGGTCCTGATGGACACAGGCGTCACCTTCCACTTGGAAATTCGTCACAGGGCTATGTAAGGGTTAGCCGGAGTGCATGATTCCCACCTTTGGATGTGAGACTACAGGAGTGAAGAAAGGTGGGTGAATACGGATGTCGGTCATAGACTGGCTCTCCCGGATACTCGTGATCATTGGTGGCCTGAACTGGGGATTAATCGCGATGTCCCGGTTCAACTTGGTGGAATCCATCTTTGGGATCGACACCATGGCCTCCCGGTTTGTCTACGGTCTTGTCGGGCTTGCTGCTCTATACCAGCTGATCCGCTTGGCATTCAGGGAGCCGGCACGAACCAGAGGGGAAGCAAGGTAGCGACTCCTCAAAGTGAGAGGACCCGCTCCTTAGCGGGTCCTCTTACGCTATTGCGCAGCGGTGTTCGGCAGTGATAGAATCCCCACGGTCGGTCAGGGTACATAGCCCGCCGAAGGAGGGAAGCCCCGTGACGCTGCCGTTTCTTGCTGTGTCAGCGCCTATTGAAATAGCGGAATCCGCTACAAGGGGCCACTATGCCCTTTTGGCGGACAACGCGTCGATCAGGCCTTGAAGTAAGCTGTGACTAAGCATAGGGGCCGCGCGGCCAGAGTCCGCGCGGCCTTTAGTTTTTTCGACCTTACCAGACGAGCTGATGAAGGTGAGATAGCATGAACCAGATTCGTTCACAAAAGCCGCTGCTGGTAATGACAGCGGGCGACTTGGTACATCTCATAGGCGGTCACTTCTTCGCAGTCGCGATCGCCGCTCACACGTATTCCATGACCGGCGCTGCTTGGGCATACGCGCTGCAGATGCTCCTGTCTTATCTGCCGTGGATGCTGTTCTCCGGTATCGCCGGACCCATAGTCGACAGGCTTGACCGGAGACAGGTCATGATAGTTGCTGCCGTGTCTCGGGGGATACTGGGGTTTTTCTACCCGTACTTCACGACCATAGAGCCGGTACTGGCTCTGAACTTTGTGTCGTCTACATGCAGCGTCTTTCTGGTCACGGCACGGACCGCCATCGTTCCGACTCTGGCCGAGAAAGGCGCTCTTCTCCAGGTAAATGGCTTGCGCGCAGCCGCGAGCGGATGCGTCGACCTTACAGCTCCCACGCTGGCCGGCGTGGTGATGGGCTCGATAGGTTCTGTCTTCGCCTTCCGGCTCATCGGCGCGCTGTGGATCGCGGGCGCGGCAGCGTATTGGCTTATGGGGCCGGTCATGAAACCGGGAGATCCCGGTGAGACGGCAGATGCTCCGCGCAAGCGGACCTTGGTGCGGGACCTAAAGGGAGCGATTGCCTTCCTTAGGGGGCAGCCCTCCCTTCTTGTGTCCGTCGCCGCCTATACCATTTACGTAACGGGTCAGCACGGGACAAACACGCTGTACTACCCGTTTGTGGAATCAGTGCTGGGCAGGGGATCGGAGCTGTTCGGGCTGTCGATATCCTTCTACTTCGGCGCGAATCTCCTGGCAGGGCTAATCCTGGCCAAGCACGGCCGCGCGCTTGCCCGTATCCCTGTGTTGCTCGTGACCGTCCCTGCAGCCTTCATCTGGTTCGGGTACTCAGTTGTCAGGAGCATCCCTCTCATACTGGCAATGGGGTTCGTTGAGGGGCTCATCATGTCAACGGTAACGACGCTGTTCACGACGGAAGTCCAGTCAAAGGCACCGGCCGAGATGACGGGTCGGGTCTGGGGTGTTGCGTCGAGCATCGGCAGCGGCGGTGAGGCTCTCGGGATCCTGATGGCAGGATCGATCGCGAGCGCCAGCGGCCCGCTGACAGCGTATAGGGTATTTGCAGGCATGATCCTGGCCCTAGCCGCTCTGGCCCACCTAGGGGGCCGGATTGTCTTGCGCAGAGAAGAGTCCGCCTAGTAATCCACGGGCAGGACAACTATGCCTGCTGCGCCCGGGCCGGAGTGGGTCCCCACAACAGGCCCTATCTCGAATGTGCGGACAGGTCCCTCGACGTTAAGCCGTGCCAAGATCATGTCACCCAGCATAGCGGCGTTTTCCGGAGCCGCTGCGTGACCAACGGCAGCCGTGACCCTCTCCTTGCCGTACCGGCGGACCAAAAGGTCGACGATAGAGGTGAGGGCTCCCTTTGTGCCCCGAGCTTTGCCGGCCGGGACCAGGTGTCCTCCTTCGATCCGGAGGACCGGCTTGATGCCGAGCACGGTCCCCAGGAACGCTGAAGCCAGGCCGATCCTGCCGCCTTTCTGCAGGTACTGGAGGGTATCGAGAGAGAACACAAGTTCCATTTTGGACCTTATGCGGCCCAGACGGTCTATGATCTGCGGGGCGGATAGGCCCTCTTTGGCAAGCCTCGCGGCCTCCAGTACCTGCATCCCGAGGGCGTAGCTAACGAACCCGGAGTCGATCACATGGATACGTTCGTCGCCAACCGCTTCCGCGGCCATTCGGGCCGAGGACGATGTTGCGCTAAGTTCGGAGGAAATGTGAATGGAGACTATCTCCGACGCGGATTCAAGGACCTTTTCGTATGCTTTCTGAAACTGGGCCGGCGAAGGCTGCGAGGTTGTAGGCAGCACACTGGAGGACTTCAGGAGCGGGTAGAACGTGGCGGGAGTCAGGTCCACGCCGTCAAGGTATGACTTATCCCCGTGGATGACGGACAAGGGCACGATAGTGATTCCCGCCTTTTCAGCCTCTTGATGTGGGATATCGCAGGTACTGTCCGTAACGATCGCTATGGTGTTCATCCCGTGCCCTCCGGTGCCAGTATGGTCGTTCCCCGCGTCGAACAGCCCCATTCTACACTGGTCTACCACAAGAAGGAAAACAGATTATCGTGGATAAAAGTACGGGGACTCGCCCACAAAAGGGGGATTCTGCGTGAAAGCTGCCGCAAAGACAGAGAACTATCTGCTTCAGAATGCAGTTATCTACGATGGGACCGGGAAGCCGCCCAGGAAGGGCGCAGTTCTGGTCACCAGCCGCAAGATCGCGTCCTCGGGAGACATCACCGCGTGGCAGGCTCCTGCAGATACCACGGTGGTGGATCTACACGGCCTGGCCGTATCTCCCGGCTTCATAAACATACATTCACACTCCGATACTCAGGTCCTGACGTATCCAGAAGCTAAGACATTGCTCATGCAGGGGATAACGACTGAAACCATAGGCAACTGCGGCGGCAGTTGCGTAGACACCTCCAAGTATGAAGACGATACCTGGGCCGACATACTTGCCGAGTCCGGGCTCGGCCATAGGTGGGACGGAGTGCGTGGCTACCTTACAGCAGTGAGTGAGGTTGGTCCCGGAGTCAACGTCGCCGCGCTTTTTGGACACGGAGACGTCCGCCGCAAAGTCGTGGGCGACGACGGGCGTCCCATGACGGAAGAGGAGAAGAAGAGAGCGGAGGAACTGGCCAGGGCCTACATGGCCGAGGGAGCTTTTGGCGTTTCCAGCGGACTGGAGTACCTGCCCGGCAGGTTCGCCGACGCTGAAGAACTGGCGGCGGTCTCCCGTCCGGTTGCGGCGGCCGGAGGCATTCACGCCTCCCACATCCGCAATGAGGGGCCGGAACTCCTCGAGTCCATCCAAGAGTGCATCGAAGTGAGCAGGCTTTCGGGCGTGAGGTTCGAAGTATCCCACATTAAGGCCTGCGGCCCCGAGAACTGGGGCAAAGTCAAGGACGCGCTGGCGATGCTTGACGAAGCGGGAGAAAGCGGACCCGAGATGACCGCGGACTTCTATCCCTATCTCGCCTCATCCACCGAATTAGCTATAGTGCTTCCCGACTGGGCGCTGGAGAAGGGGAAGAAAGCCGCCCTCGAGACTTTCAAAGACTCAGGCGTCCGCAGGAGGGCTGAACTGGAGTCCCATCAGAGGACCGAAGTGCAGGGCGGATGGGATAAGGTCGTGGTCACCGGCGTCCAGAAGCCCGAGAACAAGTGGATGGAAGGGCGCCACATGGCGGAGATCGCGGCGCGGATGGGCAAAGAACCTCAGGTCGCGGCCCTCAACATCCTGATAGACGAGGAGATGCGGGTGCGGATCGCCCGGTTCGCCATGAGCGAAGACGATATGGTCAGCGCCCTCCGGCACCCCAAGACCTGTGTGGTGACTGACGGCAACAACGCCGTCCCCGGCGAGGGAAAGCCCCATCCCCGGTCTGTCGGCACCTTCCCCAGAGTGCTGGGGTACTACGCGAGGGAAAAGGCCGTCATCCCCATGGAAGAGGCGGTGCGGAAGATGACTTCCATACCTGCGTCGAGGTTGGGCATCCGCGACCGCGGCCTCATCGCTCCCGGGTACTGGGCCGACCTGGTCGTGTTTGATCGCGACAAGATCATCGATAAGGCCACTTACGAAAACCCGTGGCAGTTCCCGGAGGGCATAGTCTACGTGTTCGTCAACGGCGTCCCCGTCATCTGGGAGGGCGAGCGCAACAGCGAGAGGCTGGGGATGCCGCTGAGGCATGAGGCGAGATAGCACCCAATAGAGCAGTCTGTCAGGACTCGCAAAGGGCTCCCAATCGAAAGCTCTTTCATCTGACAGGAAACGCTCCCGCTTCAGTACGGACGTACGGGATGGCTTCACTTGGTCAAGGACGGGTACTCCCTGACATTCGCGGCGTTCCTTTCGCTCGTCGCCGTCACTATATCTTCCTGCAACTCACGGCCTCAATGAAGCCCCTGAACTCGGTGGATTAGATCATCGTGGCGCTGGGGGCCTTCTGCGTCGTGTACCACTTCGTGCACACGTTCACGTCGTCGTCCAAGGTCAGCCAGGGCCTCCCGCGCGCGGGCGTGTACCTCATGATGGTCACGTTCGGATTGTCGTTCGCGACCTCGGTGGCTACCAAAACGGCCATCTACCTGGCTTCCTGCAGACGATATTCGGAGATTGGTTGGGTTTAACCAGGTAGCCGACGAGGGGCCCTGGAATAACCGGAGCCCCGCTTATGTCTGCTGTGCTGGCTGTAACCCTGTCCTTCTCGAGAGATGCTTTCGAACAGCTGTCCTCAGTTCGCAGGAGAATGGCTCCTCGAGGGTTGGGGCAACGTGCACACATATGAAACCATGTTCATTGATGCTCAGTAGCCCGATGTTTGACCCGGCGAAACGGCAGGTGTGCTTGAGAGCTGGCCCGATGTGGGCATCGTCCATCAGCACAAAAGAGAACTCTGCGAACGCTTTGTACCGATAGGCCTGCACAAGGGCCCGCCGCCAGTTGGATAGTTTCGACTCGAAGGCATAGGTAAGTCTGGCCTCCCCATCATCAGTGCCTACGATCACGACGATATCGGGAATGCCAAAGAGCCCCTGGGGCTCGACCTCGCAGGATGCAGTTGCGCCTGTGCTGAGGAGATAGCGCATGTACCCGCTAGCGATGAACGTGTCTACCATATCTCTCTCCGTCAGGAATGACACGGCTACACCCTCCAGCCTTGCTCGGAAGCGAACTCTTTGGCTGCTGTCAACCAGGCAGAGATGTGAGTGCCATCGCTATCTGGGTCGAACGTGATACGTTTCTCCAACTCGGCGTATGAGACCAAAGCTCTCTCTGCCATCTCAACGAATGCTGCGTATCTATCCCGGCCTGCGTATTTCCCGAGCGATTGCAGCTGCCTCGAGAAGACCAGGAAGTGATGCTTGTAGAGCTCCGGCTTGGTAAAGTGCCACTTATAGGTTGGTTCGAACATAGCCACTTTATATGGGGTCTCGTCGAAAATGCTCTCCGAAGGGATGGCTCGAAGAATCGCACCACGGTAACGATAGTCGATCCATTGCAGAAGCCTGGAGGTATACAGCCTCGGGTTTGGGCCCCTCATTGGGCCCCTCTCTTCGTTGCCAAAGGCAATTGTTGAGAAGACTCTCAGGTTCTCATATGATCCCATCGTTACAATGTCCGGTTCGGCTAATGCCAAGAGGACAGCCTCTGTATTCAGGTATCCCAGAATGACGGTGAGATCGTTTTCCTTGAGGCTTCGGATGAAATGAAGGAGCGAGAGTAGGAGGTCAATATCCTTGATCTGTTTGGTACTACGTGTGCCCTCAACAATGAGGTAGACCCCATTAATGATATCCAGACCCGTCACCCAGTTGAGCAATGCAGTGGCATAGGCCGCGTCCTTCATCATATCGGGATTGACTATCAATTGAAGCACGGAACTTTTGGCTCCTGGGTTGTTGGCCAGGGCCTTGAGGAAGGGATTCACGAATAGCTCCGATTGCTGTTCGATGAAGTCTGTGGGCATTCCGGGAAGATACCTCGTTGGGATGACGATGTGTCGAAAGTTGTTTGATAGCTGAAAGTCCACGCACTTCTGAGCACTTTCCGCGGCTGATTCCTCGTAGTGGTTCGTCTTGAACCCGTCCGAGAGTACGTCCGGGAAGAAGTCGTAAGTGGACAACCCACCTGTAGCTGCGTTTGGTAAGAAGAACTGCGGATCAAAAACCGAGCGACTTCTCAAGGACTCGGGCAGTCCTTCCACAATCTCGCGGTCCATGTAGCGCGGACCAAGAATCATGCCGTCACCTGCATGGTCATCCAAGAGACTATCGATGTTCCACTGAAAGCGAAACCCAAGTTGATGATAGACCTCTAGCATGCGTCATACACCTCGATGCACTTATCCGTTGCTTGTAGGAGCATCTCTTTAGTCCTGAACCGCTGAAACGGTTCGGACCCCAACATACGGGAAATGAGAGGATAGACTGGTGCCAATCGAGTGGCCTTCAGACCTGCGCGGTACCAGTTGTCGGTCAGGAGATTGGTCACAATTGATTCTCCAGAGCCCACAACTGCTGGGTCAAATGGATGACGACCACGAAACAGTAGCTGTAGTGTCAGTAGACCAAGAAGGAACTGGTCGGTGCGATGGTCAATCATTGTCTTGCGGTTTCGGAGTTGCTCAGGCGCCGCATACATTGGTGTGCAAGGGCCGAGCATTGCTATCGTGCGTGTCAAGGAATCAAGATCGACCATTCTGGCGATACCAAGGTCAAGAATCTTGGGCATTCCAGATGCAGTGATGATGATGTTGTCCGGCTTGATATCTCTATGAACTATATGGCGTTCCCATAGAAGGTTGAGGCCAACTATGAGGTGCCTGAGCAGGCCTAAGGCCTGGCCTGGGTCGAAGAACCTAGGCATACACTCGGTTAGTGGACTTCCATCAACATACTCTTCAACTATGAGATACTGGTCTCCGGCTATATCGAAACTGAGATTCCTTGGGTAGTAGACCGAATCGAGGGTTCTCTGGACTTCAATCTCCCTAGATATTCTCTCAAGGGCCGTGGTGCTTCCAAACGAACCGATCTTTACGGCAACAAATGTGGATCCCTGAGCCGCCCTGTACACGGTTCGTTGACCGCCCGATTTGACTAGTTCCACTTTCTCGAATCTGCGCAGGAGATCGCTGCCGAGCATGGAACCTCCGGAGGCATTGGTTTCTGCTGGTGTGCTTTCTCCGCGAGGCTTGATAATCCTCTTTGGCTTTCCGCAGGAGTCAGTTAGGAGAGGAAGGAAGCTTTCTCCTAGAGGTGGTATGGATGCCAACACGTGTCAGTTTCATGAGTGAGCGCAGTGCAGAACTTGTACTAGTACCTAGGCTCATCGAAGTAATGGAGGCGGAAGGCCACGTAGTGACTCCGCTGCACTGCTGGGCCTCAAGAGAGGGATCCCGAATGTCGTTGGCATGCGATGAAGGAGAGATGCTCTTAACGCTCGCGTTGTTCGCGCGACGCCCCAAGGTCCTGTCACCCCAAGATCCGTCTCTCGTGGTGAAGTTCAACTCAGTTCTATACGAGCAGGCCGATATCCTGAGTCGTTCGGGTATCACAGTTGTGGCAGGGGTTCCTTGCGTGACCTCATTGATGAAATTTGACGTCCATGCGAAGTGCGTATGGTTCGCACTATCCGGAGGGTATTCCGAAGACTTTGTGTACGAAATCAATGCTCATACTGGGGCACTCCTTACGGAACCTTGCTCTAAGGCGGAGGTTGTAGACGAATCTGGAATAGCCCGGCTGATGGACCACCGGTCGCGCCCGATGACGTGGACTCAGATCGTTCAGGTCATGAAGCAGGTCAACCTGCTGGGGGCGAAACGTTACTTTGGGCCATGGGGACTTAGTGGGCGATATCGCCCAACCTATTTGGTAGTTCATTTCTAGACCTTTATTGGACAAGGGCAAGAAGGTCTGGAGGGGCGATTCGTAGTAGAGAGCAAGAACATCCGATAGATGGGGGATCTTGGTATGAGTCACGAAGAAACTTGGGTACGATTACTGAACGAAGGTAGGTTCAGAGTTCACAGCGAGCCACGCTCTCCCGTTGACGGGCGCAACGAATTCGAGGACGACTATACACGGATTGTCTTCAGTTCTGCCGTCAGGCGCTTGCAGGACAAAGCCCAAGTCTTCCCGCTGGATAACAGCGACTTCGTGAGGACGCGCCTTACTCATTCGATAGAAACGTCAGCCATTGGCAGATCGATTGGTTCCAGCGTTGAGGAAGAGATGTCAAAGAGGTATCCATTCTTCTGCAGATTCAGGGGCAGACTGAGCGCCATCCTCGCTACAGTTGGATTCGCTCATGATCTAGGCAATCCGCCCTTTGGCCACTTTGGGGAAAAGGCGATTCGCAGTTTCTTCGTATCGTACTTTTCCGGCAACACGCATGGCCTTACAGAAGCTCAGAGAGCCGATCTAGAGAGATTCGAAGGGAATGCACAGACATTCCGCCTCCTTACCCGACTTCAATATTTGATTGGCGAGGAAGGATTCAACCTAACGTTCGGCACATTAGCTAGTCAGATGAAGTATCCGTGTTCATCGCTGGAAGTTAAGGACGGAACCGATGTTCGATGCAGGAAGAACGGATACTTTCAGTCCGAGAAAGATAGATTTGAGCGGGTCAGAGACGAGACTGGAATCGGTCATATGAGACATCCACTAGCATTCCTGCTAGAAGCCGCTGATGACATCGCGTATTCCGCCGCGGATATTGAGGATGGGCTGAAGAAGAACGTTATAGACATCGGTATCATAAGGGAGACGATCAGGGACCAGGCCGACAGGGCGGAGGCTGATCCAAGTGAGGTGCTAGCAAAACTTGACAAGTATCTGGGGGATTGCCATAAGGACTACCCGGACAAGGACGAAATCGCTGTTCAACGTTTTCGTATATATGTTCAAGGGCAGATGATTGCTTCGGTAGTTAAGGAGTTTCTAGCCAGGCACGATTCTATGCTTGACGGGACGTTTACCTCCGAGATCCTTGCGGTCTCGGAAGCAGGGTGGATTCGGGAAGCGTTCAAGACACTAGCTGTCAAGGTGTTTCATGACCGCCAAATCATGACGCGCGAGCTTGCCGGCGAGCGTGTCATTGAAGGTCTTCTGAGAGAATTCACGGCTGCGGTGGATTCAGACCGCCCAATCAAGAAGGGAAGCAAGGAGGAAAAGCTGTATCTTCTCGTATCGCCGAATTACCGGTTCATGTGTGAAACGTATCCCTCTGCCAGACAGAGTGGGTGCCCTAGTCTGTATGACCGGCTGCTACTGGTTACAGACTTCGTATGTGGTATGACAGACTCATACGCGCTCAGCCTATACCGGAAACTAACGGGGATGACACTGGAGTGAACAACAGACCGGGTCTGGGGAGATCGCTGCGCCCTATCGGGCCCAATGAATTCGCTAGGGTCAGCGAGTACGTCACTGCGCTGCGCCACAGGGAGTCAGAAGTGGACGCGCTTCTCAGCCGGATTGGGGCGATGGGGAACCTAATTCTCATAGGCGGCTGCATACGCGATGTATCGCTTGGTCTGCGCCCAAGGGATTTCGATATCGTGATCGATACCCGGTCTATTGACCTCAGAGAAGCGCTTGGTGGATTCCAGTATTCGCAGAATCGATTCGGAGGTTACAAGATACAGGTCTCGAGACTTGTCTTCGATGTATGGACAGTGGGCAGTAACTGGGCATCTAGGGCAGGAATCATCGAGCACGAGGTCGATGAGCTTCCACATGGCGTCTTCTTCAATGTCGACGGTCTCATTCACAGCGTTACTGGGCTATACTCCGACGCAAGCTATTTCAACGGCGCGGTCCATTCAGGTCTACTTGATATCGTCATCCCTGATGCCTATGTTGCTAGCAATCCTTCGCCCGAGGTGAATGTTCTCAGGGCACTGATCATGAAGGACAGGTGGGGGCTCTCCTTCTCACCCCGAGTCGAGTCTTATATTGCCAGGTGGCTAAGCCAATCTCGTGACCCTGTAGGCGCTCTCTGGGATGCTGCTGGTAAGCACTATGGTAGAAGGCCACCATTGACACGTCTGCGAATACGGGAGCTCTGCCAGGGCCAGAGCCGCATCTGCCGGGAACTGTATTGATCATCTAGCACCTCGCGAACTTGACTGCGCTCACTAGACCGTATATACTGTGCATAAGACCTATGCACAGTGAGGGCCGACAATGCTTCTAACCCTGGACAACACAAGCTCAATACCTCTCTACCAGCAGATCATCGACGAGATCCGCGGGAGGATCCTGACCGGCCAGTTGAAGCCGGGGGACCCGCTACCCTCGATCCGCCAACTGGCTGCTGATCTCCTCATCAGCGTCATCACCACCAAGCGCGCCTACCAGGACCTTGAGAACGAAGGTCTGATACAGACGCGCCCGGGTCGCGGGACGTTCGTGAGCGAGGTTAGAGGCGAGTACCTGCAGCAGGTGGGAGTGAGGGAAGTGGAGGAGAAGCTGACCGAGGCTGTGCGCACAGCCTCGCGGCTGGGTGTATCCAGGACTGAGGTAGAAGGCCTGCTAAAGAAAGTGCTGGACTCGGAGGAGCCTCCGACCGCCGGTCAAGGCAGTCGGGGCGCCTCCAGCGGCAGGGAGGGTCAGCAGTGAACGAAGCATTCAGTCTCAAGGACGTGAAGAAAGCCTACCGGGGCTTCCTATTGGACGTCAAAGACTTATCGTTGGAGCGCGGCTATGTGATGGGGCTGGTCGGGCGAAACGGTGCAGGCAAGTCCACCAGCATCAAGATACTCATGAACCTCATTTACCCTGACAGCGGGGACGTCAGGGTGCTGGGACTGAACCAACCGGAGCATGACATGGAAATCAAGCGACGCGTAGGCTACGTGAGTGAAGAGCCGGTGTTCTACGAAGAGATGACGGTTGCGTGGATGGCCGGCCTCGTGAAGCGTTACTACCCGACCTGGGACGACGCCCTCTATGAGAAGTATCTCCGTAAGTTCGTCCTTGACCCTCGCAGGAAGGTCAAGGAACTGTCCCGCGGGATGAAGGTCAAACTGGGCCTCATGCTGGCGCTGTCCCACAGGCCCGAGCTGCTCATACTGGATGAGCCTACTTCCGGCATCGATCCGGTGGTGCGGCACGAGTTGCTTCAGGAGATCAGCGGGGTCATCAGGGACGAGGAGCGGACCGTGCTCCTATCCTCCCACATTACCCAGGATATTGAGCAGGTAGCCGACTATGTCGCCATCATCGACCAAGGCAAGGTCGTTGAGTGTTCCGACAAAGAGTCCCTGTTGGACAGGTGGAAGAAGGTCAGCGGTACGCTGCCGGCAGGCGATGCAGGCCAGGCGCATGGACTTGCGGCCATGTTCTCCGAGGTGAAGGTAGACGGGACTTCCTTTGCAGGAGTCACCAAGTCTTTCTCAGATAATTGGCTGCAGTCCCTCAAAGCCAAAGGTGCGGCCAACATCAGGGTGGTTAACGTGGGCTTGGACGAAGTGCTCATCGCGCTCGCGGGAAAGGAGAGCTAGACAGTGTTTAGCCTAGTACACAAGGAGTTCATGCAACTCCGTTCGACGCTCCTGCAGGTGCTGGGTCTGATGGTGGTCGCGGCAACAGTCCTCGGTAGGGTTGCGGAAGAACTTGTGATGTCTAGCTTGTTCGCGCTGCCGGTAGTCCTGGCGATGACCCTGCCGCAGCTCATCTTCGAGCAGGAAGAGCGAGGGAACACCTTCGTGTTCCTGCGGGCCCTGCCGATCCGGCCAAGCGAAATCGTCGCGGCGAAGTACCTGGTTTCGGCAATCACGACCATCGTGTCCCTTGCGCTGATCGGTCTCGCCCGGCTTACCGGCGCCCTGACAGCAGAGGTCGTGCTGGCTTCCATATTTGGCGTCGGGCTGATCTGCTTCGCCCTGTCGGCGCTCAGCCTATTCCTTCACTTCTGGCTCGGTACTAAGCCGGCGAAGGCGGCCCTGATCGTCACCACGTTTGCTCTGGCTATCCCGGTCATGCTGGCGGCAAAGAGCAAGGCGGGCGTCGGATCAGTCTTTGGCGGGATCGTCGGGCGGGTTCAATCTCTGGCGACCTCGTACTCAGGCATCCCTGTATCCCTGGCAGTTGGGCTGGTAATCCTCGGGATCTCGTACGTGGCTTCGGCTGCCATATTCAGCAGGAGGGATCTCTCGAGGCTTCCCTAGGGGAGCGACGACCGGCTACCTGCAGTGGGCCGCGAGTCCGCCTCACGAGGGCTCCCTGGGAGGGCTCCCTAGGAAGGCTCCCACTCCCGCTGCACGCCGTAGAGCGTCCGGACGTTGTCTATATGGGCTTTGGCCAATCTTGTGATGGGCTCGCCTCTGAACGTGAAGGAGGCGAGCTTTTTCACGGCCTCGTCGTAGCTGAGACCGTCTGCCTTGGCGGCATTGACGCCTGCCTCCAGGCGGTCTAGATGGTCGAGGTCAGTGGCAATGCGGTACTCGATCTCCTCGGGAGTTGACGCTACCTGCCCGTGACCGGGGACTTCCTTGACGATGCCGTAGCGCCTGCACAGTTCTCTCGCCAACAGCAGAGTTGACCGGTATTCAGGCAGTGAGTGGTAGATGAACGGGAACTCCTCGTCTGACAGGTAGTCGCCGGCGATGAGCACGTGCCTCTCTGGGAGCACCGTGAACAGGCCGTCAGCCTGATGACCCGGGGCAGGGAAGAACAGGGCCGTCTCGCCGCCCAAGTCCAGGTATTCCGGGACTGACACGGGAAACGCGTCGGCCGACGGGTACCGGTACGGACGGGGGCGGACAGTGCCCCTCTTCGAGTCCAGGTCTGCGACCTGCCCCTCGATCTCGGACGCGTCTCGGTGAGCCGCCTTCGGATGGGCGATCAGGTTGGCGTCGGGGAAGTCCTCCCACGCAACCACGTGGTCAAAGTCCCCGTGGGTGAACAGCACGTGGGTAGCTCGGCCAGGAGGCGTCTCTCTAGCGAAACGCTCCAAGTCCTCTATCTCGTCGGGGAACCAGCCTGGGTCAATCACTATCGTGGCCCTGGATTCCCTGCCGATGCCGGTAATGACCGTGCTGTTGGTGTTCCACAGCCTGCTTGTCTGGACGATGATGCCTTCCGCCAGCGAAGAAACACACTTTGCCATTGGGTTTCCCCCCGCGTTTGCCTTCCTCTGTGCCCGGTAGCCCACTACGAGATTAGTGCTTAGTAGCCCTTCACGAGATTAACCCTTAGTGTCCCTGACGAGAATCGTGGTACAGTCGGCGGCCTTCAACCTGTGCTTCAGTATCTCCTGGTACTCGGGCGAATCGTACCACCGCCTGCACTCTTCTTCGGAGGGGAAGCGTATCACCACGGCCCTCTTGTAGGGCCATTTGCCCTCCAGCACAACCGGGTTGTCATCGAAGGCCAGGTACTCTCCGTTGAACTTGGCGAACACGGCATCCACCTTATCCACGTACTTCTTGTACTCGTCCTTGTCGTGGATGGTGATGTTGGCTATGAAGTAGCAGGACACGGGCTCTCCCCCTCCAGGTTCGATTGGCGTCTACTCTCCAAGCAAGCGGTCGAAACCGGCAGATACTTCTTTGCCCGCATGCTTGGCCAGTGTCACCAGGAACGCTTCAGTATTCTTGGACTTCAATGACAGGAACTTTCGCGCCACCCCGTCGAATGCCTGCTCGCCGATTCTATCGGCCAGTCCCATCAAGAGCAGGCACGACTTGTCGTAGAGCACCGGATATGCCTGTTCCGAAGCCCTGTCAATGTCCCGCACCGCAGGCAGGCCCAAAGAGCGCTCCTTCTTCTTCCGAACGATGTCTTGGATAGCCTCTTCACCAAACTTGGCCCGCGTAGCCCTCAAGGCTGAATACTCGGCGAAGCCCTCATTCAGCCAGTCTTCCCAGGTGTCCGTCGGCGCGCCGCCCCACCACAAGTGGGAGAACTCATGGGCTGCATACTTGAAAGCGCCCTGGGGACGTGAGGCAAGCGCGTCGATATCCGCGAGCACAACAAAGCCGGGGCGCGCGTATCCACCACCAGAGGTCCTGGGGGAGATGATGACGGAGGCAGATGCAGTCTTGTCCGAACCATCCCGGAGCCAGGACCTGAAGTACTCGAGGATCCACACCACGTCGTTAGCGATGGTGTCGGCAAGGGCCGCAGCCCGTTCACCGGCGGGGGAGGGGAAGTGGACAGCCGCCTGCACTCCATTCCGTTCCACGTCCGCGCAGCCGAGACCCGGAGCGGCGATGACTACCATGTCCGTTTCCGGCCGCGACGACTTGAGGAGCCACGTGTCGCCCGTTCGCTCCGACTTTCCGAGCCCCGCCACCCAGACCCCGGGTGGTGCTGCAATGTTCGCCGAATAGGTAAAGCCTTCTCGGTTCGACGGCTGCCAGGGAAACCAGGGTCCGTACATCCCGAGCTCGACCCACTCAGGCGTAACGCAGTTGACTCCCCACGCTTGGGGGACCCTCACCTGAGTTCCCTCGTAGTCGACGGTCATGTCCAAGGTTTCGCCCTTCCGGGCGGTGTGGTCGAGATTGACCGTGATTGTTGCGGCTTCCAGCGTGAATGGGAAGGCGCAGTCCGGCTCTACGCGAAACCCCGAGATGCCCTTTCCCTCGATCCGGTTGATAGAGAGGTCCCGGTGGAGCAAGAACTTCACGCGATCCGTGTCGGCCGCGGCAACACACAGGCAACGCGCCCTGGATTGGATACGTCCTGTAGCGGGGGTAATGGTCAGATTAATCTCGTAGCGGCTGATCCTCATCGGCAACTCCTCGATCTTTTTGTCTGCCAACATGCTACCACTGCGGGAGAAAGTCTGCCGCCGAAAAGTGACCATACGGGCCCCAAACTACTATTGAGGACTGGCCATACGTGACCCGAGCTAGTGTCGGCGAGGAACTAATATTGCAGAGACAAGTGTACTAGTGTTATAGTACAATCATACACGGAGGTGAGTCGCGTGAAGGCCATGGATCTTCGGGGCCTCGGTCATCTCTACAGGAACGGGAAGGGCGTCAAACAAGTCGACCTCCAAGTAGAAGAGGGAGAAGTATTCGGATTCCTGGGGCCCAACGGAGCGGGGAAGACTACGCTGATCCGTACGCTGTTGGGTTTCCTCACGCCAACCGCGGGAAGCGCGACAGTGCTGGGAATGGATATTGTGCGCGACAAGCAGAAGGTGCTGTCCAGAGTCGGCTACCTTGCCAGCGAACCGGCGCTCTACGATGCGCTCACAGGCGGCGAGAACCTGGAGTTCGCTATGCGGGTGAGGGGAGTCAAAGACCTCAGCCGGATGAAGGAACTTGCGGCCAAACTGGATGTTAGCCTTAACCAAAGATACCGGACTCTCAGCAGGGGCAACAAGCAGAAAGTGGCGATTCTGAACGCAATCGCTCACGATCCCGACCTGTTGATCCTTGATGAGCCCACTACAGGGCTGGATCCACTCATCCAGGAGACGGTACGGTCGCTGGTCCTAGACGAACAAAAGAGGGGCAAGACGGTCTTCATGTCGTCTCACGACCTCGCCGAGGTTGAGGCCGTAGCTGACCGCGTTGCCATCATCCGGGACGGCGAGCTGGTGGCGGTAGATAACGTCGATAACCTGCGCAAGCAGCGTATGAAGTATGTCTCCTTCGAGGTGCAGAAGGACTGGTCCGGACTCTCCTCGCTCACGGGAGTAAAGGACCTTCGGCAGGACGGACGAAAAGTCAGGTTTACTTACACCGGAGACATCCTCCCTCTGCTGGAAGCCCTCAAGGGCTGGGGTATCGTGGACCTTTCCATCTCTGATCCGCCCCTGGAGGACGTGTTCCTTTCGTTCTATGGCCGCAATGGGGTCGCGAAGGGAGGCGTGTAGCATGGCCCTCTTTCGGCAGTATTTCCGGGTGCAGCGCACGGGCCTCCTTCTCTGGGCGGGCATCAACGGTTTCATGGGCTGGGTACTGGGCTCAAGCGCCAAGCAGATGGAGGCCGGCAATGTGCTCAGCGACTTCCTCACCGGGATCATCGAAAAGCTCCCCGAGACTATCCGGGCTCTCATGGGGATAGTCCCGGGACTATCGCCGGTCGACACCCTAGTCCAGGGCAAGCTCGGTTTCTGGATGAGCATCGCCCTTCCCATCTACGGGTGCCTCCTGGCAGTTGCGGCGGTCACAAGGGAGATTGATCGCGGGACAGCGGACTTCCTCTTCGCGTTGCCGGTTAAACGGAGGCAGGTCCTCATAGCCCGCTGGAGTGTCATGGTCACAAATGTGATAATCGTTGCCATTACCACTTGGGCCGCGCTGTCAGGCGGGCTCTTGGCCGGCGGCGTCCAGGGCAACCTCCGGGGGTACTTCTGGATAATGATTCAGGCTGCGCTTTTGGGCGTGGCCGTTGGTTCGCTTGCTCTACTCGGGTCAATGTGGTCGCGCGACTACGAGAAGGCTATGAAGAGGTCCCTCGGGGCCGTCCTGCTCCTGTTTGCGATCGATATGGGTATGGAGATGGCGGCAATGCCGGTGCTAGTGCGATCGCTTAACCCCTATTACTATTTCAGCACGCTCGAACCACTCCTGCGGAGCGGGCCGATGATACGTGAAGCCGCCGTGTTGATTGTCGTAGCGGTGGTTGCCCTCTGGGCATCCGTCCGGGTCTTTTCTCAAAGGCAGATAGAGGCATAGGAGGGCGGAGCAGATGGTGCTATTGAAGCAACAGTGGCGGGCCGATCGCTGGGCCGTGTTCACGTGGTGTATTGTGGTAGCCTTCCTGACGTGGATGGCCTCCGGCCTGTACCAGGTACTCAATGAATCGGGGCTATTGACTCAGTTCCAGAACCTTGTCCGAACGATGCCGCCCGCTTTCCGCGCGCTCTTTGGGGCAGAGGATTTCAACCTGTTTGGCACATTTGTGGCCTCAATCGAGTACAACGCGCTCATGGCCATAGCATTCATGATCTTCGTGACCACCTATGTTCCTGGGCTCATCAGCAAAGAGGTTGACCAGCGCAGTTCCGAGTTCCTGCTCTCCTTGCCGGTGAAGCGAAGCACCGTCCTGGTGTCGAGATGGCTTTCGATGGCACTGTCCATGGCGGCCATCACGGTGGCCCAGTGGGTCACTCTGCTCGTAGTGACCGGGGAGCAGGCTCAGCCGGTCCGGTATCTGTGGGCCAGCATCAACATGTACATGCTGTTCCTTCAGATAGGAACACTCTTGCTCCTGGTGTCGATCTTCGTGGACGATTATCCGAGGTCGGCAGCTGTCTGTGCCGGCTTGGTAGTACTGCTGTTCTTCTACCACGGGATGACAGAGGAGGCGACGGGCTTTCTCTCGACAGTGAGAAGAGGGCTACCCTTTGCGCGGTTCAACCCTGACTCGATTATTGGAAAAGGCGTGGTCCCCCTGACCGATATGGCTTTGCTCGCATTTGTCACGGTAGTCCTTCTATACTTGGGAGTCTCGGCATTCGACAGAAAGCAGATAGCGGGCTAGAAATGTGGTTTCACATCGATGCGTCCAGCGGGACTCCCATATACCGCCAGATCACTGACCAGGTACGGCAGGCGATAGCCGGTGGCACCTTACGCCCGGGCGACCGCCTGCCCGCTGTCCGGGACCTGGCAGTGGAGCTTGCCGTTAACCCCAATACCATCGCCAAGGCATACCAGGACCTTGAGCGGGACGGGGTCATCGAGACTTCCCGTGGACGGGGGACCTATGTTTCCTCCGCCAAGTCGGCGGTTCCGGAGAGCGAGCGCGTGAAGCGCCTGCGTCCGGTCATAGATCGCCTGATAGCGGAAGCATACCTGCTTGGCATCTCCGAGGACGATCTCGGGCGGCTGCTACAGGAACGTTTGGCCGAAAGGAGGACGGATCAAAAACATGAGTGAGCTGGCAGTCTCGCTTAACGGAGTGCGGAAACGCTACGGCAGCCGCACCGCATTGGATGGGCTCGACCTGCAGGTCAATAAGGGGTCCTTTCACGCCCTCCTTGGCCCCAATGGTTCGGGGAAAACCACTACTCTGAGGATCCTCCTGGGGTTCATCACGCCTGATGAAGGGACCGGAAACGTGTTGGGGAATCCCCTCGGTCCCGGCTATCCAGCGGTAGATCTGAAGTCACGGATTGGATACGTCCCGGAACGGTCAGCGCTCTACGAGAGCATGACCGGGCGCGAAATACTGGCATTTGCGCGGGGACTAAACCCGCGGTGGGATGCAAAGGCGGAGAAGAAGTATCTGGACCTGTTCGGCTTGCCCCTGGATGTGAACGTTCGCCACATGTCTACTGGAGTCAGGGCCCAATTGGCCCTCACGCTCGCCATGGCTGCCCGCCCGGAGCTGTTGGTATTGGATGAGCCGACCAGAGGGCTGGATGCGGCACAGCGATTCCGGTATCTCCAGGCGCTGGTCGAGGACTGTATGGAGGATGGTCGCACTGTGCTCTTGTCCAGTCATGACCTCTATCAAATGGAGCGTATGGCCGATCATGTGACCATCATTGTGTCGGGAAAGGCCGTGTTGGCGGGGGACCTGGATTCCGTGAAGGAGTCGGAGAAGCGTGTGCGCATCGTGGGCGACGTCTGCGCGGATATCCTGGCAGGCCTGCCGGGCGCCAGGAAGGTCATCGCCGGTGATGCAGGTTTCTTGGTGCACCTCAGTGGAAGAGTGGAGGTTTTTGTCAACGCCCTTCGGGGGCTTTCCGGGGTCCGCGGCTTTGAAGTGCTGGACCAAAGTCTGGAGGAGATCTTTCTCAGTTACGTCGAGTAGACTGAAACCCTCCGGCTACTCGTGGATAACTACCTTGGTACGCTCCGGGATGTTGTCGTAGATCCACTTCGCGTCCTCGATAGCGAGCCTGACGCAGCCGTGGGATGCGGGCTGGCCCAGTTTTTCCGCTTCTTCCGGGATGACTTCGCGGTTCTTGTCCATCGCCAGGGAGTGGAACAGGTAGATGCCCCAATCCTTGAAGGATACCCAGTACTTTGCCCCCTGCTGGTACTTTTCGCTGAAGAACCATTCGCCGCGGTTCTGGATCTCGAAGGTCCCAAGAGGCGTCTCCTTGCCTTCAACCCCTGTGGAGGCAACCATCGTCCTGACGGCCTCTTCGCCCTGCATAATCCGCACTCTTTGATTGGTCACGTCGACGTCTATCCAATACGTGTCCTTGTCGGGCTTTCCGGGCGCCCCAGATCCGGACGGGTCAGGGTCTGTTCCGGGTGCGGTCGGGTTTCCCGGGGCTGAGCCCGTATCGGGATTGCGGGCCGAACCGGAAGGAGCGCTTGCGCCGATAGCGGATCCCAAGAGTGCCGGGATCAAGGTCTTTCCGGCATAGAAGCCGGCCAAGAGAACCACAGCCAAGCCTATCAAAACCATGATGAGCGCCCGTCTTCGCACCGGTTAACCTCCGCTTGTGCAGCCTCTGCTTGTGCAGCCTCTGCTTGTCCAGACCGTAGACTGAGCCTGTTGTCTTCATTGGAGACACTTCTAGTCAACATAATAGGTGCACGCCGCGGTAGCGGGCAATGGCAGAAACCCCCAGCCAAACTGCTCGTAGAAGCTCTGATCGCTTTGCCTTCCAGGTGGAGTCCCGGAGTCCGCAACTCCATCCACAAGGTGAAGGCCAACACGATGGGGAAACCTGAAGGTAGGGAGGAGGACGCGATCATGAGCATTTCATTTAGCCACGTGGGTCTCGTGGTTTCGGATTTGTCCCGTTCGCTCCAGTTCTACTGCGATGTGATGGGAATGAAGTTGCTGGAAAGGTATCCCGACACCGGCCGCGGTCTGGAGATCGCGTTTGTGGGAGGCGACTGCAGCGCGCTGGAACTACTCTGTTACGCTGATCCAGCCATTCGGGCCCGTGAGGGGCAGGGCCGGCTCGACCACTTTGCCTGGTACGTCGATGATATCGTCGCTGCCATGGAGCGTCTGGCAAAGAAGGGCGTCACATTCAGACCCGGCGATCCGGCGAAAGTACTGGATGGGCGCATGATCGCCTACACCACCGGACCGGACGGCGAGCGAGTGGAACTGGTCCAGAAGGCTAAGTAGTTGCAGGAGCGCCGCTTTTGGTATGCGAATTACTGAGTCAGGAGGCGAAGCGAAGTGAGAATAGCGATAGCAGGCTTTTCAGATGAGACCTGTACCTTCACTAAGGAGCCTACCGGCATAGACCGCTTCGAGCCGGCTACAAGGCGTGGACAGGCGATCCTGGACGAAGCGCGGGGAATCCCCACCTACATAAACGGGTTCATGAAGGTGCTTGAGGCAGAAGGAGCCGAGATGGTGCCGCTGGTCGCTGCCCACAAGACGGCGGGGGGCTTCTCCAGCTGGCTCACGACCGAGTGCTTCGACAAGTACGCCAACGAGATCGCCGATAGGGCCAGGGAAGCGGGACAGCTGGACGGAGTGCTGCTCGCCCTGCACGGCGCCATGGCTGTTACGGGCGTGCCTAGGCCCGAGGCCGAGATCTGCCGGAGGGTCCGAAAGGTAGTGGGCAGCATTCCCATCATGGTCACCCTGGACCTGCACGCCAATGAGGACCAGGAATTGGCCGATGTTGCCGACGCCGTCTTCATCCTCAAGACATACCCTCACGTGGACTCCGAGAAAACGGGCGAGATCGCTGCCAAGTGTATGGTTGAAACTGTAAGAGGCGATTTCAAACCCACTATGGCCTGCAGGAGGCCAGGAATTCTCTCCGCAAGCATCTACCAGGCCTCGGCCTTCCATCCAATGAAGGACATCTATGACCGCGCCAAGGAGTGGGAGAGGAAACCGGGCGTCTATTGCGTCTCGGTGGCCCCCGGATATGCCTACGCGGACGTAGTTGATGCGGGCATGAGCGTCTTCGTTGTCACCAACAACGATATGGCCCTGGCGGAGAAGATCGCCCAGGACATGTCCGATTTCGCTTGGACTCTGAGAGAGTCGTTCGCTGCCCCGCTCCCCGGTACCAAAGAGGCTGTCGCCATGGCAATGAAGGCGGTTGCTGACGGCAACGGTCCGGTAGTCATCGCAGACGGAGCCGATCGCATCGGCGACAGCACGTACGTGTTGGAGGAACTCCTTCGAGTAGGCGCAAAGAACTGGGGCATTCCCGGCATCTGCGATCCCAGGGCGGCCAAGTGGCTTGAGGAGAACGCCAAAGTAGGGCAGACGGTCACGGTCGAGATAGGCGGTTGGTACGGCGAGTTCTCCAACAAGCCTATCGAGGTCACCGGCAAGGTGCACTTCATGGGCAGACCGACCTACAAACTGGTAGGACCCATGAGCAAGGGCGCGACCGTTCGCGACGGTTTCATCTGCACGCTCGACCTGGGCGACGGCCGGTTTGTGGTAGTGTCTGAAAGGATGCGCGGGGCCAACGACTCAGCAGGCTTCACCGCCGCAGGCATTGACTACACCAAGCTGGACATCATCGTTCTAAAGGACCGCGTCCACCACAGAGCGTATTGGGACAGCGTCGCAAAGACCGACATCCGCACCAGCGTCCCCGGGGAGGGACCTGCCGACCTGTCCACCCTGCATTACGAGAACATCGAGAAAGACATTTACCCTGTTGGGGAGAAATGGCGTAAGTAGGGCACGGAGCAGTAAGGCAGCCACACCTGAAGTAGCATTTCGGAGTAGCAGGTTGAATACGCGCTAGGTAGCGTGTGAGACAGCGTGTGAGGTAGAGTAGCGGCCTCCAGGTCAGGACTCTCGTCCGAACCTGGGGGCCGCAGTCTCTTCGTCGTCCCTGCCGTCCCCGACTTCCCTGCCGCCTCTAGCGTCTCTACCGTCCCTTCTTCTTCTGGCCGCCCTTCTTCGCTCCGCCACAGTTGGGACCAAAGCATACCTTTCCTCCTGAGCTCTTGCGTCCAGATTTGGGTTTTCGTAGACCTCCCAAGCTGGGTTTCCTCATGCCGCACCTCCCGTGTAACTCAGGGGCAGCGGTCTAGTCGCTGCTGCCGGCTTGCCGGTGCGAGTTACGGCTCATGTTATGTGAACCCATGCCGCAGAGTGAGGAACGTCCTCGTTCGATTGACATACAGCCGGGCAAGCGAGTACTATGGCTTTGATTTCGGTTCCAAACTTCCGCTACCACGAGAAAGGGGTGTGTGCACGTGAGCGATAGCATTGCTCGCATAACACAAGCGTGGCACAACCCCGGTATCCGCAGCTAGGTTCTAAGGGGTCGTATCGAAGCCAGCCGAAGCAGCGCCTCTTTTCTTACCTACTACCCTGATGGCGAGGGAACCTGGGTTGTGCCGCATCCAGACGTCACAGATACGTCACTGATCCGTCACTGATCCGTCACTGATACGTCACAGACGGGTTTCACAACTCAGTTTCACCATCAGGAGGATTAGCCTTGAACCAACAGGAATGGGTTACAGTCACAGAGCCGGAGGAGGCTCATGGCCCCGCACCCACCGGGCTGGTTGTCCGCACGGGACCCGGTTCATACCTTGTCCGCTCCGGTGACGCGGTATGGAACTGCAGATTGAGGGGGCGGCTGAAAGCCAAACGCCAGAAGCTCTCCGATATGTCGGTTGTGGTGGGCGATTACGTGGAACTCGATAAGCTGGACCCGAAGTCCGGGACAGCCCTCATTTCCGAGATCCTGCCGAGGAGAACATCGTTGTACCGGCTGGCTCCGCCCCCCTGGCCTGGCACAACTCTGATCCCGCAGGTACTTGCGGTGAACGTTGACTTTGTGGTGGCTGTTGCGGCCGCGGTAGCCCCGCCGCTGAAGCTCACCACAATCGACCGATACCTGCTTCTCGCCCGTCAGGCCCAAATCGCGCCTGCAGTCTGCATCAACAAGGTCGACCAGGCAGGCATCGATCTGGAGATCGGGTCCGGGCTCCACGGAGACGGTGGACTCGATGCGCGCCATGTTCTCGAGGTCAAACGTGCGCTGGAGGACCGCGGTGTAAAGGTGCTCTTGACCAGCGCGGCAACTGGACAGGGGCTCGAAGAGCTTCGCTCCCTTCTGCAAGGCAAGACTTCGGTATTCGCTGGGCCGTCCGGTGTGGGGAAGACGTCGCTCTTGAAGGGCATCTGCCCTGACCTCCAGGCTAAGACTCTATCCATTAGCAGCACTACAGGAAAAGGGCGGCACTCCACTACCTTTTCGTCGCTCATCGACATCGGCGGCGGGTATGTGGCTGATTTACCTGGGCTGCGCGCCATAGGGTTCTGGAATCTCAGCGAGGACACCGTGAAATCCGAGTTTGAGGACATCGACGAGATCGCGGCAGGCTGCCGCTTCAGCGATTGCTCTCATACCCACGAGCCGGGATGCGCCGTCAAGGCAGCCCTGCACAGCGGCGAACTGGATGAAGACCGTTACCAGGAGTACATGAGAGTCATGAAAGACGCAATGGGTAAGAGCCGGAGGAGATCCGGACCCTAGTCCGGGTCTCCTTCCTTCCTCTCATCCCCCGTAAACTGTCTGCCATCGTTGTCGTTCCCGCGGCCGGATTCGTCTGTTTCCTCATCACGTCAGCGGCAAATGGTCCATTTGCTCATCACGTCGTCGAGGGTTCGAGGATCCCGAGGAGCCCGAGGATCCAACGACAGATCCAACTTCCCCCGCAGGCAGTCCCATCCCCTGGCTCCATCACAAGGCAAGTCGCCCAAAACATACATCCCAGCGTAAGGCCTATTTCCGATAGGTCATGCACCTTCGTTCAGCGAATAGATGTGAGGATTGGCCTCTTGGAGACTGAGAACTCGGGAGTCCACCTTTGGAACGGAATTCGGGAGTTCAGAGCTGGGATGCTGGGATCCAGGAGGTTTCGGGAGGTGCAGTGCGGTTGAGTCTAGCCAGAGGCTTCGCGGCGTCCTTCTGGCTGGAGATCGCCTACGTGACCCTAGTCTGGGTCATGATGAGGCGTGCCAGGAAGGGATCGGTGATTCCCCCTGTCAGGAAGGTCGATGGCGTTGATGCTCTCAACGAGGCCATCGGGCGTTCCACTGAGATGGGGCGGCCCGTCCATTTCTGTCCCGGCATCGGTACCGTCGATAACTCCCAGACCCTTGCGGCCTTCTCCATACTTTCCTATGTTGCGAGGATGTGTGCGAAGTACGATACGGCCATTATCGTAACCAACCGGCACAGCGTTGTGCATCCCATCACGGAGGGCATCGTGAAGCAGGCATACGCCGATGAGGGCAAGCCCTGCTCATACGCCCAGAACAACGTCCGCTTCCTATCCGAGGACCAGTTCGCCTATGCCTCAGGCGTAACGGGGATCATGTACCGTGAGCGTCCTGCCGCCAACTTGCTGCTGGGCGCTTTTTGGGCCGAGTCCCTCATCTTTGCGGAGGTAGGCAACTCGGTGGGATGCGTTCAGATCGCCGGTACTGCCCAGACTTCCCAGATCCCGTTTTTCGTTGCTGCCTGCGATTACTGCCTCACAGGTGAAGAATTGTATGCGGCGAGCGCCTACCTCTCCAAAGACCCGGTTTTGCTGGGCGATATTGTCGCCGGCGATGTAGGGAAGATGGCCGTGATCGCCCTCATCATCCTTGGGTCACTGCTGCAGACCTTCGGATTGAAGTGGCTATCGCAGCTCCTTACCAGGTAGGGGGTGCAGGGATGAAGAAGGAAGCGCCGATCGCGATTGGTCTCGTGGCGGGCCTCTTGTGGCTCATTTCGTCGTATTTCACCGGCTCTTCCCTCCTTGCCGCCGTCCATCTTGAGTTGAACAACTGGTTCCTTCTTGTCCAGGGCTGGATGGTACTGGTTGGTGTCATCAACATCACCCGGGTACACGGTCATAGGGTTGCCCGGAGGCGAGCGGACTGGCCATACAGCCTTGTGGCCATTTCAGGCATGTACGCTGTCATGTTCTTCGGCATCTTCATAGCCAAGAACGCGGCGAACCCTACCTGGAAGCTGATATACAGCCAGATCATCGCCCCGCTGAACGCAACGGTGTATTCCACCCTGGTCTTTTACATCGCCTCCGCGTCGTACCGGGCGTTCAGGGCGAGGAACCTTCAGTCAACTATCCTGCTGATTTCAGCTGTCTTGATGATGATCGGACGGGTACCCCTCGGCGCCCTGATTTCACCTGCTTTCCCTAAGGTCGCGGGGTGGATATTGAACGTGCCGAGTGTCGCAGGGATGCGGGGAATCCAGATCAGCGCTGCCTTCGGCGGCATCGCGACGGCCCTGCGCGTTCTAACCGGCATAGAGCGCGTTCATCTGGGAGGGGCCGAGTAGTATGGCTGCTAAGGGAGGTCCTGAGGTAAGGATAGGCGGCGCAGAGAGGCTGAGCGTTGTCGAGAGGATAGGCGGCGCCGAGAGGATCAGCGGCATCGATAGGCGCGTCATATACGTCCTGTTGATAGCCGTCATCGCCTTCGCGCTGATCCGGCCCGTGGGGCTGGCCATAAGAGCAACGCCTGAGACCATGAAGGTACATGACGCCATCTCAGGCCTCCCTAGCGGCAGCATCCTGTGGATGGGCTTTGAGTTCGATGCCGGCGCCGTGCCCGAGCTCATGCCTGCCGCCGAGATGGTGATCCGCGACGCGTTCGACAAAGACCTCCGGATAGTGTCTGGCGGTATGTGGCAGATGGCAGGAGACCTCGGCATGCAGGCCTTCGATGCGGTGCTGCCCGACTACCCCGACAAGCGGTACGGGATCGATTTTGTGAACATAGGATACCGGCCGGGACGGGACCTCTGGCTCGACCAGATGACAAGGGATGCCTGGGTTGCCTCCAGCGGGGTGGACGTGACAGGCACCAGTTTCACCGAGCTGCCGCTCATGGCCGAATTCCGCAGTCTGAAGGACGCCAAGTTCCTCATGGTCTTCGTAACCGGCACCCCCGGAACGCCTGAATACATCAAGGTGGTGTCCGCTCCGCTCGGCAAGCCCCTGGGCGTCTCCTGCACGTCGGTGGAAGCTCCCGGGACCATGCCCTATCTGAGCTCCGGGCAAGTTGTCGGAGGCATTCTCGGGATGAAGGGCGCGGCCGAATACGAGACCTTGTTGGGGCGTCCGGGACTGGCGACTGCCGGAATGGACGCTCAGTCCTTTGCCCACGCCCTCATAGTCCTGCTCATCCTCCTGGGCAACGCAGGCTACCTCATCGAGAGAAGGTCCAAGCAGAGGAGGGGTGTTCGGTGCCCGTGACAGTGCTTACCTGGATTCAGGCCGCGCTTACCATCATGCTGTTCTCGGTTGTCTTTGCCGATAGCCCGCTGTACAAGGTCGCCGAGCACCTGTACGTTGGACTCTACGCCGGCTACACCGTGGTCGTTACCTGGTTCAACTACATCCGGCCGTCTTCTCAGGACATCATAGCGAACCAGAAGTACCATCTTCTCATCCCCATCTGCCTTGGACTCCTTGTCTACACCCGGTACATCAGCGGGTGGCAATGGCTCGCCAGGTACAACGCCGCCTTCGTCGTCGGTGTCGGATCGGGACTGATCCTGGCCCGCGATTTCAAATCGCTCCTCCTTGACCAAGTGACGGCTACGTTCAAGCCCCTTTGGGTAGCAGGGAAGGCGGGCGCGTCCCTCAATAACGCCGTAATTGTTCTGGGCGTGGTCTCGGTCATATCCCACTTCCTGTTCACCACGAAGAGGCAAAGTGTTGTCGGGCGCCTTGGATCCGTGGGTCGCGCGGTCATGATGATCGCGTTCGGCTCGGCGTTCGGCAATACGGTGATGTCGCGCGTGAGCCTGTTCCTGGGCAGGATGCAGTTCCTTCTCGGCGACTGGCTGAAGATTGTTAAGTGAGGACGGACTCGCGGCACAAACTTTAGGATCTCTGGCATAATCGCTGCCGCTTTCATGTCGATAGATCCAATTGTCGGGACGCATATACATGAGCCCCGATTCTCAAAGCGGCAGCCGGCGCCGCCCGACATGTAGAGCACTTGCGCAGCTACCTGAAGAAGGGACCGGGGGGATATTGCTTTGGAAAACGAGACAAAGAATCTTGGAATCGCCGAAAAGATTACGATTGCAGTCGCGGGCCTTTGTGCATTCTTTCTCGCGGGCCTCTTCTACTTCGTAGCAGCGGCGGGAAGCGCCGCGGACCATGTGAGGCCGCAAGTGCTGGCCTTCACGGTAATGGTGGCAGTCGCGGGCATAGCGGTTTCGTACCTGACGCGCCGCCTAATGAAGCCGCTTAAGCTCGTCGCGCAGATCCTGAAAGACATATCCGACGGCGAAGGAGACCTCACAAGGCGCATCGAGGTTTCCAGCAAGGACGAGGCAGGACAGATCTCGGAGTATTTCAACACCTTCGTGGACCACATCTCCAACGTGCTCCGCATGGTGGCGGATGCCGCTTATGCGGTGACCTCTACCAGCCAGGAGCTGTCCGCGACCTCGGAAGAATCAACCGCAATATCGAGCCAGATCGCCGTCACGATGCAGCAGGTGGCTAGGGGTTCCCAGGAACAGAGCGCTGCAGCCGGGAACAGCGCGCTGGCAGTGGCCCAGCTGGCTGCGTCAATTCAGGGCATGGCCGAGGGCACTGAAGAGCAGGCCGCTCACGTGCAGACCGCGGCCGCTGTGACAGACCGCGCGGGCCAGTCCCTGAAGGAAGTCCTGGCGATACTCAACGAAGTCGCGAACGTGACGGCCAGCAACGTGGAGTCTGCCGCCAGAGGCACTGAGTCGGTACAGGCTGTAATGGAGAACACCCAGCGGATCGGCGTCTCGACGTCGGAAGTAAGCGCCAGGGTCTCCGAACTGAACCAGCTCTCCAGAGAGATCAGGAACATCGTGGGAGTCATCTCAGACATTGCTTCCCAGACCAACCTCCTTGCGCTGAATGCCGCCATAGAAGCGGCTAGGGCAGGCGAGTACGGCCGCGGTTTCGCGGTGGTCGCCGACGAAGTAAGGGGGCTCGCCGAGCGTTCGTCTCACGAGACCAAGACCATCGGCGATCTGATTCAGAAGATCGGCGAAGCCATAGACAAGGCGGTCGCTTCCATGGAAGCCAGCGCAAACGATGTCGCCGCGGGACAAAGCCTAGCGCAGGACGCCGGCGCGGCATTGGCAGCTATCCATGAAAGCGCGTCTGCGTCACAAGAGATGGTCGCCAGCCTCATAGAGTCGTCTCGTTCACTCCAGGAGGCCAGCGCTACGACAACCGAGGCCATCACCAGGATTGTGGAGATTGCTGAGAGGAACGCCACCATCGTCAACGAAATGGCCTCCAGTTCCGAGGAAGTGAAGCGCCTGATCGACGCTGTGGCTGCGACCTCAGAGGAGAGCGCCGCGGCCGCCGAAGAGGTTTCGGCGTCGACCGAGGAGATGAACAAGACTACCGGGCAAGTGTCGGAGGCCGCTCAAAACCTGGCGGAGATGGCCGACAGGCTACAGGAGACTGTGAAGCGGTTCCGCATCGAAGGGGACGCGTAAAAGTCCCCAGGGCAGGTTACGGCCCGTTCGGTATCGAAGCATAGGAGCGCGACAGGGAGCCCTACCTGGGTCGCGCTCCTTTCGTTATTTACGTGACTCTCCTCGTGAGAAAGGGTGACGCTGAGGTGGCCGAAGCATGGCTCGAAGAAGTTTCGGTAAGGGAACTGCAGGATATGATGGCGAGGGGTCGCATCACATCGCGGGATCTCGTGTGGGCTTACATGGAACGGATCGGGCAGTATGACCGGCAGGGACCGGCGCTGAATTCGGTCCTGGAGCTGAATCCTGAAGCCCTCTTCATTGCCGAAGCTTTGGACAGGGAACGAGCCGCCTCCGGCCTCAGGGGTCCATTGCACGGCATTCCGGTGCTCCTGAAAGACAACATCGATACCAAAGACATGATGCACACCAGCGCAGGATCCCTGGCGCTTGCCGACTCCTACGCTCCCCAGGACTCGTTCGTGGCTAGGAGGCTGCGCGAGGCAGGGGCCGTCATACTGGGAAAAGCCAACATGACTGAGTGGGCAAACTTCATGACCGACAACATGCCCAACGGGTACAGCTCCAGGGGCGGCCAAGTCTTGAACCCCTACGGTCCCGGCAAGTTCGACGTCGGCGGGTCAAGTTCCGGGTGTGGGGCTGCAGTCGCTGCCAACCTGGCGACCTTGGCGGTGGGGACCGAAACCTCAGGCTCCATCCTGAGTCCCTCCTGCCAAAACTCCTTGGTAGGGATCAAGCCGACTGTAGGCCTCATCAGCCGGGCAGGCATAATCCCGATTTCTCATGTGCAGGATACGGCAGGACCCATGGCCCGCACCGTGGAGGATGCCGCGCTGCTCCTGGGAGCGCTGGCCGGGGTGGATCCTGATGACCCCGCTACCTGGGCAAGCGAGGGCCGCACCCACTCCGACTACTCGTCGTTCCTGGAAAGGGACGGTCTCCGAGGCGTGCGGCTTGGAGTTGCCCGTTCCTTCTACGCAAGACTCGATGAGGAGAGACGCCAGATCACCGCCGCTGCGGAACAGGCCCTGCGTGAGGCCGGGGCGGTGCTCACCGACGTTTCTCTGGAGATGCCCTCGGGTTGGCGGACCAAGAGCCTGCAGCACGAGTTCAAGCCGGCCCTAAACAGGTATCTCTCCAGGCTCTCTCCGCAGGTTCCGGTACATTCGCTCCGGGAGCTGGTGGAGTTCAACGCCAGGGAGCCTTACCGCAGGATGCGGTACGGGCAGTCTGTCCTCATTGAGTCGGAATCCACCTCGGGGAGCCTCACCGACCCTGAATACCTGGCCGGAAGGGCCCGGGAAGAGCGGCTTTCTCGGGCGGAGGGTATTGATAGGGCCCTTAGCGAGTGCAGGGCCGACGTCCTGGTTTTTCCCCACATCATGAACGCATCCCTATCAGCCAAAGCGGGATACCCCTCCATCACGGTCCCCGCCGGATACACCAAGGAGGGCCGCCCAGTGGGAATTACGTTCGCGGGTACCGCGTACTCGGAGCCGGACCTCCTTCGCGTAGCCTACGCATTTGAGCAGGTGACCAGGAAACGGAGGCCTCCTGTGCTGGGTCAGGCTACATAACGTGGCCGCAGTAACTCACGCTGCCTTGGGAACATAACATGTCGCAGACCTTGTAACGAAAGGGGGTTCCCCGATGGCAGGTGTTGGCGGCGGCGTCGGCAACAACTGGGCGTTTATCCTTTTCCTCATTCTCATCCTGTTGATCTTGGGGTTGGCCTGCTTCTGCTAGACCCTGGGGATCGGTAAAAGGACAGCCGCGGAGGCTGTCCTTTTACGTTGGGTGGCAGCATGCTATATTTGTCGAGTGCAGGGCGTTAGGCTCTGCCATGTCGACTCGACCACATCGGAGTTGGAGGTAGTCACGCTGGAGAGACCGCAGCAGCGCCAGGACTTCACGGAAGGCAGCATTCCGCGCCACCTCATCGCCTTTTCAGTCCCCATGTTCTTGGGGAACGCCCTTCAAGCCCTGTACAACACCGTCGACAGCATTTGGGTCGGCCAATTCCTCGGGACAGACGCTCTGGCTGCTGTCTCGGTGAGTTTTCCCATCATCTTCGCCGTAGTCGCCCTCGCTACCGGCATCGGCCTTGCCACCACCACCATGGTCGCGCAACACACAGGGGCGAAGGACCCGGTCATGGTCCGCAGGTCGATCGCAAACTCCTTCATGGTGATGGCGTTCCTCGGCATCGTGTCCACCTTCGCGGGCACGTCGCTTAGAGTGCCGCTTCTCCGACTGATCAGCACTCCGGCCGACATAATGGGCGACGCTCAGGCTTATCTAGGGATAGTCTTGGGTGGGACTGTGTTTACCTTCTTCTACAACCTGATCTCAGCAGTCATGAGAGGTCTCGGCGATTCCAAGACCCCGCTCCTGTTTCTCGCTTACGCCACCGTCCTGAACATAATCCTGGATCCCTTACTCATCTTCGGAGTGTGGCCCTTTCCTAGGATGGGCGTGGCGGGGGCTGCGTTGGCCACTATCATTGCCCAAGCCATTTCGGCTCTTTTGGGCATCCGCTATATGACCAAGGCAGGCCTGCTCAAGTGGGAGCGGGCCCAGTGGCGTCCGGACTTCGGCCTTATCGGCCAGACCTTCTCTATCGGTCTGCCCGCAGGGATCCAGCAGATTATCGTCTCAACGGGCATGCTGACCCTCACCTCCTTGGTGAACAAGTTCGGATCGGTGGTGACCGCGGCTTTCGGGGTAGGGGGGAGGCTTGACCAGTTCGCCTTCATGCCTGCCATGACGGTGGGCTTCTCGGTCTCCGCCCTAGTGGGCCAGAACCTGGGAGCCCGCAAGTTCGACCGCGTAAGGGAAATCGTTCACTCCAGCATAAAACTGACTGTCGGTATCACCGCGGTGATCATGCTGGTGGCGGTCAGTATTCCCCACCTTCTGTTGCGCATGTTCACTTCCGACGCCGCTGTGCTCGCGGAAGGGATCCGGTATCTCCGGACAGTCGGTTTTGCATACATTCCCTACGCCCTCATGTTCACTCTCTCCGGCATACTGCGGGGAGCGGGGGATACCGTCCCGTCCATGATCATCTCCATCCTCACCCTCTGGTTGGTCAGGATACCCCTTTCGGTCTACCTCTCCCGGCTGCTTGGCAGCCGCGGCATCTGGCTGGGGCTAGGGTTTTCCCCCGTCATCGGCGCGGGACTGAACTACGCTTACTACCTGTCAGGCAGGTGGAGAAGCCGGGTACTCACGCGCAAGGACGCAGGTTAACGTAACGCGCCGACTCCCCCCGGCATAGCCTGTAGTGCCGCGTATGGGGGGATTGCCGTGGATATGCTGGAGGTCTGTAGAAGGGCCCACGAGATGCACGCATCTGATATTCACGTGACTGTGGAGTCCCCGCCCCTAGTGAGGGTACACGGCGAGCTCTGCCGCCTGGACTCCCCGCCCCTTTCGCCTAAGGATACAGACCGCCTGCTTGCGACTATATGTCCCCCTGAGAGACTGGAGCGGTTTCGCTCGAGCGGCCAAGTCGACTTCTCTTACAGCGTAGCGGGAGTGGGCAGGTTTCGCGTCAACGCCTTCCGGCAGCGAGGGTCCACGGCCTTTGTCCTCAGGGTCCTAAGGTCCGAGGTCCCGCGATTGGAGGACCTGGGCCTACCCGCAGCTGTCGGCGCGTTGTCCAGGAAGCGGGCCGGCCTGGTTCTGGTAACCGGGGCGACCGGATCTGGTAAGTCATCCACTCTGGCTGCTATTGTGAACGCCATCAACGCCACTGCCGCGCGGCACATCATCACGCTCGAGGACCCGGTTGAGTTCCTGCACCGGCACCAGAGGTCCATCGTGAACCAGAGAGAGATCGGCAATGACACGCCATCCTTCGCCGAGGGTATCCGCGCGGCCCTCCGCGAGGACCCCGACGTCATCGTGCTGGGTGAGCTTCGCGACCAGGAGACGGCGACTACCGCTCTTTCCGCTGCAGAAACCGGCCACCTAATCCTTGCCACAATCCACGCGCCAAGAGTTGCACTGGCCGTGAACCGCTTTGTGGACCTGTTCCCACTTGCCTACCAGCAACAGGCTAGGGTTCAGTTCTCCGACGTTGTCGAAGGCATCGTCGCCCAGCAACTTCTGCCCCGGGCCAGTTCTCCTGGCAGGGTCGCTGCCTGTGAGGTGTTGGTAGCGACCCTAGACGTCCGCGAAGCTATCCGCGCCGGCGACGGAAAGCAGCTGTACCAGTGCATGAGGCGGAACCAGTCCGGGATGACCACCATGGAGCAATCGCTGTCCGCTCTCTACGCTCAAGCAGCCATCAGCATCGAGGAGTACAAGGCTCACGGAGCTCAGGCGCCGGGGCTTTAGGTCGTTTTCGGCCAGGAGAATCTTCCGGACTGAAATAGATCCGCGCACGCTTTTGCGCAGCATGGATCGTAGAGGTGACGCGATCTGTGGAGCACCTCATTGAGGGCTGCTTCTATGCCGAAGGCGGGACGGTAGGGGCGGAAGTTGGACATGGCTTCCACCGTATCGGCTACGGCTATGATCTTGGCACCTACAAGTATTCCGGCTCCATCGACCGAGTGAGGATACCCGCTGCCGTCGATGCGCTCGTGGTGCTGCAATACAGTCTCAGCGATCGGCCAAGGGAAATCCACGTTCCGGAGGATCTCATACCCGGCCTCCGAGTGCGCTTTGACCAGGTTGAACTCGGCGGGGGACAGCGAGCCCGGCTTAGCCAGTATCTGAATCGGGACGTAGACCTTGCCGACGTCGTGCAGGAGTCCGGCGATCCGGATCCCTTCGGCTTCGTCTGCCGTGAGCCCCAATTCCACGGCAATGGCCCCTGCCAGCTCGCTCACCCTCTGCTGGTGGCCCGCTGTGTAAGGGTCGCGGATCTCGGTGACCGCCGCCATCGCCCGCACCGTCCCCTGAAGCGTGCGGGCAAGTTTGGCCCAACTGAGCCTCAGTTCTTCCTCAGCGAACTGGGTCTCCAGGCGGAGGCGGATTGACGCGATGCCGAAGGATATGTCATTGGCCAGGTCCTCCAGCAAAGACACTTCCTCAGGGTCGAAAGCGTCGGGTTCCTTTGAGTACACATTGAGCGCCCCAAGTACCGCGCCCTCACAGTACAGAGGGATTGCTATTGAAGAGGCATAGCCGTATCGCTCGGCAGCCTCGCGCCAGGGGCTGTAGCCTGGCTCTGTGTTGAGGTATCTCGCGACATGGGATTCACCTGTCCGGATCGCGAATCCGGTGGGACCTTGACCATAAGGGTTGTCGCCCCAGCTGACCTTCACGCTTCTCGCGTAATCCTCCCCTTCGCCGGCCATGGCAACAAGCCGTATCGACTTCTCCTCATCGAATTCAGCGTAACCTACCCACGCCAAGCTGTAGCCGGATCTCACGATGATGCAGCACAGGCGTTCAAGGAGCGAGATTTCGTCTCCGGCCGAGAGCATTGCCTGAGTGCAGCATGCGAGCATTCGAAAGGCCCGGGAGGTCTTGATCAGCCTCCTGTGAAGGACCATAAAGTCTGTCTCACCCGGCATACGGTCTATGATGTTTTGGCAGTCACAGGGAGCGCGGTCCGGTCGCCGGATCTGAGCTCCCGGAGAATCTTTGTTCATGCGGCGATTCCCCTTCCTACCTGCAAAGAGTCTCCCTAGATAGTATGCTGACCCGCGTTTCCTAGGTTACATAATGTGGTTGACATTCCAGCAGCACACGGCTATATTCGGGTCGAACATGCGTTCAAATCCCTCTAAAGAAATCAAGGAGACAGATCTCTACGGGCCGCTGCGCGACTATCTCGTGGCCCGCGGCTACGTCGTTCGCTCCGAGGTGCGGGGGATCGACGTGGTAGCCGAGCGTGACGGCGAAGCCCTCATCTTTGAGATGAAGCGCCATCTATCGCTGCCACTGGTGGCCCAGGCGGTGGACCGCCAGCGAGCCTTCGATTCCGTCTACGTCGTGGTGCCGCATCCCGGGAAGAGAGTGCGGTCAAAGGACTGGCGGGCCGCCTGCCGTGTCCTCCGGCGGCTGGAAATCGGCCTTGTGCTTGTTTCGTTCCAAGCGGAATCGGGAGGGAACGTGGAGGTGGCCTTTCACCCGGCGCCTGCCGTCCGCCGGACCAGGAAGGATTTCCGCCGCGCGGTCCTCGAAGAGGCATCGGGACGGTCCACGGACCTCAACCAGGGGGGCAGCACGCGCACCAAGATCGTCACGGCCTACCGGGAAGCTGCGGTCCACATCGCCGTCTGTCTTGACGCCTGCGGGCCGCTCAGCCCTGCCAAGCTCCGCGCAATGGGGACCGCCGAGAACACGGGGTCCATCCTGTACGACAACTACTACAAGTGGTTCACGCGCGTAAGGCGCGGTGTCTACTCTCTGACCGATAAGGGGCGTGAGGAGCTGGCCGCCTACCCGGACCTCACGGAGCGTTACCTACTCACTGGCAACCAACCACGAGAGCCTGAGGGGGAGAAGAAATGAAGATCCAGGTGATAGCTCTACCCTATAACGTGCAGGGCAAGGGGTCCGGCGGGGCCTCGGGTCCCGGGGTACTGATACGGGGAGATCTGCTCGATCGGATAGCCAGGCAGGGTCACGAACTGGCCGAGCCTCGCACCGTGCAGATGTCGGCGGCCGAAGAAGCCGAGTACGGCGGTTGGAACCGGGTCGGTCTTGCCGGAGGCCACCTGGCCGGGATGGTAAAGGAAGCCCGGCTGAGCGGGGCGTTCGTGCTGGGACTTCTCGCGGACTGCAACGGCGTGTTGGGCGTACTGGGCGGCCTGCAGTCAGCAGGAGGAACGGCGAAGCCCAGGGTCGGGCTTGTCTATATCGATGCCCACGGTGACTACAATACGCCTGAGACCAGTCCTAGCGGAATGCTCGGGGGCATGCCTGTTGCTGTGGCTGCAGGGAAGTGCCTGCACCGCCTGAGGATTCGCAACATGCTGGAGAACCCCCTGAAGCCTCACCAAATCGTGTTGGCCGGCATGCGCGATCTTGATGATCTGGAGCGGGAGGCAGTTGAGACAGACCGGATCAAGATAATCCGCGAAGACGACCTCATATCCCGCAGCGATAAGATGCATGAAGCCATGCGGTCCTTGTCGGAAACCGAGGACCTCATTTACGTCCACGTCGATCTGGATATTCTCGACCCAACGGTCGCCCCCGCGGCCGGGCTCCCTTCTCCCGGCGGGCTCACCGGAGAGCAGTTGGGGTTGGCGTTGAAAGCGATGCTCCAGTACCCCAAGGTTGTATCTCTCGCCCTGGTATCCTACCGGGCGGATACAGACATCGACGGTCGCACCGGCAACGAGGTCGAGACAGCCATTCTGCTTGCCACCGAAGGCCTTTTGGGACGGTCTTTAGCCTTAATTTAGGAACCAGGCCTCACAGTTTGCGAGTACCGTAACGATTCAGACATGGGGGCTAGAGCAGTGTGGCAGGGGGGCTACTATGTCTGGAGAGAGCGGAGCCGGAGCCGTCAAGTTCGGCCACGACAGTGCGATCGATCGCCGAAGGCGCCAAATCTCAGCGGGCCAGTGCGGCTGACGCTGTCGGAGCGGTCGATTCCCTCGGCAACGCGGTCCTTCAGGTCGAGTCAGGCGTTGCGGCGCAGGAAGAAGGCGCCACCAGAGCCTCTTCTGTCGTTGAGGAAACCGGGCATGTTGTTGCCCAGGTCTTGGCCTGCCTTGATTCCTTGGGCGTAGCCGCTGTGGAGAATGCCGAGACAGCCCAGGCAGGCAGTGATGCCGTGGGCAACGTGGTCGCCAGCATGGCGAAGATCAGGGAGACTACCGGCCACGCCAGCGCGGCCGTCAAGGAACTGAGCAACCTCTCGCAGGAGATTCGCAAGATCGTCGGCGTCATCGGAGACCTCGCCGGGCAGACGAACCTCCTCTCACTGAATGCCGCCATTGAAGCCGCCCGCGCAGGAGAGCATGGCAGAGGATTTGCCGTGGTTGCCGAGGAAGTCCGCAAACTTGCCGAGCGCTCCGGCAGCGGGCACATTCGAGACGCTATGGAGGGGATCATCTCAGTGACTCAAAGCAATCGCGGGGCTGCCGCAGATATGACAACTAGCATGGACTCGGTGAAGAGACTCATCGACAACTCGGCCTCGGTCTCAGAGGAAAACGCCGCGGCAACCGAAGAAGTCCTGGCCTCGGTCGAAGACATGACCGGCAGGGCTCAAAGCGTATCTGCGATTGCCGGTTCCCTGGCCGGCATGGCCAGAAACCTGCAAGCGATTGTCGAGAGGTTCAAGGTAGATCCCTAGGCGAACCATCCAGGGCATGACCATCGAACAAACCAGGCCTCCCTTCGGGGAGGCCTCATTGTTTGGGCGGGAGCAAAGGCGCAATGCTGGAGTAGAACTAAGGCCGCAAGTCCGGCCGCGGGTTTTCGGGGACGATCAGACCGCAAAATCGTTGTGCCGTGCTTCGCAATTGTGTGTATAATCGGCATCGTGGGTTCGAATGATCGGGGGGGAAACGCCGTGTCTTTTTTGGAAGTCCGCGAGCTCCGCAAGACCTACAAAGACGTCGTCGCTGTTGACGGAGCTCATTTCTACATTGAGAAGGGAGAGGTATTTGGCCTTCTTGGTCCCAACGGTGCAGGCAAGTCCACTACAATTTCCATGGTAGCGGGTCTCTTGCGCCCGTCCGGCGGGAGCATCATGCTGAAGGGTAAGGATGTGACTTCCAACCCCTCCTTCGTGAAGAACGTCCTCGGGTTGGTCCCTCAAGACGTTGCCCTTTACCCGACCCTTACCGCCAGCGAGAACCTCTACTTCTGGGGCAGGATGTACGGCCTGGGAGGATCCCTGTTGAAGGAGCGGGTTGAGCAGGCGCTGCAGTACGCGGGTCTCACCGAACGGGCAAAGGACAGGATCGAGACCTATTCCGGAGGGATGAAGCGCCGCATCAACATCGCCGCCGCTCTGGTCCACAGGCCCGAGCTCCTGATCATGGATGAGCCAACTGTCGGGATCGACCCTCAGTCACGCAACCACATCCTTGAGACCGTCCTTTCCCTCAACAAAGAGGGCATAACCGTTATCTACACCAGCCACTACATGGAGGAAGTGGAGTACCTCTGTTCCCGCGTGGCCATCATGGACCACGGCAAGGTGATCGCCACCGGTACCACTGAGGAACTGCGCCGGTTGGCCGGTGACGCGGATAGGTTGGACGTGGCGGCCAGCGATATCACCGAAGCAGTCATCGCCGAGCTCAAGGGAATTGCAGGCGTCACCGAGGTTACTTCCCAAAACGGGACCGTCACGGTGATGGTCAAGGATGGCCACGAGAAGGTCTCTCAAGTTCTGGACGTACTAAAGCGCGGCGGAGCCCGGGTGAAATCTGTGAGCATACTTGAGCCTAACCTCGAGAGCGTGTTCCTGCGCCTTACGGGCAGGGCGCTCAGGGACTAGGGGGTAGGCAGCGTGCGCGTTCTAGAGATCGCCCTGAAGGACGTAAAGACAGTGGCAAGGGACCTCAAGGCCCTCGCGACCATAATAGCCATGCCGCTGGTTTTGGTCTTCATCTTGGGTGCAGCCCTCGGGCCCATGTTCGCAAAGCAGGAGACCGTGAGTCCCTTCGCGGTCGCTGTGGTAGACCTCGATAAGGGCCAGGTATCCCAACACCTCCTGGAGGTCCTCGAGTCAGAGGGTGTGAGCTCCCTTATCCGGATACAAAGCGCAGGTTCGGAAGAGGAGGCCGTCGGCCTCATACGCCGGGGAGACGTTGCGAGCGCGATCATCATCCCGCAGGGGCTGAGCGATAGCGCAGCCATAACCGGTTCCCAATTCCGCGTGTTGGGAGATCCGGGAGAGCCTATCCGGTCGCAGATCGTGACAGGGATCGTATCATCCTTTGCCTCCCAGTACTCAGTGGTAGCGGCCGGGACTTCCGCTGTCATGGAGCAGCTCACGAGAGCGGCAGGGCCTTTGCCACAAGCTTCGGAGATTGCCCGCAGCGTAGTGGAGGACATTGCGGCAGAGACGTCCCCCGCCGCAGGCTTCTTCGCGGCAAACGAGCAGGAGTCAGGCTGGATAACATCGTTTCAGTATTACACTGCCTCGATGACGGTCATGTTCGTGCTCTTTGGAGCCATGCTCGGGGTGGAGTCGATACTGGAGGAAAAGCAGGCCGGCACCATGGGCCGCCTGTTCACGACCCGGGCTACACGCCGGGAGATCATGGCGGGGAAGACGCTGGCCACCTATGCCGTGAGTTTCCTGCAGATAGTCATCCTCATCCTCTTCACAAGGTTTGTGTATAGGGTGGACTGGGGGCCGTCGCTTCTGAACGTGATCGCGGTATCCGCAGTGATGGCCTTTGCGGCCACTGGGTTTGCGATGCTGATAGCGGCGATCTCCAAAACTCAAAAGATGGCCGAAGCCGTTGAGAACATCGGAGTGCAGGTCATGGCCTTTTTGGGAGGGTGCCAGTACCCGATCTACAGGTTTCCCGAGACCATGCATTTTGTCAGCAGGTTTACCTTGACGCGCTGGAGCCTTGATTCCTACCTCGCCCTTATGGACGAGCGGACCCTCGCCGCCGTCGCGACGCCGTTGGGTGTTCTTGCCGCCATGGGACTGGGCTTCCTTGCAATTGGCATTTGGCGGCTTAGGCTGGACTAGGGGGCGAAGAACGTGAACAAACTTTTCGCAGTTGCGGGAGTAGCGCTCCTCAAGACCTGGAAGGAGAAGACCTTCCTGATCATCATGATAGCCACCGCCCTCATATTCACGTCCATTTCCTCCATTATCTTTGGCGGGGAGGGAGGCGGCGTTACCCAGCTTGTGCCTGTCGGCATCGCCGACCTAGACGGTTCCGGCTTGAGCCGCAAGATGATCGAGGACCTTCAGCAGACAGGCAGCTTCGATGTCAGGGCGCTTTCTTTGGAGTCGGCTTACGAAAGCGTCAGGCAGGGCAGCATAGAAGCCGGTTTTGTCATCCCGCATGGCTTCGAAGAGTCTGTCAGGTCAGGCAGCCCGCTTAGCGTGACAATAGTGAAACTCTCGACGTCCAACACCGGCATTGTAGCCAGCACCATCATGGAACGGAGCCTCACGTCGTACCTGCTGGAAAAAGCGGTTGTCAGAGTGGCTTCAGAGAAGGCGGCCGAGCTTGGGGTGAGCGCCTCCGTCGATCCCGCCGCAGTTGCTGGAGCAGCTGCCGAACGTCTCAGCAGAACACCGACTCTTACCGTCGGGTTCGAGGTTGTGACCGAAGAAGAGGTCGCTGCCGCCGAAGTCACTTGGGCGGCAGGGTTGTCGATGGGGATCTACATGATGTTCACCATGTTCACCGTCATGTTCATGGCAGGTGACATCCTAAACGAGAGGAAAGCCGGCACTTGGGGAAGGCTTCTCTCGACGCCGATCTCGAAGCCGGCCGTGGTCGGCGGGAAGATTATGGCCAACTACGCGGTCGGCATGGCCCAAGTCCTTTTCCTCATACTGTTTGCACGGTACGTTTTCCGGATCAACTTCGGCCCCAACCTGGGAGCGGTCATAGCAATTCTGGCCCTTACCGTCGCAGTTGTCTCGGGGCTTGGCCTTTTCCTGTCCACGCTGGTGAGGACTATGGCTCAACTACAGACCCTCATACCAATTGTGGTGGTTTCAACCTGCATGCTCGGCGGGTGCTATTGGCCCCTGGAAATTGTGAGCCCGCTGATGCAGTCTGTCGCAAAGGCCACACCGCAGGCTTGGGCCATGATCGCGTTGACCGATGTGACGACGAGGGGGAGGAGTCTCCTTCAAACCGCGCCAAATCTGATACCGCTGGCGTGCTTTGGGTTGGTTTTCTTCCTGATAGGTGTGGCCAGGACTAAGTTTGAGTAGAGGGCGGCTCTACCGCGGCGTCCTTGGCGTTGAACCGGGCCGCGATATTGCCGACGTATATCGCTCCTACACCTTTCTGACCGAGGGCGAAGAGGCGGTTCTTGCCTGAACCTTCCTTGGCCCATATCCGGAGGTCGTTTCTGTCGAGGGCCAGGAATCCGCGGTCGCCCGCAAGGGACGAGATTTCATCTTCCTTGCCGTTACCGTCGAGCTCGAAGACAAAGGTAATCTCCTGGCCGTCCTCCGTCCTGACCAGCGCACTTGCCTCGAAGGACGGGCTTTTCGTCTCTATCTGGGATTCGCGATTCTTAAAGATGTAATCCCACCCGGCTCGGTCCGGGGGAGTTGCTGCCTGCTTCAGGGCCTCGGCTTGTCTTTCTGCGGCCTCCATGATCTCCTGCACCCTTGCGGCTATGCTCTTGCCGGACTCGGCGGTTGTCTCCAAGGGGTCATCGGTTGTCTTTATGCGTATGCCCAGGGCTTTCTCAAGCACCATTATGAGGATGCGATCTTGGGGCGTGAGGCCGAAAAGCTCCGCGTCCACCGACACGGGGGCGGCCTGGCAGAGCGGTTGAGATTCAGCTTTGTACGCTTCCAGGGCCTCCTGGGAAATGGTCAGGCGATCGCCTTGCGTCTCCGAATCAATAGCAGGCACTGCGGGTGCCCCCGCAGCGCGGTACTCTCTCCATATTCGCATGGATTCCTGTACGGACTCCGCAATATCAAGGGAGTGCTTGCCCGTTACGTTGACAGCTGAACCCAGGATCCTCACCAGGTCCACCTCCGACGCCAATAACTCGCTCCGCTTGCAGTCCCCCCTCATCTTATCGCTGCGCACATCCCGAATTGTGAGCGGATTTGGTAGGACGCAAGTCCCAAGTAGGTCGGCATTGTTGGAGGTCAAAGACCTTTCGCAGGCGAAATCCTGGTGGTCAAAGGGGGAACAGGAATGAGTCTTGGAAGCGCCTTCAGTTTTGAGATGCCCACCAGGATCGAGTACGGCCCCGGCGTGCTCCGGAAGCTGCCGGACGAGTTCTTGGCGCTCGGCGCAAAGAGAGTGCTGGTCGTGACCGATAAGGGCGTAAGGAAAGCAGGACTGGCTGATAGGGTCTGCGCTCTCTTGGACCCCGCGGTCCTCGAGTTCGCCATATATGACGGTGTCGAACCCAATCCCAAGGACCGGAACGTGGAAGAAGGGGCGGCGATTGCTACCGAGTTTGGGGCAGACGCTGTCATAGCCTTGGGCGGCGGGAGCCCCATTGACTGCGCCAAGTCGATATGCGCGCTTGTCACTCACGGAGGCAAGATCAAGCAGTACGAAGGCAAGGGCAAGGTGGTGAAGCCGGTCCTACCCTGGATCGCCGTGCCGACGACGGCCGGGACCGGGAGCGAGGTGACGTTCTCCTCGGTCATCACGGACACCGCTAGCAGTTACAAGATGACCGTCAAGAGCCCGCTGATGGCCGCCAGGGTAGCGCTGGTGGACCCGACTACAACCTACTCGGTCCCGCCAGCGGTGACGGCCGCCACCGGCGTCGATGCCCTGACCCATGCCATCGAGGCATTCACCGTTACCTGCTCCGAGCCCATAAGCGATGCGGTTGCGCTGCAGGCTATCGGGCTCATTTCGCGTCACCTCCGTGACGCGGTGAACGATGGCAGCAATCCCGAGGCCAGAGCAGGTATGATGCTCGGAAGCCTCCTGGCAGGCATAGCGTTCAGCCACTCCGACGTCGGCTCTGTCCACTGCATTGCCGAGTCACTAGGAGGGGTATACGATCTGCCCCACGGCGTCTGCAACGCGATACTGCTGCCCTATGTGATGGAGTACAACATGGACTACTGCCGTGAACGGTACGCTACTGTAGCCCGGATGATGGGTGCTGCCGGCTGTGGGGAGGCCGGTGAGGATGGAGCCGCAGCGGCTGTGAGCGCCGTAAAGGCCCTGTGCGCGGACGTTGGACTGCCCAAGTTCTCCAGTCTGGGTATCCGGGAGGAGGACTTGGACCTCATCGCCGGCATGTCCTCCAGGAACATCTCCACCATGAGTAATCCCCGACCCATGAGCAAGGACGACTACCTGGAGGTGCTCGGCCGGGCTATGAGGTAACCGGCTGGACTCCTATCGTGACAGGGGACCGCCCAAGCGCATAGACTGCCTAAGTGACGTGCCTTGGGGGAGGTTCCGGCATGCCCCGCGATTCGTACGTGGATTTGAGCCTCGCACTGTTTCTAGCCCGAGCCTGCAGAGAGACGTACAGCCAGTTCCTGCATGACGGCAAGTTCGAGGCTCCGCCCGGCTATGAACCCCTCCGCGCGTTCAAGGCCTCCGCAGGAGGTGACCCCGAGTGGTTTGGGTACATCGCCCGATCTGAAGATGCCGTCCTGGTGGTCTTCCGTGGGACCGTCACTGAGCGGGATTGGGTAGCCGACGCCGAGTTTTTCCAGACGGACTTTCCTTACGGGGAGGGGCAATCCCTCCGCACCCACACCGGGTTCACCAGGCTGTATTCCTCCTGCAGAGACGAGGTCATGCAGGCGCTGCTTGACCAACCCGATACCCTCACTCTCCTGATTTCGGGGCACAGCTTGGGCAGCGCGCTGGCAACTCTGTGCGCTACAGATGCCGAACGGAACACGTCGTTTCGCGACGCCATATTCTACGGTTTCGGCGGCCCGAGGGTGGGTAACCCTGCCTTTGCCAGGGCCTTCAACAAGCAAGACATCTTGGCGGTGCGAGTCGTCAACGTCCACGACGTGGTCCCCCGCCTCCCCCCGGCCTATATCGAGATGCCGGAGACCTCCATCGGGCTAAGGTACCAGCACGTCGGCAGGGAGTACGCGTTCTCGGTACAGACAGGATCCGTGAAAGGCAACCACGAGATAGGCACGTACATTCTTGAGCTGGAAAGATCGGTGGCGTCGCCGCCTCAAAGGCTAAGAGCCCTGAGGCTGGGCACATACGAGCGGCTCACTTCCAGGCGCAGGCCTGCAAGAACATGAACAGGGGGATCTCTTTCCTCGCCCGGTCCTCTTCGGCGGCCCGCGGACCCGGGCCGCTCTTCTTATGTGAGTTCCACTCTTCGAGTCTGGTGACGCAGAAGCCGGCTTTGGCCAGGTACTTGAAGTAGACCTGAAGCGGGCGGTGGAAAGTTAGAGTGACTTCTTGGGGCCTGTTCCCCGGGTGCATCTTGATCTTGACCGCTGCCTCGGAAAGGTAGCGGTCTACCCGCCTGTACTGGGCTCCGGCCTTCGGATCCCAATCCCACGACGATCCTTGCGGGATTCTGAAGGCAGGGTGCATTGTCACCAAGTAGAGATATCCACCGGGCTTCAGTACCCGGCGCGACTCCTCGATGACTCCCTTGGCGTTCTCTATGTTCTGGATGGCCAAAACGATGGTGACCTTGTCAAATGTTCCTGGCTCCAGAAAGTCCAGGTTATCGGCCGAACCGACGTGATAGCGGATGTAGGGGGGAGAGAGCCGCTTGGCGATGGCGATGAGTTCCTTGGAGAGGTCCACGCCAGTGACCTCGGCACCCGCTGCGGAGAACTCCCGAGCGAAGAATCCCTGGCCGCAGGCAAGGTCCAGCACTTTGTCGCCTTTTTTCAGTTCCATGAGCCGGGTGAGGTTCGGGAGGATCAGTTCCTTCTGGTACGTGCCTTCCAGACGCATGTAAGAGTCGTACCAGTCCGCTACATGTCCCCACGAAGTGCGTTTTCTGTCCATGCCACGATTATAACCAAAGCGCCACGCTAGGATGAACAGTCTGCGCTAGATCGCGAAGCGCGGAACCGCCTGGCGGGGATTGCCTTTGCGCCCCGGTTCCCATGCATGGTATATTGACACAGGCTGCGGCTTGCCGCATCCGAAAGGAGTTCTCCGGAATGACAGCATGTTCGAGGGTAACCCTCCAAAGCGTCGCACAGCCAGCCTAGCCTCACTGTGCCCGTTTGCCTCGAACACTTGATCGATACTCCGGGAGGACTTTTCAATGACAATCCTTATCGTAGATAACCTCAAGAAGTCTTTTGGCGCCCGCGTCATATTCCAGTCTGTTACGTTTTCCGTTGGCCAAGGCGAGAGGATGTGCGTTGTCGGCCGCAACGGCGAGGGCAAGACCACCCTCCTTCGCGTGATCGCCGGCGAGCTGGAGCAGGACGAAGGGGCCTTCCAGGTCGTTGGCAGGAGGACCTTCGGCTACCTGTCGCAGGACGTCCCCACTTTCTCCGGCACTGTGCTTGAAGAGATGCTCTCGGCCAGGAAGGACCTGCAGGACCTCGCGCTCAAGATGAAAGCTCTGGAAGAGAAGATGGCTGAGGCGGCAGCGGCGGACGCATCCGGCGCCGGTGATGCAGGAATATCCTACACGGGATCCGGTCGGGGCCACGCCAGCGATTTGCAGGCCATAATGGATGACTATGCGCGGGCGACGGCCCGGTTTGAGACCATGGGCGGGTACTCCTTGGAACCCCGGGCCAAGGCTATCCTGAGCGGGCTGGGTTTCTCGAACGACGAGTTTGAGAAGAGCCCGGACGTGCTTTCCGGCGGCGAGAGGATCAGGCTCGCGCTGGCAAAGCTGCTTCTTCAGGAGCCCGAACTGCTCCTCTTGGATGAGCCGACAAACCACCTGGACCTTGGCGGCATTGAGTGGCTTGAAGGCTTTCTCACAAGCTACCCCGGCGCTGTCCTCCTGGTCAGTCACGACCGGTACTTCATAGATAAAGTGGCCGGGAAGATCCTGGAGCTGGAGGGCGGCGAGGCAAAAGTCTACAACGGGAACTACTCGGCTTACCTGGTCCAGAAAGACATGGAGCGCCAGGTGCAGGCCGAAGCCTACGCCCGGCAGCAGGAACTCATAGCCCGCACCAAGGCTTTCATACAGAAGTGGAAAGCAACCCCGAGCCGAAAGAACCAGGCCTGGAGCAGGCAGAAGATGCTTGACCGCATGGAGCTGGTTGAGAAACCAAAGCACGACAAGCGGGCGATGGGGATAAGGTTCGACCTGGACATGGAATCAGGTAACGAGGTTCTCCTGGTCCGGGACCTTGGCAGGAGTTTTCACGGAGCGGGAGGCGAACGGGTCCTGTTTCACGACTTCACCTGGCTCGTGCGCAAAGGCGACAGGGTCGCTCTGGTGGGCCCCAATGGGTGCGGGAAGACCACGCTCATGCGCTGCATCCTTGGAGAGGACGGGGACTACAGGGGTGAAGTGAGGTTCGGGCAGAACGTCGTGACAGGGTACTTTTCGCAAGGGCTTGATGACCTCCGCGACGACCTCACCCTCCTGGAGGAGGTTAGGGAGCTTGGCTTGGACAACCAGGAAGCCCGCGACCTCCTCGGCCGGTTCCTATTCTCCGGAGATGAAGTGGAAAAGCAGATCGGCCTCCTGTCGGGTGGGGAGCGTAACAGGCTGGCCCTGGCCAAACTCGTGGTTGGAAAGGCCAACGTGTTGCTCCTGGACGAGCCCACCAACCACCTGGACATGGCATCCAGAGAGGTGCTGGAGAGCGCAATCAGAGACTTCCCCGGCACGCTGGTATTCGCGTCCCACGACAGGTTTTTCATCGACCGTCTGGCCACGCACTTGTGGCTGTGGGACGGCGACAGGATCCACGTGTTCAAAGGCTCTTACTCCGATTACCGGAGGAAAGTGGAGTCCGGCGAAGCGGTGTTGTTTGAGGAGGATCTGCCGTCTTTCCAGCTGATTTCCGGGAAAAAGCAGGCCGTTTCGCCGCAGCCGGTCCAGCGGAAGGAAGAGCCTCGAAAGAGCGCGACACCGGCTCCGGCGCCTGCTCCCTCTGCACAAGCCGAGCGGGCCGGAAAGGCCGAACTGGCGGCCCTTGAGGACAGGATAGACGCCATGGAGAGGCGGTGGGATGAGTTGGTCAAGATCTTGAACGATCCGGAGACCTACCGGGATTCGGGAGCCGCTCCCCTCAAAGAATACAAAGACGTGGAGCGGGAGCTTGAGTCCCTCTATGAGAAATGGGAAGAACTTGCCAGGAAGGCCGGAGGATCCGAGTCTACTGCGGGGAAATCATAGCCAAAGGCCAAACGCACGGAGGAGAAGACAATGGACAACAACTACCTTGACCTAATCATGGGGAGGGCGACCACTCGCCAGTACCTGGATAAAGACGTGCCGGACGAAGTCTTGTGGAAGCTGGCGCGAGCGGCACAGCAGGCTCCGTTCACGGGGCAGATGTATGCCTTTGTGTATACCAGGGACAAGGAGAAGAAAGAGGCCCTGTCAAAGCGGATGGGGCGCTTCATTTCGGACGCCCCTGTCTTTGTGTTGTTCTGCCTGGACTTCCGCAAACTCGAGAAGTTCATCGCCTACAAAGGGCGGGAGAACAAGGCCAACGACACCCAGATGCTGTTCTTGGGGATCCAGGACGTCAGTTATGCGGCAATGAACTTCGTGATGGCGGCTGAGGCCTTGGGACTCGGCACTTGTTTCTTTGGCGCCGCGCCGATGATAGAGCCATTCCTCACCGAAATGTTCAAACTGCCGGAAAGGGTCTATCCCGTGGTCGGTCTAGTGGTCGGTTATCCCGCCAAGAAGCCGGGTCCACGTCCGAGGATCCCGACGTCGTGCGTCCTCCACCACGAGGAGTACCACGATCTCAGCGAAGATGAGGTAAGGGCCGCCATGGAAGTGATGGACGCGGGCCTCATCCGCGAGGGGTACTACGTGAACCTCGGAGCCAAGATACCTGCTCCCGAGGCAGGAGAGGACAAGGTGGGATACGACAAGTACGGCTGGAGCGAGCACATCTCCAGGAAGTACGCCAGGCAGGACTCATCTGACCGCCTGAAGACCCAGCTTGCCCAGAAGGGCATCAAGATATAGAGAAGGTGCGGCAATTGGAAGTAAGGCGTCTTTACTGGGAGAGACCCTGCGACGTCGAATTCGAGGCGAGCGTTACGCGCATCGTTCAGAGGGACGGCAGGACCGGCATTGTGCTGGACCAGACGCTCTTCCATCCCGAAGGCGGCGGGCAACCCCACGACACCGGATACTTGTCGGTCCTGGATGGCGATCTCTCTGTAGCTCTGGGTACGGCTGACCTCCCGGTCACCGCGGTCTCGGAGGACGGCGGCCAGATCGTGCACTGGGTCCAGCTGGACAGTCCCGACGGAGCGCCGGCGCTCGCGTCCGGCCCCCTGGACAGCGGCCCGCGCGTTCGGGGGAGAATCGATTGGGACAGGCGGTTTGACCTCATGCAGCAGCACACGGGCCAACACATCCTGTCCAGGGCTTTTGAGCAGATCATGGACGCGAAGACGGTCGGCTTTCACCTTGCCGCCGAATACGTGAGCATCGATCTGGACGCTCCCACTGTGACTGCGGCCGACCTGGTCAAGGTCGAGGACCTCGCAAACCGTATTGTGTGGAGCAACGTGCCTGTGGTCGTGAAGGAGTACGGAAGAGGCGAGATGCCCCCTGAAGTCAGGGCGAGGTTCCAGATCGACGCCGATACGATACGCGTCATCCAGGTAGGCGAGTTTGACGCTTGCCCCTGCGGAGGCACCCACGTGTCCTCAACGGGCCAGGTGGGACTCATAAAGATCAACCAGACTGACCGGGCCCACGGCGGAGCGCGAGTGGTATTCCGGTGCGGAGGCAGGGCTTTGGCCGACTACCGGCAAAGGCAGGACCTCCTCGCGGAGACCGCGCGCATTGTGTCCCAGCCGGCCCACGCGGTTCCGACTGCGGTTGCTGCCGTGGCGGCGAAGCTCCAGGAGCTTCAGGAACAGTGCGAGCGGACATCGGAACGGCTTTTGGAGATGCAGATCGAGGCCCTTGTGTCGCCTGAGAATCTGGCGGGCCAGGACTCGGTCGTGGTGGCGCTGGATGGCGCGTCTCCCGATCGCCTGAAGTATGCCGCTAAGAAGATCGCGGAGGCTTCGGGCAAGATAGCCGTGTGCATTTCCGCGCAGCCAAGGTTCTCGGTCGCTGCGACGTCGCTGTCGCAGGGTGGCCCTGATGCGAGAGCGGTGGTATCAGCCATCGCTGACCGCTGGGGCGGGAGGGGAGGAGGCACTCCCCAAATGGCGCAGTTGGGGTCCAAGGAGCCGCTGCAAGCGGACCTTAACACTGTGGTCGAAGACGTGAAGCGAATTTGCAGGGAAATGCTCCGACGGGGAGAATATTAGTAGTCCACTAAGGAAAGTTCCAGGAAAGCGCACGGAGGAGGTGGACAAATGGCGGTTTTCAAGTGCTCCAAGTGCGGACATGTGGTTGAGGCAAGGTGCAAGCCCGGCAAGTGCCCAGGCTGCGGCGCGCCCAAGGACGAGCTGGTGAAGCAAGAGGCTCCCAAGAAGAAGTGAGAGACTAGGCCGGGCGGATCCTAACGAAGGACACCGCCCGGCCGCTATTTGTACCCGATGCTTCCCGGTAAGCCTTCATCGCAACCGGAGCGTGGGGTCGCCCGCTCTATGCTTCCGGTTCTAGCGTCTCCTTAGGACCTGTCCGGCGAACGCCGGCTTAACTACGCCTCTATCCAGAGCGATTTTGCCGTTGACCAGCACGTACTCGATCCCTTCCGCACGGTTGTAGGGCTCCGTACCGGTAGCGGTATCCATGAGTTTCTCCTGGTCAAACACAACCAGGTCAGCCCAATAGCCGGCTTCCACCAGTCCCCGGTCGGGAATGCCCATTGCCAGGGCGGGATTGCGGGTCACTTTCCTCACGGCTTCCTCGAGTGAGAACAGGCGGTCATTCCGGACGAACCTGCCCACAATCCTGGGAAAGGTGCCGTAATGCCTCGGGTGGATGGCGTTCTCTATGGTGTGGTCGAGGTTGAAGCCGTCGGTTCCACCCATGGCAAAGCCGGTTTTGATCACAGTGTGCACGTCTTCCATGCTGATGCAGGAGGCTGCCCAGACATCCAGGCCATCGGCAGCCACAAGGTCGAGCACGATGTCCACCGGGCTCCGCCCGGTCTCCGCGACCAGGTCCTCCACGACCCTTCCCTGGGCGTCGGGGGACGAAGGCGCTCTGACTATGAAGAAGCTCTTGAGCCTGGGCGCAGCTTCGACCACAGCAGGGAGGGATCTCACCTTTTCAAAGAGAGACCTGTCGGCAAGAAGCGCGCGGATCTCCTCAGTTGTGGGGAACTCACCCTCGAATGCCTTGCCCTTGAGCTCTTCGCACGCGACCGCCGGTAGCATCCGCACCAGGGAACTGGATTGTGAAAACTCGTAGGGATAGACGTCCACGGTAATCGAAAGACCCCGCTGCCTTGCCTTCTCGATCATCTCGAGGGTTCGGTTTACCTTGCCGAAGTTCTTCCTGCCTACCGCCTTGTGGTGGGAAATCTCCGCCCGGACTCCGGCTCTTTCGGCGATGTGAATGACCTCGTCCACGGCGTCGAATATCTCGTCGCCCTCGCTCTTCATGTGCGTCGCGTATATCCCGCCGTACTGTCCGACAACTTTGGCCAGCTCCACTACCTCTTCCGTCGGCGCGAAACCTCCGGGGCGATAGCTCCGGCCTGTTGAAAGGCCCCACGCGCCGTCCTCCATGGCTTGCCGGACCAGCGCCTTCATGGCCTCGATCTCTCCCGGAGCCGCATCGCGCTTCTCGGTTCCAACGACATGGGCTCGGATCAGGCTTTGGCCCACCTGGGGAGCAACGTTAACCCCGAGCCCGCCCTTCTCCAGCGCCGTCATCCATTCGCCGAAGGAGTGCCAGCTCCAATCCAGCGTATCAAATGCTTCTTTGTGGACGAGTCCGGAGAGCAGGCCTTTGAGAACGCTGTTCTTTGTCTCTTCCTTGACGGGAGCCATGGACCAGCCGCAGCTGCCTATGACCTCGGTGGTAATACCCTGGGATAGCGAGCTCTCGCCCTTTCTGTGGGCCATGAGCGACAGGTCGGAATGGGAGTGCATGTCGATGAACCCCGGGCAGATGTGAAGTCCTGAAACGTCAAGTGTCTCTCGCGCCTCCGCTTCCCCGAGGTCCTGGACTATCGCGATCTTGCCGTCCAGGATCCCCACGTCCGCCTTTCGGGCCGGAAGCCCGGAGCCATCAACCACTTTACCGCCTTTCAATATGATGTCGAGCACGGCTTCCACTCCTCTCTTCGATGGGACAAGTCGAGTACTTCGTGAAGTACCTGCCAAGCACCTTCGGTGCCGCAGCCGAATAGTGTGATTACGGTCAACCCTTACATTTGCGCCGCTAGGATGCGTGTTATGTTAACCACCAATATGAAAAGAGGTGAAGGAATTGGACCAGTCCATCCTTAGAGCCATCCAGCAGGAGATTCGAAGGATCGAGTGCAAACTGGATAATCCCCGCACGGGCCTGGCCGAGATAAAGGCTGAGGTCGCTGCAATCGAGTGCGCCATCAAGGACCTGGACATGCACGAGATCGTCTGCAAACTCAAAGCGCTAGATGAGCAGTTGGAGGATGTTCTGGAGGCGACCGACGACGTCCTGGATAAGCTGGATAACCCGCATTTCGGGCTCGAGGAGATAAAGCACGAGATAGAGGCTATAGAGCGGGCTGTGGCGTGCTTGAACCTGACGCCGGTCCTTGGTCTCCTGAACCAAATAAAGCAGGAGGTACACGAGATCGAGTGCAAACTGGACAGTCCGGAATTCGGTCTTAAGGAGATCAAGGACGAAGTCCGCGCCATTGAGGACGCTATCCAGGACCAAAAACACGGTCTGCCTGAGATCCTGGAAGAGGTCAAGGAGATAGAGGACCTCCTTGAGAACCCCGAGTTCGGTCTCGAGGAGATCAAGCGGGAGGTCGCGGCCATTGAGTGCAGGCTCGACAACCTAAACACCCAACAGCTCCTCTCGCTGCTCGCCGCCTTAAAAGGGATAGCCCTCTGCATCCAGCAAAAACTGGATAGCCCCGAGTTCGGCCTCGAGGAGATCAAGGGCGAAGTAAGGGGCATAGAGGAGACCCTGTGCGACCCCCACTTCGGCCTTCGGGAGATCAAGGAAGAGATCGAGGACCTGGAGTGTCTCCTCCGGAAACTCGATCTGGAAGGGACACTGTGCCTGCTTGGAGCGGTAGAGGCTGAGCTCTCTGAACTGGACTGCAAACTGGAACACATCTGCTTCCCCGTGGAGGGCCTGGAGCGTGAGATCGAGGAGATAAAGTGCCTGCTTGCAGACCCACAGTTTGGGCTCAGGGAGATCAAGTGCGAAATAGAGCAGATCCTCTCCGGCTCGGGAAGCTGCGACCTCTCCGTGGTCCTGGCCCAACTGGAGCAGATCCTGTCCAGGCTCGATAACCCAGAGTACGGGCTTCAGGAAATAAAGAGCGAGGTAGCCAGCATTGAGCAGACTCTAGGCGACCCCGACCACGGGCTGCAGGAGATAAAGAACGAGGTAGCCAGCATCGAGCAGACTCTAGGCGATCCCGGGTACGGGCTGCAGGAGATAAAGGCTGAGATCGAGGAAATACTCGCCGGTATGGGCGGCGGCGGTGGGAATCCGCCACTCACCTCGGGAACGGTGGTCAAGGCGAACGGAGCCAACAGCGTCGTCGTCGTGGTAACCAACAATAATGCTGCTGCTCAGAACGTCACTGTGAATGTCTTCGCCCGCCTGCCAACCCAGGCCGCCCTTCCGCCGTCACCCGTACTCCTGAACGTGCCGGCGGTCACGGCATCGGCCATCGTCATTGACCTGCCGACCACGGTCACCGCTTTCGAAGTGCGGGTGAACCCCGGCATCCCCAACAGTCTGATGCTGTTTGCCGCCGCACGAACTCAGAACGCGAACTCGCCGCTTGCCGCGAGCAACCTGCTTCCGGAAAACACGATAAGGAACGCTGAGTTTAGGCCCTTTACCACAGGCTCATAGGCTGCCCCAGACGCAAGTTAAGGGCCCCGAATCCCCGGGGCCCTTCCGTATCGGTGGTCGACGCCTCTCCTCAGTGCCAGACCCGGCCGTTCTCCGGCGGCCTTCGTAAGTTGGGCACGCATAGCGTTGAAAGGTCTGATAGAATGTTCCGGTGAATTCTCGATTTTGGCATCAGACCTGGATAAGCAGCCTGGCGTAGAGTAGGTTGGATGGGCCGGGTTGCGCTTTGGGGGGCCATCTTCCGAGTGGAAGACAGAGAGCTCATCGAGAGCGCTCAAAGCGGGAACAAGGACGCGTTTGCCGTTCTGGTCCGGCAATATAGCAAGAACATCTACAACCTGGCTTACCGGATGACGGGGAATCGCGAGGATGCGATGGACGTCACTCAGGAAGTCCTATTCCGGGCTTACCGCGCGCTGGCTTCGTTCCAGAGCGACAAGCCTTTCCTGCCGTGGGTCTACAGGATCACTTGGAACATATGCGCGGACCGCGGCCGGAAGATAGGGCGGACGCCCCAGGAGGATTCTATCGACGAGATGGAAGAGGGCGGCTCGGCGCGCATACCGAGTTCGTCCCCGAGTCCCGACGCGACCTATGAACAGATGGAGCAGGCCGAGGTACTGAGAAAGGCCATAGCGGAGCTGCCGGAAGGATACCGGGAGCTCATTGTGATGTTTCACGTAGACGGGCTTTCGATAAAAGAAGTGTCGGACGTGACCGGCATGAAAGAGACGGTCATAAAGAATCGGCTATATAGAGGCAGGCAAATGTTGCGGAAGATACTTGAGGCGGGTGGATACACATGGACGGCGTGAAGCCGGGATGTCCCTCTGATATGACCTTGGAGGCCTATATATACGAAGACCTCTCATATATGCAGAAGATCAAGGTACGCGTGCATTTGGCCTTCTGCTGCAGTTGCAGAAAACGGCTCCTCGACCTTCGCAGTTTCAACAAGATGCTGGCCGAGATCCCCAACGAAGAGCTCCCGAGCGGTTTCCTGGACAACGTGCTTCAGTCAATGGACGAGTGGGGCGACCCGACTCCGGTCGCAGCCGAGGAAGAAGAGGACCAGGTCATTGTCGGTCCGGACATGAAGGTCAGGTGGGCTTTGGGGACGCTGATGTTTCTGGTATCAGGTCTCATCCAGTGGAAGTATGCCGACTACCTCCCAGGGTTCCTGTCGAGCGGTTACCTGACCGGACTCAAAGGACTCGCCGAGTTCTGGCAGTACGTCCGTTCCGGAGCATGGTGGCAGAGCGTTCTTCAGGTAATCGCTGCGGTGAGGACAGACGGCCTTGGCGCCCTTGAAATACTTGGAGATTCATTACCTACTCAGATTGCTGGCGTAGTAGTGTTTGGCGGGATCGTCACCGCGGTTTTCATAAGCCAGCTAAAAGCTTCACGCGGAAAAAGAGAGGGTCATCGCAGATGAAGAAACTCTACCGGTCTAGGCGGACCAAGCTGTTGGGCGGCGTAGCTGCAGGTTTCGCTGAGTACTTCAACACCGATGTGACGGTCATGAGGCTTCTGTTCGCCTTGGTGGCTATCACCATTCCATCGTCGTTCCTTGCCTACATTTTGGCATGGATCATCATCCCGGAGGACACGGTCGGAGCGTCTTCATCCCCCAAGGCGACGCCCGCTCCGCAGATCGGCGAGTCTTCTCCGGGCGCCGGCGGGACTGTGGGAAGCGTGCCGACTGCCAACGAGATTCTAGGCGGCCCCAACCCGGCTGCACCCGAGCCTCGCAATCAAACCGCGCCGGCGCACCCGGTTGAGCCTCAGAGAAACCGCCAGTTGTTTGGCTATGTACTCATCGCGGTCGGGACCATAGTGCTGGCTAAGAGGTTCGTCCCGTCCTTCCTGTGGAGGCTTCCGGGGCATCTGATTGGCCAGGCGTGGCCGGTCCTGATCATACTTGTGGGCGCGGCTCTCATTATCGGAGCTGTCCGCGGGAGGTAGGCTCCAAAGTGGCAACCCGCTTGTTCAACGGCTTGGTCCTGGTGGTGGTAGGAGCGATTCTCCTCATGAACACCACCGGATATCTGCCCTGGAGTGTTTGGGAATCCACTCTGCGGTTCTGGCCCGTCATACTCGTCGGTTTCGGGCTGCAGTTACTCGCGGGCAAGCGGTTCCCGGGACTTGCCCTGGCCGTTGTGGCTATCCTCATTCTCGCGGCCATGAATCCCTATGCCGGGGAAAGCCTGAGTTGGAGGCGGGGCAGCAAGGTGTGGGACCTCGAGATGGAGCCCGCCACTTCCAAGCTGGATATCTCGCTGAACGCGCCTTCGCTTGAACTGGATATCAGAGGAGATTCCTCCCTGAATGCTCGAGACCCCGCTTTGGCCGCCTCGTTTGACCTCTCCTGGGATAGAGTGGAGCCAGGCACTTCGTCCCGGTCCCTCTCAGACACCCTGCGCGCTACCGTGGAGCCAAACGCCAATCCCAGCCGGTCTGGCCGGCAGGAGTGGTCGCTTGCGTTGAACCCGTCGCTGGCGACGTCCCTCACCGTGGGCGGAGGGGTCTCCAACCTCCGGGCTGACCTGTCTGCGGCCTCTGTCGACTCCATCAACATACAGTCCGGGGTAGCAAAGGTCGACCTCACTCTTGGTCTCGCCGGAAGGGATACCACGGTCAACGTGACCGGAGGCGTCGGAAACGTGAGACTGGATGTCCCGGAGGCGGCAGGCCTCAAGATCACGCTGACCGGACCCTTGGCCTTCGTGAGCGACTTTGCCGACCAAGGTCTCACGAAGTCCGGCAACACCTGGTCGACTCCCGACTTCGACTCCAAGACCACAAAGATCATCCTCTGCATGACCTGCGGCGCCGGCAAGGTGGATCTCAATAGATAGGATGGTTAACTCCTCTCCTCCCAGGGAATAATAGCCAGCATCCAGGGAGAGAGGGAGAGGTCTGCCTCCGGCATGCGCGTAGGTGTCCCCAGATGTCTGAGCCACTATTACCTTCGGCCGCTCTACCGGTCTTTCCTCACTGAACTCGGGGTGGAGTGGGACGAGTCTCGGCCTACCAGCGCCAAAGACCTCGAGAACCTCGCGCTCTGCCCCACCGATGAGCCGTGCATCTCGGTCAAAGTGGCGTTCGCCCACGCCAAGAAGCTCCTTGACGCGGGATGCGACGCCCTGTTTGTGCCTACCGTCGTGTCTCTGAGCGAAACGGCATATTGCTGTCCGAAGATGATGGGATTGCCCGCAATGCTCCGGACCGGTCTCGGCTTGGAGCCGTGGCAGGTAGTGAGCCCGGTAATCGACATGAAGGACGGCCCTAACAAGTGGCGGGACTCGTGGGCCCGCGCAGCCTGGACGCTAGGGGTGAACGACCGCCGTGCTGCTATGAACGCTCTGGGTAGGGGGCTCTCGGAGTGGCGGCGAGCCGCCCAGGAGGCCGTCCGGCTCCTCGACCGCGCCTCTGGGCACGTGACGGCGGTCATGGGTCACGCCTACATCCTGGAAGACGTGTTCGCCCGGAAGATCCCGGCTGTTGCGGCTGATTACGGCCAGGTGGTCTTGGCCGAGATGGTATCCCCGAAGGACGCCCAGGAGGAATTGGGAACGCTCCCCGACGGCCACAAGATGTGGACCATCGAAGGTCAGATCCTGGGCGCTTCGCTTCACCTGTTACGGAGACGTTTGGTTGACCGCATGGTGTTCGTCTCCGCGTTCTCCTGCGGTCCCGCATCCATAATCGAAAACTACATAGGCAAGGAAGCCGAAGCCTTCGGTATCCCCTTCCTGAGTATTGCCGTTGACGAGCACACGGGGGAGGCGGGCCTGATCACCCGCATGGAAGCCTTTTTGGATTCGGCCGGCAAGCCTCGTGAGAGGACATCCACGGCTAAGGCTCGTGAGAAGGCATCAGCGGGCAAGCCTCACAAGACGGCTTCCACTGCCAGCTGGCCGGATCCCCAAGCTGAGCAACTGCTGCAGCCTGCGGTGTCTCGTCCCAGGTCAAGACCCGAAGCTCCTGTGGGGCTTGTCAGCATGGGCAACCTGGACGTCCCCCTGGATACGCTTCTCACTGAACTGGGAGCAGAGACAGTCCCGGCGCCGCCCCTCACCGACGATATTGTGGCGCTGGGCAAAGAAGTGGCGCCGGAGTTCATCTGCTACCCGATGGTCACCGTTATCGGCCAGATAAGGGCCCACGCCCAGCGGGGCGTCGAAAAGGTGGTCATGGTGCAGGGCAAAGGCCGCTGCCGCCTGGGGTGGTACGCTCAGGTGATGCAGGAGATCCTCACGAGGAGCGGGATCTTCGTTGACATCGTGGCGGTCGATTCGCCGTTCCCGCTCCGTCAGAAGGGCAGAGAGGTCCTGGAGTCCATACGTGCCCTGGGCGGCAAGCCGGGTTTTGCATCCATCGCGCGCTCTTTGGAGATGGCTTTCGGCAAGCTGGAGATCATAGACATGGCGTCCCGCAAGCTGAGGTGGCTAAGGGCCTACGAGGATGAGCGGGGCGCGGGGCAAAGGTGCTTTGACGAGTTCATGCGAGGTATTGCCGGGACCGGTAGTCTCGCCGGGATGGTGAGGGCGTACAGGAGGTATGTGTCGAACTGCCGCGACATCCGCGTCCTCGACACCGATCCGCTGCACGTCAGCCTTATCGGAGAGATCTACGTGGTCAACGAACCGTTCGTGAACAAGGATGTGGAGAAGACGCTGGGTTCTATGGATAGACGCGTGCTCGTCCACCGCAAACTGGACCTGTCCGGGTGGGTCAACTATCACCTGTTCAAGACTCCCGGGGCAGTCCTTGATTACCGGCGCGTCACCCGGATGGCTGAACCGTACCTGCCGGTGGCTGTCGGCGGCCACGGTCAGGAGTCGGTCGGGGAAGCCGTGCTGGCCAAAAAGCACGGGTACGACGGAGTGCTGCACCTGTTTCCGTTCACCTGCATGCCCGAGATAATCGCGCAGAATGTGCTGGTCAAGGTGTCCGCGGACCTGGACCTGCCGGTCCTGTCGCTCATGATATCAGAGCAGACCGGGGTAGCTGGACTCTATACCCGATTGGAGGCATTTTGCGACCTCCTCGACGGAAGGAGACGGAGAAAAACAAGAGATGGCGGCTAAGAGCGGATGCTTCATAGGCGTCGACGTAGGCAGCGTCACGACCAAGGTCGTGCTCGTGGACCTGGACGGCCGGATCCTCTTCGAGGACTACCTACGCAACGAAGGGGGGCCTATACACGCCCTGCAGCGGGGCTTCCGCAGTCTGTCCGACCTCGGCCACCTGGAGGACGTCGCTTTGGTGGGCGCCACGGGATCCGGGAGGGAGCTCGCGCGGGTCATTGTCGGTGCCGACGTGGTCAAAAACGAGATCTCAAGCCACGCGAAGGCAGCATCGTTCCTGTTCCCCGACGTGGGGACCCTGGTAGACATAGGCGGGCAGGACTCAAAGATCGTTTTCTTCAAGGACGGCTATCCTACCGGGTTCAACATGAACACGGTATGCGCCGCAGGGACCGGGTCCTTCCTCGACCACCAGGCGGCACGGTTGGGCATTCCCATTGAGGAGTTCGGCGATTGGGCGCTGCGGTCAAAATCCCCGGCCAGGATCGCCGGGCGGTGTGGTGTGTTCGCCGAATCCGACCTCATACACAAGCAGCAGATGGGCTATCGCAAGGAAGACCTCATCGCGGGGCTTTGCGCCGCTCTGGCCACCAATTACGTCACAAACGTCGCCAGGGGCCAGAAGGCTCGGCCGCGGGTGGTTTTCCAGGGAGGGGTGGCGGCCAACGCAGGCATCCGCAAGGCGCTGGAAGACAAACTGAACCTGTCTGTCACCGTTCCGCCCCATTTCAAGGTCATGGGAGCTTTCGGCGCGGCGCTTCTGGCAAGAGAGAAGTGGTTGGACCGCCCGGACCTGTCCACCCGTTTTAGGGGAGTTACGCGCATAGCGACCTTCACGGCGCGGAGCCACGGTTTTCAGTGCGTGGACTGCGCCAATTCCTGCGAGATACAGGAGATCAGGATCGATGGCGAACCCGTTGCGAGATGGGGCTCCAAGTGCGGAAAATGGGAGGATCTTGCCCGGGAATCACCCTTGGCGCTAGAGGTAGTTTCCTCGATTTCGTAGAAAGAAGACTTCCAGGTACTCTTCATTAAGGAAAGGACCTGGACATGCTTAAGATCATCCACTGTGCCGACATCCACGCCGGGCGTCCCGCCGTGCGGGAACTTGACGCTGAGAAAGCGTCACTGCGCCGGCGCGAGATTGAGGCCAGTCTTTCCCGCATCGTCGACCTGACTCGGCGCGAGCGAGCCGGCCTCCTGCTGATCGCGGGGGACCTTTTCGAGCACCTTTACGTGCGCCCGTCGTGGGTCAGGGAAGCATCGGCGCTGTTTGCGTCGATACCCGATACCCGCGTCTTCATAGCCCCCGGAAACCACGATCCGGTTGTGCGAGGCTCTCTCTACAGGAGCATCGAGTTGCCCGGCAACGTCACCGTATTCGACTCCCCGAAGGTAACCGGCGTAAACGTTGAGGGCGTCCCGGCTCTGGTGCACGGATTTGGGTGGACGTCGTTCCAGGAGAGGCAGCAGGCGCTCTCCGGTTACGTGACGGATCGGCCCGATCTGGTCAACATCCTGCTCATCCATGGCGACGTCTCAAGGCGGGAAGACGGCCAATCCTCTCAGTACCTCCCGATCCTCCTGCCGGACCTGGCCAAGTCGGGGATGGATTACGCCGCCCTCGGTCACATACACGTGCCCGGGGAGTTCCGTGCAGGGCCGACGACCGCGGCCTACGCCGGGTGCCCTGAGCCGCTTGACTTCGGCGATGAGGGTGAGCGGGGAGTCTTCCTTGTGACCATAGGAGAAAAAGACGCTTCCTCGGGAATGAGGGCAGCTGTCGATACCGAGTTCATCCCCATAGCAGCGCGGCAGGTGCGAAAGGCCGAGGTGGACGTAACCGGACTCGATACGCCCGAGCGTGTCCGAAATGCCATCGTGAACTGCGGCGACCGGGAGACGCGTAGACGTGACATGTGGACCGTCTTCCTTACCGGAATGGCGGACCCGGAGCTTCATCTTGACCTGGAGGTTATCGAGCGCGAGGCAGGTCAGGAGTTTTTCTTCCTGAAACTCAAGCCCGCCTATCGACCCGCATATGACCTCAAATCTCTCGGCGACCCCAGGAGGGACACCCTCGAAGCGCGGTTCGTCCGGGAGATGCAAGCCCTGCTGGAGGGGGCGGGCAAGGCTGGAGACGAGCGGGCAGCGGCCGTCGCCGAAAACGCCCTCTACTACGGGCTGGACGCGCTCAGGCAAGGCAAGGTCTTCCTCCGTAAGGGGGGTTCAATTTGAGGATTAGGTCCCTCTTGCCGAGCGCTTTCGGCAAGTTCCATATGGACGAGCCCATCATATTGGAAGACGGGCTCAACATGGTCCGCGGCGAGAACGAGGCCGGCAAATCCACGCTGGGAGCGTTCATCCTCGGCATGCTTTACGGCTTCAAGAAGGACGGCAAGACAAGGATATCGAGACTGCCTGAGTTCGACCGTTACCGGCCGTGGTCCGGCAGTGACTACCGCGGCTCAATGACCTATGAGGAAGGCGGCAGGGTCTATAGGGTGGAGCGCTCCTTCGATCCGGACGCTGTGAGGATCCTGGACGATACGACCGGAGAGAACCTCACCCGGCAATTCTCCCAGGACTCCCGCAAGGAGTACGATTTTGCCCTAAGGCATCTCGGGCTGTCCCAGAAGGAGTTTCGCAACACGATCTGGATAGGGCAGTTGGGGAGCGCCCAAGAGCCGGGACTGGGCACTGAGATACAGGGGAAGCTGGAAAGCATCCTGGAGGGAGGGGCTGAAGACGTATCGCTTGCCCGCGCTCTCTCAGCCCTTGCCGATGAAAAGGCCAAGTTGAAGCAGCCAAGGAGCACCAAAGCGAAGCTTGACCTGATCGCCCAGGAGATCGACCGGTTGGAGAAGGAGCTGGCGGCGGCGCAAGCCCGGGAAGAGCAGGTCAGGGACTGGCTCATCGAGGCTTCTCACCTCGCGCGGGAGAAGGCGCGTCTGGAGAAGGAAGTGGACCGGGGGTTGCGAGGTCTTCGGGAAGGCAGGTACCGGCTCCTCCGGGGGATCCTTTCGTCTGCGTCTGAGCTGGAGACCCAATCGGCCGCTCAACAGGAGCGCATGCGGAGCTTGGAGTGGGCGCGGGACCTTCCCGCCGGCGCCAAGGAGTCCTATGAGGCCCTGAGGCGGGAGCAAGAGGCCATCGGCAAGCGGATCACCGAGATTGAAGCAGAGATCCTGGCGATCACCCAAAAGCGTGACGCGGCCTTGGAGTCCCTGGCCGAGTACGAGAAGGTCGAATCAGCCAAAGTGGACGAGGCCGGGGTTTCCGCCTTGCACTCGAAGTTCATGATGACCAAGGCCCAAGCGACTCAGGGCGAGAGGCGGGCCAATGAGGCGCGGCGTGAGCTCCGGCTCCTGGAGCAGGAAGGCAAGGACAAGGGGTACCCGATCGAGGACCTGGACGAGGACATCCTTCGCCGGGCCGAGGACTACCAGCAGAACTGCCTCCTGGCCGAAAAGGAGAAAGATCGTCTTGAGGTCGAGGTGGAAAGGGCAAGAGCGACGGTCTCCTCGGTCGGAGCCACCGGGGGTACCACGCTGTTCTTCGCATCCGCGCTGGTCATGCTGGGGCTTGCGGTTGTGTGCACGGTCATGGGCTTGCCCATCAGCATCCCGCTGTTCATCGTGGCCACCGTCATATTCGTCTTTGGCGTCTCAAGACACCGGCAGACTGCGAAGCAACGGTTGTCAGCTCAGAAGGCGCTGGAAGACAAAGAGAGAGAAGTGCTGGCGCAGACGGAACGCATTGAGAACGTGCGCAAGATCCTCTCCGAGTTCCTGGCGACGATAGGGACCCGGTCTGTTGAGGAACTCCGGACTCGGGCCAGGGAGATTGCCAGTTACAGGGCGCGGTTGGCGGCTGCCGTCGAGAGATTCGACCAGGTCCAGAAGGCATGGTTCGAGTCCTCGGCAGAGCTTAGTGCAGTTGAGAAGGAGCTCCTGGACCTGCTCCGCTCCACAGGGACAATCAAGGCCACCGACCCGGTCAGCGACGGGGCGGTGACTTCTCTCCGCAAGAGACTCCGGGAGGCCATGTCATACAGAGCCGAGGTGCGTAGCCTGGAGTCCCGTCTGGAGGAAATAAAGGCAGCCCGCGATCAACAAGAGGCGTTGCTGCAAACATCTAATGAGCGTGAGATGCAACTCCTGCAGGCCGCGGGGGCTGCAAGCGGCGAGGAGCTCCAGGAGAAGATAGCGGCCCTGGAGGAGTACCAGGAGGCTGCGAGGCTCGTCAGTGAAGCCGCCGCCCGCTCCTCCGCGCTCCTTACGGGGCGGGACATTTCTGAGGTGCGGGCTGAGATCGACAGGCTGACCCTGGAGATGGGCGACTCCCAAATTCCGGACGAGCCGATCACTGATCACGAGTACGAGGAAATGCGGCAAGCGCACGACCGTGATAGGTCCGCCCTGGCCGAGATCAACCAGAGACTCGCGGGTCTCGAGCGCGGCATCAGGCTTCGCGGCGAAGAAGGGCGGCCGGCTGCGCTCATTGAAGAGGAGCTGGAGAGGCAGCGAGCGCTCGAGGAAGAGCTTTCACTCCATCGCGAGGCCCTCGAATTGGCGCATGAGACGCTCTCCGAGCTCTCGGCCGGGATACGTCGGGAATTCGCCCCTGCGCTGAACAACCGGGTCGGAGCCATCTTGAGCAGGATAACAGAGGGGCGGTACTCTCAGGCAAAGGTCTCGCCGGACCTTGAAGTGAGCGTGATCCATCCCGAGACACGAGGCCAGACAGGCATCGCGTCGCTGTCCGCCGGCACACTGGACCAGTGCTACTTCGCGCTGAGAGTGGCCATAGCCGAGGCCATCACCAAGAAGGAGTGCTTCCCGTTCTTCTTCGACGACTCCTTCGTCCAGTATGATGACCGGCGTCTTGAGGGCGTCCTCCATCTCCTGGCGGAGCTTTCCAAGACACATCAGATCCTTGTCTTCTCCTGTCACGGCCGGGAAGAGGAGATGGCCGGTAGGATGGGGATCCGGTATCACAAGGTGGCTCTGCAGTGAGGATCCGCGTCCGGGGGGACGGCTCCCCACCGTTTTACTTGCTGATCCACGGCACGGCGAGTTCGGGGCGGATCTGGCTCAAGATGCTGCAGAGCGCTGAAGACGGAGGCGGAAGCCAGGGGCAAAGACAACGCCTGGCCCAGGAGGACTCCATTCTTTGTGGGACGTTCATCATGCCCGACCTGCCGGGGATGGGCGAGTCGAAACCGCTGCCCGACCCGACTTTTGACGGCTGGGTGGAATACCTGGGTGAGCGTCTGCCTCTTGTGATCGAGCAGGCTGGGCACAGGCTATCGGGGCCAGTACACCTCGTCGGCCATTCCCTGGGGGCGGCCGTGGCCATGCATCTTGCGCCTCTCGAGTGGGTGGAGTCAGTTGCGCTGGTCTGCCCGGCAACTGCCGCATTCTGCCGAGAGTTGAGACTGGCCCACGGTCAAGGAAGCCGCCTAGGCTCGATTCGGTTGCGGCGTGTGCAGGGCTCTCTTGCACACGACCCCCTTGCCTTGACCCGCGAAGATGCCGCTATGCTGCGCGATGATTACGAGAAGGCGTCGGAGTTGCTCGAGTCTGGCCTACCCTGGCCCGATTTCGACGTCGACGAGACGCGTCTCCTCGCGGGCAAGAGAACGCTGGTCGTGTGGGGCGAGAAGGACAGGGTGGTTGACCCGGCCTACGCCCGCGCTCTGGCCGATATCCTGGATGCGGCGGGAGTTCACGTTGAGAGAGCATCGATACGTGACTGCGGGCACCTCCCCATGCTGGAGCATCCGTTGGAGCTAAGCCGGGTACTAGGACATTTCTGGAACCAGTAAGTGTTGTCTTCCGTCTTCTCCGCAGGTGAACCATGCCACGAGGAGTTGACCCAGCGTGCGTCCGGATCTAGCCGCCAATCTCTCACCCGCGCTCCTTCAGCTGATTGACGAAGAGCCCCCTTGTGTTGATGCCGTGAAAGTATCTGAGTTCGGGGACCCGGAGTACGTTGACGAATGCCGGCGGTTGGCGCCACGCAAACGCTTGGTATTCCACGGGATCTGCCAGATGACCGATTGGGGCAGGGTGCGGGCGCCTTCCATCGGCAACCCGGGGTTTCGGGAATCCATCGATCTGTCGGCGTTGCAGGCCGCTCTAGATATCGCTCACCCAGATTACATCTCGGTTCACCTTGAGCTCATAGGCGACACAATCGATCCAGAGCAGTATCTCTCTCTGTTGGCATCCGACGCCGATTTCACCCGAACTCTCACCGGCCTTCCTGTGCACCTTGAGAACACCTACTTGTTGCATGGTCAAGAGAGGCGCCATGATACGGACTTCGTCTCCGATCCGATGTTCATCCGAAGGGCCTTGAGCGTAACCGGATCCCGTTTCCTGCTGGATGTCGCTCATGCCCAAGTCGCAGCGTGGCATAAAGGGCTGCCGGTCCTGGAGTACCTGGACGCACTTCCACCCGATTTGGTTGACGAGGTGCACGTGTGCGCTCCCGCTATGGTGAATGGACAACTTAGGGACCGGCACGTCGAAATGAGCGATACCGAATACCGGCTCTTGGAACACGTGCTAACCAGGTGTTCCGTGAAGACCGTCAGCCTGGAGTACGGGGGATTCGGGCCGCTTTTTCAGGGGAAGAGCTCGCTCGGTGTGCTGAAGGAACAACTCGTGACGCTTGCAGGGATTCTCAATGGGGTTAGCGGATACAGGATCGTGGGTAACGCCAGTTTGGGAGGATGAGAACGGTGAGCGTCAAGATCGTCGGCATCATGGGGTCTCCCAGGATCGGCGGCAACACGGATGTCATGCTGGGCTGGGTGATGGAGGGCGCGCGCCATGCAGGCGCCAAGGTAGAGACCGTAGTCCTGAGAGGGAAGACCATCGCTCAGTGCATGGGGTGCGATACCTGCAGGAAACCACCGTACAGGTGCATCCACCGTGACGACATGGACGGCATCCAGCCCCTGCTACAAGACGCCCAGGCAATCGTGCTGGCGACCCCGGTCTACTGGTGGGGGCCTAGCGGGCTGCTCAAGACCTTCGTAGATAGATGGTACGGCTTTCGGGGTGACCGCCGCGGCACTGTGCGCGGCAAGGACTTCGGGCTCGTCGTCGTGTGCGGGGACTCGGACCCCGCCACAGCCAGGCACGTTGCCGGCATGTTCCAGGACTCTGCCGATTACCTTGACTCCACTCTGCATGAGCCGGTGCTGGCCGCCGGTTTCTCCGAGCCCGGCGAAGTCGCGGGCGATCCAGCGGTGAAGGCTAAGTGCCTGGAACTCGGAAAGAGACTCTACCTGGCTTCTACGAAGCGCCAAGGGTAGTCCTTGGCTTCTCCGGAGTTCTCGACACCGATCCTTTTGGTGATCCGGTAGTCTACGGGGTACACCATCTCTTCGGGCGGAAACGCGATGAAAAGCTCGCTGGTGATTAGGTCCTTGCCGTTGTCGGAGCCCGATATGGCCATAGCTTGAGCCAGCCTTCCCGGCCCTTCCGCAAGCGGCAGCGCTCCTCTGCGGCGGCGTTCCATGAGATCTATACCCGAGACCGGCTCAAGCGATCTTACCAGGACAGCGTGGGGGCTCCCCACGGAGCAGGCCACAACGTTGAACATCCAGTGCATCCCGTAGGTGAAGTAAACGTAGGCGAATCCCGGAGGACCGAACATGACCTCGGTCCTCGCTGTCCTCCGACCGCCAAAGGCGTGGCAAGCGCGGTCCTCCGGGCCTTCGTAGGCTTCGGTCTCGGTGATCCGTCCGGCGGCTAGACCCTCAGGGGTAACGTGCGCCAGAACCATCCCCAGCAGCCTAGGAGCAAGGTCCAAGGCCCTGGAATCAAAGAAGTCTCTTGTGGGCCTCCGCAGCCCTGTAATGGCGGAAGCATCCACTATGTCCCTAATCAAGCGCCTCAACTCCGTGATATGATTCTATACGGCTCACTGCAGAAACGCACCTTTGAGGAGGATTAGAGTCCATGGCCCAAAACCCCAAGATCACCGCTAATCTCGTTGAGAACCAGTTCATCTGCAAGAATGAAGCCGGAGCAGAGGTTGCTCTAGGCGCCCCAGGACCCAAGGCAGGCGAGGCTCTCCTCATGGCTATCGCAGGCTGCAGCGGCGGCACAATGAAGGCCATGATGGCCAAGGATGGCTGGAACCTTAGCAAACTCGAGGTCTCAGTGGAAGGGATCATAGCCGAGGACAGGCCGCGCAGGTATACAGACGTGAACGTCCACTACGCCATGGAGTGCAAGGGACTCCCCCAGGAGAAAGCCGCCGCCTACGTGCAGGCCACCGGTGAAACCTGCTTCGTAATGCAGAGCGTTTCCGCGAAGAAGCACCTGACCTTCACCCTGATCTCATAGAAAAGATCGCGGAGGTGACACGGCCGCCCGGCTCGCCGGGCGGCCTTCGCTCATGAAGGACATACCCATAGGGGCCGAGGGGATCGCCTCCGTCAAGGTAACGGAAGAGACCCTCGCAACGCGAGCGGGAAGCGGCGCAGTCGACGTATTCTCCACTCCGAACCTGGTCTTGCTCATGGAAGAGGCCGCCATGGCCGCCCTCCAACCCTACATGGAGGAAGGCGAGACCAGCGTAGGTACCCTCGTCAACATCCGACATCTTGCTGCAACTCCGCCGGGTTTCACCGTCACTGCCGTGGCCCGTCTCGTACAAGTCGACGGAAGGCGACTGGTTTTCCAGGTTGAAGCCAGTGACGGGATGGACAAAGTCGGGGACGGGACCCACGAGAGATTCCTCGTTTTCCAAGACCGCTTTAATTTACGAACCCAGGAGAAATCCACAAGGAGAACTATCTCTGGCGTAGAATAGGTGAGCCATAGCCCAGATATAGCGCACACGGGTGTTCGTGTGTAATACTCTGGGTATACTATGCCCTGGAGTGAGTGGCGCCATGAAGTGCCCCTTTTGCGGGTATCTGGATTCCAGAGTGCTGGAATCCCGTCCGACGGATGACGTGGCAGCCATCAGGCGCCGGAGAGAGTGTCCACGCTGCGGTAGACGCTTCACAACGTACGAACGGGTCGAAGAAACTCCTCTTTTGGTGATCAAGAAAGACGGGAGTCGAGAGCTGTTCTCGCGCCAGAAAATCCTCGCCGGCATGCTACGGGCCTGCGAAAAGAGGCCGATCCCTCTTGACGCCTTAGAAGACGCAGCCTTTCAGGTTGAGCGGACTCTGCGGGAAACGGGGCGGGGGGAGGTCACTTCAAAGGAAGTCGGAGAGCTGGTCATGGAGAGGCTAAGGAAGATTGACGACGTCGCTTACGTGCGGTTCGCGTCTGTGTACAGGGAGTTCAGGGATCTCGGAGGATTTCGGGACGAGCTTGAGAGGATACTTGCCGAGCGCGAGGACGGATCGAAGAGCGGCCATAGATAGTGTAGGGCGGCTGCCTCGGGCAGGCGTTTGGCCTGCGGGGGAACGAGCGGAGTACATAACAGAGAGCCAACAGACAGAACAGGCTTGCAGCCGGTAGGAGGAATCCTGGTGTCGGAGGAAGGACGGAAGGACGCGCTCAGGCTTAGTCCGAACGCGATTGCAGTTCTTGAGAAGAGATATCTTCGTAAAGACGAAAACGGTAAGCCTATTGAAAAGCCTGAGGACATGTTTTGGAGAGTCGCCAGGAACATCGCCCTCATGGATGCCCTGTACGATCCGGCTATTTACAAGGGCCTAAAGGGAACGGTCAAGAAGGGCGCAGCGCAGGCCGAAGCCCTCATTGGAGACGCTGCGGCTGAGTCGGCGGAGCCTGCGACGGGCAAGTCGGCGAGAAAGCTTGAGATCACGGAGTGTGACTGGTCTACGCTCCGAATGGCATTTGACAGGCTCGAGTCCAAGGGTCTGGCCAAAGTCTCGTGGGATGAAGCAAAAGTTGTCATAGAGAAGAATCGCGATCGCGTCCACGCTGTTGCCGATAGGTTCTACACCCTCATGGTGCAAGGCAAGTTCATGCCGAACTCCCCATGCCTCATAAACGCCGGCCGCGAACTGCAGCAGCTTTCGGCTTGCTTTGTCCTGCCGGTAGAGGACTCGATGGTGAGCATCTTTGATTCCCTGAAGCATGCTGCGTTGATCCATCAGTCCGGTGGAGGGACCGGGTTCAGCTTCAGCCGCCTGCGTCCCAAGAACGACGTGGTCCGCTCGACCGGCGGCGTGGCGTCGGGTCCTGTGTCTTTCATGAAGGTGTTCAACTCCGCCACCGAGGCCGTCAAACAGGGCGGGGTCAGGCGTGGGGCCAACATGGGTATCCTGCGCGTTGACCATCCCGACATCCAGGAATTCATAACCTGCAAGACCGATAACAAGGAACTAACGAACTTCAACATTTCTGTGGGCATAACCGAGAAGTTCATGGACGCCGTCGAGAAGAACGAGGATTACGAGCTCTACAACCCTCGCAACAAGAAGGTCGTGGGCAAGATTAACGCGCGCCAGGTATTTGACAAGATAGTGCAGCAGGCCTGGCAGAACGGCGAACCGGGCATCATTTTCCTCGACCGCCTGAACCGCGACAACCCCACGCCCGAGGTGGGGGAGATCGAGAGCACTAATCCCTGCGGGGAACAGCCACTTTTGCCCTACGAAGCCTGCTGTCTGGGGTCAGTGAACCTTGGTGAGTTCACTCATTCGATCTGGCATAAGGGCAGGATCGCTACCGATATTCGGGAGAGGATCGACTGGGACGGCCTCGCCGACGTGGTGCACGCGGGGGTTCACTTCCTCGACAACCTCATCGACGCCAACAGGTATCCGTTGCCCGAGATCGACGATATGGCACACGGCAACAGGAAGATAGGGCTTGGGATCATGGGGTGGGCCGACATGCTCTTGGACCTGGGCCTGCCCTACAACTCGAACGAAGCTCTCAAACTGGCCGAAGAGGTCATGAGCTTCATTGAGAGGGAGTCAGTGAAGGCTTCGGCGGAGTTGGCGCTTACCAGGGGGACGTTCCCGAACTATCCCAAGAGCACTTGGGAGGCCAAGAACCAGCCTGTAAGGAACGCCACGACGACAACCATCGCTCCCACCGGCACCATAAGCATTATCTGCAGTGCTTCCTCGGGCATAGAGCCCATATTCAGCATCGCCTTCACCCGTCATGTACTGGACAAGAAGTCCTTGGTCGAGGTAAACCCCAGGTTTGAACAGGTGGCCAAGGAGCTTGGGATCTACAGCGACGGGCTCATGGAAAGGATAGCCTCCCATGGCGCGCTCGAGGGCATCGACGACGTACCGGTTGAAGTGCGAAGCGCCTTCGTCACAGCCCACGAGATCGCTCCGGAATGGCACATCAAGATGCAGGCGGCCTTCCAGAAGTACACCCACAACGCGGTCTCCAAGACCGTGAACTTCCCTCATGAGGCCACCAGGGAACAGGTGGAGGAAGTGTTCGTTCTCGCCAACAAGCTTGGGTGCAAAGGCGTTACCGTGTACCGGGACGGCAGCCGCGATGAGCAGGTCCTTACGGTGGGTGCAGACAAGAGCGGACAAGGCGGCAAGACTGAAGGCGGGGAGGATGCTGCAGCCCCGAAGCACACCAACGGCGTTAACGGCGTCTGGGGGCATGTGAAGCCCATCGACAGGCCTGACCGCCTGGATGGATTCACTGCCGCCAAGGAGACTCCGGTGGGGAAGCTGTTCCTGACGCTGAACACCCTGAACGGCCATCCGGTTGAGGTGTTCGCCCAGATAGGTAAGGCGGGAAGCGACCTATCCGCCTTCACGGAGGCGATCGCCAGGCTGATGTCCCTGGCCCTGCGTTCCGGCATCGATCCCCAGGAAGTAGCGGACCAGTTGCAAGGCATTGGTGGCTCCCGCAGTATCGGTTTCGGGCCAAACCGTGTGAGATCCGTCCCGGATGCAATCGGGCAGTTCCTTGACGAGTACCTGAAGCAGGCAGCTGGCGAGGAGCCTTCATCGTCCGACGAAGCGGTCCCCGTACAGGACACGCTGCCGCTGGCGCCGGGCAACAAGTTCAGCCTGTGCCCTCAGTGCGGCACCTGGAACCTGGTCCACGTCGAAGGATGCTTGAAGTGCCTGGCGTGCGGCTACAGCGAGTGCTAACAAGGTACGTATCTCTGAACTGAAGCGATAGTTAGCAGGCCAGTAAAGCGAGAGAACGGGAACATGCGCATGCATCTTCCCGTTCTCTTTTTTTGTGTTCTTGCCCGGAATAGTCTCGGGAGGCAGGAGTGGCCATTCCTGGGGGACAGGGGGCTAACGGGGGATTCTCTGGCAGGTGAGATCCCCGTCGTACCTTTGGTCTAGACTGCGCACACTAAGCCAGGGTGACTGAATGAGCATCGATCTCAATTCCTACTTGGAGCAGCAGCTTCTCAAAGAAGAGAACTGCGTCAGCATGTACACCCGGTTTGCTGGGATTGTCGGGGATGCTGAGCTCAGGAAGATGTTCCACGAGTTTGGCAGGCAGGCTCAGGCCCATCGTGACACGCTTCGCTCCATCCTCGAGCGACAGGGGATGGCTCAGGATGGCGTGATACAGAACCGGGTAACGGGAGAGGCGATGTTCTCGGGCTTCGGCGTGGGCCAGTCAGAGGAGCCTCCCGTAAGGGGACGGGATGAGGATATGGTGGCTGACTCGCTTCTCACGATGAGGGCGATGTCGGAAAGCTACAGGTCTCTTCTTCGCTTGGTATCGGACGAGGGCGTTGCCGAGGCTCTCATAGGGATGAGGAAGGATGAGGACCGCCAGAAGGAGCAACTTGCCAGGTACCTTCACCAGCACAGGTAACGAAAGCAAAGGATGAGGAGACCGCCTCGCCGAAACTTGTGACGAGGTGGTCTTCTTGCGTGAACGCGGTTCCAGGTTGCAACCCCATTTCGACATTTCCAAAGAAGTTCGCGATCGCATGGTCTCGCTCATAAAGGAGTATTTCCTGGAGGAACGGGGGATCGAACTTGGAGATTTGGCAGCTTCTATGGTACTAGATTTCTTCGTTAGGACTTTGGCCCCGGAATTCTACAACCAAGGAGTCTACGACGCTTATAGGTACTTGTTGGAGAAGGCCGAAGACGTGCTGAGCCTACAGAAATGACCTGCGTGCCCCGCCGATGCGTAGTCTATGCAGCGTGATAATTGATGGGTAGCCCGTCGACGGCAAAGGAACCGGGCGGCGATTAGTGCCTCTAAACTGCGTATCGCAGTCAGGAGTTGCCGAACCTCACATTTTCATGCACCGGAGATCCTGCCAAATTCCGACTTGTGCCAACATTTCCGTACTCGTCCCATGGTGGCATCTAATGACCCCTTAGCAGGGATTGCACAGAGTGGTACGAGCAGGCCAATTATGCATATCTACCCTTTAGTGTGTATGAAATTTAGTATGCTTTATGCAGGAATTACGACGATAGCGGAGAATCAAACTCCCCAGGTACTGCGGAAGGGGGTGAACTAATAATGGCAATTCTAAAGGGTTACGTGTTCGCGTTTTGGGTTGAGCTGCTGTACGTTATCAGCCTTATGGTCATGATTCAGAGGGCCCGGCGCGGCGTCAAGATCCCCGAGCTGTACAAGGTTGCAGGTCTCGACGCTCTCGATGAGGCTATCGGCCGCTGCACGGAGATGGGCCGTCCGGTCCACTTCGCACCCGGTATCGGTGACGTGCAGAACGCGCAGACTCTCGCCGCCATGTCGATTCTTGGCTACGTCGCGAAGCAGTGCGCCAAGTACGACACGGACCTCATTCAGACCAACAGGAACATCATCGTCTACCCCATCGCTGAGGCTATCATTAAGCAAGCCTACAGTGAGGTCGGCAAGGTAGATAACTTCAAGGCTGAGAACGTCCGCTGGATCTCCGACGACCAGTTCGCGTATGCGACAGGCGTCACCGGTATCATGCACCGTGAGAAGCCGGCAGCGAACCTCCTCCTCGGCGCGTTCTGGGCTGAGTCCCTGATCTTCGCTGAAGTCGGAGCTATCGCCGGCGCCATCCAGATCTCCGGTACCGCGAATACCGCACAGATCCCGTTCTTCGTGGCCGCTTGCGACTACTGCCTCATCGGTGAGGAGCTCTATGCTGCTAGCGCGTACCTCAGCAAGGAGCCCGTTCTCATGGGCAGCCTCGTCGCTCAGGACTGGGGCAAGATGCTCGGCGCGGTCCTTATCGTCGCCGGTGCTCTCATCACCAGTGCTGGAAGCAACCTAATCAAGGATCTCTTGTCGAAGTAAGTGAGCACACACTGCTGCTTTTGTTTCCGGCTTGAATCTCCTAGACCCGAAGGGAGGTGTACCGGATGAAGAAAGAAATCCCGTTGGCAATTACTGTCGTCCTTGCTCTGCTCTACATCTTCGCCAACTACTTTACAGGTAACGACGCCCTGGCTAGCCTCAAGGCCAGCCTTGACACCTGGTACCTGGCGGTCCAGGCGTGGGCGGTTGCTATCGGTATGGTCAACCTGGCGCAGATCCACGGACGCAGGGTTTCGCAGAAGAGGGACGGCTGGTTCTTCAGCCTGTGGCTCATGATCTGCATGTTCGGCATGCTGCTGGCTAGCCTGTTCATATTCAAGAGCGCTCAGAGCGATGGTTGGAAGTTCATGTACAACCAGCTGATCGCACCCATGAACGCGACTGTGTACGCCACGCTGGTGTTCTACATCGGCTCGTCTGCTTACAGATCGTTCAGGATGCGCAGCATGGAGGCAGGTATTCTTCTGGTCGTCGCCGCCATCATGATGCTCGGTCGCGTGCCCCTAGGCGCGATGCTGCTGGGTGGGAACCCGGCTATGGGCAAGATGGCTGACTGGCTCCTCAACGTGCCGAACTCGGCAGGCATGAGGGGTATTCAGATCGGCGCGTGTCTCGGTGGTATTGCCACTGCTCTTCGTATCATGCTCGGCATCGAGCGTAACTGGCTCGGTGGCACCGGCGAGTAATCACCTGAGAAGGAGGTGAAACAGAGTGTGGGAAAAAATGTCTAACATCGATAGACGATGGATCTACGGTCTCATGATCTTCGTCATCGCGTTAGCGTTGATTCGACCCATCGGTCTTGCGATTATCCCTTCTGACGCCACTCGCACTGCTTACGATCTGATCGACGCGCTTCCGTCGGGCAGCATCGTCTGGCTCGGAATGGAGTTCTCGGCCGGTGGAATTCCGGAGCTCATGCCCGCGGCCCAGTCCATTATCAGACAGGGCTTCAGGAAGAACCTTAGGTTCGTCGCTGCTGGAATGTGGAACATGGCCGGCGACATGGCCGACCAGGCTTTCAGCATCGTCGAGGCTGAATTCCCGGATAAGAAGTACGGTGTTGACTGGGTCAACATCGGTTGGAGGCCGGGCTACGAAGTGCTCCTGCAGAAGTATCTCTTGAGCGTCGATGAGGCTGCTCAGGGCAAGGACTTCTACAACACGGCGCTCAGCTCGCTCCCGTTGATGTCCGAGTTTACGTCCCTCAAGCAGGCTGCCATGTGCGTGATCTTCTGCACTGGTACTCCTGGTGAGACCGCGTATATCGCGCACGTGACCGGACCCAACAATATCCCGCTTATCGAGTCCTGCATCTCGGTTAGCGTGCCTGGTATCATGCCCTATGTTCAGGCAGGGCAGGTCAAGGCTCTCATCGCTGGGATGAAGGGTGCTGCGGAGTACGAGGCGCTGGTCGAAAAGCCAGGTTCCGCTACGGCGGGCATGGACGCCCAGTCCTTCTCTCACGCTCTCATTATATTGTTCATGGTCCTCGGCAACATCGGTTACTATGTCACCCGGAATAAGAAGGCTTAGCCGGGAAAAGCCAGGAGGAGGTGAAAACGGATGGATCTAGCAACACTCGGAACTTGGCTACAGGCCTTGTTCACGCTCCTGTTGATCTCCGTCGTCTTTAAGGACAACCCGGCATACCGGTTTGCTGAGCACACCTATGTAGGTCTTTTCGCGGGATACGGAGTGGCTCTAGCATTCTTCAACTACATTCAGCCCAACGTGACTGAACGGTTAATGAAGAACAAGGAGTACATCTTCCTTATCCCCATCGTCATCGGTCTGCTCATGTACACCAGGTATATTAAGCCCATCGCGTGGCTCAGCCGATACACTATCTCGTTCAACCTTGGCATCGGTACTGGCTACGTTCTGTCGAAGGACTTCAAGCCGTTCTTCGTCGACCAGATCAAGGCTACGTTCCTCAAACTCTGGGGCGTCGGCGACTGGTGGAAGTTGCTCTCGAACTGGGTGTACGTTGTGGGTGTCGTCTGCAGCTTGGTGTACTTCCTGTTCACCCTGCAGAAGAAGGGCGTCCAGGGCAAGGTCTCAGCCGTCGGCCGCATAGTCATGATGGTGGCGTTCGGCGCCGCCTTCGGAAACACGGTCATGGCTCGTGTGTCCCTGTTCCTCGGTCGCATGCAGTTCCTTCTGGGGGATTGGCTGCACCTGATAGGCAAGTAGGAGCAGCTTATCTGAAAGAAGCATTAGCGGCGGCGGGGTAATCCCGCCGCCGTTTCTGTTGGCTGCGTCTCTGTTGGGTGTGCTGCCGTTCGCTGTGCTGCCGCTCTGGGCAGTTCCGCAGGCAAGCTTTGGCAGACCCTGGGTTTGGAAAAGCCTAGACAGGCCTTCTTACGACCTCCCGCCAGTCGGCCGTAGTCTCGAATCCGGCTTCTTTGGCGAGCCACTCCGCCTTCTCGAGGCCCTTGCCGATGTACCGGGGATCATGTGAGTCGGACCCTACGGTCGGGGGCTTTCCGCCCGCCTCCCGGTACATCCGGAGAAGCTGAAGCGCCGACCAGGGAAAGGCTTTATGGGTGTGGAGGGTGCTGAGGTTCAGTTCCATCCTTGCGTTCCGGGCCACGGCTTCCACGGCAGCTCTGGCGACAGGCGCCACTTCCTCATCGGTAAAGACGTTGGGCCACTGTCCCGAGAAGTAACGCTCATAGATGTCGATGTGAGCGATGATGTCGAACAGGCCAGACTCCGCAGCCTGTCGGACCTCGGTGTAGTAAAAGATAAGAGCCTGACGACCCAGATCAGGGCGGCTTTTAAGCAATGCAGCCGACCCGGGGTCCCGCCAATGGATGGGCGGCGAGTCATGGACGGAACCGATGACGTACTCGAACGGGTTCTCCTCAAGGAACGCGCGAATGTCGTTCTCGCGGGTAGACAGGTAGCCGGTCTCAACTCCCGCGAGGAGCGTGAGTTTCCCCCGGTACTTTGCCTTAGCCTCGGTGATCAAGCGGAAGTACTCATCCGCCCTCGAATATGCCCTGCCCTGAAAACACATGGGGGAGTCCTTGTCCCCAGGCTTCCAGAACTCGGCGTGGTCGGAAATCCCAACGGCGTGGAGACCCCTCCTTAGCGCCGCGCGGCAGACATCGTCGGGCGAGCTTGACGAATCTGGGGAGCAATAAGTGTGGACGTGAAGGTCCGATCTGGGCGGAGAAGGAATGAGCTTCTGTTGCATGTCTGGTCCTCCGGAAGTGTGTTCTGGGTATATAGATTGGTGCCCTATCAGTCTATCATCCCCGCGAGCGTTTGAAAGGATCTGAGGGTCGGATGTCGAATGCTCATTTCCGTAGCGTGAAATACTCTTCCATATCGTGAAAAGGGAGGATTCAGCGGTGATCAGAGGCATTTTTGCCCCCATCCCGACCCCATTCGTGAATGAGGAAGTGGCCTATGACAAGCTCGCTGAGAACCTGGGCAAGTGGGGCAGCACCGGACTCGCGGGCGTCGTGGTCATGGGATCTAATGGCGAAGCGCCTTACCTTGAGGAAGATGAAAAGGTAGAGCTCTGGGCTTTCACCAGAAAGCACTTTCCGAAGGAGAAGATGGTGATCGCGGGGACCGGCCAGGAGACGACCAGGGCTACCATCCGGTTGACAAAGAAGGCTGCGGACGCCGGAGCCGGCGCCGCCCTGGTCATAAGCCCGAGCTACTTCAAAGCGAACATGAAGGAGCCGGCCCTCGAGCAGTATTACAGAGACGTCGCCGATAACTCGCCGATCCCAGTCCTGGTCTACAACATGCCCGGGAACACGGGTGTGAACCTATCCAGCAGCTTGGTCGTGAGACTCGCTCAGCACCCCAACATTGTGGGCGTCAAGGACTCTTCCGGCAACATCGTCCAGATCTCAGAGATCATAGCCGGCGCTCCCAAGACTTTCTCGGTCTTCGCCGGCTCGGCGAGTTTCCTGCTGCCCGCGCTAGTGATGGGGGCGGTTGGAGGGACCCTGGCCACTGCCAATGTTGCGCCCGACCTGTGCGTGAAGGTGTTCGAGTTGGCTAATGCCGGGAGAATCCAGGAAGCAGCCGAGGTCCAGAAGAGCCTCCTGGCCCTGAATGCCCTTGTTACGTCGAGGTACGGAGTTGCCGGGCTCAAGGCGGCCATGGACATGATAGGGTACTTCGGCGGGATTCCCCGCCGCCCCATGTTGCCGGCTACCGAAGCCGAAAAGGCCGACATACGAAAGGCGCTGGAGAAGCTTGGCCTCATCGCCTAGCGCCCAGTCCGGGCTGTCATCTGGGTCATCCTCCGGATCATCATCTGGGTCATTGAGAGTCGCGCCGGTCGTACTGAACGGCCCGGGGAGGGTCGGGCTGGAGTTTGTCCGCCTCCTCAACGAGAGCGCGTCCGATATCGCGGCAAAGACCGGAATTACGCCGGTTCTCCGTGCTGTCCAATCGAGGAAGGGCATACTCTTCTCGCCCCACGGCTTGTCCTTGGAAGAGGTCCGCGATTGGGCCAAGGGACAAGGACAGGGACCTCGCAGTGCAACGGTCGGGTTAAAGGTGTTTGCCCCGGCGGACTACGCGTCTGTACTGGAGATGGTGCGGGCGGACAGTCCGGGGGTAGTGGTGGAGGCGACGCCCACCAATCTTGAGACGGGGGAGCCGGGCCTGTCAAATGTCCGGACTGCCCTTGAGAAGGGATTCTCCGCGGTGTCTCTGGCCAAAGGACCCCTGGTTGTTGCTTTCGGAAACTTGGCTGCCCTGGCCAAGAACAAGGGAGCATGCCTAAGGTACAGCGGTGCTGTCGCCGCGGCTCTACCCACTATCGATACCGCGGTATACGCCATGGCGGGAGCAGGCATCTACGAGATTGAGGGCGTCCTCAACGGCACCACCAACTACATTTTGAACGGCATGGCGTCGGGTAAGTCCTACAAGGAAGCGCTTGTGGAAGCCCAGTCTATGGGTGTGGCCGAGGCCAATCCCAGGCTGGACGTAGAGGGCTTTGACTCCGCCGCCAAGCTCCTGATTATCGCAAACACAGTCTGGGACCTGAGGCTCGGCCTCCAGGCCGTAGCCAGGCAAGGGATCCCCGGCCTCGACGCAGGGTTTGTGCACGCCTGCGCGGAGAAGGGCACACCGGTGAGGCTTGTGGCGCGAGCGGTCTTGGCTGAGGGCAGGGCAGACTTGTCGGTAAGGCCGGAACCGGTTCCTCAAGGCCATCCTTTCTCAAATCTGCCCGGTACCTCGAAAGCTGTGCGTTTCCGTTCCAGGAATATGGGTGAGGTTGTGGTCTCCGGCGGCGCCTCCGACGTCACCGGGGCGGCGGCCTCAGCCCTGAAAGACCTGATCCATGTGTTGGAGGGAAGGGGGATAAGTTGACCGTCAGATCGGTGCAAAAGGCCATCGACATACTGCTCGCGGTTGCCGAGAGCGGCGGGCCGGTGACGCTGACGGAGACCGCGACAAAGGCGCGAATACCTGTGGCGACCGCAAGCAGGCTCCTTCACACCTTGACGCAGGCATCTCTCCTCCGGCGGGACGGCAAAGGCTACACCCTCGGGATCAGGGCGTTTGAGATAGGCAAGAAGGCTGAGAAGGGTCTCGACCTCATCGGTGTTTCGCGGCCGCATCTCCGGGCCCTAGCTGACCGGACCGGCGAAAACGCCAACCTGGCCGTCTTGGATGGCACCGATGTCGTCTACCTCATCTGCGAGGAGTGCTCTCGCATGATGCGGGCCTTCACGGTTTCCGGGGCCAGGGTGAGCGCCCATGCCACGGGTGTCGGCAAGGTCCTCCTCTCAGGGCTCCCAGACTCCCAGATATCCAGGCTCTACGAGGGCGTATCTCTCCCCAAGTTCACATCGCGGACTGTGGATAGCTTAGAGCGCCTCCTGTCCGAGGTTCGGCTGGTCAGGCAAAGGGGATATGCGGTGGACGAGGGGGAGAGGGAGGACGGGGTGCTGTGTTTTGCCGCTCCGGTCCGGAACTACTCGGGTAGAGTAATCGCCGCGGTGAGTATCTCCGGCCCCACCTCCAGGCTTGAGAGACGGAAATCGGAATCTCGCAGCATGACGCAGGACAGCGCTGCCAGAATATCGGCGGAGATGGGATGGGATGAGGCTTCGGGCCGAGCCGACCGGTAGAGTTCCGGCGGCAGCGGTCAGGCAGCTGATGTACGGCAGTAAGCGCGTTACGCGCATAGAGCAATAGAAAGGAAGATACGCGAATGACGATCCGGAATCCAAAAGCTAAGCTCCTGTTGGGACCAGGGCCCTCCAACACGGACCCCAGGGTCCTCCGGGCTATGTCCGAGCCCACCCTTGGACACCTGGACCCTGACTTTGTCGCTATCATGGACGAGACAACTGAACTCCTGCGCTACGTCTTTAACACCAAGAACCGCCTCACCATCCCCATCTCCGGGACCGGCTCCGCCGGAATGGAAGCAGCTCTAGTGAACTCGGTGGAACCCGGGGACAAGGCCATTATCTGCACCTGCGGGGTCTTTGGCGACCGGATGCTAGACGTCGCCGAGAGGGCCGGCGCTGAGGTAGTCAAGGTTGAAGCTCCGTGGGGTTCACCGATCGATCCCGAGGATGTGAAGAACGCCATCCGGAAGCACCCTGATGCCAAGATGGTCGGTCTCGTGTACGCGGAAACGTCCACAGGCGTGCTACAGCCCCTGGAGGAGATCGCGGCCATGGCCCACGAGAAGGGCATGCGGGTCGTAGTTGACGCGGTCACCGCACTCGGCGGCGTGGACGTCCCTACCGACACATTGGCGCTTGACCTGGTGTACTCGGGCACCCAGAAGTGCTTGAGCTGCCCGCCTGGGCTCGCGCCCATCACCCTGAATGAGAAGGCAGCGGACTTTGTAGCAAAGAGAACGAGCAAGTGCCGCAGCTGGTACCTGGACCTCGGTATGATCCAGAGGTACTGGGGCAGCGAGCGCTTCTACCATCACACCGCCCCCATCAACATGATATATGCCCTGCATGAAGCCCTTCTCATTATCAAAGAAGAGGGGCTGGAGAACCGTTACCGCAGGCACCTGGCGGCGCAGAAGGACCTCATCGACGGCCTGACCGCCATGGGCATGAAGATGGTCGTGAGCCCCCAGTTCCGACTGGCAAGTTTGACCACGGTCTACGTGCCGGACGGTGTGGACGAAGCCGCGGTACGCAAGAAGCTCCTGGTCGAGCACAACATCGAGATCGGCGCCGGCCTCGGCGTGTTCAAGGGCAAGATCTGGCGCATCGGCACCATGGGCACCAATGCGACCCACGCCAACGTGGTGCATTTCCTGGGTGCCCTCAAGGATGTTCTGGGCAGGTAAACTAGAATCGGCGCAGTAACCCACAGACAGCGCGGCCCGGATGAGCGATCTCCGGGCCGCTGGGTTCCCTCCTACTTGTGGGAGTTCGCCGGAGGTACCGCTGCGGCGATATCGTCCAGGTCGAAAGTCAGGCGGGCGGGTGGGAGGCTCCTCAGGATGATGTTGCCGTATGACTTGGTGGCTATCCGCGGGTCAAGTATCACTACGGCACCTCGGTCTGTCCTCGAGCGGATCAGGCGGCCGAAGCCCTGCTTAAGTTTCAGAGTAGCCAGCGGCAGCGAGTAGTGCGTGAACGGGATCAGTCCCTGGGCTTTCCACAGCTGCTCGCGGGCCTCCATGACGGGATCATCGGGAACAGGGAAGGGGAGCTTGGCCAGAACGACGCAAGACAGCGCATCGCCCGGTACGTCTACACCCTCCCAGAATGAATCAAGCCCGAACAGGACAGCGTTGCCGGCCTCCTTGAACTCCCTGAGCAGCACATCTCGCGCGGCGTCGCCTTGTTTGAGGAACGGGAAGCCTTTCTCCTCAATCCGGTCTCTCACCAGGTCCGCCACCTTCTCCATCGAGCGTCGGTTGGTGAAGAGGACAAAAGCCCTGCCGGACGTCATATCTACGATGTCCAGCACTTTCCCCGCCACGTAGTCGTTGAACGGCGGGCTGTTCACGTCCTGCGACCTGCTGTCTCGGGGGATGCACAGGCAGGCCTGCTTGCGGTAGTTGAAGGGGGAACCCAGCACCTGCTCGCAGGTTGCTTCCACGCCTAGCATCCGCTTCACATAGTCGAAGTTGCCGCCGGTTGCCAGCGTCGCCGAGGTGAGGACGGCAGAGGGCAGGACCGACCACAGGCAATCCTGAAGGTAGGGGCCGATCTCCAGGGGGAACTTCTTGAGCACCACCTGAGACCGCCGGCTGCTTTCATCCTTCTCGGCCCAATAGACGTAGGAATCCCCGTCGCCTTCCAGGTGGTTGATGCTGTCCAGGTCGTCGGCCAGCGCCATGTAGCGCCGCCTTAGTACCTGTACCTCGAACTTCTCTTCGTCCGATATGTCGAAGTCCTCCCAGGTGGCGACCTCGCCCGCGAAGTCCCGCAGCCACTGCGGAGCTCCGTCACCTATAAGGTCTGGGTCCCTAAGCCTAGCTTTGTCCTTCTGAGTGACGCCGCCTGACCTTGGCCTCACTCGATCGAGCATGCCTGCTAGGGCGGCGGAAAAATCGTCAAGCGCGGTGCGCAGTTTGCGGGCGCCTTCTTTGGTCACACCCTTCTGGAACGACCCCGAGGACACCAACCGGACAGTATCGTCTGCCAGCCTCTTCAGGCGGGAGGGGCTTACCTCGGTGCCAAGGGAGTCCCGGGCGACGTCTTCCAAGTGGTGCGCTTCATCGAACACTACAGCCTCATAGTTTGGGAGGAGGCCCTGGCCCTGAGTCTGGCTGCGAATGGCTAGGTTGGATGCGAAGAGAGCGTGGTTCACCACGATTAGGTGGCACTTCTCCAAGCGCTTGCGGTGTTTCTGATAGAAACAGGCATCCTTGAACTTGCACTTGGCGGACATGCACCGGTCGCTTTCGGAGCACACCTCGGCCCAGACTCGGTCAGGGACTGGGCGGGGAAGGGTATCCCTGTCGCCGTCCCACGTGCTGTCAGTCGTCAGGTCGAAAAGAGCCTCTATGGCCCGCTCGTCCTCTGTGGCGACGACCAGCGAGGTCTTCTGCGCTACATCGGCGTAGGACTGGCGCCACCTACGCATGCAGAGGTAGTGGCTTCGTCCCTTGAACAGAGCGTACTCAAACCCCCAGTCGGTCGCAGATAGCATCTGGGAGACAAGGGGGAGGTCTTTTGAGAAGAGCTGGGACTGCAGGTTCACGGTATGGGTGGAGACAACGACCCTCTTCTTGGTCTCCCTGGCCCAAAGGACTGCGGGGATGAGATAGGCGAGGGACTTGCCAACGCCTGTCCCGGCCTCGACGAGGAGCCGTCCGCCGTCCTCCAGGGCATCCCAGACCGATAGGGCCATGCGCACCTGCTCCGGCCTATCCTCGTACCCAGTAACGAAGCGGGAAACCAGCCCTCCCGGGCCAAAGGCCGCTTCCAGTATGTGACGGGGACTTCCGTCCAGGTGGCTCTCCTGGGCGCTCGACAAGTTGAGGCCTCCCACGCGCCGGGGCACGTCTGGCACTAAGGAGATTCTACGGGTTCTTGGGGCGTTATGGCAACTTGGCGGAGGGTTACTTCCTCCGCCAAGGTAGCTGGTCTAGCCATCCGCCGAAGAAATCGGCTAGGCCTTTGCCTGACCAAGATCCGCTCTTGGACTGGCCGTTCTTGCCGTCGTTACTATCGTCGTCATCGTCGCGGCGGTCATCATCCCGCCGGTTGTCGTCACGATGACGGTCGTCGTCCTCATCGTCGTGGTTGTCATCGTCCTTGCCCTGCTTGCCGCCGCTTGAGCCCTTGCCTGAGTTGCCTCCAGGCAAGCTACTGCCGGATGAGTTGCCTTTACCCTGTGAGCCCTTGCCGTCGCTGCCCTTTGAGTTACTGGGCTGGTCCTTCTCATTGTCGTCGCCCTTTGAGTTGCCGGGCTGGTCCTTCTTATTGTCGTCGCCCTTTGAGTTACCGGGCTGGTCCTTCTTGTCGTCATCCCGCTTGTCGTCGTGGTCGTCCTTGCCCTTTTTGCCGACCTGCTTCGAGATTTCCTCCAGCCACTTCTTGGTGATGTCTTTCAGCTGTTCCTCGCGTTCTTTGGAGTTCTTCCGACCGCTGAATTCCCGCCAATCATCGGGGTCCACCTTCGGGAGCGACCCCTTGATGGTATCGAGGATGTCTTTCTCATGCGTGTCCTTCGGGTCGCCGGCACCGGGGTCACCTGGATCGGTGGTGACACCAGGATCAACAGGGTCACCTGGGTCCATGGTATCATCGGGATCGCCGGGGACGGTGGTCTGTCCGGAATCAGTCGTCGGCTCTGATCCCGGTTGCGCTCCGCCGGGGTCCTCACTCGGATCAGGATCAGTGGTTGGCTGCGTCAAGGCCCATAGCGCGGCCCTACCCGCCGAGATGCCCAGTTCCTGAGCTGAATCCCTTATTTCAGGGTCCAGGCGCAGAGAGGTCATGTTGGCTAACGAACTGCCTGCGCTCTCCGTGACTTTCCTCTCCAGCCTGTCCATGGTTTTCTCTGTTTTCTTGGCCTCTTTGCCGGTCGGCTCAGGGTCCGCGACAGGGACCAAGGCAACGACAACGGCGGACTTGTTCTCCGGGTCCTGGGCTTTTATGAGCGCCTGCACTACTTCTCCAGCCGGCCTGTTTTGGTATTGGACCGCCGAAAGGGCGTCCTCGCCGGCGGCATCGAGCGCCTTGGCCGACTTCACTATACCCGCCTGGTTGACCTCCAGTTCAATGCTTCCGGTGGAGTCCAAGGTCACGTAGGCCACTACAGGCTGTGCGTGCAGATAGTGTTGGTAGCCAAACGAGGACACCAGCACGATGACCAGCGACAGCGCTACTGCGGGCGCAAGACGCCTCCATGTGAAGAAGGCCATTTTGACGGGGACCTCGATCTCCATCCCGACCATGATGTCGTCCCTGTTCGTTTTGAACGTGACAAGGTCTCCGTCCCCGCGAAGAGCGGTCACTCTGCGCCCCGACCGTTCAACTATGAGGCCCTGAACGCTTCTTCTCATCGTGCTCACCTCTATTCCAGATCCAGATAATCCTTCAGGCTGGATAGATCGTATGTCAGTACCGCAGCAATTGCAGTAATGTAAGCTCTTTGTCTTTCGAGCGTCTTCCTTGACGACACCTCGTCCGGCATGAGCCGCAGGAGGTCGTCTATGGGAAGCTTCCGATTCTTTATGAACTTCCTTTTAAGCTCCGGGTCCCCGGCCACAAGGGAAGCGGTGCGTATTGCCCGTTCTCGAGCGTCGGCGTGCTTGGGGACCGAGTTCACGACATCTTTTAGGGTCAGCCGGTAGAAGCCCAACACCTCAGTCCACCGCTGTATGTCGTCGCGTCGCTCCAAGACCTGGGACCAGTCCTCCGTTATGAACGCCTTGTGGGCTTCCAGGCTGGCAGGCCACTCGGCGTCCGTCCCCTCGTCTTCGGCTAGCGCAGAGAAAGGCACCTCATCGCGCCGCTTCTCTCTGCGGTAGTAATCGATGAGCCGCCGCCGGATGACCGTCGCCGCAAACGCAAGGAAGCCAGGCCTGTCGCTCGAGTAGGCGGAAATCGCCTCATTGAAGGCCTGCAGCCCTACGCTTACTTCCTCATCCCTGCCCTGGACCAGGTACCTCCTGGCCCCTGCCGAAGCGGTCTTGAGGATGAAAGGCGTATAGTCACGTATCAGGTCTTCTCTGGCTTGCGCGTCGCCATCTCTAGCTAGCGCCACCCTGGATTCTACGGTTTGGCCGGAAAGAAACGTAAAATATGTGAAAATCAATGGGTCACTCACCGGAGTGGATCTTCGTTATCCCTGCTGATAAACCCTTCCTTATCGGGAATCCCCTGCATGTGAATTCCCATGGTAGGGCTCCGGCTGGTCTCCCTCGGCCACTTGAATACCAGGATGGCTCCCCTCCTCCTTGTATCTACCATACACATTCGACGCTATGACGCTTTTTCTGCGCAGGCGCGGTCCGGGCGGCAGGGGCAGGACAAGCCCCCCAGCGCATTGAAGTGTTCTGCAAGTGGAGTTGGGAGTGAAAACGCCAAGGAGGAAGTCGGTTGAGGGAGCTAATGTACGGCAATGAAGCCATCGGCCGAGGAGCGTACGATGCCGGATGCGCAGTCGCGACGGGGTACCCTGGCACACCCAGCACAGAGATCATCGAGTCCTTGGCCCGCTTCAGGGACATTCACGTGGAGTGGTCCACCAACGAAAAGGTAGCCCTCGAAGTGGCTATCGGCGCTTCCATCAGCGGACGGCGAGCCCTCTGCACAATGAAGATGGTTGGGCTGAACGTGGCGAGCGACCCGCTTATGACCGTATCCTATATGGGAGTCCGAGGAGGGCTCGTAATAGTCAGCGCGGATGACCCGGGCATGCACTCTTCCCAGAACGAGCAGGACAATCGCTGGTTTGGCAAGTTCGGCAAGGTGCCGGTGCTGGAGCCCGGCGATTCGGAGGAGGCGTACCGCTTCACTCGCGAGGCCTTCGAGATCTCCGAACGATTCGATACTGCTGTAATCCTCCGTTCCACTACTCGCATATCCCATGCCCGCTCCATCGTCTCACTTGGGGAGCGGCTCCTGCCCCCCCAGATCCCGTACCAAAAGGACGCGACCAAGTACGTAATGCTTCCCGGAAACGCGAAGCGGAGAAAACCGCTTGTGTTGCAGCGGATTGGAGCGTTGGAGGAGTTCGCCGAAAGCTCGCCGCTGAACGTTCTGGAGTGGGGCGATACCTCCGTTGGTTTCATCACCGGAGGCATTTCCTACCAGTACGTGAAGGAGGCATTTCCTGAGGCCTCGGTTCTCAAACTGGGGATGTCGTACCCGTTGCCCAGGCGGCTCATCCAGGAATTCGTGAAGAGAGTTGGAAGGGTCTTTGTTGCTGAGGAACTAGACCCATTCTGGGAGACGGAGATCCGGGCAATGGGTCTTTGGGTCCACGGCAAGGACGTGTTTCCTGAGATCGGCGAGTTGTCCCCGGGGATCATCAGGGAGGGGGTCGCCAGGTGTCTCGGAGAGGCGGCGCCCAACCAGGGCACGCTGTCGGCACCGGAGGGACAGATGGTGCCCGATCCGTCTGCCCTGCCTGCCAGGCCACCGGTGTTGTGCCCCGGCTGTCCCCACAGGAGCGTCTATCACGTCCTTCGTAAGTTGAACCTCACCGTGACGGGCGACATCGGCTGCTACACGCTCGGGGCTCTTCCGCCCCTGTCGTCCCTCGACACTACTACCTGCATGGGGGCGAGCATCGGTCACGCTCAGGGGATGAGGCTCGGTCTCCCTGAGGACAAGGCGGAAAAGGTCGTCGCGGTGATAGGCGACTCTACCTTCATGCACTCCGGGATAACGCCGCTCCTGAACATGACTTACAACGACGTCGACGCCCCGGTTCTGGTGCTGGACAACGGAACCACCGCCATGACCGGGCATCAGGGCCACCCGGGGACCGGTCTCAACGCCCGACGTGAAGAGGCACCCAAAGCTTCGATTGAAGCTATCGCCGCAGCATGCGGGCGCGAGCACGTGACGGTGGTGAGCGCCTATGACCTGGCTGCCGTCGAAAAGGCAGTTCGCGAGGCTCTCGAGCGCCCGTCTTCTGTGGTGGTGGTGCGGACGCCATGCGTGCTCATCACTCGGGACAGGAAACCTGCACCCTCTCTGGATCCGACCCTCTGCATCGAGTGCGGGCTTTGCCTCCGGTCGGGCTGCCCGGCCCTTGAGCGGAGAGGCAAGAAGCCGAGTGTGAATGCACTCTTGTGTACGGGATGCGGGGTCTGCGCCGAGATATGTCCCAAGCAGGCTCTGAAATCGCCTGCGGAAGGCTCGAGCGCGGAAGGAGGCGAGGCCAGATGATGAAGGACTTTATTATTGCCTCCGTGGGAGGCCAGGGAGGCCTTTTGGCCACGACCGTGCTGGCATCCGTGTTCGTCGCCCAGGGAGCTGACGTCAAGACGTCCGAGGTGCACGGGATGGCCCAGCGGGGCGGCACCGTAACCAGCTACGTGAGACGCGGAGAGAAAGTTTACTCACCGGTCGTCCCGAAAGGCGAGGGCGATCTTATCCTTGGTCTGGAGCTCCTGGAGGCTTACAGGGAGCTGCCTAGCCTGCGTAGCGGCGGAATCGTGCTGACCAGCGACGAGGCTATATCTCCGGTCCCGGTGAATATGGGCGATGCGGTATATCCGGAGCTTGGGACGAAGTCGTTCCTACAGAGGGCGGGAAGGGCATACCTTGTTCCCGCGCTCACGATCGCCCGGCAAGCCGGCAACAGCCGCACATCGAACATAGCTATGCTGGGAGCGCTCTCAGTCCTGCTGGACGCTGCTGAAGATCCTCCACTCGAGATTTGGGAAGCCGAGGTGTCGCGCCTGGTGCCCAAGCGTACAGTCGAGGTGAACCTCACGGCTTTCCGTGCCGGTAGGGAGTGGATGGCGAAGCATAGGTAACGTTTTGGCGCCGCCGCCAACTATATAGCAGGCCATTTGCGGGGGGTTCTAGGAATGTTGTTGAAAGGGCTCCGTTACGGAGCCCTTTCCTTGTTGAGTCGGGAAGGCAACTGCACCCTTCTCGCATTCTAACGCAACCTAACGGTCACCGCATGACGCCGGGTTGATATCGGTAACATCGCGACCGCGGTGTGCACCTTCAGTTATTTCGTGTCACGATATACTTGCCAACTGAAATATCCAGTGCTATGATTCGTGAGGCGAAGGTATGATACTTCATACATTGCGCGCATGTAATGAAAGGTTTTCCAATGACACCAGGCGAAAGGAGGATGGTTCTTGAGCCATATCCTGAGGAGCAAGTTCTGCGGAGCCACCACGGTAGGGGAGAGGGGCCAGATCGTCATCCCGGCCGAGGCCCGAAAGGAGTACGGCCTGGAGATCGGCGACAAGGTCATGGTGTTTATGAGCCATCACGGCAACGGGCTCATCGTGATTAAGGCGGAACAGGTGACCCGTATGCTTTCCGAGACAATTGATCAGCTTGGCAGGATCGTTCAGGAGTCGTCCAAGCCGGAAGGCTCTGCGTAGTCGGAGGAGGTCTCACGTTTGAAGACGCTAACAAGGCTCTTGGGTTTCGCGGTACCTTACTGGAAAGTGTACCTCGGGACTCTTGTCCTCATCTTTGCAATAACCGGGCTCCAGCTTACTCAACCCATGATAGTCCGGTGGATCGTGGACGTCATTTATGTTTACGGCCGGTGGGAATCCCTCATTTGGGGCGCCCTGGGTATCGCGGGCGCCAGCCTGCTAGGTGCCGTGCTCGGCTACGGGCAGAGGTACGGTATGGCATGGGCCGGGCAAAAGATCATCTACGACGTCCGGAACCGTCTCTATGAGCACCTGCAACAGCTGTCGTTCAGCTTCTACGATAAGGCCCAGACTGGACAACTTATGTCCCGTGTTACTCAGGACGTGGAGCAGACCCGGCAGTTCCTGTCCCACCAGATGATCCAGATCACCGGCGCAGTGGTCCGGTTCCTCGCCACTCTCGTCCTCATGCTTTCCCTTGATTGGAAACTGACCCTCATGGCGATGATCCCGGTCCCCATCCTTGTCTGGCGGGTGAAGATCTACGCGACCATAGTGCGCCCAAGATTCTGGGCTGTGCAGCAGCTCCTTGCAGTGCTGACCGCGACTCTGCAGGAAAACATAACAGGACAACGCGTAGTGAAGGCCTTTGCGCGCAAAGACCATGAGATGCAGAAGTTTGAGCGGGACAACACAAACCTCCTCACCAAGAACGTTGAGACGGTCCGCGCCTCCGCTGCGAACGAGGCCCTCATGATGCTGCTCATCGAGAGCAGCATGGCTATAATCCTGCTCTGGGGCGGGCGCGAGGTCCTCAGCGGCAATCAGACCGTCGGGACCCTCATAGCGTTCAACACGCTCATCCTTGAGCTCCTAAGGCAGGTGCGAATGCTGGGGATGTGGGTGTCGGGCGCGCAGCGGACCGCTGCAGCCGGGGAGAGGATCTTCGAGATCCTCGACACCAAAGCGGACGTGCAGAATAAGCCCGGCGCCAAGCCTATCGGTAGGATCGAGGGTGCCGTTACCTTCGAGGACGTGAGTTTCGGTTACGACGGGAAGAACATGGTGGTCTCCGACATCAACCTGAAAGTGAAGCCCGGCGAGACTATCGCCATCCTGGGAGGGACCGGTTCGGGTAAGTCGACCCTGGTGAACCTCATCCCCAGGTTCTACGACGTGAACAAGGGCCGGGTGCTGATAGACGGGCGGGACGTGAGGGACGTAGAGCTGGACAGTCTCCGCAAGCAAATTGGCGTCGTGACGCAGGAAACGTTCCTCTTCTCGGCCTCGCTACGCGACAACATCGCCTACGGCAAGCCGGGGGCGAGCGAGGCTGAGATTAGGCGCGCCGCCCAGGCCGCCCACATCGACGACTTCATCGGGAGCTTGCCTAACGGCTACAACACGGTCATCGGCGAGCGCGGCGTGGGCCTGTCGGGCGGACAGAAGCAGAGGGTTGCCATCGCCCGTGCGATCCTGATGGACGCGAGGATCCTCCTTCTCGACGAGTCTACGTCCAGCGTAGACGTTGAGACCGAGCTCAAGATACAGGAAGCCTTCAACAAGCTTCTGGCGGATAGGACCTCCTTCATCATCGCCCAGCGGCTCTCAACCGTTCGCAACGCCGACCGCATCATAGTCCTTGACCGCGGGCGGATCGTGGAAGAAGGCACTCACAGGGAGCTCCTGGCCCAGGGTGGCATCTACACAGCCATATACAACCTGCAGTTCAGAAGCCAGGAGAGAGACGAATTCCAGCGTGAAGTCGCGACCACGGAAGGCGGTGACAGGTAATGGGCTTCCACATGCACGGACCTGGGGGCGTCCACCTCGACACGGACGACATCAACCTGAAAGATGTGAATTTCAGTCACCTGGGGAGGACCAAGGAGTTCCTGCGGCCATACTGGAAGCAGCTCACGCTGGCGATGGCTATCGTCATCGGAGTGGCCACTCTGACGCTGCAGGGTCCCCTTTTGATCAAGCAAGTGCTCGACACCGTGGAAGCAAAGCAAGCGACGGCAGACTCGGTTCTGCGCCTGGTCGCGCTCTACATCGGCCTCCAGATGTCCATCGCGGGGCTGCGGTTTGCCCAGCAATACGTCATGTCCTGGACAGGCCAGCAGATCCTGTACTCGATGCGGAAAAAGGTGTTCTTGCACCTCCAGGACCTTGGGCTTGACTTCTACGACCGTCTCCAGGCGGGCCGCGTCATGTCCCGGGTTGTGAACGACGTTGAGGGAGTGAACCAACTCATTTCCGGCGGCACATTGATGCTGCTATCGGACTGCGTGACCATCTTTGGCATCGTTTACGTGATGCTCAAGATGAACCGTCCCCTGGCCCTCATCACGTTTGTGACAATTCCGTTCCTGTTCCTGACGGTGTTCCTGCTGCAGGGAAGGCTTACCCGGGCCTACCACAGGACAAGGCGCCGCCTTGCCGACATAACCGCGAACCTCCAGGAATCCATCTCGGGGATGAAGATCACCCAGGCCTTCAACCGGGAGGACGTGAACGCCGACAAGTTCAGCGACACGAACCAGCAGAACTTCCAGGCCCAGATGGAGGCGGCCAGGCTTCAGGCCCTGTTCTTCCCCCTGGTGGACGTTATCGGCACCGCGGGAGTCGCGCTTGTCTACTACTTTGGAGGCCTTCGGATGTCGCTCATGGACACTGCGGTGACCATAGGCACCGTGACGGCCTTCGTCAACTACGTTAACAGGTTCTTCTGGCCGATTCGGAACCTGGTCGAGGTGTGGAATATCCTGCTCCAGGCTGCGGTTTCATCGGAACGGGTTTTCGAGGTGCTTGATACCAAGCCAAACGTTTCCGACAAGCCCGGCGCCGTTGACCTCGGCCGGATAGAAGGCCACGTCCAGTTCACTGACGTTACCTTCGGCTACGATCCCGATTTGCCGGTGCTGCACAATGTGAATATCGAGGCAAAGCCCGACGAGACTATCGCGCTGGTTGGACCTACCGGAGCGGGGAAGAGCTCGGTCATAAACCTCCTCTGCCGGTTCTATGACGTCCAGGGCGGGTCAGTCAAAGTGGACGGTCACGACATCCGCGACGTGACCATCCAGTCCCTCCGGCAGAACCTGGGCATCGTGCTCCAGGATACAGTGATTTTCTCGGGCACTATCCGGGAGAACATCCGGTACGGTCGCTTGGACGCCACAGACGAAGAGGTGGAGGAGGCAGCCAAGATCGTAGGCGCCCACGATTTCATCATGAGCCAGCCGGACGGCTACGATACTGAGGTACGGGAGCGGGGGTCTAGGCTCTCGGTAGGCCAGAGGCAGATGCTGGCTTTCGCCAGGGCGCTCCTGGCCAATCCCCGGATCCTGATCCTGGACGAAGCGACGTCATCCGTTGATGCTTACACGGAACTGCAGATACAGAGGGCGTTGGAGAAGCTGTTCAAGGGGCGCACCTCAATTGTCATCGCTCACAGGCTTTCCACCATCCGTAACGCGGACCGCATCTACGTTATCGAGAAGGGATTAGTCAAGGAAGTGGGGAGTCACGAGCAACTGATCGAAGAGGGCGGCCTCTACAAGTCCCTGTACGAGAAGCAATTCGCGGGCGAGCCGGCGGATTCGGAAGAAGCGCCCGAGGTCAGCATGGAGGATGCAACCGCCAGGGCGCGGGGACTGCGTCCCAAGCCGGCTACGGGCGGGGCGGAGTAGAGTAAGGCCTTCTGGAGCGAATCACTGTGGGCGGCGCCGGGGTCAATTGTAGCCTCTAGCGCCGCTCACTGCTGTGACCTGCACGAACTGCGTGGAGGGCGCCGACGGGGTAAGGCCGATGTAGGACCTGTCCAGGTACACTGCTCGCCCCACTACCTCGACTCGTGACGAAGATGGCACGACCAGGACGCTGTAGTTCTTGGCCAGCGTGAGATGGACCGGCATCCACCATGTGACGGTAATGGAGTAGCCGGGTCGCGATCCGGTTACCTCGACAGCCGCGGGAGGCGCCTCCAGCCCGATCACTTCTCCTGCGTTCTCCAGCCGGAACGGCGTGGGGCTGCTCCTGGTCAAAGGCACATCCTGAAACGTCAAACGGTAGTATGCGGGCCTTTCTCGAAACGTAGCCAGCACCTCACCGGTTGACCGGTGCTCCTTGTCGCCCTTCTCGGGGGGCGATTGGTGATGGACGATTTCGGCCCAATCGGCTGCCGGGGTTGCAGGGAGTCTCATGAGCTCGCTGAATCCCCGGTTGACGATGCTCGCGGGCAATCCTGGTACTGCCGCTTCCTCCCCGGTTGCTAGCAGTTGGATAGTGCCAACCGGACGCGTAACGTACAAGTTCACCCTGGAGTCGCTCCCGACGGACTCTTCGAGCAGCGCTCGAGCGGGGAGGGTTTGCGCGCTCTTTCTGGGTATCATGATGCCGACCGCGACGAACACCGCCAGGATGAGTATCTCTGCCAACGTGACCATCAACATGCTGCGGCCAGGGACTGGCTCGGGGAGCCGGAACGCAGAGACCACGCAAGCGATGAAGGCCGCAAGGGATACCGTGAAGGCGACGGCCTCCACTCCTATTCGCGCCGCGGAGATGGCGTACACGCGGGCCGCGTCCCTAACAAGGGGAGAACCTGCCCAGACCGCGGGTAAGAGGGCAGCCGCTGCTCCAAGAAGCCTGACGATCAGGGTCACCGGCTTGGGGAACCGGTCTGGACGGTCAATGAGGACGAACAGAGCGAGACAGGCTGTTGCGACCAGCGCGGGGACTGCTATCTCAGAGCCTAGCAGGGAGGTTCCAAGGAGCACCGCCGCAATAGATGCCAGGGCCCAATGACCGGACCAGTTGCCGGCCCCAGGTTTGGGGGTGGGCTTTCCGCCGGACCCGGGCCGATCAACAGAGGATGGCTGCGCGGCTTGCGCTGGCTGCTCGACTACCAGTGGCTGCTCGGCTGCGGACGGATGCTCGTCCGAGGACGGCTCCCCGGCGTTGGTTGACTCATCGATCGAGGAAGGCTCCCCAGCCGAGACTGGCTGTTCGCTGGCCACAGTGCCCTGGGATTTGTACGATTCCATCTTACTGTGTAGGTAGGCTATCCGGACCTTGACCCTCCAGATCCGGAAAACTCCAAAAGTGACCACCATCAAACCGGACCACACGTACAGGAAGAGGCTCGCATGCGGGCGCAAGAGAGCGGCGTATCTTTCTGGATCGCCCGAAAACCAGGCGGTCCGCAGAAGATGGGCGACCACCATCGCCAGCAGCACTCCTCCAAAGAGGGCCAGCGAAGTGAGGTCGCTGCCCTGCTTCTGCCGGAAAACGATGAGCCCGGCAGCCAGGAGCGCTGACACCAATGAAGCTGTTAAGAGCTTATCCCTCGGGATCAGGTACAGGCTGCCTGGGAGTTGAAATACGACCGTCTCCGAGAGGGGCGGCCCTCCGGTCAGTAGTTGTGGGCCCGCCTCCACAAGACTGATCAATGAGGCTGCCACCTGCTCCGGTTTCCCGTCGGAGCCAGTATCGAGCGGCCAGAGCACGTTGTTCCTGGGGGTACCAAGTGACAGAGCCGGGATGCCCTTGGACGCGAGGACGTGGGCTTCTCCCTTGAACTGACCGCCGTCAAACATGGATTCCACAGAGAACGCGCCGGCGCGGGGCGTTGTCACTACTCTGTACCAGGACTCTCTCGCTCCGGGACCGGCAACGGTTGTGGAGACCCCTGCTCTTCCGGCGGCATCGTGCACGGATTGGAGGAGGCCTGACGGAGTCTGAGAGTGCACGGCGATCGGCAAGCTGTCCAGGGCGTCGATGTCGCCGAGGACAACGGCCGCCAGCACCTGCCTTCCCTCTGCAACTGTCAGTTCCTCAAGCAGGGCTTCCATGCCCGCTCCGTACTGATAGTGTCCCGACACGAACGCCAGCGCGACGGCAGGGGATTCATCTGCCCAGGCCTCCCGCGATCCGGCAAAAGAGAGCAGCGCTCCGGTGGCGCGGGCCGTATATGAGATCTCCTGGGGGTCTCCCGTTTCCCTGATGAAGACGTCGTAAGGCGCAACAATCAGCAGGTCCACAGGTTTTCCCGGCGGCATCTCTCTCGAGTACGCCAGGACGTTCTCCCCGGCCACGTGGGTGAACGAGGCGCTGCCCACCCTTTCGTCCAGTGACTTGATCAGCTTTGAATAGGAGGCGACGCGGGCGGTCCATCCCATCTCCGTGAGCTTGGCCGCAACAAATGACGTGAACCGCGATGAGTCGTAGGATGAGGTCTTGCGGTCGGGGAAGACGGCGGCAATCTCTTCAGCGTATCCTGTGGCGCTGATGCCGGGCGCAGAAGCTGCAAGAGCCGGAAACCCCTTCGCGGAGAGTATGAGAACGACTGCTATAGCCAATAAAGCGTGAAAGGGCCTCGATCTGTGCCGCATGCGGTATCATCACTCCGGCTGCTTGGGTGGCGGGCCACTGATATCGGCCCGTAGCGGAGCTGATTCTACGCTGGCCCCTGGTTTCCTTCGGGAGCCGTTCTACTTGCGCTTTCGCATGGCGGACCTTACCAGCATATATGCGCGATGGAAACCTACCAGAAGCCCCAGGAGCAGTCCGGCAGGCGCAAACAGGGCGCTGTCCCGCCCCCGGTCCAGCAGTGATCCGAAGTAAAGGCCTCCGATAGCCGCGACGGCAAGTTCAAACCCCATGCCAAGGATAGACGCAAAGCTGAGAGCGGGCCTGTCGCCTTCTCTACCTGAACCGGCCAACGGATCACCTCCCGGATCAAGTATAGCCCAAGGATGTAGCCATCCTTGACAAAAGAGGTGAATGGGCGTGTATTAGAGAAGAATAACCAAGAGGGCGGGAAGCCCTACCACAATGTCAATGGAGGTCAACCCCATGAAGCTCTCCTCTCGAGCCCGGCAGGTCGTCGGGTCGCCGACGCTTGCGCTTGATGCGAAGACCAAGGAACTCATAGCACAAGGCGTTAACGTCATCAGTTTTGCCGTCGGCGAGCCGGATTTCGATACCCCTGACCATATAAAGACGGCTGCAATCGATTCCATAAAGAAGGGTTTCACGAAGTACACGCCCTCGACGGGTATCCTGGAGCTGAGGCAGGCGGTCTGCGCCAAGCTGAAGGCCGATAACGGTCTCGACTACCAGCCCGCCGAGGTGCTGGTTTCCGTGGGCGCGAAGCACTCCATCTACAACGCCGTCATGGCGCTCTGTGACGACGGCGACGAGGTCCTGATCCCGGCTCCGTACTGGGTCAGCTACCCCGAGATGGTGAAACTGGCCGGCGGCAAGCCAGTTATTGTGAACGCCACCATCGACACCGGATTCAAGGTTACCCCGGAGCAGGTCGAGAAGGCCATAACCCCCAAGACTTCGGTGATCATATTCAACAGCCCGTCGAACCCCACCGGCGCCGTCTACACTGAAGAGGAGATGCGCGGCATCGCTGAGGTGTGCCTTAAGCACGGCGTAGCCATCATTTCCGATGAGATCTACGAGAAGCTCATATATGAAGGAAAGCACGTATCCGTGGCGGCCCTGTCGCCGGAGATCAAAGCCAACACGGTCACCGTGAACGGCGTATCTAAGTCCTATGCCATGACCGGTTGGCGGATCGGGTATGCCGCAGGCCCCAAGGAAGTCATCTCCGCCATGGGCAGGATCCAGGGGCACGCGACTTCGAACCCCACGTCGATCTCACAGGTCGCCGCTGTGGCAGGACTCAAGGGGCCCCAGGAAGAGCTGGAGAAGATGCGAGTCGAGTTCCAGAAGAGGCGCGACTACATGGTTGCGCGCCTGAACGAGATGCCCGGCTTCAAGTGCCTCACTCCGCCGGGAGCGTTCTACACCTACCCCGACGTCTCAGCCCTCATCGGTAGGAAGGTCGCCGGGAAGCTGGTCAAGGACGACGATGCGCTGGCCGACATCCTGCTGGAGGACGCAAGGATCGCGGCCGTCCCGGGCAGCGGTTTCGGTTCCAAGGGCAACATTCGCTTCTCCTACGCCACCTCAATGAAGCTCATCGAGGAAGGCATGAACAGGTTGGCAAAGGTCCTCACCACCCTGGAGTAGTCCCGCTTGGGCAGCCTGGGTAGTTTCAAGGATAGGAAAGTCGCCGTTGTGGGCCTGGGGAAGTCGAACCAGGCCCTAACGCGATATCTTCATAGGGAAGGCGCCGACATTACCTGCTTTGACCTTAGGTCGGAACACCTGCTTGGCGCAGTCTACGAGGAACTGAATGCTCTCGGGGTCGGTTGGTGCCTGGGCGAAAGATACCTCCTGGGTCTCCTGGGATTTGATGCGGTGTTCCTGACGCCGGGGATGAAGAAGAACCAGCCGATGATCAACATGGTGCGCAGGCACGGGGCGCTTATCACGACCGAGATCGGCCTGTTCCTTGACCGGTGTAAAGCTCGGGTATGCGGGGTAACCGGTACTGCGGGCAAGACCACTACCACGACCCTTCTAGGGATGATGCTCCGCGAGAGCCTTCCGGACAGAAAGGTGTACGTTGGCGGCAACATCGGCGAGGTCCTAATCGAGAAGGTCGACTCCATCGCCGAGGATGACCTAGTCGTTCTGGAGCTTTCCAGCTTCCAGCTGCAGCTGACCCACAAGAGCCCAGGGGTCGCTCTGGTGCTTAACGTCAGGCCGAACCACCTGGACATACACGACTCCTACGACGAGTACGTTGACGCTAAGAAGAACATCTACCGCACGCAGGGAGAGCGCGACTACTGCATCCTAAACCTGGACGATCCGGTAACACGGGAGATGGCATCCGAGTGTCCCGGACGGACAGCCTTTTTCTCTCTGAGTCCCGACGCGGCAAGCCATCAGCTGGCCGCAGGGCACCCGATTGCTTGGCTTCAGGGGGAGAAACTGCTGGCCGGGAGCTTACCGGCCGCTGATCCCCGAGGGAGCGGCGAGGCGACGCTCTTAGCCGAAACCGGCGAAATGCTGGTACCGGGGCGACACAACGTTGCCAACGTCCTGGCTGCCTCTCTCGGCGCTCTTATGATGGGAGCAACGCCGGAAGGCATAGGCCGGGCCATCCGCTCCTTCAAGGGGGTGGAGCACCGGATCGAGTTTGTCCGGGAACTCCGCGGGGTCCGGTACTACAACGACTCCAAGGCTACCTCGCCCGATATGACTGAAGCCCTGCTTCACGCAGTGGCGGGGCCGCTCACGCTCATCCTCGGTGGGTACGACAAGGGCATTCCCTTTGACGGCCTGGCAAGGACGATAGTGGCAAAGGACTGCAAGGTCGTAACGTTGGGGAAGACCGCCCCCGCGATTGAGGAGGCTTTGCTGAAGGCTGGTCATGAGCGAGGCGTGTCAGTTTCCTCCGGACGCACTCCCCTCATAGGCCGCGCGGCGACGCTCCAAGAGGCGGTGAGCATGGCTGCGGCAGAGTCGAAACCCGGAAGCTCGGTCGTCCTATCGCCTGCTTGCGCCAGCTATGACATGTTCAAGGATTTCGAGGAGCGTGGCAGGGTCTTCAAGGCCCTCGTGGCGGAGCTCCAATGAAGGCGGACCTCCAATGAGAGCAGACCTTCCGGATCCCCAAGTCATAGCCAAGGTTCACTCTGTCCTGGAATCCATGTATCCCGGCACGTACTCGGGACTCCTGGAACCCAGCAGGGGCAATTGCCTGGATGTCCTCGTCGCGACGATCCTGTCCCAAGCTACCAACGATACGTTGAGCGGGCGGGCCTTTGAATCCCTGAAGGCTGCTTACCCACGGTGGGAAGACGTATTGTCCGCTGATCCGGCCGAGGTCGAAAAGCATCTGGCCGTGGGCGGACTCCAACGGGAGAAGACGAAGAAGATCCGGGACGCTCTTTCCAAGATCAGAGAAGACTTTGGTGAAATCACGCTTGACTCCCTTTCGGAAGTGACGCCCCAGCAGGCTTTCAGCTACCTGACGTCGCTCCCCGGCGTCGGCCCCAAGACCGCCGCGTGCGTGATCGGGTTCGGGCTCTGCAAGCCCGCTTTTCCCGTGGACACTCACGTCCTGCGCATTTCCAGGAGACTAGGGCTGGTCCCGCCCACGGCGACCGCGGAAAAAGCGCAGGCGATCCTATCTGAGGTTGTGCCCCTCCAACTCCAAATGCCTCTTCACGTGCTCATGATCCGGCACGGGAGGGAGATGTGCCACTCGCGAAAGCCCCGTTGCGAGTCATGCCCGCTACGAGAGGGTTGCGCAGGAGTTGCGAGCCCGGCACAAGAATCCACACATCACTAGAAAAGCGTCAAGGTCGTGCGGAGTTGTGCGGATACTAGCGGCACATCCCCTAGGCTTCTCGAGCGACCTGTGTCGCTTTTTGAACGCGATTCTGATCCCTTAGCGCTTTGGCTTGGCGTATGTCGTACTCTGGCTCGTCTTTGAGCTCGGTGCCGCAATGAGGACATGACCAGGAGTCGTAGTGGGTGGCGGCGCTGTAGGAAATCTCTTTGCAGGAGGGGCAGAATTTCCAGGGCACTAAAGTCACCTTCCCAGCGATGGTGTCCTAGTCGATTCTACCGCAAAGTTTGAACAATTAACAGACCGGAGGCAACTTCTGGCATATGGCCTTCACTCACCTGCACGTCCATACCGAATACAGCCTGCTTGACGGCGCATGCCGCGTAGGCGACGCCGCGCGGGTCGCCGCCGAACTGGGGATGAAATCGCTGGCCAAGACGGACCACGGCGTTATGTACGGCGTGGTGCCATTCTACGAGGCCTGCAGGGCCAGCGGCGTGAAACCGATAATCGGCTGCGAGGTATACGTCGCTCGCACTTCAAGGCTTGTAAAGACCGAGGGTACGGCGGACAAGCCATATCACCTGGTCCTTCTGGCCGAAAACGAGGACGGCTATAGGAGCCTGCTGCGCATAGTGTCCACAGGCTTCCTGGACGGCTTCTACTACAAACCGAGAGTGGACTTGGACACACTTGCGAAGCACTCCAAGGGCGTAATCGCCCTCACCGCGTGCCTGGAAGGGGAGGTGCCCCAGAGGCTCCAGGCCGGCGATGAGCGGGGCGCTGCCCTGGCGCTCGGACGTTACGTCGACATATTCGGCAAGCAAAACGTCTACGTTGAACTCCAGCGCAACGGAGTCGAGGGTCAGGAACAGGTGAACGCCCGCCTGGTTCAGCTGGCTCGGAGCCAAGGCCTGCCCATCGTCGCTACCAACGACTGCCACTACCTGCAGCGCGAAGACGCAGCCTATCATGAGGTGCTCTTATGCATCCAGACTAATACCACCATGAAAGACCCGAACCGGTTTCGTTTTACCGGCGATCAGTACTACCTGCGGAGCCCGGAGGAGATGGCTCATATCTTCCGAGACCTGCCGGAAGCCGTAGAAAACACGGGACTTGTTGCCGAGAGGTGCGACGTCCGTCTTGATCAGGGATCCATCCACCTTCCGGAATTCCCGCTGCCTCCGGGCAAAGACGCTGCCCAGGTCCTCAGGGACATGGCGCAAGCAGGCCTTCGGGAGAGGACGGGGGGAAGACCGGATCCGGTAAGGGAGGAACGGCTCTTCCGGGAACTCGAGATGATTGAACAGATGGGCTACTCCTCGTACTTCCTGGTAGTCCACGATTTCGTCTCGTATGCAAAGGGGCAGGGTATTTGGGTTGGTCCTGGGAGAGGTTCGGCGGCGGGAAGCCTCGTAGCCTACAGCCTGGGCATCACTAATACCGATCCAATCGAGTACAACCTGGTCTTCGAGAGATTCCTGAACCCTGAACGGGTGACCATGCCCGACATCGACATTGACTTCCAGGACGACCGGCGCGACGAGGTCATCGACTACGTCAGGCGGCGCTACGGTGAAGACAGGGTTGCCCAGATCATCACCTTCGGGACTATGGCCGCACGGGCGGCGGTGAGGGACGTCGGCAGAGCCCTCGCGCTGCCTTACGGCGAGGTGGACCGCGTTGCCAAGCTCATCCCCTACCAGTTAGGGATGACCATAGACAAGGCTCTGGAGGCCGTTCCCGAACTACGGGAGGCCGCCAGTGCCAAGGAGGAAGTCGGCAGAGTCCTCGACATCGCCAGAAAGGTAGAGGGGATGCCGAGGCACTCATCAATCCACGCTGCCGGCATAGTCATTGGCAAGGGGCCGCTCTGGGATTATGTACCCCTGGCCAGGACCCAGGAAGGCGAAGTCGTGACCCAGTACGCCATGGAGGACCTGGAAGCATTGGGCCTCCTCAAGATCGACTTCCTGGCCCTTCGCACTCTGACCGTGATGCAGAGGGCTGTGAAGCTGGTGGAAGAGGATACCGGAAAGCCATTCGACCTGGACAAGGTCAATCTCTCCGACAGCAAGACCTACGAGATGTTGTCGGCGGGCGATGCTTTGGGTGTCTTCCAACTGGAGTCCTCCTGGGTTAGGGACTTCATGAAGGAGCTGAAGCCAAAGTCCATCTCCGACATCGTGGCGACCGTCGCTCTGTGCCGGCCCGGACCGATGCAGCAGATACCGGAGTTCCTCCGCGCGAGGGCAGGGCAGCCCAAATACCTTCATCCTCTCCTGGAGCCCATACTGAGGGAGACCTACGGAGTCCTCGTCTACCAGGAACAGATCCTGCAGATAGCGGCGGTGATCGCCGGTTTCACACTGGGACAGGCGGACATTCTGCGGCGAGCGGTCGGCAAGAAGAAGAGGGAGATACTGGTCGAGAGCGAGGACGCCTTCCTCCGGGGGGCCGCCGAGAAGGGCGTGCCTTCGAGTGTAGCAAAGCAGATCTTTGACCTTATCTTGAAGTTTGCGAACTACGGTTTCTCCAAGAACCACGCGGCGCCTTATGCCCTGATCGCCTACCAGACGGCCTATCTCAAGGCTCACTACCCCGTGGAGTTCATGGCGGCGCTCTTGTCGTCGGTGGCCGGCATTCAGGGCAAGGTAGGGGTTTACCTCGAAGAGGCCAAGAAGGCTGGGGTGGAGGTCCTCGGCCCCAGCGTGAATGCCAGCATGGTCGAGTTTTCGGTGGAGAAGGAGAGGTCGGCCATCCGCTACGGGCTCGGCGGCATTAAGAACGTGGGGTACTCGCTGGCGCAAGCCATTGTGGCGGAAAGGAAAGCCGGAGGCCCCTATCGCTCGCTTGACGACCTGTCTTCCCGTCTCGACTCAAGGCACCTGACGCGAAAAGCGCTGGAGAGCCTGATACAGTGCGGTGCGTGCGACGTTCTGGGGACCCGGTACGAGAATCTGGACAGGATCGATACCGTGGTAGGAGCGCGCAGGCAGGTGCAGAACCAGGTCTCCCTGTTCGGCGAAATTGAGGCGCAGCCGTTGCCCGCGGCGCGACCATCCCAGGAGGAGCGGATTCCGCTCGACACCAGGTTGTCCTGGGAACGGGAGCTCCTGGGCATGTACTTCAGCGGGCACCCGCTGGAGAAGTATAAGGATGTCCTCTCTTCGGTGGCAACGCCAATATCCGATATTGACCCGTCCATGGACGGCAAAGAAGTGACCGTCGGGGGCAGAATCTCAGCCTTCAAGAAGGTCGTGACCAGGGCAGGGGACGAGATGGTATTCGCTACCGTCGAGGACGATTTCGGTTCCATAGAGGTGATCATCTTTCCCAAACTGTGGGCCAGGGTGAAGAGCGATTTCTCTAGGGAAATGGTAGTCGTAGTGCGAGGGAACCTGGAGGAGCAAGAAGAAACACGTCGAATACTGGCAAGGGAACTCCTGGGAGCGGAGACGCTGCGAGAATCGCGAAAAATGCCGGAGAGACAATACAGATGAGGGTGGGAAGGAGGGAAGCCCACAGTCCCGCTATACCGGGGCGTAGGGGCCTAGCGATGTGGACAGTAGTCTACGTAGCCGGCGGTTGGATGGAGGCGGAACGCCTGAAAGACCGTTTAGCGAAGGATGGTCTCTTGGTGATGCTCAGGGCCTGTGGCTCCGACGACGAAAGGCTGGCCAAGCACGTCGAACTCCTCGTTCCCGAAATCGAGGTCTCGGAAGCCCACTCGATCCTAATGGAATTGGTAGGTACTGTGAGGGCTTAGCATGCGGATAGGGGTTCTGACCAGCGGCGGTGATGCGCCGGGGATGAACGCCGCCATCAGGGCGGTGGTAAGGCGCGGAGTGTCCGCCGGCATGGGGATCCTCGGGATTAGAAGGGGATTTGACGGGCTCCTGGACGGGGACATGGTGTCCTTGAAGGTGGAGTCTGTCGGCGACATCATCCACAGGGGCGGCACAATCCTACATACTGCCCGCTCGGACCGGTTTATGCATCCTGAGGGAGTTGATCTCGGGGCCGCGAGGCTTCGTGGCGCCGCCATTGACGGCCTCATCGTCATCGGAGGCGACGGCAGTTTCCGGGGGATGGTCGAGCTGGGGAAGAGGGGCGTCCGGGCCATCGGAGTCCCCGGGACCATCGATAATGACCTCTCCTTCACCGACTACACCATAGGATTTGACACCGCGGTAAACACCGGAGTTGAGGCAGTCAACAGGTTGCGAGATACCGCTACCTCCCACGAGCGGATCTTCGTCGTCGAGACCATGGGGCGCCATGAGGGTCACTTGGCGCTTGCGGTCGGGATCGCAGGCGGCGCCGAGACAGTCCTCATTCCCGAACTCCCGGTCAACATCGAGGAGATCTGCCAGAAACTCCGAAAGGGCTTGGACAGGGGCAAAGTCCACAGCATCATCGTTGTCGCCGAGGGTGCAGGAAGCGGTTTTGACGTAGCCAGGCGGATAGAGGCTTGCCTGGGTCTTGAACTCCGGGTGACTGTCCTTGGGCATGTACAGCGGGGTGGCACGCCGACGGCATTTGACCGGCTGTTGGCCTCACGGCTTGGGGCCAAAGCGGTGGACCTCCTGGCGTCGGGCGAATCTGGTCTCATGGTTGGGATTAGCGGCAACAAGATCGTGTCCACGCCAATTGAGCGCGTGCTCGCCACTAAGAGACCCATCGACATGGACGTCTATAATCTAGCGCAGGACCTTGCCAGGTAGGAATACAGGAATAAGCGTCGAATTGGAGAAGGGAGGCGGGTAGTTAGGTTAAGCAGTGGAGGGAAGGCTATGGCGCAACGCCGCAGGACGAAGATAGTCTGTACTGTTGGTCCCTCGTGTGAGAGCGAGGATGTGCTCCATCAGATGATCCTGGCCGGTATGGATGTGGCCAGGTTTAACTTTTCCCATGGGACCCACGAAGAGCAGGGCAAGAGGATCGAGACTGTCCGGCTTGCCGCGGCGAGGGCGGGCAAGCGGGTGGGCATCATGCTGGACACACGAGGTCCAGAGATCCGGGTCGGTACCTTTGCGGAAGGCCGAGCGTTCCTTAAGAAGGACAGCACCTTTATCCTCACGACAACAGATCAGGTCGGGGATTCAAGCATCGCCCATGTGAACATGCCTGACCTACCCAGTATTGTGGCTCCCGGACAGGCGATCCTGGTCGACGACGGCAATATTACCCTTACTGTGGTGGACGTGACTGATGACGCGGTAGTCACCCGGGTACAGAGCCCCGGCGTCATCTCCAACCGCAAGAAAGTATCGGTGCCCGGTTGCAACCTCAATATGCCCATCGTCAACACCCAGGACATATCCGATCTACGGTTCGGCGCCAGCGTAGGGGTGGACTTCGTGGCGGCTTCATTTGTGCGGTCCGGTGAGGATGTGGCCGAGATCCGCCGCGTGCTGGCCGATGCCGGTTCTCAAGCCCGAGTCATAGCGAAAATCGAGTGCGTGCGGGGCGTAGATAATCTGGACGAGATAATCGAGGCGGCCGACGGACTCATGGTCGCGCGAGGGGACCTCGGCGTCGAGTTCCCGCCTGAAGAGATTCCTATCCTTCAGAAGAGGATGATCGCCGGCTGCATGAGAGCCGGCAAGCCTGTGATCACAGCGACGCAGATGCTCGAGTCAATGGTTGAGCACCCGCGCCCCACCAGGGCAGAGGCATCGGATGTCGCTAACGCAATCTTTGACGGTACCGACGCGGTGATGCTGTCAGCCGAAACCGCTTCGGGCCAGTACCCCGTGCAGTCGGTGGAGTTCATGTCCCGAATTGCGCGGAGGGCCGAAGAAGCGCTGGACCGGCGGGTGTTCCTACCGCACCTCCAGACGGCCGGCAGGATCTCCAGCGTAACCGAGGCCGTGAGCAGGTCTGTGATGGACGCGGCGGAGGACCTTTCCGCTTCCGCCATCGTGACTCCCACCGAAAGCGGCTACACAGCAAGAATGGTTGCACGTTTCCGCCCCGAAATGCCGATATACGCAGTGACGCCCCACGACGAGACTGCCGGGTGGCTGACCCTGGTGTGGGGAGTGGAGACTTTGGTGATCCCGACTCAGGGATCAGGCGTCTCGGACTTCTCAGGCGGCGTCCTTGATGCCCTACGGGAGAGGCAGATGGTAAAGCCGGGTGACCTATGCGTCATAACAAGAGGGGTTCCGGCGGGCGTCAAAGGGACGACTAATGTAATGGAAGTAAGGTCCGTTTGACAGATTGACAGGCTTGTAAACATAATGTTGACTGGGTGCGAAGTTGAGTAGTCACCGGAGAGGCTAGGGGGACGTTCAAGTGGATGCTCTATTCAGCGGGATAACGGCGATGACGTGGCAACAGGCCGTAATGCTGGTGATCGGTGGAGTCCTAATCTATCTTGCTGTCAAGAAGGAGTACGAGCCGGTCCTGCTTCTTCCCATCGGCTTCGGAGCTATTCTGTCTAATATCCCGGGGTCTTCCGCGGTCGGTGAGCACGGTTTCCTTACCAAACTGTATGAGACGGGCATCGTCACCGAGCTGTTCCCGCTCCTCATCTTCATTGGGATCGGCGCCATGGTTGATTTCGGGCCCCTGTTCGAGCAACCCTCCATGCTGTTCTTCGGGGCTGCAGCCCAGTTCGGCATCTTCTTCACCATGGCCATGGCGGTGGCTGTGGGGTTTGTCATCAAAGATGCCGCTTCCATCGCCACGATCGGGACCGCAGACGGTCCGACCGCGATATACGTGGCTACGCGGTTTGCTCCTGACCTGCTCGCGCCCATATCCGTCGCTGCTTACTCGTACATGTCCCTTGTGCCGATAATCCAGCCCCCGGTGGTGAAGTTCCTGACGACGAAAGAAGAGCGTCGCATCAAGATGGAGCCCACCGCTTCCAAGAAGATATCCAAGCAGGTCCGGATCCTGTTCCCGATCATAATCACGGTGATAGCGGGATTGGTCGCGCCTATCAGCCTTTCCCTGGTAGGGACGCTCATGTTCGGCAACCTCCTCCGGGAGTCCGGAGTGGTCGACCGCCTCGCAAAGACAGCCCAGAACGAACTGGCCAACATCGTCACGCTGCTCTTGGGAATCACGATTGGGTCCACGATGACGGCTTCGGAATTCCTCACGCCTACGACGCTGCTCATCATAGCGATGGGGCTCATTGCGTTCGTGTTCGATACCGCGGGAGGCGTCCTGTTCGCGAAGCTCCTGAACCTCTTTCTGAAGCGCAAGATTAACCCGATGATAGGCGCGTGCGGGATCTCGGCGTTCCCGATGTCCGCCAGGGTCATCCACCGCTTGGCCCAGCAGGAGGAACCGGGCAACTTCATCCTCATGCAGGCGGTCAGCGCCAACGTCGCGGGTCAGATCGCGTCCATCATCGCCGGCGCCATGATTCTGGCGCTGGTCAAGTAGGGGTGAGCGGGATGAGCGAAGCTATGCGCCAGACTCTCACGATAGCCGGCATCTCGATGGCAACCATATTCGGCGTCATGACGCTGCTCTACGGCGCCATAAAGCTGATGGTGAGGGAGAGAAACCATAAGCCCGGCGGCGCAGCGCCTGGAACGAGCGCGTAGAACAGCGCTTGGAGCGACTCCCTGGCGCAACGGCTGCAGCATCGCCTATAGCATCACCTACACCTATGCCAACAGGTAACAATCCGCCGTGCGTGGAATAGCCTTGCCGAATGCGCTTTCTTGTGGGAGGTGTGGCCGTGTCCTGGAAGATGCGCCTGGGCGTAATCGGTTTCGTCATCTTCACTCTTCTGCCGGTCGTAGAGATCGCGCTCCTGGTCGAGATGGGAAAACGCATCGGCACCTGGTGGACCGTGGCCTTTGTCATAGGAACGGGTCTCCTTGGAGGAGCCCTTCTCGGAGTTGAAGGCTACGGCGTCTTCCGGAGAATGAAGGAAGAAATAAAGGCGTCCCGCGTCCCTAAGGACTCCATCATTGACGGCGTACTGGTTGTTGTGGGCTCGTTGCTCCTCATCTCCCCGGGCGTCCTTACCGACGCTACAGGCATCATCTTCATGTTCCCACCTACCAGATATCTCGTTCGGCAGGGAGTTAAGCGCTGGATAAGCAAGTACATACTGCTGAACATCTAGCCTGCCGCTCATTGGTGCTATCACATGCCGTTGGATTGGTGCGACCACCTGCCGCCCGAGGTGCACAATCACTTGCCGCCGCTTTGCACGAACGGACGGTTATCGGCGCGCCTTCACATGGCACAATATCCGTAGCGGGCCACGCTGCCCGTAGTCCTGTTGGACAACCGTAGGTTCTACAGGGGGCAACCCTAGATCCCTTAAGGAGATGTCTACATGGCCATAGACCCGGTGTGCAAGATGGAAGTGGATCCGAAGAGCGCGCCCGCCAAGACCGAGTACAAGGGCACCACTTACTACTTCTGCAACCCCAAGTGCAAGGAACGCTTCGAGAAGGACCCCGAGAGGTTCTTGGGACAGGGGACGTAGTTCTGATCTACAATAGACTCCGACAACCGAATACGAGACGTGATGGGTGCCCGTAACCGGGAGAATAGGGAATCAGGTGCGAATCCTGAGCGGTCCCGCCACTGTAACCGGGGAGCCCCGCCGGCAGAGAGCCACTGTCCGCAAGGATGGGAAGGCGCCGGCGAGCGAAGAACCGGATAGCCAGGAGACCTGCCCTTCACGCCGTGCCCGTGACCTTCGGAAGAAAGGCAGGCGCGGCTGCGTGATGCTTTCTCATGTGCGCATCCAGCCCGGCCTTCATTTCGAGGGCCGGGCTCAAGTCTACCTGGGGGTGCGATCTCGTGAGGAAGATCCCATCGGTCCGCGCAGTGTCTCTGGCTCTCGCTTTGGTCTCCGCAGTTGTTCTCTCTCTCGTCGCTACAGGGTGCTCGCGCGCTATCTCAGTTGAGTATGGAGACGGAAAGGAGGTGACGCTGCCCAAACGTCCATCACGGATCGTCTCCCTGGCGCCCAGCAACACCGAGATCCTGTTTGCGCTGGGAGCAGATGAACTGCTGTGTGGTGTGACCTCGTACTGCGACTACCCTCCTGAGGCAAAGGACAAACCTGACGTCGGCGGGTTCATCGACTTCTCCGCCGAGAAGATAGTGTCCCTCAACCCTGACCTCATCCTGGCTACCAGCGGCCAGGACCAGGGTTTAGCCCCTCTCATCGAGATGGGCATCCCCGTGGTCGTGCTGGATGCCGCGACGATAGAGGAGATCGCCGATTGCGTGAGGGTAATCGGCGAGCTTACGGGGCGCAAGAAGGAAGCGCAGCGGCTGATAGCCGACATGAACAGCGCCGCGGAGGCTGTGACGTCGCAAGTTGCCGCCATCCCTGAATCCGAGAAGCCCAAAGTGATGTACGTGGCGTGGGACGACCCCATCCTCACCGTCGGGCCGGGGACCCTCATCCATCACCTGATTGACCTGGCCGGCGGCGTGAACGTCGCCCAAGCGGCCGGCGACTTGTATCCCACGATGAGCATGGAGGCTGTTGTGGTTGAGGACCCGGACGTCCTCCTATTGCCCCGGGTCCACGGGGGGTTGGACCTTAGCGCGCTCCGCGAAAGGGATGCGTGGAAGGACTTGACCGCGGTACGGGAGGGGCGGGTCTACCTCCTGGAAGACAACCTGATCTCCCGCCCTTCCCCGCGGGCGATTCAAGGACTGCGTGAGATAGCCGCTGCGCTTCATCCCGCCCTATTTGAGGTGAAAAAGCCATGAGCGACCAGAACAGGATTGCCGGAAGGGACGCAGGCGGGGGCCTCATCCTCATCACCGGGGGAGTCAGGAGCGGCAAGACCTCTCTCGCCGAGCGCCTGGCGGAGGGAGCAGGTTCAAAGGTCACCTACATAGCCACCATGGAGCCGCTGGATGACGAGGTGCGAGAGCGGATAAGGGCGCACAAGGCCCACAGGCCTCCACATTGGACCACTGTCGAGGAGCCGCTTGCAGTGCCGGAAGCCATAGCCGCACACGGCTCGGAGAGCGACGCCATCGTTGTCGACTGTCTGGGTCTTTGGGTCAGCAACATCCTCCTCAGGCAGAGCGATGAAACGCCCTACTCCGAGAGGTGCGAAGAGATCGTGAGCAAGGTCCGGGTTCTGGCCGAGACTGCCTGCGGAACCCGGGCGAGAGTCATTGTTGTGTCAAACGAGGTGGGAGCGGGGCTGGTACCCGAGAGCCTCCTCGGCCGCCTGTTTCGGGACGCAATGGGCTGGTCCAATCAGGTCCTCGCGGCGAAGGCCAGCCGTGTGTTTCTCACGGTGGCCGGGATCCCGCTGGACATCAAGGCTTTAGCGTCGACCCTTGGGGAGGAGGCACACAGATGAGCCAAACTGGTATGAAGGACCGCAATGGTACAAAGAACCGTACTGGTACAGAGAACCGCAATGGTACAAGGAACCGTGCGAAGGACATCGCCGTTATGGCCCTGTCGGTGGCTCTTGCCGCCGCTGGTGCTTTCATCAAGATACCGTCTCCCGTCGGGACAGTAGCTCTTGATTCCTGGCCGGGTTACGCGTGCTCCCTTGTCCTCGGTCCCTCCGGCTCGTGGGTCGCGTTCGCCGGACACCTCGCCAGCGCTCTGGTCTCCGGATTTCCTCTGGGCCCGGCGCTCCACGCCGTAATCGCCCTCGAGATGGCGCTGTGCGCGCTGGCTTTCGCCTGGGTGACACGCCGTTTCGGCTATGTCGCAGGCGTGACTGTCGCGGTCTTGCTTAACGGCCTGACGGCGCCCTTCGCGCTCAGCCCCTGGTTGGGGATGCCTCTGGTCGTTACCTTATTCGTCCCGTTGACGGTGGCGGCCTTCGTGAACGTGACACTGGCTGCTTTGGTGGGTAGAGCAGTCAGTCGGACTTTGGGGATCCCTGGGAGGCTCTACCGTGGATAGCGCAGTCAGAGAGCGGTTGCTGCCGGGCAGAGTCCGTGACCTGCTCCTCCTTCAGGTCGCTCCAGGCAGGACTGCCGTAATCGGATGCGACTCCTGCGGCGGAATCGGGCCGAAACCAAGGGACGCCGTGAGGGTCCCTGCATACACGGTGGCCCGCTTCACCGCCCGCGTGGCGCTAATGGAGGTCGCGGCCAGCGGGGCCACGCCCGCCGCGCTGGTGAGCACGCTGTGCTCGGAGCCGGACCCCGTGGGGCTGGAGGTAGCGCGCGGGATCGCCGACGAACTGGCGGAAGCCGGTCTGGACCGGACAGTAGCGGTTACGGGGAGCTCCGAGAAAAACGTGCCGACCGAACAAACCGGGCTCGGGGTGACGGTCATAGGTTTCGCTAATGAAGCTGAACTGCGGTTCGGCCGGTCGCTGGCTGGAGACCACGTCGTCTGCGTCGGGGTCCCCAAGGTCGGGCCCGAGGTGTTCCTTGGCGATCCTGACATCGCCGATCTCCCCCTCCTTTGGAGGCTGCTCAAGATGCGCGAGGTGCACGAGGTTGTCCCGGCAGGCTCGCGCGGGGTGATCCACGAAGCGAGGGAACTGGCCGCGTCAGGCGGCTTCAGCCTGGAACTCTGTAGTCCGCCGGGCATCGACCTGCGGAAGTCGGCGGGGCCAGCTACGTGCTTGGTAGTGACTATTGAGCCGGGGACCATTGCGGGACACGGAGCCGTTGCGAAACTCTCCGGTAGGCCGCTGTATCACGTGGGGTGTCTCCGATGAAGGCGTGGCGACGGTTTCTAGCTGCGGTCGCCTTTCTCACCAGGGCGCCCATACCCGAGAGTATCCAGGTGGACGAAGCTTCTCTCACTGAGTCCCCGCCCTGGTTTCCGGCCGTTGGGCTCCTGATAGGCGGCTTCATCGCGGCGTTTGACTGGATCGCGTCCGCCGTCTTGCCCTCCGCAGTGGTGGCGGTCGCTGATCTCGCTGCAATCTTCATGATCACAGGGGGACTGCACCTCGACGGGTTGCTCGACACGGCTGACGGCCTGCTCAGCGGCAAGCCGCGTGAGAAGGCGCTTGAGATCATGAAGGACAGCAGGGTAGGAGCGATGGGCGTATCTGCCGGGATCTTGGTCATCGCGCTTAAGGCCGCCGCTATTGCCTCTCTTGCAGGGGACCTCAGGTGGCAGGGCCTTCTCCTAGCGCCCATTCTGGGTAGGTACGTCATGGCCGTCGGCATCTCCGCTTTCCCGTATGCACGAGGAGCAGGGCTGGGCGCCTTGTTCAGCAGCAAGGCAAACGGGCAGCTCACGGCTCTATCCGGCATCATTGTGGCCTCTCTCTCGGTTGCGGTTGCCGGGATTCGGGGCGCGGCGGGTTTCCTCGCAGCGGTTCTCGGTTCAGTCCTGCTGGCCCGGAAGGTGACCCGGCAACTCGGCGGGTTGACGGGAGATGTCTACGGAGCCCTCTGCGAGCTGTCGGAAACGGCTCTGCTCCTGGTCTTCGCCGCGAGGTGGCCGTGATGCCCTATGAGCCTCCGGTCATCTACGGGGTCAGGCATGCGGAAACCCAGGCCACGCTGGAACGCCGGTACGAAGGCAGGGGGGACAGCCCCCTCACGGAGCGGGGGATCTCCCAAGCGAGGCTGGCCGCGCGTACCCTTGAGACAGCCAACGCGGTGGCCGTCTACACCAGCCCCTCGACTCGAGCCATGCAGACCAGCCGGATCATCGCAGACAGGCTCGGCCTTCGTGCCGTCGTCGTGCATGGGCTGGCCGAGGCGAGCTTCGGCGAGTGGGAGGGGATGACCTACGAGGAAATCAGGCTGCGAGACCCGGTCCGGCTCGAAGCCTGGTTCGCCGATCCTCTGGGGACCCGCCCTCCCGGCGGGGAGAGCCTGACCGACATGTGGGCGCGAGTGAGAGCCACGATGCTGGCCATTCTCAGGGGCCAAGCGGCACCGTCCGTATTGACTGCTGGCAGCTTAGACGGGAATTCAGACGAGAAGCACCCCGCTATCGCCATAGTCTCCCACGGCGGTCCGCTTAGAGCGCTGATGTCATATTGCAGGCACGGGGATCTGCGGGCTTTTTGGACCTCCCAGGTCCATCCGGGTGAAGTGAAGCGCTTGCAGCCGGGGGAAGGGATTATCTGGTAGCGTGGGGAACACCCCGGAGAAGACGAAAGGCCGCGGAAGGGATGGTCGATCGCTGTGACCGGGAAAACGGAGGGGCTCATGCAGGGGCCTATGCAGGAGCTCACGGAGGGACTCACGCAGGTATACGCCAGCTTTGACCGCGAGGCTGCAACCGAAGCATACCGGAGCATGTCGGGGCGCGGGTTTGAGGCCCACGCGGTCATTCCTTCACTGCAAGCGAAAGAGCAACAGAAGAGCGTGTTTGGCGCCTTGGCCCGGAGGGCGCAGGACCTTCCGGCCCAGGACCCAGTGTACGCGCTCCTTAAGGAGCACTTCGTGCAGTTTCTCTCGGGTCGGGTTTCCCTTGTTGATACCACTTACGCGCGCCCGGCCCGCTTCATCGGAAGCCAGACCAGGGTGGTCGACTACATGTCGCGCCAGGACTCCCGGCCGGCGGAGGAGCGTTTAGAAGTGCTGAACGCTCGGTTGGACCAGATGGACGCCGTGTGGGCCGGGGTACGAGAAGTCTGGCGCTCGGTACCGCGCGACGCCGCCGCCGATATCGGCCGTGCCTGTGAAGTCCTGGCGAAGGTGTCGTCCAACGTAAGAGCGAGAATACCCCAGTACTACGCTTCCCTCAGCCCCAGTGCCAGGGACTCGCTGGCCCGCAGGTTGGACGATCTCGCACAGAAAAGCCTGCTGTGGCGTGAGGAAGCCGAGGCTGCAAGCGCGGAAGCGGCCGCTCTTAGCGGGCAGGCGAGAGTCGGTGCGGAAGCCGAGCCCCTTGACCGGCAGGGCAATGAATCTCTAGGCGAAAACGCGCGTCTGCGCTACCAGACCATACTCCGGGACGAGCTGGGCGTGAAGCTGGAGGAACTCCTGGACTGGCACGAGCGGGAGATCACCGCCACCCGCGCGGAGCTGCTGGAGGCGGCCAGGCAAACCGGACTCGGCCGAGTGGAGGAGCTTGCCGATGCCTTCGGGATTCTGAAGCAGCACGGCGGACCTTGCGACTCTGTAGAAGAGATGTTTGCCCGCATGAAGCGGTATGTGGCCGACGCCAGGGCAGCCTGCAGGGACGGGTACGTTGACCTGCCCGAAGAGAACTGCTTGGTTATGCCGACTCCAGAGCAGACGCGGGACGATTTCCCGTGGGGCGGCTACGGCGCGGGCTGCTGGCGGAGGCGCCCCCTCATCGGTGAGGTATTCCTCAACGACACCAACTACAAAGCCGTTACCGACGGCTGGTTGAAGATGATGGCCATCCATGAGTGCTACCCCGGGCATCACGCCCAGTTCGTCAGGACCACGTTGGACCCCCTCCCCGAGACAGTTAAGATAGGCTCCAGGTATGTGCCCCTTTTGGAGGGAGCGGCCCACCGGTCCGAGCGGATGATGGAAGGGGTTTTCGACGACCCTGTCTACCCTTTGTTCGTGCGCCTGCGACGGCACCATACCGCGGTGAGGATCAAGGCCGACTTGTACCTCCATTACTTCGGAAGGACGGTCGACGATGCGGTGGAGCTCTACATGAAGGAACTCGGATTTGATAGGGGTTCAGCCCGAGGGCAAGTGCGGTACCAGGAGAGGAATCCCGGGTACATGACCTGCTACTACTACGGGATGAAGAGGCTCGCCGATCTACAGTCCAGGTCAGGCTTGGACGACAAGGCGTTCACGCAAGAGCTGTTCTCCGTGGGACACCTCAGCCTCGACGGATTTGAGAAGTACCTGGCGCTCAGCGAGGCAGATAAGCGGCGTTTCCGTAGCTGGAGATGAGCTAGGGCTGCCCTGTAGCTGCGCTGGAGCTGGCCGGAAGCCCAACCGCGGCTGAATTGGAACCACCGCACCCGAGTTACGTCCCTAAGGGTGGAGGTGTGACGCGATGAGAATAGGCACAGCACGTCGGTGTTGGGCAGTCCTGCTCCTTCTCTCGGCGCTCTTATCTTCATGTTTCAGGGCTCCGGTTTCCGAGGCCCCTCCGACAAGCGGGCCGCCGGCGTCACCTGTTGGGCCAACCCCGGATCCACCTACGGGAACGTCTCCCGAGGCGCCAGCGACTCCTCCAGCGGGAGGGGCTGAGCCACGGCTGAAGCCGGCGCTGAAGTGGAGATTGGACACCGACGACCTCGTATACTCGTCCCCGGCCGTAGTGGACGGAGTCGTCTACATCGGAAGCCGGAGCGGGGTCTTCTACGCGATCGACGAGGAGACCGGAAAAGTCAAATGGCAGATCCAGGCTGGAAGGGCCGTGAACTCTTCGCCCACGGTCTATGACGGAGTCGTTTACTTCGGCAGCCACGATGGAAACCTCTACGCGGTCAACCTGGACGGCTCAGTGAAGTGGCGGTTTGAGACCGGCGACGTCGTTTCGTCGTCACCACTGGTGTCCGGTGGACAGGTGTTCTTCGGAAGCGCGGATGGCCACGTCTACGCCGTTGACGCCGCGACCGGCGAGGAGGTCTGGCGGTACCAGACGGAGGGTATGGTCCAGGGTTCTGCCGCGGTTGTCGACGGAGTTGTGTACATCGGTAACTACGACAGGCACCTGTACGCGCTCGATGCCGGAACTGGCCAACTGAAGTGGAAGTATTTGACCAAGGGCGGGATATACTCCAGGCCGGCTATCGCAGATGGCGCTCTGTACTTCGGTAGCATGGACGGGCTCATTTACGCGGTGGACTGTGCCACAGGGCAGGAGAAGTGGGTCTACGAGACTGCCGGGGTTCTGGTCTGGTCGTCGCCACAGGTCCAGGACGGTATCGTGTATATTGGGGCATACGACGGAAACCTCTATGCTCTCCGAGCCAAGACCGGCGAACTTGTGTGGAGATACTGGACCGGCGAGAAGGCGGTCTACTCCTCACCATCGCTGGTCGACGGCGTGGTCTACTTTGGCTGCAATGACGGGTACCTCTACGCGGTCCGAATGAAGGACGGCAAGCTCGTGTGGAAGTATGAAGCGGGCGGCGCGGTCTACTCGCGGCCCGCCGTATCGAACGGGGTTCTTTTCTTCGGCAGTATGGATGGCTTCGTCTATGCTGTTGAGCAGGTCGAGACCCGCGACAAGTGACGACGCGATTGTCTGGACTAGCGGGCTAAGGCTAGCGGGTCTAGACCAGCGGGCGTTACCGGGTGCAGAACTCTTCCCTGAGGATTGCGTACTTGTAAGCATCGAGCCATATAGGTTCGCCTTCGGGCGTGCGGTGGAAGAAACCGAACTTCTTCTCGTAAGCCTCCCGCCGCATGCCTAGCCTTTCGAGTAAACGCCAGGAAGGCGGGTTGTCCGGGCTGCACCCGGCCGTCACCCTGTGGGCGCCGAGATCCTCAAAGCCGTACTTGAGGATCCTCCGGCACGCCTCGGTGGCGTATCCTTTGCCCCAGAACGCGGGGTTGAAGATATACCCAATTTCCCAGGTCAGGAACTCGGGAGGGTCGGCCTGGGCGAAGTACACGTGACCGATCATCTTTCCGGTTTCCTTCAAGGTGACAGCCCAGAAAGCCTTGCTGTTGGCCCTAGCGGCGGCCTTCGCTTTGCACTCTTCCTCGTCGCTCACCGTCTCAGCGTCATACTGCACGACTTCCGGCTTTGACAGGGTGCATTCCAATCATCAGGCGTGAACCTTCTGATCAGGAGCCGCTCCGTTGCGAACGCCGCCATATGTGATTCTCCCCCTTGCCACGGGCTTCCAGTGTTGATGCCTTCTCGCGCCGGTCTCGCTTTACCTGCGCCAAGTCCGGTATTATGGAGGGAGCCCAGTCACCAATATGGAATCTTGACGTTCTGGGGACTTTACACAACATTTGGCAGTCGTCAGAAGCAGGGGAGCATTCACTATGGCAGCCGATACAACAACCCTGATAAGTGAAGCGGAACTGTCACAGAGCCAGCTGCGCCGCACTATCTTCGCAATGGTCTGGCCGGTATCGCTTGAGAATATCCTCCAGATGCTCATCGGCTTCGTCAACACGGCCCTGGTCGGGAGGCTCGGAGCAGCCACAATCCTCGCAGTGGGATTGTCGGGGCGCGTGGGCATGTTTGTGTGGATCCTCCTCGGCATGGTCGGAACAGGGGCCACGGTTCTGATCGCTCAGGCCGTCGGCGCTCGGGATGAAGAAAGAGTCCGGCGCACCGCCCAGCAAGCCCTGCTCGTAGCATTGGTCATGATGTTCTTCATCAGCGGGACCGCCTACGTGTACGCTCCGTCGCTGCTCGGGATGTTTAGGGCCACGCCTGAAGCGCTTCCGCTGGGCGTGACCTATCTCCGCATACTTGCGTTCAGCATGCCGTTCCAGGCCCTATACCTGGTCATGAGCGCCATCCTGAGGGGGATGGGCAACACCAGGGTTCCCATGCAGATCGCCTTTGTGATCAACATCGTGAATGCCGGTCTGAGCTACGTCCTGATTTCCGGACGTTTTGGCTTTCCTGCCTTGGGCTTCCGGGGACCGGCCTTTGCCGCCATTGTGGGGCAGATGACGGGAATGGCTATCGCGGCCTGGTACCTATACAGCACGCGTTCGGGTGTCAGCCTGCGGCTGAGGGATCGCGTCTCGCTGGACCCGAGGCTCATCGGCAGGCTTCTCCGGATTGGCGTGCCGTCCTCTGCTGAGATGTTTTTCTGGCAACTGGCAGCGATCATCCTGTTCCGGCTGATCAACCAGTTCGGCACCGTCGCGGGCGCTGCGTACCAACTCGGGCTGCAGGCTGAGGGCATCTCCTACATGCCTTCCGCTGGCTTCGGCATCGCGGCTACCGCCCTGGTGGGTCGCTCCCTCGGCGCCAAGAACCTGCCTTTGGCTGAGCGGTACATCAGGCAGATAGTGAGGTGGGGCGTAACGCTCAGTGCTTTCGCCACTGCCATCCTGGTACTAGCTCCAAAGGCACTGATGGGCATCCTCACCAACGATCAGGCGGTAATCGCCATGGGCGCCCAGTATCTCCTGATCATGGGGTTCTCGCAGATACCCCAGCAGATCTCAATGACGCTTGGCGGCTCACTGAGAGGCGCCGGCGATACGGTCACCGCCATGGTTGCCGCGGGAGTGGGCATCTGGGGATGCCGCATACCGCTTGCCTTCCTACTGAGCAAGAGCACAGGTCTAGGCATCACCGGCGTGTGGTGGGCCATTAACATCGATCAATGGGTCCGCGTCGTGATCGTCCTCTGGCGCTACTTCCAGGGCAGGTGGAAGACGGCGGTCCAAAACGGTGTGACGGAGGCGGCGGACTAGAAGACCAGTCATTCTGTGCGGCAGGAATTTGGGTTTCGATGGAGCAATAGGAAAGACAAAGCAAGTGCTGGAGTCGGCAGGGAGATGCTTTCCCATGGAATTCCGGCCCGCTAGCATAGATGACGTCCCCGCAATTACGTGTATCTACAACCAGGGCATCGAAGACAGGATCGCCACACTCGAAACACAGACCCGGACAGAGCGGGAAAGGGCCGAGTGGCTGGCAAGCCGCGATGACAGGCATCCCGTGTTTGTGGCTGCCGAAGATGGAGAGGTCGTAGGCTGGGCGTCCCTCAACGTTTTCAACCCCCGCGAAGCGTACCGCCACGTTGCCGACTTCTCGATCTATGTGGAGCGCTCCTGGCGCGGTAAGGGCGTGGGGGAGTTCCTGCTCGGGCACCTAATTGCCGAAGCGCGGCGTATCGGCTTTCACAAGATGGTCCTCTCAGCCTTTCCCTTCAACGAGCAGGGCATGAGGCTATATGCCAAGATGGGTTTCCGAACCGTAGGGGTCTATGAGGAACAGGGCATGCTGGACGGACGCTGGGTTGATACCGTCGTAATGGAGAAACTGCTTCAGGAGCGCACCGATTTCAGTGGAGGAGGGACAGAGTGTGACCGGAGTCATGGAGTGGCTTCTGGGTGAGGACAACCCCTCGGTTCGCTACTACACGCTGCGGGATCTAGTGGGCCGCCCCGAGCAAGACCCAGAGTTGGCAGAGGCCAGGCGGGCCATCATGCGAGAGGGCGTGGTGCCCGAGATAGTCGCGCGGATTGGCTCAGACGACTTTCTCCCGTATAGACGCGATTTCTACTCCAAGTACAGGGGGCTGTCTTGGCAGCTTCTTATATTGGCTGAACTGGGCGCGGAGCGAGATGCAGCGATAACCGAGGCCTGCGAGTACCTTATGGAACACTCTCAGGAGAAGGAGTGCGGCGGGTTCTCGGTGCAGGCGAGCGCCAAGTCGGGCGGCCGCGCCGGGTTGGTAATACCTTGCCTGACAGGGAATATGGTCTTCGCTCTCATCCGGTTTGGCTATTTGGACGACCCGAGAGTACAGCACGCTATCGCGTGGATAGCCAGGTACCAGCGTTTCGACGACTCCGAAGGCGAACCGCCGAAAGGCCCTCCATATGACAGGATGATCATGTGTTGGGGGAAGCACTCCTGCCACATGGGCGTGGTGAAGGTCATGAAGGCGTTCGCTGAGATTCCGCCTGCCAAGAGATCACCGGCGGTTGTGGCGGCGCTTGAGCAGGGAGTCGAGTACATCCTCAAACATCACGTCCACAAACGTAGCCATGACCTCAGCAAGGTATCCAAACCAGGATGGCTGAAGTTCGGTTTCCCGCTCATGTACCAGACCGACGTCTTGGAGATCCTCGAAATCCTGCAAAGGCTCGGCGTGAATGACAGTCGGATGAAGGAAGCGGTTGAAGTCGTGAAGTCCAAGCAGGATGACTCCGGAAGGTGGGCGCTGGAGAACAGCTACCGGAATCCTCTTTTGGTGGAAGTCGAGAAGAACGGCCCAAGCAAGTGGATCACGATGAGGGCGCTGCGGGTGCTCGGCGAGACCAGATAAGTCCGACCCCCGCTTGGCGGTTTCTGCATAGATGGCACTGTCCGGGTACATTGCAGAGAAGTGCGTTGGGAGGGGCTTTGTTGTGTTGGAGGACTCTCTCGGTAAGGTGATCTTCGATCTGTCTCCGCTCCGCATCGCCGTGCTATCCGTCCCAGACTATCGCTACGAGAAAGCCAATCCGGCTCAGGTCAGGTTCTATGAATCGATGGGCGTCACCGATTTCATCGGCCGCAAGTGGTCGGAAGTGTGGAAAGGGAAGCCCTACGGCAAGGTCTTGGAAGTGTTCGATAAGGTCGCCAGGTCCGGCCAACCGGTGCACTTGGTCGATGGACCCCTTGAGGCCGAAATCTGGGGGCAGCCTAGAGTGTTGTACGCTTCCTACTACTACTATCCCCTGTTGGGACCGGACGGCTCAGTCGAACACATAATGTGGTTTGGCGGAGATACTACCGAGATAGTTGTCGAGAAGAAAGCCCAGAAGAAGGCCCTGGCTGAAGCTCAGCGGGAGCACAGGGCCATGGAAGAGATCCTCCGCGCCGTTGGGCTTCTCCACGCTATCAGCTCCAAGGTCACCGAGTACGCGGACCTCCAGGACCTGGCATCGGCGATCCTGGAAGCCGCAGTCAGGATCACCCATGCAGAATTGGGGACCATCCAGCTGGTGGACAGCGAAGCAGATGCTCTAACTATCATCGCTGTATACGGCTTTGGGTCTGACTTTACCGAGTCCTTTCGCACGGTACACCGGTGCAACAACACCTCCTGCGCCACGGCTTGGAGGACCGGTGAGAGGGTCGCCATTGAGGATACCGAGACCAGCCCAATCATGATGGGCACCCCTGAACTCGAGATTTACAGGAGGTCAGGGGTGAGGGCCGTGCAATCGACGCCGATCCTTTCTCCCACCGGTGAGGTCCTTGGCATGCTGTCGACCCACTTTCGGGAGCCGGTCACCTTCGGAGCCGAGGCTCTTAAGATGGTGGACATGCTGGCCCGGCTAGCTGGTGACGTGATCGACTGGCGGCGGCTGGAGAGCGCCCGGCAGGAGGCCCAGCTAAAGGCTGAGCAAAAGGCGGCAGAATGGGGGACACTGGTGAACGCCAGTCCCGTGGCCGTCTATGTGCTAGATGAGCAGGGGCGCATCCTTGACGCCAACCCGGCGTGGCGCCGCTCCCTCGGTCTGGATGACGATGAGCCCGCAGAGAACATAGGTGAGATACCTCATCTCGGGTTCACGAGTCCCGACGGCCGGACCATACTCCCCGAAGAACGGCCCACGGCGAGAGCCTTGCGAGGGGAGTCGGTCGTCGACTATCCCTACCGGCTGGTAAATAAGAAGGGACAGGAACTCGAATTCCTTCACACAGCAACTGCGGTGGATACCCCGCTGGGCAGGCGAGTGTTCTCCATTGTTAAGGATGTTACCGAGCTTCGACGCCTTGAACGCCTCAAAGACGAGTTCATGCTCGTGATTAGCCATGAGCTCCGAAATCCGCTGCAGGTGATTCTCGGCCAAGCGCAGCTCATGTCTCTAAAGATGACGCCGGAGATGTGGCCAGTATTGGGCTCCAGCGTAGAGTCGCTGACCGTCCAGGCGAGGCTCCTATCATCTCTGGTCGACGACCTCCTGAACGCATACCGGGTGAGAAATGGGCGGCTCAGCGTCGACCTGACCACGGTTGACTTCCGCGCGTTGACTCTCTCGGTCCTTGAGGGTCAGCTAGTCGATACGGACCACGAGTGGTCGTCATCTCTCGGCGAGTCCGGAATACTGGTGATAGCTGACCCACAGCGGCTCAGCCAGGCCATAACGAATCTCTTGACCAATGCGAGGAAGTACACTCCTGTCGGGGGGCACGTCCGGCTGGAAATGAGAAAGACGCGAGACGCAGCGATCCTAAGTGTCGAGGATGATGGGCCGGGTATCCCCCCTCAGGATCTTGAGAAGGTCTTTGAAGGGTTCTACCGGACTCCTGAACGCGCGAAGTGGCATTCCGGCAGCATTGGATTGGGGCTCTTCATCAGCCGCGGCCTGGTCCGGCGGATGGGCGGAGACCTTTGGGCGGAGAACCGTCCTGGTGGCGGCACGGTGATGCGACTGAAGATGCCCTTGGCCAACGGCGTATAGGAGGCGTCAGCGCCCTTCTTTTCCTCCGTGCTTCTCTGACCTCACACGCCTGGTTCGTGAAGGCATTGTCGCCGGGGCGGGCGGTAGTGTATGCTTGTTCTCTTCGACTTGCGCGGCGCTTGTTTGCGACAAGCATCCGAAGAGGGAGGACACGAAGCATGCTGATCCGCTGGGCGACGGAAGAAGATAGACCCTCATGGATTGCCTTGGCTGAGGAGGTTGCTTTGCTCTTCGGCAGCAAGGATATGCCCCGGGACCCGGAGTTTACGAGGTACATGAACAGCAAGATCTCCAAGCATGAAGCCCTTATCGCGGTGCGGCGCATGACAAGGGAGTGCATGGGCATTATCTCCTTCTCCAGAGCGCATAACCGCATCTCCTGGTTTGCGGTTTCTGAAGCGCATCGGGGAAAGGGAGTCGGCACCAAGCTTCTGCGGTGCGCGATGAACCAGCTGGATCCCCGCAAGGAGATAACCGCAGTAACGTTCCTCGAGGGAGATCCTGACGGAGGGCCGGCTCGGGGCATCTACCACAAGTTTGGTTTTGCCGACGTGGAAAGGGTTACAGACCCGCTCGGCAATCCCCGCAGCAAGATGGCGACCAAGGCGTCGGACACGAGGCGGGGCGGGAGCTTTCACTACCGCTACCCCGACTACGCCAGATGGGCGAAGCCGGAGAACTGTCCGGTATGTAGAGCCGAAGAGTCCGACGATCCGCCTATCGAGATAAAGGAAATGGAGCACTCGTGGCTCGAGTGCAGCAAGGAGGCCCAAGGTTGCTTGTTTGGCAAGTGCGAGGTGCTGTCGAAGGTCCACTCGGAGCACTTCTATGATATGCCTTCCGATGCCATGGCCGCCTTCATGGGCGACGTTCAGCGCGCCGCCCAAGCGCTTCACAAGGTGACGGGGGCAGTGAAGATCAACTATGAGATCCACGGCAACTCAATGCCGCACCTCCACGTGCACCTTTTCCCCAGGTACCTTGACGACGACTTCCCGAGCGGCCCCATCGACTATCGCAAGACCGAACCGTCCCCCTACGAGAGCGACGAGGAGTTCTGGTGGTTCGTGAAGCAGATGAGGCTGGCCCTGGACGAGCCAACATAGGCTCTGGGGCCAGCCCCAAGCAAACGTCCGCCAGTTGCCTAGGAGTTGCCCAGCAGAATAGAGGCCAGTTCCTTCGATAGGACCACTTCTCCGTTGCGTGCGGCCCTCATGCCGTCGCCGGAGATCTCGTCTATGATCATCGTCTTGCCATCGACCTCGCCGAACTCGTACTTGAGGTCGATGAGGTCTAGACCCTTTTCAGCCAGGTGAGCCTTGAGGATCGCGGTCGCCTTCTTGGCCGTTTCCTTCATGAACCGGATCTGGTCGGCTGTCGCGATCTTGAGCGTCTGAAGCGTGTCCTCCGTTAGAGGCGGATCGCCCCGTTCGTCGTCTTTAAGGGTGAACTCGACAAGAGAGGGGAGAGGGGTGCCCTGCTGGATGTAGTCGCCATACCGGCGGATGAAGCTTCCCCACGCCTTCTCCCTGCACACTACCTCCAAACCCTTGCCGAATGTTTTCGCGCGCTTCACGATCATAGTGTTAGGTTCGGGACCCGGCGCGATGAAGTGGGTCTCCATCCCGGCCTGCTTGAGCAAGTTGAAAAAGTGCATGGTCAGGCGGAAAGACGCGTTGCCTTTGCCTGCCACTTCGCCTATTACGGTGTTGGATCCAGGGTCGATCACGTCCCCGGTCCCGGTGACGGTGTCCTTGAACTTCAGGAGTACGTTGCCGTCTTCCATGAGCATTACGTCCTTGGTTTTGCCGCTGTAGATGGTCTTCATCGTCTTTCCCCCAGTGGATGGTGGCATGGAGCGCCTGCATTAGTATGTATCCGATTGTAACTGGTTCGACGAGGAGCGTGTAGCTCCTTGTCGCCAGCAAGACTTGCGACAGGCGGGCCGGGAATGTGATATGTTGATCATAGATGCTGCTTTTCATCAGACATCGCTGCCACGGAGGTAGTGGACATGCCGACTATCGGAGTATTCGATTCGGGTTACGGCGGACTCACCGTGCTCAAAGAGGTAATGGACAAGATCCCTGGAGCCAACACCGAGTACTACGCCGATAACGGTCGCAACCCCTACGGAGTACGACCCCGGGAGGAGATAGCGCGCTTTTCCCGCCAGATACTGGACTTTCTGGCTGGCAAAGGCGTTGATGTTGCGATTATCGCCTGCAACACAGCTACCGCCGCGGCGATGTCAGAGGTCGAGCATGCGTATCCCTTCCCGATTGTGGGAGTCATCGGTTCCGGCGCTAAAGGAGCCGTTGCCGCGACCCGCAATAAGAAGGTCGGGGTTATCGCTACTGAGTTCACCATAAAGAGCAGGGCTTATCAGGAGGCCATCCGGGCATTGGATCCCCAGATTGAGGTCATCGGGCAGCCCTGCATGCGTCTAGTTAGGCTCGTCGAGACCGGAAACACGACGGGCGACGAAGCCCGGCGGATCATCAGGGAGGACCTGGCTGTCTTTGCCGGAACCGGTATCGACACGCTGGTTCTGGGCTGCACCCATTTCCCGCTGCTATCCTCGCTCATCGCCGAAGTGATGGGGCCTGGCGTCAACTTAGTTGACCCGGCAGCCGAGACAGCGGTAGAGGCGCTGGCTGCTCTGAAGGGCAAGACCTCTACCGCCGGTTGTTCAGCCCCTACCGCAGGTTACTCAGTCGCCTCCGCTGGAGCTGCTGCCCCTCATCACAACTTCTACACCAGCGGAGAACCTGAAGAGTTCAAGAGGCTGGGGTCAGGGTTCCTGGGCAGGGAGATCAAGAGGGCGGAGAAGGTTGTGTTTGTCTAGAGGCGCTATCCGTTGCCTCGCTGCCTGTCTTGCATATCAAATGCACATCAGTTGCATATCAGATGCATATTCGCACCCGATTGCTCGGCTACCCGGGTACCCGGCTGCCCGCCGCCGTCCCTCCTAACGGTCATATCGTGACCAACTGATAGACCTCGCTCGCCGAAGCCACGCGTGAGCGTCTACAGAGGATCACCCGATGACGGTTAGCACCGGCGATATTGTCTCGCCAAGCTGGTTAAGGGTTCTGCAGGCGTCATGCCGCGCCCAGTCGGATTTGGAGCCGTCATTCGATGATTATTAGCGCGAAGGTCATATTACTTTTGGCGACCAATAGGGCGGAAAAGCGTGGTCGTGGCGTGACTAGATTGGCACTAACAGTCATCCCGTGACTGCACTTTTCGACACGTTACCCATTTGGTGACTGATAGAGCGGCTTCTATTGGTTATAGCGTGAGAGGCAGAAAACTCAGTAGTCACCTGGTGACCGTTACGAAGACGTCATATCCGCGGCGCGGCCCCTTCCATGGATAGATTACCGAACCAGAGCGTGTTCATCCCTGGCCCTCGAGGATCCGGAGGTAGGGACATTTCCCCTAGCACACTGAGTGACGCCCTAGTAAGGGACTATTGGGATAGCCTGTGATCCCTTGCGAGTGGAATAGAGCGGACTTCATCGCCGTCCATGAAAGTGACCATGTCCGGCTGACCGTCGGATACGTATCGCCGCTCTGGATACTTCTCCATCTCATGAAGCCATTTATCCAGTTCAGCCTGGGACCCGCGGATCCGCGGTATCGCATACGGGTTGAACTGCTTGGAGAAGGGTGACGGGGCAGGCTCCGCTCCGACCAGGAGCACGCCCAGGTTGTGGTATGCCTGCTCATTCCAGGTTCCTGCGAGGAGGTTTTCCTTCGACTTCGGGTATCCGCCGAAAGGGAGCGCCAGCGAGGTTACCTCATAGCCGGTAATCGCTCGCACCTCGTTGACGAGACTGCCGAGCTCCTTTGCTACCTCTTCCGGTGATGCGGCGGAAAGGTCCCGGTGAGTCCGGGTGTGGTTACCGATCTCCATCCCGGCCTCCAGGATGAAGCCAAGGTTCTCTGCAATGCGGGCCGCGTCGCCGAACGGGTTTCCCGAGTTCACGAAGAAGGTGGCTGAGTGGCCGAAGCCGGGGTGCTCTTTTGAGAATTCGAGTAGGATTCCGACCGCGCAGTCAGGGTCTGGGACCAGCCCTGCCTCTCCTTCAACGAGAGTGAGTTGTCCGCGGGTCCCGTCATCAAAGGTCAGCACAAGGGGCGTCCGTCCCTCGGGTACCTGAATATGTCCAGATAGGTAGTCGCTCAGAGGGATCAGCGTATATCCCAAGTTGTAGAACCGCTCCAGGTCGGCCCTGAGATTATCCCTGGACCTCACCCATTCTCTGTCGTGTTCCTGCACGTCGTGGTACATGATGATCATGACTTGGCCGAGCTCGTTGGGCTTCAGGCGCACCGGCTCGTCGCCAGCATTCGGGTCTAGTTCAGAGTCAGGCGTGGCGGTGCCGTCGCCTCCTGAGACGACCGTGCCTCCGTCTCCGCCATTGGGGCTAGGGAAACCGGCATGGTTGGGGGAGCCGCCAGGACCCCGGGAGTCACCAGAGGCGAGGGAGCCACCAGAGCCGGAGAAGGCGGCACGGCCGGGGAAGCCGGCATAGCCCCCGGACTGCAGTAGCAGCGAGGCAAGAAGGACGGAGACGAACAAACCCGATGGCATCTTCACGTGTTGCCACCAGCGCTTTCGTTCGGACCTGTGTCGTCTCTGTCGATTCAGTCTCACTTGGGTGGGCTCCCCTGCGAGCCGGTTGCTCCTCAAAGGGTCTCGGCGCCAGCTTCACTCTATTGGACTTCTATACAGCAGGAATGTTCCGCAGATGGCAAGACTCTGCCTCGTCCGATTCGAGGTAGTAGAGCCGACCTTCTAACTGCTGCTTGTATCCATTACCCAGAGGTTCTCCGGACCCGTACGCGCAAACAGAGTGTAGGTCAGCTTTGATCCGGAGCCTGCAGGTCGGCAAGTTTCTCGGTTGAGCCGTCCAGATGCACTAGGTAGACGCTCCCTCTGCCTCCGGGCTCAGAGTGTTCTGTGTGGTATGCGAAAACGTCGCCACGGGGTGACCAAGCGAAGCCAACAACCCGGTGCTTTCTCTCAGTTCGAAAGGCTCGCGTCACGTCTCCGGTGGGAAACGCGGTCAGCATCAACTTGCCGTCCATAAGGCCAAGACGCCCGCGATGCCGCGCGAGCTCCGACCGGGTCGAATGTCGGTGTATCATGTGGGCATGGACGTCAACAACAGAGATTTCATCGAACAGGTCCGGGTCATGTATGAGGCTGACCCCGGTTACGTCTCCAGCATACCCTTCTGGAAGCTGGAAGGCATGCTGGCCAGGAGCAGGACCTGCCGGATGACATCCGGTTCCAGTGCCTGTCTGTATGCTGTCGACGGTGACAGGCTTGTCTTCTACTGGTCCGACAACAAGGAGACGTTCTTGCTCCCGTTGGAGCAGGTGCGGGCACTATCCTTCCTGGTCCTGCACGAGGAGTTCTTCAAACTGATCCAAGACCAATTGGACGGATATGAGTCAACCGAGACATACACCTTGTTCTATGACCTACCACCCAACGGCTCATCACCCAGGGTTCTACCACCGGAGGACAAGAGCCGTCTGCAGCCCATGGCTGCCGGTTACTCCGTGGCCGAGTTCTGCTTCGACGGAGACGAGGATTACGAAGCGCTGGCCGACCTTATCAGGGAGACAGACAGCCATTATCGGCTGACAGGAAACGCGGTGAGGGACTGGACCAGATCCCCTGCGTTTGCCCCAACGCTGTGGTTGTGGGCAGTCGAGCGAGATTCAGGACGTCCTGTTGGCGCGGCGGTCAGTAATTATGATCCCAGGTTGAAGGAGACCGACCTGGACTGGTTCTACGTCCTGCCCCCTTATCAAGGCAAAGGGATAGGGAGGATGCTGGTAGGCGAGACGATTAGCCGGTCAAGGGAGCGGTCCAGCGTGATTCGCCTCAGTGGAGTCGCCGATGAGTTCTACGTGAAATGTGGATTCCGGCGCAAGGACCGGTGGTTCATTGCCAGGCGATCGAGTTGATGGAGGGATGCGCGTGATCATCTGGCTTAACGGTGCCTTCGGCTCTGGCAAGACTACTTGCGCGTTCGAACTGAACCGAAGGCTTCCGGGCTCGTTCGAGCGATAAGGGCGCGCCACGGCCTATCGAGCCCGCCCAAGGCTACAGAACTTGTTCACATCCGTAATAGCCCGCCTCGCCCCCGCATATGGGAAAACGAGTGGACAAGATGAGGCGATCGCTGCGGCGATCTAAGTAGAAGCAGCAAACAGGGGGCGAGATGTGTGAAACGTCTATGGGCGTTAGTCGTGGTCCTTTGTGTCGTAGCGTCAATGCTCGTCGGCTGCACGAACCAACCCAAAAGCGAACCGAAGAGTGAACCGCAACCGGTCGTCAAGCAAGTCATCAAGATAGGCCACGCGGTCGCTCTCACCGGGGATGCGTCGATATGGGGTCAGTCCGAGAGCAACGCGCTCAAGATGTGGGTCGAGAAGATGAACGCGGCGGGCGGCATTGGCGGCAAGGACATCGAGCTGGTCACTTACGACACCCGGGCCGATTCGGTTGAGGCAGTGAACGTCGCGAAGAGAATGATTGAGCAGGACAAGGTGGTAGCCATCATCGGGGCTGCCCAAAGCGGGGTCACCATCGCTATGACTGCGGTAACCGAACCCTCCAAGATCCCTCTCATTGGCACAACCGCAACCAACCCTCAGGTCACCGTCGACAAAGATACAGTCCGGCCCCACACGTTCCGGGTGTGTTTCATCGACCCGTTCCAGGGAACCGTGGCCGCGCAGTTCGCGACGACTAAACTTGGCGCCAAGACCGCGGCGGTCCTGTACGACGTCGGGTCGGACTACTCCTCCGGGCTGGCCCAGTTCTTCATCGAGGCCTTTGAGAAGGCGGGCGGCACCATTTCGGGCAAAGAGGCATTCCGTTCCGGCGAACTGGATTACAGGGCGATGCTGGGCAAACTGTGCCAGGCTAAGCCGGACGTCATCTTCATACCTACGGCTCAGAAGGAAGCGGCCCTTGCGATGAAGCAGGCCCGGGACCTCGGTTACGAAGGGGTATTCCTTGGCGGAGATAACTGGGGAAGCCCCGACATCATCGAACTCGGCGGAGAAGCGGTCGAGGGCGGTTACTTTGTGAACCTCGCGTCAGTCGAAGATCCGGACATCCAGGACTTCATCAAGGACTACAAAGCCAGGTACAACAGCGAGCCTACGCTGCCAAACCCGGTCATGGCAGTCGATGCCCTCATCGTGCTGGCGGAGGCGATCAAGAAGGCCGGGTCAACCGACGGGGACAAAATAGCCAAGGCGATTGAGGAGATCAAAGATCTGCAAGCGCTGACCGGCAAGATGACTTTCGATCCCAAGACCCACAACCCCCTCAACAAGCCAGCTGTGATGCAACAGATCAAGGACGGCAAGTTCATCTACGTCGAGAAGTACGTTACCAACTAGGTTGAAACGGGGCTCAGGCGCGCGGTCCGCGTAACGGGCGCAGCACGCCTGGGCCCCTAGAGGTGATGGCCATGCTCATTCAGACCGCGATTACAGGGCTCGCCATCGGCGGGGTGTACGCTCTTATGGCAGTGGGCTACTCCCTTGTGTTCTCCATCCTGAACTTCTCCAACTTCGCCCACGGCTCCGTCATCATGCTGGGAGCGTACGCCGGCTACTTCATCCTTAAGGGGATCGGCGCGTCATTCCCGGTCGCTCTGGCCGGGTCGATGCTTGTGGGCGCGCTGCTGGGATGCGCCAACGAATGGCTTGCGTACCGTCCCCTCCGCGTGAGAAAAGCCAAGCCCCTCTACTTCATGATCAGCGCGATGGGGGTCTCCATCCTGCTGGAGAACCTGATCTATGCCACGCTCGGCGCGCACTTCTACTCGTATCCGGAGATCCTGGGTCGGGGAGTGGTGCGGATATGGGGGGCGTCAGTCGGCCTGCTCGACCTGTTTGCCCTGGCATTCTCCACGCTGGCGATTTACGCTCTGCACCTGTACCTTCAGAGGACCAAGAGCGGCATGGCCATACGGGCAGCGTCCTATGACATGACGGTTGCGGCGGTTTGCGGCGTCCGCCTGGACCGGGTAGTTGGGCTTGTCTTCTTCATCGCGGGGGCGCTGGCAGGCCTTTCGGGGGTCTTCCTGGGGATGAAGTACATGGCCTACCCCACGATGGGATGGATTACAAACAAGGCCTACGTGGCCGCGGTCATCGGCGGATTGGGCAGCCTGCCCGGTGCTGTCGTGGGTGGCATCCTGCTCGGCCTACTCGAAACCTTCGTTTCCGTGTACGTTTCGTCCATCATCCGGGACGTGTTCAGTTTCTCCATGCTGGTTATTGTGCTGCTCGTGCTCCCGAACGGTCTTTTGGGCAAGTACGTTGAGGAGAAGATCTAGATGTACATCAAGGGCGTCCTGACAGTCGCGCTCATCAACATGATAGCCGCCACCGGCCTCGCCGTCTTCACAGGGTTTACAGGGCTTTTTTCATTGGGACACGCCGCGTTCATGGCGATCGGCGCGTACACTGCGGCGATCTTGACTCACTTCCTGCACGCTCCCTATCCCGTGGCCCTGGCGGCAGGAGTGGCCACAGCGGCCATCGCGGCGCTCCTGGTGGGCTACCCGACTCTGCGGACCAGGCTTCGGGGCGACTACTTCGCCATAGCGACTCTTGGCATGGGAGAGGCCACCAGAGTCCTGCTTGAGAACCTCAAGATCACTCAGGGGGCGCGGGGGCTGCCCGGGATACGCCAATTCACCACACTTCCGGCGGCGGCAGCGATGGCTGTATTGACCCTCATCCTCGCAAGGAACATGCTGGCATCCGCGTATGGACGGAACGCCGTCGCGGTGCGCGAGGATGCCGTTGCCGCCGAGATGAGCGGGATTCACCTGCTCCGGACACGGATGATATCCCTCGCCTTTTCCGCCGGATGCGCCGGCCTGGCCGGAGGCCTCTATGCCCACTACCTGGGCTTCATCCAGCCGGTCATGTTCACCATGGTCCAGTCGACCCAGATAACCGCCGCCGTAGTGTGCGGAGGGACGGGCAGCCTGACAGGCCCCGCTCTCGCCGCCTTCATCTTTGCTGCGGCACCGGAGCTCCTGCGGGCCGCGCAAATGTGGAGGCTGGTCATATACGGCCTGTTACTGGTGCTCATCATGGTGTTCAGACCGCAAGGGCTCCTAGGATACCAGGACCTTAGCTGGCGCGGCGTGCGTATACTGGTGTCTCGTGTGGCGCCGCCGAGGAAACCTCCGTCCATGCCGCCGTCCATCTCCACACGTACGCCGCCATCCAACTCGTCAGGTATGCCGACTTCCATCCCGCGTGACAAGGAGGGGAGAGCTCGTGACGGTCTTTGAGTGCGCGGGGCTGTCCAGACGTTTCGGGGGCGTCACGGCCGTCAACGATTTGTCCTTCGCCGTGGAGGAAGGCGAGATACTGGGGCTCATCGGGCCCAACGGGGCCGGCAAGACCACAGTCTTCAACCTGATGACGGGTTTCTACCGTCCCAACTCCGGCTCGATGCGCTACAAAGGCAAGGATTTGAGCGCCCTGACGCCGCCGGAGATCGTCAACTCGGGCATCGCCCGGACATTTCAGAACATCCGGCTCTTCTCCAACCTGACCGTCGCGGATAACGTGTGCACCGTGCTGTACCGCTACGCCCGGTACGGCTATTGGGAAGCCCTCGTCAGGAGCGGCAGGGTGCGGCGCGACGAAGCGGTCATCAGGGAAGCCGCGTTGTCCCATCTTGAAGAGGTGGGTCTCAGAAGCCGGGCCGCCGAGCGGGCATCGGCTTTGCCCTATGGGTTCCAGCGCAAGCTGGAGCTGGCCCGTGCCCTTGCCCTGGAACCGGACCTCCTGCTGCTCGACGAACCCGCGGCCGGCATGAACCCGGAAGAGTCCATGGAGCTCGTGGATCTCATAAGGCGGCTTCAGGAGAAGCACAAGTTCACCATCATTTTGATCGAGCACCACATGGACGTGGTCATGAGCCTGTGCCACCGGATTGTGGTCATGAACTTTGGAGAGAAACTCATGGAAGGCTCTCCGGAGGAAGTCCAGTCTGACGCCCGAGTCATCGAGGCGTACCTGGGGGAGGAGTACGCCAGTGCTCACCGTCGATAGCATCTCGGTGTTCTACGGCCGCGCCCAGGCCCTTCACCAGGTCTCGGTGACGGTCAGCCGCGGCGAAGTTGTATCCATCATCGGCCCCAACGGGGCCGGCAAGTCGACGCTTCTGTGGACCGTCATGGGGGTCAACAAGCCTAGAGAGGGCAGGCTGCTGTTTGGCGGCAGACCCCTGCGGCCCTCGCCGGACTGGGTTGCTAACCAGAGGATCTCGCTGGTTCCCGAGAGACGAAGGCTGTTCGACAACCTCACCGTCAGAGAGAACCTGATGATGGGGGCCTATGTGAGGGCCTGGGGCGCTGAGGTAAGGGGCGACATGGAGTCTGTCTTCGCCCTCTTTCCCATACTGAAGCAGCGGATAGGGCAGTACGCGGGCACTCTGAGCGGAGGCGAGCAGCAGATGCTGGCCATCGGCCGTGCCATGATGGCAAGGCCGGTACTCCTCATGCTTGACGAACCATCGCTGGGACTGGCCCCTGCGCTGACTTCAGAGGTCTTCCGGGCGATACTCAGGATCAGAGAGCAGGGGACCACTGTGCTGCTGGCGGAGCAAAACGCGTTCAAAGCGCTTGAGATGGCCGACCGGGCGTATGTGATGAACGCTGGGCGAATCGTCCTGGAAGGAGCGGGTAGGGAAGTGCTGGAGAATTCCGAGATCCAGGCGGCGTATCTGGGAGTCAGGAAGTAGGCGGAGCGACGTGTTTTACCTGCCAGCTCGAGCCTGTTTCGTCGAGTTCCAGGTAGTACAACTTCTCACCCAAGACCCCAAGAAGCTGCATTCTGGTCGCGCTTTCCGCCAGAGTGCGGAAGCCGTCCGCGCCGCTGTATTCAAGGATCCGGTAACGTGATCCCGAACTGCTGAGCTCTTCACCGTAACTTTGCCTCACTACGTTCATGAGGATCCGGCCCCCGTCCATCCACAGTGCTTGCGCGATAGCAAAGCCCTCGTCAGGCGTTTCCCCCTCCAAGAGGGTTACTCGCTGGCCGGACGCCAAGTCGAGCAGGTAGACCCGACTATCGTCGCCGGCCAGTGAGCGGGACTCGCCGACGAGGCGGTCTCCTTTCGGAGAGATGCTTCTAACAACGTGTATTCTGCGAAAAGGCGGACCGTCGGGGCTGATGCTGGGTGAGCTGTCCATATCCACGACCGCGCGGCTACCTGTTTCCACGTCAACAGAGGCCAGCCCGTAGACGAGACCGCCACCGGTATAGATAGCCCCAATACGGACAAGAAGCGTGCTATCGTTCATCCAGAAAAACGGGTAGTCGCCTTCGTCTGCATCCGTGACTTGGCGGATACTGCCTTGGTCTATGTCCATTACCCAGAGGTTCTCCGAGCCGTCATCTTCAAGCAGAGTAAAGGCCATCCGCGATCCGCCTTCCACAAACAAGGGAGAGCGTACACACTGGTAGGACTCATTTATGTGTTTTCTGATCAGGGTTTCTCCGGTGTTGCGATCATGGATGCTGAACGGCTGATCCCAGAAGAGGTAGCGGCCGCAGGGGGACCATACCATCTGTCGCGGACCTAGTTTCGGCGGCTCCAGCGTGGCGAGTTTTTCTGTGGAGCCATCCACGCGGGCAATGTAGACGCCTCCGCTGCCACCCGGCTCCGAGTGCTCGGTATGGTAGGCGAAGGCATCGCCCCCAGGTGCCCACCCGAAGTCGATTACCCGATGATTCCCCTCAACCGGGAACGTGTGCTCAGGCTTGCCCGTCGGAAACTCTGTGAGCGCGAACCCGCTGTTCCAAAGGCGGAGAAGATGCTTGCGGTCTGGCGACAGCTGAGGCACAGCCTTGTCAGCGAGATCGTCGGAGCCGGGTAACTCGCTCTCTTCTGGCGGCTGCTTCGTGGGTTCAGGCCGCGCCTCGGTGTCCTGAGATAGCGGGGCGCCATTGCCACTTTCCACCTTGATGCCTGGCGAGCAGGCGGCAATGAGGGAGGAAAGGATAAAAACCAGCAGGAGGAGCAGCCAAAGCAACCGGAAAGCCACTGAGTCTGGCAATCGCGGCATGGGGGAGTACCTCCTCGTGCGCTGGCCTCATCCGACATGGACGACGGGGATTGGGTGGGGGTTCCATGGGAGCGGATTGGAGTCAGAAGGATCTCTCGGCGGAAGCCTCAAATCTGAGGGTTGGGAGGTGCTCTGAGATGCGTCGATTCGTGCTGAGGTGGTTACTGGGTCTCCTGTTGATCCTCGGTCTTCCGTGCCTCGCATTCTCGGCGGATTCCATCAATGGAGTCTACGGCGGCTACCCGATTGTCAGACTACAGGCGAACGGCCAGCCGGTGCAATCGGATGTTCCCGCAGTGAGCTTCTACGGTAGAACCATGGTTCCCATAAGGTTCGTTGCTGAGCAACTGGGAGCCAGGGTGGATTGGGATCCGAACACCTGGACAGCATCGATTCTCTCCAAGGGAATCCTGGGAAAAGGAGATCCGGTGTGGGGCACCCCAGACAAGGGCGTTCTGTACCGGCTTACTGACCAGCAGGTACAGGAAGCGATAACGTACGGCATAGGCAAAGAGGGCATGGAAAACTATGAGGCGTTCGAGAAGTACTACAGCATGGTATCCGAGCAGTACAGAAAGCGAGTGTATGCAGCCCTAGGTACCGAATACAGCAGTATCGCCTTCTGGGCTCACTGGGCAGCCAATGAAAGCAAAGAGGTCCCGACGGTTGCCACTGCCCCAAGATCCCCGGGATACATGGGGGCGAGCATCTATATCGAGGGGCAGACGGAGGCGCAAGTCAAGAGCTATGTGCCGTACGTCAGGCAGGGCACCGTGATCGCCCCGGCCATCGTGGAGTACTACTCGGCAGGTCAAGACCTGAGTTATCGCCATATACAAGTTGGGTGGTATGTGGACGGTCTTGATCTGACACTACCTATACAGGTAATCCTCGCGAAGCCTGACGGGACCAGCTATACCTTCTCGTGGAACCTGATGGGTCTACGCTAATCCGTCTTGTTCCCTACCATTTGAACAAGCTCAAGTAAACACGTGCGAGGGGATCCAGTGTGATTCTGAGAAGCTACTGTGCGGATGACCTGAGTTCCATAGAGCGAATAAGCAGGTTTTGCGCCCTTTCTGTACGGTATCACAGAGACGTCAAGCCTGAGAACGTAGTATGTGCCGTGAGAGGGAATGGTGAGATTGCGGGTGTAGGATACCTAAAGCCAAACCAGGTACAAGCGAACGCGAAGCGCGTGTTTGAGATTTCGACGTTCGTGGATAACGCAAGTGCCAATGACCTGACGGCTGAAGGAATCCTGATTGACGGTTTCATACAGCGAGCCAACGAAATGGAGCGTATGGAGCCCGGTGAGGATGTTCGTTTGCGCTGTTTCTGCGAAGCGGATGAGATAGACCATATGCGGCTCTTGATGGAAAAAGGATTCTATCCAAACGCAGTTATCCCAGTGCTGAAGTACGATCTCCACAAAGAGACGAAGCATTATCAGATCCCGGACAACGTGCAGATCAGAGAGCTTTCCTTCACGGATGACGAGATCGCAAAGTACGTGAGCGCCGACCTGATGACGGGTGAGAATCCACAGAGCCGAGCAGAGATACGGTTCAAGTCAGGAGACCCCAGTTTCAAGTGCTTCGTCGCGGTATGCAACTCGGAAGTTGTGGGCGCGGCGTCGGTATGGGACATCAGTGATGAACGTGCCGCGACGGAGAACATCTTTGTGATTGAACCCTACCGGCGCAAGAATATCGCAAGAGAGTTGTTGGCCACGGCGTTTGATGAGTTGAAACAGCGGGGCAAGAAGGTCGCCACACTATCTGTGCGCGGAACGAATTTGCCTGCCATAAGGCTGTACCTCTCATGCGGATACACTCTGTACTACAACCTGGTCGAAATGGTATATGGGTAGCGCTCCATGAACGAATCCTGACCTAATCATAGGTGTTTGTGAGACGTATCAATTTGTGTCGAACGATTTCTGACTTGTCTGAAGAAGGTATTCGACGAATCCCACCGAAGAATGCCCTTACGTTCCGACCGAGCGACTCGGGGCGTAGGCCACAGACAGAGTAGAGACGGCCTCGGCTGCACACCGCGCATTGTCGCCCAGCATAACTACTCCCTTCACTGCCATGCTGGACAGGCCTTCCAGAGTATTGCCTGGATTCCTGTTTTCCAAAGGCAAAGCGAGGTGCCTAACATGAGGAGACTCATAGCCCTATCCCTACTGCTTTCCTTCTTCGTAATGACCATGTTCCATAGCATCCCTATCGCGCTAGCTGCCCCTGACGGCAGCTATTCCGAGAACGGAGGACAGAAAGAGCGCGTCTCGAGGTCCTTTCTCATTGGCGGCGATGATGCCTCCACCGACCGTTTCATCGTGAAGTACAAGGAGAGCGTCGAGACCGCGCATTTCGACAATCTCCTGCCCGGCAAGGTGGCATGGTCGAAGAAGCTAACGGGAAATCACTCAGACCGCTATGAAGCAGTGGCCCTCCGAGGAAAGGTGAAGGCTAAGGACTTCGTCGAGGCCTTGAGAGACAGGGCAAACGATATCGAGTACATTCAGCCTGACTACCGACTAAGTCTCATGACGGACGACCCCTACTTTGAGAGCCAATGGGGGCTGGAAAACAACTCACCAGACGCTGCGGCAGGTCTGACGATGTCGGTAGAAGAGTTGCTCCTCAGGCTTCCGCCTCACTTGAGAGATCTCTTGGAGGACAATCCTGAATTGACGGAGCTCGTGATGAGCAATCCTCCCGAAGCGCTCGTTGACATGATAGCGACAGGTGGCGTTCCAGGCGATGTCCCACCTGAGGCGCTGCTTGACCTGGTGACAGATCCTGCTTTGAGGGAGATGTGGGACCACGCCCCTGCGCATCCACCCTACGCTTGCGACGCAGCCGTCGTTGGAGCATGGGAGGTCTCCTTGGGTGAAGGGGTGGTGGTGGCGGTCATTGATACCGGCATTGACATAACCCATGAGGACCTAGAAGACAACATGTGGGTGAATGCCGGTGAGATACCTGACAACGGCATTGACGAAGACGGAAACGGTTATGTGGATGACGTTCATGGTTGGAACTTCGTCGAAAACAGCAACCAGGTTTTCGACAGCGCGAACCCCACGCCTGAGGAACACGGCACTCACATTGCGGGGATAATCGCGGCCGAGAAAGACAACGGGATTGGAATAGCCGGCATTGCACCAAGGGCCAAAGTCATGCCTCTCAAGGTTTTCGGGGCTGGTGGCACTGCGCATACCAGCGACATCATCGAGGCGATCGATTACGCCACGGCGATGGGCGCTAGGGTAGTGAACTGCAGTTGGGGAAGCACTTCGTACAATCCGGCGTTGGAGGATGCCATTGCTGGCGCCCCGGCGCATTTATTCGTTTGCGCTGCAGGCAACAGCGGCATGGATATAGACCAGAACCCTGTTTACCCAGCCTCGTTCGTCCTGCAAAACATCATCTCGGTAGCTTCAGTGAACAGGAGCGGCTTCTTGTCCGCATTCTCCAACTACGGACTGGAGTCCGTTGATGTGACGGCTCCTGGAGAAGACATCGTGAGCACGGCACCAGTTGGTAGCCACGAGACCAAGAGCGGGACCTCGATGGCTGCGGGATTTGTCTCGGGGGAAGCGGCACTATTGCTGGCTGCCGACAGCAGTATGACCTCTATGACACTCAAAGGCAGGATCCTGACCTACTGCGACAGGCTGTCGTCGCTTGAAAGCGTGGTTTCTTCGGGCGGCAAGATCAACTGCGCCAATGCGGCGTATGAAACACCGAGTGATGGACTCATCTTGATCGGCGGTGAGGGTCCGGATGGCCCCGCTGCCGTTCCTTCAGGTGGGAGCGGCTTCACGCTGTTCAGTGGTCCCCCCGTAACAGTGCTTGACGTCACGGGGGTTGCGTCAGGTAATAATCACAACCTTGCTCTTAGGGGAGATGGGACGGTATGGGCGTGGGGGTATAACGATGACGGCCAGCTGGGGGATGGGACCACGATCCAAAGGACCAGCCCGGTCCAGGTGAGCGGGCTCACGGGAGTGATCGCCATTGCTGCGGGGGACGAACATAGCCTCGCGCTCAAAGGAGACGGGACGTTATGGGCGTGGGGTCGCAACAATGGCGGCCAGCTAGGGGACGGGACCACGACCACAAGGAAGACCCCGGTCCAGGTGAAGGGGCTGACGGGAATCACCGCCCTGTCCGCGGGCATCTACCATACCCTTGCTCTGAAGGGAGACGGGACGGTATGGGCGTGGGGCGACAACAACTACTACCAGCTGGGGGACCCGCGGATAAGCCGAGCGACCAGGCCGATCCAGGTGAGCGGGCTGACGGGAGTGACCGCCATTTCGGCGGGGGATTGCCACAGCCTCGCTGTTAAGGGAGACGGGACGGTATGGGCGTGGGGTCGCAACCACCGCGGCCAGTTGGGGGTCGGGTCTATGACCACAGGGATGACTCCAGTCCAGGTGCCTGGACTGACAGGGTTCACCGCTGTCGCGGCGGCGGACGACCACAGCCTCGCTCTTAGGGGGGACGGGACGGTATGGGCGTGGGGGTACAATGACTGCGGCCAGCTGGGGGACGGGACCACGACCCTAAGGACTACGCCGGTCCAGGTGCATGGGCTGACGGGGGTCACCGACGTGGTGGCGTCTTGGCGCCACAACCTCGCCATTAAAGGAGACGGGACGGTATGGGCGTGGGGGCACAACCGTGACGGCAAACTGGGGGATGGGACCATGACTGATAGGATCACGCCGGTCCAAGTGATTGGGCTGGCGGGGGTCAGCGTCGTGGCGGCGGGGAGTGACCACAGCCTCGCTCTCAGAGGAGACGGGACGGTGTGGGTGTGGGGGAACAACGCCAAAGGCCAGTTGGGAGACGGGACCACGACCCAATGGACCAGTCCGATCCGGGTACCGGAGCTGACTGGGGTTTCCGCTGTGGCGGCGGGTTACTGCCATAACCTCGTTCTTAAGGAAGACGGGACGGTACGTGCGTGGGGGCGCAACGAACATGGCGAACTGGGGGACGGGACCACGACTACGAGGAAGACCCCAGTTCACGTGCCTGGGCTGACGGGAGTGATCGCGATTGCTGCGGGGGACGGCCACAGCCTCGCGCTCAAAGGAGACGGGACGGTAGGGGCGTGGGGGGCTAATGGCTACGGCCAGTTGGGGGACGGGACCACGACCCAAAGGACCAGTCCGATCCAGGTGCCTGGGCTGACGGGGGTCGCCACCGTGGCGGCGGGTGCCGCGCACAGCCTCGTCGTTAAGGGAAACGGGACGGCATGGGCGTGGGGGCGCAACGATTACGGCCAAGTGGGGGACGGGACCACGACAACAAAGAAGACCCCAGTCCAGGTGCCTGGGATGACTGGGGTAACCGCCGTGTCGGCGGGTCACTGGCATAACCTCGTTCTTAAGGGAGATGGAACGGTATGGGCGTGGGGTCGTAACACCTACGGCCAGCTGGGAAACGGGACCGTGACCGAATGGGCCACGCCGGTCCAGGTGAGCGGGCTGACGGGAGTGACTGCGATGGCTGCGGGGCAGGATCACAGCCTCGCACTCAGAGAAGATGGGACGGTATGGGCGTGGGGGGGCAATTACTCCGGCCAGCTGGGAGACGGGACCACGACTAATAGGGCCAGCCCGGTCCAGGTGAGCGGGCTCACCGGAGTGACCGCCATTGCTGCGGGGCTGTGCCACAGCCTCGCTGTGAAAGAAGACGGGACAGTATGGGCGTGGGGGTGGAACTACTACTATCAGCTGGGGGACGGGACCATGACTCAAAGGATCAGGCCGGTCCAGGTACCTGGGCTCACAGAGGTCACCGCCGTGGCGGCGGGCAACTACCATGGTCTTGCTCTCGGGAGAAACGGGACGTTATGGGCGTGGGGATCCGATAGCGACGGTCAACTGGGAGGCGGGGCGTACGTCTTGTCGTCGCCGCTCCCGATGGGCATATATGGCACACCACCTTGGGTTTCGGCGGTCTCCCTCGAGACAGAGATCGACCTCACCTATGGGATTATCGGCGGTACGCTTTACTACGAGGTTGAAATCGACGGGCAGACCATCGACAACGGGAAGAACACCGCCTATGCGGACACTGGCCTATCCCCTAACTCTACTCGCCTGTATAGGGTGAGGTCCGTGAACGAGACCGGGTATGGCGAGTGGACTGATATGACAACGGTGAAGACTCTCCTCAGGCCTCCAACCGAGGTTGCCGCCACCGTAACCGCAACCACTATGACTATCTGGTGGAACTCGGTGGACGGAGCCACGAACTACGATCTCAAGGTGGGGGGCACTACGTACAACACCACCGCTACAACCTACACTCTCGATGACCTGACCCCTGGGACTGCCCACACGTTCAGCGTGAAGGCGAGGGGCGATAACACCGAGAGCGGGTGGAGTGTTGTAGGTACGAAGTTCACTTTGGCGCACCCACCCTCTGCCCCCGAGGGTCTTGCTGCCGTTCCGGACCTCACCGCCATCTCACTCACATGGGAAAGCGTTTCCGGAGCCACCGGGTACGACGTAGAAGTGGACGGAGTCATTAGGAACGTAGGCAACCATACCACTTACGAAGACGCCGGTCTGGAGCCAAGTTCAGACCACACCTACAGGGTTCGAGCCAGGAGTTCCAGTGGCAAGAGCGGGTGGAGTGTCCCCATCACGGTGTCCACTTCTTCTCTCCCCGCGGGCGTCCCCGGGAACCTAAGGGCAACGCCTTCGTTGGACTCTGTGACCGTTCAGTGGGATGCAGTTGAGAGCGCCGTAGGGTATGAGCTGGAGATAGATGGCGAGACCCCGACGGCTGTAGGGGAGACGACTTACCTGCACGAAGGGCTGGAGCCCGGAAGTACGCACACCTACAGCGTGAGGTCGGTGAGCGGGAGCGAGCCCTCCGACTGGAGCCCTGTGGTTACTGTGCGTACTAGGACCAACCTCTACCCTGTGCCGGAGAACCTAGGCGCCAACGCAGAACCCACGAGCGTAACCCTCAGTTGGGACGAATGCTCCGGGGTGACCGGGTACGAGGTGGAGGCCGACGGCGAGGTGGTCGGGGGTATCATGGAGACCTCCTACGATGATGAGGGACTCCTTCCGGAGACAGCTCACACCTACAGGGTCAGAACCGTTAACGAGGGCGGCGTCCGCGGGGATTGGAGCAAGTCGCTGACCGTATCCACCCTCTCCGGGGCTCCCCAGCCACCCACCGGCATCATCGCCGCCGCTGATGTGGACAAGGTGGTCCTCTCCTGGGATTCCTATCCCGAAGCTGATGGGTACGAGGTCAAGGTTGATGATGGGGATCCAGTGCAAGTGACCGACACGGTATTCGTCCACGGAGGCCTCCCGGCGGAGTCAGAGCACACCTATCGGGTCCTTACGCTGGTTGGCGGAGAGGCGAGTTCCTGGAGCGATCCTGTAGCTGCTACTACCCTTTCGGCCAAACCGGGTATGCCTACAGACCTCACTGCCGTTCCTGGCAGCGACTCCATCGGGCTTATCTGGAAAGTCGCGATGAGAGCAACCAGTTACGACGTCCGTATAAACGGCGGCGAACCGGTCAGGGTGAGCGGGAATGCGTACATCCACGCCGGGCTCACGCCCGAGATGTCGCACACCTACGAGGTGAGGGGTGTCTACCTCGATATCCCTGGCGATTGGAGTAGCCCTGTCACTGCGTCGACCCTGCCATATCCTCCTGAGACGCCTGGCAATATTGAGACGAGCGTCACCGCCGACTCGGTGACTGTCAGTTGGGACACAGTGGACGGAGCCGCGGGCTACGACGTGTACCTGGACGGGGAAATGGCCTACCGGGGAAACGACACCGAGTACACTGCGACCGGTCTTCTGGCGGGCAGCCGGCATGCGGTAAGTGTAAGAGCGAGGAATGAAGGAGGAGTCAGCGCTTGGTCCACCACGCAACTGGTGGTCACCGACCAGCCAGGCGCTCCGGGCAATTTCAAGGCTACCGTCACGTTGGATGCTATCACGCTCAACTGGAACGCGGTGCCCGAAGCTGTGGGTTACGACCTTGAGATCGATGGGGTTGTGACCAATCTCCTTGACGTCCTTACCTATGCGCACCAGGGGCTCTCCTCGGGTACCGCCTACGAGTACAGGGTGAGGGCGAGGACTGAGACCGGCACGGGCGACTGGAGTGGGCTCCTCACGGTGGGGACGATGCTGGAAGGCACGACCGTGAGCGCGTCAGGCCAGACGACATCAGTGACCCTCACCTGGACTGAGGTTGAGAATGCTGCATCCTACGATATCGAGGCTGACGGAGTGGTTGTAGCCCAAGGTGTCACCGGTGCTACGTACACTCATGATAACGTCGTGCCTAATACAGAACACACGTACAGGGTGAAGGCGAGGAACTCCGTGAGCGAAGGCGAGTGGAGTCCTCCGGTAACCGTCCAGACCTCGATGCCTTCCGTAACCCTAGGCTGCGTTCTTGGCGAGGTCGTCGACTTCGTCATCTCGGTCACCAGTGTGGGCTCGGTGACCGAGAGGATATTCACCGTGGTCTATGATCCTGCGAAACTGGAAGTCCTTGACCTCTGCGCGACCACTCCTCGAACGGATATGGACATAGGGACGATTAAAGGCACTGACATCACCGTTACCAGATTCGATGTGGGCGCTCAGGGCCAGGTGATCTTCACGGTGGGCACGCCCACTCCTGAAGGCCGGACCCTGGACGGGGCGCTTGTGACCATACGCTTTAGGGCCAAAGCGACTGGACCAGCGTCGGTTCTCTACGACATGCAATAGCGGGCTGAGTGAAGAGGGAGGGGAACAGCATGAGAAAACACACAGGTCAGATCACAAGACTCCTCGCAATCGTGCTACTGGTGGCTCTCTGCGCGGCCGCTCAGCCCCTAGTGTCTCTGGCCGGCTTCGGCAAGCCCCAGCCCCCTATGAGTTATGCGGACAGGGCCAAGGTTGAGATCCTTGTAAAGTTCAAGAATGAGGAGAAGGCTGAGAGTGTGAAGTCCCTGGCAAAGGGCAAGCTCGGCCTCGCAAAATTGGAGACCAAGCAGCGCTTCAGCCAGAGGAAAATGGACGTGCTTGAGGTAGACAAAACCGCGGACATCGCCGCAGTCATTGACGAACTCCGGAAGAACCCGGACGTCGAGTATGCCCAGCCGAACTACAGATTGTCTGTAAGCTCATTACCGGCGGACCCCATGTTCCCCCAGCAGTGGGGTCTCTCCAACACCGGACAGGAAGTGGAAGGGGTGACAGGCAGGGTCGGCGTTGATATCAACGCGTCTCCCGCCTGGGACCTCACTACAGGTTCGGGTTCAGTGATTGTGGGCGTCCTGGATACCGGAGTCGACACTAGCCACCCTGACCTTCTTGCCAGCATCTTTGTGAACACTGACGAGGTTCCAGGGGATGGTCTCGATAACGACGGAAACGGTTACGTGGACGACGTGAACGGTTGGGACTTCGCCAACGCGGACAATACAGTGTTTGACGGAGCGGAGTCCGACACCCACGGCACAAAAACCGCGGGCATCATCGCCGCGACCTCCAACACCCAAGGCATCACCGGTGTTGCTCCCAACGTAAAGGTGCTTCCCCTGAAGTTCATCAGCGGCGACTCGGGCTACACCTCTGACGCCATAGAAGCTATCAACTATGCGGTTGCTATGGGCGTAAAGCTCATGAACTGCAGCTTCTCGGGCTACGACGACAACCCCGCGCTCAAGGACGCCATGGAGAGCAGCGGGATCCTCTTCGTGGTCGCGGCTGGAAACAGAGGCGGAGACATTGCCCAGTACCCAGTCTATCCCACGGCTTTTGACATCCCGAACATGCTGTCCGTAGCCTCGATTGAGAGTGACGGGAGCCTCGCCGCCTACTCAACTTTCGGACAAGCAGTCGATGTAGCAGCTCCCGGCGAGAACATCCTGTCGACCGCGCCCGCGAATACCTATGGCTATCTGAGCGGCACATCGGCGTCGGCGGCGCTTACTACCGGCGTCGTGGCTCTTTCCAAGAGTTACCTGCCCAACCTCTCTTACAGCGACATCGCCCAGAGGGTAAAGGACAACGTGGTTGTCTGCGCGGCTCTGGACGGGAAACTCGGCACCGAGGGCCGGATCAACGCATATGCCGCCCTAACAGGTGCTCGTCCACCTGTGGACGGGTGGATTGACCCCAACGCCGGAGAGCCGGTTCCGCCTCTGGATCCGTCGGACCTCGACTCCTGGTTCACGGCAGACCAACTTGCCAAGATCCGGGAGACTCTCCATTACGGCGAGAGCGGCATCAACCCCGCTACCGGCAACTTCTCGGTGACGGCAAATGACATAAGCGTCCCCGCGCCGGGCTTCCAGGTGAACATCAGTAGGACCTACAACTCCAAGAACGACAAGGTGGGTCCCCTTGGAAGGGGCTGGACTTTCGGCTTTGAATCGTACATGGAAGGCGCCGATCTTGTAACCGTCCATCTTCCGAGCGGCGGCATCCAGATGTTCAAGAAGAACGGTAGCGCTTTTGCGCCGCTCGATTCACGCAGCACCTTCGTGAAGAACGCTGACAATACATACATCCTTACCACCAAGGATCAATACAGCTATGGCTTCCGCACCGACGGTAAGCTGTCATGGATGAAAGACCGCAACGGCAATCAGGTAACCGTGAACTACGGTGGGAGCGGCAAGATCTCGACCATCGTGGATACCGTGGGAAGGACGTACACCCTCTACTACAACGCGCAGCACACCACCCTTATCGATCACATCGTGGGTCCCGAGGGTATTAACGTGTACTACGGCTACGACTCAAGCAAGAGGCTCACAACGGTTACCGACCCCGAGGGCGGCATCATGAGGTATTCCTATGACGGCAGCAACTACCTTAACCGGATCGCTAACCACTCCAACGAGACCCTAGTGTCACTCGTCTACGATCACTCCGCCGGCGCCAACCAGCATAAGGTCAAAGAGGCGACAGATGCTTTCGGGTGCGTCAACTCATACACATACGGCGATGGCCGCACTACGATCCTAGAGGGCGGCACAAGACAGTGGACTTACTGGTTTGATGAGTCCAACTACACCACTCAGGTCCAAGATCCCGAGGGCAAGTCCGCCTTTACCGAGTACTACCTCTACGGAGGAAAGAACCTCTACGGCGATGTGAAATCCACTACGGACCGCAACGGCAACACGACCAATTACGAGGTTGATGCGCGGGGCAATGTCACGAGGATCACAAACCCTGACACGGGCTTCCGGCAGTATTGGTACGACGAGAAGAACAACCTCGTGAAGGAGACCGATGAGTGCGGCTACTCCACCTTCTATGTCTACGATTCGGCCAAGGTGAACCTCCTAAAGAAAGTACAGCCGCTCATAAAGACGGGCCAGTACGTGGAAGGTACCAGCAACCCATCTGACTTCGCCATCACACAGTACCAGTACTGCACCAAGGCTGAGGCCCAGAGCTTATTTGGCTGCAACGTGGCGGGGCTGGTCAAGGCCATGCAAGACCCTGAGGGGCACGTCACGACATACACCTACGACCCACACGGCAATACCGCCACGGTGAAGGACCCATTGCAGAAGACCACCACGTACGACTACGACGCAGCGGGTCGAAGGACTTCGATCTTGACCCCCAAGGGTTATCTTGCCCGGTACGAATACGATGATAACGGCTTAGTCGTGAAGGAGATCCTTCACGGCGGGGAAACCACTAGGACCGTCTACGACGAAATGGGCAGGAAGGTCCAGGTCGTGGAACCCAAGCAGTACGTACCAGGTCTGGACGCCGGCGGGACGTACACGGGCGCCAGCCACGGCTACCGGTACAGCTACTTCCCCCACGGCAAAACCCGTACGGTTACGGACCCTGAGGGCTACACGACCACCTATGCCTACGACGTCTTCGGGAACAGGACCTCGGAGACCAAGCACAACGGTTCGGTCTACGAGTACGAATACGACTGCCTGAACCGGGTCACCAAGGAGTACTTCAGGGAGAACGCCTTTTCGCCGAGGGTCCTCCTGAAGGAACACTCCTATGCGATAGTTGCTATCGGTGGTGGCCAACCGTCCAAGACGCAGAAGACCGATATCATCTACTTCAGCGACACGGAGAGCGCCGCGACTGTCTGCATCTACGACTACGCGGGCAGGTTACTTGAGCAGCATGACCCTGACGGCGCGGTTACACGCACGTCGTACAACCTCAACGGTACGGTGCACATGGTTACCCGACCCAACGGGAGCACTGTGACCCTCAAGTACGACGATTTGGGGAGGCTTGGGGAGCAGTGGACCCCACTTGAGGTCTCAGGCAGCGCGACCATGTACTCCTACACCAGGACTGAGTATGACAAGGCGGGAAGGAAGAGGTTTGAGTACCGCGGGAGGACCGAGGCCTTGCTCGATGAGGTCCCCGCATCCTTTGTGACAAAGAGTTGGACGTACGACGGGAATGGAAAGGTTCTCTCGGTCACAGATAACGAGGGGCGGAAGACCGAGTACCAGTACGACGCTGACGGGAACCTGGCTAGGCAGGACGTCTATACTAATGCCCTCGACAAGATAACTACCGAGTACGTTTTCAACCACCTCGGTAAGCAGGTGGAGAAGAAGCAGCATGTGCGCGCCGGGGACATCTACGCCAACTCTTTCGAGGACTCGCAGGATCTCGTGCTTACCACGATCTCCACCTACGACAAGAATGGGAACCTGGAGACAGTCACCACACCTGACGGTGTCACTACGACGTACGTCTACGACTACCTCAATAGGCAAACCTCGGTCAGTATGCCCGGACAGGATGAGTACGGCAATCCCACTACCATCACTGCATCCACCACCTACGACTGGCAGGGGAAACCCCTCACTCGGACGGACGCCAACGGAAATGTAACCACGTATGCCTATGACCGGAGGGGATTTCTCTCGACTGTAACCAACGTAGTCGATTCCGAACCGTGTACCACCGCCTACTGGTGCGACCGAGCTGGGAGGAAAATCGCGGAGGTATCGGCGGAGAATTACGATTCGTTGAAGGTCCTTTCGGAGATGGACAGGACCGAGTACCTATACGACGATATGGGCCGCCTCAAGGCCAAGATCATGAAGTTCCGCGGGAAGACTGTGGACCCCGGCACGATGCAGTGGGTGGAGACATGGACTGAGCTGGTTGCCAAAGCGTTCAAGTACGATACCAGCGGCAACCTCATAAAGGAACTGACCGGGCGGGGCTACGACGCAGGAACCGGCAGCACAGTGGACGAGCGCATCAACTCCGGGTACGGCACCGAGTACACCTATAACCTTGCGAACCAGCTGGTCACGGTCAGGGACGCAGTCAGCAGAGACAGAGCGCTTGCCTACACTGTGAAGTACGAGTACGACGCACTCGGGCGGAAGACGTCCGAGACCAACGCCAAGGGCGCTATCACAGGCTACCAGCACGACGATGCCGGCAACGTGGTCTTCGTTACAGTCAGGAAGACCTCAAGCTCGCCTGAACAGACAGTGGCGGGGAGCACCTACGACTTCGCCGGAAGGCAGACCTCCTCGACCGATGGGAACGGCAACATGGTCGTCTACCAGTACAACGCCTTTGGGAATCTGAGACAAGCGGCATACCCTGGAGACGCGAGCATCCCGACTAACACCGTGACCTACCAGTATGACGTCCTGGGGAACCTCAAGAAACAGAAGGATACTCTGGGTAAGATCGACCTCTATGACTATGATAACCAGGGCCGCGTCCTATCGCATATGCAGCGTAACGAGAGCGGCACACAGGTCATAACGACCTCCACCATGTACGACAAGAACGGCAACAAGAGGTTTGAGACAGATGGCAACGGGACCACCGTCGAGAACAAGTATGACGAACTGAACCGGCTCGACGATACCCGGATGACCGTAGGGACGGTCTTGAGGGTAACCGATTTCGATTACGACAAGATGGGGAACCTCACGACCACCACCGACTGGCGCGGCAATACCTTCACGAACGTCTACGACGCCATGGGTAGGCTCGTTGAGAAGCAAGACCCCTACACCTCTATCCAGAAACTTGAGTACGACAAGGACAGCGCCCAGGTAAAGTCCTACGATGCCTTAGGCAACCTCACGCAGTTCACCTACGATAAGAACGGCAGGCTTCTGTCCACGATTGATCCGCTGAACAACGAGACCAGTCAGACCTACGATAACGCGGGCAACGTCGAGACAAAGACCGACGGCAACGGCCACACCACCACCTTTGCCTATGATGAGTTCAACAGGCTGAAGACTGTCACCAATGCCAAGGCCGAGGTCACGACCTACACCTACGACCTTTGCGGCAATATGCTCACCCAGATCGACGGGAACGGAAACGTCACCACCTACGAGTACAACGCTAGGAACTTACCCATCAGGAAGATAAACCACGGAGGCAGGGGCGGCGCACCAGGAACCTACATCTACGTGGACGGTCTGGTCGAGAGCTACACGTACTACGCAGATGGAAACCTCCACACCAAGACGGACAGGAACGGCAAGACGGCTGTCTACACGTACGACGTGCACGGTAGGCTCCTGTCCCAGGCTATCGGGTCGGATGCCATCTCGTACACCTATGACGACAACGGGAACCAGCTCACCATGTCCGACAGCACTGGCACAACCACCAGGACGTATGACGAGGAGAACCGGGTGCTCACGAAGCTTACCCCCCAGATCGGGCTCTCCACCTTCGTGTACGACATCACAGTGGGAATAATGGAAGGCGAGACGGCGGAGACATCGACCGATCCGAAAGGCAACCTCACGACTAGGATCTACGATAGGGCAGGTAGGCTAAGACAGGTCATTGCAGATGGCCAAGCCACGACCTATGTGTACTATCCCGACGGAAGAAGGCAGAGCGTTCTCTACCCGAACGGAGCCAGGGAAGACTACACCTACTACGCCAACGGATTGCTCCATACGCTTACCAACAGCAACGTTGGTGCGGTGGTCATGGATACCTACATCTACACCTACGACGGCGCGGGCAACCAGCTGACGAAGAGCGACTCCAGGGGCGTAACCACCTATACTTACGACCTTCTCAACAGGTTGGAGACGGTCACAGAGCCGGGAGGCAAGGTCACGTCGTACACATTCGACAGGGCCGGGAACAGGCTAACAGAGTCCGTGACTGAGGGCGGCGCAACTGTCACCACAACATACACCTACGATAGGCAGAACCGACTCACCTCGACCGTGACCGAGAACGGACAGACCAGTGAGAAGACAGTCTACGCCTACGACGGGAACGGCAACACCGTGAGCAAGAGCAAGCGGACTACTAGGCCGGCAGGCCTCCACGCGCAGGAGGAGATATCACTCCACAGGGTGGGAGCTTCGGCCAACTCAGATGTGACCTTGTACCAGTACAACGTCTGGAACCAGCTCATCATGAGTCAAGAGGGCGACAAGGCAGTTTCCTATAGGTACAGCGGAGAAGGCCTAAGGGTAGAGAAGACGGTCAACGGGGTGGTCACCCGGTACCTCTACGAGGGCGATAGAGTTGTTCTCGAAGTTGATGCTTCGCTCAACGAGATAGCAAGGAACACCCAGGGACTCAATGTCTTGGCCCGGGAAGTAGACGGGACTACCGCTTACTACATGTACAACGGACACGCAGATGTGACTGCGCTGATCGACGCCTCGGGTACTGTCCTTGCGATGTACTACTACGACGCGTTCGGCAACCTGCTGGAGCAGACAGGCAGCATTCAGAACCCCTTCCGGTACGCCGGATACTTCCACGACGGTGAAACGGGGCTCTATTGCCTCAACGCAAGGTATTACGACAGTAGGATAGCGAGGTTCCTGACTGAAGATACCTTCCGTGGCTCAATCGTAGACCCGCTCAGCCTCAACTTGTACGCATACTGTCTTAACAACCCTGTGAGGTACCTGGACCCCACCGGACACAGTGCCACAGAATGGGACAAGCAGAATTGCACGCCGGAAGAAGTCGCATACCTCGATGCCCTCGGAGTGGCCTGGGAGACTGCCGATCAGGAGGGACGGGCCGCTCTTCATGCGGAAGCGGAAAGGATAAGGAACCAATACCGGAAGGAAAACGAGATCGGGAGCGCTGACGGGCACACCTACGTCGTGGATGATGATGGAAATGCTCATCTGAACGAGTACGACCAGGCGCACTACTCCGGCGGGGGGAGCGGCGGCTCCAGTAGAGACCACGATGATGACGATGATGAACCTGCATACGTGCCACCGATGCTGTCCACGGCCAGGGCAATCATCGATGCGAATCAGGCTGCGATTCCGCCTGCGGTTCCGGTTCCCATGCAGCGGAAAGGCACTCACTCAGTGGCCTCTCCACTGAGGGAAGCCGATTATGCGCAGTTCAAGAATAGACCCGATGTGTTGAGCGCCATTGAGTATCTGACGGGCAAGTGGGACGCTGTCACGACTGAGGCCGAGAAGCATAGGTTGTGGCTCGAAGCCGAGAGAATCAGAATCTCGGCAAGGCGTGGAGAGCAGTACAATGATCGCACGGATAGCATTTTGGCTATGCTGAGATCAAACGTCAGTGACCTCTATGAGGTGAGCACCGTGAGCATGCCATCACTCGCAAAAGGTCCGATGATGGTGATGGATTGGTACTCCTTCGTACAGCCGTTTGGCAAATGGGACTACAAGCGTACGTTTGCGAAAGAGCTGGCCTGGTTTCCTGAGACCGGTGTCTGCACGTTCGACGGCAAATTCATAACTGCGGAGGAACTCGGTAACATCAACTACGGCTACACTGGTATCGCGGCCGGCTTCGGCCCTAAGACCCTGTTCACGGGGGGTGGCTGGGCGGCAGAGCGAGAGGGGACGGCAGGGATTGATAGGGGTGGTCCATACTACGGCGACTCAATGCATGATCATTTCGCTATACAGTGGGGGATTGATCTTTACTACCAGCAGAATCCTTCACCATCGGTGTTGATCAACATTGATGTGAGGCAGATCCTTAACATACTGTTTGGTGATGACTAGGGGGTGAGACTGCTGAGCATGGACAGGAGGAAGCATGCCATGCACTGTGCCATTCCAATCATATGTGCGTGTATGGTAGTGGGTTTAGCAGGAGCGGGACTCCTAGTATACAGATTCAGAAGTGAAGCTCCTAGAAGGTCAATGCAGGAACTCAAAGACTGCTATGACCAGAACAAGGATCAGTTCGAGAGAGCCGCCTCGACCATCGGCATGTATCCAGACATCGTGGTCATAGCCAAGACCCCCTTCTTCGACAAGCTGGCTCACATGTACTACTATGAAACGGCCGATGGATTGCACATAGAGACTAGAGGTCAGCTCTCTGAACGAAGCGTTCACGAGCTTAGCCAGAGCGTTGCCTTTATCCTCAAGAACCTCAAGTTCCTAAAGATCTGGGTGCAGAGCGGAGATATCCACTTTATAGAAGGTTCTAGTCCGGGACTCGCGCGTGGCATAGTGTATGTTCCAGTAGGGGAGAAGCCCGCAGATATGTACATAACCGATCTCGCAGAGATCTCCGACCGGTGGTTTTCTTTCGCGGCACGATAGGGATAGGTAGGGCTCTCAACCTTGTCTTCTGGTCAGAGGCTTTGAACCCATGCGAAGGCAAGGCTAACGAAGCACAGAGAGGCAACTGACTCTTGAGCGACGGCCCGACTGCGGGGTGGGTCAGGACAGATCTAGAGGAAAGAGGCCTTGGATTCGTGGAAGACATTCTGGCGTTCCTTCTGAAGCATTGTCTCGAGATGAGTTGATAGCTGGTAACGATGGAAGTGGAGAAGATGACGGTTAAAGCTGAGTTCAGGATACTAGGCGATGATTTCCACCCCGACGACATTACCAAGAGGCTGGGAATCCAGCCTCTTGCCCAATGGGAGAAAGGGGAGGTTATTAAGGGCAAAGATCGGGCTAGATCTTACTCCTGTTGGGAGATCGCCACAGGATATGAGGAGTCCTGGGACGTAAACGACCAGCTGAGCAAAGTGGCACGGATCGTTCGAGACAAGAAGGCGGAGTTGCGGGCACTGCGGGAGCAACTCGACGGTCTAGACTACAGATTTGAAGTGGTCGTGAAAATCGAGAATGGGGATGTGCCTGCCGTTCACCTGGAGAGTGACATGATCGAGTTGGCGAACGAGATCGAGGCGGTTTTTGCTTTCGACATATACGCAAACCCCTACCCGGAGAGGCCGATTATGGAGGAAGGGCCGAAACGCCACGTTGACTAGGCAAGATGCTCGATTGGCCCATGAAAAAGACCCGCAAAACGCGTCTTACATATCCCACGCTGCTTAAGCAAGTATGCGCCAAGACACGGGGGTAATGGTACCTACTTCATGCTCGATGACACTCGTCTCGGCTTCGGCCGCGGGGTTGCGTTCTCGAAGGGCGGAAGCGAGCTGAACGGATGGGGCATCCCGCTGACGGCCACCGAGAAGATCACAGGAGACTGGTACTACTTCGAGATCAGGTAGACCCGGAGAGAACGTGATTTCTGCGTGAGGGTGAATCGCAGTGGACAGTAGCACTACTCTGGCGGAACTGAGAGCCATGTTTGAGATCGAACGTCCGGCCGAATTCCCCGACGATGAACTAGCTGAGGTCGTGAAGTCGCACGCGGGTAGAAGGTGGAGGTCTCTTTGGCGCGCAGTGTATCCCGACGTAAGCGAGTACTACCTCGACTTGTTGGGGCTCGCCTCTGGTGGCATACGTAGAGCTTCCGGTGACCGAGACAGGTACACGAGAACCCAACGTTTCCTAAGGCCTTTTGCCGAGGTTTACCCGCAGTATGTGTTCTTGATGGACATCGACCGAGACAAGTACCCGAGGCTATCGGAGACCTTCAGCAGGATGGAGAGGATAAGGAAGCTTCTGTTGACCTATCTTGCCCTTGCTGGGCACCCCGGTCAATGAAGACAGGCATGAGCCCTGGTCGAAAGCATCTGTGGATGTGAAGGAACCGTAACCGTTGGCAATCGGTCTCTGAAGGGCGGGGGCAGAGTCTGCTAAGTGCAGAGGAGATGCTTTGCGTGCACGGGCACAGGAGGATCGGTAGTCAGGAACCGCAGGGAGTGACGGACGAATGGATCCTTTGATTGCGCTGCCTTTTGTGGGGTTCGGATTGCTCCTATGGACTGGCGTAGTCGGCATCTGGATTGTCAGCCTCCGCACAGGAGTTTACGCGAGGATTGCACTGTACATCGCCTGGTTGGTTCTCTATATGGTGGGCTTCTTCTTTGTGTTTATGGGACTGGGGATAGACAAGTGGGACGACTCTTCAGCCTGGTACTGGGATAGTTGGCTGTTTGGGAGCATGGCTGCGTTGGCAGTTAGCTACGGTAGATTGCGGTTCACCGGGACCCTTCAAACATGGTTCACAGTGCTTCCTCTTGCGGGTCTCATGTCTCTGGTTCTGTTCTACATTTCCGCAAGATAGGAGATATGCGCTCCCATAGTAGGGTTGATACTGAGGAATCTATCATGTCCAACATACAAATCGTGTGACGCCTCTTGCCCAGCCTTGTTCCTACTCAGAGCCTTCGACTGGAGTAAACATCCCGAAGTGCGCTTGTGAGACGCCCCTTAAGATCTCCGTGTTTCTCGGGGCTGAACTGATACTCGTCGAGAGTCCAGTTCTCCTGGGGATACAGCCACACCGGTGACTTTCGCCTCGACTCCTCTTCCCAGGCGTATCGCGGGAAAACGTGAGCGTGCAGGAATGGGTCCGTATTCCCCAGGATCTCATAGTTGACCCTTAGGAGCTTGCAGACAGCATGGATGGCATCGCCGAGGAGGCTCATGTCCAGGAGGAAATCCGTGCGTTGCTCGAGGGAGAGGTCATTGAGGCTTCCCACCTTAGGGTAGGCAAGCAATAGGCAATACCCTGGAAGGAACTGCGTGTCGCCAATGACCGCAAACCCGCTCTTCATCCGCAACAGGACTGTTGGATTCTGCCCTTGGACTGCAGATTCCAGCCTATCATCTTTCCAGCTCGCCACAGTCTAGCCCCCCGATCTAGTCGCTCCTTCACCTTGTCGCAGTTGTGTTCTCTCTCGCCAGTGGCGTACCCTTCGGGCTCTGGGGCGGAGGAAGGTATACGTCTTTGGGAGAAGGAGGAAGGCCAGAGGTCGAGGTTCCAAGCCATCTAAGCCGAAGGCAAGAGGCGAGGAACACGACCGGGGGCAGCATGGTCACGGCCCTCATCATTAAGGGGGGCCATCCACATCGAAGCAATCAATTTCGAACATACGGGGAAGGTCTACAGCCGTCGTGGAAAGCAGGTCGAGGCTCTGACCGACTTTTCCTTGACCGTGGACGAGGGCGAGATTGTCGGGCTGGTAGGCCCGAACGGCGCCGGTAAGAGTACGATGGTCAAAATCGCCTGTGGCATACTCACGCCCTCATCAGGTACGGTCCGTACTCTCGGTTATCTTCCCTCTCGGGAACGAGTGAGACTCGCCTCTAGCATAGGGGCCATGTTTGGGCAGCGCTCGTCCCTCTGGTACCTCCATCCTGCACCATCCTAGGCTGCTAATCCTCGACGAACCAACAGTCGGTTTGGATATCGCGGCAAAGACCGCGTTCAGGGAGATACTGCACAGACTGTCATCTGAGCTATCCACAACCATCGTCCTGTGTACTCATGACCTGCAGGATGTCGAGAGAGTGTGCCAAAGTGACTGGAATAGTCCTGGTAGAGTTGCCAGTCCTGCTCTTGGCTAATCAGTTCGCGGGCACACGCCTTCTCATGGGGATCATGTCGAGCCTCATCGGGTTCATAATCCTGTATGCCCTGCACTTCGCGATCGGTACTCTCACGGTCTACCTGGGGAACGTACTGACTCTCAGGGATAACGTGATCAACTTCACCACGCTGCTCGGGGGAGGTCTTCTCCCGGTCGCAATGCTGCCGGGCTTCGTCCAGAAGATAGCCGGATGCACTCCCTTGCCCTCCATCTACTACACCTCCGCTCGGATTATCAGCGATCCCTCTCTATCTACCTCGGCTGTGATAGACATGACTCGGGCGCAGCTCGGGTGGATGGTGGCATTCGTGGCCCTATCTCTCGCGCTCTGGGGAATATCAATGCGGAGGTACAGCCCGCAAGGAGGCTAGGCGTGGTGCCAGAGGCGGGAGTCGAACCCGCACGCGGGGGGACACGCTTGTGGGGGATCGTAGCACCTGGGAACCCAATCTATATGTCTGGTGTCACTACAGATGGAATCGTTGGCGCCTACTACCATCTGAAAGGGGGATAAGAAGGTAGTAGTCAGGGATGATGGCCCATTGGAAAGAAGGCGAGACACAGTGCAACTTCTATTGGTGTGTCACAGATCTGAAGGCGGGACATTAGTCCCGACGGAGGGTTTAGGGCATGGCCATTCTTCTCGCGTTTATCGGGGCAGGCGTCTGGATACTAATCGTCGGGTATCGTTGCTACCAAAGCATAGCTGACACGATAGCGTGGAACATCCGACTGGACCTTCTCAGCTCCGTGCTCATTGGAAGCGGCGTTACCATACCTACGGTGGTAGTGATATTCATAAAGTGGGCGACATCCGGTGGTCGCTATCACTGGATCATAACTGGGCCTTACCCGTTTGACAGCCTAGGAAGCGGCCCGTTTGTGGTATGGAGCGTGCTCTTGTCCGGCATGCTCGGGTGCATTTTGATATCTTTGGGGCTCATCATTAAAAGTCACATTCTTAATCCGACTAGTAGGGATGATCACATCCATTCATGAGCTCCATCCCAAAGAAGGAGGATCATCTCTTGTAGGGCTCAATAGCCTGTTCCTAAGACCTGAGAAGGGCGAGTTTGATCCATGATATCCCCGCCTCCGAGCAAGTGTGGCACCTCCGAAACCTAGCAGTTCCGGTGTGCCACCGGAGCTCACAGTCCGATTGAGGGGTTTGCCTGGAGGACAGTCGCCTGATAGTATGTACGATTGTCTGAGCCAGGGCTTACGTGGCATTTTGCGGAGATGAGTCCGCTAGGGGATGAGGCGTACGAGCGACATCGAAATTGTGAGGGTAGACGATCACAACTACCCCAAGTTTGACGATATGGTGTTCTGGCGAATGAGCGGAAGGGAAAGAACAGATGTCGAGAGACTCGGCGAGGCGCCGTGCGATTTCGCCGGTGAACGTGCGGCTCTAGCGAATCCGAATCTATTCGTCTATGCTGCGCATGATAGCGGAAAGTTTGTAGGATGGATCTCTATAGTCTACTTGCCGAAGGTTGGTAGGCTCAAGGGACTGGGGCACTTGTACGTTGACGAGTTGTGGGTCGAGCCCACATATCGGAGGCGCGGAATTGCAGCCAGGTTGTTGAAAGTGGCTGATGAACTCCTGGATAAGACGGCGTCCGCCGGCGTTCGTCTGTACGTGAACACGGATAACCCAGGAGCGAAAAGGTTGTATGAGAAGTGTGGGTTCAGGGTCTGCGATACGGCTTACTTCATGGAAAAGGATAGATAGTAGAGCCTCCATGAAGAAACTTGTGATGGTGACCGGCGCACCTGGAGTCGGCAAGACCGCTGTCTGCAGAGAACTCTTCTCGAGGATAGAAGGCTGCGCATGGCTGGACTCAGACTGGTGCTGGATGATCAACCCGTGGAGTCCGAAGACCACGGAGCAGAAGCGATATGTCGAGGGGACATTCGAACGTATTCTCAAGGGATACTTGGAGAACGATGCGATACACGTCGTGCTGTTCTCCTGGGTGATGACCTCTCAACACATGTTCGACCTGATCACGGACCGATTGACTGAGTTCAGTTTGGAGGTTTTCAGGGTGGCCCTTGTTTGTGATGCTGAGCAGCACAAGAGGCGGATGATGCTAGATGCGCGCCCGGCGCATCATCTCGACAGTGCGGGGCATATGGCCTCGTACTACGACCTACATGCGGAAGTCCTAGACGTTTCGAGTATCACGCCGCGAGAAGCTGCCCTCAAGATCAGAGAGCTGATAGGCGAGTAGCCCTGACCAGAATACTTTGGTCTCTGCGAAGACTTCGCCAGCTATGCTCTCTCTCCCTAGTGGCGTACCCTTCGGCTCAGGGTGGAGGAAGGCATGCGTCTATGGGAGAAGGAGGAAGGGCAGCGATCGAGGCGCCAAGTCATCCTACCTTAATTCACGAACAAACAAGCAAGAGCTGGGAGAACACAGGCGTGGGAGTGGAGGGGGATGAGCTTGTGGTGGACCCGAGCTTCGTGATCAGAAACGTCATAACTGAACAGGAGCTAAATCGAGCGCTTGCGTTTGAGAAACAGGTATTCGGTGATTCGCAGCATTCGAAGCTCGAAGAGTATTCCAAGGAAAACTGGCTTAAGCGCATGACGAGTTACAGCGACTTGATGCTCTATGCTGAGGCGAATGGTGAGGTAGTGGCTATTGCTTTTGGGAGAGAGGATGTAGGTGGAAACATCACCGTCGGCCCCGTTGCCACCACCCCGGGTTTCAGGAAGCAAGGTCTTGCCCGTGAAATGATGGTCCTGCTTGAAGCGCGTGCTCGCGAGAGGGGTATCCGCACCTTAGCGTTGGGGGCGGTACAAAGCGCAGAAGGATTCTACATCAAGTGCGGCTATACACCGTTCTTGTTCTTCAACTAAGCCGCCACATACGCTAGATGCCCTACGGGCATTGAACACCAAATACCGCGAAGTTTGGAACTATGATGATGGGACCGACATCCGCCTCATGCTTGAGACCAATGGTGTTGACCGTGAACTCCAGCACGCTTACGACGCAGCTTTTCCTGGTTGCTCAACGCAGACGGTATTCATCAAGAGCATATGATGGGAAGCCCGGTTGCCCATGGTTCTGATCGCAGACCTGATTCCGTCCTTGAACTGCAGATCCCAGCCTATCATCGTTCCAGTTCGCCACAGTCTATGCCCCCAATCTAGGTCTCCTTGCGGTGTAGCGGGTCGAAGCCTGGTTCCTTGAACCAGTGATCGAAGTGAGCCGACACATCTGCATCAAGCGATAGGGCACCGTCCAGTACTTGTCGGGGTAAGGGATCAACACGCCCTGCCCGAGCATGATGTTCCTGGTGACGTCGTACATGCCATCGACGTCGTATCCCTCGCGCCTGTGCATGGCTTCGATGTCACCAGAGAACGTGGCAAACGCAAACTGGGAGATGAAGGGCGGACCAGGCTTGCGGTCGCTCTGCGGCACGAAGTCGAAGTGGACAAATCCTTCAGGCACGGGGGCATCCGCCTTCATGAATCGCCCCCAGAAACCGTGCCACGGACCGACATCCACGCATTGTCCGTCAAGATGCGTGAGAAGAACGTCATAGTCCCAGCCCGACTTGTGCTCATCCATGGCGTCCAGGAGTCGGAACAGGCTCTTGCGGACCTCCGGGTCTTCCAGGCTCGCATCTTCCTTACCTATGAAGCGCATGGCGGGCATCGTCTTGTACTCGAAGCTGTCCACTTTGAAGCCCTTCTGCTGCTTCTCCACCATAGCAGGCATGAACAACGCCCACTGTACCGCTGCATCGCAATCCTTCAGATAGTTGATGTAGCCAAACACGTCCACATGATTGACGCCCGAAGGGCCTGCCTTTTCTCCCGCAAACAGCTCCCGGACTCCACGATCCCGCATGGCAGAGAAGTCGGCAAAGACTCTGGCCGCTGTCTCGCTCAGGCGCTCATCGTGCGTTACACCCGACAACGCGTCGTCAAACCTGTCCAGCGCCTTGAACACAGCGGCGTTGACCACACCTGACGGCTCCAACTCGGAAAGGGATGCCCGAAGCTGTGCGTTCTGTTCTTTGAACCGCGCAAGCACGCCCTGCATCAGGATCTGCTCGTTCTCGCCGAGTTTTTCGTCTGTCCACTAATACGGAGATTTGTCCACTATCATCGGACCAGATTCGGGGTTCAGGCGTTCTGGAGCGCTCCCGGCAAGCCAGACCGTCTTCACCTCTTACCGTACATGTGATACGTGGATTAGCTCAAGTAACCAGATGCGAGGCGAACCATGGTGAACCCGAGACGCTACTGCGAAGACGACCTGGGTTCCATAGAGAAGATCAACATGTATTGCGCCCTTAGCATACGGTATCACAGAGACGTCAAGCCTGAAAACGTGCTCTGTGTCGTAGGGGAGAACGGTGAGATCGCGGGGGTAGGATACCTGAAGCCGACTCAGATCGAGGCGGACGCGAAGCGCGTGTTTGAGATTTCGACGTTCGTGGATAACGTAAGTGCCGATGGTCATGGCTTCGCAATTGAGGGAATCCTGGTGGACGGCTTCATACGGCGTGCAAACGAAATGGAGCTCATGGAGCCCGGTGAGGATGTTCGTTTGCGCTGTTTCTGCGAAGCGGATGAAATAGACCGTATGCAGCTCTTGATGGAAAAGGGATTCTACCCTAACGCAGTGATCCCGGTGCTGAAGTATGATCTTCACAGGGAAACCAAGCATTATCAGATCCCTGACACTGTGCAGATCAGGGAGCTTTCCTTCAAAGATGACGAGATCGCTAAGTACGTGAGCGCCGATCTGATGACGGGTGAGAGTCCACAGAGCCGGGCAGAGATTCGGTTCAAGTCAGGGGACCCCAGTTTCAAATGCTTCATCGCGGTGTGCAACGCGGAAGTTGTGGGCGCTGTATCGGTGTGGGACATCAGTGAGGAACGCGCCGCGACCGAGAACATCTTTGTGATAGAACCCTACCGGCGCAAGAACATCGCAAGAGAGTTGTTGGCCACTGCCTTGGATGAGTTGAAAGGTCGGGGCAAGAAGATCGCCACATTGTCTGTGCGTGGAACGAACGTGCCTGCCATAAGGCTGTACCTCTCATGCGGATACACCTTGTACTACAACCTGGTCGAAATGGTGTATGGGTAGCGCCGTGTGAACGCATGCATCACGCGTACTAGGCGAGTTCAGGACGAGCGAATCGTTGCGGTAGCGTTCATTGCATCCTGAAGTGCGCTTGTGAGGCGCTCCTTAAGGTCTCCGTGCTTCTCGGGTCTGAACTGATACTCGTCGAGAGCCCAGTTCCTCTGAGGATACAGCCACACCGGCGACTTTCGCCTCGACTCCTCTTCCCAGGCGTACCGCGGGGAAATGTGAGCGTGCAGGAACGGATCGGTATTCCCCAAGATCTCGTAGTTGACCCTTAGGGGTTTGCAGACAGCATGGATGGCGTCGCCGAGGAGGCTCATGTCCAGGAGGAAATCCGCCCGTTGCTCGAGGGAAAGGTCATTGAGGCTTCCTACCTTAGGGTAGGCAAGCAATAGGCAATATCCTGGAAGAAACTGCGTGTCTCCGATAACCGCGAACCCGCTTTTCATCCGCAACAGGACTGTAGGATTCCGCCCTTGGACTGCGGATTCCAGCCTATCATCTTTCCAGTTCGCCACAGTCTATCCCCCCAAATCTAGGCTCCTTCACCTTTTCGCCAGTTGTGTTCTCTCTCGCTAGCCGCGTACCCTTCGGGTTCCGGCGTGGAGGAAGGCATGCGTCTTTGGGAGAAGGAGGAAGTGCAGTGGTCGTGGCACCAAGTCATCCTACCCCAGTTCACGAACCGTCAAGCAAGAGATGGGAAAACACCGGCGGGGGAGTTGAGGGGATGGAGCTTGTGAAGGAGCCGAGCATGGGATACGCGATCAAAAACGTTATTACTGAACAGGAACTAGACAGAGCGCTTGCGTTTGAGAGGAGCATATTCGGTGATTCGCAGCACATGAAGCTCGCTGAGTACTCAAAGGAAAACTGGCTTAGGCGCATGACGAGTTTCAGTGACTTAATGCTCTATGCTGAGGCGAATGGTGAGGTAGTGGCTATTGCCTTTGGGAGGGTGGAGGCAGGCGGCAACATCACAGTCGGCCCCGTTGCCACCGCACCGGGTTTCAGGAAGCAAGGTCTTGCCAGTGAAATGCTGGCACTTCTCGAAACGCGCGCTCGCGAGAGAGGTGTCTGCAACCTAACGTTGGGAGCGGTACAGGGCGCAGAGGGGTTCTACATCAAGTGCGGCTACACACCTTTTCTGTTTGTTCAGACCAAGCCACCCCACACGCTAGATGCCCTGCGGGCATTGAACACCAAATACCGCGAAGTCTGGAACTATGACAATGGGACAGACATCCGCCTCATGATTGAAACCAATCGTATCGACCGTGAACTCCAGCACGCCTACGACGCGGCCTTTCCCGGCTGCTCAACGCAGACGGTATTTATGAAGAGCATATGAGTGGAAGCCTTGTTGCCCATGGTTCTGGCAAGCAGACCATCTTCCTCTCTTGCCGTACACCTGTCACGTGGCGTTGCGTCGGTATGGGACATCAGTGATTGTACTAACCTGGTCGAAACGGTGTATGAGTAGCGTCTCATTAGCGCATTCATGACGATTACCCTCAATCCTGTGTGGCATATTATTGGTTAGTGTTGCTTTGCGTTGCACGGGCATATTGGATGACTTATGATCTGTCTGGGGGTGCGAGTTTGGGTAGCGAGTTCATAGACACCGCTCAGGCAGCTCAAATGCTTGGTCTATCAGCGTACACTGTCCGCGCGTATGCCCGACGGGGCATCCTGCCTGCACACAGGATCGGACGCGAGTGGAGATTCTCACGGTCCGACCTCGAAAACTGGGTAAGATCAGGCTACCGACCCGATTTTAGGGACAACTCCTTACCCACGGAGAGTGGCCAGCAGTACTCAGCGGGAGGAATTCTGCTTGCGAGAGATGTCCAGATAGGGCCACGTGAATCAGTTCGGCGCTCACCCGAGCGTGAGGTCACCGAGGCCTCTGGGTCCGCAGGTAGGGACATGAAGGATCCCCTGGGATTCCGTGATCGGAATCGACGTTCAGTCGATACCTTGTTGAGGATACGCGCCAGGGCCGGCGTAGGCAGAACCCGGGACATCGTCATCGAATCGCGGAGCGAGCTCCTTGAAAGGGCGGATCGCCGTGGCCGTCCCTAAGCCTACGCTAATTGTCGCGGACGCAAGCGTGCTCGCCCAGTGGGTGTTGCCCGGTGAAGATGCGTGCCCAGGCGTCACGCGCCTGATTGACGACGTGCTGTCAGAGGCAGTCGTGCTGCTTGTGCCTTCCCTCTTCTACAGTGAGATCTCCAGCATTCTGTCGGTATCGGTCAGGCGCAGAAGGATAGACCCGATCGAAGCGGATCTGGGCTGGCAGGCAATTGAGGGTCTCAACATCGTATGTTCCAATCGCGACGCGACTGATCCTGAGATCACGAGGCTTTCCCTACTGGCGGGAATCAGTGCGTATGATGCAAGCTACGTTGCTCTGGCGGAGAGACACAGATGTCCCTTCTACACCGCCGACAGAAGACTGATGGAAGCAATGCGGGACTATTCCGACCTTGTCCGCCCAATCGACGAGTATCCATCGCGAGAGTCGGGGCAGGACTCAGTCCTTGACTGACCGGACCTGTCTTGCATGCGCGGGCACAAGAGGAAGGTTGTGTGGTCGTCTGGTAACACCAAGACCTGCACCAAGGTGGGCATCCTATCTCGCGGCCGCGTTCTGCATCCCTATGATCGCTGCCTGTGCCTGGAATCCCGCGACTAGTTCGGTGCCAGTCAGGCCGGATGACCTCTACGGCAGCTACAGGTTCCAGACACTTGTTACATGTCCCCTCCCAGCTCGTTCCTGCCGCAAGGTGGATACCGGATATCGTACACTCTCACGCCGGACTCGCTCATAATCACCGACGCGAGTGTGATGGACGATGAGATCTGGATGGCCTCCACGACCGAGCAGTATATCTGGAGCATCTATCGTGTTTCCAGGTATGACGACATCCAGCCTGCCGCCCATGGCTCCCATCTACTTAAGCCCCGAGTAGAACATGGGTAGAATCGTGGTGAACGGGAGGAGGCAGAAGAACACGCCGGCACCTGTTAGGCCAATCGACAGCGCCTGGTAGACCAGAGTGACGATTGGCACAAAGATGATCATGTCGAGCATCACCGCAAGCCCTAAGGTAGCGGCCCCGGATGCTCTGTTTTCCATAAGAGAGATCGTAGCAGCATACAGCGAAGCCAAGAGGGCAGGCAGAATGGCGATGTACGACGTGTTCGTAAGGAAGAGGATCAAGAGAAGCGATAAAACGAGGTTCAGGAGTATCCCGGCGAACAGGAGTTCGGGCCCCTGGTTCCGCTTTGCGATCCTGCGGCAGATTACCCCCAGCAACACGGCGGCGGCTATGTTAAGGAGCCAATACGTCAGATCGTCATTGGGGAGGTCCACCATGTTCACGAGCTTGAACCTCTTCCCGTAAGGCACAGAGAGCAGCCATACCACGCCCTCAGAGGCCAGCGAGAGGCCAATGACCGAAGTAAGCAAGAGCCCGGTGTAGGCAAACGTCTTCCCGGGCTTTATGCGGCGGCTGCGACAACCTGCCACGAAAAGCGCCACCGACAAGACCGCAGCAAGAGCGGCAAGTACCGTCGAGACTGTCTCGCTGTAGGACACTAGGATGCCGGGAAAGACGGTAAAGAACTGCTTGTTCGTGTTTGATGTGAAGAGCTCGCTGGATACCGAGGGATCAGACACGAAGCTCTTGGCGATGGGAAACACCTGATCCCCGTAATGCTGGAGCGACCTAACATCAATGTTGTCCGGATGGTCGTTCGGCGTGTGATGATACTCGAAGCCGTCAATCACCCCGAAGTTCAGGCCGTCAAAACCGTAGTTACGGAAAACCGCAAAGTCGGTATCGTCCCGCATAAAGCTGTAGTACGCCGCAGTAAAGGAGTACGCCACGGGGTTTCTGGCATGCTTTGCGTAGTAGCTCACAACGGATGCGTTCTTGTCGCCGGTTTCGAACATAAGCGGCGGTCCCTTGATGCCGTAGGCCTCCACGTTCACAACAAGCAAGACGTTCTTGTACCGGTCAAGATGGTGTTTTATCTCGCCTTTGGCACCCTTCATCCACAGCTCTTCCGCATCGGTAAAAAGGATCATTATGTCGTTGAGAAGCGGCACGTTCTGCGCCTTTATGGCCCGGAGTATCTCCAGGATCGTGGCAATGCCGTAACCGTCATCGGCTGCCCCGTAGGAGTTGCGTGCCGAATCGTAATGGGCCATGAGCAGGATGGCGTTATCTGATGCCCCATCCAGCATGGCTAGTATGTTCTTGCACCCATTGGTCTCTACAACATAGCTATCTTCGGAATCAGGATCGCCCCTCACGGGCTGAAGGCCGAGGGATGCCAGCTGGCTGCATAGGTACTTGCGTACTCTCTCGTGGGCCGGAGTATCGACAGGATGGGGTTCCTTGGCGATTTCACCGATGATCTCACGTACTCTACTGGCAGAGAAAGCAGTGTCGTCGTCGCCCTCATAGGGCTCGGGCGTCCTCATGGCGAAGAAACCTAGCAAGATACCGGCAAGTAGAACACAGGCAAAGAAAAGGACATATACGGTATTCCTCCTGATTTTCGTCCGCCCCCGCTTGCGCACAGAGTCTAGCTCCATTTCGCATTACTGCCATACGCACTTATACAGTTTTGCCAATTGCCAGTCAATACTGTAACAACCGGAGCTACTCTTTGGCAGATAAGACCCTTAAGGCTGAAGGCGATTCCTCCTGTCTGAGATTCCTGAGTGAGATTGAGAAAGCCTTGATGGAGCCCACGATTCAGGGGGGTATTGGACGTCCGATTACCCGCATCCGATAAGGACGCTCGAATGCATGAAGATCAAGCTAGCATACGACGAGGGCGGGCGACCTTTCTACCGGAGGGACTGGTGACAGATTCTGGGGTTGAACTGATACTTGTCGAGAGTCCAGTTCTCCTGGGGATCCAGCCACACTGCAAGAGGTGGTGCCGGAGGCGGGAGTCGAACCCGCACGCGGGGTCACCGCACGCGATTTTGAGTCGTGAAGACGCCGTCTTCCTAGCAGGCGCGTCGAAGCCCGTGATTCGCCTATCAGGGATTATGCGGTACTCCTTTCCGTCTTGTATCGCCACTGCCCACTCAGTCGGGCACCGTTTAGGCACCGCTCACTGGCCTCACCAGCCGCGCATGGCATGCCAGGAATCCTACAGCTGTGGACTACATCCTTCTCTGCCCAAATGCAGACATCAAGCCTTGGATCAAGTCTCGATTGAGCGGGTCTCAACGTGAGAGCGTAGAGGTCGCATCGCAGGCCGTTTCACAGTCTTGTCGCATCTCCGTAAGGGCGAACCAGATCACGGGGCTGAACCAATGCAGAACCTCGAAGACGGTTCCCAGCCAGTTGGCCAGTATGTCCTTCCGCTTCAGGTGAGCCAATTCGTGGGCGACCACGTGCCGCCTCTGTTCAGACGACAGGCTTGCCCACAGGGCTGCAGGGAGCAACACCGTCACCGCCGCAAGACCTGGAATCAGCCCGCGAGAGGAGACTGCCATCCATGGCACAGAAGCCTCAGTTCGTCTACTTCCTCAAACTCGTGCCCCGGCTTCTCGACGTGGACAGTTGGACCGCGGCGGATGAGGAGGTCGTTGACTGGCACTTCACGCGGCTCCAAGAGCTAACCGCCGAGGGTAAGGTGAATTGAGTCCGAGGATGAGGCGCGCAATCTTATGGAGCCGACCCGACTGTCGCCGAGGGCATCATGACCACAGAACTGTTCCCGTACAGAGTCGCCTTGATGCAGAATGCGAGCAACCGTCCTCTATGACCCGATAAGGCTCCAGTCGCTGGCATACTGGATCAGCCCGAGTTTGCGGGCGACGGCCAGCGACGCGGTGTTGTCCCAGGATGTGCTGTACAAGGGGATCCTGCCGGAGGCACGGACAGCCAATGCCCATGCGGCAGTTACGCGATGCCCGTACCCTCGACCGCGATACGCCTCCGCCGTCTCCAAGCCCGCCTCGGCCGCCTCTGCTGTCCGCCTAGAGCAGAAGCAGATGCTGACCGGGTAGCCGTCCTCGACGATCGCCATCACCGGCGCACGTCCCTCGGCGATTTCGCCAGGCACCCAGCCGCGAAAATGGTGCAGTAGCGACCGCTCGTCATCGATTTGCTGGATGCCTGTGGACAGGTCTATGTGATCCGGGAACGTGAACGCCGGACCCGACGAGACCTTACCGCCAACTAGTGCCAGATACTCGCCCACATGAACCGGCGGAAGCCTGAAGTCGGCCACGGGCGGCTCCTCGCTCGCCAGCCCGTCCAGTTCATCCGCCATAGCATCCGGGACATCCGCCCGAACCGCCCATACGCAACTAGTGGCACTCCTTATTATCGTGAACAGGGGCGCTGGGCTGGGCGGTGCCGGCTCCCGGGCCGTCACCATGCGCCCCTGCTCGTCCAGCACGAAGAGCGTCCGCAGCCGGAGTTCAGGAGTCGCCGCGATGAACTCAGAGGGCATTCATGTCCACCTACTTCTTCAGCATCTCCACGTCATGCTTCCGTCGGGCATTTGGCGAGGGAAAACGGGCCAATGAACTGGTCGGGCTGCCGCGATTTGAACGCGAGGCATCTTGAACCCCATTCAAGCGAAGGCCAGCGTACGGTGTTTGTCTGTGTTCGGCTGAGTGTCCATGAAGTTGCTTACGCTGGTGTTTTTCTGAGGTAGTCTGACGGCTCATTTCTTCTGAGATCTGTTCTCCTCAAACCAGTTCTTTGCAGTTCGCACAAATCTGGCACACAAGATGGAACTCCAAATTACCAACACTAGATATGGAAAAGCTATGCAATAAGTTAGTTCCACTCCCGCCGATTGCCGAGCAGAAACGCATTGTCGCTCGAATCGAAGAGCTGCTTCCGTATATCGACCGCTATGAAAAAGCATGGAAAACACTTGGGACCGCAACAGGCGTCTACCCGACGAACTCCGAATACTCATCGTCTGTCGCGCAACCCTGAACCCGTCCTCTCCTCCTTCGCTGAGTTGGCCGAAGTTGATCTACCACGTACCGATAGCCGTCTGGCACTGCTGGACTACGCCAGGCCTACAACAAAGACGAGCACTCACTGATGCCTCAGGTGGTGTCTACCAATTGGCCTCTATCGCTGCATCAAGAAAGGCTGCTGGTAACGTCATGTTCCCCATACATACCTGTCCTCTGTCGATCGGATCGATCAACGATTCCGAAACCAGCCAGTCCCCGCTTTGGATCTACGAAGGTGAGGATCAAATGTAGTATCTAAAAGGTAGAGGTAGACCCTTATCTGTTGGACCAGCCGTGAGAATCTCTCCAACTGCGTCCGCAAAGCGGAGGGTCACTGGCACCCCATCTCCGTACATGCAGGCGTTGTAGTTGAGCTTCGTCAGGCCAAGGATGTCCTTGAGTACGACCTCAATGTCCGCCGTGCCTCGACACACATCGATCAACAAAGGGTTGGGGACTTCCTTGCCCGGATAGGTTCTAAGCCTCGGGATGAACCCCTTTGTCCAGAGATATGCAGTACGCTCATCCCGAACGTAAGCCATCCCACGGAGAAGCGGGTAGCTACTATCTCGAAACACCTTCAAATCGCTAGCACCCTGAATCCTGACGCCGACAATCATTGTGTTGTCTCCAGCTCCGTCCTTGAAACCCGACCATTCCGCATCATCAAACCTTACTCTACCGTGTATGAACAGTTCCTTGGGATCCCTACCTGTGCGGCTGCGGTATGACTTCAACACAGTCGATATCAGTTCGGCAGCGTCCTCTCGGCACAGATGGTACTGGCCGGTGTCCTCGTTGTACCATGGACCGACGGCTCCTTTGAACACGACTCCGTCACCAGAATCCAGGAACATCTGGGCGGCACAGCATGCATTGGCATGATTCTCATCCTGCATCTTCTTGAACACAAGCCCGACATAGCAGACTCCTTCTCGAACCTTCTCTAGTTTCCATGGACGCCATCCATTCTTGTAATACATCGTGGTCGTAAGGTTCCAGGCAATAGACGACCTCATATCCGATAGCCATCCCGGCCGCTTTCTTACCGCAATCTCAGGATCAAGAGTCGATTCTCTGACTATTTGAGTCGTGATCTGATGCTTAAGCATTCTTGCCTTTAGCTGGTTGTGGAAATGGACCTCGTACTCGTAAGCTCTCGAGACTTCGTATTCAGACTCTGCTTCTAGCAGTGGCCGCTGTAGTTTCAATGAGCGGGCGAACGCTACTGTTTGCGGCCTTTCGGAAACGACCTGAAGCTCCTTTCTAACCACGGATTTGGGTCTACAGAACTGATAGACCTCGTCGGGAATCACCACAAACCATAGGTCAACCCTTTCGTCCTCATTGGCAGCATCAACAAGAGGCTTCTCGTAAAGATCCACAGTCGAATAGACTCTTTGGTACCTATCCTTCTGATGGACCCGCCTGCGGAGTTCAGCCTCGTCTATCACTAGTTTGATATCAGGCGTGCTTCTCAGAGCGGTACGAAAGACTGCTTCAAAGCCTGGGTAAAACGGCCGGCCGTATCTCTGCTCACTAAGGATAGGCGCTTGGATCGACCGAATCCATGCCTCAAACCTTCTAAGCCCCGTGTCCGTGCCAATCGCGCCATAGCGAATCCCGTAGGATGGTACGTAGTCAAGAGGTCCAAACAGAGTTAGGCCATCCCTTGGGTCCTCCACTGCTTGATTGTACCCAAGAGTGATGAGAGGCTCAGAGATCCTACTCAGGGAGAGTCTCATCTTCAAAGCCTCCCTCTTCATAATCAACAACCGGTGCCCCTTCCGGGTCGACAAACGACACCGGGCTGGAGAACTCGATTGGGTTCGTACTCACGCATATTGCGGACTCCTTTGAGACCGGGATGCGGAGTACATCGCTGTATCCTGCCAGCCAAGCAACAGACAATAGGATCCTGTCACGCCAAGCAGGGTTCCACCAATCCCGACACTGACTCCGGCGTGCTCGGTGGGTCCTATCCTTGTTATCCCACACTACCCTGCCATCGTCAGAGAACAGGACATGGGGAGTTACCACGTAACCCAGGAATGGATAGACTCTCGCCTTGGCACTAATCCCGAAATGCCAGAAGTGTGTTGCCTTTTTTCCTGCGGCGGATGAACTCCTCCACGTTCCGACTAACTGTCTGGATCTGTGGCGTCCAGACACTGTGCTACTGACTCTTGCCAAGCCAACGTCTCCTTCAGTGAAGTAGGTGACCACTGACCTGTTCGCCAGCTCATACTTGTTCATGACAGTCACCTTGGAACAGCCATCCCATGCCTGCTGAAGTAGCTGCACCAAGATGGGCCTTGCTTGCTTTGCTGGCAGCAGCTTGCTACCGTGCTCTAGAAAATCAATGGGGCTCTTACATGATGATTCCTTGATGCTAAGACTGTCGCCGAACGTATCAGCAAGCTCGTTTGCAGGGGAAAAACTGACAATCTGGTCTCCGACTAGAACACCTGTGTGATGATACTCAACCATCTTAGGCGTTAGCCCAGCATCCGTATTGAGTGTGTCCACCTGGTGAAAGTAGAGTACAGTAGGTAGCGTTGCTGGGAACCAGTTTGACGTGTACACCTCCGTTAAGGCTTGCGTGGGTGTGGGTCTTGTGAAAGATTCCCACCATCTAGCGATGGTTTCTACATTTCCTCCGGAGGAGTGAGGCACCCCATCTAGTGTGAGCTTTGTTAGGACAGCTTTGAGCCCATACGCCCAGCCTTTCTCGAAAAAGGGGACAGCATTCAGCCTTTGAATCTGAATGTTCATTTCCCCGTGGGGAAGGTCGTCAAGGTGAAGCGGAATCACGAAATCCTTCAGATGGAACCTCCGACCAACGTTAAGCGCCAAGTGAAGCTCGTTAAGAGCACCGTCCTTGGTATTTGACGAGCGAGACACTACGAACAGAAACTTGGAAGCCTGTTCTTCAATCACCTTCTGGATCACAGCCCAGAAGCGCTCTCCGCCTTTGAGGCGCTCCAGATCCAGCCAGGTGTCGTATCCGTGAATCTTCAGCTGACAGGATAGCCAAGCCGAGAACTCGTTGTCCTCAGGATTGGCGTGAGATATGAACACTAGGCTTCGCATTCGACTACTTCCTGACTATTATGACATTGATATCTTGATTCGTGGCTCTCACGGCATCTTCCTTTTCTCGCCGTCACGAGTCCGGGGTCTAGGTGTGAACTGGCTCGCGAGCACGTCACAGGACACACAAACCCATGCACTTGCAGGTGACGAATGCCCACTCGTTCTCGCAATGAACCTCGGGATTCTGTCGAATGGAGTGAGGAAGGGCAGAAGTTCCATCATAGGTTCTCTTGTTAGGTGCATGTTTCAGGACAGTACCGTAGGTTAAGATGCTTGCCGAGATCGCAACAGCTCTGATGGTCTGATAGTTCTGCGAGAAAAGGAGGCCAGGGGCACCGATGAAGAGGATCATGTTTGACTCGAACGTCTTTGACCAGCTACCTGCGATCATTGAGACGATCAAACCGGCCATCGGCCAAATGTACGAGCTGTGTGTCACCACAGTACAGGTGGAAGAACTATGCGAGACTCCGGACCCTAAGAAGGAGAAACGGGCCGTAAACATGTTGATGCTTGCAGACCTCAGACCGAGACTAGTGCCACTGTCCGTGTGCGTCCTCGGTAGCAGGGCGAGACTCGGATATGCCAGGTTTGGTGACGGAGAAGTCTACGAACAGATCCTAAACGCAAGTCGTTCAAACACAGACGATGCTCTCATAGCTGACACGGCCGTAACTGAGGGGTGTACGCTGGTTACGGAGGACAGAGACCTGTACAGTCGCATGCAGAAGAACGGCTATGCAGTGATGTCCTTGTCTGAGTTTCTGGCTACCATCCCAGGTGTGTAGAGAGACAAGGGGCGCATAGGGACATCTTGATAGGTCTTGCTCAAGATCATCTGGGTACTTAAGAAACAGCAACCGGCAAGTCTGCTCGACATGATCGAGTTGGATATCGTCGATGCAATTAAACGCCTGCTCAGACAAGCGATTTGCCGCCGCGCGACATTTCTAGGGAGGAGCGACCAAATCCTACTTTCGCCAGGGCGAGCCCAAAGCGAACGCTTGCATTGATCTCCAAAGGTACTGGTAGTAGTATCCAATTGAAGTGATCGCTGCCTTGAACCGGGGCCTTCCGACACGGAAGAGCCATGGTCCGGGTGTTCTACCTGCAGGAAAGGGGGTGGGTTCTATGCTAAAGGACAAGATGTCTGACGTTATCGCTTTAGTAAGGAACCTGAAGTTCACTGGTATATCGGTCAACATGGGGCCCATACGCCTGAACTTATCGGTAGACCCCGGCTCAGGGCAGCGGTAGTGAGAGAGAGAAGGTCTTCAGTGATTTCGTCCTGTGTAGAACTTCCTTAGGCGCGAATATCATGATTATGGAGGGGTGGCCGAGGCGGGTCTGTGGCGCCCGGTTGAGGGGCAGGTGGACTCTCGAAAGAGGGTTCCAGGGGTTCAAATCCCCTCCCCTGATCTTGTCCCACAGGACGGATGCAGTACTCCGTAACCTTCATCCATAATGAACGCTCTATACTAAGCCAGTACGAAGCATGGCGACACTGGCGCGCGAAATGACCCACGGGCAAAGAGCCAAAGAGAGCTTCTCAAGAGATGTTCTAGTTACGGCGCGAACGGAGGTGAGATAAGGCGCGTATCATTTGGGCGACCCTGAACGATCACCGTCGCGAACTGCCTAGCACGCGTTATTGCGTTGTACAGCGCCCTACGCATGGTTTCCGCTGATCCGCCCACTTGATATGGCCAGAGCACTATCACATTCGTGAACTCTCGGTTTTTTGCCTGGTGGATTGTCATGCTCCTCGCTCTACTCCCGCGAGACATTGCGCTGACTCTTAATCGCTGCGAGATAACCTGGATCTCGCTCTTGATGGAGTCCACACTAACCATCTCGCGTCCGAAAACTCTCCGCTGTCGTTCCATCCACGCCTTCAGTTCTGCAGCGCCAGGTACCGGACGCCACGGTACTTCACTAATCCGAATCCACCCACCTCCATGCCCTCCGAGTTCGAGCGAAGCCAAGATATCAGCGGCCACTTCTTCAGGTCTCTTTTCCCTGTGTATCGGGTATGGTCCAACCATCCGAGAGTTCTTGCCAGAGGCACGGTAGCTCTTTGTCGAGACTAAGTCTTGCACCTGGTCGAAGATATCCAGCTCAGCAGTAGGAGTGAGTATCGCTGCATCGGAGTCGCCGTGAAACGCAAGCGATCGTGAAATGTGCGAGGCACAGACACTCGGGTTTTGACCTCGGAGAACCAAGAATCCTGCACCTTTCAGAGTAACGCTTCTGCCTTCTCTGACCTCAAGAGCAGCCTGGATCAAACCACTTCTGTTCGTCCTATGGCAGGTGGTCAGCGTCTGTGTCTCCGATACTCCCCGCAGCCACGCTAGGCATTCGTTCTTTCCTTCAGACGAAAGGTCTTGAAACTCATCCCCTGCAGTCAGCAGCCGTACCCGTCCATGGATAGACTCTAGCATAGCTAACCGACTTCCCCTGCAGTCTTGGGCTTCGTCTACAACTACCACCGGCCAGCTTCGGCCGAACCAGGATGCAACCTCGTCCTTCTTCAAAAGAGTTGCGGCATTAGCGCAAGTAGACTCATAGTCTACGCTGAGGGGCAGAGATAGCTCGCGAGCCAGGCTTCTCCATCGGCTGACAATCCGCCATGCAAGACTATCGAATGTAGAACAGGCATAGCGCCGCTTCAGTGAGGCTAACGTCCGCAGTCTCTGATCGAGACGAAGCCTGGATCCATGCATCACGCTCAGACCAAGCACTCGCTGACCGTCGTCCAGGCCTTGGGATCTGACCAGGGCATCCAGTTCGGTCATTAAGAACGTGGTCTTCCCGGTCCCTGCGGCTCCTTCGACAAGCAGTGTGCCTACGTTGGCCATCTGTACACCTGACATGAGTCGGTTGTGCGGGGATCTTCCTTGAACATTGGCGCTAACGACTTGTACCCGGTAAGTGCTAACCTCATGTTGTCAAGAAGGGATCTGGCCCTTTCCATGCACTTGGGGAAGCCCGCAATCACATGGGCGATCGATTCAATCAGAAGGTAATTGGTTTTCAGTCCCAGACCGTCGTTCTTGAACTTCGCAACCCAATCTGAAGAACTGATGAACGCCACTCCGCATTCTTGACCTATTGCTGAAAGGACGGTGGCATCGCCATCAATCACCCAGCCAATCACGTCTTCGATGGTCCAGCCAGGCCCCCATTGGATTATCATCTCGGGCTTCAGCTTTGATTTCTGTAGCCTACTCACGTAGTCGTCACCCGCCTCGTCACCATCCACAAGGGCGGCTATGCCGCTCCTAATGCCTCTTAGCATCTGACAGGTCTCTACCACCGACGAATCGTGTGTTGGAATAAGGCCTACGAGTGCTCCGAAACTCACATCGTCTCCGCTACTTGTCCAGCCCTCACCCAGTTCGATGGCAGATGCGATCTGGCGGATCCACTCAAAATCGGTTCTTCCCTCGGGTACGAGGACGCGCTCCTGCATTAGTGCCCCAACAAGCTGAACACGGTTGTCCCTTATCAGTTTCCGAGCGGAGTTCGTTGCTTGGGCGGCCAAAGGCTCTGGAAGTATCGGGTGGGAGCTCAGTACCCCTCTGTGGTTTTCCAGAATCCGTACATTCGTTGGAGGGTACAGCGCTACTACCTCCGGCGAGTGGCTAGTTGTGATAGTCTGCGCGGTTACCGACTGTGCTCTGTGGATCAGGCGCCTCTGAACGCCTGGGGGAAGGTGCATCTCAGGCTCCTCGATGACCATGACAAAGCTCTCGCCTTTCGCTGCTCGCCTCCGGCCATACTCCATAAGGAGGATCAATGTCTGAACGGACAGAACGCCGTGGCCATGCCTGCCCGCGGGCAGTTGTGGTCCATCCGCGAACTGGAAATGAGGGACAATCGCCCGGAGGAGGGACTCGCTATCCGTTCCTGTCACCCGCAGCTGCAGTTCAGGACCATCCGAGAACAGTCTTTTCATCTCTCCGTTGATGTCCGATGCAAGCCCAATCAGGGCATCAGACTTCTCCAGTGGGACGCTGGGGCGTCTGAGACGGTCCCGCTCGGCCTCAATCTCGCTGTGCGGTATCTCCGTGGCGAGTCTCCGGAAGAGATCCGATCCAAAGGACATCATCCTGTCCCAGGTCCGTGAGACGGGAACTACAAAGAGGCCTATGGCTCCAAGCAAGCGAGTCGGGACAGTTGTAACAGCGTCGGCCTCAAAAGGATCGACTACGCTATCATCATCATGGAAATACCTTATGAGTTCGACCGACAGGCTCTCTTTATCAAACCGTCCAGCACACCCGATCTGTGCGCAGAGAACTGACGACTCGTCCGTGGCAGTGGGCGTAAGCTGCCCGGTTGCGGGGTCAAGCCACTTGGGCACGGCCAGGCCGTCCCCAAACCAATCGCTGTTGTAGCAGGGATCATTCTTTGGAAAGCCGCCAATGGTAGCGATAATGATGAAGCGGTCAGCCGGCTGGGGATCCCCTCCCCAGAAATCGTGCTCCGTCAGTGGAGTGACCATCCTATCTCGTCCAAGGACTAGAGCGAGGGCATCGACAACCGCGCTCTTTCCGCAGCAGTTGGGACCCACGAGAACCGTATGCGTGTCGAAATCGAGGGCTGCTTCTTTGAGTCCCCGGAACCCAGCGATCCTAAGGGACTTCACTTCCACTTGCCTTACCTCCTAAGGGACAGGGTCATATTTCAGGCGCCAGAACCTACCATTACTGCTGCCTACAGCCCATTATCACCGCCATGGAAGCATGGCTGCGACGTTCCATCCGGGAGAGACTTAATGCTAGGGCGGGCCTCTAGTGGCGCCGTCTCGGTCTGAAGCGTCCCGCCGTTATTGCGGGCTTTCGATCCAGGATGTTGAGGACAGATCGAGTCTCCCGTATGTTTTGAGAAATCTGCACGATTTCTGGGTGAGTCTTCTGCTCTGGGACGGGATCTCCTTCAAGGTCTGTTCCGCTCAGAAACGAAAGAAGGGAACGGCAGCAGTTTGCTCGTCGAATGCAACAGCATGCGACCGATATCCGGGGCTCTATGGACCCAACTGGAAGCAAGGTGCCTAGTTCAGGCAGAGTCATACCCCGGAGATGTTGCTCGCCGTTCTGCACTCCGGCACGCCTTGTACCGCTCAAAGCAGGTACTTCGGAAATGAGCCATAGTCATGGTTGGTGGTCACTTCACCCAAATCTGTTAGGAGAAGGCATAGAAGGAGGAATCTGATGAAGAAGCGCGTATACTCACCGCAGACAGTGAAGTCTATCAGTGTCGAGGTTGTTACTGATGACCCCGATTCGCTTAGGGACGCCCTACTCAGGTTAGGTTGGTCTAAGTCCCGAGAACCAGGCAAGATCGTGTTCACAGGAACGGCTTCCCAACTGGTCGAAAGCGTTAAGAAGGCCATCAAAGATTCCGCGGATCGCCACGATTCCGCAAGGAAGACCATCTAGAGAAGCCTTAATCGCGCACACCGTCCAGAGATCCCCATTAGCTGAGCGGAACAGCTTTTCCCGTCGCCCTCCTTGGATTTGGCCGAATGGATCACCCTTTGGGCAGGCGTTGCTGAGTTGGCGCCTGCCCTTTCGCCCTTCTTATTCCGGCTCGCGCCTCACTAGGAGGAATGTCCAGAAGGTTGTCGAAGTATGGGAACAACCCGGATAAAATTAGCAGTCTTGTAAGGATGACACATTTGGCAAGTTTGACTTCATATGACGAGGAGGTACCTGATTGCTCAAGATCTATGTATGGGACACGATGTCGGAGAATGAGAGGTTTATCCATGCGACTATATGAAGCAATACTGCAGGTCTGCGGCGAGCAGGCGATTACGTATCGGGAAGCCACACGACGCATCAATGCAGGGCGCCTGCATGTTCCCAAAGATGGTTCGCTCGTAGCGGTTCAGAACGTTCGCGACGCCGTCCGCAGTCATAGCGAACTGTTCGAGGTTATCCGTTCCTCGAGCCCGCACAGAGTCCTCACAAGGCGCCGGGAGGGCTAGTTTTTATGGGGCCAGCGAGGCGGAAGACCACATTATGGGCGCGATGCAGTAGGCGCAAGCGTGTCCGGGAGCGCAAGCTCGAGGAAGCACTTCTACTGGAGTCTGTTGCCAGACTGCTAAGAGCGTCCCTTAGGGGTGATAGGCTTACGCCCCTATCGGAGATCATCAGTGAAGCCGGGATCACTCAGGAAGAGCTCGACGCATTGCCAGACCCCGAACTCGATGCCGACCAGCGCACAGACTGTAGTCGAGCTCGTCGATTCTGGAACCCTAGAGATTGGCGGCCAGCTAGGGCCTCAGTCCGCATGAGCAGGAGAGGGATCAGGGTGCGACGGCACACGAATCACGGCTAGGGCCGAGTTCGACTTCAGGTGGCTTCTCCAGCGAGGTAGGTAGTTCGCGGCACAGCATTCGCCTCGGGCTCTTGGCTCGCTCCAGCCAACTCTAGTCCAGCGGCGGTAGGAATGTCTTGTGTGTAATTGCAGATTCATCCTAGCGACCATGAACGGTTTGTGGAGGGAGAGGAAGAGATGAAACCTCCAGCAGATATCACTGAGGCCTATGAACGAATCAGCTTCGGCAGTCTGGACTTCGAAGAACTCAGGGAGATCATGGAAAGCAGGTGCAGGTGCGCGGTCGAAATCCATGTTGGGGTCAGTGACCTCGATGTTTCGTTGCAAGGCGCGTCCTGCAGACTGTATTTGCGGTCCGAGTGGGATCGCCTCCACGTTGCCAACATCGGGGTCGCCGACATCGGCAGGGGCATTGGGACAGCCATTATTGATTGGGTAAAGGAGTTCGCACGCAAGAAAGGGTATCGGGCTCTGGTTGCATCCGCCGGCCCCCAGACAGATTTCTTCGTGAAGAATGGGTTCGTCTACGCAGGCTGGTACACGTGGGTCTGGCCCGTCCCAGCAGAGCCCTGATAGGTACGGTGCGGCCGGATGGACACGCCTAGACTTGTAGCAGTCATCGGTGGTCTAGGGAGTGGGAAGGAGATGCGGAACGTGGGAGATGAGTTTGTTCTTAATGTAGCAGAGGTGAAAGTCCTCAAGAAACTCTATGACTGGCTCAGCGAAGAGAGAATCAAGAACATACTGTCGGAAGAAGAAGCCGCTCTACTGAACAGAATGTCTCTCTTTTTAAAGGGATTACGCTCGCCACTTGCGGAGTGCAAGCCATATTGCCTTGAGGGCGAAGACCGGAACAGGATGTCGACTTTCGACATCAGGAGTGCCGTGCATCGACTCGGCCTTGATTGGAGAGCTTGGTACACTGCTGAAGTCGGGCATCTAGCTGAATGGACTGGATACGCGGTGATTGAAAAAACGTGGCCATCAAAAGCGTATCTGGTAGTCGTGGTTCAGGATTCTCAAGATTTGTTACAACACAACGAAGAGCCACTGCCGAAGCATACGCGTATGTTCGAGACACGCGACGAAACAGATAGGTACCTACAGCTACTCCGAGAGTGGGCCTCTGCGAAGAGGTAACAACACGATAAATGCGATAGGATCGCGTAGCATCCTAGCAAGTACTGGCGAGCTTGCATGGTCAGGCCCCAGTCACGTGAGGTGGGGCAGGTGCGGCTGTATGAAGCCATTAAGCACGTCACCGCGGAGAGATTTATGACCTACAGCGAAATCACGCAGCGCATCAACGAGACCCGCGCGTATGTGCCATCCGACGGCCTGTTTGTTGCCCAGGCAAACGTCCGCGATGCAGTCCGCCGGCACCCGGAGCTGTTTGAGATAGACCGTTCCACCAACCCTCACAGACTCCGGGCGATCCGCCCAAGGTCTTGAATGTTGTTCCATCAAGGAACCCAAGGGGAGGGTAGCAGATTGCGTACACGCCGCAGCAGGCGCGAACGCTTGCTAGATGAAGCGCTATGGATGGAGTCATTGGCCAGGGTTTTCCGAGCGACGGTCAGGGGAGAGAGACTGACACCCATCTCTGAGATCATGGAGAAGGCTGGGATCACCCAGGAGATGCTCGACCAGATGCCTAAGGTCGAACTCGAAGACGACCACCGCAATCGGAGATGGGTACGTCAACGCCTCCGTCGTAACCCGAGAAGGCGTCGATACAAGCAAGAACGCGCCCGGTCACGGCGCGCTCCGGGGTCGGATTGACAGTCGACTTGCCGTCCCCCGTAGGTCACCCGAGCCTCTTCGAGTAGTTTCATCTCGCGCCTGGAACACTGCCTTCTCCCGGCCGCGAAGGACTTGGATGTCACGCAGCTGTCCGCCTTTCCCCTTATCGCGGTGGACCATTACGAGTCATTCCTTAATTACCCCGATGTCCTCCACCCCTATGCGTGATAACGCGCAGTTTCGTAGCCTGTACCCTCGCCGTAGTCCAAATACGACTTGCACTTGCGGAGAAAAGCCTGGCGACAACTGCACCAGAATCACAGCAAAACGTGACTCCCACTGTGGAGGTCTCCAGCGAGGTTTGGACGTTCTGGGCATATCGTTTTGCCTTGGGTATTCAGGGGATGAAGGATTCCTTGCGGGATGGGAGAACGCAGTCCACCGAACGAGGGAGGGTTGACGCCCTTGGACATCCAAGGCCTTCTGGACTTCTTGGAACCGGCGATCATGAGAGAGAGACTGATTCGCATCTCGCTGTTCATAGCCGTGTACGAGAGTCTGAAAGAAACTGTAATTGAGAATGTCAAGTACTTCTACTGGAGTGGCTTCCAGGATGGCAAGGAGATTTTCAAAGGTTACGAAGAGCAGGTCTTAAGCAGATCCAGGTCGAGAAAAGGTAGCGTCCTTAAGGGGACACTGCTCTGGCTGGTCGATGCAGGTGCCATATCTGATGAGGACGTGAGTCGCTTTGGCGAGATGACCGATATGAGGAATCGTCTTGCTCATGACATGCTTACGGTTCTATGGGAGGGCCTTCCCGAGGGACTCGACGAGCTATACAGGTACATGCTAGAGCTATACAGGAGAATTGTCAGATGGTGGTTTCTGGAGGTTGAGGTCCCAACGAATCCGGACATAACAGCCGAGCAGTATGAGAGCATCTCATGGCGTTCTGTCACTACGCCAGCCCTGTTAGTACTTGACCTGATAGCTGCGATGGTCCTACCCGAACAAGACTCCAGAACTTAAGCCTCAGAAGTATGCGCAGGTTGTCCTCCAGTGCCACCTAGTGTCGGACCGTGGCTGAGAAGAAGGATTGGAAGAGGGGCGGGAGAACAGATCGACGGTTGCTCCAGGTTTCCTTGAGATCAACCATGGGGAAAGGAGCTCTAGCATGGCCCTGATCATTGACCGCTTTGAAGGCAATCTCGCAGTCATCGAGTACGAGGGCAAGACCTTCACCCTACCCAGGGCTCTTCTGCCCAGAGACGCCAAGGAAGGCGACGTTCTCAATTTCACCGTTGAGGTTGACCACGACACGACCGAAGCACGCCGCACCAGGGTCAAATCCCTGGAAGACCGGCTGTTCAGGAAGTAGCCCGAGGAGCTGATTGCTATGCACTTCTCTGCTCAGAGGGTTCGAAGACCGTTCCTGACAGTAGCCCTGGTATTGTCTCTGGTGCTTGGTCTTGCGGCATGCATTCCAGCACCAGAGTCTCAAGTCGTCGCTCCGCCGCCGGCGCAGACCCAGCCAACCACACCATCTACCCTGCCGCCTACTCCATCAGCACCGGCAACAACCCCAACCACACCTGCGCCATCGATGCTGCCTTCGACTGCACCACAGCCTTCAGTCAATGGTGACCTGATCGCTCGGTTCCTCGACGTTGGCCAGGGTGACGCCATCTTCATCTCTCTCCCGGACAGTACCTCGATGCTGATAGACGCTGGGCCCAAGAGTGCGGGCCATGAGGTGGTTGCCACCATCAAGGACCTGGGTGTAAAGAGACTGGACTACGTAGTATTCACCCATCCACACGAGGATCACGTAGGCGGAGCTATAGCCGTTCTCGAAGCATTCGACATTGGCGAGGTCATAATGCCTCGAACCTCACACACCACGCAGACTTACGAGGACCTCCTCGACACCCTCGTTGACAAGGATTTGACCGTTACCGAGGCCAGAGCCGGCAAGGTTATCATCGACAAACCGAGTCTAAGGGCTTGGCTCGTCGGGCCGGTTAGGGACTTCGAGGACCTCAACGACATGTCGGCGGTCTTAGCGCTCAAGTATGGCGAAATAACATTCCTATTCGAAGGCGATGCTGAGGCGGAGGCCGAGGGTGCCATGGCTCTCAGCTCTTCAGTCCAGCTGCCAGAAGTGGACGTACTGAAGGTGGCGCACCACGGGAGCTCGTCATCAAGCACAGCGGACTTCCTCGCTGTCGTCTCTCCAACCGTCGCGGTCATCTCTTGTGGTGCGGGCAACGCATACGGTCACCCGACAGAGGAAGCGCTCGTCAGGCTAGCGTCAGTGGGTGCAAAGATCTACCGGACGGACCAGAACGGGACAATAACAGTTACCACTGATGGCAGCACGCTTGGCGTGGAGCCAGAAAAGGAGCCTGCGCCCGTGGCCGCGGCACCAGTTGTCCCTGTTACTCCCACCACATCTCAGAGCGACGTCACCGTCTACATCACCAAGACCGGCGAGAAGTACCACAGGGACGGGTGCCGATATCTACGCCAGTCGAAGATCCCCGTCAGTCTGAAAGACGCGAAAGCCAACGGGTTCGATCCGTGCAGTGTGTGTAAGCCACCTACATAGCAGCGAAAGGAGACCTAAAGCGGTGGACCCGCAAGTGTTCAAAGGGTCATGGTACATTCCCGACAAGCCCGATCACCGTCTCGGAGGCACTCTCGATTTCACGACCGAATCCGGATTGCACCTTGAACTCTATGGTGGATTTGCAGGTGCTGATACGCGGATAGTACGATATCCAGCCATTTGGGGCGTGACAACCGAAGGCAAACGGATCACGCTGCTTGACTGCTTCGAGACAAGCAGAACCACAACCTACCCAGGGACCACTGTATCGACTGTCACGGCCGGTCGGAAAATCCTCCAGTGGAGGTGCGGACAAAAACCTGGACTCAAATGAGACAGGGGGATGTCTGTGTACTCACTCGAAGATCGTACGAAGGCAGTTGAACTCTACTTCAAGTATGGCGGTGCCTCGGCCGCCGTTAGGCGGGAGTTAGGGTACCCTTCAAAGGGGGCACTGAAGCTGTGGGTCAGGGAGTACAAGAGCACCGGCGCGCTTCACGAGGAATACCGGCGCAGGCCGAGATACTCCAAAGAACAGAAGCAGGTCGCAGTGGACTACTACCTGGAACACGGCCGCAGCCTGCGCCGGAGCATCGATGCCCTTGGCTACCCGAACCGGGAAACATTGAGGCAATGGCTGGATGAAGCGATACCGGACCGGCAGGGACTGCGCGGGAGAAGGTCACTTGACCCAAAGGTGGAACTTACCTGTGAGCAGAAAGAGGAGGCCGTCCTAGACCTGTGTTCTAGAGAGGACCCGGCCAAAGAAGTGGCAGCGAAGTACGGAGTTAGCCGCGCTGCCTTGTACAAGTGGAAGAACGATCTGCTCGGGAAGGAGTCCGTGTTGAAGAGGCGCAAACGCATGGAACCCACACTGATCGATGACAAGAACGCGTTGACGGCAAAGGTGGAGTCGCTTAAGCAGCAGATACATACGCTAGAAAAGCAGATCTACCGGCTTCGACTTGAGCGGGACGTCATGGAAGTGACGGCGGAAATACTAAAAAAAGGCCCGGGCGCCGATCCGAAGAAACTGACCAACCGGGAGAAGGCGGCAGCGATCGGCGCCCTGAGGAAGAGATACCCCCTGAATGAGATGCTGGAGTGCTTCGCCATGCCCAAGAGCAGCTACTTTTACAATAAGACTGTCATGTCTATGCCCGATAAGTACGCCGAGCTCCGCGAGCGCGTGCGTGCCGCTTTCACCGCGGCGGATGGGCGCTACGGTTACCGGCGGATTCATGCCTTTCTCACCAGAGACGGTGGGACCGTGTCCGAAAAGGTGGTACGCAGGCTCATGCGTGACCAGGACCTCGTCGTGATCCACCTCAAGAAGCGCAAGTACACCTCCTATGTGGGTGAGATCAGCCCTCCTGTTCCTAACCTAGTTGAGCGAGACTTTCACGCCGGCGCGCCAAATACCAAGTGGCTCACCGACCTTACGGAGTTTCAACTGCCCGCAGGCAAGGTCTACCTCTCGCCCATGGTTGACTGCTTCGACGGCATGGTAGTCAGCTGGAGCATCAGCACTAGTCCTGACGCGGGGATGGTGAACTCGATGCTGGACAGTGCTATTGCGACGCTGAAAGCAGGTGACCATCCCATAGTCCACAGTGACCGGGGCGGCCACTACCGGTGGCCAGGCTGGATCGAAAGGATGGAAGCCACGGGACTTACGCGCTCGATGTCCAAGAAAGGCTGTTCTCCCGACAACGCAGCCTGCGAGGGCTTTTTCGGGCGGTTGAAGAACGAGTTCTTTTACGGAAGACCGTGGGCTGGGGTCAGTATCGAGGAGTTCATCCGAAGACTCGACCATTACCTGCGCTGGTACAACGAGGAGCGAATCAAGATGTCGCTTGGTGGAAGGAGCCCGATGGAATACAGGCGAAGCCTTAAGTGCGTATCATGAAGTCCAAGAAAACGTCCGCATCCCCAGGGGGTCAAAATCACGTCGGCGTTGACAACCTACAAATCGCCCTTCCGGGTCCGAGAGTCAGGGCTGGACAGATGAACCTACCACTGAGCGGTCTTGGCACAAGAGCGGCCAAAGTGTTTGAGAACTGGCTAATCAACTATGAACAGTATCAACCTGTCTACGACCTGTACTTTGGCACCCTGTATCAATCGGGAATGTACATCACTCAGGAGTTTCTGAGCCTAGTTCAGGCTTTGGAGATATACCATCGTCGTTTTGTATCGAACGAGGTTGTGCCTAATGAGGAGCACGTCGCCAGGCTTGAAAAGGTACTATGCGCAGTACCACGCAACTTAAGAAAGTGGGTAATGGGCTGTCTCAAGTACAGCAACGAGCCACGCCTGGCTCAACGGCTGTCTCAGGTTTTCCAGGCTCAATCGTCTATCTTCAAAGGCGATAACGACGTGGCCTTAGCAGAGAGGATTGCGGACACTCGCAACTACCTAGTGCATTACGACCCAAAACTCGAGAAAAAGGCTCTGAGTGACCAAGAATTGCTCAAGGTTTCAGCGCGGTTGAGGTTGGCCCTTGAGACTGTAATTCTTGGACAGCTAGGGTTCTCCAATGAAGATATCTCAGAGCTCATCAGAAAACAAGGCAAGTGGCTCCAGACCGTGTGGTACCTAAACTGACCCAGGCAGCACGTACCTGAGGTAACGGCCCAAACGCAATGCCCTGGAGACCAGTGAGACGGTCAGCTCCCCTAATGGGGAAACCGCAGACAGCGTTGCGACTGTGCCATGTAGGCTTCCGCGTCTCTTGTAGTCAGGAACTTACATGCTTCTCACGGGTGGGAGGGCAAGAGCGCGCCCGGTCGCGGCGCGCTCTTGGGTCGTACTGACACTCGACTTGAGCCCCGCAGAGGTCAACCCGAGGAGCTCATGTGACACCGGTCACTGCCGGTTCCAGCTGTAATGCTTGATCATTACAGAGATGCGGTGGTGTCCGAGATACTCTGCAACCTTGAGAAGTGCGATCTTGTCATAGATCTCCCCGTTGCGCCTGACGAGCAGATCTTTTCGCGGCCGGTCAAGCCGCTCGTGCTGCTTGTACATGCGCCAGGCGTATGCGGCCCGGGCGGCGTGCTCGTCATACTTGATCTTCCGGGGAACCCAATCGAAGATGCGGGTATCGTCCTTTCCTCCCCGCTTAATGGCATCATCACGCGCCTTAAGCACTGCTTGCTCCCGACCTCGGAGGACCTCGATGTCCCTTGGCTGGCCGCCTTTCCCCTTATCGAGGTGGACCATTACGATTCCTTCCTTGGTTACCTCGATGTCCTTCACCCTTATGCGTGGTAACTCGCAGTTTCGCAGGCCCGTAGCCTCGCCGAAGTCCACATACGATTTGTACTTCCCGTTCTTGGAGAAGTCTTTGTCCATCGCTACCGGGTGTCGCGACCGCTTGATGTTCGCCAGGTGCCTGACACCCACGTCAGCGATGCTGGGGCCGGAGACGCCGAGGAGCTTGGCGAGCGCGGACCGTACTGTCTTTAGGGACCACACGGAGTAGTTCTTTTCGGTGAGGTGCTGCAGGTACGCAGCGGCGTGCTCCGGCTTCAGATCCCGGAGATGGCGGACTCCAAGAGTACTGCGACACCATTCCGCGCAGGACAGCGACCAGCGGAGGTACGTGCGCCAAGTTTCGATGGCATGGATCTTAGGTGACTCCACGTCGCGGAGCCTCTTCCCGGTCTCGTGCGCGATGTGTTTTCGCTCGGCGAGCTTGCTTTGGCCGAAGGCCTTGAGGTCCTGAAATGCCTTGTTTACTTCCCAGATGATTGAGCCCTTGCCCAAACGGGAACACCTCCAGCGGGAGCCCATTGGGCTCCTGGTAATATATGGGATTTTCCGGCGCAGCCCACCCAGGGCTTACCCGGAGGATAAGGTCTAGGGTGGTGGGCGCCCGCCAGCACTTAGGGACGGAGGCGGGGCCACCCACAAAAAGCCGCGTTGCCGGATGCTTTGGGTGTCTTGGTGGGTCCCAGTCGTGGGGTCTAGCCGGAGTCATCGAGTCATCTTAGATAAGCGTGAGCACCGGTCCCAGCACCGATGATGGTAACTTATCCTGGGGACTTAATCGGTATCGCCCATCGTTGTCGCCCATCGCTTCCGCCGATCTTGCCTATACCTGCCCCGACGCTCTGTCTCCGGCACGTCTTGGCGTTACTCTCCATCTTGAAGCCCAACGCATTCTCTTGGCGGGCCCCTGGTTGGTCTTGGGATGGACCGAACGCCGGGTTCTAGACTCTGCCTTACATTCATCCTTGATTGAGCCCCCTTTCGTCTTGTTGATCCCCTTGGCGGACTGTAACCACTTCTTCCAGAAGTGGTGTTTACAGTCCGCCCGCAGCAGGCTTTGCGCCGTGCTGGTCACCGTGTAGGTTCGTCTCAAGGGTAACTCGCACGAGGATTGTCAACAAACGCTCGGAGAAATACCGCGGTTTTTCGCGTATTTAAGGCGACACAAAGATTGCGGCCCGGGTACTCTGTACCCGGGCCGACTTCCCGTCTGAACGCTCCTAACCGGTGGCTTGCCCCTTCTGTTAATCCCTCCGGCCGGAGCCGTACTGCCATACCCCTGGGTAGACATAGCTGGTCCAATGCCTGCCAACGGTATACGGCCACTGGTACCTGTGTATCAGGGCCTCTAGGGCGACGCCGAAGTTGTCTTCGTCGAGGGATCCGAACACGTGGTCGAAGTCGTCGACGGGATACGCCCCGAAGAGCGCGGCAGCCAGGTCGCGAAGCCCCTGCTCACCGTCCGAAAGGTGCTTGACCCCTCTCTTCATGGCGCAGAAGTCGATGCAGCCGGGCTCGGGGCGGCCAATGTAGTCCTTGATCGGCTCACGGTCTATGGCTGCCAATGCGAGACACGCCGACATGCCGTGGGCGTCGGTTGGCCGCAGCAGGGTGAGGTACCGCTTGTAATGTGCCTTGTGGCCCTGGTCCCTGAAGTGCATCTCCGGTTTAGGGACTTGCGCGAATCCACCTTGGTCCTTCACGGTTATCTCCTTTCTCCCCCCGTAGGGGGCCTTGGTTTCTTGAACGAGAGGGCCGCCTATCGTTTTCGCGAATCGGTTCCTCTGAACACTGTCCCGGGTTCTTGGTCAGCATTGTCGTCCTGTTCTGCCCGTCGTCTTGGCTGGTCGCCCCCAACTGGCGCCTCCTACTGCGTCCTGAGCCGTTCCTTCTTAGTCCTGAGGAGCCCATGTATGCTGACTCACCGCTACCGTACCGGCTTCACGATGCCCGGGTGCGCTTTGCATAAGCGCAGCTATAGGCTCAAGCCAACGGTAGAACGCTCGGGGTGCCCTATCCAGCAAAGGTGCGAGAGATGTGGGTTTTTCGAGTATTATCCTGAGGCTGTCGGGTACGTCCGACCGTTATGCAGGGGGGCTTCCGGCCTACGGCTCAAGCCAAGGGAAGTCGCCGATTTTCTCCTCGGCATCCCACGTGTAGCTGATCGCGGTATCTGCGTATAGCCGCCGGTCGTCTTCCTTTTTGAACGTTGCCCGCAGGGCTGTAAGTGCGCTGACCAAACGCTCCAGAGCGGCCTCAATCTGCCGGTCGTCCCTCACGGCCACTGCCCGGGTCCAGTCCGCCGCCTTCGGACTTGGGGAATACGGCCCGGCCTCATCTAGGACCCTTGCGATAATCAAGAGGTTATCGACGATCCGCCATCTTGACCTGGTTGCGCGAAGTCGCTTCGTGAGACCAACCACCATGCCGGTCACTTCCGCGGCGGCACTTGAGATCTTGCGCCTGCGTCGATAGTCCTGGGACTTTGACATACGCGACTCTCCTTAAGCACCTGCCCATCTGCGTTTTGGGAAAGACATCCCCTAAGAACCTTCCGGGGCCGTAAGAAGTGGTTGTTGTCCACTACCTTCCTCTTCAGGGTAGCAACCAGGGCCCCTCAAGCAAGGCCACGGGCGCACATCGCCAGTTTTGACGGTAATGGGGAGGAAGCCGGTGTATGGGAGCCCGTGCAGTCCAGCCGACAGGATCCAGGGGTCTAGGCATAGGGACTGCGGTGCTCGTCCGTACACGTTGAGGCTAGCGCCGGCATCAGTGGCCCTTATCCTTCGGAGCCTGACCGACTGCCTCCTCGGCAGAGGGCGGAGTAACTGGCCCTGGAGCCGACTGCCTCATCATGGCAAATGCGCACTCTCTAAGCTTCTGGAGGGCTCTCTGCGTGGCATCTGTGTCCTCGGATTGAGCGGTCTCATTCGCGGGCTTTGTCGGGTCTCCGATGAGCTCTACCTGGTCCTCGGGCGGAGCAGAGCGGGGCTTTCGCCCTTGCTTAGGTCCAACGTTGACCTCCCCGGGACCTCGGGACTCTGAAGGAGTTGACCCGGCCGCAATTGGTATACCTGAACCCTGCAGATCGGACACCGGCGGAGCGTAGCCGGCTAGTGCGAACAGGTCGGAGAGTTGTTTGAACCCTGTTAGTATGTCATACAGACGTCGCGCAACTAGGTGCGTCACGAGCTCGTCGATCTTCTGCTCCTTGTTCACTGTGCCCCGCAGGGCGTCTCGGAAGGCCCTCGAGACGTTCTTTCCTTCGAGCACGCGGAGCAGGTCCGCATCGTCCCGATCATTGAGCCTAATGGTGTACTTGTGGCTCCTAACTCCATCCTTCTTCATGCTCAACCTCCTCATGAGCAGCCTATCAAGGCAGACCGTGGGTACAAGCTGACCCGGGGAAAGTGCAGGTTTTTGGCGAATTGGCCGGCTGTGTCGCCTATGACCGACAGGTGCCAGTCATAGGCCTGGCCTTGAGCGTGCGAAGAAATGGTTGGGAGGAAACGTTCCCTGCCAGTCCGTGCCCGACATCTGTCTGTCACTCGGATGGCACCGGTCCGGCAGACAGTGGATCCCACCAGCATTGCCACCAGCACGGATTGGCGGTGTAGGGCGTGTGCCAGTCGCCTGTCCGGCCTCTGCCCGGCCGGCGCCCGACAGTGTCACCGCAACTCCACCGATTGGGGGCGATGAGGCTGGCGCGGCCGTCTTGGTGCCGGGCTTTTGACTGGCCATCCCGGGCCACCGGCGTCACCCAAGACCTCCGAGACAACCGCCCCATGTCCCCGCGAAGAAAATACAGAGAAAAGTGCACACTCATTCTCTGCGCCTTTGACTGTCCGCCAATGGGACCTAGCATGGGCAGCGGGAGGTGACCGTGGTCGTCGGCAGGAGGAGAAATCTAGGCATCTCCTCCGGAAGATCTGACCCGGAGATAACCGGGAGAAAGGTAGGAATACACATGAAAAAGACAGCAAAGGTCCTTAGGATCGTGACTCAGCAAGATGTTGAGACCATGCTAGACTACATGGAACAGCACGACGTGTCTCTACGGTGGGAGTTCATTAGCGGAACTGACGGATCGATCTGGATCGACAGGCTCTATCTGGCTGACCCCGACGACGGCACCTGGGCAACCTTCGCGCACCGCGCAGGCAATAGGCGCGAGCATGATATCGCGCCCACCCTGATGGATCGGGAAAGCGCCGCAGACGTGATCTGGCGTAACAAAGGGAAGATCAACCGGGCCATCCTATGTGAGGACCTTAACCTGGAATATATCACGGGGACGCCTGAGTACCACGGTTCCAGTGAGGTCTTCTAGAAACAGAAACCTCCTGCAACCGTGAAGGCGACGCTAGAAGGGGCCAGGTTCGGCCTACAAGATGCCGTACGGGCCCCAGAGCCAATCGTAATGTTAATCCATGCCTTTACACCGGAAGACCTTACCAAGTACCGAGGCGGAATCAGCGACGCTCAGTCATGTGACCGTCTCCGCCGCCAGACTGTGACTGAGGTACGCCGGGCAACACGGGATTCCTGGTGATAGCCATCCGCAGTCCGCCAGCACAGCTAATGCAGTTGTCCGTCGATTGCCCAGCGTGGTCTCGGCTCCAGCCTTTGGGCACATAGAGTCTCAGCCTCGTCTTCGGCTGCCGCACTTGTGGGAAACGTGACCTTAGTTTTGTGATCGAGTAACCGAGCGCCATGCTATCTGAGGGCAGAGCAGTGAACCACTTCGCCAGAGCGCTTTCCCCTTGCCTCATGAGGTCTTCAGATTCGGCATTGATGTAGAACTGCGCGTCCGCACCTGCGACTCTGACATACCTACGGGGTGCAAACATGTCGATCTCTGGGGCCTAGCACCAGTTCCGAAAGCTTGACAGGCGGTCCACAGGGCCCACACAGCTGGCCATTTCCCGGTTGAAGTTCTCTATGTTCTCCGGCACCTGCTGGTACTCGGAGACCGGTCTCAGCGTCCGAAGCAGTTTCAGCCTCTGAAGGTTCTTTTCCGAGTATGCGCTCAACTCCAGCGCATTCCGGATTTCGCGCGCACTCTCCCAAATAAGGGGCCAGATACACGCAACAAAGAAGAAAAGACAAGCGAGCCTTAGGAGAGTGTCCACCCAACCACTCCTCCTCGGACTACTGTAGATGCCCAGAGGCCGGTCAATGTCTGCCGGCCTCCCACTTGCGGCCGCACTTCAGGCAGGTGATGACCGTTTTCTTGCTGCCGAGCAATCCACCGAGCAATCCCACTGGCCCGACCAGAACTCCACCCGCGGCAGCTTTGCCGAGGCTAAATCCCTTGTCGCCCGCATGGTACTGCGAGGATCCGCAGTAAGGACACCTAACCACGTCATCATCGGGATGGGGTGTTGCCGTGTGGCGAACGGGAGCCCTAGCCTCAGGAGGAGCAATCAGGTTGTGGTATTCGCCGCACTGGCACCGTATCGCTGACTTCAGTTCGATGGCGGGTCTGTATGGAGCGATCAAGTTGTCTCCCGGCACCTCCATCTCGCGACCGCAGTGCTCGCAGCGACCGATTACGGAGGTCCTCTTTCGCTTAACCAGATCCATCTCTGCCGCCTCCTTGACAAGCGTTCGATTGCGAACTCCGCATACCACCACACCAAGCGCCATAGGCGCGTATCTTAGCGTCGTACGGTATTGGGGTCAGAATCGATGAGAGCCCTCAGGACCTGGATGGCTTTATGGAGGGTGTAGTCATCGAGCGGGCTCAGGAGCTCGACAATGCGGCACAGGTCGGGGCGCTCCAGAGCTCTTCTGATCAGATCGGGTTCGGGGGAAACGTTGGTTGCAGACCTATCCTCATCACCAGTTCCGAGTAGATAATCAACAGACACCCCGAGTATGCGAGCGAGCCCTGCCAGAGCCCGGCCGCTCGGAGACCTGCTGCCTGACTCGTATTTAGCTATTGTCCAGTAGGACAACTGAAGCCTCTCTGCGACTTCCTCTCTTAAGAGGCCTCGCTGTTCCCGGAGCTGCCTTAGCCTGTCTGCAAACGTCAAACTTACCCACCTGAGCCAAGACTAACACATACTCGACATCGGTGACAGTTGTTCTGGTCACTTGACAGCACACTGGCAACTTTGTAGAGTCGTGGTGTTGGACTCTATGTCCAAAGATGTTGGACAACGTGTCCGATGGTCGTTATCGGCCTGTAGTCCAGAGAGTAAGGAAGACCCGTGTCAGCGACCGTAGACAAGCGTCAGCCTTCTCCGGTCGCGTGATGCGAGAAAGAGCGCTACCAAACTAATACTCGAAAAACTGCACACGTATGGCTTTGAATTTGAACCGTCTCGTCCGCGCCTGTACCGTCGCCTTGAGGTGAGTTCTATGGACGCGATAAGAGACGACACTATCCTGACGGCGGCCGAGGTTGCGAGCTACCTCAAGCTCGACAGGAAGACAGTCTACCAACTGTGCAAGGAGGGCCGGCTGCCTTACAGGCGCGTGGGGAGGCTTGTGAGGTTCTCGAAGCTGGCCGTAGAGGCCTGGGTCAGGGAAGGAGAAGCGCCAACCCGAAGGTTTGGGCGTTGATTCAGGGACGGGCGCTTCGTCCAGGGCTAGGGTATTCCCCGTTGAGAGGAGGTGAGCCGGTTGAAAGGCAGTGTGGAGCAGGCGGGCGCAGGCAGCTGGAGCGTAGTGGTCGAGGCGAGGCAGGACCCAACCACCGGGAAGCGCAAGCGCTACGTCAAGACCGTTAGGGGCAATAGGCGAACGGCAATTCGGGAGTTCGTCTCCCTGATGACCAGACAGCCCAAAGAAGGCTAGTAGTTCTCGGCGACATGGGATGCCTCATCTAGGGTGAGGTTCCCAACGAGAGGAGTTGAGCAGGTTGAAGGGGCACGTGGAGCAAAGGCGCCCTGGCAGCTGGACCATAGTCATCGAGGTGGGGCAGGATCCCGTCACTGGCAAGCGCATGCGCCACCTCAAGACCATAAGGGGCACCAAGCGTGAGGCCGAGCGGGAGTTGGTGACACTCCTGGCCGAGTTGGAAAAGAAACCCTGGACTCAGGCCAAAAACCTGAGGCTCTCAGAGGCTGTGGAGCAGTGGTTTGCGGACCACACCCATATTAGGAAGAACACTGTGCGAGGCTACCGAGCTGCTATCAAGCACGTCGTAGAGGTCATCGGGAACGTCATGGTGCGAGACCTTACCCCTGAGCACATTGAAAGCGCTTACAGGATGCTGAGACGGGGGAAGGGACTTACTCGGCAACTAGCTCTGGCCGACTCAGTCCTGCGGCAGGTCATGCGGGCGACGCTCAAGAGGAGTCCGAACCCCATGGACGATGTTGCGTTGCCTAAGTTCAACGGCCACGAAAACCGTGCCTTCACACCGGATGAGCTAAGACGGATCCTGAGGAGTCGCGAGGGGCATCCGGATGGTGTGCTCATCGACATCCTAGTGTCCACCGGGACGAGACGCGGTGAAGCTCTTGCGTGGGAGTGGACCGATATCGATTTCGAGCGCCGAGTGGCGACCATAAACAAGACTCTTATTGAGGACTCTGATACTGGCGACCTGGAGCTCGGTCCCCCCAAGTCGAAGGCGAGCAATAGAACTATCAATCTTGGATGGAGAACCGTCCAGAGGCTCAAGGCCCACAAGGAAGCTCAAGAGGAGCATCGCCGTAGGATGGGGACCGCATGGGTTGACAAGAACCTGGTGTTCCCGAATGAGATGGGAGACTACCAGAGACCCTCCGCAGTCTCCAACCGCTTCTCGTACCTCCTTAGGCAACTGGGCATTAGAAACGCCAATCTCCATTGCCTCCGTCACACGTACACCACTTATGCGCTTCAGCGAGGTGAAAACCCAAAGGTGGTCCAAGCGCACATAGGCGACAGTACCCCCGACATGGTCATGAAGATATATGCGCACATCCTACCGGGAGCGCCCACCCAGTCCGCCGAGCGACAGGACGACATGTTGGCACGGGCACTCGACGAGGGTTCTTCAGTCCCCGGTATCACCCTTCGATTTTAGTGATCTGCGACAACGGGCTCTTGGGGATCCTAGAGTATTGCGCACAGTAGTCCTCATTCTGGACGGATCGACCCGTTGTTGATCACGCTGCATACTCTCCTCCACAGACACCACAGTGCAGAAGAGGGTTGGCCTATGAGAGTGCCCACTGGCACGACGCCGACATCATTGACCGCAGAGCATCCTGCGGAACCCTTCCTTTAGTGCGGGTACCCGACGGCTAGGTTGGGGGCACGGAAGTCGAGCACGCCCTTGTCAGTCATCCTTCTCCGGCAGAGTCCCCAGCAGGAGTAGAGTTGCGTGGGAGCGAAGCAAAGGCGACAGTGCACTGAACCAATCAAAGGATGGGCGCCCAATGATCACCCAAGCCAACTTCGCCGGCGTGCTCGAGACTCTTGGTTTCACGAAGTCACAGTCTATATACACCAAGACAATCGGGACAGCTACCTTGGCCGTCGACTTTTCTAATCAGACCATTGTGTATCCAGAGACTGACGGACTCATTGTAAACGAACGTCAGACGTGCAACTTCTCGGCGAACGAAAACTTCGTTGTTCTTGAGTGCGTTCACCGGCTCCTCGAAAAAGGCTACAAGCCGCAGCATATAGAACTAGAACCCAAGTGGAAGCTGGGGAGAGGAGCGAGTGGCGGGCGCGCGGACATTCTCGTGAAGGACAACATTGGCCGACCGTTACTCATCATAGAGTGCAAGACAGCTGGCTCGGAGTTCATCAAGGCCTGGAACAAGACTCGTCAAGACGGGAATCAACTGTTCAGTTACGCCCAGCAGATCAGCGAAGTCAAGTTCCTGTGCCTTTATACTTCGGATCTTGAGAACGGTCACGTGGTCTTTCAGAGTCACATAATTGCCCACCGGGATAATGAGAAGTATCTCATCGATAACCCCCATCTCAAGAGTTTTAAGGGCGCGACAGACGTCGAGGAACGCTTCGCGGTGTGGCGAGATACCTACAAACTGGATTACACTACCAAGGGTATTTTCGAGGACAACATCCAGCCGTACCAGATTGGAAAAGAGAAGTACTCTCTCGGCGACCTTCACTACATCTCAGCGTCGGATCAACAGAAGAAGTACCATGAATTCGCGACCATTCTTCGCCAGCATAACGTATCCGGTCGGGAAAACGCATTCGACAAGCTGATCAACCTGTTTCTATGCAAGTTGGTTGACGAAATCGAGAACCCTGGAGACCTGAAGTTCTACTGGAAAGGCGTGGCATATGATAGCCACTTCGATCTGATGGATCGACTTCAACAGCTGTATCAAGCCGGGATGGGGAAGTTTCTCGGTGAGGATATCACGTACATAAACCAAGATGATGTGAACAACGCCTTGAGGTTCATACGTCAGAATCCTGATGCGACTCAGCGAGCAGTATGGAATCTGTTCGTTCAGCAGAAGTTCTTTACCAATAACGACTTTTCGTTCATCGACGTTCACAACGAGCAGCTCTTCTACCAAAACGCTGAAGTGCTAGTGAAGATCCTACAAATGTGGCAGGATATCCGTCTTACCAGTCCTAACGGCCACAATCAGTTCTTGGGTGATATGTTTGAAGGGTTTCTCGATCAAGGCATCAAGCAGAGTGAAGGTCAGTTCTTTACTCCCATACCAATCTGTCGTTTCATCCTGATGAGCCTACCGCTAGAGAGTCTTGTCCGGATGAATGCTGCGCCACCCAAGGTTATTGACTACGCCTGTGGCGCGGGACACTTCTTGACCGAATTGGCGCTCCAACTAGAACCCCTAGTTAAGAACCACAGGCCACACACTGATATGGCCGAATTCCACAAGGCAATGATCGGGATCGAGAAGGAATACCGACTGTCCAAGGTCGCCAAGGTTTCGGCGTTTATGTATGGGCAACAGGGCATTCAGATCTGCTACGGGGACGGGCTGGCTCAGGCTCACGATGGATATCCTGACATCAAGAACGGGACCTTTGACCTGCTAGTGACGAACCCGCCGTACAGCGTGCGCGGATTCTTGGAGACTCTCCCCAAAGAAGACCGTGATGCTTACACGCTGACTGAGACAATCAAGGATGCAGAGACGGCCGACTGCATCGAGACGTTTTTCGTAGAGCGCGCAATGCAACTGCTCAGACCAGGTGGCGTCGCTGCGATCATTTTGCCGTCATCGGTCCTATCCAATGGACAGGGGCCTTACATAAGGACCCGAGAGATCCTTCTCCAGTACTTCGACATTGTGGCTATTGCTGAGTTTGCCAGTGGAACCTTTAGCAAGACCGGTACCAATACCGTTACTATGTTCCTGCGTCGTAAGTCTACTGCGCCGGACACCGCAGAGCACTATCGCGGACGCGTTGAGGAATGGTTTAGAGGAAGGGGCAATGATTGGAAGAAGCAGGGACTGTATAAGGACGGTCGAGTGATCAAGGAGTATTGTGCTCACGTCGGTGTGCGATTTGATAGCTACCGATCACTTCTACGGGGTGAACCAGAAGGTTCATGGAAGCAAGAAGAGTACTTCAAGGCTTCTATTGACGCGTTCTCTCGGAGCTCTACTCTCAAGAACCTGCGCAGGCAGAAAAGGTTTGGATCCCTGACAACGGACCAACAGGAGTCTGAAGTGGCTAAGCATTGTCTCTCCTATGTGCAGCAACTGGAACGTGACAAACTTTTCCACTTTGCACTGGCGAACAGTCAGCCCAATCCTGTAATTATCATCCAGTCGCCTACCGGCACAAAGGAACTCAAGGATTTCCTCGGGTATGAGTGGAGTTCTGCCAAAGGCAACGAAGGCATAAAACTCATCGAGGACGCGAACGGCAAGCACATCACGCCTCTGTATGACGGACCTGACAGGAATAGGCCTTCGCACTACAACCGGAACAACCCGGCCAAACTAAGCACCCTTATAGCGGCGAACTTCGATGGAGCTCTTGGCTCGATTCCGAGTGATCTGGCCTCAGTGGCGAGTGTTGCCAGGCTTGTCGACCTTCTTGACTTCTCTAGAGTCGACTTTGATAAGAGGATATCCTTGGCAAGAGCCAGAAAAGTCACCGTTACCAGCAAGTGGACGCTTATGAAAGTCTCTGACTTGGTTGACATCATAAGCGGAGGTACGCCCGATACCTCAAACGAGGCCTATTGGAATGGAAGCATTCCGTGGCTAAGCGTTGCGGATTTCCGGTCAGTGCGCCGCTTTGTTTCGTCAGCAGCAAAGAGCATAACCCAAGCGGGGCTTGAGAACAGTAGCACAAAAGTGCTTCAGGCTGGTGACATCATTATTTCCGCTAGGGGAACGGTTGGAGCAATGGCTCAGCTCTCGAAGCCTATGGCGTTTAACCAGTCCTGTTACGGCCTGCGTGCTAGACCACCGATCTCCAATGACTTCCTCTTCTACGTTCTCAAGCGGGAGATCGAGCAGCTGAAGGCCCCGGCTACGGGAAGCAAATTCCACGCGATAACTACCAAGACATTTGATGAGGTTCGGATTCCTGTTCCACCTAACGATATTCAGGAAATGGTCGTGCGGGAGTGCGCGGCCATTGATGACTCGGATGCTGACCTTGTCAAAGCCGGGATCCCTGTGACTGAGATTGACCAGGAGATCTCCAGACGAAAAGATGAGGTGTTCAAGAAGTACTTGTGACCGCTCCCGGGCAGAAGATCATGCAATGGTAGATGCCGTGAAGTTACGTCGGACTATCGTAGGCCCACGATTCACGCTGGAAGGCAAAGGTCATTGGGTTCTGGACGCTTTGCGTTAATGATATGCAGCTGCATAATGGCACCGTTTGGGCACCGTCATGTCAAACCGCTCTGAGGAAGGTACTCAGGCTGAGAGATCATAGCCTCTGCTAGAAGTGGTGCCGGAGGCGGGAGTCGAACCCGCACGCGGGGTCACCGCACGCGATTTTGAGTCGCGCATGACTGCCAATTCCATCACTCCGGCACGGCAAACATCATTCTAACATGCGCGGGCCCGCCAAACAATCCGATGGAGAACGAGAGGTGCGCCATGAACAAGCTGGACCGCTGCAAGGAAGTGCTGGCGGGACTGCCGCTGGACCTGTGGGACTCCTACTTGATGAAGGAATCCAACCTCCCGGGGCCGCGCGCGAATCCTGAGCTTGCGTCGGCGGCAGCGGATCTTGCCTTGGAGGGCCAGGCTAAACGCTGGCTTGGAGAGTCTTAGCCTGAGCTAGATACGGAAACCCTCGCTCCTGTTTGACATCGCAGAAGACTGGGCCCGTGGAAGCCTGCTAGAGGCGCGAGCCGCTGCGGCGGGAGTAGCAGAGCCGCGCCTTCTGAGGGCATCAGAGAACGCACGGAGAGCTGTTCGGGTCATGGACCTCGCAACTAGGCGCCTCTCCGAAACGCTTGACTCCAAGAGCGAGGGTATCAAGCCCTCAAGCAAGGGCTTAATGGACGGCGGTCTGGCTGAAGCGACTCGGATAGACTTCGCCCTCGATCAAGGCTCGGCCTCAAGGTCGGGAACCGATCACTTGTGGGAACGTATAGCACTTACGGAGGTGCTGAGTTGATAGGGCAGACTCCCCCTCAAAGTGGTCCGGAGCACGACGTCCCCCGTTTCAGCGGCCAACGGACTGGATCTGGAGACCGCTCCACGATCTCTGACCCTAACCTCCGCCCAGCATGGGCTTCTCTTATCGGGATGGTATTGGGACTATTCTTCCTGGCTCTCTATCCATTGGGTCACGTTCGTGGCGGCACGGGCATCCATGACTTCCAGAACGTGCAGCAATACGTGATGGGGGCGGCCGTCCCTCTCGGAATGGGGCTTGCCGTTGGGTTCCTCTTGAGCGTACGTTTTGGCCCAATCTTGCGGCGTCGTTTTCTCTGGAGCGCCCTGACGTTTTTCCTGATTCAGCTCTGCATCCTAAACCGCCTCCCGGCCTTTATGCCATTCTTCGTTATCCACGGCGTGCCGATTCCCAATCCCATCGCCTGGGGGATCTTGATCTTCTCGGCCGGAGTTGCCACCTATACCAGCCTGAAGATGGACACCTTCATTGCCGGTGGCGCTCCGACGAGGCTGTTATCCAGGTTTGTTGTGCTTACATCGGTCGTGGTCCTGGTGGCCTCATCGGCCGCCCTCGCGCCTGCCTTTGTTATGGAGTGGAGGCGAGTCCCCGTCGTCCTGGATGACCGCTGGACACTAGTTTGGGAGCAGACAGTTCCGGAATATTACCCACGCGAGGGAGCCGGTTTCTGGTTCCCGGAGCGGCAGGTCGCACCGCGGCTCTACCCCCAATCGGAGTTCGTGGAGGCCCAAAGGATCTCCGAAACTGGAGAAGCCGTATTTGCCACCAAACGCTGGATCGGCCTGATCCGCCTGTCCGACGGGGAGATAGTCTGGAGCAGGGAAATGCCCTTCAGGGTATCCGGTGATCAACTCGGCACGATGAACATCTACACCGTGGAGGACCGCATTCACGTCATAGTCCGCGGACCCAACGGCGACATTCACACGTTCAGGAAATCCGATGGCGAGCTTCTCTGGGAGGCCAAGGACCTGGGATTCAAGTATGGCCCTATCGGAGACCTGCGGGTGGGAGCGGTGCCGACCCCCAACTTCATCCTGGCCACCTTTGCTGATGGAAGGCCCGGATACATGGTGATCGACTCGAAGACTGGCGCGGTGACCGAGCACTCGTTGCCCGTCCCTGAGGGCATGACCGTCCCCTCTGTTGACCTCGGTGCGCAAGACTACGTCCTGGGACCGGTCGTGCTGGAAGGGGATCCCGGGACTTGGGCGATATGGGCCTACTTTGCGGATTCGAGCACCGTACTGGATGGCCACGGACCCGGATCGACGATCACAGAGAAGGGATTCCTCTTCGGCATCGACCCGGAGACAGGCAAAATCGCCTGGCAGGTTGAGGGCGTCGGTGATTGGCATGACCAGGTGAGATGGCCCTTGCAGGATATGTGGTTTGACGCGTCCACCGTTGTCTGGACCGGGGGATACGGCAGCACGACTATCCGGTGTTGGGATACCTCCTCGGGTACCCTGCGGTGGAGCAGGGATTTCGCTGACATATCCTGGGCAGCAGCCGGACCCGATGGGGTTGCACTGCGCCAGGGCTCCAGCTCCATCCACTTCGTCGACATCCTGACTGGGGACGTAAAGTGGACTTACGATCCAGGCACGTTGGATCTGTATTCGATGTTCTTCGTGGGGGATACCTTCGTACTTGGGACGAGCGGATCGGCAAGACACATCGCCGGAATACGGACGTCTGATGGATCTGTCATTTTCGAGTTGCCTATCCACACGAGCTATAGAATCCTGGGGATTCAGGATGGAGACCTAGTCTTGGAGACGCGTTATGCTGCGGGTTCCCATGCGAGCCGAATCGATGTTGAGACCGGCGAGCAGTCGCCGTTCGGCTGGGACGACTTCTCGGGCGCCTTGGATCTTGAGACATCAAGATACCTTCTCAGCTTGAGGAAGCGATTTGCGGATTCGGAATCACCCCGCCATGACCTGTTCAAAGCAGAAGGGGAGCTCCAACTGATGAACAGGTTCCTCCATCCGGTCCAGACCTACGGCTCCCTGGGCGAGGTCTTGAAGGAAGGAAGCATCTTGGTTACATCCTACGATGATAAGGCTGACGTCTACCATGTCTACATGCTGAAGCGGAAGTAGCGGTTCCTACCACGCCTTCGTGCTGAGGCTGAAGTCGAACCTCCTTCAGCGCCGTGCAATAGGTCTACCGCGCAAGCCATAACATCTCTTTCACCGGTAGGAATCTGGCCAAGCATCGAGGCGTCAGAGGAAGCAGCAGGGAGTTTCCAGTTCACAGGGGGGATGAGCATGAGGGAGCGTGCATCGGTCAGCATGAGTAAGCGTGCACTATGGGGGATGGTGGTTCTGTGCGCAGCCCTCACGGTCCTCACGCTGTACAACTACCAGCAGCGACTCTTGTGCTGGTGGCTCAACAGGAAGATCCAGGTCGCGGGAGTCCGCCTGATGATGCCGGTGACAGAGGTCGAGGCTCTCCTGGGCGAGGAAAGGGAGAACCATCCCGGCTTTGGAGGCTACATGCTGGTGTACCCGAACCGGGGGATAGCCCTCACTCTTCTCTCCGACGGCGGGACCGACTTCTACCACAAGGTCAGTGAGATTAAGGTGACCGACCCGTCCCACGCGGTTTTCGGTGTCCGCGTGGGGGACTCGGCGGAAACCGCTCGCCGGGCATTCCAAGACTACGGTTTCAGTGAGGAACGTGAAGGCCATACGGGCCTATGGAAACTGAACTCGTTCGTCACGTATGAGGTGGGCGGGTCGGGTGCTGTCACCGCCATATCGGTCGGGATCAAGGACCGCGTGGCGCAGAGCAGGGTCTACTGAGAGCGCACGGTGCGCCCTCCGCGAATCTGTGGCTCGATGCTTCGCGGCTCGCTATTAAGCTTCACTTCGGGTTGGTACCGCTGTCGGCTTTCACACACTTCCTCGGCTTGCCGGAGGTTTCAAAGCGTTACGGATGCTTTTTGTCCTCCAGCAGCTTCCGGATGGTCTCCACTATCCTGCGCTCCCTGGTCTCGGCCTTCTTGGCCTCTGTGATCCACTTCACGTATTCTTTGCGGCGGGTGAATGATAGCTTTTCGAACTGCTCCTTGATCTGTGGGCTTGCATCCAGCGCCGCGGCAAGGTCCGGTGGCACCTCCACAACCCGCGGCTCGGTGTCCTGCCTGATCACCACGTGGACCGTGTCGCCTGGACCCTTGCCAATGGCCTTGCGCACTTCTTGAGTGATCCCGAGAAAGTGGCACGGGCGTCCCATTTTGGCCAGTGAGCCACGGTACTCGCAGTCGTCGATGGTAGCGAAGACCTTGACCTGCCCCTTGACGCCGAATTCCGCTTCGACATCGTATGGGAAGTCGATGTAGGCCGAGTTCAGGGTGGGGTGCTTTATGAGCAAGGCATCGAATTCGTAAGCCTTCATCGCTCTGTGAGCCTCCGTTCGTAGGATCCCTTCATTAGCCGCCATTCGTAGACCTCGGGACAGGCAATCTCCTGCCAGGATCCTATTCCCACTGGGAACTGCTGGCAAGCCCAGCAAAGTCGAAGCCAGGCTGGCAGTTGAGAACTGGCCAGCCGGGCGCGGCTCAACTTACGGACGTTACGAACCTACGAATCTGCGAACCTACGAACCTTACTAATCTCGATGGTTCGGCAATAGCGGGTTTTCGATCAGCGTGGCGAACTGGTACTCGTGGCTGTGGCCCTCGTTCTCGGTCGTGCATCCGTCGGCGAAGTGAATGTGCTTGCCGTTGCAGACCTCGATGGGCAGGCCGGTGAGGCCGGTGACCTCATGGTGATGGCCAAACGAGTCTGTGTTCACCGAGAAACCGTGGACGTGGGAGCCCCGGACAGGTATCTCCCTTGTGGTCACTCCCGCGAACCTATGGTTGTGGCGGTCTTCCGAGCAATCTGGCAGCTTGGTGCTTCCCAGGAACTCGTGAACATGGGTATCGCAGTGTCTGTCCTCCAGGGGCCTCCTCCGCATGGCCTCAACGGCCATCTCCTGAACTTTCTCTTCTTCCAGGTTGAACACCCTCCCTCAAGCAGGCTTGATCTCGGCAACATAATATGGAGTAGAACGCGCCTTCGTGATTGGCGGGGGATTCACGACCCAGCGGCGAACCTATGGCGAATCAGCAGCGGACCAGCGCCGACCCTGCGACGAACCAGCCGCGAACCAGCTGCGGACCAGCGACAAACCCGCGAAGAGAGCCTCTTTGCGCGCCTCCAGCTTTTGGTTTGTTGCGATAGCTAGAAGATGTGGTGATTTGTGGCAAAGCGAGGTATAATGCAAAAGGCTGAGTTCATCGAAGGGAAACTTCTGGTTATGTCGACCCATCGGTAACCGGGGGCTTGTACCTGGGATAGACAAGCGGCCGTACAGAGGAAGGAGTGGGGAGAATGACCAAGAGGTTGTACTTCGGTAACCTTAGCTGGGATGTGACCGATGCTGACCTGACGAATGCCGTTGCGCAGTATGGCAAGGTTCTGTCAGCGCGTGTCGTCACCGATCGCGAGACCGGTAGATCACGCGGGTTCGGGTTCGTCGAGGTCGAGGATGCTGATTCGCAGACTGTCATCGATTCGATGAACGGGATCAACTTTCGCGGCAGGCCGCTCACGGTCAACGAAGCCCGCGAGCGCGAGCAGCGCGGCGGCTTCGGTGGCGGACGCGGCGGCGACAGGAGAAGGTACTAGTCCCGACTAAGACCGCAGGGCAGCCTCCAGGCCAGTACTGGAGGCTGCTTTTGTTCGAGGAGAAAGCGAGGTTATGTAATGCATGAACTGAAAGCGGCGGAGCGTGCTGCAGCGAGACCGCTCATTGAAGCCCTGCCGTCGTCCATCTACGCTCTCTCGGTGGTGGATGGAAGGCACCAAGGCAGGGTATTCGTCGACAATCCCGACCACCCCACGGTAGCCCTTGTCTGGGAGGAAACGGGCAACGTGTTCATATCCAGCGAGCTGACAGCCAAGGGGCTGCCCGCTCCCGATGTGATCCGCGACATCCAGAGCCTTCTCTTGGGTGAATTCGTGCCCCACGCTCTGCGGACCCGGACTAGGCCCATGTGCTTCATTGCGTATGCACCTCAATCATGGGGCACCCAACTGCCGTCAATGCTGAAGGACCTGCCGCCCATCGCCGACAAGCGACTCTGCTACCGGGCCGAGAGTTCCGATGACGAAGCGGTGAAGCGCCTATCGAAGCTGGCGGCTCCGCCGGAAGGCTGCGAAGTCGTCCCTGCCGATAAAGGCCTGCTTGAGTCCGATATGCCCAACGCTGAAGAGGTCAGAACCGAAGCCACCAAGATGTGGGGCTCAATCGACCGATTTGCTAGTGAAGGTTTTGGCTATTGCGTCACGTGCAACGGCGTTGTCACTAGCTGGAGTCTCACTGAGTGCCCGTCCCATGGCCGGATCAGCGTCGGTGTTGAGACCGCTTCGGAGTACCGGCAGAAAGGCCACGGCACAGCCGCTGCCGCCAATACTTTGCTACGGTGCCGTCGCGAAGGGCTTGTGGCTGACTGGGACCTGTGGGAGAACAACATCCCCTCCATGAAGCTGGCGGAGAGACTCGGACTGACGAGGGTCGCCGAATACCCGGTCCGCTTCTTCTGGTTCCACCGACTCGATAACCTTCTGGTGAACGGCAGTGTAGCGCTTAACCGGGGGAGGCCGGAGGAGGCCGCCGAGTGGTTTGACCGGGCGTTCCAGGAGTTGCCGCCCAACGGAGCGGTAGAGGGATGGGCGCAGTTCAGAAGTCCCGGAAACCGTGCCTGGTGGTGCTCCACTGCCGCCGATGCCTACGAGAAGGCGGGAATGCCTGGCATGGCGAAGGACATGAGGGAGAGGGCAGCGCGGGAAAAGGACTCCGCCAGCTAGGGTCGTCCCACGGCAACGGTCGACGCTGCCTAAAGGTATGAGCGGAGGAGGTATGGACGTGGAGAAGCGTATGTTGAGGATAGAAGTGCCAGTTGAGCAGACCTGGAATCTTGCTGACATTTTCCCGACCCATGAGGCCTGGGAAGCGGAACTCAAGGCCTGCCAAGCAGACCTTACGACCGTGACCCAGTACAAAGGTCGTCTCGGAGAGGGCGGGCAAGTACTGGCGGCCTGCCTGAACGCACTGGAGGACCTATACCGCAGGTTCATGAAGGTAGCATCCTACGCCCACTTCAACCTGTCGACCGACGGCACGGAACCAGCCAACCAGGAGCAGGCCGGTAGGGTCGCCAGCGCGCAGGCTGCCCTTGAAGCCGGGATCACGTTCGTCAGGACTGAAATCCTGTCGCTGCCTGAAGGGACCATAGCTCGTTACATGCAGGAGGAGTCCGAGCTTCGCTCCCTGAGCAGGCACCTGGACCTTATCCTCAGAGACAAGCCCCACATGTTGGAGCCGACGACTGAGGTCGCCGTTGCTTCGCTCTCCGAGGTGCTGAATGCCCCCTACATGACCTACCAGAGGGCAAAGAGTTCGGACATGAAGTTTGAGCCCATAGAAGACGAACAAGGCAGAAAGCACGAGATGTCTTTCGCGATGTACGAGGTCGCGTATGAGAAGTCGCCCGATCTGGTGCTCAGGCGTAACGCCTTCGCTTCCTTTACCAAGGGGCTTCAATCCTTCAAGAACACCTTCGGCGCGACCTGGGGTACCGAGGTTAAGAAGAACGTGGTCATGGCAAAACTGCGGAAATTCCCATCGGCCACCCACATGCTTCTGCAGCCGCAGGACGTCTCTTTGGAGGTCTATCACAACCTGCACGACGTCATTCAGGCGGAACTTGCACCCCACATGCGCAGGTATGTGAACCTCCGCAAGAAGGTGTTGGGTCTCGACAAGATCCTCTACTGCGACATCGAAGCCCCGCTGGACCCGACCTTCAAGCCCAGCGTCAGCTTTGAAGAGGCCGCTAAGCTCGTGATCGACGGCCTGTCGGTCATGGGGCCGGAGTACACCGAGATCATCCGCACCGCTTTCCGGGACCGGTGGATCGACTGGGCCGATAACGTGGGCAAGTCGACCGGAGCCTTCTGCGGCGGCCCCTACGGCGTCCATCCCTACATACTCACAACCTGGGGCAATGAGATGAGAGGGACCTTCACGCTGGCCCACGAGCTCGGCCACGCGGGTCACGCGGTGTTGGCTGAACGCAATCAGCGGCTGCTCAACACCGAGCCCTCCATGTTCTTCGTTGAGGCGCCGTCGACCATCAACGAGCTCCTTTTGGCCGACCACATCCTATCGACTACAAACGACGTCCGGATGCGGCGCTACATCCTCATGGGCCTCCTGGCCACCTACTACCACAACTTCGTGAGGCACATGCTGGAGGCCGAGCTGCAGCGCAGAACGTATAAGCTCGCGGAAGAGGGCCAGCCCATCACGGCGACAGTCCTCTCCAAGGTGCAGGGAGATATCCTGAAGGACTTCTGGGGAGATGTACTGGAGATCGACGACGGGGCCCGCCTGACCTGGATGCGGCAGCCTCACTACTACATGGGGCTGTACCCATACAGCTACTCCGCCGGCCTTACGTGCGGGACCGCGGTTGCCCAGGACATTCGGGAGCAGGGCAAGCCGGCAGCAGACCGGTGGCTCGAGGTGCTGAAGGCGGGAGGGACCAAGAGCCCCCTCGAGCTCATGAAGCTGGCGGGAGTCGACCTGTCGAAGCCGGATCCCATCCGGAAGGCCGTTGCCTACGTGGGCTCGATCGTGGACGAGGTGGAGCGCACTTTCTAGGCAAAGCCAGAGCGATAGCGGAGGCTTTGCCGCGTCGCAAGCATAGTGCATGCGCTCAGCGAGCGGAGCGAGCTGCATGCACTATGCGAGATGACAAGTGCCTCCGATTGTTCAGGGCGGCGGCGATTACGCGCCGAAGCCGGCGCGATAAGGATCAGCCAACTGCGTAAGGCGGCCCAGGCGGCGGCGGACGACTCCCATGTCCCCGTGCCGGGCCGCCTCCTCTATTGGCCTGACCTCCCGCAAGCGGAACGGCCTGATGATGGTGACTAGGTAGGGAGCGGCCAGCCGCTCCGTGACGGAGAGCGGGCGAACTTCTTCGTAGGCCCTGAGAAATCTGGCGGCGTAGGAGCGGTCATGGGACTCGTCTCCGAACGAGGGGAGGCGCAGGCACGTGTGCACCACCTCGTTTATGAACACTTCGTCGCCAGCGAGATTGAAGTCAAGTACCGCCTTCACGTTCTCGGTCTCATCAAGCAGCAAGTTGTGCTCGGCCAAATCACCGTGAACCGGTCCCGCGGGAAGATCCTCCCAGAGTTCGGCCAGTCGCTCCCGGGCCAGGTCGTAAGCATGTTTCAGGGCCGGCGGCATTTCTGTGCCTGAGGCCTCCAGAGCTTCCCCGAGCCTGCCCGCGTTTTCGGCGTACTCATCCCGCTCGCCGAATAAGGAGAGATCAGTCCCGTGGCCGAACAGCGGGCCGTAGCTGCCGCCGAGTATGTGCATCTTTGCCAGTGTTGACCCCAGGATAGAGACAAGGGACGGCGAGACGGAGTGGGGAGGCTCGCCGTCAATCCATTCCTCGACGGTGACCGTCCAAGTTTCGCCGCGCGATACGAGGTCCATCAGGAGGCGGCCTGCTCTGTCACGGTAGAGCGCGGGCACCGGCACGCCCCCCGCGTGAAGGCGCGACCTGAACAGGGTCTGGCAGTCAATGGCTCCGGGGTGGTAATACCCCGGGTCGTGGAAGCGGATCAGGACGGGCCGGTGGCCATCGAAGGAGACTCTCACCAGCTCATCGCGCTTCACCGCGCTTTTTGGCAGCAGCCGCCACTCTCGGGCTTGGGGCAGACCGAACGCCGAGAGCACGTAGAGGATGTTGTCTTCAAACGCGATCCCCACCGCTATCCCTCCGGGCGTGGTGACATCGACCAAGAATTCCACATCGTCCCAAGTAATCCTCTTGCCAACTTTCTGAATGCTGCAGGAAAACAGACGAACAGGGTCGTATTCCAGAAAAAACCTATTAAGGGAGGATTAGCATGAAACCGGTGGCACGCGTATTAGCACTATGTCTTTTAGCGGCCCTGTTTGTAGGCTGCGCTCCAGAGCCCCCGCCGGCTGCTCCGCCGGCTCAAACGGCTCCGCCTGCGCCTACATTCAAGGTCGGCATCATGACCGGGACAGTGTCTCAGGGTGAGGACGAATACCGGGCGGCCGAGCAGATGAAAGCCAAGTACGGCGACAGGATCGTCCACGTCACCTATCCTGACAACTTCATGCAGGAACAGGAGACAGTCATCGGGCAAATCACCGGCATGGCTTCGGATCCTGAAGTAAAGGCGATCGTTCTCTGTCAGGGCGTACCAGGGACCGCCGCGGCCATCGATAAGATCAGGGAGACCCGCAAGGACCTGCCGATTATCGTAGTCGTACCCCATGAGGACCCGGCAATCGTCGCTAAAAAGGCAGACCTAGCGTTTGAGACTGATAACCTCTCAAGGGGTAAATCCATCATCGCGCTTGCCAAGGAGATGGGTGCTACCCACTTCCTCCACTATTCCTTCCCTCGCCATATGTCCATGGAGCTTCTTGCGCAGCGTAGGGACATCATGATCGAGGAGTGCAAGGCACAAGGCATCGAGTGGGTCTTCGTGACTGCGCCGGATCCAATGGGTCCCGATGGTATCCCTGGCGCCCAGAAGTTCATCATGGAGGACGTCCCCAGGCAGGTTGAGAAGTACGGCAAGAACATCTGCGTGTTCAGCACAAACTGCGGGATGCAGGAACCGCTGATCAAGTCCGCCCTTGACTCCGGCGCAATGTTCGCTGAGCAGTGTTGCCCCAGCCCGACCCACGGGTATCCCGGCGCCCTGGGACTTGATGTAGCGGGCATGGCCGGCGACGTCCCCAAGATCCTAAAGGCTATCGAAGACTCGCTGGTCGCCAAGGGAGGCGCTGGCCGCTTCGCGACCTGGCCCGTGCCTATCAACATGGTGTTCCTCCGCGCTAGCGTGGAACTTGCGATGGATGCGGTTGAGGGCAAGGTGAAACTGAACGACGAGGCCGCAATCAAGGCCGCGCTGGAAAAAGACGCCGGCACCACCGTTACTCTCTCCAAATACATCCCCGATGGCAACTTCTACCTGACCATCATGGGTTCGTACGTCTTCGGCAAGAAGTAGTTGACTCCTAGGGGGAGGGCGCGGAAATCGCTCCTCCCCCAATGCGTTTTCGGGGGCTGATCAATGAGCGAAGAATTCGTTCTAGAGATGGATGCCATCTCCAAGGAGTACTATGGAAACTACGTGCTGAAGAACGTGAGCCTTGCAGTGCGTCCGGGCGAGATTTTGGGGCTTGTCGGCGAGAACGGCGCCGGCAAGTCGACGCTCATGAACATCCTGTTCGGGATGCCGGTCATCGAGGCTACAGGGGGATACCAGGGCGAGGTCCGTCTGGACGGAAAGCCGGTCCGCTTCCGCAATCCCCGAGAGGCAATCGATGCAGGCATCGGCATGGTCCACCAGGAGTTCATGCTCATCCCCGGGTTCTCCGTAGCCGAGAACATCAAGCTGAACAGGGAACCCCTGTGCGATACCGCTCTCTCCAGGTTCCTGGGCGACGAAGCAAAGACCTTGAACTGGGAGCGCATGAGGAAGGACTCGAGAGGGTCACTTGACACGGTTGGACTTGGGATCGACGAAATGCTGCCTGTCCTGGGCCTACCGATTGGGTTCATGCAGTTCATCGAGGTCGCAAGGGAAGTGGACAAGAGCGGCGTCCGTCTATTGGTCTTCGACGAGCCGACCGCGCTTCTCACAGAGTCCGAGGCTTCGGAACTGCTCAGGACCCTGAGGAGGCTGGCGGACCGGGGCATAGCTATCATCTTCATCACCCACCGCCTTGAGGAGGTCCTTGAGGTCTGCGACAACCTGACTGTCTTGAGAGACGGGGAGGTCGTGGGCGGGATGGCGGCAAAGGACGCCTCCTTGGGCCAGATAGCCGAAATGATGGTGGGACGCAAAGTGGAGCGCCCGGCCCTACCGGCCAGGCCTAAGGAGCCCACGCCCGACGATGTGGTCCTTCGCCTTACTGACCTCACCGTGGATATGCCCGGCGAAGAAGTGAAGGGCGTGACGCTGGATATCCGCCGCGGTGAGATCCTCGGTATCGGAGGGCTCGCGGGACAGGGAAAGACCGGCATCAGCAACGGGATAATGGGCCTGTTTCCCGCCGCCGGCACCGTGGAGAAGGACGGAATGGCTCTCAAGCTGAACGTCCCGGGCGATGCCTACCGGCGCGGCATTGCATTCCTTTCCGAGGACCGCAAAGGGGTCGGCCTAATCCTAGACCGCCACGTGGAGTACAACATCACGGTGGTTGCGACCCTGGTCAAGGGCCGCTTTCAGAAGGTATTGCCTGGCGGGATACGGCTCCGCGACAAGCGGGAAGCCGATCTGTACGCAAGGCAGGCCATCAAGGATCTGGACATACGGTGCACGGGCCCCGCGCAAGTCGTGAGACGGCTGTCGGGTGGCAATCAACAGAAGGTCTGCATTGCCCGGGCGTTGGCGCTGGATCCTGAGGTCCTCCTGGTGTCGGAACCGACTCGGGGCATCGATGTCGGGGCAAAGGAGAAGGTCCTCGATCTCTTGGTCAGGCTGAACAGGGAGAAAGGCGTCACCATAGTGCTTACCAGCAGCGAACTCACCGAGCTGCGGAAGGTGTGCGACCGGATCGCCATCATCTACGGCGGAAGGCTGGTCGACATCCTCATGCCCGAGGACGGAAACGTGAAGTTCGGCCTGGCCATGGCCGGTAGAAAGGAGGAACCGGCATGAGCGTACCGGGGACCGAGTCGCCGTCCTCAGCTAACCTGAGATCCCGGATCTCGCGAGCGGTGGACTCCTTTGGCCTTCCGCGTCTGACCGTCACGCTGTTCCTTGTGTTCCTCTTTGTCCTGGGGACTGTGAAGGGGGTCCCGGTTGACAACCTTATCACCAACTCCCTTTCTCGCTTCGGCATGAACGCAGTGATGGTACTATCAATGGTTCCCGCCATCCAGAGTGGCATAGGCCCCAACTTCGGGCTACCCTTGGGCCTCATATCAGGCCTGATCGGGTTGGTCACCGCCCTGGAGCTCCGGCTCACCGGGATGGGAGGGCTCCTCGCTGCCCTCGGCATGGGCACTTTCCTCGGCGCCCTCGCAGGGGTGGGATACGGTTACCTCCTGAACCGGGTAAAGGGCCAGGAGATGATGGTAGGGACGTACGTGGGGTTTGCCGCGGTATCGGGCATGTGCGTGTTCTGGCTGCTCATGCCCTTTACGAATCCCCAACTGCTCTGGCCTTTGGGCGGCTTGGGCCTTCGGGTGACAATCAGCTTGGGCGATTACTTCTCCAACCTCCTCGACAAGCTGTGGCAGTTCAAGCTAGGGAAGGTTGTGGTGCCTACAGGCCTGCTCGTCACCGTGGGGCTCGTTGCCGGAGCCTACAAGCTGTTCACGATGACCCGGCTGGGTACATCCATGGACCTGGCGGGGCAGAGCGAGCAGTTCGCCGGCGCGGCCGGAGTCAACGTGCCGAGGATGCGTATTACCGGGACAGCCATCTCTACTGCTCTCGCGGCCTTCGGGATCGTGCTGTACGCCCACACCTATGGCTTTGTACAGCTCTACGTGGCGCCCCTCATGATGGCGTTCCCTGCTGTCGCCTCGATCCTGATCGGCGGGGCTACGCCGCGCTCGGCGACCATTTCCAATGCGCTGATCGGCACTCTCCTGTTCCAGACCCTTCTGGTTATCACTGTTCCGGTCACCCAGAGCGTTGTGAGCGGAGACATCAGCGAGGCGGTCAGGCTCATCGTGTCAAACGGCATGGTGCTCTACGCCCTCACTCGCGGTCAGGGAGGTGGCGGGAATGGGGGATAGACCGGGAATGAGTGATGGATCGGGGATGAGTAATAGACCGGTAATGGGGGATAGACTGAGGCTTCCTTCTAAGCAGCAGCTCATGCGGACCCTAAGGGGCAATGCCGTCCCGCTCATGTTCCTCAGCTTGTGCGCGCTGGGTATCATCTGGAGCGGCAAGCCGCCCATGTTCCTGCTGCAGGAAGCCGTCGTGCGGATGGCCCGGAACTCCTTCACGGTGCTCTCGCTGGTCATCCCTGTTATCGCCGGGCTGGGGCTGAACTTCGCCATCGTGCTCGGCGCGATGGCTGCTCAAGCTGGTCTTATCGCGGTCACCGCCTGGGGGGTTAAAGGAGTAGGTGGGTTGGCTGTCGCCAACCTGGTGGCCACGCCGATTGCCCTCCTGCTAGGCTGGGTGGCCGGTGAGATCATGAACCGGGCCAAGGGCAGAGAGATGGTCACCGGCATGATCCTCGGGTTCTTCATGAACGGAGTGTACCAACTGGTTTTCCTGTTTGGCATAGGGACAGTCATCCCACTGAACAATCGAGCGATGGTGCTGCCCCAGGGTGTCGGACTACGGAACACGGTGGACCTCGTCACGGTGAAGTACTCGCTGGATAGGCTTTTGGCTATCAACACCGGCGTCGCTGTCATCCCGCTCGCCACGTTCATCGTGATCGGACTGCTGGCGTGGGCCATGCTGTCGTTCCTTCGGACCAAGCTCGGACAGGACATGCGAGCCGTGGGGCAGGACATGCGTGTCGCAGAGATCTCCGGTATCAAAGTGGACCGCGTGAGGCGAGTCGCGGTGCTCACGTCCACCGTTCTGGCCTCCATTGGCCACATCGTGTTCCTGCAGAACATCGGGACGATCAACACCTACGACAGCCACGGGCAGATCGGGACCTTCGCCATCGCCGCGATGTTGGTGGGAGGCGCGACTGTCTCCAAGGCTACCGTGGGCCAGGCCCTTCTGGGGACTTTCCTATTCCACCTTCTATTCATCGTGTCGCCTTACGCGGGACAAAACCTCCTGGGAAGCGCCCAGGTAGGCGAGTATTTCAGGGTGTTCGTGGCCTACGCCATCATCGCGTTCAGCCTCGCCCTGCACTCGCTCCAGCGTTCTAAGGCCGCAGTGAGGAGGTAGCAAATCAAGCAAGGCTAGTGGGCGCAGCAAAGGTAGCCCCGCTATTGCGGTTGCCAAGTGAAGTAGTAGCAGATGTAAGGAGGCAGGCCCAATCGGGCCTGCCTTCATTCATGTAGGGATGAACCTGTAAGATGAATCTGTAAGCATGAATGTGATCACCGAGTGACTACTTTCTGGCGCAGGTTCCCAGAAGGGAGTCGGGAGCCGCAGAAGCAAGGCACGCCGTGACTGTTGCTGGTCGACAACACCCTCCAGATGACTGATAGAAGATTGTAACGATCATCCTGTGATACGTTTTATCAGCCAGGGTCACGCCGTGACCAATTCCGGACACGGCAATAGTCATGAGAAGGCTAACGTGTCGAAAAGTGTGGTCGCACGATGACTAAAGTTCAGGAACTAGTTACCGCGTAACCCTAGTTTTCGACAAAGGAGTCAGTGAGTGACCAGTTCGGGTTTGGCTAATGGTCACCCGGTGACCCCAGGTTTTCGTAATGGTCACCGGATGCCCAATAGCCCATGAAGACACGGGGAGACGTAGCCTAGGCAACAAGGAGGCGCGGCGTGGGGCCTTCGCCGACACGGCGCGTTACGTGCGGCTCCAAGTTACTCCTCCATCGGTCGTTTTCATCAGTTTGCCGTTCACAAGCGCCCAGCCGGTCTTCTCGGAAACAAAGGACAGCATGAGTGGGCCATCGGGTTCGAAGTCGATGTTGGGGGTCACCGTGGACCACGTTTTGCCGCCGTCGGTCGAGATGTGCAGCTTGCCCTGTGCCGCCACCAAGATCATACCTGGCTTTGGAGCATCCCAACTGGCGCTTTCCTCGCCTGTAGCGATCGGAGTCCCCGGGGTCCATGTTTTGCCGCCATCCATTGTCGAGTAGAACAGGATCTCTCGCTCACCGGCGGGCGCGTAGAGCGTGACGGGCAGAGTCCCTGCTCCCTCTCCATAGAAGACAGGGGTGTGAGTGGAGCAGTCAGCCTCCTCATATCCTTCAGGCAGGGCTAATTCCATCTGAGCCCAGGTACGGCCCCCATCGGTCGAGGAGAAGAGATACGGGCTGCCGGGAACCGGCCAGTATCCGGTCAGGAATCCGTTGGAGGAGTTGGAGAAGGCGAGCCCGCTCTTGTTGCCCGAGAAGGGCAACTCGCCTGGCTGGGGGTCCGGAGAAACGGTAGAGACCTCACTCCATGTCTTGCCCCCATCTGTGGTCGCGAGGATGGTGACTTGCTCGCTGTGCATCGCCGCGCCCTGGTGAAGGGTTAGCCAACCCTCGTTCTCGTTTAGAAAGCTGAAGCGGCCGACAACCGTCGCGTTGGGAAGCTCGGTCGAGTCCCAGCTCTCGCCCGCATCCGACGTGCGGTACACACGGAGACCTGAAGTGCTTTGGTCAGCGCCTGCAGGTTTGACCGCCAGCCAAGCGTGGGTCGAGTCAAGAAAAGCTGCATCCGCTCCCTCTGGATGGAGGCTATCCTCTGGACCAACATCGGTCCAGTTACGGCCCCCGTCAGTGGTCCGGAGCACGCGGGCTCCCCTGAGCGCCCAACCCGTCTTCTGGTCGACCATCTTGATGGTGACTCCCGGGACGCTAACGCCCTCAACCAGGTTGTCTACCCTTGGCGCGCAGGCAGTAAGCGCAATCGAAAGGATAACGATGCAAAGGGCAAGTGCCAAATGTGATCTAGAGACATTTTGTAGGCTAGTCATACTCTATCCTCCTCTATCCTCCCAAGTTTTCCGACGCTCTACCTGGGCTCCGGGTTCCCTTTGTGACGGTGTCACAAACCATTTCATACACCCTGCCGATGCGCCGTTGCCTTCGCGATGATAGACAAGAAGCGTGAAGGGGGCTTTGCTATGGAGCCACGGATCACCGATCACCCTATCTTGACCTTCCCCGATCGACCTAAGGTCCACTTCTTCTGGAATGACAAAGAGCTCTGGGGCTACGAAGGAGAACCAATTGCTTCCGCTCTCCACGCTGCAGGAATCAGAGTGCTCCACCACAGCCATAAGGCAGGCAAGCCTAGAGGGTTCTTCTGCGCAATAGGCAACTGCTCGTCCTGTCTCGTCGTGGTGGACGGGGTACCCAACGTCCGCGCTTGCACCGAGAAACTGAGGGCCGGGATGCGTGTATCGCGCCAAGACGGCGTGGGCCCGGCGCCGAGAGGTGACTCACATGCGAAGAACTGAGTTGGCCATCGTCGGAGCCGGACCGGCCGGCATTTCAGCAGCGCTTGAGGCTGCTTCCCACGGCGTGAAGGTAGACGTAGTGGACCGGGCCGACAGGATAGGCGGCCAACTTGTGAAGCAGACCCACAAGTTCTTTGGCTGGCATGAGAAGTCTGCAGGAACGCGCGGCATAGTGATAGCCCGCCAGATGGAGGAAGCCGTTAAGGCGAACCCGTCCATTACTTTCCTGAGTTCGTCGGAAGCGCTCGGATACTACGATGACGGCACTCTCCTGGTGGAGACGCCTGACGGGATCACGAGGCTCAGCTGCGACAGGTTGTTGGTCGCCGCCGGTGCATCCGAGAGGATGCTGTTGTTCCCCGGAAACGACCTCCCGGGTGTCTACGGGGCGGGAGCTGTACAGACGCTAATGAACGTCCATGGGGTAAGGCCCGGCAAGTCTGTGTTGATGGTGGGTTCAGGCAACATCGGTCTCATCGTGAGCTACCAGCTGGCCCAGGCCGGCGTGCGGGTAGCGGCCGTTGTCGAAGCTCTCCCCACTATCGGCGGATACGCTGTCCACGCAGCCAAGATCCGGAGGCTCGGGATTCCGATATTAACCCGCCACACGGTGAAGCAAGCCTACGGAAAAGACCAGGTAGAGGGTGTGACCCTCTGGGAATTGGACGGAAACTGGAGAGGCATTCCCGGCACAGAGCGGGATGTCCCCGTGGATGTGGTATGCCTGGCCACCGGACTCACGCCGCTGGGCGAGCTTCTGTGGCAAGCCGGGGCCGAGATGAAGTACATACCTGAACTAGGTGGCTTTGTTCCGCTTTACGACGAGAACATGGAGACAACCGCCAAGGGCGTTTTTGTGGCGGGAGACGTGGCGGGCATCGAAGAGGCGTCCACCGCCATGGCAGCGGGGAGGCTGGCCGGGCTCTCCGTAGCCTACAGCCTGGGGAAAGTCCCTTCTGACGAGTACTCACGGCTTCGGGCAGCGATCTCCGCTGAACTGGCCGGTCTCCGCTCGGGTCCTGCCGGAGAGAAGGTCCGGATGGGCCTTGAGAGGATGCGGAACGAAAGGAGGGCCGGAGCATGAGCGCGAGCATGCAAGCGAGTCCAGGTACTCTCGCTACGCAGGGAGTGCCCTCTGCGGAAGACCTGGCAAAAGTCACTCCTCCTGCCGAAAGGCGTGCGAGAGGGCCGGTAGTCATGATTGAGTGCTTCCAGCGGATTCCGTGCGATCCGTGCCACTATGGGTGCCGGTTTGGCGCAATCAAGGCGTTTGCCGACATAAATGACACACCGGTCGTTGACTGGGATGAATGCACCGGGTGCGGGTTGTGCGTTGCGGCCTGCCCCGGCCTGGCCATATTCGTTGTGGACGAAACCGCGGGGGCGGACGAGTGCCTGATCGCGGTGCCGTACGAGATGAGCTCGGTACCCTCCAAAGGTACCACGGTAAAGCTCCTGGACAGGGGCGGAGTTGAAGTTGGGAAGGGTCTCGTGGAGCGAGTCATACAGGGACGCAAACCCGAGGGAACGACGGTGGCCTGGTTACGGGCCCCGAAGCGCTTTTCTCTCGTGGTCCGGGGTTTCCGAGTAGGGGAGGCTGAGTGACGTGGCCAAGTCCGACGACGACATCATTGTCTGCAGGTGTGAAGACGTCACTTTGGGCGATGTGAGGCGCGCTATCCGCGAGGGCGCCACCACGATGGACGAGGTCCGGCGCATCACTCGGGCCGGAATGGGGCCCTGTCAGGGGCGGACCTGCCGCCTCCTCATCGCATCTGAGATCGCCAGGGCGACGGGCAAGCCGGTGGCCGACGTAGTGCCGTCCACCTTCCGCCCCCCGGTCAAGGCTATCAAGATGGGAGACCTCGCCAGACTCGGCGCGGCGAAGGAGGGCGGAGCATGCTGAAGACCGCCGATGCGGTTGTAGTAGGAGGAGGGGTTGTCGGGGCCGCCATCGCCTACAACCTCGCCAAGATGGGCATGAAGAAGGTAGTCCTGTGTGAGAAGGACACTTTCTGCAACGGGTCGACCGGCCGTTGCGGGGCCGGAGTGCGGGAGCAGTGGGGCCAGGAAGGCAACTGCCGCTTGGCCAAGGCGTCCATAGACATGTTTGAGCACCTCCAGGACGAACTGGAGTACGGCCACGATATCGAGTTCAAGCAGAAAGGCTACCTTATGCTGGCCCATACCGAGAAGGAGTGGGCCCAGTTCCAGAAGAACGTGCGCCTCCAGAACAGCCTCGGGATATCCTCAAAGCTGCTCACGCCGGACGAGGCTAAGGAGGTCGTACCTGCTCTCAACACCGAGGGCATGTTCGGGGCGACCTACAACCGCCGGGACGGGCACGCCAATCCGTTCCACGTAACCAGGGCTTACCTGATGGCTGCCGAGAGGCTCGGCGCCGATGTCAACTTCTTCACCGAAGTCACCGGTATAGAGGTGGCAGGGGACAGAGTCACCGGCGTCCTCACCAGCAATGGCAAAGTGGACACCTCCATTGTGATAAACGCCGCCGGACCCTGGGCCGCGGCAATTGGAGCCATGGCGGGAGTCGAGCTCCCGCTGTTCACGCAGCGGCACCAGATACTTGTGACCGAGCCCGTGGGCTGGCTGTTGGACCCCATGGTGATGTCGTTTTCCATCGGCATCTACTGCCAACAGACGCCCCACGGCTCCCTCGTCATGGGAATGGGAGATCCCAAGGAGCCCAAGGGTTACGATATTGGCCACTCATGGGACTTCCTGCACGAGATGTCGTCCATCATCACCCGCCTGCTCCCGGTCCTGAGCGAGGTTCGGGTGGTCCGTCAGTGGTCAGGGCTGTACACGGTGACCCCCGACGCCCATCCCATCCTGGGTCCGGTCCCTGGGTTGGAGGGGTACCTGCAGGCGGTCGGGTTCTCGGGTCACGGGTTCATGCTCGCTCCAGTTGTCGGCCAACTGATTGCCGAGATGGCACTGGGACTCTCGCCGCACATGGACATATCTCGCCTGGATTTGGGGCGTTTCGAGCGCGGCGAGCTTCAGGTGGAGCCATCGGTAGTCTAGAGGATTGGGAGGGCCTTTCGCCGAATCCGACCCCTGTGGAGACACAGACCATCGTCGACGAATTGGCGCAGGCGATCGGCCGTCCAATTACTCTGGAGGACGCGGGCGGGCGGCTGCTTGCATATTCCGTCCACGAGCAGCCGGTAGACCACGTGAGGGTCGAGACCCTTCTGCGGCGGGGGGCGTCTTCGGTTACCCTCGATGCCCTTCGTGCCCGCGGGGTCTACCAGTTTGTGGACTCTTGCGACGGTCTGGCCAGAGTTCCTCCAATCCCCGAACTGGGCTTTTCCTCGCGGGTCTGCCTCGCGATCTGGGGTTCCGCCAGGGTGCTTGGCTACCTTTGGGTAGTTGATCCCGACTCGTCCCTGTCCAGGGCGGCTGAGGAAATGCTGCTGAGAGCCCGCCGCCAATTAGCCGTCGAACTGGCCCGAAGGGATTCCGCAATCCGTGCAGGCCAGGAGCAGCGCTCCAGCTTTATCGCGGAACTCTGCGGGCGAGACCATGCCGGCGAGGAAGCGCTCGCGCGCCAAGCGAAAGCTTTGGGCTGGTACTACACGGCCCCCCTTACGGTGATCTTGGTCCGGTGGACTGAAAACTCCGCCCAAGATCCGGTAATCCCGGCCGTCCTTGAGGACCTCCTGTGCCAGCGCGCGCCGGCTTCTCTCCGGGGCGTGCTAGGCGGAGAGGTCGTGGTGGTGCTCTCCGGCCGGGACTGCCAGCTATCCAAAGAGATTTCATCATCCATCGTATCGCTGCTGCCCCAATCGGAGCGGTCGGCCTGCGTCGGGGCAGGCGGCACTTACGAGAACCTTTCAGGTGTCCGCCGGAGTTATCTGGAGGCCGCGTCAGCCATCTCGCTGGGCCGGAAAATGGATGGGAGCGAGCGGCACTTTGATTACCATACCCTGGCTCCGTATGAACTTCTGTCCTGCATGTCCGGCTGCAAGAAAGCCGGGTCCTACGGGCGCGAGCCGGTCGAAAAGGTGGTCACTTACGACGGGCTCCACGGCGGTAACCTGTTTCGCACGCTAGAAGCGTTCCTTGACTACTATGGGCGTCGCAAGATGGCCGCAACGCGGCTCAATATCCACCCCAACACTTTGGACTACAGAATAGGGAAGATCCGGGAACTGACCGGCCTCGATCTCGACGATCCCAACACCAGGCTCGTGGTTCACCTCTGGGTTAAGGCGCTGTCGCCCCGACTAAGGGGCTAGGCGCAATCAGCATATAGGAGGCTTTGACAATGCTCCAACTGGGATGCACCGAGGGCGAGTACAGGAAAAGGGTTTCGGCGGTTCAGGCTGTGATGAAGGAAAAGGGTCTCGACGCGTTCATCTTCTGGAACGGCACTAGCGCCTTCTACCTTTCGGGGTTCGCGTTCATCGCAACTGAGAGGCCCATGTGCCTAATCCTCGGAAGTGACGGCAAGAGGACAATGTTCGTGCCGCGTTTGGAAGTAGAGCATGCCCAGGAGTCTCCCCAGGTGGATGCGGTCGTGCACTACATGGAATACCCGACGGAAAAGCATCCCATGAACGTCCTGGCGGAGAAGCTCGCGGAGATGGGATACTCCAAAGCCAGACTTGGCGCTGACGCTGACGGCTACGGATCGGCGCAGGGGTACAGGGGGCCCCGCCTTTCGGAGGTGCTTCCTGAAGCCGACATCACCGTGATGAGGGACCTGATCGAAGGCCTTCGCGCTGTGAAGTCCCAAGAGGAGATTGCCCTGATAAGGGAGAGCGCCCGCTGGGGGAACCTCGCCCACGCGCTCCTTCAGGAGTACTCGCTTCCCGGAAGGACCGAGAACGAGATATCCATGAGGGCTTCGCTCGAGGCGACCGCCATGATGATCAAGACGCTAGGCAAATCCTACAACCCGGCGTCGGCCGGGCGAGCCGGAGCAAGCGCGGGTTTCCGCGGCCAGGTCGGGGCTAACGCGGCCCTTCCTCACGCCATCACCATCAATGCCGTGCTGAGAAAGGGAGACGTTCTTGTTACCGGAGCAGGGGCGGCCATGGCCGGGTACGGGAGCGAACTGGAGAGGACGATGTTCGTCCAGGAAGCGAGTCAGGAGCAGCGCAGGTTCTTCGACCATATGCTCGCGCTTCAGGATATCGCTTTCGAGGCGATCCGGCCCGGCCGCAAGTGCTCTGAAGTTGACAAGGCCTGTATGGCATACTTTGAAAAGCATAGCCTGTGGGAGCACTGGAGGCACCACACCGGTCACGCTCTGGGGCTCCTGGGGCACGAGGCTCCTTTCTTCGATGTGGGAGATCACACCATCATTGAGCCGGGGATGGTCTTCAGCGTAGAGCCGGGCCTCTATGTCCCTGGATTGGGCGGGTTCCGGCACTCCGATACCATCGCGGTCACAAAGACCGGCATTGAGTTCCTGACCTACTACCCGAGGCAACTGAAGGACCTGATCACGGGGTAGGCTGCGTCGAATAAGCGCCCAGCCCGAGCTGTGCAGCCCAGGCTGTACGGATCGGACCGTGCTGTTGACGCTGCGTGGATCGGACTGTGTTGCTGAACCTGTGTGGATCTGGTTATGCTGCTGAGATGAATGCGCCGGCGCCAGAGCGCCGGCGCTCCTTCTTCACTCTCACTTAGAACGCTAACTCAGAAGATCGTACGCCCACCTGGCTATCTCGCCGATGACCCTGACTCCGATCCTGGCGTCTTCCAGCTTTTGCGAGAGGTAGGTGATGGTGAATCGCGCCTTATCTCCGGTGATGATTCCCACATCGTGTGTGACGCCCCTGACCTCGCCGGTCTTGTGGGCGCATACCACTCCCTGTGGCAGCAGTTTCGGGAGTTTCTCGTTGTGCTGCTGGCGCTTCATGATGCTCACCATCGTGTCGCAATCGCCGGGCTCCGCTATGGTCCGGTTCGCCAGCCCTTTCACCAGCATGGCGATGTCGCCTGCCGTTATCGTGTTCCAGGGCCCGTTGGGCTTCGGCCGCATGAGGGGGGCTTCCAGCCTGGAGCCGGTGCATCCGACTTCCTTCATGTACTCGTTCACGGTCTCCAGCCCCACGGCGTCGATGACAAGGTTGGTCGCGGTATTGTCGCTCACCACGATCATCATGTGGATGGCGTCCAGGAGAGTGAGACACAGCCCCGTATGGAACTCGTGAAGCACGCCCGAGCCGCCTACCTTGTCTTCCTTCCGGAGTATGATGGCATCGTCCAACCGCACTCTTCCAGCTCTGGCTTCCCTGAAAGCCGTCATCATTATGGGGACCTTTATGACTGACGCAGCGGTGAAGGGGGAGTCGGGATCCAACCGGATTGTGCCCTTGCCGTCCAGGTCCTCTATCACAACGGCCCAGTGCCCTCCGGCAGGTTCCAGGATTTTCAGTAGATCGTCCTTGACCGGCAGGAACCGGCCGGCCGCCAGGTATTTGGCTTCGTCCACAATATTACCTCCGTTCCCATACTTTCAGCCCACAAGTTCTCCGCTTGCGGCGCTAACACCTGGGAGGAGACGCGCAAAGACCAAGCGAAATACGTGGATAGGCCGCACAAGGAAACCTCGTCCACTATGATACGGAGGATGAAGACATGCCTGAGGCAATCGGTCGTCCCGGTTTCCGCATTCGAGAAGAGATCAGCCGGCCCGATCCTGGACTAGTCGCTGAACTGGCCAAGTACCCGACCAGCAATATCGCTGATGCCCAGGAACGGTTTGGTTTCATGGACCCGGGGATCAGAAGGATCTCCGGCTGCAAGCTGGCCGGAACAGCAATTACGGTGCTTACCCGCCCCGGTGACAACCTCATGGTCCACAAAGCTTTGGAAGTAGCGCGACCGGGAGACGTCGTTGTAGTCAGCACCTGTCGCAATGACAACACCGCGGTGTTTGGTGAGATAATGGCCACTACACTGAGGGGCGCGGGCCTCGAGGGCGCAGTAGTTGACGGCGCGGTCCGGGACTTCGACGAGCTCCAGAAGATGGGCGTCAAGGTCTTCGCGAGGACCGTCGTGGGTTCGGCCTGCGACAAGGATGGGCCCGGCGAGATCAACTACCCGATAGCTTGCGGCGGGGTGGCCGTGCTACCGGGAGACGTCGTGATTGGCGATTCCGACGGCGTGGTGGTTGTGAGATCCCAGGACCTCCCAGTCGTGCTGGAAAAGGTCCGTTCCATTTCTTCGGGAGAAGCCAAACGAATAGAGGAGATTAGAAGAGGTCTCCTATTCAAGCCTGACATCAACCGCACGCTGAGTGACAAGGGAGTCATCTAGGGGGGTCCTAACATGGCACGCAAGTATGGCAGCGAGGTCCTGCTCACGCCGGGGCCTGTGGAAGTACCGCAGAGGGTCCTGGAGGCGTCAGCCCGGCCGCTCATCCACTACGCTTCCAAGCGTCTTTTCGACAAAGTGAAATTCATCACCGAGGGCATGAAGGCGATGTTCGGAACGTCAGGGGACGTCCTCCTCATCAGCGGCTCCGGCCGAACCGGGCTGGAAGCGACTGTGTGCAGCCTGTTTTCGCCCGGAGAGGAAGTCCTCTGCCTTAGCAACGGACGCTTTGGCCTCATGTACGCGGGCATCTTCGAGAAGTATGGTATCGCCGTGACCAGAGTGGCACAGGACTGGACCAAGGACTACGATCCGGCTGAAGTCGTGGAGGCGCTGAAGGCTAACCCCAAGATCAAAGCCATTTCTGCCCCGTTCTGCGAGACCTCCACCGGAGTCCTGAACGACCTTGTAACGCTCGGCAAGATCGCGCGGGAGCACGGCAAGTTGCTCCTGGTAGACGCCGTGAGTTCTGCGGGCGGGGTGGACTTCCGCTTCGACGAGTGGGGTGTGGACGCGGTCGTAACGGGGTCCCAGAAGGGGATCATGAGCCCTCCAGGGCTATCCTTCGTAGCTCTCTCGGACAGGGCATGGAAGGCGGCTGAAACCGCAACACTGCCCTGCTCCTACCTGGACCTGCGTGCGATGAAGCGGGCGCTGTGGGCCGACTTCCCCGGGATGCCGGGAACTCCGCCGATTACCCTGGTCCTCGCCGTTGCCGAAGCCATTTCAATGCTGCTCGAGGAGGGCCTCCCCGAGGTGTATCGGCGGTACGAGAAAATGGCTGCGGCTGTAAGGGCAGGGTTTGTTGCGGCAGGCCTAAAGCTGTTCCCGGAAAACGTGAAGCGCCGCAGCCCGACCGTGACGGTGGTTGAGTCTCCTGCAGGCCACGAGGCCCGGGAGCTGGTGAATGTGATGACCGGTGAATTCGGGCTTATCCCGGCAACCGGCCTGGGCTCCTACTCCAAGAGCGTGCTCCGCTTTGGCACAATGGGGGCGTTCTACCAGAAGGAAGCGATCAACATGGTGGCGACGGTGGAGGCTGCCCTGGTCAAAATGGGGATCAACAAGGAGGCAGGCGCCGGGGTCAGGGCCTGCGTCGCATCCTTGTTCAGCGAGTAGTTGCCAGGAACCAGCACTCGTCTGAGTAGTGCTCCCGCTTGGGATCGTCAAGGAACCCGTGCTTCTTTGCGAGCTTCAGGAACCCGTCCAGGAACGGTTCCTGCCCCCAAGGCGGAGCATACGCGGTCTTCACGGCAGTCACGGCCAGCCCCGCTTCTTTGAACCATTTGAGCACGTCGTCCGGCGATGCTGACGGCCCCCACGCGGGACGAGGATAGGTGGGGGGCGGCGCGGTCAGAAGAAGCGGCAGCAACCGGGACAGCGACCAGGAGTTGCGCACCACGGCAACAAGAACGCCGTCCTTTGAGAGAAGTCCCTTGTAACGGTGCAATGCCGCCATCGGGTTTGGGAGGCGTTCCAACTGCCACACCGCGAGGACGACATCGTAGGTCTTCTTCGGCTTGAGCCCCCGGGCGCTTGCGAGGACCGAAGCGTTTGGCAGTCCCGAGCAGCACGCTGCCGCGATGGTGCGGAGCGCGCGATCATCCTCAAAGCCTGTCACTGCAGAGGCCCCTCTGGCGACGCACTCTAGCAGCGTTGCGCCCGCTCTGCACTTGAGGTCCAGCACTTCCTTACCCCGGACGTCGACCATGGCCACCACGTCGCGTCGCGGCTGCGCCGCCAGCGGGTCGTCGAGGCTCCACTTGGCGCACATGCGCCTCGCCTCGGAGTCCATCACTTTCATCCGCTCGGGTTCTCCCTGCAAGAGGTGGCGAGGGCCGTGGCGGTGCACATACGTGTCACCGGCTACGAACACCGTCTTTCCTCTGCGTGCGGCCCGGAGGCAGAAGTCGTCGGCCAGAAACCCTCCCGACCCGAAGCGTTCATCGAATCCGTCCAGCTCCGAGAAGAGGTCCCTGGTCACCAACATGGGTGCCGAGGCGATCCCGACGGTCCGCCTCCACTTGGCGGGGTCCGGCCGGTTGAAAGAAGCCGCAAACGATCGCACGTCTGGATGGGACCCAAGGTCAGGCAGAAGGTTCTGCGCTCCTGGCAGAAGGTTGCACATGGGGCCGACTGCTCCGGCACCCGAGGTTTGCGCGCAGTTCAGCAGGCACGTTAGCCAGGACGGCGTGACCTCAGTATCCGCCGTAAGGAACGCTATATAGTCTCCGGTGGCTTCCTCGGCGGCCCGGTTCATCGCCTTGGCGAGCGCCCAATCGCCACCTACTTCAGGAACGTCGACCACGATTATCTGGTGGTCCTCAGGGGTGCACTCCTCGATGCAGGAAACACAACCTTCTACCGAATTCGGTCCGTCAAGCGACGTAACAACGATGCTAACCACGGTACATCCCCACCCTGGTCGCAGGTGGTACATGATATGTGCGGGATGGGGTCGCGGCTACCCCGGTATGTGGTATACTCCTCCAAAGCCCATGATGGGGAAAAAGGTTGACCCCCTGGGTTCAAGAGAGCCGCCGGGTGGTGTGAGGCGGTACCCAAGGTCATCCAAAGCGCCCCGGAGGCGCGCGGTGGAACGTCCGGCGCTTCGCTTGCGCCCGACCGGTATGCCGCGACGGACAACTCCGTTAGAGGTTTTGAGGCGCAGAACGCGCGAATCAGGGTGGCACCACGAGAGCAGGCAGTCTCGTCCTTGGAGACAGCCTGCTCCTTTATTTGCGGGGACTTCGCAGACGGTGCTACGGGAACTTCGCAGATGATGCGCCGGTAGTAAGCGTCAAAGATGAGGAGGGAAAGGCAATGTTGGACCTGGGGATCATCCGCGGTAACAGGGACCTGTTCGAAGCGATGCTGGAGAAGCGGGGGATGTCGGTTGACGTCGACCGCATTTTGGCGCTGGATTCCGAGAGGAGTTCCCTCGTGCGCTCGGCGGGGGAGATGCGGGAGGAGAGGAACCGGCTCTCATCCCAGGTCAAGGAATGCAGCGATCCAGATCAGCGGAAGGAACTGGTCGAGTCCAACCGCGCCCTTCGCTCCAAGATACTGGAGGTCGAGGGCAGGCTGTCAGAGGTCGAGGGAGCCCTTCGGGAGCTCATGTTGGGTGTGCCCAACATGCTGGCCGAGGACGTCCCCTTCGGCTTGGACGAGTCGGGGAACGTCGAAGTCCGGAGATGGGGCGTACCCAGGGAGTTTGGATTCACACCCAAGGACCACGTGGAGATAGGCGAAGCGCTGGGCATCATCGATATTGAGCGCGGGGCAAAGATCTGGGGGACTCGCGCGTACTTCCTCAAGGGCGACGCGGTCTACCTGGAGTTTTCTCTCGTCCGGTTCGCCATGGACCTCCTGACTGCCGAGGGATTTCTCCCTGTCGTGCCGCCGGTCATAGTGCGGAGCGACGTGCTTGAGGGCACCCGCCATTATCCCTTCTTCCGCGACCAGATCTACCGCATTGAAGGAGAGGACCTTGCGCTGGTCGGGACTTCGGAGGTGCCGCTCGGGGCCATGCACATGGGGGAGATCCTCGATGAGGCCGTGCTGCCCATCAGGTACGCTGGGTTCTCGCCCTGTTACAGGACTGAAGTTGGATCAGGCGGGCGAGACGTTCGGGGGCTTGTGCGGACTCACCACTTTGACAAGGTGGAGATGTTCGTCTTCGACCTGCCATCCCGCTCAGAGGAGACCCACGAGTGGATGGTCACGCTGGAGGAGCGGATCTATCAGTCCCTGGGCATACCCTACAGGGTCGTGAAGATGTGCTCCGGGGACCTGGGCCCGGTCGCGTACAAGAAGTACGACCTGGAGTTCTGGCATCCCAGCGAAGCCAAGTACAGGGAGATCACGTCCTGCTCAAACTGCACCGACTTTCAGGCCAGGGGGCTTTACACGCGGTACAGACCGGCAGACGGTGGCAAGCCCCAGTTCGTCCACACCCTGAACGGTACTGCCATCGCGATCGGGCGCACCCTGGTGGCGCTGTTGGAGACCTGGCAGGAGGAGGACGGCTCGGTGACCATCCCGCCTGTCCTCCGCCCGTACATGGGAGGGCAGGAGCGGATCGAGCCAAGAGCTCGGTGGTGACGGCAGGTGGTCTTTCCATGCCGGCGCGCTTTCCGGCGCTCTCCGGCGGGGGATGTTCACCGGTGCCCCTCATCACGCCGCGGACGCAGCGATTTGAAGCGTCCTTCCGGTTCCGGAGCTTGCCCGAGCCGGTTTTCGGGCTACCGTGCTTCAGAATCGCATACCCTCCCGCGGAGGACATTCACCGGTGCACCTCATCACGCTGCGGGCGCACCGCTTTGAAGCATCCTACCGCTACCCGAGCCCTGAAGGAGCGGGGAGGGGCGGGAAAAGCGGGAGCCTGCGTTGTTTTGAGGCATGCTCGAGGGAAGGGCGTTCGCTTCTGAAGCGGGGTGTCCGTGAGCCCGCTTCAAGACAGAGCATCCTAGCTTAGCGCTTTGTAGCAGCCAAAATGAAAGGCCCCCTGATAGGGGGCCTTACCATTATGTCTCAGCTGCTCTATGGTTGCGACGCGGCAAGACCTCCGCTGACGCTCTGGTCTTGCCTACCTAGAACCCAAACAACGCGAACTTAGCGATGAGCGGCCCAAACAGACTGGCCGAGAGGATCATCACCGTGATCATGGTATTCAGCGACGGCCCGGCGGTGTCCTTGAAGGGGTCGCCTACGGTGTCGCCGACGACAGCGGCCTTGTGGGCTTCGGAATTGGGTCCGCCAAAAGCGCCGTCTTCAACGTACTTTTTCGCGTTGTCCCATAGCCCACCTGCGTTGGCCATAAGCAGGGCGAATATGATGCCGGTGACGATGGAGCCGGCAAGGAACCCACCTAGAGCGTTCTTACCCAGCACAAGACCGACAGTGACCGGCGTCAGGAAACTCAGCACACCGGGGAACACCAGTTCCTTCAAAGCGCCCCTGGTCGCGATATCAACGCAGCGGTTGCTGTCGGGTCTGACCTTGCCCTCCAGGAGACCGGGGATCTCTTTGAACTGGCGGCGGATCTCCTCAACCATCTTGAACGCGTTCCGGCTAACGGAAAGGATAGTCAGCGCCGAGAAAAGCGGCGGCATCATGGCTCCAAGGAACAGGCCCACCACGACGCCGGGATTGCGAAGGTCGATGACCTGTATGCCAACCGTCTCGGAGTAAGCCGCAAACAGCGCCAGGACGGTCAGCGCCGCGGCTCCGATTGCAAAACCCTTGGTAATCGCTTTCGCGGTGTTTCCGGCGGCGTCCAGTCGGTCGCACACGCGGATGGTCTCCTCGGACTCCGAGGCCGCTTCGGCGCATCCCTTGGCGTTGTCGACGATGGGGCCGTAGGCGTCAGACGAGATAATCATGCCGGTAATTGAAAGCATGCCTACCGCGGCTATCGACACGCCGTAGGTGCCGGCGATGCCGAAACTCTCAGCCGACATGAACGCGACTATCATAGCGGCGGCAATGCCTATGATGGACGGTACGACGCTCACGAGACCGTAGGAGAAGCCCTGCAGTATGAGAAGAGCGGGGCCGGTTCGGGCGCTGCTGGCGGTGTCCTGCACCGCCTTGCGATCGATATCGGTGAAGTAGTCTGAAGTGAAGCCGAGGATCGTGCCGGCCAGGAGTCCGGCGGTCGTCGGGACGATGAGGCCCCACGGGTTCTCGAATCCCATGAGATAAGTCACGCCGATGGCGAAGGCGGCGAAGATGACCGTGGTTGCCACTGTGCCGGTATTTAGGGCTCTGCCGGGATCGTTGCCTTCGCCGGTCTTCACGAAGAACATGCCGGCCATGGACGAAAGGATTCCGGCGGCGCCCAGGAGTAGCGGGTACACTACGTACTGCTCTGTGTACAAAGACGCGCCCAGCAGCATGACTGCGACGACGCTCGCTACGTACGAGTCGAAGATGTCGGCGCCCATGCCGGCTACGTCTCCGACGTTGTCTCCAACGTTGTCGGCAATGACCGCCGGGTTGCGCGGGTCATCTTCAGCCAGGTTGAACTCAACTTTGCCGACGAGGTCGGCGCCGATATCGGCCGTCTTGGTGTAGATGCCGCCTCCAGCCTTGGCGAGCAACGCCAGGGAACTGGCGCCGAAGCTAAACCCCAAGATAACCTCCGGATCCTTGAAGATCGCGTAAAGCACTGTCATGCCCACAAGGGCGAGGCCGACGACTGACATTCCCATGACCCCACCCGAGTAGAAGCCAACCGGGAACGCCTTCTTAAGGCCAGAGCGAGCCGCCCAGGCCACCTTGGCGTTTGCCCTGGTCGCCACGTGCATTCCAACGTACGCGGCAACCCCAGAACACCCCGCTCCAACTATGTAGGCCAGCGCGGTCTGCCATCCCAAGGACATCAAGATGACGATGGCGATCGCTGCGGCCAACACGCTAAGCGCTTGGAAAAGGCGCTTTAGGTAAGCGGCGGCGCCGGCCTGGATCGCTCCTGAAAACTCAGCCATCTCCCGGCTTTCATTGGCCTGCGCCATTACCCACCGGTAGAGGTAGAGAGCCACCAGGATCGAGACCGCTCCTGCCCCCAATGCCAAGAACTCCCAGTTCATCTGGACCCTCCTGTGGCTGCTGACTGGTTTCCGGCTGAGCAGCCCTAGACATACTAACTTGGCAGCATATTCCCTGTCAAAACCGCCCATGCTTCGTCTCGCGAAAGGAGAAGCCCGTCCATTTGCCGAAGTGAATGACGCAGGTATTTCCGATTTAGAGGAGGGCAAATTGGGATGGACGATCTAGCCAAGCAGGTCGAGGATCTCAAACGGCAACTACAGGGGATGGGACACGCGTTCTCGGCCCTGCACAAAGCGATCGACGACGTCATGTGGCATCAAGTGATGCAGGATACCGCCGTGGTCGACAAGGTGGTCTACTGCGGCCCGCCGCCAGCGAACCCACTGCCTCAGTCCCCTCAGGATAGGGGCAATCCCCTAAAGATTCACGCCTACACTTTCATCAAGAAGGGCATCGACTGCAGCAAGAAGTACCCGCTCCTTGTGTTTGTGCACGGAGGAGTCCACTCGGACTTCGGTACGGGATCGGCCCACATAATCAAGGAACTCGTAAGTCAGGGCTACATCGTGATCGCGCCCGACTACCGCGGGAGCACCGGATATGGGGAGCAGTTCTGGAAGTTCATCGACTACGGCGGCCTCGAGGTCGAGGACTGCTACGAGGCAAGGAACTTCATGCTTGAGACCTGCCCCTTGGTGGACAAGGACCGGGTAGGCATCCTGGGATGGAGCCACGGTGGACTGATCACTCTCATGAACCTCTTCAACCACCCCGACGCGTACAAGGTCGGCTACGCGGGAGTCCCGGTTTCGGACCTCGTTGCCCGGATGGGATACAAGGGCGAGCACTACCACAACCTGTACGCAGCTCCCTATCACATCGGCAAGAGGGCCGAGGAAGACCCGTGGGAGTACAAGAGGCGGTCGCCGGCGTGGAACGCCGAGAAACTCCAGACCCCGCTCCTTATCCACACCAACACCAACGACGAGGACGTCAACGTGCTGGAAGTGGAGCACCTGATCAAGTCGCTTAAGGCCGCCGGCAAGGACTTCGAGTACAAGATCTACCAGAACGAACCCGGTGGCCATGTGTTCAACAGGATTGACACCGAGTTTGCCAAGGCCTCTCGCAGGGAGATCTGGGCCTTCCTGGCCAAGTACCTGAACCCGCCGTTCCCGGTGAAGTAGGCTGCATGCATAAGGGAGCTGCCGATTAGGGCAGCTCCCTTTGTCTGAACGGTGAACCTACTCCGCGCCGATCGCCAGGATCGGATCAGTCGGGTTCGTCGCCGGAGAGGTGACCCTAAACAGCACGATCCCTGTGGCGGGTGCCTGCAATTCCCTCAGCACATTCCCGAAGTAGTCCTTGATAACTCCTACATGCTCGCCTTTCTCCACCGAATCCCCAACGTCCACGTTGAGGTACAGGATCCCGCGAGAATCGGACCGCAGCCACGGGAAGCTTCCCAGGAATGTGACCTTCTTTTCAGAGGCGCCCTTGGCCGACAGTCTCACGCCCGAATCGATAGACCCGGTGTACCTGAGCAGGCTTTCAAGGCCTTCGAGGTGCATCTGCACCGATTCCTCGTCCAGGATTCCCATACCGCCTGCTTCTGCCAGGATCGCAGGGATTCCGGCTCGGGCCGTGGTGCCATATGTCCCGCCGGCCCCGCTGGAGGCGACGGCGTAGGGGATCCCGTAGGCTGCCGCCATATCCTTGGAGGTCTCTACGACCTTGGGGTCGGCGTCGCCGCAGAAGATGGTGAAGGGGATCAGTTTCTCGATCATGTCGCCGCCGTGAAGGTCGACGTAGTAATCGGACCCCAGGATTACATCGTTGAACAGGGTGTGCGCGATCCTGTCGCTGGCGGTTCCCGAAGCATCTCCGGGAAAGACCCTATTCAGATTCTTTCCGTCCATCGGTCCTATGTAGATGGACCTCGCGAAGAAGGCCGGCGGGTTAGCCACGTGGACTACGACCACGGAACCCTTCACCGCTTGGGGATCGAGGGCGGCAGCCAGCCTGCAGGCCGCCTCGATGCCGGGATACTCGGCGCCGTGAATACCGCCGGTGACCGCGACTCGTTTCCCCTCGGAAATGCCGTTCACCAGCGTGACCGGGACCTGAAACTCGAGGCCCGAAACGGGCAATAGGCCCGAGACCTTCTCGCCTCGCCGGGCTGCTAGCGGGCCAACGCGAAGCTCTTCCGCCATATGAATCCCCCTCTCTCGCAGCGGCGCCTTATTTCTGGTCTGACCTAAGCACTCCGGCTGTCGCGAAGTTCTCGAACTTCATGTCGCGGAGGATGATCCGCACCGCCTCAGGAGGCGCGTTCAGGGTCTTGCAGATAGCATCCGTGACTTCCTTGACCAGGGCTCTCTTCTGATCTACAGTCCTTCCTTCAAGAAGCTCGATCTGTACGATTGGCATGTTCCTACCTCCATGAAGAGTCTTCGGCGTGCCGCGCACGCTCTAATCGCAGTGTACTACTTTCCGCTTACCGCCATCTTCTTAACTCTGAAAGACGGCGTTCCTATTGCGCCCCACTTGAAGTCGTCCGCCACTCCGTCTACTTCCATGAGCATCTCTTTCAGGTTCCCGGCGATGGTGACTTCCCGCACCGGTCCGACGACCTTGCCGTCCTTGAGCCACAGGCCGGACGCGCCGACTGAGAGGTCTCCGGTGACGACGTTGAACCCGCCCACGGTGAGACCCTTTACCTCGACTACCAGGAATCCGTTCTTGGTGCCGGCGATCAGCTCGTCTCGCGTCATATCGCCCGGCTTAAGGTACAGGTTCGCCGGCGCTGCGCTCACGGCGGACCGGAAGGTCCTGTGGGCGTGCCCTGTGGTTTTTGTGTCGGCCTTGGCGGCGCTGCGGGTGTCATAGAGGAACCCCTGGAGCACGCCGTTCTCGATGATGGTGAAGGTCTTGTGCGGTACGCCTTCGCCGTCAAAGGGCGACGCCCCCGGACCGTCTTCACGGAGAGGATCGTCGATCACGGTGACGAGGTGGGACGCCACTTTCTCACCCTTCCTGCCTGCGAAGATGCTGCGGCCCTTCTGGGCTTCTTCTCCGGTGAGCGTCCTTCCAAGCATGGCCCAGATCTGGCCCGCAACGCCCCTTTGGAAGATTACCGCGGCGTCCTGCGATTCCACCGGCTGTCCGCCGACCAGCGACACAGCGTGCTCGATGGCCTCGTCGACGATAGAACCGGGATTGAGGCCCTCCCAGGTGCGGGAGAACTGGTAGCCGTGGCCTGCTTGCATCATGCCGTTCTTCGTTGCCAGTACGCTCACGTTGGCGGAGACGGAATTGGACCTGTATGACTGGTGTATGTCGCGGGTGCTCCGTATCGTCACCTTATGGGATCGGGTGGAGACACTCGCTCCCAGTACCTTTTGGATGCGAGGGTCTTTGCCGCCGGCCATCTTCTCCATGTCCAGCGCCAGGCGGATCTTCTCCTCGTCGCTAACGCTATCCAGTTTTCCATCCCAGAGCGACAGCTTCGGGTACTCGGCTGAATCGGGTTTGTAGAACTCAAGCTGGTCAGGATGGCCTATCTTGGCGTTCTCGATAGCGCGGTCGACGGCCTCCATCATCGACTCCCAGCGGAGGTCCGTGGTGTAGGCGGTCCCCATGACGTTGTTGTAGATCAGCCTCACTCCCAGGCCGCCGCTCCTTGAGGCCTGAAGGTCGTCCACTTTGCCCTGGTAGACCCTGCAATTCCAGTTGGTCGATTCCTCCTGGTATACCTCGCATTGGTCTGCTCCCTGCCTGCCAGCGTAGAGGAGGAGGTCCCCGATACGGTCAACTTCCGCCTTCATCACCGGTTCCCCCTTTCGCGCCGGGACGTGCCGCCCACGGTAATCTTTCTGATGCGGAGCGTTGGCTGGCCGCACGCGGCGGGGACGTTCTGCCCGGCCTTACCGCACATTCCCGGGCCGAAGTCCAGGTTGTCGGCGACAGCGTCTATCTCGTTTAGGACTGCAAGCCCGTTTCCGGTGAGGGTAGCGCCTCTCACCGCATCGCCCAGCTTGCCGTTCTTAATGAGGTAAGCCTCCGAGACTACGAAGACGAAGTCGCCCGTGGCTGAATCGACCTGGCCTCCGCGGAGTCCCTTCGCGTATAGCCCTTCATCGGTGCCGGAGAGGATGTCGTCAGCCTTGCTGTCCCCGTTCCAGATGCATGTGTTGGTCATGCGGGGGATGGCGACGTAGCGGTAGGACTCTCTTCTGCCGTTGCCGGTCATGGCGTGGGCGCCCTTCTTGGCGTTCTTGCGGTCCCACATGTAATCCTGCAGCACGCCGTTCTCGATGAGGACTTTCCTCTGGCCGGGATTGCCCTCGTCATCGACTCCGTAACTGCCCCATTCATTGGCTACCATCGGGTCGTCGACGGCGGTCACTACCGAGTTGCCGACCTTCTGTCCGACCCTGCCGGCAAACACCGAGGACCCGCGCATTATCCCGTCGGCCTCAAGGCTGTGCCCGCAGGCTTCGTGGAAGAGCACTCCGCCCCAGCCATTGGTCATCACGACCGTCATAGGGCCTGACGGCGCCGGAGCTGCGTGGAGGTTGACTATGGCCTGGCGGGCGGACTCCTTGCCGCATTCGGCCGGTGTCCAGATGTCCAGAAGTTCCAGGCCCATAGACTTGCCGCGGCGGACGTAGCCGGTCTGCACCACTCCGTTTTTGGCTGCAACCGTGTTCACGGTGAACAGAGTCCTGGTCTGGGAATCAGCTACAAGTACGCCTTCGGAGTTGGCGACTGTGGTGTTCCTGACCGTCTCGGTCAACCCCACGGTGACCTGCCTGATGAGAGGGTCGTAAGCCCTTGCCGCGGTGTCGGCGGCCATCAGCATATCGACCTTGAAGGGCTTAGTCAGGCCGGCATGAGGCTTCTTGACCGGGCTCACAAGCGGGACCACACGCCGCCTGAGGTCTACCACGAAGTCTCCTCGGGCTCCGTTCACCGCTGCCGCCGCTGTCCGGGCGGCGTCAAGGAGGGCGTTCTCCTCGAGGCTGTCCACAAAGCAGTAAGACGAGGAGTCACCCTTCATGACTCTGACCCCGGCGCCTCTATCGCGCCCCGAGTTCGCGTCCTTCATCCTGCCGTCGTCGGCGACAAGGGTTTCGGTCGAAGTGTCCTCGGCGAACACCTCGGCGAAGTCCGCCCCTGTCCTCACGGCTGCCGAAAGCACCTTGGCCAGGACTTCCGCAGGCACCAAGATGTTATCTCGAGTATCGATCAAAGCAGGCAATTCCTCCTCTCGATTCCATGGCTTACTCCATATCACGCCGGACGGACTTCTGCAGGAGGGAGGAGGAATCCTCCGCAGAAGAGGCTAGGCGGCCCGGCGCCGCCTGCAAGGTTGCCGCCTGGTAGCCTATCAGCCGCAAGGCTACCGCCCGCAAGGCGGATTGTCACCAGGCGGTGTAGCCACCGTCCACGTAGAGGTTCTGGCCCGTCACGAACCGCGAAGCCTCGCTGGCGAAGTAGACCACCGCCCCGGCTATCTCGTCTGGCATGCCGAACCTCTTCAGAGCGTGGCGTTCTTCCAGGAGGTGATAGAGTTCCGGCGCCTCTTCCAAGCTCTTGGTCATCTCGGTCTTGATGAAGCCGGGCCCGATGGCGTTCACCAAGATGCCGTACTTGGCCCACTCACAGGCCAAAGCCCGGGTGAGCACCACGATCCCGCCTTTTGAAGCGTGATAGACGCTGGCGCCCATTTCGCTGCCCACCCGGCCAAAGATGCTGCCGATGTTGATGATCCTGCCGCCCTTCTTGGCTTTGATCATGGCTCTCCCGGCCGCCTGGCTCATGAAGAACAGGCCCCGCAAGTTGACGCCCATGATGCGGTCCCATTCCTCCTCGGTCACTTGCTCAGCCGGGTCAACTCCCCCCACCCCTGCGTTGTTGACGAGTATGTCGACGCCTCCGAACTCCTCCACGGTCTTCCTCACGGCTTCTTCCGACTGCTCGGGCTTGGATACGTCACACCGGACGAACATTGCCTGTCCGCCGCTTTGGCGGATCTCTTCGACGGTGCCCTGGCTTGCATCGACGATATCCGCCACTGCCACCTTGGCCCCGAACGACGCCAGCGCGAGACTGGCAGCCTTGCCGATCCCGCGAGATCCACCTGTTACGATGGCCGTCTTGCCTTCCAGACCAAACATTTCTCTATAGTAGGACACGGACAAAACCTCCTTTCGGGTAGTTTCTGCCTAAGGGCGGGCGGTCAAACGGGGACGGAATGGGGCACGCCACAGTCCGTTGCCCGCAGTTTGTTTCCTGTGCTATACTGGCTCTTGGAAGCACCAATGGTTGGCAACAATGAGGAGAAGGTCTGCCGGAGTGGGTTTTGCGCCAAGACCCACTTTTTGTATGTTGTCGGGGTGATTGATGTGAGCCGCCGTGACATCGAAGACAAAGTCTTTGTGGACCTCGAGCCCCTGGTCGCGAGGCTGGGAGTCGAGCTGCTTGACGTGGAACTGACCAGCGAGAACCGCATGACGGTGCTCCGGGCAACCATCTACAAGCAGGAAGGTATAACGCTGGACGATTGCGCTATGGTGCAGAACGCCATCTCGGACCGCCTTGATGAGACGGACCCGGTTCCGGGGAGCTACACTCTGGAGGTTTCGTCCCCGGGACTCGAGCGGACTCTTCGCAGGCAAAAGGAGTTCGTCATCTTCAAGGGGATGCCGGTCCAGGTGAACCTCTTCGCGCCGGTCTCGGGGAAGAGGACTTATCAGGGGGACCTTGTCGGGCTCACGAGCGATCCGTCGGGCAAGGAGACCGTGGTAATCAGTGCTCCGGAAGGCGACGTACAGCTGGAAAGAGCAAATGTTAGCAAAGTCAGTCTCGTTTATAGAGAACAGCGGGACAGATAGGAAGGAGGCGGGAGAAGTGGACGGAGAGATTCTTTACGCCCTAAACCAACTCGAGAGGGAACGTGGCATATCGGTAAACGACCTGATTGAGGCGCTTGAGGCGGCCCTCCTGTCGGCTTACCGGAAGCACTTTGGTTCCGCTGACAACGTCCGCGTTCAGTTTGACCGCGAGACCGGCGGAATTCGTGTGCTCTCCCGCCGCGAAGTGGTCGACCAGGTCACAGATCCTGAGACCCAGGTGAGTCTGGAGGAAGCGGCGCCGAAGAACCCCAAGGCCAAGGTCGGAGATTTCGTGGAGAACGAGATACCCGCCAAGGGCTTCGGGCGCATCGCCGCTCAGACCGCCAAGCAGGTCGTAATGCAGAAACTCCGCGAGAAGGAACGCGGGATGATCTACGAGGAGTTCGCGGAGCGCGAGGGCGACGTGGTGACGGGCCAGATCGTCCGCGTCGAGCGCGGAATAGTCATTGTGGACCTGGGCAGGGTCGAGGGATACATCCTGCCGCAGGAACAGGTGAGGTCCGAAAAGTACCACGAGCGTGACCGCATAAAGGCTTATGTCTTGGAGGTCCGCAAGGCCCCCAAGGGTCCGCAGATCCTGCTGTCAAGGACTCATCCCGGCCTTCTCAAGAGGCTGTTTGAACTGGAAGTGCCCGAGATCCGCGACGGTATCGTCGAGATCCGAGGCATAGCTCGCGAAGCAGGCATGCGCTCAAAGGTCGCAGTGAAGGCTAACCTTCCTGAGGTGGATGCATTGGGCGCGTGTGTCGGAACCAGGGGAAGCAGAGTACAGGCAATCGTGCAGGAGCTCCGCGGGGAGCGTATCGACATCATCGAGTGGAGCGACGATCCCAGGACGTTCGTCGCCAATGCTCTTAATCCCGCCAAGGTCATCCGCGTTGACGTGAATGCCGAAGAGCGCGTTGCCAGGGTCATCGTGGCTGAGCACCAGCTTTCGCTGGCAATCGGCCGTGACGGCCAGAATGCGCGCCTGGCGGCGAAGCTCACCGGACTCAAGGTGGATATCAAGTCCGACGCCCGCACTGGAGGACAAATGGATATGTAGACACTGGAGGTGGGATGTATGCCCAGGAAACTGCCGGAGCGGACATGCCTGGGTTGCCAGGCTGTAAAGCCGAAGAGGGAAATGGTGAGGATTGTGCGCACCCCGGAAGGGGTGATCGAGGTCGATCCCACAGGCAAGAAGTCCGGCCGGGGAGCTTACGTGTGTCCGAACTTGGAGTGCCTCGAACTCCTAAGGAAGGGCAAACGCCTTGAGAGGGTCCTGGAAGTCACCCCGCTTCCTTCGTTCTACGACCAGCTGAAAGACCGCATTGGGGAACTTGACCGCGAGGCGAGGAGGTGACTACCGGATGGCAAAAAGCATCCGTGTATATGAATTGGCAAAAGAGCTTGGGATTGACTCAAAAGAAGTGATAAACGCCCTCGGGCAGATGGGCACCTCAGTGAAGAATCATATGGCAGCTCTGGATGACGCGTCGGTTGACGCAGTAAGGAAACGTTTCAGCCCTCCGGCGGCACAAAAGGTGGCGCAGCCGGCGGCGAAGGTTAGCCAGCCGGCCGTAAAGACGCCTGCGCCTGCTCCAAAGGCGTCCGTGCCAGCTCCAAAGGCGCCCGCGCCGGCTCCAAGCACCCCGGCCCGGCCTATGCCGGGTAGGGCGGGAGCGCCTCAAGGGCAGCCCACCCAGAGCCCGGCTCAAGGGCCTACGGCTCGACAGAGCGAGCAACGCCAGCTTCCTCGAGAGACCGGGCAGCGCGTACCCACGCAGCAGTCGGCCCAACAGCAACCGGTGCAGAGACCGCCGCAGGGGTCATACCAGAGGCCGGGCGGCGGATCTCAGAGCAGGCCCCAGTTCCAGGGCAGGGGTGGTAGCCCTGGAGGAGGTGGCGGCGGGGGATACCGCAGGTTCGACAATCGGCGGGACTCCCGTCATCCTGCGCCTCCGCCTCGTCCGAGCCAACCTGAGAGGCAGACCGGAGCGAGGCACGTGACGATCCAGGGGGCAGTAGGAGTGCGGGACCTCTCGAGCCTTATCGGCGTGCCGACCAACATCATACTCCGGACTCTCATGAGCCTGGGGACGCTCATAAGCATCAACCAGAGCGTTCCGCCGGAGATCGCGGTGAAGGTAGCCGAGAAACTGGGTTGTGTGGTTACGCTGAAGGAACCGGAGATCACTCAGGAGCAGGCAATTGCTGAGGAACTGAGCCGGCCCGACGACGCCGAGGCCGCGGTGGCCCGCCCGCCCGTGGTCACGGTCATGGGCCATGTGGACCACGGCAAGACGTCGCTCCTTGACGCGATCAGGCACACCAACGTGACCGCCAGGGAAGCCGGCGGGATTACTCAGCACATAGGCGCGTCGGTTGTGGAGCATGGCGACAACAGGATCATCTTCCTGGACACCCCGGGCCACGAGGCCTTTACCGCCATGAGAGCGAGGGGGGCCCAGGTAACTGACGTGGCTGTGCTTGTGGTTGCGGCAGACGACGGAGTGATGCCCCAGACGCTGGAGGCGATAAACCACGCCAAGGCTGCCGGAGTCCCCATCATCGTGGCTCTCAACAAGATAGACAAACCGGGCGCCAAGCCCGATAGAGTGAAGCAGCAGCTTTCCGATAACGGCCTCGTGCCTGAGGATTGGGGCGGCGACACCGTCGTAGTCCCGGTGTCGGCCAGGACCGGCGAAGGAGTAAGCGATCTCCTTGAGATGATCATCCTGGTGTCGGAGATGCAGGAGATCAAGACCGACCCGACTAGGAAGGGACGCGGCCACATCATCGAGTCCGAAATGGACAAGGGCAAGGGGCCCGTCGCAACCGCTATCATCAAGGCAGGTTCCCTGAAGGTTGGCGACGTCATCATCACCGACACGACCTGGGGCCGGATCCGCGTGATGTTTGATGCGCGGGGCCGTCAGGTCAAGAAGGCGGGTCCAGCGACGCCGGTGGAGATAGTGGGTCTGGAGGATGTGCCCCAGGCCGGAGACGTCTTCCTGGTGGTCGACGACGAGAAGACCGCAAAGGAAGTAACGGAGCGACGCAAGCTTCAAAAGCGCGACCAGGACATGCAGGCTGCGCGCAGCACCATGACTCTCGAAGACCTGTTTGCGAAAGACCAGCCGGGCCAGGCCCGCGAACTCAAAGTCATCGTCAAGGGAGACGTGCAGGGGTCTTTGGAGGCCATACTTCAGGCGCTCGGCAAGATGGAGGGCGGCGAGGTCAAGCTCGACGTCATCCACTCAGGTGTTGGGGGCATCATAGAGTCTGACGTTACGCTGGCCAAAGCATCCGGCGCCCGCATCCTGGGGTTCAACGTGAGACCTTTCGGAAACGCCGCGGCGCTGGCGGAGCAGGGCGGCGTTGATATAAGGACCTACAGGGTAATCTATGACCTGCTTGACGACGTCGGGAACCTGCTCAAGGGCCTTGTGAAGCCGAAGACCGAAGAGGTCGTGCTCGGCAGGATCGAGGTCAGGCAGACCTTCCACGTGCCGAAGGTCGGCACCGTGGCCGGCTGCTACGTTACCGAGGGCAAGGTGCCCAGATCAGCGTCGGTAAGGCTCCTGCGCAACGGGGTTGTCGTCTATGAAGGCAAGATGGCCTCACTGAAGAGGTTCAAGGACGACGTGTCCGAGGTTTCCGCGGGCTACGAGTGCGGGCTCGGTCTCGACAAGTTCCAGGACGTGCAAGTCGGCGATGTGGTCGAAGCGTTCGCGATGAAGGAAGTCCAGCCAGCGTAGAGCAGGCCGTGTCGTAAAAGCGTCTTTGACGCACTGACGCTATGTGGACGCGCTAAGGGGTGATCGCCGGTGGCGGGGAGACCAGCAAGGGTTTCCGCAATGGTGCAAGAGGTCGTCTCCGAGCTGCTTTTCCGCAGGGTCAAGGACCCGCGCATTGGTTTTGCCAGCATCGTAAAGGTTGACGTGCCGAACGACATCTCGCAGGCAAAGATCTACGTGAGCGTCCTTGGGTCCGACGAGGAAAAAGCGCGCACGATGGAAGGTCTTCGCAGCGCTCAGGGCCTTATCAGGTCTGAAGTGGCCAAGGCCCTGGGCATGCGTCACGCACCCGAGATCTCGTTCATCCTCGACGAAGGGATTGAGCACAGCATCAAGGTGTCAAAGCTCCTAAGCGAGATCAACAAGGAGCGCTGAGAGTGGACTCGCAAGCAGGCCTTAGACAGGTGGCTTCGGCTATCCGGTCCCACAACAGCTTCGTGGTCCTCACCCACGAGAAGCCGGACGGCGATGCTGTCGGGTCGGGGCTGGCCATGGTCTTGGCGCTGCAAGCGTTAGGCAAGCAGGCGATACTGGTTACATCGGACCCGCTCCCGGCAGTGTATGATTTCCTGCCGGGTAAGCCTTTTCACACCCGGGCGGCGTACCTGGAACCTGCAGATTTCAGCCCTGAGGCTGCCCTCTTCCTGGACTGCACCGACCCCGAGCGAGCAGGGGCCGCGCTCCGGTTCGCGGAAGGCAAGTTCCTCATAAACATAGATCACCACGTCTCCAACAGCGGGTTCGGGGACGTCCGGCTGGTCCGGCCTGACGCATCGGCAACGGGGGAGATAGTCTATGGGGTGCTGGAAGCCCTCGGCGTCGAGATATCCTCGGACATAGCAACCTGCCTCTACGTGGCCATTGTCACGGACACCGGCGGGTTCCGGTACCAGAACACGACCGGCACGTGCCTACGGATCGCAGCTGCCCTTCTCGACAAGGGTGTTTCTGCATGGAGTATCGCCGAGCAGGTCTTTGAGACCAGATCGGTGTCGTCTGTGCTGCTTTTGGCCAGCGCGCTGAGCACTTTGAAACTCCACCGGCGGGGCAAGGTTGCCTCCATCTTCGTGACCAAGGAGATGATGATGGCGGCAGGGGCGTCCCCCGAGGAAACCGAAGGCATAATCGGTTATCCCCGTTCCTTGACTGGAGTGGAAGTGGCCCTCCTGTTCAAAGAAGACCCTGAGGGCCGGGGTTTTCACGTGAGCATGCGGTCGAGGAGCAAGGTGGATGTTGCGGAAGTAGCGGTCTCGCTGGGCGGGGGAGGACACCCCAGAGCAGCGGGGGCTCTCATCCCCGGCGATCTTGCGGAAGTCACGGCCAAAGTCCTTTCAAAGCTGGACAGCCTCCCATGGATGGATTCCTGAACATCCTGAAGCCCCGGGGCGCCACTTCTCACGACGTTGTCATGCTCGCCAGGAGGTTTCTGGGGGAGGACCGTCTGGGGCACCTCGGCACGCTTGATCCTCTCGCAGTCGGCGTACTTCCCATGGCATGCGGTACCTATCGCAGGCTGTCCGAATACTTCCTCGGGGAGGACAAGCGGTACTTCACCGAGTTCACTTTCGGAGTGAGGACCGCGACCGGCGATACAGAGGGCGAGCCCGAAGCGGTCGTTGACGCGTCAGTGATCACCCCTGACCTGGTCCTCCGGGCCTTACCGGAGCTGAGGGGCGCCATCATGCAGAAGCCCCCGTCGTTTTCGGCGCTCAAGGTCCGCGGCAAGAAGCTCCTGGACCTTGCGCGGGAAGGCACCATGGTGGAGGCGGAGCCCAGGGAGGTCGTAGTCCACGAGCTGAACCTCGTGGGGTGGCGGCCGGGCGTTCACCCCAAGGGGCTCTTTGCCATGCGGGTGGGCCGGGGCACCTACGTCCGCTCGCTGGCATTCTCGCTGGGAGATATCCTCGGGTGCGGGGCGACGGTCTCATACCTGCTCCGCGAGAGAGCCGGCAAGTTCCAGCTGAGGGACTCCTTGACCGTCCAGTCTCTGAAACGGATGGTCAAAGGAGGGCGTGCGCGGGAAGCCTTGATGCCCCCTCTCTCCGTGATGCCCGACTACCCGGCGCTGTTCCTGCGCCCGGGGGCCGAAGAACGAGTGTCCCACGGGGTTGCCGTAAGGTCTCAGGACCTGGAGCCACATGACACCGAGCGGCTGCTCCCGTACCGCGCGATCATTGTGATGCCTGACCGGCGCGAGATTGCCGCAGTTGTGTCTGTAAGGGAAGGCGGCCTTTACGTCTACGAAAAAGTCCTAATCGCGAAGTGATAAGACATGGAAATCCTCACACCTGATAAAGCAGAAGAGATTCACAGAGCAGCAGCTACCGGTACGGTCGTTGCCCTGGGCGTCTTTGACGGCGTCCATCTGGGGCACCAAGAGCTCTTCAAAGAAGCTGCCCGGCAGCGCAGCAGCTCCGGGCTTCCGCTGGTAGCCATGACTTTCGCTCCTCATCCCAGGACCCTCACGGGAAATCCGAACGGCTACGACAAGCTTCTCACACCTCTCCTGGAGAAATCGGCCCTGTTGGAGGACGCGGGAGCAGACTATCTCCTGGTGATCCCTTTCACCAGGGAACTCGCGTCGACCCCCCCGAAGCAATTCGCCGAGGTCTATCTTGCAGGGCAGTGCAGAGCCAAGCACGTCGTTTGCGGGTTCAACTTCACGTTTGGGCACAAAGGGGCAGGGACTCCCGAGGACCTCGTGCAGTGGGGGCGGGAGATGGGGTTCGCTGTGAGCGTGGTCCCTCCGTTTAGCATGGACGATTCCACGGTGTCCAGCACGAGGGTGAGGACGGCGCTGGACTTAGGACGCGTTCCGGATGCCACAATGTGCTTGGGCAGGCCTTACTGCCTCTGCGGCGTGGTCGATCGCGGGGACGGAAGGGGCAAGAGGATCGGCATCCCGACTTCAAACCTGTCGGTGCCGGAGGACAAGTTCCTGCCCGCCACCGGGGTATACGCCGGCATCGCCCGGGTCAAGGCAGATAGCGTCACGGAGGCTCCGACGGCTTTCCTGGCCGTGGTCAACATAGGGACCCGGCCGACGTTCGGGGGATGCGGCGTGAGGGTCGAAGTCCACATCCCCGGGTTCTCAGGCGAACTCTACGGCCGGCCTATGCAGGTGTTCCTCACCGAGTACCTCCGAGAGGAACAGAGGTTCGAGGACGCCGCATCCCTTAGGAAGCAGGTCAGACTGGACATCGAACGGGCAGCTGCGGCTTCCGGCAAGGTGCCTTCGTTTACACTGCCTGGGGCCTATGATAGAATGCTCGCGTCGGAATTACCTTGATGCTCGGGCTTTCGCTCCTCCGGCGAAGTACTGGGCGCAAGGCACATATTCTAAATGGAGGTGCCAGAGTTGGCTCTGGAACAAGACCGCAAGAAAACCATTATCGAGCAGTACAGGATCCACGAAGGAGACACGGGTTCACCCGAAGTGCAGATAGCCCTCCTGACTGAGAGGATCAACTATCTCACAGAGCATCTCAAGGTCCACAAGAAGGACCATCACAGCCGCCGCGGGCTACTGAAAATGGTCGGCTCCCGCCGCGGACTCCTCAACTACCTCTCCCGTGAAGAACCCGAACGGTACCGCGCAATAGTGGACAAACTTGGTCTGAGGGGCTAACGCGGCCGAAGGGAGTGTGTTTATTGGAGGGACAAAAGCAATACCGGTACCAGCTTGGCGGCCGCCCGCTAACGTTGGAGTTTGGGCATGTCGCCAAGCAGGCTAATGGTTCCGTCCTCGTAAGGTATGGAGACACCACTGTCCTGGTTACCGCGACTGCGTCCAAGGAAGCAAGGCAGGGTGTCGATTTCTTTCCGCTCACGGTGGATGTCGAGGAGCGGCTCTACGCTGTAGGCCGCATCCCAGGCAGCTGGCAGAGGCGTGAAGGCAGGCCGCCTGAGAAGGCCATCCTTCAGGCCCGGGTGACTGACCGCCCAATCCGTCCGCTGTTCCCCAAAGGGATGCGCAACGATGTGCAAGTGGTCGTTATGCCGCTTTCCATCGACCATGAGTGCTCTCCGGAGATCGCCGGGATGATCGGCGCCTCCGCTGCGCTCACCGTGAGCGACATTCCGTGGAACGGGCCGGCGGCGGGTGTAGAGATTGGACTCGTGAACGGCCAGTTCATCGTGAACCCCGGCGTGAAGGAAGCTGAGCAGTCAGACCTTCGTCTGACCGTGGCGGGCACCAAGGACGCCGTTCTCATGGTGGAAGCGGGAGCGAACCAGGTGCCCGAAGAGACGATGACCGACGCGATCATGTTCGGCCACGAGGTCATCAAGGGCCTCTGCGAGTGGCAGCTCCAGATACAGCAAGAGATAGGGAAGCCCAAGTTCGAGCCCGCGCTGCACATGGCCGGCGACGACGTGAAGGCCAGAGTGAGCGAGATCGCCACTCCGAAGCTCCGCCATGCCATCCGTGTGGAAGAGAAACTCTCCCGCGAGTCCGCGCTTGATGACACTGCAGCCGAGGTCTACGCGGCTCTTGCCGAAGAATTCCCCGAGAGGGAAGACGAGATTGCAGAGGCTTTCCACGATGTGTTAAAGCGCGAAGTGAGGGCCATGATCCTTGAGACGGGCAGGCGTCCCGACGGTCGTCAGCCCGATGAGATCAGGCCCATTACCTGCGAGGTCAACGTGCTCCCCAGAGTCCACGGGTCCGCCATCTTTACCAGGGGGCAGACTCAGGTCATGAGCATCGCCACGCTGGGCGCGACCGGCGATGTCCAGGAACTGGACACCACCGGGATCGAGGAGACCAAGCGCTACCTCCATCACTACAACTTCCCGCCTTACTCCACCGGCGAGACGAAGCCTCTTAGGGGACCCGGCCGCCGCGAGATAGGGCACGGCGCCTTGGCCGAGAGGGCCCTGCTGCCGGTAATACCCAGCGAGGAGACCTTCCCGTACACGATCCGCGTGGTCTCGGAAGTCTTGGAGTCAAACGGGTCGACATCGATGGCTTCGGTCTGCGGCAGCACCATGTCGCTGATGGATGCCGGCGTGCCCATCAAGGCTCCCGTCGCGGGTATCGCGATGGGCCTCATTAAAGGCGAGGACAAGACCGAGGTCTTGACTGACATTCAGGGCATGGAAGACGCGCTGGGCGACATGGACTTCAAAGTCGCGGGGACCGAGACAGGCGTCACTGCCCTCCAGATGGATATGAAGATCGCCGGCACGGACCGGGCCGTCCTCAGTGAGGCTCTCGCTCGCGCCAAGAAAGCAAGGCTCTTCATCCTTCAGAAGATCAAGGAAGCCATCCCGGCGCCCAGAGAGAACTTGTCCCAGTACGCGCCCAGGATCCTCGTGGTCACCATCGACCCCGAGAAGATCCGGGACGTCATCGGCCCGGGCGGCAAGACCATCAACAAGATCACTGCCGAAACCGGCGTGAAGATCGACATCGAGCAGGACGGACGGGTGTTCATCGCGGCTCCCGACATGGAGAGCGGCGAGAGAGCCAAGGAGATAGTCGAGAACCTTACAAGGGATGTGGAGGTCGGCAAGACCTACACCGGCAAAGTCACTCGGCTGGCGTCCTTCGGGGCTTTTGTCGAGATACTGCCGGGTAAAGAAGGCCTGGTAAGGACAGAGGAACTCGACGAAGGCGTGCGTCGCGTGGAGGACTTCCTGTCCATCGGCGACGAGATCATCGTCAAGGTTACCGAGATCGACCACATGGGCAGGGTGAACCTGTCGAGACGCCAGGCGCTCGGGCTCCCGCCGGCGCCTCCCAGGGAAAGGCCGCAAGGCGGCGGCGGAGGCGGAGGACGCAGGCCTTGGCACCGCGGGAACGACCGCGGCGGCGACCGGGGCGACAGGTCCGGAAGGTAGCCTGTCCTCGTGCGATTAGGCATTCACGTCTCAATAGCGGGCGGAATGGAGAAAATGGCCTGGACCGCGGCCTCGCTTGGGTGCGAGTCGGTCCAGGTCTTTTCACGCAGCCCTCGCGGGGGCAAGGCCAAGCCTCTCGATCCGTCCGACGTTGCCGCGGCAAAGCGGGTCATGGAAGAGAAGGACATATGGCCCCTGGTGGTGCACGTGCCCTACTTCCTGAACCTGGCCTCCAAGGATCCCGATAAGCAGGGATACTCGGTGGAGACTCTGGTGGAGGACCTGCGCAGGACCGAGCTGCTGGGCGGCAAGTACCTGGTCACCCACATCGGCCACAAGGAAAAGGACGAGCCCAGAGAGTCCCCGGATGCTCTGGCAAGGGTGCTCGCCAGCCTCGAGCAGGCCCTCAGCCAGTACGACGGCCCGGTGCGCCTCCTCCTGGAGAACACTGCCGGGATGGGTCAGGAGATCGGCTCCTCCTTTGAAGCGCTGGCGGTCCTCCTGGGCAGCCTTCCAAAGGACAAGGTGGGGGCATGTCTCGATACGGCCCACGCGTTCGGCGCGGGATACGACGTCCGGGGCGAAGCGGGCATAAGGGAAGTTTTGACATCTTTCGATAGGTCTGTAGGCCTAAGGAACCTCTACGCGATGCACCTCAACGACAGCAAAGGCGAGCTCGGGGGTCACCTTGACCGCCACCAGCACCTCGGTAAGGGGAACATCGGTATCGAGACCTTCATGGAGCTGGTGAACAGTTCGCTCCTGCCCGATGACCTTCCAGGCCTGCTTGAGACGCCTGTGGATGAGCCGGGAGACGACTTAACGAACATGAAGAGGATCAAGGAACTTCGCGGCTCTCACGCTGGAGTGTAGCAAAAAGCCCTGCTAGACCGCTGTAAAATTCTGGCGAAAATCGCCTGTCAAACCCTTCCCAATTCGACATACCCCGTTCTATAATCTCTCCTAGATGAGCTGAACCTCCCAGCCAGCGGACAGCAAACACTAAACTACAGAGGAGGATGTCCACGCTTAGCGAAGCAGAGCTCCTGAAGGAGATCGAGGCGCTGCGTGGCCGTTTGAGGGAGGAAGTCGGAGGAACATACCAGAGAGCGAAGATTCAAGCGGCCGGAGCAGTGAGCACTCAACTGGATGACCTGATCTGCCGGTGGCTCGAGTTGCAGGCCCAAAAAGGAGAATCCAGGTGAGGACTAGCAGGCAAAAAGCCTGCCTTTATTTTTGTCCCCGATCTGGACAGGAGCGTTTCAGTATGAACGGCCGCTTCCCCGGTGCCCGGTCGCGCTCCTACAGTCTGTCTCTGCCCATCGGGATGACGGGCGCGATAATCGCAAGGCATACCGCAAACAGGGCCACCGGGTCGAATGCCATTCCCCAGACGGTCGCTTGCATGGGAACAGGCACCTTCAGGAACTCCGCCAGCGTAGTGAGTCCCAGGTAGACGCCACCTGCGACCGCGACGAAGTCCTTAATCGCCTCACCCAATGGAGAAGGCTTGTTCTCTGGGCCTTTTCTTTCGCGGACGGCCTGAATCCGGTTGACCCTCACCCCGAAGGAGATGTAGAGAGCGATAAGCACCAGCACCGTAACCAGAATGGTGTTGAGCAAGCGTAGCACCCCCCACTTGTACATATTGGCGAACGCAAGAGGTTATGACGGTCTTTGCGGGGGGACACTAGGCTGGACATCCTTCAAGGAGGTGTTTCTTAATTGGCAAAGACAGTTCTGGGAGTCTTCGACAGCGTAGACAAGGCGGAAAGGGCCGCGGATGATCTAAGGCAAAAGGGATTCTCCAGCAACGAGATCTCCGTGATCGCCAAAGAGGGAAGCGCGAAGCGAGGCGAGGGAGACCGTGGCCGGGAGTCCATGAACCAGAACATCTCCGGCGGCGTGACCACCGGAGGGACCATCGGCGGAGCGACCGGCCTTCTTGCAGGCATCGGCGCCCTGGCGATACCGGGGATCGGCCCCATCATTGCCGCGGGACCCATCGCCGCAGCGCTCACAGGTGCTGTGACCGGCGGAATCGCCGGCGGCCTCATCGACTGGGGAATCCCTGAGGAGAGCGGGCGCAGGTACGAAGAGCACGTCAAAGAGGGCAAGATTGTGGCCGCGGTGAAGACCAGCGACGAAAAGATCGAGGATGCCGCAGACGTCCTGCGTCGCAACGGGGCTTACGACGTCGAGACCCACTAGGCAGTAAGCTTTCGAGGCTAGAGGCTTCACGGCAAGCCGGGGCGGTCCATCGGGACCGCCCCGCTTCTTCGCGGGCTGAAAGGACAGTTGCAGCACTGCTATACCGGGTCCGTAACTGGGCCGATGGAATGCGCATCCATTCCAGGTTATACTAGATAATTGGTGATGTGAACATATGGCAAACGAAGTCAGATTGATACCCCTGGGTGGACTTGGCGAGATAGGCAAGAACCTCATGCTTCTCGAGTGCGGCCAGGATGCAATCGCAATAGACTGCGGGCTGGCCTTCCCTGAGGAGGACATGCCCGGGATCGACCTGGTCATCCCTGACATATCCTACCTGGTCGAACGCAAGGATCGTCTCCGTGGGATCGTGCTGACGCACGGCCATGAGGACCACGTGGGATCGCTGCCGTGGGTCCTTTCCCAGGTCAACGTCCCTGTGTACGGGACCAGGCTCACGTTGGGACTGGCGCGCCGCAAGCTGGACGAGGGCTTTGAAGGCCAGGCCGACCTGAGGGTTGTCGCCCCGAGAGACATCATAACCCTGGGGTCCATCAAGGTTGAGTTCTTCCGGGTCACCCACTCGGTCTCCGATAGCGTCGGGCTCATCCTGCATACTCCCGCCGGGATCATTGTGCACACCGGCGACTTCAAGTTGGACCAGACACCTGTGGACGGCGAGCCTACCGACTACTTCAAACTGGCGGAGGCCGGCGAAAGGGGAGTGCTGGCGCTTCTGTCCGACAGCACCCACGCAGACCGGCCGGGATACACTCCCTCCGAGCGGGTGGTAGGGGAGTCCCTGTCGCGGGTATTTCAGAAGGCCAAGGGCCGAATAATCATCACGACCTTTGCCTCCAACGTCCCCAGGATCCAGCAAGTGATAGAGGTGGCGTCGGAGTACGGCAGAAAGGTCTGCGTGGTAGGCCGCAGCATGGAGATGGTTGTTGAGGTCTCGCTGAGCATGGGATATCTCAGGGCGCCCATGGGGACTCTCATCGACGTATCGGACATAGGCAAGTACCCGGCGTCGAAAATCGTCATCCTGTCAACGGGCAGCCAGGGAGAGCCGCTGTCAGCTCTCTCCCGTATGTCGGTGGGTGACCACCGCAAGGTGGAGATCATCGAGGGAGACCTGGTGATCATGGCGGCGTCACCTGTGCCCGGCAACGAGACCATGGTGTCGCGAGTAGTCGACAACCTGTTCCGCCGCGGCGCTACCGTCGTGTATACCCCGGAGTCAATGGTGCACGTATCGGGGCATGCGAGTCAGGAAGAGCAGAAACTGGTCCTGAACCTCACGAGGCCCAGGTTCTTCATACCGGTGCACGGCGAGTACAGGCACCTCATTTTGCACGCCCAACTGGCTGTAGCGACGGGCGTTCCTCCCGCCAACGTGCTCATTGGAGAAAACGGGACTATCTTCAGGCTGACTCCCGATTCCGGTGAGATCGTCGGCGTCATCCCGACCAGGGCTGTCATGATCGACGGCACCGGGACCGGCGACATTGGGGAGAGCATCCTCAAGGAGCGCAAGATGCTGGGGGAAACCGGCGCCGTGTTCATCAGCTGCGTGCTCTCCCGGGAAGATGGGACGCTGGTCCAGCCGCCGGTCTTGAAGACTGCCGGATTCTCCCGCAGCGAGCAGGGCGAGAACCTGATCGCCGAAGCGCTCTTGCGCGTGAAAGACTACTTCAGCCAGCTCCCGAAAGAGTCGCTCTCCCGGAAGGAGTTTCTAGAGGAGGACTTGGCGTCGGTCGTACAGAGGTTCCTGAGGAGTGAGACAGGCCGGAGGCCGGCCGTCGTATGCTCGATCAACGTATTGTAGACCGGGTCATCATTGTCGTACTGGACAGCCTCGGGATCGGGGCGTTGCCCGACGCGGCTGCCTACGGCGACGAGGGCTCCAATACCTTAGGCAATATCGCTCGTGTGCTGGGGGGACTTAGCCTGCCCAACCTGGGGGCGTTGGGTATTGGCAACCTCACTGAGGTGCTGGGCGTCCCGCCCCAGCCGCCGGTAGGCGCCTGCGCCAGGGCGGCGTTCAGATCGCCCGGCAAAGACACCACAACCGGCCACTGGGAAATGTGCGGCGTTACGCTGGACAAGCCTTTTCGCACTTACCCCAAGGGTTTCCCGGCACGGATCATCACCGCTTTCGAGGCGAAGATCCGTAGAGGCGTACTGGGAAACCGCGCGGCCTCGGGTACCCAGATAATCGAGGAGTTGGGGGAGGAGCACCTCCGCACGGGGATGCCCATCGTCTACACGTCCGCCGACAGCGTGTTCCAGATCGCCTGCCACGAAGATGTGGTCCCTCTGCCTACCCTGTACCTCTGGTGCCAGATGGCGAGGGAGATACTCGTCGGCAACGACCTGGTGGCGAGGGTCATAGCCAGGCCTTTCACCGGCAAGCCTGGCGCGTTTGTGAGGACGGAGAACCGCCGCGATTTCTCGCTTCCTCCTGTGCGGCCGACTCTGCTGGATTACGCGAAGGCGGACGGCGTGGCGGTCACGGCGATAGGCAAGATCCAGGATGTCTTCGCGGGACAGGGGATAACCCGCGCAGTCCAAGCGAAGGGCAACGTAGCGGGGATCCGCGAGATCGTCTCGGCCATTGAGGCGGGCCGGGATAAGCCGCCGGGAAGTGGCAGGGAGCTGGTCATGGCCAACCTCGTAGACTTCGACACGCTGTACGGTCACCGTAACGACCCGGGTAGATACGCCCGCGCTCTAGAGGAATTCGATGCGGCGCTGCAGACCATACTTGGGGCTCTGGACCCACGCGACCTGTTGGTGATCGCCGGCGATCACGGCTGTGACCCCACGACTCCGAGCACCGACCACTCTCGCGAGTATGTCCCGATGCTCCTGGCGGGTGACACGGTGAAACCGGGCACCGTGCTGGGAGACCTTCAGACCGCGGCCGACCTGGGCGCCACGGTGGCGGAGGCGCTGGGCGTTCCGTATTACGGCGACGGTGCGAGCTTTGCGGGGAAAGCATTCCGCCCCAGGGGAGGTCGTCCAAGTGGAAGATAAGTTCACCCAGCACCACATCAAGGCCCTGGAGAGGGACATAGCGCCGCTCTGCTTCATTCCGGGCGACCACGTGAGGGGCAAGAAGATAGCCGCGAGGTTGGATGACGCGAGGCTCGTGAGCGATACCAGGGGTTACTTCGTCTACACCGGCACCTACAAAGGCCAGCGGATGACGGTGTGCTCCACAGGCATGGGCGGACCGCAGGTAGCGATAGCCATGGAGGAACTGGGCAACATGGGGGTCCACACTTTCATACGCCTGGGTTCCGCCGGAGGGCTGGACGAACGGACAGCGGTCGGCGATATTGTGATCGCCCAAGGCTCCTATCGGGGCGGAGGGACAGGTGACGAGTATTTGCCCAAACCGTTTCCCGCGGTCGCGGATTTCGCGGTCACGTCTGCATTGGTGGAGGCTGCCCGCGCGGTCGGCGGGAAGACCCTCACCGGCATCGTCGCGTCCACGGACGCGTTCTACAGCCCGACCGCAAGTGAGACGTTAGCTGTCCTAAAGCGCGGCAGGGCGCTCTGCATTGAGATGGAGGCCGATACCCAGTTCATCGTCGGCGCTTGCAGGGGTTTCCGGTGCGGGGCGGCGTTTGTGCTGGACAATAGCCCTGGGACAAAGAACATAGGCGTCAAGTCTGGGAATATGGACATCGCGCACCACGGTAAGGACCCTGCTTTCCTGGCTGGCGAGGACCGCCTCATCGAGATCGGTCTAGCTGCCATGCTGAAACTGGCTCAATAGCTCCTCCCGAATCCTCTCCGCAAGCTCCCCGTAAATTCTTCTTGCCAAACCATGCATAAGTATTACAATGCTGTAATAACGCTTCCTAAGTTGCGCGCCCCGACGAACGAGTCCGCATGACTTGTTTGTCGTGTTTGGAGGCCGCCAAGCCTGGGGTCGATCGCGCGGTCGAGGGAAGGTTGTCCCGGTTCAATACTATGTGTGATTCCGCACAAATGAGTAGTCATGCAAAGTTGGTGAACACCGGGTTTCATTCGATCCGATTTCGTTTGATTCGATTTCATCTGAAGGGAAGCGCTACACAATGAAGATCGTGCTGGCCTATTCCGGTGGCCTCGATACCTCGGTCCTGCTCAAGTACCTCCAAGAGAAGTACAACGCCGAACTCGTGGCTCTAACTGCCGACGTCGGCGAGGGGAAGGACCTTGAAGCAATCCGCGAGAGGGCGCTTAAGGTAGGCGCAGTGGCGGCATACACCCTCGACCTGCGGGAGGAGTTCGCGGACGGGTACGTGCTGCCCTGCATCAAGGCCAACGGGATGTACGAGGGCGTGTATCCCCTGGTATCAGCCCTGTCCCGCCCCCTGATCGTGAAGAAACTGGTGGAGGTCGCCGCCAAAGAAGGCGCCGACGCTGTAGCCCACGGGTGTACAGGAAAGGGCAACGACCAGGTCCGCTTCGACGTCGGCACGGCCGCTCTGGCTCCTCACCTCAAGACCCTTGCCCCGGTGAGGGATTGGGGGATGACCCGGAGCGACGAACTCGATTACGCCCAGGCCCACGGGATCGACGTCCCGCTCAAGAAGGGCGCGGCCTACAGCATAGATGAGAACTTGTGGGGCATCAGCATTGAGAGCGGTCCTCTGGAGGACCCCTGGACTGAGCCGCCCAGGGAGGCGTACCGGTGGACCACGGCCCCTGAGGACGCTCCCGACAGGCCGCAGTACCTGGAGGTCGAGTGGGAGAAAGGAAAGCCGGTCTCCATTGATGGTAAGGCACAGAAGCTCGCGGACCTCATCGAGTCCCTGAACGACATCGCGGGACAGCACGGAGTTGGAAGGATCGATCATATAGAGAATCGTTTGGTCGGCATCAAGTCCCGTGAGGTCTACGAGTGCCCCGGTGCCACAGTAATCCTCAAGGGACACAAAGCCTTGGAGGACCTGATCCTCCCGAGAGAGCTCTCCAGTTTTAAGGCAGGCATCGACGCGAAGTGGGCCGAAGTGGTCTACACCGGCCTCTGGTTCTCGCCGCTCAAGGAAGCGCTGGACGCCTTCATCGAGTCCACTCAGGAGAGGATCACGGGCACGACAAGGGTAAAACTCTACAAGGGGAACGCGACGGTAGTGGGGCTGAGGTCCCCGTACTCCATGTACGACATGGCGCTCGCGACCTACGAACAAGGCGACCTGTTCTCTCACTCCTCGGCGGCCGGGTTCATTGACCTGTACGGCCTGCCCACGAAGGTTTGGAGCAGGGGCCGGAAGGTGGGCAAGTAGGATGCGTCAGTGGGGCGGGCGGTTTTCGGGGTCTCCCTCGGAGATGATGCTGAGATTCTCGGAGTCCTTGAGCTACGATCAGAGGCTGTGGCCTTACGACATAGCCGGAAGCAAAGCTCACGTGAAGATGCTCTTGGGGCAAGGGGTCCTTACCCAGGATGAGGCCGATACTCTGCTCTCGGGACTTGCAGAGGTAGAGGAGGCCTTCTCCAGGGGAGAGATCCCCCAGGACATCTCCCTGGAGGACATCCATACTGCGGTGGAGACCGCGCTCAGGGGGATCGTAGGCGATCTCGCCGGAAAGGTCCACACTGCCCGCTCGCGCAACGATCAGTCGGCTCTCGATATGCATCTTTGGTGCGTCGATGCCGCAAGGAAACTGGAAGAAGCAGTGAGGAGGCTGCAGAAGGCGTTCTTCGGCCAGGCTGCAGCGAACAAGATGCTGGTCATGCCGGGGTACACTCACCTGCAAAGGGCTCAACCGGTGCTCTTGGCCCACCACCTTCTCGCATACTTCTTCATGCTGCAAAGAGATCGCGCAAGGTTTGGAGCGCTGGCAGCAAATGCAGCGGTAAGCCCTCTGGGCTCAGCCGCGCTGGCCGGCAGCACGTTTCCGCTGGACCCGAGATCCACTGCCCGGGAGCTCGGGCTCAGCGGAACCTATGACAACAGCATGGATGCGGTTTCGGACAGGGACTATCTCCTGGAGTTTTGTTTTGCCTGCTCCGCGGCCATGGTGCACCTGTCGAGGTTCGCCGAGGAAGTGGTCCTGTGGACCACTCCGGAATTCGGTTTTGCCACTCTCGCTGATGCTGTAACGACGGGGTCCAGCATCATGCCGCAGAAGAAGAACGCCGACTCGGCGGAGCTCATCCGCGGCAAAGCGGGGAGGGTCTTCGGCAACCTCCTTGGCCTCTTGACCACGGTGAAGGGCCTGCCCATGACCTACTGCAGGGATCTCCAGGAGGATAAGGAAACGGTATTCGAGTGCTTTGACGTCACTCTCGCGTGCCTGGACATGGCAACCCAGGTAGCGGAGGGACTCGCGTGGAACGCTCAGAAGCTCGAAGACGCTGCCCGGGATTGGCCTCTCATGGCGACGGACGTTGCTGATTTCCTGGCCAGGAACGGTATGCCCTTCCGCGACGCCCACAAAATCGTCGGGGGCGTAGTGAGGTACTGCATGGATGCCGGCAAGTCGCCCAGGGACCTTTCCGCGCAGGAACTGGCCCAGTTCTCGCCGCTGCTTACCCCCGTAGTGTGCGCCACCATATTTGACCCCCACCATTCGGTGTCGCTTCGCGACCATCTGATGGGTACCGGCCCAGGCTCAGTCGAGACCCAACTGGCTAAGGCGGCAGCGATCCTCTCTTAGTCCCCTCCCAATCCCCTCCCAATCCCCTCCGTCTCCCCACCAATGGTCTTCGACTTGGTGGGGAAAGCTACCAATCCTGTTCCACTTGGTGGGAAAAGCTCACGATTCGCTTCGACTTGGTGGGAAAAGCTCACGATCCTCTTCGATTTGGTGGGAAAAGCTAACGATCCCCTTCGACTTGGTGGGGGAAAGCTACCAATCCGCTCCGACTTGATGGGGAAAGCTACCGATCGGTCTGGGGACCAGTCCAGCGGCGGATACGGTTGACGTCCGGGGGGCGGCAGGATTGCTCTTGCGTCTCGACGAAACCACTGCTTTGAGGTGGTTTCCCTGGGCCTTCGGTTCATCATCGGCCCTGCCGGGTCGGGCAAGACCAGGTACATAGTTGATAGGATAGTCGAGGGCCTGCTATCGAACTCCTCGGTACTTGGCGGTCCTGAGGCGAGCGAGCCTGCGTCGGATGGCTCGCTGACGGGTAATCTGCTGACGGGCAACGGGCCCGCGTCTCGGCCTGGCACCATCCTTCTGGCGCCCGACCAGTCTACATTCCAGATGGAGCGCCTCATCCTGCAAGACCCACGCATCGAAGGGTTCATGGACCTGCAGGTCCTTAGTTTTCGACGACTCTGCCTACGGGTGATGGAGGAGACCGGCGGCCTCTCGCTGCCCTTCATCACAGCGGTCGGAAAGAGCATGGCCATCCAGGCCATTTTGTGGGAGCACCGCAATGAGCTCACCGCGTTCGCTCCCCTTGTGAACTATCCGGGCTTCCGCGCGACGCTGGGCCGCACCTTATCTGAGATGGCTTCATACGGCGTGTCGCCGTCGTCCCTCGCTGCCTTGGCGCCGGACAGGAGCGTCCCCCACCTTGAGGGCAAGGTGAAGGACCTTTCCTTGGTGCTCGACAAGTTCAGGGAGTTTTTGGCGGGAAGGTACTCGGACCCCGACGACTACCTGGGGCTCGCGAGCGAGAGGCTCAGGGCCTCGGGTTTCTTGGTAGGTTCGACGGTGTATGTCGACGGGTTCTCAGGCTTCACGCCCGCTGAGTACGGAGTCCTGGAGGCCATCGTGGCTACCGCATCGCAGGTCACCATCGCTTTGTGCGCGGACTCCCGCGAGATGCGCCAACCGGTGAACCCCGCGAGCCTTTTCCATCCGACCAGGGAGGCATACGAGAAGATCCGGACCCTCGCCCGCCGCGCGGGAGTAGATGTGGAAGACACAATCTACCTGCCTCTTTCTGGCGAAGAGGCGCTGCCACGGTTTCGGTCGGCTCCGCAGCTCGGCGCGCTTGAGAGGCGGTTCCGGCTGGGCGCTCGCGCTTTGTTAGCTGCACCCCATGGTGGCCATGGGCTGAAAGAGGGGGGCAGCGGCGGCCAGGTACCTGGGGCTGGGGTGCCGAGTGAGATAGGTCGGCCATCTGGGGCTGAGGGGCAGCGTGAGATCGGGCAGCAACCTGGGGTTGGGGAGGAGCGCTCCGTCCGGCTGATCTCCGCCACCAACCCGCTCGCTGAGCTGGAGTTTGTGGCCAGGGAGGTACAGAGGTTGGTCAGGGACTGCGGGATGCGCTACCGCGACATCACGGTGGAGGCCCGCGACCTGACCGAGTACGCGGGCATGCTGCCGCTGGTCTTCAAAGACCACAACATACCTTTCTTCCTCGACTCGAAGAGGTCCTTATCCCACCACCCGCTGTCTGAACTCATCCGCGCCGCCCTGGATGTGGTGCTTACGAATTGGAGCTTGGACCCGGTCATGCGGTACCTGAAGACCGACCTTGTACCTGTTGACCGCTCCGAGGTGGACATCCTCGAGAACTACGCCCTCTCTCACGGGATCGCGGGCGAGCGGTGGATATCCCCGGAGCCGTGGCGATACGCGAGAAAGTATCTCCTAAGAGAGGATGAGGCGGCGGAGGAGGCCGAGATGGCGCTCCTGGCCGACGGGATACGCCGCAAGGCTACAGCAGCGCTGGGCAGGTTCTACGCGACGCTTAGTGGCTCAAGGACGGGAGAGGTCTCTGCTTCACTGGTTTCAGGTGCGGTCTTGGACCTCCTGGCTGACCTGGACGTCCAATCCCAGATCTCCGAGTGGCGGAGACTGGCCGAAGCGGCCGGCGACCTTGCCGAGGCTGGCGACCACGAGGGGATCCTGCGGAAAGTGGGGGAGGTCCTGGGGCAGGTGCGGGAGGTCCTGCGAGATCAGACCGCCGACCTCAAGACCTACTCACTGCTCCTGGCGGCAGGTCTTGAGGACATCCGTTTGGGGGCCATCCCGCCGTCACTGGATCAGGTGCTCGTCGGGAGCTTCGACCGTTCGCGGCAGCCTGAGTGCAAGGTCACCTTCCTCATCGGCGCGCTGCTCGGCGTGTTCCCCAAACGCCAGACGGAAGACAGCATCTTCAACGACAGAGAGCGGGAATATCTCCAGCGGAGCGGCGTCGAGATGGAGCCAGCCTCCATCCAGCGCCAGTTCCACGAGCAGTATCTGACCTATATCGCCCTCACGCGCCCAAGCCGGATGCTTTACATCTCCTATCCTTTGGGGGACCAGGAAGGCAAGTCCCTCACGCCGTCCCACGTGGTGAACATGGTCAAGGAAGCCCTGCCTGGGCTGGAGGAAGAGACGGCGTCGGTTGATCCGCCAGGGGATTCGGACGCGGATCTGGATTTCGTGCTTCCCGCGAGGGTGAAGGGTCTCACGCTGCGCAGGCTTTCCTGGCTGCGGGAAGGCGGCCAGGTAGGCGACGTCTGGGCAGAGGCCTACCGGTATCTGCTCTCGCCGGACCGGTTGCCTCAGACCAGGCGGATCCTGGCGTCGCTTTCCTACTCCAATGCGGTGGCGCCGCTGGACCATGACCTTGTCCGCTCGCTGTACGGGTACACTCTCCACACCAGCGTGTCCAGACTCGAGACCTTCGCCGCCTGCCCCTTCCAGCACTTTGCCCGTGACGGCCTGTCGCTGAAGGAACGGGAGATGTTCCGCCTGGAGCCCACTGACGCGGGGGTGTTCATGCACGCTGCTTTGAGGGGTTATGTGGAAGAGATCGCCCGCTCCGGCCGCGACTGGGGGACCCTTACGCCTAAGGAAGCCCAGGAGACCGTCGACTCGGTCGTTGAGCGGCTGACACTCGAACTCTCGGGCGAGCTGTTCGCCAGTTCCGCCCGCTACAGGTACATTTCAGGCGCCCTGCGCAGGGTGCTCCGGCGGGCGGCTGACATGCTCCTTAACCAGATACGGCGCGGGCGGTTCCGCCCCGTGGCGGCCGAAGTGCTGTTCGGCTTTAGGGGAGGCCCAAAGCCGCTGCGGGTCTCGCTGTCGGGAAAGGAAGAAGTGTTGCTTCGTGGGCAGATCGACAGGATCGACGCGGCAGCCGGTCCCGGCGGACCCCTGGTCCGCGTGGTCGACTACAAGTCCAGCCCGAGGAACCTCGATCTTCTGGACGTGCATAGCGGGCTAGCGCTTCAGCTCCTGGTCTACCTGTTGGTGGTGACGCAGTCGTGGAAGGAGATTCTGGGGAGCCTTCCCTTGGAGGTCAGGGCCGGCCTAGAAGGTCCGGCCACCCCCGCAGGCGCCCTGTACTACCCCATCATTGACCCCATTATCGCGTCGCCTGGGCCCGTATCAGAAGAGGACGCCCGCAAGTTGATGGCAAAACGCCTGCGCATGTCCGGGTTGGTGGTGCGGGATGAAGAGATCGCGCGCCTCATGGATGCCGACGGCGCCGGCCACTCCGATATCATCCCTGTTCAGTTCCTCTCGGGAGGCGGTCTGAGCGCGACCTCATCGGCCGCGGGCAGCGAGGACTTTGCCTCTCTCCTTGGATTTGTGGAGCGCAAGGTCGGAGAGATGGCGGCCCGCGTGTTCGCGGGGCGGGTCGATATCGAGCCGTACAGAAGAGGCCCCGAGAGAGCATGCCAATATTGCTCCTACGGCCCCCTATGTACCTTCGACGTGCTGATACCGGGCAACCGCTACCGCGTCATCCGTCCCACCCCGCGTGAAAGCCTCTGGGAGGAGTTCCGCAAGGACGGGAAGGGAGGGACAAGAGATGCCTGAGACAAGGTGGACTCCGCTGCAAGAGCTGGCTATCACTCTTGATGGCTGTAACATACTGGTCTCCGCCGCCGCCGGAGCCGGCAAGACATCGGTTCTGGTAGAGCGGCTCACCCGCAGGCTCCTGGACCCGGTCTCTCCCCTGGACCTGGAGCGCCTCCTGGCCGTGACCTTCACCGAGAAGGCGGCCGCCGAGATGAAGCTGAGGATTCGCGCCTCGCTTCTGGACGCGTCTCAGAAGTCCCCGGGCGACGCCCGGATAGAGCGGCAGTTGCTCGTCCTGGATAGGGCGCAGATCTCCACCATCCACTCGTTCTGCCTTTCCGTCATTCGGAGGTACTTCTACAAAGTTGGCCTTGACCCGCGCTTTAGGGTGTTGGATGAAAATGAGTCGGAGCTCTTGAGGCAGGACGCTCTCTCGGAGATGATGGAAGCCCTTTATGATGATGGAGGCGACTCCGGCGACGCATTCCGCTCCCTGGTCGACCGTTACGGAGGCCGGGGGACCGACGAAGGGCTGCAAGCCGTCCTGCTGCGTTTGCATGACTTCGCCCGCACCCAGTCGTCCATGGACGGCTGGCTGGACGACGCGATCAGGCAGGCGGAACTCCCTGACGGCGCGAGCGTGTGGGAAACGTCATGGATGAAAAGCATCCTGGCAAGGGCGGTCCGGGATCTTGGGAGAGCTCTTTCGTTTGCGGAGCAAGCCCTTGAGATCTGCGGCCGACCCTACGGTCCGGCCGGGTACGCCGAGGCCGTGAGCGACGACATAAGGGTGTACCGGGAGATCATCTCATCACTGACGGCGCTTGACGCCGGGCCCTCAACCTACGAGGTAGCGGTCGAACTTCTGGGAGGTATCGTTCACAAGCGGCTTGGAAGGGTTGCAAAGGACTGCGACCCCGCCATGCGGGATCGGGCCAAGGAGCTGCGCGATGCCGCGAAAGACCTGTTTAAGAAGGTTTCCGCCTACGCCTTCGCAAGGCCCGCCGGGGACCTCGCCCGCGAGGTGAGGGAGACCGCTCCTTTTGTCCGCACGCTGGTGTCGCTGGTTAGGGACCTGGACAAACGGTTCACCGGGAAGAAACTGGACCGCGGGGGCCTGGACTTCTCGGACCTCGAACGCTACTGCCTTAAGGCCCTTGAGGCGGACGGCGGCGAGGTCGCTGTGGATGTCCGCCAGGGCTTCGACGCGGTCCTCATCGACGAGTACCAGGATACGAACCCGCTCCAGGAGAGGATCCTCTCGCTTGTCTGCAGCCAGGACGGGCCGGGCAACAGGTTCATGGTCGGCGACCTAAAGCAGAGCATCTACCGCTTCAGGCTGGCTGAGCCGCGGATCTTCCTTGAGAAGTTCGAGAGCTTCCAGTGCGTTGAGCCGGGAGGCGGCCCGGCCGCAGTTCCGGAAGGGTGCTCAGGCGCAAGGATCGATCTGACCCACAACTTCAGGAGCCGCAAGGAAGTGGTGGACGTTGTCAACTTCCTGTTCTGCGACTTCATGAAGCATGATGTGGGCGAGATCGACTACAAGGGAGACCATGAACTGCGCCTTGGTGCTTCCTATCCCGAACCCTCGGGCGGTGAATACAGGGTGGAACTGCACCTCGTCGAGAGGGAGGACGTAAAGCGCGATAGCGGCGCCGGCGATGCACCGTCGGACGGTACGGAGAGCGGAACGCCTGCTGAAGGCGGCTCGTCCGGTAGGGGGAGCGGCTTACCGGCCGAAGGAGGCTCGTCTTTCGGACAGGGCGACGCGGTGACTGAAGGCTCCGACAGCCTCGAGGAGTTCGAGGCGCTGGAGAAGGAAGCCCTGGTTGTGGCCGACCGGATCGCCGCCCTGATCGATCCCGCAGATCCGCTTATGCTCTGGGACCAGCGCGCCGGAGCCTACCGCCCGTGCTCCTACAAGGACATCGTTATCCTCATGCGGTCCACCAAAAACCGTGCTAACGCGGTGCTCGAAGTGCTGGGCCGCTGCGACATCCCCGCGTACGCCGACTCCGGTGCGGGCTACTTCCAGGCCAGAGAAGTCGAGGTAGCGCTGGCGCTGCTCCAGATCATCGACAACCCGAGGCAGGACATACCCCTGGCGGCCGTCCTGAGATCGCCGGTCGCCGGACTTACGCCCGCTGACCTGGCAGCCATCCGTGCAGCCCACAAAAAGGGCGATTTCTACGACGCGGTCAAGGCTTATGCTTCGTCGTCGGCAGGGCATGTGACGGCAGGTCATGCCTCCGCCGAAGGCTCGGGTGCCGACTCCTTGGGAACCGGATCCACAGTTTCAGAAGTGGAACGAGCGCGCATAGCCGGCGTGCTGCGGGGGTTCTTCTCCAGCCTCGATGAGTGGAGAACGCTGGCGCGGAGGCGTCCGCTGGCGGAAGTCCTCTGGACGATCCTTAGGGAGACCGGGTACGAGGACTATGTCGGCGGCCTCCCAGGCGGAGCGCAGCGTCAAGCGAACCTGAGGGCCCTCTGCGACCGCGCCAGGGAGTTCGACTCCTATGGGCGGCACGGCCTTTTCCGGTTCCTCCGGTTCATCGAGAAACTGCAGGATAAGAAAGGCGACCTGGGTACCGCTCGCGCCCTGGGAGAACAGGAGGACGTGGTGCGGGTTATGTCCGTGCACAAGGCCAAGGGACTCGAGTTCCCCGTGGTCTTCGTAATTGACCTCGGCAAGCAGTTCAACCTGGAGGACTCGAGGCAGGACGTTCTCTACCACCGCGACCTTGGGATCGGCCCCGTCTACTGCGATCTTGAAAAGCGGGTCAAGTATCCGACCGGACCTCACCAAGCCATCTCCATAAGGATCAAGGACGAGAACCTGGCCGAAGAGATGCGAGTGTTGTATGTGGCGCTTACAAGGGCGAAAGAGAAGTTGGTGATGGTCGGATCCGCTAGGGACCTGGGGAAACGCTTCCACAAGTGGGAGCAGAGCGACCCGGCGTCGGCGCTCACGTGCCTGGACTGGATCTGCCCTGCGGTCTTCGCCTCAGAGGACCCGCCCGTCGACATGCGGGTTTGGGGGACAGCGGATACCGAGCCGGTCCCACCGCCCAGACCGCGGACTGGGATGTGCGAATCGCTGGCGTGGCGGGACGTCCGGGAACTGAAACCTCCAGCGACCCTCAATCGCGAGGTGTTCGAGCAGGTAAGGCGCAGGATGGAGTGGCAGTATCCTCACGATCCCATGACGAAGGTGTTCGCCAAGATGAGTGTGGGCGACCTCCGCCGCCGCCTGGAGGACGAAGAGGAAGATTCCCGGAGGCTGTCGGATCCTGAGGCGCTGGAATCCTTCGGACAGGCAGGCAGTGCAGGGGGGTCGATTAGCGCAAATGTCGGTAGCGGCCGGGCAGCGCCGGCCCGGTTGGAGCCGGGGAGCGCCGCGGCAGCGCCATCCCATTCGGGATCAAAGCGCCTATCTGGCGCCGAACGCGGCATAGCGGTCCACGCTCTCCTATCCAGGATGAGGCTCTCGGAAGGTGCCAGCCTGGAGGGGGTTGCACGGGAGGCTGAGCGGCTCCTGGATTCGGGGCTGATACAGGCCCCGGGCCTGGATGAACGGGACATCCGCTGCGTGGCCAGCTTCTTCAGTACCGAAGCAGGAAAAGCCCTTATCGCGTCACCCGGCAGGGTGCTCCGGGAAGTCCCCTTCACCATGAAGGTGCCACCCATGGCGTTTGCCAGGATCTTGCCCGAGAGCGGCCTTGCTGCCCCCAGCGAAAACAGGCTGGCCCAAGTCTCGCCGGGGGATTCGTCGCCGGAGGCTTTGGATTTCATGGTTGTGCAGGGAGTCATTGACGTGCTGGTAGACGAGGGTGAGACCCTCGCGGTACTGGACTACAAGACCGACGACGTCCCCGAAACGGCTTTGGGCGCCAGGTTCAATTCCTACTTGCCCCAGATCGCCCTATACGCCTTAGCGGCGGAGAAGGTGCTGAAGAAGCCGGTGAGGTCCGCGTCCATCGCGTTCCTTACCCACGGGCGGGTCTTTGAAGCCAAGTGGCGGGAATACCTCGCGGCGCGGGATTTGGCTAGTGTCCTCTCGTCAGAGTGAAGGAAAGGCCGTTGTCGAGGCTTATGTAGAGGCTTTGGCCTTCCTGGGGGCCGTCCGGTTGGATGTGGGCTATCTGTTCCTCATCCAGGGCAAGTCGTGAGCCGCAAGGACCCACCAGCACGAAACTTGAGAAGGGCGCGTCGGCCGGAGCCGGCGACGGAGGAGAGACTTGCTCGACCACAAAGCTGGCCTGCATGCCGCTCCCCATGTCCAGATTGAGCCGGGCCGGACCCTTTTGTACAAACGACGCGATGGCCTTGTATCTGGGACCCATCTTGACTGCCCCCTGACGAACGCCCAAATCCGAAGTTAGCATCCCCAATCCAAGGAAAAGGCCACGGCGCCTGACAGGGTTTTGGCCGAGCGGCGCCGTGACTCCAGTGAACGCGGAGCGGCTATGCTAGATGCAGGGGAAGAGGAACATGGGGAAAATGATGATGATCACGATGAAGATCATCCACCACGGGAACCCGCAGCCGCAGCCTCCTCTGCCACCACCGATGCCTGCCATGACTCCAACCTCCTTCCAGTCGAGTCGATCGCCACATTTTATGTAAACGGGCTAACAAGGTTACTTCAAGGGTTTCAAAGCCGGCCATGGTTGCCAGATAGGCGTGCAATCCCGTAGAGTAGGGGCGGAGGTGATCCGCCGTGCCCGCGAACTTGGGTCCACAGTACCTCGCTGCGGAAGAGCGTTTCAGGCAGGCGATCACCGACGAAGAGAAGCTTGCCGCCCTGGAAGAGATGATGCAGACGATCCCCAAGCACAAGGGGACCGAGAAGATGCAGGGCGACATCAAGCGGCGTATGGCCAAGATCCGCGAAGGCATGCGGACCGGGGGAAAGGGCGCTAAGCGCAAGGAACTGTTCAAGATCGACAAGGAGGGCGCGGGACAGGTCGCGCTGGTCGGTCCGCCCAACTCCGGCAAGTCGTCTCTACTCAAGGTCATGACCAGGGCCGAACCTCTCGTTGCGGAGTATCCCTTCACGACCCGAGTGCCGCTTCCGGGGATGGCGCAGTTTGAGAACGTGCAGATCCAGCTGGTGGACATACCTCCTGTGGCCGAGGAGACCAGCCAGACGTGGCTATGGGCGCTCTTGCGCCTCTCCGACGCGCTGCTCATCGTGCTCGATGCCGGAAACGACGACGTCCTCACAGAGGCCGAGGAACTCCTGGAGTTCATGAGGTCAAACAACGTCATCGTCAAGAACCACGGTGAGCGCGCGTTCAATGAGAAGAAGGCCATGTGCGCGGTAAACAAGGCCGATCTGCCGGGAGCTGCCGAGCGGGTCGAGCTGCTAAAGGAGATCCTGGGAGACCAGATGGAGATTGTTCCCGTCTCGGCTACCACAGGCGAGGGGCTGGACCGGCTTAAGGCGGCGCTGTTCTTCGACCTCCTGGGCAAGATCCGCGTGTACACGCGCCCGCCTGGGAAGAAGGTCGACTACACGGCCCCGTTTGTGCTCCCTGCGGGGACCACCGTCTTGGAGGCAGCTCGAGAGATTCACAAGGAGATCGCCGAGACGCTGAAGTACGCCCGGGTTTGGGGAAAAGGTGTGTTCGAGGGACAGATGGTCCCGCGAGATCACGTCCTGTCCGACGGCGACGTGGTCGTCTTCTACACGTAAGTGGTCAGAGCCGGCATGGACTCCTCCCACGGAGGCAACTCGACCTTGAGAGAGATCGTCCTCAGGATGCTGCGCCTTAACATGGTCCCGGCTCCCCGTGTGATAACGCCTGGCCCCGCCACCCGGTTCCCCGTCATCTATGAGAGTCCAAAGGGAGACTCGGTGGTGACTTCCCTCAAAGAGGTCCGGTCCGGCACGTGGGACGGGGGGTTCTTCCGGGAGGCTCCGGCGGTAACCAAGACCCGCGTTGCCCAGGTAGAAGGGTACGCCGCGACCACCACGATGGATGGGGGAGACGTGGTATCTGTAGGCTATCCGTCGTGGCGGTTCGGCGACGGCTCTGAGTTCGACTTCGCGATCAGGGCAGCCTACTGCCTTGGCCTGCACCGCGCTGAAGTGGAATTGGGTTACGGGGACGGTGGGCCGTGGGTGCTGGATGTAAGGGCTCCGCTGCGAGCCGCGCCAGATACTCCAACGCACTCAGGTGATGGCCTGCCCGGAGAAGGCGCGTCTAGCGGATCTACCCCGCAGGCGTGCCACGGGGTGGGCGGTAACCCGGTGTTCATGGGCGCTCAGGTCGAGTACCTTCGCGTCGATCCGGCTACCGGCGAACCCCAGCCATGGTTCTACACCGTTCAGTTTTCGCCCGAGGGCGTTCCCGCCTTTCCCGAGGACGCCGGGACAGACGAGTCTATCTGGCTCTCTTCACCAATGCCTTTCCCGGACATGCCCCTTGCGACCCGCCTCGTCTTCAAGGGTGTTCCAGATCCCCGCTTTGTGAGAAGCCTTGATGAGTCAGTTGCAGTCATGGCAATGGCGGCCTCGCCGACCTGGGAAGACAGGGAGAGGCACGCGACTCCGGAAGGGCTGTTGGGGAGCATCCGAGTCTTGGAGGACGGCTTTGAGTACGTGACTGCGCCGTCGCTCTTGTGGAACCCTGCGGCGCTGCGAGAGATTCTCGCCCGGGCGGCGTCGCTCTGCAGTGGGGCAGCTCCCGCCGCGACAGATCGCGCAGTGATAGACAGCCCTGCAACAGGCCACACTGCAGCAGGCCGCGCCGCGGTATCTCCCGCCGAGGAGCGGTACCTCTGGCAGAAGGCCTACTACAACTGCGACAAGGCTTTTTCTGCAAGATTAGGGGAGCGAGGTTCCCTGGGTCCAGGCTTTGGTGTAGCGGACGACTTCAGGGAGGCCTGGGGCATACCTCACCCGAAACCGGCCGTATCCTCCACGGCAGCGCCAACTGTGACGGACCCATGGGCACCGGGCTCTGTGCCTTCCGGGCACCGACGGTCGCTTCCGGTCCTGGGCATCATGGCCCCGCTTGAGGACGGCCCCCGGCGGTTTGGGATTGAGACCGACAGGTTCAAAGAACTCATAAAAGCGGCAGGCGAGCGGGGCATTACAGCTTATGTCTTCTACCCGCCCCAGTCCCTTGACACAGGGTGGACTTACCGTGAACGCAGGGGCTGGTCTTTGGGGCCGGTCCCGCCGCCCGACGTTGTCTACGACCGGCATATACCGGATATCCTGCCCTCCGGGCAGATGCAAGATGTTGCGCGGGAATACCAGGAAGCGCGGCCAGACGTCCAGTTCGTGAACTCGCTTCCCTTTGTGCGCGCGTGCAGGGACAAGTTTGCCGCCCACAGGATCCTCTCCGAGGACCCCTTCATCGCGGGCTACCTCCCCGAGACTATACTGGCGGAAGACCCTATGGAAGTAGCGGCCTTTGCTAGTGGGCGAAAGCGCACTTACCTGAAACTTCGGGGCGGGACCGGTTCAAAGGGCATCATCCTCATCGAGAACTTGGGCCAGGGAAGGTACTCCGTCACCGCTGCCGCGCCGAGTGTTGCAGTCGACGCTCTAGGGCTTATGGAGATGCTCTGCGAGATCCTTGAAGCTAAAGGCGGGCGCGGCAAGTACATTGCCCAGGACGGCATCGACCTCGCTCGCGCTCCAAAGCTCGGTGAAGCATTTGAAGTGAGGGTCATCTGCCAGAAGGGCGGCGCTGGGACCTGGCTTCGAACGGGGATGGTTTGTCGCGTGAACCCCGCGGCAGGGCGTTTCATCATCCCCAGGGAGGAACTCCACCTGCGGGTTGACGATATGCTGGGCCAGATCTTCCCTGGCCGCGTGGCCGCCATAAAGGAAGAAGTGAGAGAGATCTCCCGGCGTATCCCCCCGATCCTGGAGGCCGGTTCCGGAAGGGGAGGGGAGATGTCAGTGGACCTGGGCATCGATGTGCACGGCCGGCCCCGCCTGATCGAGGTAAACTCCAAGCCGGCATCCCTTTTCCGGGACATCGGAGCCTTTGAACTGAGGCGCCTGTCACTTCGCCGTATCGTCAACTACGCCGCGTACCTCTTCGAACACAGGTAACGCAGGAACCGCATTTCATCCAGTAGAAGTCTCCATCATCCAAGAGCGCCGAGGAGATGGATTATGTACTCACTAATTGTGCGCGGCGGCAGAGTGTACGACGGGACCGGGAACCCCTGGTTCGCCGGCGATATTGGCGTCACCGGCGACCGCATTGCGGCCATCGGGAACCTTGACGGATGCAAAGCCGATAGAGTCATCAATGCGAAGGGCATGGCGGTGGCGCCCGGGTTTATTGACATCCACACCCACTCGGATACGTCCCTCCTGGTGGATTCCCGGGGCGAGAGCCATGTCCGGCAAGGGGTGACAACCGCGGTGATAGGCAACTGCGGTACCTCGGCCGCGCCTATTGCCAGCGAGGAACAGCTTAGGCGCCAGTTGCCGCCGGGATTCCCCTGGCGGTGGAAGTCATACGCCGAGTACCTCGCGTGTGTGGAAGAAGCCGGGACCAGCATGAACATTGTTCCACTGGTTGGACACGGCACTGTCCGCAATTCTGTTATGGGCTATGACAGCGACAAGCCTAGCGCCGCGCAGCTGGAGGAGATGGCTGGCCTGGTCAGACAGGCCATGGAGGACGGCTGCTTTGGCATCTCGACCGGCCTCATCTACACTCCGGGCTGCTACGGAGACACTAGCGAGATCGTGAGTCTTGCCAAGGTGGCCGCCGAATACGGCGGCCTTTACTTTACCCATATCCGGGGCGAGAACGACACTCTCCTGGATGCCGTCGCCGAAGCCATCGAGGTAGGACGTCAGTCCGGGGCCCCCGTCCAGATCGCTCACCTGAAGGCCATGGGCAGCCACATGTGGGGCACGTCTTTCAAAGTCCTCCGTATGATCGACCAAGCCCGGGCCGAAGGCATCGAAGTTACCTTCGACCAGTACCCGTACACAGCATCGGCTACCGGGCTGGCAGCCACTTTGCCTCCTTGGGCTCAATCCGGCGGCCGCGAGAAGTTCATGGAGCGGCTCAAAGACCCCGGTACTCGGGCCAGGATGCGCAAGGACATGGAGAACGGAGTCGACGGCTGGTTCAGCCTCCTGAAGGGCGTGGGCTGGGACAAGATCCTGATCACCAACTGCCAGAACCCTGAATGGATAGGCAAGTCGGTAGCCGAGATCGCAGCGGCGCAAGGCAAGGACGGCTTCGACGCCTGCTTCGATTTGCTCCTGGATAACGGAGGCTTGGTCAACATCGTCTTCTTCAACATTGGAGACGAGGACCTGGAGAGGATCATGCGGCATCCCGCCGGGATGGTAGGCTCCGACTCCAGCTCGTCCGCTGTTGACGGCGCCCTCGCCAGAGGCAAACCCCATCCCAGGTCCTACGGCACGTTTGTCCGCGTCCTGGGTCATTACGTGAGGGACAAGGGCGTAATCTCCCTTGAAGAGGCAATACGCAAGATGACCGCCATGCCTTCACGGAAGCTACGCCTGTGGGACCGGGGACTTCTCCGGTCGGGGATGAAGGCCGACATCGTGGTGTTCGATCCTGAGACGGTGTGCGATCGAGCCACGTACCTGAACCCCTTCCAGTACGCGGAGGGGGTAAGCACAGTTGTCGTGAACGGCCGGATAACGGTCGCGGACGGCCAGAACACCGGCGAGAAGGCAGGGCAGGTGCTGAGGAGGCAGCAGGTCCGGCCATAGCTCCTGCGGCGCGGCAGGCGCTGCCCGATCAGTGCGGCAAGACGGCACGCGCCGTTAGCTTCTGGCGCTGCAGTATGGCATCAAGATGAGGAGGAGAGATCGTGAGGAGTTTCCCCGCGAAAGAGTTTGAGGAGTTCGCACGAAGCGTCATGGCCGAGCACAAGATCCCGGGCGTCGCAGTGAGCGTCATTGACCGGGGCGAGGTCATCTACAAGAACGGGTTCGGGTATCGCGACCAGGAGCGCGGCCTTCCGGTTACTCCGGAGACCATCTTTGGCGTCGCGTCGGTAACCAAGTCCTTTACCTCTCTCGCCATCATGCAGCTGGCTGAATCCGGCAAGCTGTCGGTCCACGATCCCGTGCAGAAGTACATCCCGGGCTTCGATCTGCCGGGAAGTGGCGGCGAAGCGGTCACCATCCATCACTTTATGACCCATACCAGCAGCCTGCCGCCGCTCCCAACTCTGGGATGGTCGATCCGGGGAAACACCAAGCCCGACGAAGACGCGGCTGCATCCAAGGCTAAGTCCAAGGCGACCAAGGCGGGCACTGACAAGAGACGGGCCGCAGGAGCCGACAAAGAACCCGCGCCGCAGCCAATCAACACCTATGACGAGCTCACCGGGTACATCAGGAACGGGGACTTCGAGCTGCTGGGCAAGCCCGGCGAGTACTGCAGCTACTCCAATGACGGCTATGCTCTCCTGGGGCCTATCATCGAGGCGGTCAGCGGCGAAGAGTACGAGGACTACATGCGCAACCACATCCTGAACCCGCTCATGATGGGCAGGAGCAACTTCGATATCTCATGGCTCCTGCGCAGGGGAAATACCACGACCCTGTACTACAAGGATGAGGACCAGAACATCAAGCACTCGCCGAATTGGCAAGTAGCGCCGCCTTTCGTCCCATGCGGATGGCTGAAGTCCACGGTTATGGACCTGGCCAATTACCTCAGCATGCACGCGGGTGGGGGCGTCTTCGGAGCGCGCAGGATCCTTTCGGCTGACGGTATCGCCACGATGCGGGCCAAGCACTGCGCTTACAGCCGCGACCGTTTCTACGGGTACGGGTTCTCCAACCTCTCCGGCTACCACGGCGCGACTTTGGTGGAGCATAGCGGAGGGCTCAAGGGCGTGGCGTCCAACATCGGGTATGTGCCGGAGGAGAAGATCGGGGTTGCTGTGCTCACGAACCTCTCCGGCGCTCCTTCAGGCAAGCTTTGGCTCGGCGCCATCAACCTCCTGCTGGGGCTGCCGGTGGATTCCGTGAGGAGCGAGTACAAGAAGGAGCCCTGGGGAGAGTCCGAACTCCAACCTCGCACCGGCAAGTTCAAGTCCGGCGAGGGAGGAGAGGTCACCATCACCAGCGAGGACGGCAGACTCATGGCTTCTGTGGCAAAGGAGAAGCACGAGATCCTGCGGGACAGCGCTGAGTTCGGAGTCGTCACAATGAACGGGCTGGACTCTGAGGTAAGGTTCCACCTTGGCGCCGACGGCAAAGTATGGGCGATAGGTTGGGGTGGGCGCATCATCAGAAAAACAGGTGATGCATAGGACTTAGGCTTCGGGTGTCGAAATCCATATCGAAAAAGCCATTGCCTACTAGGGTGAGGTCTGGTGTAGAGATCGAGACCCTACGCGGCATAGGAGGGTAAACCGTGAAAGCCGTAGTCAAGAGAGAACCGGCTCCGGGGGCTGTTTTTGCCGACATACCCGTCCCCAAACCGGGTTTCGGGGAAGTCCTGGTCAAGATAGCCGCGACATCCATTTGCGGTACCGACCAGCACATCTATGTCTGGAACGAATGGGCGCAGAACAGGATTAAGCCGCCCAAGGTCATGGGCCACGAGTTCGCGGGCCATGTAGTCGAGGTCGGTCCCGGGTGCAGGAGCGCCAAGGTGGGGGACTACGTCTCGGCTGAAACCCACGTGGTGTGCGGCCACTGCGTCCAATGCATGCTGAACGAGAAACACGTCTGCCAGAACACCAAGATCCTGGGCGTCGATACCGACGGAGTCTTCGCCGAGTTCGCCGTGGTGCCGGAGGAGAACCTTTGGCCCAACGACCCGGCAATCGAGCCTGCCGTCGCGTCTGTGCAGGAACCGCTTGGCAACGCCGTCCATACCGTCATGGCGGGAGAGACTAGGGGAAAGAGTTTCGTGGTGTTTGGATGTGGCCCGATTGGTATCATGTCCATCCCGGTGGCCAAAGCGGTTGGCGCATCACTGGTCATCGCAGTAGACATCAACGAATATCGACTAGGCCTCGCCAGGAAGGTTGGGGCCGATCTGGTCCTGAACTCCAAGGTCGACGACCCCGTTGCCTTAATCCTGGAGAAGACTCACGGCCAGGGCGTTGATGTGGTACTGGAGATGTCGGGCGCTCCTATCGTGTTCCAGCAGATGTTCAAGGTGGTCAGGCCGGGCGGCAGGGTATCCCTCTTGGGTCTGCCGTCGAAGCCCCTCACGGTCAACTTCTCCGACGACATCGTGATGCGGGGGATCACCGTGCAGGGCATTACCGGTCGCAGGCTGTGGGAGACGTGGATGACCGGACGCGAACTCCTGAAGTCGGGGCGTCTGGACTTAAAGCCAATCATAACTCACCATCTTGACCTCAAAGACTACGAAAAGGGCATGGACCTCATGACCGCGGGCAACTGCGGCAAAGTGGTGCTCTACCCGGGAGGAGTAAAGTAGCATGTCGAAACTGGGATTCCTCGAAGAAGAACTGAATTCCTTAAGGGAGCAGGGACTCTACAACAACATTAGAACCATCACCGGCCCCCAGGGCTCGTGGTTTGTGGTGGACGGCAAGAAGGTCCTGAACCTGTGCTCCAACAACTACCTGGGCTTCGCCAACACCCCTGAACTGAAGGAAGCCGCAAAGAAGGCGGTCGACGAGTACGGTGTGGGTCCGGGCGCCGTCCGCACCATCTCCGGTACCCAGGACATTCACCTCAAGTTGGAGGAGAAGCTTGCGGAGTTCAAGCACGCTCCGGCCTGCATCGTTGTGCAGGCGGGCTTCACCGCCAACACAGTGGTCATTCCGACCATCACCGGAGAGGGCGACTTCATCCTCTCCGACGAACTGAATCACGCCAGCATCATTGACGGCTGCAGGCTCTCCAAGGCGAAGGTCGTGAGGTACGCCCACAACAACGTGGACGACCTGCGCAAGAAGCTGAGTGACGTGAAACCTCAGGCCCGCCGCATGCTCATCATCACCGACGGCGTGTTCAGCATGGACGGTGACATCGCCCCGCTTCCTGCCATCTGCGATGCGGCTGACGAGTTCGGCGCCATGGTCATGGTAGACGACGCTCACGGCGAAGGCGTCCTTGGCGACAGCGGCCGCGGCATCGTGAACCACTTCAAACTCGAGGGCAGGGTTGAGGTGGAGGTTGGCACCCTGTCCAAGGCCTTCGGCGTCATGGGCGGGTATGTCACCGGCGAAAAAGTGCTCATTGAGTACCTGAAGCAGCGGGGACGCCCGTTCCTGTTTAGCACCGGACTCACTCCCGCCGACACCGCCGCCGCCATCGCCGCGGTAGACGTGCTCCTCGGCAGCGATCGCCTGGTCCGCAAGCTCTGGGACAACGCGGCGTACTTCCGAGCGGGCCTCAACAAGGCCGGGTTCGACACCGGCAAGACCGAGACACCCATCACCCCGGTTATGCTGGGCGATGAGAAGCTGACATCTGAGTTCTCCAAGGCTCTCTACGACGAGGGCATCTTCGCCTCGGCCATCAAGTATCCCACCGTCGCTCGTGGCAAAGCGCGCATCCGCTGCATGCTCTCGGCGGCTCACGAGAAGTCGGACCTCGATTTCGCAATCGAGAAGTTCACGGCGGTCGGGAAGAAACTGGGGATGCTGAAGTAGAGTACGTGGGGCCTTCTGGCTAAGACTGTCGTACCAAGACTGTCGTACGGGATTTGCCTGAGTTAGCCTATGCAGTCTAGTAAGCAGAGCAGCCTCCCGCAACTGATGCGTTCAGGGGCGGGAGGCTGCTGTTCAGACAGCCAGGTCTACTTCAGCTGGGGAGACGGGAGGAGGAATACGTGATAATCGTACGTTTCGTTGTCTTGTAGCTCCCGCATGACAACTATGTCTTGACTGAGGAAGAAGCACGAGACCTTCGGATCCCCGGTCAGCTCCCACCGGAAACCGGGGCCGGACATGACGAGCAGTTGCTCCTCTTCCACGTCTATCCTGAGTCCAGACTGGTGGGTAAGAGGCGCCTGCTGCCATTCGGGACTGAGCAACATCGCAGAGGCGTCAGGCCCAAGCCAGGGAGCTCTGACCACGAACTCGGGCTTGCTTTTGGTTCCTGAATTGATGTCAACCTCAGTGATCCAAACTGCCTTGTCCCCAACCTCATTGGTGTGTAGCGTTTCGTGCACGACCAGGAGTTCGTCTGTCTCTCTCAACGCCAGATGAGCTCGGTGAAGCCAGTACGTTGAGGGAATCATGTCCACGGTCCACTGCTTGTCGCTCTTCGTGTCAATGCCCCGGAGGACTGAGAACTTGGCCACCTTGCTTCTGTCCCAGCCGGTTCGCAAAAGGACAAACACCCCATCGAGCGCGGCGACCCCATACTCGCCGGCGTCCATGTACTTACTCTGCTCAATTGGCTCGGAGAAGCGGTAGTACCTGGCTGGTGGCTGTCCCGAGACGACCCGATAACCTCGCCCTGGTGCCCTTGGGGCGGCGACCACCAATGTGAGACAGAGCAGCGCGATGGCTACGGCCCACAGGCGAAGGACTGGGCGCTCATGTGACGCGAAGAACTTGCCAATTGCCACGACTGCGGCCCACTCAAGTAACACAACAGCTGCAGAATATGGAATAGCATATCCGAAGTATCTTCCGATAAGCAGGCCCGGGTAGTAGTTGCTATTGATGATTGACGTAACCGCGAGCAGCCCGTGCATCAAGAGGGTGAAAAGGAGGGCTGCGGACTTAGAGCCGGCTTTCTTGGAGCCAGGCGAGAAGACCATCGCGCTTACCGAGCCCATCCCTAGGAACAGTCCTGCAAAGAATACAGGCTCCATGCTCTCCCGTGTGAGCCGGATGGCGGTCAGGACGTATAGACAGACCACATAGCCTGCGATCAGCAGGTTCTTGACGGGTACCGGCCTAGATAGTAGGTTTCGCATAGTACAGACTTATTCGACGAGTTGGAAGTGGTTGCCGTCTAGGCAGAGGAAGCATCAGTGTGTGGGATTCACCCGTCAGAGCTCCTCGGGGTCCTTCAATTCCTTCTCCAACTGGTATTCCTGCATTATGTCCTTGGCGGTCTTGACCGTCTCGATGCCTTCCGACAGGACTAGCCTGCGGGTCTCGGGAGGATAGTCGTCAAGGATGAGGTTCACGGTCAGTTCGGGCCTGTCGTACAGAGGGATGTCAGTCGGCTTCAAAATTCCGGGGCCGCTGACGATCCGGACAAACGGTCTGTTGTTGGACCGGGGATCCTGCTTCAGCACTACGGCTACGTAGCCGCCCCACAGCGAGAGGATCGTTCCCGTGGGATACAGCGCGACCCGTTTGAACAGGGCCTCGACCATGTCTCCGTCGAAGAGTGTCCCGCGTTTCTCCATCATGAACGCGTACACGGCTTCGGGTAGGACTGCCCGTCTCTGCGGCCTATCCGACGTCATGGCTTCGTAGACGTCGGCAACCGCGGTAATCCTGCCGATCTCCGATATGTTGTCGCCCTTGACCTGCCTGGGGTAGCCGGACCCGTCCAGCCGCTCGTGGTGATCCAGCGCCGCGTGGGCGGTCACCGCTCCGACGTCGTAGCAGGACTGGAGCAGTTCCCAGCCCTTCTCGGTGTGAGTTTTCACCAGGGCGTATTCGTCGTCTGTCAGTAGGGCCGGTTTGTTCAGGATATGCTTCGGGATAAGCACCTTGCCGATATCGTGCATCAGCGCTCCGATGCCCACCTGTCGCAGGTCCGTTGACTGCCAACCAAGCATCTGGGCAGTCGATATTGAGAGGACACAAACGTTGATGCTGTGGGTGTACGTCTCTTCGTCGAAGGAACACAGAGAATAGAGGCCTACGCAGGCCTTTGGATTATCTCTGAGATCGGCTATGATTGCCTCGACCGCGTTGCGGATGGGGCGGAGGTCGCCGGGCGTACCGCGAAGCACGTTGGTGGTTGCGGTGTCCATGACGCGGATGGTGAGCTGGCGGGTCTCCTCCCGGATGGACTCGTCCACCTCGACGTCGTTCATCATCTCGTCCTGAATCGCGACGCGGGTATAACCGCGCTTGCGGAGGGAGGTTACGAGGGCCGGCGTGAGCCGCATCCCGGTCGCGAGCATAAGCCTGCCCCCGTCACCGTGGACGGGCATTGCCAGGCGTTCACCGGCTACCTTGTCTTGGAGTGCTACTACTCTCACGGGAATCTTCCTCGCTTGCTCCGCTTTGGACCCCTGCAGCTTCTCTGTATACGCAAGGGTTTGCCCAGTAGGTTTATCGGATGCAATTGGGTTCGCATACAGAGGAAATGCCGCGACCACAGCAGAATTAACGAATGTTGCAGTTAACCTTGTGAAAGAGCAGATCATCCATCCGAGTATAGGATGTGTTTGGAGAGGCATGGACGTAACCGGAGCGACATCGAAGCAGAGGTTAAATCGAGGATCGCAGCAAGAAGGACAGCCACAGCCCGACGGCGGCGCGCCTCGTAAAGGCAAGTATAGCTTCCAGCGCAACGCCATCCTCTACCTTCAGACGGTATCTATGAGCTCCTTGGCTCAGGGGGCTTTTGGTGTAATCCAGGGCCTTTACATCCTGTCGCTGGGTTTCAATGAGGAGGTACTGGGGACAGTCCTGTCGTTCCGCATGCTCTCAGCCGCCGTAGCCTCGATTCCTGCCGGGATCCTTTCGGACAGGGTAGGGAGGAAGCCGGTTCTGGTGGCCGCCGGCTTGCTTACAACAGCGGGGTACCTCGGCATGTCGGTCGTTTCGGCCCCGGCCATGATGGTGCTGTACTCGTGCCTGGTGGGCGTGGCCCAGGCCTGCCAGATGACTTCGGGTGCGCCCCTTCTCGCCGAGTCGTCCACCGCCGAGGACCGGGCAAAGCTCTTCGGAGTAAACTTCTCGCTGTCGATGGGGGTGAACATGGTCGGAAGTCTGCTGGGTGGATTCCTCCCCAGACAGCTTCGCGGTTTCGGGATGGTTCCGGCGTACAGGATCTCCCTGGCGGTCTTCTCCCTTATCACGCTGGCCGGGGTTACGCCGGCGATGAGGATTATGGAGAACAGATCCGGTGCCCGGTCAATGGCGTCTGGGAGCTCGTCCAGCCAGGGACCCGGTAGTTCCGCCGTCAGCGAGCCCGGCAGCCCGTCAGTTCAGGAACCCGGTGGTCTGTCCGCCTGGGGAATTGCAGCCAAAGAACTGGTCTTGCTGTATAGGACAGCTTCGCAGAAGGCGGTGCTGTCTCTCCTGACCTACAACCTGCTCATCGGGTTCGGCGCGGGCCTTGTCCTTCCGTACGTTAACGTGTTCATCTCGCGCAAACTTGGAGTTGATACGGCTGTTGTCGGCGTGATTCAGTCCTTTAGCCAAGGAGCCACCGCGGTAGCGGCACTGCTGTCGCCGATCCTTGCCGACAGGTTCGGCAGGGTAGCGACGGTCGTCGGGACTCAGATAGCATCCATCCCCTTCCTGCTGCTCATAGCCCTGCCGCCAAACATCTACCTGGTCTCTTTCGCCCTCTTCATGAGGACGGCGCTCATGAACATGTCCAATCCAGTGGCCTCAACCTTCTCAATGGAGATCGTCGGAGCCGAGAACAGGGGAAAGGTCTCCAGCCTGTCACGCATCGCAGACAACCTGACCCGCGCCCTGAGCGCAGTCGTCGCCGGCTACATCATGGCTAACTGGAGCTACGAGATCCCTTACTTCTTCACCGCCTGCACCTATCTGATGGCCAGCCTGGTGTACTACCGGGCGTTCAGAGGATGGGCTAAGGCGAAGGAGTAGCGCCTCCGGTTCCCCGACCGATCCGGTCCGACCCGATGGTGAAACCGACCGGTCCTAGTCAACGTGATGGGAAAAACGACCGATCCGGCTCGACCTGATGGGGAAGATGAACAATCCGGTCCGACTTGATGGGGAAACCGACCAATCAGGTTTGATCTGACGGGGAAACCGACCGATCAGTTGAACAATAACGAAGCCACCCCGCGCGGGGCGGGGTGGCATCATCTTGATACCTAATACCTAGGTTGGTACTCAGTTGATACTCAAACTAGCCGATAGCAGGGATGATTCTGCTTCGGTGACCCACGTCAGGAGTCTACTTCATGAACCTTACAAACCACTCCACGATGTGCTCAACACGCTCGACCCTGTTCCAGGGCTTGCCGGAGCGGGAGAGTTCATGGTTTTCGCCGGCGAACTTCACGAACTCCACCGTCTTGCCCAGACGCTTGAGGGCAACGAAGAACTGCTCAGCCTGCTCAAGCGGGCAGCGGTAGTCCTGTTCGGAGTGCACCAGTAGGAGGGGGGTGACGACCTTGGGGGCGTGCCGCATCGGCGACCGCTCCATGATGAAGTCCTCGCTGTCCCACAGGTCGCGGCCGGCAAATCCGGCTTTGTTGCCGTACCACCCGATGTCTGAGACACCGTACTTGGTGTACATGTTGGATATGCTGCGGCAGGCGACGGCTGCGGCAAAGCGGTCGGTCTGGGTGACCACCCAGTTGGTCATGTATCCGCCGTAGCTCCCGCCGGTGATGCCTACCTTGGAGTCGTCCACCCACGGTGTGTTGGCGACCACGTCGCGGAGCGCCATGATGTCCTGGTAGTCCATCCCGCCCCAATCGCCGATGACTCCGTCCGCGAATTCCTTGCCATAGCAGGAGCTCCCCCGCGGATTGCAGTAGAACACGCCGAACCCGGTCGACGTCATCAGCTGCATCTCGTGGAAGAACGCCTCGCCGTAGGCAGAGCGGGGACCGCCGTGTACCTGGATGATCGCCGGGTACTTCTTGCCCTCTTGGAATCCCACGGGCTTCATGACCCAGCCGTCCAGCACCAGGCCGTCCGAGGACTTGAACTGGAACGGCTCTGGCTTCACGATGTCGAGGCCCGACAGGAGATCCTCGTTGACCCTCGTAATCTGTTGGAGCGCGCACCGCTTGCTGTCTGCCCCGGTGGCCCCGCAGGAGTTTGCCGGTATGCTGACGGCGAAGATGTCGTTGGGCGACACAGATGAGTTGCCGTTGAACCCGAACACTACGCTGCCGTCCTCCGGGAACGCCGCAGCCATCGAGTTGACTACCGGAGGATACTTGGGACATGCATGGACGTTGCCCGGCACCGCACCCGCAACCAGGACCGGGCCCGGCTCATCCGTGGATACCTTGTAGATCCCCGAGTATCCCCTGTCGGATAGGATGAAGTACAGGCTCTTGCTGTCACGGGACCAGAACGGCCCGGCTTCGCCGGCGTCCATCCTGGCATCGGACCCTGCCCCCGGACCAAAGCTTCTGTCGAAGCCGTTCCACAGCTCCTTGACCTCTCCTCCTTTAGGGCTCACCAGCAGGATTTCCGTGTTTGAGGTGGGTGAGTGGCCGTGGGTGTGGCCGAGGAAGGCGATCCACTTGCTGTCGGGAGAGTACACCGGGTTGTGGGCGGGACCCTGTCCCCGGGTGAGTTTCTTCGCCTTGCCGCCGCTGGAAGGGATGACCCAGATGTCGTTATGGATCATCTTGATCTCCCGGCCAGGCTCGCGGCACGAAGAGAAGGCTATGAACTTGCCGTCAGGAGAGAAGGCGGGCGCGGAGTCGTTGAAGTCTCCGCTGGTCACCTGCTTAACGGCGCCGCTCTCTACGTCTACCACGTAGATGTGTGACGGTCTCTGGTCAAGGACGCCCGGCACTCCGTTGGCCTTGTAGCGCAGGTTCTTGATGACCACGACGTCCTTGTCGGTGCGGATTTCCTCGTCCTTCTTCTCTTCCTTAGGCTTTGCCTCTTTCATGACGAAGGCGATGGACTTGCCGCAAGGCGCCCAGGTCATCTGGGACGGGCTGTCCTCGCCCTTGGTGAGCTCTCTGGCTTCGCCGCCCTCATGCAGGGGCAGGAGCCAGATCTGGTTCTTGCCCGAGCGGTTCGACATGAAAGCCAAAGTGGATCCGTCGGGGCTAAAGCGGGGCGAGCGGTCCATGGCTCCATCGCCGTCCGGACGCTTTCCGTATGTCAGCCGGGACGGCGCTCTGAAGGATCCGTCCTTGCCGCGACGGGAGATGTAGATCGCGGATTCATAGTGGTTCTTCTTTGCGTTGGTCCAGCTCTCCACCCATACCAGTTCATTGCCGCTCGGCGACAGGTTCGGGTCTCCGACGAAGCGGAAGGACCACAGGTCGCGCGAGGTGACCGGCCGTTTCTTTGTAGCCACAGCATAACCTCCCAGTAAGTGCCGCCTATAGCTCTTGTGTTGTGACTGTCTACGTACCAATTCGGGTGCCCAACTACTCATTACGGAATGAGGCTTCAGGCTCCTGCCTGAACACTACCCATCCAAACACGATCCACATGGATGGTCCCCCAGAGGTGTTCCTCAAAAGGTGTCCCCCTCAGATGCCCTAAGCCTTCTTGCCGAACGTCTCCGCAAACTCAGCTTTGGCTGCCTCTAGCAGTCCTGGATCCGTGAAAATGTCGATGGCAGTCATCGCCAGAGCCTTGGCGCCGTCCAAGAGCCCCTTGTGGCCCACCTCGGTAAGGGTGGCTTTGGCGAATTCCCTGGAGTGGGAGGCTGCTTCACCCGGCTTGCAGATAGCGACGTACGCGTGCACCGCCGGAACCTCGTGACTCACGTTGGCCATGTCGGTGGAACCGCCGCCGGCTTTTCCTTCCGGCGTCTCAACCTTGCGACCCAGGGCAGTGAGGTTCTTGGCAAACGCCTCAGCCAGGGTGACGTTGGTGACCATGTTTGAGTAGGTTTCAGCGGTGTACCTGAACCCTACTTTGCACCCGGTGGCCAGCGCAGCGCCTTCAGCGCACTTGCGGACCTTCTCTTCGACTTCCTTCAGGTACTCCATGTCTTTGGCGCGGCAGTACATCCTGATCTCAGAGTAGTCGGGGATGATGTTGGGGGACGCGCCGCCCTTGGTGATGATACCGTGGATGCGGACGTCCTCCTTGAGCTGCTGCCTGAGGGCGTTCCAGTTGTTGAAGGTCTGGATGGCTGCGTCCAACGCGTTGATGCCTTCGTGGGGCGCTCCGGCGGCGTGGGCAGTCTTTCCGTGGAACGTGATCTCCATGGCCACCCTAGCGTTGGAGGTGGCCAGGACCATGTCTTTCTGGGACGGGTGGAACATTATTGCGGCGTTGACATCTTTGAAGGCGCCGTCCTTGACCAGGCGGACCTTTCCTCCCGCGCCGTCCACGGCCCCTTCTTCGGCTGGCGACCCGTAGACAATGAGGGTGCCTTTCATGTCGGACATAAGCCCGGAGAGGGCCATGCCCGCTCCTACCGCCGCGGTGCCGATGATGTTGTGACCGCACCCGTGGCCTATCTCAGGAAGCGCGTCGTACTCTGCCAGTATAGCGACGGTCGGCCCGCCGGGTTGTCCCTTCTTTACTGCGCGGAAGCTGGTGGGCATGCCGGCCAAGCCGGTCTCCACTGAGAACCCCTCGTTCTTCAGCAGCTCCACAAGCATCGCCGAGGACTTGAACTCCTTAAGGCCAACTTCCGGTTCGGCGTACATCGCATCGCTGACCTCGAGAAGCTTTTGGCTGCGACGGTCGATCTCAAGGCGAGCCCTTTCCTTCAAGGTATTGGTATGTTCGCTCAACGTAGTCCCTCCCGCGTTTGCCGGGCGGATCGCTTCCCCCGGTTCTACTCGAATTCGATTTCTACAGGCAGCGATCCTTCAACCTGAAAGAGGATCCCCGTTTGAGGTGGAGACATAGATCCTTCCTGCCGGGAGAGTGCAGGCAGTCTCTGTTTGCGAGACACAATTGGCTCTATACATCATAGGGCCAACAATTGGCTCTGTGCATTATAGGGCCAAGACATACTCGCTGCCTTGTGCAGGTTTTGTGGTTTTGGGGGGAATTCCCATGGGATTCTGCAATAAGCGGGTGTTTCGGGATGCTCATAATTCGCCCTGCGTATGGCGTTATCACGATGTGAAAAGAGGTCATATCCTGTGCGGCGTTCTGAGGAATCGGTCGAAAGACCAAGCTCCGCTGCAAGGAGTGTTGGCTCGAAAACTCTTTGTGCAAACCTCTGTAAGCAGGGAGGAAATCGTGCACCGACGTCGAACTGCAGTTTAATTCGCAATATGGAGGGTTTACAGACTGGACTGGGAGGTGTGAAAAGATTGGTAGTAGCTGGCAAGTCAACTACGTTTCTATTCTTCGTCCTGTTCCTGGCTGTGGCGGTGTACTACATGTCCAGGGTCAAAACAGGCAAAGTCCCTACAGTCCGAAGGATACCCGGGCTTGATGCGATCGATGAGGCAGTTGGCAGGGCTACTGAGCTTGGGAAGCCGGTCCTCTATATTCCTGGGAGGACCGAGATTAATACCGCTGGCGCTGCGCAGAACATCGCCGGCCTCGAAATTCTGTCACACGTAGCGAAGGTGGCCGCGCGCTATGACACCGATATCAGAGTCGGCATAGCTGCGCCAAACGTATATCCGGTCGCCGAAGCTATCGTGCAGCAGTCCTACCTGGGAGAGGGCAAGGCGGACAGGGTCAAGCCCGAGATGGTCCAGTTCCTTTCTGCGGATCAGTTCGCTTTCGCGGCGGCGGTGCTTTCTATCATGAACACCGAGAAGACCGCTTCGGTGATCATGGTGGGCGAGTTCCAGGCCGAGTCTATGATGCTGGCTGAGGGTGCGGCGCAAGTCGGAGCGGTAACGATCGCCGGAACCGCTCGTACAGCGCAGATCCCGTTCTTTGTCGCCGCGTGCGACTACACCCTGGTCGGCGAGGAGATCTTCGCAGGCGGTGCCTACCTCTCCAAGGATCCGGTGAAGATCGGCAACCTAGCCGCGCAGGACTGGGGTAAGCTCGCTGCTCTCGCCATCATCCTAATAGGCTCCATTATGGCCACGACCGGCAGCAAAGCCATGATCGATTGGCTGAAGAAATGACGAGGGAGGTGTAGGCGGTGAAAAAGGAAGTCCCGATTGGGATAGGTTTCATAGTCGGAGTGCTCATCCTCTTTGAGTATTTCTTCAAAGGGACTGCTCCGGTTCTGGATACGTTGGCTACGAAGTCTCAGAACTGGGGAGTCATCATCTCCGCGTTCGCTGTGGGCTTGGCAGCGGCTAATCTCATCGTCATCCACGCCCGCAAGATCCGGTCGAAGCATCCCGATGCCTGGATGTCATGGATCATGTACTTCGGAATGCTGATCATGGTTGCTACGGGCTTTGCTGCTAAGGGGACCCTGATTGCCGATATCAACTCCTTCTTCTACGATGGCCTGAATCTGCCCCTTGGTACCGCAATGTTCTCGATCATGGTCTTCTTCATAGCCTCAGCTGCGCGCAGGGCTTTTCGTGCACGAAACATCGACGCTGCATTTCTGCTGGTTTCAGGCCTTCTAGTTATGCTGGGGAATGCGCCCCTCATGAAGTTGGTCTCGTCCTGGTTCCCCAGTGCGAGCTCCTGGTTCATGAGTTACGCGAACGTTGCCGGTAACCGCGCCATCATGATCGGCGCCGCTCTTGGAATGGTCTTGACCGGTTTCAGGGTCATCCTGGGGATCGACCGGTCCTACTTCGGCGGAGAATAGGGGGTGACGAGGGTGAATGCAATTAAGTGGCTAGGGGATCTTGATAGGCGCTGGCTGTATGCGCTGCTGTTGTTCGTCGTCATATTTCCGCTGGTCCGTCCCCTCGGCATTCCTGTCGAGGTGACCGCGGGCACGAGCCAGTTCGTGCAGGCTGTTGAGAAACTGCAGCCTGGGGACACCATGCTTCTGTCCTTCGACTACTCGATCGGAGGCGGGCCGGACGTCGATCCGCAGGCTCAAGTAGTTCTGGCCCACGCCCTCTCCAGAGGTATAAAGGTGGTCGAGGTGGCCTTCATCGATACGGGGCTGAACTACGCCGAAAAGAGCATCGAGAAGTGGGAGGCCCAGGGCAAGGTCTACGGCCAGGATATCATCTTGCTTGGTTACGCTGCAGGCTACGAAACCGCCATATCTGCTTTCGCGCAGGACATCGCTCAGGTGTTCCCGACAGACGTCAGGGGGAAGCCTATCGGGTCTTATCCGATAATGCAGGGCATCAAAAACGCAGGCGACTTTGACTTCATCGCTGAGTTCGCTACCGGTATTCCTGGTCCCGCCGAGTGGATCCGCCAGGTCGTAACCCGGTACAACGTGCCGTTGGGGTCAGGTGTGGTTGCGGTCATGGGTCCGCAGAACGTCCCCTATCTGCAGTCCGGGCAGTTGGTTGGGCTTCTCGGCGGCGGGCTCAAGTCAGCCGCGGAGTACGAGATCGCAGTGAAGATCCCGGGCGCGGCTACAGCCGCTATGGACGCTCAATCGCTGGGCCACGTCATTATCGTGCTGTTCGTCTTGCTTGGCAATCTTCTGTTCCTTGTCGAGCGGCGGGAACAGAAGACCAAGAAACGATAGGGGGGTGAAGACATGAACCTGGCAACTGCGAAGGTATGGGCTGGCGCTGTGTGCACGTTCGCCATCTACAGTTTCCTGTGGAAAGAGAACCGGCTTTTCCGGGCTTTCCAAAACTTGTACATCGGTCTGGCTGCCGGCTACAGCCTTATACAGGCCTTCAACAACATCAAGCGGCAGGCATGGGGTCCCCTCGTCGGCGAAGCCCACGACTATTCCATGCTGATCCCCATGATCCTTGGAATCCTTCTGTTCGCGAGGTTAAGCAGGAAATACGGGTGGGTTGCCCGTTATCCCATGGCGTTCCTCATGGGTATCGGGGCGGCGCTTTCCATGAAGGCTATCGAAAGTGACTTCGTGAGGCAGATCCAGGCCAGCATCATCTCCTGGAAGGGCGCAAGCCCGTGGGGTTCGTTCAACAACCTGGTGCTCTCGATCGGAACGGCATTTGCCCTGGTCTACTTCTTCTTCACCTTCAAGCCCAGTAAGGCAAGCGAGGTGACGGGCAGGCTCGGCCGTTGGGTGCTCATGCTCTGCTTCGGCGCCGCTTTCGGTTCGGCGGTCCAGGGCAGGTTGTCGCTGGTTATCGCTCAGATGCAGTTCCTGCTTAGGGACTGGTTGAAAATCATCAGCTAGGAAGGACCCTGGGAGCCGGCAGACCGCAGGCGCTGGCAAGCGGGGGTTTTTGGAATTCGGATCTATCGAGTGGGGCAGGCGATAGCCTGCCCCGTTTCATCCGGCCCTCGACGCGTGTAGCACTGGCGTATTGGTAAGGTGATGAAAAGGAATATCAGCGGGCGGCTAAGGTCTCGCGTAGAACCAGCTCTTGGTGAGGTCGACCGCCTCGGCGGACATGCCTGCGGCCTGGGCTTTCCTTGCGCCCGCCGCAGTAGCTGTGAGCAGGTGGCCTCCCTTGCCGACCACGACCCCGTCCACCATGACGACTTGGCCACGGGAAATGCCGAGACGGGCGCGGCCGGTCTTGGGGTCGACCGCCGTGATGTCGGCATCAAAGCCCTCTGCCAGGGCTCCTTTATGCTCGAAGCCGAACATCCTGGCTGGGTTCAGCGTCAGCTTCTTCACCAGTTCAGGCCAAGTGAGAGCACCGAGCCTCACCAGCGCCGAACCCCTCTCCAACTGGACGTTCCGTGGGATGGCGCCGCCGTCGGTGCTGATGGCGTCCACTACGAACTCGCTCCTATCCTTCATCCGGGCGGTTGCGAGGATGTGCATGGAAGTGGTGTCGTTTACCGGGAAACTGACGCCGGTCTGAGTCCCCGCTGCCTTCCAGACTTCATAGCCCTCCTTGCCGGTGACCAGCTCGATCTTGCCGCCGCGCAGGACCTGGATGAGCGCCCATCCTCCCAGTATCGCCTCGCCCATACCTTTCTCGTTGGGCTCGTATCCGCCCATGCGCAGGCAGTTCCGAGTGACGTGGCTGGAGGGGAGACCGTCCTTGATGTGCGCCGAGGTACCGTTAATGGTACCCAGATAGGATTCGGAGACCAGGTTGCGGTGGGTACGCAGGGCTTCGGCCGCCTCCAAGGCCTCAGCAGCCGGAGTCTTGTGCAGCCCGCGGCAGTAGCTGTTCACATGGGCGATGTGCAGGTGGTTCTTGCCCGCCAGTTGAACGGCCTCGTGGAATCCCTCAATATCGCTGCCGTGCTCGGTGGTGCCTACATGGAAGGCCACGTAGCAGCCTTTCTTGTTGGCGACGTCGATAATGCGGGCCGTTGCCTCAGGCGTTGCCGGGCTGTGCCCTCCCACGATCTTGAGACCAATTGCCCCATCGGCTAGAGCGGCGTCGGTGATTTCGGAGAGCTCGGTTTCAGTCGGGTCAGCGTCCTTGGTGTTCCTGCCCGGGGTAACCGTGTGCAGGCCGGCGATGCTCATGCCGCACCCGTAGCTCGCCAGTCCCTTGACCGTTTGCTGGATGGGGCCGCCGAAGTCGACAGCCGTCATCACGCCCACGCTGGCCATCATGGAGAAACCGATCCAGCGCTCCTCAGAGGAACAGTGGACGTGGGAATCGATGACGCCCGGCATCACTATGTAACCCGCGGCGTCGATCACTCTATCAGCTGCTACGGTGGGGAGGTTGGCCCCAATCTTCGATACCTTGCCGCCGAAGAGTCCTACATCCGCTTCACCCGCGAACCCCGTTAGCGGGTCGATCACATAGCCGCCTCTTACCACAATGTCGAATCTCACCCGGATCACTCCTGTCACTTGGTGTTGGCATCTCCAATGTCGCTATGCGGCGCCATGCCGGAATGAGCTTGCCTTTGTGGGATGCGTTCTATAACCACGCCCCGGACTCCTCCGGCTTACCGCCTGGAAGCCTAAGTGGCACAGCCCGATCCCCAAATCACTTCTTGAACGTTGCTTCCAGTGGTGATAGATTCTAAGTGGAATTGTTGGACGCAACGAAAATCGGCACAATTGTGTACACAATGAGAGGTGCCCCGCTATGCCAAACCAAGCGCCCGCCACTGCCAACCAGGTCATTATCCTCGATTTTGGAGCCCAGTACACCCAGCTAATCGCGCGCCGCGTCAGGGAAGAGAAGGTCTACTGCCAGGTGCTGTCCGGCGACGCGTCGGTAGATGAGATCAAGAACGCCGTGAGCGCGTCGGGCAAGGATATCCCCGGCGCCATCATCCTCTCCGGCGGTCCCGATAGCGTGTACTTGCCGAACGCTGTCCTTCCCGATCCCGCCGTCCTTGATCTGGGATGCCCGGTCCTAGGCATCTGCTACGGCATGCAAGCGATGGCCAGACTCCTGGGGGGCAAGGTCGCCCCGGGCAAAGAGAACGGCGGCAGGGAGTACGGTCCCGCGTCGTTTACGGTGAAGAAGTCCGAAGGCATCTTCGCAGGTCTAGGCCCCAACATGGACGTGTGGATGAGCCACGGCGACAGCGTAGATGAGGTGCCGGCCGGGTTCACGGTGATGGGCTCTACGGACAAGACCCCTGTGGCGGCAATGGGCAACGCAGATAAACGGCAGTACGCCGTTCAGTTTCATCCAGAGGTGAAGCACACCCCGCTCGGTCAGGAAGTCCTTCGCAACTTCCTATTCAAAGTAGCCGGGCTTAAGCAGGACTGGACCATGGAAGCGTTCATCGAGCGCACTGTGAAGGAGATCCGTGAGAGGGTAGGCGACGGCCACGTCATAGCCGGCGTATCCGGCGGCGTGGATTCCACGATAGCCGTGGTCATGGTGCACCAAGCGGTCGGAGACAGGCTTCATCCCATCCTCGTCGACCACGGCCTTATGCGCCAAGATGAAGCCGCGTACGTTGTGAAAGCCCTATCTACGCTGGGCATCAAGGTCAACTTGGTGAACGCGCAGGAGAGGTTCCTCAGCAAGCTTGCCGGAGTGCTGGACCCCGAGAAGAAGCGCAAGATCATCGGCGAGGAGTTCATCAGGGTCTTCGAGGAAGAGGCCCGCAAGGTTGGTGGGGCCGAGTGGTTTGTCCAGGGCACCATATACCCCGACGTTATCGAATCGGGATCGAGGCTTCGCGCCGTAATCAAGAGCCATCACAACGTGGGTGGGCTGCCTGAGCGTATGAATCTGAAGCTCCTTGAGCCTCTACGCGAGCTGTTCAAGGACGAGGTCAGGATGGTCGGCAAGGAGCTCGGACTGGCTCACGAGTTTGTGGGTAGGCATCCGTTCCCCGGACCGGGGATCGGAGTCAGGATTCTGGGCGGCGTCACGTTCGAGAAGTGCGAGATCGTCCGGAAATCCCAGGCGATCCTCGATGAGGAGATCCGCAAGGCCGGCTGGTACGACAAGCTCTGGCAGTGCTTCATAGTCCTTCCCGACGTGCGGACCGTCGGTGTCCAGGGCGATGCCAGGACGTACGGCCACTTGGTCGCCATCCGCGCGGTGCACTCGGAAGACGCAATGACCGCCGATTGGGCCAGGCTGCCCTACGATGTCCTCGAGCGGGTCTCGACGAGGATAGTGAACGAGGTCCCCGACGTGAACAGGGTGGCTTTGGACATCACCTCCAAGCCCCCGTCCACTATTGAATGGGAGTAGGCTGCGCTCAATCGAAGCAGAGCGTCGGGTGAGTCGGCGGCCAACTCTGGCTGCCAGTGGGCAGAGAAACTGGCTAAAGGGAGATGTGCGGGATGATCCCCAGATACACAAGGCCTGCCATGAAGAAGATCTGGAGCGAGGAGAACAAGTACGGGCGCTGGCTGGAGGTCGAGACGCTAGCCCTGGAGGCCTGGGAGATCCTCGGCGCGGTCCCCAAGGGGATCGCCGAGGCGGTCCGGGCCAAAGCAAAGGTCGATCCCAAGCGCATCGACGAGATTGAGGCCGAGGTCAGGCACGACGTTATCGCCTTCGTGAGCCAGGTCGCCGAGACCGTCGGTGAAGAGGGCAAGTACATCCACTACGGCCTCACGTCCTACGACGTTGTCGATACCGCCCTGTCCTCTCTGGTCAGGGAAGCGCTTCTGACCATCCTATCCGACGTCCAGGCCATGCTGGATGTCCTGAAATCCCTCGCCCTCAAGTACAAAGATACCCCGATGATAGGCCGGACCCACGGCGTCCACGCCGAGCCCATCACTTTTGGGCTGCTCCTGGCCCGTTGGTACCAGGAGATGAAGCGGAACTACGACAGAGTGCAGGTCGCCATCGGCGAGATATCAGTGGGAAAGCTGTCGGGCGCGGTGGGCAACTACGCTCACGTGGATCCGTTCGTAGAGCGCTTTGTCTGCAAGCGGCTCGATCTCACACCCGCTCCCGTATCCAGCCAGGTCATTCAGCGGGACCGGCACGCAGCCGTCCTGGGGACTCTGGGGGTGATAGCGTCAACCTTGGAGAAGATTGCGTCTGACCTCCGGCACCTGGCCCGGACCGAGGTCCGTGAGGTCGAGGAGCCGTTCCGCGTAGGTCAAAAAGGCTCATCGGCCATGCCTCACAAGAAGAACCCGGTGGGCCTGGAGCAGGTTTGCGGGATGGCAAGGCTGATGCGAGGATACGCGGTCGCTGCGCTGGAGAACAACGCCCTGTGGCACGAGCGGGACATCTCCAACTCGTCGGTTGAGAGAGTTATCCTTCCCGACGCGACCACGCTCCTGGACTACATGCTCGCGCGCATGACCGGGATCCTCAAAGACATGAGGGTGTATCCCGAACGGATGCTCCACAACCTGAACCTCACCGGCGGGCTGGTTTTCTCGGAGGAAGTCCTTCTGGCGCTGGTCGAGTCAGGCATGAAGAGGGAGGACGCCTATGCCATCGTGCAGCGCTTGGCTATGGCCGCCTGGGAAGGCGCCCCTACCTTCAAAGAGCGGGTGGAGACCGAGCCCGCAATTGTCAGCGCGCTGGGCAAAGAGCGGATCTCGGCATGCTTTGACCTCGGCCACGCGCTGGCCAGGGTAGATGACATTTTCAGGCACGCGGATTTGCTGGTTTCCGGATAGGGAGGCCGGTTGCTTAGTGGCGGCGGCGGTCACATAAGGGCGGCGTGCGCAAGCCTTTGACAGACAGGGGACAGGTGGAGGGCATACAGAATGAGCGACTCTATCGCAGGCAAGGACAAACTCTACGAAGGCAAAGCAAAAGTCGTATTCCCGGGCGATCCCGGCGAAGTCCTCATGGTCTTCAAGGATAGCGCTACCGCTTTCAACGGCGAGAAGAAAGGCACCATCAAGGGAAAAGGCCACTTCAACGCGCAAATATCCACGATCCTCTTCAAGTACCTCGAATCCGCGGGCGTCCGGACTCACTTTATTTCTCTCGTGGATGAGGTCACGATGACGGTGAAACGGCTCAGGATCCTTCCCATAGAGGTTGTCGTCCGCAACATCACGGCCGGCCACTTGGCCGAGAGAGTGGGTAAGCCCGAAGGGATCGATCTCCCGTTCCCCATCCTTGAACTTTACTATAAATCGGACGAGCTCGGAGATCCGCTGCTCAACGACGACCATATCCTCGCTTTTGGTTTCGCGACGAAGGACGAACTGGGATACCTGAAGAACGAGGCCAGGCGCATCAACGAGCTCCTCAAGTCGTTCTTCCGGGCGAGGGGTCTTTTGCTGGTGGACTTCAAACTGGAGTTCGGCCGGGTTATCCATCCCGACGGTACCGAGGGCGAGGTAGTCCTGGGAGACGAGATCTCACCCGACACCTGCCGGTTCTGGGACTCCGAGACCCGGGAGAAGCTTGATAAGGACAGGTTCCGCAGGGACCTTGGCGGAGTCGAGGAAGCGTATGCCGAGGTCTTGCGCAGGATCAGCCAGTAGCGTCGCAGCACACGACTGGAGGTAATCAAATGCGGTTCAAAGGCACAGTCACGGTAGCGCTCAAGGAAGGCATCTTCGATCCTCAGGGCGCGGCAGTCAAGGGCTCTCTGGATGCCCTAGGATACGCCCAGGTACGAAGAGTGAGGATGGGCAAGGACATCGTCATAGACCTGGAGGCGGGCTCGGTGGACGAGGCCAAGACGCTCCTTGAGGATATGGCGCGCAAGCTCCTCGCCAATCCGGTCACGGAGCTCTTCCGCATCTCGGTCACAGAGGCCGGTGAGGCGAAGTGAAGTTCGGAGTGGTCGTATTTCCCGGATCGAACTGCGACACCGATGCCTATCACGCCATAAAGGAAGTGCTGGGCGCCGATTGCGAGTTCATATGGCACGATAGCACGGACCTTAACGGCTTTGACGCGGTGGTCCTGCCCGGTGGGTTCTCCTACGGGGACTACCTGCGGTCCGGCGCTCTCGCGAGGTTCTCCAAGGTAATGGGATCCCTTAACGAGTTCGTCGAGCGCGGCGGCCTTGTGATCGGGATCTGCAACGGGTTCCAGATCCTCACCGAAGCGGGCCTCTTGCCGGGACAGCTGCTGTCCAACGACGTCCTGGAGTTCCGGTGCGGCTGGGTCAACCTGCGCGTTGAGAACAACCAGACTCCTTTCACCTCCCGCTACAAGCCGGGCGAGGTCGTCCGGATGCCCATAGCCCACCACGATGGCTGCTACTACGCGGAGGAGGCCGTTCTGGACGACTTGGAGCGCTCCGGCCAGGTAGTGCTGCGTTACGTGGATGGGTGCGGCAACGTGACTCGCGAAGCGAATCCCAACGGGGCGGCCCGCAATATCGCCGCCATCGTGAACAAGAAAGGCAACGTCCTCGGCATGATGCCTCATCCGGAACGCTGCGCCGAGATGCTCCTTGGAGGCGAGGACGGCCGGCGCATATTCCTATCAATGGTCGACAGCCTGTCCAAGGGCACGCTGGCCGGAAAGGGGCGGTCATAGATGGACATCCCCGCTTGGAAGAAGATGGGTCTGAAGGACTTCGAGTACGACGAGATAGTGAGGCGCCTGGGCAGGGAGCCCAACTATACCGAGATCGGGATGTTCTCGGTGCTCTGGTCCGAGCACTGCGGGTACAAGCACTCAAAGTCGCTGCTTAGGACGCTTCCCACCAAGGGCGACAAGGTCATGGTGGGCCCCGGTGAGAACGCCGGAGTGGTGGACATCGGCGACGGCCTGGCCTGCGCCTTCAAGATCGAATCCCACAACCATCCCTGTGCCGTCGAGCCCTACCAGGGTGCGGCCACCGGCATCGGAGGCATCGTCCGGGACGTCCTGGCAATGGGCGCTCGCCCTGTGATCCTCCTGGATTCGCTGAGGTTTGGCCCGATTGAGGATCCAAGGTCCCACTTCCTCTTCGGAGGCGTCGTTTCCGGCATCGCGGGCTACGGCAACTGCCTTGGTATACCCACTGTGGGCGGAGAGGTGTTCTTTGCCGAGCCCTACAAGGGCAATCCCCTTGTCAACGTGCTCTGCGCCGGTCTCATGAAGCACGAGGACCTGCACCTGGGCAAGGCCTACGGAGTCGGGAACGTTGTGATGATCGTGGGGCACTCCACCGGACGGGACGGGATCCACGGCGCCACCTTCGCCTCGGATGTGCTCGGCGAGGACAACGAGGATAAGCGTCCCAACGTCCAGGTCGGTGATCCTTTCATGGAGAAGCTGCTGATCGAGGCGTGCCTCGAGATGATGCACAAGGGTGCTGTGGTTGGTATCCAGGACATGGGCGCCGCCGGCATCACTTCTTCGTGCGCCGAGACGGCCGCCCGCGCCGGCACTGGACTATCGATTGAGATAGATAAGGTCCCCATGCGCGAAGAGAACATGACTGCTTATGACGTCATGCTGTCCGAGAGCCAGGAGCGGATGCTCCTCATCGTGAAGCCCGAGAAGGTGGCCGAGGTCACCGCCATCGGCAAGAAGTGGGGCCTGCATGTGGCGGATATCGGGCGCGTCACCGAGAGCGGGAGCCTGGAAGTCTACCACCACGGGAAGCTGGAAGCGTCGATTCCCGTGTCACTCCTTGTCGAGGGTTCTCCCGTCTACTGCCCACCGTTCGCTGAGCCCCAGTACTACGGCGCGAACTCAAAGTGGGATGCGTCGTCGGTGAAGGTGCCGGCTAAGAGCGAGCTCGGCGGCATCCTGATGAAACTGCTGGCGGCTCCAAACATCGCGTCCAAGGAGACCGTGTACAGGCAGTACGACTACATGGTCAGGACCGACACCGTCGAGGGGCCGGGACGCGGCGCGGCTGTCGTCCGCGTGAAGGGCACCAAGCGGGCTCTGGTCCTGAAGACCGACTGCAACGGCAGGTTGGTGTACCTGAAACCCAAAGCCGGCGCCGAATGGGCCGTCGCAGAGGCCGCGCGAAATGTTGCGTCGACCGGCGCTAGGCCGGTGGCTATCACAAACTGCCTGAACTTCGGCAACCCCGAGCGACCCGAGATATACTGGCAGTTCAAGGAGGCTATCGCGGGCATGTCGGCGGCCTGCACGGCCCTCGGCACCCCGGTTACCGGAGGGAATGTGAGCTTCTACAACGAGACCGAGGGCGAGGCGGTCTATCCGACACCCGTCATCGGTATGCTTGGTGTCCTTGAGGACCTGGATAAGCAGGTCACGCCCGGGTTCAAGACAGCGGGGGATATGGTGGCCCTCATTGGCACGATTCATGGTGACGGGACGTCGCTGGCGGGCTCCGAGTACCTCGACCGGGTCTGCGGGCATGTCGCCGGAGTCCCGCGCGAGCCGGACCTTGCCCTGGAGAGGGGCATTGTGGAGGTCCTGGTTGAGGGAGCCTCGCTTGGCCTCCTGCAGTCGGCCCAGGACGTCTCCGAAGGCGGCCTGGCTGTCGCCCTGGCCGAGTCCTGTATCCACGGATTGGATACCCGAAGCGCCTGCTGTGCCGGAGACGGTGCGCCCTCGCGAACTGACGCCGCGTGCTGCGACGCAAGACATGACAATGCCTGCTGCGAGGATACCGGCGGAGCAGCCGTCGGCGCTGAGATCTCAATTGGCGCTGTTGGGTGCGGCGGCAACCCCAACCACCGCCCGGACTCGGTGCTGTTCGGAGAGGGCAACTCCGCAGTGGTCGTGAGCCTCAGGCCGCAAGACGAGGCAGCGGTCAGCGCGCTGTGCCAGAAGCGCAACGTCCCCTTCGCCGTGATAGGCAGAGTCGGCGGCGACGCCCTGGTCATGAAGGATTGCCTCGGAGGCGAGATAGTGCGCCTCAAGACCCGGGACATGGCTGACGAGTGGAAGAACGGCATAGGCAGAGCGGATAGATAGACGACCAGGGCCGGGCTTGCTGGCACCAATAAAGCGGTACGGGCGCGAGCGTACCCCGCAACCGGGCAACAGAGATTCAACCTTACACACTGGGGCCGAAAGGCCCCTTTGTTATGGTCGCTCAAGGGGACAACTTATCCAGCGACCTGTCTTTGGGGTCAACCTCTGCCTGGCGACGGTGAGATCATTTCAGTATGGGATAAGATGGTGGTGAACCCATAAGGAGGACTGCAGCCAATGAGGAAAGCGCCTGTCCCTCTCCTGGCCATCATCTTGGTAACGGTGGCGTTTACGGCTTGTGGCAGGGAACCCAAAACCTCGGATCGGTTGGAGCCGGACGGGTCGACGCCGGGGGCAGCGCCGGCGCTGGAGATCCCAGTTCGAAACCTCGTTTTCAGATAGTCGTACACTAAGGTGTGTCCCTGCGTGAAGAGGAACAAAAGTGGAGGACTGACACATGCTGAAGATCGCAGGAGTATCCAAGAGCTACCGTTCCGGAGTCAAGGCAGTTGACGGCCTCAACCTCGAAGTCAGACCTCGCGAGATCTTCGGTTTCCTGGGGCCCAACGGCGCGGGCAAGACGACCACCATCAAGATGATAGTGGGCGCGCTCACGCCGGATGAGGGATCCATTGTGGTGAACGGGCGTGACACAGCGAAGGACCCCATCGAGGCCAAGCGGCAGATCGGCTTTGTGCCGGACGAGGCGCAGATCTGGGAGAAGCTCACCGGCGTTGAGTACCTGAACTTCATGGGCGACGTCTACAGGGTTCCCGGTGAAGAGAGGGAGCGCCGCATCATCCCACTTCTTGAGACCTTTGAGATGGCGGGCGCGGTCAAAGACCCCATCGGCAGCTACTCAAGGGGAATGCGTCAGAAGATCTGTCTCATCGGTTCGCTTATGCACAGGCCGCCGCTCTGGATCCTCGATGAGCCGATGATGGGTCTCGATCCCCGCTCATCGTTTCTGCTGAAGGAACTCATGCGGTCCCACGCTGACCAGGGAGGAGCCGTGTTCTTCTCCACTCACGTAATGGAGATAGCGGAACGGCTCTGCGATAGGGTCGGCATCATACATAAGGGCAAGCTGATCGCGGTCGGCACAGTGGATGAGATCAGGAAGCTGTTCGCGCAGGAAGGCAACAAGTCGCTTGAGGAGATCTTCCTCAAGGTGACAGAGGCGAAGCTGTCGGAGGAGCAGGTGGCCTCGCTTGCCAAGTAGCGGCTGCTTCGGCTCAAGGAGACCGGTAGGTACATCCTCAAGGGAACCGGTTGACACATCCACGGAAGTGAGGTCTCGCGCATGAGCGCATCACTGAAAGGCCTTCGCAGAAGCGGCCTTCGTTCTCCTTTCATGTCACTGCTCGCCATTCAGTTCCGCGTCGAATTCGGCTTGCGCGGCATATCGGAGAAGTTGGGATTGGGACGACGCGGCAGGAGCGCTCTAGTGTATCTGATCGCCATGGGGCTGGCGCTGATGCCGCTCATGAGTATGTTGTACAAGATGGGGGACTCCATCGCTGCTCAGTCCATCATGATAGGGCAGCCCGGGCTGCTGCCGATTATGGCCGTGATGCTGGGCCAGTTTCTGGTGCTATTCGTCGGCCTGAGCGCCCTGATGTCGACGCTCTACTACGCCGCCGACATCGAGACCCTACTGGCGATGCCGCTAACGGGTCGCCAGATACTCGGGGCTAAGGTGCTGGTGGCTTACGTGGTCCAACTCGGGATATCGGCTGCTGTGGTCATCCCATTCCTGGTCCCGCTGGGACTGCGTCTGGGAAGCCTGATCTTCTGGCCGCTGGCGGTTCTGATCGTATTCCTCATTCCGGCGATCCCGCTTGCTCTGGGCCTACTTGCCACCGTCCTCATCATGCGGGCCACCACGGGCGCCCGGCACAGGGACACGATGCGCGTGATCCTGGGGCTCGTGTTCTTCCTGATCATCGTGGCATTCCAGTACTTTAACAGTGCTATGCTGGCCAGCGGGCCTGAGGAAGTGATGAGGGCCCTCACGCAGCCGAACGGACTGGTCCAGCTTGCCGCGGGGTACTACCCCCCGCTCAAGTGGGCGGCATGGGCGCTGACAGGCTGGGCAACCGGTACCGGGCTCTTCGGGACCGTCGCCTTCGCCGGTGGTTCACTCCTCGCCCTGTTCGGAGTGCTCACCATCACCCAGGGCTGGTTCCTTGGAGGACTTGGGGATCATGGCGGGACCGCCAAGGCGCGACGGGGTGTGGGCGCCAGGGGCCGTGATGCAGGTTGGTCAGGCGCCGGCAGACTTAACGAGGCGAAGGAGGCGGGGGTGACCGGCGCGGGCAGCGGGACTACCCTGCAACCGGGTCTCTTCTCGAAGCAGCTGGATCCTTCGTCGGCAGTGAGCCTTCGCGATCATCGCGTGCTCACCCGTACCCCCAACTTCCTGCTCGTGGTCCTCACGAACCTGGCGCTTGTGCCGCTGCTTTGGGTATTTGGAGCGGTAGGCGGAGGCGAACTGCGAGCACTCATCGGCGGAGCGTCCGGTTTTCCCGTGGAGACGATTATCCTCATATTCGTCCTGGTCCAGGGTGGACTGGCGTCAATGAACCAGGTGTCGTCTACCTCCATATCCAGAGAGGGAGCCACGTTCTGGCTCAGCAAGATGATACCTGTTCCCCCCAGCGTCCAGGTGCGGGCCAAGCTTCGGTACTCCCTGGGTGTGGCCGCGATTCAGCTGGTGACCCTAGTAGCAGCGGCCTACATGATCTTCGGTCTTTCCGCTTACCACCTGGCGGTGACTGCCATCCTCGGTATGCTGGCATCGTGGCCGGTCAGCGCGATCTGCGTTATCAACGACCTGCACAACCCGCGCCTTAAGTGGACCCAACCCCATCAGGCAATGAAGGGCAACCTCATGACTGTGGGCGCCATGGCGCTGTCAGCTGTGTACTTGTGGGTGTGCGCGATGGGGGTAGGCCTCATGCGCAGGGCAGGGCTCTCGGGAGCGCCCCTGTATGTTGTCGTCGCCGCGATAGCCGTGGGGTCCGGGTTCTTGCTCCAAAGGTACATGGAGAGACTTGCTGACCGGAGGTACCGAGCGATTGAAGCCTAATCCTTCAGACCTCAGGTTCGGTTCGGTCAGGTTCCCTTCGCTCTGGTTCCTTTCGGTTGGGTCACGATAAGCACGGCGCCGCAATATCGCTTTGGCAGGAGTCTAGGCGGCGCTTATCCAATCCCGCTGTACGGGGAGCATAGAGATAGTATTCGCAGAGATGGGAATCGCACAGATGGGAATCGCACAGATGGGAATCACACAGATGGGAATCACACAGATGGGAATCACAAAGACGGGAGGCTTCATCATTGGACATTTTGAAGGCCGCAAAGGCGATTGAGAACGACATCATAAGCCTGCGCAGGGAGATACATATGCGGCCGGAGTTGGGGCTCGAGACGGTGCAGACCTCGGCTCTGGTGGCAAGAACGCTTCGCGACCTTGGGCTGGAAGTTAGGGAGCACGTTGGCGGCTACGGTGTCGTCGGAGTCTTGCGTGGAGAGGCTCCGGTCGAGGGGAGCCGCCCCTGCATCGCCCTTAGGGCCGATATGGACGCGCTGCCCATCGTCGAGGATACCGGCAAGGACTACTGCTCAAGGATACCCGGAGCAATGCACGCCTGCGGGCATGACGCCCACACCGCCATCTTGCTCGGGACGGCCAAGATACTGTCCGATGCTCGAAAGGAACTGGTTGCTGACGTGAAGTTCATCTTCCAGCCCGGCGAAGAAGGAGCCGGCGGCGCCAGGCTCATGATTGAGGACGGATGCATGGCGAACCCCAAGCCGGACATGGTGTTGGGCGCCCACGTCGGCACTCTCTGGGGACTGGCGTCAGGCCAGGTCGGAGTGAGGCAGGGCGCGCTGATGGCGGCTACGGACCGCTTCAACGTCGTCGTCAGAGGCAAGGGAGGCCACGGCGCCGCTCCCCACGCCTCAGTGGACCCGGTCGTGATCGCAGCGCAGATCATCGTGGCGCTCCAGACCATCGTGTCACGGGAAATCGACCCCCTGGCTCCGGCAGTGGTCACGGTGGGCGTAATCAATGCCGGCACGGCCAACAACATCATCCCCGAGACCTGTGAGTTCCGCGGCACCGTCCGGTACATGGACAAGGCCCTTGCCGAGTTCATCCCGCGGAGGATCAGGGAGATCTCCGAGGGCATCGCGGCTGCAATGAGGGGCCAGGCTACGGTCGAGTACCGGTATGGATACCCGCCCGTCGTGAACGACCCTGACGCAACCGAGTTCCTCGCCCGCGCTGCGGCATCCATCGTCGGAGTTGAGAACGTCCGGGAAGCCCCTCAGGTGATGGGCGGGGAAGACATGTCCTACTACCTGAACATGGTCCCCGGGACCTTCTTCGGTATCGGCACCGGGACTCCGGGCAAGGGTACCGATTTCCCGCACCACCATCCCAAGTTTGACGTGGACGAGGAAGTGCTGCACAAAGGCGCCGCCGTTTTCGCAAAGGCGTGTCTAGATTTCGGAAGGCAGCAGGCTAAGTAGAGGCCATAGTGGAGTTGCTGCCCCAGACGGTCCGCCGCCTGGGGCAGTCTGTTTCCTGCAAGAGATTCCTGGTGAGGGAGCTTTTTGGCGAAGGGGCCGGCTAGTCCTGTCTGCCGTCAAGGAAGGACCAATCGTTCCTCGAAAACTCCCAGCCTGTAGCGTCCATTTCCTTAAGGAACTTGGAGAGGTAGTCGGCCAGCGCCTCAACGATGAGCCGTCCCTTTTCCGCAGTAGCCGGGACCGGATCGCCTGTCGCTCCGGTCCTGGAAACCTGCGGGATGGTAGTAAGGAGCTTCACTTCATTGGGCGCGGAGGGCCACTCGCCTTCGGCTGCGCCCATGTCCACGCAATCCGGGACCAGGTAGAGGGCGGTCGAGGTCTCTGCCTCGCCCGCGTGCCCGATACCTAGGTCCTTGGCGAACGTGCCGGGCGGGAGCAATTTGGGGCCCGATATCCACCAGGCCAGGGAAGCGGCAACCTTGGCGTCCGGATATGTCCGGCGGATCCTCCTCATCGCCACGTCGATCGCCGAATTGTTGCCTCCGTGCCCGTTCACTATGAGGAAGCGGGAAATGCCCTGCACGATGCAGGACTGGGCCACCTGGAAGATGACGTCTGCCAAGGTTTCGGGCGTCAGAGTCACTGTGAAGGGATAGGGCATGAGCTGGTCGCTCACCCCGAAGTGGATCGGAGGCAGCAGCAGGGTGCCCGGAACCCGACCTGCTACAGCTTCCGCCACTCCGTATGCCGCGTAGGTGTCAGTCCCCATCGGCAGGTGGAAGGCGTGATTCTCGGTGGCGCCGGTGACGATTATCGCCTTGTCGAACGTCATGGTCTCGAATCCCTTGCGGCATAGCCGCTCTAATCTGAACTCGTTCATGATCGACACTCCTTCCGTAAGGGATTCTGCGCCGGGGCTCCGGCACCTTCGTGCGACGCCGGAGGAAATTCCCGACATTCCGCGGAATCCACCACGTTGAAGCGGGGCAGACAAGCGGCGCCCGGGCGGTCGGCAGGCGAGTGATAAGGCCGGCCGACAGGCAGCAGGTAAGCTGGCCCTAAAGACACGCGACAGACACACTGCGCGGAAACAAGGAGTAGTGCTATGAAGCGAGTTCTCGTCACGTTGGACAAGACCCCGAACTACGTCTTCCACATGGCGGCGTTGGCCGGGGCAGGGTTTACAAACCCTTACGCGGACAAGTACCGGGAGACCCTATCTCCTGAGGACCTGGATACACTTGTGAAGTACAAGGACCGCATCAAGTTCGGCTTCGGCGACGGCGATGGCGGAGATCTGTCAGGAGCAGTCCTGTTTGAGCCCGCGTACTTGGCCCTGGAATCGTCAAGGGAGATGTCCGAGTACTTCGACTTCCTAAGCCAAGCCCTCCGCACCGGGAAGTACCGCGGTTTTCTGGACCGATACCGCTACGCCCACCCCGAGCCGCCGGACTGGAACGTCCACGTAGATGAGGAATGGCTGGCAGGCTTGGCGCCTTCCCATTGCGTCATACGGGAACTGGGCGACGTCTTCGCCCGCAACTTCGACAAGTACGATAGAAAGGTGTACCCGCTTGAGGCTGTCCGCATGACCGGTACAGCGCTCAAGCTAAATGCCCGGTTCAAAGAGTGGGACTGCATCTCCAAGTGGGAAGAGGTCACGGGTTTCACCTGGAAGTACCCGGACTACCAGATCGCGCTGTGCAGCGCGCTTGAGAACGGGCCGACCGCCAACTCCATCGGCTACCGGAAGAACAGTTTCTACTTCGGGCACGACTTCGAGTGGATCTGGAGGTTCATAAGCCACGAGGTAGGCACCCACATCATGATGGAGTTCATGATCGATCCGGCGAAAAGGAAGTCGCCCCTCGCCGAGTACGACGGATACCTTGTCTACCGCGCGTACGAGAACCTGGCCAGGTTCTACAACTGCAAAGTGCTGGGAGAGGACAATCCCTACGGCATGGCGCCTCAGTACCACCATGAGGAGTTCGCCGCCATATTCGCTCGCATCGCCGGGACTCATCCCGGGATCGATCCGGAGGAGCTGCTGGTGAAGGGACTTTTGGAGTATGCGTCGCAGCATCCTGAGGCCGTCTAGCGCCGCGTAAGGTTTGGATTCGGCCTAAGCCTCATAACATAACTATTATCCGAGAGTCTCATTTCGCAAGTCCTGTTATGGAGGGGTCCCCATGGTCGAGTCGATGCCCAGGGTGAACCGGGACCGCCTTTGGGCGGACCTTGAGTCGCTGGGAGCTATAGGTCGCGGCGAACGAGGCATATCCAGGCTGGCGTTCACTCCCGCCGACATGGAAGGGCGAAAGTGGCTGCTGGCGCGCATGGCGGAAGCGGGGATGCAGGCCCGCATCGACGAGGTCGGCAACGTCATCGGCGAGATACCCGGCCTGGACCAGGGGCCGGCAATAGTCATAGGGTCCCACACCGACACCGTACCGGAGGGCGGCATGTTTGACGGAGCCCTCGGAGTACTGGGCGGGCTGGAAGTAGCGCGGTCCCTCATGGAAGTGGGCATGCGGCTGAGACACCCCCTCAAAGTGGTGTCGTTCGCCAATGAGGAAGGGTCCCGCATCATCCCGGGCACCTTTGGAAGCCGGTGGATGATGGGCACGGTTCAGGGCCCCGAGCTCTCCCGACTGGCCCCGGTCCTTGCTGAAGCGGGCCTTCCGGGAGGAGCGATTCCTTCTGCACCGATCCGTGGTGCGGGATGCGCCTATTACCTTGAGCTTCACATAGAGCAGGGAGGCATATTGGACGCCGCCGGTGAGGATATCGGGGTAGTCACCGGCATCGTGTGGATCACCTCCTTTACCGCTACCTTTAGAGGCGTGGCTAACCACGCCGGGACGACCCCGATGGGGCAGAGGCAAGACGCGCTGCTGGGCGCGGCAGAGTTGATCCTGGCGATCCCTGAACTGGTGAAGACCCTTGGCGGGCCGGCGACGGTGGGCACCTGCGGCCAGGTCCAAGTCCTGCCGGGCGGCCGGAACGTGATCCCCGGAGAGGTCACAATGAGCGTGGAAGTCCGTGACCTCGAACAGGAAATCGCGATGCGGGTGCTGGGCGCTATTCGGGAGGCGGCGCGCCGGCTGGGCGGCAGGAGGGGACTTACAGTGGAGCTCACCGACCCGTCGGCGAACCCCGGTGCCAAGATGCACGAGGGACTCATGGCCTTGATCGAGCAGGCGGCGTCAGGGTTAGGTTACTCGTACCGCAGGATGCCCTCGGGGGCGGGACACGACGCAATGAACATGGCAGCCGCTGTTCCCGCCGGGATGATATTCGTGCCCAGCAAAGGCGGCATAAGCCACAGCCCTCACGAATGGACGTCCAAAGAGCAGTGCGCCGCGGGGGCCAATGTGCTGCTGAACACGGTGATTGCGGCTGACCGGCTCTAGTCCAGGTAGCCTGAGCGTTTGCCCAGGATCTCCAGCAGCCTGACCAGGCCCTTTGCTTCGCGAGCAGCCCGGTCCTCGTCAAGTTCGGATCGCCCCCCGACGGGATCCGGGAGGCGTACGGTGATGCTTGCCTCTACGGACGCCACAAGGGTTAGCCCCATCGCGGCGATACCTGCTTCAAGCAGGTTGGTCCCCGTTTTGGAGTCTTCGACGGTGAAGATGGGGAACCCCGTCCCGTCCTGCCAGGTGTCTTCGTAGTTGATCTCCACAGACAACGATGGAAGGTCTTTTCGCACACGGATCCTGCTGCGGAATTCCGACTCCAACCTTCCGAGGGCCTCGGTGACCCTCTCGTAGAGGCGGGTAAGGTTTCTCCTGAACCGGTCCCGGTTCTCGACCAACCCGGAGAGCGTGTCGAATAGCTGGCTCACATCGAGGTCCCCGGGTTGCGGCGACCCCGCCCTCAGCGCTGCTACCAGATCCTCGGTCCCTACCGCCATTCCAAAACCGCCCAAGGCCCTGTGGCCGAAGACGGTGACCGACGACCCGTGAGCCGGGATTTCCCCAAGGAGAGGCAGAGCGTGGGAGTCATCGACCACGAGGGCGACGTCAAACTCGGCGGACAACTCGTCACATCCCTTTTGCAGGAGATGGATGCCGTCTTCGTCCAAGGATCCGAAGCCGCAGCCAGGAGTCGATGGCCCTTGCGCGTAGATGCCTGAGAGGAAGGGCGCGTGGACTTCGGCAGCCGCGGCCAAGGCTTCGAGGGATGGTTCAGGACTTGCGGCAGCCAGCAGTGATGCAGGCGTGTTGCTTATGCCGTGGTTTGCGTAGGTGGCGCCCTCAAGAGGCGTCACCACCACGTCGAATGCCGGTGTCTGGACCGGGTGGCGGGGAATGCGGCCCCCATACACGTGACGGTACTTGGGAGGGAGTATCCCCGCGAGTACAGCCAGGCCTTTCTGCCTTGGCCAAAGGCAACGAGGGGTGTAGCCCTGGCGGAGGACGGCTTCAGCGAACGCCGCCTGGCAGGCGGCCCAAAGCCCCGCTGACGGAGTCTCCACGATACAGCAGTCATAGTTGTCGCTGTAACGGCTCTTTACCAGGTCGCGAATTCGATCGAAGCCGCCGCTGCCCGCATCGCTTGAGCGAGCGCCGGGCCCGGCCTCGCCAGAGCGGGAGATCGGTCCGGCCTCGCCTGACCGAGCAATGGGCCCCGCTTCGCCTGGGCGGGCGATGGGACCAGCCTCGCCTGGGCGGGCGATGGGCGCGCCGAGCCCGACGTCTGATGCCGCCTTTCTGGCTTCGTCCAGAATGGCTGGGGCTTCGTCAGCCAGTTCCCTATACATCCGGTACTTCCATCTGTGGCGAGGCATCCGGTCACCCTTCTCCTTGGTCAGCAGGTCTTGCGCAAAGTACTGCTTCCTGGATCAATCTCCTATTCCGAACTGCTCCCAGAACGCCACGAAATCGGCTTCCGCTTTCCTGAACGCCGCCTCTGCTTGGTCATACTCCTCTTGGGTTATTGCTTTGTCGCGGAACTGTGCCTTAGCGAAGTCGAACTCGGCCTTCTTCTGCATGTAGTCCTGCTTTCGGAGGGTGCCTTCGATGGCTCCCACCCAGTTCCTGAACGCCATGCCCTCCTCGCCGCCCTGCGGGGCCACTTCTTTCAGCTGCTCGATCCTGGAAAGCGCATTCTCCAGGGAAAAGCGCTCGTTGAAGGTTGACGCTACCGGCTCATCCGGGTGGACCGGATCCAGGGAACTCTCGATGGAAGGCTCCGGCGTTATCGCGACCGGCTCCGGCGCCTTGGCGCACCCTTGGGCGACAATCGCCAGCGCCACGACCATGAGCGTTAGCGCTGTTATTGTGGCGCGTTTCCTCATCGGTGACTCTCCTCCTATGGTGTGCTCGATCTCTTCCCTTGATAGACTCCCCAATCGGGGGAGGGTTCCAACCAGATCGTGGAACACGCAGGGCATTGTCATCGGCGCCACGTTCCAGTAGACTATGCCCATGAGAAAACTAGCCTTAGCAGGACTCTTCGTTTCAATGGGACTTGTGCTGCCGATGGGTTTCCATGCCTTAGGGTTGGGACGCGCCTTCTTGCCCATGCATATCCCGGTCATACTGGCTGGCATGTACTTGGGCTGGCGATGGGGGATAGTCGTGGGCGCGGTCACGCCTGTTGTCTCAGCGGCTCTCACCGGCATGCCCGCGATGCCTGTGGCGCTCACTATGGTGTTTGAACTGGCTATCTACGCCGCTATCGCCGGAGCGTCCTACAGGCGGACGAGAAACGGACTTCTATCCGTTGTCGCAGCAGCTCTGGCAGGGCGCGTCGCTTACGGAATCGGCGGCTACCTCTTGTTCCCCCTGCTTGGCCTTCCTCGGGTGGCTCCGTTCTACCCAATCACTGCAGGCCTCGTAGCTGGCCTGCCGGGCGTAACGGTGCAGCTGGTTCTTATCCCGCTTCTGCTGATCAAGCTCAAGCCAGAGAAAGCAATCTAGATTTCCTTAGCAGCTCCAAGGGGCCCCCTATAGCACGACTCTGTGTGGTAAGGGTCCTATTTGAGCCCGGTCAGGGCTTCTGCAGCGTCATCCAATCGCAGCCTCAGAAGGGTCTGCCGAGTCGGGATCCCGGTATCCCGGTCCCAACCGCGGGCGTCGTAGTAGTCATCCAGCATATGGTCCAATTCGACCACGCTGCCCGCTGATGCTCCGTCCTTCAGGGGTTCCTCCAGGAAACGTCTAGGCAACGTATCGTCGGCCCGGCGGATGCCTCGCAAGACGATGAATGCTCTCTCGAGGTTAACGGTGCGCTCGCAGGCATCCTGGACCGAGGCCTCGTCAAAGGGCAGCCCTGTCGCGGCGCGGAGCAGGTCCGCGGCCCTGTCGAAAGGCAGGACTTCCATATTCACGATGGTGTTCTTGCAGGCGTTGAGGCTGTCGGAGAGGGCGCACAGTTCCTCAAAGTGCTTCACCAGGCGTCCCTTGCCCTCGCAAGACAGGCGATCGGCGGCGCCCTCGGCGCCGTACCTCCGGACCGCTTCAGCCGGGTTGCCGGTGAACTCGAAGGACGGTTCGGAGCGCAGGTGATCCCCTCCGCGGGAGGCCACCGCGAGCCCCAGGGCGTAGCCCTTTAGGCCGCGGGGATCTGCCTGGAAGAACTCCAGGCCTTTTACGTGCATCGCCAGTTCGGAGGAACCTCGTCCGATCCTCTCTGCCGCCTTCTTGATGCCCAGCGCGAAGAGGTCACCGACGCCCTCCCGGTACGCGATCTTGCGGATCATCTCAAGGATGCTCCTGGGAGAACCCCAGGCCATGTCCAGGCCGTCCAGATCCTCCGAGGTGAGGATGCCCCTCTCTCTGCACTCCATGGCGAAGGAGACGCACTCTGACACGCCAATGACGTCCATGCCGTACCTGTTGCAGAGATCCACTGCGTGGAGCCCTAGCTCCAGGTTTGAGTTGCCGACTCTGGACGTGAACCCTGCCAGGCCTTCAAACTCCGGGCCCTCGCTCCCAAGCCCCTTGTACTCGCCTTCCTGTATCTTGAAGTACCTGCTGCAAGGGATAGGACAGCTGTGGCAGGCTTTTGACTTCACTTTGTGCTTTCGGGCCAGAGTCTCGCCCGAGACTTCGGACGCGCTCTCGAAGGTGCCCTGCTTGTAGTGCCGGGTGGCGAGGGCGCCGTACCGGTTCAGGGCGCCGACCAAGCGCGTGGTGCCCAGCCACCCACGCGGCTGGTAGTCGCTGTGGGCGCAAATCTCCTCGTTAAGCTGTGTTATGAGGGCTGAGAAGCGTTCCGGTTCCTTGACCTGTACCGGTTGAGTGCCCCTTACCGCCACCGCCTTCAGGTTCTTGGAGGCCATGAGGGCGCCCATCCCGGTGCGGGCAGCCGCCCGGACCAGGTTCACGAAGATGCCGGCCATGGTGACCCCGTGCTCGGCGGCCGGTCCAGCCACAGCGACCTGCGCCCGGTCGTCACCAAGCTCCTGACGCACAAGGCGGTCGGTCTCGGGGATGTCTTTGCCCCAGAGGTGGGAGGCCGGACGGAGCTCCGCCGCGCCATCCCTCACAACAAGGTAGACCGGCGTAGGAGATCTGCCGGTTATAATGACCTGGTCAAATCCCGCGTACTTCAGTTCCGGCCCGAAGAACCCTCCTGCGTTTGAATCGCCGAGGATCCCGGTGTGGGGTGAGAGGCCGGAGACGTTGAACCTTGAGGCGCCAGGGAAGAGAGTCCCGTCCAGGGGGCCTACGCCGAACATCAGCGGGTTGTCGGGCGACTCCGGGCCCATGGACGGCGGCACCAATTCCCACAGTCGCCGCATGTTGAATCCTCTGCCGCCGATGTAGGAGAGGGCCAGAGACTCCTCCAGAGGTTCTACCCTGGTGGATCCCGATGAGAGGTCGACATGCAGCACTCTGCCGGCATATCCAAATGCGAGGGGAGCGCTCACGAAGCCCCGCCCCCTTCCTTGCCCTCACTCCCGGGAACAGGGTTCTCCTTTCCCGGTTGGGCAAACCTCGGCTTCGCAGGGGCGTCACCCGCACGACCGAACCAGATCGCCGAGGTAGGGCAAGCCTTAACACACGACGGGTCTCCGCCGCACAGATCGCAGAGCAAGGGGTAGCCCTCGGCGTCCCGGTGGATGGCGCCAAAATGACAGGCAGCCACGCACGCCAGGCATTGGAGGCACTTATCGCGGAGAAGCAACACGGCTTTGGTCTCGGGTTCCCTTACGAGCGCCCCGGCAGGGCACGCCTCTACGCACTTGGCGGTCCCGCACTGCCTGCATACGTTAGGTGCGTCGATGCCACTCGCCTCGTCTTTCGAGACCTTCACCCGGGAAAACTCGGGCCAGTACTTGCCCAGGTGGACAAAACTGCACTCGAGCTCACACCTTCTGCAGCCTGAGCACTTGGACGGGTCGACCAGCATTCGATAAGGAATGCCCTCATCCGGCGCTGTTTGAGGTAGTCTGACCTCAGTTGCGCCCCCGGTGTTTCCAGTGCCAGCGGCATCGCCGGTGCCTCCGATAACGCCCACGGGATCCACGCGGTAGATGACCATGCCGTTGGGATCGGGGCAGCATATCCGCGAAGTTGTAGGGGTCCAGTCGTTGGCTTCGTCGATCTTCCGCTGCTTTACAGTGAGAAAGGGCATCATGGCTTGCAGCGCCCAGATACACACGTGTTTTCCCGGCGGAACAATCAGCCGGCCGCCATCTATCTCGAAATAGTCTCCGACCTTAGCGGGAAGGTCGCAAAACCCTCTTACTTCTTCTACAACGACTTTGAGTCTGTACATGGGGATTCCCCTCAAACATGACTTCATCGTGAATTCGGTTTTTGGCACACAAGTTCCTTCAGGTAACGCTAACTAGCAGTGTCAAGATGCCGATATCATCTATGTCAGCGTCATAAGGCCTACCCTGTGCCTACTTCTGTTGGGGGGCTAGTTCATGAACAGCGGAGAAGAGGTTATCCACGGTAAGGCGTGGGTGAAAGATGGGCAGATACAGGTCCAAAACCCCGGACCGGGCGGCAAGCCGGCCGTGATTGTGCCTTGCCCCAACGTTGAGATCCTGGTCTCCGGCCGCAAGATCACGCAGCCGGAACCTCTGGCGGAGACCACGCCGGTCCAGGTCCACTTTTCCGACGAGCAACCCACAGTCTCGTATCAGGTGCAGATCGGTCAGGGCGGCCTGGAAGCTCAGGTCACAATGTTCATGCGCGACGGACTGAAGCACTCTCTGGCGGATTGTCCTCCGACCGAGTCGCTCCTCATCCAGTACACCACTTCGCCCGTGAAGGCATCGCCAACCGTAGAGAACTTGCTCGAGGCGATGAAGGAAAAGGGTGTAGTTCACGGTGTGGATATGGACGCCTGCAACAAAGCCTGCGCCAATCCGACCTCCGTCGCGTTCGTGGCGGCAAGGGGGGAGCCGTTCATACCGGGACGGGATGGAGAGATCCAGTTCCTGGTCCCAATGGAGCGGGTTGTCGACCTTCCGGCTGACGAGCTTCAGATCGATTTCAGGGAGACTGTCAAACTGCCGGATGTGAAGGCCGGCCAGGTCATAGCTATCAAGAGAGAGCCGGTACCAGGGACGCCCGGCAAGTCCGTCACCGGTGCGGTGCTCCCGCCTCCGAAGTGCAAGGACCCGCACTTTAGGGCCGGAAAAGGTGTCGAGATCAAGACCGAGAAGGAAGGCGTGCAGTCGGCTGTGGCAACGGTCGCGGGGTGCCCCATGTTTGCCGAGGAGTCGGGGGTCATCAGCGTTGAGAACATCCTTACGTGCAAGGGCGATGTGAACCTGTCTTCGGGCAACCTGAGGTCCAGCGGGAGCATCAACGTTTACGGCCACGTCCACGAAGGCATGAAGGTAGAGTGCGAGGGCAACCAGGAGATCTCCGGGACGGTCACCGGGGCTACCCTCAAGGCTTGGGGCAGCATCATTGTGAGGGGCAATGTGTTCAAGTCGACGGTCACCGCGGGCAAAGACTCGTCCTGGGTCAGGACCATGGATGGTCTGTTTGCAGATATTGATGAAGCGGCTACTGGAGTCCTGGCTGCCGAGGAACAACTCAGAGATGTATTAGCCAGAAAGGAAAGCGGCCAAATGACGGAGAGCGATGCCCTGCTCTTGAACGACGAGTCCCACGTCGAGCGCTTCCGCAGGCTGGTCCTCGCCCTGGCTGCCCTCTACAAGGAGAACCTCATGCTGTTCCCCAAAGAAATCGCTGACCAGGTGAGGGGCACAAGAGACCTCCTATCCGGCTTCGGCACGGGAGTCTTCGACAAGACCCGGGCCATAGTGGCCGGTCTGAACGATGCCCGCACCTGGATAGCTATGGAGCTTATGAAGGGCAAGTCCGACGTGGCGGTGCCCTACGTCCAGAGTTCTACTATAGAAGCATCCCGCGACATAATCGTGAGCGGGCAAGGAGCTTTCTACGCCACTCTCATCGCCGGGCGCGCGATCAAGGTGTCCGGTTCGCCGGGGCTCGTCCGTGGAGGAGAAGCAAAGGCGCGGGAGCTCATCCAGGTGAATACGGCGGGCGGGCAGGGCGCGGCGCCAACGCTCCTTACAGTGCCGCCCGAGGGCAAGATCCAGGGGCAGACTATACTGCCAAACACAGTCCTCAAGGTAGGGCCCTTGTCATTCCGGACCGAGAACACGCTCCAGGCTGTCAAGGCATCCCTGCAGAACGGGCGGCTCGTGGTGGTGACCGCTACCGGCTCGATCGAGGTCCAGTAGGCCGAAGCCGGGAACATAGGAAGGATGCCAGCACAACTTTGACCATGTCGCCTGCCAGGAACGGGGCGCTTCCGAGGAAGAAGGCCTCCTGCCAGGTCCTTCCGGTCTGGGAGGCCAACCACACGGTACCGAGAACGTGTACAACCACGACGCCACCGACGGTACAAGCAAGAGCGTAGTAGCGGCCCCTCATGTACCGGGATAGGGCTCCGGTAGCCCACGCTCCAAGGACGAAACCCAAGAGGTAGCCTCCGGTAGGTCCGGCGAGCGTCGCGAACCCTGCTTTTCCCCCCGAGAACACAGGAAAGCCCAGGAATCCAATCCCCAAGTAGGCCAGCATTGATGCAGAACCCCACCACGGCCCCAGGAGGGCGCCCGCAAGCATCACTCCCAGAGTCTGTCCGGTGAGGGGGACAGGACTTCCAGGCAACGGTATTGCGACCATGGACAGGACCGCGGTCAAGGCAGCCAGAAGGGACGCTATGGTAAGATTCCTGATTTCAGCGCGCATGCTCAGAAGCATATCATGCCAGCGTGGCCCCGAACAGGGGCGGCCGCCGACTGAGGAGACCCCTGACAGGGGTGGCCCCCAACGTAGGCGGCCCTTAACAGAGGTGGCCCCCACCGTAGGAGGCCCTCAACAGAGGGGGGCCCCTAACGTAGGCGGCCCTCAACAGAAGGGGGCCCCTAACGTAGGCGGCCCTTAACAGAGGCGGCAGGAGATCCTGGGAGCCAACCGAGAAGTAGAACGGAGAAATCCCTGGACGGAGGTAATACTTTGAGAGTCTTCATCTCGGTGGACATGGAGGGCGTTTCAGGCGTGGTGTCTTGGCCGCAGACTACTCCCGGGCAGTTCGACTACGACCGCATGCGGAAGCTAATGACCCAGGAGACCAACGCCGCTATCGAAGGGGCGCTAGAGGCCGGCGCGACAGAGGTGCTGGTTAACGACTCCCACGACGGCATGAGGAACATCATCCTGGAGGACCTGAACCCTGACGCCCGGCTCATCACAGGAGACCACAAGCCCATGTCGATGATGGAGGGAGTCGGCCCCGGCTTTGATGCCGTCTTCCTTATTGGATACCACTCCCAGGCCTCTTCGACCGGAGTCCTGAACCACACGTACACGACGCGAGTGGTGCACTACTCGGTCAACGGCAAAGTGGTGGGAGAGACCGGCATGAACGCCTACATCGCCGGCTTCCACGGCGTACCCGTTGTGCTCGTGTCGGGCGACTCCGTCCTTGCGGCAGAGGCCAAGGACCTCTTGGGCAACGTTGAGGCTGTCGCTGTGAAGGATCCCAGGAGCCAGTTCTCGGCTTCGTGCCTGCACCCGACCAAAGCGAGAGCCCTCATCAAGGAAGCGGCAGTGAAGGCCCTCTCCGATCTGAGCCGGTTCAAGCCGCTTACTCCGCCGGCGCCCACAACCGTGAGGCTCATGTTCAACGCGTCGGTGCACGCGGACTCGGCAGCCATCATGCCGGGCGCCGTGCGAGTGGATCCCTTGACCGTCGAGTTCACGGCCCCGGAATACCTGACGGCCTACCGCGGCGCCAGGACGATGATGCATCTCACTTTCTAGACCCTGCTTCCGTTTCCTGTGGCCAGCTTTGCTAGGCAAGAGCTGATTTGACAAGGAAAGGGCTCCGGCACGGAGCCCTTTCTTAATTCCCAGATACACGATGCTGTGCCGCAAACAGCCTGGGCACGATGGGATGTGCCGGATGCAATGGGTGCGCCGGGGATCCAGATGCAATGGATGCCCCGGGGATCCAGATGCAATGGGTGCGCCGGATGTAAGGTGTCCGCGTGACCGATAGCGGTGGCGCATTGGTCGCCCCATGAGCCATCGGACGGCTACAGCTCGCCGTCGTCGCCTTGAGAGATGCGGACTAGTCGTCCGGTGACTGATAGGGATCCGTATCTATCGCAGCGCTATCCATATGAGTTTCAACCTTATCACGTGGAGACCACTCAGATTTTCGGGGGTCATGGCGTGCATATTACTAAATTAGCTATATTTCTTCCCATGACCATTGCCGCGAAAAGTCGGGTCACCACATGCCTAATCAGAACTGATTAGTTGCCGCGTGACCACACTTTTCGACACGTTAGCCGCCTGGTGACTAATAGCGCGCCGTCTAAAGGTTACCGGGCGACCAGTCGGAAATTCGGTAGTCATACCGTGACCGATAGGCCCTTGCGGGAGGCGCGCAATGTCGCGGGGCCTCGCCTAGCTGTTTGCGCAGCGGGAAAGATGCGGAAAACGGACCCGGTCTGTGGACTTCATAAGGAAAGGGCTCCGTGACGGAGCCCCTACTTCATTCCAGCGCTGCTTCTGCGCTGTTTCTACCTAGGTCCTCCTTAGTGAAAGGTCGCCGGCGGAGAGAGCTATCCTTTTTCCTCCAGAGACTTCGATTATTGCGCGGCCCTGCGCGTCGATCTCCCGAAATACCCCCTGCACCGAGTCCTTATCTCCCATGGAGCGGTTTCCGATGACCACAGGCTGGCCCAGGAAAGCCGCGACTTCGTGTATGCCCTGGAGGAAGGGCGACAATCCATCTTCGAGAAACTGGAGGTACGCTGGCTCAAAGTGGTTCAGGACTGCCGCGGCTAGGGTGCTGGCGTTGACCGCGTCGCCCAGCAGGGACGTGAGCGAGCAAGCGGTAACGCGCACTTCCGGGGGCAGGGAAGATGGATCGATGCAGGCGTTTATGCCGATCCCCACAACCAAGAGCGGCCGGTGGTCGGTCGGCGAGGGCGTGGGCCGCTCGGGCAGCGCCGACGGTGCGAGCGGGGTAGGCGCTGCGGGCCGCTCGTGCGACGAGGGTGCCGCGAGCGGCGCGGGCGCTGGCAGCGGTTCGGGAGGCGAGGGCGGGAGGACCATCTCGCATAGGATCCCGCAGACTTTCTTCCCTTGGACGAGGACGTCGTTCGGCCACTTCAGCGCAGCGGCAAGCCCTGTAACCTCGCGGATTGCCCTTGTGACGGCGTAACCCGCAACGATTGAGACCACCGGGATGGACGGAGGCACTGGGTCTGGCCGCAGTGTCAAAGACATGTAGATGCCGCCGGGAGGCGATGACCAGGCGCGGCCAAGGCGGCCTTTTCCGCCGATCTGGACGGCGGATAGGAATACCGTCCCCTCAGGATGACGTCCGCCCAAGGCCTTGGCATCCTCGTTTGTGGACCCCGTCTCCGGCGTGTACACGATATTCCTGCCGAGGAACCGGGTCCTGAGTTGCGCTCCTATAGCCTTCGGGTCTGGCAGCTGAGTCTTAGGGTAACGCAATCTTGCCCATCACCACCGGTTTTCGGGCTCCTGTAGCGGAGGGGACGTTGTTAGGCTGCCCCATGAGCAGCTCGTTGCCCAGTACAGCGAAGGCGAGGGCCTCTTTGCCCTGGTCAGGTATCCCTGCGTCCTCATGGGTCATGACCTGGACCTTCGGGAACTCTTCCTGCAGCCGTCTCATGAAGTACGGGTTCCGGGCCCCGCCGCCTCCGACTATGATCTGGTCCACGGGGCCTTTCGTGAGTATGAAGTCGCGGTACGATCCGGCGATGGTCGCAACCGTGAGCTCCGATGCCGTCGCCATCAAGTCCTCGGGAGAGAGTCCGGGCGCTCCCTCCAGGACGCTCCTCGCGTACTGGACTCCGAAGTCCTCGCGCCCGGTCGACTTTGGAGGGGGCATTCGGAAGTAGGGGTTATCTAGCAATTTGCCCAGCAGAGACCTATCCACTCTGCCGGCCAGGGCCATCTTCGCGTCCTCGTCCATGGTAAGTCGTCCGCCGGTCAGTATGGATGCTAGGGCGTCGACCACCATGTTTCCTGGGCCGGTATCGAAGGCAATCACATCCTGGATGGAGCAGGATGCCGGCAGGTACGTGCAGTTGCCGATTCCCCCTATGTTCTGGACCACGCGGCTAAGCGATTCATGGCCTAGCAGGGCGTAGTCCACGTAGGGCACCAGCGGGGCACCTTGGCCTCCCTGCGCCATGTCGGCCGGGCGAAAGTCCCCGACCGTCAGGATGCCGGTCCGCTGAGCGATTACTGAGATGTCGCCTACTTGCAGCGTCGCGCGAACGGGAAGCACAGGGTGGTCGGGGCGCGGGAAGTGGGTCAGCGTCTGTCCGTGGGAGGAGATTGCGTCCACGTCCGCCGGGGCAAGACCCGCCTCCTCCACGCACTTAAGCGCTGCTTCCGCGAACACCTCGGCTATGAGGAAGTTCAACCTGCACACTTCTTCTGCGTCGAGCCGCCGCAGGTCTCCCAGGAGAAGACCTCTTTCTGCGGGCGAGTATTCGATCCTGGCCATGTGGATCACGCGGGCGGTCAGGCCGCGGCCCGATCCCGTGATCTCGCAGAGTACTGCGTCCACGCCGTCTGCCGAGGTGCCGGACATAAGGCCCACGATTAGCCGCTTCTGTTTTGCCCTGAAGGCATCAATGAAGGTCAAGGCCATCTCTCCCTCCCGACAGGGTGACCGGAAGCTTGCCTGTGGCAATCTCTGCGCCTGTCAGGAGCGCGGCGACTGCTTCCATCGCCTCGGCCCTGGGGCTCAAGGCGCAGACGAAGGTCCGCGCTGAAGGAAGGAAATCTGCGTCGTAGGGGTCCCGTACGGCAACCACGGCAGCGTGAGGCGAGACGCTCAGCGCTTGAGCGGCCAGGGTTGCCAACGCGGGGTCCTTCCAGATGTTCTCCGTTACCAGGACTGCCGGCCCCGGGTAAGTTCCCGAAACGAACTCCTGGACCGGTACCTCACGGACTCTCACTCCAAGGCGCCCAAGCGCCGTCGCCAGAAAAGCAGCGGCCGTCGAGCCGTAGCCGGAAGTGACGACTCCCGGCGCGCCGGCTTTTCCGGTGACCGCAATCACGCTCACTTCAGGAGCCGTTTGGGGGTCGAGGGGGAAGCACTCCTTGTCGGTCCGGAGGACGACCACCGAACGCAGGTATGCCTCACGGGAGAGGTCCCGCAGGACCGGCGTATCTGCCGAAGCCGGGTCCAAGGCATTTGGGATCCTCATGGACCTCTTGGCGGCAAGGATTCGCTCCACTGAAACGTCCAGCCGCTCTTCCGGTATCTCGCCTGCCCGCACCGCGTTAAGGAGGGCCCTATAGGCCTCGGCCTGCAGTTCCCGGGTGTGGGAAATCAGGATGAGGTCTGCCCCCGCCCTGAACGCCTGCAGCGACGCCTGGACGGTTCCGGGGCTGCGGGATACCGCCTGCATCTCCATGCAGTCGGTCAGGATGAGTCCTTTGAAGCCCATCCGGGTCCGGAGGAGTCCTTGAAGTACTGCGGGGGACATAGTGGCAGGGTTTGCGGGGTCCAGGGCGCGGAACACGATATGGGCTGTCATTATGGCAGGGAGACCTGCCGCTATGGCGGCGCGGTAGGGCCTAAGCTCGGTCCGTTCCATGCTCTCAAGAGTTTCGTCCAGCACAGGCAGGTCTACGTGGGAGTCGACGGATGTGTTTCCGTGTCCGGGAAAGTGCTTTCCCACTGGGCAGATGCCCGATGAAAGGTATCCGCTGACAGCCGCCCTCCCGAGATCCGACACCTTCGCGGGGTTCTCGCCGAAGGACCGGACCCCTATCACCGGGTTGGACGGGTTGTTGTTCACGTCAAGGACAGGAGCCAGGTTCATGTTGATACCCGCCGCGCGAAGCTGCAGTCCGATAGCGGCCGAGACCTTTTGAGCCAGGCACGGATCGCCCGCGGCTCCCAGGCCCATAGCCCCGGGCATCCCAGGCAGGCCCGCGGTAAGGCGAGAGACAAGGCCTCCTTCCTGGTCGGCCGACAGGAATAGGGGAGGGAGCCCGGCATCTTTCGCCATCCCTTGAAGGGACTCGGAGAGCGCGTGAGTCTCTGCAACGGTCCCAACATTTCTGGCGAAGTAGATGATCCCGCCTGCCTTAAGGTCATTCACGGCGTAGGCGGCGTCGGAAGGCTGGATTCCGCGGAACCCGAACATGAAGACCTGCCCGACCTTTTCCTCCAGTGATAGGTTAGAAATCCTCACCGGCCCTCATCCTTTCCTCGCTGCTGCTGTTACTCCTCGCGGCTGTTGCTAATCTTCATGGATGCCGCTAGTCCTCACGGCTGCTGCTACTCCTTACCGCTATGCCTCACTGCTGCCGCCACCGCGTTGTGGAACCTTGGACGGAGGCGGATGATGGCCCGCCCGTCCCGCCCGGCGTGCACCCTGTTGGTAAGCAGGATGGCGGCTGTCCCGGTCTCGGGATCGCACCACAGGCTGGTGCCGGTGAAACCGGTATGACCGTAGGCGCGGTTGGAAAAGAAGTCGCCTCCAGAGGAGAACTGCGGTGCCCTGAGCATCCATCCGAGGCCCCTGCGCTCGCCGGCGTTTGTCTCTTCCGAGATAGCGGCGGCTACCGCTGCCTCCGAGAGCACACGCGCGCCCTGCCCCTGACCGCACCCCAGCCACATTAGGGCATACCGCGCGACGTCTTCGGCAGTGCTGAAGAGCCCGGCGTGCCCGGCTACGCCGCCTAGAGCGTGAGCGTTCTCATCGTGTACTTCGCCCCACATGACCTTGCCCAGGTCGGTGCGATATTCCGTTGCGGCTATCCTGTTCTGCCACTCTCCCGGCGGGAGGAAGCGGGTCTCGGACATGCCCAACGGCGTGAAGACTTCCCTTGCGGCAAAGCGGTCAATGGGATCCCCCGTGACTCTCTTAACAACCTCGGCCAGCGTGATGAAGCCGAGGTCGCTGTAGACGACCTTTGTGCCCGGCTCGGACCCGCCCGGCAGCTCCATAGCGCAGATAGACTCGAAGATATGCTCGCCCAGGAGTCCCTTTTCCCAGAACTTCACGTGGGCAGGCAGACCCGATGTGTGTGTAAGCAGGTGGCGCAGGGTGATTGTCTCCTTGCCCCCTGCTCCGAACTCGGGGATGAAGGTGGCGACGGTGTCGTCCAGCCGGAAGAGGCCCCGCTCGCAGCAGATGAGGACTGACGGAGTGGTCGCGACCACCTTGGTCAGGGATGCCATGTCGAACACCGTGAACGGGGTCATGGGGATCCGCACAGGGTTCCGGACAGCCCACCCGTAGGCCCTCGGGCCTACCACGATCCCTTGATGGACGATGGCAGCCACGGCGCCGGGGACTTCACCCTCTCCGTCGCCGACACAGTCCCTGACTACCGTGAACGCTTTCTCGACCTGGGACTCATCCAATCCGGCTTCCTCGGGCGAACCGTAGCGGACTTGTGGTCTACCTGTGGAAGGGAAGAGGGCGGCGGATCGGGTATGGGTGGCGGTTGGGATGGCGGCCGCAGATGGGACTGCTGCCGCTGAGGCGGTGGAGGTCGCGGGCGCCTGATGGAGCTCGGTGAGGGAGAGGTTGCCGTCTGCAGCGGCGCGTATCGCACCTCCTGTCGACTCCAGGAGCCTCGACGCGTCCTCGGGACCGACCCCCCTCCTGAGTGAGACGAGGGCCAGCGAGACGTCGCCGCCGCACTTGTTGAAGGCATCTTCCACTTCACTTGGACTCTTACCGGTGGCTTCGACCAGTATCCTTCGGGCTCGGCCCGATAGTTTCCGATTTCGGGGGGTCACCCCGGCCATTAGGTTGCTGTAAGTCCTCCCGGCCAGGATCATGGCGGTTGTCGAGATCATGTTGAGGATCATCTTCTGGGCCGTCCCGTTCTTCATCCGGGTTGAGCCGGCGACGACTTCGGGCCCGACGTCGGGAGATATTACGAGGTCCGCCGACTGCGCAACGGCTCCCCCAGGGTCTCCCACAACCGCAACGGCAAACGCGCCCTTTTCTTTGGCCGCGTCTAGTGCGCCCATAACAAACGGCGTTGATCCCGAGGCAGCGATGCCTATGACCACGTCGCCGGGACCTGCGTTCTGGGCGAGGACTGCGTCCCTACCGGCGGCGACGCTGTCTTCGGCGCCTTCGATAGGTTTGAAGAACGCCTCTCGTCCTCCCGCCATAAGTGCGGTGAAAAGGCGACCGTCGACTCCGAATGTCGGTTCAATCTCTGAGGCGTCCAGCACGCCGAGCCGTCCGCTTGTACCGGAGCCGGCGTAGAACACTCGGTTCCCGCCGGTTATGGCAGCCGCAGCGAGTTCAGCCGCCCTGGCGATCTGGCGGACTTCCCTGGCCACCGCGGGCGCGACTCTGTGATCCTCCGCGCTTATGGCCTGAGCGATCCGGAGCGCCGGCCACGTGTCGATACCGGCTGTCAGGGGGTTTACCGCCTCAGTCCTGGGTAAGTTGTCACGGTCCATGCCGGCTCCTCCTTCTGCCTGTCCTCAGTAGATGAAGAACCTCTTCCGTTCGCGTTCAAACCTTTGGGCCTGCTCCTGCCACTCTTGCAGTAGCCTGTCAGGCGCCTCTTCTCCAAGCAGCGCTTTCCGCAGTCCCGGGCCCGCGGCCAGGAGGTCCATGTGATACCGGGCCGGTTCGGAGGGTTCCGTCGGGCTGACGGGGGCGAGCATGTTGGGATGCAGGTCTCTCACCGCGAAAAGGAGCCGCACACCCAGTTCAACGGGCCGTAAGGCGCTGCGGTCCATGATGTGCGCCTGGACGCCTCCGCAGGACTGGTCCAGCCATTTGCCGGCGCTGGGCCGGAATCGGACAGGCCGCCAGAGCACACCCGGCAGGTTCTGGCGCCGCATCACCTCGGCCAACTTGTCGCCGTCCAGCCATGGAGCGCCGGCCATCTCGAACGGAAGAGCGGTCCCCCTCGCTTCGGAGAGGTTGACCCCCTCCACAAAGCAGGTGCCCGGGTAGAGCGCGGCCATGGATAGGGTCGGGGCGTTGGGGGACGGCGGGACCCACGGAAGGCCGGTCTCATCGAACCACGTGTCCCGCTCCCAGCCCTCCATCCTTACCACCGATGGCGTAGGCAGGCCTTTCCACTCGGCTGCAAGCAGCGCCAGCTCGCCTATTGTGAGCCCGTGGCGGACTGCGGTCGGGGCAGGACAGACGAAAGAGAGCCTGTCGGGAGCGGCCACGTTGCCCTCGACGCCGACTCCGCCTATGGGGTTCGGCCTGTCCAGGACGACAAAAGAGACGGCGGAACGGGCCGCCGCCTCCATCGAGTTGATCATTGTGGCCGGATATGTGTAGTGCCTCGCACCTATGTCCTGTATGTCGAACAGGAGCGCGTCAAGCCCGCGCAAGGACTCGGTCGACGGAGTCATGTCGGCGCCGTACAGGCTGAACACAGGTATCCCGGTCTTCGGGTCCCTGGCGTTGCCGATTGTCTCGCCGTCCTGGTACTCGCCGTAGAGACCGTGCTCAGGTGAGAACAGAGCCCCTATCCGGTAGCCCTCCTCCAGCATGAGGTCCACGTTTTGCCTGAGATCGGTCCCGCACCCGGTGTGGTTGGTTATGAGTCCCACCACTTTGTCCTTGTAAAGCCCCCGCCGGAGGAGCACGTCGAGGCCGGTTCTGACCTTCACGGGAGATTCCCCTTTCGTAATGCTTTCTTCTGCAAAAGGGATCTCCCCGCAATTCTATTCGGCTCCATGTTGTCCCTGCCTCGACGGTGTGCCCGGCCGGACCATGCGCCTGGCTTGATGTGCTCGCCTAGACGATGTCCCTGCCTCCAAGACCCGCCAGGGACTTCCTGGGGAGTCCCTTCAGGACGGCAAAGGAGAGCGCCGTGTTGATGCCGGCGTGGATCAGGTTGAACGGGATTATCACAGGGATGATCATGCTCATGACCACTGCTCTGGGAGCGCCGGTGTATATCGGTGTCACGATCAGGTTCAGCGGGACCATGAGAGCGACCCGGGTCAGGATGCCGGCCAGCATGGAGACGTGCAGCTTACCCGTCTTCTTGGCCAGGTAACCGATCACCAGGGCCATCCCGCCTGAGGCCACGAAGTGCATGAACGCTCCCCATGGGCCTCCCTGGCCGGTGTACATTACGAACAACACCGCGTTGGTCAGCGCCGCCGCCGCTCCTGCAAACGGTCCAACCACGACCGCCGCCACAATGATCGGCAGGTCGCCCGGAGAGTAGAGCAGGAAATCAGCGGCCGGAAGAATTGGGAAATGCACGAAAATCTCAAGTACCAGTGACATGCCTGCGAGGATTCCGGTGAGGACTAAGGACAGATGCTTTCGGTTCAACTGCGATTCCCCCTCATGCGATATAGAGGGGGACCCCCGGGGAAACGTGCTTTTCATGATCTTCTCTCATCCGGACTGTACCGTCGGCCCCGGGATTCCACCGGGTCAGTCGCGCTTTGGCGCGAGTCGCGGGCTTTCACCGCCGGTAAGGACTTGCGGCCTTACAGCCGCTCACCTTGCCCCGAAGATCCTCTCCACACCTCAAAATACAGCCGCGGCCTGGGAGAGTCAAGATCGATCACGCTACGGTGAGTGCCGCGAATCGCGATTACATCAATGGCGGACTAGGCGCTGGATGAGGTCTTGTTGGATGAGGTCTTTAGGATTGCCAAAAATCGCCGCGCGTCAGTCCCTCGATGAGAGGGTATATGCGAACTGATGTTGAAACCATACGGGTGCCTTATTTACCCATGGCAGCTGGAGGTGTTGCCCGAACTGTTGCATTACTGTAAACTGGTTATTTGTACAGGACGAATTCTACGGAGTCAATTGCAGCGAACACAGGACGAACAAAGCAGGATGTAAAAGGAGGCTAGATGCTCTTGTTCCCAGGAAGAGTCGCAGTAGCAGCGTCGATGGCGATCTTCGCGGTAGTCTTCTTCGCTCAGGTGTTTCGCGCCAGAGCGGGCAAGCTGCCCTTTATCCGCCGGGTTCCCGGCCTGGACGCCATTGACGAGGCCATCGGCCGGGCCACTGAGCTCGGAAGGCCTGTGCACCAGACCCCGGGCTTCGCGAGCGTGATGAACTCCGCTCAGAGCCCAATGATCATGTCGGGCCTGTCGGTCATGAGGTATGTTTCGCGCAAGACTGCCCAGTACTCCACCCCATACGTTGTCTCAATCGGAGCCGCGGAGACGTACACCATTGCCGACGAAATCGTGCGTTCATCCTACTCTGAGATGGGAAAGATGGAGGACTACAGCCCCTCCATGGTCCGCTTCCTTTCTCCGGATTCATTCGCGTTCGCGACGGCAACCGTCGGTATCATGAACCGTGAAAAGGTAGCCGCCAACATCATGATCGGTTACTTCACCGCGGAGAGCCTTATGCTCGCCGAGAGCGGGCACGGCGTTGGCGCAATCCAGATCGCCGGGACCGCGGTTATGCCTCAGATCCCCTTCTTCGCGGTAGCTTGCGACTACTGCCTCATTGGTGAAGAGGTTTACGCCGTATCAAGCTACCTCGATAGGGAGCCCACGATGATGGGGTCTCTGGCCGGGCAGGACATGGCGAAGGCTATCGCCGCGCTGCTCCTTCTGGCAGGCTCCATCGCATCCACGTTTGGGTCGAAGGCATTGGCCACGATCCTGAACAAGTGAGAAACGGGAGGCAGGTGAGTCGAATATGAAACGTACGCTTCCGGTAGCGATCGCATTTCTTACGGGCCTGTTTATGATCTTTGATTTCACCTTCAAGTCCGAGTTCATACAGAACACTTCGAAAGACCTCCAGAGCTGGTCGGTGGTTATCGCTGCCTTCGCGCTCGGACTCGGTGCGGTTTCGCTCCTTAGGCTGCACGGGCGCAACATTGTCCGCCGGAACCCCGGCTGGATCAACAGCGTGGTGCTGCTAGCTGCCCTGCTGTTCATGTCGATCCAGGGCATCGTGTTTGGGACCAGCGACAAGTGGTATCTGTTTGCGTTCAACAACATGCTCAGCCCGCTTTCGGCGGCTGTTTACTCGTCTCTGGCGTTCTACATCGCCTCAGCAGGTTACAGGGCATTCAGGATCCGTAGCCTTGAAGCGGGTATCCTGCTTGGAGCCGGTCTCATAGTTCTCCTGGGGCGCGCTCCTTTGGGCGACGCCATTTCCCGGTACCTGCCTCAAGCGGCAAACTGGATTATCAACGTCCCGAACGTAGCGGGTCAGAGAGGCATCATCATCTGCTCGGCCATCGGCGTTATGGCGTCTGGCCTCCGGGTGCTGGCCGGACTCGACCGCGGCTACCTCGGCGGCGGAAACTAAGGGGGGAGACAGAGTGCTGGAGAAACTTCTCAACATCGATAGGCGCATTATATACGTCCTGGTAGCGGTACTCGTCGCCCTACCGTTGATCAAGCCCATAGGCCTGCCTTTCTCGGTGACTGCCGAGACTGAGAAGGCTTTCGCAGCCGTCGATCGCCTGAGCGCGGACGACGTCGCGGTCTTCGGGTTTGACTACGAAGCAGGCGGAGCAGCCGAAGTGCACCCTCAGGCAGTGGTGTTCTTCGATCACCTCATGCAGAAGGGCGTTCGGGTGATTGCTTGCTCCATCTCTCAGCAGGGTCCGGTGTTCGCGAACCAGGCTTGGGAGAAGTGGGCTAATCAGGGCAAGGTGTACGGCACCGATTTCGTGAACCTCGGCTTCTTCGCCGGCGGCGAACCCGCCCTGGCGTCCTTCGCTAAGGATATCCCCGGGTTTGTCGGTACCGACTACATGGGTCAGGCGACCGCCGGACAGCCCATCTTCGAGGGCGTAGCCACTGCGGCCGATATTGACCTGTTCGTCGACATCGCCACCGGCAGCATACTACCCTATATCCAGTACTTCCAGGGGCCCTTCAAGAAGCCCCTCACCGGCGGAGCGATCGGTTCCCAGATCTCCCGCTACCAGTCATACTCGGATAGCAAGCAGATCGAGGGGTATCTCGGCAGCCTCCGTGGCGCCGCTGAGTATGAGAAGCTCCTCGGGGTGTCCGGGAAGGCAACCGCCTCCATGGACGCCCAATCGGCGGCCCACCTTCTGATCGCGGTGCTGATCGTGGTTGGAAACGTGGCCGAGATCATCGTTAAGAAGCAGAAAGCAACGAAGGGGGCGAACTAGAGTGGCAACTGTCGGCGTGTGGATAGGAGCGTTCCTGACGCTCTGCTTCTTCAGCATCCTCCACAAGGAGAACCCCTTCTATCGCTTGGCGGAGCATATCTACGTGGGATTGGCTGCAGGTCAGGCCATCGTCATGGGATGGCTTAACGTGAAGAACATGGCGGTCGCGCCTCTGACCAAGGAAGGCGACCTTCTGCAGATCGTCCCGTTGATCCTGGGCATTCTCCTGTACGCCAGGTTCGCGCCGTCGAACATCCGCTGGCTTAGCAGGATCCCATCGGCTTTCCTGGTCGGTATCGGTACCGGTCTGGCGTTCACCAGGTTCGCGCAGTCGGACCTTATCGGCCAGATTAAGGGCGCTTTCGCGCCTCTGAACTCGCTGAACAACGTCCTTGTGCTGATTGGGGCGCTGGGAACCATCTCCTACTTCTTCTTCACCAAGGAGCAGAAGGGAGTGCTTAAGGTCTCCAGCCAGATCGGCCGGTGGACCATGATGATCGCGTTCGGTTCGGCGTTCTCCAACACCGTTATGGGCCGCCTGTCGCTGCTCATCGGAAGGCTGCAGTACCTTCTGGGCGACTGGCTGCACATCATGAAGTAAGGAGCTGAGCGTAGCCTGAGCGCCGGTCGTATGCCGGAGGCTCGGGTTTGACCGCAGCATAGTTAGATGAAGTATGAAAGGCGGCGTCCGAGAGGGCGCCGCCTTTTCCTCAACTTGCCCTCGGTTTCCCTTGCTGGCGAAGAACGACGTTCTGCCTAATCGAAACCCGCTATCATCGGCCCGAGAACAGCTCTCCCTTCCGCAACGAAATAACACTGATGAAGGCTTAAGTAAAGCGGTCACAGCTGAACTCATGTGAGATCAGGTCGAGAGCCCTACCCTCCATACCATCCACCGCCTCTAGGCCAAGTCACGACTAAGTCCGACAGACAGGGGTCTGGTCAATACATCCATGCCCCGGGGGAGCATGCGAGGCCTAGACGGTATCTGGGGCCGACAGAGGCCGCAAAAGGCCATAGACGAGGAGGAAAAGGAATGAGTGACAAGCAAAGCAAGTCGCAGAAGACTCGAAAGGTCCCATCAATGGATGGACCGGTAGTCAGGCCGCCGCCAGGCGGAGAACTGTGTGGCGAACTCGCGCAACCCATGGCAGAGTGTGAGGGCGACTGCATTACGCAAGAGGAGCGGGCACCCTGTAGTCCGTGTGGGAGCTGTCAGGTCCTGTGCCAGACAACATGCCAAATCTACTGCCAGTCGACATGCCAGAAGAGCTGCCAGACAGGGTGCCAGGTAAGCTGCACCTCAACATGCCAAGTGAGTTGCCAGACTGCGTGCGAGCTTAGCTGCCAGGTTGGCTGCGAAGTGGACTGCATGGACGGGTGCCAGATGACCTGCCAGTACAGTTGCGAGGTCGGCTGTCAGGACTACTGCGAGACCCACTGCCAAGCGGGCTGCACCACGTGCCAGTCATCTTGCCAGTTGAGCTGCCAGACTACCTGTCAACAGAGCTGCCAGAGCACATGCCAGCTGGACTGCCAGGACTACTGTGAAGACAACTGCACGTCAACTTGCCAGATGAGCTGTCAGAACCCTTGCGAGTACTCGTGTGTCTACAGCTGCGAGGTCGATTGTCAGGACTACTGCGAGGTGAACTGCCAGACAGCCTGCCAGTTAGGTTGCCTCAGCTGCCAGGTTGGTTGCGAGGTCTCGTGCACGTCAGCATGTGAGGTGGCCTGCCAAACAACTTGCGAGCTGAACTGCCAGACTGCTTGTGAACTGAGTTGCCAGCATGTCTGTGAGTCGAGTTGCCAGGAGGTGTGCGAACTAGCCTGTCAAGATTGTGATTCGCCGTGCACTGTGCCCTGCGTGCAACCCTGCACGGCTGGTTGCACAGGAGGATGCACCGAATCCTGCACCTCCTGTACTGACAGCTGTATGGCCGCCTGCCTCTCAAGCTGCGAGGATATCTGTGAACAGTCCTGTCAGGACTGCGATGCACCGTGCACTGCGCCTTGCACCTCGCCTTGCACATCATGCACATCCTGTATGGAGACCCCCGATGTAGTTAGTTTCCTAGTCTCGGGTGTCCCCGGCGGCTGGGGTAGTCCGGATTCGGGTCAAGTGACCGTCACAGTAACCCTGGGTTCGCAGGGATCAATTAATGCTTTCACGGTTCTTCTTGGGTGCAATGTCGACGGTCCTTACGAATCTCGAGAGATCGTGACAGTTCTCGACGGCGATGGGGTACAGAAGTATCACAGTGACATAACCAAGACGGAATCAGTTGAGCTCCCCGACGCCCTCCCGTTCTCATCTGAGACGTACGAGCCGGTCGAGGTTTTTTCGGGGTACAAGGTGAGGTATGCGCACTATATTACCTCTTTTGTCGTACCATCTGCGCAGATGTACTTTGGCGAGTATCTATACACGATACCGTAGTTCAACGGCCCGTGAAGGCTTCAACTAGGAATCCATCAGTCCCCGTGACGTTGAAATGATGTCTTTGGGTCTAACGGGGCGCGCGATTCGCGTGCCCCGTTCTAGTTTCAGCGTGCCCTGCATGGATGCTGTCTCTAGAGTGGAGTCTCTCGGATCACTGGCGATTCGTCGTTGGTACCCCAGGTGAACTACCTGCGGCTGAGACAAACCTTCTGCTAGAGCAGCTCTCGCCAGGGCGCGGCCATATCCTCATCAAGACGCCTGGACTGCGCGGCTACGTCCAAGCGTATCAGGGGATCCTTCAGCAGGATCTGCCACGCTTCCAGCGCTCTTGCCTCGAATTCCGGCCGCACAACGTGCTTTTCCGGTTCGCGGACCAGTGGGCAGATGAGGGATCCAGTGAGACTGTCGAGCCGCATCGTCAGGTTCTTCCCGGACTCGTCAAGGTAAGGCATGAGGGGGAACGTCCTGCACTGGATCGGGCGACGATCCCTCGGGCAGGTCCCCCTGCACATCACAAACTGGACAAGACCCTTCCACTCGGGAGGGAAGTCGTGCTTCCCGGCGAGTTGGTACTTCCACGTGAGCCACGGCTCGCGTCCGGTGAACATGCACTCTTCGCCGGGCAAGAGGTACATGCCAACGCCCGGCTCGTACTCCTTGCAGCAGAGCGAGCCACACAGTTCTCCGCAGTTACCTTCAAACGCGGGTGTGTCCAGCAGGCGGTAGGCTTGCTCAAAGTCCGGCTTCCGCAAGACGCCCTTCACGAGATGCTTCTGCACCAGCCGCGCAAGGCTCCCAAACCTCGTCGGTTCCGCAGGCCTCCCAAGCCTCACCTGCTTCAGCCTCCCCGAGCCCTCAAGCCTCAACTGCTTCACCCCTCAGCCTCAGGGTAATCTCGGTCAGTTCCGGGGCGCAAGACCGTGTGCAAAAAAGACCAGGCATGAGGCGGTCGGCGGCGGTGTTGAAAGCTGCAAGTCGATCATAATGCTGACTCTGGGGGCGGCTTTCGGCTCCGGAATCAGATTGGCGAGGAGGGCTGCTTCATGAGAAGACGAGCGCCGGGCTCCCTGGCGGCAAGAATGACGGCCGAGCGTACGGCAGAGCGTACGGCAGAGCGTCAAGGTGTGGATGCCGTGGGGAGGACTTCGCCCACAGCCGCTGTGGCGCCTGAAAGGGCGGACTTACCTTCCCACAGGATGTACCTGTACGAAATGACCTGGCCTGAGGTCAAGGCTGCGTTGCCCGGCATAAAGGTGGCCATCATCCCGACCGGTTCCTCGGAGCAGCACGGCCCTCACGGCACCTTCGAGGTGGACACTGCCCGCGCAAGGGAGTTCTCGCTGCTCCTGGCCGAGAGGGTCTATCCCCATGCGCTGGTGACACCGTGTATCCAGATCGGGATCTCGCCGCACCACATGCACTTCCCCGGGACCCTCACGCTGAGGGCTCAGACGTACATGGATGTGCTGATGGACGTCGCGGGCTCTTTGCACCAGCACGGCATCCGGAGGTTCCTGTTCATCAACGGGCATGGAGGGAACCGGCCCGCTCTCACGCTGGTGATGAACCGGCTGCGGCACGAGCTGGGAGCGAGGGCGGCCGTCGCATCGCCCACAGCCGTGGCCGACGACGTCATAAAGCAGCGAGTCACATCCCCCATTACGGGGCACGCGTGTGAAAGCGAGATGTCCCAGGTCCTGTACCTCTACCCCCAGGCTATGAAGGTGGATAGAGCGGAGAAGGGGAGGATCCGGGAGGAGATCAAGGGCATCTACGGCACGAGGCAGCCGCTGGAAGAAGCGCGTTTCTGGGAGGAGAACACCGAGAACGGCGCACTCGGAGACGCGACTCTGGCCACTGCCGAACTCGGCAAAGAGATAATCGACGTTGCACTCGACCGGCTGACCGCTTTCCTCACGCGGTTCATGGACAGCTAGAAGCATTGACTCAGGACCCAGCACGGATGCTCCGCCTGCGCGGGGCAGCCTTCATTGTCCCCGAACCGCATTCCGGAGCCAATACGTGACGTCAGGTGACCATTCGAGTGGCGAACTACTACCACTACTGCTACCGATACTAGGGCAGTGGCGGGTCACGCCTTCGGTTGCCGGGTTTTGGTTCTTTGAGATATCCTGATGCTATACCAGCATGTTCACAGAGTATGCCTGCAAAGCCTGCTACCGAAGCCCTGGGCTCCGCGGCGACTCCTTCTGATCACGGGACGGGGGGAATAGACCTTTGCGGATAGCGGTACTGATGAAACAGGTACCCGGGACAAGCAATGTTGCGATAGACCCTGAGAAAGGCACCCTTCGGCGCGAGAGCGCGTCCACCAAGACAAACCCCTTTGACCTCCACGCGCTGGAAGCAGCCTTGGATATTAAGAGCCGGCTTATCGAGGGACAGCAGGATGGGCGAGCTGCGGGCGATCACGGGGCATGCGGTCAGACAGCGCCGGACCCCACCGTTACCGTCTCCGTGATCAGCATGGGGCCGCCCCAGGCGGAGGCGGTTATCCGCGAGTCCTACTGGATGGGAGCCGACAGCGGTACTCTCATGACCGACCGCGCCTTTGCAGGGGCCGATACCTTGGCAACGGCGTTCGCTCTGAGCCAGGCTCTGAGGGCACAGGGTTTCGATCTCATCATCGCCGGGATGCAGTCCACCGACGGCGACACCGCCCAGGTAGGGCCCGGGGTTGCTGAGTTCCTGGGGATACCTCACGTGTCCTACGTGCGGTCCATCGATAGGGTAGGGACAACAAGCGTTGAAGTGACCGCGGACCTGGGCGACCGGTACCAGTCGCAGGAAGTCGCGCTCCCATGCCTCATCACCGTGACCAGGGATTTGAACCAGCCCAGACTGCCGTCGTTCCAAAAGCGAAAGGAGACGGCTGGCCGCACGGTGGACCTGCTCAAGGCCGCGGATCTCCCGCCGGCAGACGAGCAGTACCTGGGCCTTCTTGGTTCGCCGACCAGGGTCGAGAGGATCTTCCCACCGGTGCGTAAACGCGTCAGGGAGATGTGGGAAGGTGCGCCGGAGGAGCTGGCGGAGAAACTCGCTGCCCTCCTGAAGGAGGTGCAACCGTGATGACTGGTGAGGCGAACGGCCGAATGGAGGGTAGCGTGAACAGCGCAACGAGTGGCGCGATGAATGGCAGGATGAACCGCGGAGTGGTCCTCGAGAAAGCCGCTTGCAGCGGCGTCATGGTGTTCGCGGAGTTCTACGGCGGCCGCTTCGAGCCGGTTACCTATGAGCTGATTGGCAAGGCCAAGGAGCTGGCCGATAAGACCGGGCAGGAAGTAGTCTGTGTTGCGATTGGGCGCGGGCTCGGTGAGGCCGCTCAGGACTTGCTGCGCTACCCTGTCGACAGGGTACTTATCTACGACGCCCCCGAGTTCACCCACTTTGTCGCGGGGACATACGCCGCGGCCATGGAAGACGCGGTCATCGCCGAGCGTCCGAGCGTGGTCCTCATTGGAGCCACGCCGGTCGGCCGCAGCCTTGCACCGCGTATCGCCGTGCGATTCCGCACCGGACTGACTGCCGATTGCACGGAGCTAGACATCCGCCCGAACGGCGATCTGGTCCAGACCAGGCCGGCGTTTGGAGGAAACATCATGGCCACAATTGTGACCAGGAACGCCCGTCCTCAGATGGCCACCGTGCGTCCCAAGGTCATGCCGAAGGCGCAGGTTGATCAGGCTTGTAGTAGGTCTGGCACGGCTGGGAGCTGCGCTGCCGTGGGGACCGGCGAGCAGTCAGAGCACAGCCGCGGCAGAGAAGCCAGGCTGCAAACCAGGGTCATCACCTCTGACCACGCCCTTGCGGAATTCGTCATGCACCTCGGCAAGGTCCGGGTCACCGGAGAGAAGCCGCTGCCCAAAGCCGAGTCCATATCCGACGCCAGGGTCATCGTGGCTGTCGGCAGGGGCGTCCGCTCCAAGGCCGACCTCGTCATGTTCGAGGAACTGGCAACGCGGCTCGGTGGCGTGCTGGCGGGCTCTCGTCCCCTGGTGGAGCAGGGATTCATTTCGTCCGACAGGCAGGTGGGCCAGAGCGGGAGGACGGTTCGGCCGGATCTTTACATCGCCTGCGGCATCTCCGGAGCCATCCAGCACACCGCGGGGATGGCGGGCAGCGCCACGATAGTAGCCATCAACCAGGACAAGGACGCTCCCATTTTCGAGACCGCCAACTACGGGTTGGTGGGGGATATGTACGAGATCGTGCCGGCGCTTCTCCGGCTGCTTGAACCTAACGATAGTCAAGTTTCGACGGAGAGGGGCGTGTAGCTGTGGCGAGATTCTCCAAGTGTACGGAGCAGGACCTGCGAGACCTGCGGGGCATCTGCGGGGAGGACGCGGTCATCGCTGGCGGGCCTCTCATGGGCGACTACACCCACGATGAGATGGCGTCGATGAAAGGCTATCCCGACGCCGTGGTACTCCCAAAGGATGTAGGCCAGGTCTCAAGGGTGATGCAGCTTGCGTCGGCGCGCGGCATCGCTGTGACTCCGCGCGGAGCCGGCACCGGACTCTGCGGCGGCGCTGTCCCCGTTGAAGGAGGGATTGTGCTGTGCCTTACCCGGATGTCGTCCATCCTCGAGATCGACAGGGAGAACCTCACCGCGACGGTGGAGCCGGGAGTCATGCTAATGTCCATCCACCAGGCCGTCGAGGCGCAAGGATTCCTATACGCACCCGATCCGGGTGAGAAGACGGCCACCATCGGCGGCAACATCAACACCAACGCCGGCGGCATGCGCGCCATCAAGTACGGGGTCACGCGGGACAACATCCGTGGATTGCAGGTGGTCATGCCGTCGGGCGAGATTCTTGATATGGGCGGCAAGCACGCGAAGAACAGCACCGGATACAGCCTCATGAGCGCGTTTATTGGCAGCGAGGGCACCCTGGGGATCGTCACCCAGGCGACCCTGAAACTGTTCCCGCTCCCCAGGCAGACGCTGAGCCTGCTGGTCCCCTTCAATTCGCTCGGCGACGCCATACGCGCGGTCCCGAGGATCCTGGCTACCGGCATTCTGCCCCAGTCCATCGAGTTCGCCGAGAAGGGTGTCATTGAGGCTTCCGAGCGCTACCTGGGAAAGAGGTTCCCACACAGGGACGCGCCTTCGTATCTCCTGCTCCGGATGGACGGCAATTCCCAGGCCGAAGTAATATCCGCGATGGACCTGGTGGGAGACGCATGCCTGGACTCTGGAGCCGTCGACGTGCTGATCGCCGACAGTCCTGAGCGGCAGTCAGCCATCTGGGATGGTCGCGCGGCATTCCTTGCGGCCCTCAAGAGCGGTAATGAAGTGGATGAATGCGATGTTGTGCTGCCCCGGAACCGGATTGCCGAGCTTGTGGAGTACACCAAGGATGTATCTGCGAAGGTCGGAGTGAGGATTGAGAGCTTCGGCCATGCGGGCGACGGCAACCTCCACATCTACGTGCTTCGGGACCGGATGGAAGAGGACGAGTGGCAGCGTAAGCTTCCGGCTGCCATGGATCTCCTGTACGAGAAAGGGACAGCGCTGGGCGGGCTGGTTTCTGGCGAGCACGGCATCGGCCTCGCCAAGAAGAAGTACATGGCCAGGAACCTGGGACGGGGCGAGATCGCCCTGATGAAGCGGCTAAAGGAAGCCTTCGACCCGGCAGGCATCCTGAATCCCGGGAAAGTCGTGTAGCGGCAGGTGGGCGGCAGTCTGAGTGGCGCTCCAGTCGCACACTGCGGCCCCGAGGTGTCTTGTCGCATACGGCTGGGCTGTACTGCACGGCGTACGGCGTCCATAAGTGTAACTTCTCCGAATGGGCAGCGCTGAAAGCGTTCTCCACGGATCCCCACCCCGGGCAATGGTAGAATTGGCATAGGGGGGAGCGGGTTGGACGCCATCCTTAATGGTTTGAGCCATCCAGTGGGCGGGCCGCTGTATGCCCTTCTGGCAGGCATCCTCACTTCCGCCAGTCCATGCGCTCTGGCTGCTCTGCCCCTTGTCTTCGGGCACATGGCCGGCTCGACCCGAAAGAGTAGAGTGGCTGACCTCGCCTGGTTCATCGCAGGGCTCGCGTTGGCCCTTACCTTGGCCGGCATCGTCGCCGGCGCATTGGGCATGGCCCTGATCCTGACAGCCCCTTGGGTGAGGTGGGTGGCCGGTCTCGGTTTCATTCTGGGCGGCGCGTCCTATCTTGGCTTGTTCGGCGCAAGAGCTAAGTGCGAGATGCCTTTGGCCGGCGCTGGCACCACGCTCACGCCTACGCCCACGCAGGGCACTCTTCCGCGTCCACTCTCGGGCGCCATGATGGGGGCGCTATACGGGGTGTCGGCATCGCCCTGCTCGACGCCGGCGCTGCTCGCCATCCTTGCGATGGTCGCAGCTACGGGCTCAATAGCCAGAGGCGCCGTCCTCCTGCTCTTTTACTCTTTGGGTCAATCCGTCCTTGTGGCTTCGGCTGGTCTCGCGACCTCGGCAATGCGCGGCACGCTGGAAAGCGCGCGGGGGCTTCGTGCCCTGGAGACCCTGCGAAAGGCCGGAGGAGCAGTGATCATCCTGTTCGGCCTGTACATTCTGGCTCGTCCATACCTATAGAGACGGGGTGTTTGGATTGAGGAGAGTGTTTGGACAGAAGAGAGACGAACCCTCCTTTCCGCGGACGCCGCTGGCCTTCTTGGGCCTCATCATAGTCATAGGAGTTTTCTGGATCATCACCTCGAACCGCTTCGGGCCGTCGGTTCCCGCCGGCAGCGTGGCTGACGTAGGCCCGCAAACGTTAGCGCAGCTCACGGGCATGGGCAAGCCCGGAGTCTTGGAGCTATACACCTCTAACTGCCCCTGGTGCACGAAGATGGAACCTGAACTGGCCAAACTTGAGGAGCAGTATCCGGATACCCTGTTCGTGGTGAAGATGAACGCTGAAGAGCACCGGGCGGAAGCCGTGAGGTACCGGGTTCAGGCAGTTCCGACGCTGATCTACTTTGATTCCTCGGGCAGTGTGAAAGCTAATGAGCCGGGGTTCAGGACAGCCGCGGAGATGGCTGCCCGCCTGAAGGAGCTGGGGCTCATCAAGTAAGGCTGCGCGTCTAGAGCAACCAGAGCTCACCTAGTGAGGCTGCCCGCCCAAGGAAACTGCGGTTCTTCCAGTGAGGCTGCCTGCCCAAGGAAACTGCGGCTCATCCAGGAAGGCTGGGCGCCGGGGGTTGCCCTCGCCGTGTACAATGTACTGGAACGACCAGTGACGGCACTGAGATGAACAGTAGCGGCTAAAAGCGCGGCAGGAGGGCTCACAGTGAGCAGCACAACTCGAGTCGAAGTCCCGTTCACCAAGATGGAAGGCCTCGGCAACGACTACCTGTACATCGACCGTTTCCACTACAAGACCGACCATGACTGGGGCGCGCTCTCCCGCGCAATGGCTGAGCGTCACTTTGGCGCCGGTTCAGACGGCATCATCCTGATTGAGCCTGGCGACAAGGCCCCGCTGCGGATGAGGATCTTCAACGCCGACGGATCCGAAGGCGATATGTGCGGCAACGGGATGCGCTGCTTTACCCGCTACGTCTACGACCATGGGATCGCCAAGGACACCCACATGGTGGTCGAGACCCGGCACGGCCTCATTTACCCGGTCGTGAACGTGAAGGACGGAGTGATAGAGAGTATATCGGTGGACATGGGCGTGCCGCTCTTTGCCCGCAAGGATGTCCCCTTCGCGCCGGAAGGTCCCGAGCCGGTGGTGAACGAGCCGGTCACGGTGGATGGCCAAGTGTATCTGGTGACCGCGCTCTCGACAGGAAATCCCCACGGCGTGATCTTCGTGGACGACGTCTGGAAGGTTGACCTTGAGGATGTCGGCCCGAAGCTTGAGCGCCATCCGGCCTTCCCCAGGAAGGCCAACATCGAGTTCGCGAAGATCCGCTCCAAGACCCTCATCGACATGAGGGTGTGGGAGAGGGGCTCGGGGATCACTCTGGCGTGCGGGACCGGTGCATGCGCGGTGATGGTTGCCGCGGCGCTGAACGGGTATACGGAAAAGGATATCCCTGTCACAGTGCGCTTGCCGGGCGGACCCCTTACCATTGAGTGGAAAAGCGACAACCACGTATGGATGACCGGGCCTGCCAGGGAAGTGTACAGGGGGTTCTTCTTCTACGAGCCGTGACAGTAAGGGTGCGGCGCAAGCAATTGCTCAAGGGAGCGTAAGCAGGAACTTATGGAATAGGCCAACAAAGGACTAGATCATGTCACAGCTGACTGCCGACCTTTTGCTCATACTTGTGACGGTTGTCTGGGGGACCTCTTTTGTAATGGTGAAGGAGACCATCTCCCTGATGGGGCCCCTCACATACATCGCGGTTCGTTTTCTGGTTGCAGCCCTGGTGCTGGCGGGTTGGTACTTCTTGCGTGAGCGGCGTGGGGCCGTCCCACGTTCAGACCCGCCTACGGGTTCCGATTCCGAGTCGGCCGGTCCCCCGCCGGCCGAGGGTAGAGTTAGGCCTGGGGCAGGCATTTCCCGGGAGTTCCTCATAGGCGGGCTACTAACCGGCTTTGCGCTGTTTGCGTCCTACGTCACCCAGACCCTCGGGTTGGTGACTGTCGGCGCAGGCAAGGCCGCATTTATCACCGGGATGTACGTAGTGATCGTACCCATCGCCTCACAGGTGATGCTGCGCGCGGCTCCGGATAGGGCGTCCATAATCGGTGTGGCGCTCGCCACAGTCGGACTTGGACTCATGTCTTTGAAACTCCCGCTGGAGATCGCGCCGGGGGACTTCCTCGTATTCCTCTGCGCTATCGGTTTCGCCGCCCATATCCTCCTGCTCGGGAGGTACTCGGGCACAGGATCTTCAGTCCTCCTGACCACCATCCAGTTGGCCGTCGTCTCGGTGGGTGCTTTCCTCTGGGCGGCGGTCACTGAACGGCCGTTGCGGATACCCACCGAGAGCTGGGGAGCCATCCTGTTCACGGCGGTAGCCTCGACATCCTTCGCGTTCCTCGCGCAGACCGCGGCGCAGAGATACACATCCGCGACCCACACGGCGCTGATCTTTTCGGCGGAGGCAGTCTTTGGAGCGTTCTTCGCCTGGCTGTGGGCTGGGGAAGTGCTGTCGGCAAGGGAGATCGCGGGCGCGCTCTTCATCTTGGGCGGGATGCTGGTATCGGAGCTGCCGGTCCGCAGGCAGGCACCGCAAGAGACTCCGTAGGCAATGCAGTTACCTCCGTAGGCAACGCAGTTATCATAGAAGCGAGGAATAGGAAGGGCCGCTCCCGTGTGGAGCGGCCCTTAGTGATTCCCTACTGATGCAGTCGGCTGCTATTGCTCATTGGCGGGCTGCGCCGGCCGTGGCTGCCGCACTCGCCGACGGCAGCTCCTGGTGCCCTATTTCAAGAGTGCTGTGAAGAGGTTCCTCCAAGTCTTCCATGCTGTGACCGCCTGCTGGTTGGTATATTCGGTCAGCATGGCGATTCCGACCGAGGGGTTCTTCTTGAATGCGTCAAGGGCCTTGGCTTCGAATTCGGCCTGGTCCGCGGCCCACTTCTGCTCCAGAGTGTCCCGCTCTCTGGCAATGGTCCCGATGACGGTGGCGTAAGAAGCATCGGCGAGGTCCTGGACATCCTGGAACGCCCACCACGCCCTGCCTGGACGGTATGAGAGATCACCGGCCGGAACCGAGAAGTGGTTTCCGAAGCCTACCTGGGGGAGGATCCATCCATACCCTGCCGGGATCTTGGACGCGCCCAGGTACCACGGGACAAACGGGCTGGTGCAAGGGTTCAGCGTTGCCCTCCACATGCACGTGAACTCAGGCTGCTCCCGGAATTGGATGACCATGCTTTCCAGGGTCGTGCCGGTGCAGATGGTCCGGTTTCCGGCGCGATGAGGGTTTAGGGCGTAGTTCTGGCTGAGGTCGTCCGGAGTCCCTTCGTAGTGGGTGCGGAGGATCTTCTTCACGTCCGCAATTCCCAGTTTCCTGGCGGGCTTTACCGAGAAGGGCTTCTCCTCCGTCGGCTCGGCTCCCAGGATGAGCCTCAGCGCGTTCCTGTGGCGCACGATATTCCCGGCCATGTTCTGAGTCGGGTTCTGGTAAGCCGCGGCGAAGTCGAAGTCGCTGTAGTCGCCCTCTTTAGTAGGCGTGTACCAGCCCCGCTTGATGGCATAGGCTATGAGGTCAGGCGACGCGACGCAGTTCTCGGTATCAGACAGGTCCACGGAGTGGATCGTGTACCAGTTGGGGATGAACAGCACTTCGTCGTCCGGTACTCTCTTGGCCACGTAGTGCTTGCCGTGGACGACCTGGAACATCCAACCTTCGTCCTTGTCCACAATTTCATAGGCGCGGCCGGAACTGGTGTAGCCGTACTTCGAGACCAGCTCCGCAGCAATCTGCACGCCTTCCCGGGCCGTCTTCGCGCGCTGGACGATGAGGTGTCCCAGACCGTACCCTATGCCGCCGTTAGTGAGCTCGGGGTTATCCTCGCGAGAGTAGACGCAGCTATCGCTGGCGACGGCAACGCCCCACTCGTTCATGAAGATATCGCTAAACGAGGCCTTCCAGCTGGCCCTGGTCTCGGACCAGTAGTAGGCCCATGTTTCGGGCACTTGAGGGATCTTGGCGCATTCCGGCTCGAAGGTGATGAACTCACCGGGGGCGTGGGTGGCCCTGGGGACGCGGTACTGGACCATCACGTTGTTGCCGCTATCGTCCTCGTTGTGGCCGAAAAGAACTTCTCCGGTCGCCGAGGCTTTCTTTCCAACGATTACTGCACTGCAGTCTTCAAGTATCGAGTCATCGTCGGGGACTTCACACAGGGGCGCATTGTAAGGCATCTTGCTTTCGGACATCAATCGGTGCTCCCTCCTGGCGTGGGTGGCGTGGAACTTCGCAACACCATTCGATATCGAGGGGGCTTCCTCCTGCGTGCAGCGGATGCAATGGTGAATAGGACGCGCGCCGTGTGGGAGGACCATACGCTGACCGCATGCGATGAGCCTGCGCTGTCCGCAGGGATTACAATGCGCAGCCTATATGGGCGGACTAGGTAAGGTGATCGGCTAGCGCTCTCGCTACCCTGAGGGCCTCAGGATGCTTCCTGACCTCTCCAGGCTCGTCGATCCCGTGGAACAGGGCGTCTCCCGCATATTGGACGTCCAAGGCATCAAACCAGTACTTCACGGTAAGGATGGCTCCGTCGAACAGCTTCGCGCCATGAGTTGCGCCGCAGGAAATGAAGAAGCCTTTGCAGGGTCTTGTCCTTACAGGCTCTTTGCGCCGGTACTTCTGGTTGTAGAAGAGTTGGCAGCGGTCGATCATGGCCTTAACCTGGGCAGGTAGGCCGTAGAAGTAGACGGGGGAGGCCAGTACGATAGCGTCGGCCTCACGGATCCTGGGGTAGAGGTCCTGCATGGAATCGTTCCGGATGCAGCGACCGCTGACGCACCTGTCGCACCCCAGGCAGGGGTTGATATCCCAGCGGGCCGGGTTTGTGAGGTCGATCAACTCTAGTTCGTGACCTTTGCTCGCGCACTCCTCGACAAAGGCATTGAGCAGGATTCTGGTATTGCCGTTTCTCCTCGGACTGCCGGCGAAGGCCAGTATTTTCACGCCGGTCCGCTCCTTTGCCTGATTTCGTCAACCGTGCTCCTCCAAAGTATATCAGGGCGGGTATAGGGTAGCATACTCACGCGAATACGTGGTACACTATAACACGTGGAGGTGTCCGGCTTGGAGACTCAGAACATCACGCTTTCCCTTCCTAAGGATGTGCTAAGAAAGGTGAAGCACCTGGCAGTAGAAAAGGATACATCCGTATCGAGGATGCTTACTGAAATGCTGATAGAGCTGGTGATCCGCGAGGACAATTATCTTCAAGCTCGTGCACACCACAGCCGGCTCTTGAAACAGGCCACGGATCTTGGCACCAAAGGCCAGGTCAGATACTCAAGAGGTGAACTGCATGCCAGGGGTCGGTGAGCGCGTCTTCGTTGACACGAACATCCTTGTCTACGCCCACGATGCATCCGCAGGTGTGAAACAGGAGAAGGCTCGTGAGGTCGTGTTGGAGCTATGGGAGACGGGGTTGGGCTGTGTCAGTGTTCAGGTTCTGCAGGAACTCTACAATGCTGTCACGCGGAAGGTCCCGAAACCCCTAGCCCGGACCGAGGCACAGGCAATACTGCGTGATCTTGCGGCGTGGACGGTGCATGCTCCTACGGCCGAGGATGTCATCCAGGCCATCGACATTGAGGAGCGTTACTCGATGTCATTCTGGGATGCAATGATAGTGCGAAGCGCGATCCAGACCCGGTGCACGACCATCCTTTCCGAAGACCTAGCTGCAGGTCAGGAGTACTCAGGGGTCCTGATCGTTAACCCTCTAGCATAAGGAAAGGCCGGAGGGCAACCTCCGGCCTTGTTCATGTCAAATCGTCTTGCCTCGATTACCAGTCGCCCATCTTGCTCGATCGGCGGTCCTACTCCTCTTCGGCCTTGTCCGACTTGTCCGGGAACATCTCGAATATCAGGTTCAGGACGATACCGAAGATCGCCGCGGTAGCGATGGCCGGGAGCTGCAGGCTGCCAACCACGATCATGCCGTTGGGCTGAGCCGCGCCGCCGAGGCCGATGATGAGGATGGTCGAGACCACCGCTAGGTTCTTGGCGCTGAAGAGGTCCAGTTTCTCGGAGACCATGATGGCTACACCCTGGGCTCCGATGACGCCGAACAGGTAGAGTGAAACGCCGCCGATGACCGCCTGCGGGATGGTGTTTACGGCACCGGCAATGTGGCCGAAGAAGCCCATTACGATTGCGATTCCGGCCGCCGCGAACAGGACCGGCACCGAGAAGTTGCGGGTAATCGCCATGAGCGATATGTTCTCGCCGTAGTTGGTACCGGCCGGGCCGCCGATGGCGCCGGCGATCATGTCGCCCACGCCGTCGCCCACCAGGTTATCGCCGAGGAGCGGGGCGATGTCATAGCGCTTCTTGCTGCCCAACTTCTTGGCGAGGTTGTTCACGTACAGGTCGATCTGGAACAGGTGGGCCGTGGATTCCGGGATCGTCGCTATAGCGACAGGCATGATCGCCGCGGCCGCCATGAGACCGTATGAGTTGAACGAGGGGAACGTGAAATTCGGGACCGAGAACAACTGAGCTCCCGTAAGAGGAGCCAGGTCGACGTTGCCGGTCATGAGAGCGACGACGTAACCCGCGATGATGCCGAACAGAACCGGGAGCTGCCCCATCGTCCCCTTAAGGTACACGGAGAACAGGATTGTAGCGATCAGGGTCACACCGGCTATGAGCCAGTTGCCGCTGGCCTGGCCGACAGCAGTTGCAGCGAGCGAGAGGCCGATGATCATCGCCACAGGTCCGGTTACTGAAGGCGGGAGGACCTTCTTTATGATGTTGGGGCCGCCTCTCTTAATCAGAAGGCCGGCGACAATGCTGACCAAGCCCGAAGCCACGATGCCGGCTTGCGCGGCCTGGATCCCGGCGATCTTGCTGCCGGTTTCGGCTGCAACGATTCCGGTTACCCCGCCGACCGCGGCGATGTAGGAGAAACTTGAGCCATAGTACAGGGGGATCCTGCGGCCGGTGATAAGAAGGAAGCCGATTGTCGCGAGGCCGCTGGCCACGATGGTGGCGCCGATGTCGAAGCCGGTGATGATTGCCACGAGGACGGTTGCCGGGAACATTACGATGACTTGCTGTAGTGCGAAGGCGAGCAACTTGCCGAACTGGGGGGTGTCGTCGGGCAGGTACCCGACTGTGGTGCGAGGCTCTTTGGTCAAGAAGCAAACCTCCTTGTTTGGAGCCTGTCCGCGGGCGTGGCAGGCAACAAAAAACTCCTTGCCTGCCAGCAAGAAGTAGTCTTTCGATTATTCCTACCCTTGCTGGGCTCTCCGGACCAGCCTTAAAGAGTGACCTTCCAAGCCAAAATGCTATCCCTTGCGACACCGTTCTGTCAACGAGAATTGGGGACGAGCTATGAGCTAGAAATCTCATGCAGGACTCCATCCTCCATATTGGTAGGGATGCTGGCAGGGATAAAGATTGGGATGATTAGCAGGGATATTGGTACGAGTAATGGTAGGGATATTAGGACGATATTGGTGGGGATATTGGGACGAGTATTGGTAGGACTGTGTGCCGCGCGGCACAAAGTCACCTGCATTTTCCAGTCACGGCATGACCACTGAATCCCGGGTGCCGGGGATCGTCGGTGGAAGCCTCCTCACGGCGGTCGCCGCGTGACCTATAGGGGTAATCCAACGTTCGCATCGAGACTAATGAGGTGTTCCTTTCTATCGCGGCGCGATCAGAGGGTTTTACCGGTGATCACGGGAGGATTATTAGCTGCGTAGTTATATTGCTTCTGGTGATAGATACGGCGAAAAGTCGGGTCACGGGATGACCGCTCAGCTGATATGGGTCACCAGGTGACCCGACTTTTCGACATACTGGTCACCCGAGGGTAATATTACTGAGTCACTAATAATCGTGCTGTGACCAGCGTGGATCCGAGAGGTCAAATCGTGACAGATGGCGAGTGTTGAGGGTCATGCGGTGACGGATGGGGAAGTGGAGGTAGGGATGTGGAGGGTCACTCCGCGACGGGACAGATCTTCCTTTCGTTCGAGGGAAGCCAGCATCGTGCCTCGCCACTGTAGTCAGCACTGTGAAGGCGCGTGTCATAGAGGTCGGCAGCGCATCAGGGGTTCCCCGCTAGGAGGAACCCCTGATTCGCAACTTCGTGGCTGCGCAACTGCGTAACTGTACTGAGCACGACTTCTCGGCTCTACTTGGCTGCCAACCTCTCCACGAACTCCGCCGCCATCTTGATGCCCTGGCGATAGTCTTCCAGGCGGATGTTCTCGTTGGGCCCGTGGTTGCCCGAAGCCCAGTACCCGACGCCAAACGCCACCATGGGGAGGTCCAGGTACTCCTTGAACGGATGCATGGGGCCCGAGCCGCCTTGGGTCGGCGCGATTGTCGGGGGCTTGCCGTACACCGCAAGCGCCGCCTCCTCCGCCGCTTTGACCACCGGATGATTGGCTGTGGTCTTGACCGGGTAGTCCATTGTTATGACGCGGACCTTCACGTCGTCGAACCCGTTATCATCCAGGTGCTTGCGGAGCTTCTGATAGATGTCATTCGGGTCCTGGTTGGGGACTAGGCGGAAGTCCATCTTTACCAGCGCTTTGGATGGGAGGACGGTCTTCTGCCCCTCACCAAGGTACCCGCTGCGGAAACCGCAGATGTTTGCGGTGGGGGAGAACAGGGAGTGCTTTCTGAGTTCCAGTCCACTCAGGTCAAGCAAGGGGGAATGGATGCCGATGCCGGCCCGACGCGAATCGCCCCGCGTATCGCCCCTGGAATTCCCTCTCGCGGCGCTCTGTTCCTGCGAGCGCCCTTCCTCCGCCGCTCTGAGCAGAGCCATCTCCGCGTCGGTCGGTGCGAGAACCGCGTCGTAAAAGCCCGGTATCAGCACCTTCTCGTTTTGGTCCTTGATCGTGGATAGGGCCCATACCAGGCGCCAGGCCGGGTTGGGGACGGTCGCGGCACTGCCTGAGTGCATATCCCGGTGGGCGCCTTGTGCCTCCAGCTCCACATACAGGATTCCTTTGACGCCCAGATACATCCCCGGCCGTCCATCGGGTCCCATGTAGCCGGACTCCCAGACTCCGTAATCGGATTTCAGGAGAGCGGCGTTTTCCTTGATGAACTCCGCGAGATGCGTGCTGCCGATCTCCTCTTCGCCCTCGATCAGGAACTTCACGTTCATGGGGAGCTTGCCGCGCAGCTTAAGCAGCGTCCCCACGGCCTGGATTCTGGCGCACGCGTTTCCCTTGTTGTCCGACACTCCGCGGGCGTACATCTTGCCTTCGCGGATCTCGCCCGAAAAGGGCTCCGAGATCCACTCATCCAGGGGATCCGGCGGCTGGACGTCGTAGTGGTCGTAGAACAGGACGGTCTTGTCCTTCTCGCCCTTTATCTCGCCGTATACTACCGGATGGCCTCTGGCCGGTAGAATCCGGGCGGAGATGCCGTAACTTTCCAAGAGGTCCCTAAAGTGCTCCGCGCATTCCTTCATCCCAATGTTCTGTGCCGCTATACTGGGCTTTTGGACCGCCGCCCGCAGCTCGGCGACGAACTCCTCGAAATGCTGGTCTATGTAGCTTGCAGTCTCCCTGCCTTCACTCACGCTCCCACGCGCCTCCTTGGCGGATCCTGTCTGTCAGAAGTATGGTTTCGACAAACGGCGCGGCGTAGTCCTTCCCATGATGAGAGATAGACGGGCGTCGGGTTGCCCCTGCTCCCAGGGTCCAATAGAGTAATGTGAGAGTACGCTCGGGAGGAGAATCTCCATGGGTCTTGATTTGGCGATGCTGACAGGGTACTGGATCTCGGCCGTGAAGATAGCTGCAGTGCTGATCCTGGCTTACGCCGCTGTCCGCTTGGGCGATTCCCTCATCGCGCGACTGTTTCAGTCGGCTTCAAAAGCCAAGGGGCTCCATGTCTCGGACAGCCGCGGCAAGACTCTTGCCGGACTCCTGTCCAGCGCCCTGCGCTACGCCATGGGGACGGTTGTGCTTCTCACCATCCTCGATCTTGTCGGTATCGACACCAGCGCTCTGCTGGGAGGGGCTGCGATCCTGGGTGTCGCGGTCGGCTTCGGCGCTCAGAACCTGGTGCGCGACATCATCACCGGTTTCTTCATCATATACGAGCGGCAGTACGATGTCGGTGATTACATTACCGCCGCGGACGTATCCGGCGTGGTGGAGGAGATCGGACTCCGTACCACCAGGCTCAGGGATTGGAGCGGCGAGGTGCACGTCATCCCCAACGGCCTCATCGACAAGACAACAAACCGCAGCAAAGCAGGGTCCAGAGCACTGGTGAGGGTGATCCTGAGCCACGAAGCGGACATCCGGAAGGCCATGGCGCAAATGCAGGAGGTCTGCGATCAGATGGCCAGGGAGCATCCGGTCATCACCGATGGCCCGATTGTGCTCGGGATAAGCAATATCGACCTCGCAGGCGTTGAGATACAGATATGGGCTCGCACAAAGCCGCTGGAGCAGTGGGCGATTGAGCGGGAACTCCGGCTCCGTCTGAAGGAAGCCCTCCAGGCCAGCGGGACCCACTTTGCCAGACTGACGGTGGTTGACGATGGTGGCCGCCCGGTCGGCGCTTCTGGAGACAGCTCTGCTGGGGGAGGCTCTGCTGGGGGAGGGCCCGCTCTCGTCATCCCATCGTCTTCCGGTCCATCCGAACCAGGAGCTCCGCCGCAGTCGGGAGACCTCGCTTGACGGCGCGACGGGACCCCGGGTCCCCGCTGTCGATACGTCTTTCAGACCTCACCCCCGCTACTGTCGTGGCGCGTCCAAACAGGTTTGTGGCGGAGGTGACTCTGGGCGGTACAGGTCCAGTCGTCTCTGCCCACGTCGCCGACTCGGGCCGCCTAAAGGAACTCATATTCCCCGGGAACCAGGTGATGGTGAGGCAGGCTGTCTCCGCGTCGGGTGAGGGGCAGGGCGAGCAACAGGGCAAGGCGCAGCGAAAGACCCATTACGACCTTGTGCTGGCATCCGCTGTTGAGGGTGGCGACGACTCGCCCAAAGCTGCGGCCTCTAATGATGGGCCAGCACAGGCAGGAAATGAAGGGCCAGCACAGGCAGGAAGTGAGGGACCAGCGCACGCAGGCAGCGCTTTTAAGAAGCGCCGGATCTGGGTTTCGGTCGATACCCGTTACCCGAACATGCTCCTCGGACAAGCCCTGCGCGCGGGGGCGCTGAAGGAGTTTGATGCCACCTGCACTGTTGCCCATGAGTACTGGTATCACCACCTTTCGCCGTGGAAGGAAGAGGATGCGGCCCGGCGGGATGGTCTGGATGAGCGTCAGCACACTGCTCATCGAGTCGATGGTGGCGAGGATCAGCGAGTGGAGAGCGGCGCGGTGAAGGCGCCGGCGAGGCCGGTACGGAGCCGCATGGATTTCTACCTGGACGGCGGCTCGCGTGAGGGAAGTTGCTTGATAGAGGTGAAGTCCGTCACTCTATGCCGGGCCGGGGTCGGATTGTTCCCCGACGCTCCGACGGACCGGGGCGCCCGCCACCTTCGCGAGCTTGCCCGAGCGGTGGAGGAGGGGTATAGGGCTTACGTGGTCTTCATCGCCCAGCGTGAGGACATCCGGATCGTGAAACCCAACAGAGAGACGGACCCCGCGTTCGCGGATGCACTAGAGCAAGCCGAGAAGGCAGGGGTCCGTCTATTAGGTTACACATGCCGCGTGACCCCGGAAGAGATCACCCTGGATCCCACGGCAATCCCGGTTAGTACTTAGCGCCCAGCACCTAGCACGTGGCGCTTAGCAGCTATGACTTAGCGCTTGGTACTGCTTAGTACCCTAGTTTCTCTCCCACAATGATGACCACAAACTGCGTCTTGCCCGAGGGTTTTCCCTCGATGATGGTGGTGACGCGGCAGAGAGCTCCCGGGCAGTTGTCGCAGTCGCCGTCCTCAAGGCACGGCGCCTTGGCGTTCAGCCGCTTATAGTTCACCGGAGCAGCGTGCTTGCGGACCCGCCGGACGGCGTCCTCAAGCGTAGGCACGATCTTGTTGTACCCGCACACCACGACGCTGGCCTTAGGCCCGAAGATCATGGAGGCGACCCGGTTACCCGTGCCGTCGATGTTGACCAGGGTCCCGTTCATCGTGAGGGCGTTGGTGCTGGACATGAAGACGTCCGCCGTGATCTGCCTGTCACGGGCCTCGGTCTTGCCGGTAGGAGAGAGCGAGGCGTCCCAGTGATCGTAGACGGTGTTGCCCCTCTCCTTCAGGGCTTCGTGGATGCCCAGTTCACGGATGGTGACGGACCCGCCGATGCCGACCGACGCTCCCGGAGGGACGGCCTCCAGCGCCAGCCTCTTGGCCTTGTCCTTTGTCTCGGCAAAGTAGGCGGTGAACCCCTTCTTGCGGAGGGCCTCCACGCACTTCTCGGCAAGGTGCCTGTTGTACCACTTTTCCGGCTCGTACATGGGGTTTTGCGAGCTCATGGCGATACCTCCTCCTGCGTTAGAAACGACTCCGGCTCCGGGGTCGTGAGCGGGCCCCGGAGCCGGAGAAGACAGCGCTACACCAGATTCAAGTACTCGGCGATGTTGGCTTTCTCCACCTTCACCGGCCTTATCTTGTTGTTCAGCGCGGTGAGAAGGCTGGTCACGCCCGGTCCGTGGCCCGAAACGAACGAGTTGGAGTGGACCACTATACCGATGATGACGGCACCTTTGCGATAGCTGCGACCGTAGAACGAGGATGAATCCGCGATCGCCACGATGTCGCCGAAGCGGATCTTATCCAGTCCAAGTTCATGGAGCCTTTCGGTCTCCATGGACGTGATGTCGTAGTCGCCGCGCTCGGCGGACGACGATCCAAGTCCGCTGCCCATGAACTCGGGAGGGACGATGTGAGCGACGGGGACCTCCAGGACTCCGTCCTTCTCCACGATGCCCATCTTGTGCAGGAGTCCCGGATCGGTGTTGATGACCTTGACGTCCGGGTAGTCCTTGAGCTCAAGCCCCTGTCCGAATGCCTTGACCTGGATCTGGTCGCCGATCTTCATCTTCTCCAGGTCTTCCTTGGGGAAGTAGATGAGGACGTGCTCGATGCCTCCATGCTTGCCGGTGACGATGCCCTTGGCTCCCTTGGCGTCTCCCGACCACACGATCGCCGTGTTGCCCACGCAGGAGAGAGTGTTGTAGCCGGAGTTGGCCTTCTCGTCCTTGTTCTTGCTGGAGACTCCGGGCTCGACGTGGTCGCCGGCCCAACCGAAGGCGGGGTCGCCGACCTTCACGTTGTAGGTGATGCCGCCGGTTCCCGGCGACACCCTGACTACTCCGTCATAGCAGATGCGGGGCTGGGAAGCAGGCGCCGAAATCTCGCCCGCGACTGAAAGCATGACCAATTTGTTCTCATTGGTTCTAAGCATCATGGTTCCTCCTTACAGCGCCGGCTCGTAGTCGGCCGGGTTCTTCTTGATATGCTCGTCGCACCAGCGGACGATGTGGTTCAGCCTCGATACCCTCAGGACCGGCTTTCCGCTCCTTGAGAGCTCGTGGTTGGAGCCGGGGAACCGGACCATTTCGACTTCCTTCTTCAACTTCTTGAGGGCGATGTAGAACTGCTCGCCCTGCTCGATGGGGCAACGCATGTCGTTTTCGCCGTGGATGATCATAAGCGGCGTGGTGACGTTGGCGGCGTACTTCAAGGGCGAGTGGTACCAGAGCTTGTCGATGTCCTTGTAGAAGTCGCCCTGTACCTCGCGATCGGTGAAGGTGTAGCCGATGTCGGACACCCCGTGGAACGAGATCCAGTTGGAGATGCTCCTCATTGTGACAGCAGCCGCGAACCTGCCGGTGTGTCCGACGATCCAGTTGGTCATGAAGCCGCCGTAGCTGCCTCCGCCGACCGCCATCCTGTTCTCATCGATCCAGCCGGTGTGCTTGATCGCCGCATCGGTCCAGGCCATGAGGTCGAGGTAGTCCTTGCCGCCGTAGTCGCCGTTGACTGCGGCCTCAAAGTGCTGGCCGAAGCCTGCTCCTCCGCGCGGGTTGCTGTAGATCACCCCGTAACCCTTGTTGCACAGGAGTTGGAACTCGAAGAAGAACCCGTACCCGTACATGGAGTGGGGGCCGCCATGGATCTCGAGGAACGCGGGGTACTTGACGCCTTCCTTCCAGCCAACGGGCTTCATGATCCAGCCGTATTCCTGCCAGTCCTCAACGCCTTTGAAGGGGACCATTTCCGGGGCGACGATGTAGACCTCGTCAAGCAGGGTTTTGTTGGCCTGCGTAAGAAGCTTCTCGGACTTGGCCGTCAGGTCGAACGAGCCGACTTCGCCGGGGACGGTGGGAGTGCTGACCACGAAGGCGACCTTCTTGCAGGCGCTGTCCATGGTGAACCCGTAGATCTGGCGGTCTCCGTCCATGTGCACCGTGACGTCGCCGCCATCAGCGGGGACCGAGTACAGGGACGTCTTGCCGTGATCGCTGGCCAGGAAGTAGACGGTCTTGCCGTCCGGCGTGACGACGGGGCCGTTCTCTCCAGCTCCCAACTTGGAGTCGCCGGCGCAGTGGTCGCCCACTCCTCTGTCAAAGCGTGAGGTCAGGCAGACCGGTTCGCCGCCGTCCACAGAGACCTTCCAGAGCTTGGCCAGGGTAGCCGACGGAGCAGTCTTCCACTCCATCTGGTGGCCTGCGTAGATGATGGATTTGCCGTCGGGAGTCCAGACCGGGTTGCGGGAGGGGCCGTTGCCCTTGGTGATCTTCCTCATTTCGCCGCCTTCAGCGGGCATGATCCAGATGTCCGAGGACCATCCCTGCCACTCGTGGTCAGGGTTGCGATTGCTGGCGAAGGCCAGGTACTTGCCGTCGGGCGACCAGGCCGCGCCCATGTGTCCGAACTCGCCTGTGGTGACAATCTTGGGCGAGTTCTTGCCCTCGGCGTCCACCACGAAGATGTGCATCTGCCGGTTTCCGGTGAGGCCCATGGCCGCGTCGGCCTTGACGCGAAGGTTCTTCAGGACTTTGGGCTCCTCGCGGCGCTTCTTCTCTTCGGCCTCCTTGGCCTTGCCGTCAAGCGGCTTCTCCCAGTCCTCGGGCTTGACGTCCGGATCTATGGTGGCGTGGAACGCTATCTTGGAGCCGTCGGGCGACCATATGGGTGTCCCGGCCCCCCAGCGCAGTTTGGTGATCTGTGTAGCTTCGCCGCCGGTGGTAGGGACGACGTAGATCTGCTTGCCCGCGCCCCTGTCCGAGAGGAACGCGATCTTTGTTCCGTCGGGAGACCAGCGGGGCGAGTTGTCGGTGGTCGCCCCGGAGGTATACTGCCTTGGCGTACCGCCGTCGGTGGGGACCATCCAGATGTTGGAGCGGTACTCCTTGGTCTTCTCGTCTATGTGTGACCTTACGAACGCTATGTTCTTGCCGTCCGGCGAGATCTGCGGGTCTGACACGAATACCAGTTTATATAGGTCTTCGGCAACGAGTCTCCTCTTCTCTGCCATGCAAGTGCCTCCTCGGAAATGTAGATGAGTGTGGAATACGTGGGACAGATTCAGCATTCCCCGTCTGGATACCTTCCGTAGTCGAAACAAGTCGGGGGTTAGCCCGGTTCCTCGCCTGGCTCCTAGCCCGGTTCCTCGCCGTCGCCGGCCGGTGTCGAGACCATCTCGGATGCCTTCGCCCGCAAGGCTGCATGTTGTGGCGTTGTCGTCAGGCCAAGAGGATATACCCCGGACAGAAACTCCATGAACTTGCCGGACTCCAGGAGCGACGTGAGGTCCTTGAGCCCGCCCCGAGCGCCCTCCAATTCAGACCCGGTCACCCAGCCTTTGGCTGCGGCCTCGTCCAGGAGATCCATGTCCTTTACGTAGTACAAGCGGCCTCTCCGGGAGACAAGCACCTGGATGAAGAGGTGGATGCTGAAGAGATTCCGCCCGTCCACCCACTGCGGCGTGCAGATGGAGCAGTCGAAGGCCCAGGGGATGGGCCCCTCCACGCTGACGGGATGCGCCCGCGAGTCCAGATTGCAGTTAACCCGGAACCACCTGTCCGGAAAGGAGTAATGCCTCATATAGCGGTCGGGGCCTACGTTAACCTCGTAGACCAGGGCCGCCCCGTCAAATCTCAATATGTTGGTGAACGGCGCGGATGAAACCTTCACGCTCCTGGGCAGGTGGAGGCTGTGGTAGAGGACCGTACCGCCCTTTGCTCCTGTGGACTGCGCCATCACGCCCTTGGTATGGACTCGGATCATCCATGCGCATCTATTCGCCGCTCGGGACAGGAGCCCTCCGAAGACATGGCGAACTGGTAGAGAAGCGCTCAATGATACGCGTTGAAGGACAGGCGCTCAGGCCAAGGCGCTCAAGCGGAAGCGTTCGCAAAAGTACTCAATCAGCAGTACTCAAGCAGCCTCTCAGTACAGCGTAGGACAACATCAGACACCGGCGACACACGAACGGAGGTAACCCACAATGGACAAGGCGGAAGCGGGATTCTCATGGATTGACCAGAACTCAGCCGAACTCATCCAGATCAGCGACGCCATTTGGCGTTTCGCTGAAATCGGCCTGCATGAGAACCAGTCGGCGGCAGCGCTTGAGGCGCTTCTCGAGAAGAATGGGTTCACCATCAAGGCCGGCGTAGGCGGCATGCCTACTGCGTTTGTGGCGACTTGGGGCAAGGGCAAGCCCGTCGTTGGTTTTCTTGGCGAGTACGACGCGCTGCCAGGGGTATCCCAGAAGGTCCAGCCAACCAAGGAGGAACTGGAGCCCGGCGCCTGCGGCCACGGATGCGGCCACAACCTGCTGGGAGTCGCCGCCGCGGCCGCGGCCATCGCGCTGAAGGAAGAGATGGTTAAGCGGGGGCTTAAGGGGACTGTGAAGTACTTCGGGTGCCCGGCCGAGGAGAACTTCAGCGGCAAGGCCTTCATGGCCAAGGACGGCCTGTTCAACGACCTGGACATCTGCTTCACCTGGCATCCCGGTCCAATGAACATGGTCAGGGGAGGGAGCTCCCTGGCCGTTAACTCGATGAACGTTACTTTCCACGGCGTCTCGTCCCACGCGGGAGGCGCTCCCCACCTCGGCAGGAGCGCGCTGGACGCCGTCGAGCTCATGAACATTGGCGCCAACTACTTGCGAGAGCACATCATTGAGAAGGCCCGCATCCACTACGTGACGACCAACGGCGGGCTGCAGCCCAACGTGGTGCCGGCTGAGGCGACAGTCTGGTACTACGTCCGCGCTCCTCACAGGGATCAGGTGGAAGAGATCTACGAGCGCGTCCTGAAGTGTGCCAAGGGCGCGGCCATTATGACGGATACCACATTTGACGTGGAACTGCTTGAGGGCATCTATGAGGTTCTGCCCAACAGGGTGCTGGAGGACGTGCTGACCGAGGCAATGGACATCGCGGGACCTCCGGTCTTCACGGCGGAGGACGTCAAGTTTGCCAAGGAAATCAGCAAGACGTTCCCCGCGGGGCAGTCTGAGGCCTACAAGAAGGACGATACCCTTCCCGATGAAGTGAAGTCCAAACTCGAAGGAAAGATCCTGAACGATGCAGTGCTGGGACGTCCCCCAGTCGCTCCGGATATGCGGGGATCGACGGACGTCGGCGATGTTTCATGGTGCTGCCCGACATCCCAGTTCTCAACCGCGTGCGTCGCGATAGGGACACCGGGGCACTCCTGGCAGTACACTGCCCAGACCGGGATGCACATCGGACACGCAGGGATGATTGCCGCCGCAAGGACGCTGACTCAGGCTGGACTTCGCGCGATGACGGATGAGGAGGTCCGAAAGCAGGCTAGGGCCGAGTTTGAGAAGCGGACGGGCGGCAAGAAGTACAAGAGCCCCCTTCCGCCCGATGTGAAGCCGGCATTCCACCAGTTCTCGAAGAAGTAGGGCTCCGCCACTCTTGGAGGCGCTGGCGGGGGCTAACTAGGGATTCCCGGAACGGATCGGAGACGTGGCGGGTTTCGCCCGCCACGTTCGTTATAGATCCTGTTCTAAGGGTACTCTTAGGTGACTGGACCGGCACCTAGAGGGCCTGGAGCGGGAGCCCCCCAGGCAGGAACCTAGTCTTGCTACACAGAGGCCCTCGCCTTCTCCACCCACTTGGGATCCCTGAGGATGCCGCGTCCGACGCCGATGAGGTCGGCGTGGCCGTCTTGCAGGACTTTCTCCGCGAAGGCTCCTTCTGTGATGCCGCCGGTCACCAGGACAGGGACGGAGACGGCCTTCTTCACTACCGCAGCGTTCGCCACGAAATAGCCTGGAGGAGCTCCGGCGGGCCGTGATCCTCCGAGGCCTCCGGAGACGTCTATGAGGGCAGCGCCCGCATCTTGCAGCATCCGGGCCACTTGGGCGGCGTCTGCCGCCTCGAACCCGCCGGGCAGGTCGCCATCCGTGGTACCGAGCCTCACGAAGACGGGGAAGGCCGCGCCTACCTTCTGCTTCACCTTGTGTACCGTCTCCACCATGAAACGGGCGCGGTTCTCAAGGCTGCCGCCGTACTGGTCGGTCCTAGTATTGGTGATAGGGGAGAGGAACTGGGTCCCGAGGTAGCCGTGGGCCGAGTGGATCTCCACCGCGTCAAAGCCGGCCAACTGAACCCGCCGCGCAGCAGCAGCCCAAAGGTCTTGGACCTCGTGGATCTCGTCCAGCGTCATCCCTCTCGGCTTGTGCTGGGAACGGGGATGGGGCGTGTCCGACGGGCCCAGCGGTTCGCCTCCCGTGACCTCCGGATTGCCGGTCGCTCCGCAGTGGTTTAACTGGACGGCGGCCACGGCTCCGTGGGTTCGCAAAGCCAGGGCTAGCTGCTTGAATGCGGGGATGGCTTCGTCGTTATCCAGGCCGAGTTGTCCCTTGTGGGCCTTGCCCCGCTTGGTTATGTAGGTGTGCTCTACAATAACCATCCCGACGCCGCCCTCCGCCCGTTCGCGGTAGTACTTCAGGGTCGATTCGCTGGGTAGCCCGTCGTCCCGGGATGACCCTCCGGGGCCCTCGATTGCGGTGGCCATGGGCGGCATCACGATGCGATTCCGCAGGTCCAGGCCTGCAAAACTGAAGGGAGAGAAGAGCATTGACATTCGGCAAACCTCCTCAAGCGGGGCCTCGCGATGTTGTCTGGGCATGGCCATCATCGGGGCGTTCTCCTCGCGGACACCACCTTGACGTCATCCATGCACGACATCATCGTGCGCTGTCCCACGGATATGGTTTCCAGTATCCCAGACTCAGTATCGCAGAAGCGAGGTCAGGATTCACGAGGCTGCCGTGGTCTAGGGATGTAAATCTGCTGAAATCGGCTAGAATCGGACTGAGGGGAGGGCTGAACCCCTCAAGATACAGTCGTCAGCCTACTGAAGGGCCTGTCTCTTGAAGCCGGCGAAGCCGGCCCATATGAGGGCCGCCGAGGCGGCGACCGCCGCCAGCCCCGGCTTCACGATCAGCTCAGGGTTTCCACCCGAGAGCAGCAACGTCGCGTTGCGCATGAGGGCAGCCGGGAACCAAGGACCCACAGGCGCTTGGGCCAGCAGGGCCCCAGCGATGCCTGTCACGATCATGATCACGAGGCCCGCCCCTCCTGCCGCCAGCCCGCTGGATGCGACCATGGATGCTGCGAACGTCGCAGACATGATGAACTCGGCGTAGATGAGGACGGCCAGCGTAGCCAGGATAATGCGGGACGCCTGGACCGGCCCGATAAGCGTCCATGTATACAGGGCTGCCAGCAGCGCGGATGTCACGATCCCAATCGCCAGCCCGCCCGCCAATACTGTATACTTGGCCGCAACGTACGACTTTCGGGATGCAGGCTTCGTAACAATGAAGGCTGTGACTCCCGATGCTTTCTCGCCTGCCACTGCTCCCATTGTGGTCGCGATGATGACCAGAAGGCCGATCTCGGCGATGTCCCCGATGAAAGAACCAAGGGCCATCTCAGCCGTAGGGGGAGGGACCAGCACGGTTATGCCTGTTGCGAACTTCTGGAGGATTTCCCCCATGTACCTGGTGCTGAGAGGGTCCATGATTGCTAAGAACAGAAGCGTCAGGTACAGGGCGGGGAGGCGGAAGGCCCTCCACGCCTGACGAATCTCTTTTCCAACCAAAGCTGACACGCGCAACACCCCCCTTGGATGTCGAACTCGTTAGTCCGCGCTCAGGCGCAGGAACACGGTCTCGAGGTCGATCACAGATCTGCCGAACTCCCGGACGCGGATCCCCTGTCCAACCAGACACGCCAGGGTGCCGTCGACGGCGGTATCCATCTGCCCGCGGCGTACGTCCGCGTAGATTACGCCTATGGGCCCATCTTTCGCGGACACAGAGGTTACCCAGGGCATTGTCTCCAGCGCTGCCTTGGCTTTCGCCTCATCGTCCGGATGGACTGCAATCCGAAGCCGGTCGCCCGCGTATAGGGACAGGACCTCTTCCATGGATCCCTCGACCACAGTACGCCCCGCTCTGACCATGACTAGCGTGTCTGAGACCCGCTCGACGTCCTCAAGGATGTGGCTCGAAAACAGCACTGTGGACCTGCCCTTGAGCTGCCGGAGGAGCGCGAAGGTTTCCACCCGTCCCTCAGGGTCAAGCGCCGATACCGGTTCGTCCAGCACGACGAGGTCCGGCTCCGGAAGGAAGCAGGTGGCCAGCCCAAGCCGCTGTTTCATCCCCCGGGAGTAGCTCCCGACGCTGAGCTTTTGGGCCTCAGTCAGGTGGAACTGGTTGAGCAGCTCCTCGGAGCGCTGTCGGGCGGCGCCAGGCGGCATGCCGTAGAGCGCGGCAACCAGGTCCATGACCTCCCGGCCGGTGTGGCGCTCGGGAAAGACCGGGTCTTGCGGCAGATAGGCTACTCTGGAACGGCGGGCCAGTTCCCGGCCGAAGACAACATCCTCGCCTAGAAGGCTGACCCCGCCCCCATCGCGAGGTAGCAGGCCCAAGAGGATCCGCAACGTGGTCGTTTTGCCTGCACCGTTCGGACCGATGAACCCGCATATAGTGCCGCTATCGACCGACATTGACAGACCCCGCAGCGCCTGCACCGAGCCGAACGATTTGGTGAGGCCTTCAATTCTGATGGCTTCCATAGGCTCGCCTACTCCTCTCCGCGCCCAAGCGCGAAGTAGAGGATCGGTCCCAGCATCTGGCCGAGGATGATGAACGCATACCAGGCAGCCCTCGGAAGGTGCTTCACGGTCTTTCGTCTGCGGATATCGAAGATCGCTGTGACCGCAAGCGCCAACTGCAGCACGATCAGGGGCCAGAACTTCACGAGAACTTCGGTTATGTTCACGCTCTTCCACCCCTTTTGGATTCCCTTGTTCCAACCACCAGGTAGTAGATGATTAGGGAACTGGGCACGTTGAGTAGTCCGAACGCTCCCCATGCCCATGCGTTGAGACCGCGCTTCCTCGCATCGTTGAAGATGAAGACCGCTTGAGCGAAGAGCAGCGAGAAAAGCAGGACCCATCCCCAAAGCGGCACTACTCGCAAGGCCTCCAGCCCTTCTGACTGGCCTCTCACCTTAAGCCCTCCTCGTTGTCACGGGATGCCGGATAGGAACCCTCAGCCTGCGCGGCGCGAGCCGTTCGGCGTTGGTCCAGCCGGAAGATAACGTAGAATACGAACGGCGCCAGCCAGTTCAGCCCTGCTTCCAGCCCGAGCGCCACCTCTGGCCGCAGACGCGTCAACGTGAAGGCCTGGACTAGGAGGACCAGGAAGGCGAAAGCGGCGAAGGCCAGGTTTTCCGCCAGCGACGCTCCTTTCTGCCGGTAGGCCGCATTCCGCCTCTCCAGACCCTGATCGATGGCTGATTGGATGGCCGGGAGCGCTAGTCGGGCCTCAACCAGTTCTCTGCCCCGGTCATGAGCGGTCTCGCGATCCAGGACCACCGCCTCTTGGAGCTCCAGCAAGTCCTTCAGAAAAGCCCTGCACCGGTCGCACACATCGAGGTGCTCCCTGGTCTTGCTGTCAAGCAGATCAATCTTGAATCCGCCATCGTCCTTGGGTGTATCCAAGACCGCCTCGATAATCCGCGCTTCAGCGTCTAGGCAGGCACGCGACTTGTTGCTCCCGAAGGCGTGTTCCTCGGGTGAACTCTCTCGCGGGCTCACAGCGTCCCACTCCCCTTCAAGCGTTCTCGAAGCGCCCGCACCGCGTGGTGCAGGCGGGATTTTGCAGTGCCCTCGGGGCATCCCACGATGGCCGCGATGTCCCCGTAGGAGTACCCGTAGTAAGCCTTGAGCAGGAAGACTTCCCGCTGCTCAACAGGTAGGCCGGCAAGCGTCTCAGCCAGCGACCGGAGGCCCATTTTGGCCATGGCCTCGGTTTCAGCGTCGGCAGCAGTCTCGCGCAGGCCGCGCCCACTGCCGGGCCCGTAGGGGGCCGAATCCGCCGGATCTCTGCGCCGTGACTCAGGGACCTCCGCCATTGGCGTCACTCGCACCCTCCTCCGCAAGTGGTCCTTGTACAAATTGGAGGCGATGGTGAAAGCCCATGCCTGGAAAGAGGTCCATGGGTCGATACCCTGAGACGGTATGAAACGGGGGAGATGGGTGACGATGCGGATCATGGTCTCCTGGCAGCAGTCCTCCGCGGCTGGCCCGTCTGCGGTCAGGCGGCGGAGGTATGCAAGGAGCCTGGGGTACAGGCGGGTGAGCAGATCCGAGAGGGCGGCGCGGGATACGCTGCTGTCCTCTGATTTGGCTCTCTGAATAAGGGCCGCGACGGCGTCCACTCGTACTGCCTCGTCCTGTCCCACTGCTCCCGATCCCCTCGCCGACTCCATCCGTTTCATAGTGTAAACGTTTTGGAGGCGGGAACCGTTCAACCCGGATAGGCAGGACTATCCTGTCTGGTCCACCCTAGGCTGGTCCAGGTTTTTGATACAGCGTTGGGTCCACCGCCGCGATGAACGGCGAGAGTGAACCCGCGTAGTGCAGGTGAAGCTTATGGAGCGCCCTGGTGCACGCCGTGTACAGCACCCTGCGGTCGGACTCGTGGACGTACCGGTTCTCGCTGGCGTCGTATATCACGACCGCCTCGAATTCGAGGCCTTTGGCAAGGTAGGAAGGTATGATCACGATCCCGCGCCTGAAGCGCTTTTCGCCCGGGCGCACAAGGTGCACCTTCAGGCCTTTGAGGGCGTCAGCCGCCTTGAGTGCGTCGAACGCAGCCCAGCTCTCTCGCGCGGTCTTGCACACGATGGCGATGGATGAAAGACCTGAGCGCGCCAGGTCGGCGACATCGGACGCCACAGCCCTGGCCAGGGCTTCCCGCCCTGCGGACTCCCTGACGGATGGCAGTTCGCCCGGCCGCTCAATGGCCAGGACCGGCTCGCCTCCGGCAAGGATTGCCCTGCTAAACTCCGTGATCTCCCGGGTCGAGCGGTAGCTCTCGCTCAGCACGACCGAGGCAACGGGTTCGCCTGTGGATCCGTAGACGGCGCTGGCCTTTCGGACCAGGTCTTCGGAGGTCGCCGGGCCGGAATCCAGGTTCATCGACTGGTTGACGTCGCCTAGCAGCGTGAACGACGCGCCGGGGAAGGACCGATGGAGGACCTCGTGCATGACAGGCGAGTAGTCCTGCACTTCGTCCACGATGACGTGTCGGACTCCCCCGGAATCAGGGAATCCCTCAAGCAGGCCGTGCAGAAGCAGGACTGGGGCCAGGTCCTCATAGGGGATGGTACCCGAGCCCAGACGGGCGAGCGTGTGGCGACGGACCTCGGCTATGTCGCAAGGGATGGCAGCGGCGAGCTCGTCTAGCAGCCGTTCATCCTTGAAGAGCCGCTTGTAGGCCTCCATTGTGGTGACAGGTCTCCAGGCTGCCACCTTGTCCCTCACGGCCTGCACTTCCTGATGGGCCTGGATTCGGGCCATCCGCTTGATCTCGCGGGCGAAGAGGTACGCGCTGTCCTCACTCTCGGACAGTTCCTTCTGCACTTCTTCCACCCGGTGCTCGACCACTTCGTCCAGGAGCCAGTTGACGCGCCGCTTGATCTTGGCGACCCGCTTCTCCAAGGGGAGGTAGGCGTACTCTTTGCGCAGCAACTGAGATGCTTCCTGTGAAGACATCACGGTCTTCCCGCGGAATGTAACGTCACCCAGGCCTTGGGCGCTTTCGGTGAGTTTTGCGGCGTATCGGATGAGGAGCGCGGCAAACCCGTCGCTGGACTTCAGCCTGATCCCTTCGGAGCGCACGCGGTATGCCCTGGTGTCTCTGTTCTCGAGCAGGAACTCCAACTGGTCATTCAAGCTCTCAACCTGGTAGGGGAAAGCCTCCGCTTCGGTGCCCGCCCCCGCCCTCAGTTGCTCAGCCCCGAACTCGCCGAAAGAGGTCTGGGTGACCGGCTCTTCGCCCAGCTCGGGGAGCACCGGGGACGTGTAATCCACGAACATGCCGCCCGGCGAGAACATCAGGATGCTCTTCGCGTTCATCGTGGTCCTGTGCTTGTACAGGAGATAGGCTGCTCGGTGGAGGGCGATCACTGTCTTGCCGCTGCCGGCGGAACCCTGCACGACTAGCGCGCCCCTGCTTTCGCCTCGGATAATCCGGTTCTGTTCCCGTTGAATGGTATTGACGATGCTGCGCATGCGGTCGCCTGTAGCCGCCTGCAGGGCCTCCTGCAGCATCTCGTCGTATATGGTGAGGCTGTTGTCGAACATGAAGACCAGCCGGCCGTCAACGATGCGGAAGTGCCGCTTGAGCAGGAGCTCGCCCGATACCACGCCGAGCGGGGCCTCGTACTGGGCGGGTCCAAGCTCGTAGTCGTAGTACATGCTTGAGACGGGCGCCCGCCAGTCATAGACCACGTGCTTGCCGGTCTCTTCCTGCATCAATGAGGAGATGCCGATGTAGATGGGCTTCACGGACCCGTCAGAATCGGAGCGGAAGTCTATCCTCGCGAAGTAAGGGGATTTCTCAAGCCGCTCGAGTTGCTTCGCCCTCTCTGCTGAGAACTTGTAGAGCTTTCCTGCGGTCTTCAGTTTCTGCATCCCGCCTGCGACCTCGACTAGGTCCTCGAACCCCATCACGGCCCGGGGCTTCTCCTCTCGAAGGAATTCCTGGGTCCCGGTCAGTAAGGCTCTGTACTTGGCCGTGTCTGCGTGTCTCTCGGTAAGCTGCCTGCGGATCTCGACCAGTACAGCATCCAGTCGTGCTTCCTCGTGCTCCCTTTCCTTGGCGGAGACGCTCACCCGGGGTGCCCCCTTTGGATGGCTGCAGTGCATGTTGACTCAGACCACCGCATCGTGATACAATCAATGCACTTATTGGAACGCCTGTCAAACGCTTCTATCCAGTAATGATACCACTGTCTCCCGCCTATGTGGAGCCCACGGCTGCAAGCGTTTGACAATCATAGGACCCGCCAGGCGGGTCCGTTTTCTTTGTCGATTCCGTTCGCTAAGGGCTTGTGTGAGGGGCCTGTGTGAAGGGCCTGTGCGGCAAGCACCCGGCGAGTACCGGCCCGCGAGACGAATACCCAGTGAGCACCGGTCGTGCGCCCAACGCGTGGCGAACGCCCAGCGACAGGTTACCGCCGGTAGAGGCCGTATTTCAGCATTTCCTTGTAATCCTCCATTTCCCTGAGGGCGGAGGGGAGGTCCGCCAAGCCCCTGTCAGGACGCGTGCGCGCTGCCGCCAGGAACTTCTCCGAGATCCCGTTGATGGCCAGCATCACGAACTGAAGCGCTTTTCTGGCGTCCACGCCCTCTCGGAGACAGGACGAATCGACTCCCTCGAGGAAAGCCGGCATGAGCCGTTCGGTAGTGCGTGAGTAGATCCTGGAGACCTCGGCTTTTACGTCAGGCGGAACGTCTTGTATGGTCGTCACGCCCATGCGGTACATGAGGGGGTGTTCTGAGAACATCCGGAGCTTCAGTTCCGCCCACCTCATCAGCCGGTCCAGCAGGTCGCCCGGCAGGTTCCCCAGACTCTTCATGAAGTAGTCCACGTAGAAGTCGATGGCATGCTCGAGCGCGTAGAGGTACAGGTTCTTCTTGCTCCCAAAATAGTGAAAGAGCAGGCCCTTAGCGATGCCTGCCCCTTTCACTATGGCGTTGGTGGACGCCTTTTCGTACCCGTTTTCGGCGAACTCCGAGATGGCAGCCTGGAGGATCTTCTGCCGCTTCTCCTCGGGAAGACTCTTAAGCTTGTGGTCCAGGTTCACCATCTTCATGTCGCTCAACCGGGGAAACACCTCCGGTTCATTCTATACCGCAATGTCTTTGCGCCCGTATGCCCAGTACGAGCCCGCGATGGAAAGGGCAATCACTGCAGCGGCCGCTATCAGGTACGCCGGAACGACTTCCGCTGTAGACAGGATATCAGGCGCGCTTGCCCATTTGAAAGGCGTGATGAAGCGCAGGAAGCGGGCCTTCTCCGACACATCGGCCACGATCTGGAGAGCGTACAGGCTGAGCACGAAACCTAGGGAAGCCGAGTAGACGGCCCGGCTCCGGGTCACGAATACCGATCCCAAAAACCCCAAAGAGGCTATGGCCAGAATCGACAGGAAGGTCATGAGCCCCAGCAGCCAGAACGGCCCGGATGCGAACGCTGAGTCGCTGAAGGCGCGAAGCGACGCCAGCGAGACCACCCAGTTGACCAGCACGAACGCAGTCGTGTAGGCCAGGAACACCAGCATCTTCTGTGTAACCACTTCGGACCTGGTGACGGGCTTTGCCAGCAAGAACTCGATGGTCCTATCGTTCTCCTCTTTGGATAGGAGGGAGGTCGACAACAGCGCCGCGTACATCGCCCCAAACAGGATGATCATGAGATGGACCTCGGTGCCGAAGAACCCTTCTGCCGTGCCCAGATCGAGACGGTCCACTCCGAATGCCTTTCTAAAGGCCTCTGGGAACATCTTGACGTACTCGTCCAGGTTGCCGGCTGCTCCCCCAAACGATGACCGGAACGTGGACAGCATGAAGGCGACGAACGCCGCTACCGCGACGGTCCAGATCACGAATGTGCGGAAGTTGCGCTTTATCTCGAATCGGAAGATGTTCATCTCTCCCCCTCCTTCTCATAGTAATGCATGAAGATCTCCTCAAGCGTAGGCTCCTCGAGGTGGAGCGCCGTCACGTGCACCTGGGACAGAGCCTTGATCAGGGAGTCTATGTTCCCGCTGAATGTGAAACGTAGCGTATCGCCGTCCTGCCTGGGGTCGACGACCCCGTGAAGTGAAGCCACAAGCGCGGCGCCCGCCCGCGCGTCGGCGAAGGTCGCCGTGACCCTCAGAAGCTGCCGGCCTCGCAGTTCCTCTATCTTCTCAATCCTCAAGAGGCGGCCTTCCTTCAGGATGGCGACACGATGGCACAGCTTCTGGACCTCGGAAAGGACGTGGGATGAAAAGAACACCGTGACGCCCTTCCGGTTCTCCTCAAGGAGCAGATCGTAGAACCGCTTCTGCATGAGCGGGTCCAGGCCGCTGGTGGGTTCGTCCAGTATCAAGAGCTTCGGTTCATGCATGAGCGCTTGGATCACCCCGATCTTCTTTCTGTTGCCCAAAGAGAGCGTCTCTATCCTGCGGTCTAGGTCCAGTTCAAGGACGTCTGCCAGTTCCTTGGCGCGCCCTAGGCAGTCTCTTCCGTAGAACGCGGACGAGTAGGAGAGGAGGTCCCGCACGCGTACATCCCCGTAGTATGCGACCTCCCCAGGCAGATAGCCTACGTTTGCCTTGATCTCCTTGGAGTCTCGCACGACGTCCTTCCCGAAGATGCGAGCCGTCCCCTTGGTAGGGAAGATGAAGTTCAGTAGGCAACGGATAGTCGTGGTCTTGCCAGCGCCGTTGGGCCCGATGAACCCGAAGATCTCCCCTTCGGCAAGGTCCAGGTTCAAGTCGATGACGCCCCGCGACTTCCCGTAGAACTTGGTCAGTCCCGAGGTTTCGAGGACGGCCGAACGCCCTTGTGTGCTGATCCCAGCCACTCCGATCACTCTCCTTCTGACGGGGTTGACCACGTGGTCAATATCTCTCGTGAGCAATGTACCACGCGTTGACCATGTGGTCAATACCTCTGCGGGCGATTTCGCTTGGTCAATACCGCTCCGGCGGTCTTGCTCGCACGATCTCGCTGCCACGCCAGCGCAGTTGACACTCCCCGCCAATGCTCTTACGATTGCAGGAAAGAAAGCGCAGCAAGGAGATGTAGACATGACCCGATACCTCATCACCAGCGCACTACCCTACATCAACGGAATGAAGCACTTGGGGAACCTCATCGGGTCTATGTTGCCCGCAGACGTCTACTCCCGGTTCCTCCGCCTCGAGGGGGAGGACGTTCTCTTCATCTGCGCGACCGACGAGCACGGCACCCCCGCCGAGATCGCGGCGCTGGAGGAAGGGCTGGACGTCCAGTCCTACTGCGACAAAATGCATAAGAAGCAGGCCGATGTTTACTCGCGGTTCGGATTGTCCTTCGACCATTTTGGTAGGAGCTCGTCCAAACAGAATCATGAACTCACGCAGCACTTCTATCGGAAGCTAAATGAAAACGGCTTCATCGAGGAACGGGGCATCCAGCAAGTCTACTCCCTGGACGACGGGCGATTCCTGCCCGACCGGTACGTGGTCGGGACCTGCCCCAAGTGCGGCTATGATAGGGCGCGAGGCGACCAGTGCGAGAGCTGCACCACGCTCCTCGATCCGTCCGACCTGAAGAACCCCCGCTCCGCCATATCCGGCAGCTCCAACCTGGAGCTCAGGACTACGAAGCACCTGTTCTTGCGGCTAGACAAGCTGGCGCCTGAGATCCTGGCTTGGGTCAAGTCCCACGAGGGGGACTGGCCGAAGCTGACTTCGTCCATCGCCATGAAATGGCTGAACGAGGGCCTGCAGCCCAGGTGCATCACCCGTGACCTTAACTGGGGCGTTCCCGTGCCGAGGGAAGGCTTCGAAGATAAGGTGTTCTACGTGTGGTTCGACGCGCCTATCGAGTACGTGGGCGCGACCAAGGAGTGGGCCGATCAAAGACCCGAGGAGCGGGACTGGCGGGCGTGGTGGCGAGGGGAAACAGACGTCTACTACGTCCAGTTCCTCGCCAAGGACAACCTGCCGTTCCACACCATCGTCTGGCCCGCGACCTGCATGGGGACCCGGGAAGACTGGACCATGGCTTCCTACATCAAGGGCTTCAACTGGCTCACGTACTGCGGCGGCAAGTTCTCGACCAGCCAGAAGCGGGGAGTGTTCATGGACCAAGCCCTGGACATCTATCCCGCCGACTACTGGCGGTACTTCCTGATCACCATGGCCCCCGAGGGCGATGACTCCGACTTCACATGGGAGCTCTTCGCGGCGACGGTCAACAAGGACCTGGCAGGCAACCTGGGCAACTTCGTGAACCGGACGCTGAAGCTCACCGCCAAGGAGTTCGGCCCTGTCGTCCCCGCAGGCGGCGCTCCCGGCGAGGCTGAACGCAAACTGGCCGAGGACTGCGCGGCGGCGGTAGAGGAATATAGGGCTGCTTTGCGCGCCATGGAGTTCCGCAAGTCGGCCTTGGCTCTCAAGAAACTGTGGTCCCTAGGAAACCTCTACATCGACGCCCGCGCGCCGTGGTCGCTCCTCAAGACCGACAAGGAAGAAGCGGCGATGGTGCTTCGGACCTGCATCAACCTGGCCAGGGTCTTTGCTCTGGCCTCTTCGCCCCTGATCCCCTTCACTTCGGAGAAGATCATGGACGCCTTGGGGATGACGGCCCGGGAGCGGTCGGCGGGGCTTCCCTTCGCGGCAACGGCTTCACGCCAACTTCCGCCACTGACCGAGATCACTGTCCTGCAGCCGGGCCGCGGGTTCTCGGTCCCCGACGTCCTGTTCAAGAAAGTGGAGCAGGAGGACGTGGCGCGCCTGACCGCGGAGTTTGGAGGGACTGCCCAGTAGGACCGCCTGGTCAGGCCGCCCGATCAGGCCGCATAGTTGTGGCGCCTAGGTGGATCGCCTAGTTCAGGAGCAGTTCCCAGAGCCATACTTCATCGCGCCGGCCTTCCATGAAGCGCTCGGAGAACCCGTGCTTGGGCAGGACCGACGCAACGCTGCTCCTTGCTTCGCAGATCACTGAGAGCCTGCCCGGCAGGCCCTTATCCGCGGCGATCGACGCCGCCGAGGAGCAATACTCGGCCGCGATGGCGTGGACTCCGTCGATGCTGCCGAACACCGATGAGATCTCCGCATAGAGCATGGGTTCATCCGAATGCTCGTCCACGAACGTGTCGCTAATGGTCGCGCCGGCGACGACCTGTCCCGAAGCATCGATTGCCAGGCGCACATTGCGCTCCCCGATGACCCTTTCCACGTTCTCGGGCGTCACGCGCCACCAGGTGTAGTCGCTGCCGATGTAGGACATCTCTCTGGAGACGATCTGGTAGACCGCGTCAGCATCCGCACCTTCCGCGTCACGCAAGGACAAAGCGCTGGAGCGGAGTGGAGTGAACCTGGCGATGTCTGCTACGAACTGGATAATCGGCACAACCGGCTCAAAGCCGAATGCCCGGGAAAGGCTCTGGGACTTTAGGTTGTCGCTGTCGATGGCCGCGCGGCAGATGTTGATGCCTCTCCGGCGTGCGCCCTCGATGGCGGCAGTTGTTAGGAGGCGGCCGATCCCTTCGCGCCTGTGGTCCGGATGGACGCGGATCCCCTCAAACCAGGCTTCCTCGGGCGAAAGGTACCGGGTGTGGGTGACGCCCACCACCTTGCCTGACGGCATGTCCACGGCGACGAACACGTCGCCCTTTCCCATAGCGGCATCTTCTACCCAAGACCCGTAAGCGTCAGCGACGTAGTCGCCCCAATCGAAGGTGTCGCGGGTAAACTCCTGTATGTCGTGCTCGTCCTCGGCCCGCCCGGGACGGATCACTATGTGCTCCACTGTATGTACTTGCCCTCCTCAATACTGAGACGCGCTTTGCCGGCAGTGAGGTCCCTTACGCGGGAAGAGAGCGCGTCCACTTCTTCCGGCGTCACATAGGCCCTTACCGTAACCTGTTCCCGGTAGCTCGTATCCACGATGCGGATGCCCCTCGCTTCGAGTTCCCGCTGCACCCGCCCATACTGGTCGTAGTCCAAGGTCCATGAGGCGATCTGGTGGTAGAGATATCGCGCGGTACCTGCGGCGTCCAACGCGACTGACGCCGCCTTTCCGTAGGCTCGGAGGAGTCCTCCCGCCCCCAGGAGCGTTCCGCCGAAGTACCTGGTCACAACGCAGCAAACGTTCCGAAGACCCCGCTTCTTGATAACCTCAAGCACAGGGTAGCCGGCCGTGCCCCTGGGTTCGCCGTCGTCGCTGAGTCGCTCGGTGGGAGTTCCGGTCCCGATACTGTATGCGTATACGTTGTGGGTCGCGTCGGGGTACTTGCGACGGACCGCGGCCACAAGTTCTTCGGCCTCTTCGACCGTGAACGTGGGGGCGGCTGTACCTATGAAACGCGATCTCTTTGCTTCGATCTCAGCGGACGCTTCTCTGGCTGGACTTACGAATTCCATGACACCAATTGTCGTTACGCCTGCGGGACAAGTCAAGACAAAGGGGGACGAAAGGCCCATTGCGCTTCAATTGCGGCGATGAGCGTTCAGCGGGAAGTGAGTGCCCGGGGAATGCGTTCCCTCGAGAGATGTCTGCGCGATGAAAGTGGAACAGGTTTCCTTCTCCAGCGTCTCACAGAGTGAAGCGCGCGCCAAAGCGAATAGGAGTGACTAACGTGGATAGGAGACTAAGGAACGTCTTTGTTGCCGGCAGTCTCGTAATCGTACTTGCCCTGGCCTTTATCTCGGCTCTGCCGGAGCCCGCGAGCGCCGAAGAAGTGGCCCAAAGGCTCATATCGGTCACAGGCGAAGCCGAAGTCCAGGTGAAGCCGGACATGGTTACGATGAACTTCGGCGTAGAGAATACCGCTTCCGACGCCCAAACGGCTCAGCGGCAGAACAGCACTGCAATGAATGCGGTCGTTGAAGCGCTCTACAGGCAGGGCATCTCCAAGGATGACGTTCAGACCTCCAGCTTCCGCCTATCCCCGGTCTACGAGTGGCAGGGCGAGAGGTCGGAGAAGCAGGTCCTGGTAGGCTACCGCTGCAGCAACACGGTTGTCGTCAGACTCAAGGATCTGTCCAAGGTCGGAGCAACCATCGACGCAGCTACTTCCGCCGGCGCCAACAACGTGTACGGCATCAGCTTCGGGCTTCAGGACCCCAATGCCCAGAGACCAACCCTCCTCGCGGCAGCGGTAAGCGACGCCAAGGCTAAGGCCGATATCATGGCTAGGGCGGCAGGATACACCATCACCGGCGTGCAGAGGATGTCGGACGGCTACACCTCGGTCGTGGAGGTTCAGGAGAGCCTTCGCAGCGCCAAGGTAATGATGGATTCGTCGGTGCCTATCGAGGCCGGAACACTAACGGTGAAGGCTACAGTCCAGATAGACTACACGTTCTAGCAGTCGTCAGGATCGGTTGCTATGGTCAGTTGTTGGAGCTCATTGCTAGACCACTATCAGGCTCCGTTCTCAGGTTCCAGAGGCAGGGGTAAAGGCCCCTGCCTTTTCATTGCGTGAACCGACCACAAGCGGAAGCCTCCGCCGCCTTTCCACCCAACGAGCGAAGAGATGCCCGATAAGTCCTCACCGTCCACAACCCCGACCATTCGCCTTAGCGCCAGCTCCGCGGACTTGTCGCTGGCATCCACCATGATCCACCTGCGGCCCATCTTGTGGGCAACCGCTCCTGTGGTTCCGGATCCCGCAAAGAAGTCGAGGACCAGTTCACCCTCCTTGGTGAAGGAACCAATAAGACGGTGGAGCAGGGCTTCCGGCTTCTTGCCCCTCTTCAGGACGACGCCCCCCTCGCCGGCGATTCCGGTGGACGGCACCTCATCGTGAGTCCAGAAGTTGTTCATATCAGCTACGCGGACGGCAGTCCCCGTGCGTGGGTCCAGCCTAGCCACGTCCCTGAGGAAGAGCACGACCTGTCCGCCCAGATAGTACCTGCGACGCGGGCCTTTGTACTTCCCCTTGGTCTGGTAGTAGTCGACGGAGTACAGGACGGTCTTGTCCGGCATCCTCCTGATCAAGGCCTGCTGGAAGGTGCTTTCTCGCTGTTGGTTTGTGAGGCGCGCCATCTTGGGGAAGACATCGGGGAACTTGGCCCACGCCCCCTCAGCAGCCCGGCGGACGTTCTCTACGCCGACAGGCTTGAAGGTGAAGGACTTGTGGGCGTAGATTCGCACCATATTGGGCTCGTCGCCGGGCTGAATGGCTGCGCCAATTTGGCCGAGCCTGCCGGTAGGGAACTCCTCCACCAAAGTCCGCTCCTCGGAAAACTCAAGGATGCGGGCGTACGACTGAAGCGTCTTGGCCGACAGAGGCTCCTCCTTGACGGGGACCGGGAGGTCGCGCCGCACCGGTCCGTTGGAGTAGACGGCGATGTACTCGACGCAGTCGTTGATAAGTGTAGAGCCTTGCCCAAGGAGAGTTCGGTCGGGGCCCCGCTGCCAGGAGATCTGGGCCAGCAGGCGCTCGCGGCCTATGAGCTCGTCAAGCAGGACCCGGATGTAAGGCTGCTCCTCTCGGTCCGTGTGCACGGCCAAAATGCCGCCGGGGCGGAGTAGATCCAGCGCCAGCGATAGACGCACCTCCATCATCGAGAGGTACGCATCGTGATCGAAGTCGTCGAAGTAGTCGGGGAACCCGCTGCCTGTGTTGAAGGGCGGGTCGACGTAAACCATGTCCACCTTCCCGCGAAAGTCAGGCATGAGACCGAGCAGGGCAAAGAGGTTTTCGCCCTTCACCAGGAGATTGCTGCTGGAGGGGTTGAACGGCGCGCCGGCTTCGGTTCCGAGGGAATCCTCCTCAACCAGGCGATAGGGTGGAAGGCCGGCCTCAGCGAAGGACAGACTGCCCGTCGCTTCGTCGCGAAGGACGTGTAGGCCGCGTCTCGGCCAGGTGAGCCTCACGCCGTCCGCTCCCTTTCCCGGCATGCCTGCGCCTCCTCTAGGCAAGAAACCAATGCTTGGCGCGTATTTCTTCGAGCATTCAGGCGAATCCTGCCTCATATGGGAATTGTCCGCGAACTCAGCGTATACCCGCGCCTGCTAACCCGCATCCTGCCGCTCGTGGAGCGGGAATTGAGGAGATGGAGGGCGGTTGCCGCCGCTATCCACGACACCGACCTCCGCAATCAGGCGCTGGCGTCGCTGGAGAAGAAGAAGTTCCATTGTGTGGGCGGTGCGGTGCTGGCGCTGATGGGCGAGCGAGCTACGACTACCTACCGCGGCGGCGATGGGCTTGCCTGCGGGAGGAGTCCGCAGCAGCCAGCACAAGGGCCGCAGGAAAAGGGGCGGGGCTCAGATATGGTTGCTGACCTGGTACGATCGATTGTGGCTATACAGACCATAAGCGACTACCTGGATAATCTCTGCGACCGTTCGCTGGTTGCAGCCCGAGTGGCCGGGCACGCAGGTGATTCACTCCACGGAACCAAGCAGCTATGTCCCGGCAACTCAGTCCACTGGGCCGAGCAGATGTGTGCCAGCAACTCAATCCACTGGGCTAAGCAGCCGTATGCCGCTTACCTTCAGCTCCACGAGTCAATGCTCTGCGCTGTCGACCCGGAAAGACCGGTATCGGATTACTACGCAGCATACCTGCCTCTGGTGGAAGGTTCGACCGGTGAGGTTGCAGCCTCCCGGGGCGGCCAGGACGGGCCTAGGCTTTTCTCTGAGGAAGGGAGGGCACCCGGTCCGCGCTGTGTGGATGGAGATTCCCCCGATGGAGGCTACCTGGACGCCCTGGTCGAGGCCTCAAGAAAGACGCTGCGGGGACTGCCCGGCTACACGGCCGCGCGACCGTTCGCGCTCGAGCTGGTCTCGCTCTACTCGGAACTGCAGGCCGGGAAACACATGCCGCTCGCGGTCCGAGACGAGATCATGGAGCGGTGGTTCGGCGCCCGCTACTTGGGGTCGGCACAGCCAATATGGCCGAGCCAACCGCCAGAGTCTTGGCTGCGCCAATCGGGCGCAGCCGCCTGGCTTGGACGCGACCTACACTGGTGGGAGTTCGGAGCCGCAACGGGGTCCACCCTGGCAGTGTTCGCTCTCCTGTGTGCGTCGATCGACCCGGCGTTTTCGGCCAGACAGGCGAAAGCCATGACCGCCACCTATTTCCCTGCCATTTGCGGGCTCCACATCCTCCTCGACTACTACATTGACCAGGCAGAAGACGTAGAGGGCGGCGACCTGAACTTTATCTCCTACTACGGGTCCGCCGCCGAGGCGACCCGGGCCCTGGAGTGCTTCACACGCTGGTCTCTCAGCGAGGCACAACGCTGCGCCCCGTTCCCCTGGCTGCACACCGCGGTGGTGCGAGGGTTGCTGGCCATGTACCTCTCGGACCCCAAGGTGGAGAGGCAGGGTCTGGGCGGGCAGGCATCCGTCCTCACAAAAGCGGGCCAGGGCGTGACCCCTTCGCTGAAGACGGCCTGCTCCATGGCGCGCAAGTTCCTCAGGTTCTAGACCTCCCGCTCCGCCCACTTTGCAGGGCTGTCCCGTTATGCAGGACTGAATCCTTTTTCTCCAGAATTCGTAATGTGCATGTGGGGGAGGGATTTACTATGCCTCACTGGGCCGGTTGGATTCTGGTGGCCGTGGCCTGCGCGATTGCCGAGATGCTTACCCCGCAGTTCTTCATCGCCTGGTTTGGAATAGGAGCCCTTTTTGCTGCGCTTTTGGCGGGACTGGGAGCGGGTCTCGGATGGCAGATCGCGTGCTTTCTGGTCGTATCGCTGGGCCTCGTGTTGTCCACAAAAAGGTTGTCTTCGAAGTGGTTCCGGGTGGATAGAGAACAACGGACCAACATTCATGCCCTGGTGGGCGCTACGGGAGTTGTGACCAAAGCGATCCCCGCGGGCGGCACCGGGCAGGTCAGAGCGCGAAACGAGGTCTGGACGGCCACCGCTCTGGATTGCGCGAGCATCCCCGTAGGAGTAACGGTAACGGTTGTGCGGGTTGAGGGCGTCCACTTGGTGGTCCAAGCGTCGGATACCGCCTGTTAGCTGGCAGCCATAAAAGCCGAAGGAGGAAGAGCAGTATGGATATCGGTATTGTTCTGTTCCCTTTCCTGGTCATGTTAGTGCTGGCGTTTGCCGTCACTTCAGTCCGCATCATCAACCAGGCGCGCGCCGGCATCATCGAGAGGTTGGGAAAGTTCCACGGAGTCGCGCAGACCGGCGTCAACATCCTGATACCGTTCATTGACCACATGAGGGTCGTCATTGACCTGCGAGAACAATTAGCAGACTATCCTCCTCAGCCGGTGATCACCAAGGACAACGTCACGATGATGATAGACACGGTGGTATACTTCCAGGTCACCGACCCTGTGAAGTACGCGTACGAGCATGCCAATCCCAGGGGAGCTATCGAGAACCTGGCGGCGACCACCCTGCGTAACATAGTCGGCGATATGGACCTTGATGAGACGCTCACGTCCCGGGACACGGTCAACGCCAAACTCAGAGAGATCCTGGACGAAGCAACCGATAAGTGGGGTATCAAGGTAACCAGGGTCGAGATCAAGAACATCGCCCCGCCCAGAGACCTCCTGGATGCCATGGAGAAGCAGATGCGTGCCGAGCGCGAGCGCCGCGAGGCTATCCTGAAAGCCGAGGGCGAGAAGAGGGCCTCTATTTTGAGGGCTGAAGGGGAACGCGAGTCCGCTATCCACGTGGCGGAGGGTCAGAAGCAGGCCGCGATCCTGAAGGCCGAAGGTGAGGCCCAGGCGATCCTGGCTGTCGAGAAAGCCAAGGCTGAGGGTATCAAGATGGTGTACAACGCTATCAAGGACGCGGACCCGACTAAGGAAGTCGTGGCCATCAGGTCGCTGGAGGCCCTGGAAAAGGTGTCGGCGGGCCAGGCAACCAAGATCGTGGTCCCGACGGAGGCGGCCAACATCCTCGGGGCTCTCTCGGGGATCAAGGGGATCCTGGAGGGCGAGAAAGGGAACAGCTAGGTGTCGCCCGCTCCTGCGAGTCAACGGCGCAGCACCAGAGCAGTGCTGGGCTGTTCGCCAGTGGAGCGGGACCGGAGTGAGATATGTGAGAGCAGGGTCGCCGGGATGCCGGCGGCCCTGTCTATCAGCTTAGCAGCGTGAACAGTTCTGTGCACGAAAGGCTGGCAGCGGTGGAAGCCGGATGTTACAATGGGCGAAAACTCCCACGGGGGATGTCTTCATGCCTATACATACCAAGCTTTGCGAACTACTCGACATCGAATATCCCATCATCCAGGGAGGCATGGCCTGGGTGGCCACTGCGGAGCTGGCTGCCGCAGTATCGGAAGCCGGCGGCCTGGGGCTGATCGGGGCCGGTAGCGCGCCGCCGGACGTGGTCCGGGCTGAGGTCCGCAAAGCGCGCTCAATGACGGACAAGCCCTTCGGGGTGAACGTCTACTTCCTTTCCGCATTCGCTGAGCAGGTCATTGAGATGCTCATAGAAGAGAAAGTCCCTGTCGTCACCACCGGTGCCGGAAATCCCGGCAAGTACGTGCCAGCGATGAAGGACGCCGGGATGAAGGTCCTGGCGCTGGTCGCTTCGGTCAACTTGGCGAAGCGCCTAGAGAGGGCTGGGGTAGACGCGCTGGTCGCAGAGGGAATGGAGTGCGGGGGCCACATCGGCGAGATCGCCACGATGCCGCTGGTACCGCAGATCGTGGATGCCGTGGATATCCCCGTGGTAGCCGCCGGAGGCATATTCGACGGGCGGGGCCTCGTCGCCGCGTTGTCTCTGGGAGCCGTCGGGGTACAGATGGGCACCAGGTTCATCTGCGCGAAGGAGTGCAAGGTTCATCCTGCCTACAAGCAAGCGGTTATCGCGGCCCGGGACCGAGACACAGTAGTGACGGGTGCCAGCACTGGGCATCCCGTCCGCGTTTTGGATAACAAGCTGGCCAGGGCGTTCCTCGTGGCCGAGAAGGCCGGAGCGAGTGTTGAGGAACTGGAGAAACTGGGCGCGGGCAGGCTGCGGGCTGCCGTGGTAGACGGCGACGTCGAGAACGGCTCCGTCATGGCCGGACAGATCGCCGCAATGGTGAAAAAGGAAGAGACCTGTGCCGAGATCATCCAGGACGTCATGTCCAGTGCTGATAAGGCTCTAAGTGCACTGAAGGCGCTGCATAAGGGCTAGGGACCGAAATCGGCCATACAGTCTGCGTCACCGGCCCTGGCCGCCCTGACTGACCTGTGACGTGCAGCGAGCAGTGCCGGCGCATACCGTGCAGTGCTGGTGATACGAAGGGGGTCCATCGCTGTCGTGGATTTGGTGGTCGGAGTGGACCTCGGCGGGACCAGGATCCGGGCGGGCGCGGTATCGGTTTCTGAGCCGGACCGAGTCCTGCGGTCCGCTTCCGCCTATACCATCAAGGATGACCCTGAGCAGGGCGTCCTCGCCCTCGCCGGACTCGTGCGGGAGGTCATTGGCCCCGATCCTCGCCCCCGGGCAGTCGGGGTTGGCGGTCCGGGTCCCTACTCCGAGGAGACCCGCGAGTTCACCGGATTCGCCAATCTTCCCGCATGGAGCCACTTTCCTATCCGCACACGCCTATCAGAAGTGTTGGGGGTGCCCGTGGCCTTGGGCAACGACGCCAACGTCGCAGCCCTGGGCGAACTGCGCGCCGGAGCAGGGAAGGGTATGCAGGATGCGCTCTACGTGACTCTGGGCACAGGCGTAGGCGGCGCGGTCATTGTCGGCGGGGAAGTCCACGCAGGACGGACCGGCATGGCCGGCGAGTTCGGCCACGTGCAGGTCGATCCCGAGGGCGAGACCTGCGGATGCGGCAAGCGGGGCTGCGTGGAGACCGTCTCCTCAGGGCGCTCCATCGCCAGGATATACGGAGCTCCTGCACCGCTAGTCTTCGAGCGGGCTGCGACAGGTGAGCGCCGAGCGGTATCAGTCCTTCGGAAGGCAGGCGAGGCGCTTGGCGCGGGCCTGGCTTCCGCTGCCATTGCAGTGAGTCCGCAGGCAGTCATCGTTGGCGGCGGTTTGGCGGCCGGGAATCCGGCCGCACTCCAAATACTACTCCAGGCTGCCGAGAGATCGCTCTGGGAACGGATCCGCATGCCCGGGCACAACCCCATCCCCTTCGTCAGGGCGCAGTTGGGAGACGACGCCGGCATTATCGGCGCGGCTCACTTGGCTCTGGGGATCCTCTAGGAACCCTGATGCGGGTTTTTCCCACCACGAAATCTGAGCGTGGCGGGTTCCTTCCGCCAGTGGGGATTCTCGTTCCGGTCTTCGCCCGCCAGTGAATTGTGGTGTTGCGGGTTCCGCCCGCCAGACCCCTCTGGAGTGGCGGGTTCTTCCGTGGCCTGATTCCGGCGTAGACGCCGCCACTGATCCTGTCACATAGCCTCCCTTGTCTACGTAATATGTCGCGCGTGACTGCCACGTCACCTAGTTAGCGCGGGGAAGGTGAGTGAACATGGCAGATTCCCTTACGGCCGTCGTCAAGAGATCCCTGGATAAGGCTCGTACGACGCACGTGGTGGGGGCAGGGATAGGGGTCAGGCGGGTAGGCGCCTCTACCACGGAACCCAGGCTGACCCTACTCGTGGACCGCGATGTACCAAAGGAGCAGTTGATGGCGGCCGTTCGCCTTGCCGCGGCCGGGTCGGTGGTCCCCGACTTCGACGTCCTCAACGTGGGCGAGGTCAGGGCGCTCCCCAAGATGCGGTAGCCGCGACGACAATTGCAGGGCAACCCTCCTTCGCTGGTGAAGAATAGCACCAGGAGGAGGGGTATTGTGACGCGGCTCGATTTGAACAATGAACTGCTGGAGTATTTGGTCATAGGCGGAAGCTTCTACGGCGGAGGTGGAGGGGGCTCCACTGAAGCCGGTCGCACGATGGGACGACAGGCTCTGAGCATTGGCTGTCCGCATATGGTTGCATTGGACGACCTCCCACCGGACGCGCTGCTTCTAACCGTCTCGGCTGTCGGCGCTCCCGCCGGTGAGGGGGCCCACGCGGGTCCGGATGAGTATGTGAGGGCGGTTCGCCTATTCGAGCGTTTCACCGGGAAGAAGGTCGGAGGCTTCATCGCCAACGAGTGCGGTGGGCTGGCTACCGTCAACGGATGGGTGCAGTCGGCGGCGACCGGACTACCGGTGGTGGATGCCCCGTGCAATGGCCGCGCGCATCCGACCGGCGCCATGGGTTCGATGGGACTCAACAGGGTGAAGGGATACATATCTGAGCAGGTAGCGGTCGGCGGCCGCGGGCCGGACGGCTCTAACCTCGAGGTCTTCATACAGGGGAGTGTCGAAAGCGCCTCCGGTTTGGTGAGGAAGGCTGCCAGCCAGGTCGGAGGACTCGTCGCCGTTGCGCGGAATCCTGTACCGGTGTCCTATGCCAGCGTTAACGCTGCTCCTGGGGCCATCCATCGCTGTCTCGAAGTTGGACGGGCCATTGTGGACGGTCGGACCCGCTCCGCTATGGAGGCCATTTCCGGGGCTGCTGCTGCCGCGGGTGGCGCGGTGGTCTGCAAGGGCAGGATCGTCCACAGGGAGATCGAATCGGTCGGAGGCTTCGACTTCGGCAGACTCGTGGTCCAAGACCGGGACGCCCCGCAAACCATGGTCGAGCTCTACTTTTGCAACGAATACCTCACGGTTGAAAAGATCGGCTCTGGAAGTGCCGGTTTTGGAAACATTGGCTCTGGCGAGCGGCTGTACACGTTCCCCGATCTAGTCACCACGCTGGACCTTCGCACCGGCTTACCGGTTACCTCGGCCGAAGTGAGAGCGGAGGCAGAGGTCGCGGTGGTCGTTGTGCCGCGAGCGAACCTGGTCCTCGGAGCAGGGATGCGGGACAGGGACCTCTACGCAGACGTGGAGCGGCTCACAGGGAGAGAACTGGTTAGGTACGTGTTCTGAGCCGGGTGTTGTAAGGTGCGTTATGAGGTGCGCGTGGAGAGCGCGCTTCTGAGATGGGCCATATGATGCGCGTCTTCGGAGGCGCGCGTCCTAAGAAGAGAAAACAGTCGCGGGAGTGATCCACATGACATTTCGAGCTACGCTGGATGCAATAGCCTTGCTGGACGACCCCCTCGCCAACGGACAGGCAGTCGTTTCGGCGGTACAGGCTCTCGGTCCCTGTAACGCAGATTGGGTTCGCATCAGCGGCCCAAAGGGCCACACCGACTTTGTCCGGATCACGATTCCGGGGTCGTCGGGAAAGCGCCGCGACGGGCAGTGTCCCACGCTGGGCATAATCGGACGGCTGGGCGGGGTCGGCGCCAGGCCTGAGATGATCGGATTGGTATCCGACGGCGATGGAGCGGTGGCGGCTATCGCCATCGCCATCAAGCTGGTCAGGATGGCGGGCCGGGGAGACGTCCTCCCAGGCGACGTAATAATCTCCACACACGTTTGTCCCAACTCACCGGTTATTCCCCACGATCCCGTGCCGTTCATGGGAGCCCCGGTCGACATGGCGGTGATGAACAAACACGAGGTAGATGCAGCGATGGACGCCATCCTATCCATCGACACCACGAAGGGAAACCGGATTGTGAACCATCGTGGCTTTGCGCTGTCCCCCACCGTCAAAGAGGGCTACATCCTGCGGGTGAGTGAGGATCTCCTGGGGATCATGTCCATCACGACCGGGCAAGCGCCCGTCACCTATCCCATCACGACGCAGGACATCACGCCGTACGGCAACGGCATCTACCACCTGAATAGCATCCTTCAACCTGCTACGGCTACCGATGCTCCCGTTGTCGGCGTCGCCATCACCGCGGAGACCGCCGTCCCCGGCTGCGCCACCGGAGCGAGCCACCCGGCGGATATCGAAGAGGCGGTACGGTTCTGCATCGAGGTCGCGAAGGCCTTCGGAGCAGGCAAATGTTCGTTCTATGACGTGGAGGAATTTGACCGGCTTGTGCGCCTGTACGGCTCAATGAAGCACCTGCAGACGCTGGGGAAGGAGTAGGGGAGAGATGGCCGTGGGACGGGTTCTAGGAGCGGTGACGATCGGACAGTCGCCCAGGATAGACCTCATTCCTGAGATGCGATTCGTGATGGCGCAGGATGTCCGGGTCCTCGAAGCCGGCGCGCTGGACGGATTAACGCTTGAAGAAGTCAAGAAGCTTGCGCCCGAGCTTGGAGACGACGTGCTAGTGACGCGCATGGCGGATGGGACGGCGGTCAGGATCGCCGAGAAGCACATCATCCCCCGGATGCAGGAGAAGATCGACGAGTTGGTTGGGCGAGGCGCCGACGCGATCGCGCTGGTCTGCACCGGCGAGTTCCCGCAGTTCCGCTGCGACAAGCTCCTGGTGGTTCCGCAGAAAGTGTTATTCCACGCAGTGGCAGGGGTGGCGGGGATGGCAGAGACTCAGGCGCGAAGCAGCGGCGGGCAGAGCAGCGGCGTTCACGCTGATGGGGGATGCGGCCGGGCATTCAAACTGGGGGTTTTTCTGCCGGATGCAGACCAGATCGAGCAGGGGATGCGCCGGTGGAGCGCCATCACTCCGCAAGTGCGGATTGGGGCTGCATCGCCCTATGGACAGCCGGTGGAGATCGAAGCGCAGGCCCATGCCCTAAGAGAGTGGGGAGCGGACCTGATCGTGATGGACTGCATCGGTTATACGCTGGCCATGAAGGACAGAGTCCGGCACATTGTCGGGGTTCCCGTCATCCTTGCCCGCTCAGTGCTCGCGCGCACCCTTGCTGAACTGGCGTGACGGGCTGATGCCTGGGCTGGCTACTATGGATGGATCGGTGTAGCTGGCCGCACTCCTTATGAATCGTGTGATCGGCTAAGAAAGCCAAGGCAGCGGGGATGTCGAATCGGGCGGCCACCGGCCGGGGCGGTAGAAATCGGAGCTTGTCAGATTAGGCATGGGTTGGTAAAATATGGATGGGCGCCTGGTGACTGCGAGATGGCTCGCAGGACCATTTTCGACAAGAGAGGTGCCCTTATGAGCAATGAAGCCATAGATCCCCTGGTCCATGATTCGGATTCCCCCGTGCTCCCGTCCAAGTCGAAGAGGAAGTTTGGTTCAAAGGTCCCGGTAGTTGGCCGGGCCTATCCGGGTCCGTCAGAGCCCCCGGTGTACTACTCGGACCGTGCAGCGTCAGTACCGGTTGACAGAGCGGTTGCCCCTTCGGGTGAACTGGCTGATGGGCCGGCTGCTCCTTTCAGTCAACGGATTGATGCGCAGGTTGCTCCTTCAGGTGAATCAACTGATGCGCCGGTTTTTCCTCCGAGACCCGCACGCGGGATGTCGCCGCAGCGTATGCCGCTCTCTCCGCTGGCAAATGGCGCCGAGTCGCCGCTCATCCGCCACAATCAGCTGGGGGAGACGTACTCCATCAAATTGGTGTACCCGGGCTTCTACCTGGGGATGAGTACTCGTGAGCTGACCACGACCATCGGGTTCCCGCTTTCCAAAGAAAGACTCGCCAAGAGAGTGCAGCCAGGCCATCTGTTCTTCATCTACGTGACCTCGCCTGAGAGAAAGGTGATTGGGCTGGCCCAGTCTACCGGCCACGCGGTTTTCACGCCGGAGCAGGACTTCAAGCGTCCCTGGTCCGTGCAACTGGCGTGGCTTATCGGCCCGAAGTCGCCCGGAGTCGGGTTTGCCGACATCGGGCTGCAGGTAAAGGCGCGGATCGGTGACACAACCTACTCCATTACCGACGAGGTGGCGGCGGCGCTGATCGACCGCCTACAGGATATGAGCGACTTGAGTTCGCTGGAGCTGTCGCGTCTGAAGGATAGGTACAGGCTGTTCTGCTAGTCTCGCGACATGCCTTCCTGGGCTACCCGCAGGTTTTCCACTGCTTCCGCAAAGGAGGGGTCGATGGCAAGCGCCTTTTCAAAGCAAGCCGCAGCGGCGGAATAGTCCTGCTCCACGAGGAAAGAAACGCCGAATAGGTTGTAAATCCCCGGGAGACTGGGAGGGTCGATGCGCCCACGCTTCGAGGCACTTGACGATCGAGCTTCTGAAGAGAGGCCGGGCAGGTCCCCGGTTGTCCCAGGAGTCGTGCCAGGCTCCGGCTGCGAAAGGATGGAGTTCAGGTACTTCCGTGCCTTGCGCGTGTCGCCCGTTTGGACGGCGCAAAGAGCGGCGCCGTAGCGCGCGCGCACGTCCAGAGGCCGTGTCTTGAGGATTCGTTCGAACATGGCCTGGGCGATGATGAAGCGGCCGACCTGGAGCTGGGCATCAGCCCGGCGGTGCAGGTCCTCGACAGTCATGGGGGTAGAGGAGCCATTCTGCTCTTCCTCGCCGGATGCGCCCCCCTGAGCCGGCTCCTCAATTCCAGGAGTGTCGCTAGGCGAGGCTGCGGCAGAAGTCCTGTCGGACTCCGGTGCCAGCTTGGTCGAAGGCCGGGACGGTGCGTCTTTGGCCGCGATTGCGACCGGACCCATATCCTCGGGCGGCAGGAAATCGGAGGATTCATCCCCGGCATCGCCTGTGCCTCCGCGTTCGGCGATGCGGCGGGCCAATCGCTCTGCGCCTGTGAGAGGCGTGGACCTGTTGCCACCCAGCGAGTCGGCATCTACGGCGCCAGCACCTTTCAGCAGCGCTGCCCACTTGCGTAGGAACCTGCGGCGGTTCTGCTCCATCAGGCGCGCGCGGTCCATGTTGTTGTCGGCAAACGTCCTGCTCTGGAAGTGGTAGATGAATACGTCTCGGGCAATCATGCACTTATATCCGGCCAGACGCGCTCGGACGGAGAGATCGTCGTCCTCGAACCCGCTGGCAGGATAGACGATGTCCAGCACGCCAACGCGGTCCAGGAACTCGCGCTTTGCCATGAGGCAGAAGCCGGAGAGGCGGCTGACTTCAAGGGTCTGACCGGCCTGCTGCACGGCCATGGCGCCTGCGTATCCTTGGATCTGATCCATTGTCCTGAGTTCGCCGGTTTCCACGGCCTGTTCTCCGCTGACACTGTTGGAGACAGGTCCGACCAGGCCTGCACCGGGCACTGAGGAGGCGATCCGCTTCAGGCGGCGCAGCCATCCCTTGGTGACAAGCGTGTCGCTGTGCAGCATGACGATAAACTCGCCTTTGGAGAGGAAAATACCCTGGTTAGCGGCGTAGGAGAACCCCATGTTGTTGGGGTTTCTCAGGACCCGGACACCCTTCCGCTTTCGGGCCAGGTCCTCAAGGAAGGGCCAGGTGTTGTCCGTTGACCCGTTGTCCACGACGATGAGCTCAAACGGTTCGGTGTCCGAGTTCTGGAAGATCGAGTCAATGCACTTGCTGGCAAACTCGAAGGCGTTCAGGGTGACGATCACGATGGAAGTCAGGCCCGGAACAACAGCGCCGCTCCGCTGCAGCGAGGGCTTGTGATCCGCCGGCACGGTTTCCCAGCGGAATACTGCGTCCATCGCGGCCTGAAGGGCCTTTCGGGATTCGTCGTGAGTAAACTGCGCGGCGACCTTAGGACCCTCATTGGCGAGGCGCTGCCGCATCTCCTCGTCTTCGATCAGGCGGGTGATGGCCTGCGCCAGCTTCCGTGGATACCCCGGGGTCACGATGAGAGCGTTCTCTCCATCCTTGCAGGTGTCGCGGATACCGAGGCTGTCCGCGGTTATGACCGGGCATCCGCAGGCCATGGCCTCGAGCACGTGGAGGCTGGTGCCCTCGTACCAGGACGGGAAAACGGCGACGTCGACGGACCTGTACAGCGCCTCCATTTCAGTCTTTGACAAGCCGGCGTGCAGTACCACCGGCCCGTCGAACATGGCCTCGGCCTTCTCTTGCGACGGGATCGTGCGCGGCGGAACGGCCAGGTGCATCGTCACCTTGGGATACTTCTTGCGGACCGCGCGAATCGCTGCAGTGAAGTCCGCGAAGCCCTTCGAGAGGGTGGGTCGTCCAACGAAAAGGATGTTCGCGCTATCGAGCACTCCGGGCCACACCGTCTCCCGCGGGGACCCGAGGACTGGATCAAGCCACCCCGGCACGAGCATCGTGGCCTGGCCAAACCGCGTCTCGAAGAGGTCACGCAAGTGGGCTGACGTGACGATGCGGGCGCACGGGACCGAGTGGTACCTGTCTATCTGGGGCTTCTCCGCCATTGCGTCGTCCGGGCTGGAGCCATAGGCATAGGACTCGTATCCGGTGCACAAGTGAACAAGCTTTCCCCTGCACCGAGGGGCAATGATCGGCAGGTCCAGAGCCGAGCAGACGACCACGATGTCGTCCTCGAGCGGCGGCAGCATTTCAAACGCACCCACCCGCAGGAACTCGGCATTGACGTCAATGAATTCAGGCTTTCCTTCAAGTGAAATGATGCGCACCTTGTAGTCAAGGGCGGCGAGATCGTTGGCCTGCTTGAAGACGGTCTGCGCTACAGCCGATTGTGAGGACCAACGCATCACGTATGCGATGCTTGGCTTGAGATCCCACCGGGAGATGAACTTGCCGCGGTTTGCTTCGGCGAACGGGAGCGGGTCCACTTCATTTCTCTTAAAGGATGCCGAGCCGCTGTGGTGGACGTAGATGTCGTCCGCCACCACCGGCTGGAACCCTGCCAAGCGGACACGCATGCAGAGGTCGTCGTCTTCGTACCGGGCTACCTCGTATGACTCGTCGAAGAGCCCGGTCTTGGCAAGCACTTCGCGCCTGGCAGCCAGGCAGAATCCGCCCAGGCTATCGACCTTGGTACGATTTCCCTGGTTCCTGGCGTAAAAAGCCTCGGCGAAGTCGGGGAACTCGCCAAGATCACGGTATCCGAGCGGCGCAATCTGATGCGGCTTCGCGCAGTTTGAGCGAGGTCCGACCAGCCCTATCTTCCTGTCGACGCGGAAGTGGCGTATCATCCGCTCCAACCACTGCGCAGGGAGGACCACATCGTTGTGGAGGAGGACCACGTACTCGCCTGTGACCAGTTTGAGTCCCATATTGAAGCCTTTGGCGATGCCGACGTTCTCGCTGTTCAAGACCGGGCGCACGTCGAACCCTGCGGCTCCGCGTTCAGCAGCGTAGGCTGCCAGGAGCTCGGCGGTGCCATCGCTGGAGCCGTTATCTACCACGATGACCTCGTGCGGCACCTTGGTCGTGGTCTCCAGGCTGCGGAGGAGTTTCTCCGTCAGTTCCTTCTGATTCCATGTAAGAATGACAATGCTGGCGATGGGCTTCCGTTTGGGCGGTGCGGGGGCTTGTGCTCCCTTTGCTCCAGGGCCGCTCTGGGCGTCTGAGTTGGCGGCGCCTTGGGACCCGTGGGCTTGAACACCTGCTCCTTGGGCTCCGGCTGCAGCGGATGCTCCACCGGCTGCAACTCTACTCGCGCCTGCACCTGAAACTCCGCCTGCACCCGGCCCGCCGCCTTTGCCCTGCGGGGCCAATTGGGGGATAACGGGGGAGCCTACTCCACTCGCGCCACCCACTGCGGTCGACGCGCGTGCATCACTGCGGCTTGAGCTCGCCCCAATCCTGCCAGCGTTGGCGCCTGCTCCAGCTGTGCCTGCGCCTGCCCCAGCTGTGCCTGCTGCTGTCCCACCCGCACCTGCACCGGCCACATTTGTCCTTGTTGCGGTCACGCCCACGGCGGTCGCTGGACGGGCCACGACCAGGTAGGCACTCTCCGACGTTTCCGCAGCCAGTGCCGCTGCATCAACGCACAGTTCGGAGGCAATGACCTGGCGCAGAGCTTCCGGCATGCCTGCCTGGTCCGGGTCCTTTGCAGGTCGAATGAGTGAGATCTCGAAGCCCGTCGACTTTAGGAGCGCGACAATCGCCGACTTTGTGAGTAGACGCAGGTTCTCTTGATCAGGAGTCCTCGCCGCAGGTGCAGCGGGAGCGCCATCCCGCGTCGAAGGGGTCGTCGAAGAGTCTCCCGAAGGGGCCGTCGAAGAGCCACCCGAAGAGGCCTCAGCGGCAGGTATGTAGTTATCGGCAAGCAGCGCCTTCAACACCGGCCAATACCGCGCGTTGCGTGCGCTGACAATGATTGTGCCTTGGGGTTTCAGACTTTTCTTTAGGAGCGTAATTGCCCTTTGGGGATTGGTTAGGCGCTCCAGCACGTCTGAGAATACGATGCAGTCAAAGTAACTCGGCGGGAGCTTCTGGGCGACATCCTCAACCTGCCCCGAGTAGACCCTGTCCAGCACCTCGCGTGCTCGGGAGGCGAGGGGAGACATCTCGATGCCGCTGACTTCGATGTTGCGATCCCGCTTGAGGGCATGACCAAGCGAACCGTCCCCGCATCCGACATACAACGCCGTGCGGGCCGACGTCGGTATCAGCAGGTTCACATCCTGCCTTTGCGCCGATGGAGAGCCCATTCCCATATTGGGAATATCGAATGGCTGCCCTAAAGGTTTACTTAGCCAGCCATTTTCCTACAATGTGTTGACGGTGCTACAGCGCCCCACCCATGGGACCGGGATCTGTCGGTATCGCCCCACCCATGGACCGGGATCTGTCGGTTTCCTCATCACAAGAATCAGGTCGGCGTCACAGTCCGGCGTCACCTTTCCACAATCAGCGACATGCCCATCCCGCCGCCGATGCAGAGGGTGGCAAGACCGAGGTGGACATCCCTCTTCGCCATCTCATGCAGGAGCGTAACCAGTATTCTGGCTCCGCTCGCCCCAATCGGATGGCCAAGGGCGATAGCCCCGCCGTTCACGTTGACCTTCTCGGGATCAAATCCCAGTTCCTTGGCCACAGCGAGGCTGGTAGCCGCGAAAGCCTCGTTGGCCTCGATTAGGTCGATGTCGTCCAGCGCCAATCCGGCCTTGGCCAGGGCTTTCTTGGTTGCAGGGACGGGGCCCACGCCCATTATGGAGGGATCCACTCCCGCCGCAGCCCACGCCCGGACTGTCGCGAGCGGCCTCACGCCGAGCCGGGATGCCATCTCGTCCGACATAAGGCACAGCGCTGCCGCACCGTCGTTGATGCCTGACGCGTTGCCGGCGGTTACGGTCCCGTTCGGTCGGAAAGCCGGCCTCAGGCCGGTTACCTTATCAACGGTGGACCCGAACCTGGGATGCTCGTCCTGGGCGAAGATCACGGGCGGGCCTTTGCGCTGGGGAATTTCAACCGGCACTATCTCGTCCTTGAAGCGGCCGGACGTAATGGCTCTCTCGGCGCGGTTTTGGCTCAGCACCGCGAATTCGTCCTGCATCTGCCGGGTGATACCCCACTTTTCGGCCACGTTCTCTGCGGTTACCCCCATGTGGGTGTCGCCGAAGACGCACCATAGACCGTCGCGGATCATGGCGTCGGTCAACTGGGCATGGCCCATCCTGTAGCCGTACCTGCCTTTATCGACCAGGTAGGGCGCCATATCCATACTCTCGGTCCCGCCTGCGACGATCACGTCGGCGTCCCCGGCCACAATTGCCTGAGCAGCCAGTGCTACGGCCTTCAGCCCCGATCCGCAGACTTTGTTGACTGTCGTGCACGGGACCTCGATGGGCACGCCTGCCTTAACAGCAACCTGCCTGGCCACGTTCTGTCCCAGGCCTGCTTGAAGGACGTTACCGAGGATGACCTCATCTACCTGGACGGCGTCTGCATGGACTCCGTCTGCCCGAATCTCATCTGCATCGCTGCCAGCCGCGTTGCCCCTGCTCGCCCCCGCGCGGGCGATGGCCTCCTTAACTGCGGCAGCCCCAAGGTCCACGGCACTGACCTGGGACAGGGCTCCTCCGAAAGTGCCAATCGCGGTCCGGACCGCGCTCACGATGACGGCTCTTCTCACCATCAATCCCTCCAATAGCTTGCTGCTACCAGCTTCACTCCGCTTTTCCTCATCGGATCGGCGGTGTCCAGTCGGTTTCCTCACCGCTATCCCGCCTGCCTGCCGATGATGTATTTGAGCGGGTCGACCTCTTCCCGCAGTATCCTCAACTCTTCGGCGGTGGGAGGCGGAGACTCCTTCACATCCTGGGCCCAGAGCAGGTCAAACCCAGTGGCCGCGGTGATCTCCTCGCGGGTGACGCCAGGATGGACGCTCTCCACCATCATCCGCTTGCTCTCCTGGTCAAACCCCATTACGCACAGGTTCGTGATGATCTTGTGGGGGCCGGTGCCGGGTGGGAGGCCGGCGGCCTCGCGAGCCCCTGGTCCCGTGAGGTATCCAGGCGTCGTGATGAAGTCGACCTTGGGAACGAACCGGCGCGGATCGTGCGGCGTGATGACCATGGTTTTCCAGCACAGGGATGCCAGGTCGTTGGCCCCTCCGGACCCGGGGAACCGCACCTTGGGCTTCTCGAAGTCTCCGATGACCGTTGAGTTAATGTTTCCGCACATGTCGATCTGGGCGCCGCCCAAGAAGCAGTAGTCGACCATGCCGCGCTGGCAGGCCTCCATTATCTCGAGCATGCTGGACGCCATGATCCCGCGGTGGAAGGTGCGGGAATCGCCGACCGAAATCGGCATGGTGGGGAGGACGGGCCCCACCCCGCCCGCCTCAAACATGACCATGATGTTGGGGGCAGCGGTCTTCTGCGCCAGCATCGCCGCGGCGCAGGGGGCGCCGGTCCCGACCACTACGCTGGAACCGTCCTCCAAACAGCGGGCAGCCAGGCAGATCATCAGTTCCATCGGGTTATAGGCAGGCGCATCCGTAGGGCGGGCGTGGCGGGTGTCGCCATCCGACATCATCGCAGGGCACCTCCTTCGTCGTGGCCATCCGCTGTCGTGTCATCCATGCCCGCCGGCTCATCCGGCTCCAACAACTCCAGTCTCCTCAGATGGGCCATCCGCTCTTCGCCTCCGCAAAGCTCCAGGTAGGCCTCGAAATCCGCTGTCCCGTACACGTACTTATCAAGGAAGGGCCTCAGCGTTTCGGGCTTGGAATCGGCCGCCAGCCACTCGCGCAGGTGGTCTTCGTCGGAGAAATACTCGTAGGGCATGTTTCCGGGGAAACTGCCATACCGGACTTCGCAAACCGCATCCACGCAGTATCCAGGGATAATCGTTCGGGTCGGGTCGGCGCGGATGACGTCCTCGTCCACAACGCGTTCGGTCGTGATGATGACCCGTTTGGACGCCCGGGCAACGTCGTAGTCCGCCACGCTGATGCCGTCTATCTGGCAATTCCCATACTTGTCGGCTCTGTGGACGTGGATGACCGCGACGTCGGGGTAGAGGGCGGGGAGCGCCAGCAGCTTCTGGCCCGTGAAGGGGCAACGGACGGTCCTGGCCGCGCTGCGCCTATACGTGTCGGTCCCAAACATGACGCGGGCTGGGACAAACGGCACTCCCATGACCGCCGCCCTGTAGCGCCAGGCCAAGGCAGCGTTGGTCCACTCGGTGACTTGGACTTTTGCCTCCTCGAACAGGCGCCTCGCAACCCTGGATAGCCCGCGGGCCTCCAGTCCAATGACGTAGGCGACGTCCACGCGGTCAATGGCGCCTCCGGCGGCGAGGATCTGGAAGTCGTGGGTCGCTGTGTGACCGGACAGCCCGAGGCCTTTCCGCTGCTGGCGAAGGATTTCGTGGAGGACGGCGGTGGGGATGCGGTTAGTCCCGAACCCCCCGATGGCCAGGTAGTCGCCATCTCGGATGAGGGTGGAGACGGCTTCCCGAACTGCCATCCGCTTATCCGTCAGCGCTCGGCTCTTTCGGCGGAAGAACTCGCGGGCACCGTCGACGTCCGGCTGCATGAACAGCGTGCCGAGGGTTGGAGTATCGCCGTCGTTTATGGACGGCGCTCCGACGGTTCCAGTATCGCCGCCGCTGCCGCCATTCCTCACTCCGTCATTCATCACTCCGTCGTTCATCACTTCGGCATTCCTCACTGGAATATCGCTCAATAGCAGGGCACCTCCTTCGGAATCGAGTAGGAACTCCCGTCACAGACCCAACAGATACATAGGGACTCCCGTCACAGGTTCATTAGGTACATAGGAACTCCCGTCACAGATACATATGACTCCTTGGCGGAGAAGAGGTGGGTCGACTGCTTTGTCTCACCTTCGGCGGGGCGGGGGCGGAGTCCTGTTGGTCATTGGGTGACCGTTCTGTATGTCGGCTAGGTTCCCCGGTCCCTCCCCCGGTTCGTCGTGATGGGGAGAGCTACCAATCCAGGTCCATCTGATGGGGAGAACTTACAATCCGACTCCACTTGGTGGGGAAAGCTACCAATCGGAATCCCGGGCATCGAGAAGACGGCCGATCCCAACTCCGCATCGAAGACCCGTGTTTCGGCGTGACACCCCGTAGCGGGTTCTGGTAAACTTTGCCAGGGGCGCATCCGCGGTGGCAGGTGGTGAAGGATGATGTCACGTGGAGGATGATGTCGCTGAGAGTAGTCTTGCGAATACTCACCCGGCTCGCAGCTGCCAAGGAACTATCCCCGATTGAAAAAGCCGTCTATACTGTGGCAATGCTGCAGCAGCCGCCGTCCATTACAGCGCTGGCTGAGGCGGTTGGGCTGCACAAAGGGTCGATAGAGCCTCACTGCAAGAACCTGGAGCGGCTGGGATGGCTTCGGAAGGTCCCGGTTGGTCGCTGCCACAGGCCCGAGGCTATAGTGCCTGCCGACGTCGAGCAATATCTCGCCGACGAAACCAGGCGGCTCATGCGAGTGGCCCCGTATCTGGGCGAGGAGGCATCGAAACGCTTCGTGGACTGGATCGTTGCGCCCTATGTTCACTTGGTCTACAACTCCCGGCCAGCCTTCCTAGAGAACAAAGACACCGGGCAGAGGATGGAGTACGACGTCCACGCTCCTGACTATGCTTGGGCCCTTGAGCACCAGGGAGACCAGCATTTTGGCCCAACCAGCCGGTATCCCAGCGACAAGACCTTCATCGATCAGTACAGACGCGACCTCAGGAAAGCCTATCTAAGCAAGCAGAACGGCGTTCGCCTCTCCACGGTTACGTACCTCGACCTGACTGTGGAACGCATGCAAGCAGCGATCCCGCCGGACATCCCGCGGCGTCCGTTTGACCCAAAGGGCCCCTACATCGTGATGTTGGAGGAGATCGGCCACGAACTAGCAGGTCCTCAGGGACCTTGAAAGCACTCGCGGCAGCGGAGGCGTCGGGGAGGCGCCGACGTAGGAGAGTCATCGAGTTATCACGGCCTAATTGGTACACGTCACAGTGGTAGGGGTGTTGAGAAGCAGCAAGAAGCTGCAACCAGCAGGGGAAGACTCAGGCGAAGAGGAAGGTGATGGAGGGGAGAAGAGAAAGACAGAGGGCTAGGCCCAAGGAAATGCACCACGCCAAGGAGGACGCACTAGCCCAAGGAGGTTTCATGATGCACAAGTTCACTTTTGCTGCAGCAGGCGACGCCATCCTGACTAAGCGCTGCTCGCAGCGCACCGAGTCGGCTTTCCTTGAGATGGTTGACATAATCCGGGCGGCGGACGCCGCCTTCGTTAACTTGGAGGTCGTGACGCCGAGGCCGCCGCTGGTCCCGTCGCTGGAGAGCGGGGGATCGAACTTCGGCGCCGAGGAGTTCATCCTGGATGAGCTGAAATGGATGGGCTTCGACCTCTACAACGTGGCGACCAATCACGCCGCCGACTACACCTTCCTTGGCCTCCAGGATACAATGGATGCCCTGCGTGAGCGCGGGATGGTCTTCGCCGGTGGCGGCAACAACCTTGGCGAGGCACGTTCGCCCGCCTACTTCGACGTTGACGACGGGCGGGTGGCGCTGCTCGGGGCCACATCCAGTTTCGTGGTGGGAGCGCCGGCGGGGCCGTCCCGCACCGACATGCCGGGCCGTCCGGGCATAAGTCCGCTCCGGGTGGACTACGAGTATGTCCTCGATGACAAACACTGGGATATGCTGGGCGAAATCGACGAGGCGCTGGGGACCGCCGGCATCATGCGGGAGCGGCGCGCCGCCGCCGAACGTGCGGGGACGCCTATCCCCGAGAACCTGACGGACTTCCTGGGCCTCCGCGTTATCAGGGGGACGGATTCCTCGCAACTTGGGGTCAAGGAGCGCGTCAACCAGCGGGACCTCGAGGAGATCTGCCGTTGGATCAATGACGCGAAGCGGCAGGCCGAGTTCGTGGTGATGAGCCTCCACGCGCACCAGGGCCGGAACCGCCGCGGGAACACCCCTGACCTGCCGGACTTCTTGGTGGACGTCGCCCATAAGTTCATCGAGGCAGGCGCCGATGTAGTAGTCGGCCACGGGCCCCACATGCTGCGGGCCATTGAGGTCTACCGGGGCAAGCCCATCTTCTACTCGCTGGGGGATTTCTACTACGTGAGCTCGGGAATCCGCCGCTATCCTGCGGAAATCTATCAGCGTCTCGGGCTGCCGGAGACCGCCACGCCCGCAGACGTCCAGGACGTCAACAACAAGGACGCCAAAGGCAACCCCAAGGGATTCGCCGCTGATGAGCGGTTCTGGCAGTCGGTCATCCCCGTGTGCAGGTACGAGGACTGGAAGCTGACGTCGATGGAGTTGCATCCCATTGACCTGAACTTCCGCGCGCGGCATAGGTCTGTGTTGGGGGAGCCGAGATTGTCGGACGTCCAGACGGGCACGGATATCCTCCGCCAACTGCAGGCGCTGTCGGAGCTGTTCAACCTGCGTATCCAGGTTGAAGAGACGCCCGCCGGGCACGTGGTGGGGAAGGCGAAGTGGGAGTAGAGGGAGCAGGCGAGAAAGGAAGGCCAGTTCCTGGTGGTTAAGATACCAAGGACCGGCCAACGGATGGGTAGGGGCCTGAGCGGCACTCCCCTCGTGCAGAACGGGAAGATTGTGGGTTTTCTGGCGGCGGCGCCTTTCTGGGATATCTCCGGGAAGATCGGGTTGGCGCAGCTCGTGCCGGACGTATACTCAGCGATCAAGTCATATCGTTAAGGTACCCTGAGCATGTCATTGAAGCGGCGGATGGGTGACCGCAAAGAGGATCCACGGCGTTCGGGACGAATGGCCTATAGGTGGGCAACCGCCCGCTTATTAATCGATCCGAACTTACAGTCCATGTAACAGGAGGAGTTTCTGGTGCTGGCAATCAAGAACGCGAGGATCTACCCGGTCGACGGTCCCGTTATCGAGAAGGGAACCGTCCTCATCGATGGTGGAAAGATCACCCAGGTCGGGGCAGACGTGCAGATTCCCGCGGGCGCCGAGGTCGTCGACGCCGGCGGCCGCAGCGTCTATCCCGGATTCGTTGACGCCCACTGCCACCTTGGGATGTGGGAGTCCGCCATCGGCTTCGAGGGTGACGACGGCAACGAGATGACCGATCCCATAACCCCCCACATGCGGGGCATTGACGGGTTCAACCCCATGGACGAGACCGTCAAGGAGGCCCTCGAAGCGGGCGTGACCTGCTGCGCGACTGGTCCAGGGTCAGCCAACGTGGTCGGCGGCACCTTCATGGTGATAAAGACCCACGGCGACCGCGTGGATGACATGATAGTGAAGAACCCGCTCGCCATGAAGATCGCTTTCGGCGAGAATCCCAAGCGGGTCTACAATTCCAAGAGCAAGACGCCGTCTACCAGGATGGGTACCGCCGCGCTGCTCCGTGAGACTCTGGCGAAGGCCGTCCGCTACAAGGAGCAGATCGAGCGCGCTGGCGACGACGCATCCAAACTTCCCGCCTACGATGCCAAGATGGAGGCCATGCTCCCGGTCGTCCGCAAAGAGATCCCGCTAAAGGCCCACGCCCACAGGGCGGACGACATATTCACGGCCATCCGCATCGCCAAGGAGTTCGGCGTGGGGATTACGCTTGAGCACTGCACCGAGGGACATCTGATCGCCGGTCACCTGGCAAAGGAAGGCGTGCCTGCGGTTATTGGGCCGTCCTTTGGTCACAAGACCAAGTTCGAGCTCACCAACAAGACCTTCAAGACCCCCGGCATCTTGCACCGCGCCGGAGTGAAGGTCGCTATCATGACCGACTCGCCGGTAGTGCCGCTCAGCACCCTGCCGCTCATGGCCGGAATGGCCGTTCAGGCTGGGATGGATAAGGACGCCGCGCTTCGCGCCGTGACCCTGACCCCCGCCGAGATCCTCGGTGTGGCTGACCGCGTAGGCAGCCTCACACCAGGCAAGGACGCCGACCTTTCGGTGTACGACGGCGACCCGATGGACCTCTCGGGCAAGGCCTGGATGGTTGTTGTGGATGGGAAGGTAGTGTTCAAGAAGTAGGGACGGCAGTACAGCGCCGTCAGCAACGCTGCGGCTGCTGTGGCGTAGCGGCTGGCGCAGGGCTTCACTGAGAGGCGCGGTCGCGCTTCTTGGCGCTAGGACAAGATCAGCATAACGATGAAGGCGGGGAGGGGACTCCCCGCCTTACCTTTTGATCTTTGCCTCCACTGCGCGAGGCGAAGCTGGCTCTGCGGGTTCGGCGCTCTCCATTGAGCTAGGCGAGAACCGGCCCTGCGGGCGTGACGGCGTGACTGAATGGTAGAATGTTCACATGAACACGAACACGACCCCCAGCCCTGCTATGAAACTGCTCTTGGTGGATGACGATGAGGTGCTACTCAAGGCACTGAAGCGCAGCCTCACGGCGCTGGGCTACGGGATTGCCACTTGCGTGGACGGCGGCCTGGCGCTGGACACGATTGCGGCCGAAAATCCCGACATGGTCATCCTCGACGTCATGCTGCCCGGGAAGGACGGCTTCACGGTGCTGCAGGAGATCAGGGCGCGATACCCCGACCTGCCGGTCATCATGCTGACTGCGCGCGCCGAGGACATCGACAAGGTGCTGGGGCTCGAGATGGGCGCGGACGATTACCTGTCAAAGCCCTTCAACGTGCGGGAACTCGCGGCGAGGGTGAAGGCGGTATCGAGGAGGATGGGCAGATTCACCGAAAGCACGTCAGGGAGCCCGGCAAGGGGCTCGGCAGGTAGCCCGGCGAGCAGGCGAGGCGGGGCGACGGTCAGCCACGGCGACTTCCTCCTGGACCTGCAGGGTCGCCGCCTGTGGAAGGCGGGCCACGAGATCAGCCTCACTGCCAGGGAGTTCGACGTGCTAGCGCTCATGCTCAGGCACCGGGGTATGGTCTTTACCCGCGAGAAGCTGCTGGAGGCCTGCTGGGGATACGATTACCTGGGCGACTCCAGGGCGGTGGACGTCCTGGTGTCGAGGCTCCGCGAGAAAGTGGAGGATGACCCCCAGCATCCGGAGGTAATCCGGACCCGAAGAGGGGTCGGCTACTACTGTGAGTAGGATTTCATCGAGGTCTGTCTTGGCGCTCACGTACCTGGTCATCATCTGGGTGGCGCTTGCCGTGCTGATGACCTTCCTGTCTCAGTACCTGCAGACATCGGCCGTGGGCTCCCGGCTCTCCTACCTCTATGCCCAAGCACATCTCCTGGTATCTGCGGTTGAGGCGAACGGCGGGCCCCACTGGGGAGCGATGCAAGGGATAGGCGGGATACCGTTCAGGGGCAGGGTGTTACTGCTCGATGAATCCGGGCGCGTGCTGGACGACTCGGCGATGGACGACCAGTACCGAGCCAGGGATCTGAGCGCGGTTGCAGAGGTGGCGGACGCGCTGGGCGGAAGGCAGTCCGCGAATACGTACTACCTGCCGGATGGCCTGTTCACAGCATATGTGGCCGTGCCGGCAGCGTGGGGGACGGGTGCTGTCGGCGGAACGGCTGGCGAGGCTGGCACAGGTGGCCTGAGCACGACGGACGGCCCTGGCACGACGGACGGCCCTGGCGCCGTGTTCATCACACAGGACCTCTCCGACATCTTTGCGCAGCACCAGTCCATTATGCGGGCTGTCCTCGTGGGCGGAGGAGCGGCATCCGTTCTGACATTGACGGTTGCTTGGGGGCTGTCCTCGGTCATACTGGGTCCTATGCTTGAGCTATCCGGCGTCGCGAGGAGGATGGCGTCTGGCCGGCTCGACATCCGCGTTACTCCGAGGGGACCCAAGGAGACGCGGGAACTGGCCGAATCCTTCAACTACATGGCATCCGGCATTGAGAAGACTATGTCCGCACACGAGGAGTTCCTGCTTGCGGCAGCCCATGAATTGCGGTCCCCTCTGGCGGCAATGCAGGCCACGGTGGAATCCATGGAAATACAAAAACCCCAGCCTGACGAGCTGCCGGGGTTCTTCCGCGACATGCGCGGCGAACTGGCAAGGATCATCCATACCAGCGAGGAGATCCTGGACCTCCTGCGGACCAAGTCCGAGAGCCAGGTAGAGCGGCAGACGGTTGACGGGGTTGAGGTCGTCCGCCAAGTTGTGGAGAGCAGGAGGAAGGATGCGGAGGACAGGTCCGTCAGGCTGGAGTTCAGGGGTGGGAGACTGCATCCGCGCCGTTCCAGCGCAAATGGATGCGAGCGCGAACGCCCCGGTGACCGGCCTGCCTCCAAGGAATGCGCCTTCGGCGAACGCGCGGGCGTACAACTTGCAGCCGATGAGCGCGCTTTCGACGGATGCTCTCTCGACGAGCGCGCTGCTGACCAGCCCGCCACCAATTCCGCCGGCTTCCTCATCAGTATCAGCCCTGCCATCCTGCGCTTGGTAGCAGCCAACCTCCTGGATAACGCGCTGAAGTTCACGGGACCTGGCGGATCAGTCGAGGTAGAGGCAGGCATCTTGCCCGACAATGGGCGGGACTTCGTCCTCAGGGTCTCGGACACCGGTCCGGGCATCCCCGCTCATGAATTGGATCGCATCTTCGAGCGTTTCTACAGGGTCGACCGGTCCAGGCGGAAGTCCACGGGAGGCGCGGGCCTGGGGCTGGCCATCGTGAAGGAAGCGTGCGAGAGGTCGGGCGGCCGCGTAACAGTGGAGAGCGTGGAGAGCAAAGGCTCCACGTTCACGGTCGTGTGGGCGGATGTTACAAGACTGCAACACGCCGACACAATGCTGTAACACAGTCGAGGCACAATGGGCGCAGAAGGTTTCGGATTGGAGGAATCGTAGTTGCGCTCAACCATAAGCTCTACCATGAGAAGTGCAGGCAAAGGAGCGGCGGCCCCGGCGCGCGTCATGACCGCGGCGCGCTTTACGGTCCCGGCCCGTCTGGCATCCAGGGCGTTCGTGGCGCTGCTGTGCACAGCGTTCATTGCCTCGGTTATGCTGCTCTCGGGGTGCGCGCCCAAGGCGACTGGACAGGAGCCGCCGGTGGCGGTGGACCCTGTCCCCAGTACCAGCTACGTGGACCTGGTCCTATACTTCGGCGATGACCAGGCCATGGAGGTCCTTCCTGAGCGGCGCCGGGTCGAAGTCCCGGGCGATCCCGCCCAGCGTGAGAGCACGGCGGCTCTGATAGTAAAGGAACTGCTGAAGGGGCCTCAAGATCCACTGCTGCGCAAGACGCTCCCGCCCGAGGCAAAGCTGCTGTCGCTTGAGGTCGCCAACGGCATCGCGTACGTCAACTTCAGCAAGGAGATCCAGACCAAGCACTGGGGCGGATCCGCGGGGGAATCCATGAGCATCCTCTCACTGGTCAACTCGCTCACGCTGATGGATCCCTTGACCTCGTCCTCGGCTATCCAGAAGGTGAAGATACTGGTTGAAGGCAAGACCATTGAGACTTTAGCCGGGCACGCGGATACCTCGCAGCCTATGGGACCCGCCCTCCGCATCGAAGAGCCGTTCTTCACCAGTCGGGAGCGGGCGGCGGAGCTTCAGAAGCGGGTCGATGCAGGCCAGGACGAGTGGCGCAAAGATCCCCTAGAGGTAGCGAAGTTCGAGGCGGCGTCCCGGGGACTGCATCCGGACCTGGACTACAAGCTCGCGCCCTCGGCGAGCGATGGGAGGGCCCTAGTCACCGCGAAGGTGGGGGACAAAGGCTACGCCATATACCTCGACCAGCCGGTCAAGAAGGGCGTGGGCGGGGCGTGGGTGATTAGCGAGATCAGGCCGGCATCTATCGAACAAGTCAAGTAGGCGTTTGGGTAGGGCTTCTTGATACAGCTAGTGCAAGTGGAAGGGCGCTTCGCTACGAAGCGCCCTTTCCTATCTTGATCTCTAGTGCGGCATTCTAGGTCCCTCATGCGTCTTTCTTGGGCCCTGCTGCGGCTTTCTTGGTCCTTACGCGGCTTTCTAGGTCCCTCATGCGTCTTTCTTGACCCCTATCGCGTCTTGGCCGACGCCCTCACGCCGTTCACCCAGGTACCGCCTTCGATCTGTCCATCCGGCCACATCATGACGCCCAGACCGTTTTCCTCGTCGTCGCGGTACTCGCCGATGAACCTGGCCCCGTCGGCCCAGGTGTACATCGCGATGCCGTCCACCCGGTCCATTTTCCACTCGCCGCGGAGGCTGTCGCCGTTGGGCCACGTGTAGGTCCCTAGACCGTGCATGTAGTCCATCAGGTAGTAGCCCGAGTACCTAGACCCGTCGGGATAGGTCATCTCGCCTAAGCCGCTCCGGAGTCCCTCGTACCAGGTCCCGGCGTAGACTTGGCCGTTCGCCCAGGTATAGGTCCCCAGGCCGCTCCGCGACCCGTGATACCACGTCCCGTCGTAGACGTCTCCGTTATTCCAGGTAAACTTGCCGAGGCCGTGGGGTTTGCCGTACTCATCGATCTGGCCGACGTACGTCGCGCCGTCAGGCCAATTGAGTGTCACAAAGGATTGTGAGATCTCATCCAGCGCCGCTGCCGGGGGGAATGCCGACAGGGTCCTTGGCTGCTTCATCAAGGTTGCCAGCGTGGCCGACGGAACTGCCAGGTTGAGGTTCTGGGAGTCGGTGATCAGCGCGGTAGTGATGCCGAGAAGATGCGCATTCATCCCGAACAGGCCTCCGCCGCTGCTCCCGGGGGATATAGGCGTCGTGATCTGTATATACGACTTTCCGTCGATGTTGCGGACGGAACTGACGATGCCGTCCGATGCCGTCCCCTGAAGGCCTCTCGGGCTGCCCAGCGCAACTACCTGCTCGCCCACCGCGACGTTGTCCGAATTGCCGAGGGTGACTGCATCCAACGACGTATCACAACTGAGAAGTGCCAGGTCGTTGACTTCATCCACTGCCAGGACGCCGGGACAGTTGTACGACCTGCCCTTGTAGTCGACCACCTTCACCTTTGACGCGCCCGCGACCACATGGAGGGCGGTGGCGATCACGTCTTTTTCTACAACCACCCCGCTGCCCTGGCCGAGGCCCTGTCCGTTCTTGTCGAAGGTGGTTATCAGGACCACGCTGTCCTTTACCTTAGCCACAACGCTCGGGACATCCATCGTCTGGCCCGGAGGCACCGACCCGTCGCCTGCGGCTGCGGTACCGGTGTCGACGGTCGATGTTGCAGGAACAGGGCTTGTCAGGGTCAGCGTTGACGTCTCGTCATCCCACGAGGCCGTGCCGCCCAATTCCTTTGCGATGAACTCCGCCGGGACCATCAGCCAGCCGGGGTCGACGATGAACGGCGTTACCTCCGGCGAGGTTACCCGCCCGTCGATGACGATCTTCAGGTCGTCCCTGTACCACGCGGTAATCGACTCGGGACGAGACCGGCTTCCCGCCCAGGCGGTACACGTGACTGTCAGGGCAAACCCGACGACGAATGCGATCACGCGAATCCTCAGACGATTGGTCATCTTGGAGACCTCCACTTCCTGGCACTGCTTACACAGAGAACCTATGAAACGAACTATAAGACAATATCGACAATTATCCAATGACGATTATCCAGTGATGGTGATTTTGCCTGTACTGATGCAGAGGCGCGGGTTAGCCGCTCCGCCCCCGGCGATGGTACAATCGGGCGGCTAGACGATACGCACCGAGAGATGGTGGGAGAATGGCGGCGACATATGACTCCGCAGCCACGACTTCGTTCGATTCGACGACCACAACTTCATTGAGCGCAGCCCTCAACGGAAAGCGCTTCTTCTGTTCTTGGAGCGGCGGAAAGGACTCCTGCCTGTCGCTATACAGGGCAGTTCAGGCGGGAGGGATCCCTGCGGCCCTGCTCACGATGATGACTGAGGGTGGCGAGCGGTCGCGATCCCACGGGCTCGGGACGGAGATCATCCGCGCCCAGGCCGGCGCGCTGGGGATCCCGCTGGTGACGCGCTCGGCGTCATGGGGGACGTATGAGGGTGTGTTCCGGGAGGCCGTCCGGGAGTTCGCTGAGCGGGGCATCACCACCGGCGTGTTCGGCGATATCGACCTGGAGGAGCACCGGGAATGGTGCGTGAGGGTGTGCCGGGAGGCGGGTGTGAGGGTGTGCCGGGAGGCGGGCGCGAGGGTGTGCCGGGAGGCGGGCATGAAGGCAGGGATCGGCGCAGGGCCGGTGGCACAAGGTGGCGATCAGCGAGGTGACCAGGGTGGCGTGGCGGACGTCCAGGGCGACGCACAAGCTGGCGTGCGCGCGGTCCATCCACTGTGGAAGATGGAGAGGATAGACGTAGTGAGGGAATTCCTCAATGCGGGTTTCCAGGCGTACATAGTCGCGATGAAGGATGGTCTGGGCGGCGATGGCGCATATGGGAAAGGTACCGCGGACGAACTCCCGACGCTGCTCGGCACACCCTTCGACCTCCATGCCGTAGACTCCATGGTGAGACACGGGATAGACGCCTGCGGCGAGTCAGGGGAATTCCACACGGTGGTCACTGGCGGGCCGCTGTTCAGGAGACCCATCCACCTGAGATTTGGAGAACCGGTGTTGAGGGATGGGTACTGGTTTGTTGATGCGACACTCGAGTAAGTGGAGGGTGGACGTGGAAGGGGACGCGCGCGGGACTGGAGAAACTGCAGGGGACTAATAGGCGTTGAAAGGAGGTTCCGCTATGTGCGCTGTGTGGAATAGCATCCGGACCGATGCGTACGAAGGGATGCTGGCCGAGACGGTCACAGTGGCCGGCCACAACGGCGACCGAATCCACGCGTACTTCGCGCGCCCGCTGGGCGAGGGGCCGTATCCAGGAGTTATTCTGATTCCCCATATGCCGGGATGGGACGAGTTCTACCGCGAGACCACCAGGCGCTTCGCCCATCATGGTTACGCGGCTATCTGTCCCGACATCTACTGCCGATTTGGGCACGGCACGCCTGATGAGATTGCCCAAAAGGCCCGTGCTGCCGGCGGAGTCCCCGATGACAGCGTGATGGGGGATTGCGAGGGCGCCCTGAAGCACCTCAAGAGCTTGCCCTATTCCAACGGCAAGGTGGGCGTGATCGGCACGTGCTCCGGTGGCCGCCACGCGTTTCTCGCGGCCTGTAAGGTGCAGGGCATCGATGCGGCCGTCGACTGCTGGGGCGGTGGCGTGGTCATGCCGAAGGAGAAGCTGACCCCTGCCCGTCCGGTAGCGCCGATCGACCTCACCGCTCAACTCGCGTGCCCGCTGTTGGGGATCTTCGGCAACGATGATCAGGCCCCGACGCCCGAAGAGGTCGACCTGCACGAAGCCGAGCTCAAGAAGCATGGGAAGGACTATGAGTTCCACCGCTACGACGGCGCGGGACACGGCTTCTGGTACTACCATACCGACCGCTACCGGCCGAAGCAGGCCATGGATTCGTGGGAGAAGGTATTCAGCTTCCTCGGAAAGCATTTGGGCGGCTGAACCTAGTGACTGATAAGAGCGTGACTCCATCGCCGGCTGAGGACTGGCGCTCGGAGGCGGAGTTGCTGCAGGAGCAGACGCACGACACGAGATCACCGCAGGAGCAACCATCGTTGGACGGACAGAGACTATCGCAGGCGCGGGTACCGGCCAAGACCCGGGAACCGTTCACCGTCATGGCCAAGCCGGTTGGGCCCCGGTGTAACCTGGCCTGCAGTTACTGCTATTACCTGGAGACCGAGGGCATGTACGGCGGCGCGCTTCCGCCCAAGATGTCCCTCGGTCTCCTCGAGACCTACATCCGCCAGTACATAGAGGCCAGCCCCGGACCGGTTGTGGCTTTCACCTGGCATGGCGGGGAACCTACGCTGGCCGGTCTCGACTTCTATCGTGCCGCGGTCGAACTGCAGCAGCGGTACCTCCCGCCGGGGTGGACCTGTTGGAACAATCTGCAGACCAACGGGATCCTCCTTGACGACGCGTGGTGCTCGTTCCTGGCCGAAGCCCACTTTGACGTAGGGCTGAGCATCGATGGCACCGAGTACGTACACGACACGTATAGGAAGGACCGCGGAGGGCGCGGGACCCATGACCGCGTCGTAGAGGTAGCCCGACGGCTGCAAGCCCACGGCATCCAGCCCGACCTTCTGTGCACGGTGACGTCCACGTCGGCGGAGGACCCGATCGGCGTCTACAGAGCTCTAAGGGATCTGAATACCGGGTGGATGCAGTTCATCCCCATCGTGCGCCGCGGGCCCGACGGGCGGGTCACGCCCGATTCCATTACCCCCGAGGGCTACGGGGATTTCCTCTGCGCCGTCTTCGACGAGTGGGCCCGCAACGACATCGGACGACTGGAGATTCAGCAGGTAGCGGAGATGGCGCTGGTGTGGTCAGGAGGCACCGCCAATCTCTGTTGGATGGCCCCCACCTGCGGCCGCGTGCTGATCGTCGAGCACGACGGCGCCGTCTACTCCTGCGATCACTTCGTTTCCCCTGAGCACCGCATCGGCTACATCGGGCCCTCGCCGGCGGGCGATGCCGCGACATCGCTTAGTGGTGACATCGCGACCTCGACTCTGGGTGAGCTAGTGGACTCGCCGGTACAGCGGTGTTTCGGTGAAGCCAAGCGTGATGCCCTCCCCAGACAGTGCCGCGCCTGCGCGTGGCTTGAGGTCTGCAACGGCGGATGTCCCAAGGACCGATTCATCAGGGCGGATGCCGGGGATGTGGATGCAGCTCGCAACATGACCGGAGAGCGCGCCGTACATGTGTCCGGGGACGGAGCTGGCGGTGGGGGCGGGGTAGCAGGCATGGCTGGAGTTGGAGGTAGGGTTGCGGAGCCACCGTTGAACTACCTCTGCGCAGGCTTACGGCGGTTCTTCGCCCACGCCGAGCAGCCACTGAGGCGCATCATTCAGCTCAGGAGAAAGGGAGCGACGCCTGCCGCTATCATGGGCGAACTGCGGGCCGAGATGCAGGCCCGGTGGCGAGGGATCGGTCGGAATGATCCGTGCCCTTGCGGCAGCGGCCGCAAAGCGAAGAATTGCTGCTGGTCCAGGCGGCCGTAGGGAACTGCCGGTTGCGGATCCTCCGATCCCGCGCGAAGGGCAACCTGATGATCTCGCCTATGGGTCGGAAGCTCGTGACGATGGTGCGGCCAGCAGCTCGGGTGTGGCAGTTGATGGCCTAGCCCACTGGTGAGCCCGGTCCCGGATCCTCCGATCCCGCCCGAATGGCAACCTGATGGTCTCGCCTACGGGTCGGAAGCTCGTGATGATGGCGCGGCCAGCAGCTCGAGCGTGGCAGTTGATGGCCTAGCCCACAGGTGAGCCGGGTCCCGAGTCCTCCGATCTCGCCCGAAGAGCAACCTGATGGTTTCGCCTACGGGTCGGAAACTCGTGATGATGGCGCGGTCAGCAGCTCGGGCGTGGCAATTGATGGCCCGGCCCACAGGTAGTCCAGGCCCAGGAATCCTGCTCAGGAATTCTACAATCCCGCCCGAAGGGCGACCTTACGGTAAAGCGAGGAGGATATCGGATGGCCTACACTGTCACCTACAGGCGCCACGCATGCCAGTTCTTCTTCGTGAACAACATGTCAGGCTGGCATTTCGCGTGCTTTCCCCACTACAACGAGGCGTGGATTCAGGAAACGGGCCCCCTTACCAAGGAGGAGACCGAGGCTCTGGAGGCGTTCGCCGACATCGCCCGGGAGTACGGGTACGGGCCCGATTGGCTGGGGAGACCGTTTGTAGCTGCGCCCTCCGAGGAGCAGGCCCTGACGGACACGGAGCAGCTGATTGGCGCCGCGTACGCCGAAACGCTGAAGGACGTCCTAGAGGTAATGGAACCCCGGTTTGCACGGATATGGGCCGCCGACGAGCCGCGCCTCATCGCCCTGTCCCATCGTATTGAGGCACCACTTCAGTCGGAGGGCATGGCGCGCGCCGTAGCCGTCGCCGAACGGTTGTACGGAACGCAGCTCTCGGACCTGGAAGTCCTACTTGTCCTCAGTCGCGGGCGGCGGAGCATCAGCGGGGGTGCCAACGAGGGTCCCGGCAGAATAATCCTTGCGGCGCTCGAGGCGGACGATACCCAGTCGATCATTGAGATTGTCCTTCACGAGTCCATCCACCTCCTGGAGTCGGTCGGGTTCCAGGAGATGTACCGCAGGATTAGTCGGGCCCATGGCCTGGAGGACATCAAGGGCTACAAGTTCTGGGATGCCCACCACCTGGTTCGCGAGGCCATCCTCGGGGCTCTCGTGCCAGGCGGCGTATTGGCTCCACTGCTGGGCGGCACCATACGCGACTTCGCGTCCGAGGCCAAGCAGCAGCGCGCCGCGGGACGAACTACCTACGCCGACCTCACCGCCTTGGCCGGCTACTACGTGCCGCTCCTGCAGGAATACATCGATGCAGGTAGGCGTATCGATGCGGAGCTGGCGGAACGAGCTGTCGAGGTGTTCAAGGAGAGATTGGGGGAACTGGCAATCGGAAGCAGCGAAACAAGGCGGCAGGAGGGCAGTGAAGCGCCGAGATAGGGAAGAAGCAAGTAGAGGGCAGACGAGTAGGGAGAGACCAGAAGGGGCAGGTTGAGGGACATCCAAGGTCTGCTCCTTTGCTCTATCTAAAAGAGCGATCGCAACTCCAGCAAATGGCAGGAATGCCCATCCCTGGCATAGAAAGGCTCATCCGAAGGCACATGTCTTCATGATGCAAGGAGGGTGGCCCATGCGCCGGAGAGTCGCGTTCTACACGGTGATCGTCCTGCTTGCGGCGATAATCCTAGGAGCCGCGGTCGCGGGATGTGGGGGCGGAGAGAAGACTATCAAGATCGGAGTCAACGCGGAGTTGACGGGTTCCGTGCCTGTTGTTGGCCAATCGTGCAGGAATGCCGCGCTTATGGCGGCGGAGGAGATCAACACAGCGGGCGGCCTAGAGGTGGGCGGTAAGAAGTACATTGTGGAGATGCTGGTCGAGGACAACGAGGATAAGGCGGAGTCGGCGGCCTCAGCGGCTCAGAAGCTCATCAACCAGAACCAAGTGCTTGCCATGATCGGTGCCAATGCAAGCCGGAACGCCATTCCTGCAGCATCGGTGGCTGAATCGGCGAAGGTCCCCATGATCAGTCCCTGGTCAACCAACGTGAAACTCACCCAGGACAAGAAGTACGTGTTCCGCGCCTGCTTCATCGACGACTTCCAGGGAGTCGTGTGCGCCAAGTTCTCCTTGAACAACCTGGGTGCCAAGACCGCAGCCGTCCTCTACGACGTCGCCAGCGAGTACAACAAAGGCATCGCAGAGGTTTACAAGAAGAGTTTTGAGGAGAACGGCGGCAAGATTGTCGCCTTTGAGACCTACACAACTGGCGACAAGGACTTCAGCGCCCAGCTGACCAAGATCGTCGCGGCCAATCCGGACGTGTTGTTCCTCCCCAACTACTACAGCGAAGTGCCCCTCCAGGTGCAGCAGGCGCTCAGGGTCGGCTACACGGGTAAGTTCCTCGGGAGCGATAGCTGGGGCAGCACAGAACTCATCACGCTCGGCGGAGCCGACATGGAGGGGAGCTACTTCAGCACCCACTACGCTTCCGACATCGCTACGCCTCAAGCGCAGAACTTCATCTCCGCCTATAAGAGGAAGTACAACAGCGTGCCCGACGATGTGGCGGCGCTGACCTACGACGCTGTCCAGCTGCTGTGCCAGGCCATCCAGTCGGCCGGCAAACTTGATCGCGAGGCCGTGAGAGACGCTCTGGCAGCGGTGGAGAAGTTCAGCGGCGTAACTGGTGAGATGCAGTTCAAGGGTAGCGGCGATCCCATCAAGAGCGCCGTGATCATCCAGGTCAAGGACGGCCAGTTCAAGTACTTCGAGACCGCCAAGCCGTAGGCCGGCCGTGTCAGGGATGGAGGCTGCACCAAAGAGCCTCGCGCCACGGGATGACGGCCTGCGGGACAGTGCGCTGCAGGATGCCGCGTCGCGGGGCCTCATGTCAAAGGGGATGGCTGCATGACGACGTTTCTCCAGCAGGTCTTGAACGGCCTTCAGCTCGGAAGCGTGTACACCCTCATTGCGCTGGGGTACACGATGGTCTATGGCATTCTTCGTCTCATCAACTTCGCCCACGGCGATATCTTCATGGTCGGCTCCTACGCTGCTTTCTTCGTCACAACGTTTCTCCTCGGCCAGGCATCGCTGCCGGCCTCCTTGACGTTTGTCCTGGGGATGCTGGTCACCATGTTCGCAACGGCCATGCTCGCCGTCCTGATTGAACGGGCAGCGTACAGGCCGCTTCGAAACGCTCCGCGGGTCTCAGCGGTCATAACCGCCCTGGGTATCGGCCTGTTCCTGGAGAACCTCACGTTGGCGGTCCTGGGGGCCGAACCGAGGAAGATGCCCGCGCTAATCCCTGCAACCAATCTGAAGCTGGGCGGGGCCACGGTATCCATGGTCCAGGTAGCTATCATCTTGGTATCGGTGCTGCTCATGTACCTCTTGGATACGTTCGTCACCAAGTCCATGACCGGGGTGGCGATGAGGGCCGTTTCCTTTGATCGAAGCACCGCTCTGCTGCTAGGGGTTCCGACCAACAAGATCATCTCGATTACATTCACCATCGGTTCCGCGGTAGCGGGCGCGGGAGGCATCCTGTACGGCCAGGCGTATCCGGTGATCGACCCGTACATGGGGGTACGGATCGGCTGGTGGTCCTTCATTGCGGCGGTGGTTGGAGGGATAGGCAACATCCGCGGCGCTATGATCGGCGCGTTCATCCTTGGATTCACGGAGATCTTCACCCCTGTGATCCTGCCGTCGTCGACCTACCGGGATTTCGTGGCCTTCTCGTTGCTGCTCTTGTTCCTGGTCTTCCGTCCGACCGGAATCCTCGGGCAGCCAGCGATGAAGAAGGTGTAGGGGAGGGATGGCGATGATTGAGCGCGAGAAGACCCAGGGCGAGCGCGAGAGAACCCAGAGCGAGAGGGTCCATATCAACAGGCCTCCGCTGGCCTGGTTGCTGACCGCCGTCCTCGTCCTGACCATCGTGCTGCCGGCGTTCGGCCTGGTTAACGCCTACCTGCAGCAGGTGTTCATGTACATCGGGATCAACATCATCCTGGTCGCGGGCCTGAACCTCATCAATGGTTACATGGGCGAGTTTTCGGTGGGGCACGCAGCTTTCATGGGCATCGGAGCCTATGTTTCGGCAATCCTGACGGTCTGGGTAATCCCCAGGGCTCAGGCGGTTATCGCGTTCCCCTTTGTCCTCATCGCGGGCGGATTAGCAGCGGCTCTGGCGGGGTTCCTCGTATCGGTGCCCTCGTTCAAGACCCGGGGGGACTACCTGGCCATCGTGACGCTGGCGTTCAACATGATTGTCAAAAGCGCCCTCGAGAACATAGACGCGGTAGGCGGTCCCAGGGGATTCCTGGGGATCGACAAACTGACCAGCATGGCTTGGGTTTACGTGTGGGTGGTGATCACCATCTTCTGCATCCGCAACATCGTGTACAGCAATTACGGCAGAGGGGTGATGTCCATTCGAGAGGATGAGATCGCCGCCGAACTCGTCACCGTCAACACCCGCCAGTGCAAGGTAATCGCGTTCGTCATGGCCGCGTTCTTCGCCGGAGTCGCCGGAGGGCTGTACGCGCACCTCCTGCAGTTCATCAATCCGCGCAGCTTCGCCCTGTTCCCGAAGTCCACCGAGATCCTGGCCATGGTCTACCTTGGCGGAGTGGGAAGCCTCGGAGGTTCGATCCTCGGAGCCACTATCTTTACCGTTACGCTTGAGGTGCTGCGCCCGCTCGGGGTGTGGCGGTGGGTGGCCACTCCGTTGTGCCTGGTCCTCCTCATGATCTTCAGGCCCAGAGGGATCATGGGGCTCCGCGAGTGGAAGTACCTGGTCCCACAAGCGGAAAGGACGCAGCCCGTGAAGGAGGTGGGCTCCAGTGCCGCTTCTTGAGATCAAAGGGCTGACCCACTACTTCGGAGGACTCCGCGCGGTATACAACTTCAACTTGGAACTGCGCGAAGGCGAGCTGGTCGGCATCATCGGCCCCAACGGCGCGGGTAAGACGACCATCTTCAATCTCATGACCGGCCTATACACGCCAACAGAGGGGGACATTGTGTTCGACGGTAAGAGTTTGGTGGGGATGCCGTCCCACCAGATCACATCATCCGGCGTAGCCCGGACGTTCCAGACGATCCACCTGTTCCGGGACCTTACCGTGCTGGACAACGTCCGCATCGCCCACTACTCGCGGTGCACGTACAAAGTAGTGGCGAGCGTCCTGCACACGAGGGGGTTCCGTGAAGAAGAGCGCCGAGTGCGGGAGGAATCCGAGCGGCTGCTTGAGATCATGAACCTGTCGAGGTACGCCTCACATCAGGCAAAGGCTTTGCCGTACGGTGAGCAGCGGCGGCTGGAGATAGCCAGGGCTCTGGCGTGCGGGCCCCGTCTCCTGCTCTTGGACGAACCCGCGGCAGGAATGAACCCCGGCGAGCTGGTGAGGCTGATGGAACTCATCCGGTGGATACGCAAGGAGTTTTCTCTCACTATCCTTCTAATAGAGCATCAGATGAGGGTGGTCATGGGGATCTGCGAGCGCATTAAGGTGCTGGATTTCGGCGAGACCATCGCGCATGGGTCGCCGGGGGAGATCCAGCGGGATCCGCGGGTGTTGCAGGCATACCTGGGCGGAATGCTCAGAGAGCCAGGGGTGGTCAAGGCGCCTGCGGTGGGCGGGGCGCCTCCAGCATCATCGTCCGTCACATCATCGCGGGACACGCCAGCGTCAGCCACATCCGAAGAACCATCATCCTCCATATGCTCGTGCGAAGGAGGTGGATGGCGATGAGCGCGGAAGAGTGGACAGAGGAGCACGAGCAGGCCCCCTTCCTTTCCATAGACAACCTGCACGTCTCGTACGGCGGCATCAAGGCAGTCAGGGGCATCTCTCTGAAGGTGTTCAGCGGCCAGATCGTGACACTCATCGGAGCCAACGGTGCCGGGAAGTCGACCACGCTGCGCGCAATTTCCGGCCTTGTCCCGGTGGCGGAGGGGACCGTCACCTTCATGGGGGAGGACCTCAGCAAGTACTCGAGCTCGCCTGACCGGATCGCGGGTCTCGGCCTGGCCCATGTCCCCGAAGGCAGGGGTATCTTCGCCAACCTGACCGTCGCAGAAAACCTGAGGTTGGCGACCTACCTGCGCCGGGATCCGGCTGGTGTAAAGGATGACCTTGATCGGGTGTTCTCCATCTTCCCCAGGCTCAAGGAGCGCCAGCGCCAGATGGGGTGGACGCTATCAGGCGGCGAGCAGCAGATGCTGGCCGTGGCGAGGGCGCTCATGTCGCGGTGCCGCCTGATGCTCCTGGATGAGCCGTCCATGGGTCTCGCGCCGATCCTGGTTGAGCAGGTGTTCGAGATCATCCAGAGCATCAAACGCGAAGGGACTACCGTCCTGCTTGTAGAGCAAAACGCTCACATGGCGCTGCAGGTGGCGGACTACGGATACGTCATGGAGACCGGGGTCATTGCGGCAAGCGGCACCTCGGACGAACTGATGGGCGATCCCAGAGTGAGGGAGGCCTACCTGGGCATCGCGAGCGAGTAGGGGCGCGGGGAGGATGCGCTTACGCTGCTGAGGCGCACAGCGGAGCGTTACCTATTATGAAAGCTACCTATTATGAAAGCTACCTATTATGAAGGCGGGGAGGACACTCCCCGCCTACCTCTTAGGAGGCCCTTCGGTCCTCTGGTTTGGTGGCGGTACGGGTGGTCCCACCGAAGTCGAATATCCTCATCCTGATGAGGGGCAGGGATGGGCATCCTTTCTGCGAGGATGCTTCAGATTGAGGCAGGTGTGGAGTTCTGGCGGACTCCGCAGGAGGTCTCCGAGGGTGGATGCACCGCTTTGAGGCATGCTCACTGCGATGAGGGGCACGGGTGGGCGAGCTCAACGTGATGAGGTGCACAGCCGAGCGGGGGCTTCGTGATGAGGTGCGCGGGTGAACGAGGACCGCCTCGACTCGGTTTGCGCATCCTTCAGAATCGAAACCCCGCTTCGAATTGGTGCATGGTCGCGTGGAGGACGCTTCAATTCGGTGCGCGGTCGCTCGGAGCACGCTCCGATTTGGCGCTACCCCGCCGGAGCTTTCACCTAACCCTGTCAAGTCTTCGCTTACTCTTCTCGTTCCTTCGCTTAACCTCGCGATCCTTCGTTTAACCCTCTCGATCCTTCGCTCGATCCTTCGCCTAACCCTCATGAGCCTACTAATAACCCTCAGAAGCCTAACACCGGCCCCCAAATGCCCCCAGGGTTTTACATGGCATGGCAAGAGATGGTAATATCTTCCATGAACTGACTCTGACTGCGGAGGTTGTCGCCTTTGCAATTGCCAAACTGCTTGCTGGATGAACTGGAGAAGGACCGGGAACTTGGGGCGGTGGAGCGAGCGATCTACCTGCTGGCGTGGGCTAAGGATCCTCCGACGATAAGGCGCCTGGCGGATATGGCCAACATCAGCCGCAACAAGGCAGCGCGCGCGTGTAGGCGGCTGGCCGCTCAGGGTTGGATGACGCTCGTCAAGCACCCAAAAGGCATCAGGCCGGCTGCCGTGATACCCCACCGTTGCCAGATTGTAATGGCACACGATCTCGAAGATGAGTACGAGATGGTCCAGTGGAAGGGCGAATTCCTGGCCAGGAAGAGGATGGACTGGTACCTATCGCGCGATGAGTACGTCTGCAATGCTCGCCCGAAGCTCTTGACGCACCCCATAACCAAGAAGCCCCTCGAGCTTGACACGTTCGATCGAAAGAACGCTCTAGGAACGGAGTACAACGGCTCACAGCACTACCGAGAGACGGCGGACTACAAGCAGGCGGACGTTGACACGCAGCAAGTCAATGACCTACTGAAGGCAAGCCTGAGTGCCAAACACGGGATTACGCTGCTGACCTTTACGTATCGCGACCTGCGCCCCGGCGTGCTGGAGCGGAGATTGGACGAGGCTGTGCCCCACTTGAAACGTGGGCACGTGGATTTGGGCGGCCCGTACATGAAGGTTCTCAATAGGATCTGTGATAACTACGCTGCCAAGGTCGAAAGAGCAGAGAAACTGGCGGAACAGAAGAAGGTAGCGGAGCAGAGGAAAGCTTCGGAACAGAAGGATGCCGAGGAATAGCAGCGAGCCTTTCCCGGTCCCGCAGCGTGAGCCCCCAGTTCGGCGCGCACCCCGGTTCACTGTGTTCCTCCGGCTCCCTAGTTTTAGCCCCTTGCCCCTCTTGCGCCTCATCTTGAGGGGTCGCACCAAAACCGAATACCCTCATCTTGATGAGGGGCAGGGATGGGCGTCCTTTCTCTGCGGATGCCTCAAATTGACGCGGGGTCGGAGATTTGGAGGGACCCATCGGAGGCCTCTGCGGATGGATGCACCGATTTGAAGCAGGCTCACCGTAATGAGGGGCGTGGGTGTGCGTGCCCGGCGTGATGAGGTGCACAGCCGGGCGAGTTCTTCGTGATGAGGTGCACCGATGAACGAGGGTCGCTTGGACTCCGGTTGCGATGACCTTAAAATCGAAATCCCGCTTCGGATTGGGGCATGGTCCCGCGGAGGGTGCTTCAATCTGGTGCCAGGTCGTTGATCGGGCGCTTCAGTTTGGTGCGTTCCCTGGTTTCCGCACGATCTAGCTCTGTATCAAGTATGAAGGCGGGGAGGACGCTCCCCGCCTACCTTCTAGCTCCCGTAAATTCCTGCTGCTCAGAGCCACTTGCGGGCGCCACAGGCCCGCCTGCTCATCTCTTCACCTCTAGGCACGATTTGCTGCCGAGCTAGCCACCCGCCGGCGCAGTTGACCACCTCGCCACTCGCGGCACATTCAGCCTGTTAGTCACCCTTGGGTGCGGATTCCCTACTTCGCCACCCCCAGGAAATCCTTCAGCATGAACTGCATCCTCGCCAGGAAAAGCGACACGCGGGCCATGACCGTTGTGCCGAAGGCCGAGCCGAAAGCGATCATCATGACCCAGCGTCCCAGGTCGGAACTGCGCTTGAGGATGCCCTTGGGCTGGGCGGTGAAGAGGAAGTACGACAGGGTCGTGACGACTCCCAGGAACAGCAGGATGGCGTTGATCAGCCGGGGCCCGGTCACATTCGCCAGCGGAGTCACTGTTGCCGCGATCTGGTCCAGTAGCATGGGTTTCCAGGTCTTCGTCAGGACCACGCCCGCGCCGACGCCCACGCTGAACGAAAGCGGGTACCGGGCCAGCCATTGGGTCTTCTTGCTGAGCCGGAAGTAGATGAGGAGCCCAAGCACGATAGGGATGACGTAGTCCCACTTGCCCTTTTCCAGGATGTCCACTATGATGGTGGGCTTGATCCGGTTGCCGAAGGTGATCGCCACAGCGTAGCCCGCGGTGCACCCGACGAAGAGCTGCTCCGCGAAGTAGTACAGCTCGCTTTCCTTAAAGATGATGCTGAAGATGGCGACCGTGAGAAACGCTGCTATCCAGTTGCCAATGCTAGACACTGCACCCACCTGCCTTTTCGCCCGCGCGGGTGCTACGCCGGACGCCCAGCCCATGCCACGCGCCGTCCGCCTCCAAGCCAACGACGGTGCTCAGCGTGTTCCTGAACCTATGCACCGCGCCCACCCGCCTTTCTCTTCGATGCCGCGTACTGGACGTTGCCGATTACGATGAACAAGATGACCAGCACGTGGGTGATGCTCTGGGCGTCCATCCCCACTGAGGCTGCCCCGGGCTTCTGGATCAGCTGCTCGTACTCGGCCGCGCCCTTCATCCCGGCCAGCATACCGGTGAGCTGTCCCGCGTTGACTAGGGGCATGCTCTCGGGAATGCTCACGGCGAAGCACGCTCCCGTGACCGGGATCCCGAGGGGTACCCCGATCATCTTCACGTAGGTCGACAGCCCTTCGTTGAGGGAGCCCATCGATGCGGCCAATGCAACATCCCGAAGGGACTTGATCTCCTGCAAGAGGGGCATCTCCTCCAGGCGGTTGCCGTGGAAATCCACTCCGCCGGCGGCGTTCACGATGCTCACGCCCATCGCCTCGAAGAACACGTTGCCGCCGCCCTTGTATCCGATGTTCACCCAGTCGGCCCCGTAAACGAGGTTGGGGAAGTCCTGCTTGACCACGTTCATGACCCGCTCCATGAGGTTCCCCGACTCCGTGGTTATCCCGGCCCCCACGATCTTGAGGCCTCTCCGGAAGCAGTGACGGGAGAGGGCGATGGCAGACGGCTCGATCTCCGCCAGGGAGGAGGCCTGGTAGTCAAAGCCGATGTAGACCGTCTTGCCTGCGGGGATGGTCTCGACGAAATCGTACAGCGCCCGGGTTTCCTTACTGATGGGGATGGGGAGGCCCATGGGCGCCACAATGGCGTACGCCACACACGCGATTATGAGGATGTATAGGATGGAGTCCATCCTCCTGGTGCTGCTACCTGTGGGATTCACTCTGTTTCACCTCCGTCATGACAGCCGTCATAGATCGAGCCCCAGGTGTGTACGTTCGATCCCGACCAGGATCCTGAAGGCCTGGGAGACGGCGCCGATGCTGGCCCCTAGGATGATGCCCCTCATGCCCGCGGCGTTGGGGATGTCGAGGATCCATCCCGACGCCTTCGGGATGTACCCGGAGATGGCAGCCCCGATCGGCGCTTGTCCCAGCATCACGATGACGCCGGAGATCAGGAGGAGCGTCGCCTCAAAGTTCCTCGCGCGGAAAGCCCGGTAGGAAGCGGAACCGATGTAGAACACCAGGATGGCGTACATGCTGCCGTCCAGTGGGACGATGAAGTTGGTGTATATGTAGGACAGGCCTTCTCCCTGGTGTCCGCCGATAATGCCGATGGCCATGGTGATGTAGATGGCGGCGAGTAGCAGAGCGCTCCTCCACCATCTGGCGCGTTTCAACGAGATGTTCCTGCTATGCACCCTGGTCAGGTTGATGACACCGATGAGGCATCCTACTGCCCCGACAATGATGAACCAGTTATCCAGCGTGGTCTTCACCGCGACGGCGGCAGGCAGCGCGAAATAGTAGGCGATGGCGTAGATGATGCCCGCCGCGAAGGTGATGGCCAGGGGGATCTCGCGTTTCAAGTGTCTCCTCCTCCTTTCCTAGTTCTTGATGAGGGTGACCAGTGCGTCGCTGCCCCCGAGCATGAACAGAAGCCCGATTACCAGGACGCCGATTACCGCCATCTTCGCGTAGTCGGCCGCCACCAGGCTCCCCATCAGCACCGGCTCCTTGGAGATGTAAGCCGATGCAGCGTACATCTCGTCACCGATGAGGCAGTAGTCGCATGCGGCCACGAAGAACGGGATCTGGTGGGTGTTGGCGGTGCCTGCGATCTGGATGGCCCCGATCTCGTAGCCTGTCTGTGCGAATATCAGGGATTCCGCCCAGAACGCGCCGATCGCGATGGCCGTGGCCACTCTCTCGCGGCGGAGGATGCCTGTGACGCCGGTGGCGTATCCGAACTGGTTGTCGGTAAGGAACCGGACGTTGTCCGGGTTATACGAGTCGGCGCGGCCCTCACGCAGGTAGGCGTCGCGCACAACGCCTTCGGTCAGCGTCTGGACCAGGACCATCCTGTTGCTGACGATGAGGCGGACGTCATTCTTGGCCGCCATCCTGGCCACGTACTCCAGGATGGCCATGGACGCCAGCGTCTGGGCCTCGTTTACGTCGCTGATGCCTGGTGAGTAGTGGACAGGCCTGCCCATCTCGGTGGCGCGGCCGATGGCTTCGTCGAGGGCGTCCAGGCCGCTGACGCGGCGGATGTAGGGGATCTTCCGCCCTCCGCGGGCTCTGGAGATGTACGTGAGAAGGATGACGGCGAAGAGGATCTGGGTCAAAAAGGCCGTGGTCTGGCCCTTCACGATGAGACTCAAGTCGCTTCCTCCCCTCTTGCGGAGAATCAAAGGGTGACACACAGGACGCATGAAACTCAGAGCACGTTATGGTCTAGGGCATCTGGGCACATGGGAACCTGGGCACCTGGGCACGGCGCCTGAGCGCGGCGCCTGAGCACTTGGGACCGCGTATTTGGCCTCTTCCCACCCCCAGTGCAAGGGATTTTGGCTGGGCGTCTACAGCGGCGAGTTAGGCGGATGCCTCGTAGACGCCTTGGCACAAACCTCTGTGGACGTCTTTGCACAGACCTCGGTGGACATCGTTAGCGGATACGGAAGCGGCGGTTGTTGCGTGTAAGTAGATTCTAGTTACCCGGAACCGTGGACATGCGTCGATTGGCGTTGGGGGACGGACGCAATCGAAGGGGTATTAAGTCGAATTGAGGGGGTATTGGGTCGAAGTGATGGGCAAGTAGCAAAATGGCGGCTGCTGGGCTGACCTGAGGGGCTATCAGGTAGAATTGAGGGGCTACAAGATGTGAGGAGGGGAGGACACTCCCCGCCTACCAATGTTCATCTAGTCATCATGCAAACTGCGGCTCGTTAGCTAGACTGCCGCCAGAAGCCAGCACACATCGGGCAGAACCCAGCTTGGGGCGGGCGCTGCGCGCTTACCCTGGCTTACTTCACCCAGCTGACCAAGTCCGGCTTCCTGGGATGGGGGGCCGGGGTCTCGCAGTCCTTGTAGCCCAACGACATGCTGATCATGTGGGCGTAGCCCTCAGGGATCCCCAAGGCCTTCTTAATCTCCTCTCCCTCGGACCCTTCCAGCGCGCCGCCGGGAGCAGCCATGACGCAGGAGCCAATCCCCAAAGCCTCAGCGGCCAGGGCGAGGTTCTGTACGGCGCACCCGCAGTCTACCTGGATCCACCTGGCCTGGGGGTCGCCGGTGATAATGATGAGAGCAGGCGCGCCGTGGAACGGGCTCACGCCGTCCTTGGCCCTGGCGACCAGGCGCTCGTTGCCGGACTTCAGCCACCTCTCGCGCATGATGCCCGCCATCTTCTCGATGATCGGGCCCTGCACTACCGAAAAGTGCCACTTCTGCTGGTTGATCGCGCTGGGAGCCAGGAGGCCGCACTCTACGATGGTCTGGAGGGCCTCGTCCGGGATCGGGTCCGGTTTGTACTTGCGGATGCTCCTACGCCGCTTGATGACCTGGATCGCGTCGTCCATGAAAGCCAACCCCTTTCAAGAGGTAGTATGTGCGCGGGTACGCTGGAATTCAGCTTCGGCGCGGGGGATGGCGTTCCTGCGGGAGCGGCGCGTCGGGGCGTGTAAAGGGCAGGTTAGGCTCTGCCGGAGGGCTTCGCGGTCGCGAACCCGTGGCAAGCGCTTTTTGGGAACACGTCGACGCCCATTCGGGTGACCCGCTGTCCCAAAAGCCATCCTCAGAGGATAAATCGCCGAAGTAATGCTCCTATCGTTATCGCGATCAGTGTGCTAGACAGCGTTCCGAGCAAATAGTATTCAGCGAACTCAGCTCGCTCTAGCTGCTTGAAACGCGCAAGCGCTTTTGCAGCTATTACGAAGGCTATTGACGGAAGTGCGTCAGCTAGGACCAGAGTGAGCATCAACGCTCGTTCGAGCATGCCAATGTAACGACCAGCCCCAGTGTCAACCCTCAGATTGTCCGGCAGGACGAATGTATCGAGCATGTATCGCACTAGTGATGCTCCGGCGAATACCGCAGAGACGTAGGCTACTGCGATCGCAAGTAGGTCATTGATAGCGACGCCTGAGACAGTCCCAAGTAGTGCCCTCGCCCGCGGCATTAGGTTTGCTGAGTAGAAACCTATTACCTTCTCAGATAGGTCCGGCTGGAAGATATCCCAGACAGCAGTGATGGCCACCAGATGTAATGCCTGATCCAGAACGAATAGGGCGAGTTGTCGGCGGGGGAGGTCTGATCTGCCGCGACTCTTCAGATAGTCAATTGCCGCGTGAGTAACGGTGAGTAAGAGTGCCAACCCTAGACCAAGCGTTCCGTAGAAGTGGAGAGCGATAGTTGAGCAGACTAGAACCGTAAGTTCATGGTGGATGTGTGCTTTGACGTATAGGAGATCCTTCTCTTGGACAAGTCTGTCTGATTGGAGGATGAAGTCGGCGACCAAATGGGCGAGAGTAGAGGAGAGCATGAAAGTCATGATATGACCCTCCCTGCACTGTGTACTGGCAAGGGAATGATTACAGTCTCCGAAGGCGAACACCACCCCCATTTCAGCCCCCGGAGACTGAAATCGCTCAGTTCAGGGTTCATAACCTGAAATCGCTCATATCAGTTGCTAGAGCCTGAACTCTAATCGAGTGGGGTTTGGCAAGCCACCAGTCCCAATACCGCTAGTCCCTTTAGGGTCTCTTCAGCCTGCTCAATAGCAGGCCAATTCGCTAGCAAACAGTGTTCCTGAACGGTCTGCAACCTAATCCCGAGGTGTTCACCAGCCGCTTCATATGTACCGAATCGCTCATACGCATGAACCGCTTTCCATTGCTGTTTGGTCCATCTATTCTCGATGACATCCATCAGATGGAGAATAGCCGAGGCTACGGTATCGGCTCTCGAGTCTCCCGATCGAATAGCAGTTCTTGGCTGGCGAGCCTTCTTTACGGAATCAAGAGCTTCCCGCGCTCTGACAAACGCCGAACCATTCATCCTCCAAGGGTCGTTGCTATTCGCGCCAGAATCGAGAAACCCGACGCCGATTCCTATTCTTAGCCTAAGTGGAATGCAGGCAAAGCGAAGGCGCCGAACGAGCTCGGGTGCTTCAAGGATGCCCTTGCACACACCCTGAATCTCATCACCTCTTGACACGGAAAACCCAGCTAAGAGTGATGGATGATCTAGTCCCGCCAGTAAATCGGACAGTTGGGCCACTTGTTGTCCAGCCCGTCTGGACTGAACGACGTCCGCCGTAATCACCGTAACAGCACTCATGACATGCCACCACCCGAACATCGGTTCATACTCCTTGGATTCGACGAATGACAGAGTCATCCTTCCTAGAAGTCCCCCGACCTCCCGGAGCCGCGGCGTAATCTCTCGCCTATTGTCGTGGGCTGGGTCCTTGAGACCTGGATGTACTAGATCGTCTAGCCGTCTCTCCGCCCGCCCGCGGAGACGAAGCCGAGCATGGTGGGACGATCCGGAGACGGCACACGCTCTTGACTCTCAATGTAACCTACAAGATAGAGGCAAACATGGAACCGCGTGGCAGGAACGGGTTCCAAAAGAGGGGGACGATGACCATGTATTGCGATTTTGCCGACGTTCCGGTCTACTACGAGGTGCGGGGCGAAGGCCGGCCGATTCTCATCATTCACGGGTTCTCAGTGGACCACCGGCTCATGGAAGGGTGAGTGGCTTGATCGGGTGCAGGCTCAGGTCTGACGGATGAGGCAGCCCAATTGGAGTTGAAACTCGCGTTTGGCGGCGCACTTGGCGCCGCCTTGCATGGAAGAGCCTGGGAACTATTGGTCGCGCCCGTCCGTCTGTCTGTGCGGGGGGCGATACAAGTGAGGTTGGCCGTGAAGATCACCGGCCTCGTGTTCCTTTGGATCTCCTTTGCTGCCGCTGCGGTAGCACTATCAGCCTGCATGGCCTAAAGCATGGCACTGACAGAACCGGCATCCGCCGAACCGCCTGAGATACTGAGCCTGATTAGACTGTGGGCGGAGAGAGCCGAAGGGCAGGATGTGCGCTCTATCCGCGAGCTTATCGTGAGGGACTTCGGTGAGCCCGACGGCGAGGTCACCTTCGAAGTGAACATCCACTCCTGGAAGCCGGAGCGGTATGCGGAACCCCATGTGATGCTTCGCGGGAGCGTCGACCGGGACACCGGTAGGATTGTCAAGATGTCGGCCCACGGCAGCACCTATGGCTCTCCGTTTACGAAGGAGAAGATAGCCTTACTGCGACCATACGCGGAGACCATGATAGGTGCTCTGGACATGTCATTGACCAGAGAGGAATGCGGTGCAATCCTCGATGAACTGAAGTTCTCAGAGGACGATCTATCGGCGCTAGAGGAGAGCCTCAAAGGCTCGACTCCCGAGACCGAGCGGAACGGAGTCCGTTATAGCCTCAGACACTGGGGCTCAGAGGAAGGCGGAACGGTGGAGGTCGTCGTAACTCGGACTTCCCCTGAGTAGACGATGGAACAGATGTAGATTGCTGCCACCGTCAGCTTCTAGAGGATCATCCACCCCAGATACCGAATCTCTTCACGGTGACGGTGTCAGTCCTCACGCCGTGGATGGGCCGGCCGTACTGGGCGCAACGCCTCGGTAGCACCTATTGGGAGGGGAGACGCATGCCCGAGCCACTGGAGTCTCGTGTTCTGTCCAAGATAGACGAAGAATATCTGGTCAGTCTCACCCAGAGGTTAGTCAGAATGAAGACGCCCAACCCCCCGGCGGATTACTCGGAGATATACCCAGCGATGAAGTCCATCATGGAGTCCTTGGGCCTGGAAGTGAAGGTGCTGCAAGGCATGGAGGGCAAACCAAACGTGGTCGGGCTATGGCGCGGGACCGACCCCACGGCGCCGACATTGCTGCTAGATGCCCACATGGATGTCGTCGCCGCAGGTGAGGGATGGGAAGTAGATCCCTGGGCTGCCGAGATCCGTGATGGTGCCATCTGGGGTAGGGGGACGGCCGACCTGAAAGGGTCTCTGGCCATTATGGCGACCGTCGTGAAAGCTCTCAAGGATGCAGAGTTTCGACCGCGCGGCAATCTCCTCATAGCCGCGACCAATGATGATGAAACGGCCGGCAAATACGGCCTCAAGTACGTCATCGAACAAGGTTTGACCAGCGTAGGATGGCCGACGCCAGACTTCCATTTCCTCCTGGAGGCCAGCAACTGGAACGTAAACGTGGCTTTCAAGGGCAGGGTGTGGATCAGGATAACCGTGAAGGGTGAGTCCGCTCACGGGGGCACGCCTGAAAAGGGCGTCAACGCAATCACGAAGATGATGGACCTTATCCGGCGCCTGCTCGCCATCGAGAGACACACCCATCCGCTTATGCCGGCGGACTCCATTAACGTGGGAACCATCCAGGGCGGAGAGAAAACCAACATCGTGCCCGATACCTGCACTGCTACCTTCGATTACCGGTTCGTCGGACCCTATTCAGCCGATGACGCGGTCGAGCGGTTCCGGGAAGTCGTATCCCGGATGGAGTCCGAGGATCCAACGTTCAAGGTGACGGAGCTCGAGGTGTTCGAGAAGAGGGATCCAGTTGAGGCGGACCCGGGTGCTTATCCACTTGCCCTGCTCGCTGAGACGATCAAAAGCGTGTCGGGCCGCTCGGCCAGTCCGGGAGGTACTCTGTCCGCGGGCAACGCCTACTGGTCGCTCAAGCAGGGGATAACCGCAACGATGACGGGCCCGGGCGATCCTGCGATCATCCACACAAGCAAGGAGCACATTTCGCTTGCGGACATCTCGGAAGGTGCGAGGATAGTCGCGGCGTACGCGGTGCGCTATATCGGGTAGCGGACCTGCGGCGCGCTCATCGGCCGCAGCTTGCCGGTCGCAGGTTGCTGGTCGAACTTGAAGAGTTGCAGCAACATGCAGGCTAGGTCACGCGTGGGGTGGACTTATGGGCAACTTGGTGTTTGTCACTAAATCCCGGGAGACCTACGAGGTCTTTGACTGGCAGTTGAACTCTTTCCTCGGTGAGTTCGTCAATGTTCGTGGGTACTGCCTCCTAAATGAGACCGAATCCGTCGACTGCTTCGGTGCAGATCTGGTTGTGCTCTCAACTGAGGAATGCCGGCAAGCCCTCAGACTCGGGCAGGATTCGCCGCAGGTCCTGCTATCGAGGCGGTCGCTTGACCCGTCCAAACTGAGCCCTCTATTCGCCCTGGAGCCCGGAACCAAGGTTCTAGTGGTCAATAACGCTGAGGATGTCGCCAAGGAAACTGCCGAGCTCGTTGCGTCCTTTGGTCTCGGTGAACTGTGCCTCATCCCATGGTGGCCGGGGATCGTCCATACAGATCCCTTACCCAACATCGCCATCACCCCAGGCCTGACCGGGATTGTGCCCGCAAGTATCCGTACCGTCCACAATATCGGGACACGGCCAATCGGGGTCGCGGGCCTTGTGGAGATAGCGATCTTGCTCGGAGTCCCGCTGGATGGACTGTGGAAGGCGACGGCATCCAACTGGGAGGGCGTCATCCGCGTAATCAGGAACCAGGCCGACCTGCTTAAGAAGGTAGATTCGGCGCGGTACGATCTGGAGGCCATCCTCGACAGCGTCCATGACGCGGTGCTCATGTGCGACGAAAGGCTTAGGATCCGGATGCTGAACAGCGCTGCAGCGCTGGTGCTGGGTGTTAGCCGGGCCGACGCTGTGGGCAAGAGCCTGGAAAAGTGGTTCTCTTCACGGACAATGCACCGCGTGCTCAGGACCGGCGTCGCCGAGATCGACCAGGTGCAGGATATCAGGGGCAGGAAGTACGTCGTAACGTTCCGATCTTCTCCCGGCGATGGTATCAGGCAGACGGACGCTAGTCAGAAAGACCTCACGCAGATGGGATCCGGTCAGGAGAATCAGGGGCGGACGGGTACCAAGCAGCTGATCGTGACTGCCAGAGAGTCCAGGGCTGTGGAGCACGCTCGCGGTGCCCTGATGAAGACGCTGTATGGGAAGAACCGGGCTGCTCGCTATGTTTTTGAAGATATCATTGGGCAGAGCGAAGCGCTGGAGCGGGCGATCAAGAGCGCCCGCAGACTGGCCATGACTAATACGACCGTATTCATCCAGGGGGAGACCGGTACAGGCAAGGAACTCTTCGCCCACGCGATCCACAACGCGTCGCCCATGCGCAACGGGCCTTTTGTCGCCCACAACATCGCCGCCTTGCCGGAACAGCTCATCCAGAGCGAGCTCTTCGGGTACGAGAGCGGTGCATTTACCGGTGCCCGGCGAGAAGGGAAAGCGGGGTTATTCGAGCTCGCCGACAAGGGGACGCTGTTCCTGGACGAGATCGCCGAGATGAGTCCCGCAGTACAGGTAAGCCTTCTACGCGTCCTCCAAGAACGAGAGATCACCAGGGTGGGAGGCTCCGAACTCATACCCGTGAACGTTCGGGTCATCGCTGCGACTAATCAGGATCTTTCCGATGCCGTCCGAGACGGCAGGTTTAGAAAGGATCTGTACTACCGGCTATGCGCCTTCCCACTCCGCATTCCGCCTCTCCGGGAGCGGTCAGGGGATGTGCCCATACTCCTTAGACACTTCATTGAGAAGTACATGAAAGAGCCGGTTGAGATTGATGTGGCTCTCCTGAGAAGCCTCAATGCGTGGTCGTGGCCGGGGAACGTCCGGGAACTGGAGGAACTGGTGAGATACTCGGCCAGCATGTCCGACGGCCCGGCCGAGTTTGTAAGGAACCTGTGGAACTTCATGCCCTCGCAAGGTGATCGAGTGTCTGGCGTCCATGGGGGCAGGTCTAGCGGAACAGGCACTACCGGCGTCGCGGATGGTATCACCGCTTCGGAGGTTTCCGCAGCGACTCAGGCTGATCGTGTAGTGGCATCCATCGATGCCGCGGGCAGAGCTGCCGAGTTTGGGGTCATCCTAGATGCTCTCAGCGGGACTCAAGGGGGCGGCATGGGGAGGACCGCTATAGCATCCGCGCTCCGCGAAAGCGGCATCGCTCTGACCCAGGGGCAGATCAGACTACGCCTGGTTGAGATGGCCCGGATGGGTCTCGTCCAGCCTCATCAAGGTCGCACAGGCTCGACCATCACAGGCCTTGGGAGAGCAGTTGCCGATCGGCTACGGGAAAAAGCAGCACCACCTAATAGCCGCATTGGGCGTGAATGGGCTCGCAGGCATGACAGCCGCCAATAGGCACCGGTTAACATTAATAGGCACAAATAGGCACTTGCCTACACAGGACAAACCGTAAATAGGCACGTCAACACTCTGCCTTTTCACATTACCCGCAAAGCCCGTCCCCTTTCCTCCCCTGCATCCAAGCCTGCCACTCCTGTGGCACGATCGTTGCTTTTAATACGAATGAGTCTTTCACTCACTCAATCCTTTACTGGGGAGGTAAGTAGATGACGAGAACTCTCATCAAAGCCGGGCGGTTCTTTGACGGCCTCAAGACATCAGAAGTAAGAAAGAACGTTTTCATCACGCTCAACGGGGACAAGGTTGAGTCTGTCTCGGACATCCAACCCGAAGGGCAATTCGACCAGACGCTGGACTACTCTGGGTACACCGTGCTTCCCGGTCTCATTGATACCCACACCCATCTCGCGTTCAACGGCCATGAGAGTCTATTCAAACTGGCCAAGGATCCGAGAGACAAACTGGCCTACGAAGCGGTCGAGAGCCTGCGGGTTACCCTCCTGGCCGGTATCACCACCTGCCGCGACGTGGGCGGTTTTGAGCACTTGGACCTGTCCATGAAGAAGTACGTCGAGGCGGGCGTACTCACAGGACCCAGGATGTTCGTTTCAGGCAAGATGATCACCGCCACAGGCGGACACTGCTGGATCATAGCCACCGAGGCTAACGGGCCCGCCGAGATCCGCCGGGCTGTCCGCGAGGAGATCAAGGCCGGCGTCGACATGATCAAGCTCATGGCTACGGGCGGCGGAGCCACCCCCGGACAGAACCTCAACGCAGTGCAGCTGGAACTCGACGAGATCAAGGCCGCTTGCGAAGTTGCCCACTCGAACTACCGAAAGGTCGGCGTCCACGCCCACGGTGCTGATGGCATCAAGCGCGTCGTGGAAGGCGGAGTCGACATGGTGGATCATTGCAGCCTCCTGGACGAAGAAGGCGCCAAGATGATGAAGGACCGCGGCACGTTCATGGTCCTTACTCCCGGGCACGAGAACATGTTCCCGGACCTCGACCCCGACTGGATCCGGAGAATGATGCCCCTGCGCTCAAGAGCGGCCAAGACGATGGAGATTGCCCTCAAGCACGAACTCGACATCGCTATCGGCACCGATGCCGGTGGAAACCCCTATGCCCCTCACGGGAAACTCTGGTTCTGCCTTAAGGAAGCCGTGGAGTCAGGGATGAGCGCTAAGGACGCCATCGTTGGAGTCACGTCAAACGCGGCCCGCTGCATTGGAATCGACACCTTGCTTGGGAGCATCGTTCCCGGCAAGCTGGCCGACATCGCTGTGTTCAAGGGTAACCCCGTTGAGCGCATCGAGGATTCCGAGCACGTGGTTGCGGTCATAAAAGGTGGTCAACTAGTTCGAGGGTAGGAGGACACGCGGTGGAAGATAACGTTCTAGTCAAGCATCTAGAGAGCCGCATCGGCGAAATGCTGGAGTTCTGCAGGGAGCTCGTTGAGCACGAGTCGCCTTCGACTGACCGTGATGCCGTGAACAGGTTCTCGGCCTTTTTGGCGCGGGTGTTTGAGGCCGAAGGAGCAACCGTGGAAGTATTCGCCGGCGGCGACCACGGCGACAATCTCCGAGTGGAGTACGGAGAGGGCCAGGATCAGGTGCTCATCCTGTGTCACATGGATACGGTCTGGCCGGTCGGCGAGGTGGCGAGGCGACCCTTCAGGATCGAGGACGGCAAGGTCTGGGGGCCGGGGATCTACGACATGAAGGCCGGTTTCCTCTACACCCTGGAAGCCATACGGGCGATCAAGCGCTTCGGCATCAAGATGAGTCACAGGATCGTCCTGATATGCAACTCGGATGAAGAGATCGGCAGCACCTCTTCGAGGGCCCTCATTGAGTCCGAGGCCAAGAAGAGCAAGTTCGTCCTTGTCCTCGAGCCCAGCGTGCGCGGGGGCGGCCTCAAGACCTCCCGGAAGGGGCAGGGCACCTACAATTTACGGATCACGGGGGTCTCGGCCCACTCGGGTTCGGATCCCGAGCGTGGTGTGAGCGCGGTTGAGGAGCTCGCCCGGCACATATTGACCCTCCACTCGCTCACCGACTTTGGGACCGGCACCACGGTCAACGTCGGGGTGATCTCCGGCGGCACTCGTTCCAACGTGGTAGCCGCAGAGGCGGTGGCTGATATCGACGTCCGCGTCCCCAATCAAACAGAGATGCGCAAGGTCGAATCCACCATCCTTAGCCTGAAACCAAGCAAGCCTGGGCTTTCGGTCACGGTGACCGGTGGGATGACCCGGCCGCCGATGGAGAGATCGGAGAGCATCGCGAGATTGTTCGCCGAGGCAAAGGAACTGGCTGCGGAAATAGGGTTCGAGTTGACGGAGTCCTCTACCGGGGCAGGGAGTGACGGCAACTTCACGGCAGCCCTCGGTGTCCCGACGCTGGACGGGCTAGGCGCGGTGGGTGATGGCAGTCACGCCCTGCATGAGCACATGGTCATAGAAGCGATCCCCCAGAGGATCGCGCTACTGGTGAAGCTGGTCACTGAACTGGGTTGAGAGATTGGGTATGCCACGGAACAGGAAGGAGGTTGGTCTCATCCCGACATTGCGACCACCTGATCCCAGCACGCAACAGTAAAGGAGCAAACGGAGGTGTGAATGTTGGAGAGAAAGTGGGTCAAGGTCCCGTGGTTGCAGTTCCTGTCGATGATCGTGTTCATTCTTTTCCTCTCTCTAGCCTCGAATTTTGATTGGCCAATGGGACCTATGGGATTGGATTGGGGTGTGTGGCTGGTATGCTACGTGGCTTACGCTGCCCTCATCATCTGGAGCATTGTCTACGTCACGCGTGCAAACAGGGGTGACAACGATGACTGATATCGTAGGCGAAGGCCGCGTTTGGACCTCGCTTGTCCTGGTCCTCTATATGATCGGTACGCTGCTCCTGGGCTTCTGGCTAACTAAGCGGAATAAGTCCTCAGAGGACTTCTTTGTAGCGGGCAGGACTCTAGGGCCGGCTACGACTGGATTCAGCTACGCCGCAACTCAGATGAGCGCCGGCACTGTCATTGGATCGGTTGGCACCGGGGCTAACCTGGGATATAACTACGTCCCCGTGTCAATCAGCTCTACAGCCGCTCCCTGGGCTACGTTCATGACAGTTGGCGAGCGCATCCGCAAGATCGCCCAGCGCATCAACGCGCTGACCTACGGCGACATCTTCGAGCGCCGCTACTCGGCGTCTGTGCGTCTCGTGTACGCAATACTGATCGTCCTGTTCTACGTGCCTCTACTCGCAGCTCAGTTGAAGGCGTCAGCCAACATCATGCAGGTTCTGCTCGGATGGGATTACATGCCCTCGCTGGTCATCAGCGCCGTGGTAACAATCATCTACACCGGAGCGTCGGGCATGCTCGGTGACGCTTACACTGACCTGATCCAGGGATTCGTCATGATAGCGGGATTCCTGTTCCTGGTCCCCACTGTCATCGGCAAGGCCGGTGGGTTCGCCGCCATGCATACTTCCCTCAAGGCGATTAACCCCGACCTTATCAAGCTCTCAGGACTCGTCACTGGAACCTGGGTCTTTGGCAACGTGGTTAGCTGGTCATTCCTCCAGATCGGTGGCGCTCCCCATGCCGTCTTCCGGTTCCTAGCAGCGAAAGACACGAAGTCTCTGAGGAAAGCTCTGCTCTGGGCAGTGATTTTCCAGAGCTTCATCTTCATGTGCGTGGGTCTGCTCGGGCCTACCGGCCGGGTGCTGTTGCCTGACCTAAAGGACCGCGATCTGACCACTCCGGTCCTTGCCGCCACTTACATGCATCCTATCCTTACAGGGGTCCTGCTCTCGGCGGTCATCGCGGCTGTCATGTCGAGTGTAGACTCAGTTCTGCTGTTGGGCTCGTCTGCAGTTACCCGGGACATCTACCAGAGGTTCATGAACCCGAAGATGACGCCTACCCAGGAGATGAAGATTGCGCGCTGGGTAACAGTCGTGCTCGGAGGGCTTGGGTTCCTGTTCGCGGTGAAGCCCATCGCCGCCGTCCAGTGGATGGTGGCCTTCTCGTTCTCGGTGGGTGCGTCAGCGTTCCTTTGGCCCATCGTGTTCACGTGCTGGTGGCCGAGGGCCACTCACCAGGGAGCGTTGGCCGGCATGATTGCCGGAGCAGCCAGCTGCCTCATCTGGTACGGGATGAGCTGGGCGCAGTTCAAGTCCTTTAGCACCTTCCCGTACGGTATCTGGCCGTCCATCATCGGTGTCACAGTTTGCTTGGTAGTAACGGTAGTCGTGAGCCTTGCAACCAAGCCTCATTCCGAGGAAGCGTTGGACGTGTTCTACAGGGCCTAGTTGAGTAAGATGGTTGGAGGCCGTCCCGGCTTGACTTCACTGGAGCAGGGCGGCCTCCTTCCAAACCGGGGGGAGTCCCGTGGAGTGCAGCGTCATCAAGGCCGCTATTGGTGAGAAGGGTGGAGCCCGAGCGGCGTGCAAGAGCGCCCAGATGAGGGAGGACGGCTCGGTACACGCGGAGTGCCACCTGGTCTACCTTCCTTTTTGGTACGCGACCTACAGGTGCGAAGTGAAGAGGTTCCTGCTGCCCGCCAGAACGGGTCTGTTGGGAGCGGGAGCTGATGCGTTCATCGGGTTCGTGTCACTGATCGCCGGGCTTCCCGAGGTCGAACTAGCGGACATCCCGCAAGAGAGGCTGCTTCCGCGACGTTATGATTGGTCCGCCGTCGACGAGATGGTGGAGAGGCAGGTTATCGAGTATTTCGTCCACAAGTTTCGCCGCGTCCCGAAAGCCTCTCTAGAGCAGTTCAGCCTCATCTACCGCCCAACCTGGGTCTGCGGCCTAGGGACCGGGTCCAGCCCCATTATCCGCTGCATCGACGCCCACTCGGGCGACCCGCTGTACTACTTGGACAATGTGGCGGAGGAGATCGCAGAGTTGGCTAAGTCTGCCGACACGCGGTCTGGGTGATCCCGCCCGAAGGCGACCTTGTGCTCTGATTTCGCCCGGGGGCGATCCTGCGGTGGCCTACAGCTCTGAGGCTCACGGTGTTGCTGTGGCCTACAGGTCAGGCCTGGCGGTTGGCGGTCAGAGCACCAAGTCACACGTTGATATTCCCCGCGTTTCTTTCACACGAGGCAGGATTCAGTACTCATGTTGCCGAAACATCTCGATGAGTATCACAGAACGTAACACGGTTCCATCTAGTGAAACCGCTGCGTTGAAGGAGTTGGCTCGAGATGGAAGGACCGGGGAGCCTCCAGACCGTGGACCGCGCGCTCGATGTGTTGGAGCAAATTGGCGACGCCGCGAACGGGCTCACTCTCACAGAGGTTTCCGCCAAGGTAGGGCTGAGCAAAGCAACCGTTTCCAGGCTGGTGGCGAGTTTGGCAAGCCGGGGGTACGTGCGCAGGGACCCGGCCAATCTTCGCTACAGATTGGGAGTGGGTATCCTCAACCTCACCGGTGAGTTCCTCCAGTCTATCGAGTTCCGCGAGGTCGCGGTCCCTCACCTGCGGGAAATCCAGCGGCTGTCCGGGGAGACTGCCAATCTGGCCATCATGGACGCGGATGAAGTTGTGTACCTTGAACGCATTGAGAGTCCCCACACTGTGAAAGCCTCCTTCAGGGTGGGCAAGAGAGCGCCTCTGTCGTGTACGGCCTTGGGAAAGGCAATGCTGGCCTTCACGGATGAAGATGAGGTAAGGCGGCGTTTCGCCGGAGATCGCAGCATTGTTCGCAGCACTGAGCGTTCCGTGGCTTCATTGCAGGACCTGCTTCAGAACCTGGCGAGAGTGCGGGTCGAAGGCGTAGCCGTAGACGATGAAGAGCACCAGATGGGCGTCCGATGTGTGGGCGGACCCATCTTTGATGTAACCGGGCGAGTGATCGCAGCCATCAGTGTGTCTGGGCCGACGTCAAGGATTCCCCTCGAAAGACTTCCTGAGATATGCGGCTTGGTGAGGAAGGCCAGCCAGGCTATTTCGGCTGAACTGGGGTGCCCAAGCAGTTCGGTTAGGTAGGGCGGTTGTGCCGGGTGAACGACGGAACTGCGGCACTGGGATGACTATCCTTGGGGGTATGGAGGAATGGACGTCCTCATTGGGATTGACGTAGGAACCTCGGGACTGAAGGCGATTGCGTTGTCGACGGACGGCGTTGTCCTCGCGAGCGCCTCGCACTCGTACCCTCTGTCCACGCCCCGCCCCGGCTGGGTTGAACAAGACCCGGAGGATTGGTGGGTTGCCACCTGCAGTGCGGTCCAGTCAGTACTTAAGCAACTGAACAACGACAATGCCCGCTCTGCAAGTGAGTGCGTCTCCGGTACGCACAAACAAGCGCGGCAACAAAGCGGAGAAAAGCCACGCGTCGTAGCGGTCTCGCTGTCGGGCCATATGTCGAGTCTGGTGATGGTCGATAGAGACGGCAATGCCTTGCGACCGTGCCTCATGCTGACCGACACGCGGGGGACTGAGGAATCCCGGCTCTTGGCGGAAGCGGTCGAAGACAGAGTAGCGCGCATGACCGGCGGCTCGCTAAGGGCAGGCAGTGTGGCTGCCAAACTCCTGTGGATCAAGCGCAATGAACCCGAAGTGTATGACGAAAGCGCCGCATTCCTTACGGCCAAGGATTTCGTCAGAGCGCGTCTCACCGGCGAGATCTGCACCGAACCAACGGACGCTGGGAACACGACGTTCCTTGACCCCATTTCACGAAGCTGGGCGCGCGACCTGTATGAGGCGATGGGGTTCGATCCCGCGAAGCTTCCGCGGCTCGTGGAGACTGTCGAGCATGCGGGATGCGTGACCGCGGAGGCAGCTGCCCAGACAGGGCTGGTTCGCGGGACCCCGGTCATCGCCGGCGGAGCGGATATGGCCTGCAGCGCGTTGGGAACCGGATGCATTGACGAAGGAGTTGTCGCCGTAACAATCGGCACAGCCGCTCAGGTAGTCACTCTAGCGCACAAGGTAGATCCTCGTGGGGCAGGCCGCATTTCCTTCCACCCCCACGCAATCGCGGGCGAGCTGTATGCTATGGGGTCCATTTTCTCAGGCGGGCTCACTCTCAGGTGGATCCGGAGCGTACTGGGCGAGCACGAGGCGCTCCGTGACCGGACGGGGTCCTACTACGACCGCATTTCGGAACTGGCCGCCGAGGTCCCCGCGGGCTCCGGAGGCGCGATCTTTCTGCCGTTCCTTGTTGGAGGCGGAAGCCCCGAGTTTGATCCTTCAGTGAGAGCGGGGTTCGTTGGCTTGTCATTGGGCACCGGGATTGGAGCCCTGGTTCGCGCAGCTATGGAAGGGGTGGCGTACAACGCCCGTGATTGTCTCAACGTGTTCCGGGAAATCGGTCTGCCCGTAAGCGTCCTGCATATGGGCGGAGGCGGCTCGGTCAGCCGGACATGGCGTTCCATCATGGCGGGAGTCCTGGGTGGACCCGTGCGTCCTATGGCGATGAGGGATGCCTCGGCATTAGGCGCGGCCATCATCGCCGGCGCGGGGGTAAAGGCCTTCTCCAGCATCCATGAGGCAGTGAAGAAGCTGACTTCCTTTGAGAGCGACGTCGCGGCCAGCCAGGACGACGTTGCGGTCTACGACCGGCAATACCGGGTCTACGACATGGCCAGGAAGGCTCTTAGACCCGTCTACCACCAGGCCAGTCTCGATCGATGACAGATTCTCCGGGAGGTGAGGGCTAGCGCTGAGCACCAGCATCGCACGCCGAAGATACCGGATCAACTGCAGTTCAAGAGACCAAGGGTCTAAGTCAAAGAACCAACTGGGAGGGGTTTCGTTGACTAAGTTCGCGCGTTCGGCGATGATCTTGCTCCTCATCGCCATCATGTCTGTAGGAGCCGCTGCATGCACTGCCGAAAAGGCTCCGCCTGAGCCCCAGTCGAAGAAGTTCAAGATAGGTTTCGACATCTACTACGCTGGCAATACGTGGTCAGTGCAGTCGGCCGAGGAGTTCAAGGCGGCCGCGAAGAGGCACGCCGACGAGATCGAGCAGGTCTACTACACCGAGTCCGAGGGCAAGGCGGAGAAGCAGATCGCCAACATCGAGGACCTCATCTCCAAGAAGGTCGACGCGATCATAATGTCGCCCATCTCCGGCCCCGGAGTATCCAGAGTGATTGACCAGGCCGTAGAGGCCGGCATCAAGGTCTTCGTAACCGGAAATGAAGGCCTCGAGACCGACAAGTACACTGCCTGCGTGACCGTCGACGACAAGGCGTTCGGCAAGACCGGAGCCGAGTGGCTGGTCGAGGCGCTGGGCGGCAAAGGCAAGATCATCGTGCTCAACGGTATTGCGGGTATCCAGACCAGCGCCGTGAGGTGGGAAGGCGCTAAGGAAGTCTTCGACCAGTACCCCGAGATCGAGGTCGTCGGCCAGGCCTCAGCCGACTGGGATTACGCCAAGGCCAAGATGGCCACGGCTAACCTCTTGGCCGCGAACCCCCAGATCGACGGAGTATGGTCTCAAGGCGGCGAGATGACCAGAGGAGCGGTCGAGGCTTTCCAGGCAGCAGGCAGGAGCCTCGTCCCGATGACGGCGGAAGACAACAACGGCTTCCTGAAGGTGTGGAAGACCCTTAAGGGTGTCGACAAGTTCGACAGCATCGCTTGCTCCAAGCCCACTTGGCTTACCGCCGAGTGCCTGGAAGTGGCCCTCAAGGCTCTGAAGGGTGAAACCGTTGAAAAGGTACAGGTACTGCCCGTTCCGACGATAGACGTGGATTCCCTCGATCAATACGTAAAGCCTGATCTTCCCGACAGCCTGTGGTGCAACACAAGGCTCAGCGCGGAAGACATCACGGCTCTGTTCGGCCAGACGAAGTAGCCGGCAACAGGCGGGAGGGTACCGGCCCTCGCCCGGGGCCGGCCCTCCTTCCCGCCGTTGCCAACGGGGGTGGTGGGCTCATGAGTGCTGAACCGGTCAAGGACGACCACGCAGTAGTGCTTCGGGCCGAGGGTCTCTCCAAGTCGTTCCCGGGAGTGCGCGCCCTGCACGATCTGAGCGTGGAGCTCAGGCGTGGAGAGGTCCTCGCATTGGTCGGGGAGAACGGCGCAGGCAAGAGCACTTTCTGCAACATACTTGGCGGAGTATTCGAGCCGGACAGCGGTTCCGTAGTCATTGACGGCAGCCCGGCGAGGATCCGTGATCCCCAACAGGCCCAGGAACTTGGGATCGCCTACGTCCACCAGGAGAACAGCCTCATCCCCTACCTCAGTGTGGCGGAGAACATCCTGTTGGGACACGAGCCTTATCGTCGCGGCGTCCTGGACCAGCGGAAAATCGCGAGCGAGGCGGCGCGAGTGCTGTCCCGGATATACGAGGGCATCGACGTAAACTCAATGGCGTTCACCCTATCTCCAGCCGAGGTTCAGATGGTTGAGATAGCCAAGGCGCTGTCGCGGGAGCCGAAGGTCCTCATCCTGGATGAACCGACGTCCAGCCTATCCACCACGGAAGTGGACCACTTGTTGTCGCTGGTGAAAGGTCTGGCCGGGAAGGGCATCGGCATCATCTTCATCTCCCACAGGCTCGACGAGGTCTTCAGGGCGGCCGACAGGATCATGGTCATGAAAGACGGAGAATGTGTCGGCGTCAGGGACGCGGGGGATATGACCAGGGACCAGCTCATCACAATGATGGTCGGTCGCGAGATGACCCACACGTACCCGCCCAGGCTGGCCGGGCCTCCCGGTGAGGTGGCGCTGGAACTCTCGAGCGCGACTGTGCCCGGTAAGGTGTTCGAGGTTGATCTTGAGGTGAGGAGCGGCGAGATCGTCGGTCTGGGCGGGCTGGAAGGTCAGGGTCAAAGGGAACTGGTGAGAGCGATCTTCGGCGCCGAGCGCTTCTCCTCCGGCAGGATGAGAGTGTACGGGCGGGAGGGGTTCCCCAGATCCCCCTCCGACGCGATCAGGGCCAGGATAGCCTTCATTAGCGATGACCGGAAAGCAGATGGTCTGGCGCTCCCGTTATCGGTATCGCAGAATATGATCCTTGCCGCTCTCGGCAAGTTCACGAGATTCGGGTTCGTGAGCTCGGCTGCGGAACGGGCGGAAGTAGGCCGCTTGATAGAAAGACTCGGGATAAAGACTCCATCTCAATCTCAGAAGGTCAGGAATCTTAGTGGTGGAAACCAGCAAAAGGTCATTTTCGGCAAGTGGCTGCTCACGGAGCCCCGGGTGTTCATCCTTCACGAGCCCACCAGGGGTATCGACGTCCAGACCAAGATGGACATCTACTTCCTTTTGAGAGAACTGGCAAACGCCGGAGCGGCGATCCTGGTACTGACCAGCGATATGCTGGAACTCATCGGCCTGTCTGACCGGATTTACGTCATGTACGAAGGCCGGATGGTAGGCAGCATGCCGGGAGCCGAAGCCACTGAAGAGAAACTCATGCTCCTCAGCAGCGGAGGAGGTGAAAAGGCGTGATCGGTTCACTGCGTTATCACGCCAAGCGCGGCATTCCCATATACCTTTTGGTTTTGTTCTTAATGATTGTGACCGGGATACTTTCGCCCACTTTCCTCACGCTGGGCAACCTCGGCAACGTCGCGGGGCGCATAGCGCCGCTCGCGGTGACTGCCCTAGGACAGACCGTCTGCATCCTGAGCGGCGGGCCGGATCTGTCACTGGGGGCTAACGTGTCTATGGCAACGGTCATCCTCTCTTACACGGGCGGGCAGAGCCGCCAGATCAGCCTCGTGGAGGGGATACTGCTGTGCCTGGCGATGGGCCTGCTGGCGGGGTTGGTGAACGGGATAGGCACGACGTATCTGCGCCTTCCTCCTCTCATCATGACGCTGTCGACTTCGGCCATTTTGCAGGGCGTGGCCCTGCGTTTCCGGGAAACCCCGGGCGGGCTCGTGGATGAGGCGTTTGGCGACCTGTTGGGGCATAGGCTGGGGTTCTTGCCGATTAGTTTCATTCTGTGTTTGCTCTTGTACGGCTTCATCTGGTGGGTATTGTCGTTCACCAAACTCGGAAGAGGGATATACGCTCTCGGCGGGCACGCGGAGAACGCCCGCAAGTGCGGCATCGACGTCGTGAGGACGCGGATAGGCGCCCACATGTTGGGCGGCGTCCTTGCGTCCGTCGCGGGCATGATGCTTGCGGCCAGGGTCTATTCGGGAGACCCGGTGATCGGACTTCCGATGGGGATGGACTCAGTTGCAGCCACCTTGGTTGGCGGAACCGCGATCTCCGGCGGCATCGGCGGGCCCGTTGGTTCGCTGGCCGGGGCCATACTGCTCTCCATGATGTCCAACCTCCTGAACCTCCTGGACGTGTACATCTATTACCAGTACATCCTGAGAGGACTCATCTTGTGCGGAGCCCTCGTGCTCTACCAGGTCCGCAGGCAGGGAGGTAAGGCAAAATGACAACCCGCAAAAGGATCCCTGACTTCCTATGGGTTTTCATACTCCTTGCCGCTGCCCTTATTGTGATGGGGATAGTGTCCCCCGGTACGTTGACGGCTCGGCACCTCATGGACCTTATGCGTCAGGCGGCGCCGCTGGGCGTGGCAGCTGCCGGTCAAACTCTTCTCCTGATGTCAGGTAACATAGACCTGTCGTTCGGCGCCCAGATAACCTTGTGTAACCTCGTACTTTCCACCGTGATGGCCGCCGGCAGGGATCCTGGAACGATACTCCCCGCAGTCGGCTTGGCGACGGCCCTGGGCTTGCTGGTCGGGGTGACCAACGGGTACGCGGTAGCCAAGCTGAAGATCCCCGCTTTCGTGGCCACACTGGCAACCGGGCTGCTCATACAAGGCGGATACCTCATCTACACCCGAGGCGCCCCGGCGGGCAGCATAGCGCCCGAGTTCAGGGTCATAGCGGAGGGCTGGATCGGAGGCATCGTCCCATGGTCGGTGGTCATTTGGGCGGCCGCGTCCGTTCTCCTCAGCCTCCTGGTCCACAACAGCAAGTTCGGCAGGCAGATGATGGCGGTGGGCGGCAACCCTAAGGCCTCGCACCTATCGGGCCTTTCTGTCGAGCGCACCACAATCGGGGTCTACGCGGTCGGCAGCCTGTTCGCGGTGCTTGCAGGGTGCCTCATATCCGCCTACATCGGGTTGGCCTCGACCGGGGTCGGAGAGCCGTACACGCTGAACTCCATCGCCTCGTCGGTCATTGGCGGCACCCCGTTCTCCGGGGGCGAGGGGACCATGGCCGGCTCCTTCGGCGGGGCTCTGATCATGACCGTCATCCAGGCAATCCTGACCGGGCTCAACACCGGCGACGCCGGCAAGATGATCTCGCAGGGGCTGGTCATCATCGTCATGGTCAGCATCTACCAGCGTAGAGCCAAGTGACCTACCTGACCGGCGCGTGCGGCGGGCTAGCGGATCACCAAGCATCGATACATCGGATTCCGGGGGAGTGGCAGACATGAAGTACGTTAGGACGATCCTGGGGGACGTACCGTCCAAGGACCTGGGTATCACATATGCTCACGAGCATACGGTGTCCCAACCGCCCAGACACTACAGGCTTTGGGAGCCTGACTTGATTCTGGACAGCATCCCGAACGGCATCCGCGAAGTGCTGGACTTCAAAGAGGCGGGGGGATGCTGCATCGTAGACGCCTCCGCTATCGATTACGGTCGTAACGTACCGGGCATGGTCGAGATAGCCGCCAAGACCGGGGTGCACCTGGTTGCGACCTCGGGTTTCAACAAAGGGGCGTACTTCACCCCGGAGATCGAGGCGCTGTCGGAGGAAGGCTTCTTTGATCTCATCTCCAAGGAGGCCACCGCGGGGATGGACGAAGCGGGGCACAAACCTGGAGTACTGAAGTTCGGCACGAGCTACAACTTCATGACTCCGGCAGAGGAGAGGGCGGCCCGGGCGGTGTGCAAGGTCCAAAAGGCGACCGGATTGCCCCTCTACACCCACACCGAGATCGGGACGCTGGCGCAGGACCAGCTAACTTTGCTGAGAGATGAGAAGGTCGATCTCGAACGGGTCTGCATTGGCCACCTGGACCGGAACCCGGATCCCTACTATGTGAGGCAGGTCCTCCGAAGCGGCGTCTTCATCGGGATCGACCAGATAAGCAAGGTTAAGTACCACACCGAGGCCGTCAGGATCGATCTGATCAAGTACCTTATCAAGATCGGGTACGGCAAGCGGATCCTGATCTCCGGGGATATGGCCAGGCGCAGCTACCTGCGGTCCTACGGCGGCGGACCGGGCTTTACCTATATCCTCAAGTCGTTCATCCCGCGTCTTAGGGACGAGCTCCTTGAGGAAGGCATGGCCGCGGCCAAGGTGGATTCCGTCGTCGAAGACCTGCTCGTGAACAACCCAAGAGACTTCCTGGAGATAGGACAGTAGCGCCAGGACAGTAGGGATAGAACAGTAGGATGGAGGGACTCATATGAAGACTGTCACCGAATGGGCCAAACTTACCTGGCCCGAGGCCAAGGACGCGGTGGAACGGATGCCGGCCTGCATCCTGCCGATAGGCGCAGTAGAGGCCCACGGGCCTCACCTCACCCTGGACACCGACAACCTTCTATCCACCGAGATCTGCCGGAGGGTAGCGGCTGAGACCGGAGCCATCCTGATGCCCACCATGCCGTACGGTCAGGTGTGGTCGCTGTACGACTACCCAGGTACTCTGTCCGTGTCCATCTACACGCTCATCGCGGTTATCAAGGACCTTTTGAGGAGCTTCAGGGACAAGGGGTTCAAGGTGGCGTTTGTCTACTGCGGACACCTGGGGAACCTGCCCGCCATCAAGCAGGCCATACGCGAGGCATATGAGGAAATTCCCGGCATCAAGGGCGTCCTTTTGCGCGGCAGCTTTACCGATAGGGACCACGTGCTGACCACCAGGAGAAGCCACCATACCTACCTCCACGCTTGCGAGATTGAGACATCGGAGATCCTGGAGTGCGCGCCGCAGGCAGCCTACATGGATAGAGCCGTATGCGACTATCCCGACTACCCGCCGGACTTCGACCTCACTCCCACCAGGTGGTCGGAAGTCACCAAGACCGGCGTACTGGGCGATGCCACTGCCGCCACTCCGGAGAAGGGTAAGGCCATAGTGGCCGAGATTGTGCAGTCGGCAACGGAAGTTGTGAAGTACCAGCTGGGGCTGTTGGGCCTTCCTCTGCCTGCTAGCGAAGGGGTGAAAAGATGAAACTTACAGAACACGTCTACTTGGTTGGGAGCGGACATCTGGGCTTTGAGATGACGGACCCCTACGACTGCAACGTCTACCTGGTCGATGGCGGAAGCGAGCTGGCAGTCATCGACGCGGGGTCCGGCATGGGAGTGCCCCTCATAAAGGAACAGATTAAGTCTCACGGCTTCAGGCTCGAGGATGTGCATTACCTGATTTTGACCCACGGACACGGAGACCACGGCGGCGGAGCCTGGGTCTGGGTCAAAGAGATGCCATGGATCAAAGTGCTCGGGACCGCCGAGACCAGAGAGCGGCTCACGTACTCGGGCGACGGGGGTGAGATCATGGCCATGGCGAAACGCCACGGTTACTATCCTGAGGACTACACGCTGCATGCTTGCAGGGTCGACCGGGTAATCCAGGACAACGAGGTCATCCACGTCGGGAATGTGGGCCTGCGCGTCATCGCCACCCCAGGCCACTGCGACGGGCACATCTGTCTCATGGTGGAGGAGCAGAGCAGAAAGGTCCTGCTAGCAGGAGACATGATCTTCAGCGGGGGCAGGATCTCAACCCAGGTCGTGCCGGACTGCCGTCCCATGGAGTACTACCGCAGCGTACAAAGGGTGCTGGAAGAGAAGATTGACGTGCTGCTTCCTGCCCACTACGAGTTTATACTGAACAGAGGCCATCGCCATATCGAACTAGCGATGGAGTACTTCAGGCGGCTGGCGATCCCGCCCAGCGTCGTGACATAGAAAGATACCCGCGGGAGGCCAATAACCCGTAGGCGGAAACGATGAAAGGTGTGCGGAGATTGCCTAGAACAGATTCTGCCGTATTGGACGTGATCTCAGAGCGAAAACTGGTTGCAGTTATCCGGTGCGATTCGCCGGATGAGCTGTCTCCCATTGCGCAAGCCCTCCTGGAGGGCGGCATCGACATAATCGAAGTAACCATGACAGTGCCCGGAGCCATAGAAGGCTTGCGCCGGGTGGCAGCCGAGATCGGGGACCGCGCTTTGGTCGGCGCGGGCACGGTGCTTGACAGGCAGTCGACTGAGCAGGCCATCGACGCCGGAGCGTCTTTCATTGTGAGTCCCTGCTGCATCCCGGAGGTCATCCAGGCCACAATTGAGCGAGGGGTTCTCTCTATCCCTGGCTGCTTTACGCCGACGGAGGTGCTCACCGCTGTGCGCTTGGGCGCACCCGTGGTCAAACTGTTCCCGGCCTCTGTGTTGGGTCCGCAGTTCATCCGCGAGATGGCGGGGCCGTTCCCCGGGCTTCGGACAATCCCGGCCGGAGGCATCACCCTTGACAATATCGGCCAGTTCCTCGCAGCCGGCGCAACCGCGTTCGGGCTTGGCGGCCGGCTCGTCGACAAGGCGGCCATCAGCGTGGGCGACTACCAATCCATTACCAGGAACGCCGTGGCGTTCAGAAAAGCGGTGGGGAAGAGCGCCCGGTAGTCGGGCTATCAAGCCCTTAGGCTGAAGGGCAATATTACGGCTCTGGCCTACAATCTAAAGGCCCGCGGCGGGGTTGTGGTCCTCAGGTTGGGCTTGACGGCCTCATTAGCTGACTTTGGGACTGCCCGCGAGATTCCGCTGACCCTGGTATCCTTTCCCACTTCCTTGGGCAACGTATGCCTGGAAGTGGAAACCATGGCTGCGATTACCTTCAAAGACCGGGAGGCCCAGTTCCGCGCTTGGCGGAGAGACAACCCCGACGGCTATATCCTCAACACAACCCGCGAACCATCTGAGAACTACCTCATACTGCACAGAGCAACGTGCTGGACAATCAGCGGCGAGCCAGCGAGGGGGAGCTACTGGACCAAGGATTTCATCAAAGTGTGTTCCAACGACCAGCGCGACATCGATGACTGGGTGAAGCGCCGGTTTAGGGCAGCAGCCAAGCTGTGCTGTTTCTGCGTGGAGGGCAAAGGCTAGCCAGAACTTTAGCCAGAATTGATGCCCACTGATGCAAAAGAACCAACCAACATCGGGATGATTTTTGACATCTGAGCAGTTAGATGAGGAAATGAGGCTTCAGACCTATCTTAATGCGCAATCTCATGGATCGGGAGGATTTTCCACCAGTGAGTGGAATACGGGTATCACCGTCAACGTCAGGTTTCGCGTCTGTTCATGGGTCTTCGGCTTGACGGACGGGTTGAGAAAGATGTAGTGTCCCCTAAATGCGGAGGCAGTGAAGAGCAAGGATAATTGGTCACCTGTGCCTTGCTCAGAGCCAGTGGTGAAACCGGCCGCTTTATGTGCGGTCGGTTGTTTGTTTTTTTGGGAAGTTGATGATCTCCTGATCGGCACTCTGGATGATGAGTGCCTGGGCAACAAGAGGAGGAGAGCGAAGTGGAAACAAAGAGAGTGGCCCGTATCCTCGCAGCGTGCGTGCTCGGAGTTGCGATGGTGCTCGTGGGGCTTATCGGCGCAGATTCAGCCAATGCCGCCGGCGTTGGAACACCGTGGTCTCGCCCAACAACGCGGACGTCACGACTGCCGATGCAGGTCAACGGCCTTTCCGCGCAGAGCGCTACCATCGACATTCTGTGGTTCAATGCGAGCTATGGAGAAGGGGCGCAGTTCTACAAGTCGGATGACCCCATTAACAAGTCTGTTGAGGACGCCGTATACGGCGAGGTAACGCAGACGCCTATAGATAATGGTCTGTACTACCTTGCCGCCAACTGCATCGACGATACGTACGCGGTCGGGTCTGGAGTCGCATTCTCAACCGGCCTCACTGTGGATGAACTCGAGAGGATCGCAGTACTCGGTGACTTTTCCACCCATGGGACCGGTGTGTTCAACCTGTGGTTTGACACCAGTGGCGACGAAGACTACTTCGAGTTCGATGACGAAGGCAAGATGATAGGCCTTGGTGGCGACAAGTACGCTTTGTGCAATGAATATCCAGACGATGGTGAGTGGGGTTTCGTCATCGATGGGGATACGCGGTTCAGTCTGATTCCTGGCGGCGGGGTATACAAGCTATCAGACATTGCTGCTGGTAAGGTGCCGGGAATACCTAAAGGCACCAAGGTGGCATTCTGGGTCGGAGTGGAGGACTCAGCGGCCGATGGAAAGGCGCCTTCGCTGGAGTTGTGGGATGTCCGAGTCAACCCATCTATAGTCGAAGTCGATAGCGCCTTGAAAAGTATCAAACCAGATGTGGCCGAGGGCGATCTCTTCCATGATCTCGACGGCAACCTGTATGTCTACGGATACGACCTGTTTGACATCATCCAAGAAGGCATCGATAAGGTGTGCGCCAGCGGGGTGGTGGTGGTCTATCCGGGTATATACGACGAGGAAATCACGATCAACAAATCGTTGTGGCTTTGGGGTATGTTTAGCGATGATGATGACCGGCCGGTCATCAGTCCTACAGGCCCACTCAACACCGTCATCACTGTGGCGGGCGATAGCGTATCTGCGCTGATAGACGGCTTCGCCATCGAGGGACCTTTCCAGGTCGATAGTAGCGAGAACTTTCTGGCAGGCATATTCGTGCGGGGTGGCGCCGACTGCTCGATCAGTAACAACAGGATCCTGGACGTTCGGGATTCGGAAGAGCTATCTGGAGTTCAGCGAGGCATAGCCGTATTTGTCGGGAGGAAGGCTTACAACACAACAGGCTCGGCCACGATAGAGGACAACCTGATCCAGGGCTACCAAAAGGGCGGCATTGTTGTGGACAATGCCGGTTCTGAGGCAACGATCACCGATAACACTGTCCGTGGCCACGGCCAAACAGCTGTGACGGCGCAGAATGGCATCCAGGTCTCTCGCGGCGCCCAGGCCATTGTTACTGGCAATATCGTAGAGGGAAACTGGTATACAGGGCCCGGTTGGTCCGCATCCGGCATTCTCCTCTTCGAGGCTGGTGACAGCGAGGTCACGGGCAACACTCTGAACGCCAATCAGGTGGCCGTCTACACGGATAACCGGGCTTCTTTCCCTGATGTCCTGAACAACACCTTTGGGGTGGATGCGCAAGCGAACGAAGTGAACGTCGCTGTAGACGCTACCTTGTGGCCCGCCCCAAGCGAGGTATGGGTTAGCGAAGCCTACAGCGGGCTTGAGGAAATGTCTGTTGTAGATGAACTCATTGTTGGCTACGACGCCTTCGCAACTATTCAGGCGGCGGTCGACAAAGTAGCAACGAACGGCACAGTGAATGTGGCGCCCGGCACGTATGAAGAGGCTCAGATAAGAATCCAAAAGAGCCTTGCCCTAGATGGACCAAACGCAGGGATTGCTCCAACGGCCACGCGGGTTGAGGAAGCCGTCATCAAGGGTCAGGTAGTACTAGACGGCGGATCCGTAACCATCGACGGATTCGAGTTCTTCGACAACCAAACCGGTCGCGATTTCATCGCCGTGTACTTGAAGGGCTCCGGAGACTACACGGTCGAGAACTGCATCTTCAATAGAGATACCGGCAAGAGCAGCGACGAACTTGGAACACTTGGGGAGAAAGACCGGATGATCCGCGCGATCCACATCGGACCCGCCTCGTGTTCCGCAGTCATCCAGAACAACCTTTTCACAGGTTCAGCCACCAATGTGTATCGCAACTCAAGCTGGAGATCGGCCATCTGGTCCGATGGTGTTGGGACTGCCGATAACGTTGTCATCGAGGATAACACCTTTGACACCAATCGGACCGCCCTCAACCTAGACACAAAGGTTGACAACATTGAGCTTACGGGCAACAAGTTCCTGAACAACGGCACCCACGTTGCCCTTGGCGGAAGTCTAGGTGGCGAGTACACCATATCCGGGAACGAATTCGCGTATACCGAATCAGTGTTCAACCTTTCCGGCGTGCAGTCGAGTTTCAGGTTGGATGCCACTGACAACCTGTACTGCGTGAATGCCACCGATGGAGACTTCAAGAGCCCCTCGAACATGACACTTGACGAGCTGTTCCTCCTGGAATCCTCCATGTACCACAAGGGGAAGAGCAGCACAAAGGGGTTTGCCAGGGTCCTCGACGACAAGGTGTTCGTGACGCCGACCGGCGGGTCAATCCAGCAGGCGGTTGATGTGGCTGATACGGGAGATACGATCTATGTGAGGGGCACCATCACTGTGACGGATCCGATCACCATCTCAAAGGCAAACCTCGTGATCAAGGGCGAAGGGCCTGACAACACGGTCATAGAGACGAGTGGATCCGACAACGTGTTCGTCATGTCCGCCCAGGGTGCAACTCTCCAAGACCTACACATCCGGAAAACAGACAAGGGAAGGCAGGACCTGGTCTACATTTCGAAGAGCGGGGTCAAGATCATCGGTAACGAGTTCTCGGGCCAGTGGCAGCAGGACGAGATGGGGGACGTTTCCCGCGCAATGGTGATCGGAGGCCATCTAACAGGGCTGGAGATCAAGGACAACACGATCTACGGATTGAGACAGCCTGCGTACATCGACGCGGAAACGACCGGAATCATCTCGAACAACACGGTGTCGGGTACCAGGGGCTGGGTCGTCGACGAAGCCAACGTCACATTCACAGACAACAAGTGGGGGAGCGGGGACTCGGCCAACTACCTTGACATCGCGATTCTGGCAGGTACCAAGCCGGCGTACTACTCAGACATCCTTGCCCTAAGCGCCGCCAATAACGGAGCTCTGATCGAAGACCAGAGGGTCAGCCCGGCCGTCCTGTCGTCGGCGTGGGTCGACGCTAGTGCCTCACCCGCCGGAGATGGAACGGTACTGAAGCCCTATACGACCATAGGCGCAGCGCTCGGACGGGTCGTTAGTGGCGGAACCGTCAACGTGAAGCCAGGTACCTATGTCGAGCACCTAGTCCTGTCGAAACCGGTTACGCTCAAAGGACCCAACTTCGGCATCAACCCCAATACCGCGACCCGCGGAGCTGAGGCGATTATCGGCGGCGATGACCAAGTCGGGATAATAGTGAGTGTACAGAGTCCCGGCGTAGTGATCGACGGCTTCACGATCAAGTCAAACGATGCCGGATTCCCGGTATACACCGGTGGTGGGGAAGGCGTTGTTGTCGATGGGCTCACGATTAGTAACAACATCGTGGAAACCGGGGTGCGGGCCGTCACTATCGAGCGGGGCAGTTCCAATGTCAGCGTCTTGAACAATAGGCTGACTGGGGCGAGCTACGGGATGAGGGTTGACGGGCCCAGTTACGTGAACCTCAAGATCAACGGAAATGTCATAGAAGGTTCGCTCACCAATTCCGTAGCCTTCAACGGTACTTCCGTTATCGAGGGATTTGAATTCAAGAACAACACGTTGACAGGGCGCTCTGCCAACATCGCTGCTGATATCCGCAAGGCAACGGTCACCGGAAACGTGTTCACCGCGACCGAAGGCTCGTACTGCCTAAACATCAACCTGCACGACGACTCTGTGTTGTCAGGCAACACCTTCAACGGAGACAGTGACACAGATGGCCTGCGTCTTTGGGGCACGCAGTACGGGCTGGTGCCCAGCAGTGACACTAGCATCGTTGGCAACACGTTCAACGACTGCCTACGTGGCATAACGCTGAGCCCAGGAAACAGGAAGATAGCGATCGGTTCCAACACTTATAGTGGTGTAACCACTCAGGTCTGGAACGCAGCGGAGTTGAACGGCCTCTATTATGGAATCCAGGAAGCGATCAACGAGGCCTCGCCTGGCGACACGATCAACATGACGGTAGGTGACTTCGCCCAGAACGTCACTATCCCCGCCGGCAAGAATGGACTTAGCCTAGTGGGTGCGGGTCCCAGCCTCACGACCATATCGCCTGCTTCAGGTAATGCGGTGGCTCTGATGGGTAACATCTCAGCGACCTCGAAATCTAGGCCGCTCACCGGCATAACGGTTGAAGGCTTTACCTTGCACTCGGTGGATGGGTGTGCGTTCATCGCTCTATCGGGCACCACCGATGATGACCCGTACACCGCAGACCTGACTCTTAGGAATATCGTGGTGGATGGTGGGCAGTTCGGCATCGTCCTGAACGCCGTGAATGGGGCGACTCTGGACAACGTGCAGGTCAAGAACATCACGACTCAGCCTGCGATTGGCGCTCTGGAAATGACCGGCGTCTCGAATCTGGTGCTGAGGAACAGCAGGTTCGAGGGTAACGCTCTAGCCATCCGTCTGCAGAAGATGGCTGGTTACGGTTCCAACGCGGACAACGCCGTCAGCAGGACAGCCTTTATCGGAAACACGGTCGCAATCGAGAACCAGGATACGACGGTGTCTATTAGCGCGGTTCAAAACTACTGGAATACCGGTTCGATGCCGCCTGTATCTCACATAGTAGGCAACGTTACCTATGAGCCGTGGTATGTGAGCTCAGTCATGACGAGCCAGAATCTGTCCAACTACGAGGCTTCAGGCGGTGGCGGCGGCACTGGCGGAGGCGGCGAACCGACTCCTCCTACTCCCCCGGAGCCCCCGGTAATCGCGGGCGCAGTCTCGCAGCCGGTGGAGACCACAACAGGCGGAACGGTTGCTCTCGAGGACAATAGCGCCAAGGTGGAAGTGCCTCCCGAGGCCGTTCCCGAGAACGTGACCGTGACGCTTGGGCTAGTGACCGAGATGGAGCAGCCGACTACGGGCATGGTCATGATAGGCGGCAAGGTGTACGAGATAACCGCGGAGACCGAAGACGGCGAACTGATTACCGAGTTCGAGAGGCCTCTGACGCTCACGTTCACGTTTACGGAGGAGGAACTCGAAGAGTCCGGTACAGCGGCTGAAGACCTTATGGTCTTCTACTGGGACGCCAGAGCTCAGGCATGGATTGCGTTACCGACCACCGTGGACCCTGAGACCGGCACAGTGACCGCGATAACGGATCACTTCACGGTGTTCGCGCTGATGGCGAAGCCAGATATGCCTGCTCTGCCGGACGTGAAAGGACACTGGTCGGAGACTCACGTGCTAAGACTGGTGAGCCTTGGGATCGTGGGTGGATATGAAGACGGGACGTTCCGGCCTGGGGCTGGGATCACCAGGGAAGAGTTCGCCAAGATGGTGGTTCTGGCGGCAGGACTAGAGCCGGTAGCCGAGCCTGAACTTGGTTTCGCTGATGACGACGAGATCCAGGGTTGGGCGCGAGGTTACGTGGCGGCAGCGGTGGAGGCCGGTATCATCACCGGCCTACCGGAGAACCGCTTCGGACCTCGCGAGCGGGTCACAAGGCAGCAGGCGGCGACCATGATAGGAAGGGCACTGGGCGTCGAAGCCGGAGCGGCTGGGACCCCGACCGGGTTCGTGGACGACGGAGACATAGAGTCCTGGGCCCTTGCGGCTGTGAAACTGGCGGTTGAAAAGGAACTTGTCACAGGCTTCCCTGACAACAGCTTCAAGCCCACTGACGACGTAACGAGAGCGCAGGCAGCGTCGATGCTGGCCAAACTGACAGTAGTGAGGCTGGCCGACTAGAGACTGCCGCTGTATTAGGTACCGGCTGACGCACGAGGCGGGGAGGAGACTCCCCGCCTCTCGCATATGTGAGACTCCACTTCGATAGGGACTAGAGTCCTATTAGTGCTGCTGCTCCTCAACTGCCCCTGTTCCCCCGCCCGATATAGGTACAGAGCATCGCTTGTACCTAAGAAGACGAGGGACGGGGCCCAATGCACGCCAGACATCCATCCTATGCAGCCGAGAAGCGGATTCCAAACGCTGAAAGATTCCTTGCCCGGGGGCGCGTGTTGTACATCGCCGCCGTCCTTGCGTTCGCGATCGCCTTGATTCCGTGCAGGGAGCTTCAAGCCTATCCTGCGAGGAAGTCCGGGCTGAACGATACGGCTCGTCTCCTGGCTCTTGTCAACGAAGCCCGCGCTGCGGCATCGCTTCCCAGCCTAGAGATCGACGAAGACCTCTGCGAGGTGGCCATGGCCCACGCCAAGGACATGGCTCTCTCGGGCTTCTTCGGCCACGTGTCGCCTAATAATGGTACCCTGGCGGCCAGGGCTCGGAAGGCCGGTGTGTCGGCGGGGAGACTCGGTGAGAACCTGGCAGGGAACACGTCAGTTGCGGACGCTCATGAGATGCTCATGAGGAGCCCTTCTCATAAAGGGAACATCTTGGACAAGCACTTCACCCGCATAGGAATAGCCGTTTACCGGGGCGGGCGTTACGGGCTGATGATAGTCGAGGTCTTTGCGTCGGATCCGCCAGAGAACGCGGCTGCTGATGCAGATGCGGCCGGATCGTAAGGACTCCTAACCGGTCAATATGCGGTGGACCCCTTTGCCAAGATACGTTTTTTTCATGTCTTAGGTGGGACCCTGGACCTCGTTTGAGTGCCTCCCGTCGGCCGATCCCAAACAGTATCCCACCGCCTAGTGCGGCGGCCGATCACTGTAGAACTCGAAGTACTCCCTCAGCCCCTCTCGCGCCTCCCGTATGGGGACTACTCGAGCAGGTACACTTCCTCGTACTTCACGCTCCTCCACAGCCGCTCCGTTGAAGATGTTGTCATGTGCCTGCCCGGCCCCGGCCGTCCATGCTGATCCTGACCCCGGTGGTAGTCATCAGCTCCACATACTGGGGACTGGTGTACTGGCTCCCCTGGTCGCTGTTGATGATCTCCGGGGCGAATGTCCTAAAGAAGTTCTTTAACAGGTCGTCGACGGGACCGGCAGCCCGTGGTACTGGGGCGACGTCGCGGTCAAAGATGGGATGATAGCAGCGGTCAGGAGGACTGCGGGGGCGCGGGGACTGACCCCCGGCACGCTGGGGAACTCCCCGGCGGCAGTCGATTCGGGGGACCGCGGAGAACCTGAGTCCTGGGCTGCAGCCCAGGCCATCGATGCCGCGGGATGCATCGTGATGCCGGGCATCGTCAACCTCCACACCCATTCTGATAGGTCCATCCTCAGGAACCCTGGGACAACGAGCTCGCTGCTCCAGGGCGTGACAACCGAGTGCACCGGGATGCGCGGGGGATCGGCGTTTCCTAGAGCGGCCCGCGCTTCGGATGGCGGCGCCGGGAGCGACGGTTCGGACTGGACCGACCTCGCCGGATTTCGCGAGCGAGTCAACAGCAACGGGACCGGCATCAACCTCGTCCCGCTGGTGGGGCACGGGACGGTCAGGACCTGCGTCATGGGCGCCGAAGGCGGCGGGGGAGAGCGGCACTTCCCGACGCCTGACGAGATGAAGGCGATGGAGGTCCTGGTCCGCGAGGCAATGGAGCAGGGGGCTTTCGGCATCTCTAGGGGCCTGATCTACGCGCCGGGGAGGAACGCCGTGCCAGCGGAGGTGGAGGCGCTATGTTCAGTTGTCGCTTCGTACGGTGGAGTCCACTGCTCCCACCTGCGGAGCGAAGAGGACATGCTCATCGAGGACCTCGACGAGATGTTGGAGAACGTCCGCTATGCCGGGATACCATCCTCGGTCAGCCACCACAAGGCCATGATGAGGAGGAACTGGGGAAAGCCGACCGAGACCACGCGCAAGATCGCAAGGGCGCGGGAGGAGGGTCTGGAGGTCATCTGTGACTTCTACCCGTGGGTCATCTCGGCCACGTCCAGCCTGGCCGGGCGGTTCGGTAGGGCTCTAGGCGCTCTCGACCCATCGCTTAGCGGCATCGCGAGCCAGCGCAAAAACCTCCTCGCAGTGCTGGAAGACGAGAGGACTTGGGCCCTCATCAGGCAGGCGCTAAGGGACCTCTTCCGCGAGGAGAAAGCAGTCAACGACGCGCGAGCGGCGGAGCTCGCGCCCACCGGCGCAGTCGTGAGGAACGCGCGAGACCTCAGGTTCTGGGAATGCATTGCGCACTCGCCGTTCCACCCCGAGTTCTTCACGCTCACCTTCGAGGACGTGGCCAAGCGCCTAGGCTACGACGACTACCGGGACGGCATGCGCAGACTCTACCTGGAGGATGAAGGTCAAACCACCACTGGAGTAGGGCCGACGTGCGAGGAGGACATCCTCACCATCCTGCGGTCGCCGTACTCGGTGGTCTCGAGCGATTCATCCACCTCGGACGGCAGGGCTGGCGGACACCCGCGCTCCTACGCCAATTTCGGCTACGCGCTAGTCCGCTTCGTGAAGGAACTGAAAGCCATCAGCCTGGAGGCCCTGGTGAAGAAAATGACGTCGCAGCCGGCGACGTTTGTTGAGCTTACGGATCGGGGAGTGGTCCGGCCGGGGAACTGGGCCGACATCGTGGTCACGGACTGGGAGAACTTCCGGTCTACAGCCGACTTCGCGCACCCTCACGAGTCGCCAGTGGGGATCAGGTATGTGCTGGTAAACGGGCAGTTGGCAGTGAGTGAGGGAGCAGTGACTGGGGTGAGGGCGGGGAGGGTGATCGGGAGAGGGTAGACTCCGGGGGTTGTCGCAGGTCTCGGGCAAACGCCAGCCAGCCTATAGGTAGCTTAGGCATGGTATTTTGACCGACCTCCTCGGGAAGCGTATGCTCGGAGGTGGAAACAATGGCTGCAGTTACCTTTAGGGATAAGGAAACCGAATTCCGCGATTGGCGGAGAGACAACCCCGACGGCTACATCCTCAACACGACCCGCGAGCCGTCCGAGCAATACCTTGTTCAACACAAAGCTAGGTGCTGGACCATCAGCGGCGAACCCTCGAGGGGGAGCTACTGGACCAAGGATTTCATCAAGATATGCGCCGGGGACCGGCGGGAAACCGACGATTGGGTGAAGCAGCAGCGGTTCCACGCGATCGCCAAATTGCGCCGTTTCTGCCTGGAGAGCAAGCGGTAGGCGCGCGGGTGGCTTCAGGTGCAGGCGAGTCCGTGATCGGTATCCGAGAGAGTGATAGACGCGTCTATCGGTCTATTCGCATGCTGGAGAGGGGACGAGTTCTCGCCGTTGTCCGAGAAACAACAGTGGATGAGCACTGGTTGCCCCCTCATGAACCGATTCACGGTCGAGATCTTTAGCCTCGGTTCCGTAAGGCCCATAGATGCATGGGACGACTACGCTGGGGGACTCGGCGAGCCATGACCCCTCGGCTGCGCCCACATGATTCTCTCGCCTGCCTCAGTGACACTCCACTGACAGAATCCTGTTGTTCTGGTCAACAAAGACGACCTTAGGCATGACGTCGCCCAGCTCGTTTTCTGAGAACAGTCCCATGCTGAGGATTATGACTAGGTCTCCGGGCTCGAAAAGCAGAGCGGGTGGACCATTTAGGCAGATGACCCCAGAACCTGCGTCCGCCGGTACGGCGTACGTTCTCCAAAGACACGCGTTCCGCAGGTTAGTGATCTGGACCATCTCGAACGGCAGAATGTTCGCAGCGTCCATCAACGTTTTATCGATAGTAACGCTTCCAACGTAGTTCAGATTGGCCTCTGTTACTGTAGCCCTGTGTATCTTGCCCTTGCACATCCATCTCATCAAGTACGTATGACCCCCTACTGCTATGACCACGCCATGCCGGGCGGTGGATCAAGTTGATTCTGAACCCAAACGTGCTCAGCCAGTCTGTAATTCTGCGGAGTCGCCCATATCCCTTCATGGAGCATCAAGAGTCGGAACGAGAGGGTAGTGTGGCCTGTCCTTGCACGGCTTTCCCGCTGTAAGAGGCAACTATGTCTAGGTCCCAGAAGCCATGGTTAGGAGTCTGGAGGATCCAGGCGCGCACGGAGCGAAGATGAGACGACCACGGGTAGTGCTTTGAACCCGAGGAACGAAAGAGGATGAGAGAATGGAGAAGCATCTAGCGAGGTATGTGAAGAACCCGAGGTGTATTCTTGCCTCGCTGGGACAACGTGGTTTGCTCAACTGGCTTGATGATGAGAGGTATCTGAAACTCTTGTTCTCGTGCCGCATGGGCTATCCACTGGACCTGGATAACCCGAAGACCTTCAACGAGAAACTACAGTGGTTGAAAATCCACGATCGGGATCCTAGATACACGATGATGGTCGACAAGTACGCTGTACGCCAATGGGTGGCAGATTCCATCGGCGAGGAGCATCTTATCCCGCTGATAGGGGTATGGGACAGTTTTGAGGAGATTGATTTTGACTCTCTCCCAGAGCGGTTTGTTCTGAAGTGCACGCATGACTCTGGATCAACCGTCCTCTGCAAGGATAAGGCAAAGTTTGACAGTTGGGATAGGTGTCGGTTCATAAGGAAGAGAATGAGCCTGAATTACTACGCACTGGGACGAGAGTGGCCCTATAGGAACGTCAAGCCTCGGATCATTGCTGAAGAACTCATGGTCGACGAATCGGGTACCGAGCTGAAGGACTACAAGTTTTTCTGCTTTGACGGGGAGCCAAAGGTATTGCTGGTCGCCACTGGCAGGCAGATTGAGAACCACGTTAACTTCTACGACATGCGCTTCAACCGGATACCTCTTAAGATTACCTACCCGAACACTGAACAAGAGATAAAGAGGCCGCCGGGGTTTGATGAGATGCTTCACTATGCACAGATTCTGTCTCGGGGTATTCGGCATGTACGAGTGGATTTCTATGACGTCAACGGTCGAGTCTACTTTGGCGAGATGACGTTCTACCATCTAGGAGGCATGGGGAGATTCGATCCCCCAGAATACGATCGGTTGTGGGGTGATTGGATTCGGCTGTCCGACTAGATATCGCGGGAACTCGAGTCCTGGGAGTGCATCGCGCGTTCTCCGTCCCACCCGAATTCCTCACGCTCGCTTTCGAGGACATGGCCAAGTGCCTGAGCCACGCGCTCGTATGCCTGCAGGCAGACAAGTCCTACGTGCTCTAGCGAGTCAATTCTGAACCGGTGTCTGAAGGATAGAATGCCATGGCCGAAGAAATGAGCACGGTAGTCTTCTGCCCGAGGGAATTCGACGAACTCTGCGGCAGTCGGATGGACCTCGGAGATGCCGAAGTCAAATGACTGGTCAGGGAAGAGTATACGACATGAATCGGCACACGCGGGGTGGCTCGCATTCTAGGATGAGCACTGGCTTATGAAGATTGCTCTCCTGGTGCCCACGCTAGAAGCTGGCGGGATGGAACGAGTGGCCATTCGTATGGCTGATCTGCTTTCGGGTCAGCACGAGGTATTTATCGTGCTGTTCTCCATTGAAAGTACAGGGTATGAGTGCACTCATCGGATAGTCGATCTGGGTGTTCGTTCTAGTGGCGGTCACTCGGTGTGGGCCTTTGTGCGCCGAGTTATGAACACCCTCAGGCGCATCCATCGGCTTGGGCGAGCTTTGAGAGCTAACGAAGCTGACGTCTGTTTTAGCTTTGGTAGTGCCGCTAACATCGTTAATCTGCTAGCAACGGGCAGACACCGACGCATAGTCTCTTTGAGGGGATATGGAAGCATAATCCAACCTAGCTGCTTGGTAGATCGAGTTTTCCGGATTCCCGTGGCGAGGGCGATATACAGCATGGCGCATGCCATTGTCTGCGTTTCACGCAGAATGCAGCTCGACTTCATACAGAACTATCGAATAAGGGCGGAGAAGGTTCATGTTCTGAACAACGGATTTGACATCGCCCAGATCCGAGATCTCAGTAGGCAACCATGCCCACCAGCATTTGACGAAACGAGTGTTCAAAAGGATGTTGTCATCGCGGTGGGAAACCTCAGACCTCCAAAAGGATACTGGCACCTAATCCGCTCGTTTTCATGGGTAGTAGGTCAGAATGAGCGGGCCCATCTTGTGATACTCGGAGCAGATCAGTCAGGCCACAAGGAGAAGCTGGAGAGACTAGTCGACTTGCTCCACATAGGTGACTCTGTTACCCTGATGGGGTTTGATGAGAACCCTTTTAAGTACATACGGAGAAGCCGAGTCTATGTTCTATCCTCCATTATGGAGGGGTTCCCAAACGCACTGGTCGAGGCGATGATTTGTGGTGCCCCGGTCATTGCCTCCGACTGCAGGACCGGACCTAGAGAGATACTAACGGGTGACTGCATTGACAGGAACCAGTTAGGCATCGAGTATGCCCCATACGGGATCCTGGTTCCGGCGCAAGAACCAGAAGAGATCTTTGATGATAGGCCCCTCTTACACAGCGAGATGATGATGGCCTTGGCGATAGATGAACTGCTTCGGAACGATGACAAGCGGAAGCATTATTCAATGCAGGCCATGAAGAGGGGTGAAGCATTTGGTTACTCAGGGTGGCGAAGCGCGCTTTCCTCTCTTCTCCAGGACGATGCGGACTAGGCACTGTAGACTTCTCACGTTCGCTATTCTTGCGATAGCACTGCTCACGATCAGGTACCTAGGAAACCAACGTATTCCCATGGCCATAATATCAGGTTTGTTGGTATTCCTATGTCTATTCATGAGTGATTCCGAGTTGGTGCCTGCAGTCGTCTTCCTTATACCCTTCGAGACAGCAATTCAAATCGTCACTATCTATGGAGCGATACTCATCATGTTGATAGCCAGACACTGGCACCACATGCGAGTCTCGTTTCTGAGCATTCCCATCCTGTCTCTTGTGGTTTTGGAAGGGGCACACGTTCTAGTTACGCCGTTCGATATGCTGCAATACTTGAAGGTCGTTGTGGTGTACTCCCTAGTGGCTGTACTGGTGTACAGTGACACCATAAGGATAGACTATCGTGCAGTCCTTACTTGGTTTGTAGTAGGAGTTTGTGCCTTCTCTGCTCTAGCAACTGTGTATGACCTTGGGAGAAACGGTTACTCCTTGATTCAAATGATTAGCAGCGGAACCAGATTGGGTGACACTGGGTTGCGCGCGTTTGACGGCGGTTACGGCCTGTATGACAACCCGAATGCGATAGGAACAATGCTGTGTGTTGCCTTGTCGGTATATCTTGTAGGTCTCCATGCGAGAGGCAGAGTGCTGCCAACGGATTTCCTGTTGATAGGCATGTTGATCACAGTTGGCCTGCTTACTAGGTCAAGGGCGTTTATAGTCACTCTATTGGCGCAAATGACCTTCACCATGACGGTATCTCGACGACTATCCAGGTGGGTGTCCGGATCTGCTGCCATTCTCCTGATAGCGGTTCTGATGATCATTGCCACTGGTAGGAGCACCTTTGTCGAGAGTGTACTGAGCAGGTTCGGGGTCGACTTTCTGTCTGGGCGCCTTGAGGTCTTCCGAGCATACAACGCGTACCTGCTCGATCACCCCTGGAATCTAGTATTTGGCATAGGATTGCAGAGTATGAATGTCAAGGCCAACATAATCCATAGCCCACACAATGTCGTGCAAGAAGTCATGGTTGCTTGGGGTTTGGTTGGCGTTGGGATTGCCTTCTTATTACTATTAAGCGTGTTCAGGCGCGGGATGTTGAAACGTTCGCAAGGTCTGATGCACCATCTACCCATGTTCACGATCTTGTTCCTGGCGCAATCCGGTCAGTTTTTCAGCAAACTTCCAGCGCCTGTCCTGCTAGTAGTTGCGTTTTGTAGCTACAGATGGGAACCGTCCCGATTAGTGACGAAGACTCATCCAATTGGGACGGGGGTATAGCTCATGGCCAAAGTATTGGTGACTGATAATGCCCATGTGTTCAAGACTTGCGACGGCAAGTACTATACTCCATCCATATACGACCGAAGGTTCTTTCAGAGATACCTTAATGTTTTCCAATCCGTCAGGTTTGTGGCAAAGACAAAGTATGTAGACAATATTGACCCGACTAGGTACATACCGCTAGATTTTGAGCGGGTAGAAGTCTTCGAACTACCTTGGTATCGAGGAATAGGCGAGATGCTGCGCCAATTGCCGAAGTTGGTGGCGAGATGTCGGCTAGTCTGTGACGATTGCGACTGCTACGTTTTCCGAGTGGCTCAGATTGAGAGCTTCTTCGCTTTCCTCCTGAGCAGGAGAAGGCCCAGACCGTATGTTGTTGAGGTCGTTAATGACCCCGCTTCTTTCCTACGCGCCAGTACTCTATTAAGATGGTTTGCGGTTTTCATGGTCCGCATAATGGTTAGGCGCGCAAACGGAGTTGCCTATGTAACCGAACGCTATCTACAAAGAGCATACCCTCGACACATAGGAAAATCAGATATGGACACGTACTTTGAGAGCAGCTACTCTTCCATCGAACTTGATCAGTCAGATATTCTCGCGCCCAGGAAATTCCCAGCGAAACTGGTGAGGTTGCGGCTAATCCACGTCTCAAACACAATTGACGATGGACTCAAGGGGCATTGGACTGTAATCAGAGCTGTCCAACTATTGTCAGAGCGTGGTTACGACGTTGTCGCTAAGTTCGTCGGCGATGGGAGCCTTGTCGCAAACCTCAGACAATACGTTGAGGAAGCTGGCCTAACCGAGAGGGTAGTATTCGTCGGGAGGCTTTATTCGCGGAACGAAGTGATGAAGCACTTGGTTGATAGTGATTTGTTCTTGTTCCCTTCTTATAGTGAAGGGCTTCCTCGCGTTATTATTGAGGCTCAAGCGGCAGGTCTACCTTGTCTTTCCACCCCGGTAGGAGGCATTCCTGAACTCCTGGAGAGCAAGTACCTGTTTGAACCAGACGATTTTCGAGCTTTTGCAGCAGAGATTGAACGATTGATAAACACACCAGCTGAACTAGAGGAGATGAGCCTTCGCAATATTGGGGTCGCTCGGCAGTACACGGCGGAAAAGCTGGAACCAAGACGTACAGCGTTTTACAGTAGGTTACTGATGTTAGCGGAACGCGTCATCACAAGACCTTGATGATGAGGCGGGACAAACGCAGGGATGGACCTATCACACGCGATCCTGCTAAGAAAGCGGGAATAGTGTAATGAGCTTAGGGGGCGGGAAGATGAGCGCAACCCTGCATGCGGATCCCGGTTGTGCAGTCTTGGTAACCGGATGCGCTGGCTTCATTGGGTATCATGTTTCTCAGCGGCTGTTGTCTGATGGTTGCCTAGTAGTGGGAGTGGATAACCTTAACGAGTACTACGATGTCCGGCTAAAAGTCGCGCGCTTGAACAATCTTAGGAGATACGATCGGTTTGTTTTTGAGCTAGGCTCTCTTGAGGATCGGAAGATGATGGAGGGTGTATTCAGTAAGTATCAGTATGCAGCCGTGGTAAACCTCGCAGCTCAAGCCGGAGTTCGCTATAGCCTCACTAATCCATACACCTATATTGATTCGAACGTGGTCGGCTTTCTCAATGTGCTCGAGAACTGCCGACAACACGCTACTAGACATCTAATCTATGCGTCTTCAAGCTCAGTGTACGGGGCGAACACCAAGATGCCCTTTTCCGTACACGATTCGGCTAACCATCCCATCAGCCTGTATGCAGCTACGAAGAGGGCAAATGAGCTAATGGCGCATTCCTACAGCCATCTGTACAGGCTTCCAACGACAGGACTTCGCTTCTTTACGGTATATGGGCCCTGGGGGCGTCCAGACATGGCTCTGTTCATCTTTACTAGGGCGATTCTAGAAGGGAAGCCTATCAAGCTTTTCAACAACGGGCAGATGAAGCGGGATTTTACATTCATTGACGATGTGGTTGAGGGCATTGTCCGCCTGATGGGGCGTCCGCCTACGTCAAACGCTAATTGGGACTCGTCAGATCCAGATCCTGCTACTAGTTCGGCTCCGTTTGTTATTTACAACATCGGTAACAACCATCCAGTTGAGCTGGCAAGGTTTATCGAGGCGCTTGAATCCGCGCTTGGCAAGAAAGCACAGAGAGAGCTTCTGCCGATGCAAGCTGGAGATGTACCAGAAACCTGGGCCGACGTTCGGGATCTGTATACGGCAGTGGGATATCAGCCTTCAACTACTGTGGAGGAAGGCGTGGAAAGGTTTGTTAGGTGGTATCTAGACTTCTATCGGGTGGAGGCAAGATAATGAGGAGAGTGGCTGTAATCGGTCTAGGGTATGTAGGACTTCCCCTCGCGATAGCATTCGGTGAGAAGACACATGTAGTTGGGTTTGATATTTCCGAAAGGCGTGTTAGAGCTCTTAGAGATGGCTTGGATTCCACCGGTGAAGCCACGCGAGAAGAGCTGGAGCGAGCTGACGTAGAGTACACCAACGATCCTTGTTTGTTATCGGAGTGTGATTTCATCATTGTGGCAGTTCCAACGCCAGTAAACCATGTGCACCAGCCGGATCTAACGCTCTTGACGAAAGCGTCGGAGACCGTTGGCCAGCACATGAAGCAAGGAACTATCGTGGTCTACGAGTCTACTGTCTACCCAGGGGCGACCGAAGAGGAATGCATTCCGGTACTGGAACGCTGTTCAGGCCTTCGGGCGGGGGTCGATTTCACCGTGGGTTACTCGCCTGAGCGGATAAACCCTGGAGATCGCAAGCATACCTTGAAGCACATACGAAAAGTGGTATCCGGGCAAGACGAAGCGACACTTGACGCAATCGCCGAAATGTATGGAATGGTAGTTGATGCTGGCGTATACAGAGCCCCGTCCATACGCGTCGCCGAAGCTGCGAAGGTTATCGAGAATACGCAACGAGATCTTAACATCGCGCTTATGAACGAGCTTGCTCTTATTTTCGAAAGACTAGATTTGGATACTCATGATGTGCTGGATGCCGCCGGGACAAAGTGGAATTTCCTACCCTTCACGCCGGGACTTGTTGGTGGGCATTGCATAGGTGTCGACCCGTACTACCTTACGTACAAAGCCCAAAGCGTTGGATATCACCCGGAAGTCATTCTTGCTGGACGCAGGATAAACGACGGAATGGGAAGGCACGTAGCTACCTCGCTGATCAAACGGTTGATCATGAGAGGGATACCTGTTCAGAACTCCTTAGTTACTGTTGCAGGCATTACGTTCAAAGAAGACGTGCCTGACATTCGGAATTCGCGCGTTGTGGACGTAGTCAGGGAGTTGATGGAGTTCGGAGTTCAGGTTCAAATAGTAGACGCCATGGCAGACCCATCCGAAGTCCGTGATGAATATGGGCTGAATGTAGTATCCATGAGTGACCTCAGACCCGCCGATGGAATAGTCTTAGCGGTTCCCCATCGTAGTTATGTTGAGCAGGGCTGGGATCTCATCACACGGCTTCTGAAATCTGACGGAGGGGTAGTTATGGATGTGAAGGGCGTCCTAGATAGGAATCGCCGCCCTCCCAACATATCACTGTGGCGGCTGTAGGTGTTGTACTAGTAATGTCTTGAAATCGTCTCAACCGGGGGAGTCAGGATGCGCAGAATACATGAGCAGCCACGGCCGTACCAGGTCTGCACGAATTGTGTCATGGACACTAGTGATTCGCAGATACAGTTCGACGACAAAGGCGTGTGCGACCACTGCAGGAACTATTACGAGAACATCAGGCCCAACTGGCATCCCGACGAGACTGGAGCAAGAGAGCTAGAGAGGATCGCTGATGAGATAAGGTGCTATGGGAAAGGCAGAAGGCACGATTGCTTGATCGGCCTAAGCGGTGGCCTTGACAGCTCGTACGTCACGTATCTGGCCAAGGAGAGACTCGGACTGAGACCTCTGGTGTTCACCGTGAATACTGGCTGGAACCTAGAAGTGGCAGATAGGAACATTGATAGGATCGTGCGCGGTCTGGGCGTCGACGTTCATGAGGAAACCGTGGACTGGGAAGAGATGAAAGATCTCCAAAAAGCCTTCCTGAAGTCCCAGGTACCCTATCAGGACACCCCACAGGACCATGCGATCTTTGCGGCTCTGTACAACTATGCAGCTGCTAATGAATTCCGCTATGTCCTTACAGGCGGAAACTACTCCACGGAATGTGTTCGGGAGCCGAATGAATGGGTCCATGCTAACGACCTGCGGCTCCTAAAGGATATCCATAGACGATTTGGGACCAGGCCTCTGAAGATCTTTCCCATGTGTAGCATATTCCGTTATCGAGTCTACTACCGGTATGTGAAGGGCATGCGGATCATCCAGCCGTTGAACATGATTCCCTATCGAAAGGAACTGGCAATCAAGGAGCTCTCGGAGAGATTCGGCTGGGAACCGTACGGTAACAAGCACTTTGAGAACCTCTTTACCCGGTTCTACGAGGGCTACTGGCTTCCGAAGAAGTTCGGATACGACAAGAGGAGGGCTCACTTCTCAAGTCTCGTGCTCACGGGACAGATGACCCGGGACGAAGCACTAGGGATCCTTGCCCAGCCTCCGTATGATGAACGTACGGCCATGGACGATCTCAGACAGATTGCATCTAGACTGGACATGACTGAAGATGAGCTCGTTGCACTCATGAACGGGGAGAATCGTACCTATAGAGACTACAAATCCAGTCTCGGTTTTATCAACTTGGCGGTAGGCTTGGCTCGTTTGCTGGGGCTTGAGAGGAGAAACCTCCGCTAACTAGCGGGTAGTCTCGGCCTCCGGAGATCTCGTGGCTGCATTCAGCCGAGGGGTGGTTGGGGTGTTCAGAGGAAAGGTACTTCTGATTACCGGTGGGACAGGTACATTCGGAAGCGCTGTCCTAAACCGCTTTCTACAGACGGATATTACCGAGATTCGCGTGTTTTCAAGGGACGAGAAGAAGCAAGACGAGATGAGACGCTCGCTCGGTAGCGACAAGTCTAGGTTCTTCATTGGTGACGTAAGAGACTACGGCAGTGTAGCTTCAGTAATGCACGGAGTAGACTACGTATTCCACGCGGCTGCTCTGAAACAGGTGCCATCCTGCGAGTTTTTCCCGATGGAAGCCGTCAAGACCAACATAATTGGTACAGACAATGTCCTCAGCGCTGCGATCAGCTACGGTGTCCAAAAGGTGATATGCCTGTCCACTGACAAGGCTGTCTACCCCATCAACGCCATGGGTGTATCGAAAGCTATGATGGAACGGGTCATGGTCGCGAGATCGAGAACCGTGGATCCGGCGAAGACCGTTATCTGCGGGACTCGCTATGGCAACGTCATGGCGTCCCGTGGTTCTGTGATCCCGCTATTCATTGATCAGATCAAGCAAGGGCTACCCATCACTGTAACCGACCCCAACATGACCAGGTTCCTGATGACCATCGATGAGGCCGTAGATTTGGTGCTGTTTGCGTACGAACATGCTAGGCCCGGTGATATGTATGTACAAAAAGCGCCCGCCTGTACGATCGGGGACTTGGCTCAGGCCCTAAGAGAGTTATTCTGCCCCGGCCACCCAGTCAGGATAATCGGAACAAGACATGGGGAGAAACTCCACGAGACTCTTCTCACACGCGAGGAGATGTTTCATGCAGAGGACCTAGGCAAGTACTACAGAATCCCTGCCGATACTCGCGATCTCAACTATGACAAGTACTTTGTCGAAGGCGTCGAGGGTACCAACTACGGTTGGGAATACACGTCTCAGAACACTCAGAGGCTTTCCATTGATGAAATCAAGGACAAGCTCATGTCGCTGGAGCTGGTGAGAGACGAGCTCGAGAATTGGAGGACGGCTCGATGACGACAGCGCTTGTTACCGGTTCTGCCGGTTTCGTTGGCCGTAACCTCTGTACCAGAATTGATTCCATGCCCGGTCTCACAGTGCTGCCCTACGACATAGGCGATGCTCCGGTGCTCTTGGAGGAATATGCGAAGAAGGCGGATGTCGTGGTGCATCTGGCTGGTGTAAACCGCCCAAAGAATCCCGCTGACTATGTTTATGGGAACCGCGATTTCACTGCCAACGTGCTTAGCCTATTGCGTGATTCTGGCAGATGCGTTACCTTCATCTTCTCATCATCAATCCAGGTAGCCCAAGATAACCCGTACGGCATGAGCAAGAAGGCTGCTGAAGACCTCATCAATGAGTGGTCCCGGGCCACACGGAACAAGGCTATTATCTACCGGCTTCCGAACCTTTTCGGTAAATGGTGCAGGCCGAATTACAACTCAGTAGTAGCGACCTTTTGCCACAACCTCGCCAATGGCTTGCCGATACGAGTTGACAACCCCGACACCGAACTGGTTCTTGCCTATATAGATGATGTAGTAGCTGAATTCCTCCGAGCTATTAGCGCTGAGCCCCATATCGGGGAGGACGGCTTCGGCTATATTCCTCGAACCTTCAGGATCACCTTGGGTGCCTTGGCGGAAAAGATACGTGCCTTTTCCGACAGCAGGCATACTCTGATGATTCCGGACCTTAGCCAGGACTTCGATCGGTTCTTGTACGCCACTTATGTTTCGTACCTGCCTGAGACCGCTTACTCGCTCGATCTCAAGAAGGACAACCGTGGCTGGTTTTCGGAGTTCCTGAAGTCGGGTGAAGCGGGCCAGATATCCATATCGCGGACTCGCCCGGGTATCACCCGTGGCAACCACTGGCATCACACAAAGACAGAGAAGTTCCTTGTCGTCGAAGGTGAAGCGGTTATCAGGTTGCGCCAGGTCGGCTCGGATGAAGTAACCGAGATTCGTGTCTCTGGGCAGGAGCTACAGCCTGTGGACATACCGCCTGGCTACACCCACTCCATAACAAACATCGGGAAGACCGATTTGGTCACGCTCTTCTGGGCGAGCGAGATCTTTGACCCATCCAGACCCGACACGATCTACCTGGAGGTATAGCCATATGCACAGACTCAAGGTCATGACCGTGGTCGGCACTCGACCGGAGATCATCCGACTATCTGAGGTTATCAAGGCATGTGACAGGTGTTTCAACCATGTCCTGGTCCATACAGGTCAGAACTGGGATCATGCACTCAGCCAGGTGTTTTTTGATGAGCTCGGGATTCGGAAGCCCGATTACTTCCTGGAGTGTGCCGACGAGACCCTCGGAACGACCATAGGCAACATCATTGGACGATCCTATGACGTGATGGTTAAGGAAGAGCCTGATGCGCTTCTTGTTCTAGGAGACACAAACAGCTGTCTGAGTGTCATATCGGCAAAACGGCTGAAGATACCGGTGTTCCACATGGAGGCCGGCAACCGCTGCTTCGACGAGAACGTGCCAGAGGAGATCAACAGGCGGATTGTAGACCACATCAGCGATGTCAACCTTCCGTACACCGAGCATAGCCGAAGATATCTGCTGTCAGAGGGGATACGCAAGGACTTCATTTTCGTCACTGGCTCACCTATGGCGGAGGTCTTGCTGCGTAACCGAGACCGAATTGCGGGTTCCAGAGTTCACGAGACGCTCGGACTAGAGTCTGGCAAGTACTTCGTCGTCTCAGCCCACCGCGAGGAGAACATCGATCACGAGAGCAACTTCTTCAGTCTCATGAACGCCCTGAACATAGTGGCCGAGGAATACCAGCTACCGCTCATCTATTCGACCCATCCTCGATCTTGGAAGATGATTGAGCAGCGAGGCTATGTTTTCCATCCCCTCGTTCGACAAGTGCGACCTTTCGGTTTCTTGGACTATTGCAGGCTACAGAAGGATGCGTACTGCGTGTTGTCGGATAGTGGGACTCTCTCCGAGGAATCCGCCATAATGGGCTTTCCAGCCGTGCTGATTCGAACCTCCACGGAGCGTCCAGAAGCCCTGGACAAGGGGACAGTCATACTAGGTGGTATCAAGGCCGAGGACATTCTTCAGGCCATCCGGCTATGTCGAGAGACGTGGGAGAACGGCGACACAAAGGCTTCCGAGATCCCTGATTACCAGGACACCAACGTGTCCCAAAAGGTGGTAACGATTGTTCAAAGCTATACAAAGATAATCAACGCCCTTGTATGGCGGAAAGAAGACCGAGACTGATTCATGAGGTGACGGATCTGAACCCCTGCCGTGTTCTTCTCATCAACCAATCGTACGTGCCCGACCGAGGAGCCAGCGGGCGACTCCTCGGAGAGCTCTTCGAAAGACTGAGCGTACACGGCATTCATGCTACGGTTGTGGCGGGTCCGCCGACATACACAGATGAGGACATTCCATGGGAGCCGCACGAAGTATCTGATAAGCTGACAGTATTCCGAGTTGGGAGTGCTAGATTCCGAGGCAGGAAGTCGCTTCTCAACAGGCTAATTGGATACATGTCTTTTGTAGTGGCCGCCTTCGCAAGAGCGACACACTTGGCGAGAACCCGCGAATTCGATGTCATTGCTACTGCCTCGAACCCGCCTATCGTGGGACTCATCGGGGCTTGGTGCAGTAGAGTTGCCCGCGTTCCGTTCGTCTACATGCTTCATGATCTCCATCCAGACATGGTGGTAAAGACCGGGAGGTTCCACGTGCCACGGTTTGTGCAGGCGTTCTGGAATCGGCTGAATGAGGTCATCTTCGCGGGAGCAACGACCATTGTCGTCCTTGGAGATAGCATGAGAACCTATCTAGTTGAGCACAAAGGTGTTCCGGGTGACAAGATAGTGGTGATTCACCCCTGGGCTGTCCCGGAGGCCCTCGCGGGACCCAAGACGAACGCTTACAGGCTGGAGAACGAGCTTGGGCCGGACCAACTCATGGTCCTGTACTTTGGCAACATTAGTAGTACTCATGCTCTCGGGACGCTCATAAACGCTGCCGCTATTCTCGCCGATAGACCAGTTCAGTTTCACCTCGTCGGAGGAGGTCCCGAAAAGGATGAGCTTCAGGCTAAGTGTCGAGAGATGGGGTTGGTGAACGTCTCTTTCGTTCCATACCAATCAGGGCAGAGGTTTCTCGACATTATGGCCGCAGCAGATGTGAGTGTGACATCCCTATCTCCAGGTCTAGAGGGCTTGGCAGTGCCCTCAAAGACATACGCAATCATGGCAAGTGGCCGACCGGTGCTGGCGTTGTGCAGCGAGGACTGTGAAGTTGCCTCTATTGTGCGAGCTGCGGGATGCGGGTGGGTTTGCCAGACGCCCGACGACGTAGTCAGAGCCGTCAACGAAGCCCTAGACAACCGGGCTCTACTGGTATGCTATGGCGACCGAGCACGGGCATGGTACATGGAACACTTCTCGATGGAACGCGCGACCTCTCAGTATCTGAGTGTGTTTGTGGACACAGCGCGACATTCTTCCACCATCAAAGACTGACACAGGAGGCTAGGATGTGGTGCTAGCTCTCACCGGGGTAACGGGTTTGACTGGTCGGTATGTGTTCCCGCTCCTGAGATCATTAGGATTTACTGGAGAGCTGCGTTGCCTCATTCGCTCGACGAGCAGCCGTGTCAATCTTGAGAACGAGCAGATCCGCGTAATCGTAGGGGACTGTCGTGACCTGTGCTCAGTTTCCAAGCTTCTCGAAGGCGCGGACGGCCTGATCCATATTGCCGGTATCCAGACGACGGAGGTCGTCCTCCGAGCGGCTGTGGAAAGGGCGGTAAAGCGCGTTGTGTTCGTTCACACGACCGGGATGTTCAGTAAGTATAGAAGCTATTCCCAGGAGTATGCCCGCATCGATGCTCTGGTTCGTGAGAGTGATCTCGATTACACGATCATACGGCCTACGATGATTTACGGTAACGAGAGCGATCGGAACATATCGAGGCTCATCCGGTTGGTGGACTGCTTGCCGATCATGCCTGTGATTAGGCATGGTCAAGCTCTAATGCAACCGGTACATGCCAAGGATGTGGCATGGGCAGTGGTGAAGTCCTATCTCGAAGCGAACACCCTCCGTAAGGCCTACAATGTTGGAGGAAGAGAACCTCTCACATACGCAGAACTCTTAAGTACCATCGCCGTTGCCTTGGGCAGAGAGCTCCGGTTGGTGAACGTACCGACTTGGATGGCAGCAGTGGCAGGCTACATAGGCCAGGTCATCCCCAACCCCCTTGTGAACATAGAGAAGATCCGTCGTTTGGGCGAGGACAAGGCCTTTGATTACTCCGCCGCTCGGATCGACTTCGGATACAACCCTATGTCCTTTAGGGACGGTGTGACCGAAGAGATTGCGGAAATGCGATCCAAGGGTTTGCTACGGAGCCCGCGCTAGAAGTTATCGGTTAGCGGGTCGATTGTGCCATTGGCAAGGTGGTACTGCGACTTGACCATCTTTGGTACAGGAAGATGTGAATTCCGGCCAGAATGCCATATGGGACAAACGTCATCAAGGCCGCATTGGTGCGTCCTAACCCGAGCAGGCATAGTGTTCCGAGCACCAGGTTGAGCACGACCACAGATATGCTGACTTGCCGATGTGAGAACCCTGATTGCACCGCCAGCTGGTAAACGTGTGACCGGTGAGCCTCGTGCAATGGCTCGCCTTGAATCAGGCGACGAATCAGAGTCAGAGTTGCATCGGTGAGGAACACCGCCAGAATAATAAGCCATGCGAAAGCTGGAGGTCCACCGTGTCTCCGCGAAGCAACTATTAATGTCCCGAGAGTAAAGCCTAGGTAGCCGCTGCCCACGTCGCCCATGAAGATCCTGGCTGGACTCCAGTTCATCGGCAGGAACCCAAGAACCGCCAGCGAGAAGACCAGGCTAAGGCTTGCAATCGCCCCCCCTGTCGTGCCCCGTGCAAGCAGCCATATAGCGAACCCGCAACTGATGGCCTCGACCGAGGCTATGCCATCGATGCCATCCATGAAGTTGAACAGGTTAGTGCACCAGGCGATCAGCAGGATCGCCACAACAAAAAGGGGAACCTGGCTGCTGACTAGTAGTACCCCAAGGTCGAGCTCATCGGGTCTGATCCACATGACCGCCCATGCCGCTGCAACTAGGTGCACCGTCAAGCGTAGTCCTGCTGAGAGGCCTTTGTGGTCATCAATCCATCCAACAATCGCGATTGCCAGGCCACCGCCAACCAGTGCCAGCACCAGTCCTTGGTCCACACTATTCCTCAACCAAGAGATGGCTAGATAGACTGAGAATGTGATCACGAAGGCGATGCCGCCGCCACGGGGGGTCGGACGCGTGTGCGAACTTCGTGAGTTGGGAATATCCATTACGCCCTTTGCGAGGGCATAGCGATAGACAGCCATGGTTAGGATTGTAGAAGCAATCAAGACGAAAACTGCATGCATCTCAGCGGTCTGCCTTTCCCTGTCACGTCTCTTCCCACTATTGGGCGTAGAGTTAGTGGAATCCTGCTAGCCAGTACCACGGAGCATCAAATCAGACAACAGCGCATACGGCCACGACGCGGTGTTCGCCTTTTCCCAGAACAAGCCGATACCCGCCTGGAACTCGAGCTGGTTGTCAGCGAAGCCTTGAGGGTGCACGCCTGGCCGCAGTACGCCACGTTGTCATATGTGCAAATGCTACTCGATCACCCGACGACTGTAGTCGCTTTCCGGGGGGACTGCCAGAATTCGATCCCGAACACCACCAGGAGAGATATGAAACCTCCCAACACGGTGGCGACTGCTACATTCACCAGTTTCCTAGGCTTGATGGGCTCTACCGGCTCCACCGCAGACGAGACTATGCTGACCTCAGGGAGTGAGGAAGTTAACTCGCTGATTTGTTCCGAGAGAGACTCTACTCGGTCGGCAAGTATCGCTTCCTGGGCCTGGAGATCCTGTATCTGTCGCTCGTGACTGAGCAAACTGGCGTATTTGCTCTCATAGTCCTTCCTAAGGGCTGGGAGAGTATTGGCGACCTGCTCAAGTCTTATCTGTACCTCGGCGAGCTGCACCTTTGCTAGTGCGAGGCTCTGTTCAAGACTCTGGTAAGTCGCATTAGGGATCTGTGTGGGCTGTCCAGACCAATCTGGCGGGCCGGATACCGTCTTCGGTGTGGATGCCAGTGCAGCCGACAGCTCAGTAATCCCTGCACGCAACTCCTTCTCCTGAATATCGGCTGCCATCTGTTGGCTCGAGTAGCTTGCAATCTGGTTCGCGAGCCTGGCAACTTCCGCCTTAAGAGCATCGACACCCGTTGCCTCTTTGAGATCGGCTATCCGATTCCTTATCGACTCAAGATTATCCATGTCCTCAGCCTTTTCTGCTGTGAGCTGGCTGATTATCTCCGATTTAGACTCTTCGTTCTTTTCCCTCAGGAACTCAACGAACCGGGAGGAGATCCGATTAGCTATCCTGGCTGCTAACACAGGATCTTGGGCCTGCACCTTGACCGTAGTCAGGGTTGCTGATGCTTTGCTCGTCTCCAATGACACCGCTCGAGCTAGACTGAAGGGGTTGTGTTGTTCCTCAAGCTGGAGTTCCTGGATGATGCCCTGCATGAAGCTCGGGCTCTTGATTACCTCTGCCGGCAATGGGTTCTGAGGCGCCATGAACTGAGATGATGCTTCATAGACAGGTTTCATCACATAGAAACTCAGCAATGCCGCTACAACGGCGGCGGTTAAGGTGATCCCGATCACGAGTTTCCTCCGCCGCCAGAGCAGTTCTATGTATTCGCGCAGGTCAATCTCGTCGGTATAGGTCTCCAATTGTCCAGCCTCCTGAAGTGCCATGGGCAGTTGATAGCCGGGTAATCACAACTCATCTGCCGAGTATCCCATAGAGTCCAGCCATCTTGCGAGTTTCGACCAGATCCGGCTCAAAACCTGCCGGAAAACCGGGCTCATATCCGGTTGCCTCGGCCAAATACGAAAGCCAAGCATTTGCTTCCGGCGCCAGGTCTTTGTTCATTGCAGCGGCCTCGAGCGAAGCCGCGCTTGCTTTCATGTCGCCCGTCAGGAATGCGATCTCTCCGACCGCGAGGGATATTCTGGGCGTAGTATCAAGGCCCTTGGGGTCATACAGGATCGCGTACACCCCCGTCGCCTGCTCCCGCTTGGCCTTGAGCATGCCAAGACCCGAATTCACCAAATCCACGCAGTCGGACAAATAACGGAGGCGCTCCTCTCGTTCCGCCTCGGTGATGCCATCTCGAATCAGGGCTCCTACATGCTCTCGTATCGCTTCCCTGGTGAGATCGGCCAACGTCTCATGGTATTCCCGGTTCGTCGGCATCATCAAGACTGAATCGTACTCCGCTCTCACCGCCTCGTCGAGCATCCCGATCTGTCTGTACAGTCTTGCCTCCAGGAGCTGGCGGGCCAGGTTCCTGGGGTCGGCGGTCTTGGCAGCCTCAATGCACAGGAGAACCAAGCTCTTCGCGTCCTTGTCACCGGTGGTCTGGTAGTCGTCGGCTGCGAGGGAGGCCATTTGCATGGCATAGGTTGGGTTCCACTTGTCTCGCTTTCGCGCTTCCGCTAAGTATTGCCCAGCCAGAATCTTGTCTTTCGCAACCGCTGCTGCATGTACTCCCTTCGAGCCAAGAACCACACCCTTGTAGAGGCCGCCAGTCTTGTACGCTACAGTGATGGTCAACGTCGCCGCGAGCAGCACGGTAGTTGCCAGTTCCCACGGGAACGCGACTTCCGAGGTGCCCTTCTTCCGTTCTTTCTTCTTGGTCACGGGCTTTCCTTGCGACAGAGAGTTGAAAACGCGGAGCCCGGACACGTGCGGCAGCGTAACGCCGACACTCGATGCGAGCACGCCGATGGCTATGAAGAGCGAGATCGCGATTGCCGGTAGCGACAGATCGAAGTCTCCTGCGCTGTGTACGCCCAAGGCGAACACGGCCATGGCTGTGGAAGTCAAATGGGTCAGTCGGTCTCTTCCGGTATGCTCTCCACACCCGGACATCAGCCCGATGTATCCCCTGATCGCCGCGAAGGTCAGGATTCCCCACAGGGCTGTATAGAGGAGCAGTCCTGGAAAGCCGATCTCAACCAGCATCTGCGCAAAGTGATTGTGGGTCTCGGTGAACCAGTAAGGCACCCGTTGATACCGGTGGTACAGCGCCTCCCAGCCGCCAGCGCCGGTACCGAACGGGTAGTCTAGAGCTATGGATAGAGCATCCTTGGTGGCTGCGAGGCGGTACAATATACTGGGGTCTGTTACCTTCAGTAGTGACAGTAGGGTGACTGCCCGCCGAGGAAGCATCCGCCCAAGCACCTTCGCGCCGGCTGGGTTCTTCGCCGCGGCTATGAGACCTGCACCGAGGATCGCCACAACAAGCACCACTATGCCTGCACGTGTCAGGATCCTCGTGAACTGGCGCTTGGCGGGCATGTCCTCCAGGGACGTCGCCGAGACATCTGCAGCCGCCGCCACGAGGCGCGAAGGCCTGGCTTCCCACAACCATCGGGCGCACTCAAGCACTACCGAGGCCGTCAAACCTAGCGCCAGTCCCTGCCGGAAGGCTCCCGTATCCCCCTTGAGGAGGGCGGCATCGAGCCTCGACGCCACCACTCCAAAAGAAGCCAGGCTTACGGCTACCCTTGCGACCACCTTTGCCCGGTTGCCTTTTGGAAGCAGCGCCAGGTACAGCGCCATGAACACGACGAATAGGACAAGGGTCAGTCTTGAGTCTGCCAGAAAGATGGCTCCGACCAGCAAGAAGGCACAAGCCGAGTAAAGGATGCCTGCCCCAGCATCAAGCCACCGCTTGCCGAACCCCTCGCACCAGGCGTGATAGAGGAAGAAGAGGATGAACATAGCGAACGCCGCAAGGGCGTTGGGATACTGCAAACTCCCAAGTAGCGCCCCCTTCTGAACCGCATCCAGGTACTCGATGTACCCCGCCGCCGTCAGATATCCCACCGACGCCACCACGACACCCATGAGGATTAGCAGGTTCCTGACAATGCGGTTCCCCAGCGGGGTGGAGCTCGCGTAGCGAGCCATCACGAACGTCATGAGATACCCGGCATACTTGAGGGCCCCGTCCATCGCTTTCATCTTGGACTGAGCCCATAAGTTGGTCAGGAAGTATAGGGCAACGATGAGGACGAGCAAGACATCGATGTCTCCGTGCCAGAGCTTGTCCCCTCTGAAGACCGCAATAAGCGAGACCAGGGCGAACAGCCAGGCTACCATCTTCAGGTACGGTAGATAGTCTTCGCGGAAGAACATGCCCCTCTTGAGAGATGGACCATACAGCATGATCGCTATGACACTGCAGAGGATGAGTGTCATGGCGACCCCGTTCTTGAGGCGGTTATCCCGCAAAGCAATCCCCCCTGACCAACCCTTATTCGCCGCTGGACGTGCGTTCCCTTCCGCGATTCGGCAGCCTGTCGCATTGATGCCGTCAGCGGGATTTCCTCAATGGTTGGCAGGACAGGGACTAGACTGAGTGGCAAGCAGATAGCCCAAGTCTACGAGTTAAGACAACTGCAGCGTAGGGTTTAGAGGTGAGAATCAGGACGGCATAGTACACAAGTAGTATGAGGAGTCGCATCCAGTCTTGACGCCCGCTCTCTCATGCACCTCATCAGGCCGAGGGCATTTGTTCCTGGTGCGGGACGTCCACACCCGTCTCTTCCGCAGATCGGGATGCGCTCCAGACTGTCTTCCCCTCTTCGTCTAGCATCGTCACCTCGGGCTGGTCATCGCTGCTGATGGAGAGGCGTAGGCGCTCCCTGCCACGGCTGTCTCTCAGTCTCACAGTAACCGACCCGTCGGACAGCTTGCCGGCGAACAGTCTTTCAGGAGACGGGTACTTTTCCGAGAGGGCCTTCCAGGCAGCCGCTCTCTCGGGACCGTCCGGCGTAGCCCTCACGTGCGCGAACTCGTCAATCATGTCAGCCAATGGGACGTCTGGCCGGTCCCACACTGTAAGCCCGTACCACCGCTTGCCGTCTTCAGTCTCATCGTACTGAAGGCCCACAACTTGGTCTTGGTCCTTCTGGTCAATCGTGAGGCTCATCATTCCGTTCCCGTAGATGAGGCCGCCGCACTCGACTCCATCGTCGTTGTAAAAGATGATGCCTGCGTGCTTCGGCCTGCCGGGGACGACCTTACCACCTATCACCCAACCCGGGGACTTGGACGACCCGGAGATAGCCATCCTGACCTTGCCGTCCTTGTCGATAACGTTGATCCGCTCGACGTCGAGCTCGTCGATCCTCATCCTGTCCATTCGGTGGCCCACCCCCGGCGGGTGTTTTCTCCGGAGGAGGCACTGCATCCTGCCGCTGCTCGCTGCTGGATACGGTATCATCGCTACAGGGATGGGGGAAGGAGGTATTGGAGGAGGGGATAGGGACAGCACAGACCGAATCTCTGATCATGGGCAGGACAAGTGATCTAGGAATCTTCCCGCTAGAAGGACGAACGCTGCCTGGTCTTCGCGCCGGATACGGGTTGTGTGCGCCTAGCGGCAGAACGCTTCTTGTCATTCAGGAGTTCAATTCGGAGCTTGTCTCTGTCCCAAAGGACTACGCCCGTGCTCTTGGCCAATGTCCTCGCCTCAGCCGTGAAGTGGCTGGTCGTGACAGCCATGGCGGCATCGGCCCGGTAGTGGGCCTTTCCGGCGTAGATCGCCTGGATTGCGGCTACTCCAACGTTATTCTTCCAACGCTTAGCTTGGACGACTGTTTTCTGTCCGTCTCTTTCCAGGATGATGTCAACGCCTATGTCGTGAGACCGGATAGTTGTCTTGGCTTTATATCCCCGAGTTCGGAAGAAGTTTGCAAGCCACTCCTCAAAGCGAACTCCATCCATTTTGTCGAGATCCGCGAGTCCGGCCCTCCGATCGCGCTCCTGCAGCAATTGCTGAAGTACCCATTCGCAGAATGGCCTGATTAGTGCAAGTGGAAAAAGCCACCACATGTACTTGAACACCGTGACAACCGCTTCCCAGGTACCTTCCCAAAGCCAGCTAATGTCGATAGTAGGCATTCATCATCACCAATCATGTAATCGGAAATGCCCGCCGTAGGATTCAGGCTGGGGCACCTCCGACAGATTGGGCATCCGCTTCCATGACGTGATGGCGCCCAGTCCGTGCAACAAACCGCGTCACCGATTCCGGATGACAGTGACCCTCCCCGGAGTCATCATAGAGATGAGTCATCGTAGAGATGATGAAGTGACCTGGGAGAGATGCCAATGTCCCGAAAATCCATAGCCATAATCGGGGCCGGGATCGCCGGCCTGGCGGCGGGCGCTTATGCGCAGATGAACGGGTACGACAGCGTGATCTTTGAGATGCATGACAAGCCGGGCGGGCTCTGCACGTCTTGGAAGCGGAAGGGATACACCATCGACGGCTGCATCCATCACCTGGCCGGTTCGGGGGCGAAATCCGAGGTACACCAGGTATGGCGGGAACTCGACGTGGCGGACACCCAGGACTTCATCTTCTACGACGAGATCGTCCAAGTTGAGGCCGATGGGCATGCACTGACGATCTGTGCCGACATCGACCGGCTTGAGCAGCACATGAAGGAGATCGCTCCCGAAGACTCCGAGACAATTGACGAGTATGTGGCCGCAGCCAGGGCGTTTACCCGCATCGATCTACTCGCTTTTCCGATCCTGTCACCCTGGGACATTGCGCGGAAATCCCTGCCCGTCTTTCCGCTCATTGGGAAGTACGGGCAGATAACTCTGGAGCAGTTCGCGGAGAAGTTCAAGAACCCGTTTCTGAGGAAGGCATTTCCGACGATCCAGTATGATTTCCCGAACATCCCGATGATGATCCACCTCAACTTCCTTGCGGGTTCCCACAATCGCACGCTGGGATGGCCCAAAGGCGGATCGCTGGCCTTCGCGAGGGCGATTGAGAGCCGGTATCGCGGTCTGGGAGGGGAGATGAAGTACAACTCCAAAGTCAGCAAGATACTGGTCGAAGGTGATAGGGCCGTCGGCGTCCTCCTGGCCGACGGAAGCGAACACCGCGCCGACTTCGTGATATCGGCAGCGGATGGGCACTCGACCGTATTCGATATGCTTTCCGGGCAATACGCGGACGATCGTATCAGAGATTACTACAAGAGCCCCGCGGACCACTGCGAAATGACTCTGCAGGTGTCCCTCGGCGTTGCCGGGGACATGGCCGGCGAGCCACACTCACTGACGTATTTCCTGAATAGTCCGGCCCGCCTCATGGACCGGGAGATCGACCGCCTGGACGTGGAGGTCTTCAACTTCGATCCGACGCTGGCCCCTGCAGGCAAGACTGTCCTCAAGGTGATGTTCGGTTCCAAGTACAGCTACTGGAGGGAGCTCGCCCAGGACAGGCAGCGCTATGAAGAAGAGAAGGCGCGGATTGCGGGCATCGTCGTTGCTCTTCTCGAGGAGCGTTTCCCCGGCATCGCCGCCCGGGTGGCGATGACGGATGTGGCGACGTCCCTCACCACCGAACGCTACACCGGCAACTGGCAGGGGCTTCAGGCGTGGACGCCGGCGGGGTTCGGGCTGTCTACCATGACGCAGGGATTCACGAGGACGCTGCCCGGCCTTCGAAACTTCCACATGGCCGGCCAGTGGGCGGAGGCGATGATCGGCGTGTCGACCGCCGCCATATCCGGCAGGAAGGCGATCCAAAGGATATGCAAGGAGGATGGGAAGAGGTTCAGCGCCGTAGGAGATTAGAACCCCTTGGTCCTCAGGCGTTCTGTCACGGCTTCCCGCTCTAGTCCGTTCAAGCAGGTTTTCCGCACAGTTTTCCGCAGGCCTCCGTCACGCTCCTGCCTTCCGCAATCAACTGGTTTCACGTGCCGGGGCAAGCAGCGTTCGCAAGAAGGAAATGTCATACAGCTGTCGAATCCGACATATGTCATCAGACAACCTGATAGGTTACAAGACCGGTTCCGTGCATATAGAGGAGGCGCTGAGATGAGCGGCGGATACTGGAATCGGGTTCTGAGAGTCGACCTTTCAGATAGTAGCGTCCGGACCGAGACGGTCTCGGAAGAGGAGTGGAAGACCTCCATAGGCGGCGCAGGCTACGGGGCCCATGTCTTGTTGACGGAGATTGGCAAGGACACCGACTCACTCGGCCCCGACAACGTTCTGGTTTTCGGACTCGGCCCGTATCAGGCCGGGAACAACCCCGGGAACGCGAAGTGGACGGTCTCTGCCAAGTCGCCCCTCACGAACACCTACGGAGACTCGGCAGCCGGAGCCGGGTGGGGGATGGCTCTGAAGAAGGCCGGTTACGACGCTCTCATCGTTCGCGGAGCCTCGCAGACACCCGTCTACCTTGTGATAGATGACGATAAGGTGGAGATCAAGGACGCCCGGCTCCTTTGGGGGATGGATGCGTTCGAGGTGACCGATAAGGTCCAGTCTATAGAAGGTGACCGCCGCTTCTCCGTGGTGACCATCGGCCAAGGCGGGGAGAGACTGGTCAGATTCGCATGCATCACTGCCGACAAGCACAGCTTCGCAGGTCGCTGCGGGCTGGGAGCAGTCATGGGCTCCAAGAAGCTGAAGGCGATAGCGGTCAGGGGAAGCAGGACGCCTCCCATACACGACGCGGCGCGGCTCAGATCTCTTTCTAGGCAGCGGTTCATCGAGATATTCAACGCCGCTAAGGCTAACGGCCTGCGTGAGCACGGTACTCCCAACCTGTGCATCACTGCGGAAGCTTTGGGCGACATGCCGATCAAGTACTGGGACGGAGACGTTTGGCCGGAGGGCGCTGCAAAACTCGGAGCTCCCAACTACACAGAGGTGTTGAAGGCAAAGCCTCTGCCGTGTGTCAACTGCCCTGCGGGATGCCACCGCAACATCGAGACCGTTGACCCCGACGGGAGGCGGCTCACCGGTCCCGGGCCCGAGTATGAGACACTGGGAATGCTGGGGTCAAACCTGTTGGTCGACGACCTTTCCGTCGTGGCCAAGGCGAACGACATCTGCAACAGGCTTGGCATCGACACCATCTCCGCGGGCGCATGCATCGGGCTGGCGATGGAGCTGATCGAAAGGGGGCATCTGTCCAAGGAAAAGGTCGGATTTGACCTTACATGGGGCAATGGGCGCGCGGTTCTCGGGCTGCTGGAGCAGATAGGGACCAGAACCGGCTTCGGGGAGGTCTTCGCCGATGGAGCTTTGAAGGCAGCCGGCAAGATACACCCAGGTAGTGAGGAACTTGTCGCCCAGGTTAAGGGCCTGGATCTTCCCGCTCACGATGCCCGCTCGTGCTTCAGCCTAGGGGTCAACTACGCCACTTCCACTCGCGGGGCGTGCCACATGCGCGGAGTCGTGGAGGATGTGGAGATGGGCGGCTTCTTCGTGCCCGAGATCGGTATAGTCAAGGACTGGTCCAAGTTCTTCGAGAAAGAGCACAAGGCCGAATTGGCTGCGAAACTGCAAGACTACTGTGCGTGGATAAACTCGCTGGTGATCTGCACGTTCATGGTGGACGGCGGCGAACTGAGCATGACTTCACTGATTGAGATGTTCAACGCGATCACCGGATGGGGCTGGACCGTCGAGGATGTCATGAAATCCGGTGCCAGGCTCACGACGCTGCAGCGGCTTGTCAATGTGCGGGACGGCCACGGTCGACACACCGATACTCTGCCGGGGAAGATGGCAAAGCCGGCCAAACTAGGTTTCCGCGCCGGCAAGGCACCTGTTCCCATCAGCGAGTATCTTGACGAGTACTATGCTCTTAGGAAGTGGGACGCGCAGGGCGTCCCCACCCGCGAGTCGTTGGAGGAACTGGGCTTGGGGAAGTATGCGCAGCACCTGAGCAAGGCGGGGGACTGATACCCGCGGAAAGCGTGTGGTACCGCGGGAGGCGTGTGAGGCCGTGGAAAGCGTGGCAAGACGGAGAAGTTAGTGGGGATGAATGCCGGTCGGACGGCGTCATGGGGCGTCATGTGTGCGTGTCACGTGTGCGGGGCCCAGAGGCGCGTCCGACCGGGCTTGTTTCTTCCTTCATTCGTGCTTTCTTCAGCCCCCGGCCACCACCGGAAAGAGCATCACTTCCGCCCCGTCAGAAAGGGGGGCGTCCTTGCCCACCTGGATTCCGTTTACGATACAGAGAGGGATGTCGTCCTCCCGAAGTCCCAGGAGCTGCAGAAGATCCGCCACTCTTGAGCCCGCTTCCACTTCCACCACTCTCGTATCGCCCAATTGCTCTGCAATCGATCCGAAGAACCGTACCTTTATCTGCCACACGATGCTCACCTCACAACGCAGGCCACAGGCTGAAGGGTGTGTCTGCCCAGGCTATGCGGGACCTAGGCTATGCAGAACCTAGGCCATGAGGGATAGCAAAGCCTGCGACGGAGGTTTCCGCCTGAGGACACGGATTTCCTCCGCCGCAGGAAACCTGAGGCCAGTACCAGGGTTGGGTCAACTCCCGGGAGCCAGTGCCCTGAATTCCCTCCACATAGCCAGGTATTCGTCTTTGGTGAACACTGGCTTGAATTCGCTCTTGATCCGCCGGGCTTCGGCCGCTCCGTCCCACAGGAGATCGATAACCGTCATGGCGAGGATCTTGGCGGGGATGACCGACACCATATCAAGGTCTACCACCTGGAAACTCCTTGTATGTGCAGCCCCTTTGATCCCGCCGATGTATGGATGGATGGACGGGATAACGTGGCTTATGTCGCCCATATCCGTGGAGCCTCCGGAGAATGCTGAGGTCTTCACGGCCTCTTCTCCGAGGATGTGCCTGGCGTTGGCTTCGAACAGCGCTGAGAGCGGCATGCACGAACGGAGCGGCAGGTATCCGGGGATTTCGTTGATCTGCACAGTTGCTCCTACCGCCTCCGCTCCGGCGCGCAGCGCGCGGTTGACCTTCTTATTGGCTTCGAAAATGGCGCTGGTCTGGGCGCCACGTACATACGTCTCGAGCCGGACGTCGGCCGGGACGATGTTAACCAGGTCCCCACCTTTCGTGATGATGGGGTGGACGCGGATATGGTCCTCATCCTTGAAGGTCTCTCTCTGAGCGTGGATGCCGAAAATGCCCAGCATCGCAGCGTTGAGAGCGTTCACTCCGAGGTGCGGGGCAGCCCCCGCGTGGGCCTCCTGCCCGACATAGCGCACCGTCTTGCCCACGAAGCCGTTGCTGCCGGCGCTGAGATTCACCACCCGACCTGGCGTGTCGGCGTCCACGTGGACCATGGCTGCCATATCCACGTCGTCCAGATGTCCCAGGCGCAAAAGCTCCTGTTTGCCTCCGAAGAACTCGATCTTGCCCTCGTCCATGATCCGCTGGCGGTACTCCAGCTCCACGAACTCCTCGGCCGGAACGCCGAAGAAAGCCACATTGCCTGACAGATAGTCCCTGACCCCGGCGTCGACCAAACCGATGGCACAGCCCAACATGGCCGCGACCTGAGCGTCGTGGCCGCATGCGTGCACCGCGCCGGTTTTCTTGTCGGCATTTTCGTGGTCCCAGCATACGACCGCATCTAGCTCTCCAAGGACGGCAACTGTCGGTCCGTCCGCGGCGCCTTTCAGGTCCGCTCTCACGCCGGTCAGGGCAAGGCCGGTCTCATATGGAAGTCCAAGAGCGTCGAAGACCTCGGCGACCTTGCCGGCGGTCCGGCTTTCCTTGTAGCCCAGTTCGGGATGGGACCATATGTCGGTCTTGATGTCTCTTATCAGAGTGGCGCGGCTGTCGATGGCTTCGCAGACCGCATCCTTTAACTGGCGTTTATCCATGGCATTCACCTCCCGCACTCCACGGCTGCGCTATTTCGCTGCGGCCGGCACCTCGGTCTTCCGCCCGAAGACCTTGGTCCAGAACCTGAAAAGGAGGTTGGCAAGCGGGAGGGACAGGAACAGGTCCGACCACACGCCGTCAACGTTAGTCAGGAGGTTGGACGCTGCCGCGAAAGCGAGCACATCGGCACTTGCTTCAGGCAGAGCGGCAGCGACGGCTCCTGCCGACGCCGACATCATGCTGGCGGACCCAACGCCGCACGCCATCCCGATGGCCCACGGATGGAACCACCTGAGCGACGCGATGAGGCCTGCAAACAGACCCATGTACACGGCGCCGAATAGCGTGCCAAAGATGTAGGTGCCGAGCGTGCCGCGTCCTTCAGGCGAGTCGAGGCCGTAGACCTGCCCGGTGATGGCGATGGCGCCCTCCCGGCAGATCGAGTACGTCGCGCCGACCGCCTCTCTGCCCATTCCCAGAGCCACCGCTACCGGCAGGGCCAAGAGGGGACAGAAGAGCATGCCGAACTCCTGCAAGACCAGAGGCAGCCCGGCCGACGCTATCTGCTTCAACGACGGGCCGACCACAGTTCCAAGTTTCGCCACCAAGAGCATGACGGAGATTGTTATGAGAGGAGACGAGGTCTTTACCTGCTTCTCATCCGTTATCTTCAGGAAGCGGGGTGTCGTCAGGACTCCCAGGACAAGGGCGTACAGCATGGGGAGGAGGAGCACCACGCCCGGACCTATCGTGAATTTCCTCTGCCTGATGAACTCCGAGATGATGACGATCCCGAGAACGACCAAGTGCAGCTTGGGGTCGAGGAATCTTGGTTTCTCGTTCGTGTTTGTGTTGTTGGAATTCCCGGTTGTGTTGTTGGTCTTTCCGGCTGTGTTGTCGGTCTTCCCGGTCGTCTCAGTGTTGCGCGCCACTGTTCACACCTCCTATATCTTCCCGGTGACTTTGAGCATGATCTGGGCGATTATGCACGAGCCGATGAAGGTGCCTGACAGCACGAACATGGCCACTATGGCGATCTTCCAGCTCATCTTGGCGAACTGATCGAGATCCTTGGCAATGGAAATGCCTGCGTAGGCTAGGATGGGCGTGCACAGCGCCAGGAAGTTTGTGTTGTTGGTATGTGATAGTATCCATGCGGAGCCGGGAGTCCACGGAGTCGTAAGTAGGATGCCGATGAGCGAGATGTACACTATGCTGGGGAGTTTCCACGGCAATACTGTCGACAGCCACCACCCGAGAAGCGAGATAAAACCAAGGATGAACATGCCCGGCAACGCTTTGATGGGATCAATTTTCACCGCTATCCAGTTGCCTATCAGGCTTATGCCGCACACAATTGCCAAGATCGCCGCGATGTCTTTGGCTCGAACCACTTGGGTCACTCCCTCCGTGAACAAGTAGGGCCGAATCAAGGAACGATGGGCTGCTCAAAGTACTCCGACCTACTCGAATAACAACGGCCTACTCTATGAGTAATAACGAAGTTGAGCAGGTATTCCTGTTAACGCAAAGTTGAGGGGGTTGAGGGGGCCAAGTTGAGGGGGGAGGTTGGGGTACGGTTGGGGGCCTGGCGCTAGGCGCCGCGTCAAGATGAAGCGTCCCATCCGGGACCACGCAACAAAACGGAGCGCCCCATCCGGGACCGCGCAACAAGATGAAGCAAGGTTTGACTTGGTGGACCTCCGCTAACTCCCGGTAGCCTCCGCCCACTCACTGGTGCACCTCATCAGGGAAATCACGCACGCCCGTGCACCTCATCAGCCAAGGCTCGCTCTCTGGCGCACCTCATCACGCTGGCCGTGCTTCAAATCGGAGCGGCGCGCCCTTGATGCCTCCGCGGACTGCCTTCAGATCCGCGATCACGCTTCATTCTGAAGCATCCTCGTCGAAAGGCCGCTCACCTCTGCACCTCATCAGGCAGGGGACGTTCGTTTTCAGTGCGGGTTCCCCTGCGGAGTGACTCACGCGTGATAGGCAGGTCGCTCACTTCCGCATAGTCCGTCAACGTTCTACTGGCACATTCGCCTTCAAGAGAAGGGGGAGACTTCCCTGTCGCTGAGAAGGCCGGCCGGGCTAGTATCGCGAGATAATTCCGACGCACGAGCTTGACTACGAACCTATGTTTGGTAGACTAAAGGCAGATCGTGGTAGGTCATAGGGCTAGCCAGAAGGGGGGCGAGTTTGATGGCAAAGACAAAATCGAGCGTTCGTGGAAAGCCTGACAAGAAGATTGTGCCGGTGAAGCCGTATACGAAGAAGGACGGTACAAAAGTGCCAGGGCACAGGCGCTCGACACCAAACTGAGCTGTTTCTGATAGCTAGCTAACCAGGCCGCTCGTGCCCAAGAGCAGCAGCCGAGCGTGCTCATTCTTCCTTTGGCAATCAATATCAGAACACCCACTGACCGGGATGAATCCAAGCCACGGGATCCCTACGGGCACTTGCTGTTCCGAATACCGCATGCGAAGCGCGGGCTGACCTTTGTTTTTCAATGCGGCATGGCTGGTTAGCAATTTCCGGCTTATAAGAGACCCTCACGCCCCAGCACACGACGAGTAGCTACGATTTTCCCCCTGCTAAAGCGTAACAGACCGAGCCCGTGTATGTTACTGAACTCCCCACAGCCGTCCCCAAGGAGAAGGATGACTTTCGCGGAACGATGCTCAGCAGGACTAGCCTGCCGCGATGGAGAACTCAGTCGGCACCTGTCTGCTAACTTTTGGGAACAATGGTAGCGAAAGGCCGGCAGCAGATACTTCAGTGGTGAGTAGGCCAGTAGGTAGCAAGTGGACTGGTAGTAGGTGAGTAGGTAGCAGGCGGGTTGGCAGCAGGTGAGCAGGCGAGTAGGTGTAGGTCGACGAGGTACAGATGACTGACTCCACGTGACGAGGTTCCCCAGGCCCAAAATCCGTTCAACTAAGGAGGAGAGACCCGACTTGCGAAACCGTGGCGTGTTCTTTCCGCGCGCAGGCATCTTGCGCGCACCGTCTTTGTGCGGACCCTCTCTGCGTGCACTCTCCCTGCGCATGTTCTCCCTGTTCGTGTGCTCTCTGCTAATCGTCGCCCTAACATTGGCGGCTATTCCTAGCACCGCCTTCGCCCAGGTGGGTGGGCACACCATCGAAGCCTACGGGAACGAGTTTGAGATCAAAACGCCCGAGGACTGGGCGACCGGCGACCTCGATGGCGGCAAACTCGTCGTCGACGACTTGACCTGCGGCGGAGCCATCCGATTGAGCGCCGGCCAAACGGAGGCCACTTACACGTCTGCCGAAATCGACATGGGCACGTTTGAGTACCTGGTCATGTCATGGAACGCTGATTGCCCGGAGGGCTCCTGGATTGAGGTCACGGCTAGCGTGTGGTTGGACGCTGACCAGCAATGGAGCAAGTACCTGACCTGGGGCCAATGGGGCCCGTTTGTGAAGCGCGCCTCCCACGCCAAGTATCCTTCGTCCGAGCCCGTCAACATCGCCATGGACGAATTCTACGTCGTTGGAGACCCCGCTGCCGGCGATACGGCCTCCAAGATCAGGCTTAAGGTCATCCTGCACCGTGACAATCCGGCAATCGAATCCCCCGTGCTCTGGTATCTGCATGGCACAGTTCGGACATCCGGTGTCGAGCCCACAAAGGTCTTCAGGGACGGTCTGGGAGAAATCGACGACTACACCTGCGAGGTTGACGTCCCCCAGTACTCCCAGATGGTCCGCTCACCGAACATCAGCGGCGTCATGTGCAGCGCGACCACGGGTGCAATGATGATTAACAGCGTATCGCAGATGGAGGGCGCTCCGCTGAACGTCCTGCCAGAGGAGTACGCCATGGGCTGCCTCGACTTTAGAGCACTCTCTTTCGGCAACTGGTCTTTCACTATGGCTGCGGCTGGGTCCTACGGCTATCAATCCTACGTTGACTACTCCACCATCGAGGGCATAAAGCGGCACCTGAAGAGCGGTTATGCCGTCGGCGCCAGCGTGGCGTATTCCACCGATCCCACCGCGCCCAACTACCTTGAGAACGCCTACGGTTCGACGCCGGGACACTTGATCGTCCTGCGCGGGTTCACGGTAGTGGGCGGCGTGGAGTACTTCATCTCCAACGACCCGTACAATCCGAGCAACGCAACGGTCCGCAAGCTCTATAGAGTAGACCAGTTCCAGAACGTCTGGAGCAGGAATGCGATCTACGTCGTCAAACCGGGCAAGGTTCAGGGAGTCGGAAACCACCCGGTTCAGCGCGTCCAAGCGGATCTAGAAGAAGTGGAGCCCGGCAGCTACGGGCTCAGGCTGGATGCTTTTGGCGCCAGCACGCCTATCGTAACGCCGAAAACCAGCAGCACCTACAGCAGCCGGCATGGCTTCATCGCGTATATCACAGAACCGGAGGTCTTCGTTGGAGCAAACCCGTCGACATACAAGTACGTCAACGTGGCCACGAATTCCAGCGACCTGCTGACCCTGGCCGACGAGATCCTTGACGACCCTGACTTCCGGCTCTATGTATCCAACACCGATGCCCACACCGGGAAGCTGTTCATTGTGGATAGGGACAGCGACATCAAACCCCTGGTCCGGGCCACTGTCAGCTCGACCGATTACACTGTCACCGGGGATGAGATCAGTCCCAATGAGAAGGACATCGTCTTCGGCGAGACCCCGGTCCAGGAGTTTCTCTCCGGGCTCAGGCCCGCCAGACTTGCGACAATGAAGCTTTTTGCGTCGGGAACGGTCGTGGAGGATGCCGCGGACTTTGACAGCGCGGACGCCAAAACCACAGGGACGCTCGCTGAGGGAGACTTCCTCGCGGTCCTGGCCTGGGATGGGGTGACGCTCAACAAATACTCCATCAAGGCCGGGGGATCGCTTCTGCCGCTGAACCTGTCTTTTGCGCAGGACAGCGTGGGGCTGTATCACATCGACTTTCCTTTCACCAATGTCCTGAACGGGTATCAGGGCAACGGCGTCATGACCTGGACCAGTTCCAACACCGCCATCGCCAGAGTGGATGCCAATGGCCGGGTCACACCCTACAACGTGGGCAACGATGTTGTCATTACAGTTTCCGTCGAGTCCGACGGCGTCTACCAAGCCGCCACCGCGAGCTATAAGGTATCGGTGCTGCGTGGGACCATCGAGTCGTTCCATTGGGGGACGATAGTACCTCCGAAGGTCGGGGATGTTCCGCATAGGGTCTACATCCCCAGTCCCGATGACCAGCCCGACTTGTTCTTCTTTGCCGCCAACGAGCCGCTGTTCACATGGACCGGGGCGCTGGAGAACGGCAAGTTCAAGGCCGGGGAGGCTTACTCCGTGTCCATCCGCCTCCAGTCCAACGACTACCCGGGCGGGAACAGCGCCTACTTTTACGCGAACCCGTTCACAGCAGACATGATCCACGGGCTACCCAAGGTTGGCGACAGCACCGGATGCGGGGCCGTCGTAACCGGGGTGACGGTGACGCGGAACAACAACTATCGCCTGACCGTAGAGATCGACTACTCACCGCTGGAACCGCCGGTGAGCGTCTCTCGATACGCAATCGTGGCTCTAGACGGCGACCTGTCGATGGCCGGTAACTCAAGCACGGCTTCTGATCCGTCTGCACCCGCCGAGGGGGATGTGTACGCGGCCGGAAGCATCATCCTTCAAGGCAACGCGTTGGTAGGCGGAGATGCCACTGCTGTCGGTTCGGTGACCAGGTCAGGGAACGCAAAGGTTGCCGGAGCGCTGACCGAGTCACTGTCCGAGCCGGTATGGTTCGCTGCTCCGGACTTGGACGCCTACCTCGCTGAGTCGTATGCGGACCAGCCGGACGTGGATGCCCTGAAGGCACAAGCGCAGGCTGACGAGGAAAAGAAGGTCGCCGGTGACTACGCTGCGCCCAACGGAGCGGTGCTTGGGACCAACGGCTCCTACTCGTGGATCGACGGGAACCTGACCATCGGCGGCAATAACGGCGTGACCCTAGACGGTGTGCTGCTGGTCAGCGGTTCCGTCACTTTGAGCGGCAACGCCAAACTCCAGGGCGCGGGCGTCATCATCAGCGAGAGCGCGGGTGTAATCATCAGTGAGAACTCGGGCGTCATTGCCAGCGGGGGCGCCGGCGCAGGCCCCGCCGTCAAAATCGAGGGTAACGCGCGGCTCACCCAGAGCGGCGGAGATATCGTAGTGATCGCGACCGAGGGCGGCGTCAAGGTGTCTGGAAATGCTGCAATTGTGGCCAAGGTCCGCGCTGCTGGGGATATCGACGTGAGCGGCAACGGAAGCGTACTGACGATAGGCCCGATGCACAGCGCGGGCAATCTCATCGTCACGGGCAATACCCAGGTGGCGCTCGGCGGGACGGCCTGGTTTGAGGGCAGCGTCGAGATGTCCGGTAACAGCGTCCTGCGAGGAGCAGGCACGATCGTGGCCGAGGGAAACACCGCGCTATCCGGCAATGCGTCATCGAAGCCATCCGGAGAGGTCCCGCTAGTTGTGAGTGTAGCGGGCAACGTCGATATCAGCGGAAACGGATGGTTGGGAGCCCGCGTGTATGCCTCAAACGGCGGCGTCAGGTTCTCCGGTAACGCCAAGCTGTATGGTTCGGTTGCAGGCAAGAACGTGACGCTGAGCGGGAACAATCAGGTTATCTATCCTGTGTCGCTGAGAGACTGAGTAACGGAACGACCGGGCAACTGGGCAAGTGGGCGATTGAGCAACTGGGCAACTGAGGAACTGGGCAGGCAACCTGGCAACTGAGCAACTCAGTAACGGATGCTCAATAGCGCCGCCTATCGATAGGTCTGACCAGGTCTGACCGATCGGGCCAAGGCGTTGGCAGGCTAGTGTGACAGCAGGGGGCGGGCCATAAAGCGCCCGCCCTTTGTACTTTCATCCATCGCTAGTCAACTGTATCAGGAATTCCTCCGCTAACTGGATTATCGCCATGACGGCGATACTCCAGTTAGTGAAATCGCCTAGATGGTTTTCCTGTTGGAACCCGATCGAATCTATAGTCATGCAGTCTGACGCCTGTTCACCGTTTTGTGCGCGCCTCGTTTTCGTGCGCCTCGCCCACATCCCAGCGGAAGTATTGCTTCCAGAGTATGGATCTGATATGCCTTTGTTAGAACTATCTGCTATGCGATCCGCCGAGGAGATATTTGTAACGGGACAGAATCATGAGTAAGTATGAGACCATCAGGGACATCTTCAAGGCTGGCGACAATATCGCAACAACGCGCCAGATGCTAGCTGCCAGCATTCATACAAGTTACATCGCCGAGCTGGTGGAGTCCGGTATCATATCACGCATCAAGCGAGGGGTGTACGAGTGGACCGAACTAGGACGGAAGAGCGACGTAGAGATAATCTCGCGTCTGATCCCGGACGCCATCCTGTGCATGGAGACCATGCTGCACCACTATGGGTACACCGACAGAACCCCTGATGGGTGGCATATTGCTGTCGACAAGAGACTCAATCGGAAGAGGCTGAAGATCGCTTACCCTCCGCTAAGGGTGCACTATGTTGTCCCGAGCTATCTCGAAATCGGAGTAAGCGACTCGATAGTGGACGGCGTAAGAATGCGAGTCTATGACCGTGAGCGGACTATCTGCGATGTGATTCGGAATTCCTCCAAAATAGAGCAGGAGGTTGTCACGAAAGCGATTCAGGCCTATGTCAGGGACAGGCTGCGAAACGTCATCCACCTGATGGAGTACGCAAGGCGTTTCCGCATCCACAAGAAGGTTGGCGACCTGGTAGGAGTGTGGATGTAGTGCCTGATGCAGCACAATCCGCGCTCTGTTCACTCGTGGCTGACTGCCGCCGGCTTCGAGATCGAGCAGGAATACGGGGGTCACGATCACAGACCAGTGGATGAGTTTAGGATCGGAAACCGGGCGATTATCTGGGCGAGGAAGGCTTAGCCCGGCCCTGCCTCAGGTAGTTCTCCCGCAGAAAGGGATGAATGCTTTGGCGGCCCCAACCACCGAACAACTGAAGCGACTATATGACTCGGCGCGAGAATTCGCACGTATGGCTCCCTGGAGATGGATGGGTGATAGCCAGCTCGTCGGTGTGAAGGACCCGCGAACTGGGGTTACCGGCTGGTGCGTGGTTATGGGACTGCTCGGGCAGGTCTATGGCATCGCCCTCTGCCTGGGAGACCGCGGCTACTCTCACCTAAGCGAAGTCCTGGCGGGGGGCATGCGGCCCTTTTCGGATCTTGCCGTCGAAATGGACGCCCTTTTCCTCCACCTCATTAGTAGGGAGGAGGTCCCGAGCGAAGATTGGCCCTCCCTCAAGGCTGGTGGGATGAGTGCGGGGGTCCGCATCGGTCGGCGGACAGCATGGCCGTGGGCCCGGCGCGTGGAGCCGTGGCGGTATCCCAGAGTCTTGACGGGCGAGGAATGCGAGCAGCTCTCGCAGGCACTGGACCAAGTTGTGCACATCGCCGAGAGGCTGCAGGCGGACCCGAAGATGCTGTTGCGACGAAGGAGTGGCGCGATACTGGTCCGCGTCTACGATGAAGCCCAAGACGGCGGGGGCTGGCACGATACCTGGGAGTCCCCCAAACCCTATGTTGCCCCCGAAGTCTGGGCCGAATCGGATGTGGAGCGAATCGAGGGGATCCTGGAGCGCTCAGACAGGACCGACGCCACCTGGGATGTCGATGCGTTCCCTATGACTAGTCCTATCCAGGACGGGGATGTCCAATACTACCCCAGGGCGGTCGTACTCATGGATAGCAGAACGACCAGGGTGCTGCATGTCGGGATCATCAAGCCCGACGAGCAAGACTGGACGGCTGTCATGAACGTCGTCCTGGATGGGATTTCGGCAGCGAGCGAGTTGCCGTCAGTCATACGGGTCAGGAACAGGAATCTGTATGAGCTGTTCAAGACGCTTCGGACCAGGCTGGACATAAGGATCCGTTTGGTCGACTCCATGCCGCAGATGGATTCAGTGATAGCGGGAATGTTGGAGTGGATGAAAAGGGGTCCGCAAGGCGGTTCCCGATGAACCGTGCTCTCAACCATGAAGCGGGTCGCCCGAAAGGTGGCAGCGGGGCGAACGTTGAAACACCTCGGAGAGGTGGTTGGTTGGATGCCTACTGAGACCTATGCCAAGGCCATGTCCTTCCTGGCTGAGAGGTTCGGCCGCGACACACTTATATCACTTGCGACGGTTGATGACGGCCGCCCGTCTGTCCGCATCGTGAACGCCTATTACGAGGATGGGGCGTTCTACGTGGTTACCTATGCGCTATCGAACAAGATGAAGCATATCGCCATGAATCCCACTGTTGCTATTTGCGGAGAGTGGTTCACGGCGCACGGAGTTGGCGAGAATATCGGGCATCCCTGCGACAAGAAGAATACCTCGCTCATGGATCGCCTCAGGAAGGTCTTCGCTGAGTGGTACACGAACGGGCATGTCGACGAGAGCGACCCGAATACATGCATACTGCGCATTCGCCTGACCGACGGCGTGCTGTTCCATCATGGGACAAGGTATGAGATTGCGTTTCAGCAGGGGCTGGGGTGACCCAGTTATCCGGCGTCGGAACGGAAGATAGACGAACCCGGTTATGTCATGTGACTCCGCGCGCGATTCGTTCGGCACCTCATGCTGGTTGTTGTCGGGAAACTCCGCCGTAGTTACGGCTTGTGGCGGGCGGAATCCACACCGGTTCTAAGACGTGGCGGGCGGAATCCACACCGGTTCTAAGACGTGGCGGGCGAAACCCGCCACGATTCCGACCCATTCCGAGAATCCCCCGCCAGTGCTTGTGAGACTGGCGGGAAGAATCCGTAACTCGGCCCGCCTCAGGAAGCAGAACCCCTTCGGAGAATCAGAGCCCCTCTGTAGAATCAGGGCTAGGGGCTCTTCGGCCGCCGGGCGCGATTTCTCCCCTTGAACAGCTTGACCGGGTCTCGCCGTCCTCAGTCTATTGCACGGGCTTCATTGTGAAGTCGGGCTCGCCGCGTGCGACCACGGTTTCCTCACCGGTAGCAACGTCGCGGATTACCAGAAAAGAAGAAGCAGCCCCCGGAATACTTGCCCTCTATGTCGGAGTACGCGAAGCGGGTTTCGTCAGGAGACCAGCATGGTCCGTGGATGCAGGAGAAGTGGCATACCGCTTTCATGGACGATTCGTCCGGACCTCGTCCCGCGGGCCGCACCCGAATCATGCATCCCGTGGGCGACCATGCATCAGGATGAAGCACGCCATCCGCGACCATGCACCAAAGCGAAGCAGGGTTTGGCTGGGCGGACCTCCGCCATCCCGTGTCAGAACAAGCCTGCACTCTGGTGCACCTCATCAAGCAAACCATGCCCACCTGTGCACCTCATCACCCTGACCTCGTTCACTACTGTCCCTCATCACGATGAGGACGCATCAAATCGAAGCGTCCGTGCCTGGAGCTCTTCGGCGGGCACTTCCAAATCCCATACCTTGCTTCAATTCGGTGCATCCTTGCCGGGAGGGGGTACACCCGTGCACCTCATCAGGCAGAGGGCGTGCGATTTCGGAGCAACCCCCGTTTCAGCGCACCTTCCAGCTCAATCAAGTCTCGTCCAGCCGTCCTCAAGGGCGCTCAGGGGAGGTCTGGCGAGCGGCCTCCGCGGGCTATACCTTGTCGTCCTTCCTATGGAAATCACCGATCTTCCCTAGATGCTCGCCGATAGTGAAGTAGTGGCCGGGCGAGTAGACGACCGGGTTGATCTCCCGCAGGTCGAAGAAGTCCAGGTTCAGGACGTCGTCCGACATGTTCACGCCCTTGATTTCGGCGAAGTACGTATGGGTGTCGCCGATCTGGACGGTCTTTGTTACCTGGCACTCGTAACTGAACTTCGTCCCGTCGAGGAGCGGCGCAGCGATGGTTCGCGCCTTGTCGATCCGGAATCCCCTGCTGGCGACGGCAGCGCCCTTGTCCGCGACAGGCGGTCCGCCAAGATCCTCTACTAGCGCGAGCATGTCGGGGGTGACGATTGTCGCGGTTAAGAATCCGTCGCGCGCGATGTTGTCCTTCGTCCGCTTGTTACCGAACATGCTGATTACCAGGCATGAGGGGCTGCCCCAGGTGTAGCTCACCCACGAGATAGGAGCGAAGTTGGCCGACCCGTCATCGTTGTAGGTGCCGACGAGGAACAACTGCTGCGTGAAGAAGCACCGTCCGTTCTCGACCTTAGGCATGGGTACATCCTCCCTTGTATGGGGCGCGCCCGTAGGATATTCCCGCGCGACCGACAGAACGGGGTTTCGCCGCCCGTAGGGGGATTCCTGTGCCTAGTCCAGTTGAGGCCAGATCGCGTTTCGCCAGCGGCTGGAGGCCATGCATGTTCATACTCTTGGGTCAATCAGGTCATACCATTTGGGAGGTGTTTCACACTGAAGGAAATCTACGAGTTGGCCGGGATGCTACGTGTGCGAAATGCAGTGGATCACGAGATAGCCAAGCTCATCGGCAGGCCAGCTAAGGACGGGCACATCGGCGAGTATGTCGCGTCGGTAGTGTTTGGCATTGACCTGGAGCGGTCCGCCACTCAGGCAGGATACGATGGGCGGTTCACTGTGGGGGACCTATCGGGCAAGACGGTCAACATCAAGTACTATGGCAAGAGGGAGGGCCTCCTCGACATCAATCCCGCAGCGCTGCCGGACTGTCTCTTCGATCTCAACGCAGTAGGACAGAATGCGCCTGATTATGCCGAGGTCCCTTTTCGCATCATCCATAGATCCGCACCTCCTCGGCTGCGATCATCCTTCGGAAGTCAGCATCCAGGCTCTCTGTGGTTAGGAGGTCAATCGGTCGCCGGAAAGCTTCCTCCAGATCCGCATATAGCCCTCCAAGGGCGAACAGCCCCCGGATGCGGCCCCGATCGATGCGGAAGTCGAGATCGCTGTCAGGCTTGGCGTCTCCTCTGGCATAGGAGCCAAACAAGAACATCCTCTCGACGCCGTGGCGTTGAGCAATCTCGCTAGCTATCCTCTTGATTTCGTCGATAGTCAAGGCTGGCTCCATCTTGTTCCCTCCCCGTATGCTTTGATTTGAGCCTAACTCCTGTTTGGTCACATCCGTGAAGAGCCACTAGGTGTGTCGCGACGGCGCTTGGCAACACATAGTGTATCGCATTTGCAGCTAGTGCCACATAGTGTGGCAAATGGGGTCAACCCATGTAGTTCTCGATATCCGCCACTGTCTTGATGATGTCGCCGGAAAGACACCTCACGCCGGTCTTGGTGACCACCACGTTTTCCTCGATCCTGATTCCGATGCCTTCCTCGGCGATGTACAGGCCGGGCTCGACCGTGTAGACGCTGTTTTCTCGCAGCACCCTGCCCGGAGATCGCAGATCGTGGAGATCCAGACCAATCTGATGTCCGATGCTGTGGTAGAAGTACCGCTCGACCTCGCTATCGTCCGAAATCAGCTTCAGACTGCGGAGCTCCTTGGCGAAGTACTGCTTCACCGCCTGGTTGACCGACAGTTCGGCGACTCCGTCGCGCATCGCGGCCATGGCGACTTCCTGCGCCTCCAGCACCACGTTGTAGACGTCCTTCTGGCGCGGGGTGAACCTCCCGCTCACGGGGTATGTGCGCGTTATGTCGGAGGCGTACCAGTTGTGGTAGGCGCCCACGTCCATGAGCACCAGCTGACCGGCCTCGACCTGCGATGTCCCGGCGTTATAGTGCAGCATCATGGCGTTTTGGCCTGACGCGATGACACTCTTGTGCCTGGGGCGGCTGTTCCGCAGGGCCAGCTGATAGTGGTAGTGGGCAGCTATCTCGTACTCGTAGATCCCGGGCCGCAGTTTCTGCATGACGAAGGACAGGGCCTCTCCGGTCAGGCTGACGGCCTCCTGGATCTGGGCGATCTCCTCCGGCTCCTTGACGGAGCGCAGCGCCGACATGATCGGCTGCGAGTTCTGGATGCGGATCGTCGGGAACTGGCGGGCGACGACCTGGGCAAACCTCCGATACCGGTCCTCGGGCTCGTCCAGCTCCGTGATGTTGGAGTAGAGGTACAACGACGGCACGTTCTCAGCCGTATAGACCTTCTTGGCGAACGCGCCCTCAAAGTCGGGCGTGTACTGCACGTTGTCGATGCCGGAGCACTCCGTGGCCTCGTCCTTCCGCACGAACCGCGCGTGCCACTTCTCGTAGAGTTCGTCAACGGGAGGGATGAACAGGCAGACGTCCGTCGTCCCGCCCAGCTTGGACATCATCAGCACCATGTTCTCTCTAGGGATCCCGGTGAAGTAGTAGAAGTTCCTGTCCACCGAGAAGGGGAAGAACTGGTCGGCTGTGTCTCTAACAGGGCCGCCTGAGAAGAAGACAGCGACGGAGTTATCATCCATGAGGTCCATGAACTTGTCCCTGTCGCGCTGAAAGAACTGGCTGTTCACCGCGGTCACTCCTTGTTGATGGTCACAGATGCTCCTGGACAACGCATCTCGGGTTTCTTCCGTCTGAACGCTTGCGTGTGCATACCTTTGGTGAGTTCGACGCCAGTATCATGTTTCCCGCATTCTCGGCATGAGGGTTTAGGACGCCACGCTTATTTCAACTCACTTTCCCAGTATGGTCCTAAACGCACTGAAGCTTTTGGATGCGAAGGCTTTGACGGGCGGACCTTGTTTGGACTCGCCCTCGGCTGATCCGCCCGATGGGCGCCGATGCTCCGGAATGATGCGCCCGGTTCGCGAGGATACTTCAATTTGAAGCATGGCTTGGAGTGGCCGGGACTCTCCGACCAAGTGGTCGCCCAGCCATGCTCTGCTGTGCCCCTCATCACGGAAGCCGCGCTCACCTGTGCACCTCATCAGGCTAACCTTGTACACTGCTGCCCCTCATCACGCTCACCACGCCTCAAATTGGAGCGGCCTGCTTCTGGCGCGCCGCCGGGCCTCCTCCAAAAGCGCAACCTTGCTTCATCCCGAAGCATCCTCGGCGAAAGGCCGCACATCCGTGCACCTCCTCATGCAATAGGTGTTCGTTTCGGTGCATGGGGTAGGGGAGACACGGAGTCGCGTGCTTTTCGTGAGGGAATCGGTTCACAGGATTCAAGAGTCACCGGGCAGATACTTGGGAGGCGAAGCAGGTGGGCCCTGCATCTGCAGAGAATTGGGCGGCAGGACAGAAGCCATCGGCATCGATCGGAGGTTGGGATTAGGCAGCTTTGTTACATGGACCGACGCCGCAAAGCCGTACGCACTTAACATGGACGCTACGCGCCAGGACGCGCTGGATCATTGCGCTCGTTACTGCATGCGTGGTGGCATCGTGGTCCGTTGCGCCCGCACACGCGCGGTTCGCCGTGCCTGCACACGCCAAGATCGCCCTCATCGACACCGGTATTAGGAAGGATAGGCTGCCGGAGAGTGCGGCGATAGATCCCGGCCGCAATTACGTCTTTGAGGACAAGGATACGACGGACGTCGTCGGGCACGGGACGAGGATCGCTGGTATCATCCTGAACATCGCCCCCGACGTCACCTTGGTCCCGCTGGTCTACTACTCACAGTATCCATCCGGCGTGCCCGCCAATGGCGGCACAAAGGCCATATGCAGGGCTATCTACGACGCGATCGATGTTTACGGCTGCCGGATCATTAACGTGAGTTCGGGTGTGGCGGTCGAGGATGAAGGGCTCCGGGAAGCCGTCGCCTACGCCGAGGAGAAGGGCGTCATTGTGATCTCCGCAGTGGGGAATGACCGGATTACGGCTCCTGAGCGGGTCTTCTTTCCGGCAGCATATGGGACGGTTGTTGGGGTCGGGGCTGTCTCAGAGGACCTGGATGCCGCTCCATTCTCCCAGGTAAACGGGAGCGTCACGGTTGTGGCCCCCGGCAAGGACATCGAAGTCATCTCGATCAGAGCCGGGAGCGGGACCGAGACCGTGAGCGGGACCGAGACGGTGAGCGGGACGTCCTACGCCTCTGCATTCGTGGCCGCTGAGGCGGCGCTGCTCGTTTCTGCGTATCCGGATATTACCCCAGCGGAATTCCGCCAGGTGCTGAAGGTCTCGTCCCAGGACCTCGGCGATCCCGGCTACGATGAGACCTACGGCTGGGGCTACGTCGACGCAGGCTCAGGTTCCAGCCTGCTTGCATACGATCGGATGTTGCGCGTGAAAGCCCTTGCTTTCGCGGACGTCTCCGTATTCGATTGGTTCTGCGACGCTGTCCTGGATGTCCACGAGAATGGGCTGATGCCGGGCGAATCCCCGGCCAGCTTCGGCCCCGGCAGGCCGGTTACGTTGGAAATGGTTGCTTCAGTGCTGTATCGCCTGCACACGAGGTATGCCCCTGGCGATGCCACTGGTGCTGCCCCTGACGTCGCTTCCGCACCTGAAGTGGCCTCAGGCTCAGACGTCGCCTCAGGCTCAGACGTTGCCTCTGGCCCCGATGTCGCCTATGCCCCCGATCTTTGCCTCGATTGGTTCACTGGAACTGGCATAGTCGGTGCGCTCGGCACTCCTGCGTCGGACCTTTCGCACCCTGCCGAAGCGATGGCTCCTGTCACGAGGGAAGCACTCTGCGCTGTCCTCATCGAGTACTGCCGGTATGCTGGTATCGAAGTGCCCGAGGAGCCCGAGGGAGCAGATGCCTTCGCCGGATTCACCGCATTCGCCGACATTGGGCAGGCAAGCGATTGGGCGGTGGATTACATCGCCGCAGCCCAGGACGCAGGTTTGGTCAGCGGTGATGGCGACGGTCTCTTCCGCCCCGCGGACGTTTCCTCGAGAGCCGAACTGGCGACGATGATCTCCAGACTTCTTGGACTCTTATCGCGCTAGGGTCCGTGCTTTCGCTGGTCGCGACAGGCAGTGGCAGCGGTGGCCGCAGCAGGCACTGGCAGCGGCGGTTGCAGCCGCGACAGATGTTCGCTCTGAGGCTCTTGGAGGTATAGGCAATGCCTCCAGCGAAGTAGCTCACCCAGGCACATATGCCAAATAGGAGTAAACTTGCAAAAGACCAAAGCCCTGTTTCGAGGGCGCGTAGACCGCGAATTCGAGGCCATTCTCAACTACCCGATGACCGTCGTATCGGCGCCAATGGGGTATGGCAAAACGACGGCCGTACGTCAGTTTCTAGATAGTAGAGACTTCCAGGTACTCTGGTTATCCTTCCTAAGCCCCGACGAGTCGGGCGCTTTTTTCTGGCGGGCGTTTTCCGAACAGATTGGTAGACTGGATTTCTCTATGGGCGAACGCCTGCGTAGCCTAGGCTTTCCTTTGGATGCTCCTGAGACGGCCGGGATTCTTTCGGCGCTCAACACCCTTCGCTGCACAAAGCAGACCGTTATGGTGATCGACGACTTCCATTTGGCCAAGAACCCCGGGATAGGGAAGATCCTCTCTCAGATCGCAAGGGAGGAGCTCGAAAACCTGCACATTGTAGTTGTGACCCGTGACACCACGAACCTTGACTTCGGAGAAATGACGTCCAAGGGTATTTGCCAGCTGTTCACCGAGCGGTTCCTGAGGTTCACCGAACTGGAAATACGCCAGTATTGCGCCCTGAACAGGAAGCGCCTTGCCGACGAAGAGATAAGACAAATCGCGGAGTATACGGGCGGGTGCATTTCTCTCGTGTATCTCATCCTGCTTGGGATGGATAAGGGACTGGCGGCCGGCATGAACACCACCATATACGAACTTGTCGAAAAGAACCTCTATAGTTTCTACGATGAACGCATTCGGAGATTCCTCGCAGGCCTATCTGTTCTAGACAGCTTCTCGGCCCGTCAAGCCGAGTTCGTTACAGGTGAGATTAAGGCCGAGGAGTTTCTCACCAGGCTCCGGCGGGAAAACGCGTTTGTGTACTTCGATGAGGCGACGGGTCTCTACAAGATACACAACGTCCTACTGGATCTCCTGAGGATGAAACTCACTAACCCCGATGAAATCAGAGAGCTATGCAAGAGGGCAGGCGATTGGTATCTCGAAGCCGGCGAGCACGCACTGTGCTGCGCTTACTATTGGAGGGCGGGAGAGCCCGAAAAGGTCCTGTCGCTCCTGAATGGCACGGTGGCTGTGTACTGGGCAGACTTCCCCGGCTGGGCCGGTATGTTCCGGTCGCTCCCGGTAGAGATGCTCAACAAGTACCCGATAGCCTATCTGCAGTATGTGGCTCTGGTCATCGTCAACGGACCGCCCCACGCGGCCATGGACGGAATAGAGCGTTTGGAGCAACTGCGCCTTTACTATGAGCAGTCGCCGGATATCCCCGAGCGGGAACGCAACCGGATTCTGGCGGAGATCGAAGTAGTGAGCATATTCGCTTCCTACAACGACATGCACAAGATGATAGCCCATACGAAGAAGGCGATGGAGCTCCTGGACGGCGCCTCCTGCTGCATGGTCCGGCGCAACGATGAGTTCACCTTTGGATGCCCGCACTTCCTTTACCAGTACTATAGGGAAGCCGGTAGGTTGAAAGATGTCGTCGAGGTTGCAGTCAGGGATTTCCCCTTGTTCCCGCAGATAGCCGACGGTTGCGGCACAGGATGTGAGTACCTCACGCTGGCGGAACACGCCCTTGAGACGTGGAGACCGGAAGAAGCGGAGCTGAACGTCCAGAAGGCAATACATAAGGCCAGAGCCATGGAGCAGTACGGCATCCTGATCTGCGCCTATTTCACCTTGATTAGGCTGCGACTTTGTCAGGGACGGTTTGCAGAAGGTCTTGCGCTTCTTGGCGAGATCCGGAAGGAAGCGACTCAGGCCGCCCTGCCTGTGTATAGCACGACCGTTGACCTTTGCGTGGGCTATGTGAATGCCTGCTTGCGAAGGCCAGAGCGCATTCCCATGTGGCTATCCGCTGACGACGCGGTCCCGGGCCGCCTTCTCTTCCAGGGGATGGCCTTCACCGATATCGTGCGCGGCAAGGTAGTCGCGCTCGGTGGAGACCACATCAAGCTAGAGATGCTAACGGAGGTCTTCGCCCAGGATTACGCCATATTCCAGAACCACCTCGGCCTCATACACAACCATATTCTCGAGGCTGTGGCCAAGCGCAATCTGTACGGCATGGACAAAGGGGTGGAGGCGCTTAGGTCGGCGCTGGACATGGCACGGGCAGACGACATAGTCTTGCCGTTTGCTGAGAGCGCCCACGACATCGTGGATATGCTTCGCGCGATACAGCCTCACGACCAATTCGTGAAGAGGGTTCTCTCCCTGTCGCTCCAGTACATGAAGAACCTCTCCGCGTCGCCTGCTGACGCCCCCTCACTTTCAAATCGTGAGAAGGAAGTGCTTGCCCTCGCAAGGGACGGCCTTAAGCGCGAGGAGATCGCCGAGCGGCTCCACATTTCCACAGGCACCGTGCGTACACATCTTCAGAACATCTACCAAAAGCTCGAGGTATCAGGCAAGACCGCGGCCATCAAGAAGGCGGGAGAGATCATAGGGACGCTCTAAAATACGTCTTTTGACAGATACCCCGGCTCCGCCATTCCCTTCACACTTACGGTGGATCCTACCGAACGCCTCGGGGAGGAGACTTGTTTATGGCCAGGATCACCCGTGCCACGGCAGAGCAAGACCATATCCTGCGCATCGAGTTTGAGGGCGGTAGCAGCGTTATCTTCAACATGGCTGAACTCATGAAAACCTTACCTTATTACAGCCTTAACGACCCCGAGCGTTTTCGAGACTTCACTGTCGAGCCCAAAGCAATCCGCTGGAGAGATGTCGAGGTGCCCGGTCAGGACCCCATGCCTGTCAGGCTCACTGTTGACACAATCCTCTTCGCAATTAGGGAGTGAGGCGGGCTCCCATATGTACAGAAGGCGCGTAGAGACCCCGGACGAGTTCACGGCAGGTGCCCTGTTAAGGAGGAAGATGCGGTATGAGAACGCTTAGGAAAGCTCTTAGCCTGTCTCTTGTAGTAGTGATGTTGCTCCTGGATGTACCGGCGGTGGCGTTTGCGGCGGATGAGCCGGTCTATGAGCCCAGCTACAACGAGTACCCCGTTTTTTCGGCGCGGGCCAGCACCAACCTTGATCAGTTCCTCGGAGCCGACGGCAATTCGGCGTTCAATATTGTTGGCCGCTTCGAAAAGGCTTACGCCTTGGGCGGCGGCTATCCAGATAGGCTGGCTTTCTCGTCGCTGCTTACAGGGAATGATTACGGCTACTACCAGATGGGCTTTAGCGAATTGGAGAAACGCATCGCAGCCGCAAATGAGTTGGGAGTGGCCCTTCACGCCCAAATCACCAACGACAAGCACTGGAGCGTCTACCACCTATTCAGCACCGAAACTTCGGCCAATATCCTGAAACTCTCTTCTGGGCTCTATTCTCATCACGCGAAGTTCGGGCAGGTTCTCCACTCGTATGACTCCATCGAGCATGCTTCGTCAGGCACCTACGCGTACGCCGACGCCGGGGGGGACGCGTTTCCGAGCACAGGGGCGGACCCATGGCAGATCCAGGGCCTAACCCTTGAACACCGAATTTCGGGCGATACGTGCGGCGCGCCCAGCACTGGCAATATTGCTGTCATGCTGGCCGACGTCGGCGAACCCGAAGTGCAGTCCATATACACGACAGCCGGACCCGACCCGTCTTCCGCCAAACACGAGAAGTTCAAGGCGGGCGAGACCATATATGTACACCTCAAGTTCGATGAACCAATCAGGCTCTCTACGGATAACGCAGCCGACCTAGCGGGGCTGACGCTAAACATGGCCATAAACGATACGAAGACAGGCGCCCAAGTGGGCGGGACCCTGGTCGCCGCCAACATCGTGAGCCTCATAGGCGATACCTTGACGTTCAAGTGCGTGGTTCCCGAGTCCCTTGATATCCTGGGCCAGCCCGTCACCACCAACCATTACTTGTCATCTGTAACCATCAATAACCAGAGTTGGGTCACGGCCGATCCCGAAGCTTTCGACCTGATCTACATCTACAAAGACGGCACCGGGAAGCACAGCATTGCTCCCAAGGACCCTGCGAACAACCCTAACCTCGTCAAGACGTCATCCCTCATAACCGACTTCGCGGGCAATCCGGTAGCGCGATCTGATACCCCAATTTATTTCAGCAAGCCGTGCTACATGGATAACGTGGCCCCGACGGTCGTCTCGGTGACCCCGGTCGCGGTAGAGAAGAACCCAAACAGCGATTTCACCGGGACAGGGCAGACCTTCATGACCGCCGGCGACAAGATCGAGATCACGGCCGAATTCAGCGAGGAGATGCAGTTCTACAACGAGGCCACCGGGATCTACGGCGACATCGCGACTAACGACCCGATCGACCCCGGGTACGGCGCTTACCGTGTTGGATACCTCAAGGCCGAACTTAACCTGAAGGACGACAAAGGCGACCGGATAGTCGTCACCGGGACGCGAGCTGTGACCGCGTCGGCTGGCGTGAATGGTATCAAGGTCACCAGGGTGACCTTTGAACTCACCGTGCCGGTGGGAGCCAGCCCTGTGGTAGGTGAAGAGGCGTATCCTCTCGGAATCTACCAGATAACCTCTACCGCTCCGAATCCCCTCTGCGATTCCCGAGGAAACCAGTATAAGTCAACCTCTCTGTTAGGCACGGGGCCGATCATCACCAGGCAGTTGTGGCTTGATACCCGCCCACCAACGGGAACCGGGGCATTCATTGGCTCCGACGAGATACCCGAGTTCTACATCCAGGTGGCCGTAGACGATCCGACCGGAGGAGCGGAGTCTGCCAGCGGCTCAACCGGGATGTTCGGTAAGTTTGAATGGGTGAACGGCGACGCCGGAAACCAGGATTATGTGTACGAATACGCCTACATGAGCTCTCCCGAAGTGGATGAAAGTTCCCGGACCTACATGCAGGCGACTGAGGATCAGCCAGTGGCAGGTCTAGTCCAGCTGCCGGGAGACGGCCTCTATATCCACATCAAGCTAATGCCCGGACAGGAATACAGCATTGTGGGTAGCACGCTCAAGGTCGAAATGGTCGATAGGGCCGGGAACACGAGAGAAATGGCGATCTCGCTTCCATACGAATTCGACAACGTTGGCCCGGTAGTGACGGAGGATTCCCGTGCCAATGTATTTGATATCGACCACGGCGATATCGAGACCTCGATCAGGGTCAAAGACATAGTCGGGAAGGTCTCCGACATCGAATACCAGTGGGTCGAGTGGACGGGTGATGTCGCTCCGGATGCCGGATCGACGTGGCATTCAGCTTCCTACACGGGAGGTTCCGGCAGTCTCTACAAGACCTTCGACGCCTCCGCGACTGACCTCGGGCTCGATGAGATGCACAAATACTCTTTGTTCGTGAGGACGCTGGATACTGACGGCGAAGAATTGCCCGGCCGGGCAAGGTTCGACTTCAAGTACGACCTGAGGAAACCGGAGCATAACCTCGAGTTCGTGACTTCCCCCGATGGTTATCACGCCAAGCACAGCGTTCTCTTTACGCCGGGGCCGCAGAAGACAGTTGAGATAAACGGCGAGACGGTGACTAGGACCCCGACGACCATAGCCATGATCAAGATACCGGGGGAGACCGGCAAGTACTATGTGAAGAGCGCTCTCCTGCCCGGAGGTAGCGGTGCCGTCTCGGCCTACGACGATATCTTCGACATTCCTCATGCGGGGGGACTTGAGGCCTCGGTCTTCGAGGATTGGCACTTGGCGACCATGACCGGTGGCGGTACCGAAGACTCGGTCATAACCAGCGTCTACAATCTATATAGCTCCCGCGGTCCATCGGATACCACGTTACCGGACATCCACCGCGCGTTGCATGATCTCATGAATACCTACTACGGCGAGCTCAACCTGCGGCTGATAGCGGCCTATGAACAGGAACTTATAGTGGACGCTGCCCAAGGGACGTTGACGATCCCCAGAACCGCTCTTGTGGCTGATTACGAATATGTGCTGAAATCCGCTTACGCCGGTATCATCGACGATGACGATTGCGCTTATAGGTTTGAGGTTGCTCCGCTCCTTGATGATGATGGCAACAAGGAGGGACTCAACCCCTACGAGGGCGGGAAGACAGTACTGGGGAAATCGATGAATGTGGCCCCGCCTACCGATCTCAACGAGGGGATGTTCGGGAGCGTCCAGAGTCTAGACGGGGTTAAGATCGAGGTCAAACTCAAGAACCTCAAGATGCCCGAATGGGGGACCGCCGATCTGGCCGGCATTGACGTGGAGATCCTGAGGACGACTCATGTCTACAACGCCGGTATCGACAAATGGCAGTTCCATCAGGAGCCGTCTCCCATCTACACTACCAGGCTCCCGGCGGTGGCAAGCCAGGTCTTCGAGATCCCGGCCGGGGTGTGCAACGAGTCAGGGCTCTACAACATCAAGATGAGCGTGCAATCCCTCGCAGAAGGGGCAGGTTCGGGTACCAGTCGCATCTCGCGGGAACTCTTTGGATACGTCGAGAAGGCAACCGTGGGCAGCTATGGCGTCGTCAAAACTACCACCACGATCAGCTCGGAAGATGCCGGCGGTGCTCCGGTGCAGATCGAATACGGCTACTCCCTCGGTTCGTCTCCGGCTCTTGAGGTGTACCTAGGAGAGTCAGGCGACACTTCGCTCACCTTCCGTGCTGAGTTCGTGCCTACTCGCTATCCGGCAGTCCACGCTCAGGCTGGAGACAATTTCTTCACCCGCATCTACATGCGCCTGACAAACGGCAGCAACGGCGCCCAGACCGGTTGGGTGAGGATGAGTGCGGCAGCCCGCGATGGTGAGCCCTCCGTTGGGGACTGGGAGCCCTACGGCTATGGCGAGGTTACCTTCGACGCCGCCGACCTGTCTCCGCTTGGACTGCAGGATCGGGATGAACTAGTCTACGAGGTGATGACAACAACAGGAGTCGCGGCGATAGAGTGGAACTCCGACACACAGAAGGCTGTGACAACACATGAGCCGTACACTCCTCCCGCTCAGTCAGTAATAGTTAGAATGAGCGACAAACCACCGGTGTTGGAGATGCAACTGGAACCCCTAACACCTGTAAAGAGCACCGCCGGGGTCATTGCCACGGTCAAAAGCCTGACCAGCCCCAGCTCGCCGGTCGATACCGTAGTCCTGAAGTACAAGAAGGGCGCGGCGGGCGCTCTGACACCCTTTGCGATCGACGATAGCATCACGATTACCGAGAACGGCACCTACTACTTCTTCGCCTACGATAGGTTTGGCAACGTCTCTGTTGTCGAGAAGGTCGTGGACTGGATTGACGATGACGCTCCTATCCTGGGCGTAATGGATCACTCTTCGGGCAACCAATTCGACTTTGAAGTGACGCTGGACGACGCAAGTCCTGTCTCGCTCGCGCTTCAGCATGAAGAAGACTACTGGGAGAACGTCCTCGGGATGGCCGATGTCGCAACGCAGGATGATGTGCCAAAGATAGTGGTGTCCGATAGCGGGGCCGAAGGTATGTGGTATGCCTCCGCCCCCAACGAAACCGGTGTATACCAGGTAGAGACAACGATAGATGGTGATACCAAGACAGCCCGAGTCCATCTGAAGGGCGTCTTCAAATACGACCCGGACGCCGGCGCGATCGCTGCCCGCTCGATAACGCTCATCGCAACCGATGCTGCAGGTAACGAGTCCCGTGAGATCCGCGCGCTACCGGCAGCGGCCAACACGCCCGTCAAGTGCAGCGGCAACGCCTTGGACACAGGCGGGGTGAAGCTGACCTTCAATGCTCCGGTGAAGCTGACGAGTCCGGCGCTAAGTCCGGCCGATACCACCTACAGTCTGGAGAAGGCAGCGGTTCCCATCTTTGCGAGCGGGACCTGCGACATCGAGTACGCTGACATTTTCGGCGAGATCTACCAGGAGAGCGTCACCGTGAACGCCTACGGCGGCTCACACGAGGTGGATGTCACCGTATCGGAAACCGGTCCTACCCGGAACGACGTTGTGATTACCATCGATGCGACGGGAAACCCTGCCGCTACCCTGGAGTTACCTACACCTGACGCAACGATGACGGTCGTGCCGGTTACCGTTGACTCCAAGGTTAAGCGAGCGACGATAACCGTTACCTCGAACCGGAGCGTCGTATTCGGTGTGAAGGCGGACACCACCCAGACCCGCACTATCCCGATCACCAACATCGACCGGACTCCGCCCACTGCGACTGTCGCCTGGGCGTTTACCGATGCGGTCGTCGTGAATCCGGCGACCGGCATGGGCGAGACGAAAGGCGAGGTTGTCGCATCTCTCGTTGCTAGCGAGAGCATAATCGGCGCAAAAAACAAAGCGACTACCCATCGATTCACGTTCGGCGATCAGGACGACTATGTCCTCGAGTACCAGGACGACGCCGGCAACCCTGGAGCACCGGTAACGGTCAGTCTCTCTAGCACAACCGCGGGCGCGATCGAGATAGTCGAGAAGACCTTCATAGACGCCGACGGAGATGCTCCCGCCTACAGTATGGCGGTTTCCCAGGCCATGCCCGGAGGAGCGTTCGTGAAGACGGCTCAATACACGCAGGCCGAGTACGCGGCGGAACTCGGGCTGGGCAATCCCTTCGACAGACCCCATCACGTAACCATGGCTATGCGACTTCAGTTCTCAGTAATGGATGTGAACTCGACAAGACTGTTTGTGCTGCAGGGCCTCACTCCCGATACCACAGGGCTCGGGTACGAAAACCCAGCGGTAGGTGCCATAGCTGGCGTCTCATGGTCCGGCAATACCGTGGATCTCACCGACAACGTGGAAATCTGCGTCGTGATCGTGGACGCCAAGGACAACATGACCTTGATACCGGTTAAGACCACCAAGATCGACAATGTGCCTCCCACTGGTGAAATTCGCCTGGTCAAGGTCGATTTCTACAGGACCAGAGCTTATCTTGTGAACCTCTGGGATGCTCTGAGCGCTACCGTCACCGTGCGCTCTAAGCCGGGCGTCTCCTGGGATCCGGTGTACGGAGGCGGAGTGGGCGCCTACTACCATGAGTTCCTCGGAAACGGCGAGTTTGAATTCACAATTGAGGATTCGGCGGGCAACACGGCGACGGTAACGGCTATGGTATCCGGCATTGACGTGATGCCACCGGCCGTGAGCAAGGTCACCTGGTCGCCCTCATTCATCGGGCCGGATGGGAAACCGGTAAGCACCGCGCCTCCCGAGGACCGAAAGCTCTCCACCAACGTTGTTGCCAGGGTGGAGTTCAGCAAGCCGCTCCTGACTGATTCGTGCACGGCCACGTTGCAGTCGCCGGACGGTGTAGCTGCCGATTACTTCGAGTGCACTTGGGGCAGTACCAATGCCACTGTGACGTTCAAGGCGGCGGCAATAGTCAAACTGGACTTCGTAGCTCAAAACTACGTGACCGGCACGTACACCCTTGATGGGTCGGGTCTCCGCATAGACAGGATTCCGCCGTATGTAACTGTGACCAGCGACGAGCCGCTCTCCGGCAGTACCCGGTCGGTCCGGTTGACCATCACATCCAATGAACCGGCGTGGGAGGTCGGGAGTGGACTCGCGATGACGGCCGAAAACAAGCTCACCGTCACGCTCAATATCACTAAGAACGGCGAATACGCCTATCGCTTTGCCGATGAGGTAGGCAACATCGCCGACACGTTCACTTTTGTGGATAGCGCGGGGAATTCGACTGTAGGAGCCACAAGCATCAGCGTCAGTCACATAGACGGTACCGCGCCCGACTTGAGCGTGAGCGGGTTCCCCAGTACCCGTGCCGAGATCCTGCAATGGAACAGCACTCATGGGCCCGAGGAACAGAAGACCCACACGATGCGCAACACTTCGTTCAACGTGAATGTCACAACCGATGAGCCGGCGACAATCGCTATGGGCGATGAGGTCAAGAGCGGGACGTCCGCCACATTCAGCATCGGGACAAACGGCCGCTATACAATACGGGCGACTGATGCGGTCGGGAACACGACCACCAAAAGCTTCACGGTGGACTGCATAGACAGGACCCCGCCGACCATCGTGCTGGGCGCCGGCACTCTGAAGATCAAACAAGGGACGACCGAGGCAGCGCTTGGCGACGTGCTCGCGGACGAGATATCAGATGGCCGGGTGTACGCGGTGGATAACATCGACCAAGACGTGACGCCCGTCGTGTCCAAGTCATTGACAGAGGCGAACCTGAACACGCCCGGTGCTTACGTTATCGAGTACACAGCCACCGACGACGCGGGCAACACGACTAGCCCCCCAGCGACGCGCACGGTCTTGGTCTACGACCTGAACGCTCCGACCATATTCATCCAAGGGATAAAGACCGAATCCCGCGGGGCCACAATCGTGAACGCCGCCGGAAAGGATACAGTCCTGCTGTCGGCCAGCATGCCTGATCCGGGAGGCGGACATCCCAAGGAACCGTTCAAACTCTATTACGGCATAGGCTACAGGACCATTGGAGAGATGAAATCCCTCGGCAAGAGGCTTGCGGTTAGGGCCAACGCCGACCCGCTGTTGGGTGACGCGGACCTGCCGGTCCCATCTAGCGGCTTCTACACGCTGTACCTGGTGACGCAGAGCAGAACCGAGTACATCACGTATGTCTACGTGCAGAAATAGGGGGTGCTGAGATGAAGACCAAGATAATGCGCGCGGTGTCCCTTATACTCGTAGTCTGCGTGCTGACAGGCTACATGGGCCCCAGTGTGGCGTTCGCGGCCGATCTGGGAGACAGGGTGTCGCTGGAGAACGGTAACATCAGCGTCGTAGTATCAAAGGCCAACGGCGGCTTCGTCATCCGTACTGTGGACGGAGATGCCTTCAATAAGGACGACAACAACAAGGATCTCTTATTCCACAGAAGCGACTACGACACTTCATTCACGAGCTTTAAGGTCACGTATGGTTCCGGCGATCCCAAGTACTACGTTTTCGGCGGCGACTACAGCTACAGGGGAGAGTCGTCGACCGGGGTGACTACTGAAGATAAAGGTACCTATATCGAGTCCCGATGGTCGGTTGGGCCCGACGCTGCGCACCAACTGACGTTCATCCAGACCATTCAACCGGTGTGGGCTACCGAGATGAACGAGCACGGCACGGTCGCTATACATTACCAGGTCAAAAACAACACCGGTAAGGCGGTGAGAGTTGAGGCCCGCCTCTTGCTGGACACCGCACTTGGAGGGCAGGATTTCGGGTACTACGAAGTAACGACCACGCAGGGGCAGGCGTACGAGAGGATATCAAGCGAGCGGACCATAACCGGTGATGAGATCCCTGCCAACTTCTTCGCCTATGACGATTACGAGAACCCGTCTATTACAGCCTATACGGTGAACGATACCGCACAAGACGGCATGAAGCCGTACCAAGTGACCTTTGCCCACTGGAACAACCTGGCGGCGACTGTCTTCGAGTACACGCCGCATGCGGGACTCACCTTCACCAACAAGTACAATGCCCAGTACCTGACGGCCGACAGCGCGTACGCCCTTTACTACAACCTGGACACCGTGGCGAGCGGCGGCGAAGCCGGGTTCCATACGTACTACGGCATCTACTCCAACCTGGGCGTGGCGAAGGGGAACAAGTTCTCGGTGAACATCACGTCACCAACCACTCTTGCCCTTACAAGCGACAAGAAGGACTACGTTGGCACCTATAGTCCCACCGGCGGCCCGGCGCCTCTCGGTACGTTCAAGGTGACAACTAACCTCGGCAACATCGTTCAAGAAGGGGCGCAGGACTATAGCCGGATCGTAGTCGCGGCGTATCCCGACAACGGCATCACGGCTCTAGACACCAAAGGGAATCCCGCCGGAAGCTTCTCAAATCCCTACAGAGTCACCGTCGACAACTTCTCGGTTGGCGAAGTCCAGCAACTGGTCTGGGGATTCAAGGCCAGCGTTGCGTCAGCTGCAAGCTACCGGCGGATCAACTTCCGCGTGTATGAGATGCCGGACAGCGCCAACGGCGCCCTACTCTTGGAGAACGTAATCGGGAGCGGCACCTGCTACGTGCTGTGTCCCGGCGGCGACGGGAAACTGCCCGAGATCACGTTCACGTCGGCATCGCCCCAGATGCTCTACTTCGAGGGGACAAGGCACTTCTACCTGACGGGAAACCAGTTGGACCTGCTTAAGGCCCCGGGCAACTATGTGCTCCGGGCACAGAAAAAGGACAATCCCGGGACCTCGTACGTGATCCCATACTCCAATATCCTGTTCAGCGTGGACCAGGACCTGGGGACCGTCATCGATGTGGCCATGACCGAGAAGTACGACCTGGGCGAGTATGATCTCGTCTTCGAATGGTCGACCCCACCGGCCGGCGTCCCGAAAAGGCTTACGGCGCCTGCCCTCAGGTTCACAGTTACCGACGACAAATCGTACAAGAATGACTACTACGGTATTGTCGCGGTGGTGAAGACACGCACAGGATCAGCCGCCACCTGCACGTATACCATCCAGGGCTTTCCCGGAGAAGTGCAATACGATGCCTTCAAGAAGCAGGTGAGGAAGGACTCGGCGGATGACACGGTCTATGACGCGACCAAGACGATCTTGTTCGAAATCCGGGGCGAGTTCACTCTCAAAAAGGATGCGAGTGGAGACATAACATCGGCAACTGCTGTCTCTTCCGATGAGTCTAGGGCAGTCATCATCAACGGTGTGCTGGACATCATCAACGGCAAAGTGAACATAGCCAGAGTCAAGGACGGCGGCAAGTGGTGCGCTTTCATCAGCATGACCGGGGAGCTCCTCACAAGCTACAGCAGGACCCCGGTCTGGACGGGCGACGCCGCCATAACCCCCCTGGTCGACGGCATGGATTTCGGCTTCATAGCCTACGACGAGAGGGGCGAGAGGCCCGATTTCGAGGATCCGACAGACCAGAAATGGGCCGTTGACAATAAGATCAACCTCATGTGGGCATCGGAGTACAAGATCCTCCAGACCATCGCAGGCATGGTCTGCGATCTTCGCTACGCGCAGTTTGGCTTCATGCACGATGACGATGACCTGTTCACCAGCTATGTCCTCTCGTTTGGCGCGAGCCTTGACATATCGGCGCTCATGCCGGGCGGCAGGGATGACGACTCCCTTCCGGCCCCGCCCAGGATCGAGCAGGTCGTCGGTGCAAGTGACGCCGGGATGAGCGTTGCTGAGTGGAGATCAAAGAATCCTGAGAAAGACGCCGACGATGAGAATGAAGAAGACAAGACCGAGCCTACCGGTAAGGTCAACATCAAGGACATCCTCTACGGTTTGAACCAGGGCTACATCGGCTTCAACGCCGAGGCTGAGGTCATGCTGCCCAAGTATACCGACGCTCTCCCGGAACTGGGCGGCAGGCTCGCCATCAATACCATAGGCGGGTACCAGTTCGAGGTGGAGGGTAAGACCAAGACCGAAGCATTCGAGTTGGAGTTCGAGCTGGTGGTGAAGAGCGCTCCGGACTCCGGAGCCCCTGTGCCCGATAAGATCTACTTCTTCATCGGTGAATTTGAGCCGGGCATCAATATCGACAGCGTGGGCGTCATGTGGCTCACCGGTGGAGGCGGCGGCATTGACGAGCTCTACGACACCATCTTCGAATCGGGGCTGCCGCCACTCACGCTCCTGCTAAGCATGCAGTTTGACGTGTTGAAGGTACTAAGCGCTCGAGCCGATATGGAGCTCAGCCTACGCGGGTTCAAGGTCAAGGTCGATGAACTGAAGATCAAGAAGACCGACATCGTGGCGATCGAGAGCGCCCAGTTCGGGATCAACTGGTATCCCGATTTCTGGCTGGTCGTCGCGGCGTCCGTGGATCTACTGGAGATCATCGAAGGCGGCTGCTACCTTGTGGCGGACGCGGAGTTCTTTGAGTTCTTCATCAGGGCCATCCTCAAGATCCCCAAGGCTATACCCCTAATTGGCGGTCTGAAGGTTCTGCAAGCCGACTTCGGCGCCAGCATGGAACGCATTTGGGGCGTCGTCAAACTTCTCGGCCTGGGTTGCGGCATCTGCTATTACTGGGGCGGCGACTTCATCTTTGGCACCGGAGACGACGCCATGATGGACCCGACATACCCCGAACTCCTGGGTATCAAGGATATCCCGGTCGGCTACAGCACGGAGACGGGGCAGACGCTATACATGCGGGTAACCAACATCACGACCGCGGCCGCCGCCGAGATCGTGGATGATCTGGCCGCGGCTCGGCCGGTGCTTATGGCTGCCGGAGACCCCCAGGTGTGGTCGGACGAGACCAAGAAACAGCATAAGCTGAACCTCGGCAACGATAACGGCAACGATTTCGTGTTCAACGTGGACTTTCCCGCCGGTGGACCGACAACCGTCGCCGCAGCCGAGACGGCTATTGCGGTCCTGAAACCCGACGGCAATCCATACGCCTTGACCTTCTACGATGAGAGTGGAGCAGACGGCACGACTGATGCTTCCGCCGCCAACGCCAACCTCATATGCGACGGGGTGGCCGCACCAGGCAAGAGCGCGGTGAGCATCTCAATAACCGAGCACATCGCGGGCGACTGGACGATCTCGACCAATGCGGCGGCCGACATCATCCTCTACAACGTCGCGCCGCTTCCGGGAGTCTCATCGGTCACCGCCACCAAACCCCCGGCGGGTGACAGCCTGGAGATCAGCTGGACCGGAACGATGCTCGAGGGCGTGAAGATGAGCTTCTTCGCGACGAGCGACAAAGGAGATGCTACGGATCCCACCGGTGATGCAGGCTATCTGCTCGGCACCCACACGTGTACTGATGCGAATGGCGAGTCGAACCTAGCGGTGGCGATCCCGCCCGAGCTGCCCTCCGGCGAATACTACGTCCGCGTGATGGCGTCCAAGTCCGAGGAAATGAGGAGCATGCATGTAGCTGCGAACACGGTGGATGGGACGGCCTTCCGGTTCAACCACACGAATCCCGATGCACCTCCGGCCCCCACCTCTGTTGGCGCCACGAATGCCGGCAACCTTATGCTGGGCGTGAGCGTCGTCGAGGCGCTTGCGGCGAACTCCGACGGTTACTTGGTCAACGTGTACGAAGTAGTCGATACCCTGCAGCCGGGGCAGGAGAAAGACGTCGCTCTTGAGATAGGTCCAGGGCCTGACGAGTACTTGCTGTATACGGATTTCCGGGACATTACGTTCGAGAAGGACGCAGACGGTAACGTGGATGTCGTGGTCGGAGGCACGTATCCCAAGGTGGATGGCAAAGGCAATCCGGTCATGAAAGACGGTCAGCAGGTGGTTTTCGGCCTGCAGGCCGGAAGGGAGTACAAGGTAGGCGTTAAGGCTTTCAAGACCGCAACGGCGAGCTCTGGCGGGGCAGGCGCGTACGAGTACAACGCATACAGCCCCGAAAAGCTGTCCGATGCCGTGACTCTGCGCACTCCGCGACCACCCGAGGTAACCTTCGTCACACCGGATCCTAGTGAGACGCCGTTTACCGTGGTGGAGCGGACCGTGAACTCGCAATCGCTCGATGTCGTCACGTTCACGACGCCTGCGGTCAGGTTCACACTCACGTCCGATGAGCAGATCAGGTCCGGACATTGGTACATCGACAGCGACCCGCCGCAGGCCGTCCCGGCGAATGCGACTTCGGTGGACATCGACACGAAGCTGTACGACGGCGACCACACCATAACGTTCACAGGGGTCGATGTCGACGGCGACAGGGTCAACTACCAGAAACTCTTCGCGGTCGATACCTTGCCTCCGTCGCTTCTAGTGTCAACCAGCGGGTTCTTCGACGAGGACGGCGTTCTCATCCTGAACGCGGTCACTGGCTCCGACTCCCGAATTACCGTGAAGGTCGACGGCATCGAGGCTGTAGACGGTGACGGCAAGGCTATAAACGCCCTGCCCATATCGGATATCAGTCCCCTACCCGTTTTCGATAGCAAGACCGGGGCGTACTCTCTCGTAATCCCTGTGAACTCCGGAGTCTCATCTCACAGAGTCGATGTGGTGGTGAGGGACGGTCTGGGTCACGAGTCAGAACCGCAGTCCTTCACCGTGCTCAACCGTGGACTCTCCAACATAGGGAAGCTGGATATCTTGAGCGACGGCGTGCTCTTTACCGGCAATGATATCGAGGTAGATGAGACCAATCCCACTACTCGCACGCTCTCACTCATGGCTACTACAAAGAGCGCCAGTCCCAATTCGTTCGTGATAGATGACCCCGATCTGGTCATTTGGAGCGCGGATGTGGTGGAAGGGACTGCAACCATTACCCAAAGCGGTGGCCTCACGATAGAGCCTGGAAGCATCGGGATGGTCACCGGCAGCTATCGCGTTGCTGAGGCCGGTGCGAAGATTGGAGGAGAACCGCTGGCTGGGGAGATGACTGCAGCCGTAACCTTCGGAGCGGGGATTTTCACGCAGACGTACGACGGACGCTACAAAGTAGACGTCGGGACTACCATAGGTGGGACTGTCTCGGGTGAGGGATGGTACGTTCCCGGGGCGGTTGTCACCGTAACCGCCACTCCGAAGCCGGGCTATCGCTTTGTGGGCTGGAGCAGCCCCGCCGGTGTGGTCCTCGCCGACCCGAGCAGCCGAACGACAACGTTCACGATGCCAGCCCAAAACGTCACAGTGACAGCTCAATTCAAGTTCGAATCGTCTCCTCGCGTCGAGGAGGAACTTCCCGGAGCAGGTACGGACCACTTTTCCACCCAAGGCAGCATCGTCTCCATCCTGTTGCCGCCCGATGTTGCAGCACAGGGAAGCAATGTAGTCGCTTACTACATGCTGAACGGCGTGCGCCACATCGTCCAAGCCTGTGCGGTAATCAATGGCAGGCTGGTCTTCCAGGCACCTGTGACCGGCATGTTCGGTTACATGGCGAATGACGTGTATTTCAGCGATACGAGCGGGCACTGGGCTGAGAACGCGATCCGGTTTGCCGCTGCGCGTGAGATACTGCGTGGAGTGGGTGAGGGGCGATTCGATCCTCAAGGTCAGATAACCCGCGCCATGTTCGTCACGATGCTTTCGAGGCTCGACGGCATCCTCGAGGGTTCGGGAGGAAACACCGGGTTCACCGACGTTAGGCCCGGCTCGTATTACGAGGCGGCCGTCAAGTGGGCAAAGGACAACGGGATTGTGGGCGGAGTAAGTCCCACCGAGTTCGATCCCGACGCTCCCATATCCCGCGAGCACATGGCCATCATGCTCTATAGGTACATCACCTACAAGAACTATCAGCTCAGCGGAGTCGGCAGCTCCGGCGCATTCAATGACGGCAATACACTGAGCGAGCAGGGCGGCGTCGCGGCCCAGTTCATGAGGCTATGGGGCATCATGGACGGCAAGCCGGGGAACGTATTCGACGGTAGAGGGCGTGCCACCCGCGCCGAAGGCGCAGTGGTCCTCATGAGACTGATCGAGGCGGTGCTTAGGCGGTAGGTGTAGAGCAACGTTTACTCAAGACGTGTCCGGCTCGCGAAGGCGAGCCGGACTGTCATGATGGGCCGAGAGACTCTGATGCCTCGCTCGAAAGGTAGTAGTGGAGCAGACGTTGAAACTCCCCCCAGAGGTGGTCGGGATGGCAACCTGTCCCAACTGTGGACGATGGGTGAGGGCGGGGGACTCCATATGCATGTTCTGCGGGCACAAAGATGACTTCGAGGAGATCGAGAAGCGGGAGAAGGCAAGGTACGCGGAGTTATTCAGACAGAAGGAGGCGGAGAATGCCGAAGCCAAGGTGGAGGCTGACAGAGCCAACTCAGCCATCTTGGGCATCCCGGTTGTGACGCTTCCGTACCTGCCAAATAGGAAGGTCAAGTCCATCGTGGGCATTGTCACCGCGAAGGTCGGCATCGATCCTGTCGAGGCGACGTGGTCAGTCAACTCGTTTCGGACTGCGGTGGCCGCCTCAGAGGAGACAGTCCTTAAGGAGATGAAGAGGATCGCTCTCGAACTCGGATGCGACGCTGTTCTCGGGGCGCACAGTGAGTTAACCCAGGTATTCGGATACGCGATGCTCGTGATGACCGGAACGGGCGTGACGCTGGAAGGAGAGGAACAGCCATGTTGACAGCGGAGAGCCTAGTCTCAATACCCAAGGATATCGTTCCTGAGATCTCAGAGACTCTGAACGCGGATGACATACCTCATCTCGTCGAGTGGCTGGCGCTGGAGGATGACAACGTCCGGTACAAGGCGCTCCTCCTGCTTCAGTGCAGGTCCACCTATGCGAGCGACGTATACCCATTCTGGGACGTCTTCCGCGCCAAACTAAAGAGCAACAACTCCTATCAGAGGTCGATAGGCCTCATGCTCATGGCTGACAACGCGAAGTGGGATTCCGCAGGCAAGATGGAGGCGTCGCTGGACGACTACCTGGGCCTCCTGGGGGACGAAAAACCCATAACTGTGCGGCAGTGCATACAGGGCCTGAGCAGCATAGCGCTGTATAGGCCGGAACTCGGCCCGAAGATCGCCGATGGGCTTGTAGCGTTCGACATCGCGGGCCAGAGAGAGACCATGCGGAAGTCCATCCTCCTGGACATCGTGAACACGCTGATTGTGATAAGGACAAACAGCGCGTCGGACGCAATCGAGGCCTTCATCCAACGCGCCCTAGCCGGCGATGTGCTGGATAAGAAGGCGAAAAAGCAGATACAAGCGCAGCTGGGATCTCGTTAGCGGAGATCACCGGGGAGAGGGGCAGGCGGCTTCCCCTCGGGAGCCCTGTCTAGCTTTGCTTGACCACCGCGTTGTCCTCAAGGTAGTCCATGACCTTTTGGCCCAGCACAACCAGCTTGAGGTACGGCATACCGTAGGACCTCGCGTATTCCGAGTATTGCTCAGCCCCAACTTGTTTCACGAAGTAGTCAGCCACATCGTCGACGGTGACTGAAATGCCGGCATCCTCAGCGATAGCTTGGATGATTAGGTGGAATGTGGCGGCTTCCTTGGTGTCCTCGGCTGCCGTCACGAGCAATTCGTCAACAGTGGCTACGCCCAGGTAGGAGGCCAGGAACTCTTCGAGTTTGGCGCCATAGGAATCGGCATAACGCTGATAGTAGTGGATCAGCGAGGCCCGCTGGTACTCAAGGAGCTTCTCGGGCAGATCCGAGACGGTCGTATTCTTAACGATATAGTCTCGAACGTACTCGTCCATGTCTGTCTGCCGCAACCTGCCCTCAATATCGGTTTTCATCTCGGCAACAGTTTTCCAACCGTAGGATGATGACAGGTTGTCCGATACGAACTTATCGGTCAGCTCCGGGAATGTCTTTTCAACGATGTGGTTCAGCGTTACCGCGAACACGGCGTCCTTGCCCCGGAGATCCTCTTTGGCGTAATCCTCAGGGAATGTCACTTCGACATCAAAGGATTCGCCGGGGGTATGGCCGATGATCTGCTCGAGGAAGTCATCAATGTAGCTTGTGACTCCGATGGTGACCTCCGTTCCTTTGCCTTCAGTGCTGCCGCCGTCGAACGCCACGCCATCCACGCGTCCGACGTAATCGATGTTCATGGTATCGCCGCCCACCACGGCGCGATCGGTCACCTGCTTGCTAGAGGCAAACTGGTCCAGGATAGTGTTGACCTCAGCCTGAATGGATTCGTCCGAGACCTCATAGACATCGTTTGGTATGGGTATTCCCACATATTCGCATAGCTCAACATGATCAAGCGCGGTAATTCCCTCAAAGAAGCCGGTGTCAAGGATGCCTTTGCTTGGCGAGAAACCATCGCCAGTCTTTGCCTTACCGGAGCATCCAGCGGTACCAACTAGGGCTAACGCAGCGATAAGGACAGTAATCAGGACGGCCTTTGACCTTTTCATGATCTCTCTCCTCTTAATCTCAGGCATCTCAGATACGTCGAGGATGTGTCCTGGCTCAAACTCACAACTTCTTTCCTTTACTATACACGAGACGAGTGGCGGAAAAGTGAACGTTTGGTGAACGCACAGCGCTTTGTGGCGCAGTCCCAATAGAGGGAATCGCCGAGGCGACCGACAATAAGGCTCTTTGGGGCTCATAGCGACCGGACGCGTCTTGAGGTATGCCTCAGATACAGCTTCCCGGGACTCTCAGAGGCCCGGAGGTGCTTTTTGATGCTCGGATACGTTCGTTGGCTTCGTTCTCATATTGGGCACGCGCCGCTCTTGCTCGTTGGTGCAGGCGCAATCATCTACAAAGATGGAAAGGTGCTGCTCCAGCGCAGGGCAGACGACTACACGTGGGCAATCCACGGAGGGTGCCTTGAGCCTGGAGAGTCAACTGAGGAGACGGCGATCCGCGAGGTCCGCGAGGAGCTGGGGATCACCCCGCTCTCGATGGAGTTCTATAGCATCGTTTCCGGCAAGGACATGTTCTTTCGTTATCCCAACGGCGACGAGGCCTATATCGTGTCGGTGACGTACTTCTGCGACAAGTTCTCGGGCGAGCTCAGGCCCGACCCGGAGGAAGTAAAGGAAGTGCGATGGTTCGACGTCGATTCTCTGCCCGACAACATCCACGCCCCGATAGACGTCGCGATCCTGAAGGACTTGGACGGGTTTCTGCGAAGGACGGGGCGGCTCGCTTCAAGCTAATGGGAACTTTGTGCCGTACAGCACAAAGTCCTGACCAATACGTGGTCACGTGATGACCATTCGATCCGGGGTGTTCGTGGGCGGCAGTGGAAGCCTCTAAAAAGGGGTCGTCGCGTGACCCAATGGGGTAGTCCAATCCGCGCGACGCGACCTATAGGGTCTTCTTTTCTATCACGGCGCGACCAGCGGATTTTGCGGTGGTCACGGGAGGATTATTAGCTGAGTAGTTATATTGCTTCTGGTGCTAGATACGGCGAAAAGTCGGGTCACGGGATGACTAGTTGGCGGATATGGGTCACCGGGTGACCCGACTTTTCGACATATAGGTCACCCGAGGGTAATATCACTAAGTCGCTAATAATCATGCTGTGACCAGGGCGGATCTCGTGGGGTCATGCCGTGACAGATGCGGATACCGACGGTCACGGCGTGATAGGATCCACTCAACAGATGAAGTCATCGAATGGAAGGCCGAAGCACAGAGTCCACCGCTTCACCGATCTCCTGGTAGCCGGTGCACCTGCAGATGTTCGACTGGAGCCACGCGCGTTTGGTCTCCTCGTCGGCGTCGGGGTGTATCTGCGACAGCGCGTGGCACACCATGATGAACCCTGAGGTGCAGTAACCGCACTGGAAGGCCCATTTCTCGACGAAGGCCCGCTGTATGGGCGTTCCATTCAGACCTTCCACGGTGGTGATCTCATGGCCAACGGCTTCGACGGCCAGCATCATGCAGGATTTCACCGGCCACCCGTCGATCAGGACGGTGCAAGCCCCGCAGTCTCCGTTCTCGCACCCGGGTTTGGCGCCGGTCAGGCCGAGATGTTCGCGGAGAACATCCAGCAGCGTATCGGCAGGCCTTACCACAACCTGCCGCGTCTCACCGTTGACCCGGAGCTCGATGGGCCCCCGTGACACCATCTTGAGCAGCATGGCTGATTCGCCTCCAACCTAGAGAGATAGTCTCCGGAAACAATCTAGAGACGGTCTAGAGGGACAGTTTGGATAGACAGTCCAGTAGCACCTTGCCGAAGACTGCTTTGCGGTACTCCGCCGATCCCTCGAGGTCATCGGCCACTCCGCCCGGCAGAGTCTCGACTGCCTCGGTTACCCTGTCGGCTTGACGAATGCTTCGGCGCGAAAGTCCCTGCTCAAGCGAAGTGAGACGTACCGGGTGGGGATACATGCCGCTGACGGCCAGTCTAGCATCATCGCCGCTCCTCAATGCCACGAGGGTCAAGAGCGGGTAGCCGATCTCTTCCATCTTGGTCCGCTTGACGTGATACCACGCCGCGCTCGTGTAGTCGCGCGGGATTGAAACACTCACCAGGAACTCGGCCTCTTCGAGGGTTAGGCGGCCGTCCACGAAGATATCCACGAATGGGACGCTTCGCCGTCCTGAAGGCCCCGCGACGTCCGCGACGGCGTCGCACAGAAGGAGAGGGAGGGCGGCTTCCCGGAAGACGATCGTGCCCGCGATATTACCGCCCAATGTGACCTTGCACTGTACCGTATGGTCGGCGACCCTGCCGCCTGCTGCTCCGAGCAGAGGGAATACCTTGGACTCGGTGATTTCGGAGAGCGTAACGCCTGCCCCGATAACCAAGGAATCGCCTTGGAACCCTAGTTCCCGGCATTCCGGGATCCCTTTGATATCCACGACGGCCCCGGTTGATATCGACCCGGTCCTGCACATGGTGATGATCTCGGTCCCCCCGCCGTAGTACAGGGGACGTCTCCCCTCGTCCTTCAGCAACCTGTAGGTATCGACGGCTTCCTTCGCGGATTCAGGCTTGTAGTACTCGAAATCCGGGATGGTCACCCGATCTTGTCCCTCCTGGCCTTCCATATAGTCTCCGGGGAGATGGGACGGGAATCCAGTTCGACTTGCGCGGCGGCAGACAAAGCGTTGGCCAGCGCCGCGGGTATCCCGATTATCCCGTGCTCGCCGATGGCTCTGGCGCCAAACGGCGCGTCAACCTGCGGCGTCTCCACGAATTCCGCCACGTACTCGGGATGCCCGCCAAAGCGCAGCAGCTTGTACGTCCGGAGGCTGGTGTTCTGAACCGCGGCTTCCGGCGAATACTCGAAGGACTCCCTTGTCGCGAGGCCGAGGCCCATCGACATTCCGCCCATGATGACGCCCCTAGCTGACATGGGGTTGACGACCCGGCCGGCGTCAATCACGGTGACGGCCTTCAGCACCCTGTAGGTGCAGTCGGAGGGATCGAATTCCACCTCGACGGACTGGGCGCCCACAGTCCTGGTGGGCGTGGTCGTTCCGCGGCCGGTCTCATGCTCCAGCGTGGTGAGGTGCCTGAGTATGTAACTCCCCTGCGCCATCGCCTGCCCTCCGACAGCGTTCCCGTTTGGGTGCTTGACCCCGAAAACGAGTTCCTTGAAGCCGATGCTCATCTCGGGGAAGTCTTTCAGGTAGACCTTCTCGTCTCCTACGTCCAGGTCTTCCGGATGGCATCTGAGGGCAATAGCTCCGAGGCGCTTTAGCTGGTCGATCAGGCGCGCAGTCGCGTCCAGGGCGGCGTTGCCGGCCATGAACGTTGTCATGCTGGCCACTGTCTTCCAGTGGAGGGGTGAGACTTGGGTGTTCACATCCATTGCCACGTGAATGCGGCCGACATGCATCTTCATTTTCTCGGCCACTATCTGCGCGATTGTGGTCTTCATCCCGGGTCCGATCTCGACCGCGCCGAAGCTGACGTTCAGGCTTCCGTCGGAGTTGAAAGTGAGGGCGACGCCCGAGGAGGCATCCGTGGGCGGGTTAGGCGCCTTCCAGAGGCAGGCGACGCCTTTGGCTCTGACCTTGCCCTCGGGGGTCACGGCGATTCGGCTGGCGTCCCAGCCGGATAGTGTCCTCAGCCTGCGCAGGCATTCGTCAAGATCGCCCAGGTTGCTCCTGGTCAGGATGCTTTGAGTGGGAGACGTGTCCCCAGGATGCACGGCGTTCTTTTCGCGCAGTTCGAGCGGGTCCATGCCCAGTGCGTTGGCCAGTTTGTCCAGTGTCCGCTCTACGGGGAAGTTGCACTCCAGGTGGCCGAATCCCCTGAAAGACGTCGCGAACGGGTGATTGGTGTAGACGCATATGGAGTCGCACCAGACGTTCTCAATGGAGTAGGGTCCCGTACAATCAGCGGCGATGGCCCTGGCTACCCGCGGGGCCGTATCGGAGTAAGCCCCAGCATCCAGCAGGAATGTGAGCTCAGCGGCCTTGAGCCTTCCGTTCTTGGTCGCCCCCAGTTTAACGTGGGCCTCCATCCCCGGCTCCGCCGGCGACATGATGATGTCGTGTTCCCTCGGATTGGCCAGTTCCACCAAGCGCCCGCCGGCAGCCTCCGAGGCTAGACACGCCAATATCTCCATCTGGGCGCTGACTTTCCCACCGAAGCCGCCCCCGACCAGGGGTGCGTGGACGACGACCATGTCCTCGGTCCTATTGAAGTAGTTGGCTATGGACTTCCGGATGCTGAAGGGAGCCTGAGTGGCTGACCATATCTCTATCTGCCGATCTGCATGAATCTCGGCTCTGGCGTTGCGGGTTTCCATCGCCGCGTGGCTGCTCTGAGGGAGGGAGTAGTCGGCCTCGACGATAACCTCGCATCCCTGCCAGGCCGCCGCGAGGTTGCCCTTCCGTATCTTTATGTGATTGCAGATGTTGGTACCGGGCTTGGGATATACCTCGGCGCTCACGAGGTCGTACAGGCCCAAATCGGGGTGGACCAGGGGAGCGCCTGGCTCGACAGCCTGCTTAGCCGAGTTCACGACAGGCAGCGGCTCATATTCGACCTTAATGAGGCGCAATGCGTTTTCGGCATCAACCTCGGTGTGGGCGACGACCATTGCCACCGGTTCTCCGGAGTACCTGACCTTGCCCCTGGCAAGGGGTGGCCGGTCCCGGATGGAAGGCCCGCACGTGAAGCTTATCTGGTCTCCGGTGAGTATGGCGACGTGGGGGACGGACGCGCACCCACTCACGTCGATGGACTTGATGGTCGCGCGGGCATGGGGGCTTACCAAGCACCTGGCGTGCAGCATTCCGGCGACATGGGTATCCCCGTTGTACTTGGCCTTGCCGGTAACCTTATCCCAGGACTCCTTGCGGGGGACGCTGTACCCGACCCCGCCCGGTGCGCCCGGCTTCGCCCGCGCAGCGTTGCCTGCAGTGTAATCTGTAGCGTTGTTCGCGGCGCTACCTGCAGCGCTGTCCGCAGCCGCGGCGCTGCCCGCACCGCTGCCTGCGGCCTGTGCCACGCGCATTACCCCGTCGAGGAAGGGCTCGAAGGTGCCCTCCGTAGCGAACGTGTTGCAGCACGTCCCGGTGAGGCCCGCGACAGGGGTCTTTGGCATAAGGTCTGGAGAGGAGCTCTGCACCTTGCTGTGGGCAAGGCCTCCCTGGACGTCAGATGTGATCAGGATCTCCCTGGCGCTGCAGGCCATCCCCTCGACCCAGTAGTGGCAGTTCCTCACGCTGCAGGTTATCTTTTGTCCCGTGACGCCGTCCTCCTCTTGTTCCGCAATTTCGTCCCCTCCGGAAAGCCCGGGTTTTTCGATAGTATCCCCGCGCTGGCGGATCAGGCAGGCTCAATGAGGACGTCCATTACGCCCCCGCAGGCCATGCCCTCCTTGGCGCCGGCGTCCGCCGTTAAGGCGAACTGACGGCGGGAGCGCGTCCCCTTCAGAGCCGCGTCCCTGGCAGCCAGGATGACTTCCGCCTCAACGCAGCCTCCACCGATACTGCCCAGCGTTCGGCCGTCGGCCCATACCAGCATTCTCGCTCCCGCTTGCCTGGGAGTGGAGCCTTTGGTCGATACAAGCGTGACAGCGGCACGGAGGCCGGCGCCATCGGCGCCTGCGGCCAGCTCGGACAGGACGGTCCGGTCGAACTCGGGCCAGGAGCGAGCTGCCCTCCTGGTGGCGATGACCTGCGATAGGATGGAGACTGCGATCTCAGCGGGCGTGACCGCCCCTATGTCCAGACCCACCGGGGAATGCAGGCGGCCGATACGTTCCTTCGGGTAGCCTTCGGCTTCGAGGAGCGACCTTACTTCACGCGCCCTGCGGTGGGACGAGACCATCCCCAGGTAGGCGGACTCACGCTTCATGCACTCACGCAGGCAATCCAGGTCGTGGGCGTGTCCCCGGGTCGCGATTACCACAAAGGTCCACTTGGTGATCGGAAGATGGGGGATGGCCCGCTCGAAAGCATCGCAGACGATCCGGGAGGCGGTCGGAAACCTGCCGGCATTGGCGAACGAGGGCCTGTCGTCCACGACCGTGACGGCGAATCCGAGCAAAGAGGCCAGTTGCACAAGCGGTACCGCAATGTGGCCTCCACCGAGGACAAGCAGCGCGGGCTCAGGCCAGAAGGGTTCGATCAGGGCTTCACCCAGGCCTTCACCCGGACCCTCGCCGGGATCCCGTAGAAGTGCCGGCTGGCCGGAAGCGATCGCGGATTTCGCCCGCTCAAGGACAGCTGCGTCGGGACCGCTGCTGTTGCCGCCGCCTTCGGGATGGATGGCCCCTTCATGGGTGGCTCCTTCATCGATGACTCTTGCATGGATGCCTCTTGGATGGATGCGTCCTTCATGGATGGCTCCATCCGCGTCCTCGACGAACAGGCGCTTGGCGCCCTCGATCGGGGGGAGAGGGTGGACCAGCGCAACGCGGAAACCGCGCTCTACGTGGTCCAACACCTGCCGGTACAGTTCGGGATAGAGACGCTCGACCACCGGCTACGGCTCCTTCGGCGAGAAAGTGCCGCAGCACGTGTACGAGAAACTCGTCACGGGCGTAACCGGCACGTTTTCAAGCCCCCCGCCGCCCGGCAGGCCCGCAGGCGATCCCGCCAAAAGGTCGGACGTCACCAGGATCCGTGAAGCCGCGCAGCGGTTCCCTTCGGTCCAGAACTTGCAGTTATCTACGGTGCACCGGATTACCGTCTCATAGCTCGCTTGCACAGATCGACCCTCTGTTAAGTTTTCCCTGGAAGCGCTCGTTGAAGTCCCGGATGAGCCGGAGGTAGTCTTCGGGCGTGTCCATGTCCATGAGGATGCCGGGGTTGTCGACGTCGATGCATAGCGATCGGGGATGCCTGCTCTCCAGATAGCCCCGCAGGCCGCCGGCACCTGTCCATTCCAGGATCTCGCTCTTCAGCCCGGTGGATATGAGCGGAGGGTGTCCTCTCTGGCCCGCGTAACAGGGATGGACTATCTCTGGCCGCACGCTCGATGCGAAGAACGCGTCGGAAAGGTTCCTGACCGTTTCGGGGCTGACCAGCGGCATGTCGGCAGGCAGTACGAAAAACGCCTCCGAAGCTAGGGAGATGGCCGTGAGCCCCCGCTGGATCGAGGAGAACATCCCTGACGGGAAGTCCTCATTGTGGACGACCTGTACCGGAAGGCCTTCGACGGCCGCTGTCACCAGATCACCCCTGTACCCCACAACAAGGGCCACCTCTGTGACCCCGGCGGCCAGGAGAGTCATAGCCGCCCACGCCGCGGCGGGCTTGCCTCCCAAGGGGAGTAACGGTTTCAGGCTGCCCATGCGGGAACAGGTCCCTGCAGCGAGGACGATGCCGGACGTGACATGGGGGCTCCGATACGCTTTCTGCGGTTTCATGGGCATAGGTTGCCCCAGATTGGGGCCCAGGCCAAACAAAACCAGTGGCCGCTGGAGGATTCCCGGGCCTTAACCTTGAATATACCAACCCACACAGTACAACTCATCGATCGCAGCACAGTTCACAGCACAGTTCGCAATCACACAACAGAGCATGATTCGCACCATCCCTTAGGTCTTTTTTCCTTTGCGTCTGGTCAACTCTCTTGCGTCTGGTCAACGACTGCTTTCGGTCTGGTTGACTCTAGCAAGGGCGAATGAGGGGGTGACTGCAGCAGCGACCTGAGCCGACTTGGTTTAACCGCGCCCACAAGCTTTAGATGTTCTTGTGCATGTATCGTTCGCAGGGACTCCAAATGTGCTATTGGGAGGAAATGAGAATATGAAGCGTTCGCTGGCCCTAGTACTAGCGCTGTTAATGCTTATGGTTACGGTTGCCGGTTGTACACCAAAACCCGCCGAGCCGAAAGTCACTCCTCCTGCCGCCAATCCCAAAGTGAAGATCGGCGTGTTTGAGCCCGCGTCCGGCGACAACGGCGCAGGCGGGAAGCAGGAGACCCTCGGCATTCAGTACGCCAACTACGTGCAGCCTACGGTCGAGATTGCAGGCAAGACGTACGACGTTGAACTCGTCATCGTTGACAACGAGAGCTCCAACGAGAAGGCTGCTACCGCGGCTAGCACCCTGGTATCGGCCGGGGTCTCGGTGGTGCTGGGTTCCTACGGTTCCGGCGTCTCCATCGCCGGCGGTCCCACTTTTGAAGCCGCGAACATCCCGGTTGTGGGTGTCACCTGCACGAACCCCGCAGTCACCCAGGGCAACAAGTACTACTTCCGTATCTGCTTCCTGGACCCGTTCCAGGGAACTGTTCTGGCCAACTACGCGTTCAATGAGCTGGGCGCCAAGAAGGCCTACGCGCTCTCAAAGCTGGGCGATGACTACTCGGGCGGCCTGGTGAAGTACTTCGTAGAGGCGTTCAAGAAGCTGGGCGGCGAAGTCGTTGAGGAGACCTTCCCCGAGGGCACCAGCGATTTCGCGTCCTACGTAGCCAATGCGAAGGGCAAGGGAGCACAGGTATTCTTCTCTCCTGTGTCCACTGAAGCCGCGCAGCTGATTATCGACCAGGCCAACGCCCAGAAGATTGGCATGCCGCTCCTGGCCGGCGACACTTGGGATTCCAACGTCATTCTCGCGGCCGCGAAAGGCAAAGACCTGCAGGTAACGGTTACCACCTTCTATCCCGAGGGAGCCGTTCCCGAGTTCGACTCCGGCATCAAGAAGTGGATCAACAGCAATCCTACACATTTGGCCAATAACGGCGGCGACGACACCATCGCGGCAGTCACGGCAATGGGCTACGACGCTTACTTCTTCGCCCTTCAGGCGCTGAAGAACGCCGGCAGCATTGATTCAAAGGCTGTCATGGACGCGTTGTGGAAGACCGAATACCAAGGAGTCTCCGGGAAGATCGCGCTCGATCAAGAGAACGGCGACGCGATCCGCAATACCGCTTATGTGAAGCAGGCAGACACCACCACCGGTACGTGGAAGGCATTGCCGGCAGTCACCATCAAGTAATCTGATCGCAGGGAATCCGTGGCGGGGGTCATCCGGCCCCCGCCTAGCTTCAACGAAGCGGTTTCCCGATTCCCGGGCTGCTCGCAATAAGGCCCAACGGAGGATTAGTCCATGGAGTTTATCCGCGAAAATCTCGCTCACATTCTGGCAGGGATCTCCGTAGGCGGGCAGTACGCGCTCATTGCCATAGGCTATACGATGGTCTACGGCGTGCTCAGGCTCATCAATTTCGCTCACGGCGATGTGTTCATGTTCGCCGGTCTGCTTATGGTGTACATGTCCGCGAGCATGCCTCTATGGTTCAGCATACCGCTGGTTCTAGTGCTTACGGTAGCCCTCGGCTTCGTCATAGAGACAGTGGCATACATGCCTCTTCTTTCTGCGCCTCGCACGTCGGTGATGATCAGCGCCATCGGCGTCTCCTACTTGCTGCAGAACTGCGCGCTGTACTTTACCGGCGGGTTGGCGAAGGTGTATCCGGCCATACCCTGGCTCTCCCGGACAGTCACCGTATGGGGCGAGACCACCAAGATGGTGACCCTTTTCACCCCGATCCTGACCACCGCGTTGGTTGTGCTGCTGGTGCTCCTGATCAAGTACACCAAGGCCGGGATAGCAATGCGCGCCGTGTCCAAGGACTTTGAGACCAGCCGGATCATGGGCATCAACATCAACTCGGTGATAGGCATCACCTTCGTCATAGGCTCGCTCCTCGCCGGCGTGGGCAGCCTGCTATACTTCACCAACTACGCTTCCGTTACACCGATCTCTGGCAGTGCGCCGGGCCTCAAGTGCTTCGTGGCCGCGGTGTTTGGGGGGATAGGCAGCATTCCAGGGGCTGTGGTCGGTTCGTTCATCATCGGCATTTCAGAAAACCTGATCAAGAGCGGCGGCTCAAGTTGGACGACTTTCTCGGATGCGTTCACTTTCCTGCTGCTCATCACCATTCTCTTGGTGAAGCCCACCGGTCTGTTCGGCGAGAAAGCAACGGACAAGGTGTGAGGTGGCGAATATGACAGACACTGCAAGAAACAAACGAAGACACTTATACGCCTTCCTTGCGATCGCCGTATCGCTTGCGGCTCTCATAATTCTCGAGAAAACCCTTCCTGCAACGTCCATGCTGTTCACGGTGTTGAAAAAAGGCGCTATCTACGCCCTGGTTGCCGTGTCCATGAACCTCCTGAACGGCTTCACCGGCTTGTTCAGCCTGGGCCAGGCCGGCTTCATGCTGGTCGGCGCCTATACCTATGCCATCCTCACTATTCCTGTGGAAGTTAAGATGGGCGAATCCGTCTACCGGTACTACGATGCCGCCATCGGGTTCGATACGGGCATCCTTTTAGGGCTCCTGTTAGCGGGACTGGTCGCCGGAGCGTTTGCAGCGCTCATCGGGTTCCCGGTCCTGCGCCTCAAGTCTGACTACCTGGCTATAGCGACTCTGGGCTTTGCCGAGATCATCCGCTCCATCGTGCAGTGGGACAAACTGGGTCCGGTGACGAACGGCGCGAACGTCTTGCGCAACTACCTGGATCTGACGACGGTGAAGATCCCCTTCACCGACATACCCTTCCCGCCGACTACCTTCGTCTTCTTGGTATCCGGCCTTTGCATCGCGTTTATCGTCTTGCTGATAAACTCCTCCTACGGCCGGGCCTTCAAGGCCATACGCGATGACGAGATCACGGCCGAAGCCATGGGGATTAACCTGTTCCGGCACAAGGAACTGAGTTTCATCATCAGTTCGTTCTTCGCGGGGGTTTCAGGCGGACTCCTGGCCATGTTCCAGTACACGGTGCAGGCTGCGCAGTTCCGGAGTGCGATGACCTACGAGATCCTTCTGATCGTCGTTATGGGCGGGATAGGCTCCATATCCGGCAGCTGCATCGCGAGTTTCCTCTTCATCGCGTCTTCGGAGTGGTGGTTGCGGGGGCTGGACATGGGCAAGTTCCTCGGGATATCTGCCCCGACGGTGTTCCGCTCGGGCTTCCGCAAGCTGGTGTTCTCGGTGGTCATCATGAGCATAGTCCTGTTCTTCCGAAGAGGAATCATGGGCGACAAGGAGCTCTCATGGGAGCTCATCGGGAGATGGGGCAGGCGCCCTCTCGCTTTCCTGGCACGGAAGAGGGGAGAGAGGGAGGTGCAGAAGATTGGCTAGGAACGTCCTTAGACTTGATGACCTTACCATGCAGTTCGGTGGCGTCGTGGCGGTCAACAACCTCAGCCTCGAAGTGAACGAGGGCGAGATCGTAGCGCTGATAGGCCCCAACGGGGCTGGGAAGACCACGGCTTTTAACTGCGTAACAGGCGTATACGAGCCCACCAACGGCGTGGTGAGCTACGAAGGTAAGCCCATCGTGGCGAACCATCCGAGGGGCAAGATGGTCAAGCTGTACGCGGGCGAGAACGCCGGCAAGTACGTGTCCGCGCCGACGCTCACGCCCACTCCGGACCAAGTGACCAAATTGGGCATCGCGCGGACTTTCCAGAACATCCGCCTGTGGAAGAGCATGACCGTTTTCGACAACGTTCTTACCGCCAAGCATATGCGGGCGAGGCACAATTTCCTGTCTGCCACCTTCCGCCTTACTCTTAAGGAAGAGAAGCGCATGAGAGCGGAAACCATGGTCCTACTGGAAGAACAGAACCTGGCCCAGTTCAAAGACGAGCTGGCGACAAGCCTCCCCTACGGACTGCAGCGACGGCTGGAGATAGCCCGGGCATTGGCGACCGGTCCAAAGCTTCTGCTGTTGGACGAACCGGCTGCAGGCATGAACCCGCAGGAGACCAAAGAGTTGGGCCAGTTCATCGTGGAGATCAAAAAGAGGTACGGGCTGACCATCTTCATGATAGAACACCACATGGACCTGGTGATGCAGTTCTCCGACCGCATCTACGTGATCGACTTCGGCAGACTCATAAGCAGCGGGACTCCGGACGAAGTCCAGAACGACCAGCGCGTGATCGATGCGTACCTGGGGGTGGCTGCCAATGCCTGAGGCGGTTCTGAGCATTGAGGACCTGAGAGTCAACTACGGCGGCATCGAAGCCGTGAAAGGCATTTCCTTCGAGGTCCCCAAGGGCGATATCGTGACGCTCATCGGCGCAAACGGCGCCGGCAAGAGCACGACTCTGCGTACGATAGCGGGGCTGGTGAAGCCCAGGAGCGGGCGGGTAAAGTTCCTGGGCCAGGACATCACCGGGAAGGACCCGACCTCCATAGTAAGGCGAGGTATCACCATGGTCCCGGAGGGCAGGCGCGTTTTCCCGAACCTGACTGTGCTCGAGAACCTGCGTGTTGGCGCGTACGTCCGGAATGATGACCTGAGCGAGGACATCAAGTGGGTATACGAGCTGTTTCCGCGCCTTAAGGAGCGCTCCTGGCAGGTGGCAGGCACCTTGTCCGGCGGCGAGCAGCAGATGCTGGCGGTGGGCAGGGCGCTCATGAGCCGCCCAAAGCTCATGATGATGGACGAGCCGAGCCTGGGGCTGGCGCCTCTCATTGTGCAGGACATCTTCTCGATCATCAGGGAGATCAACAAGCAGGGAGTCACCATACTGCTCATCGAGCAGAACGCCAATATGGCCCTGAAGACCGCGAAGACCGGCTATGTGCTGGAGACCGGCCGCATAACGCTGTCGGGCCCGGGACAGGAACTGCTTGAGAACGAGGCGGTGAAGGCGGCTTACCTGGGGAAGTGATGGTGGCCCGCTGAGGGTCTCGAATAGCTCTTGGTGATAGATACAGCGAAAAGTCGAGTCACGGACGACCAGTCAGTGGATGTAGGTCACCGGATGACCCGACTTTTCGACATGTTAGTCACACGGAGGAATATGACCATACTCCTGATAATCATGTTGTGATGGCCGCAGATCTTGTGGGGTCATGCTGTGTGTAGTGCGGATTCCCACGGCGCCTCACAGAAGACTCATGGACGAAAGGTAGATGCGATGTGCCTTCAGAGGACGCAAGACTGCTTCAGAACATGACGTGGGAGGAGTTCGGGGAGGAGGCCAAGCGCGGGACGGTGGTCATCCTGCCTGTAGGGAGCACCGAACAGCACGGAGGGCACCTGCCGGTAGGGACCGACACCATGGTGGCCATCGCCCTGGCCGAGGCTGCTTCGGTAAGGACTGGCGCAGTGGTAGCCCCTCCAATCTGGTATGGATGGAGTCCACACCACATGGTGCTGCCCGGAACCGTTACCGTCCGCCCCGAGGTCCTCTTGGAACTCGTCTACGACGTCATGGAATCCCTGGCAAAGCACGGTTGCCGTAGGCTGATCCTCATTAACGGCCACAGGATCGTGAACATCCCCTGGATGCAGATCGCGGCCGAGCGCGCAAGGCGCTTGCTAGGTATCCATGTAGTTCTGTTCGATCCGGCGTATATGTCCAAGGAGATAGTCGACCGCCTGGGTTTCGGGCCGCTGGGCCACGCCGAGGAGATCGAGTCGTCTCATATGTGGTACTGCCACCCCGAGCTCTACCACGCCGAGCGGGCCGTGGACTACGTCCCCGGACCCACCTCTCTTTACAGCGTCGATCCCAGGTATAGCGGCGATACGCTGTGCTATGTCCCGTCTACTGCACAGGGGATGTCGAAGTCGGTCGAAGCGGCCAAGGGTACAACCGGCAGTCCGACCAAGGCATCCAGGGAAAAGGGCAGGGAGTACCACGAGCACCTGGTGGCCCGGCTGGTGGAAGTCGTCGAGCAGATGAGAGCCTTCTAGCGTAATGTGCGAGCGTGGGGGATGGACAGCGGCGCAGCATGCTGGAAGCCATGAACGGTTGGTCGCAAGTGGTGCGCGCTAGCGAGAACGGAGGGGTATCACATGGAAGTTGTGCAGGCCATTTCGGACCGGAGGAGCATCCGCAAGTTCGAGGAGAAATCGGTCAACCGCGAACTCATCGAGCAGGTCCTGGACGCGGCGATCAAGGCGCCGTCGGGCAAGAACAGGCAGCCGTGGCGGTTCTTCGTGCTCCAGGGGGCCAAGAAGGATGAACTCATAGGCATCATGGAACGGCGCGTGGCAGCGGCCAAAGAGTCTGGCTGGAATACCGGCAGCGCGGAGAACTCCGCCCGGATCATGCGCCAGGCGCCGGTCCTCGTCCTCGTGTTCGACCCTAACTGGACCCCCGATGAGCAGGGCGGGACGATGGCGAAGGTGGCAAACCTGGTGGACATTCAATCGATAGGGGCGGCCATTCAGAATATGCTGCTTGCCGCCCTTGACTTGGGCCTGGGGTCGCTGTGGATCTGCGACATCCTCTACGCGGCAGGCGAAACCGCCGAGTTTGTGGGTCTCAAGGGAGGCCTAGTCGCGGCGGTCGCGCTTGGCTATCCCGCTGAGTCACCCGCCCCGCGTTCTCGCAAATCCCGGGCGGAAGTGGCTACCTGGATGGGATAGATAGAGCCGAGGGAGTCGGTATTCAACGGGGACAGCGCCGGTGTCAGACAACCTGTTGTCTCAACGCGCCCGTGGGTGTATGATCTGCTGCATAGAGCCCATCCACCGGGCGTGTTAGCGAGGCGACGGACTGTATGATTAACGGCATAGACCGCATAGTGAAGCCCAGCAAGCTTACGCAGACCATAACCGATAAGCTGAGGTCCATGATAGCCGATGGGGTCCTGAAGCCGGGCGACCGCCTTCCTACCGAAAAGGAACTCTGTGACGGATTTGGAGTGGGGAGGTCTTCGGTTCGCGAGGCGCTCGGGTCCTTGGAGCACATGGGCCTCATTGAATCACGTCCAGGCGTGGGACGTTTCTTGGCCGCAGACGCCGTGAGTTCCTTGGAGTCCTTTGAGTGGAGCCAGCAGTTGGAGCGGGCTTCGACGTTCGACCTTATGGAGGCCCGGAAGTACCTGGAGGTCATTGTCGCCAGGTTGGCGGCGGAACGGGCGACCGACGAGATCATTGAGACCCTGGACGGATTAATAGAGGCAATGGAGGCTGCCGGATCCGGCAACCTGGACGCATTCTTCGAGCATGAACTCAAATTCCACTTGACGCTCTCAACGGCGTGCGGCAACTCTGTCCTGACCGAACTGGTGAACGCGCTGATACACAGGATTTCCGGCGACGCTACTCGGTTCTTCAAGACTCTGCCGTACACTTGCGAGTCGACCCTTGCCCAATTCAAGTCCATCGTGCAGGCGCTCAAGGACGGCAACCCCGACCTTGCGGGGGAAAGCATGACGACCCACCTCGATCTGGTGCATGAGGTGTTGAAAAAAGGGACTTCGGAAGACTAGTCCCCCGGATGCGAATGGAGAGGACCGCCCTAAGGCGGTCCTTCGTTCTTAGAACTGCATCATGCTTGGGAATTGAGTTAGGAACCGCTTCCGGTCCGCTTCGGTGAGCGCTAGGAACGCCTCGAAGTTCTCAAGGCTGATCCGGCACGGCGCGAACAGCATCTCGGTGTAGGACTTGTCGTCGTAGCCGTACTTGGCCTGCAGGTCGGTGAGGCGCTTCAGCCCGTAGTAGTAGGTCGTGAAGTAACCGGGCTGAAGCTCCTGGGCCAGCACCTGGCCTCTTGCGGTGGCCCTGTCGAAGGCCAGTTCGTCCATGTAGAGTTGGGTGGCGTCGTCGGCAGTGCGGTTGAAGTAGTACAGGTACAGGTCCGCCTTGATGCGGGTCGCCGTGTGATGGCGCCTGTAGGCGACAAACAGCGGGTAGAAGGGGTCCTCCGGGAAGTCGAACTCGAAGACCCGTTCAGAGCGGAGCGCGGTGCCCTCCATGAGCGGCGTCGACCGGGCGCCCTCTTTGACGGTCTCGGGAAGCGGGTCCGTCGTGGCCCGCAGGAACTGCACGTGGTGCCCCGGATAGGTCTCGTGGACGGCGTTTATCTTGATCCAGCCGTCAGTTATGGCAGGCACGTTATCGGGGTTGAGCACCATTTCTCCCAACAGCGGGCGTCTCCTCGGGCAGCCGCCGCGGTAGCCACCCCACGGGTTCTGCGCCCGCCCTTCTTCTTCCATAGGTACGACTCGGCACACTTCTTCCGGCATGTTCACGTAGCCCTTGAGCCCGTTCCGGGCTCTCGCCAGGTAGTCCCTGCAGCGCGCGAACATCTCGGCGGCGTCCTTCGCCGGCCCGGCGTACTTGTTCAGGGCATCGACGACCCCCTGGACGGTGCGGGGAATCCGTTCCTGCCCCAGGTTTATCCGGGCCGCAATGTCGAACATCTCCTCCCGGGTCTTGTCTACTTCTTCTTCATGCCATTCCAGGAGCTCGCCAAGGTCGACGCCCCGTTCCTGCGAGAGGATCTCCGCGTACCGCTCGACCCCCAATCCCTCCTTGAGGCCTCCGGCCGGTGGAACGCCGTGCGCAGTTGAGGCCCCGTTCCCCTGCCCGTCACGGGCTTCTGCCACCGTATGGGCCTCGCGCGCCCAAGACGTAGCCTTGTCAGATAGTGCCGACAAGGATGCCGCCACCCTGTCCAGGGCGTAATCAGGCAGCCCGGCGTAGTGTTCCGGGACCCGTTTCGCGTTCAACTGGGCGATCCCGGACAGCGTCTCACAGGACTTGACCAGTTCCCGGACCTTCGCAACCGGAAGTGTGGGGAGGAGGTCACGGATGGCGCACCACAATTCGTCAACCTGGCCAAGTCTCCGCTCAAGTATGAAGGACCGCTCCTCGGCAAACCTGGAATCCTTCCTACCAATGAACCCGATGAACCTCGTGATGCCGCCGATGAACTGGCTCGGCTGTTGGTAGCGGGACTCCAGAGCCGAGATCTGTCCCTTAAGGTACTCGTCAAAGTGTCTTTTCAGGATCTGGAACACCGGATCGGGGGCAGGTAAGGCCGCCGCTCTCGCTAGAAGGCTGTTCAGCGAGCGGAGGACCTCATCTTTGGCGGACAGCGTCGGGGCGAACAGCTCCGGCTCGTAGTCCCTCGAGCTCCGCACCCTGTCGGAGATCGACGCGCATTCCCAGTCAAACCTACGGTATACCCTGGTCAGTTCCTTCTCGGTCAAGGCTCCGCCTCCCCTGGCTACGTAGTCTCACAGATGCTATACGCTATCAGACAACAGACTACCTGCTGTGTCGGAAACTTTAGGAACAACAAAGAAGGAGTTCCTCCCGGCGCGCCGAAGTGAGAGGGCAGGCTATAGGATGTCAGACAGCAGATAGCCACACAGCACGCTTTCTGCCAGGTCATTTGCAGCACGGGAGGCCGCCGAATGCATACTGAACTGGTGAATCGGTACCGCGAGTTCGACGCGCGGTGCGCCCGGGAGATTGACAGGCTCTCAAGCAGGCGTGAGTTCGAGGACTCGGTCTTTGTGCCTAGCGAGGCTTCCAAGCAGGAAGCAAAGGCGCGCCTTGCAGCGCTGCTAGGGGAGGCAGCGGATCTGCCTGCGCCCGACGAGGTGTACTCGCTCCTGAAGTCCCATTTTACCGAGTTCCTCATGGCCCGGCTCTCCGACCTGGAGACTACTTTCAGCCGCCCAGGGAGGTTTGTCGGGGCGCTCACCGATTACGTGGACTTTCTCGGGCGGCAGGACTCGCGGGGGGCGGACGAACGGGCCCTTCTCCTGATGTCCAGGGCCCGAAAGGCGGATGAACTGTGGTCCGGCCTAGCAAGGTTGATCCCCTCCTACGGTGCTGAGGCACTCAAGGGTCTGGTAGAGGCCTGCTCCAAACTGGGCGGCATTGCCGCACAAGCCAAAAGGAACGCCGATAGGGAGTACGATGGATTGTCGGACCGGCTCCGGCGGGACCTGGACGACGCACTGGACTATCTCGCCCAGAAGAGCAAGGCGTGGGGAGAGGAGGCGTCCCACGCCCTGGCCGATGCCTCAGAAGCCGCTCAGGCTTCGCATACCTCCCAGAGCTGCAGCAAGTTGAAGACCGGAGGGGCTTCAGCAGCCGCCCAAGCTCACGAGAGAGAACGCAACGTTGACCCCGACGCCTACCGGGTGATCCTCCGGGATGAACTCGGCGTGGACCTCGACGAGCTGTTGAGTTGGCACGAAGACGAAGTGCAGGCCACCCGTGACGAGGTCTTCCAGGCGCTATCCCGGATCAACCTGGGCGCCGCCCCTGCTCCCAAGGACATGGCCGGTGTCGTCGACGTCCTGAACCGGTTTGCCGGACCGTGCGATACTCCGGAAGAGATGTTCGCCAGGATGCGTTCTTATCTGGACAGAGCCCAGACCGCCGCCCGAAGTCTCGTAAGGCTGCCCGAGGAAAGCGTGCGGGCGGTACCTACTCCTTACCAGTACCGGGACTCCTACCCCTGGGGAGGCTACGGCGGAGGGTGCCCCAAGAGGAGGCCGCTTATCGGCGAGGTCTTCCTCAATGACGGCAACTTTATGGCCATCACCGACGGCTGGATCAAGGTGAACGCAGTCCATGAGTGCTACCCGGGCCACCACGTCCAGTGGGTGCGGGCCACGCTGGACCCGCTGCCTGAGACGGTCAAAATGGGCGCCCGGGGCGTCCCCCTCCTGGAGGGGGCGTGCGTCCGCACCGAGCGGCTCATGGAGCCCGTCTTCCCCGAAGACCCGTTTTACCCGCTGTTTGTCGCCTACAGGCGCCATCACACCGCAACAAGGATCAAAGCGGACCTGTACCTCCAGTACTTCAGGCGCCCCGTCGACGAGGTCGTGGATCTCTACGTAGAGGAAATGGGGTTCGACCGTGACACGGCCAGGGGACAGGTCAAAGCCCAGGAGCTCATGATCGGCTACTTCAACTGCTACTACTACGGCCTCAAGCGGCTTTCCGTCTTGCAGGCTGAATACGGCCTCAGCGACAAGGACTTCACCGAGATCATCTTTGGACTTCCACACGTCAGCCTATCCACTCTCGAGAAGTTCCTTCGCCTGGACGCGCCGGGCAAGGAACGGGTCCTTACAGGTTTCCCAAGCCTTCTGCCGAGCTAGGGCGCAGGCTGCAATCGTAAGGGGGGTGTCTGATTGCTGCAATCGGGACAGAGACCTTTGGATGCGTGTTACCGGCTGATTTCGACCCTCAGACCTATTCACGGAGGTGAATCATGTTGTTCGCCCCAGGCATGGCCGTCGATTTCTGCTTGATAGCTCTCCTTATGGTGGCCGTCTGGTACTCGCTGTCCATAACCCGGCAGAACAAGGCGAAGTGGGAGATCAGGAAGATCGCCGGACTCGACGCGATTGAAGAAGGCGTCGGCAGAGCGACGGAGATGAACAGACCGGTCTTCTACATCCCCGGCAGCGGAAGCTTCTCCGACCCCCAGCTCCTCGCCTCAATGGCGGTGCTGTCGGAGGTCGCCAAGATGACCGCCAAGTACGACACCAGGCTCATCGTCTGCGTCCCGATGTCGTCGGTGTATCCCGTCATCGAGGAGATTGTGCGGCAGGCATACGTGACAGAGGGCAAACTCGACAGCTACAAGCCCGAGGACGTCCGGTGGTTCTCCGATCACTACTTCGGATACGCGATAGCCATCGTCGGCCTCATGTTCAAGGAGCGGGTTGCCACCAACATAATGCTCGGTACTTTCGCCTTTGACGCGCTGATGTACGCCGAGGCTGCAAGCCAGGCCGGCGCTATCCAGATTGGCGGAACGGCCGCCAACACGCAGGTTCCCTTCTTCGTTGCGGCTTGTGACTACGCCTTGATCGGCGAGGAGATCTACGCGGCCGCCGCCTACCTAACCAAAGACCCGGTCAGGGTAGCAACGCTGGTGGCCGAGGACTGGGCCAAGTTCCTTGTCACCGCCGTCGTTGCCGTGGGGGCCGTCCTCTCCACGGCAGGGAGTGTCCAATGGCTTAAGGACCTACTCGCCAAGTAGGAGAAAGGAGTGAGACGTGTGAAGAGGAATCTGCCCTACGCGTTGACCGTGTTTTCGGCGGCAGTGATACTCATTGGCGGTTTCTTCGGTCTGGGCAAAGAGGCCGTCGAAGAGGTCGACAAGTGGTTCATCCTCAGCACCGCCATCGTGTGCTGCATCGGTCTTGTGAACCTCACAGCGGTCCACAGCCGCAACGTAAAGCGCAAAGGCAAGGACTGGGACCTATCTTTGGTACTACTGGCCATCACTTACGGCTATCTACTGCTAGGGGTCGTTACCGGGCCCACAGCCCCCACGTACTCCTGGATCTTCAACGCTACCACCGTGCCGATCGGCGCGACTTTCTACTCGGTGCTGGCCTTCTACATCGTCTCGGCCGCTTACCGGGCTTTTAGGGCCAGAAGCCGGGATGCCGCGATCCTTCTCACCGCCGGCGTCCTGGTGCTCCTGGGCAACGCTCCAATCGGTGAGGCGATCTTCCCCGGATTCGGAACAGCGACCAAGTGGATCATGAACATCGCTACCGCCTCCGCTATGCGGGCGGTCATACTCGGAGCAACCATAGGCGCGTTCATCACGGCGATCAGAGTGATCTTCGGCATTGACCGGTCGTATGCGCCGGCAGGCGAATAGGGGGTGGCGAGATGAACGTTTGGGAAAAACTCGGCAACCTCGACCGGCGCTACTACTACATCGCTCTAATCATTGTCGTTGCTCTACCTATCATAAAGCCATGGGGACTGCCGATACTGACCGGTCAGGCAAGCCAGGACTTCTACGCTGCGGTCGACGCAGTACCGGACGGCGGGACCATTGCCCTTGCCATCGACTACCGCAGCGACTCAATCGTCGAGCTAAGCCCGATGGTAACCACGCTGTACCGGCAGGCATTCGCCAAGAACATCAAGATAGTCATGTGGTCCAACGTGGACGAAGGCGCCAACGTGACGGAGCCCATCACCCGGAAACTCGGGCAGGAGCTGGGCAAGACGTACGGAGTGGACTGGGTGAACCTCGGCTACAAGCCGGGCGGAGAAGTGACCATGCAGAAGATGGTGGATAACTTCTGGGAAGGCGCCGCCTACGTGGACATGGCCGGGACGTCCCTCGAACAGCTGCCGATCATGCAGAACTTCAAGTCGCTGAAGGACGCCGACCTCCTGATCGACATGATGGCGGTCGTGCCCAGCCCTGCGGAGAACTACCTCAAGATGGTGTCGATCCCCTACAACATCCCCATGGCCGTTGGGACCACGGCAATCCAGTTCCCGACGGAGATGCCCTACTACTCCTCCAAGCAGTATAAGGGCATCCTCGGAGGACTTCGCGGGGCGGCCGAGTATGAACTCCTGACCAAGAACCCCGGCCCTGCCATCATGGGCATGGACGCTCAGTCCGCGGCCCACGTGCTGGTAATTATCCTAATCGTCCTCGGGAACCTCAGTTGGCTCTACGGCAACAGGAAACGGAGTCCGCACGCGGGAGGTGCCGCGAAATGAGCGTAACGGTTCAGACTTGGATGGCCGCGTTCTTCACGCTCGCCATATATACCTTGGTCCTGTACAAGGACAATAAGGTGTTCAGGTTCGCGGAGACGGTCATGGTGGGCATCACCGCCGCCAACGGCATAGTGCTCACATACCACAACTACCTTAAGCCGGCCGTAGCCGTCGACATCATCCAGAACGGAAAGTACCTTCAGATCATCCCTCTGGCGCTGGGGCTCATGATGTACCTGCGGTTCGTCCCCAAGTACTCATGGGTATCCCGGATACCGATGGGCTTCTGGGTCGGCGTCGGGGCGTCATACGTGCTGACCAGGAACACGGCTACCTTCATCAGCCAGATAGCCGCCACCTTCATGCCGCTCAACACCGTCAACAACATCGTCTTCGTGGTGGGAGTCGTGGCGGTCGTGGTGTATTTCTACTTCACCGTACCTGTAAGCAAGCAGCCGATGAAAGGTATGTCCATGCTGGGACGGTCGTTCCTCCTGGTGGCGTTCGGGGCCACTTTCGGCTCCACGGTTATGAGCCGCATCTCGGCCCTTTTGGGAAGACTGCAGTTCCTTCTTCAGGAATGGCTGAAGGTAGCCAAAGTCTAGAAGGCGTAAGAGATGCTTACAAGCCGAGCCCCAGGCGCGCGCAGGCCTGGGGCTAGGTTCAGGCAAGTGCCACAGGGAGGTCTCTAGATGAACGAGGTGTATCGCTGCGGGACGCTCATTGACGGGAACGGAGGCGCTCCGGTCAAGGGCGCGTCGATCTGGGTTCAAGGAGGCCGGATAGCCGGCGTGATCAGTCCGGGTGACGGGATCCCGGAAGGCGCGAAGGTGGTCGATCTCTCCCGGTACACGGTCCTTCCCGGCCTCATCGACATGCACGTGCATGTGGACTACTGGTACAGCCACTCCAACCGGGCTGAATACGAGGGAGAGGGTGGGGACGGCCTTGCCGCCTGTCTTGCGGCCCGCAACCTGCGATCGACCCTGGAGAAGGGCGTGACCACCGTCCGCGACCTGGCCAGCGGGCTGGGGCTCAAGATGCGCAGGGCCATCGAACTGGGATACATACCCGGCTCCCGGGTCTTCACTGCGGGAAAGGGAATATGCATGACCGGCGGCCACGGTTCCGACGGGTACAAGATGTGCAGGATCGCCGACGGGCCCGAGGAAGTGCGGAAGGCTGTGCGGGAGCAAATACGGGACGGGGCGGACCTAATCAAGATCCTCACCAGCCACCGCTCCGAAACCCCCGAGTACAGGCAGGAGGAACTGGACGCCGGGGTCGATGAGGCCCACAGGCGCGGCTACCGGGTCGCCTGCCACGCCGCGATCATGCCCGCGTGCAAGATGGCTGTGGAGGCCGGCGTCGATACCATAGAGCACGGCACCCACCTCACCGATGAGGTGCGGGAGATGATGGCCGAGCGAGGCACCTACCTGATCCCCACCATGATCGCCTACCACACCACAGCGAAAGCAGCGCGCAAGGCCAAGGAAGACCCGGAGGGCGTGGGGGATTTCCGCCGCGGCTTTTTGGCCAAGTACGCCGACTGGTGGATTCACACAGATGAGATGCTGGGAAGTCAATTCCAAAAGGCCGCTGCCGCCGGCATCAAAATGGCGGTGGGCACCGATCTTGTCATCCCCGATGTTGAGTTTTCGCTCTACCACGATGAGATCGAGATGTTCGTCGAGTTCGGGTACGGGGAGATGAATACCATCTGCGCCGCCACAAGGGTCGCGGCGGAGGCCCTCGGCCGGTCGGCGGACCTGGGGACCATCGAGAAAGACAAGATAGCCGATTTCGTGGCAATAGAGGGAGACCCGTTGGCCGATATCCGCAACCTCCGGAACGTGCGACTAGTGGTGAAGGCAGGCAGAGTGGAAGTGCCGGCCCCGGTCCCCTATTACACCAACTGGGGCAAGTGAGCTACCCCAGCCAAGCGAGGAGGCGCCGCCTTGCGGTTCGAGCGGATGATAACTGCGATTGACACTCACACCGGCGGGGAGCCGACCCGGAACGTGACCGGAGGGTTGCCACGCATACCCGGCGTGACTGCCGGTGAGAAGATGGTCTACCTCCGGGACCATATGGACTGGCTTCGTACAATGCTCATGCAGGAACCCAGAGGGCACAGCGTAATGTCCGGAGCCCTCCTGTTCGAGCCGTCGGACCCGAGAGCCGACTTTGGAGTCGTCTACATAGAGGCCGGGGGCTACCTTCCCATGTGCGGCCACGACACCATCGGGTGCTGCACCGCGCTTGTGGAGGCCGGCATGGTTCCGGTGACAGAACCCGTTACACGCATCACCCTCGAGACTCCCGCCGGCCTGGTGGAGACCGAGGTCCAGGTGGAAGGCCAGGTCGCGAAATCGGTGACCCTCACCAACATACCGTCTTTCCTCTACAAGAGGGACGTGGCTGTAGATGTGCCGGGGTTCGGGACAGTAGTCCTGGACATCGCGTACGGAGGCAACTTCTACGCCATAGTGAAAGCCTCGGACTTCGGGCTCGAGATCACGCCCAAGTCCGCGGGGCAGCTGGTGCGCGTCGGGCACGTGATTCGGGACGCAGTGAACGAGCAGATCGAAGTTGTTCACCCGGAGAAGCCCTTCATCAGCGGCCTCACCCACGTGGAGTTCTACGGTCCTCCAAAGCACCCCGACGCCCATTGCCAGAACGCGGTGCTGATCACCGGAGACGCGCTGGATAGGTCCCCGTGCGGGACCGGGACATCGGCTAAGCTGGCCGCCCTCTTCGCCAAGGGTCTCATTGGGCTGAACCAGGAGTTCGTCCATGAGAGCATCATCGGCACCATCTTCAGGTCTAGGGTGATTGGCACGACGGAGGTCGCCGGCTACACCGCGGTAATACCGCAGATAACGGGCAGCGCATACGTGACCGGCATCCATCAGTTCGTAGTGGATCCGGATGACCCGCTCAAGGCGGGTTTCCTATTAGGAGAATAGAGACGCGGCAGAGTAGGAGGAATCCAGATGAGAATCACAGCGCACCCCATCCTGGGAGACCTGCCGGACAGGCGCGCGGTCTCTATCACCGTGGACGGGAAGCAGGTCCTGGCGAGGGAAGGAGAGAGCATCGCCGCAGCCCTCTTCGCCGCCGGGATCCGGGTGAACAGGTACACGCAGAAGCGGCACGAACCCCGAGGGCTCTTTTGCGGCATCGGGCAGTGCACCGATTGCGTCATGGTCGTGAACGGGGTGCCAAATGTGAAGACCTGCGTGACACCTGTATCGGAGGGAATGACGGTGGAGACTCAATACGGACTGGAGGCCCGGGCCCATGGCGATTGTGAACGCTGACGTATGCGTCATAGGGGCCGGGCCTGCCGGTCTGTGCGCATCGATCGAGGCTGCCCGGGCAGGGCTGGACGTGGTCCTGCTTGATTCCAACATGGACCCGGGAGGCCAGCTCCAAAAACAGATCCATAAGTTCTTCGGGTCCAAGGAGCACCGGGCCGGGACCCGGGGCATCGATATAGCCCGTATCCTGTATAAAGAGGCGCTGGACGCCGGCGTCAAGGTGTGGCTGGACTCCTCCGCTTACGGGATCTTTGACGGGAACGCGGTGGAAGTCGCCAGGGGCGTCCACGAGTCCCACGCGGGCAAGGGCCAGGCTTGGAAGGATACCGTGAGCGCAAAGAAGGTCGTGCTGGCAGTCGGGGCGTCGGAGAACTCGGTGCAGTTCCAGGGCTGGACCCTGCCGGGAGTCATGGGAGCAGGGGCAGCTCAGACCATGATCAACGTGGAGCGGGTGCTGCCGGGCTTGCGGGTCGTCATGGTGGGCTCGGGCAACGTCGGCCTCATCGTGAGCTACCAGCTGATGCAGGCCGGAGCCGAGGTCGTAGCGATAGTCGAAGCCGCGCCCGGCGTGGGCGGATATGCCGTACACGCCGCGAAAGTGTTGCGGGCAGGCGTCCCCATACTTACTTCTCACACCGTAAACGCGGCCAAAGGCGACGGCGAGGTCAGCCAAGTGGAGATCGTGCAACTGGACTCCGGCTGGCGGCCCGTGGCGGGGACGGAGAGGACCCTGGACGCGGATACCGTCTGCGTGGCCACGGGCCTTAGGCCGTTCCTGAAACTTGCCAGCTTGGCAGGTTGCGATCTCGGTTTCGCCCCGGCCCTGGGAGGCTGGGTCCCAACCCACACCAGGGAGATGGAGAGTTCGGTCCCCGGGGTCTACGTGGCCGGGGACCTTGCTGGAGTTGAAGAGGCGAGCACGGCCATGGAGGAGGGGCGGGTGGCGGGCCTCTCCATCGTCAGGTCGCTTGGCGCCGGGGATCCTGGCCGTCTCGGTGAGGAGATTGACGAGGCGTGTGCAAGGCTGGACGCGCTCAGGATGGGTCCCTTCGGCCAGGCCCGCGCCAAGGCCAAGGAGCGCCTGACGATTGGAGGTGCCGCGATATGAAGACCGGCCCGCGCGCAGTAATCGAGTGCCCCCAGGAGATACCCTGCAATCCGTGCGAAGCCGCGTGTCCCAGGCACGCGATATCGATAGGGCAACCCATCACCAACATCCCCAGCCTGGATGCCGAAAGGTGCACGGGGTGCGGCCTCTGCATCCCCGCGTGCTCAGGCCTCGCGATCTTCGTGGTGAACCCCGACTACTCCGAGGTGGAGGCCACCGTCGCGTTTCCGTACGAGTACCTGCCACTCCCTTCACCCGGCGATACCGTGAAGGCGGTCGACAGGCAAGGCGCGCCTGTATGCGACGCCAAGGTGTTGTCGGTCGTGTGCCCGCCCCGGTACGACCACACGGCGGTAGTAACGGTCCTGGTCCCGAAGGGGATGGAGGGCGTCGTCAGGAGCATGGCGAGAAAAAAGGGAGGTGCCGGCGGTGGACGATGACGTGATTGTATGCAGGTGCGAGGAAGTGACTGTGGGAGACGTGAGGAGAGCTATTGCCCAGGGGGCCACTGACCTCACTGGAGTGAAGCGCAGGACCAGGGCAGGGATGGGACTCTGCCAGGGCAGGACTTGCGAGAGCCTGATCACCCGGATTCTCGCGCAGGAGCTTTCCAAGAGGACCGCAGATGTCCCTGCCGCATCGGCGCGCCCTCCCGCGAATCCTGTGACCTTCGGCGTATTGGCAGGTGAGACCCGTGAGTAAGTCTTCCGACGTCGTTGTTGTGGGCTGCGGGGTAATCGGGTCCGCAGTCGCTTATTACCTGTCCAAGATGGGCTTGTCGGTCACGGTGGTGGAACGGGGCGACGCCGCCTCGGGCACGTCGTCGGCTTGCGACGGAAACGTGCTGGTCACCGACAAGATGCCCGGCTTTGACAGCCAGATGACCTTTGAGAGCCAGAAGCTGTACGACACTCTCGAGCACGAGCTTGGATACGATTTTGAGTACCGGCGACTCGGGAGCACGCTTGCCGTCGAGGACGAAACGCAAGAACCGGTCGCCAGGGATTGGGCCAGGCGCCAGAGCGAGGCCGGAGTACCGATGCGGTACCTTGAGGGCAAGGCCGTCCGCGAGGACGAGCCGCGGCTGGCCAGAGACATCATCGGGCTCGTGGAGTGCATGTCCGACTCGTCTCTGGACCCCATGGCGGTGGTATTTGGATTCACCGAGGCGGCCAAGCGGATGGGCGCCGTGGTGAAGCTGCATACCGAGGTGCGGTCCGTCCTGCGGGGCAAGTCGGGCGAGGCCGCTGGCGTAGATACGTCCGCCGGCCCGGTATACGCGTCCAAAGTGGTCCTCGCCGCCGGTGTGTGGACGCCTATGGTCGCCGCGACTGTGGGAGTCGAGGTGCCCGTTGTCCCACGGAAGGGGCACATACTGGTTGCCGAACGTACCCAGCAGGTCGGCCGCCGCAAGATGATGGAATTCGGCTACCTCATGGCCAAATTCGGCAGCAAAGAGAAGCGAAAAGTCGAGCCGGACATGGACCGGTACGGCATCGCCTTCGTCTTCGAACCGACGCCCCACGGGAACTTCCTCATAGGCTCAAGCAGGGAATTCGTTGGGTTTGACACGACTTGCAGTTCCCGGGTGCTGGAATTGCTCGCCCGGAGAGCTATGCGTTTCTACCCCTGCATAAGGGACGTAAACGTTGTCAGGTCATACGCAGGCCTTAGGCCGTGGACGCCGGATCACCTGCCGATCGTTTCACCAGTCGAGGAAGTCCCGGGCCTGTTCGTGACCTGTGGACACGAGGGCGACGGCATCGGTCTGGCCCCCATAACCGGGCTTGTAACTGCAGAGATGCTAACGGGGAAGGAGACTACGATCCCCACTGAGCCGCTATCGATAAGAAGGTTCAAAAGGTCCGCAGCGGCTCACTAAGGCTCCGAGACGTACTGAAGGGAGAAGAGAACAGTGTTCAAGGGAGTCTACACGGTGCTGGTCACTCCGTTCACGGCGGAGGGACGGATCGACGTGGAAGGCGTCAAGAAGAACGTCGAATGGCAGGTGTCCCAGGGCATCCACGGGGTAGCGGCCATTGGGAGCACAGGTGAGTTCGCGGGGCTGGAAGACGACGAAAAGGAGCAAGTCGCTCAGGCTGTCATCGAAACCGTGAACGGGAGAGTGCCTGTTGTCGTAGGGGCAACGGCCGAGTCCACCGAGAAGACTATCCGTTACGCCAAGGCAGCCAAGCGCCTAGGCGCCGACGGAATCCTGGTCCTGCCGTCATACTACTGCAACCCCAACCAGGAGGAGATCTTTGCCCACTTCGCCCGCTTGGCGGACGCGGTGGACATCCCAGTCGTCATCTACAACAATCCCTCGACCACAGGCGTGGACATCAAGGCGGACACCGTGGCCAGGATGTTCAACCACAGCCCCAATCTTTCCACCATCAAAGAGTGCACCGGCGACATCAAGCGGGTAACCGAGATCCGCCTCTTGACCGGCGACAAGATGACCATCTTCTGCGGGTGGGAGGATATGGCGTACGAGTCCTTCGTCATGGGAGCCCTGGGATGGATCTGCGTCATCGGCAACGTCGCCCCCCGCCTCTCGGCTAAGATGTTTGACCTGGTGCAGGCAGGGGATCTAGGCGGAGCTTGGGAGATCTACAAGAAGCTCCTTCCTATGCTCCGGGCGCTGGAATACTGGGGCAAGGCCCCCCAAATGCTGAAGTACTGCCTGGGCAAGATGGGCCTTGCCGGGGGGCAGGCGCGGAGCCCGCGGTTGCCGCTGGCGCCGGAGGAAAAGGCTGCTCTGGATGGTTTCATGAAGGACATGGGCGCTTTTGAAGCGTGACGGGCTTAATCCCAGGAGTGAATGACATGGCCCAAGAGTGAGGGATACCGAGCATCCTCACGGCGAATCGATAGACTGGTAAGGCAAAGCGGAACGTAAGGCAAAATGGCTGAGCTGCTGGCTTGTCCCGTGTTACAATAGCTTGATCTGAGCAGGCGATGCGCCCGGAGACGGGGCATGGGGCTGGGCCAATTAGGCAGCGGGTGAGTATCAGACGCATCTGTGGGACAGACGATTGTCTCGCGGGTGCGTTTTTCGTTGCCGCGAGATTCTGATGATTTCAGGTACGATGGAGGACGGCAATGATACGGGTACTGATCAGGCGGTTCGTCAAGAACCATCGAAACGTGGCAGACAAGGACGTACGCGAGTCCTACGGCGTTCTGGCCGGGACGATAGGCATAATATGCAATATGCTGCTTTTCGCCCTCAAATTCGCCGTCGGACTGCTGGCGAGCAGCATAGCGGTCACCTCGGACGCTTTCAACAACCTAAGTGACGCCGCTTCCTCGATTGTCGGAGTAGTGGGCGCCAGGATGAGCAACCGGCCGCCGGACGCCGAGCACCCTTACGGGCACGGACGATCAGAGTATATCGCGGCCTTGGTGGTGTCCTTCATCATCTTTGCGGTCGGCCTCGAACTCCTCCGAGCCTCCTTCAGCAGGCTCGGAGGAGGAGAACAAGCGCAGCTCAGCCCCATCAATTTCGTCCTCTTGGTGCTCTCGGTGTTGGTGAAACTATGGATGTTCTCCTACAACAGATACATCGCCCGCGTCATCAACTCCGGCATCAACCGGGCTACGGCTCAGGACAGCCTAAACGATGTCGTGGCCACGAGCGCGGTTATCGCGGGCACCTTGTTGGGCCGCTTGACTCACTTCCCGGTGGACGGCGTGCTAGGACTGGCGATATCCGGGCTAATCATGTACACCGGCTTCAAAACGGCAAAGGACTCGGTCGACTCACTGCTAGGCGCCCCGCCGGATCACGAGACTTCCGAGAAGATCTACTCCATCGTCTTGTCCTGCAAGAGCATCGAGGGAGCACACGACCTGCGGATTCACGACTATGGCCCGGGCCGGAGGCTGGCTTCGATCCACGCGGAGGTATCGGATGAAGCCAATATCGTGGATATTCACTGGGAGATCGACCGGATTGAGAAGCGCATCGAAGAGGAACTCGGGATCAGCATGGTGATCCATGTTGACCCCGAGACATCGCCTGAGCGAGCGTAAAGGCTCTTACCTCAAGCAGGTCTGTCCCCGTCCGCCGTCAATGGCATAAGACACGCCGGTGATCCATCCGGCCTTTGGCGAAGCCAGGAAGAAGATGAGGTCCGCGACCTCCTCGGGCCTTCCGACTCTGCCCAAAGGATGAGTGCTCTTGCTGCGCTCCAGGAAACCGGCGTAGGCGTCCTCTTGCATCCCGCTGTTCCGGTGAAGGTTGGTGAGGGTGACGCCGGGATTGACCGCGTTCACTCTCACTCCGTGCTCTGCAACCTCCAGGGCGGCGCAGTGGGTGAGTTGGTCCAGGGCGGCCTTGCTGGCGCAATAGGCAAGCACTCCCGGGAACGCCCTAAGGCCGTTCACGCTTGAAACGTTCACCACATTGCCCTTGCGTTCAATGAGATAGGGCATTGCCTCACGCATGAGGAGGTACGGGGCGCGGACGTTCACGTTCATGAGATGGTCCCAGTCCGCGGGCAGCGTGTTCAAGATAGTGCCGCTCTTGAGGACCCCGGCGGCGTTGATGAGGATGTCGATACCTCCGAAGGCCGATACCGTCTCATTGATGATGCGGGAGATGTCCGGGTCCGACGTGACGTCGGCGATCACGGATCTGACCTCGCCGGCGAGGGACCCCGCTTGCTCGACCAGCTCGCGGAGCTTGTCTTGGGACCGCGCAACGGCGGCCACCCTGCAACCTGCGGCCGCGAACTTCAGAACGCACTCGCGGCCGATGCCGCTGGACGCGCCCGTTATGATGACTACCTTGCCGCTCATGCTCTTGTCCATGTTGTCGTTCATGCTCCTGTCCATGCCTCCGTTCTTGCCTCCACTCCGTGCAAACGTCTTCGCCACTTGGAGCGCTTTCCCCTGGAGATAGACTACCATGCCGGAACACGCTCGAACCGCAGAGGATCTTGGCGTAGTGAGGAGAATTCCCTGTCGAGTTGGCCGATCGGCGTCGGACTGGCGTTTGTGGCCGCAGTCTGGTACTCACGGTCCCAGGTTATGTCGCATAGGGTGAAGTCAATGAAGGGTGCGTGCGACGATGCGACGATCTAGATACGGTTACGTGGGTAGTTACGGCAGGAGGAGGGGATCGAGAGTGGGCTGGGTCTTGGTGCTGGTTCTCCTGCTCTTCGTCGTCGCGCTCAGCGTGAAGCGCTACGATTACTGCCTGCCCAAAGACGTCGCGTGGCTCAAGACCACCCCCATCGCGCACCGCGGCCTGCATACCAGCGAGCTAGACGAGAACTCCATCGGAGCGTTCTCCAATGCCATCGCGAACGGCTACGCTATTGAACTGGACGTCCGCCTCACCAAAGACGGGCATGTCCTCGTCATGCACGACGACGAGCTGGACCGCCTCTTTGGCATCGACAACAAGGTCTCCAACATGACCCTTGCTGAACTGAAAGAGATCCGGTTCCCGAAGTCAGGGGAGACCATCCCCACGCTGGCCGAGACCATGGCGCACGTGGCAGGGAGGACCCCAGTCCTCATAGAGATCAAGAACTTCGGCCTGGCAGGCAAGCTGGAGGAAGAGACGCTGAAAGTTCTCGAAGGGTACCACGGCGAGTACGCCTACCAGTCCTTCGGCCCGCTCTCGTGCAGGTGGATGAGGCAACACGACGACAGGACTCCTGTCGGCTTGCTCCTGACGGATTTCCCAATGATGGGAACGAGGCTTCTCAGAAACCTCAAAGATAACTTCTTTGCCGCCATCAGCCGCCCCAACTTCATCTCCTACGATTACGGGATCATCAGCGATGAGATCACTAGAGGATACAGGGACAACGGCGTTACGATCCTGGGCTGGACAGTCGACGACGATGTGCTGAAGGATAAATCGTACCTGAAGTCCGTCGACAACGTGATCTTCGAGCTCAACGCTGGCCAGTGACAATACACCTACACTGACGCTTTCTTCCACCGGCCGCGCCTGAACCATAGCCATCCCGCGACGCCCTTCACGAAGCCGTCGGCCGCCATGCCCCACCAGGCACCGGTCACGCCCTTGCCGACAACCTCGATTAGCAGGTACGTGGTACCGAGCCTCAGTACCCAGGCGCAGAACGCAGTCACCCACGTGACGAACTTGGTGTCTCCAGCGCCGCGGATGGCGCCCAGAATGACAAATCCGAAAGCCTGGTGTACCTGGCAAAACCCCATCATGCGCAGGTAGATGGATGCGAGCCGTATGACCTCGGGATCGGACGAGTACAGGCGGATCAGGGCTCCGGGAAAAGCAAGGAAACCAACTCCGACGACGCCGACAAACATACATGCCAGTGAAAGAGCCTGGTAGGTGCTTCTTTCGGCGACGTCGGGCCTCTCGGCTCCAAGGTTCTGTCCGACCAGCGTAGTTGCGGCCACGGCGAATGCTGTCCCGGGCATATAGGAGACGGACTCAGCGTTGATCCCGATGGTGTGGGCTGCATAAGAAACCGCGCCCAGGCCTGCCACCATCCTGGCGTAGAACAATCCGCCTCCGCTGATTAGCAGGCGTTCTCCGGCACCGGGGATCCCAACCCGCACCACCCTGGCCATAAGGGATCCGTCCCAGCGGAAGTCCCGTGGGAACCTGCACGGAAGGGTGAGTCTTCCCAACAAGTAGGGGATGAGGAGGAGCAAGCCGCCGGTGACGCGAGCAATGGACGTCGCGAGCCCGGCTCCCAGCACCCCCAGGGCCGGGAATCCGAACAGGCCGTACACGAGGACGATGTTGCCTGCAAAACTCAGTAGGCTGATTGTCATGTTCACTTTCATCGGCGTCCGGTTGTCGCCCGCGCCCCGGAGGGCTCCGGTGATGACCGAACTCATCCACAGGAAGAACAGGCCCGGCGTCATGATGAGGAGGTACTGAGTGGCCTGGTCTACGACGTCGGTTGAGGCGCCCATCCAGGTGACCACCGCCCGAGCCTTAGTGAGCATCAGCGCAGAAGCAGCCAGTGCGATGATCCCCGCCAGCGTGACTCCCTGAGCGGCTGCTCTTGATGCGTCTTCCCGCCGTCCCGCTCCTATGGAGCGGGCGACAAGTGCGGTTACGGCGACGGCGATCCCTTGGAACACGCCCATGAGCATATTGAGAGGTTGAGTTGATATCCCGATGGAGGTAACGGCGTTGGCACCCAGATGGCCGACCAGAATCATGCTGATTATCTGGGTTATCGTCTGAAGCAGCATCTCCGCCATGGCGGGAAATGCGAGGCTCAGGACCTGGGTCCTGATGGCTCTGTTGTCCGGTGACGGCTGTGAACGAGACGCGATCTGCGCCTCAAGCATGGTTTCACCTGGTAGACCGGCCTGCGCTGCGGGTTCCCGCTGCAAGAAAGCCCCTGCGGTTATGCGCATCGGCGTCTATGTCGCGAGTTGCCCCGGTAAGCAGCGGCTGGCTCCAAGGATCGATTCTACCACAACCGAAGGAAGCGGGGTGTTCAAGGATATTCGAGAAGTAGGCTGCCGGAGCTCTCCACTTCTGTAAGCTGGCCGCCATATACATATGCCTATGCCTATTGACTGGCCCAAGCATAGCCGCGACAATATTAGTGGAGGGATCGCAGTGCAGTTGAACATCTATGTTCCGAAAGAGAAGGAGGCACTGCTGGCAAGACTCGATGCAGTGTCAAAAGAGCAGGGTAAGCCTAAAAACGAAATAGTCATTGACGCGCTGGAACGGTACCTCAGGTTAAGCGCGGTCAGCATAGAACTGGGGAAGTACGCGTTAGGCGCTACAGGCTCCCTTTCCAGGCGCGACATATACGATGGCCGAGGAAAGATATGAGCAGACAATTCGGGTTCAACGTAATAGCACCGATTGCGATCGACACGAATGTCCTCGTCTATGCAATCAATGAGGATGACCCTCACCATTACACCTGCAGGAGGTTCATGAGCAGTATAGCCAGCGGATTCATACCTGCATGCCTATTACCACAGAATCTACTCGAATTCTACGCCGTCGTTACAGACGCAAAGCGGGTTCTTCATCCAATTGCTCCGCTCGAGGCTATGGCCGAGCTTGCCAGACTTCGTGCGGTCATCCCTGTTATAGAACCAAGAGAGGGAGCACTTGATTTCTTGGCTGCCCTTGCATCAACCGGAGGACCTATAGGCGCTGACGTCTACGATGCCTTCATCGTGGCCCAGATGCAGGATTCGGGGATCAGCACTATCTGCACGTACAACTTGCGAGACTTCAGAGGCTTCCCGGTTACATCCACAACGCCGGAAGAGATAATGGCTGCCCTGGGAATATCGGAAGGCGGGTCGGGTATCGTCCAAGATCGTCCGATGAAGGGATGACTACCTCCCCTGCCACTCAGCTGCGCGACGCCATCTTGTCGGTTATTGCTCCTTCTCGCCCCGGTACGGCGTCGGGACGTACTGCACTGACGGTCTGTTCTGAGGCGGCTGGGGGTAGAGGTCCATCAGCTTGTATATCTCCACAGGCATGTTCGTGGATATGGGCGGGAAGCCGAATTGGTCCAGCTCTTCCACCGTTAGCGGGTAGTCGTGGGTCCACTGCCCCGACGTCAGCTTCTTGGCCAGTTCCATGGCCTGGTCCTTGTCGGTCCGCTGCATCAGCATGTCCGCCACTGTCTGCGTCACCTGCTTGACGGCTTTCTCCGCCATGTCGGCGAGCATGATGGTCTCGTCGTCAATGTCCTTGCGCTCCTTCTCCGTCAGGACTCTCAGGATCGACGCCGCTGCGTGCTTGCCGACCTGCGGGTCCACGGGACCCAACACGGCGTTGGGGTCCATTACAACCTCATCCGCCGAAAGCGCGATGAGGGACCCGCCCGACATCGCGTAGTGGGGGACGAATACCGTCACTTTGGCCTTGTGCCGCAGGAGAGCGCGGGCAATCTGCTCGGATGCTAGCACCAGCCCTCCGGGCGTGTGCAGGATGATATCTATGGGCATGTCGTCGGGGGTCAACCTGATCGCGCGGAGTACCTGCTCCGAGTCCTCGATGTTTATGTACCGCGACAGCTGGAGGCCAAGGAAGCTGATGGACTCCTGACGGTGGATGAGGGTTATCAGCCTGGAATGTCGCTTCCTTTCGAGGGACCGGATCAGGCTCACTCGGGCGGCATTCAGCTGCCTGCGCTGAATCCCGGGCAGGAGCATGGAAATGATGAAGAACCCCCAGATGATCATGGATGGGTCCATCCGCGTTTCCTCCTTACAGGGAGACTGTCTTCCATATCGAGAGCCTGTCTTCGTTGACTGATCTTACTATGGCCCTCATCCTAGAGATACCCGGTTTGGGGAGATTACACCGCAGGACGTGGGATTCCCGCGTCGAAAGTTTCCATAGTGCAGGTATGCTGATTGCGGGTACCTTGAAGGTTGTGGATGTGCCTTGAAGCGGTCCATAGATGCGATATCGGGTATATAGGGAGGCGCTGTCATGCGAGTGCTGAGTTTTAAGAAGGATGGGGAGGTCCGCCTGGGCCTTGTGACCGGGGCCGGCGTGGTGGATGTTACGGCTGCCTCAAGGGGGGCCGGCTCTTCCACCGCGCCAGGCAATGCCCTGCTACCAGGTACGATGGAGGAACTCATATCGCAAGGGAAGGCAGGACTGGACAGCCTTCGAGCGCTGGAGGAATCGGTCGCCTCGCAGGAACGGCATGGGGCTGAGGGGTCGAGCGCTTCACAGGGAAAACCAGTCATCCCTCTCCTGAGGGAGGACGACCTGACGTACGCGCCCGTCGTGGCCCGCCCCGAGAAGATCATCTGCATCGGGTGGAACTACGTGTCCCACATTGAAGAGACCAAGAGCCGGACGGATCTGCCCAGGTACCCGGAGGTGTTCAGCGTCGCCAACAACGCCTTGGCCGCCCACAAGCAGCCGATCAAGCTGCCCCCGACGGCCAGCCAGTACGACTACGAGGCGGAACTGGTCATCGTGATAGGCAGGGAGTGCTCCATGGCGCCGGAGGACAAGGCCCTGGATTACGTCTTTGGCTACACCTGCGGGAACGACGTTTCAGAACGGGACCTCCAAAAGCGCAACACCCAGTGGTTCATGGGCAAGTCCCTGGACGGGTTCGCACCGGTGGGGCCCCACATCGTCACAGCGGATGCCATACCGGACCCCAACAACCTCCGGATCTCGATGCGGCGGGGCGAGGAGGTCGTCCAGGACTCCAACACCCGGAACATGATATTCAGCTGCGCCCGCCTGGTGAGTTACCTTTCCCAGTACCTCACGCTGCGGCCGGGAGATCTCATCTTCACCGGCACACCATCCGGTGTCGTCCTAGGACAGCCGCCGGAGCAGCAGAAGTGGGTCAGAGCGGGAGAGACGCTGACTGTGTACATCGAGGGAATAGGTGAGCTAACAAACGCCACGGTGTAGACGGCCGGCACCGAACAGCAGCCAAGACCCGATGTCGGCCGTCACTTGGTGCGCTTATCGTGCGGTGCCGGTCTTCACTCGATGAACACGGCTGAGTACCAGTTAGGGGTCTCATCCTCGCTTTGGAGAGTCTCGATCGGCAGCCCGAACTTCCGCACGGTCTTGAACACGTCGATGCCGACGCTGTGGAAGGCAGGCCGCGCCATCTTCGGGTGGACACACTGGGCTCCCGCGAACCCGGCGCACGTCGCGCAGAGGTCGCAGTCGCTCAGGGAAAACGCAAAGTAGTAGCCGTTCAGGAATGCTTCTCTCTCGACCGCGAAAGAGATTTCCTGAGACTTGCGCTTATCGGTTGAGTGGATGATCACGCCCCAAGAGTATCTCTTGAGGACCTGCTCGTATTCCCAGGGCTTGAGGGAGTTGGCTCGGGACGGGCAGGTTAACCCCTTTCCCCAGTCTGTGCAGCCAAACGCGCACTTGAGGATGGTCCTGGGGTCGAATTCGATGTCCTCGATCTTGAACTGCACGGCATCATCTGCTCCAAGTCGGAGCGCTAAGTCAATGTAGTGTTTTGCATCCATTAGGCACACCTCCGGTATGACAGATGAGGTTCGGCACTCCTTGCAGGATACCTTCCAGGTAACGCTGGTGATTGTAGAGAAGTAACTCCCAGAGAGCAGTGAGGTCGTTAAGCCCGCCGCAATTGGAGGTATGCTTGGATTTTGCCTGGCGCATAGACCTAGAGGATTGGTCACCTGGGTAGAGAATCACCCCAGGTAAGACGGTAACGGCCTGCGGCTCGGAGAAGACAAGCCCCAAAGGCGATGTGGGTCGCATTTCGATGCGGTCTTGGGATCGGGAGAAGCACCACAGGAGGTATCTAGCTATGTCTGAAGTCAGAAGGCTTGGCTACTGCGTGGACGGGGTCTGGAAAGAGTCCAAGGCCACCAGGTACATGCCGGTTACGAACTCGAGCACCGGGGAGGTCATCGCCGAGGCCCCGTGCTGCACCAAGGAGGAAGTGTTGGAGGCCATTGCTGCCGCTAGAGCCGCATTTGGGCCGTGGAGCAGCACTCCTGTTCCTCAGCGGGCACAGCTCATGTTCAGGTTCCGCACACTGCTGGAGAGCCATCTTGAGGAGCTCACCCTCTTGGTCTCGCGTGAGCTCGGTAAGAACTTGGATGAAGCCAAAGGTGACGTGCTGAAGGCAATCGAGGTTGTGGAACTTGCTTGCGCGACTCCCGTGCTGATGCAGGGAGATTCCCTCATGAACGTGTCGAACGGCTTTGATACCGTGACTTATAGGGAACCCGTCGGCGTGTTTGCCGGCATCGTCCCCTTCAATTTCCCGGCCATGATCCCCTTCGGTTGGATGATCCCCCTGTGCATCACCACAGGCAACACTTTTGTCCTGAAAGCTGCCAGCATGACGCCCTTGACCGCGATCCGCATGCTGGAGCTGTTGATAGAGGCGGGCCTGCCGAAGGGCGTCGTAAACCTCATTACGTGCAGCAGGAACGAAGCAGAGATCCTGCTGACTCATCCGGACGTGAACGGCGTATCGTTTGTCGGCTCAACCAGCACGGGAAAGCACGTGTACGGGACAGCTGCGGCCCACGGCAAGAGAGTGCAGGCCCTCTGCGAAGCCAAGAACCACGCGCTGCTCCTAAAGGATGCGGACCTCCTGAACGCAGCAAAGGCGGTCATCAATTCGACCTTTGGATGCGCCGGCCAGCGTTGCATGGCGCTTCCCGTGGTATGCGTAGAGGAAGAAGTGGCCGACGAATTCGTATCCCTGCTGGTGAAACTGGCCAAGGAACGCAAGATCGGCCCTGCGTACGACCCCACTACCGAACTTGGTCCCGTCGTCTCAGCCGAGCACAAGAAGTTCGTGCTGGACTGGATCGCCAAAGGCATCGAAGAGGGTGCCGAACTGGTGCTCGACGGCAGGGGTGTCAAGGTCGAGGGACACGAGAACGGCTTCTTCATCGGTCCTACCATCTTCGACCGCGTAACTCCGGAGATGACCATCGGCGACTGCGAGGTCTTTGGTCCGGTTACCTGCATCAAGCGGGTGAAGAGCTTTGAGGAAGGCCTTGCCCTTATGAACAGCAACCGGTTCGCCAACGGCTCGGTCATATTCACCGGGAGCGGGTACTACGCGCGGGAGTTCGTCCGTCGGACCCACGGAGGCATGGTGGGAGTGAATGTAGGCATCCCGGTACCCATTTCGGTGTTCCCGTTCAGCGGGCACAAGGATTCGTTCTTCGGTGACCTCCACGTCCTCGGCAAGGACGGAGTGGCCTTCTACACGGAGACGAAGTCTGTCACCAGCAGGTGGTTTGGCGGAGGTTCCGTGGTCAAGATGACCACGTGGGAAGGAAGCATCACAAAGCAGTAGGGCAGGGCGGGGGAGCCAAACCGGCACAGTACCAGGGCATCGGGCAACTGAGCATCAAGGTGTGAACACCGGCTGCAGCGCGGCACCAGCGTAATGCCCATATGAATAAGCAGGAACCTGCCGTCGGGCAGGTTCCTTCATTCTCCTCGAATCAGTGCCGCATAGCCCGACACTGAAACCTACAGGCACAACTTGCAGAGGACCATGATCTAGGGATGCACATTCCTCAGGAAGCATGATCTGTAGATCATGTAGTTTCCAGATACTGCATCTGTATTTCAGTTTTGCCTGGGGACTGGCGGACGGGCGGAATGGAGTGGAGTTGGATAAGGTTGGCTCCGCGGTCTCGCAGAGGATTTTCCACACATGGTATTGACATGCAGATGGCCTCCGCCGATAATGAAAGTACAGTGCACTGTAAAACTGGAATTGTGAATCGAAGGGCCAAAGGAGGTGTCCATTGTGACGGACGAGAAGCCCAGCGTTGCACCCGAAGAGGCCAATACGACACGCGAGCGACCCACAACGCAGGGTGGAAGGACCACTGTCACGGGCGGAAAGACCCGAGAGATCCTGGCGGAGCTGGACCGGCTTCGGAATATGATCGTGGATTTGGACGACGAAAGGACTGCGGAGGCCGTGAAGCCCCGCTCAAGCGAGGGAGGGCCGCCGCAGGACGTAGCGGAGCTGTTGGAGACTATCAGGCGGACGGTTGCCAGTCCCGAGGCGCTGCAGTCAGGTTACACGATGGTGTTTGCGGTACTTGAGTCGCGGGAAGGCAAGGAACGCGGCTCGATGGTAAGCGTGTCGTCGGACACAGACCTCGGGAAGAAGCATGGGCCAGATGATGAGATCGTAGCCTTCGCATCTGCATTCACGAACCCCGGTCGACTGAAGATCATGCGCGCGGTGTCGCACGGGAGCTGCACCGCGGCAGAGTTGGCAGAGGAGACCGGACTGGTCGGAGGGCAGTTGTACCACCACTTGAAGGAACTCGTGCACGGAGGATTCGTGCTTCAGGAGGAACGCGGCTCGTATGTTCTATCCCCAAAGATCGGCAAGCCCGCGTACCTGGGAATGAGCCTCTTGGCCGGTACGATCGCGAGGGCCAGCGAGAGGTGGGGGAAAGGTAGCCAGAGCATCGAGTTGATGAGTGACCGGAACTGAGAGCAGTCTAGGGCAGTCGGGCAGCCGAGGGCGGATGACGGCAGCAGGGGACAGTTGAGAGCGGCTGAGGACAAATGACAGCAGCGTAGTGGGGCTTTCAGGCGTTTGCGAGATAGGCTTTCACCGCTCTAGCGATCTCAGGGCCAGAGGAAAGGCGCTTCAGTAGCGGCTTTCCGTCAACAAACACTCCGCGGGTCAAGCCGTATTCTCTTGCGGTCGAGGGAGCGTCGGTATTAACCACATGTACCTCGACCGCGAGGCCTTTGAGGTGCTCCGTTGCGCGGTGAACCATCCAGCCAGCCCAAGGGCACTGGCTATTGACAAGGATCTCGACCACGCTTCTCCCTGCAGCGCTCGGCTGAATCGAGCGTGTTCTGGGCCTGACTATCGAAAAAGAAGCAGTCACACCCGCTTCAGGTTGATTGCGTGTATTGAGGAGCATAAGCACACGGCTCCCGTCCCGGTCGACTTCGGTGAACCCGAAGCGCCCGAAGAAGCGAGCCGGCATGTAAGGGAAGTATCCGAACCACTTGTCTCCTTCGTAGGCGAGCACCGCAAGCACCTGGGTGCCTTGTGTCCAGCCCTTGATGTGCTCCAGTAGGGCGGTAGCGACGCCTTTTCCCCGGTGCTCGGGCAAGACCCACAGGCAATTGATGAACAGGCCTCCCGGCCCGGAAACCGGTTCCGCGGCGTGTTCCAGGGGGACACACTCCACAAGGCCCGCCTTCTCACCGGTTGGCAAGAAGGCCACGCCAATGCGAAGTCCCGAGGAACGCATACCCTTGGCCCAGAGGACGCGCCTTTGCATGCAGGGGCCGATTACCTGTTGCATTTGGGCCGGATCCTTGGGATGGAGGCATAGTCCCTCTAGCAGGTTCTCATCCTGGCTGTCGGCGCCACCCTGCCACTCAACGACACTCACTTGTCCCGTTGGTAGCACCTCCCATGGCTTCTATTCGAGTGGGAACCAATTGAACCCTGTGGAGTCTATATAAGTGGTCGGAATAGTTTCAAGAAGGTACAAACGTCAAGCGTGTTGAAGGCTAGCGCGTAAGAGGAGTGCAGTACCTCGTATTGAAGGAAATCCAGTGTAGGTGGCTTAGCAGCTGCGGGCAGCAGGACGCCTAGCAGCTGCGGGGCAGTTGGACGCTTAGCAGTTGCGGCGGCATATGATCAGAGGGGGATTGGCAATGCCAAGAAAGATCGGGATCCTGGTCTTCGCGATCGTCGTCTTCGCAGCTTCCTTTGCCGTGGAGTGGGCCGGAACAGGCGGTCTCGGCGAACCTCTTGACCTATCCGACAGTCGCGTCACCGCAGCATCTCAGCACCTGAAGCAACCGATCAGTGCAACGTCCGAGGCTGGCGGCCGAACCCTGCTTAATGCCTGGCTGACAGAAGCTAACGGCGGCTACAAGGTGAACCTCGGTTACAAATCCCCTACCGGCTACTGGCTGACGACCGTCCAGTTTGATGAGGGTGGCTCGTTCGTAAAGGAGCAGACAAAACTCTGGTCTGGGAAGGCGCTTCCTGCCTACCTACGAAGGTTATCCTACATCTTCGCTGCCCTCTGGCCAATCGTGGCATTCGTATGGCCCCACTTCTTTGCAGTAAAGTGTCCCGATTGCCGCTCAAGCTTCTTCTCGCCCATACTGGCAGAGGTTCAGGAGGCCACAGTCTACGGCGGCGGGTTTGACAAGGATGGTCACGACCTATCGCCCATCGTGAGGCGGGATTACGTATGCCCGAAGTGCGGCTACCGCAAGATCACCTATCATGTTGATCCCAGGCACAGCGGAGGCTCGGGTAAGACCCGACCGATCAAACAGTCAATGGCCGCGGGGCTCGACCTCAACCCCAAGGAATTGGACTGGTACGAGAAGGTGGTCGGCAAATACCTCACCGACCACGAAGGCGGCAAGGGACTCAGGTTCCCCACCTACGATGACTGGAAAGCGTTCTTCGATGAGCTAAAGGCGACTGAGCGGGAGGAGAGGTCCGGCGCACCGGCTTAGATCCCCCTCAGCAGACGAATGAAAGGGCCGGCATTGTGCCGGCCCTTCACATTTGCACATAGGTTCCTATTGGACCTTGCGTATTCGTATGGTTGCTGGCTTGCCTGATGCTCTTGCCAGGTTGCTGCTTTCTTGATAGCTACGCTACAGGCCCCTACTTGCCTTCCTTCTTGAGTTCCTCCAGGAGTTCCCTGACCTCTTCAGCGCCCTCTTCGAACAGTTCCGCTTCCTTAGCGTCGAGCGTCCGAAGAAGCGTGAACAGCTCGCCCACGTGGGCTTTCTCTTCATCGCGTATGTCCGCGATGACCTTCTTGGCTATGGGATCGTCGGTTGCAATGACGTGGGCGTCATAGACGTAGATGGCTTCTAGCTCACCTGCGATGTCGAGGCGGATGGCCTGAATGAGCTCTTCCCGCGTCATCTTGCGCTCTACGTTGGCCTTAAAGGGATGGGCAAAGTCCGGCATACACAGCCCCTCTTTCGTTGTTTCTCCAAGTTTACCCAGGGACAGGACTATACCACAAGACAACCCCATAAGTTACACATAACGACGCCGTTGCATCCTGCGGAGCGAGTTGAAAACGGAGGCTTGCGGCCCTCAGGAGCAGGATCGAAGGGGTGGGCGGGCCCCTGCAAAACGGAGTTGACATAACCTCTTCGCACACGTACACTTCTGGTTCAAGGTGTGCGTACTTATACACTAACACTCATAGACATGCAGGAAGGAGGAAGCGGATGGTGCTCAAGGTTCAGGGGGAGAGATGGTTTCCCGACGAAAGGTCGTTCGCGGACCTCATATCCGAGAACTGGTACGACTGCTACTGCGATTCTGAGGTCGGGAAGCTCCGGGCGGTGCTCCTCAGGAGACCTGGAAAGGAAATCGATCTCATGGAGGACGCGGCAAAGTACAGGTTCAAGGAGCTTATGAACCCGGAGGAGGCCCGCGCGCAGCAGGACGCCCTGGCAAATATCTACGAGCAGCACGGAGTGAAGGTCCATTACGTCGAGGATGCCAGGGAAGACAGGCCGAACTCGCTGTTCCTGCGCGACCTTGTCCTCATGACGCCGGAGGGAGCCATCGTCGGCCGTCCCGCCATGGAGGTCCGCCGAGGCGAAGAGCGCTTTGTCGCGAAGAAACTGGCCGAACTGGGTGTGCCCATCATAAAGACCATCAACGGAGACGGGATCTTTGAGTGCGCCTGCGCGCTCTGGGTTGATAGGCACTCCGTCGTAATCGGCACCGGGGCCAGGGCGAACAAGGCCGGAACCGACCAGGTCAAGTCGGAACTGAGGAACCTCGGCGTAGAGAACATCATTGAGTTCCAGATCCCCTACGGCCACGCGCACCTTGACGGCCTCATGAACTTCGCCGACAAGAAGACCGTCTTCCTCTTCCCGTGGCAAGTCCCGTACGACGTGTGCGCCGCGCTGATGGACCTGGGATTCAAGATTGTCGAGGCTCAGGACGTGGCGGAAGTCAAGAACACCTTCGGAGTCAACTTCGTGGCCCTTGAACCCGGCAAGGTCGTGATGCCCAAGGGCAATCCCAACTGCAAGGCCGCTCTGGAAGATGCAGGAGTGTCAGTTATCGAGGTAGATGTATCGGAGATCATCAAGGGATGGGGCGCCATCCACTGCATGACCGCGTTCATTAAGCGGGACCCGGTATAGGCCTGGTCCGACAACCGGCCTCGAAGAGCCGGACGGCATTAGTTTTGTTAAGGAGAACAGGAGGAAAAGAAAGTGAGGAAATCGCTGTTTGTGACGATTGCGGTTGTGGTCCTGGCGCTCTCGCTCGCCCTCGTGGGCTGCGCTTCGAATCAGCAGCAGACTGCCCAGGAGCCCGCCCCTAAAAGCACCATCGAGTCGATCCTCGCCAAGAAGGAACTTGTCGTCGGTACCGCCCCAGGTTACTTCCCGTTCGAGATGACTGACAAACAGGGCAACATTATCGGCTTTGACATCGATGTCGCCCAAAAGATCGCCGATACCCTCGGGGTCAAACTCAAGATCGAGCGCTTCGCTTTTGACGGCCTCATCCCCGCCCTCCAGACCGGGAAGATCGACATGATCATCGCCGGCATGACCGTCACTGGCGGCAGGGCCCTTTCAGTCAGTTTCTCCAATCCCTACTACGTCACCGGCCAAGTGCTCATGGTCACCAAGAGCAATCCGGGCATCACGTCCTGGAAGCAGCTGGACGTGAAGGGCAAGAGCATCGGAGTCTCCATCGGCACCACGGGGGCTTTGCTCGCAAAGGAGATCTTCAAGAACGCAGAGATCAAAGAGTACGATACCCTTCCTGACGCGGCCCTTGCGGCTACCACAGGAAAGGTAGACGGCGTCGTGTACGACGAGCCCGGCATCCGCGTCTGCGTCGCTCAGCAGCCTGACAGCCTCTACGGCGTGTGGGAACTCATGTCTGACGAGAACCTCGGCATCGCCGTGAAGAAGGATGACTTCTCCACGATCCAGTGGCTCAACTCGTTCCTCCTGTCCTACGTGGACGGAGTGGAATACAAGGCAGCCGTAGCCAAGTGGTTCGATAACATGGACTGGCTGGGTGACGTTACGTCCGAGTAGGAGCCTGCAAGTGATGCGTCATCGTTACGCCCAGGCGGTGTCGCGAAGGCGTAGCCGCACAAGCGCCACGATTAGGCACAAGTGACTTAGCAGTAATCTGGGGGATTGGCCATGATCAAAGGATACCGGATGAACTGGGGAGCGGCATTGCAGTTTATGCCGCTCCTCCTCCAGGGGGTAGTTGCGACTCTGAAGATCTCAGCGCTGTCCATCCTCCTGGCTATCCCGATCGGCATCATATTGGCGTTCATGAGGATATCGAAGAACAAGGTGGCCAACGCGATCTCGACGGCCTACATTGAGTTCGTGCGAGGCATCCCGCTCCTTGTCCTTCTGATGTTCATCTATTTCGGTCTCGGGGGATTCGTGAACTTCTCAGCGATGGTCGCGGCTGTGTCCGGTCTGGGCATTTTCGCCGGAGCGTTCGTAGCCGAGATAGTGCGTGCGGGTATCGAGTCCATCCCGAGGGGCCAGATGGAAGCCGCAAGGGCCAGCGGGATGACCTACCTCCAGGCGATGAGTCTGGTGATCATCCCTCAGGCTATGAAGAGGATCATCCCGCCTCTCACCGGCCAGTTCATCTCGCTGGTGAAAGACTCATCCCTGGTCATGACCATATCCGTCAACGATCTAACGATGCAGACCAGGAACGCTGTGGTCGTGACCTTCCGCTCGCTTGAGTTGTGGTCCATCACCGCGGTCCTGTACTTCGTGATGACCTTTGGGCTGTCGCGGCTGCTCAGGGTGCTTGAACGCCGATTCCGGTCGGAGTAGGGGTGTGGACGATGATTGAGGCAAAGGGAGTAGTCAAGAAGTTTGGGACATTCACGGCGCTGGACGGCGCGGACCTCTCTGTGACCGACGGCGAGGTGATGGTCATATGCGGCCCGAGCGGGGCAGGGAAGAGCACGCTGCTCCGCACCTTCAACGGCCTTGAGAGCATCGACGGGGGTACCATCACCGTGGACGGCCAGAGCGTCCACGCCAAGCACACCGATGTCAACAAGCTCCGGAGCCGGATCGGCTTTGTGTTCCAGCAGTTCAATTTGTACCCGCACCTGACGGCAGTCGAGAACATCACCCTGGCTCCCATCCACGTCCTCAAGGTGGATAAGGACGCGGCAGTGGTCAAGGCTAAGGAACTTCTGGCGCTGTTTGGGCTGGCGGACAAGGAGAACAGCTATCCGGGGCAGTTATCCGGTGGCCAGCAGCAGCGGGTAGCCATCGCCCGAGCCATGGGGATGGACCCGACGGTGATCCTGTTTGACGAGCCCACGTCCGCGCTGGACCCCGAGATGATCAAAGAAGTGCTGGACGCCATGAAGATGCTGGCCTCCCGCGGGATGACCATGGTCGTGGTGACACACGAGATGGGGTTCGCCCGTGAGGTGGCGGACAAGATCGCCTTCATGGACAAGGGCAAGGTCATCTGCTCTCTGCCCCCGAAGGAGTTCTTCTCGGCAACCATCCCCCGGGTGGCTGACTTTCTGGCTAAAATAGTGTGATGGAGCTGCGGCGGCGTCGCGGCGCTGTTTCTCCGGCCATGACAACGCCGCAGGATTCCCAGGATTCCTAGAGCCAGTGCTCCTCCAGCCAATGGGTTAACCCGGGTTGATCCAATCCTAGCTCACTCAGGACGCCGCGCACCTCGTCGGCGGTAGGCGCGGGCGATCGGGACATTAGCGATTTGAGCCTGCCGTTGATACACTTGCTGTTTTCGGTGTCCTCAACACCCTCAGTGCTTGGCCCGTCTTCGATCTTCTCCCAGTACTCCCCTTCATCGTTGCAGTACACGGAATCATAGCCGAGCGCGAGCGTTAAGAGGTCGCGCAGCCGCATGGCCATGAGATGCTCCTCGGCTTTGTCGAGGCCGATGCTGGAAAGGCACCCTGCCTGGAACAGCAGGCTGAAGGCAGAAGTGCGGAGGTCAGTGTCGGCAGAGCCGAAAAGCCTCCCGGTGGACGCCTCGAAGGCCTCAACTCGGTCGATAATCTGGCCGAACTCTGCGTTGAGGTCGAAGTCTGCTGCCATGAGAAACACTGCAGCGTAAATGTGTGATGGGATCTCGCTGGCCAACCCTATCGCCTCCGGTCCTGTCCAGTTCGTCAGGCCTTGCTTCGAGTCCTATCTGGAAAGCAGAAGGGGATTCCGCTGCGACCCGCTAATCCCATTACCAGCAATCGCGGGCGCAGTGACGCACAATCGCCGGTCCGAAGGTTCATTCGCGAGCGGCCAAGCGCTCGAAAGGGGCTGTCTACTTGTACTCTAGGGGTAACCTCTTCTTGTTCCTCATGCTGAGCCAGTTTGAGCAAGGGAAACACGATCGCACGAGGGCAATTCCCATTGTGGAGCGCAGTGAAACGGCGTCTACTACAGAAAGCAACGCAGCTGTAGCTTCCGCCCGATGCGACGCTGCGGTGGTACTAGCCGATGGCGCGGAGCAAGGCGTCTACACTTCGCCCGAGATAGAGACCGAGCCGTTCGATTACATGATCCTCTCCTGGAACGCGACAACACCTGAGGGATCCTACATAGAGATCGCAGGCCGTGTACGGGTGGCCGGAAGGTGGTCCAGGTGGCTGCCGTGGGGCAGTTGGGCTACGTCAGATTTCGTGAATGCTGCGGGCCAACTCGTGAAACCGGGGTCAGCGCCGAAGGACGAGAGGGAAGACGATCTCGTCGCAGTGGAACCCGACGAACTGAGGGTCAAAGGCAGCCCTGAGGATACAGCCACAGCGTTCCAGTACAGGCTGGTGCTGCACCGGGCGCCGGGTGGTTCCGGGCAAGACGGGTGCGATCATGCGGAGGGCGAGAGGAGCGCCGCTGTCGGCGCGTGCGGAGGATCTCCCAGCGTATCTCTCGTTGCGTGCTCCATCAAGAACTCAATTCCGGGTCAGGCAATCCCGAAGGTTTGGGAAGCAGCCGCGGGCGTCGGTACGGCCGGAGACGGGGGGCACTCGCGGTTCATCTACCTGGATAAGGACCTGGATGTCCAGCAATACTCCCAGTACCAGCAGGACCCGAAGATCGCCCACTCCATCTGCAGTCCCACCAGCATGGCTATGGCCATGACGTATCACGGGGTTCCGACGCTGCCGGAGGAAGCGGCTTGGGCCGTGAGGGACAACACCGTCCCCATGTTTGGCAATTGGCCGTTCAACACCGCCTTCGTCGGAAGCCGGGGGTTTCGGTCGTACGTCGACTACCTCGTCCCTGCTGAGGGCGCGGATCCGTGGGGTTCGGTGAAGCAGGAGATAGCCGCCGGACGACCGGTCGTGATAAGCGTCCGGTACAGGAAGCCGGGATACGAGGACGGCAAGTACAAGGAACCTGAGGTGGAGGGCGTGCCCATCAACCGGACGCCGGGGCACCTGGTACTGGTGCGTGGCTTCACCTGGAAGGATGGCGTGGAGTACGTGATCGTGAACGACTCCGCCGGCGCGACCAATGAAGAGGTCCGAAGGCTATACCGGGCGGACCAGTTCTTCAGGGCGTGGGTGAAGAACGTAGCCTACCTGGTGATCCCGCCAGCTCCCTGAAGGTATCGTGCTCACGGGCTCTCATCTCCTGTCACCTGTCGCAGTCTGTAGGTTCGACGGAGGAGGGGCGAAGCCTGCCGAAACCCGCGACCCTCTCTCCGTCGTATTGTGATCGCCGTATTCAGAAGATCGCCTCGGATTCCTACTCATCATCTAGATCGCAATTGAACGCGCATTCCCAGGCCTGCACGATTATGCCCTCTAGCAGCAGGAATTGTGGTATGGAGCAGCGAAGCGTCTAGGTGCGTCCTTCGGCATGCATTGTTATCCGATCCAAGTCTCAGTTCCAAGGTTCCGCTCCAAGCAACACCGTTTGGAGTTCAAGAATCTCAAGGAGGTGCAAAGCGTTTGTTAGTAGAGGGCCGAATCGCCGGGCTGGTGGCGGCTATCGTCGTGATTGGCACTATGCTCTTCGGCATCAGCCGGGCCAAGACCAAGCTGCCCTACGTTAGGAAGATCGCTGGACTAGAAGCGATCACCGAAGCTGTGGGCCGCGCGACAGAAATGGGCAAGGCAGTGTTTTGTACCCCGGGCTGGGCTGACGTTACCACTGGAAGCGCTGGCGCGACTTTCGCCGCGCTCGACATCATTGGTCACGTCGCCAGAATGACCGCCAAGTACGACACGAGACTCATCGTCGCCATCTCCTACCCCAACGTCTATCCTCTGGCTGAGCAGATGGTACAACAGGCTTACCTCATGGAAGGTAAGAGGGAGCACTACGATCCCGACATGGTCCGCTTCACCTCGCCGGAGCAGTACGCCTACGCCGCTGCCGTCCTCGGCATGATCCAGAGGGAAAAGGTAGCCACTTGTGTGTTCGTGGGTGCATTTGCATCTGAGGCCGTCGACTTCGCTGAAGCTGCTGTAGCCGTGGACGCAATCGGCATCGCCGGCAGCACCAGCACTAACCAGCTGCCGTACTTCACGGCTGCCTGCGACTACACCCTGATCGGTGAAGAGCTCCTGGCAGCAGGCGCCTACGTCTCCAAAGACGCTGCAAGGCTTGGCAGTGTACAAGGGCAGGACTACGCCAAGATGATCGCTTTCGCTCTGGTGCTTTTGGGCTCAATCTTTGCGACGGCGAATAGCACTATCATCGCCGACCTGCTCAAAAAGTAGGCGGAAGGGAGTGAGAGATAGATGAAGCGCGAAGTACCAATATTCCTTGCGGGCGTCATGGGACTCATACAGATCCTCGACTACTTCTTCAAGGTAGATTCGATCCATACGGCAGCGATCGAGATGCAGAACTGGGTCATTATCGTCTCGGCTTTTGCGCTGGCCCTTGCCGCCATCAACCTGTCCATCAACCACACCCGCAAGATCGCGTCCAAGAAACCGGGCGCGGTGGACAGCGCTCTCTTGCTGATAACCATGGTATTCACGGCTGTAGCCGGGATTTTCTTCACGACGGATTCCGGCGGCTTCAAGTTCGTGTTCAACGCTATCATCGATCCCGCAGCCTCTGCCTTCTACGCCATGGCTGCTTTCCACGTGGCATCAGCCGCGTATCGTGCGTTCCGCGCCCATAACGCTTACGCCGCGGCCCTTTTGGTCACCGGCGTGATGTTCATGCTCGCGAAGGCCCCTATCGGAGAGTACTGGTTCCCGTGGATGCCGCAGATCACTAACTGGATAATGTCCGTCGTCAACCTCGCCGGCATGCGTGGGATTATGATTGGCTCGGCCGTCGGTATGGTCTGCGTTGCCGCTCGCATTCTGCTCGGCATCGACAGGTCCCACCTTGGCCTGGGAAAGGACTAGGGGGTGAAACTGAATGGACCTAATCCGTAGACTGGGCGAAGTCGACAAGCGGTGGCTGTACGTCCTCCTGATCGTGGTCGTGCTCCTCCCCATGGTCCGTCCCATCGGACTCCCGCTCAACGTGAGCGAGAGAACCAAGGAAGCGTTCACCCTGTTGGACGGCCTGAAGGCCGGCGACACCGTAGTGTTCGACTTCGGATACTATGTTGACGGCGCGCCCGACGTCGAACCTATCGCCGTGGCGCTCTTTGACCACCTGTTCTCCAAAGGCGTTAGGATCGTCTGTACCTCGTACAAGAACCACGGACCTATGATTATCGACAAGCTGACAGCTCCTCATGTTGCGAAGGGCAAGCAGTACGGAACGGACTTCGTCAGCATGGGATTCCTGGCTGGCGGCGAGACGGCTCTGGCCGCTTGGGCCCAGGATATAAAGAAGGCTTTCCCCAAGGACTGGAAGGGTAACGACACCTCAACCCTACCCATCCTCCAGGGGATCAACAGTGTTGCAGACTTCGATATGTTCGTATTCTTCACTGACGATAGCGCTGAAGTCTGGGTCAGGCAGATCTCCCAGTACAAGATCCCGCTTATCGCCGCTCAGCTGACGGTTACCGCTCCGCAGGCGGAGCCGTACCTTCAGAGCAAACAGCTCACCGGTATCCTAGTGGGACTCCGGGGAGCGGCTGAGTACGAAATCCTCACTGGATTGCCGGGCAAAGCCGCGGCAGGCATGGACGCTCAGAGTATGGCGCACCTCCTGCTTATTGGCTTCATCCTGCTGGGAAACGCAGCCTATTTCATTAGGCGCTCCAAGGGCCTCGACAGGAAGGGGGCAGCTCAATGAGCACCAGCGTTGTGACTTGGATAGCAGCTCTCGTGACGATCGGGGCGTTCTCCTACTTGTTCACGGAGAACAAGCTGTACCGTGCTATTGAACACATCTACGTCGGAGCCGCTGCGGGCTATACCATCACCATCGGCTACCAGAACCTCGTCACCAAGGCGTGGCAGCCGGTCGTCGAGAAGGGGCAGTTCGCGGTTGTCATCATCCCGGTGCTGCTAGGCCTCATGCTGTTTGGTCCCTATTTCGGGAACAGCTTGAGCTGGACCAGGCGCTATCCGCTCTCGTTCATCATCGGCGTCGGCGCCGGCATCACCATCCGCAGCGCCATTATCGAGCAGTTCACGAAGCAGCTGGCGTCTACGGCGCTTCCGCTCACCTCGATAAAGAACATCGTCATCGTAGTGGGCGTGCTAGGGACCCTCAGCTACTTCTTCTTCACGTTGAAGCCCTCAGGGGTTCTCACTGGGGCATCCAACTTCGGCAAGTGGGTCATCATGATCACTTTTGGCGCTGCCTTCGGAAACGCCATTATGGGTCGTGTCTCACTTATCATTGGCCGAGTGACATTCATGTTCGGAGAGTGGATTCACCTTATCAAGCAGTAACCTCCAAGCAAGGCGCGGAGCGCTTTGCGCGAGTTCGTGACGAGTGTGATGCAACAAGAGGGGCCGGCGCCTTCGGGCGCCGGCTCTTCTTCTTATGAAGACGTGGGACCAGACGCAGAACCGTCGCGCAGAAGCCTCATCCCGTTCAGTATCACCAGGAGCACGCTTGCCTCGTGGATGAGCATTCCTCCGCTAAGGAACACTACCCGGCCGACCACGCCCGCCAGGAGCAAGCCCACCAGGACGATTGCAAATGCCACGTTCTGCCTCACGACGCTCATGATCCGCCTGCTCAGCGCGATCGCTTGAGGCACCCGCTCCAGGTGGTCGGTCATGAGGGCTATGTCCGCCGCCTCGATGGCAGCTTCGGTTCCGGAGACCCCCATGGCGATGCTCACGTCTGCTGTGGCGAGAGCGGGGGCGTCGTTGACGCCGTCCCCCACCATGGCGACCACGTGGCCTTCTGCCTGAATCCGGCGGATTGCATCCACCTTCTCCTCAGGCAGGAGACCGGCGCGCACCTCGTCGATGCCCAACTCCCTTGCCACACGGGAGGCCGCAGACGCATTGTCGCCGGTCAGCATCACGGTCTTTTTGACTCCCGCGCGCTTTAGGCCCGCAACAAGCGCCGCCGCGCCGGTCCGTACAGGGTCGGTGATGCCGATTACTCCGATCGCCGTCCCACCGTTGGCTACAAGGGCGACCGTCTCGCCCCTGGCTTCACGATCTGAAACCAGGGCTTCCTGCTCGGGAGTGAGCACTACCCCGCGTTCCGCCAGGAGCCTGCGGTTGCCCACGAGGACTGCCCCGCTGTCGGTTTCCGCCACTGCGCCCAGGCCGGGGAGGAGGGACCAGTCACTGACTTCGGTAGGTTCAATGCCCTGATCCTTAGCGTAATCCAGTATGGCCTTGCCGAGGTGGTGCTCGGACCGGAGTTCGGCGCCGGCGGCCAGGGAGACGAGGTGTGCAGGGCTGGGACCGCTTCCTTCGGCGAACGGCAGGACTGTGGCTACTCTCGGCTGGCCCATCGTGAGGGTGCCGGTCTTGTCGAACGCCACTACATCCACCTTACCGATTCGCTCCAGCCGCTCACCACCCTTAATGAGAATGCCTTTCCTCGCGGCATGCCCGAGCCCGGCCACCACGGCTACCGGCGAGGCCACGACCAGCGCGCCGGGGCACCCGATGACCAGGAAGGTGAGGGCAAGCTCGACGTCGCGGGTTGCCGCGAAGAGGACTCCCGCTAGAGTAATGACCAGGGGAGTATACCAGGCCGCAAACCGGTCCAGCATCCTTTGGACCTTGGGGCGCTGTTCCTGAGCCTCGGCCACCAGGTACAGGACGCGGCTGAAGGTGGTGTCCGCCCCCACTTTCTCCGCCTTGACCTCGATGTGTCCGACCTGGCTCACGCTGCCCCCGAGGACCCGATCGCCCGGGCCCACCTCGGCAGGCAGCGGTTCGCCGGTGAGGGGAGAGGTATCCAAGGACGCGCGGCCTGAAAGGACCACGCCGTCGACCGGCACCCTATCACCCGGCAGCACCACCACGACTTCCCCAGGCTGCACGTCTTCAGCAGATATGACTTCCAACTCGGGACCGCGCTTTACCCGCGCCGTCCTCGGCGCGAGATCGATGAGGCTGCGGAGGGCCGCGCGCGTGCGAGACAGCGTCAGGCTCTCCAGGTAGCCTCCGAAAACGTACAGGAACGTGACTGCGGCAGCTTCCCACACCTCGCCTATGAGGAGGGCGCCGATCGTCGCGATGGTAACCAGGAGCGGGATGCTGAACTGCCTGGCAAGGAGCCTCCCGAAAGCCTCCTTCGCCACAGGGACCCCGGCGACTATGGCGGCAAGCGTCATAAGCGGGGCGAACGCTGGCGCACCTGCACCGGCGCCGGCTGCTCTGAGTGCCCAGGCAACGGCGATGAGCGAGCCTGACGCCACGACGGCCACGGATTCACGATTGCGGGATACCCACTGGTGGATTGCGGAGTTAGCGCACACTGCCATGGTCGGTTGCCCCCTTTACTGCTGCACTGATGCTACTGCCGTACTGGCGCTAGGCGCGGCCTGGAAGGACCGCCGCTATGTCCAGGTTGAACTTGCGGCAAGTGTCGCGGATGGACTGCTCGCTTGCTACGGTCTCGTCGTACCTCACATTCATGGCGCCGGTGCCGAAACTGACCCTGGCTTCCTGGACCCCGGGCAGGGCGCCCACGACCTTCTCGAGTTTTGCGGCGCAGTTGGGACAGTTAAGGTTCCTGAACATGTACCTCTGGCTTTTCATTCGCAGGACCTCCTCGCTAGGTGATGGTTTTCCTGGCACCATCTTCACATAGCAGGAGGGTAGGAATCCTTGACGCACGTCAATGTTTGAGCGTCACTGTTTTGGAGTTGTCGTGGGAGGCTACTGCTGAAGAGGCTACTGCTGAAGAGGCAACTGCTGGAGAAGCAACTGCTGAACGGGCTATTGCTGTGAGATCCGACGGAGGCCGGCGAGGTCCATGATGAGGATGGTCCGCCCGCCAAGTTGGCGGAGAAGGCCCTGGTCTGCCAGAGAGCCTAGCCTGCGGCTCAGTGTCTCGGGCGTTGTCCCCAGTTTCACGGCGAGCCTCGCCCACGGGACCGGGATAGTGACGGTTACGCCCTGCTCGTCCTCGCGGCCGTCTCCCGCCAATCTGACCAGCTCGGCGGCAAGCCTTTGTCCCACGTCGCGGAGCCCTAGATCTGCAATCAGCTGTTCGGCGGACGAGAGACGTTTGGCCATTTCCTCCACAAGTCGGAGTGAGGCTTCAGGGTTGTGAAGCACCTCCTGTACGGCCTGCCGTGGCAGCACGCAGGCGTCAGTCTCCAGGGCGGCGACGATGTCTCCCTCGAGGATCGTCTCGTAGAACAGGGCCATTTCGCCCATGAACTCGCCGGGTCCGATGGACCTGACGACCTGCTCCCGGCCTCCTGCGGTTGTGTGGACGACATTCAGACGCCCGCGCGCCACGACGTAGAGATGGTCGAGGGTGGACCCGGCGGCCGCAACCACGTCTCCCTTGCGGAAGTGATGATGGCTCATTGCCCGGCCGATTCGCTGGAGCTCGGAAGGGGGCAGCATGCGGAATATCGGTACCCCTGCAGCGCAGGAGGGGATGTGTTCAGACACCGGCGCACCCCTTAGTTGTGGCGCAGGACGATCCCAGGCTTCCGTCCGGTGTGATCGCCGTCTGCCACTACCCGCGCTCCGTTTACGATGACCTGTTCAACGCCGCTCGGGTATCTCTTTGGGTCCTCAAACGTGGACTCATCGTTCAGGGTTTCCGGGTCGAAGACGACCACGTCCGCCCTCATGCCGACCTTGAGGATGCCTCTATCTTGGAGTCCGAGGCGGCCGGCAGGGAGAGACGTCATCTTGCGGATCGCGTCCTCCAGACGGATGACGCCATCCCGCAATGCGTACTTCGCAAGGACCCGGACAAACGTGCCGAAACTCCTTGGATGCGGGTGGCCCTGTCCCAGGGGTCCGGAAACCGCCAGCGCCCACCCGTCGGAACCGGTCATCACCCACGGCGCCTGCATGATGCGGCGCACGTCGTTCTCGTCCATTACGAAGGAAACGAAGGGGGCATCGGACTCTTCGAGAAGAGTAAGGGCAGCTTCAGCGGGGTCCATGTTCATCTTGGCCGCCGCTTCCGCGAGGCTACGCCCGTTCATCGAGGGATCGGGGAGGTAGACGGTCATCTTGAGGCGGTCGGCGCCGCCGCGCCTTACAAGGTTGGCTTCAACCTCAGCCTTGATCTTTGCCCTCACCGCGGGGTCTCGGAGGCGCGCTACCAGGTCGGCGCGCGTCCCTTCCTGGGCCCACCTTGGAATCAGGGCGCCTGTAATGCTGGAGCCCGATGCGACGTAGGGGTACTGGTCCGCAGTCACGTCCAGGCCTTCCGCCCGCGCGGACTCGATCTTCGCCAGGACCTCGCCCGACTTGCCCCACATCCGGGGACCGAGGCACTTCAGGTGAGAGATTTCGATCTTCACGCCCGACTGTCTCCCGATGTCGATGACCTCGTCGAGGGCCGCCAGCAGTCCGATGTTGTAGTCCGACTCGTCACGTATATGGGAAGTGTGGATGCCGTCATAACGGCGGACCACTTCGCACAATCGCACGATCTCTTCTTTCGTGGCGTAGCTCCCGGGAGCGTAGTACAGGCCGGTAGACATGCCGAAGGCGCCGTCCTCCATGGCCTGGGCGAGGTGCTGCTCGCAGCTTTGCAGCTCTTCTTCGGTGAGAGGCCGGTCGGCGAAGCCGGTCACGGCGGCGCGGATGGAGCCGTGGCCCACCAGTACAGCCACGTTCAGGGAGACTCCTTGGGATTGGAGCACGTCCATATACTCGCTGACCGTTGTCCAGGGAAGAGCTGTCTTGTGCCCGTAGCGACTGGCCTCACGCTCGGCGTGGACCCGCGTCTCGCCCAGGAGGGGGCAGGACCACCCGCCGCAGTTGCCGACCACCTGAGTGGTGACGCCCTGCCGGAGGTAGCTTTGGGCGGTGCCGTCCACGAACAGCGGGAGGTCTGAGTGGCTGTGGATGTCTATGAAGCCAGGCGTCACGTACTTGCCCCGGGCATCGATCACGTCTACTGCGCCCTCTTTGAGCATCCCGCGAAGGTCCAGCTCGGGCCGGAGGGCCGTTTCAGCCCTGCGGTCCAGGTCTCCTGTTATGGCCGATATGCGTCCGTTCTCGATGAGGACGTCGGCCTCGTACCACGGGTTGCCGGTCCCGTCTATCACTCTGCCGTCAATGATCAGTATGGGGTTAGGGCTAGCCACTTCGGCACTCTCCTTTTGTCATCATCCCGCTACTAATGCTGATGCTACATTGCTTCCTATGAATCCTCCTTCCAGCGCATGTTCGCATGTACCGCCACACTCACGAGCTCCCTCACGGGCAGCCCCTTTTCACCTGCATCCTCACGCCCATGAGCATCCTCAAGGTGCCCCTTTGTACCAAATAAAGGAAGGCGGCAGTACCCCTGCCGCCTTCCTTTTTGCCAGCAAGCTGGCTTCACGGGCCGGGCTGCCGCCGATCGGCCGCAACTTTCGGCGCCGCCTTACGGCCGCAGCTCTAGGCGCTGCCTAACGGCCTCCACTCTAGGTGCCGCTTAGCGGCATCCGCTTCGGCTCGTCTGCGCCTAGTCGGGCAGTTCCGTCTGTGGCGAGCTCTTCTGCATCTCCTGAGCGATCCGCTGGCCGTGCCGCTGTTCATCCTTCTGAATGTGCTGCAGCGCTTGCCTGACCTGCGGGTTCGCCGAGTCGAACACCGCAGAGTCATACGCGCTCGAGATGTACTTCTCGGTCATGAGCATGTCGGTCAGCATGGTCCGGTCGTCCTCTCCGGCGCCGGAAAGTCCGAGCGGGGTGCGTTGTGCTTGGCCCCCATGCCCGCGATAGGGCGCTGTATCCCCGTCCAGAGGCGACGGACTCGTCAAGTTGTACCAGGGGGAGAGGTCGAAGCCGTCCCACTCTGCGGCAGCTTCCACCCTTGTGGACGGGACCGAGACCGGACCGGTAGGCGTGACCGGGGCTGACAGCCATGCTCCTGCTTGGCCGGTAGTCCTGAGGGCTGATGAACCGGGCACCCTACCGCGCCACGTCTGATACTGCGTGGCAGGGGGCGGGAGCTGGACGTCGCGGGGCTCCTGTCCGCCGTAGATGAAGCGGGTGTCGGAGACCGGGGCTCCTGACCGCTCGGAGCCCACAGGATGGTCGTCCCGGTCACCCCAGACGCGAGCGGCATTCTCGCCGTCCCGCACCACGCGGCTAGGCATAACATGTGCCTCGGACCGTGTGTGAGGCGAAAGGCGAGGCGGATAGCCCTCGTGCTGGTCCAGGAGACGCACGCCCCGCCCGCCCAACCCGCCCCGGGTTAGGTCACCGTGGTTGGTATCGTCCACATCGCCGGGCAGCAGCCCACCCCACTGGTGGTCCCTGGAGGACTGGTAGGGCTTGCCGCCAGCGCGCTCAAACAGGATCTGGCTGGCAGTGCCCTGCCAGTTCGTCTGACGCCCGAAGGCATCCACAGGGGTAGAACCGTGGTTGCGCGAGAACTCCTGGCTGACCTGTTCCTTTCCTGCCAGAAGGTCTTTCAGCGTCCGAAAGTGGTTCTCTTCGTCCTGGGCGAACTCGTTGAACATGTCCCGGATCGCGGGGCTAGCCCTCCCGGCGTAACTCCGGTACTTGCTGATGCATACCTGCTCGTGCCTCAGCTGGTCTTGCAGCATCAACCGCTCTTTCTCGGTGAGCTGCTCCATGGCGATCACCTTCCAAACGTTGGTGGCGGAAGGGGGCTGCCGCTAGCTCTGCCCCCTGCTCTGCATGTACTCGCGCAGTTTTTGCCCGTGTTTCTGCTCGTCTTTCTGGATATGCTGGAGAGCCTGCCTTACGTTCTGGCTGATCGAGTCGAATATGGCGGAGTCATAGGACCCCGACACGAACTGCTCGGTCATCAGCATATCCCTGACGATTGAGGACTCGTCGGCGTTGGAGCCCGCGCCGGCGAACTCCTGCGCAGTCTCAGCCCTGAACATGGGGATTAGCTCACGGGACGCTTCCTGGAAGGACTGCGGAGACCGGAATTGCTGGCTCTGCTGGTCCTGCTGGGATTGCCCTGATTGTAGCTGCGAGGATTGCTGCGGCTGCTGAAGCTGCTGCGACTGCAGCGATTGGTGTGCCTGCTGAGCCATCCGCGACTGGCTGGGCTGCTGCAACTGCCCCTGAAGGCCCTGCTGTGGCCAGCCGGACTGCTGGCCGCTTTGCTGGTTGAACCGCTGGCTGCTCTGCTGCCCGAATTGCTGGCTACTCTGCTGGCTGAACTGCTGCCCACTCTGCTGGTTGAACTGCTGGTTGCCTTGCTGGGGCCAAACCGACTGGCTACTGACCTGCTGGCCGCCCCGTTGACTGCTCTGCTGACCGTCCTGCTGCGTGATCTGCTGCGACCAGCCGGATGGCGTAAGCGCTTCCTCTCCCGGCATCACGTGCTGCTGCGTGCGCCCCTGCAGCCGCTGCTCGGCCGCTTGGCGAATGAACTCCTCGTCTGACATGCCAGATAGATTGGAGACGTCGCCGGACGCGCCTACTCCGCCGGTCTGTCCCTTAGACGGGCTCTTTGAGCCGCCGAGGAGTCCGTTCAGAGTCTGGTAGTGCTGTTCTTCCTCCTTGGCGAACTCGTTGAACAATCCCCGAAGTGCATCGCTGCTAGTCCTCCGCGCGTACTCGTTGTACTTGTTGATGCAGACCTCCTCGTGCCTCATCTGGTCCTGGATGATCGTCCGTTCCTTTTGACTGAGATTACCCGCCATGCGCTCAACCTCCTAAGGTGTGGAACTTCAGCGCATAGTGTTTGCGGGGGACTCTGTCTTTAACAGGGCCTGAGTTTACTCCACCAGTCGAAACGTCTTCCCCGGGGAAGTCTCTTAAGGAACCACTTGCGCGCCAGTGATACCATTAGTGGGTCAGCACAAGGGAGGTAATCACATGGGAGCCATTTACCGGCTAGGTCTCATCATGGCCGGGTGCTACTTTGAGGGCGCTGTCAGGAACGCCACGCAGTTGGCACTCTACTGGATCGGGAAGCAGGACGCCCTTCAAGGCTTCCTTCCATATTTGATCCCGATCTTCTTTGGCTACGTTTTTGCACTGGATGTGAGGAGCCACTGGTCCGACAGCCTCCTGAAGAACGATATCATGGCCTATGTCGGGTCAACGCTTCTCATTGGATACCCGCTGCTCATCACGTTGTCTTTGTGGTTCGCCGGGTCAGGGGTCGATCCGGCAACGTTGCGAATCCGCATCACTGCGACAGTCCTGCTGCTGGTTAACCTGATCATCGCCGCCCTCGTGTGGCGTACCGCAGTTAGGCAGGGGCATCCTCTCAGCATGCCGTGGGGCGGGGTAAGCAGGCGGAGTATCGACGCCGGCGGAGATCTCGCCGACGAGGAGTCCCATCCCGAGGAAGAGCCCCAGTCTGAGGAGGATCCCCAGACGGAAGAGCCCCACTCTGAGGAGGATCCCCAGACGGAAGAGCCACGGGCTGACGAGGAACCGCAGCCTGAGGAGGGATCCCTGTCTGAGGTCGAGTCCCAGACCTAGGAGAGACCGCAGACCTATAGGGATCCTCATCGCGCGAGCAGCACTCTTACTCAATGAACAATCTACCAGGCTGGATGCCCATCTTGAAGGGTTTAGCCATCCTGGGTCGCCTACCCGTGCCGACCATTGCCGCGGAGCCTGTGGTCATGGCCGGCGTGGGGGATCGCCGGTTTCCATTTTCATATAGTCCGCGCACGTTTCGCGGACGGTTCGTAGGTAGGGCCCCTCGACCAACGGCCACGTCTTCATCTTTGGAGGGATCAGCCGTTGCATCCCTTCGATAGTCAGGTCGACTTTCACCACGTGGACTAACTCGATGTTGGCTTCGACGGTCATTCCGGCTTTGATTAGGTCATTCAATCTTGTGGTTTCGTATTTGGCTTGGCCGCCGAAAGCGGCATATGGCTTCATGTGTTGGGCGCCGAGGTACTCGAAGCCCGCGACCTCAGGGTAGAGGCGGTCAACCTCAAGGTTCAGCGACGTAACAGGGCTTTTCAGGAAATCCGGCCTGGCGTTTTCGACGAAGTTTCGCGACACCACGATGGTGTCCAACAGAAGTTTCATCTGAGCCTCGCCCCGGTACATCGCCATGGACAGCCGCACCTTGAGGATCTCCGCGTATTTCTGTTGTACCGCCTGAGGGGCGGTGGGCAGGGCCAGCTTCTTGCGGCCATCCAGTCGCAATACGATCCAACCGGCTTCGACCAGGCTCCGCACCCTTGCCTTTACGCAGTTTCTGCTAAGTCCCGTCGCCCTAGTGAGGTCGGCCAGAGACATGGGCTCAAGGCAGGCCGTCAAATACACGCACTTCGCTTTGCTATCCAGGTTGCGAAGTCGCAGGAAGTCTTCGATCCAGGGATACTTCATGAAACCACCTCGCGGAGCTATCCGATTTACAGTTGGATATTACCAAATAATGGCAACCCGATCAAGTTGAGGTGACAGAAGTTGCCATATGTTGACCTGCGACGAGGCTGGACCCCGCTAAGCGCGAGACGGTTGAGTCTCAGACTCATGGGGATAGCGTCTGCGCGGCCACCCATGTGTCACGGGATGACCATCCGATTTGAGAGGGGTCATGACACGACTAATGGAGAGTTTGATCATGGTCATCCAATGAGTTACATGTCGAAAAGTCGGGTCGCCACGTGACCAATAGGCGAGAGGTGGTCATCTGATGACCACAGTTTTCGACAAAGCCACCCTCCGGCGACTAATACCTGGGGTATGGATTGGTCACCGCGTGACCGCCTCCAATGCAGATGGTCACACCAGGCCTATCCCGCCTAGCAATAGGCCGCGGGGTGACCGTTGCTAACTAGCAAAGGTCACGGCGTGCATGGATCCGCGAGGCGTGAGCGGAGTCTACCGAGGTACCGCGAGGAAGTAGTCGCGTGGCGACCATTATCCGGAGCAACACGAGGAGAGTCGGAGGATGTGCGGAGTCAAGGGGCGGCGGGGCGGGAGCGGCTATGTGAGGACGGCGACGCGAGGGGCGCGGGAAGCAGCTGTAGGGTGCGAAGGAAGGGTTCGGAACGGGCGATGGTGACACGGCAGGTAGCAGGGAAGTAAGGGGTTGGCCAGGTGGGAGAGGGTAATTCGAGAGTAGCAGCGAAGAGCATGAGTTGATGTAAGTAGGGTGAGGTAGAGAATACCGGCAGTCGTGGAGGATGACCGTTCATGGGCAAATTCGTGTGGGGCCCGACGTATGAAGAAATGCTGCATCCCGACGTATTGGACAAGGGCATCCGCGAGCGCGCTATCGCGGCAATGGATGAGAACCCGCTGGACGCCGTCAACCTCTACAACATCAGCTGGCAAAGGCAAGGCAGCCCCTACCACGTAGTCCTTCCCAAGGCCATGACCGGGGTGGATGCCAATATCGTCGCCATCTACAGCAGGGAGTTTCCCACAGGGTCCCACAAGGTCGGCGCGACCTACTCGGTAACCATGGAGACGCAGCTCCGGGGCGAAGCCGTCCCCGGGGAGAACACGCTTGTATTCCCGTCCACCGGCAACTACGGGATCGGCGGCGCGTGGGTCGGCCCCAGGATGGGGTACGACACCCTTGTCGTATTGCCCGAGCTCATGAGCAGGGAGCGTTTCGAGAAGATCGCTTCCTACGGCGCGCGGTTCGTGAAGACTCCCGGCTGCGAGTCCAGCGTCAAGGAGATTTTCGACAAGTGCAAGGAACTCAAGCGGGATCCAAAGGTGCGAGTCCTCAACCAGTTTGAGACGATGGCAAACTACCGCTTCCATTACTATGTCACTGGCAACACCGTTGCCGAACTCATGGGCCTCCTGAAGGATAAGGGGATCGGCGACGGCTCTTGCTCGGCGTTTGTATCGGCCATGGGGTCAGGCGGCACCATCGCGGCGGGGGATAGGCTGAAGCAGGTGTTTCCCGGTTGCCTCACCGTTGGCTTGGAACCTATCCAGTGCCCGACTCTGTACAACAACGGCTACGGCGACCACGACATACAGGGAATCGGCGACAAGCACGTCACGTGGATTCACAACGTGAGGAATATGGACGCCCTGATGTGCGTGGACGACATGGACTGCAAGATGGGGCTCCAACTCCTCACCGATCCCGTCGGCATGGACTACCTGGTCAACGCCGCGGGACTGAAACCTGAGGTGGTGGAAGACCTATCGACCATGTTCGGCATCTCCGGGGTGTGCAACGTCCTTGGCGCTGTGAAGACGGCCAAGTTCTACGGGATGGGCCCCAAAGACACCGTAGTGACAGTCCTGACCGATGGCATCGACAGGTACAGGTCGGTCATGGCGGATCTGACTAACCGGTTCGGACCCTTGGATGAGAAGGGTGCAGCACTCCGCTATGATATCTTCCAGCGGGTCGCTACCGACTACGTCCAGGAGGGGACCGTGCTTAACAAGGACCGCTGGTTCAACCTCAAGTACTATACCTGGGTGGAGCAGCAGGGGAAGACGGTAGCTGAGCTGAACGCGCAGAGGAGCCAGTCCTTCTGGGAGGCCGAACAGGCCAAAGTGGCTGAGATAGATAAGCGTCTCATAGAAGCAAGGGAAATGCGGTAGCGCGAACAGGTTCAGGAGGCAAGGCTCTAGCGATGGCGCGACAAGACACCCGATAGCCACGCCTCGTGCGCCGGGCAGGAAAACAGCGCTTCCTTATTGAAGTCAGTTGAGTTGAACGAGGTCAACGCTTTGAAGGGAGTAGATGTTCGTGGCTACCGGGAAAAAGTGTCTGTACCTGCACGAGATGACCTGGCCGGAGGTAAAGGCGGCGCTGCCGAACGTAAAGGCTGCCATCATTCCCGTAGGTTCTACCGAGCAGCATGGGCCTCATGCTACCTTCCAGATGGATACCTCTTGCTCTCGCGAGTTCTCAAGGCTCCTGGGGGAAAGGCTCTACCCCAACGTCTTGGTGGCTCCCGCTGTCCCCGTTGGGATCTCCAGCCATCACATGCACTTCCCCGGGACTATTACGTTGCAGGCCGAGACCCTTATAAACGTCCTGATGGACATGGTGAAGTCCCTCATGGCTCACGGGATCAAGCGGTTCTTCTTCGTGAACGGCCACGGCGGCAACTCCCCGGCCCTCACCATCGTGTGCAACAAGGTCAAGCACGAGCTGGGATGCCCTGCAGCCTGGGCAACTCTGCCCTACAACGCCGTGACCGACGTCTCCAAGAAGTACGTGACCAGCGAGACCTCCGGGCACTCCTGCGAGGGAGAGGTTTCGATACTTATGTACCTGCACCCCGAAGCCATCCGCACCGAGGCCTTGACCTCAGGCAACATCGTCAGACCGGCCAGGGAGCGTTCCGTCCAGTGGCCGTGGGTCTCCGAGGCAAGGTTCTTTGACGAGACTACCGAAAACGGATGCCTGGGCGATGCCCGCAAGGCCAGCCCGGAGATCGGTAAGGAAATGGTCGAGGTCGGACTGGACCGCGTTGCCGCGTACCTGCACGCGTTCATGGAGCTGTAGGTCGGCGAAACATGGGCGCGGATAGGCAGCAGGTTCAGAGGGGGCCGTCGGCTTGACCCAGCTCGCGTTAGGGCTCGTACTCGTCGCAGCATTCGCCCATTCGGGATGGAACTACCTCACCAAGAAGGCAGGCGGGGGGCTCCCTTTCATATGGATCTTCGCTGGGATGGCGTCAACCTTGTACTTCCCGGTGGCCATGGGGGTAGTCCTTAAGCAGAGGCCTGCCATAGGGATTGCCAATGTCGCAATGATGCTGGCGAGCGCCGCGGTCCACTGCGCGTACTTCACTCTCTTGGAGTGGGGATACCGGCTGGGCGACATGTCGGTCGTCTATCCGATCGCGAGAGGGACAGGCCCTCTCATCTCGGCTTTGGTAGGAGTGACGTTCCTGGGCGAGAGGCCGTCGCTTCTCGGTGCTGCGGGAATAGTGCTGATGGCAGTGGGGATCGCCACCGTAACCGGGGATCCCAGGAAGTTCGCGACGCCGGAGGCAAAGAAGGCTGTCATAGCCGCCCTTATGTGCGGGGCGACAGTCGCGACGTACACGATCCTCGACAAGATATCGGTGAGCGCGCTGGAGACGCCTCCGCTGCTGCTCGATTGGGCGACTAACACCGGCAGGTTCCTCATGCTGACCCCTTTTGCTCTGCGCGCCTGGCCCAGGGTCAAAGAGGAGTGGAGGGATCACAAGTGGCACGCGGTGGGGGTAGGGTTCCTTAGTCCCTTTGCGTACATCCTTGTCCTCACGGCCATGGTGTTCACTCCGGTGAGCTACGTGGCGCCTGCCAGGGAGATAAGCATTCTCATCGGCGCCGCGGTTGGCGCAAGGGCCTTCGCCGAAGGCAGTCTGCCGAGGAAGCTGGCGGGCACTGCGGCCATGGTTGTCGGCCTTGTCGCGCTATCCCTGGGGTAGCGGGTGTACTGCTGCACGCTGAGGTGCGACATTGAAACAGGCGCTCGGACTCTGCCGGCGCCGGCGGTCAAGTAGGAGGTAGCTGCTGTTGAAGACGTTCTCATCTTTAACCGAGAAGTTCACGGAGTCGGTCATCCGGGAGATGACCAGGATCTGCGACGCCTGCGGAGGGCTGAACCTCGCTCAGGGCTTCCCGGACTTCCCGCCGCCCGACGAAGTCGTGGAAGCGGCTGCGAGGGCTTTGCGGGACAGGGGAGGGGCTCTGAACCAGTATCCCGTCACTTTCGGGGAAACGGAACTCAGGGAAGCCATCGCGGACAAGGTGAGAGCCTACAACGGAGTGACCTGTGACCCGGCGACCGAGGTGACCGTGACCTGCGGCGCGACAGAAGCGATGATGGCCACATTGAAGGCAATAGTGAACCCCGGTGACGAAGTAGTCATCTTTGAGCCCTTCTACGAGAACTACGGCCCGGATTCCATCCTCTCCGGAGCAACGCCGAGGTACGTGACCCTGTATCCGCCCGACTGGCTGTACAATTCCGACGAGCTCCGCGCGGCGTTCGGGCCCCGGACCAAGGCCGTAATCGTGAACACCCCGCATAACCCTACCGGCAAAGTCTATACCAGGGATGAGCTTTCCGAGATAGCCCAGCTGTGCCAGGAATGGGATTGTTTCGCGGTCACAGATGAGGTCTACGAGCACATCCTCTACGATGGAGCGGAGCACGTCTCCATGGCGTCGCTGGACGGGATGGCGGAGCGTACCATAACCATAAGTTCCGCGTCCAAGACCTATTCGGTAACCGGTTGGCGGGTCGGGTGGGCGATCGCTTCCGCGGAGACGACGTCGCGGATACGGAAGGTCCACGACTTCCTCACGGTGGGCGCGCCGACACCGTTCCAGCACGGAGTTGTCGCGGGGCTCTCCCTGCCGGACGAGTACTACACCCAGCTGGCTTCCCGCTATCAGAAGTCCAGGGACTTCCTGTTCGGGGTACTGCGGCAGACCGGCTTCGATCCTCTGATGCCCCGGGGGGCCTATTACATTATCTCCCAGACAGGAGCCGCGATGAAACGATTGGGTGTGTCCGACGACCTGGGGTTCAGCACCGAGCTTGTGAAGCGGACCGGGATCGCCACGGTGCCGGGCTACTCCTTCTATCACGGCAAGGATTCCATCACCAAGCAGGCCCGTTTCTGTTATTCCAAGTCAGACGAGACGCTGCGCGCAGTGGCTGAGAGACTTAGGGCGCTCCGGTGATGGAACGGCGGGGGAGCGCGGGGAGAAGCATAGGGCGATGCATAGGACCGCGCATAGGGCGGCGCGCAGGCTGGGGTGCCGGGAGGCGTATGGGACGGCACCCGGGGAGGTGCCGGTGGTGTGCCCACGGAGCGCTTTTCACGGCCGCAATTTTGGCTGTTGGGGTTCTGCTCGCGGTCTTGGCCACCGGGTGCTCGCGACTTGCCGCCCGCCGCTTACAGCCTACGGCCAATCCGCCGAAAGCTGACAAGCCTCCGGTAGTTGCCGACCCGCCGACAGCCGACAAACCTCCAATCGTGGCCGATCCCTCGACGACGGCAGATCCCCCTGTGCCTCTGAAGGAAATAGAAGGCCTAGTCGACGTGACCGCCCTGGATGACACCTTTGTCATCGATCTTCGTTACGCCACGGCTGACAACTTCACAGGGCAAGCGATATACTCAAAGGCGAAATGCCTGCTCCAGCGGGCGACTGCGGAAAAGCTGCTGGAGGCCCAGAAGGAATTCGCGGGGCACGGGTACCGCATCAAGATTTGGGATGCGTACAGGCCTCTTTCGGCTCAGAAGACCCTGTGGGAAGTCGTCGGGGACCCGGCCTTTGTTGCGGACCCTGCGAAGGGCTCCATTCACAATCGGGGAGCTGCAGTGGATGTAACGCTTGTGGACCAGGACGGCAACGAGATGCCCATGCCCACGGGGTTTGACGACTTTTCGGAGAAGGCAGCTATCGATTACGACGGGTGCACTTTGGAGCAGGCCCGGAACAGGGATTTCCTCGCCGAGGTCATGGTGAAGCACGGGTTTGTCCGTTACCGGGCCGAGTGGTGGCATTTCGTGGATGAGGACGGGGCCCAGTACCCGCTCCTGGACGTTTCGTTTGAAGAGTTCGAGTAGTGGCCGCCCGGGTTAGCCGGGCAGGTCAGGCGCCGCGCGCCAAAGACATAGCGCGGAGCCCGAGTAGACGCTATTGGGAGGGGCAGTTCACATGATCCGGTGGCTCTTGGCTTCATCTCCGCTCATAATCCTGCTTTTCACTATGCTCGGACTGAAATGGAAGGCCAAGAAGGCCGGCGTGGTGGCGTGGCTCGTCGCTCTTGCTGTCGGCTGGGCTTTCTTCGGGGGATTCCCGAGCCTCTTGGCAACGGCGTCGGCAAAGGGCGCCAGCCTCACTCTCTTTGTTGTCCTCATCATATGGACGTCGGCATATATGTACCAGATGGTCAGCGAGACCGGGGCCATCCCGGTCATTTCAAAGTCGATGGCGTCCCTGTCCAGCGACAGGCTTATGCTCGGCCTCCTGGTCGCGTGGTGCCTTACAGGAGTCATCCAGGCTGTGGCCGGGTACGGAGTGCCGGTAGCGGTGTGCGCTCCACTCATGATCGCTGCGGGATTTGACCCGATTGTGGCCGCGGCCTCTACGCTGGTTGGACATGCCTGGTCCATCACCTTTGGCTCGATGGGGTCCTCGTTCTACACGCTCACTCTCTCAACGAAGATTGCTCCGGAAACACTCGGCAACTGGGTCGGACTGACGTTTGCCGTACCGACCATCCTCACGGGTCTTGCCGTGGCCCACATCATCGAGGGATGGGCCGGGGTTCGCAAAGGCTTCGTGAAGATCATCCTGGTGGGGGCCGTAATGAGCGGGGTCCAGTGGATGGTGGCCAGGGCAGGTTCAGGCCAGGTCGCCTCGCTTTTGGGCTCGCTTGCGGGCGTGGGAATTGTCGCGCTGATCTCGCCGAGGGACAAAAAGCCGGCGAGGCAGGCGGGCAGCAAGGAGATATCGTTGCACCTGGCGATGGTCCCCTACTACGCGCTCCTGTGCCTGACCTTGATATCTCAGATCCCGCCGGTGAAGGCGTTCTTCAAACCCTACAAGTTCGGATTCAACTACCCGGCGACGGTGACCACCCAGGGCTACGCTGTAGCTGCTGAGAAGGCTTATGCTGCTATCGGCCTCTTCTCTCACCCCGCGCCCATAATTACCATGGCGTGCTTGGTGGGGCTTGCGGTGTATATGAACAAGGGGCTCATCAAGCGAGAGAGCATGGGCAAGGTGTGGAAGGCCACCGTGAAGCAGTCCTGGCAGACCACGCTGGGGGTCCTGACCATGGTCATGATGGCGCTGGTGATGAACGACACGGGAATGACCAGCGAAATGGCGGGCGGAGTCGGCCGCGTGGCGGGGGCCCTGTTCCCAGTGGTTTCTCCCTTCATCGGTGTCCTGGGATGCTTCATGACCGGCAGCAACACCAACGCCAATGTCCTGTTCGGCGGGTTCCAGATGGAGACCGCCAAGGCGCTGGGGATCAGCTCGACTCTCATCGCTGGCTCCCAGACCGTGGGGGCGTCACTGGGGTCCTCGATAGCGCCGTCAAAGGTGCTGCTGGGTTCTTCCACCTCAGGTCTTACAGGCAGGGAGGACCAGCTCCTGAAGAAGTGCTTGCCCTATTGCCTGCTTATTGTCCTGGCGCTGGGTGTTCAGACGCTGATCGCGACATCGATGCTGAACGTTGTGCCGTGACGCTGAGAACGACGTCGATTTGAGACGTTGTGCCGTAGTCGCGGGCCCGCTCAACAAAGCGTCTCGATAGCCTGGAATCATGCAAGGATTCGGCCTCCCCGGTACCGAAAACCATGCGGACCGGGGAGGTGCATTCATGATCGACTACAACAAGATGGCCGGCGAGTACGCGCGGCTCCGGCAGATCCATCCCGGCGTCTTCCGCAACCTGGTGGAGAACGGGCCAGTCACAAAGGACAGATCCGTCCTTGACGTGGGATGCGGCACGGGCAACTACCTGGTCGCGCTGGCGAGGGCGACGGGCTGCAAGGGGTTCGGCATCGACCCATCCGGGGAAATGCTGGCAAAGGCTAGGGTCCAAGCAGAGGCGGCGGAGGCTTTGGCTCAGGGCGCAGGCGCTGGTCTAGCCCTCAGTTTCCGGGTCGGCAGCGCCCAGACCCTGGAGTTTCCCGATGCCTGCTTCGACCTGGTATTCTCGACCGACGTCATCCATCACGTGCACAAGAGCGGGGGATGCCCGGCCTACTACCGCGAAGCCTACCGCGTGCTGCTTCCCGGCGGCAAAGTCTCCACGGTCACCGACTCGGAGTGGGTGATTCGGCATAGGAAACCCTTGACCTACTACTTCCCGGAAACACTCGAAAAGGAGCTTCTGCGCTATCCCAGTATGGGGACTCTAAGAGCGATGATGGAGGAAGCGGGGTTCTCTGGTATCACCGAGGACCTCGAGGAATTCGAGTACGATTTGACTGACATCCAGCCTTACCGCGAGAAGGTCTTCTCCTCGCTGCACCTTATAGCCGAGGACGCGTGGAGGCGGGGGCTTGACAGAATGGAGCAGGACTTGGAGCGGGGTCCCATAAGGTGCACCGCCCGGTATACGGTGCTTTGGGGCGTTAAGCCGCATAGCAGAACGGAGGACACGAGATGAAGAAGCGCATCGCTCTGTACAACGGCAAGGTATTCCCGGGAAAAGGCGGGGACTGCGAGGCAGTCCTCGTAGCCGGCGACAAGGTGCTCGGAGTAGGGAGCAACGCCAAGATAAAGGCTCTGGCGGGGCCCGACGCCCTCATGATTGACCTCGGAGGCCGCACTGTGATCCCGGGGCTGGTCGACTCCCACAACCACGTGCTTTCAGGAGCCACGCTGCTTTCGGGCGTGAACTGCTTTGGACTTGGCAGCATCGACGAGTTGAAAGAGGCTGTGGCGAAGAAGGCGGCTGAAGTCGGCCCCGGCGAGTGGGTCATCGGCGCGGGTTGGATTGAGAGCCAGTTCAAGGAGAACCGAATGCCCAACCGCAAGGACCTGGACGAGGCCGCTCCCAACAATCCGGTCATGCTGGTGCGGCTCTTTGCTGTGACAACTGCAAACTCCCTTGCGCAAAAGAAAGCCGGGATAGGGAAGGACTTCGTCCCGGCGGCAGGGCGGGTAGACCTGGACGAGTCTGGCGAACCCACCGGCATCCTGCGGGAGGCCGCCGGCTCGCTGGTACGCCGCGCGTCCCAGGAGGGAAAAACCGGTTCTCGATCGCCCGAAGCGCTGGAGTCCATGGTCAAGCTGGCGCTTAACGAGTACCTACGATACGGCATCACCTCGGTGCTGGATCCCGGCGTGAGCCCTGACCTCATGCTTGCCTACACGTCGCTCCACGCAAGGAACGAACTGCCCCTCCGTGTGACCGCCATGCCGGGGTGGCACGGAATGGGTTACGTACCTTCGGAGCAGGAGATGCCTCTCGCCGTGGAGGCGGGCCTCCAGCCCGGGCTCGGAGATGAGTGGTTCCGCTTCGGCAACCTCAAGATGGCTATCGACGGCGGCCTGGGGAGCAAGACCGCGCTCATGCACGAGCCCTACAGGGATTTCACGAGGGCGACGGTCCCGTTGAGGCTGGACACGAATAGGCTCGGGAAGTACATCCGTGACGCCCACCTGAGGGGATGGGGAGTAGGCATCCACTGCTGTGGAGACCTGGCGCAAGACATGGCCGTCTCACACATGGTCGATGCGATTTCCGCGAAGAAGCCTCTTCCGCACCAGCGTCACCACATCGTCCACGGGTACTACCCGACCGAGTACTCCCTTCGGGCGATGGCGGCCCACGACATCCCGGTGTCGGTCCAGCCTGGCTTCATTTACGTGGAGGGCGACATCTATCCCACTGTCATAGACGAATCCCGCTTGTCTTCGTTCAAGCCTCTGCGCACGTATCTGAACCGCGGTATCCGCGTTGCCATCAACACCGACGTGGCGTCGGCGCCCTATGACCCGTTCGTGGCGCTCTACGGCTCGGTCGGGCGCAAGACCGTCAAGGGGCTGGACTTCGGGAAAGACGAGGCTCTTTCAGCACGCGAGGCCATATCCTGTTTCTGCGAAGGCGGCTCCTACCTGGCGTACAGGGACAAGGAGTGCGGCCTTTTGGAGCCGGGAAGGCTTGCCGACCTTGTCGTCATCGACTCCGACATACTTGACGGGCCGCCCGAGAGCCTGCTTACCTGCAAGGTCGACGGCACGATGCTTGGAGGAAAGTTCGTCTACATCCGGGAGGGCAGCGGCTTCCGGCCCGACGGGGCGTAAGGGTGGGCTTGAAGGAGGCGGCACTCACGGCTAACGTCCGGTCGAAGCGGCTGACTCTGATCCCGTGCGGGATCAAGGCCGCCGAAGCTGCAATGCTGGACCGCCAAAAGGCTGAAGAGCTGTTGGGGGTTGCCTTTCATCCTGAGTGGCCTGGGGAGGATACCAGGGAGTTCCTCCCCTACTACGTCTACAGGCTGCGCAATAGCCCTGACCTTGCGTTCTGGGGAGTCTGGCTCATGGTAAAGGAACCCATATCTCCGGACGCCAAAGAGCGCATCGTCATCGGCGACATCGGCTTCAAAGGGCCGCCGGACGAGAGAGGCGTAGTGGACATAGGGTACGCCGTCGTGCCTGCCGAGAGGGGCAAGGGCTACGCGTCGGAAGCGGCGAGGGTCCTTATCGACTGGGCTTTCGGGCATCCGATGGTGCAGGTAGTGACGGCGGACTGCGAGGAGTCCAACCCTGCTTCAGCAGCCGTGCTCACTGAAGCGGGCATGAAACGGGCCGGACGCAGGAATAAACTGCTCCACTGGAAGATGACCAGGCGCGACTGGCGAGAGAGCTCTCCCGGAGGACCGTCCGCCAGGCGGCCCAGGGTGCACTACGTCGAAGAGGGTTCCGGATTCCCAGTCGTGCTCATCCACGGTTTGGCCGGCTCATCGGCCACGTGGAAGTTCACCCTCCCGGCGCTTGCTCGGGCAGGTTACCGGGCAATAGCTATCGACCTGCCGGGGTTCGGGAAATCGGCGATGCCCAAGAGGGAGATAGCGACAGCCGATTACTGCCGGGAGGTCCTTCGCTTCCTTGATGAGATGGGGATCCCGGAGGCAGTCCTCGCCGGCAGCTCCATGGGCGGCTTCGTTGCTTGGTATACCGCGGCGACGGCCCCCCAAAGAGTCAGAGCGGTAATACTGGCTGATCCCGCGGGCGCTCCTCCCGGCGCCTATTCCAAGGTAGAGGACACGGCGGCAACCGGCAGGGTGCGCGCCTTGTTCCCGGGCCAAGCGTTGGCGAGGAGGTTCTTCGGGAGCCGGGTTTTCCGCTACTTGGTGGGGCTTCGGTCTCCGGGTCCGCTGAACAGGTACTTCATGGGGGTGGTGGCCGAGATCACCTTCGGCGATCCGTCCCGCATGAGCAGGGATGTTTTCGACATCCTGCGCGAGTCGGCCGGAGAGGCCCGCATCCTGTTCTCTGGACGGCTCAAGTGGCGGCCACCGCCCGAGGACCCGGCATCGCTGCTGGGGCAGGTAAAGTGCCCATCCCTGGTCCTATGGGGAAGCGAAGACAGGATCATCCCGGCTAGAGCCTGCAGATACTTCACCGAAAACCTCCCCCGGTCGACCTCGCACGTATTCTCCGGCGCGGGCCATATGCCGATGCTGGAGGTCCCGCAGGACTTCAACGAGACGGTATTGAAGTTCTTGAACTCCAATGCCTTGTCGAGCCGGTGATAGAGTGACCCGCAGCAACCTTGAACTCTTGCTTGTGTCGTTTATCTGGGGCATCAACGGGATAGCCGTCAAGGACGCGCTGTCAGGCTTCACGCCGCTCCAGTTCAACGTGATAAGGCTTTCCCTCGCCGCTTCGCTGTTGCTCCTAGTCCTAAAGGCTTCAGGCAACATGGAAGTGCCGTCCCGGGCGGACTGGCCCAAAGTCATCCTGGCCGGCTTTCTCGGGAATACCCTGTACCAGTACCTCTTCATCAAGGGCATAGCCCTGTCTTCGGCGTCCAACACCTCGTTTGTCCTGGCCACAATGCCCGCCACCACTGCGGTCCTCAGCCACTTCACCGGGAAACAGAGGATGAACGGCAGGATGTGGAGCGGCGTGCTGCTTACCATGTGCGGCGTCGCGCTGATCGTCGCGGGCGGGGCAGGCGGGCTCTCGGGGCTTGGGGGAGGCAGCCTTGCCGGAGACCTTACGACCCTTTCGGGCACCATCGGTTGGTGCCTGTGCACCATATTCGCCGCCGACCTCACCAAGCGCATGAGCCCACTTGCGTTCACCGCCTGGACGATGGTGGCGGGAGCCGTCCTGATGGTCCCACTCTCCGTAGGCGAACTCCTGCGCGCCGACTGGTCCGCTCCCTCCGCTCTGCACTGGACCGAGCTTGTCCTGTCAGGCACGCTCGCCAACGCCTTCTCCTACATCCTTTGGAACAGGGGCGTGAAGTCTTCGGGGCCGGCGAGTACGGCAGTCTTCAGCAATTTGAACCCTGTCTGGACGGGAGTATTCGCCTACTTCATCCTGGGTGAGACGTGGAACGCCCGGAAGGTCGCGGGGGCGGCGGTGATCCTGGCGGGGGTGACCCTGGTGCGGATGGCAGCCCATTTGAGAAAACCGGCGAAAGCGGTGGCACAGTCATGACGAGGCATGCAGTCTTTGTGACGCGGCGGCTTCCGGATGAAGCCATAGCCGTCCTCCGTACCCACTTCGATGTTCGCATGTGGCCGGAGGCGGATGAACCCATTTCGAGGGACGCGCTGCTCCGAGAGGCGTCCAATGCGGATGCCCTCCTGTGCCTTCTCACCGAGAAAGTGGATCGGGATCTCCTCGAGGCAGCACCCCGGCTCAGGATCGTTGCCAATATGGCGGTGGGATACGACAACGTCGATGTTCCTGCGTGTACGGAGCGCGGCATAGTCGTCACCAATACACCGGGGGTGCTGACTGAATCCACCGCCGACTTGGCTCTCGCGCTCATCCTCGCTGCGGGGAGGCGGCTTCCCGAAGCGATGCGCGTTGTTGCCGAGGACCGCTGGCGGGCGTGGTCTCCTATGTTCCTGACAGGGCAGGACGTGCACGGTTCCACGCTGGGCATTGTTGGGCTGGGGCGGATAGGGCAGGCCGTCGCCCAAAGGGCCAGAGGGTTCGGGATGCGCATCCTGTATTACTCGCGTAACCGGGCGGAAGACGCAGAGTCGAAGACCGGGGCAGAGTACTGCAGCCTGGATGATCTCCTGCGGGAGTCCGATTTCGTCTCGTTGCACCTCCCCCTGACCCAGGATACGTTCCACCTCATAGGAGAGCGAGAGCTCGGCCTCATGAAGCCAACCGCTGTCCTGGTGAACACGTCCCGCGGGCCGGTAGTTGACGAAGACGCACTCTACCGGGCGCTATCCGCAAAGAAGATCTGGGCGGCCGGACTCGACGTGTTCGAGCGCGAGCCGCTCCCTATGGATAGTCCCCTCCGCACGCTGGACAATGTGGTGCTCCTCCCGCACATCGGGAGCGCCTCAGTGGCAACGCGCGTCAGGATGGCGGCGCTCGCTGCCGAGAACATCCGCGAGTACCTGCTGCGCGGTAGGCCGGTGACCCCGGTAAACCCTGAAGCGGTGAGGTAGAGAGGCGCCATGCCGGTACGCGCAACCGTTCAGTGCTCAACAGGGTCGCTCGCCCCCCTGGGTGGGGGACGGTACTGGAATGTGGGGGCAATGCTAGAGGGCATCCGCAAGCTGGCGTGGCCCGTCGTGGAACTCCGGCTATGGCAGGAGTGGGATGAAGGCGACATGCCCTCTGTGGCGAGGCGAGTGAGAGAAGCCGGGGTCACAGTCAATTCAGTTCACCTCCCTCCCGAGAGCGAGCGGCTCCTGTCGACACCCGGGTGCGGGGAGGCGGTCCAAAGTCTGATGGATGAGTGCCTGAGCGCGGCACTCGAGGCGGGCGCGCGGGTCGCTGTCGTCCACGCTTGGGACCTGCGGCTATCGCAGTTCAGCCAGAGTGTTATGACGGAAAACCTTTGTCGCTACTTTGAGGCGTACTCCCGGAGCGGCGTTAGCCTCAGTGTAGAGGCTATCCCCGGCCATTCCGCTCTCCTTCCGGAAGTCCTTCGAGGCTGCCCAGGAGTCGCTGTCACCCTGGATACCCAGTGGGCATGTCTCGAGAATTCGTGGCGACTATTCGAGCAGCAGAAGACGCGCGTGAACAACGTTCACGTGCAGACTCGAGTCGAGATAGGCGGAGACGGTGACGTGACGCTGGGCAGGACCAACATGGGACCCGGCTTCGATGCCGAATCCGTGGTCAAAGGGATCGCAGCCGGCGGCTACGCCGGTCCGGTAACACTCGAACCCACCGGGGTCCCGGCCATAGGGGAGACGGAGATACGCCGGGCACTCCATAAGCTGGACGCATGGCTGCAGGAGATCCCGGTCCCGGCCGCCAATATGTCAGAAACTACCAGACGGGCGGAGGCGGGCTCCGGATGATCAACGACTGGGCTGTCTTTCTGCAGCGATTCCGGTGCCCCGTTCTCGACGCATTCTTCTACTACATGACCTTGCTTGGGACCGGATGGTTCTTCATAGCGGTTCTGCCGGTCTTGTACTGGACGTGGAATAAGAGGGCCGGATACCGCTTGGCGCTGGTGTTCCTATTCGGCGACTGGACCAAGAACGCGCTGAAGGCGACCTTTCATACGCCACGGCCCCAGCCTTCACCGGGCGCCGAGGTCCTTCACCCGGAGACCGGCCCGGGCTATTCATTTCCCAGCGGGCACGCGGAGAGCAGCACGGTGTTCTGGGGACAGCTTGCGCTGGAAGTGAAGAGGAAGTGGGTCTGGTTTGCAGCAGCGGTCCTCACGGTTCTGGTTTCGTTGTCGCGGATCTACATGAACCTTCACTGGCCCATCGATATCTTGGGCGGCTTCGTCCTCGGAGTTGTCCTGCTTGTGCTCTATAACGCCGCTTGTGCCCTATGGGCAAACCTCCGGTTGCCGTTTGGGGTGAGGCTCGCATGCGCTCTGATCTTTCCGGCAGCGATGTACCTTTTGTACAGGGAACATGACGCCCTCATCGTGATAGGTTTTATGCTCGGCTTCCCTGTGGGGCGCCTCCTTGAGGAGCGCTACCTGGGGTGGGACGAGCGCGCCTCCTTCCCGGCCAACGTGTTCAAAGTGGTATTGGGGTTGGGAGTCCTTTTCGGGATCCGGTTCGGCCTCAAAATGGTGTTCCCCGATACAGCCGCTGCCGACATCGCTCGCTACGCCATCGCGGGTTTCTGGGCGTCATTCGGCGCCCCCCTGCTTTTTGCCGCCTTTGGTTGGCAGCGCTGAGCGCCACCTTTTTTTCACCAACAGGGACCTGAGTCCTAATCGTCGTTCTGGTAAGTGCGGCACACGCAACAGCGCGCGCCGCAACTGAAGGAGAACTCCGGCATGTTGTAGAAACCCAGTCTGCCTACTGAATCTCGCCCTAGGCGACCCAATACTCGATGCATCGGAGGACTGTAACGTGGCGGTGTACAACAGCATTCTGGAGGCCATCGGGCATACGCCCATGGTACGGCTTCGACGACTGCCGGAGAAGGGCAGCGCGGAGATCCTGGTAAAGATTGAGTCAGTGAACCCCGGCGGCAGCATCAAGGCCCGGCCGGCGCTCCGCATGATTGAAGAGGCCGAGAAGGACGGCAGGCTTGGGCCGGGCTCCACCATCGTGGAAGCAAGCAGCGGCAATCAGGGAATCGCGCTGGCGATGATCGGCGCGGTGAAGGGGTATCGCGTTGTGGTGTTCATGCCGGAGTCCATGAGTCTGGAGCGTCGCAAGGTGCTGAAGGCATATGGAGCAGAAGTGCGGCTTACTCCGCTCGGCAAGGACATCAAAGAGACGCTTGAGATCTGCATCTCCGAGTCCAAGGCGTTCGCGGAGTCAACCAAGGGAGCGTTCCGCGCCTGCCAGTTCGAGAACCAGAATAACTGTTGCGCTCACCGCGATACTACCGCCCAGGAGATCCTCGAGCAGACCGAAGGTAAGCTCGACGTCTTCATCGCAGGGATCGGCACCGGCGGCACGATAAGCGGGACTGGACGGGCACTTAAGGCCAGCGTCCCGGGGATTACAGTCGTGGCGGCGGAACCGGACCAAGCCTCGCTTATGGTGGATCTGCCCTTCGGGTTCCACGTACAGGAAGGGATAGGCGACGGCGTGCTGCCGGACATCCTGGACAAATCGGTCATCGACCGGGCGATCCTGGTCACTGACGCCGAGGCCCTGGCAGTGGCCCGAAGGCTGGCGAGAGAGGAAGGCATCTTCTGCGGCGTCTCAAGCGGGACCAACGTGTTTGCCGCCCTCAAGATGGCCAAGGAACTTGGAGAGGGCCATCGCATCGTGACCGTGATACCTGACGGGGGCGAGAAATACCTGTCCACGGCTCTGTTTGGGGAAACCCAGTAGGAAGGATTGGCCATCATGAAGCGAAGTCCCAAGGGCATCGCGACGACAGCGGTTCACGCGGGTACCAAGGTCCCTGAGTCAGTGACCATGCCGAAGGTCCCGCCGATCTACGCTGCATCGGTGTTCTCGTTCGATACCCTGTCTCAACTTGATGAGGTGTGGGAGGGACGCTCCCAGGGCTACGTGTACTCCCGGATGCGCAATCCAGGCATCGACCTCCTGGAGGAGACGGTAAACAGCCTCGAAGGTGGGGCTGGAGCCGTTGCGTTTGCTTCGGGCATGGCTGCTATCACTGTCTCGGCCCTGTCCGTCCTCACGGCGGGCGACCATGTGGTCTCAGCCAAGGTTCTGTACGGAGGCACATACACCTTCTTCCACGACGAATTGCCCAGGCGGGGGGTCTCGACGATCTTCGTCGACGTCAATAATCTGGAAGAGGTCAGGGCGGCAATGCAGCCCAACACCAGGATGCTGTACTGCGAGACCGTCTCCAACCCGCTGATGGAGGTCGCCGATCTGGGCGCTCTGGCGTTCATCGCCCACGAATCCGGCGCCATACTTGCGGTTGACAACACCTTCGCGTCTCCCGTCCTCTGCAGGCCGCTTGCGCACGGAGCGGACCTGTCCATCCACAGCAGCACCAAGTACCTGAACGGCCACAGCGACGTAACCGGCGGGATCGCCGTGGGCAAGGATCCGGCGCTGGTAGCGAAGATCCGCTCGCTCGCGTCGACATATGGCCCTGTGCCCTCGCCCTTCGACGCCTGGCTCGTCATGCGGGGGATAAGGACCATTGATCTGCGGGTCCGCAAGTGTTCCGAGAACGCCCTTGCGCTGGCCGGCTTCCTCGCGCGGAATCCCACGGTGTCAGAGGTCCACTATCCCGGGCTGCCTTCGTCGCCGTACAAGGACTTGGCCGACAAGTACCTCGACCGAGGGTACGGCGGGATGCTGAGTTTCGCTGTCCAGGGCGGGCTCGAAGGCGCGCGGAAGGTGATAGACAGCCTAGAGATGGTTCAACTTGTCCCGAGCCTTGCAGGCGTTTCGACCACCATCAGTCACCCCGCCAAGACTTCTCACAGGGGTATACCCCAGGCTGAGAGAGAGGCTTCGGGGGTGGGTGAGGGCCTCATACGCGTCTCCTTGGGTATCGAGGACTACGCTGACATCGAGCAGGACTTCGCAGAGGCCCTTAGGCAAGTATAGGCCACAGCACATCCATCAGGGTCCGGGCGTCCGTCACAGTTGACGGGTCGACCCGGGCCCTTATCATTGCTTCGCGGACGATCTCACCGCAGAACTGGTGGGTCAATGTGAGGAGAAGCATTCTCTCGCGAAAGATCGGGTTGTCCGGGCACACCGAGTCTGCCGCAGCCCCTGTTAGATCGCGGTATTCTCCGAGGAACACCCTCATCGCAATCGGATCCATTTCAAACATTCCCGCCGATAAGACCACCCATTCCTCCTCAATCGGGCCGATCTTGGCGTCGCCGTAGTCCAGCAGCGCGCTGATCCGCCATGGGTCACCTTCCTCTTGTCCCTTTTCGATCAACAGATGGTCCTCGGTCAAATCGTTGTGGATGAGGCGGAGAGAGGATGCCTCGACCGAATCAACTAACCGCTTGCCGTTCTTCTCGACAAAGTCCCGCAGGTCCGCGAGCAGCGTCTCCGGTAGGCGCCGTTCCTGCCCCGCCGGCCCGCGTGTCAGCCGTTCCATGCAGGTATCGAGGCGCTGACAGGTTTGATGCCGCCACGAATCGATATCCCCGCTCATACTGGGTAGGAGGCTCAGGGGGGTGCTGTGGAGGTCCGCGAGCACCGCGGCCAAGCGTCGGGACAGGATGTCTCTTTCATCTCTGGTCAAATCCACCCAGACCTCGCGGGTAGCGCGCCCGGGGCGGAACTCCTCGATGATGTACGGCCAGTTGATCCTATCACTGAGTATCCCAGAGAGCAGGATCCGCGGGTAGGGCACGACGGTGGCCCTTTCTTGAAGGGCGGTCCGGACCGACACCTCAGCCTGGAAGTCCCTGTGGACCATGGGCGGGTAGAACTTCACGACCACGCGGGAGACACCTGATACGGGATACGTAGCCTCGAGCGGGGCGCAGTCCACCGCAAATGCAGCGGAAGTGCCCGGAAATCCGGGGTGGATGTAGACAGGCGATAACCCCAGCAGCGCGAGCACCTGTTCCACAGGACGGCGCCACATGTCAAGGTTCGTGAAAAAGCTGCTCCAATTGTCCCAGTTGACCTCAGATGGAAGCAACACTCGTCCCTCCGCGACGAGTATTTCACTTGCGGCAGCCTGAAGGCAAGGGTGGAGGCAGTCCATCGCCATGCACTGGGCCGGGTTAGTTTACATAATGTGTTGGGAAGAGGGGGAGCGAGGAGGAGTGTCCGTTGAGCGAAACAGGCGTGATATCAGACGACATCGAGGCCATGAGCCCCAGGATAGAGAGATTGACTCCTCTCACCCCGTTCTTCGGGTGCGTTACGGCCCGCATACCTGCGGCGGAAGCCACCGGCCTGCGGTTCTGGCTGCTTACGCTGGCGGAGCACGGGATATTCATCGCAGCCAATCTGCCGTGCGATAGGCCGGACCTGAGCGCGGAGGCCAGGCGGCTCACCGACCTGTTCTGCGGACTTCTGGAAAGGCCTTCGCCGGGCAGAGGGAACTCGGTTCTGGATGAGGCAGTGCGCGCAGCCCAGATCATGCTCCGCTACAAAGAACGGCTCCTGAACATGGTGATCGGCGGCGATCTGATCATGGGCCTACCGTCGTCGACTCTCTTGCACATGATTGGCGAGGCAAAGAGGTTTATCGCGATCGGCACAAGTCCGGACCGGTGCATTGAGCCCCTGATGTCCGCAATCCCGAAGAGCCCGCTCGTGAACTTGCTGGGTGCCGAGCACTTCTGGCTCGACGACCAGGCGGGCCACGCGCAAATGCTCCAGCAGGCGGTAGATCCCGTACAACTCAGGTACATGGAGGAAGCCCGTAGCTGGGAGGAACTACTCCGGCACCTGGCTCACGAGGGCCGTGCCCTCAAGAAGATGGCTAAGGCCAACCCTCCGGAAATGCCCGTCGCGGCCAGGTTTAGCAGGGACGCTGTCGGCGCCACCATAGGCAAACGCGATTTCGCCTGGGATACCTATGAGCTCCGTCAGGCCAACCAGCTCCTGGGGACTCAGCCAGCCCTGCTTGCCTACCACATGGCTAGGGAGTCGGAGCATGCGCGGCTCGTGATCGAGGCGCTGGCGGGGGCGTGCCTGTAGCCAGCGGTCTGCAGCCGGCGTGCCCGAGGCGGTTGGCGGATGGAGCCGAGCCCTTCGGAGGGGTGATGCCTACTTCGGGAGAATTCACCTCTGGTGTGACGATAACCCGGAGGTGGACCTGCGTGGACAACAAGCAGCATGAGCCCTCGCCAACTAAGCGTCATGTCTCGGAGCAAGAACGCCACGAGACATCGGAGCAGAAGCGCCACGAAACCGCGGAGCAGAAGCGCCACGAAACCGCGGAGTCGAAGTACTATGAGGCGTATGAACAGAGGTACCGCCTTGTATACGGGCAGGGTATCGAATACTGGTCGAACCATCCTGCAGAGGTGAAAGAGGAAGTCGAAGGTCTTGAGGCCTTCTTGAACTTCTGCGGGGCGGATCCCGCGGCCGACCGCGTCTTGGAGCCTGGCTGCGGTGAAGGCAACCTGGCGGTTCTCCTCACCGGTAAAGGTTTCAGGTACGTGGGAGTGGACCTCGCTCCGTCGGCCATAGAGAAGGCCCGCCTGCGACTTGAGAGAGCAGGCCTAAGCGGCCTCACCGAGTTCGTCCTGGCAGATGCGACTGAACTGTCTTTCCTGCCTGAGGCTGAGTTCGATCTTGCAGTGGATAATAAGTTCCTGCACATGCTGGTGGTGGACGGGGACAGGGAGAGGTACCTGGCGGGACTCCGGCGGGCGCTCAAGAGCGGCGCTTGGGCTATGTTCAACGAGCTTTACCTGGAGGATGCCTATTCCGGGCCAGTCACATCATTCGAGCAGTATATGGACATTTTCAGCCCGGATCTATCCACTATGGAGGAGCGGGCGGCGTACAACGGCGACACGCCCGTCACTGTCCGCATCCCCAAACTCCCGGGACGCTTCAAGAACGAGGCAGGTTACCGTTCCGAAATGGAGCGCGCGGGCTTCGAGGTAGTGCGATTCGAAGTCCTCCAGTCCTACATGGGCTGTAGGTTCTTTGCGCGAGCCATGCAGCATGCGCGGTCCCTCTAGGCGAATCCGTAGGCGACTAGAAGGCACCGAAAGCCGACTAGAGGGCGGCTAGAGCGGAGGGGTCACCAGCGGAGCATGTCCCGGAAACAAAGGTTCCCAGGTGACTCTTGGGAATTCCGCATCTCACCGCATGACCAATAGCAGTTTTTCCATTAGTCATGGGAAGCCTTACATGTCGAAAAATCGGGTCATCGGATGACCCATTCGGATTATCTAGTCATGCGGTGACTGCACTTTTCGACATTTCAGTCGCCGGGCGACTATTAGCCGGCCGCGCATCAGTCTTGTCGTGACCCCAGTTTTTTTGACTGGTCTCGGGGCAACCGATGGGATGCCTCTATGGCTTGCGCCATGACAAATGGCTTCTGCCATCAGCGCTGTGGAGACCAATGGGGTGCCACCCTGCCCGGGCAGCCGCTCACTACCGCGGGGCGATAGCAGATTACAGCCTTAGGTAGATGTGCCGCTCCCACGATGGGTCCTCACTTGGGAAGTCAGCCCTGTAGTGGGCGCCTCGGGACTCCTCCCTCAGGAGCGCTGCGCGAGAGACTGCCTCTGCGGTGTACCAGAGGCCGATGTTCTCGGTGGCCAGGAGGAGGTCCCGTGAATCCTTTACCGACTGCTTGTCTAGAAGAAGTCCCAACTCGGCGATGGTGTCTTTCGATTCCTCCAGCAGGTGACCCCTCCGAAGAGGGAGGAGGTACCGGCCTGAGAAATCCCTAAGCCGCCTCCTGAGATCCGCCGGAGCGATGGAGCCGTCGCTCTTCCAGGTCTTTAGCCATTCAAAGGCTGAACGGTGCGTCTCCGACGCCGAAACTCGGAACTCAATATCCGGAGGCGGTGCTGGGCTCTGGGCTGAGTTCTGGTCCGCGGCAGACACGTCGAGACCTTTGCCGGGGTTGGACCAGTTCATGCTGAAAGGCTCCACCGACTCGCCTCTCGCGTGACGGGCAGCCGCCCGGGCGGACCGCATCCCAAAAAGGACACAGTTCGTGAGCGCGTTGCCCCCGACGCGGTTGGCCCCGTCGACTCCTCCGGTGACCTCGCCGCAGGCGAAGAGCCCGGGCACCTCGGTCTGTCCCTCTGTGCCGATACAGACTCCTCCGGGGAAGTAGTGTTCGATGGGGTTCAGCGGGACGGGCCCGCTCCAGGGAGGATTAGAGGCCGGGAACATCCTGGCTATGGCGCCGAAGTGCTCGCGCCACACTGATTCGGGGATGTCCTCGGTGTGGAGGAGGCACTGCCCCTTCTCGTTTTCCAGCGCTATCGCGACGGAGCACTTGTCTCTAGCCAGGAGGTTTGCTTCGCGTCCTGAGTGAATGCCCTCTTTCGCCAGCATCTCCTTAAGGAACTCGCGGCCGTCGGGGCTCGTCGCCCTGGCGAGGTCGATGACGCCCAGGTCGATGAACCAGTGAGCGCCGCCGGGGATGTCGAAGCCCATAGGGTAGAACTGCACGAACTCCATGTCCATAAGGTGGCAGCCGGCATCCAGCGCCAGTCTGAAGCCGTCACCGGTGATCCGCTGGGGGTTATCCGACCGCTCATAGAGGGCTCCACCGCCTCCCGTGGCCAGGACCACGGCGTCAGCTTCAATGGTTACAACTTGGCCGCTTGAGAAGTCCAGGCACTCAACTCCGCTCACACCCCGATCGCCGGTGATAAGCCTCATTGCCCCAAGATTGTGTAGGAACTCTACGCTGCGGAGAGCGCATGCTTTCTGGAGGCCGTCCGTCAGCGCCTTGCCCCCGAGGAGGGGGAATCCCGGGTCCCTCTTAAGCCCGAGGCCGCCGCGCCGCATGCGGAACGGCACTCCGGCTTCTTCCAGAAAGGGCACAATTGACGGAGCTTCATCCGAGAACACAGAGAGCAGCTCAGGAACGTTGAGCCGCCTGCCTGTGTCGTAGGTCATCTGACGGTGTTCCTCAGGCGGCATGCCTTCAAGAGGGAGCGTAAATCCCCCGCCTGCGTAAATCGTGCAGGTGGCGTTGCCCGGTCTAACCTTGGATAGGGACGTTACACTGACTCCTTCTCGCGCCAACATGAGGGCTGCGCTGAGGCCTGCGGCTCCTTGACCTATGACTACCGCCTTGGGCATTTTAACATCCTCCTACAGAGCAGTTTCATCCGTATCATGTGCCTTGAGTCGATTCACATCGCGATTCCAGAGTTCTCTACTACACTTGACGCGCGCGTTCCTTGTCTTACGCGGGACGGGTCTGGTGTAATATCACTGTGAAGCCGGGCTGCTCCTCCGCTGGCTGCTCCTCCGCCAGCTGCTCCTTGTAGCTGCTCTTGGGGGCGGGCGCGGCGGCGACGCAGCGGTGAGGCGGTGACGCTTTGAAGATTAGGGTGAGGCCCGAGGATTTCGTGGTGAGAGAGCAGGTTGACCTGCAACTGTCCCAGCAGGGTCAGTACAGCGTCTATCTCCTTCACAAGCGGGGATGGAACACTCTCGACGCCATAGGGGCGATAGCCAGGGCAAGCGACGTCCCTGCAGAGGAGATCCGCTATGCGGGCCTAAAGGACCGCTACGCGGTGGCGACCCAGTACCTCACAGTGCCTCGCTCGCGGAGCCTGCGCGAATCGTTGCCGGAGGTAGCGGGAGATGACCTCCGGGTGCAGCACGTTGGATACTCCGACGATTTCGTATCCACTCGAAACCTGACCGGCAATGCGTTTACTGTGACCGTGAGGAGCCTAGGCCCGGAAGAGGCGGAATCGATCAGGGAACGGATGGCGCTGGTGAAGGAGAGCGGGTTTCCCAACTACTTTGACGACCAGAGGTTTGGGAGCGTGCCCGCCGGCGGCGAGCTGCTCGGCGAGAGGGTGGTGAGGGGCCACCTGAAGGGCGCCCTCCGCCTGTATATGACCGCAGAGTATCCCGCTATGAAGAGAGCCGAGAGGGAACGCAGGCAGAGCATTTCGGCCTTATGGGGAGACTGGGACGCGGTATACGCGCTCTGTCGCGGAGTGACCGAAAGGCGGATCGTGGAGACCCTCATGAAGGGCGGCAACAAGAAGAACCTGCTTACAGCCATAAATGCCATCCCCGGCGCCGAGATGACCATGTACTTCGCAGCTTTCCAGGCATCGATTTGGAACCAGGCTCTTCGGGAGCTCCTTGGGGCGAGCGCTGGGCAGCCATCAGGGCCGCCCGACGTGGCTTCAGCTGAGCAGCGATCTGGGCCGCCCGACGCGGCTTCAGATGGGCAGCCATCTGGGCCGCCTGACGTGGTTTCAGGGGAGCAGCTGTCCGGGGCGCCGGGTGCGGCCTCGATCGTGCCGGTAGCGGGACGGGAGGCGCCCTACCTGATTCCGGTGGGGGACGAGTCCCCTGCGGTTCTGGGGTCGCTCCGCGGAGTGAGAATACCGACGGTGGCCCACAAGATACTTCCGGCAGATCCGCGGGTTGAAGCAGCAATCGATGCGGTGTTGACGGCAAGGGGAATATCTCGAGGCGACCTCAACATCCGGGGCGTTCACAATGCGTATCTGAAATCGTTCTACCGGGATGCCGTTGTAGTGCCTTTCGGTCTGGAGGCCGATGAGATCGGGCACGATGACTTGTACCGTGGAAGGCTCAAGATCACCTTGCGGTTCTCGCTCTCCAGGGGCTCGTATGCGACTATGCTTCTGAAAGCGCTTACGTGCTCTGCGGGTCCGGCGGATCAGACTGCTCCGTCTGGTCCGGTTACGCCGGCTGCTCCAGAAGCCTCTTGATGATGTCCTCAATCGGGGGCTCGGCTATGGAGACGTCCCGTATCTCACCCAAGGCCTGCATAGCCACGATTACAGTTGGAGCTGCCGTCTGGCTGCGGTCGAAGTGGACGTCCACAGTCCTCGAATCCGAGTTCACCCCGGTCACGCGCCAAGCGCCGTTGTGCGGGGCCCCCAACACTGCTCCGTCCGGTCCGATGTACTTGCCTTCAGCCAATGCCGGCGGGACCTGGGCGTACTTGACTGACAAGAGCGTGGGGAGGCCGGCCTTGCTCCGCAGAGCGTCCAGCGTGCCGTCGTAGAGGAGGCTTCCGTGGTTTATCATCATGACCCTGTCGCACAGTTCCTCGATGTCCCGGAGGTCATGAGTGGTAAGGAGGATGGTGACGCCGCGATCGGCGTTTAGCCTCGCGAGAAACTCCCTCATCCTGCCCTTGGCCACGACGTCCAGTCCGATGGTGGGTTCATCGAGGAAAAGGATCTTGGGGCGATGGATAAGCGCCGCCGCCAGTTCAGCCCGCATCCGCTGCCCCAAGGAGAGCCGCCGGACGGGCATATCGAGAAACTCGCCGATGCCCAGAAGGTCGTCGAACTCCTTGAGGAATATCCGGTAGTCTGCTTCACTGACGTCGTACATGGCCGAAAGGATCTCGAAAGAGTCGACGGTGGGGAGGTCCCACCACAGCTGGGTTCTCTGGCCGAACACCACGCCGATTTCCCGGGCTACTCTCTGCCTGTCGTGCTGGGGCGATAGGCCGTCGACGAGCACCTTGCCTGACGTTGGATGGAGGATGCCCGTCAGCATTTTCACCGTTGTCGACTTGCCTGCGCCGTTGGGGCCGATGTAGCCTACGAATTCACCCGGACGGATGGCGAAGGAGACGTCCTTGACCGCCTTGACCTCCCGTTTCTCCTGGGAAATCAGGGTGCGAAGTCCGCCCAGAAAGCCTCCCCTGCGGACCTGGACGAAATACGATTTGCTGAGGGACTTGGCATCGACCGCCAACTGCACATTGCCTGACGTCACTCTTCGTTCCTCCTCTCCACGGTGCCCCGGCTAGGACCCGGTGCTGTGGTATCTCTTCTCTCCAGCTCTCCAGAGGAGGCCGGCGACCAAAAGGCTCGCTATCGCGGTTACCGGGGGCAGAGCCAGGTTCCAGACCGTTCCGCCCTTCTCCAGTAGGTACCTGACAGGGACGTAGTTGCCTACGGCCAAAGGGATGGCGGTGAGCAGGAACCGCCTGAGCCACCCCGGATAGATCTCGAGCGGGTAGAGCACGGCTGTCCCAGTCGCGTTCTCCGCAAAAACCTGAAGTTCCTCAATCCTGACTATCTTGAAGGCGGCGCTTGCCGTGGCTATTCCGATGGCCATGTAGATGCCCGCGGTGCAAAGGGAGGCCAAGGCGAGGGCGCCCACTTCTCCCGATGTCAGCACGCCTGTTGAAAGGAGTGGTGGTACCGAGATGGAGGCCACAGCAAGGCCTTCGAATATCCAGCCGCAGCGAGTCAGGTCCATGTTCCGGGCAAGAAGCACAAACAGGCTCGGCCACGGCCTTACCAGCACTGAGTCGAAATCGCCCCTCACGATGTACCCTTCGAACTTGTCCAGTTCCTCGCCTACCACGCGAAAGAGGCCCCACCCGACCTTAGCCACGGCGTACAGAAGGCCGATCTCGTATATGCTCCACCCGTTTACGGTTCGGAACTTCCACAAGATGGCCGCCACGATCAAGTAGTCGTATAGCCCCACCGACATCTGGGCCAGCGCCGATGCCACAAAATCGAACTTGTACTGCATCTTCGCACGGATGCTCGCGGAGATGAGGATCCAGTACAGGCGGATCCCGGAAAGGAGACGGGACTTGCCTCTTCCACTCATCCTCCCTGCACCTCCAGCTTGCGGCGCGCGACGGCGGTAAGGGCCCGCGCGGCCAGAGTGAGCGCGAGCGACCAGGTCACAGCCGGCCACACAAGCTCAGGCCCGGAAAGTTCCAGGAAGATCCTGGCCGGGTTGTACGTCAGGCACGCGAAGGGAGACCATCTGGCGATAGCGGCCACCGCGGGCGGCAGGACCTCGAGAGGCATTGAGCCGCCGCCAAGGGTGAGGTTTAGCGTCGCGACAAACCACCAGGTCGTCCGCGTCTCGGTGGTCCAGAACGTGAGGATGCCTACAATGTACGATTCAACAATGGCGATGTACGCGCCGAAAAGTAGCGACACCAGAGTCCAGCCCCAGGTGACGGCCTTTTGCGGCAAGTAGAACCCGAGGATCGAGAGCATGAGTCCTACGGGGATGCCGCGGAATAGAAAGGTGTAGACCATGGCCCCGTACTCGCTGGCGACGCGATAAGCGAAAAAGTCCATGGGCCGGGAGAGCTCCGTCGCTATGTTGCCCGACCTTACGGCTTCCCGGATCTTGACGTGGGCTCTGATGCCGAACTGGGTGAACCACATGATGGTCTGGTTTACCGATATGTAGGCCGTGATCAGGAAAGGAGTGTACTCGCCAAACCCTTCGGGCGGCGTTACGCTCCTCCAAAGGTAGATGTAGATCACGCCGAAAATGGCGCTGGCGACTGTGTTGATAAGGTGCGACGCGGAATACTGCAGGTTCTGCGAGAACCCTTTGGACGCGAGGACCCAGTACTTCCGCACCTGCGCAAGAAGCATAAGAGTACCTCCGTGCTAACTGGCGACGGCTACCTACACGTGAGGACGAACGGAGTGAACTCTACCACATATGAGTTACGGAGGTCAATTGGTGAGCGCTTTAGAGCGGCAAAGCGCGTAAGCAGGTGCGGCGCTCAAGGAGGCAGCAGGAGGTTTCGGGGGATCAGTTGAACTGGGATAGAACGTCTAGGAGCGCGAAGGGGCTGTCATTTTGACGACAATTGTCAGAGAAATAACAGATCGTGACGACATCCGTCGATTTGTGGACTTCCCCTGGAGCATCTACAAAGGCGATAAGAATTGGATCCCTCCGCTGAAATCGGAGATCTGGGGCATCCTTACGGGAGACGACAATCCCCTTTTCAGGTGCGGCCCCCACGCCATGTTCCTCGCTGAAGACGGAGGCCGGGTTGTCGGACGTGTGATGGCGGCCATAGACAACGAGCTTAACGCAGCTAGAGGCAGGGGATGGGGTTACTTCAGCCTCTTTGAGTGCGTGGATGACGTATCCGTTGCCGCCTCACTGCAGAAGGCTTGCGAGAACTGGCTCAGGGAGCGAGGATGCCGAGTATGCAGGGGCCCGGTATCCCCCGACAACGGCGATGACTACAGAGGCATGCTCATTGAGGGTTTTGACACCTCACCGTGCCTCATGGACTCCTACAACCCCGAGTACTACCCGCCGCTGGTGGAAGCATGCGGGTACAAAGGCGACGGCGACGACCGGCTTGCTTATTACTATGAGGTCCCCGAGAGTTTTCCTGAGAGAGCCCTGCGGACCCTTGAGTACGCGAAGTCCCGTTGGAAGTATCGCGTGGATAAGGCAGACCTGAGGAATCTTGAGAGCGAGTTCGTGTCGCTCAAAGCGGTTGTGGACGCAGCTATGCCCGAGTGGCCCGATATGATACCGCCGAGCATCGAGGAAATGCGGCTCATGGCAAAGAAGATACTTCCGGTGGCCGATCCCGACTTCATCTATCTGGCTCGTTCGGAGGAAGGGGAGCCTATCGGGTTTCTCCTCGGGCTGCCGGACTACAACCAGGCGCTAAGGCATGTGAACGGGAAGCTCTTTCCGTTTGGCTGGGCTAAGTTGCTCTGGTACAGGCGAAAGATAGACGCGCTCCGCATCTTTGTCCTCTTCGTGGTGCCGCCGTGGCAGAAGAGGGCAGTGAGCCACGCCATGTTCTACGAGGCGTTCCTCGGCTGCAAGAGGAAGGGCTACAAATGGGTCGAGGGGTCCACCATTCTGGAGAGCAACAGCCCGATGAACAGGGATGCCACCGGCGCCGGCGGGGTTCTGTACAAGAGGTACCGGACGTACGAAAAACGTCTTTAGGCTGGCACGGATGCGCCGCCGGGCATTTCCCGGGGCCATCTTCTGGGCAGGATACAAGGACGATAGGGCGACGGAAGGGAGAGAGCCGGATGGACCACAAAACCCCCCAGGTCCAGGAGATGTCGGACTACGTTGTGTCAGGAGTTGCCCTGGACGGTCGCTTTCGCGTGTTGGCTGTCCGGTCAACCATGCTTGTTGAGGAGGCGCGCAGGCGCCACAACTGCTCCAAGACCGCTACAGCGGCCTTGGGCCGTGTCATGACCGGCGCGGTCCTCATGGCCGCGACCATGGAAGAGGACCAGTCTGTAACGGTCAAGGTCTTGGGCGGAGGACCTTGCGGCGGCATAATCTCAGACGCATACCGTTCACAGGACGGCATCGGCGTGCGAGGATACATGGGGGATCCGACGGCAGACCTGCCGGCCGGCCCTCAAGGGAAACTGGACGTGGGCGGCCTCGTGGGCAAAGACGGGTTTATCTACGTGACCAAAGACGTGGGCCTGAAGGACTTCTACACGGGGAGTTCCCAGCTCCAGTCAGGCGAGATCGGGGTCGACCTGGCTTACTACTACACGGTATCAGAGCAGCTGCCTTCCGCGGTGTCGCTCGGGGTTAGGCTGGGAGGGACGCCGCGAGGGTCCAAGCGAGGGTCCGCAAGGGCCAAGTCCGCCGCAGCCGGGTGGGTCACGGGTGCCGGAGGAGTGCTTGTGCAAGTGATGCCGGGGCTGAATTCGGATAGCGACGATGATATTGTCTGCGCGGTCGCGGAGAACGTGAACAAGATGGGGTCGGTCAGCCTCATGATCCAGGACGGCGCGACACCCGAGGACCTAGCCTGCGAAGCCTTCAAAGGGATCGGGGAAGTGACCTTGATGAGTTCGTCTCCAGCCCGGTTTGCGTGCAAGTGTTCAAGGGAAAGGGCTGTAAAGACTCTTGTCACGCTGGGACGGGAAGACCTCCGGAAACTGGCGTCCGAGAGGGATCAGACGGAGGTCAGGTGCCATTTCTGCAATGAGGTCTACGTTTTTCCCAAGGATGAGGTCTTGACCATAGCGGACAACATCCCCAAAGAGTCGTAACGCTGGGCAAAAAGCGCAGCCATGCCGCCCGTGTGTATGAAGCAGCCTGCCTCGTCTCTGGGGATGATGCCTCTACGCACCAACCCCATGAAGCCCGCGACTGTCTTGGCGGTATACACGTTCTCGAGGAAGATGCCTTCGGTTTCCGGTAGCAGGCGGAGCGCCTCCAGGGATTCCTCTGTGGGGATCCCATAACCGCCGCCCAGGTACTCGTCGTGGATGGTGGCCACGTCCCAGGGGTTGTGGCGAGGCCGCAGGCCGGTCAGGTCTGTAATCCCTGATAGGAGCCCAGACATCCTGCGCCGCAACTCCTCCCTTGGATACTCAACGCTTAGCACATGCACGTGAAAGGGTTCCTTCAGAAGCGAGGCCCCGAACAGGAAGCCGCTGGCGGTGCCGCCCATGGCTCCGACGATCGCGACGTGGCAAAGGACAAGTCCCATTTCCATGGACTGCTGGTGTAGTTCAAGGGCCGCGTTCGCATAGCCCAGCGCGCCCATAGGCACCGAAGCGCCGTTGTGGATTACGTAGGGACGGGCTCCAACGGTGCGGAGCGCGGCCGCTTGCCTCTCAACCTCGACTGCCCGTTCCTCTTCGGACTTCCTCCCGATGAAGACGGATACGGCGCCGAACAGGTGGTTCAGCAGCATGTTTCCGTCCAGAAGTCGAGGCCGGTCGTCGTTATGGACGAGGACACAGCGCAGGCCGGCCTTGGCGCACGCCGCCGCGGTGAGCGAGCACAGGTTGGACTGGAGACCGCCTGCCGTCACGATTGTGTCCGCTCCCTGGCGCAGGGCGTCACCTAAAAGGTACTCCAGGCTGCGGGTCTTATTGCCCCCGAGGGAGAGGCCGGATAGGTCGTCCCGCTTGACATAGAGAGCGTCGTGGCCCAGGGCTGCACCCAAACGGGGCAAATGCTGCAAGGGAGTGGGAAAGGAACCGAGCGCCAACCTTGGGAAGAGGGTGTCCAGGTAAAGCTGCCCGGATGAAGACTCCATAGGCCCCTTGTCACAGCCCATCTTTCAGCCCTCCGTTGCTCTAGGTTCCGCCAGCCTGTGCCGGCTCGCCTATACGAACAAACGCGGTGCGAGCAGACCAGTCAAGCAGGCGCAGATCCATGATAACCTATTGTGGAAGACAGTTGCGGAAGGCAAACCTAACTACCTCAGGGACGGTGGCGAGCTGTGGCGGGAGCCAGAGTGGCTGTTAAGAAGTGTGAGTCCTACGATCCTCATGTGGTCATGGAGGCGGTTGAGGAGGCCGTTTCCCTGTTGGGCATCGGTGCGTTCCTGACAGAGAAGGCCGGCACGTGCATCGTAAAGCCGAACATCCTCTCACCTTCGCCCCCTGCCGCCGCGATTACCACTCATCCTGCGGTTGTCGCCGGGGTCTGCCGGGTCATTCAGGCTCTTGGCGCTCAGGTGGCCGTGGGAGACAGTCCCGGCAGGGGAGACACATTGCGCGCCGCCGAGGCTGCAGGCGTCGCTGGCGCCTGCAGGGACCTGGGCGTCCCGTTGGTCCCGTTCGATGACGAAGTGGCGGTAAAGCACCCGACGGGCGCAGTGTGTAAGGAGTTCATCATCGCCCGTCCTGTTGTCGAAGCAGCATCGCTGGTGAACGTGGCGAAGATGAAGACCCACGGTTTCATGACGTATACAGGCGCGGTGAAAAACCTCTATGGGTGCATCCCCGGCACCAGGAAGGCGGCCTTGCACCTGCGCTTTCAAGAGCCTAGTGACTTCTGCCGTATGCTGTTGGATCTCTACCGGCTTCTAAGTCCGGTCCTATCGGTGCTTGATGCAGTGGTGGCCATGGACGGAGACGGCCCATCCCACGGGAGGCCAAGGCCCTTTGGAGCCATCCTGGCGTCGACCGACGCAGTGGCGTTGGACACGGTGGCCGTGCATCTGGCCAAGGGGGACCCGATGCAGGTTCCGTACCTCGCGGCCGCCCGTCGCCTCGGAGTTGGGGAGACGCTCCTTGAACGCATTGAGCTGGTTGGAGACCCGCCGGAGTCTATCGGGGTTGAAGACTTCCGGTTCCCCGGAGGCGGGGAGCCGTCGCGGTTATTCAGGTGGGGCGCCCGCGCCAGGAGAGTCATCACCGCGACTCCCGTAGTAGACCTCCGAAAATGCACGGGGTGCGGCCAGTGCGCCCAGTCGTGCCCGCCGCAGGTGATCTCAATATCGGACCGCAGGGCCCGTATTGACCGGTCGTCGTGCATCCGGTGCTACTGTTGCCACGAGATGTGTCCACAAGGGGCCATCCAGCTCAAGCGAGGCGGCGCGGCGCGTCTCACGGAACGCGTGCTCAGAGCCCTTGACAGGAGATAGAGGAGGCAGCGTAGAATCCCGTCTTCAAATGGAGGCGCATCAGGTGAAGAGAGACCCATCATCGCTCGGGATACTCATGGACAAGGCTCACTTCATGCATAAGAAGGGCTACAACTGCGCGGAGACCGTGGCATGGGCCCTATCGAGTTACTGGAATTTGGACATGAACATCGCGTCCGTGACGGGGCTGGGAGGCGGCATAGCCAGGTCAGGCGCGACCTGCGGAGCTCTCACAGGTGCCATCGTTGCCCTGGGCTGCAAGGTCGGCCGGGTGGACCCCGCCGACGACGCGAAGAAAGTCCTCTGCTACCGGTTGGGGCAGCTCACGACCGACGGGTTCGTGAAGGAACTGGGCACAAGCCTCTGCAAGGACATCATCGGCTTTGTGCTAAGTGAGACTGGAGGCGCCGAGAAGTACGCCGCCGGAGGCTATAAAGACGGCAAGTGCAAGGACGCCATCGACGTTGCCGTCAAGGCGGCCATCGCCGCAGTGGAAAGCTTGGAGGCCCAGGGCTGATCGGGCCTCCTTGTTCGCTTGCCCCCGGCCTATTCGACCTTTAGGGGTTTGTCGGGGTCGAACCCGCACATGTCAAAGTATCTCTGGTGCCCGTAATACTCCTGCAGGAGGTCCAGCACCTCGCCAAACCTCTGGTAGTGGACTATTTCCCTCTGCCACAGGAACCGGAGCGTCCTGGTAACTTCGGGGTCATCCGACAGCTGGATCAGGTATTCGTACGTCGAGCGCGCCTTCTGCTCCGCCGCCATGTTTTCGTGAATATCGGTTATGGGATCGCCTTTGGACTGGATGTAGGACGCGACCCAGGGCACTCCAGACCCGTTTACGAAGTACAGGGCCTTATCGTGGTCGGCGTAGTAGCCATCCATCCCCGCAGCCTTTATCTGCTCCACGCTTGCGTCCTTTATGAGGTTGTAGACCAGAGTTGCCACTATCTCCATGTGGGCGAGTTCCTCGGTGCCGATGTCGTTGAGAGTGGCCTTGGCCTGGGGGATGGGCATGGTGTAACGCTGGGTCAGATAACGCAGAGACGCAGCCAGCTCGCCGTCGGGACCGCCGTACTGGGTGATGACGCTCTTGGCCAGTCTAGGGTTACAGGTCGAGCAGACCCCGGCCGGGTATTCAAGGGATTTCTGGTAGACCCACATCGCTATGCACCTCTCCTCCAGTTAATCTCCCAAGGCCAGGGATCGCAGATCCACTGCCACCCGTGGTGCGCCGTGCCGAAACCGAAGTTGCACAGGGGGCCGAAGGCCTCCTCATACTCCTTCTTCAAGCAGGCCAACTGCTCGGAGTACATCTGGTAGGCTGCCAGCGCTCCGGGGTCTTGGGGATGAGTGTTCAGGAACAAGTTCAGCTCTATTGTGGTGAATTGGACCTGCATGATGTTGCGCAGCAATTCCATCTGCCGGGGGTCGCACATTGCAGCTTCCATGCTATAACCTCCCGTCGGTGCAGGGGGGCCACCTGTAGAGGGGCGGCGTCCTGGCCAATTCAGGGAAAATCGTGCCCGGGGCCTGTATTTCACCGGGACCCCAGATGCAGCCAAACTGCTGGAACGGAACATAGGCCGCGGCCAGCTCCATTATGGGGACAGGGGGAGGGAGCGCTCCTGGAGCCAGAGGCGGCATGGTTCCGGGAGGGGGAGGAGCAGGGGTCGGTGGCTGCGGCCGTGGACCGAACGGTGGGCAGAAGCCGGGAGAACGGCCGGGCCCCGACGGCCGGCCGAACCAGACGGCAGATTGCGGGGCGGTCTCTGCGCAGGGCTGGACCGCCGGCTGCTCTACCGGGGCCGCGTCGCCCGGCACAGGCGCTGCGGGCTCACGCCCCACGTTTCGGCCCGGTTGGTAACGGGAACCTGGACCGAGAGGGAAAGGCCTAAGCATATTGAGACCTCCTTCAAATAACGGAATCCGTCAATTACGGCCTATCTTATGTAAACTGGCTCGGTGGAGGTTACACAAATGAAAGGGCCCCCTCACGGGGGCCTATCAGAAGCAGAGTGTCGCTCTTGGAGTGCAGCTATCGGTAGAGCTTTGCTCTTAGCAGAGTATCGCTATCGAGCTAGAAATCCAGCTCCGCCTTCCGTACCGCCGTCTGGACCGCATCCAGATAGGAGGCGGCAGCAGCCTGCGAGGCCGCGATTTTCTTTCTGGCTTCGGCGACAAACGTCTCATCGGCGATGGAGCCCAGGTTGATCTGGATGTTCATCGTGGCGCCGCGTCGCGCCGCATCCAGGAGCAGCGCCCCGACAGCCATGTCGGTCACCGCGTTGGGGTTCCCGTAGGCAGCGAGGTCGGGGAGGAGAGCCATGGCTTTGACGACAGCTTCGACCGTCTCCAGAGGCGTCAGCGAGGCGCCCTTGAAGGCTTCCTGCATCGCCTTGCGCCTTGCGTCTTTCTCTTCGTCGGTGGCCCTGGGCATTTTCATGGCTGCCTCTACCTGGAGATAGGCCTCGGTGTCCTTGTGGGTAAGGTTCTGGAACTCGCCGATCAATGCTTCCGCGGCCTTGCGTATCTCCTCGAGCCTTTCGCGACCCTCGGTGAACCTGGCCTTGGAGAGGGTGTTGCCGGCGACCATGCGGATGAGGGCCGCCCCGAGGGTGCCCGCGACCGCTGAAGCAGCTCCGCCGCCGGGAGCTCCGGTGGGGGCAGCCAGGTCATCGATAAAGCGGGAGAGGTTGAAATCTGCCAAGTAGTAGACCTCCTTAGTTTCTTTGGATGTCCGGAGAGCCTCAGCTCCGGCGGCGCTGCTTTCGTGGTTTGCCTGGCAACCTGCGCCGCCTGCCGACTGGCCCACCAAATCGAGTATCTGTCTCCTGGAGAACCCTTTGATCCCAAGGCGGTGCACCGCGACGTCCAGGAGAGCGTCAAGCGGCAGAAGACCTATGATCTCGGATCCTTTGATCCTCGCTCCTAGTTGCTCCGCCGCCGCCTCGAGGTTGGACATCACAGTCTCCATGGACGTTACGGTGTGGTCCAGGAGGTTCATCGTGACCTGGACGTCCCCTGTCTCCTTGATGAGGATTCCCTTGGCTTGGACGGCGGGGAGGCCGCCAGCAGATTCCCGCAGCGTACGGGCTATGGTCCGGGCCTTCACGATATCTCCGGTGTCCAGATTCACGTTAAAGGCGATGAGGGGCGGCCGAGCGCCCACAACGGTAGCGCCCGCGGTGGGGTGCATCCTGCTGGGGCCGAAGTCCGGGGCTCTCTCCGGATCAGTCACTATCGCAACCTTCAGGCCCTCGTACTCGCCCTGCCTGATATCGGGCAGCAGGACTCGATCCGGCCTCTGAGCCGCCCTAGCGTAAAGATAGACCGGGATCCCGAGTTCCCTGGCGATTCTGCTTCCGACCCGGCGCGCCAGCTCAACGCAATCGTCCATGGTGACCCCCTGGATAGGGACAAAGGGGATTACGTCGGTTGCGCCTATCCTGGGATGGGCCCCTTTGTGGCGCTCCATGTCGATGAGCTCGCTGGCCCGCTTGGCGCAGGCGAAAGCGGCTTCTGCGACGTTCTCGGGGGTTCCTATGTAGGTGACTACTGACCGGTTATGGCTCGGATCCGATTCCACGTCCAGGAGATCGCAGCCGCACCTCGGGATATTGCTTACTATGTCCCGCACAACCTCGAGGTTTCTGCCCTCGCTAAAGTTGGGGACACATTCGACCAACCTATCCTGCGCCATCTTCTCAGCATCCCTCCCGCACCTTCGCTATCATATCAGACGCTTCGGGAGATTGCAGAGGGCCAAGGCTATACAGGCGGTGTATAATCGCCGAAAAAGGAGGGACTCCGGATGCTACGTGGAGAGAAAGTGAACCTTCGCGCGATCGAACTCACAGACCTCGACAATGTGATGGCCTGGATCAACGATCCCGAAGTCACCCGGCATCTCCTGGTGGGACTGTGGCCGCTGTCGAGAGGGGCCGAGGCCCAGTGGATAGAGCGACGCGCCAAGGATGCGGACCCGACCGACAAGGCGTTGGTGATCGAGACTAAAGATGGCGTCTACCTGGGCGGAATCGGCCTGCATCGCATCGATTTTGCCTCCGGGACGGCGGAAGCCGGGATAGTCATCGGCCGAAAGGACTACTGGGGAAAAGGGTACGGGACCGATGCTCTCCGGGTGCTGCTGAAGCACGCCTTCGAGAACCTGCGGCTCAGGAAGGTCTACCTCTCGGTGTTCGGTTCCAACATGAGGGCCCAGAAGAGCTATGCCAAACTGGGCTTCCGGGAAGTCGGCAGGCTGAAAGCGCACACATTGAAGCAAGGGCAATATGAGGACGTCATCTACATGGAGGTCTTCAGGGAAGAGTTTGAGCAGGCCTGCGCCGCAAAGTGACGCGGAAGGGAACACTTCTACCGGTGATGCCGATTGGACGCTCAAAGATTTGTCCCCGCCAGGGCTTTCATCGAGGAAGCGGCGCTCTCTTATCCGCTGGGTGAGCTGATTCGCAATAGGCTCCGGGATCTTGGGGTTCTCGCCACAGTCATGAGGCGGGGACAGCGGCCCGCCGTTCCGGGTGTGAATCCGTCCCAGGTGTACGCGGAGGCAAAGAAAACGCTGGTAGTACGCGTGAGGAAGGAGAAGGGGTTTTCCTCCTGCCGTCCCTCGGCGCACTACCAGCTTCCCTTAGTGACCAGTTGCCCGGGCCTGTGCCAGTACTGCTACCTGCAGACCACGTTAGGCCCTCGCCCCTACATACGGGTCTACGCAAACATAGAGGAGATCTTGGCTGAAGCAAAGCGCCTTGTGCAGGAGCGCGAAGGACAGGTTACCCTCTTCGAGGGCTCGGCTACCTCGGACCCGCTTCCGTTGGAGCACATCACGGGGTCGCTGCGGAGGGCCATCGACTTCTTCGGCGGGCTCGAGGACTCGGGGTTCAGGTTTGTCACCAAGTTTGCCGATATCGAGCCAATCTTGGGCGCCGATCATCGTGGCAGGACAACCGTGAGGTTCAGCGTGAACGCCGCCCATGTCCTCCGGTACGAGCACGGTACAGCGCCACTGGAGAGGCGCCTTTGGGCTCTCTCCAAAGTGGCGGGCGACGGATACCATTCAGGCCTGATGATTGGGCCGGTTATCATCTTTGACGGGTGGAAGGACGAGTACAGGGATCTTCTGGACAAGGTGAAGTCCGCTCTTGGGGGTACAGAGGGGGTCGGGCGCGGCATCGGGTTCGAGGTGATAACTCACCGGTTCACGTCCCGCGCCAAGAAGAGCATTCTTTCGGTGTTTCCAAACACCACCCTGCCCATGGAGGAGGGGGACCGCAGGCTGGTCCACGGCCAGTTCGGTTACACGAAGTATGTCTACCCCAAGGAGACAGTGGAAGAGGTCAGGGAGTTCTTCGAGACCGAGATACGAGAGCGGTTACCCGGAGCGGTGATTCAGTACATCGTGTAGACCCTCCCTGTGCTCGTAGTTAGCGCATGCCATGGCCCAACGCTTTCCATGCCTACCGCTGGCCGTGTTCAGCAGTTTTCATTGACTCCCGCTCCGCGACCGTATAGAATGCCCCGCGGAGGGAATTTGATGTCGGTATCCTACAATCTCAACGCTAAAGCGGTGCTTGCGTAACAGGAGCTTCCTGGTTCGTTAGCAGTTGACTCCACCACACCGCAAGCCGCCGCCCACGTAAGTGGCGAGCATCGCTATTGCCGCCCCCCGCAGCGTTGAGATAACCCCAAGCAGACTGAGACGTCTTTCTACGTTTGCATTGCAGGGAGGATCCGACAATGGACGAAGCGTCCTTCAAGATACTCGAATATGACCTAATCAAGGCGCAAGTAGCCGGCCTATGCGTGAGCAATCTCGGCAAAGCGCTCTGCGAAAACCTCACTCCGTCCACCGACATCCGGCGGGTCAGAGTGATGCTTCAAGAGACCACTGAAGCCCGGGTGCTGGCCGAGGGCGGCGCCCAGCCGATCTACGGGCTCCACGACATCAAGGAGCCGCTGGTCCTGGCTGAAAAGGGACAGATCCTGGCTCCAGGGGATCTTCTCCGGATCGCCGACACCATGCGGGGCGCGTCCAAGTTCAAGAAGTTCATGCGTAGCAAGCAGGCGGAGACGCCGCTGCTGTCCTCCTACGCCGAGTCAGTCGCGGACCTTCCCGGACTTATACAGGCCATCGATATGTCCGTGGACGGCGAGAGGGTCAGCGACAGCGCCAGCGATGACCTCCGCAAAGTGCGGCGCGCGATAAAGCAGACCGAGTCGCGGGTGCAGGAGCGCCTCCAGAGCATCATGGGTTCGGCGAGCCTTCGGGAGGCGATCTCCGAGGGGTTCGTGACCCAGAAGAACGGGAGGTACGTCATCCCCGTCAAGGCGTCCCACAAAGCCAAGGTGCCGGGCGCGGTAGTGGCAGCGTCTTCTTCAGGGCAGACCGTATTCGTCGAACCCACGGCGGTCACGAACCTGGTGAACGAGCTGGTGCAGCTGAAGGCCCAGGAAGAGGAATTGGTCTATCGCGTGCTCTGCGAGCTCACGGCCATGGTCGTGTCCGACATAGACAAGATCAGGGTTAATCTCGAGACTATGGCCGCATGTGATTTCGCGATGGCCAAGGGCCGCCACAGCCTGGAGAACGACGGGATAGCCCCACTTATGGGTGAAGGGCCCGCCATAGAACTCATTGGTGTGAGGCACCCGCTCCTCGGCAAGGCCGCGGTCCCCGTCGACGTGACGGTAGGAGGCCCGTACAGGACGCTTGTCGTCACCGGACCCAATACAGGCGGCAAGACCGTGCTTCTAAAGACAGTGGGGCTATCGAGCCTCATGGCGCAGTCGGGCCTTCACGTGCCTGCCGTCTCCGCAAGACTACCGATGTTTGCCCAGGTCTTGGCGGATATCGGCGACAACCAGAGCATCCAGCAGTCGCTCTCGACGTTCTCGTCGCACATGGGCACCATATCCGGCATCCTGCGTCTGGCTGGACCCGGTTCCTTGGTCCTCCTGGACGAGATAGGCACCGGTACTGACCCCCGGGAGGGGGCGGCGCTGGCGTGCAGCATCCTGGATTACCTGCATTCTCAAGGTTGCGTCACTGTGGCTACCTCCCATTACGGCGACGTGAAGTCGTATGCCGAGAGGCGCAAGGGCTTCATAAACGGGTGCGTGGAGTTTGATGAGGAGACGCTGCGCCCGCTGTACCGTCTGCAGATAGGGCGGTCAGGGAAGAGCCAGGGGATAGTTGTGGCAGAGAGGTTGGGTATCCCGGCCGAGATCGTCGAGAGGGCAAGGGCCATGGCCAGCCAATCAGAGGCCATCCCGACCTCTTCGGAGGTCGCTCCTCCCGATGAGGTCATAGAAGTCTCCGTCCCGCCCCCGGTCAAAGAAGTCGAAGTGAAACCGGCGCCGCCTAGGGAGAAGCAGTATCTCCTGGGTGACCTGGTGTTCGTGACTTCCCTCAATGAGAAGGGGCGGGTGGCCAGAGAGGCCGACGATAAGGGCAACCTGATCGTCCTGGTGCGAGGGCAGAGGTACAGCGTCAATCACAAGCGCCTCAAGATGCTGGGCAAGAGGGAAGACCTGTACCCGGACCTGCCCAACTACGATCTGCGGATCGTGCTTACCAGCAAGGAAGACAGAAAGATGGACAAGGCTATGGCCAAGAGACCGGTGGAAGGCGTGCGGGTCATACCCCAGGATCCTACCAAATAGGAGCGCGCCTAACGGGGAAGGGACGGAGCGTCCTGTCGCTACGGGACGTACCGGCTCATGGGGCGTACCGGAGGAGCGCGGCGGCAGCGTCGCCCGATGCTGCCGCGCCATCGCCCATCGCGGCGATGAACCTCTCAACTAGTTCGGGGTCGAACTGCGTGCCGGCGCAGCGCCTAAGCTCAGCCACCGCCCAGTCGTGAGACCGGGCTTTCTTGTAGGGCCTATCTGAGCGCATGGCGTCGTAGGCGTCGGCGATCGCCAGGATCCTGCACTCCAGAGGGATCTCCTCGCCCTTCAGTCCCGCGGGATAACCGGAACCGTCCCACCACTCGTGGTGGTGGAGGATGAGGTTGGCCACGTGGGCGAGGTCAACAGAGGCCTTGGCTATCCTGAATCCTATGGAGGAGTGCTGCTTCATTTCCTCCCGTTCTTCCGGCGTCAGGGGACCCGGCTTGAAGAGGATGCGGTCGGGAATCCCCACTTTGCCCAGGTCGTGAACTTCGGATAGAAGCGCCAGGTCCGACATCTCCTTTTTGGTAAGGCCACTGGCCTGCCCCAGCTCGCACGCGACCTGGGTGACTCTTGAGACGTGCCCTTCCGCCACAAAGTCCTTGGCGGCCAGGGCGGCGAGGAGGCCTTTCACGATGCCGGACTTCGCGCTGGTGCCGGCGCGAAGCTTGTCGGTATACATGGCCTTGTCGGCCCGCGCAAACGTTTCCTCGAGGGAAGATTCGGTCCCGCCGGCCGTCGCCGAGCCCATTGAGACCGATAGCGGCGTCTCGGGGCCCGTCTGGTTGTAGAGGGCGATGGCGTTATCGAGCCTGCCCAGCGCTCTGCTTGCGTCTTCCTCGCCGGTGCGCCGGAGGATGACCGCGAACTCATCGCCGCCGACCCTGGCCACTATTCCGTTGCTCAGGAAAGCCCCCGTGAGAACGCCGGCGAAGGCCCTGAGCAGGTCGTCCCCCTTCTTATGTCCCATAGTATCGTTAATGAGCTTGAGGCCGTTCACGTCGGCGGAGATGATGCTCACGGGCCGGTCGGTCGACGAGCGCTCCAGCCTGCGGAGTTCTTCTTCAAAGTACGCTCTGTTGTAGAGGCCCGTCAGAGGATCGTGGAGGCTCACGTACTTCAGCCGCTGCTCGACGATCTTCTGCTCAGTCACGTCACGGGCGATGCCGTCGATGGCGACGAGGTTCCCGTCGGCATCGTAGACTCCCGCTGCGCGTTGTTCGGTCCACACCGTATCTCGCCCTCGCCTCCAGCGCAGGGTGAAGGGCTTCTCGAAGCCATAGGTCCCCGACAGCACCGCTTCTCCAAGGGCATGATCTTCTGGAAGAAGGGCTTTCGCAAGCAAAGAGCTGTCGGCGTATACCTCTTCGGGAGTGTGGCCCAGTACTTGTATCACACCGGGGCTCAAGTAGTCGAACTTCAGCTCCGGTTTGAGCTTCAGCCTGAAGATGATGTCGCTGGTGTGCTCGGCTATCAAGCGGAAGCGGGCTTCGCTGTCGCGGAGAGCGCGCTGCTGACGCCTTTCATTGGTCACGTCCCGGAATACCAGGATCACACCCTCAATGGAGCCGTCGGGCCCATGTATGGGGGCCGCGCTGTCGGCGATGGACCGCTCGATCCCGTCGCGGGACAGGAGTGCCGTGTGATTCGCGAGACCGATGGTCTCGCCTGTGGAAAGGACCTTGGCCACGATGTCGGTTGCCGGCTCAAGGGTCTCCTCGTTGATCACGCGGAAGACCTCGGTGATGGGCCTGCCCTCTGCTTCCTTCTCGGTCCAGCCGGTCAGTATCTCTGCCGTCGGGTTCAGAAGCGTCACCCGGGCGCTCGCGTCCACGGCAATGACGGCATCGCCGATGCTGGACAGCGTTACCTTCAGCCGCTCTCTATCGCTTTCGGTCTGCTCCCTCTGTTCCTCAACGGAGACGACCAGCAGGAACATACCGCTCATGAGAGACATAGCTGCGGCCCCGTAGTGTCCGAGCGGGCTTACGTTGTGATACCGGAGCGATAGCGGATAGGTGCCGTTCAATAGACCCCAGATGAATAAGCAGACGCCAGCGTAGCGGCTGGCTCCTAACCGGGAGAGGTGGGGAAGAGAGAAAAACAGCACGCCGACGGACATTATCGAGATACCCACGAACGCGAACACCGGGACAGACGTAATCATGGGGTCAAAGCCGCTGCGGTTGGCAATGACGCTCCATGCCATTGTGGCAACGGGGATGAGCAGGTACCGGCGGTAACGGCTTTCCTGCACCTGGGCGAAAACCATGGTGCCCGTGAATATCAGTATCGACGCGGCGCCGCCAAGGAAGTCAATGGCAAGTCGCAGCCATGCGTCCAAGTCCGGCCTAGTGACCCGAAGGGCGGTGCAGACGAGAATGCTGGCGTTTGCTGCCAGTGCAGCCGTCCAAAAACCGAGGTGCCTCCTGCGGGTGGTGGCCCACAAGTACAGGAAGATGCCCGACATGATTGTACTAAGTATGAGACTCAGTATTGTGGATGATAACCTGACGTCGTTCATGCCCGACCCCGTTCCGGCAGATTCGGCTCCCCGTTTCATATATCGACAACTGCAAAACTCGCATGATACTGGCAGGCTACAGGATCGCAGAAGAAATGCCCGCTAGGAAGCCCAGCGGGCAGAGAAGTCCATCAATTCCGGCTAAAGAATCGCTAAAGGCGCTCCTCAGTAGGCCTCTACAAAGAGCTCAAAGAACGCCTTGGGGTGGGCGCAGAAAGGGCACACGTCAGGCGCCTCTGCCGCGTGGTGGATGTACCCGCAGTTGCGGCAACGCCAGGCGGTTTCCCCTTCCTGTTTGAAGACGGTCCCGGCCTCGACCTTGGCCAGGAGCTTGCGGTAACGCTCCTCGTGGGCTTCCTCGATCTCGGCGACTTCCCTGAACAGCCTGGCGAGCTCCGCGAAGCCCTCCTTTTCGGCGGTCTCAGCGAATTCCTTGTACATGTTGGTCCACTCGTAATTCTCGCCTGCCGCCGCTTCGGCGAGGTTCTCCTTGGTGTCGCCGATCATGCCCAGCTTCCGGGCCCATATCTTGGCGTGCTCCTTCTCGTTGCCCGCCGTCTCCTCGAAAATGGCCGCGATCTGCTGGTACCCCTCGCTCCTTGCCACGCTGGCGAAGTAGGTGTACTTGTTCCGGGCCATTGATTCGCCGGCAAAGGCGGTGTGCAGGTTCTTCTCGGTCTGGCTACCTTTCAGGTCCATCGGTGCACCTCCAAATGCGCAGTGGGCGTACTGTCTACGGGACAACTGTATCTTATGCATGTCCCGATTGGAAGAAGCCGGAACCTGTAAAAACCGAAAGCCGCGTTTTGGTGCTGCTTTCAGGCGTCCTTGGACCGGGGGATAGCCAGAGCATACAGCGGCAGCTGCAGGGCGAACAGGACAATTACAGCGATCCAGCACAGATTGGGGCTGAACTTGTAGGCTACGCCCGCCGCGATCGATCCGAGAGCCATTCCGGAGTTGTTAAGGCCCAGCTGCAGTCCCCAGAAGGTGGCCCTGTCCTGGTCGCCGACAGCTTCCATGTACACCGCGTTTATCGCGGGGGTAGAGATGTTGCCCGCCATCGTAACCAGCACCAGTAGGGCGAATAACTGCCAGAGCGCGTTTACTGCAAAGATCCCCAACATGAGGATGGGGAGGACCATCCCCGACACCATGACCACGCCCCTGCGTCCCCGGAGGTCGGCGATCCTGCCGCCAATGAGGAGGACGAGCATGGTGCCGAGCGCCGAAAAGGCGCTGGCGGCAGAAACGACTGAGTAGGCCGACGAAAAACGATCCATCACCATGAACGGCAGGATGATATTGACGGCACCGTTAGCAAGACCGTTCATCAGCGACACTGCTAGCAGTGACGTAAGCGCCAAAGGCCGGTTGTCTCTGTACATGCGCGAAATCCGGCCCCGTATCGATTCCTTCGCTACCGTTCTTCCGGCGGTTGAAGATGAGGGGCTTACGGCTGGTTCCGGGCACGGACCGGAGGCTGGAGCGTCCTTCAGAGGTATCGCCATAATCACCGCTAGACTGGCCAATAGGAGACCAGCTCCGAAGGAAGACATGACCCCGAACCGGTCAGCCAGGTATCCCGCGGCCAGCGGTACCGTGACCGAAGCGGCTTGAGAGGCGGTCTGAATGATGCCGTACAAGGTAGCCCGGTTATCCTTGCGGGTGTGAGCTGCGATGATGGCCGACTGCGCCGGGTGCTGGACCCCCGCCATGCCGCGCACTATCGATACCAACACCAATCCTGCGTAGTTGCGCGTTACCATGAGGAGACCGGCGGCGGCGCAGCGGAAGAGCTGTCCGGCTACGTACAGCCTTTTGCGACCAAAGGTATCGGCCATGAACCCGGCCCCGACTGCAACCAGGGCGCCCACCACCTGGAGCACAGAACCAAGGAATCCGGCAACGTCAGACCCGTATCCGAGCTCGCGATAATACGGCATGAGGACCGAGACATAGAAGTTGACTGCCGCTATCTCGATGAACCCGATGGCGATGAGCCTTCGCAGGTCTGGTGACAGGCCGCCTATAGCGGACGTGAGACGCGACGCAGCGCTTATGCGCGTATCCTTTGCAGTAGACAAGTCCTCAACTCCTATAAGTTAGGGAATATCAACCGGCACCTCAATATAATTCATACCACCCTTAATGTTGTCAAGTTGTTCTACTAGCGGCAGCAAGTCAACACGGTACTCCAAGCCTCATACCATGGAGCGGAGGTGACATAATTGCTGATATCCTTTTTCCTTGTCGCTGCGCTCCTGATAGAGGGCCTTACCGGGATCGTGAAGACGACTCTCACAGGCTTTGGACTAAAGCTGCAGGCGTGGGCTGACCAGGCCATCAGCATTGCTATGGCCCTAGTGATCGCCGTTGCGGGCAAGATCGACTTCTTTGCGGTCGTCTCGGAGCTGACGGGTCAGCGGTTCGACTTCCCGGTAGCTTTGGGAGTGGTGCTCTCCGGGCTTGTCTTGGCCCGAGGGAGCAACGCGGTTCACGACTTGTTCAGGCTTCTAACCCCCAAGACTGACAACATGAGGATCTGGTAGGACCGCCCCGGCCTATTGCCCAGCTTCCCGCGGGTGGTAGTATGGAGCGTGAGGTTTCCGCCTCCATCACTGCCTGCGGGGTGCATTTATCTCATGAGAGACCAGATCGAACGCGAACTCGCGCTTGAGTTTGTCCGGGTCACCGAGGCAGCGGCACTGGCATGCGGCCGCTTGATGGGGACCGGGGACAAGGAAGGGTGCGACCAGGCGGCAGTGAGCGCGATGCGCCACGCGCTTGGGACGGTCTGCATCGCGGGCACCATCGTTATTGGTGAGGGCGAGCTCGACGAAGCCCCCATGCTGTACATTGGCGAGAAAGTCGGAAGCGGGCGGGGTCCGGTAGTGGATGTGGCGGTGGACCCGCTGGAAGGGACCAACGTGCTGGCTCGCGGTCTGCCGCGGGCCTTGTCGGCGCTTGCAGTGGCCGAGGAGGGGTGCCTCCTCCACGCACCGGACATGTACATGGACAAACTCGCTGTCGGTCCAAGGGCGGCGGGCAGGATCGATCTTGACGCCCCTATTGAGGCAAACCTGAGGGAAGTCGCCAAGGGCTTGGGCCGCAACGTCGAGGACCTTGTGGTGGTGATACTGGACCGTCCCCGGAACGGGAAACTCATCGAGGACGTGCGGAAGGCGGGCGCCCGCATAAAGCTGATCCCCGACGGTGACCTGTCGCCTGCGGTGTCGGTCGCGTTCGAAGATTCCGGCGTGGACGTGCTGGCTGGGGTTGGGGGAGCGCCTGAAGGGGTGCTATCGGCGGTCGCCCTGCGCTGCGCGGGTGGAGAGATGCAGGCCCGACTGTGGCCCACAAACGCAAAAGAGGTCGAGCGGGCGAGCAAGATGGGGATCGGCGACATTCGGCAGAAACTAACCATGGACGACCTTGTGAAGGGCGACGACGTAGTGTTTGCTGCAACAGGAGTCACCGACGGCGAGCTCTTGAAGGGCGTGCACTACTCCGGCCCCACGGCGGTTACCCACTCACTGGTGATGCGAGGCACTACCGGGACTGTGCGCAGGATCGAGGCCCTGCACAGGCTGGACAGAAAAGAGCAAGGAGTCTGGACGCCGGTAAAGTAGCGCGCAGACTCCTTGCGACGCGGCAAAAGCGCCGCTACCGCTCTGCTTTTGCCTATTGCCTACCACCTATCTACTGAAAAAAGCTCCTCCATGGACTTCCTGGGGCGCGGGGCGCTCTCCGCGGCCGGGACACCCAACGGCAGTAGGCACCACACCGTAACGCCCTCGGGGATCCCCAGTAAAGCCTTGACCTTTTCCTCAGAGAACGCTCCAATCCAGCACGTGCCCAAGGAAAGGCTGGCCGCGGCCAAGGTCATGTGGTCGAGGGCGATCGCCACGTCGACAGGTGAGTAGCGGCGAGACGGGTTGGTGGCGCATCCCACTATGACCACGGCGGCATCTCCAACAAAGGACTGGTTGTTGCACGCGGGGACCAGGGCCTTCCTGGTCGCCTCGTCCTTCACCACGATGAAACGGTACTCCTGACGGTTGCCGGCGCTAGGTGATATGCGAGCGGCCTCAAGAACCTTGGTGAGAGCCTCTTCGGGCACTGGTTCGTTCTTGTAGGCCCGAACCGAGCGTCTCTTGGCCATGGCTTCAAAAAGATCCATCTGTCCCACTCCTCTCCACATGGTCGAACCCGTATTCGATACTGAACTCCCCTGATCCTTCACCTTCCCGGTCTAGCAAGCGCTATTGCCCGGATTCGGGAATACCCATTGTCCTGCGCTGATTCTCAGATAGCACCAGAAACCGGGCCTCGCAGGCGGCAACCACGCTTCCGTCCGGACGCAGGATCTCTCCGGCGGTATCAACCAAGCGTCTGGTTACCCTAACCGGGCGTGCGCGAACCGTGAGACGTTCTCCCGGTGCGGCGGCCTGCTTAAACGACACGCTCATGCCGGTGGTCACGGCCGACAGGCCCTCTCCGAAGACTACGTACCCGCATATCTCGTCCAACGCCGTGGCCAGAATTCCGCCGTGAACCACGCCGGGCCAACCGCAGTGTGACTCTTTGGGGATAAACACCGATTCCCACGACCCATCGTTGGTCCTGCCGGGCTTTAGCTGGAGTCCCTGGGGGTTATCAGCGCCGCATCCAAAGCAGTGGGGGTACGTTTTCACTTGGCGTCCTCCGCGCATTCAGTCTTGGTTCCCCTCAGTATTTCCAGGGCGTGAGGAAGGACTGGCAAGATGGCCGAAAGGCTCTCGGTCACGCCTTTGGGGCTGCCGGGCAAGTTCACTATGAGCGTCCTGCCCCGTATCCCTGCGATCGCCCTCGAGAGCGCGGCCTTGGGCGTGTGTCGAAGGCCTTCCGCCCGCATGGCTTCGGGCAAGCCCGGAGCCTCACGTTCGATGACGTCGCGGGTAGCTTCGGGCGTCACATCTCTTGGACTAAAACCTGTCCCTCCGGTGGTAAGCACAAGGTCGACGCCTCGACTGTCGCAGAGCCTCTTAAGGCTCCCGGCGATGACCTCCCTTTCGTCGGGGACCACCTCGTAGTCACAGACGGTCCCGAGGCCCGCCACCATGTCGCGGATGACCTGAGCGCTTAGGTCTTCTCTTTCACCGCGGCTCCCCTTGTCGCTCGCAGTGAGGATGGCAATCCGCATCGCGTTCCGCACTTCGATGGAGTCTCCGACAGAGACCTCTCCGCCCGAGATCACCCGCGCGAAAATGCCCTCTCTGGGCATTATGCAGTCTCCTGCCTGGTAGTAGATGGCGCACCGGTTGTGGCATACCTTGCCGATCTGAGTTACCTCGAGGACTACGTCTTTCCCCACCCAAAGGCGGGTGCCTATGGGAAGGCTCGGCAGATCCAGGCCCAGGGTAGTCAGGTTCTCGCCAAAGTCGCCCTCTTTGACGTCGAGCCCCTTGGCTCTGGCCTTATCTATGCTCTCCTCCGCGAGAAGGCTGACCTGCCTGTGCCAATCACCTGCGTGGGCATCGCCCACAAGGCCGTGGCGTGGGCGCAGTTCGGCGCGGCCTACGTTGATCTTCCGGGTGCCTTTGCCCTCTGACAAGCACACAGCCGTGATCTTAGCCATCCTTCTCACCCTCCCGAATGTAGAGCCCGCTCTTTCCACCGGACTTGCGGATCAAGCGGATGTATGTGATCTCCATGTCCCTGTCCACGGCCTTGCACATGTCGTAGACCGTGAGGCACGCCACCGAGACCGCGGTCAAAGCCTCCATCTCGGCTCCGGTCCTGGAGGAAAGCCGCACAGCGGACCGGACGTTCACGGCGTTTCCCTCTGTATCCAGCGAGAGATGCACACTCACCCCGGCGAGGTCCAGAGAATGGCACAAGGGAATCAAGTCCGGGGTCTTCTTGGCGGCCATGATGCCTGCGACCTGGGCGGTCGTGAGCACGTCGCCCTTGGGCACGGCGCCTTTGGCGATGAGGTCCAAGGTTTCCGGCTTCATCCTGACCGATCCGACCGCTACTGCCTCTCTCTCGGTAACTTCCTTACCGCCCACGTCGACCATCCGGACGCCGCCGGCGGGGTCAAGGTGGGTGAGGGGAGAGGTATCAGAGCGCTTCATGCAGTTATCCCCCTATCTGGCACATGCGCCGGGAATGGGACCTGTGGGAAAGGAACCGGTGAGATCCGGGCTTCTGAAGCAGGGCTAGTCTCACCAATTGGGTGAGAGTGGCGCGCTTGTCCGCGGCCCGCAAGGCGGGCACGAGGTCAAACTCCACGTCCGATGAGAGACAGGGGCGGAGTTTTCCGTCTGCGGTCACTCTAAGCCTGTTGCACTCGCTGCAGAAGGGCTGTGAAAGCGGAGATATGAACCCAACCGTGCCGGGAGCGCCGGGAAACCTGAAGGTGCGGGCCGGCCCGGCGCCGCCGGGCGAAGGGGCTTCGCCAAGTTCGCCAACTTCGCGGACCTTTGCCATTATCGCCGAAGCGGGTACAAACGTGCGGGAATTCGCCAAAGCGTCGGGACCTATTGGCATGACCTCTATGAACCGGACGCTTACAGGCAACCTCTTGCTGAGGAGGGCCAGGTCGCCGACTCCGTCTTCATTCAGCCCGCCGACCACGACGCAGTTCACCTTGACGGGGGAGAGGCCGGCTTCCAACGCTGCGTCTATTCCACGGAGCACATCCTGGACTGCCCCAAACCCCGTCATCTTTCTGAAGACTTCTTGGTTGAGAGAGTCGAGGCTAACATTCACCCTGGCAAGCCCCGCAGCCTTGAGGGCAGCGGCTGAAGCTGCGAGCAGGGTCCCGTTGGTGGTGAGGGAAATGTCGTCGATCCCCAGATCCCGTATACCGGATATGATCTCCTGGAGATCGAGTCGTACCAGGGGTTCGCCGCCCGTCAACCGAACATGATTAACGCCCAACGGCTTCATGCACTTTACTACTTCGAGGATCTCATCTCGGGTAAGGAGCGTATAGGGGGGCTCCTCAGAGCCCGCCGGCATGCAGTAAGCGCAACGCAGGTTGCACCGGTCCGTGACTGAAATCCGCAGGTAGTCGATTATCCGTCCCAAGTTGTCTCTCAAAGCGGCCATTGCACCTTTCCCGTGTCTTCAAGGTCGTACCCGCCCAGAAGTTCTACCTGGGACTTGAACTCGCCGGACCTTATGATCTGAATAACCGCGGCTACGCCCGGATGGTCCATGTACTGGGCCGGAATGCAGAGATCGTACCGCTCTTTTCTCCAGGGGACGAACTCGAGTCCCAGGGCTCGGGCCGCGGACAGGACTCCAAGACCCACGTCGGCGGCGCCGCTCTTCACCGCGGCAGCGACCTGGGTGTGAGTATACTCCTCCCGCTCGTATCCGGAGATGTCGGCTCCGCAAAGCCCTTTCTTGCGGAGAGCGTAGTCCAGGAGGACCCTGGTGCCCGACCCCTTTTGGCGGTTCACGAATTGGACGCCCGGCCTAAGGAGGTCCTCCACCTCCCGTATCCCTTTGGGGTTCCCCGGCTTTACCATGAAGCCCTGCAGACGGTAGGAGAGGGTAATGAGCCTCACGTCCAATCCGGCCAGGTACTTCTTTATGAAGGGCACGTTGTACTCTCCTGTGGTCTCATCGAGAAGGTGAGTTCCGGCTATGTGGGCTTCGCCCCGGCGCAGGGCCATGAGGCCGCCAAGGCTGCCCTGATTGGCCGAGGAGAGGGTCATGTCGGGGTGAAGGGTCCTGAGCATGTTGCTAATAAGGTCAAGCGTTACATCGTGGCTGCCTATCGCCACAACTTGCCCCAGCACCTCGTTAAGGGGCCTATGGAGGGTGACCTCGACCTCTTTGCCTGCTGCCAGCCCTTCGCGTCCCCGCGGTACCACCACGACGCCGTCGGACCTGACGAGAGACGTAGTGAGGGCTGCTCCTCTGGAAATAGGCGTGGCGACCAACGTTGGGCCGACCTTGCCGAGTTTCACTCTAACAAACTCGTCCACACCCATGGGGGAGACGATGCTTCTCGACAACACGGCGGCTGCGGTCTCGCGGCCCGGGATGAGGATCCCCGTCATGCGTGAAAGCAGGGGCCGGGCGAACAACTCCAGCGCGAGCGCTGCCGACACGGGGTAGCCCGGTACACCGATGGCGGGCACCGGTCCAATCCTTCCCAGGACAACCGGCTTGCCCGGGCGCGTGGCTACCCCGTGCACAAGCACTTCGCCCAGTTCCTCCATTGCGGCGGACGTGAAGTCGCGTGACCCGTGGGACGAGCCGGCGCTCAGGAGTATCAGGTCGGAAGACAGGGAAGCCTCGCGCGCCGCGGTCCGGATAGCGTCCAGCTCGTCAGGGACTATGGGGTGCAGGGCGGGTTCGGCGCCCCATTCGGAGACCATAGCGGCAAATACAGAGCTGTTGGAATCTATGATCTCACCGGGGCCCGGGTCCTTGGTAGGAGGGACCAGTTCGCTTCCCGTGGGAATGATGGCCACGACGGGTTTTTTGTGCACCCAGATCTCATTGTGGCCACCTGCCAGGACCGCTCCAATGTCGGGCGGCCGGAGCTTCCACAAAGCGGGCAGGATGAGCTCGGTTTCGACCATGTCCTCTCCGTAGACCCGCACGTTCTCCCAGGGCGATATGGCGGCTATGATCTCCAGATGCCCGTCTCCGCGCTCGTGGATATCCTCGACCATGATAACGGCGTTAGTGCCTTCGGGAAGCGGGTCCCCCGTGTTGACCCAGAAAGCGTCTTTGCCGGGGGTGAGGAGGATCGGGCTGGTTTCTCTCGCACCCGACGTCACGCTCGAGTCCACCGCAATGCCGTCCATTGCGGACGCGTGGTAGTGGGGGCTGGAAAGGCGCGCGAAGACAGGCCTGGACGTAACCCTGCCCACGCTCGATTTCACAGGGATGCTCTCCTCACCAGAGCGCAGGCCCGAGTAGGCCGAGAGGAATTTGCTCAGCGCATCCTCATACGGAATGTTCTCCAGGTAGACGGTGCGTCCGGACGCGTTCTTCTGGTCCAAGGGTTGTGCCTCCTTGGGTGTGCTGGATCCTAGAACCTCGGCAGCCTTACTCTCACCGTGCTGCCCGCGACCAAGCCTTCAGACTCTAGTGGGATCACGACTTCGCCGTCGGACCCCACCATGGTCGAGAGGATGGCCGACTTTCCGAGGATAGGCTCGGCGTGGAGGACCCCGTCCTTTTCGGTGAGACGGACCCTCACGTGGTCCTCCCGGCCCGGAGACGATGAAAGGTTTCTCGCAAGTCGCGCTGTGACAAATGCCTCCTGCGCCGACGCAAGGCGCGGCAGCGTGTCCGGGTGGCTGGCGATGGACCCGACCATGGCATTGAGCGTGTACCTGACGAACAGGTCCAGCGCCACGAGGGCCGATACCGGGTGACCCGGAAGGCCGAAAACCGGTTTGCCGCGACAGATTGCGAGGACGACAGGTTTACCTGGCTTTACAGCTACTCCGTGGACCAGGACGCCGGGTGGGCCTAGATCGTTCAGCACGGCGACGGCCAGGTCGCGGGCTCCCACTGAACTGCCGCCTGAAAGCACTACAGCGTCAGCAGTGCCGAGAGCAGTCTCGACCATTTCCCTCAGGGAGTCGTAAGTGTCTCTGGCTATGCCGAAGAGGACTGGCTTCGCGCCAAGCGCGGAGAGAGACGCGCCAAGCGAATAAGAGTTGATGTCTCGCACCTGGCCGGGCAGCGGCGCCGCGCCGGGTGGGACGATCTCGTCACCGCTCGATATAACAGCAACTACGGGCCTAAGGACTACAGGGACTTTGGGCAGTCCGAGGGCAGCCAGCGCGCCCAGGTCAAAAGGCGTAAGGATTCTCCCTGCCCTGAGCACGATCTCACCGGCCCCCATGTCCTCGCCCCGCTGGACCACATTCTCGCCGGTCGCGACAGGCCTCCTGACAAGCACCGTACGCTCGTCCAGCATCTCGGTGTGTTCCACCATGACGCAGGAATCCGCGCCTGGGGGGAGGACTCCGCCGGTGGGGATCCGCGAGCATTGTCCGGGTGACAACGCCGAGCTTGGGAGGGACCCCATCGGGATGTCCTCTAGCAGAGTCAAGAGCCCGGGCAGCGCTTCGGTGGCGCCGAAGGTATCGGCGGCGCGGACGGCGTAGCCGTCAACGGTCGAACGGGGATAGGGAGGAACGTCTTCCGGTGAGACGACGTCTTCCGCCAGCACGCGGCCCAAGGCCGACAAAAGGTCGACCTCCTCGCGGCGCGGAGCGGGTCGGGAGAGCCCGGCTGCGTCAAAGAGCGAAGTGAGGAGGATCTTCCTAGCTTCATCCACGGTCTTCACGTCGAAGAAGTCTTCCAAACGGGATACCTCCAGGCAAGAAGCCACAAGGCAATTATACCACGAGGCAGCGCGAAGCCTCCTCCGCGGGTGACGGGCGCTCCCGGCTCTAGTATGATGATTGCGCCCCAACTTGCGAGCATTCGTGAAGGAGCGATTGCCATGCCCAGGTCAAAAGGGAGAGTGCTGGTTACAGGAGGCGCCGGCTATATCGGAGCCCACACCGTGAAGGCCCTAGCTGAGGAAGGCTACCAGGTGACGGTCCTGGATGATCTCAGCAGGGGGCACCCCGAGCAGATCCCGGGCGTGAAGCTGGTCATCGGCGACACCGGCGACCGGGACGCGCTGGACGACCTTTTCGCCCAGGCGGATTACGACGCGGTGATCCACTTCGCGTCCGAGAGCCTCGTGGGAGAGTCGGTCAAGAACCCTGAGAGGTACTACCGCAGGAACGTGGTAGGAGGGCTGACGCTCCTCTCGGCCATGGTGAACGCCGGCGTCAGGAAGATGGTGTTCTCGTCCTCAGCCGCCGTATACGGCGAACCGGCGACGGTGCCCATCCCTGAAGGGGCGCCCATCGCTCCGGTAAGCCCCTACGGAGAGACCAAGGCCATCCTTGAGAGAGCTCTCGCCTGGTTCGACAGGGCCCACGGGCTTCGGTCCATGTCGCTCCGCTACTTTAACGCCGCGGGGGCGGATCCAGGCGGGAGGATGGGTGAGGACCACGAACCCGAAACCCACTTGATCCCCCTTGTTTTCCGGGCAATCCTCAGCGGCGAGCCCATAACCGTTTTCGGGAACGACTACCCGACGCCTGACGGCACTTGCATACGCGACTACGTCCACGTGAGCGACCTCGCTGCGGCGCACGTGCTGGCGCTTGAGGCGCTGGAGAAGGGCGCGGAGACGGCATGTGTAAACATAGGTACCGGGCGGGGTTGGTCCAACATGGAGGTCATCCGCTGCGTGGAGGAGGTCACGGGGAGAAGAGTGCCCTACGTGGTGGGGGCCAGGAGGGACGGGGACCCCGCCGTTCTCGTTGCTGCCGTGGAGAGGGCCAAGGAGTTCCTGGGATGGTCGCCCCGGCACTCCTCGCTGGAGGAGATCGTGAGGACCGCCTGGCAGTGGCATGAGTCACAAACGAGAAGAGCAAACTGAAGGGAGTCTTTGCGAGGAATGTCCAAGAGGCTTCTGGTGATTGGCGCCGTGGCTGCGGGAACCAAGGCCGCGGCAAAGGCGAGGCGCGAGCATCCGGATTGGGATATCACCGTGCTGGAGAAGGGCAGCGATATCTCGTACGCGGGATGCGGCTTGCCCTACTTCATAGGCGGCGTCATTCGCGAGCGTCGCCAACTGGTGGTCCGTACCCCCGAGTACTTTCTGAGGGAGTACGGCATCAAGGTCCTGACCGGGCACGAGGCGATTTCTGTTGATATAGGGTCAAAATCTGTCCTGGCCAGAGACCTGTCAACAGGAGAGGACAAGACCTTTCCCTACGACACGCTCGTCATCGCCACCGGCGCGACGCCTGTGGTCCCGCCAGTGCCCGGTATCAACCTTCCCGGCGTCCACACGGTGAGGAGGATCGCTGACGCCGAGGAAATAGCAGGTGCTCTGGGCGGCCAGGCGGGCAAGGCGGCGGAGCGGGCGGTAGTCGTGGGCGGAGGCATGATTGGCCTTGAGGTAGCGGAGAACCTAAGGGCGCGAGGCCTTGAGGTGGCGGTGGTCGAGCTCACATCCCAAGTGCTCCCGGGATTCGATCCCGAGATGGCGGCATTGATTGAGGCTGCCTTGCGGGCCAACGGGGTCGAGGTCTATACCGGCGAAGGCGTGAGCTCATTTGCCGCGGGTCCCGGAGGGCGTCTCGCAAAGGCTGTGACGCCTTCCAGGGAGATACCCTGCGACCTGGCGATTTGGGCGACGGGAGTGAGGCCGAACACGGCCTTGGCGAAGGCCGCGGGCATTGAACTCGGGCCGACCGGAGCGATTAAGGTCGACGACAACATGCGCACCAGCGTCCCAGACGTGTTCGCGGTGGGAGACTGCGCGGAGAACAAGAACCTTCTGACCGGCAAGCCTGCGTGGTATCCCATGGGTTCAACCGCCAACAAGATGGGGCGCATCGCCGCTATGAACCTTGAAGCAGACCGCGAAGAAGCCCCTGTCCTCCCGGGGGTGCTGGGGACCACAGTTCTGAAGGTCTTCTCGACGAGCGCCGCCAAGACCGGACTCTCGGAGAAAGCAGCCCGCGAAGAGGGTTTTGAAGTGGTTACCGCCGTGGTCCCGGCCAGCGACCGGGCTCACTACTACCCAGGCTACAGGATGATCGTGACCAAGCTGGTGGTGGACGCGCCGACTCACCGCGTCCTTGGCGCACAGGTTGTCGGGGAAGGTGTGGTCGACAAGCCCATCGACATCATCGCCACCGCCATCACGCTTGGCGGGACAGTTGACGACCTGGCCGTTCTGGACCTCGCGTACGCCCCTCCCTTCTCAATGGCAATGAGCTCCACGATCGTTGCCGCCAACGTGGCTCTCAACAAACTGACGGGCAAGATGATCGGAATAAGCCCGGAGGTCCTCAGGGAGCGCATGGGGGATCCGGACTTGCAGATCGTGGATGTCAGGACCGATGCCGAGGTCGCCATGGGCGCGATCCCGGGGTCCGTGCACATACCCCTCAGCCAGTTGGCCCAAAGGATCGAAGAACTAGATAGATCGAAGACTCAGGTGCTTGTCTGCAAAGTCGGCCTACGGGCATACCTGGCCGCCAACGTGCTTCGGGCAGCAGGGTTTGAAAAGGCCGCCATCCTCGATGGCGGCATGGTTGCCTGGCGCTTTGAGGTTCAGTAGGGGGGACCCGACATGAGAGAAGTGGCGGTGGACTGCTTGGGGATGCAGTGCCCAGGACCCATTGTGAAGCTGTTCCAGGCCTCCAAGGAGTGCAGCGCCGGGGATGTGCTGGTCGCTTCGTCCACGGACCCGGGGTTCTCGAGGGACGTGGAGGCCTGGTGCTCGAGGACCGGCAACAAGCTGCTTTCCATTCTGGAGCAGGACGGCGTAGTGATCGCCAGGATCGAGAAGGCGTAGGAGGGCTTCTTGGTGAGCGCGGACAGGAAGACCATAATCGTCTTTTCCGGTGACCTCGACAAGGCGATGGCGGCTTTCACAATAGCGACCGGAGCACTGGCAATGGGCTGCCAGGTTACTATGTTCTTCACGTTCTGGGGCCTCAATATACTTCGCAAGCCCGAAAAGGTGAGCGTCAAGAAGGGTTTCGTGGAGCGGCTGCTCGGCTTTGTGATGCCGCGGGGCCCAGGTCGGCTGGGGATCTCCAAGATGAACTACGGGGGTCTAGGCGCACGGATGATGCGGAAAGTAATGAAGGACAAGAACGTGCAATCTCTTCCCGAGCTCATGGAGACGGCCCGGTCGCTTGGGGTTAACATCATCGCCTGCACGACGAGTATGGACGTGATGGGTATCACCAAGGATGAACTCATCGACGGGATCGGCTACGCGGGAGTGGCCACTTACCTCGCGGAGGCTGACCGGGCGGGACTGAACCTTTTTATAGGCTAACCTGCGCTAGACAGCCGGAGCACCTGCACAGACGGGCTTTAGCGACCGTATGTGCATTAGCAGGATCTGGCAACGGGTGCGGCGAAACCCGATGGAACCCGATTAGGGTCCCGGAGGGCGTCATGACCGTAACCCAGTTGGAATTGGCGGGACTCCTGCCCGCCGTATTAGAGAGCCTCCCCGAACCACTGATATTGGTGGATCCCCTGGGTAACGTCGTGCTTCGGAACAGGGCCAGCCGGGAGATGACCGGGCTTAAGCCCGGCGAGGCCATGAACATCTGGGACCGCAACAACCTCACCTTGTGGTATGAGGACGGGACTCCCGTTGCCAGAGAAGACTACCCCGCCCGCCGGCTGCTCCGCGGGCTTCCGATCTCCGGCGAGCATTTCAGAGCGGAGAGGCGAGACGGCAAGCGCCTGTGGATTGAAGTGCATGGTGTCACCATCCCGGCGGGAGGACCGGTCCAGCTCTGCATCGTGGTCTACCGGGACATCACAAGCATGCGGGAGGTGCAGGAAGCGCGCCTCGACTACTTCCGGGCGGTCTCCCACGACCTTCGGAGCCCGCTCAGCGTCATCAGAGCCCAATCTCAATTGCTCCTCCGTTCGCTAAGTGAGAAGGGGCTGCAGGCTGAGGCGAGTCGCGCATCCGACACCATCAGGACCGCAGACCGCATGAACCTGATGATAGGGTCGCTGTCGGAATCCATCCGCGCGGAGGCAGGCAGGCTTCGCCTAAACAAGGCACCGGTGGACATCTCTTCACTCGCCCGTTCGGTCGCGGACAGGATGGCCATTCTGGCCGGATCCAGATTGAGGCTTGAGCTGCCCGGCGGACCTGCGACCGCGGTCTGCGACGAGTCCCGCATTGAGCGGTGCATTGAGAACCTGCTATCCAACGCCTTGCGCTATTCCTTGCCGCCTTCGCCGGTTGATCTCCGCGTCCGCGGAGATGACGGCTGGGTGATGGTGGAGGTGGAAGACCGGGGCCCAGGCATTGACCCGGGCGATATGCCCAGGATCTTCGAGCGCTTCTATAGGGGCAAGGCCGGTGCCGGCATAGAGGGTCTGGGACTAGGACTGTATGTCTCCAGGATTGCAGTCGAAGCCCACGGCGGGACCATCGACGTCAAGAGCTCGTTGGGATGCGGCTCGACATTCACGCTCCGCATTCCCCGTGAGGCATCCGGCAGGAATCGTTCGCCTCACTAGGGAAATTCCATACAGGGAGGCGAGGGTAGAAGTGGCTGACATTATTGCATTCTTGGACAAGAAGGCCGGCGACCTGTTCAGCATCGCTGACCAGGTCTGGGACTTCGCCGAAGTTGGGTTCCAGGAAGTGAAATCCTCCAAACTCCAGTCCGACTACTTGGAGGCCTGCGGTTTTGCGGTGAAGAGAGGCGTCGGAGGGGTTCCCACCGCCTTTGTGGCCGAGTGGGGTTCCGGCAGGCCGATCATCGGCTACCTTGGAGAGTTTGACGCCCTCTCAGGCGTCTCGCAGGAGATTAGTCCCGAGCGCAAACCGCGTGTTGTAGGCGGACCCGGCCACGGGTGCGGCCACAACGTATTGGGGACAGGCGCTCTTGGAGCCGCTTTGGCACTTAAGCAGGCGCTGGAGGAGACCAAGACACCTGGAACTGTGCGTTACTACGGCTGCCCGGCCGAAGAACTGCTCGCAGGCAAGGTCTACATGGCTAGGGCGGGCGTATTTGATGATTTGGATGTGGCCATCACCTGGCACGGCGGATCAACCAACTCCGTCAGGCTCGGCAGCGGCAACGCCATGAACTCGGCGAAGTTCCGTTTCCACGGCAAGACAGCTCACGCTGCAGGAGATCCCCATAACGGCCGCTCAGCTCTGGACGCGGTGGAGCTGATGAACGTCGGCGCCAACTACCTGAGGGAACACGTCATAAACACAGCCAGGATACACTACGTGATCACGGAGGGCGGCGGGCAGCCGAACGTGGTTCCGGCCGAAGCTGAGGTCTGGTACTTTGTCCGTGCTCCGCACCGAAGCCAGGTCGAGGAGATATACGCCAGGCTTTTGGATGTCGCCAAGGGCGCCGCTCTCATGACAGGGACGACCTTTGATGAAAACTACCTCACCGGCTGCTACGAGGTGCTCCTCAACGAAACCCTGGCTGAGGTCATGTGGAAGGCTTTGCAGAGGGTCGGGCCCCCGAAGTTTGACGAGAAGGATCTGGAGTTTGCTAGGAAACTGGCCCAGACCTTCGACAAGGCCAATCTCGAGCAGATGGTGAAGAGCCCTGAGTTCAAGGAACTAAAGGGCCAGGTCCTAAACACGACCCTGGTGCCCCCGTCAGGTAAAGGCAGAGCTGGCGGCGGTTCCACCGACGTGGGCGACGTCTCTTGGATAGTGCCGACTGTGCAGATGTCGGCGGCAACGGTCCCTCTGGGCTGTCCGGGACACTCCTGGCAGAACTGTGCCTCCAGCGGCAGTTCCATCGGCAACAAGGCTATGCTCGTGGCTTCCAAGACGATGGCCCTGTGCGGGTGGGAGCTTGTCCGGCACCCCGAAGAGATAGCCAAAGCAAAGGCCGAGTTCGACGAGCTCACCAAGGATGCCCCGTATAAGTGCCCGTTCCCCAAAGGTCGGGAACTACCGCTGGGTGAGTTCTTCAAGTAGCGTTTCGCAGGCCAAGGGGGCGACCGGAGACGGCCGCCCCCTTTTTACTTGGCTGCGGTATGGGGAACAACAGAGGGTAGGAGGTGGCGACCGATGTCTCTACCCGTTAGCGGCGGAAACAGGCTGGTCCGGGAGAAGAGCCCCTATCTCTTGCAGCATGCCCAGAACCCGGTTGACTGGTATCCCTGGAGCGAGGAAGCGTTCGCCAAGGCCAGGGAGGAAGACAAGCCGGTATTCCTGTCGATCGGGTACAGCACTTGCCACTGGTGCCACGTAATGGCCAGGGAGTCGTTCATGGACCAGGAGATAGCTTCGATCCTGAACCGCGACTTCGTCCCGGTAAAAGTGGACCGCGAGGAGCGGCCCGATGTCGACCACGTCTACATGAGCGTTTGCCAGAGGCTGACAGGATCCGGGGGATGGCCGCTCACGGTGATAATGACCCCGGACAAAAAGCCCTTCTTCGCAGGCACTTACTTCCCCAAGGAGAGCCGGTTCGGCCTTATGGGACTTCGCGACATCCTTGCGACTATCGCGAAAGCCTGGAGCGAGGACAGGGAGGTTCTTACGGCCCAGGCAGAGCGCGTCTACGAATCCCTCAAAGACGATATGACTGCGGGCCCCTCTCCGGAATCAGGGCTCGCCGGCCTGGATGATGTCGTGGAACGCGCCTATCGCCATCTCTCCGAGTCTTTCGACGACGAGCATGGCGGGTTCGGCACCGCGCCCAAGTTCCTGACTCCCCACACCCTTACTTTCCTGCTACGGTACTGGAAGCGCAGCGGGAAGAAGCGGGCCCTGCAGATGGCGGAGAAGACCATGCTCGGGGCTCATGCCGGCGGCGTCTACGACCACGTGGGTTTCGGCTTCTTCCGGTACTCGACCGACTCCAAATGGCTCATTCCACACTTCGAGAAGATGCTCTACGACCAGGCTACAGCACTGATCGCCCTGACCGAGCTCTGGCTTTGCACCAAGAAAGACCTCTACCGGGAGATAGCCTATGAGATAGCCCACTTCCTGGAGACCGAGATGAAATCGCCGGAAGGAGCGTTCTGGTCGGCTATCGACGCCGAATCCGAAGGCGAAGAGGGCAAGTCCTACGTCTGGACTCCGGATGAAGTAGTCTCGGTGCTGGGGCAGAAGGAGGGAGAGGCCTTTTGCCGCGAGTACGGCATAACTCCTGAAGGGAACTTTCACGGCAAGTCCGTGCCTAACCTCATAAGGCACGGCCAAAAGCCCGGCGACGCAGGGGAGCCGGCTGCGGGCCGGGCAAGGAACCGGGCGAAGCTTTACGAAGCGCGGGCCAGAAGACCCCGTCCCGGCATCGACGACAAGGTGCTGACGTCGTGGAACGCCCTCATCGTTGCTGCACTGGCCAAGGCAGGCCGGACTTTTAGGGATGAGTCGTTCATCGACTCGGCTGCTTCCTGTCTTGCATTCATCGAGGGGAACCTCCAGAGGGACGGGACGTTGTACGCCCGCTACCGGGAAGGGGATGTGGCCTTCAGAGGTTACCTCGATGATTACGCGTTCCTCATCTGGGCCTACCTCGAAATGCGGGAGGCTACGCTGGACGAGTCGTACCTTGAAAAGGCGGTGGCGCTTGCGCGGAGCATGGTGAAGTCCTTCTGGGACCAGGACTCGTCGGCCTTCTACGTGACGGCTGACGACGCCGAAGAACTCATCCTTCGTCCCAGGGAGTCTTGGGACGGCGCGATCCCTTCGGGCAATTCCGTCGCCGTCATGGACCTCTTGCGGATATCCAGGTTGACTGACGACCAGGAAATGCAGGAGATCGCCCTCTCGGTTATGGGGCGCCTGTCGGGAGCGCTGCGGAGGGAGCCGACAGGACTCCTCCACCTTCTCTCAGCGGCAATGTACGCCGCCGGAGATGGCTTTGAAATCCAGGTGGTGGGGAGGCCCGACGACCCGAGGCTGCAGGCGATGTTTTCGTACCTCCGGGACGTGTACCTTCCCGACGCGCAGGTGGTGCTGGCGGACCCAAGTGCGGCCCCAAGTCAAGAGTCGCCGGGGAATCCGGACGGGGATGAAGACGGCTCGTTTCTGGTGATATGCAGGGCTATGACATGCTCGGCGCCGCTCAGATCGGTTGAGGAGCTGCAGAGGGCCCTGGTGACGACTCCGGCGCAGATGCCCTAGGAGTGATGTTCGACCACTGCCGACGCCAGGGCCTGTAGAGCCGACTTACCGTAAGAAGGCGGGAGGCAAGAGAGGCGCGAGGCCGCAAGGCGCGCCAGACGCCGGGCGTCGGCCTTTGCCCGGTCGATGCTTCCGTCGCGCTCGCACGCGCTCTTGATGCTCGACACAAGGGAGTCGTCAAGGTTCTTCTGTGCGAAGCCCTGCCTGATGAGGTCCTTGCCGGGACCCTCCATTGCGTGGATGAGCGGCAGCGTGAGCACTCCGGACCGCAGGTCGTTGCACGTGGGTTTACCCGACGCCACTGGGTCGGAGGTTAGGTCCCGGACGTCATCCATTATCTGAAAGGCGCACCCCAACTCGATCCCAAACCGCAGCATGGACCCGGAGACGGAGTCCGCGACCCGGGCCAGCGCGGCTCCCGCCCTGCATGCGGCCCCGAAGAGGGCCGCGGTCTTCTTGCATATGTGCGCCATGTACTCGGACCTGGATATCTCGCAGTCATAGAGGCGCTCGTCCTGGGCTACTTCTCCTTCGCAAGTCAGCTCGATCGCCTCGTTAATCAGCTCCGGGATCCCAAGGTCCGAGTAGGCAAGGGCCACCTTATTGGCCCTGGTGAACAGGTAGTCTCCGGCAAGGACCGCTCTGTGTATCCCCCAGATGACGTGGGGAGTCGGTACGCCCCGGCGCACCATGGCGCCGTCTATTATGTCGTCGTGGACCAGCGACGCCATATGCACCAGCTCGAAAAGCGCCGCGACGTCAAGCACGTGATCGGGCGAGAGGGTCGCTCCTGAAGATACGGCGCACGCGGATGACGACCAGATCACGCAGAGCGGCCTCATTCTTTTGCCGCGAGTCGACGCCATGTAGTCAAGAATCGGCTCCAGGGGCCCCGCTTCCCTAAGCAGCTCGGAGATCCTATCTTCTATGCCTGTGGTCAGGAGATCGGGTTTAGCAACGCTTTCCGTTCCAATCCTCTCCGTTCCAAAGAGACTCCGGCTTAGTATCCCGCGCGCAAGCATCAGAATTCCTTTGCCGGGAATTCAGAAGAAAAGCGTTGCAGATTTGGAACGGCGGTGCTAGTATACGTCCAATATCCACAGTAAGCAGGTTCCACCTGCTTCAAGGAAGTGTACCTAGGGTTCCGCGCCGCATCTCCACCGCCTGTTCCGGGCGGGCGCGGCGGTCTGGACCGAGCGGTACAGGCTTTGCCAGGCAAAGCACACCGTGGGCATAAAAGACCCGTGCGGAAAGTTCCTTGTACCGGAAACGGCGCGAGGCTCCGCGCGGGTCTTTATATTACGCGCCACCGGAAGGAAGGGGGGTGATAGGATTGGGGATTACCGTGATTTCGATGAATCCCGCGGGTCTCGTGGGCTTTCCATCCCTGGCGAAGTGCGGGAGAGGCCGGGGAAAGACGCCGGATCGGATGAAGTTCTAGGTCCGCGCCCTCATCCCACGAACCAGAATAAGCGGCACGGTCTTGCACTTGAGACCGCAGACGCCGTAAGCACGGTTGCCTCTTCCATCTTCGCTTCGTCCCGACTCCTAGGCTAAGGCTTTGCCTTGCCATACTCAGGATCACATGGGGGGCCAGCAAAGATGGACAAAAACCTTGCTCTTGCATTCCTCGTTGTTTTCGCCGTAGCCAACTACTACGGTCTTCACAGGACCCAAAGAGGGTTCCACATCCCGATACGCAGGGTGCCGGGGTTGGACGCCATGGAAGAAGCCATAGGAAGGGCTACCGAAATGGGGCGGTCTTCGCTCTTCGTGATTCCTTCCGGCCAATTTGACGCCCAAGCTTTCGCCGCCTTCGATATCCTTGGCTACGTTGCCAGGGAGTCGGCGAAATACGACACCAGGCTGATCGTGGTCAACGGACTACCCGAGAACCACGCCATATCCCAGGAAGTGGTGCGCCAGGCTTTTGTCGCGGAAGGCAAGGAAGAAAAGTACGATCCGAGCGACATGCTCTTCCTGTCAAGCGGCTTCAACGCCGGCGTGCTCGGCATCTACGAACGAGAAAAGCTGGGCGCCAATTTCCTGTTCGGTTCCTTCTTCTTCGAGAGCCTGACCCTGGCTGAGGCCGGTTCCCGGACCGGAGCTATACAGGTCTCGGGGACCGCCAACACCCACCAGCTCCCGTTCCTGGTCGCGGCCTGCGACTACACCCTAATAGGTGAGGAGATCTACGCCGCGGGGACATACCTGTCCAGAAACGGAGCTCAGATCGGCAGCCTCGTGGCTCAGGAAGTAGGCAAGTATGTAAGCATCGCGGTGATGCTTCTCGGAAGCCTCTATATCACGCTGGTCGCGCCGGCAATCAAACGACTTGCCGGTGGCTTCTAGGAGGTGGTTTCCGTGAAACGCACAGTACCGCTCGCAGTCGGCTTTTTGTCAGGCCTTATCGTGGTAGCTAAGTACTTCATCGAGAACAAGGCGCTGGCCGCCTGGGGCACCACCGTGGTCTCGTGGCGCTCTCTGGTCGCGGCCTTCGCCCTGGGAGTCGGCACCGTGAACCTGGTGCAGAACCATCTCGGGCGCATATCCCGGAGGCAAAAAGGGTGGGATTCAAGCATCCTCCTTGTGGCGTCACTGGTTGGCTTCACGTTCCTGGGCATCTCGAAAGGTACCGCCCACCCCGTGTACAAGTGGGGGTTCGACTACCTGTACCAGCCCATCTACTCTGCGATCTCTTCGCTCCTGGCCTTCATGATCACCTCGGCTTCCTACCGGGCCTTCAAGGTCAAGGACTGGCAGGCCGGGGTACTCATGGTCACCGCGGTCATCGTGATGCTCGGGCAGGTTGGAGTCGGTTCACTGATCTACAAAGGCATACCCGGGTGGTCCAGCTGGATCATGAGCGTGGTCAATACAGCGGGCATGCGGGGCATCACCATCGGGGGCGCCCTGGGCGCCGTAGCCCTGAGCCTCCGGGTGCTGTTGGGACTCGAGCGCGGGTACCTGGGAGGTGACCGTTGATGCCTTGGTACATGCGGGTTCAGGGTATCAGCAGGACCGCCATCTGGGCTGCGCTGGTCGTGGCGTTTGCCGTGCCGTTGGTCAGGCCTCTGGGCCTTCCGCTCAACATCACCGAAGCAACCACGGCCGCGTTCGACCTGGTGGAAAGCATGCCTCCCGGCAGTATCGTTTTCCAGTCCATCGGCTTCAACCCCGCGGTTGACGCGGAGACGTGGCCTCAACTGATGGCGCTCTCGCGCCACTACATGAAGAAGGGCCTCCGCATCATCTTCTACTCGGCCATGCAGGAAGGCAGCATGTACGCTGAACGCGTCAAGGCGGTCGCGCCCGAGTACGACTACGAGTACGGCTACGACTTCGCCATCCTGCCCTTCAAAGCGGGCGGCGAGTCGACCATAGCGGCGCTCAGGGACTTTTACTCAGTGATGACCGCGGACGTCTACGGGACCCCTCTCTCGGAGCTGCCGCTTTTCGGCGGCTTTAGCGGGATGCAGGACGTCGACCTCCTGGTTTCGGTTACAGGCGGGGAAGACCCGGTGCACTTCGTCATGTACATCGAGCCGCAGTTCCACATGCCGATAATCGCGTGCGGCACGGCGCCGCTCCTGCCGGTCATAGGCCCCTATGTGGCGGCCAAACAGATAAAGGCCACGGTAATCGGTCTCTCCGGTGCAGCCGAGTACGAGGCACTCGCAAAGATACCCGGCTCGGCCACAGGCGCGATGGACGCTCAGGCGGTCGGGCATCTCCTGATAGTCTCTCTAGTGCTCCTGAGCAACCTCGGATACTACTTCCAGAAACGAAACGGCAGAAAGGCGGAGGTGGCCTAAATGGCTGACAGATTCGGAGTGCTGCTCTCAGGAGTCCTCATACTGGCGGTCTATAGTTACCTCTTCCGGGACAACAAGGCGTACTCGTACGCCGAGCACATCTACGTCGGCTTTGTTTCGGCGCAGGCTTTGGTGCTGGCTTGGCAGAACATTAGAGATGCAGCGGTACGTCCCCTTCAGAAGGGGCAGTGGCTGCTGCTCATCCCTGTGGCGCTGGGCGTCCTCATGTACGCCCGCTTCTCCAGGCGATTCGGTTACCTGGCGCGCCTGCCGGTCGCGTTCATGATGGGGGTTGCGGCAGGCGTCTCAATCACCGGCGCCATAGTCGCGCAGTTCGTGACCCAGGTCCGCGCCACCATGCTGCCGCTGACCAGTGTCAACAATGTGGTGATCGTAGTGGGAACGGCGTCAACGCTCGCGTTCTTCTTGTTCATCCCCATGGGGAAGCACTTCGGGAACGGGAACGGCGGAGGCAGGTTCTCGCCGATGAGCATCATGAGCAACATCGGCCGCGCGACCATGATGGCGGCGTTCGGTTCGTCCTACGGATTCATCGTGATGTCGAGGTTGTCGTACCTGGTGGCGAGGTTGCAGTTCCTGCTGGGGACATGGCTCGAGGCGTGGTGACGAGTCCCGACTTCGTTGATAGGGAAGACGACACGTTCCGGTTTCATCACCAGTGATTCGGTCGGTATTGAGAGAAAGGGGAAACCGCAAATGGTAGAAGGATTCACTTGGGACCGTTACCTGAAGCACGGGGAACTCACGCAGTTCCTGAAAGAGCTCTGTGAGAAGTATCCCGACCTGGCCTCCATGTATTCGATCGGGAAGACGTGGCAGGGGCGGGACATCTGGTGCATCGAGGTGACCAACAAGAAGACGGGACCGGCAAAGGAGAAGCCCGGCGTATACATCGACGGCAACACCCACGCCGGCGAGGTCACGGGCTGCATGATATCGCTTTACACAGCGCATCAGCTGCTCTCGGAGTACTCATCGGACAAGAAGATCGCGGATCTGGTGGATACCAGGACGTTCTACATCGTCCCGAGGCTTTCGGCCGACGGCGCCGAGCTCTACCTTAACGAGCCGTACATCCCAAGGTCCAGCATTCGCCCCTGGCCGTTTGAGGAGGAACAGGATGGCCTTCATCCATACGATGTGGACGGGGACGGTGTCATCGCCCAGATGAGGATCCAGGATGAGAACGGCGAGTGGCGGGTCTCGGACAAGGACCCGCGGGTCATGGTCCGCCGCAAGCCCAACGAGGTGGGGGGCACGTACTACTCGCTGTTCGGCGAGGGCATGGTGAAGAACTGGAACGGGGTCGAGGTGAAAAACGCTCCCAACAAGTGGGGCCTCGATGTGAACCGGAACTACGCGGCCAACTGGCAGCAGGACCACATCCAGCCTGGCTCCGGCCCGTACCCCTTCTCCGAGCCTGAGTCCAGAGCAGTTGCCGAGTTCTTTGAGTCTCACAAGAACATCACCATAGCGCAGTCCTGGCATACCTTTACGGGAGCCGTGCTACGTCCTCCGGCGTCCAAGGCGGATAAGGACATCTCGCCCAAAGACCTAAAGGCGCTCAAGGAGATCGGCGCGGTAGCGACCGAGGCCACAGGGTACCCGTGCGTGGGCGTGTACGAGGGCTTTGCTTTGTCCAAGGACATAGTCGGCAAGCGCCCGCTCTGGGGCTCCGCGCTTGAATGGATGATGGAGCACGCCGGGGTAATCGCTTACTCCACCGAGGTCTGGGATATGCCCAACAGGGCCATCGGCAGGCTGGACACGTACACGACGCTTATGGACTGGACCGAAGAAGAGAACATCAAGATGCAGAAGTGGAACGATGAAAACCTGGGCGGTGAGGGCTTCATCAACTGGCGTCCCTTCAACCACCCGCAGCTGGGGCCGGTCGAGATTGGCGGGTGGAAGCACAAGTTCGTGATCCAGAACCCTCCCCCGAAGTTCCTACTGCAGGAGTGCCAAAAGAACGCCAAGTCGGTCATTGAGATGGCCCTCACGACTCCGCTGGTCCGCATAACCAAGCTGGCTGCAGAGAAGGTGCAGGACGGAGTCTACACCGTGAAAGCCACGGTGCGAAACATGGGCTACTTGCCTACCAACGTAACCGATCAGGCCGTGAGGAATAAGAAGGCCGGCAAGGTCAAGGCGGAGGTCAAGGTCCCGGAAGGCGCCGCGGTCATAAGCGGCAGGGCCGAGATCGAACTGGGCCACCTGGAAGGCAGGCTGGCACTGGGCAGGGCGTTTGGCGGAGCCAGCACCTCGGGCACCTTGGCGCAATGGGTCGTGAAGACGAACGGCTCTGCTACCGTGACAGTCCGGGCAGGGAACGAGCGCGGAGGCTTCGACGAGAAGACGGTGGAGCTGGCGTAATGCCATGATAGCGTAATGCTATGATAGCGTAATGCTATGATAGCGTAATGGCATGACGATCAGGTGATGACGATCACATAAAATGGAAAGGGGCCGGGGCGAATAACCCCGGCCATCCCGATACAGCCTATTTGCGGGGCGTAACCCGAGCTCATCGCACGAAACATCCCTCGGCTTACGCCCCACCGCTCTTGACAGGGCGGTCTACGCCCCATACCATTTCTCAGAGCGGCTACGCTCCAATCACTCTCCGAAGACCTGGCTTCCCTCTATGAACACCTGCAGGATCTTGGACCGTACCCTGAACGGGTGGCCGGACCAGACCACGAAGTCAGCATCTTTTCCCGGCTCCAGACTGCCGACCCGGTTTTCCACGCCCAGAGTTTCGGCCGGCGTCAAGGTCAGCGCCCGCAGAGCGTCCTCCTCGCGCATACCAGCGCCCCACGCCAGTCCGGCTGCCGTGGTCAGGAACTGGATTGGGTGGAAGGGGTGGTCGCTGATGATGCTCACCCGGCACCCGGCCTTGGCAAGCACGCCTGGGGTCTCGACGCTGATGTTCAGGGTCTCGATCTTGGCCCTGTGCCACATTGAGGGGCCAACGTTGACCTTGGCCTTGCGCTTGCCCAGGAACTCGGCGACAGTTATGCCGTCGGTGCAGTGCTCGATGGAGTAGTCGATGTCGAACTCCTCTGCGATGCGCACGGCGGTGACGATATCGTCGGCCCGGTGGGCGTGGATCCTGAGCGGGATCTCCCGGTGCAGCACCTTGAGCAATCCGAGCATTCCCAGATCAACATCAGGGGCCTTCGACGCGTCCTTCTCGCCGTTCTTCATCTTGCGCTCGTAATCAAGAGCCTTTAGCAGGGCGCTTCGCAGGACCGCCGCGTTTCCCATGCGGGTGGAGGGCATCTTCTTCTGGTTGCCGTAGTTCCCCTTCGGGTTCTCGCCCAGGGCGGCTTTCATGCCGCTGGGGTTCCTCACCACCATGTCTTCAACAAGCCTGCCGGCGGTCTTCACCACGACCGACTCGCCGCCCACGATGTTGCCTGACCCGGGAGTGATCTGGATGGTGGTAATCCCTCCTGATCTGGCATCGGCAAAAGCCGAGTGGTCCGGCCAGATGGCGTCCAGGGCCCGGACTTCCGGCGTAACGGGGTTGGTGGACTCGTTGCCGTCGTGCTCAGGCGGGCCGTACCACTCGCCCCATAGGCCCACGTGAGTGTGCTCGTCGATGAAACCCGGAAACAGGTATTTCCCGGCAAGATCGTGAACTTCGGCATCCTGGGGGACAGGAATCCCTGCACCAGCCGCGACGATCTTCCCACCCTTAACCAGGAGTGTGCCGCCCTCGACCGGGGGAGACGAAATGGGGTAGAGCTTAGCGTTAACGTAGGCGGTTATCTTCTCGGGGTTCACAGGAGGTCACCACCTTTCGCGGGCCTTGCTTCAATCTCTTTGCCGTCTATGAAGACGTGCAGGGCCTTCGAGTCGTACTCGAAGGGGCAGTTGGACCAGACGACCAGGTCGGCGTCCTTGCCCACTTCAATCGACCCGACGCGGTCGCCAACGCCCGCGATCTCAGCGGCGTACCTGGTTATGGCAAGGAGGGCCTCACTGTCATCCATGCCTTCCCGGACCGCCAGGCCGGCGCATATGCGCAGGTACTGGATGGGGAGAACGGGATGATCGGTGATAATGGCCATCTTCATGCCGGCCTTCATTACCGCCACAGGCGCGGCGAACCCGATGTCCTTCACCTCAAGCTTGCTCTTGGCGGTCAGGGACGGTCCCATGGTGACGGGGATGCGGAGTGGAGCAACGCGGTCTACCACTTTGTCCCCTTCGGTGAAGTGCTCCAGGGAGATGTCGATATCGAACTCCTTTGCTATTCGAAGGGCGGTCATAATGTCGTCGGCCCTGTGGACGTGGATGCGGAGCGGGATCTCTCTCCTCAGCACCCTGGCCACAGACTCGTGCTTCAGGTTTACCTCGGGCGCCTTGTCCGGGTCCTTGGCGAGGTCTTTCTTGCGCATGTAGTCCTTGGCCGCCCAAAGAGCCTTTCTTAGCACCGCGGCGTTGCCCATGCGGGTGGCGGGGCTTTTCCTCTGAGACCCGTAGTTCCTCTTGGGGTTCTCGCCCAAAGCTGCTTTGAGGCCACTGGGGCGCCTAATCACCAAGTCTTCAACAACCGGACTGCCCCAGGTCTTCATGACCAAGGTCTCGCCGCCGATGATGTTGGCGCTGCCGGGATCTACCTGCACGCAGGTGATCCCGCCCGCGATGGCGTCCCTGAAGGCGATGTCCATAGGGTTTATCCCGTCAAGGGCTCTGACCTCTGCGGTAACGGGGTCTGTTGATTCGTTTCCATCGGAGCCTGCCCAACCTGCGCCGTCTTCGGCTACTCCAATGTGGCAGTGGGCGTCGATGAACCCGGGCGTTACGACCATACCTTTGGCGTCGATTATGCGGGCACCCTGCGGGATGGCGACGTCCTTGCCGACGGCCGAGATCTTGCCGCCGGTCAGGACCACGGTCCCTCCCTCAATGACCGCCGGGGTCGCCGTGCCGCCGCTGGCTGTGAGTACGAGTGCGTTTGTAATGGCAACGGTGGTCAAATTGGTCTTCCCTCCTTTACAGTAGGGATTCAGTATTCATGCGGCGGGATCCTTCCCGGGCGCCATCGCTGTAAGCAGGCGCTTTCAGCTCTGAAGGTGTTGGGATTGGGCACAGCGAAGCATGGGAGAAGCCGGGCGCACCGGCAGGTCGGGAGAATCGGAAGGGGGAAGCAGCCCGGTTACGGCCGGGTCCTTTATGCTGACAGTATACGTGATACGCCACGGCGAGACAGAAGCTAACAGGAACGGCGTCTTCCAAGGACACATGGACGTTCCGCTCTCGAAGAAAGGGCATATGCAGGCAGATAGGGTAGCCGAGGCGCTCCGGGACGTCCGCTTCGATGCCGTCTACTCCTCAGACCTCTCGCGGGCGTACGAGACCGCGAGAGCCATAATGCGATACCACGACTGCAGCCTGCTTAGGGACAAGAGGCTTCGGGAGATCAACGGGGGCAAGCTACAGGGGTTGAACGACAAGGAAACAGCGGAGCAGTTCCCCGAATTCCACAAGTCATTCATCGAGCGTCGTTATACTGTCCGCCGGCCGGGCGGGGAATCCTATGCCGACCTTGACCTAAGGGTACAGAGGGCAATGGAGGACTTTCTTTCGTGGAACCAAGATAAGCCCGACGCCACCATAGGCGTGGTCAGCCACGGCGGAGCAATCCGCAGCATCCTGAAACTTGCCGAGCCTGATCCCGAGTTCTCGCGGCCGGTTGTCGGCAACTGCTCCATAACGGTGCTCCAGCATGACGGAGCGGGATGGAAGCTCCTGAAGGTGAGCGACTGCGATCACTTGGCGGGCTTCGAAGGGTAGACATCGATTCCGGTGGAAGGGGTCTGGAAGATGAAGAGAGTCTTCTCAGCGGTCCTTTTTGACCTGGGAGGTACGCTTTGGGACGCGTTCGCCGGCATCCCCCATGAACAGGTGATGCGTGAAGCCACAACCAGGGCGGCAGAAGCTATGCTGGGGCCTCGTGCATCGGCGGAGCAGGTTGACAAGCTGGCTCTGGGTATAGTATGGCGCGCCAATGCAAGGCGCGCGGATAGGGAAGCCGCCGCCAAAGTTTCCTTCGCAGACCCGGTATTCCGCGAAGACGACATCGGCTCGACGCTGGTCGAGGCAGGGAGGCCTTTCCAGGTCGAGGCTGATGCGGAGATAGCCCTGGCGTTCGGCCGGGACCTATGTAAGTACGACAGGCCGTTTCCCGAGACTATCCCGGTCCTTCAGAAACTGAGGTCGGCCAGGCCGGAACTCAAGATAGGCATAGTCTCGAACACGGTTGTCCAACCGGAAGTAATCGACCACTACCTTGCTGAGCAAGGCATTCTACCCCTCGTCGACTTCCGGATCCTCTCTTCGGAACTGGGCTGGCGAAAGCCCCATCCTGCCATCTACGCCGCGGCTCTGTCGAAGGCGGGGGTGAGGCCGGAAGAAGCGCTGTTCGTCGGAGATCGCTTGCTGGAAGACATACAGGGTCCTGCCCGGTTAGGGATCCCGGGAGTCCTGAGGCTCCCGCCGCCCCCAGCCGAAACTCCAGACAAAGTAAAGACGGCTACGGGGGTTTCCGACCGTAGCCGTCCCCTTGGGGTCATCCGCGATCTATACGGAGTACTGCCGCTGTTGTCTATCGAGTAATCTGCCTATAGTGGTCAAACCAGGAAAGGATCCTTTGGTACCGGTCGACCCTGTGCAGCGGTCTCCTGAAGCCGTGGTACTCGTCAGGGTAACGCACCATGACGGCCGTTTTTCCCAGCCTGCGCAGCGCTACGTAGAATTGCTCCGAGTTGGCGATGGGGCACCGGAGGTCGTTCTCCCCGTGAAGGAGCAGCACCGGAGTGGTAACGTTAGCCACGTGCGACAGAGCGGACCGTTCGAGGAGCAGGTCGGCCTTCTCCCAGGGCTTGCCGCCGTACTCGTGCTCGTTGGACCACATGATATCGGCTATGCTGTAGTCCGAGTGCAGGTTGGATACGCAGGCTCCGGCGCAGGCAGCCTTGAACCGGGAGGTCTGGGTGACCGCCCAGACGGTCCAGTAGCCCCCGTAGGACCATCCGTGCAGGAAGAGGTTGTCTTCATCCACAAAGCCCTTGGCGATGGCTGCGTCGACGCAAGCTAGGACGTCGGTGTAGTCCTTGTTGCCCCAATCGCCGTCGATACAGGCCATGAACTCCTGGCCGTACGAGATGCTCCCTCTCGGATTGCAATAGATCACGGCGTAACCGTTGGATGCGAAGAACTGGGCGCCGAACATGAAGGCTGAGCTGTAGGCGCCGTGAGGTCCGCCATGGACCAGGAGCACGGTCGGATACTTCCTGCCTTCTTCGTAGCCTGGCGGATACACGGCCCAGCCGTCCAGTTCCTGGCCGTCGGGCGCGTGATAGCTGAACTTCTCGGACTTGCCCACGGCCACCTGGGCCATGAAGTCGTCGTTGTCCCTGGTGATCCTCGTCACGGCGCCGCCGCTTTGGACGAATATGTCCTCGGGAGCCCCAGTGGTAGACGCGGTGAAGACCAGTACCCCGGACTTTAGGTCGTAACTGGACATGGCCCGCCCTTCCTGTCCGAATACGCGGGTCACTTGCCAGGAGGGAGCCGAAGTCTTGCAGATGAAGACCTCCGCGTGGTCTTCCAGCGGGAAGTAGAGGGAGCCTTCATCCCAGACGAGTGATGGGCCAAACCCTCCGTACCGTGGTTCGGAACCTGCCATGCCGCCGGCGTGCCGGTCCAGTGGGGCGGTCACGTTCACGGCATCGGACGCGGTGAGAGGCAGAGGCCGCTTGCCTTCTCGCAAAGAGGCCAAGAACCCGCCGACCTCCAGGACCCAAAGATCGCTCCGGGTCGAGACGCCTCTCTTGCGGTCGTGGCCCACGAAAGCCAGCCAGTTTCCATCAGGTGATATCTGAGCGCCCATGACGGGGCCGGGTGCATCGTACAAGAGCGCGGGTCTTCCGCCTGATGCCGGGAATGCCCAAAGCTGCCCGTTCTGGCGATAGTCGGCGTCGTCCTCGCGCACGGCGGACACGATGATATGGGCGCCGTCGGGAGTCACGCAGGCAAGGTTGTGATCGAAGTCGCCTGATGTCACCTGCGTCGCCAGGCCGTCGGCCGGGGCGGGCGGCGAGTCCGGCACAGGGACAGAGAATACGTGGCGACGCAGGTCTCCGAAGTAACCCGTGCCGTCAAAGCGGTAGCGCAGCCGGGTTATGACTTTTATGTCGTTCGGCTTGGGGCCATCTTTGCCGCTCTCAGGCCTATCCGAACCGCCTTTGGGCGTCAATGCGCGCCTGGCCTGGTCCTCCGCCCTGGAACGATCGCTCTCGGGCGCGCCGGGATAGGGAACCCAGTCAGACGGCTTGGAGAAGGCGTTGGATGCAAAGTAGATCCGCTTTCCGTCAGGGGCCCACGTGGGCTCGCTTTGGACCGATTCCTTGGTGGGCAGGCGGTAAGCCTCTCCGCCTGACAGGTCGATCACCCAGATCTGGCTCTGGCCGGACCTGTCGGACACGAACGCTATTCTCCTCCCGTCGGGCGACCACCGCGGAGACCTGTCCTTGTCTCCGGCCGTAAGCCGCATTACTCTGCCGTCTTCGACGGAGGCAAGGCAGAGGTGGGTTTCCGACTTCTCTTTTTCCTTGTCGTGTGTTTGCGTAACATAGACAATTGTTTTGGAGTCCGGCGATAGGCGAGCGTCTCCCGAACATCGCAGGCTCATGAGGTCTTCTGCCGATAGCGGACGTTTTGTCAAAGCGGGGTCCTCCTCGCGGGTCCCAAGGGTTAGGACGGATTGGATACATTTCGCTAGGGGGCACGGGCCCACCTTCAGGATCCACCGGCGTCGTGCAGGAATCCTGGACATGGGCAGCCAATGTGGTTAATTTGGGATGAAGTGAGCGCCTGCGTCGAACAACTGTAGTTCCACGGCTGCTAAGGACGTGAGGGTGAACCATGAAGGAACTCGTTTTCGGGCTAATTGGCGGTACGGCGCTTCTCATGTACGGCGTTGAGAAGATGGGAAACGGCCTCGAGAAGGCCTCCGGCGAGCTGATGCGCAAAATCCTGTCGGTCCTGACTGGCAGGGTCTGGACCGCCTTCCTTGTTGGGACGTTCCTCACGGCGCTGGTCCAGAGCAGCACCGCCATTACCGTCTTGACCGTCGGCTTCGTAAACGCCGGCCTCATGAAACTCCCTCAAGCCATCGGTGTGATCTTCGGCGCCAACATCGGCACCACCATCACGGCGCAGCTTATGGCTTTCAGCTTCCAGTTCAAGCTGACCGACATAGCCTTACCCGTCTTGGGCATAGGGTTCGCTGTCAGCATGCTCAGCAAGAACCGTACTCTTCGCAACGTGGGCGACTCCGTCATGGGGTTTGGGATGATGTTTCTTGGCCTCAAGATCCTGAATTCGGGCGTCCCGTTCATGCAGACTGACCCGACGCTCCGTAGTTTCTTCCTGAACTACGCCTCGATCCCTGTGGTTGCCATCGCTCTCGGGGTGATCGCCACCGCCGCGGTTCACAGCAGCGCCGCTACGGTGGGACTTGTCATGGTCCTTGGGCAGGCTGGCCTCCTCGACCTTCGGGCTGCAATCTGCATCATGTTCGGCGACAACATCGGCACCTGCATAACCGCTCAACTTGCGAGCCTTACCGGCAACATCCACGCCAGGCGCACCGCGTGGGCCCACACTCTCTACAACATTATCGGCGTCCTCATGGCCTGGATCGCCCTGCCCTGGTTCGTGCGCTTAGTTGAGGCCGGCACTGTCTACGTGCAGCCGGGCGGCGGCATCGCCGCCCAGATCGCCAACTCCCACACGTTTTTCAACGTGCTCTCGGCTGTGGTCTTCCTGCCCCTCACCAAGCAGTACGTGAGGTTCCTCGAGACCATAATCCGCGGGAAAGAAGAGGACCAGGAGATGGTCCCTGTCTATACGGACAAGCTCCTTCTGGATACTCCGGTGGCGGCTATGAAGGCCGCGATACTTGAGAGCGCCCGGACTGCCGGCATCGCCAGGCGGATGTTTGACGAGGTCATGGACGGTTTCCACAAGGGCGACACCTCCAGCCTTGAGAAGGCGGAACATGACGAGAACACCCTAAACGATCTCCAAAAGCAGATAACCCAGTATATCGTGGAGCTGTCGAAGCGGGCCTTAAGTCACTCGGAATCGGAGATGATACCGACCCTCATCTCAGGGATCAACAACGTGGAGCGGATCGGCGACCACTCGCTCAGTATCGCGCGGCTCGCCTACGAGAAGATGGAGAAGAACCTGCACTTCAGTAAGGAAGCGACGGACGATCTCCGCAAGATGGAGGAGATCATCATCGAGATGTTCGAGCGCACTATATCGGTGCTCGAGGCGGGCGATTCCTCGGGAATACATGAGGTTGAGGGCATGGAAGATGAGATAGACAGGCTCTCGGAGGAGGTCCAGAAGGGCCACGCCGAGAGACTGGAACAAGGCACATGCAGCGTGGAGTCCGGACTCATTTTCCTCGATGTGATCAACTACCTGGAGAGGATCGCGGACCACATCGTGAAGGTCTGCGCGGCTTTGGGAGGCTTCAACGCCTCGTAGGGCATCTTTGCGAGAACAATAGGACCCCTGCCCGCGCCGGGAGGGGGTCCTTCTTTTTTTTGCGATCAAAGGCCTTTTGTGGAGACTGTGGAGGATTGGGCGGGTAGTCGGAGGAATATGCATGATTAGACAGTTGAACGGTTGTTCAACTGTGGTATCGTTTAGTGGGAGGAGGAAGAGCGTTGACTACCCTCGAGACCTGTGATCCCCACGAACTCGATATGGAGAAGGTCAGGCGATGGAAGGACAGCGCGCCTGAGACGTCCTACGTGGCTTCTCTCTTCAAAGCTCTGGCTGACCGGACACGGCTTCAGATGCTTTACCTCATTTCCAGGGAAGAGTGGTGCGTTCATGACTTGGCGGCTGCGTGCGGCACGTCTTTGTCCAACGCGAGCCATCACCTAAGGCTGCTACGGGCAATGAGGGTGGTAAAGAGTCGCAGGTCAGGCAAGAAGGTCCTCTACTCCCTGGACGACGAGCACGTTCAAGCGTTGCTCTCGCAAGCGTTCATGCACGCAGGCCATTCATAGGAGTCGATCACACTCATGGAAGAGACAAAGGCAAAGAGGGCAAGCGCGACGTTTCGGGTCTCGGGACTGCACTGCGCCGATTGCGCGGCGCGGTTGGAGAAGGCGATATCCCGCCTTGAGGGCGTCGAATCGGTGACGGTTGGATTCGGAACGGCCTCACTGAATGTGGTGTTTAATCCCAACGTACTGGACCTTCGCGACCTTGGGATCCTAGCAGGACGTTTGGGCTACAGCCTCGTGGGACTCGGCCTGCGGGCCCGCGGCCACGAAGACCACGCCCACGAAGAGCACGACCACGAAGGTCACGACTACGAAAACCACGATCACGAGGGCCATGGCCGCGAAGACCACGACCATGATGCCTCAGGACATGCAGGCCACTCCCGCGATGGCGTGGACCTGACCGGCGGTCACGAGCACGAGCACAGCCCCTCAGCCTTCCCGGTAGCGGCGGGGGCCCTCGGCATTGCCGCCGGGTTTGTCCTGGACCGCTTGGGGGTCTCCTGGTATTGGGCCGTGTACTTGGCCGCGGCCCTCATCGCCGGGTTTCCTGTGGCGCGGTCAGGGTTCTCCACCCTCTTGGCGGGAGCCGGAGCCGATATCAACCTTCTGACTACTGTGGCAGGGGTAGGCGCTATGTTTCTCGGCGAGTGGGCTGAGGCGGCATCCGCGCTGACGCTGTTTTCGGTAGGCGAGTACCTGGAGGAGAAGGCTTCAGAGAAGGCCCGCAGTTCCATAGGGCAGCTCATGGATCTTGCGCCGAGCACGGCAAGGCTGAAGCGAGGGGATGAGATCATCGTCGTACCGGCCGGTCAGGTGCTGCCGGGTGAGACGGTCGTGGTGTTGCCTGGGGACAGGGTCCCTGTTGACGGCTATGTGCAGGTAGGGGAGTCTTCCGTCGATGAGGCTTCCATCACAGGCGAATCCATGCCTGTCGACAAGAGGCAGGGGGACATGGTCTATGCCGGCACCATGAACGGCGAAGGGTCTTTGGAGGTGCTGTCTTCCCGGACCGCCGAAGACACCACCATATCCCGCATTGCCGCGATGGTTGAGAACGCGCAGGCCAAGAAGGCCATGTCTCAAAGGTTGGTCGACTCATTCGCCAAGTACTGGACCCCGGCCATGATGGCGCTTTCGGCTCTTGTGGGGTTGGGAGTGCCGCTGATACTGAGGGCGCCCCTCAGGCCGTGGATCTACCGCGGACTTACGGTACTTATAGTATCCTGCCCCTGTTCACTGGTGATTTCCACGCCTGTGACGGTTGTCGCCGCCATCGCCCGAGCCGCGAGGAACGGAGTGCTGGTGAAAGGCGGAATCCACCTGGAAGAACTAGGCAAGGTGAAGGCCGTCGCGTTTGACAAAACCGGGACCATTACGCGTGGTCGGGTCGTGGTTAGCGACGTCATCCCGGTCACCGACGTCCCGGAAGACGAAGTGCTGCGGATGGCCGCGTCTGTCGAGGCGAGGAGCGAGCACCCGCTGGCCAGGGCGATCCTTGACGCGGCGGAGCACCGGCGGGTACCCGCCGGTGCGGGCGAACACTTCGTTTCGATTAAGGGCAAAGGAGCCAAGGCTCGGCTCGACGGCCGCAATGTGTACGTCGGGAATTCGCTCTTCATGGAAGAGGCCGGCATACAAGTGGCCGAGGAGATGGTGAAGGCGGCCGGAAACGCCCGGTCCTCGGGCCAGACCGTCGTCTACGTTGGTTCGGGAAACACGCTGGCGGGGCTCATCGCCATATCCGACGAGGTAAGGCCTGAGGCGGCAACGGCTCTTGAGAGCATCCGCAAGATGGGGCTCCGGGTGACCATGCTCACGGGCGACGAGGAAGCCACCGCGAGATCGGTGGCCGGCAAGGTCGGCCTCGATTCCTTCAAGGCGGGACTTCTGCCTGAACAGAAGCAGGCCGCTTTGGCGTCGCTGCGGCAGGATCACGGGACCGTGGCCATGGTGGGCGACGGAGTGAACGACGCGCCTTCCCTGGCTTCCGCAGATGTTGGGATTGCTATGGGGCAAGGCGCCGACGTAGCGCTTGAGACCGCCGATGTGGCTCTCCTCACCAACGACGTGGGCAAGGTGGCATGGTCCATAGGGCTCGGCCGCAAGTCCAGGTCCCTTATCGTCCAGAACGTGGGGTTTTCGGTGGCGCTCAAGATCCTGGCAATCGGCCTCACTCTCTTCGGAGCGCTCCCCCTGTGGCTGGCGGTCCTGACAGATTCCGGCGCGGCCGTGGCGGTTACCTTCAACGGGATGAGAGTCCTGGCCCACAAGTAAAACGGATTAGCCCATCATGACCTTCGCTCCGGTCGTCTTGTTACGGATGGGCACCCTGAACGATCTTTCGACCGTTCAAAGTACGTTTACGTAACAAGACGGCCTTTGCCCGGCTATCCGGACTACCTGATCCACCGGTACTGACCTTTCGGCCAGTATCGATAGACCTTGGCAACCCGGATGGCCTTTGCCCGGCCGTCCAGTCTCCTTAGCCGGCCAAGTACCGCCGTTCGGGCGATACTGGACCGAAACCGAAGATAACTCCGATAAGAAGATGGGACGACCTTCGCTCCGGCAACAGCGCCTGCGCGGGCGCTGTTACCTTTGCTCGACCGGACGGGATCCTTTGGCCCCGGCCGATCTTTGCTCGGCCATGATGGACCCTGTCTTAGTTTTCTCCTTGTCTCCTTGGTCCATTCACCGCCCGGCTTCTGCCCAAGAAGCCCACCTCATACTAATAACCCGTATGACACCTGGATCCAGAGCAAGGCCGCGGAGGTGGGCTCCGAGTTGCGGATGGATTGGCGCTCTTTGCCTTGGAGCGAAGTCCAAAGGCACATGGCAAGTGACGTGGAAAGAGGCCTTAGCCAAAGAGAAGCGAAAAGGCGCCTTGCCTCGCTAGGCAGAGTGATCCTTATATCGTGCGTTTTGATCTGCGCGTCACTGGTGGGTCTCGGGCTTTGGCGGTCAATCCCGTTTCACGAGGTCTTCCTCACGGGAGTAAGCCTGGCTGTCGCCGCGGTCCCGGAGGGTCTGCCGGCTGTGGTGACGCTGTCGTTCGCCTTCGGAGTCCAGCGGATCGCGATGGAAGTGGTTGCCCTGGCGTCCCCGGAGGATCTCGCGGGCATGCCTGCACCATCCCGCATACACGCGGGCATACTACAGGTCGCTGTCCTTGCCAAAGACGCCCGGAGCGGGCCGGGAGGCAGCGAGTCCACGGGGGAGGATCCCACAGAGCAAGCGATAGTGGGCGCCGCGCAGAGCACGGGCCTTAACCCTGCTGTGCTGGACCAACGCTTCCCGCGATTGTCCGAGCGCCCCTTTACTCCGGAGCGCCGGATGATGAGCGTGAAGGTAGCGACTAGAGAGGGGGCGCTGATTTGCGCAAAGGGAGCTTCCGACACGGTTATTCCCGCGTGCAGGACCCAGCTGATCGGCGGGAAGGTTGTTACGCTAGGGGAGGCCCAAAAAGAGGCGTGGACCAGGTGGGTCGAGTCTCAAGCGTCCCGCGGAATGCGGACCCTAGCCGTGGCGAAGCGGGAGGACGTCCGTTCGGGCAAGGGGGAGGACTACGCGGAGGAAGACCTCTGCCTTCTGGGATGCTTGTCCATGGCCGATCCTCTGAGGCCGGAGGCACGGTCGGCGGTAGAGCAATGCATGAGGGCGGGTATCAGGCCTGTTCTTATTACCGGAGACCACTTGTTGACCGCGGAGAGCGTCGCCCTAAAGGCGGGGATCCTGAGGGCGGGGGAGAAGGGGATGACGGGCCAGTCCCTGGAGGACCTGGGTCGGGACCGCCCCGTTGACGCTCGCCCAATGGGGCGTCGTGTTCCTGGGTTCCACATTTCCGGAAGGCGCCCGGTGGGCGTTCTCAAGAAAGGAATAGGCCTTCGGCCCTGGCCTCTCTGGCCCTCCTTCTCACCGCATCGACGTCAATGGTGTAGAGATCGAGGTCTCTCATCCTGTTGAAGTAGACGGAGCCGGCGAACGTGAAGGATGCCCCGAGACCGGGAGAGCCCGCCACCGCCGGCGCTCCATCCTGGTTCACTGCGCTCTGGGATATATAGTCTCCGGTGGCCAAGGTCAGCGGGATGGTGGACAGCGGCCTGCCCTTGGCGAGCAGAGCGGCGTTTCGTCCGGCCAGCGCGCCAGTGATGATAGCCTCGGTGTGGCCAACGCAGACGCCGGCCCGTTCCCCGCCAACAAACAGGTTCTCGGAACCGTAGACCTTCATTGTCCTGTCTCTGGGAGAGACCGCCGTGAGCCTTATGGAGTTCCCGCGGCTCCCGCCGAGTGGATCGGCGAACCGGGCGTTTTCAAGCCCCGGAAGGGTCCGTAGCTCGCCGATGGGAAAGTAGGAGGTCATGAGCTTGGCGTGGCCGGTATCGAGCAGTATGACGGAATCGGCGTACTCGGGGAGGGCATACTGCTGGCACACCTTGGCTTCGAGCTTCTTGGTGTTGACCAGCCTTCCCGGCAGAGGGATGATCGCGACCCCGGCAGAGTCGAGTTCCTCGCGCAGGCCTTTTGCCAGGGTTTCCTTGTAGATCTTGCATGAGCCCGACATGGCTCCGTAGGAGCTTTTGCGCCTCACACACATGAATTCGGGGAGTGAGAGGAGTGATGTCAGGCTTATGCGGGGTCCAAAGGTGGGGCACCTCTGGATGCAAGTGGCGCACCCGTTGCCGAACCGCTGGCAAAGCCCCATCGGTCCGGAGGAACCCGTGGTATCCACGAACGATGCGGCGGAGAAACTGTCGTCGTCCTCAGAGTACACGGTGGAGATGGCGCCGCCCTGGCTCCGGAGCCTGGTTATGCGTTTGCCGAAGTACAGCGCTATGCCCTGGTCAATTAGCAGGCGCCTGACCGCCGGCTCCATCTCCAGCACGTCGTAAAGGCTTGCATGGGCGTGCCCGGGAAATGCGATTCCTTTGTGGCGAGAGGTGGCGTCCGTGAGCTCGAAGAGGTCGCCGAATCCCATGGCGATGGCTTCTTCGGCGGCGGTGAAGCGGCCGTTGTTGCGCATGATGCCTCCGACAAGCCCGGCACCTAGCAGCATGTCGGTGCGCTCGCATACGGCGACGTCGGCGCCGGCTTTCCTCGCCGCGATAGCCGCAGAGACGCCGGCCCAACCTCCTCCGACGACCAGGACCTCATGGTGATGTCTCTTCAAGGGTGATTCCTCCTGATGTTGCTTGTGGCTATCATCCGAGCGCGGCAGAGGCTTCAATCTGGGCCTTGCACCCTCTCTGTCCGCTCACGAGGCACGACCCGCATATCCCCTCGGCGCAGGTCATGGTCAGGTTGGAGGACCACGCGAACGCGGGAGGGTTCACGAGCGACGCAGCTAGGTCGAGAAGGGACCGGTGCTGGCGATCGCCGCCCTCGCTAACCAGAAGGTCGTAGGCGCCTTCGCAGAGCTCCTGGTAGAAGCGAGCCAGGTTGTGGTCCTTGGTGCGAGGCAGCTCCTCCACGAGCGCCCCCTCGTCCCGCATGGCGGATGCGGCGAAGACCGCGCCAAGGTTGCCCGGGCCAAGGAGTGCCTTCACCCGCGCTCCGTGTCCGGCAAGATAGTGGACCGTGTTCACCGCTGGCGCCTGGCCGATCCCCTTGGCGATGAGCAGCACCTTGCCGGCGGCATGAGTTCGCAGGTGGCGCCCACCTTGGAGTCCGGACCAGTACGGCCCCTGCAGGGTTACTCCGGAGCCTGGGACGGCTTTCCGGGAGAGGGCGACCGTCTTGGGCCCCATGGTCTCTATGGCGACTTGCACGATGCTCCCCCGCACCCGCATCACCGATACGGGGACGTTGTACCGCGAGCTAAGGCCTTTGGGCCGCAGCATGAGGAACGACCCGGGGAAGACGCACCACCGGGCGAGGGATTCCGCCACCTCCAGGTCGAGGATGAACGCCTCCCCGAGTTCCGACCTGGCGATTACCGGTGCGGTGGATTCCGTCCGGGGTGGCATCGCCCGCTTCCTCCTGACGAACTCCTGATAGGCGCAGACACCGCTCCATCCGCACCTGCACGTTTCCTCTCCCCGTATGAGGGAGCACTGGACGCACTCGCCGAGGAAAGCAAGGTCGCATGGGCAGTACTGGGATCCTGCATCAAAGCACGGCGCGGAGGTCTTGCGCGAGGGCGATAAAGCGTGACTCATGTTACTCCCCCTTTCCCACTCAGAGTATGTGACCTCTTTGGCGATGGTCCCGAATACCTCGTAACCGCCAGGGGCAAAAGGATCCCATGCGGGCAAGAGAAAAGCGCGCCCTGCGCGCTCCAGAGGTGAGAGAGACCGCCCCGTCGCTGCAGGAGTGGCTGGAGACCGACGGGCTGGGCGGTTTTGCGTCCGGAACTGCCGCATGCATCAACACTCGCAGGTACCACGGGTGGCTGTTCCTTTCGGGTCCGGGAGGAGAGAGGTTTCTAGCGCTTTCCAAGATCCACGACTCGGTGAGATCGACTTCCGGAGATTTCGACCTGTCCACCAGCTATTACCCCGGCGGGAAGCACCCTCAGGGGGTCCTCAACCAGTGGTTTTTCAAGAGAGATCCCTTCCCGTCATTCACCTACAGCCTCGGGGGCAGGTTTCTGACCAGGGAGATCTTTATGGAGAAGGGCTCGCCCGGCGTGTTCTGCCGGTATATGCCGGAGTCGCGCCCCTGGGGTGAGGCCGTTACCCTCCTTGCGAGACCCATGTGCAACTACAGGTCGTACCATCACACCGCTAGGGCACACTCGTGGAATCCTCTGGTACGCGGGGCCGGCTCGGCTGCCGTCATCGAGGGACATCCCGCGTGCGGAAGCCTGCTCCTTATGTTTTCCGGCGCGACTTTCACGCCTGACCCTAAATGGTATTACAACATGATCTACCCGAGGGAGACGGAGAGGGGACTGGACGATACAGAGGACCACTTCAGCCCCGGAACCTTCACCGTCACGGTCTCGGCCGCATCGCCGGGCTACTTCTGGGCCGGACCTCTCCCTGAAGATGGACGGATCGAAGAGCTTGCCCGGGAGCTTCCGGATCGCTACGAGGAAGCCCGGAGCCGGGAGGCGCGCCGGAGGAGGGAGATCCTCCGGTCCCAAGCTGGGGGCACCAGGTACTGGTCAATTCCGGGGCAGCTCGCCCAAGCGGGGGACCAATTCATAGTCAAGAGGGCTTCCGGAGCATCCGTCCTGGCGGGGTATCACTGGTTCGGGGAATGGGGGAGGGATACCTTCATCGCCCTCCCCGGCCTGCTCCTCTGCACCGGCCGGTTCGGCGAGGCCCGGGAGGTGTTCCTCCGGTTCTGCGACCGCATGAGGGGAGGGCTCATCCCCAACGTCCTGGACGAAGGGGGGGAGTCGCTCTACAACTCCGTCGACGCGTCTCTTTGGATGATAGAGGCCCTGCGCAAGTACGAGGAGTACAGCAAAGACACGGCTTTTCCCATCGCCCTCCTGCCCCGGCTCTTGGAAGTGATCGACAGTTTCCTTGCCGGCACGCTGTACGGTACCCGTGTTGACGCAGGAGGCCTGGTCCTCACCGGGGCGCCCGATACCCAGGTGACCTGGATGGACGCGTGCGTAGGGGGCTGCCCGGTGACTCCTAGGAACGGGTACCCGGTTGAGGTCACCGCCCTCTTCATATCCGCCCTGGAGGCGGTGGGGAGGTGGGCCGATCTCGCGGGCCGCGCAGGGGGCAACAGGTACAGGCGCATAGCCAGAAGATCGCTGCGCTCCTTTCTCGCTTCGTTCAGGTGGCCGGGAGTAGGCCTGTATGACCGCTTGAACGATGGAGGTCCCGTAACTGAGATCAGGCCAAATCAAGTGATGGCGGCGGGTCTTGCCGGGATGCGGCTTCCGCCGGCGATCCTGCGGGACGTGTGGGAGACTGCCACGCGTCGCCTGCTTACCCCGAGAGGCGTGCGGACACTGGACCCGTTGCACCCGGCGTATCAGGGGACGTACAAAGGGAATCCTGCGGAGAGAGACGCGTCTTACCATCAGGGCACCGCATGGCCCTACTTAATCGGCTCCCTCTATGACCTGTCGGTCAAACTGGACAGAGCCGCTGGGTACGGCCCCGGACGCGGACCCCACGGGGCCCTGGTCCTAGGGCGCGCTCTGCCGGGGATCGTAAACCTGGATAGGAACCCTTGCCATGGGTCGGTATTCGAAGTGGCTTCCGGCAATTGGCCTTTTGAGCCGGGCGGGGCTGTGGCCCAGGCGTGGAGCGTGGCTGAGGCGCTGAGGGTGATTACGGAGGCTTCGAGGGAGAGTCAAGCGAGATAAGGAGCGGACGCCGGTGACCGTTAGAGTGCTCATGATGTCGTGGGAATACCCTCCAAACCACGTCGGGGGACTGGGGAGGCACGTCTGCCACTTGGGCAGAGCGCTAGCGCGCTTGGGCGCCGAAGTGACTGTCTTGACCAGGGACGGCGACGGCAAGACCGCGGTGTACAACGATGGCGGCGTCAGGATAGTGACGGCACCGACCTACGGCCTGCACCCGCCGGACTTCATCACCTGGGCGGCCCAGTTCAACGTGGGGCTCCTAGAGACTGCCATCGCGAATCTCTCGCCGGCTGAGTTCGACGTGGTGCACGCCCACGACTGGATCGTCGCGTATGCGGCGAGGGCGCTGAAGTACGCGTGGGGTGTCCCCCTCATTGCTACAATCCACGCCACGGAGCACGGTCGTCAGAAGGGCCTCCATAACCCGTCTCAGCAGCACATTTCCGAGACCGAATGGTGGCTCTGTTATCAAGCCTGCAGAGTTGTGACGTGCAGCGCTTACATGAAGGAAGAAGTGAGCCGCCTTTTCGGGGTCCCTGCCGACAAGGTCCGGGTCATCCCCAACGGCATCTCAAAGACCTGGCTCGAGCTTCCCCGCAATGAAGCCGGACGGCCCCTAGTGATCTTCGTCGGCCGGCTGGTTCCGGAAAAAGGGCCCCAGGTTCTGGTTGACGCTCTGCCCGACGTCCTGCGGGAATTCCCGGCGGCGGAGCTTATACTGGCCGGAGACGGCCCCATGGAGGGCGAAATACGGCGGCGGGTCTATCAAGCGGGACTTGGCAAGGTGGTGACCCTGGCAGGTAGGCTGGACGACAAGGGGCTGGCGCGCCTCTACGAACGGGCCTGGGTCGCAGCCTTCCCCAGCAGTTACGAGCCCTTTGGCATAGTAGCGCTGGAGGCAATGGCCACGGGCGTGCCCTGTATTGCAGGCGACGCCGGCGGCCTGCGTGAAGTCGTGAGGAACGGCGAGACGGGCGTGCTCGTGCGTCCCGACGACCCCGACGCGTTGGCCTTTGCGGTGAAGACCCTTCTCCGGGATCGCTCCATGGCTGCCCGGCTGGCACGAACGGCCAAAGACCGGGTATCCCGCGACTACTCCTGGGACGACATAGCAGCGCGAACCCTTGACGTGTACCGCGAGGCGCTGGAATCGGCTCATGTAGACGTTCTGGAGGTGGCTGCGGCCGGGTCAGGAATGAGTGTACCGGACTCCTCCCGAGTGCTATAGTGTCACGCGGGGAGGGAGTGCCGCGTGATCAAAGCATCGGGACTGACTAAGAAGTACGGCCAGCTCACTGCTGTCGATCGACTGGACCTGACCGTTAATCCGGGAGAGATCTTCGGGTTCCTGGGACCAAACGGAGCAGGGAAAACGACGACCATCAAGATGTTGGTGGGGCTCTTGGCCCCCACGTCGGGAGCCGCCTACATCTGCGGGATCAACGTGGCCGAGAACCCGGTCAAGGCTAAGGCACAGCTTGGGTACGTCCCCGACACTCCGGACGTATACGAGAAACTGACGGCGAGAGAACTCCTGGAATTCGTTGCTGACCTGCGGAGGATGGACAGGTCCAAGGCTGCGTCCAGAATACAGGAGCTCTTAGCCCTGTTTGAACTAACTGACCGGCAGGATGAGCTACTGGGAAGCTACTCCCACGGAATGAAGCAGAAGATCTGCATCGCCTGCGGCCTTCTCGGCGAGCCCAAAGTGCTTTTCCTGGACGAGCCCACAGTCGGGCTTGACCCGCGGAGCGCCAGGCTCATCAAAGATGTCCTGCGAAAGATCGCCGATGACGGAGGAACCGTGTTCCTGTCGACCCACGTACTTGAGATCGCAGAGCGCATGTGCGACCGGGTAGGCATCATCCAGAAGGGCGTCCTCATCGCCGAGGGCAGCGTTGCGGAGCTGCGACGCAAAGCCGTGCCCGGACACGAAGGGGCCGACGCGTCGCTGGAGGACCTGTTCCTCAAGCTTACCGGAGGCGAGGAGTACAAGGATCTTATCCGCCACCTTTCCGGCGGCGAGCGTTCCTAAGGGCTGCAGGCGGAGGTAAAGCCGTGGAATATGTCTATATCATCTTGCGGAGGGACCTTAAGTCCCTGTTTGCGCCAGGCGGAAAGAAGAGCCTGAAGTCCCGGCTGACGCTGGTCGCCGGCTCTATTCTGTATCTGGCGCTTGGAGTTGGCGTCGGATACGGGTCGTTCCGCTTGTTCGACTATGTAAGGGCGACATTGAGCCAAGTGCCGGACCTGGCGGCGGCAATCGAGATCAACGTCCTGAACGGCGTATCTCTGTTCATGACCGTCATGGTCCTTATGACAGGAATTCAGACCACCTACAAGTCCATCTATGAGTCCGACGACATAGGGTTCCTGATGGCGCAACCGGTGCCGGTGCAGGCCATATTTGTGTCCAAGTTCGCGTCCTCCTACGTTACCCTGGCCTCGCTGGCATTGGTCTTCGGCCTGCCGGCGTATCTGGGATACGGCGTTGCAGTTGGAGCCGGCGCCCCCTTCTACCTCCTGTCTTTAGCGGGGCTCGCGCTGCTCCTCCTGGTAGTCCACTCGGTGGTGACCTTCATGCTGCTTGCGGCAATGCGACACTTGCCGGGCAGAAAGATGAAGCAGCTCTTTATCGCTTGCTCCGCCATCTTCGGCGTGCTTATCGTGCTCCTATCCCAGATGGCCAGCTCGAGGATCGCCCAGACGGGAGACCCCTCCGAGCTCCTCGAGACCATCGGCAGGGGACAGCTGGAGTGCACTTGGTACCTCCCCAGCACTTGGATGGTCAACGCGGTGCTCGGCGCATCGCCGGAGTACGGTCTGAACCCGCTCCCGTACCGGATAGTCCTGGCGATTACGGCTTTGGGACTATCTGCTCTGTCGGTCCGAGTCTCAGGCAGTTGGTTTCTAGCAGGTTGGGCTGGCAGGACCGAGGAGACCGGCCCCGGAGCAAAGAAGAAGCGCCCCGTCGGTCGCGCGGTTCCTCGGGCGTGGGGAGGCCTCCCGGCGGGTACCTATTGGACAGTCCTGAGAAAGGACCTGCGGCTGCTCTTCCGGGATCCCCTTGTCTGGTACAACCTGGTTATCGCCTTCATCACCATCGGGTTTTTCATCTTCAACCAGAAGAGCCAGTTCTCCGGCGTCCAGGGTGGGCCTGACGCTGCGGTGGGCGGGAGCCTCTTGACGTTTATGGCCGTCCTCATGGGTTCAGTGTCGGGCGCCCAGACCGGCGGGATATCGCTCTCCAGAGAGGGCGCCAGTTTCTGGCTCCTTCGGGGGAGTCCGGCTGACGCCAGGAGCCTGTTTGCGGCCAAGTACACTTACGCGCTGCTCCCCCCGCTGATCTTGCTCGGACTGTCCGTAGGGGCAGGCTACGTGCTTGGCTTTGCCGCCGGCTCGGTTCTACCAACGCTCCTCACCGGGCTTGCCATGGTCTTCGCAGTTGCCTCTGCCCAGATTCTGCTTGACGTGTATTTCCCGGACTTCACGCTGAAGGTTGAGTTTGGCTCGGCCAAGAGGGGCAAGGGAACCGGCAAGCTCGTCACCACGATGCTGGGTTCCATGATCGTCGTCATGGCCATGTTCTTCGTCCTGATAGCGCCTTCGACACAGCTCCCGGCCAAACTCTTGCCCGGAGTCAGCGCGGACCAGGTCACGCTCTACAGCAGGGCTGTGGTAGTAGCGTTGGGGGCGCTGGCGACGACCGCAGCCGCTACCCTCGGGGTAGGGCGGATGAAGCGCATCTTGACTGACATGTAGCGCCGTACCAAGAACTCGGTGGAGTTGCTGGAGGCGTTCTTGCGGCGCTTTTGAAGGCACAGTTTGTCTGTGAGGGCAATTCGGAGCGAGGCGGTGAGTGTCCAGTTGAACGCTATACAGGCTGCCATCCTTGGGCTGATCCAGGGTCTGGCCGAGTTCTTGCCCATATCCAGTTCCGGCCACCTAATAATCGGGGCTGAGATCCTGGGGCTGCCTGCTCCCGGGCTCTCGTTCAGCGTGCTGGTGCACTTGGGCACGGCCCTCGCAACAATCGTAATGCTTCACGGCGAGATCGCTTGGCTGGCTCGCGGTCTGGTGGCGCCCTCGGGACGGGATCACCGGGCCAGGGCCCTTGGGATCCTCGGGTTACTTATCGTGGCCTCGATCCCGGGAGCGCTGGTTGGGGTATTCGCGGCCGGCTACATCGAGAAGGCCTTTTCGTCACCCATCGTCGCCGCATTGGGACTGTGCGTTACGGCCATCGTTCTCTACGCGACGAGAGAGAGGCGGCACAGCCGCCGGCGCGACGGGGGCTACACCTTTGAGCGGGAGATGCTCCACTCCGTGGACCTTGGCCGGGCAGCGACGGTGGGGCTAGCCCAGGCGGTGGCCATCACGCCGGGGATCTCGCGGTCGGGGATGACGATGGCCGCAGGCCTCTTCTCAGGCATGTCTCGAGAGGATTCGGCCCGGTTCTCTTTTCTTCTGGCATTGCCCGCGGTTCTTGGCGGTGCGTTCCTGGACTACCGCGCCGCTTCGGCAGCCGGAATCTCCATGTTCTCGACAGATGGTCTGATCGGGGCGGCCGTGGCGTTTGTGTCAGGGCTCTTCGCCCTCGCGGCTGTGTTCCGGGCAGTGCGGAAAGGCGCCCTGTCGAGATACGCTTACTACTGCTTCATCGCCGGAGTGTCCTCGCTCGTCTGGCTCCTTACCTGGAAGCGGTAGCAGCTACGGGGGCCGTACCGAACCACGGTGCTACCTAGCGAAAGTGCCATCTGAGCCGGAACCCCCTCCGCCGGGAGTCTCATAGACTATGCCGGGGGATCTTCTTGTACCGTCCAAAAACATGGTCCTATGCTCCGAACCTTGCTCACATCTACATCGACGTGGCGAGCCGCCAACTCACCTTCTACTACGCGAACAGGGTGTTTGGACCCTACCCCGTGGGAGTAGGGAAAGCGTCCACCCCGACCCCGGTGGGCAATTGGTCAGTCGCGCTCCTTGATCCAAACCCGTGGTGGGAAGTGCTGGGCTCACGCTGGATCGGGCTTTCCATCCCTACCGGCAACTACGGGATCCACGGGACCAACGCCGACTGGAGCATCGGCGGCTACGTGTCCAACGGGTGTATCCGAATGCACAACTGGGATGTCGAGACCATATACCCGTACGTGACCATCGGGACGCCGGTGACTATCTACGGGGCGTATCCTTCCTGGGTCCAGGTCCGCTACTAGCAGGTGCCGCCAGGGGCCGCCGGAGGTTAGTAGGCGGCGAGAAGAGCCGCTAGAGGTTGTCGAACAGAGAGAACCGTGGCATGATGGGCCCATGGGCAAGCTCTTTCTGGTCCGCCACGGCAGGACCGCCCCCGGTCTACTGCAGTCCCTTGGCGCGCGCTGCCGAGACCGCCCGGATAGTGGCTCAATGCCTGACGCGCGAAGGGTTTCACGGGGATTTCGACGTGCACGTGGATCAAAGGTTCACCGACATCAACGTCGGGTCGTGGACCGGGCTCTCGCTGTCTTTGGCGGAAGCGCGCGACCCGGGCCTGTACGATTCATGGGTGAAGTTTCCCCACACCGTAAGGTTTCCGGGAGGCCAGACGCTCGGTGAAGTGCAGGACGCCGCTTGGAGCGGCGTCCTTTCGCTGGTGCCCCTGCTCGAAGTGACAGACGTCATCCTGGTGTCCCATCGCCTGACCCTAAAGACCGTAATCCTCCGGGCTATCGGCGCGGGCCTCCAGCACTTCTGGCAAATCCGCCTGGATACAGCCTCCATAAGCATCCTGGAGACGGGAGGCTACGGCACTTCGGCCCAGGGCGGCGGCCCGTTCACGTTGTCCCGGCTGAATGACGTCAGCCACCTCGCGTCGCTCCGTCTGCCCGACAGGGCAGATTTCTAGACTGCCGCGCGCCCTCGCACCGTGATCCTAGGTGGATTGGAATCAACTAGAATATGGACCGGAAGATGCCGCCGATAGCGGAGAATATGCCGCCGATAATGGAGAACACGGCGTGGACTATTCCGCCCAAGATCCCGAAACCGATCCCGAGAACTCCTCCGACGAGTCCAAAGATGAGGAACAATCCGCCAACCGCAAGAAGGATTATGCCAAGGCATCCGAGCCTCATTTGTGTTCGCCCTCCGCTCAGTTACTCCTTACGTCACCCTATTACGCACGAGGAGAAACTAAGTTTCAGGGTGCGGGCCGAAACCCAAAGCCTGCCCGGGCTGCCACCTGGAGTCCAGGTAGTCTCGGGGATTAGTTGAGAGCAGGCGGACGATCTGGGCCCTTCCGTCTTTCATCTCGAGGACGAGCGTTCTGCCGTCCAGTTCGACTGTGAAGAACCGGGGCTCGGGGTTTTCCACCTGCCCCAAGACTACTTCCGGTGGATAGATGGAGTAGAGTACCAACGCCTAGCCCTCCTCCGGAGGCGGCTTGCCGGGATCTTCTTTGGGCTCAGTAGTTTCTTTCGGTCCGCCGGAGTAGCAGTCGCTTAGCCCTTGTTGCATGCACATCTCCCTGAGCTTGCCCACAGCCTGCGCGAGACCCCCGACGCCGTCGATAAGGCCTGCGTCGACTGCCTCTTTGCCCACGAGGACGGTGCCGATGTCCCGCGCCAGCTCGCCGGTCCTGAACATGAGCTCCCTGAAGCGCTCCTCGGTGATGTCGGAGTTGGCGGTAACGAACCTGATGACGCGGTCCTGCATTTTCTCAAGGTATTCATAGGTTTGGGGAACTCCCAACACGGTTCCGGCCAGCCTAATCGGGTGTATCGTCATGGTGGCGGAGTCGGTGATGAACGAGTACCGGGCGGCCACAGCGATTGGCACGCCGATGCTATGCCCGCCCCCCAGGACGAGCGACACCGTGGGTTTGGACAAGCTCTTTATCAGCTCAGCGATGGCCAGGCCCGCCTCGACGTCGCCGCCCACAGTGTTCAGAAGGATGAGAAGGGCCGTGACCTCGGGGTTCTCCTCCACCGCCACCAGTTGGGGGATTACGTGCTCGTACTTGGTGGTCTTGTTCTGCGAGGGCAGGACAATGTGGCCTTCTATCTGTCCGATGATGGGCAGACAGAAGATGTTGCTCTTGTGGTCCGGCACTTTTTGGACGCCAAGTTCCTTGAGGTTCTGGGACCTCTCTTGCCCGTCGCGGTCCGACACCAAAACCAATCCTCCCTAAACGGCTCCCGCTTCCAACCACGATGTCCGAAGGTCGGAATCGGCGAAGATCCCGTCCGTCTCCTCCAGCAGTCCCAGGAGAACCGGGTCGACAGAGCCCTCATCAACCTGGGCTATTAGCTCGGAAAACCTTCCAATGTGGCTCGTGAAGCGCGACTTCGCGTACTCGGGAACACTCCCGGTTTTCATGATGAAGGGCCAGTCTGAAGCCTGGGCAAGGAGGAGCTCCCTTGCTGCCTGGTTGAGAGCCCTCAGCGAAAGGCCGCGGGCTTCACGGTGTCTGGCCATGGCGTCAGCCAGCCGGTCCTGGCAGACGTGGAGATGGCGGTAGACCCAATCGTTTGAGCCTTCGAGCCACACCTCGTTGTACCCCTTGTAGCCCCAGCTGGACCCCGCAGGTTCGGCTACCTGGTTCACCGGATAAAGGGTCAGGTAGTCGGAAGGCGTTATCGTCGCGACGCCGCTGCCCGCTGCTGCGAACCTGAAGAGGTTTTCCAAGAAAACGGGACCCTCGTACCACCAGTGACCGAAGAGCTCGGCGTCGTAGGGAGCCACCATGATGGGCGGACGCCCGTTCACCGCTCGATAGTGCTCAGCCTCCCGTTCTCGCCAGAAAAGGAAGTTGGCGGCGTGTTCAGCCGCTTTCCATTGCGCCTCGGCCGGGTTGTAGGGTTCCTTGAAGTCGCTGCGCCTGTCGGTAACCCTATGGTACTTGAACCCGGTGGGGGCTTTCTCCCCGGAGGGCAAGGCCTTCCCGAGGTAGGACGCGGGCAGCTCGTAGCCGATATCGCGGTAGAACTCGCGGTACGCTCCGTCTCCCGGGTAGCCTTCATCAGCGCTCCACACCTGTTTGGAGCAATCCGGGTCTCTGCCGAACGCCGCGAGCCGCATTGGCGTCACGATCGGCGCGTGGAAGCCGAACTTGGGTCGAGGTCTCGCCAGCAGTATCCCGTGGGTCTCAAGGATGAAGTAGTTCACATTGCCTTCCCGAAGGTAATGCTCCACTTCCGGACAATAGGCGCACTCGGGCAGCCAGAACCCCTTGGGACCCGAACCGAAGTGGCGCCTGAAGGCTGCGAGGCCCGTGCGCACCTGCGCTCCGATGGCCCTGTCGGAAAGGAGCAGAGGCAGGTAGCCGTGAGTTGCCGCGGAGGTGATGAGTTCCACTGCTCCGGCTCGCGAGAGGTCTTCCCAGGCGCCGGCCAAGTCTTCGCGGTAGACCTCGGTGTAGAGGCGCTGGGTTTCGCGTAGCCGCTCGGTGTAGATGCGCGCCAAGCGGTTCATCACCTGATCCGGCGCTGTTCGGGCAATCTCTTTTTCGCCGAGTTCCAGGAGCGTTTCCAGATATCGCTTATAACGCTGCCTGAGGAGCGGGTCGGCTAGCATTTCCAGGAGAGGCGGCGACAGGGAGACGGTGACCCGGAACGGAACCTGGTCTGCCACCAACCGGCCAAAGGCCTGGAGGAGCGGGATGTAGCACTCCGTCAGGGCCTGGAAAAGCCACCTCTCCTGCAGGGAGTCCTCCAGGTCCGGATGCTTCACATACGGAAGGTGTGCGTGAAGGACTACCGCCAGAAAGCCGTTTTTCTCCTTCATGTCAGCGCCCCCAGACTCCGGGGGAGCTCACTCCGACCGCGCCTGCAAACCTTCCGTACTTTCCCTCCCAATCTACAGGCGCCCATTCCTCAGAGATCTCCATTGAGGGCGAGTCGGGAGGAAGCAGGACTTCGTTGGATCGCAGGAGCGGGACGAAGCCGTCGGGGAAGATGCGCCCAATCTCAGCCACGAGCCGGTGCCGCGGACGGTTCAACCTTACGTACCAGTTCTCAGCATCATCCCTGAGCTCCACGTCGACGACCCGGTGGGAAGGAGACTCTTCGGAGAGGTCGTAGAGGCGCAGGACGGGTTTGGAGAGACCCCACTCTTCGAGTCTCCGGGACCGCAGCTCCTGATAGCGATCGCTTGCCACTTCCCAGTAGGCGTAGAGCCACCGCGGGTCCCTGGCCATGAGCACGAGCCTTTCCTTACCGTACCTGTCAGGCAGGACGTAGTCGCCTTCGCGGAATTGGCGTTGGCCGGCCTGTTTCGCCTCATTTCGTCCGGTGGAAGATTCTTTGAGCGCGTCCGTCTCGCCAGTCTTGCGCAAGAAGCCTTTGGACGGCTCGTCAATGAAGTCCCGAGGCCAGGCATAGGCTCCGGGCTGGGTCTTTATGAGGTCTGCGGCTTCCCAGTCAACCTCCACCTCTTTCGAGAGGTTGGCCTTGCGCAGTTCCTTGCCCCCCAGAGAGCCCTCATCCTGGTTTTCGGCCTCACTCCGGTGGCCCGCATCAAGCGGCAAAGACGCGCGGGGCCTCTCGACACCGGCCAACCGGTCGGATAGGAGCGCCTTTTCGGGGTCCACAGCCTCGGGAGGCGCTCCGATCTCCGCCGAGGTTTCTGTGAGCGTGCGCTCTCTTGCGCCGGCGCGCGGCCGGACCTTAAGCCGCTCCCGGTAGAACCAGATGGCAAGAGCCACTGCAGCAACAACCAACGCATAGAACCAGAGCACGAGTAGGATTCCTCCCGGAGTCGCACATGATATGAGGAGTACCTCGTGGTCTATTCTGTTTTGGGGCGGTGCCGCCTATGCGGAGGGCATTCCTTGGGAACGGGTCTCTGGCTTTGGGTTTTGACGGAGACCTCCGGCTGCGGGAGATGTTCTGGCCAAAAGTCGGCCTCAGAAACCATATACAGGAAGGCCGCGAGTGCAGGTTGCTCCTCTGGAGAGGCGGGACGCTTTTGCCCGTAGGCGGGCGCGGGTGGGATGTAAGCGGCGCCTATTGCGGAGGAATGTCTTTCGCCTGGCGCGCGGAAAACAGGGAGCACGGTGTAGCGGTGATCGTCACCGACACCGTGGATCCCTTCGCTCCGGTGTGGGCCCGCACCGTGGAGGTAGAGTGCCCTGACGGTGAGGGACCGCTCTCCCTCTATTCGCTTTCGGCGTTGGCGCTGGACGAAAACACTGTTGGCGAAAGCGCCGCCTGGGACCGGGAGGCAGAGAGGCTTTACCACTATAAGGGCGGCTGCTGGGTTGCCATCCAATTCACGGGAAATGCCGGCCCGTCAAACGAGGCGGTCGCCAGCGCTGTGGTGTCCAAGGTGAGGGACGGCGGCGTGCACGTGTCGCTCGAAACGGGCATCATCCACGGGCAGGCGGTGGACCACGGCCTTATCGAGAGCGCCGCTGCCCTTCGTTGTGAAAGCGCCGCGTTCTTTCGGGCGAACTTCCTCACATCTTTCGGCAGGACAAGGGAGGAAGCGGACCGGCGCTTGAATGAAGCCGGCTACCCGGAGGCGGTTAAGCTCCGGTCGGAGAGGCGCTGGAGGGGGCTGGATGATGAGCAGCGGGTATCGGTTATGACGGTGGTCTCCCACGCCGACAGGGGAGGCGGCATCGTGGCGTCCTGCGACACCGATATCCAGGGGGACTACCGCGACCACTATAGGTATGTATGGCACAGGGACGCCGCCATGTGCGTGGGAGCCCTGCTCCGTGTGGGGCTGCACGAGTACGCGGAGCGCTACTTGCGCTTCTGCTCAAAGTCCATAGACTCGCGGGGATTCTTCTGGCAGCGCCACCGCGTGGACGGGACCCGCGGATCGGGCTGGCATCCGTGGAACCTTGAAGCTGGCAGTCTGCCGGTGCAGGAGGACGAGACCGCGTTGTCTCTTATCCTTGCCGGAGACTACAGGCTGCTCACAGGGGATCTCGCCGGTCTGGAGGCCGTCTACCGTCCGTTTGTGCGAAGGGCGGCCAGGTTTCTTTCCTCCTACACCACTGATGGGGGGAAGCTTGTGCGCCCTTCGTTCGACCTGTGGGAAGAGCGAAGGGGGATCTTCTCCTTCACTCAGGCAGCGTGTGCCGGGGCGCTGTTTGCGGCGGCCGAGATAGCGGGGGACCTGTCGGCCGCCGACGACCGGGAAGAGTTCCTGTCCGCTGCGCGGCTCCTGTTGGAAGGACTGGTACTCCGCCTGTCTTCAGAGGAATCCGGCTTCTGCCGGGGCCTGCTATGCGGACATCCGGAAGACTGCGATCCAAAGGCCGATTGGACTCCGGATGCAAGCCTTTTTCTCATACCGTTGATCTTGCCGGCGCCGCTCCTTGAAGAACGGGACTCAGGCTCGCTGGGGGATACTTTGCGCCGGAGGAGCGTTAGCACCTGGCGGCGGGTCAGCAGCGCCCTAGGTGTTCTCCTTCCGGGGAAAAGGGTGCCGGGCTACGCCAGGTATACGGGCGACTGGTACTTCCGCCCAGAGGGCGCGGGCGGGCTGCCCGGCAACCCGTGGCCGGTCTGTACCGCCTGGCGCGCACTTGCGGGTCGCAGGCTGGGAGAGTTGTCCAAGGAGGAGTTCGGAGAGCACCTTCGGTGGTTCTCTGAGGTCGCGGGAGAGAGCGGAATTCTACCCGAGCAACTGGACTGCGTCACTGGCGAGCACAGGTCCGTGTCGCCTCTTGCCTGGTCTCACGCTATGCATCTGGAACTCCTGTCCGCAAGGGGGGCGCCCCCGGGTCATACGTCGGGGCCGTCCGGGAGACAATAACCGGGATACTCTGGAGGTGATAGGCGTGCTTGACGAAAGGATCTGGAACAGCCCCTCTCCCGCGGTCAAGGGGTCAATCCAGGAGATCGGCTACAGGGGGCTTCTCGCCCGCCACGGGGCGGACAAAGTGTACCTGCACTACGGAGTGGACGGCTGGAAGTCGCCGAAGACGGTACCGATGAACAGACGGACAGACGGCTCCTTTTCGTGTCAGATCACCTGCGAAGGTGAGCGCTGCATAGACTTCTGCTTCAAGGATTCCGCTGATCACTGGGACAACAACAGCGGGCATAACTGGTCGGTGCCGGTCAGTAGGAGGTAGAAATCGCCGGCAAGTGTCGGCGTTTTCAGGCGCTGGGGCGGCCATTTTGAGGCCGCCACCTGCTTTTCTTGGACTTTATTGGGCGTGGGCTGGCATAAAAAGAGGAATTTTGGCAAATGGAGCGAATATCCGGTCTCGTGGGCTCAGGCAAAGAGAGAGCAGCATAAAGCCGAATGGCAAAACCTGTGAGGAGGGAGAAACATGGCGCTTCCCAGTTTGACTCCGGCCGAGAAGAAGAAGGCGCTTGAGAAGGCGCAGACCATGAGAAGGGCCCGTGCTGAGCTTCGGGCCAAGCTCAAGAAGGGGAACGTGAAGTTCGCGGACCTCATCTCCGGCCGCAAGGACCCGGTGGTCCAGCGCATGAAGGTGTCCTACCTTCTGAAGTCTCTGCCAAGAGTGGGGAAGGTCAAGGCTGAGAAGATTATGGAGGAAGTCGGCATCGATGAGTCCCGCAGGGTGCAGGGTCTCGGTAAGAGACAGAAAGAGGCCTTGCTGGCGAGGTTCCTCGAGAAGTAATCGGGAGGTTCCTAGTTGGGCATCCGCATGGTCTCGGTCGGGTTCGGGAATATCGTTTCGGCAAGCCGCATAGTTGCGATGGTTTCGCCTGAAAGCGCCCCGATCCGTAGAGTTGTATCCGAGGCCCGGGATAGAGGGATGCTCATTGACGCCACTCACGGCCGGCGCACTCGCGCGGTCATAATCACTGATTCGGGGCACGTTGTGTTGAGCGCTGTGAACCCGGAGACAGTCGTCTCCCGACTTGACGAGAAATAGAGAGACCATGTCAAGAGGACTTCTGTTCGTCATAACCGCTCCGTCAGGGTGCGGCAAGGGAACCCTTCGCAGGGCGCTTCTGGCGGACAATAAAGGGATTCGCTTTTGTCCCTCCGTCACCACCCGAGTTCCACGACCCGGGGAAATTGACGGAGTGGATTATTTCTTTGTGTCCAGGGAAGAATTTACCCGCATGAAGGACTCGGGAGAGCTCTCTGAGTGGGCCGAGGTATACGGCAATTTCTACGGCACCCCGCGCAAGGATATCGAGGATTCCCTGGCATCCGGCATGGACGTCATCCTGGAAAAGGACGTGCAAGGGGCAAGGACCCTTAGAGGAGTGTACCCCGACGGGGTTTTTATCTTTGTGCTGCCGCCGTCGGTCGAGGAACTCCGGCGGAGGATCAGCGGCAGGGGGACCGAGAGCGAGGCCGATAGGGAAGTTCGTCTCCGTAGCGCCGAGGGCGAAATGTCGGATCTCTCGCCCTTCGATTATGTTATTATCAATGCTGACATTGGCAGGGCCCAAGCAAGGCTGGCCGCCATCGTGGCGGGAGAGCGGGCTCGCCGGTCTACATAGCTGCGCTTTTTTGCCGGAACGTTTAGGAGGACAGTAAATGATCAACCGGCCGCCGGAGAAAGAGCCAATCATTGATTCCAAGTATAGCTTAGTTGTGGCGGTAGCAAAGCGAGCAAGGCAAATTGTCAATCGGAGAGACCCCGGAGTAGTCCTCGCGCACAAGCCTGTCACCATCGCCCTCCAGGAGATTGAGAGCGGCGCCGTGAGGGTTGTTCCCAAAGCCGACGAAGTGCTCTCGGATGTGCAGGCGTCAGCGGAACCGGACCTGCCTTTGACCGAAGATCCGTCTCAACCGGAACAGTCGCTACCAGAACCTCAAGAGTAGAGCGGACGGCCGGGGACAACGAGTATGTCCACGCGGTTCGTCGATGTAATAGTAGACGTCCCAGCCCTGATGGACCGGCAGTTCACATACGAGCTGCCGGATAATATGTTTATCCCCCGCGGAGCCAAGGTTCGGGTGCCCTTTGGGCAGGGGGAAGCTGACGGCTTTGTGATGGGGGAAAGCACCGATCCCCCGTCGATAAAGGTGAGGCCAATCAAGTTCGTTTACGACCTGGGGTTCCTGCCGGATGATCACCTCATGCGGCTCGCCGAGGTCCTTGCCGAGCGGTGCTGCGTTCCGCTATCCTCAAGCCTTGCCCTCCTGTGGCCGCCCTTTGTGCCGAGGGAGATGCCCGGGTCACCTCACGACGCCGGCAGCACGCTTCCTCATGGGGCTGCGAGTGCGGCGCCTTGCGGGGCATCGAGCACGGCGCCTCGCGGGACCTCCGGCACATCGCCCGTCGTCTTATCATCGGTTATATGGGGTGACAGCGCCTACCGGTGGGAACGGTACTTCGGCATCATCGCCCAAGCCCGGGAGGAGGGGCGAGGGGTGATCGTCCTTGTCCCCGAACTAAAGGGGCTCGAGGATGCCGTCGTGAGGCTTAAGGGCGCGTTTGGCGACGACGTGGCGGCAGTGCACTCGGAACTCACCGGCCTCCAGAGGAGGGCGGCTCACCTCGCGCTTCAAAGCGGAGAGAAGAGCATAGCAGTCGGCACCAGGGCCGCGGTCTTTGCGCCTGTGCGCCGGCTCGGCATTATCATAGTCGATGAGGAGTCCTCGGAGTCGTACACATCCCCCGAATCACCCTTCTATGATTCCCGCGAAGTAGCGGTCTGGCGTGCCGGGATCGAAGGATGCCGGGTCGTGCTGGGATCGGGCCACCCCACGGTCGTCGCTATGGGGCGGGCCGCTCTAGGGACATCGGCCCTTGAGACGCAAATTCCTCGACCTGACTTGCCTCCCGTGCATGTGGTTGACCTGCGAGGGCAGAAGAGGGGCCGGAGCATAATGGCCGAGCCGTTGGTTTCGGCTCTCCGGGAGACTTTTGCGTCCTCAGGGAGGGCTGTTCTCTTTCTCAACCGGAAAGGAGACTTCACACAGGTTACCTGTCGTGACTGCGGCGAGACTCTCGCGTGTGAAGCCTGCAGCCTTCCTCTGGCGTTTCACTCAAAAGACAGCGCTTTGGTTTGCCATACTTGCGGGCGGAGGGTACAGGCCCCGGATGTGTGCCCCAAGTGCGGCGGAAGCAACTGGTACTTCGGGGGCTTCGGCATAAACCGGGCGGAGTCGGAATTCAGGCGCCTCTTCCCGGATGTGCCTCTTTACAGGCTGGACAAAGATTCTTCCAAAGGTGAACCCCCAAAGCGGGTGATTTCGGCCTTCGGAGCCGATTCGCCGTCGTGCCTGCTGGCTACTGCCACGGTTCTTAGATCCGGAGGAATGCCGAGTGTGACCACCGTGGGGGTGCTTTCCACAGACACCATTCTGAACCTTCCCGATTTCCGGGCCTCTGAGAAGGTATATCACCTTCTCTGCTCCCTGCGGGAACTGGCTGACCCTGCGGCGCCCGGGGCGTCGCTCATCGTCCAGACGCTAAACCCTGAGAACCCCGGAGTGAAGGGCGCAGCGGACCCCCAGGCCTACTACAGGGAGGAACTCGGGCAGAGAAAGATCCTGGGGTACCCGCCTTTCGGGACGTTCGTGCGGGTGCACTTTCACGGCAAGAAGTTGGAGCGCGTACGCGACGCCGCGGCGTCCTACGCCGATTCGGCGATGTCCCTCGACCCCAAGCCGCAAGTGCTTGGCCCCAGTCCCGCGCCAAAGCCTAAGGTCCGGGGCGAGTATTGGTTCCAGGTCGCGCTGCGGGGACAGGACCCGGCGCCGCTCTGCGCCCTTCACAGGCAGGCGCAGAGCCGTCTGGGTGGCGGAGTGAAGGTGTCGGTTCAGGTGGACTCAATTTGACACGGACCCGCATAGGCATTTACCGTAGCCATGAAAGGTGATGCTCCTTGGATGTTTTTGACATAGTCCGGTTCGGAGACCCTGTGCTCCGCAAGAAGGCCAAACCTGTACCTCGCGTGAATGCGTCCATACGCAAGACCCTGGATAAGATGCTTCTCACGATGAGGGAAGCCGCGGGCGTCGGCTTAGCCGCTCCCCAGGTGGGGATATCCAAACGCATGGTGGTCGTTGACGTCGGCGAGGGTCCCTACTTCCTGGTGAATCCTCAGATTGTGTCCCGTTCCCCCGAGTCCGAGGTGAAGTGGGAGGGTTGCCTCAGCTGGCCCGGGTATGTGGGGGAAGTCGAGCGCCCCATGCGCGTAACAGTGAAAGCGCTGGACAGGGACGGCCACGACATTTGGGTTGAGGGAGAGGGGTTTCTGGCCAGGGCGCTCTGCCACGAAATCGACCACCTGGACGGAATCCTGTACATCGACCGCGCGGAGACGGTTACAGAGGTGCCCAAGGACGAGGAACCTGTCGAGGGACCGCTGGAGGAGGAAGCGCCGCCCACGGCGGTGTTCATGGGGAGCCCGGACTTCGCCGTACCGGCGCTGGTCGAGCTCCTGCAGTCCGGAGTGAAGGTTACGCTGGTGGTAACGCAACCGGACCGCCCTGTAGGCAGGAGGCAGGTCATGACCCCGACTCCGGTAAAGGAGCGGGCGCTTTCGCTTGGACTAGAAGTCGCCACCTTTGAGGACATATCCGCTCCGGAAGCGGTATCTCTGATCCGCAAGAAGGATCCTGATTTCGTCGTGGTGGCTGCCTTCGGCCAGAAGCTGCCCAAGGACGTTCTTCTTGCAGCCAGAAAGGCTACACTAAATATACATCCGTCGCTCTTGCCCAAATACCGGGGCGGCAACCCTGTCCAGCGGGCAGTGATGAGCGGCGATACCGTAGCCGGGGTATCCATCATCCATCTCAGCGACAAGATGGACGCGGGAGACATCGTGCTGCAGAAGACGGTCGAGGTAGGTCCCGATGAAACCTACGGGACTTTGGAGACGAGGCTCGCGAGCCTGGGCGCCCACGCTCTGGTTGAGGCCGTCGAGATGATAAGGGCCGGAGTTGCCCCGCGCGTGTCCCAGGACGACAGCAAGGCGACCCGCGCTCCGCATCTTAGAAAGGGCGAGGAGATCATAGATTGGCATAAGCCGGCCAAGGCCGTCCACGATCTTGTCAGGGCGCTTTCCCCCAGGCCGGGGGCGGTGACTTGGCTCGGCGAGGAGCGTATTAAGGTATGGGAAACAAAGCTGCTGCCTAATGAGAAGCCCGCGGACGCCGTGCCCGGCTCCATAGTAGGATTTACGGGAGATGGGGCAGTGACGGCGGCGGGTGATTCCGTCTTGGTCGTGTGCCTCGTACAGCGGGAAGGCGGCAAAAAGATGACGGCCAGAGCGTTTCTTATGGGCAGGCAGGACGTTACTCAAAGATTCGGACGCATCCAGGGGAGGGAAGACTGATGTTTTATTGGTACGACAGCGGGTACTTTCTTTTCGTCCTCCCGGCGCTGTTTTTTGCCCTGTGGGCTCAGGGCAGGGTGAGGTCGGCTTACCAGACCTACTCCAGGGTTCACACCAAAAACGGCAGGCCCGCATACGAAGTGGCTGCCAGCCTGCTAAGGGACGCCGGCCTGGGCGATGTGCGGATACAGACGGTTCGCGGCGAGCTTCGCGACCATTACGATCCGAGGAATAGGACGCTCTCGCTTTCAGCCGGGACGTACAACAGCACGTCGGTGGCCGCGCTTGCCATCGCGGCTCATGAAGTGGGCCACGCTGTCCAGCACCACGTGGGCTACGCGCCGCTCGCCCTTCGGAACAGCTTTGTCCCCGTGGCCAACATAGGCTCGAACCTCGCCATCCCCCTGTTCTTCATGGGGGTGTTGTTCAGCAACAGCCTGTTTATGGACCTGGGGCTCCTGTTCTTCCTGACGGCGGTTGTATTCCAGGTGATAACGCTCCCCGTTGAGTACAACGCCTCTAAGCGGGCGCTGGATATGCTTGAGGTGTCGGGCTTCGTGGCGTCCAACGAGGTAATACCGGTGGGCAACATGCTGAACGCAGCGGCTCTCACCTACGTGGCCGCGACGGCGGTTGCTCTGGCCCAGTTCCTCCGCCTTCTAGCAATCCGCGGGAGGCGCGACTAGGTGCAGAAGGATCCCCGGGAGGTAGCGGTCCGCATCGTAAGCGAAACCGGCGATACCTCCCGGGCCTCTTATTATTCAGGCATCAGCGACCCCAGGGACCGGGCCCTGGCGTACGGGCTTGCCGCCGGCACACTAAAATGGCGGAGCCTCATTGACCGGCACCTGGCAGCGTTTTCGTCCCGCAGCCTGGCCTCTTTGCGCGCAGGTGTCCTCGCGGCCTTGAGGGTGGGAGCATTCCAACTCCTGTTCACCGATATCCCGACCTACGCAGCCGTGGATTCGGTTGTGAGGCTCCAGAGGGACCCTCGGCTGAGGGGATTCTGCAACGGGGTCCTGCGCTCCGTCGCAAGAGCGTCCGGCCATATCGAAATCCCTTCTCTCGACAAGGATCCGGTTTCGTACATTGAGGCCCGGTACTCCCACCCCGGGTTTGTCGCCCAGCTTCTTGTGGACCGTTTCGGGGTTTCCGAGGCACTCAGGCTTGCGGCGCGGAGCAATTCGCCTCCCCCGCTGTCGCTGCGGATCGCCCGGTCTGGCGTTTTGCGCCAGGATTACCTGGCCCTTTTGCGTGCCCAAGGCCACGCCGCACGAGAGGGAGCAACCCCTTCTTTTGTTCATCTGCCTACGGGCTCGCCGGTGACGCTGCTGCCCGGCTTCAAAGAAGGGCTGTTCAGCGTCCAGGACGAGGGTGCGGCAGCTATCTCTGCGGCTGTCGGTCCCAGGGCCGGCGACAGGGTCTGGGACGTCTGCGCCGCTCCAGGCGGGAAGACCGCTCACCTGGCCGAGATGCTTGGTGGAACCGGGGAAGTGGTGGCCACGGACATCGATAGCGAGCGTGTGTCCATGATCGAGGATACGGTCAGGAGGCTCGGACTTCGAGGCGTGTCCACTGCGGTGTTCGACGCCACGAACGAGGGCGCCTCCTCGGGCCTGGGTACCTTTGACCGCATTCTTCTGGACGCGCCGTGCTCCGGGCTGGGAGTCCTGCGCCGGCACCCGGACCTGCGCTGGAACCGGAGGGAATCCGACATCCCCGCGATGGCCCGGCGGCAAGCCGCCCTCTTGCGCGCCGCTGCCCCGCGCCTGCGATCCGGAGGCATACTTGTCTACAGCACCTGTACCTTGACCTCCGAGGAGAACGAGGGGGTCTGGCTCCCATTCCTTGAAGAGCACAAGGAGTTTGTCCCCGTCGACCCGAAGGGGCGGGCGGGAAACTTCAGCGTCCTGTACTCGGAGAAGCTCGCAGGCGACGGTTACAGGTACATTCTGGCCGACACATACGACAGCGACTGTTTCTTTGTCGGCTGCGCCGCAAGGGAGGCTTCGAGCAATGCTTAACTTGACCGATATGGACCTACGTCAGCTCTCTGAACTCATTGCAGGATTCGGTGAGAAGCCTTACAGGGCAAAGCAAGTGTTCTCGTGGGCGTACGGCAAGTACGCGTCGACGTGGGACGAGATGACCGATCTCCCAGCACCCCTAAGGAAGTATCTGGGAGAAACCGCTAGAGTCCGTCAACTGGAACTCCTGCGAAAGCAGGAGGGAGAAGGGGATTGGGCGAAAAGGTTTCTATGGGGTAAAGAGGGGAAACCACTCTGCGAGTCAGTGCTCCTGTCATATAAATACGGGCTGACGGGGTGCGTTTCCAGTCAAGCCGGATGCCCCGTTGGTTGCGGTTTCTGTGCATCAACAGCCCTTGGGTTCGAGCGTAACCTTTCAGCAGGCGAGATCATTGAAGAGTTTCTCGGGATGTGCCAGGACCAAAGGAACCGGCTCGGTCACATCGTGTTTATGGGGACCGGTGAGCCGTTCCTGAACTATGACAACGTGCTTTCGGCCATCGACCGGCTGTGCGATCCCGCGCTTTACGGTCTTTCGCGGAGGAAGGTCACTGTGTCGACCGTGGGAGTCCCGCCCGCGATGGACAGGTACGCAAAGGACTGTAAGGGAGCCAGGCTGGCGCTGTCGCTCCACGCCACCGACAACGGGACGAGGGACCAGTTGATTCCGCTCAACAAGCGTTACCCGCTGGAGGCGGTGCTGTCTGCCCTGAAACGGTTCTCGACTAATACCGGCCAGCGGGTTACCATTGAGTATATGCTGCTCAGGGACGTCAACGACGGAGCCGCCGATGCAGATAGGCTCTCTTCCATGGTGAAGGGCCTTGACTGTCTGGTGAACCTCATTCCGTGGAACGAGGTCCCCGGGATGAAGTGGAGGTCTCCGGAACCCGCGCGAGTCGCCATGTTCCGGGATGCGCTGGAAGGGAACCGGGTGAAGGTGACGGTACGTCGTAGACTGGGAGCAAACATTGAAGCGGCCTGCGGTCAGCTCAGAAGGCAGTTGGCGGCGCGGCCTAACCCCAAGATCAGATAGACGGGGGAGCGCTGTTGGGAGGGACCGGATTTGGAGTGGAGCGCGCATACATCCCGCGGGATGGTCCGTTCGGAGAACGAGGACTCCTGGACGGTTCAGTCATTTCCTGACGGTCTTTGGCTTGCCATGGTTGCCGACGGCATGGGCGGCGTCAACGGGGGTGAAGTTGCGTCATCCCTGGCGGTAAAGTACTGCACCGACTATGTCGTCAAGAACCGGGGCCATGAGACGCCTGACGAGCTCCTGCGCAACGCCATTGCCTACGGCAACTCCAAGGTCTATGAAGCTTCCTCCACTGCTTCGGGAGTACAGGGCATGGGGACCACGCTTACGGCGGTACTCCACCGTGACGGCGAGAACCGGGTCTTCGTTGGCCACGTCGGCGACAGCCGGGCGTACGTGATCTCGAAAGGGGCAATCCGGCAAGTAACCGACGATCAGTCGATTAGCGGTGAACTGGTGCGCAACGGCGCCATCACGGAAGAGGACGCCATGAAGCACCCTGGAAGAAACGTCCTCACAGCCGCGTTGGGCACACAGCGGAGCGTATGCGTCTCGCTATATCCGGTCGATGTCTGTGAGGGTGACGTCCTGGTGCTGTGCACTGACGGCCTTACGAGCCTTGTGAATTCCAAAGAAGTGCTCTCCATGCTCAATGGATCGCCGAAAGACAAGGTGGCTTCCGATCTTGTGACCGCCGCCAACTCTCGCGGCGGCTACGATAATGTGACAGTAGTCATCCTATGGCCCGAAGTCACCGCGTCATTCGGCGCCGGGAAGAGGTGGTGACGCTCCCATGTCGCAGGATATCGCGGGAAGGAAAGTCTTAAACCGCTACAAGATAGTCGAGAAGATCGGCGGAGGCGGGATGAGTGTAGTCTGGAAGGCCTACGATCTGGTCCTGGACCGACACGTTGCTCTCAAAATCCTAAGGCCCGAAATGAGTGAGGATGAAGACTTCATCCGCCGCTTCAGGCGCGAGGCGCAGTCCGTAGCTTCGCTCTCCCACCCCAACATCGTGAACATCTACGACGTTGGCGAGGACCAGGGCCTTTACTTCATTGTTATGGAGCTCATAGGCGAGGGGGAGACCCTGCGGGACTACATGAAGTCCAAGGGGCGGCTGCCGGTTGCGAGGGCTCTGGAGATCGCGGCCGAGATATGCGAGGCGCTTTCCCATGCCCACGGAAAGCGGATCATACACAGGGACATAAAGCCCCAGAACATCCTGCTCACCGCCGAAGGCAGGGCGAAGGTGGCCGATTTTGGCATCGCCCGAGCGTTGGGCTCTCTTTCAACCACGACCAGGGACATGGTTGTGGGTTCAGCACCGTACATCTCACCGGAGCAGGCCAAGAACGGTCTCGCGACGGCTAAGTCAGATCTGTATTCCCTAGGCGTGGTCTTGTATGAGATGCTGTCAGGCCGGCAGCCCTTCGCGGGCGATAGCCCTGTAGCCGTCGCTCTGCAGCACGTGGAAGCTGACGCGCCCTCCCTCAGGGAGAATGCTCCTTCTATTCCACCTGCCGTTGACGAGCTCGTGCGTAAGGCGATGGCGAAAGACCCGCTCGCGCGCTTCCAGACGGCGGAGGAGATGCTCTCGGCAATCCGGAGCGTAGAGGCCCGGTTGGCGGAGGGGCCGTTGCGGGAGCCGGCTGCGAAGGACGCGCCGTCCGGGGACCAAGGAGATGCTGTGGTGGCCAAGACAAGAGCCAAAAGGAAGCCGCTCTCGCTGGCGGTAAAGCTGTTCTTAGGTCTAATGGCACTGACGCTTATGGCGGTTGCCTGGGCCGGAGCCGAGTTCCTAGAGTGGTTCCAGAATCCTGAAGTGGAAGTGCCGGACGTTGTAGGTCGGTCGCAGCTGGAGGGCCAAGGGCTCCTGTCCAACGTGGGCTTGGTCCTGAAAGTGGCGGGCGAAAGGTTTGATGACAAGGCGCCGGCGGGGACCATCCTATCCCAGAGTCCTTTGGGCGGCGAACGGGCAAAGACCGGCCGCGATGTATGGTGCACAATATCCAAGGGACCGGACTACGCCAAAGTCCCTGACGTTAGGGGAAAAGTCTTTCCCCTCGAAGTCGATGTTGAATTTGAAAACGCCGGCGTGACGCGGGGAGACGTTGAGTTCCTCTACCATCCCAACATCCCCAAGGACCGCGTGATCAGCCAGTCGGTCCCCGGCGGTCTGGACGTGGCCAAGGGTACGGTGATCGACCTCAAGGTCTCGCAAGGGCCTGAGCCGACATCAGCCAAAGTGCCGGCGCTTCTCGGAATGAACATCGGGTTAGTCGATGCCGCCTTGTCCGAGGTCCTGCTTGACCTGGGAAACACTGTCTACCAGTACTCGCCGGGGGTTGCGGAAGGGATCGTCATAGCGCAGGACCCGCCGGCAGGCACCGAGGTCCCGTTCCTCAGCAAAGTCAACGTCGTTGTGTCCGGTGAAGCGCCTGCTGCGAAGCACCCCTACACGAAGACGTTCCTTCCGAAGGACGTGCTGCCCGGGAACAGAGCGGCGCGGGTGATCATCTCGGTTACCGACGATGTGCAGACGGACGTCGTAGTCTACGACAGGACCCTGCGCCCCAGCGACGGGCCGCAGACAGTGACGTTCCAGTGGCAGGGGTCTTCGGCCACGATCAAGATCAGCGCCGGCGGGAAGGTATCGACCGAGACCATAAGGCCGTAGGGTACGGGAAGAAGGTGTCTTTGGGGTCTTTGGAGGCACGGATACTGAGGGTCCGATCGGCTTTCTGCGAAGCCGCGCTCGACGCTGAAACGGTGACGTGTTCCTTTAGGGGGAGGCTTCGCCGCGAGAGCGCCGATGTTCGCGCGGGAGACCTGGTCGTCCTCGCTCAGAAGGGCGAGGACTTCGTCATAGAACAGGTGCTGCCCAGGAAAAACGTCATGGTGCGTCCACCGGTCGCAAACGTGGACCAGGTTTTTGTTGTCACGGCTGTGACGCAACCCCCAATTGACCTAACCTACGTCGATCGGCTTTTGGTGCACCTGGAGTCCTTGGACATCGAGGGCGCCGTCTGCGTCAACAAGGTCGACGTGGAAGACCCGAAGGAAGTGTCCCATCTCCTCGGCATTTACCGTAAAGCAGGCTATACCGCCATCGGGACGTCGGCTGTCTCAGGCCAAGGGATCTCAGATCTCAAATGCGCGATGCAGGGCAAGACCGTTGTCCTCGCCGGAGCCAGCGGAGTGGGGAAGTCAAAGATCCTGGCGGCTGTCACAGGCGCTGACCTTGAAACCGGCACGCTGTCCCGCGCCTCACGCGGCCGGCACACCACCAAAGGAGTCACTCTGTACAGGATAGGCGAATCCGGCTTCCTTGCAGATACCCCCGGCTTCTCCAAACTGGATGTGATCGACTGCGAGCCGTCCAAACTGGGCTATTACTACCGCGAGATGGCGGAGCTGGTACCCCTGTGCTACTACCCCCGTTGCCTCCACAAAACCGAGGAGCCCTGCGAAGTGAGGAAGGCCGTAGGGGAGGGCAGGATCAGCGCGGAACGATACAGAACATACCTTAGCCTTCTTGAGGAGAGCCAGGATAAGGAGAGGCGCAAGTATGAGTGAGGGCAGGCCAGTAGTAGTCTCGGCATCGCTTCTGTCGGCGGACCCGGCGCATCTAGCTGAGGAAGCCGCATCGGTGGTAAGCGCCGGTGCTGAACTCCTGCATCTGGATGTTATGGACGGCCACTTCGTGCCTCCGATAACCTACGGCCCTCTCGTGGCCCAGTCTCTGCAAAAGGCTGGAGCTCCTCTCGACGTCCACCTCATGGTGGACTGCCTTGACTACGCCGTGCCGGCGTTCGCGCCGTTCGCCGAGTACCTCACCGTGCACGTCGAGGCTACCCGGCATCTTCACCGCGTCCTGGGGGACATCAGGTCTCGCGGATGCAAGGCCGGTGTTGCCATGAACCCGGCTACTCCGCCCGACTTCCTCCCGCATGTACTGGATCTGGTCGATCTGGTCCTGGTCATGACCGTGAATCCCGGCTGGGGTGGGCAAGAGTGCATCACGCAGATGCTCCACAAGGTTTCCGCGGTGAGAGAACTCGCCGCCCGAAGGGGCCTAAGTCCCGTTATTGAGGTCGACGGCGGTATCACCGGCGACAATGCGCGGGACTTCATAGAGGCAGGGGCCGACATTCTGGTGGCAGGCAGCTACATTTTCAAATCCCCCCAGAGAAAGCTTGCGATTGATTCGCTGAAGAACCCCCGCAAGGATGGCCATCGCTCCTAAGCACTTCCGCGCCCAGATGAATATACTGGCCTGGTACCGGAAGGGAGTCTTCGTTTGCATTGGCGGGGATGGCCGTGAGGATGAAGTCACAGAGACTGTCCCAGCGGGTGCTCATTTCTGCGGCCATGGCGGTGGCCGGAGGGATCATCGTCATTGTGTCGCTGCCCTCATGGATGCTCCTGTCTATGCTGGGGGCGGGGATGTTGGCCGGAGCGTACCTTATCTACAAAAACGGGCTCTAGGGAAGAGAGGGCGAGGGTTATGAAAGTCAGGATATTGAGAGTGCCAAAGAGCCTTGCGGGCGTAGTCAAAGCGGTGTTGGCTGTGTTCGGGTACCGGACGTAGACGTCGGCGCGGCCATCGCGGCGAGACTTCACGTCAATAGGCGCCCCTCGCGGCAGGTAGCGCGAGCGGCGCCCTTGTTTCGTACTCGATTCCCCTGAGGCTCGGATCTTTACGCTTCTTCGGTTGTAACGCGGGTGACCTTGCCGGCTCTAAGGCACTCGGTGCACACGTATACGCGGCGGGGCGCGCCGTTTACCACGGCACGGACTCGCTGGATATTGGGAGACCAGGTCCTCTTGGTCTTAATGTTCGAGTGGCTTACGCTGTGACCAACCGACTTTGTCTTGCCGCAGACTTCGCACCTTGGCACGGTGGTAACCTCCTTGCTCCGTATGACTCGCCTATTCTAGCATAAGAGAATAGGGAGGAAAAGCACAGTTTCAAGTAGAAGTAACCAGAACCCCTGCAGGGGCTGGGTTCCGGCCGGATCCTGCGGCATCCGTGAAAGGGGATTACACGTGGTTCCGATTTCCGGCAAGGAGACCGAAACGCAACTAGGACGGCTTGTCCTCTCGGAGGAAGCCATCGCCACTATTGCCGGCGCCGCCGCCACTGAGTGCTACGGCGTCGTTGGCATGGCCGGAAGGAAGATGAGCGACGGGATCTCCGAACTTTTGGGCAAAGAAAACCTGTCCAAAGGTGTTTCGGTCACGATAGAGGGCGACGAGGTCTACGTTGACCTCACGATCATTGTGGGCTACGGCGTGAGGATCAGCGAGGTTGCCCGCATGGTCGTTGACAAGGTGAGGTACACCCTGGAGAAGGCGACGGGGCTTGCGGTCAGGAAAGTCACCGTCAACGTTCAAGGAGTAAGGGTACAAGGGAGCTCTGGAAGCTAAATGGCATACCGGGTGTTGGACGGAACCACATTTCGCGACATCATCGTTGAAGCAGGCAAATACCTATCCGCCCGCAAGAAGGAAGTTGACTCTCTGAACGTATTCCCTGTGCCTGACGGCGACACGGGCACTAATATGTCGCTGACCCTCTCCTCGGCAGCAGAGTACCTCCAGAACAAGGAGGCTCTTCCTCTGCATCAGGCTGCCGAGATGGCCAGCCACGGCGCGCTGATGGGAGCAAGGGGCAACAGTGGGGTCATCCTCTCGCAGATATTTCGCGGCATTGCGAGGTACTTTTCGGGCAAGGAGACCGCCCCGGCGCGGGAGTTTGCTGCGGCGCTGGACGAGGCTGTCTCTACCGCCTACAAGGCAGTGATGAAGCCGGTCGAGGGCACGATCTTGACAGTGCTGCGAGCGGTGCGCGATGGTGCGGTTTCGGTGTCCAGGGAGGACGCCGGTCTCGACGAAGTCCTGCAAGCAGGACTGCAGAGGGGGCTTGAAACTCTCCAGCAGACTCCGGATATGCTGCCTGTGCTGAAGCAGGCCGGAGTAGTGGATGCAGGCGGAAAAGGGCTGATCTACGTGCTCGAAGGAGCGCTGCAAGCGCTGGCGGAGGGCCGCTCGACAGGAGCAGCTGCCGCTTCTCCTGCTGTCGTCGAAAGCGTGGGCGTGAGAGTCGACGAGCTTGAAACTGCCGATATCCGGTATCCCTATGACACTCAGCTGCTGGTGGCCGGAGAAGGGATCTCCCTCTCGGACCTTCGCGCAAGGCTCCTCGAGTACGGGGATTCGTTGCTCGTTGTAGGCTCTGAGAACCTCGCCAGGGTGCACATTCACACTGCGCGGCCTGGCGAAGTGCTCACGGTGTGCTTGGAGTTCGGCTCCCTGTCTTCGGTTACAGTGGACAATATGATCGAGCAGAGCCGCGAAGCTGCCCAGTCCTATCTCCTGTCGTCAAACGTCGTTGGCGGCGAGAGGGGCGTTGTCCCCTTGCCGCCGGAGGTGGCAGGCTACAGTGCGGCGGTCGAGCTCAAGGAGATCGGTATTGTGAGCGTAGCCACGGGCGACGGCCTTAAGGAGATCATGGCCAGCCTCGGCTGCGATCTGGTGCTGGACGGCGGGTCCACCATGAACCCATCCACAGCGGAGCTCGCCGAGGCCGTGAAAAGCGTGAAGGCCAAGAAGGTCATATTCCTCCCCAACAACAGCAACATTTTTCTCGCCGCCAAACAGGCAAAAAAGCTTGTGGGACGGAGCATGTACATAATCCCGTCCAAGACCGTGCCCCAAGGGATCTCGGCGCTCCTCTCGCTCAACCTGACCGAGGACATGAGCCACAACCTGAAGCGTGCAGCGAAGGCGATAAAGCGCGTAAAGACTGGGGAAGTCACCTTTGCGGCCAGAGACGGGCGGTTCGGTAGGCATACCATGAAGCAGGGCGATATCTTGGGTCTCATTGACGGCAAAGTCGAACTTGTGGGACACGAGCCGGGAGCGGTGCTCCTGTCCATTGTAAAGCGCATGGTCAAACCGGACGACGAAGTCGTTACGGTCTACTGCGGGCAGGGTACCGATGAAGAGACCCGGGATGGCGTCTTTCGCGAAGTTAAGGAGGTAGTGGGCGGCAAGGTGGAAGTTGAGGTCCATCAGGGAGGCCAGCCGCTCTACTACTACATCGTCTCAGTGGAATGAGAAGAGGGAACATCCCGTCGCTTTCGGACGAGGTCCGGTACTTGAAGGGCGTGGGCCCGAAAAAGGCGGAGATCCTGTCCACGCTCGGCATACGCACCGTCGCCGACTTGCTCAACCATTACCCCTTCCGGCTCCTTGACTTTTCCCGCTTCGTCCCGATGGCCCTTGTGAAGCCCGGTGAGGACGTGACTGTGGCGGGCAAGGTTATCTCCTCCGCGTTTGTGGGCAGCCAGAGGGGACAAGCCCTCCGGATACGCGTGTCGGACGGTTCAGGGGTTATTTCGCTGGTCTGGTATAACATGCCATATATGCACCGTAACTTCCCTCCTGGCATGGAAGTCTTCGCTTCCGGAAGAGCCGAGTGGAGGAGAGGCGGTCTGGAGATCGCTCACCCTGTCTGGCAGCCTAAAGCGCCTGGGCAGGAGATCAAGGGGCCGCTGATACCGGTCTACCACGGGACTTTGGGCATGAACTCAGCCGCCATCGGCAAGATGGTGAAAAGCGCCCTTGAAACGTATGGGTCTCTGATGCCCGAAGACGTGCCCCCCGCGGTTATGGCCCAGAACGGCTTCGTTACGCTCAGGCAGGCGCTACGGGACATCCACGTGCCGGATGCGGCTGACTCCTGGTACGCGGCCCGGCGAGCTCTGGCGTTTCGGGAAATGCTCCACCTCCAGATCGCGCTCCTTTACATGCGGGAGGAAGCCAAGAGAGTGGAGGGGCCCGGTGCTTTTCACGACTTCGCGCTCGCAGAGCGTTTCGTCGAATCTCTTCCGTTTTCCCTGACTTCGGCCCAAGAGCGGGCCATAGGGGACATAAAGCGGGATCTCTCGTCGGGACAATGCATGAACCGCTTGCTTCAGGGTGACGTCGGTAGCGGGAAGACCGTCGTCGCCGTCTACGGCCTTCTCGCTGCTGTGGCCAACGGGTTCCAGGGCGCGCTTTTGGCTCCAACTGAAATCCTGGCCGAGCAACACCGCGGGACTCTTGAGAAACTGTGCAGGGGACTGGTCCGAGTCGGGCATCTTTCCGGCTCCACGAAGCCCGCTGAGAAGCAGAGAGTGCTGGCGGAGCTTGCTTCCGGCGATATCGACATCCTGGTGGGGACCCACGCCATGCTTGAAAAGGGCGTTACGTGGCAGAGGCTCGGAGTGGTCGTCACTGACGAGCAACACCGCTTCGGAGTCCGCCAGCGACTCGCGCTCTCCGAGAATTCGGCTGTTTCCCCTCACGTCCTGGTTATGAGCGCAACCCCGATACCGAGGTCTCTGGCTCTGACCTTGTACGGCGATCTGGACGTAACGGTGATAGACGCGCTGCCTCCGGGACGCGTCCCCGTGAATACCGTGGTTGTCGACGCCAGGGGCCGCCGGGAGGCCTACGCGAGGGTGCGGGAGGAAGTGAAGGCAGGCCGCCAGGCGTACGTGGTCTGCCCGCTCATTAAGGAGGGCGTGTCGGGCAGGAAAGCCGCTGAGGCTGTGGCGGAGGAATTGGCCGGAAGCTATCTTCAGGGGCTTTCCATCGGACTCATTCACGGCGACCTTCCACGCAAGGACGTGCTTGCAGCCATGTCCGCTTTCTTGCGCAAAGACATCGACGTTCTCGTCAGCACAACCGTAATCGAAGTCGGCGTCGACGTCCCAAACGCCACCGTAATGGTGGTGGAGGACGCGGACACGTTTGGCCTAGCCACCCTGCACCAGCTGAGAGGCCGGATCGGTCGAGGGAAGGACCGATCGTACTGCTATCTGGTTGCCTCTGCCGGGACGGAGCGGGGCCAGGAAAGACTACTGGTGATGGAGACGATGAGCGACGGCTTCGCGGTCGCTGAAGCGGACCTTGAGCAGAGGGGACCGGGGCAATTCTTCGGCGTATCCCAGCACGGCTTGCCGGAGATCAAGGTGCGAGACCTTCAGCTTACCGTTCAAGTCGTATCGAGGGCGAGAGAACAGGCCAGGGCGGTGCTGGCCGAGATGGCGAAACCGGATCCCGAGCCAAGCATTGTGTCTCTTGTGGACGTCGTGAGGACTCGCTTCGGGGATCTCTTCGCCACCAGCCGGTCGCGGTAGTCCATGTCGTGCTTTGCCGACTCAGTCGACTTGCCAGCGGTTCGCCCTTCGCGAATCTGTGGCGCCTTCGCTTCGCGGCGCGCTAGTAAGCTTCGCTCCGGGCTGGAACCGCTGCCGAACTCCGCAAAGGGAGCGCCCACACGCTTACGGACAAACTAGAACACAGAACGCGCTCAACAGAAAAACGCTTTCAGCACAAGGGCTCAAAACAAAAACGCATAAAAACGAAAAAGGTCGTTTTGACATAACGTGACCACAAAGTCCCAGCATACGGCCATCTCCTGTGAACATAATAACGTCAGTACACCGAACAGGAGGTGAACAAGTTGGGACAGGGGCAGCGTAGCAACTCGGCGGTAGTGCCTCAGGCTAGGCCGGCTCTCGACCAGTTCAGGAACGAGATCGCCAATGAGCTGGGCATCCAGCCTCCGGGCGGATACTGGGGCGACATCCCCTCCCGCACCTGCGGCGCAGTCGGTGGCCACATGGTCAGGCGGATGATCGAGCTCGCGGAGCAGACCCTCGGCGGGCGGTTCTCCGGTGGCTCCGGTGGGCAGAAGTTCTAGGTAAGGGACGGATCTGAAGGGGCGGCTTCGACCGCCCCTCCTTGTCTTGGAAGCGCGGGGGCTGGGCGAGTGCGAACCGAAGCCTAGCCACAAAGCCCAGCATAGCTGGGCTGCGTTTGTTAAAACGCCTCCCTGGCTGCGAAATGTCGGAAAAACCCACCATTCCGAGAGGCTCTGGCGGGCGGAACACGGAATGGGGTGGTTTTGTGGCGGGTGAAACCCGGAATGGGCCGAAAGACTGGCGGGCGAAACCCGCATCTTGGAAAGGAGCCGGGCGCCCGGGCGCCGAATCCCCAGGCGGGGGTGCTTCCATGGCCCGAAATTACGTCGAGATGACCGCACCTGAGATCGCACTTCTCCCCAGGGAGAAGACCGTCTTCTTTATGCCGGTAAGCCCCATCGAAGTCCACGGACCGCACCTTCCCTTGGGTACCGACGTCCTGGTGGCGCAGGAAGTGCAGCGCCGCTTGCAGGCTGAGCTGTCTACGTGTCGCGCCGATCTGACGCTGGTGAACCTTCCGCCGCTCTACTGCGGATCGGATGCTTTACCGTGCCCCGGTTCGCTTTCGGTGCAGGCTTCGGGGCTATCCTGGGTTCTCTACGACTTCGCGAGAGGCCTGTCTCGCCAAGGATTCCGGTACCTGGTAATTTCGGACAACCACGGCGGGCCCAGGCACCACCTGGCCATAGACGCCGCTGCTCGCAAAGCTTGGCGAAAGCTCCAGTTCTATCTAATCGATCCGTTTATTGAGATATTCAGGCAAATGGTGAGTGTGAGCCCAGCGCTCCGAGAGGAGACCGGCCTTGCTTCCGGAGCCTGCGGCGACGACACCGATAGCCACGCAGGAACCAATGAGACGTCGCTGTTCCTGGCGATCGCCGGCGAAACCCGCAACCGGGAGGAGTACGCGCAGATCCCGCCTTCAACCCCGTCGTCCCCTAGCGGCCCGGCCAAGCTCGTTAGTTCCGTGGGCCGTCTCGTATCAAGGTTGGGAGGCCCCGGTGCCGACCTGGAGCACCTGGCCAGAATGCTCCAGTGGACCGGGCAGAAGGGATTCCGGCCCTACCTGGGGGCCCCGGCGGCGGCTTCGCCCGAAGCAGGGGAGGCTATGCTCCGGTATCACGTGAAGATCGCCATGTCGCTGGTTGACCGCGCCCTATCCGGTGAGCCGGCCCTCCCAAGGCCAATCCTCGGGTGGCTGGCCTTCCTCCGCAGGTTGCCGGAGTAGCACGTGAGCAGGACCTGAGTAGGACCTGAGTAGGACCTGATTTGCTACCTCGAATACGGCTACTGCAGATAATCCAGCATTTCCTCCTCAGTTATCGCCGGCTGGGTCGCCCGGTTGATGGCGGCTGCCAAGAGTTTGGACATCTCCATGATCTCAACGTCGATGTCCTTGTTGGTGACCATGAGGTCCCGCACGTCCTCGCTCAGGAAATCCTGGACTGAATCAAGCGTGGCGCGGGCGTGAGGGTTGAACCTGTGGAAATAGGCGTCCAGGACGTCGCTGGCGATGGAGGCTCCCGAGACCACGGTAGGCACCCCCACGGCGACCACCGGTATCCCCAGGGTTTCCTGGTTGATGCCCGGACGCTTGTTCCCTACGCCGGACCCGGGCTGGATCCCGGTATCAGAGATCTGGATGGTGGTTAGGAGGCGTCCCGGAGATCTGGCCGCCAGCGCGTCTACGGTTATCACCAGTTCTGGTCGTATCTGCTGGACAAGCCCTTTCACTATGTCGATGGTCTCCATCCCCGTGATTCCCAGGACGCCCGGGGAGATCGCGGCCACCGGGTTCAGTCGTCCCCCCAGTTCCTGCGGGAGGTACTCGCGGATGTGCCTTGTGACCATGAGCTGAGACGTAACGCGCGGGCCCAGGGCGTCAGGTGTAGCCTGCCAGTTGCCCAGGCCCACTACAAGCACGTCTCCCCGCCTTGGAAGACGGGCCAGTTCTGCCAGCTCTTGGCTCACGATGCCCGCTACCTGCTTCAGGAGGGTGCGGTTTCTGCTTCGGAGCGCGGGGCACTCCAGAGTGAAATAGCGCCCCGGCGGCTTGCCCAGCGAGGACGCGGCTTGAGGCGTGGTCACCTGTACTCTCGTGATTTTGATGCCCGGGTCGATGGTCTCTTCGCGCACCGATACCCCGGGTATGGCTCCAGCGCCCCGTTCCCTGGCTATAGTCGCGCGCTCCAGGGCCAGGTCGGTGCGCTCGCTTCGCAGCATGTACACGGCGGGAGGCCTCCCTTTCTTTCGGTCCGGATTTGTCTTCCGGTCTCAGTGCTATACTACCCAGAGTTGAAATCCGGGATTAGGCCGAAGGAGGGGATGTCACGAAACTCGGTCCACTCATGATAGCTGCCCTTGCGGGTGCTTCGATGGCTGTGCAGGGGACTTTGAACTCCATACTGGGCAAGAAGGCGGGCCCCTTCGAGGCATCCTTCATAGTTCACGTGATCGGGGCCGTTCTCTTGGGCGCTATCCTCCTGCTTGGAATGGGCCAGGGCAGTCTACGGCAATCCCTGGAGGCCCCGTGGTACTCGTTTCTCGGCGGTCCTCTCAGCATTGTCATTATCTGGGGAGTCCTGGTCAGTGTCGGAGGCGCGGGCGTGTCGGCGGCCAACACTGCTATCGTTGCCGCCCAGATAACCGTGGCGCTGGCCCTGGACATGTGCGGCGCAAGCGGGCAGAAGTTCGTCTTCAACTGGTGGAAGGTGGTGGGCGCACTGCTTTTCATTGCCGGCGCCTATCTCCTCTTGAGGAAACCTCCCTCTCTTTCATAGGCGGGGTGAAAGAAGGTTTTCCAGGTCAACTCGTAGAAGGCAACCACGAATCAGGTCGAAAAAAGTGCCGCTCCTTTCGGAAGCGGCATTGGGAGAGGAGAAACCGGAGGAAGAGCCTGTTAGGGCGAGCCTTTTGGGCCGCGCCCTGACTCTCGGTAGATACTATTGACGGCTCCCTGAGACCTTATACATCGATTTACCGTGGTTTTCCGATTCTCGAACTTGGAGGCTAAAGGCTTGCTTACGGCTGTCTACCCCGGGAGTTTCGATCCCCTTACCAACGGCCACTTAGATATAATCGTTCGGGCGTCCCGCTGTTTTGACCGCGTGTTCGTGGTGGTTTTCGAAAATAGCGAGAAGTCCGCCTTGTTCACGTCCGCCGAGAGAAAGGCGATGATAGAAGACGTTTGTTCGGACCTGCCGAACGTGGAGGTTGACACGTCGTCAGGCCTCTTGGTTGAATACGCCAAGGCCAAGGGTGCCGGCGTTATCGTGAAAGGCCTGAGGGCGGTCTCAGACTTCGATTACGAGTTCAAAATGGCTATCATGAACAAGAAGATGAGACCGGAAATAGAGACCATGTTCATGATGACGTCACAGGAGCACCTGTACTTGTCTTCAAGCTTGGTGAAAGAAGTCTCGTCATATGGCGGCAGCATTAAGGACTTGGTCCCACCACAGATCGAGAAGATTGTGAGCGAGCGGATCGGCGGCCGAAAGGCCTCCAAATCCAACTAAGGCGAGGTGCAGAGGATGGACGTGCTGGCTCTACTGGACAAGCTTGACGGGTATCTTTCCGAGTGTTCCCGCATGCCTCTGGTCGGCAAGCTGCTTGTCGACGAAGATGAGGTCTTTGGCATCATCGACGACTTGAGAGCTGCGCTTCCCCAGGAGCTTGAGCAGGCGAAGTGGCTCCTGAAGGAGCGGGAGAGAATCTTGCAGGAAGCCAGGAAAGAGGCCGAAGACATAGTGAAAGACGCCCAGGGCCAGATTGCTTCCCTGGCATCGGAGTCGATCATCGCCAAAGAAGCCCGCGCGCAGGCGGATGAGCTGATGGACAGGGCTCGCGAGGTCGCGCAGGAGATCAACGCAGGCGCCAGGGAGTATGCCGACGACGTCATGAAGAGGGTCGAAGACTGCCTCTCGGACCTGCTGTCCAGGGTACAGGCCGGCCGGAGAGAACTCGCCCCTGTAAGGGAAGCGGCGGCTGCGGGGACTCCAGAAGCAAGCGATGAGAGTGACGACGACATCCCTGACGCTGAACTGAAAGACGCCCTTTTCGACGATGAGGAGGAGAAGCCGCGGAGGCGGCGTCTTTTCAGGAGAGACTAGGCAGAGCCAGAGCGCAAGCGGAGTACCGCACCTACACCCTACGGCACGCTTTCCGCGCTACCTCGACTAGAGCCATGACCAGCGATACCGCCGCCACGGCCGAAACGCACGCAAGGCAGGTCTTGGCGGCGGTTCCAAGAGTGTGGAACCACGCCAGGGACCCCGTGACAACATGGGGCTCGAAGGTTGGAAGAGACCACTTCTCCGCGCCGGGTTTCATGAACTGCACGGTAAGAAACGCCGCCAGCAACGCCTGGATGAGCCTCGCCATGCTGTAGGGCAGCACAGACATTCCCGAGGGCTGGATTACTGCTGCAACCTGCGCGTGAACGGAGAGCCCGCTCCACGCGATTATGGCGCTGCACATAGCGACTTTAGCCACCAGGGGAGCTTCCGCCGACGCCGCCGATGCGGTGCCTATGGTGAGTTCGAACAGGCCGCTTACCAGCGAATCATGTAAAGCCGGAGGCAGGATTGTACCCGGTAGGATCGCGGATAGGCCGCGAGAGAGGGCGGATGCGACCCCTGCCGTTTTCATTAGTTCGAAGACGACCGAGAAGAGCACCATGAACCCAAGGATCGTGAGCAGCGTATTGACCGACCTCTTTACGGAGTCGCCCAGTGCCTCGCCGAATGCTTTCTGGGTTTCCCTCTGAGCCCTTCTCATGGCCCGGTACGCCCGCGTGACGATGAACCCGGGTTCGGTGCGGATTGGCTGGCTGGGAGGGTCCTTTCGCTTCCAGAAGCGGAGAAGCACGCCTACCACCAGGGCCGAGAGGTAGTGAGCCCCGACAATGACCCCGGTGAGGTCCCGTCGCTTGAACATCCCAACTGCGACGGCGCCCGTCATGAACAGGGGATCTGAGGTATTGCAGAAGCACATGAGGCGCTCCGCTTCGGTTTTTGTGGCCAGGGAGCTGTCCTTAAGCCGCGCCGAGAGGGCGGCCCCCAGGGGATAACCGGAAGCAACGCCCATTGTGAAGGTGAAGGAACCGGTCCCTGGGACGTTAAAGACCGGGCGCATGAGAGGTTCGGCCAATACGCCCATAAAATGCACTACGCCCAGCTCCATGAGCAGTTCGGCTGCGATGAAGAACGGCAGGAGCGCGGGCAGCACAATATCCCACCAGATCCCAAGACCCCGTTCAGCCGCCTGGAAGGAAGGCTCGGGATAGACTATCATTGAGACGGCAATGAGCACTACCAGGAGCGCGAGGCCCAACTTGGCTAAGGTATCCCTTCTCATGATTCGCCTCCTTGCCAGCCATACATACCTATGAACCTGCGGGAGGGGGTATTCGGAGTGGCAGTGCGGCGCAGTGCAAGGCTCGCTGCGGGGGCCGCGGCCGTCGTAGTCCTCGCCTGCCTATCCTGGGTCATCCCCACCGGGCTCTATGAAGTAAAGCCCGGGCCCGTTGTCTCGCTGTCGGAAGTGATCAGCGTGGAGGGCTATGAGCGGCCCCGGACCTCGTTCTACATGGTATCGGTTGTGGCTAGTGAGGCATCCCTGGCGGAGGTCGTGCGAGCCGCCTTCGAACAGTCGGTGGAGGTGTGGGGTGAAGGCGCCGTCACCGGGGGAATGGACCCCGATGGGTACAAGGAGCACGCTCAAGCCCTCATGGAGGAGAGCAAGAGGGTGGCTCTGCAGTTGGCGCTCAGGGAGAGCGGCTTTCCGGTTGACGGGAGCGGCGATGCGCTGCCTCCGGTGCATATCGGCAGCGGCGAGGTGATCGGCCCTTCTGCCGGGCTAGCGTTTGTTCTTGAGATGATCGCGACCCTGCAAGGAGTTGACTTGGCCGGCGGCCGGAAAGTAGCGGCCACCGGGGCGCTGTCTCCCAGGGGAGAGGTCCTGCCTGTCGGAGGCATTCTGCAAAAGGCGGCGGCCTGCTCTCGGGAAGGGATAGACTTATTCCTGGTGCCTGCCTCTATGGAAGGAGCGGCCAGGAGAGCAGCCGGCGGCATGAAGGTAGTGGGCGTGAGGGATCTCGGGGACGCCCTAACGCGCCTAAGGAGCGTGGATATTCCTTGACACTGCGGATTTTGCCTGGGTATAATCCGTTTGTGTTTTTCCGGGGGGCAGGACTTTGAAAATCGACGTCTCCGAAATCCTTAAAGAGCCAGGGGTCAGCCTTCCCTTCGACATTAGGGGAACGGTCCCTGACCTTACGGTTGACGGAGGGTCTGCCGAGGTCACGGGACCACTCACTGTCCGCGGAGTGGCTACCTCCCTTGGCGACGGGATTTATGTCGAGGCCAACGTGAGGGGCACCGTCAGACTGACGTGCTCCCGGTGTCTTCAGTCCTTCGAGATGCCCATCGACCTCTCTTGCGAGGGCAAGTTCACGGCGGGCGCCGTTCAAGAGAAAGATGGCGAAGACGACGAGGACTACGTTGAGACGTTTCCGCTCGACGGCGTGTACTGCGACCTCCGGGAGATGCTCCGGCACGAGATAGTGCTGAGCCTGCCCATGAAGCCGCTTTGTAGCGAAGCGTGCAAAGGGTTGTGCCCGGTGTGCGGAACGAACCTCAACGAACGTAATTGCGACTGTGCTTCCTCTGGGACTGCTACGACCGCATTCGGTCGCAAGCTCCTGGAGGCGCTGGAGGAAAGGGGTAAGAAAGATGGCCGTCCCTAAAAAGAGACATTCGGCTTCGAGGCGCGATATGCGAAAAGCCAATTGGAAGCTCAAAACTCCCAACATGGTCCAGTGCAAACACTGCCACGCTCTCATACTGCCGCATCACGTTTGCCCCAAGTGCGGGTACTACGGCGGCAAAGAGGTCGTCAAGGTAGAGGAGTAGCAGCAGCATCCCCACAGCGTCGACTGGCGAACAACTCCGGCCTTCCGCCGGGGTTTTTTGCGTTTCCCGTTGCCAAGCTTGGACAGACCTTATATACTTGCCATTAATATCAAGGTATTAGTACCTGGCCCTAAATCACAGGAGTGATCCGGTTGCCTACAGGCCCAAAAGAACGCCGCGAGAGACTTCAGTCATTCCTTCGGGCAAATCCTTTCCTGTCGGACGGCCGCATTGCCAGGCACTTCGGAGTCAGCATCCAGACCATCCGCCTCGACCGCATGGCGTTGGGCATACCCGACCAGCGGACCCGCACCAAACAAGTGGCCGAGAGGGCCTACGGGCGAGTCAAGTCCTTGGGACAGCGGGAGATAGTAGGCGAGCTGGTGGACGTTGAACTCGGAAAGTCGGCGATCTCCGTGCTTGAGGTAACCCCGGACATGGCTTTCGAGCGTTCCGGGATCATGCGGGGCCACTACATATTCGCCCAAGCCGATTCCCTGGCGCTCGCGGTGATCGACGCGCGACGGGTTGTAACCGGGATAGCCAACCTGAAGTTCAAGCGTCCGGCGTCGGTTGGGGAGAAGCTGGTGGCTAAGGCTCAGGTGCTTCGCGTCAAGGGAAACAAATCGGTCGTCCTGGTAGAGACCAGGGCGAACGGCGAGGAAGTTTTCAGGGCCAAGTTCCTCATGTTTGCCCTGGACTAGAGAGCGGAAGGTGGAACCCGGGATGACGCAGGCTTTTGAGAAACGGCCCTCGATCGGTGTCGACCTAATGGGAGGGGACTTCGCGCCTTCCGCCGCCATCGAAGGTTGCCTTATAGCGCTAAGCCGGGGAGTCAAGGTCACGGCGTTCGGGGACGAGGAGGCCACTTCGGCGCTCCGCCAAAAGGCCGGTTCTGCGGAGCTCGAAGTGCGGGTCTGCACGGAGAGGGTCACTTTCGAGGACGCTCCGGTCGCGTCTCTGCGAGACAAGCCTGACTCCTCCATTAGGCGCGGCATCGAAGCTGTGAAGGCGGGGGAGACCTCGGCTTTCGTGTCGGCAGGTTCAACCGGCGCCCTGGTGGCAGGCGGGGTGCTGCTGCTCGGTAGGGCCAAGGGAGTCGATAAACCGTGCCTGGCTATGGTCCTGCCCACGAAGACCGGTAGGGGAGTTCTGGTGCTTGACCTGGGGGCGTCAGCGGACGCCAGGCCCGAGACTCTTGTCCAGTTCGCTATCATGGGCGACGTCTACGCCAAGGGTGTGCTTGGCTGGGAGACGCCGGCGGTGGGCCTCCTCAATATAGGGACCGAGCCCGAGAAGGGCAGCCTCATGGCCCGCAAGGCCCACTCGCTGCTTAGCGGCGCTCCCCTGCGTTTCGTAGGCAACATCGAGGCCCGGGACGTTTTCGACGGGGTCGCTGACGTCGTCGTCACCGACGGTTTCACCGGTAACGTGTTCCTCAAGACCTGTGAGGGAACCGCTTCCTTTCAGATGGACACCCTCCGAGCCAGCCTGACCCAGGGCTTCTTCCGATCGGCCGCGGCCCTTATGCTGAAACCGGCCTTCAGGGAAGTGAAGGCGCTCCTGGACTACTCGTCTTACGGCGGGGCTCCGCTTCTCGGGCTCTCGGGGTGCGTAGTGAAATGCCACGGGCCGTCGGGTCCGAAAGCCATTGCCAACGGGATAGAGCAGGCCAGGCGGTTTGTGGAAAAGGACGTGTCAGGCGTCATCTCCACCACTCTTTGCGCTATGCCGGCAAAAGGAGAATGACCGTGGGACAGACAAGAACAGTCAGGATCGCGGGAGTAGGTTCCTATGTCCCGCCGGCAGTACTCACCAACGCAGATCTCGAAAAGATGGTCGATACCTCCGACGCCTGGATAGTGGAGCGCACGGGGATCAGGGAGCGTCACATAGCCGCCAAGGAGGTGGCGACGTCCGACCTGGCCAGGGAAGCGGCCGTCGCGTGCCTCAGTAGAGCCGGAGTCCCCTCTTCCGAGATCGACCTCATTATCGTCGCGACCGCGAGCCCGGACCACCTGTTCCCGGCTACCGCCTGCATCGTCCAGAATGCCATCGGCGCCACCAAGGCGGCGGCTTTCGACATGGAAATTGGCTGCACCGGGTTTATATATGCTCTTGCCACCGGTTCCCAGTTTGTGGCATCGGGAGCCTACGACAACGTCCTTGTAATAGGCTCCGAAACTCTGTCGCGGCTTGTGAACTGGAACGACAGGACTACCTGCTGCCTCTTCGGTGATGCGGCGGGGGCAGTCCTGCTCAGGCCCGGGGACGAAGAAGGGCGCGGGATCATCGGCTTTCACTTAGGGTCCGACGGCTCGGGCAAGGACACGCTCAAGCTTGAGGCGGGCGGCTCGAGGACTCCCGCCAGTGCCTTTACGGTTGATGAGGGCCTGCACTATATACATATGGAGGGGAAGGCCGTCTTCAAGTTCGCTGTCAAGACGCTGGACGCCGCAGTCACCAAAGTGCTTGAGAAGTGCGGCAAACGGCCGGAAGACATCGACCTCCTGGTTCCGCACCAGGCAAATCTCAGGATCATCGATTCCGCGTGTGAGCGGTTTGACATTCCCCGTGAGAGGGTTATGGTCAACATCGAGAAGTACGGCAATACATCTTCGGCATCGGTGCCGCTGGCCCTGGACGAGGCGCTGGCGGCGGGTCGCATGAAGCCGGGCGACCTGGTTGTTCTCGTGGCGTTCGGCGCCGGACTGTCCTACGGCGCGGCTGCGATTGTATGGTGAGAGGAGGATGAAAGTGTCAGGAGTCAAGATAATCACAGACAGCGCCGGTGACTTTGCTCCCGAGTTCATGCAGGAGAAGGGCATCACGGTCGTTCCGCTGGCAGTGCACTTTGGCACCGAGACCTTTCGGGACTGGTACGACATCAGGGGTAAGCAGTTCTATGACCGCCTGCGAGCGGGCGGTGTCTTGCCCAGAACGTCCCAGCCTTCTCCCGCGGCGTTTCAGAAAGCGTTCGCAGAGGCTACGGCCGACGGCTCCAGCGTAGTTTGCATTACCTTGTCGTCCGGGGTTAGCGGTACCTACCAGTCTGCTGTGATTGCCCGGGACATGCTGCCCGGTAAGCCCATCACAGTGATAGATTCCAAGCAAGCCGCCTGCGGCGAGGGTCTCTTGGCGCTTACGGCGCAGGAAATGGCGGCAGCGGGAGCTACGGCCGAGGAAATCGCCTCCCGAATAGTGGACGCGTTGCAGAAGATGGTGAGCGTGTTCTCGGTCGACACCCTTGAGTATCTGGCCAAGAACGGGCGCATCGGCCGCGCGGCGCGTTTTCTGGGCACCCTCCTCAACATGAAGCCTATTTTGGGGCTTGATAAGGACGGGTACGTTACGGCTATCGAAAGAGTCCGGGGCTCGGGCAAGGTGATCCCGGCTTTGGTCGAGCAGGCGCTGGCAAGGGCGGGGAGCAACAAGGCCGCTGTTCTGGCTGTGGCCCACGCGGACTGCCCCGACGCGGCGCGAGAGCTTAAAGAGGCGGCGACCTCGGCTTTCAAAGTGAAGCGCGTGTTTGAGAGCGAACTGGGTCCGGTTATCGGCTCTCACGTCGGCCCTGGGACGATGGCGCTGTTTGTCCTGCCCGAATAGATGGGATCCATGAACGGCATGAAGGGTTGGAGGTAATGGCGGTGGCCAAGATCGGCTGGGTATTTCCCGGTCAAGGAGCGCAATATGTGGGGATGGGCCGAGAGCTCTTTGAGAGCGACGACGAAGTGCGGCAGCTCATGCTGTCGGCGGACCGGGCCCTGGGCTATCCGCTCACGAAGATCATGTTCGAGGGTCCCAAGGAAGAGCTTACCCTCACTGAGAACGCGCAGCCGGCTCTGGTTGTCGCCAGTATGGCCTGCGTCCTCCTTCTCAGGCGGGCAGGGCTTAAGCCGGATATGGCGGCCGGGCTAAGCCTCGGAGAGTACACGGCCCTGGCAGTAACGGGCAGTCTTTCGTTTGAGGACGCGGTGGTGCTGACCCACCGGCGCGGTCTCTACATGCAGGAAGCCTGTCCTCCGGGAGAAGGAGCAATGGCGGCCATTTTGGGCCTATCGTGCGCCGAAGTGGAGTCCCTGTGCTTTGAGGCTAGGAAACTTGGGGAAATCGCGGGGGCCAACTACAATTGTCCGGGGCAGATTGTGGTGTCGGGGGCTGCTCCGGCGGTCTCGGACGTAGTGAGGCGCGCCGCGGCCCTGGGCGCCAGGAGCGTGCCCCTTGCGGTCAGCGCGCCGTTCCACTGCGAGCTGATGCGGCCCGCGGCGGAGCGGCTGAAGGCGGACCTGGACCGCGTCAGGATTGACAGGCCCAAGGTTCCAGTCTACTCCAACGTGCACGGCGAGCAGGTCGCGGACCCCGCGGACATTCGTGAAGCCCTCTTCGACCAGGTCACGAAACCGGTACTGTGGCAGACTTGCGTGGAGTCCATGACGCGCGACGGTGCCGGGGCTTTCATTGAAGTTGGCCCGGGGAAGACCCTCTCGGGATTCGGAAAACGCATCAACCCATCCATTCCATATGCCCAGTTTGCAGGGCCGGACGATATGGAAGCAGTCCTTGCCCTCACAAGGGAGGCTCTGCTAAGATGAGTGCCAATCTAGCGGCGCTGGTTACCGGCGCATCCAGGGGAATAGGACGAGCATGCGCCCTGGAACTAGCCAGGAGAGGCTTTTCCGTGGCAGTCAACTACTCGCGCGACTCTGAAGGCGCCGCAGCTACTGTATCCGCTATCACCGGGGCGGGGGGACGAGCAGCCGCTTTCATGGGAGACGTCTCGTCTCACGAGGGAGCAAAGCAGCTTATTGCCAGTGTTGAGGAATCTCTTGGCCCGCTCGGGGTGTTGATTGCAAACGCGGGGATCACCAGGGACGCCCTACTCATGCGGATGTCCGAAGAGGATTGGGACGCCGTGATCGACACAAATCTCAAGGGGGTGTTCAATGTAGCGAAGTGGGCAGCCAGGTCGATGATGAGGCGGAAGTCGGGGCGCATAGTGACCCTATCGTCGGTGGTGGCTCTGACAGGCAACATGGGTCAGGCCAACTACTGCGCTTCCAAAGGCGGAGTCATCGGACTTACGCGTGCCTTAGCCCGCGAGCTTTCTCGCTACAATATCACAGTAAATGCCGTAGCGCCCGGATACATCGATACCGGGATGACAGGCGAGCTGCCGGAGGACGCAAGGACACGGCTTCTATCCGGTATCCCGCTGGGACGAGCAGGGAAACCCGAAGATGTCGCCTCCGCGGTTGGGTTCCTCTCAAGCGAGGAGGCCGCGTACATAACCGGGCTCGTGCTCACGGTGGACGGTGGTATGTCCCTGGGCGCCAACACATAGTGCTAATGACAAGGAGGTGACAGTTTTGGCTCAAGATGAGGTGTTTTTGAGAGTCAAGAAGATAATCATCGACCAGCTCGGCGTCGAAGACTCCGCTGTCGGAATGGACGCGTCCTTCATCGATGACCTGGGCGCGGACTCTTTGGAGATCGTCGACCTGATCATGGCGTTTGAAGCCGAATTCGGGATTACCATACCCGACGAGGATGCGGAGAACCTGGCAACCGTGCGGGACGCAGTCGAGTACCTGCGGGACAACGTCAAGGAATCATAGATAATAGCGCTTCCGGTCCCGCGGTCCAGCCCGCGGGACCTTGCTTCATATAGCCTGGAGGAGGGCGGAGCGGGACTTGTCGGACAGGCGAGTAGCCATAACAGGAATGGGCGTAATAAGCCCCATTGGGATAGGCCTTAAGGAGTTTTGGGACAACCTCATCTCCGGACAGTCGGGGATACGCAAGATTGACCGGTTCGACGTCAGCTCCTACCCGTGTCAGCTCGCTGCCATGGTTGACTATGACCCCGCCTCTGAGATAGACAGGCGCGAGGCGAGGAAGATGGACCGGTTCTGCCAGCTGGCGGTGGTCGCCTCCCGCCAAGCCTTTCAGGACGCAGGACTCAACGGGGCCTTCCGGCCCGACCGGAGCGGCGTCCTGATTGGGACGGGCATTGGCGGCATGGAGACATTCGACCGGGAGACAAGGGTCCTCATCGAGCGGGGACCCAGCCGGGTGTCGCCCTTTTTCATCCCCATGATGATCGCGAATATGGCCTCAGGCCAGGTCTCCATCGACCTCGGCCTAAGGGGTCCCATTAACACGGTAGTAACCGCTTGCGCCACCGGCACCAACGCTATCGGCGACGCCTACGAGATCGTCGCAAGAGGCGACGCCGACGTCATGATCTGCGGAGGGACCGAGGCGCCCATTACGCCTTTGGCGCTGGCCGGGTTCTCTGCCATGAAGGCTCTCTCAACGCAAAACCAGCTGGGTTCTCGCGCATGCCGTCCTTTCGATAGGCGCCGCGACGGGTTCATCATGGGCGAGGGCGCCGGCGTTCTCGTGCTTGAGGAGTACGGCCACGCGGTGAAGAGAGGCGCCAAGATCTACGCCGAAATTGTGGGATACGGGATGAGCTCCGATGCCTACCACATCACCGCCCCCAGCCCCGAAGGCGAAGGCGCCGCGCGGGCTATGAGAGCGGCGCTGGCTTCTGCGGGACTCAAGCCCGAAGACGTAGACTACGTTAGCGCCCATGGGACGTCGACTCCCGCAAACGACCTCAACGAGACGAAGGCCGTGAAATCGGTACTGGGCGAGCACGCCAAAGATGTAATGGTGTCGTCGGTGAAAAGCATGATAGGTCACCTGCTGGGAGCGGCGGGGGCAGTCGAGACCATCGCGACGGCGCTGGCACTTCAGACCGGCATTGTCCCGCCCACCATCAACTATGAAGAGCCGGACCCCGAGTGCGACCTGGATTACGTGCCGAACGAAGCTCGCAAGGCCGACATAAAGGTCGCGCTGAAGAATTCGTTCGGGTTCGGAGGTCAGAACGCGTGCCTGTGCCTGGCGAAGCACGAAGCGTAAAGGAAATTGTGGACGAGGCTCTGGCCTCTCTTCCGCCGGACCTTAGGTCGGAGGCCATGACTCACGTTTCGTATGCGAATGAGAAAGGACCGGCGATCCCGCCCAATGAGCGCTTGGAGTTCCTGGGGGACGCCGTGCTCTACCTATCAGTAGCGCATTCGTTGTTCCTGCGATATCCGGCCGCGCCAGAAGGGGACCTCACCAGAATGAGGGCTGCAGCGGTATCCGGACAGAATCTCGCCTCGGTGGCGCTCTCCGCCGGACTGGGGGAGCGCGTGAAGGTTGGCCGGGGCGAGGAGCAGAGCGGCGGCAGATCGCGGCCCAGGCTGCTTGCAGGCGCTCTGGAGGCGCTTCTTGGGGCAGTCTACATTGCGCGGGGATGGGATGCCGCTCACAACCTTGTAAGCGAGCTGCTCATGAAAGCGCTCTCCTCCGAGACGGGGCCCTTGCCCGCTTTTGTTCCGGTCGACCCAAAGACCCTGGCGCAAGAGATGGTACAGAAGCAGCCCGGTACTACTCTCGAGTATAGGGTCGTGGCGGTGGACGGGCCAGACCACTCGCCTGTCTACACGGTGGCATGCGTCGTCGGGGGAGTGGAGGTCTCAAGGGGTCACGGTCAGTCAAAGAAGGAGGCCGAGGAGGCCGCAGCAGCCGGTTTTCTCGCCAGGGGCAGCCGCTAGGCCGCTACTTGGGGCTAACTTTCTTTCCTCAGTATGAACACAACCTTGCCGCTCACGAAATCGGGCGTGACAACGGAACCGGGTTCCGCTGCATCCACGTACAGCACCCGGTCATCGGCATCGCCGTAAATCCGGAGGACGCGCATGCGGCCCCGCACGCTGGCCCACTGGAGGTCTCCTTGAAAGGCGGCCGCAGAGGGATCGACCAGCACGATGTCCCCCTGGCCTGCCACCGGAGCGCAGTCATCTTCAGTCATTAGCACGGCGTAGCTCTCGCCGCCAAGGTTTTCCCGGAGATAGTCGACCAGACCGTACCCCAAAGCCTTCTGTCCCGGATCCGTGTAGAGGGGGAGGTAGGTGTCGGGAGCGTCCCGAGTCACGGGGACCTCCGGCCGCTTGGCCGACGGAATGCTGCGACTCAGCACCGCCTTCTTGAAGTCCCTCATGCCTTTGTATCCGGACTTGGAGAGCCAGTAATATACTGACTTCTCCTCCGCGTAACCTAAGGTCTTCGCGATCTGCCTAGCGGTCACGTTCGGATCGGCCAGGATCAACCTCGACATCTGATCGATCACGGACAAAAGCGGCTCACTCCCAGGGATTCCTCACAGGTGAGAAGAAGTTACACTGCGAGGTAGAGATCCCTTTACCCAAAACGCGTAGAGTTGTGTACAGGTAGCCTGTACTCTCGGGAGGAGCCAAGGACTCTTGCTAAGGAAACTCTCACTGCACGGCTTCAAGTCCTTCTGCGACCGCACTGAAATAACCCTGGGATCCGGAATCACCGCTATCGTCGGCCCAAATGGTTGCGGCAAGTCAAACCTAGCAGACGCCCTGAGATGGGTCCTCGGGGAGCAAAACCCGAGGGTCCTGCGATCCGCCAGGTCACAGGACATCATTTTCGCCGGGACGCAGTCCCGCAAGGCCATGGGGATGGCGGAGGTGAAACTCCTCTTCGACTCTATAGGCGGCAACAGCGAGACTGAGATTCTAAGGAGAGTGGCCAGAGACGGCACCGGCGAGTACCGGCTGGACGGCAAGACGTGCAGGTGGAAAGACGTCGTCGAGACCTTGGCCGGGACAGGTCTCTCACATACGGGGTACGTGGTCATCGGTCAAGGAACGATCCATGAGTTGGCTTCAGGGAGGCCGGAAGACAGGCGCGCGTGGATTGAGGAAGCTTCGGGCGTCGCTAAGGTCAGGCTTGATAAGCGGGACATGGAGTCGAAACTGGAGGCCGCCCGAGCCGACATCGCACGTCTGACGGACCTGGCGTTCGAACTTGAGTCCCGCAAGCAGCAGCTCGCGCAGGATAAGGAACTCGCTCTCCGGTACAAAGAACTCTCGGCCAAGCGGAGGGAACTGGACCTCTCGATGTGGCTCTACCAGTATGACGAGGAGAGCCGCAAGGCCTCTGGCGTAGCCCGCAGGCTTGAGAGGTACAGAGCCGAGCTTCGCGACGCCGAACTCTCGATCCCGAGACTCGGCCAGGAGGAAGAGTCCTTGCGGCAAAAGCGGGAGCCGCTGGAACAGAGGATTCTCCAGCTCCAGAGCCGCAGGGAGGCGCTAGCCGAAGACCTCCTGGCGCTGGAGAAGATGAGGGATGCCGCAAGAGGGCAGGTCGTGGTGCTGAAGCGGGAGCTTGAGGCTCGCACGGCCCGGAAGGCAGCCATCTCGCGGGACCTGGATAGGCTGGCGGCAGAAGAGAAAGCCCTAGGGGAGCGGCACTCTGTAGCCAAAGCCCTGCACGAGGAAGCCTCTCTAGCCGTAGCCGAGGCTGAAAAGAAGAGGCAATCGTCCGAGGCTCAAAGGAAAGAGCTGGCTGATAGGGTTATCGGGATCAGGACAGAGGTAGTGGGGCTCACCACTGAGCAGAACTCTGTGCAGCGCTCAAAAGAAGATCTCCGGCATAGACTGGAGGACGTGCGTAACGAGCGGAGGGTCCTCTTCGATTACCTGGCGCAGTCAGGCCGTGAAAAGGAAAGGCTTGAAAAAGACCTGGCGGCATCTTCGGCCAAACGGACCGAGGCAGGCGAGCGGGCGGCCGAGGCCAGGAGGCGTCAAGAGGAGTTGGAGTCCAGCGCCGCCCAGGTGAAGGCTCAGATCGACCGTGAGCTGTCCGCCGAGAAGAACCTGGGCGCTAGGCTGTCCGCGGTAAAGGCACGGCGCAAGCTCCTGGAGGATATGGAACGGAGTTTCGAGGGTTACAGCCAGGGGCCCAGGGCAGTGCTGGAGGGCCGCCAGCGAGGTGTACTGAGCGGCATCCAAGGCGCGGTGGGAGAACTCTTTTCGTGCGAGGCCCGCTACATATCCGCGCTTTCAGCGGCAGTGGGAGGGGCCGCGGAGAACATCATCGTATCGGACGAAGCCGCCGCCAAGAGCGCCATTGCCCACCTGAAGCAGGGAAGGTCGGGCCGGGCCACGTTCCTCCCCATGTCCATCCTTCGTCCCAGGGGCCTAAGCCCTGCGGCAGAGGCTGCTCTCGGACGCTGTCCCGGAGTGAGGCCTCTCATCTCGGTGGTCTCGTTCCCGCCGGAGATGGAATCCGCAGCCCGTTATCTGGTAGGGCGGATTGTGCTTGCGGACACCCTTGACCTTGGGCTCCGCTTCATGCGCGAGTCAGGCTGGGCGACCCGGGTCGTGACGTTGACGGGGGAGAGCCTGGAGCCTGGAGGAGCCATTTCAGGCGGCGAAGCCCCGCGGTCAGAGGCGCTCTTCCGCCGCAAGCACGAGCTCGCGGAAGTCCGGGAGAGCGACAGAACCCTCTCGTCGGAGCTGGAAGCCGTGCTCTCGCGACGGAAATCGCTTGAACGGGACCTGCAATCGTTGTCTGCCCAGGCGAGCGACGCCAGGCTCCAGGCAACCGCCGCTGGAGCCGAAGCCGCTCGTTTGACCGAGGTCTGCAAGAGCCTCGAGTCCCAGATCCGCGCAACCGAGGCCCAGATGAAGGAGCGCGAGGCCCGGGAACCCGTCCTGAAGGAACGGGAGGAAGGCCTCGGAGCGGAGCTTGACCGCGTCACTGCCAGGGAAAGAGAGATCGCTGAGGGCATGGCTGAGAGGCAAGAGAAGCTCCTCGCCCTGGAAGAGCGGATGCGTGAAAGCGCCGCAGAGGACCGGCAGACTGAGGCAAGGCTGCGTGAACTGATCCGCCGCAGGGAAGAGGCGCTTTCCGACCTTGGGGCGATCCAGCGCAGGCTCGAGGGCCTGGCCGGTGAAAGGGTAACCCACCAGCGAAGCCTGGAGGAAGAAGAGAAAGAGATCGCGAGGCAAGGTTCGCTCCTGGAATCCTCGGCGCTCGAGGACAAGGAGCTGGGAGAGAAGATAGGCGTCCTTGATCGGGATGTTTCCTCGCTGGCGGCAGAGATAGCGGCCGCCGAGGCTGAGAGGGAATCTCTCACGAGCAGGCTTACCGCGATCTCCCAGGAGCTGCAGAGGCTGAGCAGGGAAAAGGCGAGTCTTGCGGCCCGCCTGGAGGAGGCCGAAGTCGAGATCGAGGCCACCCGGAGGTCCCTAGAGGAAGTCGCTGACCTGATCGAGCAGGAGTTTGGGATGAGGGAACTTGACGAGGTCGAGCATCCCAGGGTCTCCCGGGCTGAGGGGTTGCCTATGGCCGAGGAACTGGACAACGCCATTCGCGGCCTTGGAGCTGTTAACCTGAAAGCCGAGGAGGAGTGGACCGACGTCTCCGAGCGCATCGACCTCCTGAACATCGAGAAGGAGGACGTCCTTGGGGCGATCGACGAGATCAACAGGGCGAGAGAGATCGTCGAGAAGGAGATAGAGACCCGGTTCGTTGAGACCTTCGGGCTGGTTGCCTCGAGTTTCCGGGAAATCTTTCAGGAGCTTTTCGGCGGCGGAAGAGGAGATCTCGTGTTGATCGAGGACTCCTTGGGAGTAGAGGTCATAGCTGAGCCGCCCGGCCGCCGTCAAAAGCATCTTAACCTCCTATCGGGAGGGGAAAGATCCCTCTGCGGCATAGCGCTCATCTTCGCTATACTGTCGGTCAAGGCTTCTCCGCTGATCGTGCTCGACGAGGCGGACACAGCCTTGGATGAATCAAACATAGTCCGGTTCAGCCAGTTCCTGAAGAGGTACTCGGAGGACACCCAGTTCGTGGTCATCACACACCAGAAGGCGACGATGGAAGCCGCCGACCTCTTGTACGGGGTGACGATGGAGGAGCCCGGTGTGTCCCGGGTCTTCGGGATGCGGCTGGAGAACCGTTGAGAGGGAGTCCGACATGAACCTGTTCGAGAAGTGGAAGCAAGGGCTGCAGAAGAGCTCGAAGAACCTGCTGGAGAAGGTGCAGGGCATCCTTATGCCCGGACACATTACGGAGGAGTTCCTCGACAATCTGGAGGAAGCCCTGATCCAGTCGGATGTGGGCATGGAGGCAGCCGGACTTCTCCGTGAGCGGATTGTGGAGGAGAACAAGAGGCAGGGGCTAAAGAGCCAGGACGACCTCTTGGGAGTCATGGCCGGTCTGGTGAAAGACATCTTCGAAGGCGTTTCCGAACCGCTACGTGTGGCCGAGTCTGGTCCCACGGTGTACGTTCTCATCGGTGTAAACGGGTCTGGAAAGACAACAACCATAGCCAAACTCGCTAAGCGGTGGAAGGACCGGGGCAAGAGCGTCATCATGGCCGCCGCCGACACATTCCGCGCCGCCGCAGGCGATCAGCTGGCCGTGTGGGCCCAGCGCACCGGGTCGATGATTATCCAGCACCAGGAAGGTTCGGATCCCGGCGCCGTGGCGTTTGACGCGGTGAAGTCGGCCATAGCCCGGAAGATAGATCTGGTCCTTGTGGATACCGCCGGAAGGCTTCATACCCAGAAGAACCTGGTGGAGGAGCTCAAGAAGATAGTGCGGGTCATAGGCAGGGAGCTTCCCGGAGCTCCCCATGAGGTGCTGCTCGTGGTGGACGGCACTACCGGCCAAAACGGCTTGAACCAAGCCCGCACTTTTGCCGGCGCTGCCGGAGTCACAGGGATCTGCATAACGAAACTTGACGGCTCCTCCAAGGGCGGTATCGCCGTGGCCATAGCTGAAGAGCTGAAGATACCGGTGAAATTGGTCGGGGTGGGGGAGGCAATGGACGACCTTCGGGACTTCGACCCGGAGGCCTTTTCCAAAGCCTTGTTCGGAAGGGAATCGTGACCGCCGGCCGGTTCTTTCGCTGGATTGCATTCACGCCATACCCTGTTGCTTTGCCCGCGGGCTTGGTGTAGGATTGTCTGGTGTGTAAAGGCGATCACCTGGACAGGGCGCAGCCCGAAATAGTCCACCGTCTCTCGGTCCTCCGCGACTTGTACGAGGGCATTCTGCCCCCACGGCAACGCGAAGTAGTTGCTATGCGTCTTGATGAGGATTTGTCTTTAGCCGAGATGTCGGAACGCCTGGGCGTCTCGCGACAGGCCTGCGAAGATGCGCTAAAGAGAGCTCAGAAGGCGCTCCTCGATATGGAGAATCGGCTGGGTTTCGCCGAGCGTGTTGAACGCGAGGAGGCCTGCTTTCGCGAGATCGAAAAAACCCTGTCGCGGATGACGATGAGCGACTGGCGGGCGCGCCGGGACTCGGCGCTCAACCTGATAAGGAACCGAAGAGAGGGCGGTGAGACCGATCATGGAGTTTGAGGGCCTTTCATCGCGCCTGGCAGACGTGTTCAAGAAACTGCGGGGCAAAGGCAAACTCTCTGAGAAAGACGTGGATGAAGCGCTTCGCGAGGTGCGGCTGTCGCTCCTGGAGGCTGACGTGAACTTTAAGGTCGTAAAGGAGTTCGTGTCCTCGGTCAAGGAGAAGTGCCTCTCGTCAAAGGTGCTTGAGAGCCTGACTCCCGCGCAGCAAGTCATCAAGATAGTCAACGAGGAACTCATCGAGCTTCTTGGTGGGAAGGCCAGACCCCTGGACCTTGGGGGAGAGGCGCCGGCAGTGGTGGCGCTGTTCGGTCTTCAGGGATCCGGCAAGACCACGACCGCCGGCAAGCTCGCGCTGCTCCTGAAGAAGAGCGGGCGCAGAGTGCTTCTGGTCTCATGCGACATATACAGGCCGGCAGCCCAAAAGCAGCTCAGGATCCTGTCTGAGCGCGCCGGGGTCGGCTTTTTCACGATCGAAAGCGGCGCATCTCCCGAGGTCATCGCGGCCCGGGGTGTCGAGAAAGGCCGGACGTCAGCCCAAGACGTTGTGATCATCGATACGGCGGGACGCACCCAATTGGACGACGAGATGATGGAAGAAGCCCGCCGCATCAAAGAGGCTATCTCACCTAGGGAGAGCATCTTGGTCGTCGACTCCATGACCGGTCAGGAAGCATCCAAAGTGGCAGAGGCTTTCGACAAGACCGTCGGACTAACCGGAGTCATTCTCACCAAAATCGATTCTGACGCCAGGGGCGGCGCGGCCCTGTCCATAGCTAAGGTAACAGGGAAGCCCATCAAGTTTGCCTCCAACGGAGAAAAGCTGGAAGACTTCCAGGCTTTCCACCCTGACAGGATGGCGTCCAGGATCCTGGGGATGGGCGATGTCCTGACCCTTATCGAGAAAGCCGAGGCCGCGTTCGATCAGAAGAAAGCCGAACAGATGGAGAAGAAACTCCGCAACAAGGAGTTCACCCTCGAGGACTTCATGGAGCAGATGAAAGAAGTCAAAAAGATGGGGTCCTTCGGCGACATCCTCAAGATGATACCGGGCATGAACAAGTTCAAGCTGGCTGACGTCGATGTAGACCCCAAGGAGTGGGGAAGGATCGAGGCCGTCATCAACTCCATGACCCCCATGGAACGGCGCAGGCCCGACATCATCGACGGTTCCCGCAAGAAGCGCATCGCCAGGGGCAGCGGCACGGAAGTGCAGGACGTCAATCGACTTCTGAAGCAGTTCTTCCAGGCCAGGAAGATGCTCTTCGCGATGACGCCCGAAAAGATGGGGAAACTCGGGCTGCGTTAGGGGCCCATTTCTTACGACAGACGGCAAGGAAAGGAGATGCATGAGAATTGGCAGTCAAGATCCGGTTGAAGCGCGTGGGGGCGAAAAAGGCTCCTGCCTATCGCTTGGTGGTCGCGGACTCCCGCACCCAGCGTGACGGCAAGCCCATCGAAGAGCTCGGGTACTACGACCCGACAGTGAACCCCGCCACCTTCAAGGTCCACGAAGAGAAGGCTCTCTTCTGGCTGGAGCGCGGCGCAACGCCCACTCCTACTGCGAAGACGGTCTTAACTCGCGCCGGAGTGATTGAGAAGTTCGCGGCGAAGAAGGCGAAGTAAAGGCCGGGAGGAGGAGACTCGTATGCTTCGGGACCTGGTTATGTTCATCGTCCAGTCGATTGTTGATGAACCCGATAAGGTCCAGGTGAGCCAAACCGAAGGCGAACGCGCGGTGGTCATAGAGGTCCGCTGCGCTCCCGAGGACATGGGCAAAATCATCGGCAAAAAAGGTCGCGTTATCCACGCGGTAAGGAGCCTCACGCAGGCTGCGGCCGCGAAGGAAGGGAAGCGCGCCACAGTAGAGATCCTGGAGTAGCAGTTGTGGAGGTAAAGTCGGTGCTCATTTCAAGGGCCGTGACCGTAAAGTCGAGGGTGACGCCGAACCTGCGTTCCCAACTGGCCGCTGAGACCCAGAAGGCCATGAGGGAACTGGATGCGGAGGCCGCCAAGGCAGGCAGCGAGAAGGAGCGTTCCGACCTTTTGGCGAGAAAGGACGACCTCGTCCGCCAGCTGAAGGAGATCGCGAAACTGGAGGACGGGCAGGAAGTTGTTCGGGGTCAGGTCCAGGGGTTTTGGGAGCTCAGAGTTGGAGACATCTGGCCCCTGGTGCTCTCCTCGGAGATCGTGATTGAGGACGGTCGTGTGGTGGAAATCAGGGAGGGTCAAGCAGTTTCGATCCCCCTTGACGCGGGAGTTGGAGGGTCCCAGAAGTGAAGTTCTACGTCGTGACTCTGTTCCCAGGCATGTTCGCGGGCGTCTTGGGCTCAAGCATATTGAAAAGAGCTCAGGCGGAGGGGCTTGTGGCAGTGGAACTAGTGGACCCGAGAGACTTCGCGACTGATGCTCACCATACCGTGGACGACTACCCCTACGGTGGAGGTCCTGGGATGGTCCTCAAGCCCGAACCCGTATACGCGGCGCTAGACTGGGTGAAGGAGAGGGCCTGCAGAGAGCCTTTCGTGGTGTTGCTCTCGCCGCAAGGCAAGACCTTTGACTCCGGCCTTGCGAAAGAGCTGGCCAGGCGCGAAGAGGTCTGCCTGGTAGCAGGTCATTACGAGGGCTTTGACGAGAGGATAAGGGCTGCCGCCGACTTGGAACTCTCCATCGGCGATTTCGTTCTAACAGGTGGGGAGATCGCGGCCATGGCTGTGATGGACGCCGTGTCCAGATTTCTTCCCGGCGTATTGGGCGACGACGCATCGGCTCACAGAGATTCGTTCTCGGACGGGCTCCTGGAAGGGCCTCAGTATACCAGGCCGTCGGTTTTCCGGGACATGCCGGTACCTCAAGCGCTCCTGGTAGGGGACCACGCGTCGGTGTACCGCTGGAGACGCAAAGAAGCCTTGCGGAGAACGTACAGGAGAAGGCCCGATCTGCTCCGGTCCGCGACGCTTACGTTTGAAGATAGACTGGCTCTTCGCGAGGTCATTGAAGAAGAGGCTACGTCGGTTAAGGAGTGATATCTGTGGACGTTCTGAAACTACTGGAAGAAGCGCAAATGAAGAAGGACATCCCTACCTTCGGCCCGGGGGACCGCGTCAAGGTCTTTTACAAAGTGGTTGAGGGCGGGCGCGAGAGGATTCAGGTCTACGAGGGTACCGTGATAGGCCGCCAGAGGGGCGGAGCCAGGGAGACCTTCACTGTAAGGCGTGTCTCCTACGGTATCGGCGTGGAGAGGACTTTCCCGGTGCATTCGCCGAGGATCGACCACATTGAGGTCGTGCGCAGAGGACGGGTTCGTCGCGCAAAACTGTTCTACCTGCGGGGACTGTCGGGCAAGTCGGCAAGGATCGCTGAGCAGAAGCGCTAGATCATGGACAGGACTGTCCGTGACATACTAGAGACGGTCGTCGCCGCACTCGTTATCGCGGTGCTGGTCAGAGGGTTCATCATTGAGCCGTACGTAGTGAACGGGCCCTCCATGGAACCTACGCTTTGGACCGGCGAGCGGCTTTTCATCTCGAAACTTGCATACCGCTTCGGCCAGCCCAAGCGCGGCGATATCGTCATGTTCAGGTACCCGCTCAATCCGGAGAAGGACTACGTTAAGCGAGTCGTCGCCATACCGGGCGACACCGTTGAGATGCGAATGGGACGGGTGTACATCAACGGGCAGCAGGTGTCGGAGCCTTTTGTCCAGTTCCCGGGCCTCTACAACATGAGTCCGCAGGTCGTGCCGGCGGGGAGTGTTTTCGTCATGGGCGACAACCGGGCTAACAGCGAGGATTCCCGGGCGTTCGGTCCGGTGAAACTTAGCCTTGTCCGCGGAAAGGCCGTGTTCAGGGTATGGCCCCTGAAAACAGCAGGGTTCCTAAAGTAAAGGCCCGGTCAAAGGGCGAGAGAAGACCCATCCACCCTGGTCTCCCGAGTCGTAGGACTCTGGACCTGGTGGATGTGTTTCTTTTCCTGTGCGACGCGCGGATACCCGCGACCTCGGTCAAACTCGCGGGCCCGTTCCTCGCCAGGACCAAGCGTGTCTACGTTCTCGCGAAACCCGACCTTGCGGATCCCCGTGTAACCGAAGCCTGGCTCGAGCACTTCCGGAGGCGCGATATGCCGGCGTTCGCGGTGGACTGCAGTACCGGAGACGGCATCGACTCTCTGCTCGGGTATTTAAGGCGCCGGCGGGACGACCTGAACCAAAGAAGGCCGGAAGGCACGAGTGAGCGGCCACTGCGTCTCATGCTGTTCGGGCCGCCCAACGTCGGAAAATCGTCTCTGGCGAACCGGCTCCTAGGTACCCAGAAGGCGCCGTTCGGAGCCAAACCGGGACTAACCCGGGGAAGCCACTGGCTCCGGGGACGAGGCTTCCTGGAGGTGCTGGATACCCCAGGAGTGGTCGAGACATCGCAAGTCAAGGGTGAGGCAAGCCTTAAACTGGCTGCAGTATGGGCCCTGCCCGAGACCCGTTACGACGCGGGCGATCTAGCCATGTGGCTCGCGGACAAGGTTCTGATTGCGCAGGGCAGGGAAGTGGAGGAGCATGATGAGAACCCACGCCTTGGGCTCATCACGGAATTCGGTAGGCAGCGGGGTTTCCTCCGGACCGGAGGGGTAGTGGACCTGGACCGGGCGTGCAAGGCGTTCATCCATGCATTTCGGGAAGGGAAGCTCGGCAGGCTTAGCCTGGAGGAGCCGCCGGTCTCAATAGCGAAAGAAGAGTAATCACTTCATGAGGAAAGAGGGTACGGCGTTGGCTACATATCTGAAGGAACTTGAATGTCCAAAATGCCACAAGAAGGCGGACCCGTCGAAGCTGCACAACCTGTGCGAGTGCGGCACTCCGTATCTGGTCAGGTACGACCTCGCGAAGATGGCTAAGGAAGTAGACGCAAAGGTTTTCGGGGAGAGACCCGAAGGCCTTTGGCGTTACGAGGAACTCCTGCCTGTGGTCGACCCCAAGAACAGGGTTACCCTGGGCGAGGGAGGCACCCCTGTTTTTCAGGTGCCCAAGTTGGCCCATGAGTACGGGCTCAAAGAGCTGTGGATAAAGGATGAAGGGTTCAACCCCACCGGGACGTTCAAGGCCCGCGGAGCCGCTGTCGGCGTCTCCAGGGCGAAGGAACTCGGGGTCAAGACCGTCGCGATGCCCACAAACGGGAACGCTGGAGCCGCATGGGCCGCCTATTGCACTCGCGTAGGGCTGAGAATGGTAGTTGCCATGCCGGAGGATGCTCCCCTCACCACCCAAGCTGAGTGCATGGCTTACGGCGCAGATACCTACTTGGTCAAGGGACTCATTTCCGACGCGGGACGCGTCATCAAAGAGGCAGCGGCCAAGAACGGCTGGTTCGAAGCGGCCACCCTCAAGGAGCCCTACCGCATAGAGGGCAAGAAGACCATGGGGCTTGAGATCTGGGAGCAGTTCTCGGGCAGGATGCCCGCTGCCATCATATACCCGACGGGCGGCGGAGTGGGCCTCATCGGGATGTGGAAAGCGTTCAAGGAGCTGCAGGAACTCGGCTGGCTGACCGGACCCCTTCCCAAGATGGTGTGCGTGCAGTCCGAAGGCTGCGCGCCTATAGTCCGCGCGTACAAGGAAGGCAAAGACAAGGCCGAGTTCTTCCAGGGAGCTCACACGGTCGCGGAAGGGATCAGAGTTCCAGCGGCTTTGGGAGACTTCCTGGTGCTGGAAGCAGTCCGCGAGTCAGGCGGCACCTGCTTGGCGGTACCCGATGACGAGATCCTGGTTACCTGGAAGCAGCTGTCCAAGACCGAGGGAGCCCTTATCTGCCCCGAGGGCGCCGCAGCAGTGCTTGGCGCGAAGAGGATCAGAGAGCAGGGCTTGGTCGGCGCCGGCGACTCGGTGCTAGTGCTCAATACCGGAGCAGGTATGAAGTACACCGAGCTCCTTACCGAAAAGGCTGTCAACCTTGGGACCGGCAGTCTGGTCCAGTAATATTCAGTCCGGTCCAGCAAGCTAGAGTAAGGTTACCAGTAGGCAACCTGAGAATCGGGACCGGGCCCCTACACCTGCGTGGCGGGGGCCCGGTTCTTGTTTTCCGCCTGCACAAAGAGCCCCGCACAAAGAGCCCCGCACAAAGAGCCTAGCAGACTGGCCATACTAAAGCCCGAGGGGGACGAAGATGACAAGGGAACCGCTTGGTTTTTCGGCGAGGCACTGGTGGAACGTCGTCTTGGTGTTGGTCCTGTTGGTGAGCGCCGGTCTTTGGGTCGCTGGCCTCCTGGACGGCCGGTTGGCAGTCGGGCTTTCTCTGGCCTGGGTCCTGGCAGGTTGGTTCTTAGCCCCGGAGATACTTTACGAGCACCTGGGGTTCCTCGACCGCCACGTGTTCCACGACTACTCGAAAGCCAGGGCCAGATACAGAAAGGCTGTGGACACCAAGAGAGCGACCGTAGACGGTATGTGCGCACTGGCCAGCCTCTCCTATGGCGAAGGCGACTACGCCGACGCCGCGCGTATCCTGGAAGAAGCCAGGACAAAGCGGCCAGACGACCCCTTCATTTGGGCACTGCTGTCTCGAGTCCTTACCCGGCTTGGCAGGTATGACGAGGCAGTGACAGCCGCCGTCTGCGCCGGGCAATCGGGTTCTGCAACCTTGCGCCCGCTGGCTGACCTTGCTTTAGCCCAAGCACTGAAGGCCAGAGGGGAGATGACCGGCGCTGCCGCAGCGTACCAGCGCGCGGCCGAACACGTGCCATCCTCCCCTGAACCGCGGGTTGGGCTTACCGAACTGTACCTGGCGATGGGCGATACCGACGCCGCCGGTCGCGAGTCCCGGGGTGCTCTCAGGCTGTCTCCGTCCCACCCGGATGCGCTGTACTGGGCCGGAAGGGCATCCGAAGCCAAAGGCGATAGCGCCGAAGCCGGCCGCTACTACCAGGAGGCTCTCTTGTCCAGGCCCGTCGACGATTGCTCCCTCTCTGTCCCCTACCGGGACATGGTGAAGGCTGTCAGCGCAACATCCGAGATAGACCAACCCCTACTTCGTAAGGACATACGCCAGCCCTGAAGTGTCTGGACCGTTCACTGTCAGAAGGACATCGGCGCTCATCCCCGATACCGGAGACCTCACGGTGAACCGGGCCGGGTATTGGGCAGGTTGGACTCCCCACGGCACACGCGACGTTCCCTTCCAGAGTCCGGTGCCAACCTTTTGCATCACAAGTTTCTCGCCAAACAGGGTGACCTCAGCGGTCTGGACCGAGGAAGGCGTCCGGCACCACAACGTGAGGAGTTGCCCCCACGAAGCGGGGTTGGGATCGATCCATGGGTCCACCCACATCTCCACAGCCCTCTGGAAGGAGAGCGAAGCAGAACGGCTCGCATCGCTCCATGTGGCCGAGACAATCACGGTCTGAGCGCCCAGGGGCAGGAAAGGGCCCACAGTCATAGCGACCTGCCAGTGAGTCTTCTTGGACGACGGGGACATGTATCGCTTCACCCCGTCGGCGAAGGTGGCGGTCACGGTTTCCGCGGCAGGCCCAGTGACCGCTGTCACCGTGAGGGTCTGCCCGTCATAGCACAGAGTCGGGATTAGTTGAGCTTCTAGGGTGTGTCGAGTCAGTTGCAGCGGCCTACGAACCGACACATGCTGGCGATCCGACTTATCCGTGACAAGCGCCTGGTAGTAGTAGGTGCCGCTGGGAGCCTCAGACCCCGCTGCGGTCCTGCCGTCCCACTGCAGGGTTGGCGGCGGTTGCCCCTTCGTTCCGGGTGAGCCCAGATACCGGACGATGTTACCAGAGCTATCCTCGATGGCCGCCTGCCAGGAAGCGATCCCGCGGTTATGAAGGAAGGATAGGTCGAACGTCACCATATCGTCCACTCCGTCGCCGTCCGGGGAGAACTCTGCTTTCCTAGCGTTCATCCTTATCAGGCACGAGCGCGCGACTACAGTGGCGGCTTCTCCCCTTTCCATACGTAGGGAAGGGCCGATCGAACCGTCATCGTAGCCTTTTATGATACCTAGGCGGATCGCGCACGCCATGGACGCCCGCCTCGCCTCAGACACGGAACGGTAATCCCAGAACGTGCGCAGTATGGCCTGCTGCTCTGAGGGAGAGACGGAGTTCGCGTACTCGGCTAGCCCGAGGGATAGTATCAGGAGCTCCACCGCGTCCTCCCTTGTGATGTAATCATCGGGTCTGAAGTAGTGCCCGGGCGGTACGAACATGATCCCGCCGGCGTAGGCCCCCTCAATCAGGTGCCAGGCGGGCTTGTTCCAGAAGAGGTGGTAATGGGGGGGCACATCCGGATAGGTGGGGTCCCGAGGATACGCGGGCGACAGGCCAAAAACCTTGAACAAAAGGACCGCTAGCTGTGCCCTCGTCGTGAAGTCGTCAGGCCTGTACTTGGCAGTAGGTGAGTCGACAGACGGGAGATACCCGTCCGTCACGGACTCCTCCCACAGCACTCTGATATACTGCTCGGCCCAGTGTCCCCGGATGTCGTTGTACCGAGGATCTCCGGCGCAGTTGGCCGGCGACTGCAAAGACAGCAAGACCAACAAGAAGACGCCAGCGCGCAAGGCGAAAACCAGGAAGTGTTTCTTCGACATCAATCGGACCTCCTAGTGTCCACCGGCAATCACATGATACCACAAACTGGCAGGTTTTGCTATAGGGTGGCAATCGTGTCACATCCTGTTGACAGGATTTGGAAGACCGCAGTAGACTGATTTCACATGGTAAGTCTTACCAGTAGCCGTGTCCGGCTCGTGGGTCGAGTGCCAGCAGCCCGAAAGGGGGTGGAGACGCGAGCAGCGCTCGTCCCGCGGGGTTCAGCCTCTTGCCACCGGCGCCCTTTGCAGGCCTTCCAGCCGGACACGGCCAGATACTAACGAGGTGCACACGAAAGAGGTGCTCGCTTTGAAGACCGCGCTTCGCAGGCACAGGCTCCTGTTTATGTCGCTTTTGCTCGGATTCTGCGCTTTTGTGTCTTCGTACTCGCTCCTTCGGGGCTACGTGAAGACAGAAAACGTGGTCGTGGCACTGCGGGATACGGAGCAGTACGCGATCCTGGGTCCTGGAGACATCGCGCCTATGGACTATCCGGTCAACGCTATCCCTCAAGGCGCGGTAAGGGACCCGTCTTCCATAATCGGACGCTGCACGAGGACGCGGCTGGTTGCGGGGCAAGTGGTCATGCAAGGACATGTAATTCATGAGGAGGGAGAAGCCGGTTTGTCACACGACCTGCCTTCAGATAAGAGAGGTATGTTCCTTCCGATCCCGCCTTCCAGGGCCTTAGGAGGGTTGATCCGTCCGGGTGAGCGGGTGGACATAATTGTGGTTCCCAAGGAGCCGCACAGCATGTTCTCCGATGAATCCACCTCAGCCTTCACAGCCCTCTCCGATGTGATGATAGCCGAGGTAACCATGGATGAGAGGTCCGATGAGCTGCTCGGGGTCTTCGTGCTGGCTGCGCCCGCGGACTGCGAGCGGCTGGCCCAGTACCTCGACAGCTATACGCTGTACCTCACGCTGGTGCCCCGGTTGGCCTCGGATGGAAAGAAGGCGGTTGCAGAGGTATGGCCGCCCAGATGATTGATAGCCCGACGCTGCTGATTGCCGGAGACACGACATGCGAAAGGGCGGCAGAAGCGCGGTGGCCGAAGGCAAGGGTAGTCGGGGCGTTCCGCGACCTGGCGCTGGTCGAGTACGTCCTGTCGGGCATGAAGGTCGATATCGTGGCCGTCGGTCCGGGTATGAAGGGGAGGGGCGAGAGCCTCGAGAGTTGGATATCGAGATGCAAGGCCGCGTTTCCTCATGTCTCTGTGGTCCTGGTGGATGCGGCCGACATTGCAGGGGTTTTCGGAGGCAGCGGGGTTTCGGACAGCTCCGCGGGACCCGGCAACGTCATAGCTCCCTGTACAGTGGTTGTCTGGAGTCCCAAAGGCGGAGTTGGGAAGACGTTCTTAGCCACCAATCTGGCGTGCGCCGCCGCTATCGCAACTGGGGGCATGGCTGGCCTTCTAGACCTGGACTTGTACTCCGGTGACGCTTCGGTGCATCTCGACCTCCTCGATGGGCCAACCCTCACCGAGATCTTGCCCGTGCTGCAGGAACTGCGGCCAGAGGGATTGGACCGGTTCTCTCAACGACACGCGCCGTCCGGCCTCTCCGTCGTGTCGAGCCCCAGGCGCCCCGAGCTATCGGAACTCGTGACAACTGAACACGTAAAGAGCGTGTTATCTCTGGCGGCGAAGAGATGGGCGCTTGTCTATATCGACACCCCTCCGGACATCACCAGCGCCGTTGTGGGAGAGTGCATAGATGCGGCCTCACGGATTGTCCTAGTCGTCACCCAAGACGTGGCCACCCTGAAGCAGTGCAAGCTGGCGCTCGACATTTTCGCGCGGCTCGGAATACCCAGCGAGTCTCTGGCGGTGGTTTTGAACCGGGTATCAAAAGACTCACTTCTGCCCTTGGCCAAAGTGCAGGAGTTCCTTGGAGTGGAGGTACTGGGCTCAGTGCCTGAGGACCGGAAAGCCGTCGAGCGCTCTGTATTTGAGGGCAAGCCCGTCGTGCTCTACGGCAAAAGCGAGATAGGTGAAGCGGTGTGGCAGATAGTGGACCGGATCACGCCGGGGCTCCACCCGCCGAAGACCAAAAAGCCCGCGAGATTCAGGAGGGATTTCCCCTGGTGAGCATTCTGAAGAAGCTGGAGTCGTCTCCACGCCCTGACGAGCGGGGACGAGACGAGCAGAAGAGCCGGACTCTCGACGAAGTCACCGACGCCATACGGGAAAAAGTCCTGGAGACCCACCCGGAGATGCTGATCCAAGCCCGGATGTCCAGGGACAGGCGAGCCGAGATGGTTTCGCTGGTGTCGGAACTCATCATCTCCAGGGATTTCTACGTCGGGCGCTTGACGCGGAGAGACCTGGCGGAACGCATTGTGCAGGAATTGTGCGGCCTTGGACCTATTGATGCCCTCCTGGATGACCCTACGGTCACCGAGATCATGGTCAACGGGCCCCGTGAGGTTTTCGTGGAGCGGTCGGGGAAGGTCGAGAAGACAGATATCGTCTTTCGCGATGATGCCCACGTCTTGGACCTTATCACGCGCGTCGTGAGCGGCGTCGGCAGGCGTGTGGACAGGTCATCGCCCTACGTTGACGCCCGGCTGCCTGACGGCTCGAGAGTCAACGCCGTCATACCGCCCTTGGCGCTCAACGGCCCGGTGCTGACGATCAGGCGGTTTCCCGAGAAATACTCAAGGCTCTCGGACCTCGAGGCGCTTGGCACGATTCCCAAGGATCTGGGTGAATTCCTGATACAATGCGTTCGCTTAAGGCTGGACCTGATTGTCTCGGGTGGCAGCGGTACCGGCAAGACAACCTCCTTGAACGTCCTCTGTAACCTGGTCGAGGCCAGTGAGCGCCTTATCGTCATCGAGGACTCCGCGGAAATACGAATCCCGGACCATCATGTGGTCTACCTTGAGACTCGGCCTGAGAACCTTGAGGGCAAGGGCTCGGTCACCATCCGGGACCTCCTGCGGAACGCGCTGCGGATGCGACCCGATCGCATCGTTATCGGGGAATGCCGGGGAGCGGAGGCGCTTGACCTGGTCTTGGCCATGAACACGGGACACGAAGGCTGCTTTTCCACGGTTCACGCCAATTCATCCAGAGACTGCGTTTCCAGGCTGTTGAGCATGGCCCTCATGTCCGACGAGGCGGTACCTATCGCCGTACTGGAGACATGGATCGCTTCGGCGCTCGACGTCATCGTCCACCAGGTGAAGAGGGGAGACGGTTCCAGAGTTGTTTCCGAAGTGGCGCTGGTTGGTGGTCACGAGGGGAGCCTGACCGTGGAGTCTATCTACAGCGTTGAGACGGGATTCCTGCGGGAACTGCCAGCGTGGTTCGCGGAGAAGGTCGGTGCGGAGAGAGCCGGAGTCCTCTCGCGCGCTCTCAGGGAGGCCGGCGAGTGATAGGGCTGCACATTTCGGCCGCTTTCACCGGCGTAGCTATCGCGCTTCTGACCGCGGACGTTGTGTCCTCAGTCAAGGCCTGGAACCTCGCCCCGGCGCTTGCTCCACGACCACGCTCGCTACTGCCCGAGGGTCTGTCCAGTGTGATCTGGCGGGTCCGGGAGCTATCCGAGAAACGAGATCCCGCTCTCTGGGAGGAGGTCTGCTACTCCCTTGCTTTTCACATTAGGGCCGGAGAGACTCCCGCGCAGGCGGTGAAGGGAGTGGCAGAAGAAGGAGATTCGTTTGTCCATGAGACGCTCAAAGGCGTCTCCAGGGCTTACGATGCAGGCGCTTCGCTAGAGACGGCGTTTGCCTCGGTGGCGGGCCGCTACCGCGGGGAGCTCAAGCAAATTGCGTCGGTCCTGGAGATGGGAGCGTCCTCCGGCGGTAACATCCCGCATCTCTTGTGCCACTTGGCGGAAGCCCTGCGCCGAAGGAGGCTGGGACGTGGCGAACTGCGGTCAAAAATGACTGAGGCTCGCGCTACGGCGGCGCTGTTGTCACTTCTTCCCTGGGGAATAGGCGCCTTCACTTTCTCCCAGGATCCCCAGGCCGCCAGGGCTGTATGGAGGGATCCGGTAGGGCGCGCACTCTTCGTTGCTGGAGGCCTCTTGTGGCTCACCGGCAATATCGCAGTGGTCTTTATGCTTCGGGCGTTGCTTCCGGAAAGGCCCCGGCGAAAGGAAAGAGAGGCGAGGGGCGTTTGATAGTCCTCACCCGTTCCTTGCTGATCGGACTATGTGCAGGGACTCTCGGAGCATGGATCCTGGGGCGTGAAGATGCCCGCCTCCGAGACTTCCGTCCCCAGGGTGCGGCGCTGGAGGGCGAGAGACCGCAGACGGGGCATGTTAGGGTGGTGGTCTTGGCCGCCGGCGCGCTTCTTCCGGTCAGCACATGGGTCCGAACTCCATCCCCGGTTAGGGCTGGCCTCTGGGTGATCGTCGTATGCGGCGCCCTGATCCTTGGGTATGAGGCGCGACTGAAGCGGAACCGGTTAGCCGAAATGCGGAACGAGTGGCCTGCTTTCCTTGAGAGCATGTCCGTGGCGGCGCTGGCAGGGATGGACATCACCTCTGCCTTCCTTAGCGCTGCGCGTAGGACCAGCGGGGCGCTGCGTTCAGAGCTTGCTACATCCTGCGGGCGAGTGGCCGGCGGGATGCAATTGAGCAAAGCTCTCGGGGTGCTGGCCAAGGAAGGTGTGCCGGGCGCCGAGCGTCTGCGTGCACTGCTGCTTCAGAGTGAGGTGCTTGGGACGCCGGTGTCTGAGGTGTTGCAGGCCCTGGCCCTCGAAGCCGCGACTGTTGAGCGTCAAGAAGCAGAGGGCCGCTTCAACACGCTGCCTCTCAAGATGTCCATCATCACAGTCTTGTTCCTACTCCCGCCGGTCCTCATCGTCTCAATCGCTCCCCACATGCTGGCGTTCCTGAACAGCCGTTGGTGACGAGTTGCCGGAAAGGAGGTGACAGCCATGATGAAAGCGTTTGTCTCCTGTCTTGTGTTTCGGGATCGACTGGTGAGCCGGCTGAGGGAGATCTCCGGAGATGACACGGGGGCTACAGTGGCGGAGTATGCCCTTGTACTCGTATTGGTAACGGTGGCGGTGATAGGTGTGTTGGGGAGCCTCGGTGATGAGCTCAGGGACAAGATCCAGGAGATCGTCACTCGGCTCCGCAACGTCGAGATCGAACCGTAACGATATCGGGGAGTGGGCTACTCTGACACAGCGAAGAAGAGGCTCTTGCATTGTATCGGATCTCTTGAAGGAGACCAGCGGCCAGGCGATCGCTGAATTCAGCCTGGTGATTCTACTCCTGGTGCTGGTTCTCTTCAGCGTCCTGGAGATGGGCCTCATCCTGAATGACAAGATGGCGCTTATGTCAACAGCCCGGGAAGTCGCCAGGATCTGTGCAGTCGAGGGAGGCAAGACCCCGAACGCACTCAATAGGCTGCGTGCGCTCCTGGCAGCTGACGGCATCGACCCGGATGCAGTCAGCGCCAGCATCCGCCCGACCCAGGCCATCTACGGCACGACCATATATGTTGACCTTTCCTACGACTACCCGGTAAAGAGCCCGGTTGTGAGGCCGCTTTCAGGACCTTTCATCCCCGTATCCGCCCATGCGGTGACCAGAAGCGAGTTTGTGCCAAGGTGACCCAATACTGATGAGGTGAGCGAAGGCTATGGGCAGTAAGAAGTGCGCCGGTGTCAGAGATCTCATAGAGCAAACCCGCGGGGGAGTGCTGGCGCTGGTGGCCCTCTTCCTGCCCATAGCGGTCCTGTGTGTTGGGATGGTAGTGGACCTGGGTACGGTGTTCTTCGTCCGAAAAGCAGTTCAAGCGGCCTGCGATCTTGGAGCTCTCGCCGCTGTTCAGGAACTGGACTGGGACCTTCTGGCGCTAGGCACTGTCTCCCTGAGGGTGGGAGAAGCTGAAGCGGTAGCCGAGGAGATCACCGGCGATAACCTGGAGGGGATCGAGGCGCTTGTGCGTGACGTGCAGGTATCTGCCACGGCTCTGAACCCTCCCGCCGAAGGGGAGCCCACGGTGGCGGTCACAGTCACCTACTCAGTTCGAACGCCCTTCCTGAGGACATTACCGGGACTCGGCGAGGGGTTCCATGATCGTCGCGTATCGGAGGCATCGGTGGTCAAGAGGACAGAGTGGTAACCAGACAGTGCGGATGAAGGTGCGTAGCCGCCTAACAACGCTGAGGAGTAGCAGGATGAGATTGCCTGATGTCAGCGTCCGAGGTCTCAACGTCCAGTCAGATGGAGATAAAGCGTACTAGCGAATTCGCGAACATCCCGTGTCTCACTCGACGCCATAGGCACGACAAGTCTTCGGCCGGGTCCGACCATAGGCCTACGTTCCAGGCTCGGTTAGCGCATAATCACGAATTCGGCTTCAGACCCCTTCACGTCACCAAAATGATACCAGGATCCGCTGCACAACTGAGTCTCCCGTGTAAAGGCCCTGATGAATGGAGGTGCTAGAAGAATGTGGGCTAGCTAGAGGGAACAACCGGAGACTTGAGCGAAATACTCTCCGTCCCGGGCACGCGACACCTGGGCGAGGTCCTCAACACAGAGAGATGATAGGCCTGGGCTGAACACCACGCATTGTCGCTCGTTTGGTCTTCGTGGTATCCAGTTCACCATTGACGGACCGAGATCAGTACACGACGCTATGAGGCCATTCGCTGACGGTTTTCTGTTACACTTTCAACCCATGCCCGCTTGAGGGATGGTGCGACCGACTCATGTACGGCTGATTCTAGTGTAGGGGCTCGATACCAGCTTCCCCTCTGCTGAGTGCTCGATGGGCTGTCGTTGGCACGACGACAGCCCACCGAGTACAGTGGATCTTGGCTGTGGCTCCTCGTCCAGAAAGTGCTGCGGTGGTATGAGCCTCGGGTGGGTTAGCCGTTGGCATTACCGAATACTCTGTCGGCAATCGGGAACGAGTGCCAGCGATCGGCTACCAGGAGAGAAGGAATCGACCGAAGGTGAGCTTGTCGATGGCCTCCGTCAGGTTAGCAACCAAAAGATTGGAGCTGCGAGATGAAGGCAAGGACCGTAGTATGGGCATGTGTGGTAATCATGCTATTCTCAGCCTTTTTGGTTCCTTCTTGTCTACTATCTGAAGTATCAGATTCTCAGACCGGTTCTCTCAGCGCCTACCAGAAGATCGAGGACTTCCGGTACCTTTTCAGTAAGGTCGCCGCCTACTACCCGTATCTGGAACTGAAGGTACGCACTGAAGGATTCGACTGGCTGGCGCACCGAGGTGCATTTGAGAGGATGGTTCGCAATAGTAGAAACGATGAGGACTTCGCCGAGGCGATAGGACGCATTGTGAACTCCCTGAATAACTGCCACACTCATGTCATGCCCGGATGGATGTATCGCTATTACGAGAACGACCCTGTTTGGTGGGAGGAAGCAGCCAAGACCTCTCAGGAGAGGGTGGATTACTGGAACAGTCTCTCTCTCCAGGCTCTTGGAGAGCCTGGTCTGCGACCGTTTGTCGCCGAGTATATAGCGGGGGAGTACGTAGTCACATCGGTTGCTCCAGAAATAGCAGTCACCTCAGGAATTCATCCTGGACTTCGTGTGTTAGCAGTGAATGGCGTTCCTGTTCATGACTTTGTGGCTTCTCACAGGGGACGATGGTTCCTGGCTTATGACCCGGACCGAAAGACCCTATTTGAGTTTGAACTGCGGTTTTCCGTGGAGCCAAACACTGTTGACTTCGTTGATCCCCAGGGAAGATGCCTTGCTGTAGACGTGGGCTGGGCCAAATCTGTCTGGACCCCCTCCTTCTCCTACAGTCTCCCGAGAATGTACGCAGCTACTCAGGAAATCCTCATGACCACGATTGAGTGGCAGGGTGTGGAATCGGGCTATCTTTACATACCTACGATGAAATCTGATTGGCAAAGCGATACTGCCAGACTAAGGGAGTTTTTTGAGTCCATCAGACACCTCTCGGCGCTCATAATAGACATACGCGGCAATGGGGGCGGGAACGATGCATACTGGCGAACAAACCTTGTTTACGCGCTGGATGGCCCGAACAAGGAAGCAGAGAACACCTTTTACGCTGTGAGAACCAAACTCGTCGAAGACCTGGGAATGCCAGTAGGGGAGACTAAGGCCCAGTTCGCTGCGCGTGCGGGCAAACTCAAAGACAACGTCCCAAGAGAGGTCTGGGGCTCCGATTTCAGCACCCCCGTGGTGTATGGCTGGCCTAGTGGCAGTGATCGACGCAGCGTTCCATTCGACGGCCAAATCTACGTCCTAACGTCAAGAGCCAACTTTTCATCGGCGGAAGCATTCGCTGCATACTGCAAGGCATCAGGGTTTGCCACTCTCGTGGGCACCACCACGGGAGGCGACGGCATCTCAAAGATGCCGGGCATCGTTGTGCTTCCTAACAGCGGTATTGCCATCCGGCTCCGCCTAACGATGGGGTTGAACCCTGACCTTACGGCCAATGAGGAGTTCCACACCGAGCCGGACGTTGCGGTTGAGCAAAGCCTCGAGGATCTGGTCGCCTGGCTGAACTGGATCGAAGAGTTCGGGCCTGCGGCCGAACCAATGCCCTCCTTCGATACCGTCCTGAGAACGTGCCTGGAGTTGATCGCCCGAAGCGAGTAACCAGGATTCATCTCCAGCTCACACCATAAACCTCAGATAGTATGGCTGAACTGACGACGATAAGGAGTAGACGCTCATATGGAAGGGGCGCGCGATACTAGAAGGGGAAGAAGTCCCGGAATTCGCGGGCGAGAGATGGTGTCCGCAGAAACGAAAGCGGAAGGATCACAGTAGGTATGGCTACTCGACGTGGACTCCCGACCAGCATGAAAATGTATAGGCCGATGATGTACAACATCTATGGCGTGACGAACGTCTCAACGCCACCAACCGAGTACTTGTATGTGACCATCTACTGATAGAATCACTTCCGGGAGGGGTTTCGGTGCGAAGAGCAGTCCTTGCGGTGGTTCTTGTGTGCTTGTGCGCTACCGGTTGGGCTATGTACTTCCGGGAGGCGCAGGCAACGAGGGCGTTTAGAGAGGAAAGCCGTGACAACCCTGTTGCAGTGCCATACAGCCTGATAGATAGAGTCAAGCTCTTCGCTACGACCATCAGAGTAGGCGTAAAGGTTGAAGGGTCGCCTTCTCTAAGGCTCCGCGACTCCGCCTGGAATGAGCTGAATGGTCTTGTCCTTGCAGCGATGCTTGGGGTGACCAATCCCCGAGCGACAGCTAATGCAGGCTGGGCGAGAGTGGGTGAGATGCCCAAGGAACTTGCCGATATCACTCAGAAGTGCCCTATTGAGGACCTCGACAAGACTCAGCGGAGGTGGGTCTACTTCGAACTCGACGATCCCGTCACTCTTGGTGAACTGAAGGTGTCGAAGTTCATGCTCTTCGCAGAAGTTGGTGAGCCGGTATCGGATCTCTACGTGGATGATGGGAAAGGGGCATGGCTCCATGCCGTTACGACCGTCTCTGCAGGCATGCTGGAGGCGTACATTCGTGACGCGACGATGCCGGATCCAGACTAAACCATGCTCTGAACAGCAGAGCAGCTGCCGGAGGGGACTTCAGCCAGGAGTCCCCTCTCGTTTCGGGTACGTCCGGAGGAACGCCCTAGTGCGGCGCGCGACTACCCAAGTTCACAGGAGCACCTGCCGAGTAAGCTCTCGATCAGAGCTACCGCCTGCTCCTCATGCTCTCTTGCCTCTGTGACATCGTTGGCGAGCAGCCGGCGCAGCGAACGATCAGCGAACTTCCGAGCCCCATCGTCGTTCATCCGAAGATGCTTCCATGGTGTCTTGCCAGACCGCTCGACCAGGCTGTAGAAGGCCGCTGCCCGCTCAAGCTCCGGTGCCCAGTCAGGTACATCGGCCGCGATGCGCCTGAGATAGGCTGCGGCAGAACCACGTTCGTGCGGCATGATCAGGGCATCCAAATAGCTCGTAAAGCAGTTCCACAAGGCGGGCAGATCAAGACCTGACAGGTCATCGGCGGCGAGCTGCGCGGCGAGGGCGTCGAAGGCGGCCAATCCCCCGTGCCGGTCATTGACCGTGGCCGCGCGTGCCACTCTGACGGCTCGCCTCAGGCTATCCAGGTACAGTTGCTGATTCTCCGGTACCCGCTTCTTCTGTCCGATGATAATGTAGGCGAGCATCGCGTCGAACCAGCCAGCCTTGCGGAAGTAGCCTGCGACGTCGGAGGTCACGTCGCCACGCCAGGCCGAGTCGTCCTGGAAGTAGCTCGTGCCGATGATGATGTTGCCGCCGTCATCGTATCCCGTGAGGACGCACGGCTCCGGCGGCCCGACGATGCCCCAGGCGATGACGGGGATGCCATTATCGATACTCGCCTTGATCTCCTCTACGGCCTGGTCGCGTTCAGGGCTGAGCGAAACTGAGAAGCGCGCATTGACGGCGCTGTCAACCGGCCAAACGCCTGCGAACCCCTTGCCCATTCGGAGGGAGTACTCGTAGCCGAGGGCGTCGAAAGCACGCTGAACCGGCTCGAAGGGACTGGCGTCCATGTACATGACGCGGCTGTTGTCAAGGTGCCAGCCGTCCTTCCAGACCATGCGGAACGCGGCCCCGCTTGTCGCGGCGATGAAATCATAGTCAGTTCTGACGCCGAGCCGCTTCATCACTGCCAGCACTGCGCCGCAGAATGGCGTGAACATGCCGCGCCCGCCTGACGGCTCGTAGGTCAGGCGCATAACGTCCTCAATCACCCGGCGCGCCAACGACTTGTCGCCCGACGCGCCGAGGTTTCGAACTTTGTCTTCAACCATGCTCAATAGCTCCTTCTTGAGGGCCGCCCTGGCCGAATGAAGACGGTTGTTGACGGTTGTAGCGGTCAGCCCCAGAAACGACGCGATTTCCACATGGGAGTACCCGCTGATGTAGTGCAGGATCAGCACAGTCCTCTGCTCGTCGCCGAGCGTGTCCATAGCCGCCGCAATGACTGCATTGAGTTCCACCCGCTCGTACTCGTCGTTCGGATTGCGGGCGCTGCTGTAAGCAGATTCCGCCAGACCATCGTGACCTGCGAAGAGCAGCTGTTTCCGGCGTGTGATGCGGTTACAGCATGTGAATACAACCGTCTTGAACCAGCCCGGGAAGGCCTGCGGTTCTCTGAGCTGTGGCAGGCGCAGGAAGGCCTGGACGAACGCATCCTGCGCGGCGTCCTGCGCCAGGTGGAAGTCTCCAAGAAGCGAGTAGGCGTAGCCCACGGCCATGTCCTGGTACCGCTGAACAACTGCGTCGAATGCAGCCATATCACCTTCACAGACCCTCCGGACGAGATCCGCGCGATTATCCATGGCCGCGCCATCACCTCTCGGATCGTGCAATACAACACCTCATCCGCCGATCCTGCTAAGCAGCGACTCGATGAGGGCAATCGCCTGCTCGTCATCCTCTCTCGCCTGGATTAGCTGGTCGGCGAGAATGCGTCGCAGTGCGACATCGGCGAACTTGCGCGCCCCTTCGTTGTTCATCTTCACGTATGTCAGCGGCTCATCGCCAGCCTTTTCGACACGCGAGTACAACACGGCGGCTCGCTCAAGTTCCGGTGCCCAATCCGGCTCGTCGAGCGCCATGCGCCTCAGGTAGGCGGCGGCTGACCCGCGCTCGTAAGGCATGATCAGTGCATCGATGTAGCTCATAAAGCGCTCCCAAAGGGCAGGTAGGCCAAGATTGGCCATATCCTCGGAGGCGAGCTGGCTAGCCAATACATCGTAGGCCGCCAGCCCGGCGTGCCGGTCATTGACCGAGGCGGCCCGAGCCAAGGAGACAGCTCGCCTCAGGCTCTTGAGGTAGAGCTGGCGACGTCCCGGCGCCGGCTTCCGAGGCCCGATGATGATGTACCCGAGCATCGCCCTGAACCAATCAGCTTTACGGAAGTAGCCGGTGGTGTCAGTGATCGCATCACCCCGCCAAGCTGAGTCGTCCTGGAAGTAGCTCGTGCCGATGATGACTTCGCCGCCATTGTCATACCCGGTCAGGATGCACGGCTCCGGCGGACCGACGATGCCCCAGGCGATAACCGGGATGCCGTCATCAATGCTCTTCCTGATCTCCGCAACGGCTTGGGCGCGGTCTTGACACAGCGTATCCGGGAACCGCGCGAGGGTCTTCTGATCCACCGGAAAGACGGCGTCGAATCCATTGCACATCCGCACCGCGTACTCATAGCCCAGCGCATCGAACGCCTGTTGAACCGGCTCGAGCAAGCCTTCGTCCATGTACATCACGCTGCTGTTGTCGGGATACCAGCCGTCTTTCCAGACCATGCGGAAAGCGGCGCCGGAGGTACACGCGATAAAGTCGTAGTCTGTCTCGACGCCAAGCCGTTTCATGACGGCCAGTAGCGCGCCGCACATCGGGGTGTGCATGCCGCGCCCGCCATTGAGTTCATAGGTCAGGCGCATTACATCATTGATGACTCGCCGAGCGAGCGTGTTGTTGCCCGAGACGCTTAGGTCGCGGGTGTTGTTTCCAACCATAGATGACAGCTCCTTTTTGGTTACTTGTCTGGCATAAACCTCTGTCCTTCTGAGCTGGCGCGGGTACAGAGGCCATGCTCAACAATAAGGAGCCGGCGAGTCCGTCTATTCTTTAGGTGAGGTGAGGGATCGGAACCGCGCTCACCGTGATTCTCATCCTCATCCGTACATCAATGCCGCCTCGGACGCATCCAATGCCGTGCTAGCCGCTGCGAGGTATCTAGGAATCTTGTGATGGCGGCCCATCCTGGGTATACTCTAGGTAAGGAATTCCCACGGGAGGTATACCATGGCCAGTGACATAGTAAGGGTCACCAGCAAAGGGCAGATGACTATTCCCGTTAACGTGAGGCGTACCCTCGGAATCGCGGCCGGCGACGTACTGACTGTGACCGTCGATGGCAGCGAGATTCGGATGCGGAGGGTCGAGGTGGCTCGTCCCTTGGGCGACAACGACCCTATTTGGAGGTTAATCGGCATCGCCGAGAGCGGCGAAACCGGCGTCTCCGCAGATCATGATCGGCATCTTAGCGATGCGGAGGTCAAGCGATGGCAGCGGTAATAGTGGATACCAGTGCCATCTACGCGTTGCTGGATCGTTCCGACGCCAATCATGCCCAAGCTGTTGTTATCCTCGGGAAATTACGCGATAACGGCGATGTTGTCGTTATGACGAATCTGGTCCTGGCGGAAACCCACGCTCTACTGCTCTCAAAGCTGGGTTATACCGCTGCGCGGACCTGGCTGCGTGGGCAGATTTGGCCCGTGGAACGGGTCCTTCCCGAGGATGAGGAGCGAGCCGTGGATATCGTTTACTCCTACGAGGACAAGACCTTCTCCTATACCGATGCTACGACGTTTGCAGTCGCTGAGCGCCTGGGGATAGAGCAGGCCTTTGCTTTTGACAGGCATTTTCTGCAGTTTGGACTGGTCCTGGTTGAGTGAGCCCCTTCTGTACCGGTTGAGCGTGCCTCCATCTTTAGGCCGGCGGCGACCCCCGCCGAAGGTACTGCCCCCCGCGGATTTGGCACCGACACGAGGAACCATCCATAGCCTAGAACCGTATGACTACGCCGGAGGTAAGGTAACGGTAATATGGCGGTTTACTTCGTTGTCATCAGCTTAATCGCAGTCATGCTGACCGTTCGTGACAAGAGTTCAGCACGACAAAACGCGCGGCGCGTACGAGAGCGGACACTGCTCATCGTCTCGGCACTCGGCGGCTCGGTGGCAATGATGCTGACCATGCTCCTCATCCGCCATAAGGTCCGCCGCGCGAAGTTCATGGTCGGAATGCCGCTCATGATGCTTGTTCAGGCCGCAATGGTGATCTCCGGCTTCAATTCGGACCTGTCGGTCAGCCGTTATGAAATTGAGACCAACAAAGTAAACGGTCAAATTAAACTGGCGCTTGTAAGCGACTTGCACTCCTGCGATTATGGCGATGGGCAGGCCGAACTGATTAGCGTCGTCGATGCGGAACGCCCGGATGCGGTTATGCTCTGCGGAGATATCTTTGACGATGACTGCCGCCCCAGAATGCGATAGAGTTTGTCAAAGGCGTGTCGGCCAAGTACCCGTGCTATTACGTATCCGGCAACCATGAGATTTGGAGCGACAAGGCTGACGATTTCAAGGATATCCTAGCATCATACGGAGTGAGCGTGCTGGAGGGTACGGCCGAAACCTTAGAAGTCGGCGGTGAGAAAATCAGGATAAGCGGCATAGATGATCCTGAGACCGACAGATACCCGAGCCGCTCCGCTCCATACGCCACGCAGATCCGCCGTTTGAGCGTTTCAACCGACAACGAGGTATTTACGGTGTTGCTGTCACATCGCCCAGAACGCATAAACGAACTCCTGCCACTGAGGCCGGACCTTGTCCTATCAGGTCACGCACACGGCGGACAATGGAGGCTACCCGTAATAATGGAGAATGGCCTGCTAGCGCCAAATCAAGGTTTGTTTCCGGAGTACACGAGCGGACAGTACGTCTTCGAGGAAACAGCATTGATTGTTAGTCGTGGACTGGCAAGAGAGTCTACAAGGATAATACCGAGGATCTTCAACAACCCCGAACTTGTCATAATTACTGTACAATAGGGACAGATGGATCAACCGACGGCCGATTGGTTTCGGGCTGACGAACAGGGCCTAGATACGTCAGGAGGATACATATGAAGTATGTACTGGGCTTCATGTTTTCCGAGGACCGTCGCCAGGTTGCCCTTATAAGAAAAGACAGCCCTGAATGGCAGAAAGGCAAGCTGAACGCTCCCGGGGGCAAGGTTGAGATAGGAGAGACTCCCCTGGACACGATGGTACGGGAGTTCAGGGAAGAGACCGGTTGTGAGACCGAGTGCAGTAGATGGAGCCACTTCGCTCTCATAGAGGGCAAGGGCGGGAATGGGGAACCGTACGAAGTCTTCTGTTTCGTCACTGTTGGAGACGTAAGGGACATAAGACGAACCGAGGATGAGGTTCCTTGGATAGTCGAGACCGACCAGGTCTCACACACGGGATTGGAAATGGTCGGAAACCTTCCTTGGCTTGTTCATATGGCTCTGGATCATCTGACCGACGGCGGCCCCAGTTTCGCCCTCATCACGTATCCCTAGAACACGTGCGCATTCATACAGGCCGGATATCCAACGGAGTAGCAGAGGCGCAGGCCATGTCTAGACCACTTCCCGTCTTTGGAGGGACATTCATCCATGCGAGGAGGAGGCTATTCCTGTGGAAGACAACAACCCTGTCAGAGTCTTCTATGAGACCAAGTTCAACGAGGATGAAAGGGAAGGCCGCGAGACTCTGGAGTTCACTCGTACCAAGGCCATTATTGCGCGCTATCTGAGCAAAGAGGTAATGGAGATTGCCGATGTCTGTGGAGCAACCGGAGCGTATTCCTTTTGGCTTGCCGGTATGGGACACCGCGTTCATCTGCTGGATCTGGCGCGGAATCATATTGAGCTCGCCCTGGAAAAGAGCAAAGGTAGCGGTATTTCCCTAGCATCATACGTCTGCGGCGACGCACGCTGCCTGCCTTATGAGAATGGAAGTATGGATATGGTGTTGCTTATGGGCGCGTTGTATCATCTGCGGTCAGCGGAAGCCCGTTTACGATGCCTGAAAGAAGCGTACCGCGTTCTAAGGCCCGGAGGACAACTGCTCTGTACCGTGATCAGTCGTTACGTGGACATTATCTCCACACTCAAGTTCAACCTCTTTGATGTTCGTGGCGTAGACATTACGGACCTGGAAGCGGCCTTGCACAGCGGTGTTCCCCGCAGGGTAAATCTGCCATCAGTGTATTGTCATACGCCAGATGGGATTCGTGACGAGATGACATCCGCCGGGTTTGAGAATCCCGTGCTCATCGCCGTTGAGGGGATAGCGAACCCACTCGGAAAGAACAGTCTGCCGGATGACGAAACCGAGGCCACGCGCCTCCTGCAGTGTATCGAGCTGACAGAATCGATCCCCGATCTCTTGGGTGTTTCCCGGAATATCATGGCAGTTGGAAGAAAGCCGACTCACTTGGCAGGCCAGTGAACGACGACCTAGGAGGATACAGATGAACTATGTGCTAGGGTAGGTTCCTGGGATAGTCGAGACCGACCAGGTCTCTAGTCGGAGAGGAGAAATGGTTGGAAACCTATCGTGGCTTGTGCACATGGCTTTGGATCATCTGACCGACGGCGGCCCCAGGTTTGCGCTCATCACGTACCGAGCGCCGTACGAGGCCCTCGGTTGTGAGTCGCGTAAGCGAGCTTGTAACGATGGTACGCTCGAAGGTGGATGCATCAACCTACTGCTGACAAAACCGGCAGGAGGAACCCTCCACAACCTGGAACCGTCTTCCAGAGACGGGAGGGGTGCAAGTGTCCGGCAAGAGCAAACTCGCCGTGGTCCTGGCGTTCCTGTTCCTCATGGCTATCACATCATGTGCGCCGCAGGTCGCAAAGCCTGTCGCGCAGGCTCCAGCCGGGGGCACACTGGGGGCTCCACTGGGAGCTCCAGCCAAGGTACCTAATCCTCCAGACACCTCAACGAACGAAGGACCGCAAGAAAGACCCCAGCACAGGAGTCCTCAGGGTGAGCAGATAGTGATCGGGAGTCTGGGCGTGAAGTACGGCATGGCCGGGTGGCAGGGATGGGGTTCTGGCTCGGGTAGCACTTCCCTGGATCTCGATTTCCGTTGCCTCAATCCCAGTCAGGATGGCGGAATGCCAGGAGGCAAGCGCGCCCCTAGAACCACGATAACTGAGTCTGGAGATACAGTGACGTTTCGGTTTGACGACGTCTCTTGGCCAAGGGACTCTGGAGAAGACATCGCGGTGAAAGCACCGTATGCGGGCATGCTCTGGGATGGGGCGCGGCTCACGCAGATCATTCGGGCCGAGGAATACCTGGAGATCTCGTTCAAGGTGTACGGCTCCTACGCGTATATCACCAGGGATACCACCACATGGGGGGAGTCCTATCCCGACGCGATCGGCGTCTCAATCGACTTCAGTCCCGTTAGGCACTACCCGGATGGTGTAACTGTAGCTCATAGAACCTCGAAGGCGCTGGACCTGATGCTCCACATATACGCTCACCTCGATATGGGCTCCAATGCTGCTACCAACTACGATCCTGAGTACATCGAGCGGATAAGGCAAGTAAAGATGAACGAAAGCTCGGTGTACAGGGAAGCGATCCTCGATCTAGAGAAGGAACTATCCGAGATGTCGGAATGGGCCAAGCGCGACATGAGGCCTGTGTATTTGGCCATGCTGTCCGTCTACATAGAAGACCCCAGCGATCTGGTGGCGGGCCTTCGAGCGCTGGCCGGGCAGACGGAGCTTCTGGCCAAACTTAGCCCCACTGAGGCTGCGACAGTGTCGGCGCTTTCCGAGAGGCTTCGTCTATCCCGCAACGAGAGAGAGATCGTCGGGCGCTTCGCCGACATCGTCTCACGCGAGTTTGGCAAGTTCTACTCCAGGCATCACAGCACAATGGAACTGGAATACGACGACAGGGCTGATGCTTTTCGATCCCTCATGAGCACGATCGGTGTCAAGGCGATAGCTCCGTACCTGAAGAGGGGCGGAAAACCAAATCTTTCCGTGTGGCTGTCAGAAGGGCGGCGAGTCGCAGGCTGGGGGATTATGGACGGTTATAGGGTCGGCGCCGTCGTCCCCTTGCCGGAGGAAGGCGAAGACGGGTACAGGACCTACTTCTGGATGGTTCACGAGATTACTCACGGCCTATGCGACCCTATCGTGCTCAAGGCAACTGGCCTCGATGCTTTCAAGCGCGACACGGCAAGAGGGTCGAAAGGCTATGAGGTTCACCAAGCTCTTGAGGCCGGTGTGATCCTTGCGGACTACTGGATCTTCAAGACCTACGGCGATGAGCTGTGCGCGAGGTACCTGGAGTGGTGCCGGAGGTTTTCCACATCAGATCCGCTTAGCGTTCCGCTGGACGATTCGCTTAAGGAGATAATTCGGGAGGAGTTTTCGCGAAGATAAGTGACGGTCTACTTTGTTGCCATCAGCCTGGTTGCAGTCATACTGACCGTTCGTGACAAGAGTACAGCGCGCCGAAACACGCTGCGCGTACCAGAACGGACACTGCTCATTGTCTCGGCGCTCGGCGGTTCAGTGGCAATGATCCTGACTATGCTCGTCGTCCGCCACAAGACCCGTCGCGTGAAGTTCATGGTCGGAATCCCGCTCATGATCATTGTTCAGGCCGCGTTGGTAATCTTCGCGTTGAACACGGATTTGTCGGTCAGCCGCTATGATGTTGAAACCGACAAAGTGAACTCCGCAATCAGACTGGCACTCGTGAGCGATCTGCACTCTTGTGATTACGACGATGGGCAGGCTGAACTGATTAGCGTCATTGATGCGGAACGCCCGGATGCCGTTATGCTCTGTGGGGACATCTTCGATGATAGGTTATCACCCCAGAAAGCGATGGAGTTTGTCAAAACCGTGTCGGCCAAGTACCCGAGTTTTTACGTATCGGGCAACCACGAGTTCTGGAGCAACAGGGCCGATGACTTCAAGGATAGCCTGGCGTCACACGGCGTGAGTGTACTGGAGGGCACGACCGAAACCCTGGATGTCAACGGTGAGCAGATCAGGATAAGCGGCATAGATGACCCTGAGACCGACAGATACCCGAGCCGTTCGGCTCAATACGCCACGCAGTTGAGGCGTCTGAGTGAGTCAATCGACAATGAGGTCTTCACGGTGCTGCTTTCGCATCGCCCCGAACGGATAGGCGAACTCCTTACACTCAAGCCAGACCTTGTTCTATCGGGTCACGCACACGGCGGACAATGGCGCCTGCCCGTAGTCCTTGAAAACGGCCTGCTATCACCCAATCAAGGTCTGTTCCCAAAGTACACGAATGGGGAGTACTTCTTCGAGGGAACGGAGTTGATTGTGAGCCGTGGGCTAGCGAGGGAATCTACCAAGGTGATTCCGAGAGTCTTCAACAGGCCCGAGATTGTCATCATCACTCTGAGATAGGGACAAGAGTGCGAGAGGAGTGGGCGAGGTCAATTGGAGCGAGATGAGTTGATCAAGATCACCATACTAGTCATAAGCCGCGCATTTGCACGACGACTGCGGGCGAAGCAACCCGACCTGAGGGAGCGGCTTGAGGAGATCGTCCGGGAGGTAGTACCGGGGAGTGACCCCGAGTCTGACGCCAATCGCAGGATTATCATTGCCAGGGCCCTCACAGCGGTGAGACAAGATGATGATAACCTCGTGGTGAGGATCGCCCATGAACTGTGTTCGTGTGCATCCGGCGACGAGGCATGCATGGAAGCCTGCCCGGTTGGCGCTCTAGTGAGGGGACGCGACGGAAAGTGCACCATCGACGCTCTCACTTGTCTTGGCTGCGAGGAATGCGAGGCTATCTGCCACTCAGGAGCGGTGGTGAAGAGTTCGGACTGCTTGACGCTCATGGAGCTGATCCTAGACAAGGGGCAGAATGCGTTACACGCCATAGTGGCGCCCTCTTTCGTAGGTCAGTTCGGTGCTGTCAGGGACTCTCAGGTGAAAGAGGCCATCAGACGACTTGGGTTCAGCGAGGTCCACGAGGTGGCACTGGGTGCAGACATCTTGACAGTGAGAGAGGCAGACGAGTTCATCGATCGGATGGAGCGCGGCGAAGACTTCATGATTACTTCATGCTGCTGTCCGGCCTTTGTGAAACTCACAGAGAGGTTCGCGCCGAGGATTAACCGTCTCGTATCGGATTCAGTCTCTCCCATGATAGCCGTAGGGCGACTCTTGAAGGCTGCCGATCCCGACGCCCACGTTGTGTTCATTGGACCGTGTCTTGCGAAGAAGGCCGAGTCGCGAGCGGCTGGCCTGGGTGATGCCGTTGACCTGGTGCTGACATTCAAAGAGGTAGTATCCCTGTTGGAGGAGTCGGGCATTGTGGTCGAGCAGCTGGCCGGCAAAGAGCCGATGGGGGATGCCTCTCATGACGGGCGGATCTATGCCCACACGGGAGGAGTTTCAGAGGCCATCGCGAGAGCCGTACATGACAAACGCCCAGACCTCAGTGTTCGCTCTGTCAAAGGGAACGGCCTTAAGCAGTGTAAGGAGCTCCTTGAGGCAACAGAGAGTGGTAGCGTGGAAGCGAATTTCATGGAAGGCATGGCGTGTCCGGGCGGCTGTCTAGGCGGGCCCGGTACGGTTGTCAAGGTCGCGGAGGCTGCTCCAGAGCTGGTTGAGCATGCCGACCAAGCCCCTTGGGAGAGAGCACGCGAGAGCGTTCCTGCTTGCGAGTTGATCAAGAGGTGGGGTGACAAGATCAAACTTCATAGAAAGGCTTGAAAGCCCAAGTGGAGCAGCAGGGCATACAGCTGTGAGGGGAGATCAGGCCCCGGCTTTCGCCGGGGCCTGAAGCACAACTCGTCACCCGCGTGGGCACTCCTCAGCCGGGGAAGGGGGGCCGGTTACGAGGGGTGGGCATGCCCTTTACTTGGCATTGACCCGTTGTGTGAGCCTGCCGGCGACGAGGTTGCCTTCTTTCCGCCACAGCAATCAGGGACCTGACCATGGAACTGCCTCTCGTTTGCCTTGGCCAGATTGTCGAGGAACCGGGAGAACCATGTCTCTTTCTTTGCTTTAGGACTGTCCGCCATGCCTACAAGCCCTCCTTTTGGGATTGCTTACTTGAGTGTGACCCTCTGCCATATGTCCAGTGCCAAGTGCATCTTATTACCCCGTTTACGGCTCTATTGTACCGCATAGCAACTACGCTGTGTAGTAGGTGTGCGGTTTTACACGCCAGGACATCCGCGGTAGCGCTCGCGCGGCGGCTACCCCCGCATGCCAAGCCAGCGGTGCTAATGAGAAAGATGAGGAGATAGTTCAACGGGTGGAGGGGGCGCAGGACTGGTATCTCGCGGTGTTTGTATCTACGACGGTCGGCATTGGGTCAGACCTCCTTTCGAGTCTAACGGTTTCCTGTACCCTTGCGCCCTATACCCAGGTGGGACCAGATGCGTTGTTAGCTTCTCGTTAATTGACGGGGACTCGCCACGGGGACATACTACAGACAGTAGTACGACTGAACCTAGGCGACTCTGCGACAGGAGGGAAGGCAGTGAGCCAGTGCAGGTGTCGTCAAGACTTCAGCTATGAGGAGGTGGGGCATCTTACGACCAAGGCTCAGTGAACGGCAAAAGACGACGAGACGTGGCCCCCGAGGAGATGATCTAGTGTCAAAGGAAGAGAATGAGAGTGCCAAGGTGGTCCCGGGTCTGGAGAAACTGGGGCAGCCCGAAAACAGCAACATCAAGCGAGTCATTGCAGTCATGAGTGGGAAGGGAGGAGTGGGTAAGTCCTCCGTTACCGCGCTTATCGCTTCGGAACTGCATAGGCGATCCCGCTCCGTGGCAATCCTTGACGCTGACATCACGGGTCCAAGCATCCCGAGACTCTTTGGTCTTCACGGCGGCAGCCCAACCGTCCTGGAGTCCAGACTCGTACCCGAGACCAGCAGCTCCGGCATCCGGGTTATGTCTATCAGTCTCCTACTTGAACGCGAGGACGACCCTGTGATCTGGAGGGGTCCGCTCATTGGCGGAGCTGTGAAGCAGTTCTGGAGTGACGTTGTGTGGGGAGACGTAGACTACATGGTGCTGGACCTCCCTCCAGGTACCGGAGATGCTCCGCTGACCGTGCTTCAGTCCATCCCTGTGGACGGCATTGTCATTGTCTCGACCCCCCAGGAGCTTTCTGCCATGGTCGTGAAGAAGGCAGTGAACATGGCTGCTATGCTTGACGTTCCAGTAGTTGGGCTCGTTGTGAACATGTCTTGGCTGACTTGTCCCAGGTGTGGGGAGAAGATCGAGCCGTTTGGGCCAGTCAGGGCGGAGAACATAGCCAGGGGACTCGGTTTGGATCTGCTTGGGGAACTGCCGATGGACCCGGACCTCAGTACGCTGGCAGACGAGGGGGGGATCGAAGAGTACCGGCATCCTGGAGTCATTGACATTGTCGATAAGGTAGTTAGCGCAGTCCCGCTCGCGTAAGGTACACACTCAATGGATGAGGGGAGCAAGAGACATCATGATGACCATGAATCTCAAGATCAACGGCATGAGCTGTAGTCACTGCGAGAAGCGTGTCGCCGAATCCCTGAGGAAGATCGGCGTCGCAGAAAGCACCGTAAGTGCCAAGACGGGCTCTGCGAGAGTGACGTTTGACCCGGCCAAGATCTCGGTGCCGATGTTGGAAAAAGCAGTGAGCGACGCTGGATATCAAGTAGTCAGCGCCACTGAGGCTTGCTGCTAAAGCCCGCTCCGTTTTGGGAAACCTCCGACACGCCCTCCCCGCGCCTGGGGAGGGCGTACCTTGTCCCCAGGTCAGCGTCTAGACAGACGGGACGGTATGCTCAGTTGCTCTGTGCTAGCCGACAGGCTAAGAGGCATGTTACTACCTAGCGTAGTATAGGCAGCTTTGTAGCAGCCGTGCGTCAGATCTCCACTTGAGAGCTTGATCAGGACAGCTTGCATAGCCATGGAGGCGCTGGAAGGGGCTTATCTGCCTCGAGGAGATAATGGACGGCGCCCGGACAATGCCCCGGGCGCCGGTGATAACCGAGGTCAGGCGAAGGTTATGTGCGCCGCGAAGTGCGGTTGGGACGCGAACTCATCAGCATGGCGGAGTTCGCCACCACAAGGACTGACCCGGCATTGTGCCAGAGAGCCCCTATGACGGGCCCCATCCATCCGTTGCTCGCGAGCACGATGGCAGCAGCGTTGATGAGTGCGGACAGCCACAGGTTCTGAGTAATGACCTTCAGCATTCTGCGGCCCAACGTAAGCGACTCTTCAATCTTGCCTAGGTTATCGGCCATAAGCACGACATCGGCCGTTTCCAGGGCGATTCCGCTTCCTGTCAGGCCCATGGCGATGCCGACATCCGCCTTCGCCAGCGCGGGGGCATCGTTGATGCCGTCGCCGACCATGGCGACCAAGCGTCCTTCGCCACCGAGCTTGGCTATTTCGCTAAGTTTGTCCTGCGGCAACAGACTGTGCCGGAAGTCAGTGATCCCAACAGCGGAAGCGATAGCTGCGGCAGCCTCGGCGTTGTCGCCGGTCAGCATTGTGACTTGCCGGATTCCAACCATACTGAGCCGAGCAACGGCATCTCGTGCGCCCTCGCGCACCTGATCCGCGATAAAGATTGCCCCGAGGGCCCTTCCGTCAAGAGCAACAAAGACTGCGGACTGGCCGAGCGACTCGTGTTGTCGAGCGACATCGACGAGAGACGGGGCTACGGACACAGACGCTTTCTCAAGGAAAGCCCTGCTGCCCACAAGGCTATCAAGCCCGTCGACTCTTGCATGAATGCCTTGGCCTGGTGTCTCGGAGACGTCCTGGACCTGGGCGAGAGGCACCTGTCTTGCCTGAGCGGCCCGCACAACGGCGTCCGCAAGTGGGTGGTTAGAGGTCTGCTCAAGGGAAGCCGCGAGCGCCAGCACTTGGCCCTCGGTGTCTGACTCCACGGGGATTATCGACGTAACGCTGGGAGCGCCCGCGGTGAGGGTCCCGGTCTTGTCGAACACGACTGTGTCCACCTTACCGAGGGCTTCGGCTGAGGCTCCGTCCTTGATCAGTACGCCCGATTTGGCGGCTTGCCCTATTCCGGCCATGATGGCCGTCGGCGTTGCCAGCACCAGCGCGCAAGGGCAGAAGACTACGAGGATCGTCACAGCGCGAGTGATGTCACCGGTCACTGCCCACACGCCCAAGGCAGTAAGTAGACTTGCAGGCACTAGCCAACGCGCCCACCGGTCGGCGGTCCTTACTATTGGGGCCTTGCTCTTCTCCGCCTCTTCCATGAGCCGTGTGATCCTTGCGAGGATAGTGTCGCGCCCCGTCTTTGCAGCCTTGACGACAATGAGCCCAGAGAGATTGAGCGTACCCGCCAGCACCTCGGACCCAAGTTCCTTCGAGACCGGCATGGACTCTCCGGTAAGGCTGGCTTGGTTCACTAGCGTCTTGCCCTCGGCAATGATGCCATCTACGGGGATATTCTCGCCGGCCCTCACAACCACTTCATCGCCGGGCGCGACGAACTCGGCTGGGACATCCTCCTCTCGGCCGTTGCGGCGCACGCGGGCAGAGGGGGGAGCCAGTCTCATTAGACTGTTGACGGCACTACGCGCTTTCTGAACGGTGCGGTTTTCGAGTATCTCGCCGATGGCCATGATGAAGGCAACTTCGCCTGCGGCGAAGTACTCACCGATAGCTGTTGCGGCTACGAGCGCAATGCTGACAAGCACTCCCGCGGTCACGTCGAATCTGGTGAAGAGCCCCACTGTGGCCATGCGCAGGAGGGGGATTCCGCTGATGAGGATGGCCCCCCACGCAGGGTCAAAGCCGAGCGCAGCCTTCAGGCTGGGAATCCAACTAAGGGCTAGGCATACGCCTGATACTGCGGTCCAGACGATATCACGGTTCTTCCTAAGAAAGTCCGACATAAGCCCTCCTGTGTTTTCGTCGTGTGTGGGGAGCTAGACCAACTTGCCGATGGCATCTTTGAGTTTCTGTACTTCCGTTGGCTGAGGAGAGTGGTCTGACAGGCAGTTTTCCAGGTGGTCTTCCAAGACAATTAGTGCCACTTGATTGAGTGCCGCCTTTACCGCCCCTATCTGGTGGATAACCTCGTCGCAGTCCCGGTTGTCAGTGACCATGCGAGCCAGCCCGCGGACATGCCCCTCAATTCTAGAAAGCCGGGCGACGACCTCGTCGCTCTTTTTGTGCATATCCCCATCCCCCCCATGGGGATATTGTACGACTAGGGTATCCTGTCGGCAACAAGTGACGGTGTTTGCAAAAATGTGGTTGAGCAGCGTCGCCGAACTCACATGCCCAGGAACTCCACCGCCTCGCGGTTGAACCTCTCCGGCTCTTCCTCGTGCGGAAGGTGTCCCGACTCTACTTGCATCAGTTGGCTTCGAACCAGCCGTCGGGATGTGAACAGCAGCGATATGTGGCAACCTCTGACTACAAGATGGATCCTTGCTCCGAGGACATCCACATAGGTGTCGCAAGGCAGCGGTTCTACAGGAGTCCTATCAAGTTGGGCTCGACGGATGCAGTAGTTCAAAGCACCGCAGATTAGTGTACCCGCGATCGAGAGGACCACAGCCGATAGCCACATAGGCATCAACCCTCCGTACACCTCTGCTTCAGGAAGGCTGCCAGCAGTTCAGCCCTATCCTCTCGGCCAAGCAATAGGTAAGCCTGACGTTCATACTCTAACGGAAGCACAGGTACGAGAAAGGGGTCCCACTCGACGAATACACGGAGCTGAGCCACGTCAACGGGCTGCTCCCAATCGCCGCTGGCCAAGCGCTTCTGCAGTGCGCCCATGATCTCGACCTTGTGGCCCTCAATCTGCATTTCGCCGAAGTGTGAGCGAATCGAAGGGGACTCACTGTATCTGACAGGCCGTACAATTCTGCTGTCAGGGATGCGGGCCAGAAGCCCTTCTATGACATAGGCCGCTTTCTCGTCCGTCTGGATGTCAATGTCGTTCGGAAGGACGTTAACTCCCTGCAAGGCGAAACTCGTGCTGCCAGTCAGCGCCCAAGCGACGTCCGTTCCCTGCAGAGCGGTAAGCACCTGCTCAAGAACCCTCCGGTGGGTGTCGGGGAGCAATACAGTGTCGCCTCCATTGGAGGTAGTTTCTTCGTAGGCTCGTCAGGCCCCTTTCCCAGAGCCGCCGTATCCGATTATTCCACTAAGGTCTCTCGATTGGGTCACGAATAGCGCTGGCAATCCGTCAACCCAAAGATCCAGTTCGGCATGTCGAGGCATCGCTGAGCGGATCGGTCGAGCGTCGGAAGGGGAATCTCTGATGAAACGAATCCTCGTAATTTTGACTGTCCTTGCAGTCCTGTTTTCGATATCCGTCTCGGTCTTGGTTCCGAGAGCTGCGGCGGCGCCAGGTGCTGCCACAATCCCGGGTATGGCCGGCACCGGTGAACCTGACGCGACCTACTTCTTCATCGGAACAGGCGGACCCGCCCGAATCCCACTCACAGACCCCTCCGGCAGGACAATCGGCTATGGCGTAGCCAACGACTTCAGCAGCGACGACGCATACTACTACGGCGCTGATGGGAGCTACATGGAGTTCGTGCTCATCAAGCACCCAAAAGAAGGCTCCTACCAGGTGATTGTAACGATTACTGCTCCGGCGGTTATTACAGTGCAATACAGCTATCTGAACTCCAATATGGTCGGAACCGCAGAAAAGACCATCCACTCCGCATTCGGCGAACCAGTGACCCTATCAGTCGAGTATTCGGATTCCTGGTCCGGAGATACACCGCCGTCGGACGTCATACTGTTCAACGATACACAACCTCCGGTGACCTCCGCTGTAAGGATACCGAAGCACTCTGCGAGTGCTCGGCGGACATGATGACACTCAGACCGCTGATGACGACACTTCCTCGCGTCTCCCACAATGGCGGAAGGCTTGAAAATCACAGGCAATTCGTACTACGAAGGTGAGAGCGGTTACAGCACCGAATACGACAACGTGACGTAGATTTCCAGGTTGCCCACTACTCCCGAGATCAGGAACTCCAGATTGAACAGGAGCGGTGCGCCGGTGAGAAGGAACGTATGCCTGAAGTCCTCCGCGCGCCAGCCCATCCGGACGCTGGTCTTGGTGCTCTTGGTTGGGGCCATATCGTTCGCGTTTGTCTCGCGAGCGGTCGAGTACTTGGTGGTCATCAGGGAGACGGACCGGCTCGCAGGGTACTACCGTTCCATTGGCAGTCTTGAGGGGATTACAGCGGACGACCGAAGAGTCAGTCAAGCGGTTGAGCTGGTCTCAAACAGCCCGTATGTGGCTTTCGAGGACCGGCGCAGGTATTGTGCCGGGGTGCTTCAAGGTATCTACAATTCGGACGTGGACGGCTGGTCCGGCTCTATGCGTTGTTCCGACGTGTTGTTCTACGGGAAGCTCCTCTCCAAAGCCCACCTGCCTGAGAAAAGAGGGCGTTCTGAGGAGTATCAGTTCAACTTCGCGGTCGATACGGTTGTAGCTGGTTATCCCGAGTACTTCCCGGAGGACGGCGAGGTAACGCTCGGATTCTTCCCCGACGATACAGGATTCTCGGACCGGGTTCTCGGATATATCCCTGGAGAAAGCGAACTCGAGAAGATCTACGATTCGTTTGAGATAGGCGAGCGTTATATGGTGAGAGGGCGCATTGAGCCTCTTCGTCGACGGTTTTCCACACGCGCAGGTCTGGATGACTATGCGGACGTCCTCACAATACAGCCCCTGATCGCTGGCGGGACCTGGTTCAATAAGGTAGAGCCGGGTGCCTCTGTAGACTTCACGGACCCAAGCTTGACCGGGCTGACGGATGAGCTCGCGGTCATAAGGGAAAACCAGCACACCATGTCGGTCTACGGCACGGCGGACATGAGTGCCATGCCGGACGCCCAGGAATCCTCGAGGTGGCTCTACCTCATAAAAGGCCGCTGGCTAGACGCGGAGGACAACGCAGAAGGCCGCCGGGTGTGTGTGGTGCACAACGACTTCGCCGTGCGGCGGGGCCTCTCGGCGGGCGACAAAATCACACTGAAGCTTCGCGAAATGACAGAGCGGAGGGTATGGTTCACGGCTGGCCACTACGGGGACTCTCTGTCCCGCGTAGCGGTCGTGCATCCAGGCTACATAATTCAAGGTGAGGACTCGAACGCATGGCAGGACTACAGGACGTGTACTAAGGAATTCGAGATCGTGGGGCTGTACAACATCCTCTGGGACATGCAGTCCTCCTTCTTCAGCACCGAAATGTACATCCCGGACTCATGCATGCCGCAGGGATATTGTCCCCGAGAGCATACCGACCTTAGCCTGTACAGTTTCGTTCTAGACTCGCCGGATCATGAAGACGATTTTCTGGCCGAGAACCGGCAGGCATTGGAGGACCTGGGGATTGAGGTTCGCTTTGTGGAAACCGGCTGGCACAACTTCCAGGCGGCAGCCATTCCGCTGAAGCGATCTCTCGCCACCACAGCCAGGGTATTCTCGGCGATACTAGTCCCGACCATGGCCCTGGCCTCCTTTCTCTACTTATGGCAGCGGAAGCGAGACTTCGCCATCCTCCGTTCGCTGGGGGTACCAAGAGCCGAGGGCATACGGCAGCTGGTCTGGTGCATGTCTGTGATTGGAGTGATAGGGGTCGCGGAGGGCGGAGCCCTTTCCTGGGGTTACGCCCTAAGAAAGGCTGTCAAAACACTGGCTTCGCTCCAGGGGCCGAAGGGCGCGGGCCCTGCGGCCAACGTCTCGCCTGTGTGGCTCGCGGGTCTCTGCGCTGTTGCCCTCGCCGTGCTGCTCTCTTTCACCGTCGCAGGGGCGTTGGTCATGTCCAGGCGACCAGTGTTGGCCCTCCTTCAGGGAGCCGAGTCACGGGCAGTCCGCAAGAGGAAACCGGCTGCCGACGGCGCCACGGAGAGCAGAGGAGAGAGCGAGGCTGAAAGGTCCTTCGCACGGCAGGGCGCCATTGTCCATCCAGCCGGTGAAGCCCGAGTCTCCAAGGATCCAGGTCGCGCCATGTCCTCTAGATACATCTTTAAGCACCTCCTCCGCGCGCCCCAGAAGTCTGCGCTGACCGTAGTGGTAGCGTTGGGGTTTACCTTGGCCCTGGGGTGGCTCAGTTGGTCCATGGAGCGCAACGAAGGCAACCTCGACGAACTCTACCGTGTGACGGAAGTAGAGGCCGAGATCGTGAGGATCGATCCCAGGCTCATGACCGACGCCTGGGGAGGCGGGTTCATCCCGTCAGAGAAGGTCGATGCGGTGCTGGAGACCGGCTTCGTCAAGGACGCCTACCTTGCGGCGACGGCAAGGGCGAGGACGGTGGGCGCTTTTGTATCCGGTGTTGCTTCCAAACGGGACTACGGCCGCACGGTGTCCGAGGTTCCGTTGGTAGGTTATAGCCAGCCTAAGCGAGCCTTCTTATCGACGCACGACAGGACCGACACCGGCGCGGTTGAGTACGCAACAGGCTGGGATGAGAGCCTGTTCTCAAAGGAGTGGACCCAGGATGAGATAGCCGCAGGCGAGGTGCCCGTGGTGCTGCATGCAGCCACGATGCGGCAGCTCCGGCTGGGACTGGGGGACTGCGTCTGGCTGCAGAACAGCACCGCAACAGGTTCGATGAACTGCAAGATCGCCGGGCAATACACGGGTGTGGGTACGGCGGCCGGTCCCGAGGCGCCCATCCTGCTTCCCTTGTCAGCGCTGACTGCCTTCGAAACCGATACTTTGCACTATCTCACTGCCAGATTCGCCATCGATCCCGGGAGAAACCGGGAGTTGCCTGAGTTTCGCGCTAAGGTGAATGAGATCTTTGGGGTTGCTGAGGGAGAAGTCGCCGGCACGACCCTGAAAGTCTGGGATGAGCAAATGAGACAAGTAGTGGAACCGATGGAGCGGAACCTCTTGCTCGTAAGGATACTCCGTTCGGTGACCATAGCCGTCTCCGTGCTGATCGCTGCAGGCCTCGGCGCTCTCATGGTGCTCCAGCGCGCCAAAGAGGCCGCCATCATGCGCGTCTTGGGCGTGACGAGACATCTTGTTCGCTCAGCGCTCTGCGGAGAGCAGATGCTCTTGTGCGTTTTGGGCCTTGTGCTCGGCCTGGCGTCATTTGCAATCGTGCGCGGCCAGGTATCCACAGCTTTCAGTGGCCGAGCCTTGGGGTGCGCCGCGCTGTATCTAGGGGGTTGCCTAGTCGGGTCGTGGCAGGGGGCGCGCTCGGTCACCAACCGACCACCACTTGAGCTCTTGCAGGTGAAGGAGTGAAGAGAAGGAGAAGCGACCTGTGTGCTTTTCCCAACGGGGAGACCTTCGTGAACTATTGAGGACCATCCAGGATGGCGGGGGATACGCAGTGGTCGAGTTAAGACTCGAGAACGTGACTTATCGTTACAGGAACGCGGATCGGGCCGCGGTAGACACCGTGTCGTGTTCCTTCCGGGGCGGCGAGGTCTGCGCTGTCGTCGGCCCTTCGGGGAGTGGCAAGACCACCCTCCTTTCGCTCATGGCCGGCCTCGACGAGCCCTCGTCCGGCAGGATAGTCATGGACGGGGAGGACCTGGCATCCATGGACCTGGATCGATACCGGCGCGAAAAGGTGGCCATGATCTTTCAGGCGTTCCACCTCTTCCCGCTGTTGACTGTTCTCGAGAACGTCTGCTTTCCCATGGAACTTAGCGGGATACCGGAAAAGGACGTCGAGGTTCACGCCAAGGATCTTTTGTGGGCTGTAGGCATCGAGGACGAGAAGTACGGACGCTTCCCGGCTAACCTTTCAGGCGGTGAGCAGCAGCGTGTGGCGATTGCCCGGGCGCTGGCCAGCGGGGCGAGAATCCTCCTTGCTGACGAGCCCACTGGAAACCTGGACGTTGCTAACGGCAGGAGGGTGATGGAAATCCTCGGCAAGCTGGCCCACGACGAGGGCTATTGCGTCGTGGTGGTGACTCACAACCTCGCGATAGCTGACGCCGCAGATAGGGTCTGGAGCATGAGCGATGGCGCGCTTTTGGAGCGCAGGCCAGGCCGGTCTCTTCGAACGTAATAGAGAAACGCTTACTAGCTGCGAGTGGTCACCTCCGGGATCTCCTCCCACCCGGTGCTACGGTAATAGCGGACCAGCTCTCCCCACCTAGGCGAGATTGAGAACCTCAAGGATCTCGGGAGTGGAGTCGCAGATAGCTATTCTGAGCACTGTTGAAAGGTGTGGCCGACGGTTAGGGGATCGCAGGTAGAATGCAACATTGGAGGGGTCCAGGTACTCTCGCGCGTACTCCACGGCTTCATTGACTGCTTCCTGGATGGCTGCTTCCCTGGAGCCGCTGTTGACCGCGATGTCGAGAGGTTCAAGAATCACAGTAACCGACCCATCAGCTTCCGATAGAACTCGCGGCTGTACTCGAGAGGTTTCTGCCTCTTGCAGGATCATCTTGAGAAATGCTCGAGAGAGGACAACGCTTGCGTCCTCCGTCTTCTTTCTCGGGCGGATGACTGCTGGCGCAAGCTGCTGTACTCCGTCAATCAACTCGGTCAAGTTGCTTCGAGCCTTGCTGAAGTTGTACTCTGCGATCACGGTCATCCCTCCATCACCTCCAAAGTAGCATATGTGTACGGATTGTACAATATGTACAATCCGTGCTCAGCATCCTCGCGGCAAGCACTGTGACCGAAGTCCATGGAGATGTAGAGTGAAGGCGGCAGACGCCACAATGGGCGGCATGGAGCTAGAATGTCGATCTGGAGGTTTTGTGAATGACAAAACTGAGGATTACTGCAGGCGGATTTAAGTTCATAGGGAAACTTGAGGAGGAATTGGCTCCGAAGACGTGCGAAGCATTCAAGGCCATGCTACCTCTGCGAGACAGACTGATCCATGTGCGCTGGAGCGGGGAGGCAATGTGGATCCCCTACGGCGATGTGAGGCTGGGCCTGGATTACGAAAACCACACAAGCCATCCCGCCAAGGGCGAGTTCCTGCTGTATCCGGGCGGGATAAGCGAAATGGAGATTATCGTCGCCTACGGCCGGTGCTTGTTTTCGAGCCAAGTTGGGCAGCTAGCGGGCAATCACTTCTTGACCGTGATAGAGGGGCTGGAAAACCTCGAAGCGCTTGGCAAGAAGGTCCTCTGGGAAGGCGCGCAGGAAATCACTATTGATTACCTCTGAGATCCCGAATCGTGACCCGGGCGCATAGTTGCCGTCCCTGGGGCTGCAACGCCACGTTGCCACACGACGCTGCAATGCCGCGTTGCGCCGCGCTGCCACGCAACGTGCAGGAAATCTTGCCCCTCTGGCCAATAGTGAAAGATGGATACGAGCCTAGCCAGGGAAAGGGGCAGGGACCATGGACCATATCCTTGGAGAGCACGGCGCCTCACTTTGGGAGCACAAGATACTGCCCTTGAGGCAGCAGGCAGCCACACGGATGGGATGGCTTAGGAAGCGGCTTGACACCATCCTTCCCGAGATAATGCGGAGAGAAGGCTTCGACGCCTGGATCGTCTCGGGCCGGGAGTATAACGAGGATCCGGTGCTCATGACTCTCTTGCCCCCAACTACGTCCATATCGGCGAGGAGGAGGACTATTCTCCTGTTCTTCCTAAAGCCCGATGGAAGCGTGGAACGTCTCTCACTGTCAAGAACAGGTTCCGGGCACGACGAGTTGTATCAAGGGGTCTGGGACCAGTTCAAAGAGGAGCAATGGGAGTGCGTTGCCCGCCTCGTGCGTGAGAGAGATCCGAAGTGCATTGGGATCAACGTCTCAAAGACCTTCGCGTTCGGAGACGGGCTCACTCACGCCGAACATGGGGAACTCATGAGGGCGCTTGGCGATGACCTGGCCACGAGGACACGTGGCGCCGAAAGGCTGGCTGTGGGCTGGCTTGAGCGCAGGAGCAAGGACGAACTGGACGCGTATCCCGGGATCGTGCAGATGGTCCACGGTATCGTTGCAGAGGCGTTCTCAGCCGCGGTAGTCCACCCAGGAGTGACCACGAGTCTGGATGTGACCTGGTGGATACGCCAGCGCATGGAGGCTCAGGGTCTTCCGGCATGGTTCCATCCCAGCGTATCGGCGCAAAGGCGCGGAAAGCAGGATTTGGGCCCCGGCGAAGTGATACGGCCAGGAGATGTGCTCCACTGCGATGTAGGATTCCACTACCTCGGGTTGGCGACCGACTGCCAACAGCTGGCCTACGTCCTAAGGCCGGGTGAGAACGATGCCCCAGCGGGCCTAAAGGCCGCGCTGAAGGCCGGGAACGATCTCCAAGATATTCTTGCAGCTGAAATGCAGTTGGGCCGGACAGGAAACCAGATACTGGCGGAGTCGCTGGCAAAGATGAAGGCGGCTGGAATCGACGGGAGCATCTACACGCATCCCTTGGGCAATCACGGCCACGGCGCCGGTCCCACCATCGGGCTGTTCGACCATCAGGAAGGAGTGCCCGGGCGAGGCGACTACGAGCTCTTCGCGGACACGTGCCACGCGATGGAGCTCTGCGCCAAAAAGCCTGTACCCGAGTGGGGAGGGCAGGTAGTCACGGCGGCTCTCGAGGAAGACATCTGGTTTGACGGCGAGCGCGTCCGCTTCCTCGACGGCAGGCAGACCGCGTTCCATCTCATACGGTAAGGTTTCTGCAGAACAATGCCGTACTCAAACGACAAGGAGCTTATGCTGCCGGAATGGGGGTATCCTCAATGCGTACAACTACTCTTGGCAAGACCGGGCTTTCCGTAAGCGAGCTGGGGTTCGGCGTGTTGCCGATGGGTCCGAACCAGTTCGGGCTTTCGCCGGAAGCAGGGGGCGAGCTCATAGCCCGTGCCGTTCGCGGCGGGGTCAACTTCCTCGATACAGCCCAGTCATACCGCACCTACCCTCACATCAAGAACGCCCTCGACCGTCTGGGGGACAAGGCCAAGGGTGTCATCATCTCTACCAAGTCCGCGGCAGCCTCCTACGAGGACATGGAGAAGGCGGTGTTAGAGGCCCGAGAGGCGCTGGGGCGGGATGTGCTCGACATCTTCCACCTTCACGCCGCCAGGGTCGACCGGACGGTGTTCCAGTCACGTGCGGGAGCCCTGAGGTGCCTTACCGATATGAAAGCAAAGGGCATAGTGCGTGCCGTCGGCATATCCACCCACTCAGTTGACGTGGTCAGGGCCGCGGCAACCCTCGACGAGATAGACGTGATCTTTCCCATTATCAACTCCATAGGCATGGGGATCTTGCACGGCACCAGGGAAGAGATGGAGCAGGCTATCAAGGAAGCTTGGGAGAGGGGCAAAGGGCTGTTCGCTATGAAGGCCCTCGCCGGCGGCAACCTGCTTGGGAGCAGGGAGGAAGCCTTTGCATACGTGAGGTCTGTCCCCGGCATATCATCTGTTGCGGTTGGAATGGTCCAGATGGACGAAGTAGAGATGAACCTGCGGATCTTCAACGGCGAGGCAGTGCCTCAGGGGCTTGCCGAGCGCACTATGAAGACCAAACGGCTCCTGGTCCAGCCTTTCTGCATCGGCTGCGGCTCATGCGTGAAGACCTGCCCGAACGCGGCAATGACGCTGGTGGACGGCAAAGCCCGCAACGACAAGGCCAAGTGCATTCTGTGCGGCTACTGCGCGCCGGTGTGCCCCCAATTCGCGATCAGGCTGGTGTAGAGGGGCGCTTTTCCTGCGCAGATCGTTCTCCGATGAGCCGAGGCGCTGTAGCCATAGCAGCCCCAATGATCGCGAGGACAGCAGCTGACAACCGCACTCTAGCGAGGACGAGCCCGGTGGCCGCGATCAATAGGGCCGGGGGATCCACCGGTATAGGCACTGGTAGCGTGGGGCCTGATAGTGCGTCTGGAATGAGGCCTGTAACACGGGCTTTAGCTGTCGGCGATCCTCCAAGAAGCAGAGCCGAGGCCATCAATGCCAGGAGGCCCGCCAGGCGAAGACCTGGTCCGACTCCGCCGCAGTTCAGCAGGAGTAGCACACAAGCAACAGCGACGCCGGCCGAGATAAGGGGCAGGTTGGCAAAGATCCTGTACGGCCCTGCCAGCTCCTTAGCGTCCTCCATGGAAATGAAGCGGCTGACGTCGGCCCGATCCGGCATCTCTTGCAGGTCCAATTCGATGTCCTCAATGGAGCCGTCATATGAGGCCCTGAGGTGATTGAGGAAGCTGGCCTTAAGGCCCCGCAGGTCTATGGTTACCGAGTCCTGCCCGGCGGATCCGATGTAGGCGCGGATGGACGAAATCGCCTGGTCCACAAGGTCGCTCACCTTCTCGGTAGAGAGCGTGGCCTTGACGGCTTCGATGATCTTTTCCCTGCGGGCAAAGTCTTCGGGCATTGGATCGACAATGATCTCGAGTATGTCGCCCACCACGACGTCGGTCCCACCGAACTCCTCAGCTAACTGGAGGACCGAACTAGGGCTCGCGGAGGACAGCAGGGAGTAGGAGAGCCCAAGGGTCGTTACCGCCACAAAGAAGATGATAGCGCTTACCGTCAATAGCACGCCTTTCAGGAATCCCACTTGAGTCCCCCCAGCTTCCATACTTCCTCACACCCTAGACAGCAGCCCAGATTCCATATGGTATAATCTGATTTTAGCATGCTCTTTTGGGGGACAGCGCTGGGAGCCGGTAGAGCGCTATCCGGAGGGAGACACGGAGATGGCTAGTCTGCGGCGTATGTTGCAGGGGTTATTCTCGGACCTTTCCGCAGAAAGGCCCGCTGGCAACAGCCCCGACGCACTGGAACGCAACATACGCGTGAATATCTACCATGGGATCGCGAGCATTATGGCCCTTAACCTTGCCGCTCCGTTTATCGGCATATTCGCTGTGAAGCTGGGGGCATCAGACTTCCAGGTAGGACTACTCTCATCAGGACCGGCGCTCGTCAGCCTGCTTTCAATGATCCCAGGAGGGCGGTTCATCGACCGCCAGCCTCGCAAGCGCACAGCCGTGAGCAGGTTCATCTTGGTCCACCGTCTGTTCTACTTGTTTGTGGCGTCCATCCCCTTCTTTACCCAGGACAAGCAGGCGTGGCTGCTGGTGTTTACGGTCGCGATCATGAACATCCCGGCCTCCATAGCCAACATCGGTTGGCAGGCCTTCATATCAAAAGTGGTCCCGATGAACCGCCGCGCCGAGGCCTTTGCGGCGAGAAACAGGCTCATGAACCTGGCCGGCACACTGATGGTGCTGCTTACGGGCAGAGTAATCGATATCGTGGGGTATCCGCGGGGCTATCAGATAACCTTTGCCTGCGCGTTTCTGTTCAGTTTGGGCGAGCTGTGGGTGCTTTCCCGTGTGGATGAACCTAGGTCAGACGAACCTGTATCAGTCGAGCGCAAGACAGATGAGTCAAGGTCAGGTGAGCCCAGGTCGGGCGAACACGGCGCTGCCTCTGGAGGCCGCCAGGGCCTTGCCAGCGTGAGATCTGTGCTACGCGAGGTTTTGAGCCACGATCGTTTCGTGAGGTACACGCTTGCCTCTATAGTCTTCTATCTATGCTGGCAGACACCGTGGCCCCTCTTCACCCTGTACCAGGTAAAGGTCCTCGGCGCCAATAACACCTGGGTGAGCCTTCTCAACCTTACTAATACAGGGGGAACGCTCCTAGGCTACGGCTTCTGGGCGAGGAAGTGCAACCAGTTGGGCAATCTGACAACTCTTTTCCTTTCCAGTCTCGGCATTTTCATCGTACCGGTAGCGTACGCAGTATCGAACAGTTTGGTCACGGTGGCGGTCTTCAACCTTCTCACCGGAGCTATCTTTTCGGGGGTGAACCTCGCGCTCTTCAACCAGCTCCTTGAAGTGACGCCGGAGAAGAGCAAGGCGACGTACATCGCGTACTACACCACTGCGGTTAACGGCGCCGCGATAGTCGCGCCGATGCTTGGCGTATCCCTGCTCTCGCTCTTCGGGTTCTTCTGGGCGTTCATAGCGACTGCGGTGTTCAGATTCGCGGGGAGCTTCACGTTCCTTCTTGTGCGAGTTCTTGACCGTAGAGCCCTCGCTGGGCGATCGACGCAGACGGCTCTTCAAGCGTGATCCATGCGTTGAGGACAGCTGACCGGCTAGAGGGATAGGTTTTCCGGGGCGAGAAGTAAATCCCGCCGAAATCGCTCGCAAGCGAGGGAGTGGTCTTCGTGGGAGAGACGTCACCCGCAAAGGTGCCGTACGCGCACCCGGGGTACAGGATGCTCCGTAACGTGGTCATGGCGGCTATCTACTTGGTACTGGTTCCGGTGGTCGCGGCGGCCGGGCTCTCTCTGGGTGCCCAGTACTTTCCCGATGCGACTCTGGCGCTATTTGGTCCTGCAGTGCGCCTGCTGGCGTCGGAATCATTGGAGCCCGAGAGCGTGAAAGCGGATGAAGCCCTGTCTAGGGCGGCTGCCGCGGAAGGCAGGCTCTCTAAGATTGAGGAGGACATGGCCCGACTGGTCTCCAGAGTGCAGGTGATTGAGGCTCAGCCCGTAAGGCCGCCCGATGCTCCGAGCGCAAGCGACCCCGAACAGCAGACGACAGGTATGAATGCCGCTATCGGGCCTCTTCGCGCCGAAGGGATAGGCAGAGACCGGATGCTGGCCGGGTTCACGGCCCTTGCGCTTGCCAGATCTGAACTGGCGGCTGGGAATCGCGCCGTCGCGATAAGGGAGCTGGCGCTGGCTATGGACTACTTGTCGGAAGCAGAGGGCGGAGCTGCCCTTGATCCCGAGCTTGGAAAGGCGCTGTCCGACGCGATGGATGCTCTGCAGCACGGCTCATCCGCTGCAGGAGACTACCTGTCGCTTTCGTGGCATCTTCTCGCCGACTTACTACTGGAGGTCAAATAGGCAACCAAGGAGACTGAGTACGTGGGAGCCACACAGGAAGCAACGCATGCACTAACCGCCGCAGAAAGAAAGGCTACCTTCAGGTCCGTTCTGAACGCGACTATGGGGCTGGAGTTCGGACTAGGACTGCAGCGAGGAATCTTCAACAATTTCGTGGTCGAGACTCTGCACATTCAGCCCGACCAGCTCGGGTTGGTGCAGAGCATCAGGGAGATCCCCGGCCTTCTGACCGCCCCGCTGGCTGTGGTTCAGGGCTTCTTCAAGGAGAATGTCTGGGCCGGGCTCTGCCTGCTCGTTACTGCAGCCGGCCTGTTCCTGCACACGACCGTGTTCAACTTCCCTATGCTGGTGGTCGCCACTCTGGTGCTATCGACAGGGTTTCACCTGTTCTATCCGGCGCAGTCGTCCATCGTGATGAAGACGGCTTTGCCGGAAGAGCGTGCCACGAGGATGGGACAGATGAACAGCGGTGCCAATGCCGCGTCCCTTATATCATTCCTCGTGGTCATGGCAGTCTCGAAGGCTCAGGGAACCAACTACGGTGTCATGCACCTTTTAGCCACGATATTTGCGGTGATCGGTGGGGTTTTGGTGCTTACCAGGCCGATGCCCGGGACGGGCTCCGGCGGCCGCAAGATGAACTACGATCCCCGCTTCATGTCTTATTACATCCTCACGTTGCTGGGCGGCTCCCGGCGGCAGATCACTACGACTTTTGCGGGCTACCTGTTGGTGGAATCTTTCGGAACGCCGGTCGGAATGATGGTGCTGCTCTCGGCCATCTCCAGCGTGGTGGCTATCCTGACCCGTCCTTTGATCGGGAAGGTGGTTGACTCTTGGGGTGAGCAGAACAGCCTTATCGTCAACTACGCGCTGGTGATCGGCCTTTTCGTTGGGTACGCTGTCGTCGGCTCGGCTATTCCGCTGTACATCATCTACATTCTGGACAACGGCCTCATAGGATTCGACGTCGCGATCACGACCCACCTGGGCAAGATCGCTCCAAAGGAAGTCCTCTCGTCTGCCTACGCCATGGGACAGACCGTGAACCACATCACCGGGGTGAGCGTCCCTGCGCTCGGCGGTCTCCTGTGGAAGGCTCTGGGGGGACCGGCTGTGTTCTTGTCTGGAGCGGTGGTCGCATTGGCCTCGCTGCTGTACAGCAGGGGGCTGAACAAGAAGGAGATGGAGGCCAAGGTCGGGACGGCGGCCTAGTTCCCTTCGTTGACCCCTCTCCGCGCTGCAGATATAATCGTTCGTAACCTTGAAATCCCTTTATGCCCCGTGAGTGGAGGCTTTACCCCATGCGCATGACAGGAAGATTCGGCAAGAACCTTCGGGAGAAACCGGCCGAGGCGGAGATGCCTTCGCACGAGCTGTTGCTTCGTTCCGCCATGATAGCCAAAGTGGCTGCCGGCATATACGACTACTTGCCGTTGGGTTATCGCGCGTACAAGAAGATCATGGACATAATGAGGCGGGAAATGGACGCGGTGGACGGCCAGGAGATCAACATGCCCGTCACCCAGCCCGCCGAGCTGTGGCAGGAGTCGGGCCGCTGGCAGAAGATCGGCCCTGAGCTGGCCAGGTTCAAGGACCGCTCCGGCAGGGACATGGTGCTTGCCATGACCCACGAGGAGAGCGTGACCGATTTGATCCGCCGGCACGTAGACTCCTACAAACAGCTGCCCTTCGTCCTTTACCATATCCAGACCAAGTTCCGGGACGAGCCCAGGTCACGAGGCGGGCTGGTCCGGGTCCGCGAGTTCACGATGAAAGACGCCTATAGCTTCCATCGCGACAACGAGGACCTCGACAGGTACTATCCCTCTCAGTGCAGGGCTTACCGGCGCATATGCCAGACGTGCGGCGTGCCTGTGGTCCAGGTGCTTAGCGACGTGGGCATGATGGGCGGGAGCCAGGCACACGAGTTTACCTATGTAACTGACGTCGGAGAGGACACTCTGATACTCTGCAGGGACTGCGGCTACGCGGCCAATCGCGAGGTCGCCACGTTGCGCAAGTTCCAAAGCGAAGAGGAGAAGACCCCCCAGGGAGCGGCCCCGGCCATGGAGAAGGTCGCGACGCCGGGGAAAGACACCATCGCATCCGTATGTGAGTTCCTGGGCGCCGATCCTAAGGACAGCATCAAGACCATGGTGTACTATGCCGGCGACCGCCCGGTGGTGGTGGTGATCCGGGGAGATCTGGATGTCAATGAAAGGAAACTGGCTAACCTCCTTCAGGTGGAAGAGGCCCTGCTGGCCAACCCGGAGGACCTTAAGAAGCTGGGACTTGTCAAAGGTTACATGTCCCCGGCGGGCCTTACTGGAATCACGGTGATAACCGACGACAGCCTCGTCGACGGCCGCGCTTACGTGGCAGGAGCAAACGAAGAAGGGTTCCATCTCAAGAACGTGGTCCCGGGCCGGGACTACAAAGCCGAGACTCGAGCCGACATCGCGGCCGCCAGGGATGGAGACCCGTGCCCTGTCTGCGGGAAACCCCTTAGCGTAGCCAGAGGGATCGAGGTCGGGAACACTTTCAAACTGGGCACCAGGTATTCGGCTGCAATGGGTGCGAACTACCAGGACGAATCCGGTCAGGAGCATCCCATAGTCATGGGCTGCTACGGCATGGGCGTGGGGAGGCTCTTGGCCTGCGTCGTCGAAGCCAACCACGACGAGCGGGGCATCATATGGCCGATGACCGTGGCGCCGTATCACGTCCACATTGTGGCGCTCGGCAGTTCACCGGAGGTAAAGGAAGCCGCCGACGCCCTGTATGAAGACCTCCAGAGGCAGGGCACCGAAGTGCTGTACGATGACCGGGACGAGTCGGCCGGGGTCAAGTTTAACGATGCTGACCTAATGGGCATGCCTATACGCATCACGGTCTCCGCGAGGAGCCTCAAAGAGGGAGGATGCGAGCTGAAGCTCCGCAGGGAGCAGTCCGGCAAGGTCGTTGCCCTTGCTGCGACGCCCGCCCTTGTGGCGGGCATTGTAGCGAGCGAGATCGAGAGACTGCAGCCCAAGGAGGAGTAAGAAGTGGGAGAAAGACTCGGAAAGTACATGAGCGCATCCGAAATAAGGAGCGCCTTCTTGAAGTTCTTCGAAGAGCGGGGCCACACGGTGGTCCCGAGTTCGTCGCTTGTTCCCCACGGAGATCCGACTCTTCTCTTTACAAACGCCGGAATGGTGCAGTTTAAGGACGTCTACCTGGGGATCGAGAAGAGGTCCTACACCCGGGCGGCGACGTCCCAGAAGTGCGTCCGGGCAGGCGGAAAGCACAATGACCTGGACAACGTCGGGTTCACGGCCCGGCACCATACGTTTTTCGAGATGCTAGGCAACTTCTCGTTCGGCGACTACTTCAAAGAAGAAGCCATAGCCTACGCCTGGGAGTTTCTTACCGGCGTGGTGGGCCTGCCCAAGGATAGGCTGTGGGTAACGGTCTACAAGGAAGACGACCAGGCTGTGGAGCTGTGGAAGAAGATTGCCGGCATGCCTGAGTCCAGGATCGTCCGCCTCGGCGAGCACGACAATTTCTGGGCTATGGGCGACACCGGCCCTTGCGGGCCGTGTTCGGAGATCGTGGTCGACCGTGGCGAGAGTCACGCCTGCGGCCCCAACTGCAGGATAGGCGAATGCGACTGCGACCGCTGGCTGGAGATCTGGAACCTTGTCTTCACCCAGTATGATCGCAGCGCCGATGGCACGCTTACTCCTCTGGCCAAGCCCAATATCGACACAGGCATGGGCCTTGAGAGGATCTCATCCCTTCTACAGGGCGCCGATACCAACTACGGCACTGACCTATTTGTGCCCATCATCCAGCGCATCGAGGAAATCGCGGGGAAGAAGGCCGGGGAGGGCGCTCCGGTGTTCCCCTACAGGGTGATAGCCGATCACATCAGGGCCTGCGTATTCCTTGCGGGTGACGGAGTGCAGCCTTCCAACGAGGGCCGCGGCTACGTGATGCGCCGGATCCTGCGAAGGGCGGTAAGGTTCGGCAGGGTGCTGGGCATCGAAAGACCCTTCATGGCGGAACTGGTGCCGGTAGTGGCCAGCGTGATGCGGGACGCTTACCCGGAGATTGAAGAGAAGCGCGAGTTAATCGAGGCGCTGCTCACACAGGATGAAGTGCGTTTCCTGCGGACGCTTGCTGAAGGCGAGAAGAGGGCGGCCGACCTCATAGCGGCCACCAAAGCTAGGGGCAGCAAGGTGATCCCTGGCAAAGAAGCCTTCCTGCTCTACGACACCTTCGGATTCCCTGTGGACCTCTCCAAGGACATGGCGAGGGAAGAAGGGCTCACTGTCGACGAAGCCGGGTTCGATGCGGCCATGGCGGAACAGCGGGAGCGCAGCCGCGCCGCGAAGAAAGGCGCGTCGGCGTCTCTTGCGGCGCTGCAAGCCTTGGTGTCCGATCTCCCGGCTACGAGGTTTTCGGGCTACAACGAGCTTTCGTCAGTCAGCACGGTTCTCGGCCTGATCAAGGATGAGGCTCGCTCAACAGAGCTGGAAGCCGGGGACGAGGCAGTGCTGATCTTTGACAAGACCCCCTTCTACGCCACCAGCGGCGGCCAGGAGCATGACACAGGCACTCTCTCGCTGGCGCAGAAAGAAGTCGCTGACGTTCTGGACGTGACGAAGAGCCCGAGCGGAGTAGTCTTCCACCGGGTCAAAGCGAAGGCTGTGGGAATCATGGTGGGGCAGACGATCACCGCTACGGTAGATGCAGATAGGCGGCTTGGATTGGAGCAGCACCACACGGCCACCCATCTCCTACACCGGGCCCTGCGGTCTGTACTCGGCGAGCATGCCCAGCAGTCAGGCTCTCTGGTCCAGCCTTCAAGGCTGAGGTTCGACTTCAGCCACTTCCAGGCGCTTTCTCCTTCGGAACTGCGGCAGGTTGAGGACGCCTGCAACCGCATGGTACAGCAAGACCGGCCTGTTACATGGGCGGAGATGCCCTACGACGAGGCCCGCAAGGCTGGTGCGATCGCTCTCTTCGGCGAGAAGTACGGTGAGACAGTGAGGATGGTCGATGTCTGCGAGATCTCCAAGGAACTGTGCGGTGGGACCCACGTGCGCCGGACAGGCGAGATCGGTCAGATCCAGATCACAGGCGAGACGGCGGTTGCTGCCGGGGTCCGGAGAATCGAAGCCGTGGCAGGGATGGCTGCCCTCGAAAGGGCCCGCAGCGTTGCTGCTACTCTGGCCAAGGCAGCGGGGGTTCTCGGGGTGGGTCCGGAAGAGGTCCCGGCTAGGGTAGAGGGCCTCTTGGAGACCATCGAGGGCCTTCACAAAGAGGCCGAGGCCAAGAAGCGTGGCCAGCTTGAAGAGACCAGCATCCGGTTGCTTTCAAATGCCGTGGAAGTGCCTTCGACCGGGAACCGCAAGGTAGTGGCGTCACGTCAGGATAATATGGAGATGGATGACCTGCTTGGACTGGGTGACAGGCTCCGCGACCGCGGCGTTTCGGTGTCGGTCCTCGGGACGGTTATGAACGGGCGTTGCGCCCTGGTAGTCATGGTTCAGGACGAAGCCGCTAAGGCAGGCGTCGACGCCGTGGCGATAGTGCGCAAGGCAGCCTCAATCGTCGGAGGATCCGGCGGCGGGAAACCCCATTTGGCTCAGGCGGGGGGTAAGCATCCGGAGCATCTGGACGCCGCGCTCAAGGCGGGAGCAGAAGAGGCAGCAGCGCAGATCGCAAAAGTGTACGGTCCGTAATGTAGGAGTTTCCGCTCGGGCGGCGAATCTAGGCACCCAATGGGGGGATCCTTGGCATGGCTGAGTTTGAAGAAACCCGTTTTTTCAAGGTGAAACCCGACAAAGACGATGAAACGCGGGACATCATCCTTAGGGTCTATATGGCCTTGAAGGAGAAGGGGCATAATCCGGTGAGCCAGATCGCCGGCTACCTGCTGTCAGGCGATCCCACCTACATCACCAGCCACAACAACGCTCGCAGCCTCGTCAGAAAGGTCGAGCGCGACGAAATCCTGGAGGAACTCATCAAGTCCTACGTGAGAGCTCACCAGGGAGCGTAGTGCGGCTCTGATCGACGCGGTGGCCTTCCTCTCCGGAGCCGCCCTTATGGGGCTGGAGATGGTTGGCTCCCGAGTTCTTGCTCCGACCCGACGACCACGCCCCTGTGGACGCTTCTTGCACCTGTACTGACCGAGCGCTTCATTGCTCCTGGACTTGGGGGCGGCATGCCTCTAGAATCGTTTCAGGTGGCGCGTCGCATGTTAAGGTGCGACAAATGAGCGGGACGGTGGGCCAATGATACCAATCAAGGATACGCAGAGATCGCGGACCAGGCCGTTTCTCAACTGGATCCTGATCTTCATCAACCTATCGATATTCGCCTATGAGCTTTCCCTTACGGAGCCGGCGCTGACGGCGTTCACTCTGAAATACGGCGTTATCCCGGCGGTTATCACGAATCCGTCGGCATTTTCCGCAGCGGACCTCGCGCGCACGTCCGGCCTCCTTGGGCTCGTGACGTCCCTGTTCATCCACGTCGGGTGGGTTCACGCACTCGGAAACATGCTCTACCTGTGGATTTTTGGAGACAACGTGGAAGACCTCATGGGTCACGGCCGCTACCTGGCCTTCTATTTCATAGTCGGGATTACTGCGTCAGCCGCCCATATTCTGGCGGACCCGACTTCGGCAGTGCCGACTGTGGGGGCCAGCGGAGCCATCGCCGGGGTCCTCGGCGCCTACTTCGTGAACTTCCCCAGGTCCCGCATACTCGCGCTCATCCCCATCGGCTTCTTTCTGCCTATGGTGGAAGTGCCGTCTATCGTCTTCCTATTCCTGTGGTTCATCACCAACCTGTTTTCCGGCGTCGCATCGCTTGGAGCCCAGGCGCAAGGCGGCGTGGCTTGGTGGGCGCATATCGGGGGATTCGTCGCCGGTATGGTGATATCGGTTCTCTGGCGTAGGAGGCGTGTTCCAACACCGTTCGCGTAGGGCAGCTTTGGGTTCCTACCTGTTTAGGCGCCTACCCGGCAGGAGACCGCTAGGCCAATAGAGAATCCTTCACGCGGTTTCCATCATTCCCTAGGGGGTTTGGTCTTGTCAAAGGTTACGCTTTCCGTGATAAAGGCTGACGTGGGAGGGTTCGTCGGGCATTCCAGCGTTCATCCCGACCTTCTCAACGAAGCCCGCGGCTACCTGTCGGACAAGGGGAAAGGTCTCCTGACCGACTTCTATGTGACCCACGTCGGGGACGACATAGAACTTGTCATGACCCACCGCCACGGCGTGGACTGCGAAAAAGTCCACAAGCTGGCGTGGGATGCTTTCTTGGTCGCGACTGCCGTCGCCAAGAAGCTGAAGCTCTACGGAGCGGGGCAGGATCTCTTGGCCGATGCCTTCTCCGGCAACATCAAGGGTATGGGCCCGGGGTGCGCCGAGATGGAGTTCGAAGAGAGGCAGTCCGAGCCGATCATAACATTCATGGCGGATAAGACTGAGCCCGGCGCCTGGAACTATCCGCTCTACAAGATGTTTGCCGACCCGTTCAACACGGCGGGCCTCGTCATCGACCCCAAGATGCACAAAGGCTTTGACTTCGAGGTCCACGACCTATACGAGCACAAGAAGGTCGTATTCCACTGCCCCGAGGAGATCTACGACTTGCTCGTCTTCATCGGAGCCCCGGGAAGGTATGCGATCAAGGCCGTGTACTCCCGAACCCTGAATGGTGAGATCGGAGCGGTCTCGTCGACGCAGCGATTGAACCTTATGGCAGGACGCTACGTCGGCAAGGATGACCCGGTCTGCATAGTCCGGTGCCAGAGCGGTATGCCGGCGGTAGGAGAGGCCCTGGAGCCCTTCTCGCACCCGCACCTTGTGGCCGGATGGATGCGCGGCTCCCATCACGGACCCCTCATGCCCTGCGGCATGATGCAGTCCAATCCGACGAGGTTCGACGGCCCGCCCAGAGTCATCGGGCTCGGGTTCCAGCTCTGCGAAGGCATGCTGGTGGGTCCGCAGGACTTCTTCGCCGATCCCTCCTACGACAGGGCGAGGGTTAAGGCGAACGAGATCGCTGACTACATGCGCTCCCTAGGCCCGTTCGAGCCGGCGCGTCTGGCCCTCGACGAACTCGAGTACACCACCTTGCCGGACGTCATGAAGAAGCTGACCGGACGGCTCGTCCCCATAGAGTGATTGCGACGGGTCCCTCCCGCGTCGGAGGGACCCGATGAAGCCGGTGATCCCCTTAAAGTACTCCGAACTGGGCCGTACAGGCCTATCCGTGTCGCAACTGTGCTTCGGCTCTCTTGCTCTGGGGCCGGCTCAACACGATTTGAGCCTCTCCCGCTCAAGGGAGCTTCTCATGTACGCGTGGCACAAGGGTGTGAACTTCTTCGATACGGCGGAGCTCTACGGGACTTATCCCCATCTGAGATGCGTCTCGGAGCTTCCGGGTGCTGTCATAGCTTCCCGTTCCTATGCAGTGACGGGCGCAGAGATGCGGGACAGCTTCGATCTGTGCAGGAGAGAGCTGGGAAGAGACACGCTGGACATATTCGGCCTCCACGAGCAGGAGTCCGGACTGACACTGAAGGGGCACGGAGGGGCCTTGAAGTATCTCGAGTCGCAGAAGGCCAAAGGGAATCTCAAGGCCATCTCAGTCTCCACACACTCGGTGGACTGCGTGAGAGCGGCAGCGATGCGGGATGATGTGGACATCGTCTTTGCCCTCTTGAACGTGGCGGGTTTAGGTATTCGCAACGGCACCCGAGAGGATATGGAAGAAGCCCTTAGGTTTGCCGTGGAAGCGGGCAAAGGCGTCTACCTTATGAAGGTCCTGGGCGGCGGGCACCTTCATAGAGAGGCAGAGCGGGCTCTCGCCTATGCTGCATCCTTCCCCTGGAAGGCCAGTGTCTGTGTTGGCCTTTGCGACGAATATGAAGTAGAATGCGCGTCGAGGGTCCTTACGGGCGAGAAGCCGCCCGAGGCCCCGGTTCTGCGGTTAGATACCGACCGTCGCCTCTTCGTGGAGGATTGGTGCGAAGCCTGCGGGAAGTGCGTAGAAAGGTGTCCTTTCGGCGCTCTATCCATCCTGGGCGACCGGGTTTCGGTAGATGCCGGCAAGTGCATGCTCTGCGGGTACTGCGCCAGGGCGTGCCCTCACTTCTGCCTGAAGGTGGTAAGAACGTTTGGCGGAAACGCGTAGCTTGGGCATCGACCTGGGTCTGAAGCGGGTGGGAGTGGCGATCGCCGATGAGGCAGGGCTCCTGGCCCGCCCCCTGTGCGTCCTTCCGTACCAGGGACAGGACAATCTCGCGGCATCGTTGGTCGAGATCGCCGGGCAGAACGGCGCCGGGGTTTTTGTTGTGGGATTGCCCCGCAACATGGATGGTTCCATGGGCGACGGCGCCAGGCGCGCAGTGCGGTTCGCTCGAAAACTGGAGAAGTTGTCCGGCATGCCCGTCGTGCTGTGCGACGAACGCCTAACCACTTCTCAGGCTGAGAAGGAAATGATAGCCTTGGGTAAGTCGAGAAAGAGCCGGCGCATGACTATCGATGAGGCGGCAGCCGTGCTCATCCTCGAGAACTACCTGAGGCGAAAAGCGCTCACAGGCCAAAGCGAAGGATAGTGATCGTCGTGGCAAAGAAGGACAGGAAGGACGACGTTTCCGCTTCACCCAAAGACTCCGAAAAGGACATTGTCGTGCTTTCGGATGAGGAAGGCGTCGAATCAAGATTCAGGATTCTGTTCGACTCTCTGTTCGTTGAAGACCGCCAGTATGTGGTGCTGATGCCTCTGGACCAGGAGGACAGCGCCGAACCTGAGATCGTGATCCTGAGAGTGGACGAGACCGACGACGGAGAGAACGTTCTGTCCACAATTGACAGCGACGAAGAGTGGGAGGAAGTGCTCGAGGCCTTTGAAGAGCTCGACCTGGAGCAGAACCTCGGCGACTACGAGATAGAGGTAGAGGACCCCGAAGAGTGAAGAGAGGGGACTTGGCAGTGGCCCCCAGAGAGAGGCCCAATCCAAGACTCCGGCGGCCGTCGCCCCGCGCCCGGAGGTACGGGGTAGCACTGGCGCTCACGGCCCTGCTGGTCGCGACAGCTACGGCGTGGCACGTGTTTTCGTGCCCGCTGCCCAAAGAAGCGCCGCCTGTGACGGTGTTCGTGGAGCCGGGTTCGTCCACAGCCCAGGTAGCGGACCTATTGCACAAGAACGGCATAATTAGGTATCCGCTTGCGTTCAGGGTCCTTAGCAGGATCATGAGGGCGGACGGCCGGCTCCAATCGGGCGAGTACCGCTTTGAGCCCGGCGTTTTTGCCTGGGACGCCATCACTGCCCTCAAAACCGGACAAGTTGTGTACTACAGCGTCACGCTTCGTGAAGGGCTCACCGTTGAGCAGATTGCCGCTCTGATCGAGGAAAGTGGATTCGGGTCGGCTGAGGAGATCCTTGAGCTATGCAAAGACCCATCGCTTTTGCCCGTGCCCGAACCCCCGGCAGGCCTAGGCAAAGTCCGCTACCCGCTAGAGGGCTACCTGTTTCCTGACACTTACTACTTTCGCAAGGGCATGACTTCCAAAGAGATCGTGCAGATGATGACCAAGCGCTTCTCGGCCGTCTTTACCGAAGAGCTTGTGCGCGAGGCCGAGAAGGCGGGCATGACCCCTCATGATGTGGCGACCCTGGCTTCCATCGTCGAAAGCGAAGCCTACGCGCCGGAGGAGCGTCCCGTGATCGCCGCTGTCTACCTGAACCGGCTCAAGATCGGGATGAAGCTGGACGCGGACCCCACCGTGGTCTACGGCCTCGGTGAGGAGCCCGGGTACGCGCTGCTGTGGCGCGACCTCGACTCGGATTCCCCCTACAACACCTACAGGCAGCCGGGTCTTCCTCCCGGCCCGATCGGCAGTTTCGGCGAAGCCAGCCTAAAGGCCGTTCTGGCCCCGGCAGACGTGGGATACCTCTATTTTGTGGCCAAGAAAGACGGCACCCATGCCTTCGCGCGGACCCTTGCAGAACACAACCGCAACGTGGCCGCCCATCGGGGCGACTAGTCCAGCACAAGTCCAGCCATGACAGCAACCGGCAACGGCGGCCGGTGACCCTCACGAATAACTCCATCATCACATCTGCATTCTAGGAACGTACTCAAAACGCCGACTCCGGCGTTCCTAGAGGATGTGATGGAGAGCATGCCAAGATTCACCCGGATGGCTGCAGCTGCCTTGCTGGCAGCCTTGGCGTTCGGCCTTTCGTTCGGCGCGGACCTCCCACAATGCCTGTCAGCCCCTGATTATGTGCTTGCCGCTCCCCAGAGCTGGTGGGACGACCTCGATCTGTTGTCCCGCGTGGTAATGGGAGAGGCGACCGGGGAGCCTTTCACGGGTCAGGTCGCGGTCGCCGCGGTGATCCTGAACCGGACGCAAAGCCCCGAGTTCCCCAGCACTATCGCAGGAGTCGTCTACGAAGTCGATGCTTTCGAGTCAGTGACCAACGGTCTCATTTGGTCGAGATCCCCTACTGATGAGGAGGTCCGGGCTGCGGAACTGGCCCTCAACGGATGGGATCCCACAGGCGGCGCGCTGTTCTTCTGGAACCCGTCCAAACCTGTCAGCCCCTGGATATGGTCACGACCGATCATCACACAGATCGGCGGCCACGTGTTTGCCTACTAGACGACGAGGTACGCGCAAACCGCGACCTGCATGGAGGTGCAGTGTCTCATGAATACACGGAGCCGGTGGGGGCTTTTGGCGCTGCTTGGGGTGGTGACGGTTCTCTCTTTGATCTTCGGACTAACCCAGTACCGGCAGGCAAAGGCAGCCAACCTGCGGCTCGAGGCGGGGAGGCAGAGGGCGCTCTACGGCCTCATCACCCACATCGAGAACGTGGAAGCAAGCCTGGCCAAAGCCCGGGGGGCCTCCACAGCAAACCAGCAAGCCACGTTCCTCACGACAGCTTATTCACAGGCGCAGGCGGCGCGAGACACGCTATCACAGCTTGACGTGCCCAACGTGAACTTCACCGCGGTGCGGCAGTTCATAGCCCGGGCCGGCGACTACGCCATGGTGCTTGCACAGAGACTATCGAGAGGCGGAGCGGTCACGGCCCAGGAGTGGGCGGAACTGGTCCGCATGGAGAACGGTGTGAAAGATCTTGCCAGGGCGCTCCTCACGACGGCCCAGAACGCTACGACCCCTCCCGCCAGGGCAGGAATACTGGCGGCCATGGGGATAGGCGGAGCTCCGCGGGGCGCCTCAAGGGACGCCCTGGGTGAAGGATTCTCGGAGATCGACACGCTAGCTCAGAGCATCCCCTCGCCGATTTACGACGGCCCGTTCTCTGAACGCAACCAGACCAAGTTAGCCCTTGCCCGTCCAGGTCCCGACATCTCAGCGGAGGACGCCAAGCGGGTCGGACTCGATTTCCTGGGCACTGGAGAAGCCTTCGCGTCGGTCTCGGTCGGGACAATCGAGGGAGCGGTCCCCTGCTACCTGGTAACCGGAAAGCGGGCAGACGGGTCCGAGGTCGTTACCGCGGTTGCGCGACAGGGAGGAGCGGTGGTCTGGTCGGAGGACGGCAGAGCCGTCGGGACGGCCAGATTCGATATCGAGGCTGCCAGAAAGGCGGCCGGCGACTTCCTCGCAAGCAAGGGACTCAGCGTCCGCGAAACCGGCTGGCGGAAGCCAGGGCAGAGGGCGAACCGGATCGTGTTCACCTACGTCCCGGTAACAACGGTCGACGGCCACGAGGCGCTGCTCTACCCGGACACAGTTAAGGTGGAGGTTGGGCTGGACACCGGCAAGGTATTGGCATTCGACCAGAAGGCCTACCTCACTTTTCACGACAACCCGGCCCGATCCATACCCAGACCTCAGGTTTCTGCGCAGGAGGCCAAGGCGGTACTCAAGGGTGACCTCAAAGTTATCTCCGGGCCGCGCCTGTGCGTGATACCTCTCTTGCAGACTACAGAAGTTCTTGCGTGGGAATTCAGGGTCCAGCAAGGCGATGACATCTACCTCGTGTACGTCAACGCCATGACCGGCAAGGAAGACTACATCGTTCAGGTGATCGAGAACGAGCAAGGCGCGATGACTGTGTAAACGGTTTTCCGGGGAGGCATGCTAATCCTGGCCTGAGGAGGTGGTGGACGTCTGCACGGGCGCTGAAAGGGCATGCCCGTGGTCCTCGAAAGAAAGGGGGTTGCCTTTGGATGTCGAGCTACTATTACGCTCCGCCCGGCGCGGGACCATTCTACCCCAGGAGCGCGCAGCAACAGTTCGTTAGCGGAAGTGGTTGGCACAATGCGATTCAGGGAGGAAACGAGATGAACCAGGGAATTTCGGGCAATTGGCAGTCAGGGCAGTGGACGGGAACACAATCGGGAGAGGGCCAGAGCGGAATGGGGCCATCCAGCCTAGCTTCAGGCGCACGTTGGGTGGGGCACTCAAGCTTCAGCGGTACCGGTCAGGGCGGAAACTTCGGCAATATCCCTCAGGGAAACTTCGGTCAGGGCTGGTCGGGCATGCAGTCGGCTCCCTCGAACTGGTCGGGACAGAGCCAGAGCGGCACGTGGACCGGCACCCAATACGGTGAAGGGCAGCCAGGGATGGGGCCCTCGAGCCTAGCGCAGGGCGCCCATTGGGTTGGCCACTCCAGTTTCGGCGGATTTGGCGGCGGGATCCTCCCTCAGCCCCAGGGATCTCAGGGATCCTCGCAGTTCGGCACGCTGCCTGCGTGGACCAGGAACGATAACCTGAGCCAGGGATACGCGGGCCAGCAAGGGCAGAGCGGCTGGGGGCAGGCCCGGTGGACCGGCACCCAGTACGGCGAAGGACAGCCCGGGATGGGTCCTTCCAGCCTCGCGCAGGGAGCTCGGTGGGTAGGGCATTCGAGTTTCCAGGGCGGCATGGGCGGCCAGCAGGGCATCAGTGGTCAGGGCTGGACCGGCACCCAGTACGGCGAAGGACAGCCTGGGATGGGCCCTTCCAGCCTCGCGCAGGGCGCCCACTGGGTAGGCCAGTCCAACATGGGTTCAAACCTGGGCGGACAGAGCTCAGGTGGACAGCAGCAGGTATACCTGCCTCCTTGGACTCGCGGTAGCCAAGGCGGGCAGAGCCAGTAACCCCCGTACTTCAACTGAGCTGGGAAACAGAAGGGGTAGACCGGTTCTACCCCTTTCTTTTCCGCCTAATCGACACTGAGAGGGCGATACCATGCCTGAAATCCGCTACGACATAACATCCGGCGGCTACGCCGTCATAGCAACCGAACGCGCTAAGAGGCCCTCTGACTGGAAGGCAGCTCAGAAGGCATCTTCTGGATCTCCAGAGCATGACCCGGCGTGCCCGTTCTGTCCGGGCAATGAGAAGCATACGCCGCCGGAGGTTGCATCCTTGAGGGATAGCGGGGGTCCCGACGAGCCGGGATGGCGCGTCAGGGTGGTGCCCAATAAGTTTCCCGCGCTTGTTCAGCCCGGGTCTCTGCCGGAGTACGACCAGGACGCCGCAGTCACCCAGCCAGCCGACTTGGAGACCGCGATGTACTGGCGGGCCCTAGGCGTCGGGGCTCACGAGGTCGTGATCGAGAGCAACTCCCACAACACTACGCTCGCCGAGTACACTCCCAACCACCTAAAGGACGTCTTCTTGATGCTAAGGCAGCGTATCACGGACCTATACTCCCGCAAGGAAATCCGCTACGTCCAGGTGTTCAAGAACCACGGTGAACGTGCAGGCGCTTCCTTGGCTCACCCTCACTTCCAGATTATCGCTCTACCTATCATGCCGGCCGCGGTCTTGAGTGAGGCCCAAAGGCAGCGAGACTACGAGAGCAAGACTGGGCGGTGCCTCTTCTGCGACCTGGTTGAGCGCGAGATTGAGAAAGACGTACGGGTAATCCGCAAGACCGAGGACTTTGCGGTGCTTGCGCCCTTTGCCTCAAGGTTCTCTTTCGAGACTCTTATCGTGCCCAGAAAGCACGTCACGAGCCTCGCTGAGGGTGGAACCGATTACTTCACGGGCCTGGCAGAGAACACGGTGGACCTGTTCGCGCGATATGAGAGTATGTTTGCCTCGCTTCCCTACAACATGGTGTTTCACGGGGTACCCGCAGGCCCTCGGGGCCACCGTAGCGCGCCTTTCCACGCGCACATCCACGTCTACCCGCGGCTTGGGACTGAGGCCGGGCTGGAGCTGGGTACCGGGGTCCACATCAACCCCTCTCCGCCCGAAGTTGTAGCCAAGCAGTTCCTCCAGGCGGGGAGACTTCAAGGGGGCTTCGTACATGCTTGATACAGGGCTCTCGATCCTGCTTGTGGCTAGCGAGGTCGCCCCTTTCGCCAAGACCGGGGGACTCGCCGACGTTGCGGGGTCTCTGCCGAAGGCGCTGCTACTCCAGGGCAACGACGTCCGCGTGGTGCTGCCCAGGTACAGGAACGTGAACGTCAAGGGGACTCTGGGGGACTTCCCGGTCGAGGTGGGGGGCCAAAAGCGCACCTGCATTGTGAGGACGTCCCACATCGAAGCAAAGAGCGCGGACGGGACCGGCTCCGTGCCGGTGTATTTCCTGGACAACTACCATTACTTCGACCGGGAACGCTACTACATGTATCCCGACGAGGCGGAAAGGTTCAGCTTCTTTGACCTCGGCGTGATCCGGCTGTGTGAAGCCCTGGGCTTTGTGCCAGACGTCATCCACTGCAATGACTGGCAGGCCGGGTTCGTGCCGCTCCTTACGCGCCTTAGGGCCGCCGAGAATGCCGCGTTCGCCGGCGTCGCCACGGTGTTCACAGTCCACAACCTGCGTTATCAGGGCCGCTTCGGGCGGGACACGCTCCGGCTCATGAACGTGGGGCAGGAGTATTTCACTCCTGAAGGTGTGGAGTTCTACGGGGATGTCAGCTTTATGAAAGCGGGTCTTATGTTCTCAGATGTAATCAACACAGTGTCTGAGACCTACGCCAAAGAGATAACGACGCCGGAGTTCGGAGAAGGGCTGGACGGGGTGCTCCGCCGCCGCTCGGCGGACCTCTACGGCATAGTCAACGGCATCAACTATCACGAGTTCAACCCGGCAAGCGATCCGAGGATATTCGCTACCTACGACAGCCGCACCCTCCCCGTGAAGAAGGAGAACAAGCACGCCCTCCAGCGAGAACTGGGTCTGCCGGTGTCGGAGGCGCCGATGGTCGGCGTCGTGTCCCGCTTGGTAGATCAAAAAGGCTTTGACCTCGTAAAGGAGGCAATGCCGCATCTTCTGCGGAAAGACGTTCAGTTTGTCCTTCTGGGCACGGGAGATAAAGACTACGAGACCTACTTCGCTGAATTGGCGGCGGCAAACAGGGAAAAGGTCGCCACTGTCATAGGGTTCAACGGCATACTGGCACAGAAGATCTATGCCGCTTCGGACCTATTCCTTATGCCCAGCAGATTCGAACCGTGCGGCCTGGGGCAGCTGATCGCCATGAGGTACGGGTCGGTCCCGGTGGTGCGAGCAACAGGCGGTCTGGTGGACACCGTGTGCGACTACGATCCGGCTACCGCAACGGGTACCGGGTTCGTGTTCCGGGAATACACGGGCCGCGCGCTCTTTACTGCAATCGAGAGGGCGCTGTCTCTCTATGAAGCGCGGGACAGGTGGACGGCGCTGGTCCGCGAGGCTATGGAGAGAGACTTCTCCTGGAACAAGTCCGCTGCCCTGTACACGGAACTCTACCTGGAGGCCCTGGGCCGAAAGGGCAGGGTGGAAAGGCCGGCTTGAGGCAGGATCGGTAGGTACGGCCGGTGCGAATCACCGAGGCTCTGCCGCACCGTCACTTCCAAGATCAACCGTCACCTCAAGACCGACTGGTAGCAGTCCAGCAGCCTCTTGGCGGACGCCTCCTTGGAGAATCGGGAGGCGTTTCCCATTGCCGCTGCTTTCATGGACGCCAAGGTAGCGGGATCGCCCAGGAGCTCGGTGATCCTCCTGGCCAGTTCACCGGGATCGTTGCCGCAGAGGAAGCCGTCCTCGCAGTGGGAAACCATATCCTTAACCCCCAGGGCTCCAACGGCAACCGCAGGGAGACCTGCTGCCTTGGCCTCCACGACCACCAGGCCCTGAGTATCGGTGAGTGATGCGAAGAGGAACATGTCGGCTCCCGCGTACAGGTGAGGCATTCTCTCGGGAGGGACCGACCCGGTGAAGTGGGTACTATTGCTCACTCCCAAGGTCTCGGCCAGTGACTCCAAGCGGCCTCTTAGTGGGCCGTCTCCAACCAGTACCAGGAACGCGTCGACGCTCTTGCGGGCTTCAGCGAAAGCAAGTAGCAGCGTCTCGACGTTCTTCTCGGCTCCAAGCCTGCTGCAGGTCAGGATAACCTTGGACTTGGGCGGGATGTTGATCGTGCGCCGCAGATACGCCGGGTCTCCGGTCCGGAACTCGTGGACGTCGATGCCGTTGGGGATAGCGTGAATCGGTGATGATACTCCCCGCGACTTCAGATAGTCGGCGAGAGCTGTCGATGGCGTGATAACAGCGTCAACCGCACCGGCGACTCGCAGGGCGGACCCTTCCACAAATCCCGACACACTGCGCCCGAAGAGCGGGACGTAGTGGGAGTACATGTTGTACATGGTGTGGTACGTGAAGACCACGGGGATGCCGAGCCGTCTCGCCGTCCTCCAGCCAGCTTTTCCTAGGTTGAAAGGAGAGTGGATGTGAACGACATCAGGCCTATCTCTGTGAAGGTACGCAGAAAGATGCCGGAAGATGGGATAGGCAACATAGTAACCCGCGTTCGTCGGGGCCCGAAAGGAAGCGAACCTGTGGACTCCTTCTTCGCGGACAGCCCCGGGATACGCGGGACAGAAGAGCGATACTTCGTTCCCTAGGTTGATCAGCGTGTCCCGGGCAACGGCAATTGCTCTGGTAACGCCGGATATGTACGGGTAGTAGCTATCTGAGAACATCGCGATGCGCATGATTGACCTCACCATTTGTGGCTTTTCCCAATTATCTACGACCGCGGAGTCCAAAGGCAACGCGCATAAAACATCCGTATTGCCTGGAAACCTAAAGGCATGGAAATCGCTGAAAGGAGCGCGTGCATTTTGGGCTTAACGGAGAAGTATTCCAGATACCGGTGGAAAGAGGGAAGGGAGAAGGATCTTTGGTCCTTCGTTGACGGGAAAGTGAAGGAGGGCGCATCGGTCACGGCGGCGCTCAAGGAATATGGGAAGCGCCACAACATGTCCTGGTTAACTGCGCGCTGGAAGTACTATCAGGTTCGCAAGAAGCAGTCTTCAGAAGAGACTGCCCCTCCGGGCCCGGTAGCAGAGATCACGCCTCCCGTTGAGAGGGACGAGGACTTCCTTTCATGCCTGTCGGATTTCGTCTCGTCCAGCAAGGACTCCGGGGAGGACGTAATGTCCCTCATGAGGGGGCTGTCGAGGATGGCCACCTTGTCCAGGGAGAGTCTCCGACTCCTGGAGGAGCGGGACAAGCGCGTGGCGGCGCAGAGACAGGACGTAGCCGTCCTGCGGGAGGTATGCGAGTTCCTATCCGGCTGGCTCTCCTCGTCGCAAGTCGACAAGGTCGCGACGCTGAAAGACTTCTCGGAGCGCTTAAGCGCCGAGGTAGGACGGCTCCGGGCGGTGGGGGAGCGGTTGGCGTCGCCCCTATAGCCCGATGGCAGAGCGCTGGGACGGGAGTAGGGAGCGGGCAAGGCTCCGGCTTCTCACGGGGGCGTTCGGAGCCGTTTTCCTGTTCTTCACCGGCCTCTTCATACGTTATCAACTACTCGGCGCGCTGAGGGAGGGAGCCTTCGTGCTCCCGGCCTTCTCCCAGAGGCAGAAGGCCGTGGCCATTACGCTGGCCAGAGGCAGGATACTTGATCGCCACGGCGTTCCCCTGCACTACCCGGTGTGGGGGAACGCTTTGGTGGAGATCAGGTCTTCGACCGACGAAGCCCCGGCGAAAGTGAAGCGTTCCCTAACGGCCGCTGAGATAACGGCGGTCCTAGCCAAGGGAAACAGCAGCGTGGCGGTCGTGCCGGAGGAGATCCGGTACGGGCCAAGCAGCCTGGCTTGCCACGTGGTCGGGCACGTGCGCCCCAACGCCTACAACGATCCAAGGGACAACGTAGGGGAGAGCGGGCTCGAGAAGGCGTTCCAGAGCACGCTGGCAGGCGGTTCGCCGGCTTGGTCCGGCGTAGTGGTCACGGCGGAGGGAGACGATCTGCCCGGCACAGGGATGCGCATCGCCCCCCCCGCTGAAAACCCGCACGATCTGTACACTACCCTTGACGCCAGAGTGCAGCAGGCAGTTGAGGAGGTCCTGGACGAGCGGGGGATAGGTCGGGGAGCGGTGGTGGTGCTCGACGCCCTTACCTCTGAAGTCCTGGCGATGGCCTCGCGGCCCGAGTTCGACCAAAATCACCCGGAGCTCTCCTTACACGCGGAAGGATCCCCCTTCGTGAACCGGGCCCTGTCGGCTTTCGCTCCCGGCTCGGTGTTCAAACCTGTGATAGCCGCGCTTGCCCTGGAACGAGGATACGTCGATTCGGCCGAAGTCTTCACCTGTACCGGAGAGGTGCTGCTAGGCAACCGGACAATCGCGTGCGGGTCGGCAGAGGGGGGACACGGTCCGGTGACGGTGAAAGAGGCGCTTTCGCTTTCCTGCAACTCGACCCTCATCCAGATTGGCATGCGCATCCCGGCGCAGGCAATGGTGGACTTCATCAAGACCTGTGGCTTCGGCAGAAAGACGGGGGTACCCCTGCAGGATGAAGTAGCGGGAGCGCTCCCCGATCCTTGGGAGATGTACGCGGGCGATGTAGCCAACCTGTGTATCGGGCAGGGGCCTCTCTCGGTCACGCCGCTTCAGGTGGCGTCCTTTTTTGCTGCCCTATCCGCTGACGGGGTCTACCGCCAACCTCGCCTCTTGCCGGAGCAAGGCAAGGGAGACCAGGCGCGCCTCATGAGTAGCGCGACAGCGGCGACGATCATGGAAGCCTTGGTCATGGCAGCCAGGGGGGGCACTGGGAAAGCAGCCTGGATACCGCTATACGGCTCGGCCGGCAAGACCGGTACCGCCGAGACCGGCTATGGCCCGGGAGTATCCCACGCCTGGTTCTGCGGGTTCACGCCGGTGATCGCGCCGCGCTACGTCATTGTCGTGATGGTTGAAGAGGGAGGTGACGGTCCCTCCGTTGCAGCGCCGGTCTTCCGCGAGATCGGCGAGCGTCTTCTGGACACGCACGCACCTGCCATCCCCTGAATAGGCTGTAGGGTCCCCAAAACCCTACGCCATCGGAGGGATAGACAGCGTGCTCAGTCTTCTACTCCAAGTGTCGCTGGTTCTCCACAAGTTCCTCTGGACCTGTCTTGGGTACGTAGGCGGCAACCACTTCCCGCTGCCGCTCTCCGAAGAAGAAGAGAAGTCTTGTCTGGCGGCGTTCAAGAAGGGAGATATGGCGAGCCGCAACACACTGGTCGAGCACAACCTCAGGCTGGTCGCGCACATAGTGAAGAAGTTTGACCCCAATCCCCAAGAGATAGAAGACATGATCTCGATTGGCAGCATCGGCCTCGTAAAAGCGATCAACACGTTCCAGGAAGACAAGGGAACAAGGCTTGCCACCTACGCCTCAAAGTGCATTGAAAACGAGATCCTCATGCACCTTCGGGCCACCAAGAACGACAAGACCGAACTGCACCTGTTCGATCCCCTGAGCGCCGAAGAAGACGATGGTGAAGTATCTTACATGGATATCGTGCGCGACGAGGAACCCGACGTAGCCGAGGTAGTCACCGCGAAGGTGCAGGCTGAGAGCGTGCTGTCACGCCTGTCGGTGCTGGACGACAAAGAGCGGGAAGTGCTTGAACTGCGCTACGGCCTCTCCGGCCGGCCCCAGAAGACGCAGCGAGAGATAGCCCGCCTATTGGGAATATCGCGCTCGTACGTAAGCAGAATCGAGAAGAGAGCGCTCTGCAAACTGGCAAAAGCTTGCGAATGCTGCCTGCAGTGAGGCATCTTGTCCCGCGGTTCTTCCGGGCATCCCCCAAGGTGATAATATACCGAGGGGGTGTACACATGGAAAAAGCGAGGGACAAAGGCGCCTACGGACCGATGCGGCTCCTCACGCCGTCCCTTCGCCTGCCTACTGTGTACGACCTCAAAGTGCAGTGGCTGAGGGACCGGAGCATCACCGCGATCATCTCCGACCTGGATAACACTCTGGTGCCCTGGAGGGATTACCGGGTGGCAGACCAGCTCGCCGGCTGGTTCGACTCGTTGCACAAAGAAGGCTTCAAGACCGTTATTCTAACCAACGCGCGCCCGTCTCCTACCATCAAAGAGCTGTCAGCCGCGCTTGGCACAGAGTTGGTCATCGGCGCGCGCAAACCCGTCCAGCGCTTCTTCAGGCTTGCCCTTGAGAAGGTCGGCGCTGTCCCGGCCGAGGCCTGCGTCATCGGTGATCAGGTCTTCACCGACGTCCTCGGCGGCAATCTCATCGGCTGCCACACGGTGCTGGTCAACAGAATCGGGGAAAGGGAGTTCGCCGGGACGCGCCTCATGCGCATATTCGAAAGAATGGTCCTCGGCCGCCTGGACCGAAATGCAGCCGACCCTCACTAGATCGCCCGCTTTTTACGATTAAAGCAGTAGGTCAAATCCTCGCACGGAGGCGAGGCTATTGCTTAGTGTTTTGGTGTGCTACGAGAAAGCCGGCTGGCAAAAGGGAATTCAGTCAGTGCTGCAAAGGCAGAGTTTCGTGAGCGCGTCATATCTGGATTTGCGTTCGAGAGAAGTGAAGATGCCTCTTTACCACTACGACGTCATCTTTGTGCAGGCGGGAAGGGATAAGGGCACGCTGCGGAAGAACCTCCTCGAGCTGCGCCGGAAATACGCGACAGCGCGGTTCGTCCTGATGCTGGAGAACTTGGGAGTTTCAGATCTCACGTTCGGGCACAGGATGGGTATGTCGGCGTTTGTTGACGAGAGGGCGACGCCCGAGCAGATCATGGGCTCTATTGAGGCAGCGGCAAGAGGCGACCTCTACGCTTCGTCGTCTGTGATAAGGCGCAGCCTGGCGCAGCCGGATCCTGAGGAAGAACCTGAAGACGACGTCAAAACGCCCGTTGACCTGTCCCACAGGGAAATCGAGGTACTGAACCTGGTGGCAAGGGGCATGTCAAACCGCCTCATTGCGCGAAATCTGTTCATCAGCGAGAAAACGGTAAAGAACCATCTGTACAGTATCTTCAGGAAGATCGGTGTCACGGACCGCACCAAAGCGGCCCTTTTTGCGGTGAGGAGTCTGGGGGCCCATAAAAATGGGTCTTTCGGCCCTGCAGAAGTATTTTTCGAAGTCGATGAACATCATTGAGAAGTTGTCTTGTTGCCGCAGATCACCCCCCGAGATGCGACAGCAATAGCAACAGTGAGCTGGCCCAGGGCAATGCCCTGGGCGCCCTTTTTTCCGGGAAAGGGTCGGCCATTCCAGGCTGGCGATTCCCGATGTAATTCAGGGAAAAAAGCCATGCTGCCAGTAATACCATAGCCCGGTTGCAGTAGACGCCACGGCCAAGAGGAGCGACCAGAACGCTCCGATCCTGTTTCCGCCTCTCAGCAGAGTCCACGCCCAGGATATGGTGTAGATGCCTACGCCCAGAGTAACGATTATGCCCAGGAGGTGCATGCTAGGAGTATGCTCCCAGCGAGCGTGAAGCATTCGATCCGCCCGGCCGGGCTTGCACGAGGAATCCGAGCGTGGGATAATCCATGCAAAGCATAGAGTATGCGCAATGAACCGGAAGAGTAGGGCCTTGCGGAAGCAAAGAGAGCCGGCGGCGGTGCGAGTCCGGTGCGGACGGGGGCGTGAATGGGCCGGGGAGCGCGCTGAAGGCCGGCTCATCACCGGTAGAAGATGGTGGGCGTGATTGCGCCCACAAGAGAGCGCCGCAAGGCGAAACACGGGTGGCACCGCGGATTACTCCGTCCCGATAGGGCGGGGTTTTTGACTTTCATGGGGCAAACACTGTGCAGGAGGTGCTGGTAATGGGTTCTCGCAACAACTTGGGAGGCAGCAAGAAGAGAGTGTTCTCGGGCGTCCAGCCTACCGGAGCTCTCACGCTTGGGAACTACCTGGGGGCTCTGAAGCGCTTTGCCGAGATACAGGACGAATACGATTGCTATTACTGCGTTGTCGATCTGCACGCCCTCACGGTGCTGCCGGAACCGGGAGCGCTCAGGAGCCAGACCGAAGACGTGGCGGGCTACATGATCGCGTGCGGATTGGAGCCCGACAAGGTCACGCTCTTCGTGCAGTCGGACGTGTCATGTCACGCTGAGCTGGGTTGGATCATGGAGTGCACCGCCAGTTTTGGAGAGCTGTCGAGGATGACCCAGTTCAAGGAGAAGTCGGAGGGGAAAGAGGCAGTCTCGGGCGGCCTTTTCACGTACCCGGCGCTGATGGCCTCAGACATACTCCTCTACCAGACCGACTACGTGCCGGTCGGCGAGGACCAGAAGCAGCACGTGGAACTCTGCCGCGACTTGGCTATCCGGTTCAACGGCAAGTACGGGCCAACTTTCAAGGTTCCCGAGCCGCTCATCGGCGCAACCGGCGCCAGGGTGAAATCCCTGCAAGACCCGGGGAAGAAGATGTCCAAGTCGGATCCGAACCCGTACTCGTTCATAGCGCTGGGAGACTCACCGGATGAAGTCGTGAAGAAGATCAGGCGGGCCGTCACGGACTCAGGTCGAGAGATCGTCTATACTCCGGACGAGAAGCCTGCCCTGGCCAACCTCTTGACCATCTACTCCCATTGCGCGGGTCTGACGATTCCCGAGGTCGAGGCGCTGTATACGGGCAAAGGGTACGCCGACTTCAAGGCGGGGCTGGCTGAAGTCATAGTGGAGACCCTCCGCCCGATACAGGCCAAGTTTGCGCAACTCAAGGGGAGCGGTGAACTCCGGGGGATCCTGTCCGAGGGCGCCGTCCGGGCCAACGAAGTCTCAGCCCAAACTCTGAAACTGGCCAAGGAGAAACTGGGTCTGTCCACTCTGGTAGACCCGGTGAAGAGGAGACTGTCTTAGGCAGTCTCCTCTTCGACGCTTGTGCCTCTTTCGACGCTTGTGCCTCGGGCTTTGTCCTTGGCTAGAACACCCTCAAGTACTGGTCCAATTCCCACTGGTGGACCTGGGTGCGATAGACGTCGGTCTCGATACGCTTTGCATCGACGAACCTGGACACTATATGCTCGCCTAGGGCGGCGCAGATTACTTCATCGCGGAGGAGTTCCTCGATTGCCTCTTCGAGGCTGCCAGGTAGGCTGCCGATGCCCAGGGCCCGCCTGTCTTCCGGCTCCATCTCGTATATGTTCCGGTTGACCGGTGGGGGAGGGGCGATCTTCTTTTTGACGCCGTCGAGGCCTGCCTGCAGCGTAGCAGCCAGTGCAAGGTAGGGGTTGCAGGATGGGTCCGGGCTCCTGAGCTCAAGCCTGGTGCCGATACCTCTGCGGGCGGGGACGCGGACAAGAGGGCTCCTGTTGCGCTCGGACCAGGCTACGTAGACAGGGGCCTCGTAGCCGGGCACAAGGCGTTTGTAGGAGTTGACCAGCGGGTTTGTAATCGCTGTAAAGCTTCTGGCGTGCTTTAGCAGTCCTCCCAGGTAGGAGAGGCACACGTCACTCAACTGGTACTGGCCGTTCTTGTCGTAGAACGCGTTGACGTTGCCCTTAAACAGGGACTGATGAGTGTGCATGCCGGAACCCGGGATGCCGTGGATCGGCTTCGGCATGAATGTGGCGTGCAGGTTATGCTGGAGAGCGATGGTGCGCACCACTAAGCGCAGCGTTACCGCGTCATCAGCAGCCGTTAAGACTTCCGCGTACCGGGTGTCGATCTCGTGCTGGGCCGGCCCGACTTCATGGTGGGAGGCCTCGATCTCGAACCCCACGTCCTGAAGGGCGATCACTGTATCACGCCGGGCGCTCTCTCCGGTGTCCACAGGTGAAAGGTCGAAATAGCTGCCCTGGTCCTGTGTCTTCACCGTCGGCCGGCCCTGTTCGTCCAACTGGAAGAGGAAGAACTCAGCCTCAATGCCCGCGTTCATCGTGTAGCCCAGTGACTTGGCTTCAGCGATTGCCCTCTTCAACGTAAGGCGGGGGCAACCCGCAAAGGGTTCGTCGTTGGGTGTGTATATGTCGCATATCAGCCTGGCGGTGTTTTCACGGGCGCCGTTGAGCCACGGGAACGCGACATATGTTGCGGGGTCAGGCTTAAGGAGCATGTCCGATTCTTCTATGCGAACAAAGCCGTGAACGGAAGAGCCGTCGAACAGGATCTGACCGTCAAGCGCTTTGGACAGCTGCTCCACCGGGATCGCGACGCTCTTGACGACTCCCAGGATGTCGGTGAACTGTAGAAGGATGAAACGGACGCGCTGCTCTTCTGCTAGTTTCAGAACGTCTTCCTTGGTGCGTGGTCTGGATTTTGGCGCCATGGGTTATCTTCCTCTCAGGGGTTTCGTCTGCGATCGGGATCTGGGATTGCATCTGCGCGGCGGAAGTAGCTGTTTACGACAGTCTCGGGCCGTCTTCCGAGTTCGATCTGAGGCGCGAGCGGACGCATGACGCGGAACGCTGCGTCGCCCATGGACAGAGCGGCCGGCTGTGGTTGGGGGCCGCGATCCTTATCGAGTGCCAGGAGTCGACCAACCGCCTCCATGCTGGTGATGCCGCTCTCGATTATCTCGCGTATCCGCACGAGTGCCTCAACGTTGGAGGGCGAGTACAGGCGATGGCCGCCTGAAGTGCGGGACGGAGTGACGAGGCCGCACTTCTCGTAGTAGCGGATGCGCCTTCTTGTGAGCCCGGTAAGCTTCTCCACCACAGCCATGGGGAAGACGTAGCGGGTGTCTTGCGGAGACTGATCTGGGGCGTTTCGCTGGTTCGAGGTTGCCACCAATCTCACCGCCTGTCTGGGGCGCTCAACTTGCCCCATTATAGGTTCCTTAGCCATGGCACGTCCACGAGTCCGGGCACATACATGTCATAAACTATAACACATATATGACATGCCGCAGGTCAGGGTGTTGGAAAATACGATACGGAAAACTCAGCGAATCGGCCGAGGTAGGCAGAGGCTGTCGCCTATCTGGAGGGCCAGCGGATCGGCCCAGGGATTGAGCGCCAGCAAAGTCTCAACGGGGATACCGGTTGCCTGCGAAACCGTGAAGATCGTGTCGCCGGGCGCGATCACCCAGTAAAGGCCGGACTCGCAGGGAGGGACTCTCCCTGTTGGGATACCCGGCTCCAGGGGAACGCAAATGAGCATCCCGACCTGGAGGTTCCGAGGATCGACGCCGGGGTTGAGGCGGATAATGTCGTCCACAGAGACCCCGATCTCCAGGGCTAGGGCGTAGAACGTGTCTCCGGGCCTCACGGTGTGGAGTCTCGCTCCCTCGCAGGGCAAGCTCAAGTCCCCATCCCCCCAAAGACAGGTGGTCGGAGCTATACCTATGCGGAGGCGGATGGTTTCTTGCACACAGGCCTATACGTTGATCTTGGTCCAGTGGCCCGCGCTGAAACGCAGGTTAACCAGGACCGCTCTCGTCGTCATGTCCAGCGCCATGGCGATCCACGCTCCGGTAAGGCCCATGCCGAGGTTTAGCGCCAGAAGGTAGGCGGCAACGACCCTAACTCCCCAAATCCCGGCCATCGTGATGTAGAGGGTCCATTTCGTATCGCCGGCGCCGCGCAGCGCTCCCGCCAACACGAAGTTGATGGCCATGAAGGGCTGGGCGAAGGCGATGATCTTCAGCATGGATGACGAGAGGTCTATTACCGTAGGGTCGTCCGTGTACATCTGGACGACGTAACGGCCAAGGAAGAACAGGATCGACCCGGTGAGCACTGCCATGCAGACCCCGATAAAGCGGGCTTCCTTGCCGACTCTCATGGCGGCGTCAGGTTTCTTGGCTCCCAAGCTCTGGCCCGTGAGAGCCGTGGCGGCAGTCTGGAAGGCCTGGGGCGGGCTGAAGGAGAGCCCCTCCACGTTGAGCGCGACTTGGTGGGCAGCGTAAGTTACCGTACCGAAGCTGGACACGATCCTTGCGAAGATCATTTGGCCTGAACGCATGACCAGTTGCTCGAGAGCCGCAGGGAGTCCGATCTTGAAGATGCGGCTTACCGTCTCTCTGTCGTAACCGAAGCTGTCGGTCACCGACATCTTGATCGCTCCGCGATGGCTGAAGACCTTGCGCATTATCAGCGCGAATCCCACAAACCTGGAGAGGAGGGTCGGGATAGCGGCACCCACGACCTCCAGCCGGGGGAATCCGAAGTGGCCGAAGATGAGGAGGTAGTTGCCCACGAGGTTGACCAGGTTCGCAACCGTGTTCACTGACATCGGGGTTTTGGTGTCACCTGCGCCGCGGAGCGATGCCCCAAGACTGAAGGTGGCGCCTTGGAACATGAGACCGGCGGACACGATGCGAAGATATGCCGTACCGGGAACAAGAGCGTCGGGCTCGGCCCCCATAAGGCTCAAAATCTGTTCAGCGAACAGCATGCCGAGTACGGCGAGAACCGCGCCCATGACAGTGGCGATGACCAGTGCCTGCCTTGCCACCTTGAAGGCCTCTTCGGGCTTGCGGGCTCCGATTGCCCTGGCAACCAAGGCCGTGGCGCCGACGTTAAGGGACATGAAGACCGACATGGCCACGAACATCGGCTGGTTCGACAGTCCCACAGCAGTGATGGCCCAGGGCCCCAAGCGTCCCACCATGATCATGTCCGCCATGGAGACCAGCGTCATAAGTGTCATCTCGGCCAGGGCCGGAAGCGCCAGGTTCACTATCCGCTTGCGGATCTCTGTGCGGTCCTCCGGTATCTCTGCGGTAGGGGAGGAGCGGACCTCGGCCTCGTCTTCGCTTGAGGGTACGCTTATGGAAGCAGCAACTTCTCCGTCGGCATCATCCGGGGCCGTATCGCCGGCTTCATAGTCTTGTCCGTATGGCTTCGAGTCTTCTCGGTACGATTTCGAATCTTCGCCGTATGATTTCGACAATATCGGATTTCTCCACCTTAGAGGATATTTCAGGACGCGAATATACTACCACTGGAAGTATTCTGGCAGCAATACTACCCCGTGTGTGCAGGCTTGAGCTCGGGCGGAACCCTGCCCTTCGCGGATAGGAAGAAGGAGTGAGCATCGGCGGCCCTTTCCAGGCAGAGGATGCCGTCCAGGTGGTCGCATTCGTGCTGGACTACCACAGCCAAGTCACCTGTGACTGTGTGACTCTGTTGCGTGAGGCTTTCGTCCAGGTACGTCAGCACGCAGGATGAGGCGCGCCGGGTCTTCACAGACAACCCGGGGAATGAGAGACAGTTCTCCCAGGTCAGAACTGGCGGGCCGGCTGCCTTCAACACCGGGTTCACAAGCAGGGTCGAGGGCCCGGGCTCGTGGACGTAGACAACACGCTTGAGCACGCCGATCTGCGGTGCCGCGATTGCCTTGGCGTCTATGCCCTTGCGGCGAAACCGCAGGAGAGTGTCTCTAAGGTCGGTGTGAAGGCGCCTCACCTGATGCAGGGCTTCATCTGCCGCCGCCTCCTTTATTTCAGCCGTCGGTGCACGCTGCGTTCTAATCGGCGCCGCGTGCTGCATTTCAACTATCGCCGCATGCCTCATTCTGCTCGGCGCGGCGTGCTGCATTTCAACCATCGCCGCACCCATCGGCTGCTGTCCAGGTACCGGGACCGGCATGGAATGCTGCCAGAGCAGCGGGTCTCCGAGCAGAAGGATCGGTTGCGCGGGCATTCACGGCACCTCCAGTCCAATAGTAGAGAGAAGGCCGCCGCGAGGTGACTGGGATCCGCGGTCCGCAACGGACGCCCCGCCTAGCTGCCACACTTGCTCTTCCCGAGATTTGGGCGGATGGGTTGGTGGGTGCTGGCGTGACCAGTAGCGGTGTTGAATCGGTCGCCCCGCGAGCCGTCGAATCCCCACCCCTCGCCGCCGTCGCCATGGACTCCTGCGGACTAGTCCTACTATGACTGGTTGGGATCCGCATCCATCGCACCGCGACCCATATGGATTTCAACCTTATCACGTAGCGACCAGTCGGATTTCGGGGGGGTCACGGGATGCCTATTACTAAGTTAGCCATATTCCCTTCGGTGACCATTACCGGTAAAACGTCGGGTCACCACGTGCCTAATCAGATCTGAGTAGTTACCGCGTGACCGCACTTTTCGACATGTTAGCCGCCTGATGACTAATGGTGTGCCGCCTAAAAGTCATCACGCGACCAGTCGGAAATCCGGTAATCATGCGGTGACTGTTACAGCCTCTACCCTCGCTCAGCCATCGTTTTCCTCCTCGCTTTCCTCCTCGCTTGTTTCCTCGCCAAAGGCGCAACGTCGGCGGTGGGCTTATCCAGCTTTTTGCATTGCGGGTACTGATAGAACCCTAGGCGGCGAGACATGTGGCGGGCCGACTTGGGAAGCATAGATTCCGGTTCCGGAATTCATAAGGAAAGGGCTCCGTGACGGAGCCCTTTCTTCATTCTAGATAAACTCTGAGCAGCAAATAGCCTGCTTACAGCTTGTGAGACAGTGAGTAGGTTTGCCTGTCCAGCAGTACGCAACGCGGGGGCAGTATTACAGATTGCGGGCTTGTCAACAGATGGTAGATTGTGGTAACCTGTGTTTGAGGGCGAACTGCCACTGATTGCTTGGTTCTCCTACAGGTGACGCGATTCGACCGCCTTCGCAGGAACACCCTTCCGGTTCGAATCATCCCGCAAGGGGGCTTTGTATCTGTTTGCCTCTGTTTCCAGCGCGACGATAGCCGGCATCGACGGAGTGCCGGTGAGTGTGGAGGTAGATGTGGCCGGTGGTCTGCCTGGCCTGGAGATTGTCGGCCTCGCCGACACCTCGGTCAGGGAAGCGCGCCACAGGGTCCGTTCAGCCTTACACAACTCAGGGGCCGGGTTGCCGCCTAGGAGGGTCACGGTAAACCTCGCGCCAGCCTCACTCCATAAGGAAGGGCCCCAGATGGACCTCGGGATCGCGGTAGGAATACTGGCTGCTTCGGGGCAGGTGTCGGTAGGTCCCAGGTTGCAGGAGTACTCCTTTCTCGGCGAGCTTGCCCTCGACGGCAGCTTGCGACCTGTAAGGGGAGCCCTGCCGATGGTCCTGGCAGCCGGAGCAGCGGGGCTTAAGGGAGCGGTGATCCCTTCGGGCAACCAGAGCGAGGTGGCATTTCTCACAGGGATGGACCTACGCGCGGCCGACAGTTTGGCAAGCGTGGCGGGGTTCCTTCGCGGAAGTGATGAGCTGCCGGCGGTCCAGGCTGCGCCTGAATCATCTGGAGCGAGCCTCGGCGTCGCTATGGACTTCGCCGAGATACGAGGCCAGGCTACCGCCAAGAGGGCTCTGGAAGTCGCCTGCAGCGGGGGACACAACGTGCTTTTGTGCGGACCGCCCGGGTCCGGCAAGAGCATGCTGGCCAAAGCCATGCCGGGCATTCTGCCGGAACTTAGTAGGGAGGAGTCCCTTGTCGTAACGCGCATTCAAAGCGCCGCAGGAGTGCTTCAGCGGGGCCAGGGTCTTGTGACGGTCCGGCCGTTCCGGGCCCCTCATCATACGGTCACAGCCAGCGCCCTGATTGGAGGCGGGGCAAATCCCAGGCCGGGAGAGGTTACTCTCGCACATACAGGCGTTTTGTTCCTTGACGAGTTTCCGCTGTTTCCTCCTTCGGTCCTTAACGCCTTGCGCCAGCCTCTCGAAGACGGTGTCACAGTCGTGACCCGGTCAAAGGCCACTTATAGGTTCCCTAGCAGATTCGTACTCGCGGCTGCTATGAACCCTTGCCCGTGCGGCTACTTGGGGGACGAGGTCCGTCAGTGCACATGCACCGAGTACGCTCGCAAGCAATACGCCGCGAGGGTGAGCGGCCCCTTGTGGGACCGCATCGACCTATTTGTGGAAGTGGGCAGGGTGGCCGCCGGAGAGTTGTCCGGACCCGCTGCCGAGTCAAGCCGGCGGATCCGTGAACGGGTAGAGGCCGCGCGTCAGAGGCAGTCTCACCGCCTCAGCGCAGCAGGTCTCTCGTGCAATGCGGAGATGGGCCCCAATGAAATAACCACCCTACTCAGCATCTCATCCAGCGGCAGGAAACTAATGCTGGAAGCGTTCAGGAAATTGGGTCTCTCCACCAGGGCGTACTACAGGGTGCAGAAGGTGGCGGCCTCGATCGCCGACCTCGCGGAATCGCCGCGGATCGAGGAAGAGCACATTGCCGAAGCGCTCTCCTACCGCCAGCAGCTCGCGGGCGAAGGTTGAGGGACGTGGGCGGCAGCGATTCCAGGATCACCGGGTCGGCCATGGAGGATGCAGCGGCCGCTTACCTCAGATCGACGGGCTACGAGGTCATAGAGCGCAACTACCGGGCCCGGGTTGGCGAAATCGATATTGTAGCCAAAGACAACGGGACACTGGTGTTCGTGGAGGTTAGGTACAGGAAACCATCGTCTATGGTTAGTCCTGAGGAGTCGCTCACTAGGGAAAAGGCGAGGAGACTAAGGCTTGCGGCCAGGCGGTACTTAGCCGAGCGGGAGATAAGTGACGGTGTGCCGGTCCGGTTTGACCTGTGTGCAGTTAGTGACGGAGGCCGCTCATTCCAGGTCCTCCGCAACATCATAGGGTTCGGCCAGGCCTTGGCCTGATACGGGCTGAAACGACCGGCGGTGGATCGGGCAAGGGCCAAGGTGGTTCACAAGGTCCCTGTGGGACCGGGTGCAGTAGCCCTTGTGGCCGGCGAAACCGTAGCCCGGGTACAGCGAATCATACTGGGACATTATGCGGTCGCGGACTACCTTGGCTACGATGGAAGCGGCTGCGACAGAGGCCGAAGTAGCGTCACCCTTTACCACTGCCAACTGCGGCAGGCTCAAGCCCCGGATGGGGTAGCCGTCTACAACGACGAGGTCCGGAACGTGCCCCTTGAGGGACAGCATGCTTACCGCGATCCGCATCGCCGAATAGGTGGCCTCGCCAATCCCCTTGTCGTCCACGAATCGAGCAGAGCGCACTCCGATACCGAAAGAGACACAGTTCTCCAGGATGTCAACGAAGGCGCGCTCACGCTTTGATGCCGACAGCCGCTTGCTGTCATCAATGCCGACCAACTGGGGGGATTGTGGCAATATGACTGCGGCAGCAACTACAGGCCCGGCCATGGGGCCTCTACCAACTTCGTCAACTCCGGCTATGTAATGGTGGGCTTCTCGGAGGCGCTTCTCCCAGGCGTATAGCTCGCGAGACCGCGATACTTCCTTTTCTCCAGGCCGCGCCGCTCTCGTCCGTACCAACTCCCGACGAGGTTTTCGGCGCGGAAGAGAGGTGTTCCTTCAGGCAACTCCTGGCAACACAGTCAGGAACAGCGTTAACGCCATCGAGAAGCAAGTCCGGTTTACTTTGGGACCGGCCGTACTACCGTAAAGCCGGACGTGAAGACGTGCACCTTCACTGTGAAAGTGCCTTGGCAATGGTGAAAGCGATTGTGCCAGTCGTAGGCCTCCCACTCGGGAAAGGTCTTGAACGAGACCTGGGCGTGGGGTCCCAACGCAATCGCATCGCATCCCAGGGAAGTCAGTTTCCCGAATGTCCTCTCAAGGAGGAACTTCAATTGCTGTTCTGCAGTTTCGGCTACCGCGCGGCGGAATTCCTGCGTCGTCTCGGGCAGGGGTTCCGGCCCCGCAGGGACTTCGGAGAGCGAAGATGTGACAGCGATGTGATACTTCACTATGGCCGCCTCCGGGAGCACCTCCAAGTCGAGGTGACGGTCGGTGTGGTGAAGCACCAGGGTTGCCTGGGTCTCCGGGGCGCCGGGATATGCGAAGTGTATGAGACCCCTCTCGACCTCCCCGCGCATCAAGAGCACCGCCATTGATTCCCACGGGTCAAGGGTACCGACCATGCTGTACGCCTCTCCGGATTTGGCAAACAGCGCCGTACCGGCAAGCCGGGCAGTCTTGCCGTTCCCTTGCTGACCTTCCTGCTCCTTTGCGCCTTCGCCTCCGTCGCCTCCACGGTTCCCGAGTGCCGCCGCCTCAGCCGGGGCGTAGGGCACGAGTTCGAAGTAGGGAGCCCAGGGATCCTCTGCCGGCGTGACATATCCCACTTTCAAGTCGTGCATGGTTGTCATGGGACAGGTCCCCAGACCGGAGTGAGCGGTATCGACCAATTTCCAAAGGTAGTCTGAAGGGTGGGTTTCCTGCTGAGGCTTGAAGTCCCTGAGAAAGTCGTAGGCCCTCCCTTTGCAGACACCCAGAAGCGTGTCTGGTTTGTAGTGGAGGTGCCTTGAGAAGACGTCCACAACCGGACCTACATCCGTTCGCGCGAACTCTTCTCCCAGGATGACAAAAGCCATGTAGACAGTGTTGAGCTCCCTTGAACTGAGATACTCCATCTCGGCCAGGGCTTCCTCGATGTTCCTTCCCGCAGTTGAGATGAGGAGTGAGCCATCGGACTGCGTCCCGCCCCCCATGTTCCCACCCCCCCTGCCTGCCGGGAGAGAGAGAAGCGCGGAGGCGAGGATGCCCCCGTCTGATGCGTGGTCTATGCCCAGGATCGTCACGAAGGCGCGGTCTTCAAGCTCCCGCTTGCCCCAGCAACCGGAGACCGCGCTGAGCGATATAACCAGGAGGCCCAACGACAGCGCCCGCATGGCCCATTGAGCATTAAGAATACCCTTGCTTTTCTTTGGCAGGCGGAACGCCATGGGGGACGTCACCACCCTCGGGGACCGACTTAGGCTTCATTCCTCGGGCTCTTGCCACGCCGTAGAGCGCCCATCCCAAGAGGACCACGGCATTCCCGAAGGAGGTCGTGAAGTACCTGTCCATGAGTTGAGCCGCACGCAAGGTGTTGGGAGCGAGTGTGGCGATGGCTGAGGTGAGAACGGCCAAGGCGGGAGCAAACGGCCGGTAAGTACCCGTACCCGAAAGCTCAGACACGAGCACAAGGCAGATAACGTAGAGGAAGCTTAGCTGCACGCTGGTGCTGAGGAGCCAGACGAAGATGAAAAGCGCTTCGACACGCTGGATGAAGCGGCCGAGGTAAACGGCCCTCGCTATGGCGCCAAGCGGATCGGCCTTATCGATGCTCATAGGATATGGGAACACGCCTGCAACAAACACCAGCCCAATGACGAGCACTGCGGCGGCTATGAGGAGCCCGCGCACGCTCTTGCCACTCAACTCCTGGCGTTTCCTCACGTAGGGCTTCATGATGCCTATGGCCACAATTCCTCCGAAGGCTCCGCTGCTCAAGAAGCCTTGCAGTATGGTGTTTCCCACGCCCAGGCCCCACAGCGGCGTGATATAATGGGGCTCGAACTCGCCCCACAGGCTTGCCATGACGAGGACGAACGAAATGAGGGTAGGCCAGAAGAAAAACCCTGCCGCCCGCCCTACGGCTTCCAACCCGAGCCATGCGCCGTAGAGCCCCGCGATCACCGAGGTCCAGACCAGAGCCTCAATCGGGAATTCAGGCAGGATACCGACAACCGCCCCGCCGGCAAACAGCCGCACTGTCCAACCCGTTACTGCAACCAGGCCCACAAGGGTCGCCAGAGCAACGAAGTCCCCCAGGAGTCTGCCGCAGGTCTTGCGCAGCGACCATACGAATCCGGTGCTGCCGGTAAGGTCAACCCACCTGATCCAGCCCCACACACCGCCGAGGCCAAGCACTGCGGCTATCAGAATGCTTATCCAGGCCGAGGACCCGGACTTGCGCGCCATCACGGTAGGGAACATGTAGAGAACCTTGGTGCCCATGAGAAAAGCAAGCATGAACATAAACTGCCGCCCGCTGATGTGCCCAAGACGCACGTAGTCGCCGCCTACCTCGTCAAGCGGAGCTTTACCCGGTACCGCCTCCTGGGCCGGATCTACGTTGTTTCTCGCTTTTGCCCGGCCGCCCTGTTTCGTTAGGGGTGGTCTCTGCGTTCCCTTGCCTGGCGCTCCCGGCCTCGGTGTCCCCGCCCCGGGATTGGCCGGGTGATTCCTCCTTGGACTGCTCGTCATCGCTCCCTCCCTTCGAGGACCACATGAACCGCTTGGATTCAGGCAGCACTTGCCCCGTGTCCCACAGTCTGGAATCCTTGGGCTGCCGGATGATGTCCCTGGGCCGCACCTCCGCCGGCCGCACGCCGGCCTGCCACGGAGGAATCACAGGGACGCCGAAGGCGTACCCCGGACGGTGAGGGGTAAACGGCGAGAAGTACGGAACCCCAAGGCTACGCATGGAAAACCCCTGAACCAGCATCATGTAGGTGAGGCCGACGATGCCCAACAGACCCATGGTCGACCCGACGAATATGAAGACAAGGGTAGCCAGTCTTGTGAACATGGACAGTTCCTGGCTGGGTATGGTGAAGGACGCTACCGCGGTTATCGCCACCACAATCACCAGGATAGGGCTTACGATCGATGCGGAAACCGCAGCCTCACCGATGAGTAGGGCTCCGACAATGCCTATGGTTGGACCAATGGGGGAAGGGATCCGTATGCCGGCTTCCCTTATAAGCTCGAAACCGAGGAATATGATGACCACTTCCACCCACAGCGGGAATGGGATAGGCTCCCGACTTGCCGCTATCGACCTTATGAGCACCGTGGGGACGAGCTCCGGGTGGTAGTTCAGCACCGCGACGTAGATACCGGGCATGTAGAGCACAATGAACAGGGCAACGACCCGAATGAGACGCAGGAGGTTGCCGTAGGGCCACCTTACGTAGTTGTCCTCCGGACTGTGAAGGAAGGTGAAGAAAGTGACGGGCACGACCAGGGCAAAGGGATCTCCGTTAACGATGATGGCACAGGCGCCCATCATCAGGAAGTGGGCGACCCTGTCGGGCCTCTCGGTGCTCAGGGCGGTCGGCAGCAGATTGTGACTTACCTCCAGGTACTGCTCCAAGGTGCCGCTGGTCAGGATCTCAGCCGCATCGATGCCGTGGAGCCGGCGGCGCACTTCTCTCACGATCTTGGGGTTGATGATGCCTTCCACGTACAAGAGCGCGCATTTGTTACGGGCCCGAAATCCAAGGTCCACGTTTTCCACTACGAGATCCGGAGTGGGGAGGATCGATCGGATAAGGGCCGTATTGACCCGCATCACCTCTATGAAACCTTGCTGGGGTCCCCTCACGATCCTCTCCGATACCGCCTGCGCGACACCCCTGTGTTCCCAGCCTTTGGTCTCTACAACCAGAGCCCGCCTGTGCCCATCTATAAGGACGACGGTGTCTCCGGCGATCATAGAGAGGATCAACTCCTCCAGGGTCTCCTTTACCACGACCTGTCCGTTGGCAAGCAGCGCGTTCCGCAGTTGATCGACCGGGTTTCGCTCCACTCCTCTTCTCACGGAGGAGAGGAGCATGACCGGCTGCAGTATCGAGGACAGTATCTTCTCGGAGGCGGCAAGGCCCTCGATATAGGCAACTGTGACCTTGACGCGCGGCACGGAGCATGTAACCTCGCGAAATACAACGTCGGATGATCCCGGCACGTGAAATGCCTCTTTCAAGAGTTTCACGTTTCTGTCGGTATCCTTCGATAGCGGAACGGCGTCTTTGCGTTTCTTATTGGAGGACTGCTCCGAGGGGTGAGGAGGCTCGTCGCCGCGAACGGGCCGGTTCCCTAAAGAGAAGGTCGTCCGCTCAGACTTCCCCCTGGGCGGGGTGAAGACGTTTTTTACAATTGTGAAAGGGTTGGGGACCTTCGCCACTCTACCACCCGGTCGTGTGAGACATGCTTTCAGTTCAGCATTTCCTCTCGCGCGGCAGCCTATGTGTCGTTCCCCAAACGCTCGAACCGTGGTATATTGAGTAGGTGGCTGTCAATAATTGGAAATGTGGTGAACCGCGGTGCCGACTCTGTCGGGATTCCAGAGGGCGGAAGGGATCTCATGCCTCGCGAGGGATGACCCCGGATACCCTGAGAACCTCCGGCTTGCACCTGAGACTCCTGACGTCATCTATGTGAGAGGCACTCTCGTCCCGGAAGATCGCGTGGCGGTCGCAGTCGTCGGAACGCGCTCGCCGACTCCCGAAGGCAAGATCATCGCATACGAGCTCGCCCGTGACCTTGCCGGCGCGGGTGTCACAGTTGTATCCGGCCTTGCCCTAGGGATAGACACGGAGGCCCATTTGGGAGCCCTTGACGCTGGCGGGAGGACCATTGCGTGCTTGGGCGCCGCTGTAGACATCCCCTACCCTCGAAGCAACACCCGGCTCTTCGAGAGGATTCCCGAACACGGAGCGCTAGTCTCGGAGTACGGGCCGGGCACTCCCGCGATGCCGTTCCGGTTCCCTATGCGTAACCGCATCATCTCGGGGCTGTCTTTAGGTGTGGTGGTTGTGGAGGCCGGAGAGAAGTCGGGCGCCCTCATTACTGCTGAATGGGCCGAGAAGCAGGGACGACCCGTAATGGCTGTGCCCGGAAGCCCTAAGTCGGCAGTGAGTGCGGGTTCGAACCGGCTCATTCAAGACGGAGCCTATCTGGTAACCTCTGCGCGTGATGTGCTATCCTTTCTCGGAAAAGAAGGGGAGTACGTGCCGGAGATACCCCAGGGGCCGCCCACCGGGGCAGGCTCGTTGACGTTCGAAGAAGGCGCCGTGCTCTCCCTGGTGAGGTCCCACCCTCAGGGCGCCGGCGAACTGGCGGAGCATCTTCCTGGCCTCACCCTTGGTAAGGTCGTATCCCTTCTCTCAGCGCTGGAGGTCCGCGGCATGGTCTCCAAGGTAGCCGGGGGAAAATACGTGGCAAGATCATGAAGCTTTGGAAGGCGGGTAGGTAACGTGCCGGTAGCCAAACGTCCCTTGATCATTGTAGAGTCGCCCACCAAAGCGAAAACCATCGCCCGGCTCATGAAATCGCGGTACCAAGTGAAGGCGTCCTTGGGGCACGTGAGGGATTTGCCGAAATCCAAACTGGGGGTAGACCTGGATAACAACTTCGAGCCCCAGTACATCAATATAAGGGGCAAGGGCGACCTCATCAAAGAGTTGAAGGAAGCGGCCAAGGGCGCTTCCCGCGTATACCTAGCCACGGACCCCGACCGTGAAGGCGAGGCCATATCCTGGCACCTGTGCTCCATACTGGGGATCGACCCCGGCGAGGCCCAGCGAGTCACGTTCCACGAGATAACCGACAAAGCCGTGAAAGAAGCCTTCGCTCACCCTCAGCCCTTGAACCTCGGGCTTGTCGACGCGCAGCAAGCCCGGCGGGTCCTGGACAGGCTGGTCGGCTACAGCTTAAGCCCGTTGCTCTGGCACAAGATACGTCCCGGTCTCTCGGCCGGCCGGGTTCAATCGCCGGCGCTCAGGCTCGTAGTCGCCCGCGAAAACGAAATAAACGCATTTGTGCCGAGTGAATACTGGACGCTCGACGCCTACCTCAGGGGCGAGAGCGGCGAGGTCAGGGCCCGCTACTACGGCGAAGGCTCCAAGAAAGTCGAACTCACGAACAAAGACCAGGTCGACGCGCTGCTTGCCGATTTGAAAGGCAAGCCGTTCAAGGTGCTGTCCGTGACCCCCAAGGAGAGGAAGAAGACCCCGCCTTTCGCGTTCACGACGTCCACATTGCAGCAGGAGGCGTCCCGTAAGCTCGGTTTTCCGGTCCGCAAGACCATGTCTGTGGCCCAGTCCCTGTACGAGGGCGTGGAGTTGGGCGGAGAGGGATACACCGGCCTCATCACTTATATGAGGACCGACTCTACCCGCGTGTCTTTGGTCGCGGTAGCTGAAGCAAGCAAGTACATAGTGGAGTCGTTTGGATCCGACTATGTCGGAACCGCCCGCACCCAAAAGACCAAAGCCGGGCAGCAGGACGCGCATGAGGCGGTCCGTCCCACAGGTATCTTCAGGACGCCCGAGCAGGTCAAAAAGTTTCTTAAGCCGGACCAGTACAAACTCTACAAGCTCATCTGGGAGCGGTTCCTGGCGAGCCAGATGGCGGCTGCGGTCTACGACACGGTGAGCTGCGACATCGCGTCGGGCGAGCACCTGTTCCGAGCCACGGGCTCGAGACTCAGGTTTGCCGGATTCACCAGGATCTACGAGGAGGGGCAAGATAACCCCGCAGAGGAAGACAGGGAGATCATCCCTCTCACGGTGGGTGAGTCGCTCTTCTTGATAAAGACCGAACCGCTTCAGCACTTCACCGAACCCCCGCCCAGATACACAGAGGCCTCGTTGGTGAAGGCGCTGGAAGAGAACGGCATCGGCAGACCTTCCACTTACGCGCCTATCGTCGCCACTCTATTTGAGCGGGAGTACCTCTACCGTGAGGGCAGGCGGCTTCGTCCTACGGACCTAGGGGTCCTTGTCGATACGCTTGTTGCGGAGAACTTTCCTTCGGTGGTTGACCTCAAGTTCACAGCGAACATGGAGCAGCAGCTTGACTCGGTAGAGGAGGGCAAGGAGAACTGGGTGAGCGTCATCCGCCAGTTCTGGGAGCCGTTTAGAGAGCAGGTTGAAAAGGCCGAGAAGCAGGTAGGGAAGGTCAAGATCCAGGACGAGCCGGCCAACGAGGACTGCCCGAAGTGCGGGAGGCCGATGGTCATCAAGCACGGGCGATTTGGCCGGTTTATCGCGTGCTCAGGTTATCCTGAGTGCAAGACCACAAAGCCGCTCCTGGACAAGGTGGGAGCTATCTGCCCCAAGTGCGGGGGAGACATAGTGGCAAGGCGCACAAAGAGGGGCCGCCTCTTCTTCGGTTGCGCTACATACCCGGCATGCGACTTTGTCACCTGGGATAAGCCCGTCCCGGGCCTATCCTGCCCCGCCTGCGGCAGCTTCGTGGTCGAGACGGGAGGCAAAGAGAAGACCTATCGATGCAGCAAACCGGGGTGTCAATTCCATACACAAAACCTCGCGAATATTGAGAAATAACATTGCCCCCAGGTAGGTTGAATGATAAGATGGCTTCCGAATTGATGTAACTATCCTGGGCTAATGAAGAAGCGAGGAGAAGGTGTGGCCTTGACCCGTTCCCTCACTCTGTGGCAGGAAGACTTTCTTGCCGAAGTCGGGGTGTCAAAGACTCAAAGCCCCAGCACCCTTAACGCCTATGGGAGCGATCTCCGCCAATTCGTCGCATTCTTATCGGATCGCAACGGTAAAGCCCACACGCCGGAGCCCAAGGACTTATCAGGTGAGAACATCCGGGCCTTCGTCCACTACCTCGGCAAGAACAACTACGCTCCTTCGTCCATAGCCCGCAAGACTTCTTGCATCCGCAGCTTCGTCAGATTCCTGTCCAAAAGAGGAGCCATCTCCGTCGACCCACTCAAACAGGTCACTCCGCGCCGGCTCTCCGCCGCCCTTCCTAAAGTGCTGACAGAGAGGGAAATGGAGGCACTTCTGGCCGCGCCGGACACGAAGACGCCGTTCGGGCAGAGGGATAGAGCGCTGCTCGAGCTCCTGTACGGTTCGGGGCTCCGCGTAAGCGAGCTCTGCAGGCTCGACGTTGGGGATGTCGACTACTCGCTGGGGTTCGTGCAGGTGCTGGGCAAAGGAGGCAAGCAGAGGCAGGTCCCGGTAGGCTCTGTATGTCTCGGGGCGCTCGGCGCATACTTGGAAACAGCCCGGCCGCTCTTGGAGCGGGGAGGGAAGGAAAAGAAGGGTAAGGAAAGGACGCCGTTGCTTTCGGTGCGCCGACCCCTCTTCCTGAACCGGTGGGGACAACGACTGGGAGTCAGGTCCGTCAGGCGCCTGCTTGAGGGGTACCTCTTGGCGGCAGGGATTGACCCGTCGCGGGCTTCACCCCACACGCTCCGCCACTCGTTCGCGACACATCTCATCTCCGGCGGAGCGGATTTGAGGTCGGTGCAGGACATGCTCGGACACGCTAGCGTGAGGACGACCCAGATATACACGCACGTGATGCCTGAGCATCTTCGGGAGGTCTACCGGAGCGCCCATCCCAGGGCTCAGGAAGGAAAGAAGAGTGAGCATGAGCGATAGCCCGAAGTTTGTTAGCACGACAGTGCTGGCCGTGCGCAGGAACGGCAAGTCGGCCATGGCCGGAGACGGCCAGGTCACTCTGGAGTCCAATCACACCGTGCTGAAGGCGGGAGCGCGGAAGGTACGCAAGATCTACAAGGACCAGATTGTGGCCGGTTTCGCCGGTTCAGTGGGCGACGCCCTCACCTTGTTTGACAAGCTGGAAGGCCACCTGGAGGAGACCCGGGGAAACCTGCAAAAAGCTGCGGTTGACCTGGCTAAGGAGTGGAGGACCGATAGGGTCTTGCGGCAGCTGCAGGCGATGCTGCTGTGCGCCGACCGGTCCCGCATCCTCCTGGTCAGCGGCACGGGCGAAGTAATCGAGCCCGACGACGAGATCCTCGCGATCGGGTCCGGAGGGGCCTACGCGATGGCTGCCGCCAAGGCGCTCTGCAGGTTCACCGACATGGACGCAGCCTCCGTGGCCAGGGAGTCCCTCAAGATAGCGGCTTCCCTTTGCATATACACGAATGAGAACATTGTGGTTGAGGAACTGAGTTAGAAGATCAAGTTCTTGTGATTCGTAGGAGGCGCGGTATGGCGGATCTTACGCCCAGACAAATCGTAGCTGAACTCGACAAATACATTGTCGGACAAGACAAAGCGAAGAAGGCCGTTGCGGTCGCGATACGCAACAGGCTCCGCAGGCAAAAAGTACAGGGTGACCTGCAGGACGACATTGTGCCAAAAAACATACTGATGATCGGCCCGACGGGAGTAGGAAAGACCGAGATATGCCGGCGGCTGGCCAAACTCGTGAACGCTCCGTTCACCAAGGTTGAGGCATCCAAATTCACCGAAGTGGGGTACGTAGGGCGCGACGTCGACTCTATCGTCCGGGACCTGGTTGAGTCGTCCGTGAGGATGGTCAGGGGCGAGCGGCTCCTGGAGGTCAAAGCGAAGGCGGACCTCCTGGCTGAGGACCGGTTGGTGGATATCTTGTGCCCTCTGCCGAAGAGGCAGAAGCCCGCAAGAAACCCGTTCGAGATGCTCTTCAATCCGGCGCCGGCGGAAGAGCCTGAGGTCGAGGATGATTTCGACGAGAGGGTCCGCAAAGCCAGAGCCGAGAGGAAACTCACCCGCGAGAAACTCCACGCGGGAGAGATCGAGGACCGGGAAGTCGAGATTGAGGTGGACGACGTAACCGTTCCTACTGTGGAGTTCTTTGACGGCAGCTCCATGCAGGAGATGGGTCTCAACATGCAAGACCTTCTGGGAGGCCTCCTGCCCAAGAAAAAGAAGAAGAGGCGCGTAAGCGTCAGCGAAGCCAGGAGACTCCTCGCGCAAGAGGAATCCGCTAAGCTAGTGGACCAGGACGCCATCACCGCGGAGGCGATAAGGAGAGCTGAACGCCTTGGCATAGTATTCTTGGATGAGTTGGATAAAGTTGCGGGGAGAGAGCGGGGAGCGGGTCCTGATGTTTCGCGTGAGGGAGTCCAGCGTGACCTGCTGCCCATCGTAGAAGGGACAACGGTCGTCACCAAGTACGGTCCGGTGAAGACAGACCATATCCTGTTTATCGGCGCCGGCGCTTTCCACGTATCCAAACCGTCGGATCTGATCCCGGAGTTGCAGGGCCGATTTCCGATTAGAGTCGAGCTGGAACCGCTAACCAAGGAGGATTTCGTCAGGATCCTCACTGAGCCCGAGAACTCCTTGACCAAGCAGTATAAGGCGCTCCTGGCAACCGATGGCATCGAGGTAGAGTTTACCGCCGAGGGAATCCGCGAGCTCGCGGAGATGGCCTACAGGGTGAACGGCGACGCCGAGAATATCGGGGCAAGGCGGCTCCACACTGTTATGGAGAAACTCCTAGAGGAAGTGCTCTATGAGGCGCCTGACATGGCCCAGAGGAAAGTGACGGTGGACGCCGAGTACGTGAAAGGGAGGATGCAGGAACTGGTTTCAAACCGGGATGTATCCAGGTACATCCTCTAGAACATTGAACGGAGGAGAAATCGATGCAGACGCTACTAGACAAGACACGCCGAATGAACCAATTGCTATCACGCGCGGCCTCCGACATTGACTTCCAGGCCAGCGCCAGAGTCATCAGAGACTCTATTGAGTGCAACGCCTACATTCTGGACAAGATGGGCCGGGTCCTGGGGTACTCACTTATGGAGGATTTCGACTGCAAAGTCATGAAGGACGAAGTCCTGAGCCAGAAGGAATTCCCGGCAACCTACAACGAGCGCCTATTCATGCATCGCGAGACTGCTGCGAACCTACGGCAGGCAGGAGTCTGCGTTTTCAAGGACGGGCATCCCTGCATCTATGAGGAAAAACTCACAACCATCGTGCCTGTCATGGGCGGCGGAGACCGGCTTGGCACTCTCGTGCTGGCGAGGTCAGGGAAGCCGTTCGATTTTGAGGACCTGATCCTCGCGGAGCATGCCGCAACTGTTACCGCCATGGAGATCCTCCGCTACAACCAGGACACCGTCGAGGAGGAGACCCGCCAGCGCACCGCTGTTCAGGTTGCGCTCGGCACGCTGTCCTTCTCTGAACTCTCGGCGATGCGACACATCTTTGAGGAACTGGGAGGGACCGAAGGGTTCCTGGTCGCCTCCAAGGTCGCCGACCGCGTGGGCATAACCAGGTCCGTAATCGTGAACGCCCTGCGCAAGTTCGAGTCCGCCGGCGTCATCGAGTCCAGATCTTTGGGTATGAAGGGCACCTTCATCCGTGTTCTCAATACCAAGCTCCTGGAAGAACTGAAGAAGCTTCGGTAGACCCAGACTGCGGGAGACCGGCAATGACCCGGAGCGGGGCACATGCCCCGCTCCTTGTTACAACAAGCTCATCAAGATTGCCGATTTGTCGATTCTCACAGGAGAATTCGCATTTGAGACATCTTTTCACCATCAATGAGATTTTTCGATGAAGTTTTTCCTTCGGTAGAAGGATTTTCCGCAATCGTGTAGAATAGGGTGAGTCCACAACTCAATAGAGACCAGTACCGCGCACCGATAATGGCAAAACTGCCGAAAGGCAGTGACGCAAAGCTGCGGGCCTAAAGCGCGAAAGCGCCATGGCAGCCGGGTTACCGAAGAGGGCGGTTTTCTATTCTGCCTTTCGGATTTGGTGCCGGAAGGCAGTCTTCGTTTTGAGAGGGGGGTAGAAGTGAAGGATATCGGAGCGATTATGCAAAGAGCGCTCGACGGAGCGTGGATGCGTCACGAACTCCTGGCAAATAACGTAGCCAATGCGGAGACGCCAGGCTATAAGCGGCTTGATTTCGACTTTCGCGGCCAGCTTCAGAGGGAGCTATCGAAGGTCGCATCTCCCATCATGACCAACAGCCGGCATCTTTCCGCATCTACCAGCCAGAGGACCTTCCTGGAGCAGGACCTCTCCAGCATCACCCCTGACGGCAACAGCGTGGACATCGACAGGGAGATGGGAGAAGTCGCCACCAACACCCTCTACTACGAGGCCGTGTCCAGGCAGCTCTCGTCCTACATGGGGCTCCTGCGAAAAGCCATAACCGAAGGGAGGCGATGAGGGTGAAGTTGTTCTCAAGTATCGAGACAAGCGCGTCAGGGCTAACGGCTGAGAGACTCCGTCTGGACCTCATCGCGTCCAACCTTGCCAACGCCGAAAGCACCAGAACGGCCGCGGGAGGACCTTACCGCCGCAAGGTGGCCGTATTTGAGCCGAGGGGAGCCAGGTACTCATTTCGGGACATCCTGTCACGCAGCTTCTCGGCCATGCCGACTGGCGTGGAGGTCTCCGGAATTCGTGAGGATCAAAGCCCGTTCCGCAAGGTGTACATGCCGGGGCATCCGGAGGCAGATGAGGAAGGTTACGTAACTTATCCGAACGTGGACGTCACTACAGAGATGGTGGATATGATGGCGGCAACCAGGGCCTACGAGGCCAATGTCACCGCCATCGAAGCCGCCAAAACAATGGCGCAAAGAGCACTGGACATACTGCGCTCTTAGCGTGCAAGTAGGCACCCGCGGGAGCGGGGCCTATCCGGGGGGAGGAGCAATATATGTACTTGCGAGCCATTTCCATGCCAAGCCTGGGGCCGATCGTCGAAAGACCCGTAACCGGCAGGACAGAGTCCGCCGCAGATCCCAGGTCTTCATTCACCAGCATCCTTCAGAAAGCATCCCAAACCCTCGATCAGCTGGACAAGGAAGCCGCGCAGGCCCAATTGGACCTCGTAACCGGCAGCGCCAGAGACCTCCACACTGCAGCCCTATCGGCGGAGAAGGCAAGCTTGGCTCTTGACCTGGTGGTGTCCGTTCGCAACAAGGCCATTGAGGCTTACCAAGAGATCATGAGGATGCCCGTCTAGGGACCTCACGGAGAATCCAGCGGTCGAGGTGAATAGAATTGGGTGCGCAACTGACGTCGCTCACTAAGGGCATGTCGGACACTTGGGCAAGATTGGGTAAGGTCCAAAAGGCAATCATAGCCGGCGCGATAGCCGTAGTCTTCGTGCTCTCATCGGTAATGCTGGCCCTGGGAAACAAGGGCGCCAATTACGAGACTCTGTTCTCCGGGCTGGACCCCACGGATGCAGGCGCCATCGTCTCGGAGCTCGAGAGAGAGGGAATACCCTACGAGCTGGCTGACGGCGGTGGGACCATAAAGGTGCCCGCCGAGAACCTGCACCGGACACGGCTGTCTCTGGCTTCTCAGGGGCTGCCGTCGTCAGGCATCGTGGGATTCGAGAGCATCAGCGGTAACTCCATCTGGGCAACAGATTTTGAGCGTCGAGTGCAATACATCCGCGCCTTGTCGGGAGAACTCACCCGCACCGTCGAGTCCATTTCCGGAGTCGAGGACGCCAGAGTGCACATCGTGCTGCCGGAAGACACGGTGTTCGCCGCGGAGAAGACCCCGGCGACAGCTGCGGTTCTTCTGAAACTCCGTCCCATGCAGGAGCTCAGTGCATCAGCAGTCAAGGGCATCATGAATTTGGTAGCGCGTTCGGTGGAAGGGCTTTCGCCCAACGAGGTCACGGTCATGGACACCACCGGGCGGCTCCTGTCTTCTGACTACGCGGCAAGCGACATCCTCGGCGGAGCCGGGACCGCGGCCTACGAGCTGACATCCAAGGTCGAAAGGGACCTGGAGCGAAGGCTTATCTCCATGCTTTCCCCGGTACTCGGCCCGGGCAACGTGGTCTGCCAGGTACGGGCCAACCTCAACTTGGATCAGACCCGCACCACTGAGGACGCGTTCATAACCGACCCCGAGAACCCGCAGGGAGTCCTGCGCAGCACCCAACAGATCACCGAAACCTATAGCGGGACCGGAGTCCCCGCCGGAGGTACGGCAGGCGGCCTTGACGTCCCGACTTACGCCACCGGCGGCACCGGCCAGTCAAACTACCAACGTGTTGAGACCATCCAGAATTACGAGGTAACGCACCGGACCACCGAAACACTGGTCAACCCCGGAACAGTGAAGAATCTATCGGTCGCGGTAATGGTCAACAAGGAATTGGATGAGGAGCAGACTGCCGTAATCAGAGAGAGCGTGTCGGCAGCCTTGGGCCTGGATCCTCTCCGGCAGGACAGGATCAGCGTGACCGGACTCAAGTTCGATACCAGCCTGGTCGACGAGCTGCAAGCCGGCATGACCCCGGCTCCTCAGCCCCTCAACAGGGTTTATATCTACGGCGCCGCCGTTCTGGCTGCGCTGGTTGTCGGTACCGTCATCATCTTCATGCTGCGACGCCGCAAGGCGGCGCAGGCTCCGGTCGAACTCGTTGAAGAAGAGACGCCCGCGGAGCCTGATCTTCTGAGCGAACCCACTATGACGCCTGCAGCCCTCTCCAAGCAGCGCATGAGGGAGACCGTCGAGAGAATGGCCCGCACCAACCCCGAGACTGTGGCCACGCTGGTGAAGACGTGGCTCCTGGAGGATGAGCGCTAATGGCCGTTCAGCATAAGACGCTTTCCGGTAAGGAAAAGGCCGCGATCCTCCTGATCTCGCTGGGCCCGGATCTTTCCGCGCAAGTGATGAAGCATCTGAAGGAAGAGGACATCGATGTCTTGACCCTTGAGATCGCCGGCACCAGGCGAGTGGACAATGAGATCGGGGAACTGGTAATCCGCGAGTTCACCGATATGTTCATGGCGCAGCAGTACATCAACGAGGGCGGGATCGAGTACGCCAAGGTGCTCTTGGAGAAGGCCCTCGGCAAGGATAAGGCAGGAGACGTCCTGGGACGGCTCACCGCTTCGCTGCAGGTCCGCCCCTTCGACTTCGCCCGCAAGGCGGAGCCTTCACAGCTCCTGAACTTCCTTGAGAGCGAAGCACCCCAGACGATCGCTCTGGTACTCAGTTACCTCGCGCCCAACCAATCGGGCAGCATATTGGCGTCACTGGGGCCGGATCTGCAGGTTGAGGTAGCGCGGCGCATCGCCGCCATGGAGGGCACGACGCCCGAAGTCATCAAGGAAATCGAAAGGATTTTGGAACGAAAGATCGTCTCGGTCGCCGGACAGGACTACACCCGCACCGGAGGCGTCGACGCGGTAGTCGACATCCTCAACAACGTTGACCGCCAGACTGAGAAGACCATCCTGAACGCGCTGGACGTAGAGGCGCCTGAGCTTTCGGAGGAGATCAAGAAGCGGATGTTCCTGTTCGAGGACATCATCTACCTCGACGACCGCGCCGTTCAGCGCTTCATGCGCGAAGTGGATATGTCACGCGACCTCCCGCTGGCCCTCAAGGCTGCGTCGGACGACGTCAAGCAGAAGGTCTACCGGAACCTGTCGTCCCGCGCGGTGGAGACCCTCAAGGAAAGCATCGACTACCTTGGCCCGGTGCGCATGAGGGACGTGGAGGAAGCGCAGCAACGTATCGTTGCCATCATCAGGCGGCTTGAAGACCAGGGCGAGATAGTGGTCGGCCGTGGCGGAGGAGACGAGGTCGTTGTCTAGAGTCTTCCGCGCAGCCTATAAGGCGCCCCGCGCATCCCTCTTCTCCAAGGTGAGGGAGCCGGAGATCACTGCCCCTGATCTAGGCCCGAGCCCGGCCGAGGTGCTTGCCCAAGCCAGAGAGGCCGCGGCCGAGGTCATTGCACAAGCCAAGGTAGAGGCTGAGAACCTCGTCGAGTCGGCCAAGGCTGAAAGCGCGGCGCTGAGAGAGCAGGCTTCCGAAGAAGGCTATCGTCAAGGGCGCCAGAGGGGCTACGAAGAGGGATTGAGTACCGCCTCGGAGCTCATCGAAAAGGCAAACGCGGCGCTTGCCCAGGCCAACGAAGCCTTCGACGCGATGATGGCGGAATCGGAGCCAAAGCTCCTGGCGCTTGCGGTATCCATAGCGAAACGTGTCGCGTCTGAATCCATAAAGACAGACCCTGAAGTAGTGCTTGACCTTGTGAAGAGAGGCATGCAAGCCTTGCGGGACGAGCGCGAGTTCTCGATCCACGTCGACCCCGACCTGGTAAGCATGCTTGAAGGCTGCGCAGACGACCTAGGGAGACAATACGGGGCGCGATCAGTTGAGGTGGTCCCCGATACGGCAGCTAAAGACGGCGCCATTGTCCGAACCCCCCACGGCTTCGTCGACGCGACCATAGAGTCCCAGATCAAGAACGTTGCAGCCGCCATCGCCGAAGCCCGTAAACGTGCCGTGGAGGTGGAACAATGAACGAAGCCCTCTTCGAGTCCTACCGGGAGACGGTGGAGACCGCGCGCACCCTCACCTACGGCGGCGCCGTTGTCGATATCGTGGGGCTTCTCATTGAGTCGGCGGGTCCCAAAGTCCGGATGGGGGAGATCTGCCGGCTGATACCGCCGTCAGGCATCCCGATCTTGGGCGAAGCGGTGGGTTTCAAAGACGGCAGGGTCTTGCTCATGCCTTACAGCGAGATTGACGGGATTGCCCCCGGATCCGTGGTGGAGGGGACCGGGAGAGAGCTTCGAGTAGCTGTCGGGAACAAGATGCTCGGCCGGGTGGTCGACGCCCTTGGTTTCCCCATCGACCGCAAGCCCCACTGGCCCGTCGAACGCTATTACGCGACGCTGGAGAAGCCGCCGGCTCCCTTGGACCGGGGCAGGATCGAGTCGCCTCTGGCAACAGGGGTGCGGTCAATAGACGGCCTCCTCACCCTCGGGGAGGGTCAGAGGATCGGCATTTTCTCAGGCTCCGGAGTCGGCAAATCCACCTTGATGGGCATGATAGCCCGCAACACCTCCGGCGAGGTCAACGTGATCGCCCTCATCGGCGAGCGCGGGAGAGAGGTCAAGGAGTTCATCGAAAGGGACCTGGGACCCGAAGGCCTGGAGAGGTCGGTTGTGGTCGTGGCTACCTCCGATGAGCCGGCCCTTATGAGGATCAAAGCTGCCTGGGTTGCCACGGCTATCGCCGAGTTCTTCAGAGACCAGGGGCTCTCCGTGCTCCTCATGATGGACTCGGTCACTAGATGGTGCATGGCGCTCCGCGAGGTTGGTCTTGCCACCGGCGAGCCGCCGACCACAAGAGGGTACACTCCTTCGGTGTTCGCGAACATGCCGAGGCTCCTCGAGAGGGCCGGGAAGGGCGCCAAGGGCAGCATAACCGGCATCTACACCGTATTGGTCGAAGGAGACGACATGGACGAGCCCATCGCCGATGCCGCCCGCGGGATCCTGGACGGCCACATCGTCCTATCCAGGGACCTGGCCCAGATGGGTCATTACCCGGCAGTAGACGTGCTCTCCTCTGTATCGAGGCTTATGTCGGCGGTCGCCAGCAAGGAGCAGATCGAAGCGGCTCAGAAGATGCGCAACGTGCTCGCTACCTACCGCAAAGCCGAGGACCTCATCAACATCGGCGCCTATGTTCAGGGCTCCAACCCCCGGATCGATGAATCTTTGTCCTACATCGAGAGGGTGAACGGGTTTTTGCGGCAGAGCGTCTCCGAGAAGTTCACGTATGCGGAGACCGTATCCAGGCTCCAGGCAGTGTTCTCGTAACTAGGGGTGTTCGTCCCGGCAGCAAGTGACGATAAGGAGGTAGGAGGTACCAAGTGAAGAGGTTCGTGTTCCCTCTCGAAAAGGCCCTCGAGATCCGGGAAATCCGGAAACTCCTGGCCGAAGAGAAACTGGGAGAGGCCCAGCGCGAAGAGAGCCGCACCCGTCAGAGGCTGGCGGCAGCCGAGGGGATGCGGGAGGAGTGTTTTGACGGGATTCGCGCGTCACTGGGGGGCAGGGTCGACCCGGCGGAAATGCGCCACCTCATGAAGCTCCGGACCTCCATTGAGGACGAAATCTGGCGGGAGAAGATGGACCTCGTGAAGAGGGAGTCCGCCACGAGAGAGGCCACGGAAGTAGTGGTCAAGAGAACCCAGGAAGAGCAGACCCTTGTGCAGCACCGTGAGAACCAGCTCGAGGAGTACATGGCGCTCTACTGGTGGGAACAGGGAAAGGCTCTGGATGAGATGGGTTCTCAAAGATACTCACGCAGCAGAGGAGGTGAAAACTAGAGATCATGGGTTTCGAGACCTTGTTTGTAACACTCCGTGCTCCAGAGCCCGTAAGCACTGTAGGCGAAGAGCATGGAAAAGATAAAACCACAGGGTCAGAGAGCGCTTTCGGGTCGCTCATGTCCATGGCCCTTGCGGCATTGTTCGGCGGGGGGTCGGAGAAATCTGCCGCGAGCCAAGTGGAGACAGGCCCGGACAGCACCGCTGTCACGCCTTTGGCAGTGGAAACGCAGGTGGCAGTGGAAACGCAGGCGCCGTTGGGGGGCACGGCGGTGACTGCGGAGGTTCCTCTCTCTCACACAGGGGTCCCTCTCTCTCGCGCAGAGGTTCCTTTCTCTGCGGGGACGGCGTGGGCTCACACAGACGGCGTTAGTCCGCCTGCCTTGGGGCAGATGGCTGGACCGGTCGAAGCCATAATCGCGGCGGAAACCGGGGGCCAAGTAGAAGGAACGGTGGACCATAGCCAGGTGGGTAGCGGCGCTTTCATCCCTCCGTACCAGGCACGCTCCTCACTATATAGGGCGTTTGCCGCACAGGCCGACGCGATGACAGGCGAAAGCATCCTCACGTCGGCCAAAGGGACCAGCGAAGTGGCGGTCGCCCCGGCATACGAGGGGCTGTCTGGAACCGAGTCCGCTCACACGGGCGTGGCTGTTACCCAGACAGCAGTGGAGGGCCAGCTTCCGAGAATTCAGGTGGAATCTGCCGCATCCGCAGACGGACTGGCGTTGTTCGATGAAGCAGAAGCCGCAGAGGCTTCGACGCCTAGGGCGACTGCGACGGTTCGGCCTGAGAACCGTGTCGGGACAAGCGCGCAGGTGGTCCGCCCCACGGGGTCATCCTGGTCCGAAGGGTCTTTGCTGACCTCTTCGCTGACCGAGGGCCTGAGCAGTGAGAAGCATGCGGAAAATCAGGAAGTCTCCGGTGAAGCGATTGTGGGCGTGGAAGAAGTGGAGACGCCGTTCGAGGACGTTGAGCCGGCAGTGGCTGAAAAGCCAAGCACAACGGTACTGCCCGCCGCAGATGCCGCCGCTGGGGCGGTGGAAGCCGCTCCGGAGGCTGACAAGATGGCGAGCGCCGTGCAACTTGACGCCCCAAAGGCTCAGGACACGATCCGCCGCGCAAGAGAGATATCGGAGACGCTTCTCAGGGAGTCCCTGAAAAGGCTGCCCAGGAGCGTCGAGCTGCGCCTTGACCCGCCGCAGTTAGGCAGTGTGACGGCGCTCTTGTCCCAGAGGGGTCAGGATGTGACCGTGAAGTTTGTGGCCCACAGCAATGAGGCGCAGCAAATGCTGGAGACCGCAACCAAAGACCTGGCGCGAGCGCTATCCGAGAAGGGACTCACGCTCACGGGTTTCTCCGTTGACCCCGGGTATAGCGGGGAAAAGGGCCGCGAGCATAAGCAGAGCCCGGACAAGCCGTCCACGTCCAGGTATCACAGGACGGTACGGCCTCTTCGCATAGCGGGGACTCCGACCTTCCGTCAGCCGGCCGGCGCCTTCAGCTGGCTGGCCTAAGAGCAAAATAGGAAAGGAGGCAGAGACAGTGGCAACTTCCGGAGTAGGCGGCGTTAGCGGTTCCTCGAACTCGGGAAACAACACGGCGAAAAAGTCGGGGATCTCAGTGGACTCCCTGCAGGACCAGTTCATGACGATCCTGCTCGCCCAGCTCCAGTACCAGGACCCGATGGCGCCAATGCAGGAGAAGGACTTCTTCGGGCAAATGGCCCAGTTCACGGCAGCCACCTCGATGGGTGAGATGAATGACAAGATGGACCTCCTGGTGGCGAGCTTAAGCCAGTCGCAGGTGAGCCAGAACCTGCTTTCGGCATCCAACCTGATCGGCAAGGCATTCACCGCAGTGACAGACGACGGGTTGGTGGACGGCATCGTGGAAGCGGTTGCCCTCGTGGACGGCAGGGTTCACGTGAAGTCCGGCGACATCCTGGTGCCAACTGAAGACCTGCTCGCGATAGGAGTGGCGGCGGATGCAGGTTAGGGTAGTTGACAACAAGACGGCGATAAGGGGACCACAGGCTCCGGCGGCATCACGTTTGCCGCAAAGTCAGGGCCAGGTCAAAGGCCCCAGTTTCGCCGAGGTCTTCGGGCAGGAGCAGCGGAAGGTCAGCTTCTCCAAGCACGCTGAGGAGCGGCTCCAGTCGGCAGGCCAAGTCATGGACGCGGACCGGATGGCGCAGCTCGAGAACGCTGTGGATGTCGCCTCGTCCAAGGGAGCCCGCTCGACGCTGGTCCTCATGAAGGGGATGGCGCTGGTTGTGGCTCCGCAGTCGAGGACCGTAGTCACCGTGATACCCGAAGACAGGATGAGGGAGAACGTGTTCACCGCCATAGACAGCGCGGTGATCGTGGACAAGTAGGCAAAACCAGAGCGACAGCGGCGGTTTTGCCGCGTCGCCAGCAACAGCGAAGCTGTTGCCAGATGACAACCTGCTTCAGATTGTTAAGCGACAAGGTTCCGGGCCGGACCCCACGGGGAGGCCAGGCGCTCCGGACAGACGGAAAGAGCGCCGGAACCCGCAAAACGAAAGGGGTTAGTGAGCAAGATGATGCGTTCGCTGTTTGCAGCTGTGTCGGGCCTTCGCGCCCACCAGACGCGCATGGACGTGATAGGTAATAACGTAGCTAACGTGAACACCCCTGGATTCAAGTCCAGCAGGGCCACGTTCCAGGAGGTCTTCAGCCAGACGCTCCGCGGCGCCAGCTCGCCTTCGGAGATGTCCATGACGGAGCGCGGCGGCATGAACCCGATGCAGGTCGGTCTAGGCGTCACAACCGGAAGTGTTGACGTCAACCATAACTCCGGAAACCTCCAGCCGACGTCCCGCATGGCGGACGTGGCCATTGAGGGCAAGGGGTTCTTCGTCGTTCGCGACGGCCAGACCAACGCCTATACCAGAGTGGGGGCTTTTGACACTGACGGCGACGGGGTCCTGGTTGACTCCGAAGGCAGGAAGGTTCTGGGCTGGACTCCCGAGACCGGCCAGATAACGCTGCCCGCGGACAAGACCGCAAGCAATCTGGGACCAATACGGATAGCCATCGGCTCCAACATGACGGCGAGTGCTACCGCCAACATCTACTGGGACAAGAACCTGGATGCGGAGACCCCGCTCAACGTCGAGAAGACCGTCCCGATAACCGTCTACGATTCCCTCGGCATCGAGCACACTGTCGAGATCATACTTCAGAAGGCAGAGGCGCCCGCGCCGGCTCTTCCGGATACCCCGGTGCCCAATACATGGGATTGGCGCGTGGAGATCGACGGAAACCCGGCCACTACGCTCGGCTCGGGACGGCTCGTGTTCAACGCCGACGGGACTCTTAACGAGGTCCAACAGATAACCGCCGCAGGGCCGCCACCTGTGTGGGGTAACTGGGCTAGTCCCAGCTTCACATACGACCTGACCAACGGCGCCAATGACCTGGACGTAAGGCTGCACTTCGGAGCAGTCACCCAGGTCGCAGGCCCGTCCAGCCTGGACGCGGGCATGATCGACGGCTGGCCCACCGGCACCCTTGAGTCGTACACCTTCGACGCCAAGGGTATCATCTCGGGGTTCTACTCCAACGGTCAGACCAGGATCCTGGGCCAGATCGCGATAGCCAACTTCGCGAACCCCGGCGGCCTGCAGAAGTCGGGCAAGAGTCTTTTCGTGGATTCCAACAACTCGGGACTTCCCGATATCGGGGAAGCAGGCACCGCGGGTAGGGGAACCGTGGCGCCAAGCTCCTTGGAGATGTCCAACGTAGACCTGGCCGAGGAGTTCACCCAGATGATCATCACGCAGCGTGGTTTCCAGGCAAACTCGAGGATTATCACGGTTTCGGACGAGCTCCTTCAAGAGCTCGTGAGCCTTAAGAGATAGGCCGTAGCTGGTTTATAGCCCGGCGGGCTCGAACAGCCTGAAGTCGAGCCCGCCGGAAGGCGGAGCGGGGTGCGAAGCGTGGATCTAGCAACTTTAATAGGAACAATAGCGGTCTTCATCGTGGTCATCGTCGGTATGGCCATAGGAGGCAGCTTGCGCCCGTTCTGGGATCCCGGGTCGCTGTTCATCACGTTGGGCGGGACTATCTGCTCCGTCATGATGAGCTACTCCATGGAGACCTTCCTTGACACATTCAAGATTTGCAGGCAAGCCTTCTTCACCAAGGAGGCTGACATCGGCGAGACCATCAACACGATCGTGAAGTTCGCCGACAAGGCGAGGCGCGAGGGCCTCCTTGCCCTGGACGAGGACGCCAATCACCTGACCGATCCGTTCCTGCAGAAAGGCGTGCGGCTTGTGGTTGACGGCACTACCCAGGAGCTGGTCCGCAACATTCTGGAGACCGAAGTGGCTTTCGTCTCAGACCGCCACAAGACCGGGCAGGCCGTATTCGAAACCATGGGGGCCATGGCGCCGGCTTTTGGAATGCTGGGAACCCTCATCGGCCTCATTCAGATGCTTCTGAAACTGAACAAGCCTGAAGAGATCGGGCCTGGAATGGCGGTGGCTTTGGTCACTACCTTCTACGGGTCCGTAGTGGCCAACATGTTCGCTCTTCCCATAGCGGCCAAGTTGAAGAACAGGAACGCACGAGAAGTTTTCACCAAGCAGGCCATCATCGAGGGAGTGCTCTCGATTCAAGCCGGCGATAACCCGAGAGTGGTCCAGGAAAAGCTGAAGTCCTTCCTTGCCCCCAAGGAACGGGACAGAGTCGGCATTCCGGGCAGGGAGAGGGAGGCGTAGACAGGTGGCTAAGCCCATGCTGACCGACGACGCCCCAAAGAACAACGCGCCGTGGCTTAACAGCTACGCGGACATGGTGACGTTGCTTTGGACCTTCTTCATCCTTTTGTTTGCGCTCTCGGCGATCAACGCCAATAAGTTCGAAGCAGGCGTCAGCTCGCTGCAAAGCGCCTTCGGCGTAATGAGCGGTGGCCAGGGACTCATCGACGGAGGTGCCCCCACAACGCCTCAGCTGAACCTCATTGCGCGTGAACTCGCGATGATGGAGATGCAAGGAATGAAGTTTCGAGAAGAACTGGAGAACGCAGGTTTGGCCGATAAGGTGTCCATCGAGATGGACCCCAGGGGCCTTATCTTCCGCTTCTCGGACTCCATCCTTTTCGACCTTGGGAGCGCGGATATACGGTCCGATGCCCTTCCGGTCCTCGAGAAGGTGGGCCAACTTATCGCGACGGTGGAGTACGACATTCGCATTGAGGGCCACACAGACGACTGGCCCATATCCACCGTGCGGTTTCCATCCAACTGGGAGCTTTCAACGGGACGCGCTGCTAGCGTCGTCCGGTTTTTCATAGAGAACCTTGGATTTTCACCGAAGCAGCTCGAAGCCGCGGGGTACGGACAGGAGAGGCCGATAGCCTCAAACGAGACCGCCGAGGGCCGGCAGAAGAACCGCCGGGTCGATGTGGTCCTGCTCCGTCCGTCCCTCTCGGAAGCTGAGCCTCCGGTGGACTTAGAGGTCGAACCGGATGCAGCGCCCCGCTGAGAGTCGGGGGGACCTACTATCCCCGGTCGGGCGGAGGTGGTCTTTACGAAGAAGTTATTGGTAGTCGTTTTGGCGGTAGTCATTTTCGCGGGCCTAGGTTACTTCGCGGCCTCCAAGGTTTGGGGGTTCCCCGTCTTCGGTACGGGAGGCAAGGTGGCCAAGCCGCCGCCCGCGGCACCGTCGGCAATGGTCTCACTGGGCCAGTTCATGACGAACTTGTCCGATAACAGCCGGTACATCCGGGTTACTGTCGACCTGGAAATCGACTCCTCGAGGAGCCAGGAGGTTACGGACAAGACCAGTGAACTCAAAACCGACGTGTACGCTCTTCTCCGGAGCAAGAGCTTCAAAGAGCTCTCCGGGGAGAACGGACTTCGCGACCTGCAGGCGGAGATAAAGAAAAGGTTCGACGAGAAGCTTGCGGGCGCGGTAAGGAACGTGTTTTTCTCTGAGTTCATCATTCAGTAAGCCGGTGTTCGAATCGCAGTCAGGGAAAGGGGGGAGAGCAACTTGGCGCTGTCACAGAAAGACATTGAGGACCTGATCAGTTCGGTCATCAAGAAGAGCGACGCGGAGGACACACCGCAAGTCGCCAAGCCCAGGTTGCGAGTCTACGACTTCCGGAGGCCGGATAAGTTCACGAAGGACCAGCTCCGGGGGGTACAGCTGCTGTTTGACAACTTCTCAAGGCAACTTACGTCGTACTTTTCCGGGGTCTTCAGGATGGCGATCCACGCCAACGTGAACTCCATAGACCAGATCACATACCAGGAGTTCGCCAAGGGCCTCACCAGCCCGTGCTCGGTGGGGATCGTGACCTGGGGGAAGCTGCCCTCCAACATGCTGGTCAACATGTCGCTGAAAGTTGCCCTGCCCATGTTGGACAGGCTCTGCGGCGGGGGCGGAAACCCGCCTGGCGTCTCAAGGACCCTTACAGAGATAGAGATGGCAATGACGCGCCGGACGCTCCAGAACATGATGGACCTGCTGCGCATCAGCCTTAGGGAGTTCCACGTCCAGGACCAGGAGATCAACGTCACTTCCCTGGAAGTGAACCCGCTGTTCATCCAGCAGGCCCTTCCACCCAATGACATGGTGCTTTCGGCGAGCGTAGCCATCAAATTCGGAGCTCAGACAGGGACTGTGGAGTTCTGCATGCCCTATGCACTCCTGGAACCAGTGCTACCCGCGTTGTCGGCAAACCGCTGGCTCGCTCGGGGGGACGAGGCCGAAGGCGATGGGCCGTCCAAGGCGGTCACCGCCGGCGCGATAGATGAGATCGAGGTCCCGCTTTCATGCCGCCTGGGGGGTACCATGCTCCCCATGAAGGACGTCCTGTCTTTGGAAAAGGGTGACGTGCTCGAACTGAACGTGTCCAAGAACGGTCCGGCCACGCTGTACGTATTCGGAAAACCGAAGTTCAGCGTGAAGGTCGGCACCGTGGACAACCGGCTGGCGGCTCGGATTATCTCGCTGGCAGAAGAGGGAGAGGAGGATCCGGTCTAAATGAGCGGCAACTTGAGCCAGGAAGAAATTGATGCCCTGCTGAAGGGTCAGAACTCCGTAGAAGAACCCGTCGAGAAACCTCTCGCCGCAGTCCAGCCGCTCCGCAGCAAGAAGGAGAAGGCAGACCCGGTCAAGGAGAGCGCTCCGGCGGTCAGTACCAAGACGCCCAACATCCACCCGGTTACTTTTCCGGAACTGACGGATGATTCACCGTTGGAAGTGCCGGTGGCTGGGATGGAAGTGCTGCTGGACGTGCCCTTGGCTATCAGCGTCGAGCTCGGAAGAGCCAGGTGCTTTGTCAAGGACCTCTTGAACCTGTCTTCCGGTTCCGTAGTGGAGTTGGACAAGGCCGCAGGCGATGCCGTGGACATTCTGGTCAACGGCAAACTGTTCGCCCGAGGCGAGGTCGTGGTCATAGACGAGAACTTCGGCGTGCGCATCCAGGAGATCGTACACAGGCGATAGATACGGCAAGCACAACTGAATAGACGCACTACGCGGAAAAGCAAGCGGGATATAGAGATAAGGGGGGTGCCCGCCGGATTTTCCGGCCACCATTATGAATGGCAGCTTTTCTTTAGGCGCGGAGCTGGCGAAAGTACTTGGTTTCCTGGGCCTCATGGTTTTCGGTTGCGCTCTTCTCATGAAGAAGAAGAGCGGCCGTGCTTTGCAGCGCCATGGCGGCCGACTCGAAGTCGTTGACTCACTGGCCCTTGGCGGCAACAGGCTCATCTGTCTCGTGAAGTTTGGCGCCTCCCACGTTCTCGTTGGGGTCACCGACCAGAACGTAAACCTCATCAAGGAAGTGAAGGAGGGCGAAGTCCCGGGAGTCTCGCCGGAGCAAGGGGAGACCCCGGTAGATCCTCAGGACTACGGTCAAGCCGGACAGCCCTTCACCAGACTCCTGGCAGAGGAATTCAGAAAGGCCCGCAGACGGCTCTCCGGAAAAGGACCCCTGCTCCTCCTCGGCATCGTTTTGCTCGTGAGCTCGCTGTTCTGGGCTGGGCCAGGCGCAGAGGCCATGGCGGCTCCCGCCGGAGTCCCGGTGCCCGACATCACCGTGAACATTGACGGACAACAGGCGTCGGGCGGCCTGGGAACGTCGCTGGGCATCCTGGGCATGCTCACCGTCCTCACGCTAGCGCCCGCCATCCTCGTCCTCACAACTTCTTTCACCCGCATCGTGATCGTGTTCTCGTTCCTGCGTTCGGGCCTAGGCACCCAGCAGGCCCCTCCCAACCAGGTGCTTATCGGGCTCGCTCTCATGCTTACGTTCTTCATTATGACACCGACGTGGAACGCAGCGTACGAGACTGCCATCGCCCCTTACATAGCAGGAGAGATCAATACGGCTACCGCCATTGAGCGGGCTTCGATACCGCTCAAGGAATTCATGCTCAGGGAGACCCGGGAGAACGATCTGGGCGTGTTCGCCACGCTGGGAGGACAGGAAGAGCCGGAGTCGCCGGAGCAGATGTCTATCTTCCAGGTAGCCCCGGCGTTCTGCATTTCCGAGCTCCGGACCGCCTTCGAGATGGGCTTTATGCTGTACCTGCCGTTCCTCGTAGTGGATATGGTGGTAGCCTCGACTCTTATGTCAATGGGCATGCTCATGCTGCCCCCGGTCCTTATCTCCCTGCCGTTCAAACTGCTTCTGTTCATCCTTGTGGACGGTTGGGGTCTCATCACAAAATCTCTTGTCGCGGGTTTCCGCTGAGGGGGTAAGCCAGGATGGGCATTGACCAGGCTCTATCGATCGGAAGAGAGGCGCTCACAGTTGTCCTCTTGGTGGCCGCGCCCTGCTTGGGCATATCCATGGCTGTCGGCTTCCTAATATCCATATTCCAGGCTACCACTCAGATACATGACCAGACGCTCGCGTTCGTTCCGAAAGTGCTGGCGGTTGTGGGAAGCCTCTTCCTGTTCGGCGGCTGGATGCTTCGCACGCTGACGGCTTTCACCCAAAGGATCATAGCGGCCTTGCCGTAGGTTTCATCACTGTTGATTTCCAGAACGTGATTGGAGGAGGTGTGGCGGATGACTGTGGACCCATTTCTGATGGTGCTTTTTCCCTTCGCGTGCGTGTTCCTTCGCACCACGGGGCTGTTCCTGACTGCTCCCATACTGGGCGCCAGGTTCGTTCCGCCTCAGGTGAAAGTGGGGCTATCCCTGCTCACGGCCTTTCTCCTTACCGGCTCGGTAACCGTGGCCAGAACACCGCCCACGCTTTTCGGATGGCTCGGCGCCGCTATCGGGGAGCTCCTGTTCGGCCTCTTCATGGGAGCCTGTGCGTCCATCATCCTGGGGGCGGTCGAGGTCGCTGGTCACATTGTCGACGTGGAGATCGGGTTTAGCATGGCAAACGTCATCGACCCGGCATTCGGTGGCTCGTCTGCCCTGATGGGGACCTTCAAATACCTTCTGATATCGGTGATTTTCATGGCGATGGACGGCCATCACTTGTTCCTCTGGGGCCTCTCCGAGTCCTTCGGCGTGCTACCGGCCGGGCTCGCCAATCTCCCTTCAGCGTGGGTGCAGGTGGCGGTTCAGGCGGCCGGCCGTATGCTCCTCATTGGCTTGGTGCTGTCCTGTCCGGTGTGGGCCTCTCTGCTCATCACAGACGTAGCCCTTGGCGTGCTTGCCAGGAGCGTTCCTCAGCTGAACATCTTCGTCGTCGGCATGCCTGTCAAAGCTCTCGTGGGGCTCTCGGTGCTGTCGGCGTCGCTGGGCTTCTACGGGGCCTTCACAAAGGAGATTTCCTTGTCGGTAAGAAGTATATTAGAGAACCTTTTAGGGGTTTTTGCCAGATGAGCCAATTCATCGATCTCCAGCTGTTCTCAAGTGAGAGAAAAGAGCCGGCAACCCCCAGGCGGCGCCAGATGGCCCGGGAGAAGGGCCAGATTGCCCTTTCGCAAGACCTCACGTCCGCCGCGGGGTTCTTCGCCGCAGTCTTGGCCTTACGCTACACCTTCACATTTACCTCCAAATTCATCGTGGCAAGGTCCCAGGCCGTCTGGTCGGCGTCTCTCCCATCCGAGGCCACTCTCGGATGGGGTATGGCGGTGCTCCGGAGCGTGTTCGCGTGGGCAACTCTGGCTGCGGCGCCTGTGGCAGCAGCGGCCCTGGTGTTCGGCGCCGGAGCCTCCATTATCCAAGGAGGCCTGCAGTTCCACCCCCATCTCATTGCACCCGATTTCAGCCGGCTCAATCCGCTCAGGGGACTCACGAGGCTCTTTTCCCGGAGAGCCTTGGCCGACGGCCTCCGCTCGCTCCTCAAAGTCGCCCTTGTCGGCATCTTGACCTGGAACGCGCTGAGGACGGTTCTGCCGCAGGTATCGACTCTCCTGGTGCGCGGACTATCAAATTCCGTCGAGATAACGGTCACTACAATAGAGAAACTGCTCATGAACTGCGGAGTATTCCTTGTGGGCGCGGGGGTCCTCGACTACATCTACCAATGGTGGGAACACGAAAAGAGCCTTAGGATGACCCAGCGTGAGGTCCGGGACGAGCTCCGTGACGCTGAGGTCAAACCCGAGGTCAGATCCGCCATCCGCGCCCGTCAGAGGCAGATGGCAAGGATGCGTATGATGCAGGAGGTACCCAAAGCCGACGTCGTCATCGTGAACCCAACCCACTACGCCGTCGCGCTGAAATACGACATATCGGAGAAGCCCGCCCCTGTTGTCGTCGCCAAAGGCGTCGACGACGTGGCTTTGCGGATAAAGAAGATCGCTCTTGAGGCCAAGGTTCAGGTGGTCGAGAATCCGCCACTGGCGAGAGGCCTCTACAAGGCGGCCGAAGTGGGAGAGATGATCCCGCCTGATATGTACAAGGCGGTGGCTGAGGTCCTGGCCTACGTGTACAGGGTTGCAGGCAAAGGACCTAAGGAGGCTAGGGTGGTTTGAGCAAGGTAACCGAGCGGATCGTCCCGGTATTCGTCATACTGGTGGTTGCCATGATGGTGGTCCCCTTGCCGGGGGTCATCCTCGACCTTCTCTTGGCCGCCAACTTCAGCATAACAATCGGCATGCTGCTGCTCACCATGTACACCAAGGAGCCCTTGGAGTTCTCGGTCTTCCCATCGCTGCTCCTGGTAATGACTCTGTTCAGGCTGGCTCTGAACGTTTCGGCGACGAGGCTTATCCTCCTTGGCGGCTCGCCGGGCAGCATAATCACCGCTTTCGGTCAGTTCGTCGTCGGCGGCAATGAGGTAGTAGGCTTAATCGTCTTCATCATCCTCATAATCATCCAGTTTGTGGTCATCACGAGAGGCGCCGAAAGAGTGGCGGAAGTCGCAGCCAGATTCACTCTGGACGCGATGCCCGGAAAGCAGATGTCTATCGATGCCGACCTGAATGCGGGCGCTATCTCGGAAGAAGAGGCCCGCCGGCGCCGCAAGGACATAGAAAGCGAAGCGGACTTCTACGGCGCCATGGACGGCTCTTCAAAGTTCGTCAAGGGTGACGCCGTCGCGGGACTCATCGTGGTGGCGCTCGACCTGATTGGCGGCTTCGCTATCGGAATGCTCCAGCAAGGCCTGCCGGCCGCAGAGGCGTGGCACAGGTACGCCCTGCTCACAGTGGGCCAGGGCTTGGTGTCCCAGCTGCCGGCACTCATCATTTCAGCGGCCACCGGCATTATCGTGACCAAGAGCGCCAGCAAGGAGAACCTGGGGGCCGACGTTACGTCCCAGCTCAGCGCTTCTCCCAAAGTGCTAACCACCACTGGCGGAGCTCTCATTGCTCTCGGCATCGTGCCGGGAATGCCCAAACTCCCGCTCTTCGCCCTCGGCATCATATGGATCCTGGCCGGACAAGCAGTGGCGCGCAGCAAGGCTTCACTTGAGTCCCAGAAGCGGGAAGAAGCCTACAGGCGTGAAACCGAAGACATGAAAAAGCCCGAGGCAGCCCAGAGTCTGGTTAAAGTCGATCCCCTTGAGATCGAGTTCGGGCTGGCCCTCCTCCCGTTAGCCGATCCGGCGCAAGGCGGCGACCTCATGGACCGAATCGTGATGGTGAGAAGGCAGATCGCATCGGAACTCGGCATTCTCATCCCGTTCGTGAGGGTCCGGGACAACTTCGCCGGTATGGGCCCCAATGGGTACTGCATCAACCTCCGCGGAGTCGACGTTGGATCCGGAGAGGTGTACCCGGACCGCCTTATGGCCATGGAAGGCCCCGGAGTGACTGAGAAGGTCACCGGGATCCCGGGCAAGGAACCGGCGTTCGGACTGGACGTGGTGTGGATATCCAAGGAGAGCCGGGACGAGGCCGAGAGCAGAGGATACACCGTCATCGAGTCCTCTGCTGTCATAGCTACCCATCTGACCGAGGTGCTGCGAAAGCAGGCCCACCTGCTGCTCACCAGGCAGGAGACGCAAAGGCTGCTCGACCTGGCCAAGCAGGAGGACGCCACCTGCATCGAAGAAGCCATACCCGCCCTGGTCAGCATTGGAGAGGTCCAGAAGGTGCTTCAAAACCTGGTCAGGGAAGGGATTCCTATCAGGGATCTAGTAACGATTGTGGAGAACTTGGCGGACGCTGCCCGGGTCTCCAAGGACGTGGACTACCTCACCATGAGGGTGAGGGAGGGGCTGGCCCGGCTAATCACCAAGGAACTCGGGCTCGACAAGGGCCCGTTCCCCGTGGCCACGCTGGATCCGGCATTTGAACGCGAGATCATTGAGGCTACCAAACGGGGCGACAGGGGAGCTTACGTTGCCCTTAGCGCGGAGAGGCTCTCAGAGATGATGAAAGCGATTTCGGCGGGTATGAGCGAAGTTGCCTCGAAGGCGCGGAAGCCGGTCCTCCTGACTTCGGCTGCCTCGCGGAGCCAAGTCTACGAGATAGCTTCGCGCATTGTCCCAGAAATAGCCGTGATCGCGTATGAGGAACTTGACGAGCGAGCGAACGTTGAAGCGGCGAGGGTGATCAGGGTTGACGGACCAAACCAGAGAATCGCAGAAGCGCAGTGATTTCCGCTCCGGTATCTCCTACCCGATATGGTACCGGGACCTGCGGAACAGCGGTCCCGGCGGCGAGTGGGCGCGGACATCAACCAAGGATCTCTCGGGCGGAGGGGCTTCCTTCAGCCTTGTTGACGACAGGCGCCTCCTCCGGCGCACCGGAGACACTCTGGAAGTCCAGGTGATATTGCCTCCGACTCCCGTGTTCGCCATCGCCAAGATAGTGAGGATCTTTCAGGACGATGACGGCAGCCTTTGCGCCGGCGTGATGTTCGTCTCGGTGGCTCCCAAAGACAAAGACAGAATAGTGCGGGTAGTCCTAAACGAGGGGCTGGAGAAGTCATGGTGAAAGAGGATATTGAAAGTAGAACCACTGACGAGCTTTGGCGGAACTACAAGCTCCGCAACGACAGGGCGGCCCGGGATACCTTGATCGTCAGGTACGCTCCACTCGTGAAGTACGTTGCGGGACGCGTCGCGGTGAACCTGCCCAAGAGCGTTGACGAAGGCGACCTGACGGGGTACGGAACCCTTGGCCTCATCGACGCCATAGAGCGCTTCGACCCTGCGCGGGGGGTCAAATTCGAGACCTACGCCATCGCCCGCATAAGGGGCTCAATGATCGACGGCCTTCGTTCCATGGACTGGGTGCCGGTATCGGTCCGCCACCGCAACCGCAACCTCGAGCAAGTGGTACGCGATCTAGAGAACCAGTTGGGGCGCTCGGCTACCGACGAGGAGGTCGCGGAGCAGCTGGGCATCACCGTGGCGGAGTACGCCCAACGGGTTCAGGACATGGCAGGATCGGCCATTCTTTCGCTGGAGGACGTCTGGGGGAATCCCGATGAGGGGGAAGCGCCGACCAGGATGGCCGAGGTGAAGGACGAAAAGGCTGTCGATCCGCTGGACGAAGCGGAGTGGAACTCGCGGCGGGAAGCCCTTGCCAAGTCTATAGAGAGGCTGCCGCCGAGGGAGAAACTCGTGATCACCCTGTACTACTTTGAGGGGCTTACCGTGAAGGAGATCGCGTACGTGCTTAAAGTGTCTCCGTCGCGCATCTCCCAATTGCACACCAAAGCCGTGATCCGGCTTCGCGGCGCGCTTTCCCGTTGAACGGGAGGCCTGTGGAGGTTCTCAATGACCCGGGATGAAGTAAAGGTAACCGTATCCGCTGACCGCATGGCCGCCTTTATCCGCCTTCCAACCAGCGGACAGGTCACACCGCAAGAGCTGCGAGATGCTCTCGCCAAAGAAGGCGTGAGAGCGGGCATCTCGGCTGCTGCTCTCCGGGAGGCCATAAAGGGGCAGAGGGGCGTGTTTCATCAGATCGCCTGGGGTCACAAGCCGCCCGAACCAACTCTGGGCGCCCCCACGGTGGTCTGCAGATTCCCGAACTCCAGGGGTGAACCTCCCTCGCGCATGGACGTGGGTCCGGGGTTCAGGGCAGAATGGAAGCGGCTTCGAGACAGAGGTGCCGTAGGCGCGGGAGACGTGCTTGCCTTTCTGAGAAACGTCGACCGGTATCCGAAGTCGCTCACGGTAACCGGCGACCAGATCACTTGCATTGAATTCCCGCCGAGCGTACAGCCCGGGAAAAACGCAGTCCTGTCAAGGGACGGCACCGCCATAATATCCGCCCGTCCGGGAATCCCATATCAGGACCAGAACGGCCTTGGGGTCTGTGACCACATTGAGGTTGCCGGGAACATTAACGCCCAAAGCGGCGACGTTTCTTTTCCGGGAGACCTTTCCATCAAAGGAGACGTCGAAGCCGGTTTCCGCGTTGCTGCCACCGGCGATATCCTCATAAGCGGGAACCTGTGGGGTTCCGCTACAGCAAGAGGGCGCATCATCGTCTCAGGGGGCATCAACGCCCCGGGCGAGACGGTTGAATCAGGGCAAGGCGTGTCCTGCCTGTTCTGCGAGAACTCCGTGATCCGTTCCGCCGGGCCTGTCCTGGTTACAGAGGCGTGCCTCCACAGCGTCATCGAGACCGACGCTCACTTCGAAGCGACGGGGGACAAGGGGCGCGTAGTAGGAGGCCTGCTCCGGGCCGCTCTCGGGGTAAGGATTGGCACCGCAGGGACTCCTATGGGCATTCCCACAGTGGTTGAAGTCGGGATCAGCCCCAAACTCCGCCACGAACACGCCCGCATTGAACGGGAACTGGAGAAGGTCCGGGCCGACCTCGAGGAAGCGGAAAGGATAGGGCAGAGGCCCATCCAATCGGCTGACGACTATGACGCTGTAAGATTGCTCCGAATGAAGAAGCTTTGGCAGGACCAGGAAGTGCTCCTCACGAGGCGTCTTGAATCCATGAACGAATCGCTGTCGCGCCTTCCAAGCGGCTACTTCGAGGCCGGACATGTGCTTCCGGGAGTCCGGCTCGTGATGGGTACAGAGGTTATCGAGTTCCAAAGGCCGATCGATAGGGTCAGTAAGGGGGCGGTCCCACGTGAAGCCAATTGATGCCATCACCGGATTGCCGAGGTCAGCAGATGTAGCAAGGATCATATCGGCTCAAGGGCGGCAAGTCGAGGTCCAGAACCAGAGCCAGGTCGCAGCGTTTGCACGAGAGATGTTGGACAGGCAGACCACGGTCAATGAGACGCCAAAAGCCGAGAACGCCGCCTTCGACTCCGACGGCGGCAGCGGCGAGGGCGGGCACTATGGCAGCATGCCTAAAGATAAGAACTCCCACGAAGGCGGAAAGGAGAACCCCGCGGGCGAACATCCCGCAAAGGGCAAGATTCTCGATATACGCGGCTCCTGACCGGCCAAGTTGTGATATACTACGTGCGGTCTAAGACACTACTCACGCTGCCTGAGACTCCGCAGGTGCTCCCAAGGGGAGTCGCGGTCGCCTTTGAAGGCAGCGGCGGAAAAACCACGGAGGTGTTACTTTGCCTGTAGTTTCAATGAAGCAGCTCCTTGAAGCCGGCGTTCATTTCGGCCACCAGACGCGCCGGTGGAACCCCAAGATGAAGCCCTACATCTTCATCGAGCGCAACGGTATCTACATCATCGATCTCCAGAAGACGGTCCGCATGATCGAAGAGGCTTACGACTTCATGCGTTCCGTAGCCCAGGCGGGAGGCAGGGTCCTTTTCGTCGGCACCAAGAAACAAGCGATGGAGGCCGTCGAGACCGAAGCCAAGCGCGCAGGCGAATTCTACGTTAACCAGCGTTGGCTGGGTGGGACGCTTACCAACTTCGCGACCATCCGGAAGCGCATTCAAAGGCTCCTCGAACTCGAGGAGTGGGAGACCAGCGGGTACCTCGAGAGGCTGACCAAGAAGGAAGCGGCAGTCCTCATGAAAGACAAGGCCCGCCTCGAGAAGTACTTCCTCGGGATCAAGGGCATGCAGAAGCTCCCGGACGTCCTGTTTGTAGTGGACCCCCGGAAGGAGCACATCGCAACGCTCGAAGCGCGTCGACTGGGCATTCCCATCGTCGCCATAGTGGACACTAACTGCGATCCGGATGAAGTCGATCATGTCATTCCGGGCAATGACGACGCCATCCGGTCGGTGAAGCTCATCTCCTCAAAGATGGCTGACGCCGTGCTCGAAGGTAGACAGGGAGTCCAAGTTCAGGAGGAGTAGAACATGCCAGAGATTACCGTAAAGATGATCACGGAGCTCCGCGAGAGGACCGGGGCAGGCATGATGGACTGCAAGAAGGCCCTGGTTGAGAACGACGGCGATGTGGAGAAGGCCATCGACTACCTCCGCAAGAAGGGGCTTGCCACGGCGGCCAAGAAGGCAGTCCGTGCAGCTGAGGAGGGCATCGTCGCCTCCTACATCCACCACAACGGGAAGGTCGGGGTCCTGGTCGAGCTGAAGTGTGAGACCGACTTCGTCGCCCGCACCGACCAGTTCAAGCAGCTAGGAGCGGAGCTGGCCATGCACATCGCCTGGGCCAATCCCTCTTTCATCTCCAAAGAGGATGTGCCTCAGGCCGATCTCGACCGCGAGATAGCCGTCGAGAAGGAGAGGGCCAAGGCGGAGGGCAAGCCCGAAGCAGTCCTCGACAAGATAGTCCAGGGCCGCCTCAGCAAGTTCTATGAGAGGGTATGTCTCCTGGAGCAGCCCTTCATTCGAGACGACTCCAAGAAGGTCCGGGACGTAGTAGCGGAAGCCGTAGCCAAACTCGGTGAGAACATCGTCGTCGGCAAGTTCGCGAGGATGGCCATAGGCGAATAGCAGAAGAGAAGACAAATCGAGTCAAGGCCGGTCGGGAGGGGTTGGCGTGTCCGAGAAGACGCCGAAGTATCGCCGTGTAGTGCTCAAACTCTCAGGTGAAGCGCTGGCGGGCCCCTCCGGATTCGGCCTTGATGTCGGTGTGGCCGAATCCATCGCCAAACAGGTCCAGACAGTCCACGCCCTGGGTGTTGAGACCGCCATCGTGATAGGCGGCGGAAACTTCTGGCGTGGCAGCAGGGGCTCAGCGTGGGGCATGGACCGGGCCACTTCCGATTACATGGGGATGCTCGCAACGGTCATCAACTGCATGGCGCTTCAGGACCGCCTGGAGAAACTGAATCTTGAGACGCGTCTCATGACAGCTATTGAGATGCGGCAAGTGGCAGAACCTTATATCAGGCGAAAGGCGATCCATCACCTCCGTCTGGGGCGGGTCGTGATCTTTGGAGCCGGCAACGGCAACCCTTACTTCACGACCGACACCACCGCGGCTCTCCGCGCCGCTGAGATCGGCGCCGAGGCAATCCTCATGGCCAAGCAGGGTACCGACGGCGTCTACGATTGCGACCCGAACAAGAACCCCAACGCGGTCATGTTTGACCGCCTCGACTACATGGATGTGATCCAGAAACGCCTGCAGGTCATGGACGCGACAGCGACCACGCTCTGCATGGACAACCGCATCCCGCTCATCGTGTTCAACCTGGATGTCTATGGTAATATCGAGAAGGCTGTTCTTGGCGAGAAAGTAGGAACCTTCGTCGGGAGGGAATGACATGGACGAACGTACCGTGCTCGCTGGTTCTGAAGACCGGATGAAGAAGATCATTGAAGGCTACCAGAAGACCTTGGCCTCCACCCGCGCGGGAAGAGCCACACCGACGCTCCTGGAGAAAGTGGTCGTCGACTACTACGGGGTGCCGACTCCGATCAACCAAGTGGCCAACATCGGGGTTCAGCCTCCCAGAACCCTCGTGATCCAGCCTTGGGACAAGAAGATGATTGGCCCTATCGAGAAGGCCATTCAGAAGGCTGACCTCGGGGCGATGCCTGTAAACGATGCGAACCTGGTGAGACTCACGATCCCTGCTCTTACCGGCGAGCGGCGGCAGGAGATAGTGAAGAGCATCCGCAAGCAGGCGGAAGCCGAAAAAGTCTCGGTGAGAAACGTGAGACGCGATTACATAGAGGAGATCAAGAAGTCGGAGAAGGACAAGGGGATCTCCGAAGACGAGTCCCGCAGGATTCAGGAAAAGGTCCAGAAGCTGACCGACAAGTACATCAAGATCATTGACGATCTCACCGCGGCGAAAGAGAAGGAAGTACTAGAGGTTTGACAGAGGAAGCGTCATGGCTGGAGCGGGCTAAGGCCGCGAGGTTGCCCGTTCACATCGGTTTCATCATGGACGGCAACGGCCGCTGGGCGCAGGGGCGCGGCCTCTCCAGGAAAGAAGGGCACAGGGCGGGAGTCGAGAGCATCCGGCGATGCCTTCCCGCCCTGCTTGAATTGGGCATACCCTATTGCAGCCTATTCGTCTTTTCGACCGAGAACTGGAGACGCCCCAAGGATGAAGTGGACTTCTTGCTGAACCTGGTCCTGGAGTGGGCCCGAGAAGACAAGAAAGACCTCATCGAGAAAGGCGTGAGGATTCTCCCGATCGGAAGGTGGAGAGACCTGCCTTCCCCTGTGGTGTCGGCCATATCTCGGGCTGCCAGCGAGACGAGGCACGGCCGGAACCTCACGCTTCTCGCCTGCGTCAACTACGGAGGGCGCCAGGAGATAGTCGACGCAGCGAAGGCCATTGCCGCTTCTTGCGCAGGAGACCCGAGCAAGATCGGGAATCTTGGTGAAGAGGAGTTCAGCCGTCACCTGTACGCGCCCGGGGTCCCGGACCCTGACCTCATCGTGAGGACATCAGGCGAGGTGCGGCTCTCCAACTTCCTGCTTTGGCAGGCGGCTTATGCAGAGTTCGTGTTCACTGACGTCCTCTGGCCTGACATGAGCCCGGTCGACGTATATAAGGCCATTGTCGAGTTTTCCGGCCGGAAGCGGAGGTTCGGGGACGTAACAGAGAAGAAAGGGTGAAGGCGGTGTTTGGGGAGAGGCTTCTCTCATCCATCGTGTTCGCTCCGCTGGTCGCAGCCGCTTTCTACTTCGGGAACCCCTATTTCGCGCTCCTCATCCTGACTGCGGCGGTCCTTGCCTCGTACGAGTACCGCAAGATCGTGTGCTTGGCGGGAGTCCCGATCCACGCGACCTTCATACCGGTGACGGCGGCTGTCGCCATGGCGGCGTTTGTGGCGCCCTCATCGTTTGTTACCGCCCTATCAGGGGGAATCGTCCTCATTTTGTCGGTAGCCCTGCTCACATCGGGCACTGCGATATCAGCTATGTTCAGCCTATCCGGCGTAGTGTACATTGGCGGTCTTTTTGGTTCCCTTTTCTTCTTGAGGGGCGGCCCCGACGGCCGCTCATGGGCTCTCTTTACGCTCCTTGTGACATGGGTGACCGACGTCGGCGCCTATCTGGGGGGCATGGCTCTGGGAAGACACAAGCTGGCGCCCAAGATAAGCCCGGGCAAATCGTGGGAAGGCGCGGTCTGCGGCGCCGTCGCCGCGGCGCTCACCGGGGGAGCGCTGTCGTCACTCTTCGGGATCCGGGTGGGGTACGCCATCCTTGGCGGCGGCGTATTAGGAGTGCTTGGGGAACTGGGAGACCTGGTTGAATCGTCTCTAAAGAGGTTCGGAAACGTGAAGGACTCGGGCAAGATCATGCCGGGTCACGGCGGCGCGCTGGACCGGTTTGACAGCCTGCTTTTTACCGGGGCAGGCGGCCTGTTGCTGAAAACGCTCTATACCATCTTGTTCCCGTGAATAGAGTGGAAGAACATCCGATACTGGTTCTAGAACGAGAATACGGGGGGTGACCTTCAAGTGACTACAAGGACTGTAGGTTACCTCGCGTTTCTGCTTGCGGGAATCTACCTCTTGATAAGGTTCCTCCTTCCTTTTGTCCTGCCTTTTGTGCTCGGCATCTTCCTTGCCTTCATACTTGAGCCGGTGTTGCGGTTCATGACCTCGCGCCTTCGCCTCTCCAGGGGAGGATCCGCGGCGATCCTGGTCCTCATCATGGTCGGCGCGATGCTGTTCCTGGCCTCCTGGACCGTCACAAGGATAGCGGCTGAAGTCACGGAACTGTACGGCTATCTGCCCCAATACTACGGTGAGTTCAACCGCATTATCGCGGAGATCCTCCGGGTCGCGGGGGACATATCCGAACAGCTCCCGGAACCGCTGGCCAGAGCGGCTCAGGACCAGTGGAACCGCCTCTACAGCCTTCTGTCGGCTATCGTGAGCGGCGCGGGAGGAGTCGTCCGGACGGTTCCTTCGTTTACCATCAACACGGTATTCACATTCCTAGCCACTTTCTTCGTCATGAAGGACAGGGCAGCCATCGGGAGATTCCTACGGGGCCTCCTTCCGGCGGGCGCGTTCGCCCACTTCAAGAACGTAGAAATGGATATGCTGGGCGGGATCGCGGGCTTCATCAGAGCGCAGACTGTTCTCATACTGGTAACCATGGTGATCAACATCCTCGGCCTGACGTTCCTGGGATCGCGTTACTCGGTCGCGCTGGGCATGCTCCTCGCGCTCCTCGATCTCTTGCCCATTGTGGGCCCGGGACTGGTCTACCTGCCCTGGATCGGCTACCAGCTGATTTGGGGGACCGTTTCCCAGGGTCTGGGGCTCTTGGTGCTGTACGGAGTTGTGTCGCTCTTAAGGCAGGTCATTCAGACCCATGTGGTAGGGCGGGAGATGGGGCTCCATCCCCTTGTGGCGCTCTTCTCCCTGTACGCCGGCGTCAAACTCTTCGGCGCTCCTGGCGTCATATACGGCCCGCTTGCAGCGATACTGGTGAAGACCCTGTGGGCGTCGGGGGTCATCCCCCACGAAGGTGGTGCCGCTTGACCTCCCTTTGCATCCTAGGCTCAACCGGGTCCATCGGCACCCAGACTCTGGCCGTTGCCCGGAACCTTCCCGACGTCCAAGTGGTTGGCCTTGCCGCGCGATCCGGCTGGAGGCAGCTCCTGGAGCAAGCCAAAGAGACGGGCGCATCGGTTGTCGGACTCGAAGATGCAGAGTCGGCGGCAACTGCCGAGCGCGAGAAGGCTTCTTTCGGCCTGGCAGATCTTACCGTGTTGAGCGGCAAAACCGCTGCTTCGACGCTGGCCGCTCTTCCCGATGCCGACATTGTGGTGCACGCCATTCCGGGCTTCCGGGGTATCAAACCCCTTGTAGCCTCTCTCGAGGCCGGAAAGCGAGTGGCGTTCGCCGGTAAGGAGGCTCTCGTCTGCGCCGGCGATCTTCTGAGCCATCACCTGCGTGCCGAGGGCAAGGTGATCCCGGTGGACTCCGAGCACTCCGCCATTTTCCAGTGCCTCCTAGGCGAACCCCGGGAGGATGTGACCGAAATCGTGTTGACAGCCTCCGGCGGCGCCTTGCGGGATTTCACGCTCGAGCAGATGGCTTCGGTCACCCCGCCCATCGTCCTCAACCACCCGACGTGGAAAATGGGTCCCAAGGTGACGGTAGATTCAGCTACCCTGTTCAACAAGGCCCTTGAAGTGATGGAGGCCCATCATCTTTTCGGCATGCCGATGAGTAAGATACGGGTAGCAGTGCACCGGCAGAGCATAGTACACTCGATGGTCACGTTCAGGGACGGTTCAACCAAAGCACAGATGTCGAGACCCGACATGCGAGTGGCCATAGCCTACGCTATTTCGTATCCACGGCGCGTGCCGGTGGCGCCGTCCCTTTTTCCCTACGTGGGCGCTCTTACTTTCGAGGAGCCTGACCTTGACAGGTTTCCGTGTCTTGGCCTGGGCTTTCGGGCCCAGGAAATGGGCGGTACCGCGCCGTGCGCCCTCTCTGTAGCGGACGAGGAACTGGTGGACCTCTTTCTGACTGGGAGGATCCGGTTCCTCGACATACAGGAGACCCTCGCCGGGGTTCTCGACAGGTGCCGGCCCCGGGAGGTCGACAGCGTAGAAGTCCTGGAGGAGACGCGGCTTTGGGCAACCGCCACGGTCCGCGAGCTCCTCTCGTGAGGAGACGATGAACACTTGCAGGTAGTACTGGCGATCTTGTTGCTCGGCGTCCTGGTGACGTTCCACGAGCTGGGACACTTCCTCGCTGGCCGCGCGGCCGGCATCTACGTACATGAATTCGCGATCGGAATGGGGCCCGTCATCTTCTCCAAGCAGGGCAAAGAGACGCGCTATACCTTGCGCTTGATACCCATTGGCGGCTACAACCGCTTTGCCGGGGAAGAGGGCAAGGACCGCGAGGAAGACGTCAAGGTCCCGAGAGAACGTCTCATTAGTACCCAGAGGCCTGGTCGCAAGGCTATGGTAGTGGCTGCCGGCCCAGTCGCGAACCTGCTCATTGCCTCCATAGCCTTCATGGCGGTGTTCTCTTTCGTAGGCATCAACAGGCCGACAAACGTGGTCTCAGAAGTCATGGCCGGCTATCCGGCTGCGAACGCCGGAATACAAAGCGGAGACCAAATCGTCGCGGTGGCCGGCACGCCGACTCCCACATGGGAAGAGATGACCGCGTCAGTCCAGCCCAGGGCTGCTCAGCCCACAGAAATCGTCGTGCGCAGGGGATATGAGGACTTAACTTTCACCGTCACTCCCCTTGACGTGAACGGCGTAGGGGTCATCGGCGTGAGGCCGTCCTTCGTCGTAACGAGACTGGGCCCGCTCCACGGGCTCTATGAAGGACTGAAAGAGACGGTCATCGTAAGCGTGAGCTGGATACAGGGCGTTATCGGCATGATTGTGGGAAAGGTCGCGCCCGAGGTCACCGGTCCGGTGGGGATCACCCAGATACTCGGCGAAGCTGCGAAAACCGGCGTCGGTGAGCTCCTATACTTGCTCGGCGCGCTCTCGGCTAATCTTGGGTTGTTCAACCTGCTCCCAGTGCCGGCCCTCGACGGCAGCAGGCTGATCTTCGCGGGAGCCGAGGCTCTTACCGGAAAACCCATCGATCCCGACAAGGAGAGCCTCATCCACTTCGTGGGCTTCTTCCTGCTTATAGCGCTGTTTGTGGTAATCACCTACAAAGACATACTGAGGCTGATCAGATGAGCGAACCATTCGAGAGGCGCAACACCAGACAGGTGCGCTGCGGATCTGTCGCTATAGGCGGCGGCGCGCCCATCTCCATTCAGACCATGACCAAGACCGATACCCGGAACCCTGGAGCCACCGTCGACCAGGTAAACCGGGCTGTAGATGCAGGGGCGGAGATCGTCCGTGTCGCGGTGCCGGATATGGAAGCCGCCCAGGCTCTAGCCCAGATCGTGAAGGCTGCCCGATGCCCGGTTGTGGCCGACATCCATTTCGATTACCGGCTGGCCATTGCCTCCATCGAAGCCGGCGCGGCCAAAGTCAGGATCAACCCGGGCAACCTGGGAAGTGCGGACAAGCTTCTGGCAGTTGCCGCTTCTGCCAAGGAGCGGGGGGCTGCGATAAGGGTTGGTGTGAACGGAGGTTCCGTTGACAAGGACCTACTTGAAAAGTACGGAGGCCCCACTCCAAAGGCTCTGGTCGAGAGCGCCGTCAGGTCCTTGGATCTCTTGTCTTCCAAGGGCTGTGGCGACATAGTTATCTCACTCAAATCGTCGAGCGTGAGGGACACCGTAGAGGCCTATTCACTCATGGCACGGGAGACAGACTGGCCCTTCCACATCGGGATCACCGAGGCCGGTCCCGGAATCACGGGCGTGGTGAAATCAGCCGCGGGCATCTCCGCGCTCCTTGCCCTGGGACTTGGAGACACGGTGCGGGTATCGCTGACCGGCGACCCGGTTGAGGAAGTCCAGGCCGCCAAAGAGATCTTGCAGGCCGCGGGCGCGCGGCGTTTCCGCGTTGAGTTGATATCCTGTCCCACCTGCGGCCGCACTCAGGTCGACCTCATTCCCATCGCCAAGGAGATCGAAAGGCGGCTCCTCGGGCTGGATGTTCCCATCAGGATCGCGGTCATGGGGTGTCCGGTGAACGGTCCGGGCGAAGCTAGAGAGGCTGACGCCGGAGTCGCTTGCGGCCGCGACGGAGGAATCCTTTTCTCCCACGGGAAGGTATTGGGTAGGGTCAAGCAGGAAGAAATAGTGGAGTCGCTCATGCGATTAGTACAGGAAGAAGCTGACAGATTCCGGAGGGGCTCCAGTGTCGCTCATAACCGTTGAACCGAGAAACATCCGCAGGCTTACGGACCTAGTACCACCTATCGATAAGCAGGGAGCCGAAATCCTCGAGTTCATGTCCGTGAGAACCATAACCGTAGACAGCGCCGCCGGCGGCTGGCTTGTTACGCTGGATGTATTCGACGCCGCAGGATTCGCCAAAGCAGCCCGTAACGTGACCAAAGATGACTTCGACGTCATGCTGGCGATGGCCGGCCAGGAGATCAGGAAGAAGGTCGACGAGCTCGACCAGGTAAGGTGGGCTATACCTGAGGAGCTCGGCAAGTCGTTCAAGACCGCCGCGCCCAAAGCTGCAAACGGAGCCACGGGCCAGGATGGAAACGGCAGCGCGCGGCGAAAACCAGGCCCCCCGGCGTTTTCCCGAGCGCAGAGCATTGAGAGAAGCGACGCCACGCCCATGTCCCAGTTCACTGGGGGCGAGAAGCAGCGGGTAACCGTCTGGGGCGAGATCGTGGAGGTCTCGTGGCGCCAGAACCTGGCCGGCAAGTTCGACGGCACCATCATTGCCACGGACCGCACCGACTCCATCCGGATACGGGTGAGTTCCGCCGAGGAGAAGTTGGAGGAGCTCACGCCGGGGACTTTCATCCTCACGAGAGGGCGGGCGACGATTGACCGGTTCGACTCAGAGCCCGTCCTGGTGGTCAGCCCACAAGACATATCAATCTGCAACCCTGAGTTCAGAAAGGACTCTGCCGCCAGGAAGCGGGTGGAACTCCACCTCCACACCAAGATGAGCCAGATGGACTCCGTCCTTGAGATCCGCAAAGCAGTGAAGCGGGCCAAGGAGTGGGGGCATAAGGCGATTGCCGTAACGGACCACGGAGTCGTGCAGTCATTTCCGGAGGCCTACGGGCTGGGCAAAAAGCACGGCGTGAAGATCATCTACGGCGTCGAGGGCTATCTGGTCGAAGATGCGGATCCGAAGGGATACCCCCGGCACATCATCCTCCTGGCCAAGGACCGAAGGGGCCTGCGCAACCTGTACGAGATCGTGACGGAGGCGCACCTCAAGCACTTCTACCGCACTCCCAGGATACCCAGAGGGCTCCTCCGGGCCAAGAGGGAGGGGATCCTGGTGGGGTCCGCCTGCGAGGCCGGAGAGGTTTACAGGGCCATCCTGGACGAAAGGCCGGAGGACGAGCTCCGGCAGATAGCGTCCTTCTACGACTACCTGGAGATCCAGCCCCTGGACAACAACGGATTCCTCATCGGCGCGGGAAGGGTACCCGACAGGGAGACATTGGCCGCCATCAACAAGCGGATCTACAACCTGGCCAAGGAACTGGGAAAGCCGTGCGTCATGACTTGCGACGTCCACTACCTGGACCCTGAGGACGAGATATACCGGACCATCCTTCTCACCGGAAAGGGCATGGCTGACGGGGGGGAGCAGACCGCCCCTGTGTACCTTAGGACTACGACGGAACTCCTCCTGGAAACGGCGCACTACCTGGGTGCTGAAGCCGCCCAGGAAGTGGTCGTCGATAACCCGGTCGCCATCGCGGATTCCATAGAGGACCTCCAACCGGTACCGGAGGGCTCCTACTTCCCGACTTTGGAGAATGCGGACGAGACGCTGAAACAGCTGACCGAGGAAGGCGCCGCCAGAATGTACGGTCCGGAGCTTCCCAAGGTGGTCAGGGCCCGGCTTGATAAAGAGCTGACCGCCATCGTGGACCACGGGTTCTCGTCTTTGTACCTCATCGCTATCCGCATGGTGCAGAAGTCCGTCGCCGACGGTTATTGGGTCGGCTCCCGGGGCTCCGTCGGCTCTTCGCTGGTGGCGACCTGCACAGGCGTCACCGAGGTAAACCCCCTGCCGCCCCATTACGTGTGCCCTAACTGCTATTACTCCGAATTCGAGATACAGGGCAACTACGGGTCGGGGTTTGACCTGCCGCGAAAGGCGTGTCCCAACTGCGGGCGAGAGCTTAATCGCGATGGACAGGACATCCCCTTCGAGACGTTCATGGGCTTCCACGGGGAAAAAGTACCCGACATCGACCTCAACTTCTCAGGTGAAGAACAGGGTGAGATGTTCAAGTTTGCCTCAGAACTCCTGGGGGAGGGGAATGTCTTCCGCGCAGGGACAATCGGCACCATTGCCCGGAAAACGGCTTTCGGTTTCGTGAAGCACTTCGCCGAGGATCAGGGCAAGACGCTTAAGCGCGCGGAAGAAATCAGGCTTTCGACCGGAATTGAGGGCGTCAAACGCACAACGGGACAGCATCCCGGAGGGGTGATGGTGATCCCGGCCGGCATGGACGTGCTGGATTTCACCCCGCTCCAGTTCCCGGCCGATGACCGGGACAAGGGCGCGATGACCACCCACTTCGACTACGACTCGCTCTCGGGCCACCTGGTGAAGGTGGACATCCTGGGGCACGACGACCCGACTGTCCTCAAGATGCTCCACGAGCTTACTGGAGTGGATCCCCTGACTGTCCCCATGGACGACCCCGAGACCTTGAGCCTGTTCTCAGGCAGGACTCCTGAGGACGCCGTGGGAGTACCGGAGTTCGGCACGCGGTTCGTCCGCAACATGCTTGCCGAAACGCGACCAACCTGCTTTGCCGACCTCGTCAGGATTTCAGGGCTTTCTCACGGCACCGACGTGTGGGCGAACAACGCGCGGGACATCATCAAGAACGGCATAGCGACCCTGGACCAGGTCATCGCCACACGCGAGGACATTTTCCTCGGTCTTATGAAGCTCGGGATGGACTCGGCTCAAGCGTTCGGCATAGCTGAGAAGGTGAGGAAAGGGAAGCCTCTATCCGATGAAGACATAGTCGCCATGCAGGCGCTTTCAGTGCCCGACTGGTATATCAACTCCTGCCGCAAGATCACCTACTTGTTCCCCAAGGCCCACGCGGCGGCGTACGTCACCACGGCGTTCAGGGTAGCGTACTTCAAGGTCCACTATCCTCTTGCCTTCGCGGCAGCGTATTTCACCTTCCACGGGTCATCGCTGACTACCGACGTGATGTACCTCGGCGAAGACGGGTGGAAGGAGTACATCGACAAGGTCGGCGCTTCTCCCAACGCCACGGCCAAAGAGCAGGACGTAGCGGCTGTCCTTGAGGTAGCCATCGAGATGTCGCGCCGGGGAGTGATCTTTGGCAAACCCTCTCTGTACCTGTCCTCGGCGCTAAAGTATGTCGTACACGATGGCAAACTCGTCCCGCCGTTTGTGGCGGTCCCTGGCGTAGGCGGTCAGGCAGCTCAGGCTATCGCCGCGGCCAGGGCGGAAGGGGAATTCTCATCCATAGACGATTTTCGGCGCAGGACCCGCCTGGGGAAGAAGGTCTGCGAGGCTCTCAAGGACCAGGGAGTATTCGAGGGGATTCCTGACGGCGACCAGCTGTCGCTGTTCTAGATGTCGTGTTCTCGCTGGGAATGTTCTAAGTATCGCTGTTCTAGCTGGCGCCGTATTGTTGACCTCAACGGTCCCTTAGCAGCGGTCTGGTCCTGTCATATACGGCTCTCACGATGAAAGCGTAGACAGGCAGCTCGACGAGGCCCGCGACAATCCTCGGGACCATGATCACGCGCAGGTCCAGTCCAAACAACGTGTGCAGGAAGTAGGGGGTAAGGCCCCAGGAAACGAGAACTGTGGAGGCCCCAATCCCGCAGAACAGAGGCAGAAGCTGCGCAGTATTGCGGGAACCCCGCTGGAGCAGGCGGAAGACAGTCCCGGGAATGGCTCCTATGAGAGCAGCCGTCAGCGTGAAGTGAGGCATGTAACCTCCGATTGGACTCAAGAAGAAACCGACCAAGTCAGCGATCCCGCCTGCCAATGCCCCGTAGATGGGCCCCAGGACGATCCCCGTGAGAATGTAGGGAAGAGCGCCAATGCCGAGCCTAATGCCTTCGACCGCGCCGATGGAGATCCTTATGGACCCAAACCTGGTCAGGATGACGGACAGGGCAGACATTAGGGCTGCGATGACAAGCGACCTCAGGCTTCTCACACTGATTCCTCCGCTGCGATTTGCGCTTCTGCCATCGCCGGGCGGCTTAGCGCCGTTTCAATCGTGGTGGCAACAGAATGATGGTAAGCTATCGAGCGCAGGCGTGCAATAGGCTAGAAGGTGAGTCTCGGCATTCCCCCAACGCGCAGTGGCGATCTATGCGATCATGTGCCTGCCTTGCCAGATACTTGCTGGTTTGCACACAAGCCGGATATTGCTAGTTGGGTTTTTCCGGTGATAAGATGATCGTGCCGGGAGGCCTCGGCCCTCCGGTCGGATGCAGCCCTGCTGTGTGCGTGGATCACGGTGAGATTGAGCCAACACCGTGATAACGGGAGCCTGGACTCCGTTGGACGAAGTGTATGCCGCCCCCGTCAGGCTGGCGGAAACACAGAAGTCCTGGGAGGGCACCCACCTGCCTAGGGCAGGTTCAATACTTTCGGGGTTCACGGCATGGCGGGGTATCCGGATACGCGAACGGTGTTGTCAGGGAAATCCCTGTATGCTAGACTATCCCTTGCAGTGCGGAAGTGGTGGAACGGCAGACACGCGGTGTTCAGGGCGCCGTAGGCGAACGCCTGTGAGGGTTCAAATCCCTCCTTCCGCACCATTTCTATTTCTGGGACCTCTCCTCGCGCTCCAAGGCCTTCAACTCGTTGTAATAAGCCTTCCACTCTTCAAAGGTATGGAAGGCGGCTTGCTTTTTCATTGTCATTAACCAATCGTCAGACAGAGCAAGGGGCCGAATACTCCGACCAAAAGGAGGAGCAGAAGAGGCGAATGGACCGTAGGCGGGGGTTGGGCTTGGAGAGAGACATCGGTAGGTCACACGCCGGTAACCGCATTGGGGACACACGTAATCGCGCCGGACGATCGGCGGGAGAGGGTATCCGTCGTCATCGGTCCCTCCCGGATAGACCGAGATTTCCTCGATGTCAAGATATACCGGTCGACGGACAGCCCCGGGGCAGTACGGACATCTTTCCCAACAAATGAGGGGCACGAGATGTCCAAAAACCAGCCACAAGCTCAGGAGAGTCACTCCGATGCCGCGGAACCCCCTCGGTACCCCTCCCAACGGAACCAGATTGTGCTCGATCGGGGCTGCGGTGCTTGAGAACACGGTACTCGCATACCAGGGCCAGCCATACCCATCAATGATGAGGTTTACCCTATATCCCCGGTCATCGTTGCTGAGCCACGCCCTCTTGACGTTTCCTATCTCCGGGGTGATCCGGCTGCGCGGCGCCGCCGCTACGACTTCTAGCGTCGCCGTTACCCTTTGATCATCGAGCGCAATGGACTTCCCAGGCCATCCTGTAGTTTTCCACTCCACTGCGTAGGAGGTCACCACAAAGAGAAACCCGATGATGAAGATGATCCATTTGCCTTTCATCCGGATCTCCTCTCTTCGTGCTCCGAGGCCTTCAATCCGTCGTAATAGGCCCGCCGCTCCTCTTGGGTGTCTCCTTAGGACTCCGTGGGCCTTCTAGTATCTTCTACGCCAACGCTGCCATTTAGTTCCACGCCTGTCGGTTCCACGCCTGCCGGTTCCACGCCTGTCGGTTCCACGCCTGTCCGTTACACGCCTATTGCTGGCACGCGGCAATCAACTCGAATGAGTGGCGCTGAGTATCTCCTCCTCGGTGGCCACTGCAAACCCATACCGCTTGAGCAGGACCGCAAGAACCCCGTCGCCGGCAACGCGCGTGTGGGAGAAAGTCCCGTCATAGATGCAGCCAGAGCCGCAAGAAGGACTGCGGGCTTTGAGAATGGCGGCCGAGCACCCCGTCTGCAGACCGATGAGCAGCGCCCTTCTGGCTCCGTCAATGAATTGGGCCGTGACGTCCTCGCCCGCCGAGTTCACGACCCGTGCAGTACCGGCCAACACATCAGCGCCGGTGCCGCCTACTATCTCGGAAGGCAGGCGGGGAACCGGAAGTCCGCCCAAAACTTCGGGGCAGACGGGAACGCACAGTCCCTTTTTGCGTAAGGAAAGTGTGCTTGAATCACTGCGGCTTTCCGCAGAATAGGAGCAGGAAAACCCGCACAAACACGCCGAAACTAGGTACGTAGCGGTTCACCCTTTCACGCCTTGTAATATCAAATACCGGAGGTTAATGCCATGTCCCGACGTCCCGCTCTCGGCCCCACGCTTAGAAGCATCCTTTGTGCCCTATTCGTTCTTCAGATAGCATTTGCCCCCATCTTGGGTACAAGTGTTGCGTTCGCTGCCGAGGCGCCGCCGGAAGCAAAGGCAGACAACATCCTCCTGGGGGACTTCAAATCCGGTCGTGTGCTCTACGAAAAGGATGCCGACCTGGCCCATATCCCGGCCAGCCTTACCAAGATCATGACCATGTACGTGCTATTCGACGAGATCGCCGCCGGCAATGTGTCCATGGACGACATGGTGGACGTGTCTGAACTTGCCTGGGCGACAGAAGGCTCGAAGATGTACATCCTGGTAGGTAGCAAGGTCAAACTGGAGGACCTGGTCAAGGGCATCACCGTAATGTCGGGCAACGACGCCTGCGTCGCTGTGGCGGAGCACGTGGCGGGAAACGTGACCTCCTTTGTGGACCGTATGAACGCCAAGGCCAAAGAGCTCGGGATGAACGACACCCATTTCGTGGACCCGCACGGTCTCTCCGACGAAAACCGGACTTCGGCCAGAGACCTGCTCACCCTCACCCGCTCCTATCTCGCGCTTTATCCGGAGACGCTCCAGTTCCACTCGCTGAAAGAGTTCGCCTACACGGCTCCGGGCGAGTCCAAGAAGGACCCCCAGTTCAACCGCAACCGGCTTCTTTGGACGTATCCGGGGACCTACGGCCTCAAGACCGGCTTCACGACTCGCGCCGGGTTCAACATGATAGCGCTGGTAGAACGCTCAGGGTTGCATGTAGTGGCGATAGTGCTGGGTTCGGCCAAGGGTATGTCCATCGACGATGGGGAGAAAGTGCGGAGCCAGATCGTGACTTCACTTCTTGATTGGGCGTACCGGAACTACAGCTATGTGGGGACGCATGAACCAGGTGTATCCTTGGGCAAGGTCCGGGTATGGAAGGGAAGGGGCAAGGTTGTGGATGCAGTGGCTCCTCTGGGCCTCGGAGCGACGGTAGAGAAGGGCATGGAAGACCAAGTCACCTCGACCGTGAATCTCAGGACTGACCTGGAGGCGCCCATACGGGCGGGCTCCAAGGTCGGAGAGGTCATATTCAGCGCTGCCGGACAGGAGATAGGGCGTGCAGACCTGGTCGCCAAGAACGACGTTCCCAAGGGCAACATTTTCAGGGTCCTGTGGGACTCCATCACAAGAGCATTGTCTCGGGCCTTCACCAAGAAGTAGCGAAGGAAGTAGCCAAGGGAGTAGCGAAGGACTAGGATTTCCCGGAAACTCATACTGATGAGGCCTTTCCAACTGATGAGGTCTCTAGTGAGCGGCCACGCAGCAGGACGAGCGTGGCCGCTATCATTCCCGCGGCCCGCAGGGCGGCGCTCCAGTCCAGTGCGACGGTCATCCCCAGGCGCTCGTACATGAACACGCCGAGGAACGGCCACACAAATCCGGACACGCCCAGCACCATGTTGTACGTAGCCACATAAGCGGGCCGCCCCGCCGCAGGGCTCACGTCAAGCAGCAGGTTGAAGAGCGCCAGGTTGAGACCCGCCCCGACGAATCCGCCGAACGCGTTGATGCCCAGGTACACGTAAGGAGATGGGAAATGAGCATAGATCACCGGAACGGCTATGTGGGCGAGGGCAGTAACGGACAGGACTATAGGGTTACCGTACTTCTCGGTCCAGCGTCCCCACGCACGGTATGAAAGGACCGACGTGACGCCGGAAACCGTTGAAAACATACCTATCCAGGCGTTGGACAGCCCCATGATCCTGACCCACAAGATAGTCCATAGGCTTGCCGGCACGTGGAAACCTATGTGCATGGCCATCACGGCAGCGAGGAACTTCGCGAATGGACGGTCCCTCACCGCGGCGACGAATGCGGGGAGGCCCGAAGGAGACTGCGCCCGCTCTTCCCTGGCTAGCGGGGTCTCCCTGTGCTTGAACAAGTAGTACGTCGACAGAGCCAGAGCGATAAACGAGGCGGTGTAGATGGTGAAGTAGTTCCACGGCCACTGGATGCGGTCCAGGAGAGGACCCGCCGCAATGGTGGACGTGAGGGTTACCAGAGTGCACAGCATGTTGCGCTCGCCGAACAGCCTGCCCCGAAGACGGGGATTGAACATCTCGCCCATCATGGAGGTCCACGCTATCCCGCAGGTTGTGGCAGGAAAGCTCTTAAGCGAGTAAAGGATGATAAAGAGCATCGGCTTCGCACCGGAAGGTATCGGGAGTACAGCCAGAAGGGCAAAGACAAGGAAGAAGACCCTCTCCAGCATAGCCCATACGACAACGGGGCGGAGCCGGGTGTCGAACCGGTCGATGATAATGGCGGACGGTACTTGTGACAGCAAGTTGACCAGAGCGGGCAAAGATGACAGGAGGGCGATCATGTAGTCGGTGGCGCCGAGTCTCACGGCGAAGGCTCCCCAAAACGGGGTAGTGAGTCCGGCCATAACCGCGTACCACATACCGTCGGCTATGCTGGTAAGAGCGTTGTGTCGTTCCCGCTCGTCAACTATATAACTGCAGATGCCGAGTTTTCGTCTTAGCATGTTCGGGTGAGTAGGCGACCCTCTAGAAGGTATTCGTTATGCTCTACCGGTTGCCCTGCGGGGCTTTGCAGGTTTCGCTCCGCATCTGGACGAATTGCAGGGCGATCCAGTGGAATTGGCAGGCAATCAAGTCGTCTGGGAAAGGAGTCCGGGCATTGCGCACCATCGTAGTTGCTTTGGGAGGAAACGCCATATTGCAGAGGGGCGAGAGAGGCACTGCCGAGGAGCAGAGAGCCAATGTCAGGGCAACGGCCGAGCAGATCGCCTCACTGGTCAAGCGGGGCCACAGAGTGGTGCTGACCCACGGCAACGGCCCCCAGGTCGGCAATATCCTCATTCAAAACGAAATGGCCGCGGAGGCGGTCCCGGCCATGCCAATGGACATATGCGGCGCCGAGAGCCAAGGCATGATCGGCTACATGATGCAGATGTTCCTGGGAAACGCGCTCAGGCGTGAGGGCATCGACATACCGGTGTCGACCATCGTGACTCAGGTGCTTGTGGACAAAGACGATCCTGCATTCGCGAATCCCACCAAGCCCGTGGGACCCTTCAAGGACGAGCGATACGCCAGGGCCAGGCAGGAGACCTTCGGCGAGAAGTGGGTGGAGGACAGCGGCCGCGGCTGGCGGCGCGTCGTCCCTTCACCGGACCCTTCGGTCATAGTCGAAGGTCCGTCCATAAAGGCCCTTGTTGAAGCCGGGCATGTAGTCGTCTCCGTGGGAGGCGGCGGCATCCCTGTCGTGAGAGGCGACGACGGCCTGCTTGTCGGCGTAGAAGCGGTCATCGACAAAGACCTGGGCGCGGAGCGGCTGGCGTCGGCGGTCGGCGCCGACACACTGGTCATCCTGACCGACGTAAACGGCGCAGCGCTGAACTACGGGACCCCCCAAGAGAAGTGGCTTGCCGAGGTAGGGTATGACGAGCTCCGTCGGTATGAGCAGGAGGGCCATTTCAGGAAAGGCAGCATGGGGCCCAAAATCCGTGCCATCCTCCGCTTCTGGGAGCACGGTGGGAGAGAGGGCGTCATTTCCTCTCTCGACAACGTGCTGGACGCAGTAGAGGGGAAGACCGGCACCAGGCTGGTGCGAAGGTAGCGGCAGGAACGGGACCCTACCTGTCGAAATCGTCATAGAAGTGGGATTCGTCCTGGAGGGCGCCATTGGCGCCCTCTCCTTGATGGATACGGAGGTCGTACCGTGGATCCGCAGCCGGCGGCAAGCAAGACTCAATATGATCCGCAGATAGCAGCCCATAACACCAAGGTCTTCATCGGCGACGGCACGTTCTTCAACCTCGGCCAAGCGTTCCTGGAGGGAAACAGCATGCTGCCGACCTTTGTCAGCACTCTCACTTCTTCGCCCTTCCTGATAGGCGTAGTGAGCTCGCTGAGGGCGTTCGGCTATCTGATGCCCCAGATCTTTGTGGCCGGCTACATCGACAGGCTCAAGTACAAGAAACCTTTCATGATGAAGGCCGGCTACGTGATGCGCATTTCGGCCCTCGTGATGGCCGCTTCGGCCCTCTTGGCGGTGAAGAACCGCGGCTTGGCACTGGCGATCTTCTACTTGAGTCTCATCGGCGTCGCCTTTGGCGACGGCTTCGGCGGACCGCCGTGGATGGAGATCGTCGCGGTCACCATCCCTGCCAACCGCCGGTCCGGACTGTTCGGCACAATGCAGGCCTGCGGCGGTGTGGCTGCGTTCTCGGCTGGTTTCGTCATCCAGTGGCTCCTCGGGAACGCGGTGCCCTATCCTTACAACTACGCTCTCACCCTGTTCCTGGGGGCTCTGTTCCTGTCCTGCTCGCTCCTCTGCATGGTGTTCATCAAGGACCCCGGCGGCAATACCCCCAGCAAGGTAACCGGCATGAGTGAGTACCTGCGTAGACTCCCGTCTGCGTGGAGTTCAAACGCCCTGTTCCGGCACGTCATCTACACCAGGCTCCTGATGGGGGCCATGTACCTGGCGCTGCCGTTCTTCGCCATCCACGCCCAGAAAGGTTTGGGCTTTGCACCGAGTATGGTTGGCCTATTTGTGTCTGCCCAGATGGTAGGTGGCGTTGGCGGGGGCCCGCTCTGGGGCTACCTCGGAGATCGTCACGGGCCGCGCTGGATCGTGAGGCTGGTCACCGTGCTCTTCATGATGACGGGAGTCCTGGCTCTATTTGCGCGCCTTACCTTCTTCGCGGGCCTCACCGCTCTGGCTTTCCCGCTGTATCTCGTGCTCTACGGCTGTTTAGGTGCCGGGTTTGGAGGCACGTGGATCGGGTACACCAACTATATCCTGGACATCGCCCCGGAGTCCCAGCGTGCGACGCTTGTAGGCCTGTTCAACACCATTTCGGCACCCCTAACTCTGCTCACCATGGTCGGCGGGTGGCTCCTGCAAGCAACCAACTACACCGTCCTCTTCATTGTAGAGGCAGCGATCGTGCTCATCTCGGTGACTTTGGCCTGGAGGCTGCCGGACTCAAGGGAGTACCGGACATAACCGCGCCCGCATAGGCTGTCTCGATTACCTCTCGGGCGGGTGGGAGCCGTGAAGAAGTGGGGACTCGCGCTTGGCGGCGGGGGAATACTGGGCCTCGCGCATGTTGGTGTTATTCAGGTCCTGGAGCAACTGGGCCTTGGGCCGTCCGTGATCACGGGAACCAGCGCGGGCGCCATCGTCGCCGGGCTCTACGCCGCGGGAGTGGACCTCTCAGGGCTCGAGGACATCACGACCAAGGCCCTGACACAAGAGGAGGAGCCGATCGATGTCCCCTTCCTCGCCGCTTCAACAGGGATTACAGCAATGGGCTTCTCAGGACTGATTGGCGGCAACTTCATCGAAAAGGCCATCGATAAGTTCACCCACGGCGCTACGCTCAGGGACGCCAGGATACCGGTGGCCTTAATGTCGGTGGATATCGTCACCGGGGGCATCGTGGTCTTCACCAACTCGCCTCCCTGGTCCCGGACCATGACCCAGGCTCTCGGGATGGCCGGCAGGACCTACGTCACCGACGCTAAGCTTTCTGAGGCGATCCGCGCGTCTATTTCGGTCCCCGGGGTGTTCAAGCCGAAGCAGTTCAGGTCCTGGTCACTGGTGGACGGCGGGATCCGCGACATGGTCCCGGTCTACGAGGCCCGGAGGATGGGGGCCGAAGAGGTGGTGGCCGTCGACCTCAGTCTCCACGTGGAGAAGCCTCAGGCCGCGAGCAACGCCGTCTCGATCCTCTCACGAAGTTTCGCGCTAGCGAGCAGGGAGAGCACTGAGCGCAATATTAACGAACACGCCTCCATCACGCTGCAGCCCGACGTCTATGAGAGCGGGCTGCCCACGCCAACCAAGTGCAAGGGTCTGATCCAGGCGGGAAGGGAGTGCGCCGAGAGGCACATCCCCAGGATCAAGGCCATGCTGGTCTAGGTCAACGTAGCTCGTCTAGGCCAACGCAGCCGCGGCGAGCCGCCGGCTGGTGACCGCGGCGCTTCGAGGCCAGAAGGGAATCAGCGCCCGAACTCGAACTATGCAGGTAGACTGCAACGAGGGAGGGCTTTTCGCTGATGGGAGCAGGAGTAACCACTGAGCAACTGATGCATATCGCCATGGAGATGGCAGGCCAGACTGCTTGGCCCGCGGACTCCATGATCCACGTGCCCGGCAAAGACATAAAGAAGATCATCTTCGGTATCGACATGGGCGTCCCCGAGATCATGCTTGGCAAGCAGTTGGGATACGACCTCGTATTGGCGCACCATCCTGATGCTCGCGTAACCACGTTCCCCGACGTGCTCGACCTCCACACCGACATCATGGTGCGGAACGGCATCCCCGAGAAGGAAGCCAAAGAGGCCGTAGCCAGGTTCAAGGACGGCATCGCGGCAACGCGGCATGCGGCCAACTACGACCACGCGCCGTCGTTCGCCCGGCTCCTGGGCATCCCGTATATGAACATCCATAACCCGCTGGACGAGATAGGGCGGAGGATCATGCAGGAGGCGGTGGACGCCCATGTGGGCCCGGAGTCCACTGTGGCGGACGTCGTTGCGGCGCTGAACACCATCCCCGAGATCAAGAACGCGCCTACTAAGGTTGCGGTGCGCCTGGGCGCTCTGTCGAACAAGGCGGGGAAGACAGTGGTGGTCCACGGCGCCGGTACCAACGGCGGAGCGACGCTTGCCAGGATGTACTTCCTGCACGGCACCGACACGGTTGTATATATCCACTGCGCTCCCGCCGAGGTGGCCAAGCTGAAGCAGGAGTTCCCGCAGGGCAAGAACCTTGTCATCTCCGGGCATATCGCATCGGACGTCGCCGGCATCAACCCGTTCATCAAGCGGCTTGAGTCCATGGGGCTCACGGTAACGAGGGTGAGCGGGCTGTAAGGTACCAAGCAGTGGGTGAGCGGAGACTTGGCGGCACCTGAGCGTAAGCGGAGTCTTGGCGGCATCGCAAGCAAGGATGCAGCCCATGCAAACGGCTGGTACGTAGGCGAAATGATTGACACCAGCAGTAGGGCTCGCTATACTCATATTTGCTGATCGCAGCGTGTCGGGATGGCGGAATTGGCAGACGCGTACGTTTGAGGGGCGTATGGTGAACACCGTGCGGGTTCAAGTCCCGCTCCCGACACCAAAAAGAATATGAGCCCTGCTTAGGCAGGGTTTTTTGTTGCCTCTTCGGCCGAGACACCTACACCATCCCTCCACGTGTCAGCAAGACTCATGGGGAATGATACCTTCTCCGGGGACTACGGCGAGACAGGGAGCAGGAGATCAGAAAGCCTTGGGGGAATTGCTCGCCGATGGAAGCCAGACGAGTCGCTCCGAGAACTCCATGGTTGAAACGAGTGAAAATTCCTTTGAAGTGGGCTGGAAGCGGAGGTCTTGACGTTGGAGAAGAAGAGGTCCAGTACCACAGCGGAAGGCATGGCATTGATACGTGCCATTGAGTGGTCACGGCCGTCGGACAGGCGGATCTGCTTCGATCCCATTGCTAGCTCGCTGGTTAACCCCGTTTCGGTCTTCTTGGCCAAGCTGGTAATTGACTCGGGGCTATATGATCGAATCAGTACACCGGGTGCCGCGGAGTTCATCGTCGCCCGGGAGCGGTACATTGACGACTTCCTCAAGGCCTGCCTGGCCGAGGGGCTCGAGCAGGTGGTCATTCTTGGTGCGGGTTTCGATACAAGAGCATATCGCACATCTGGGATTGAGAAGGTGCGCGTGTTCGAGGTCGATCACCCTGCCACCCAATCCACCAAGTTGAAGCGGTTAAAGAAGGTAGTCGATCCCCTCCCAGGCAACGTTGTCTTTATCCCGGTTGATCTGGACACTGAGAGTCTTGCCGAATGCCTTCTTGCCAATGGCTACGATGAGCGAGAAAAGACCCTATTCATCTGGCAGGGAGTCACGATGTACCTGACTGCAGAAGGTATTGACAGCACGCTATCCTTCATCGCGACACGGTCCGGGCCGGGGAGCGCAGTGATCTTTGACTACTTCTACAATGAAACCCTCAGGGACATGAGGATGAGCTCCACGAAGCGAATTACCCGGACAATCAGTGAAAGCATCATCTTTGGCATTGATGAAGGCCAGATCGGGTCATTCCTTACGAGCCGCGGGTTCCGCGACGTGCGCAACGCCGATGCTGAGGAGTTGGAGCGATTGTACATGAATGGCCCAAATGCAGAGCGGATGATTGCCAAGGGTGCTGCCATAGCGTCAGCAAGGGTGAGCAATGCTGTTCAATGAGACGATCTCTACATGAGTAGGCCCGTCGCATAGTGTGCGTGTCGGTCTCCCGACACCAAAATGACATAACACGGCGTCTCGGGGTTCGAGGCGTCGTTTTGTTTGGCTGAAAAGCCTGCCGTTTGACTCGCTGCAGCGCGATCGATGCCTCTGGTGCGGAGCCTCGCCCGATGTCATAACCTCTGGTACGGGTCTCAGTGTGAGTTGCCGGGTTGCTGCATAAGATGTGGGTGCGCTAGTTGATTGAATGGAAGGAACCATTCGCCTAACATCGAACATGGGATAGCAAAGGAGCGTGCTCAGATGAAAAGCAAAAAACACAAGGGCCAGGTCTTCTTGAGCAGCTCGGGCAAGACCGACTTCCACAAAGCACGTGCTCTTGAGGAGACCTATGTGGACTCCAAGGAGAAGCGTACGACGATTGGTTCCGCTTGTTGGGTCGTAGAGCGTCTTGTCGATGTCCATGGGAAGGAACTGGGACGCAAGACTAAGCCCGCAGGGGAATAGGCAGAGGGGGCTCGTTGAACTGATCTGTGCCTACATGGACGAAGCGGGGAATACTGGTTCCAACCTTGATCTCACGCAGCCATTCCACTACGTGGGCGCTCTGCTCATCCCGGAGACACATTGGAGTCAGGTTCGTTCTGATGTGAGATCACTCGTTACCTCTCTCTTTGGGACAACCACAGCGGAACTGCACGGCAGAGAGATCTTCCATGGGCAAGGCCTTTGGAGCGAGATGTCTAGGACAGACCGGCTAAAGGTGTTTTCTGATTGCGTAGGCATTATGGAAGCATACGACCTGAAGACGGTGATCGGACGCTGCGATAAAGCGAAGCTGCAGAAGTACACGAGCCCAATGCATCCACATCACATTTCCTTCTGGATGTGTCTTGAGGGCATCGCGAAGTACCTCAACCACGAGAACAGCCTCGGCTTCATAGTAGCTGATGACTGTCAGGCGTGCCTCAAAACTCTTGTTAGGGATGCTCTGGCAACGTACCGCCACTCCGGACCGCCCTTTGGGAACCCTGTTGACATATCCAGCGTAATAGACACAGTGCACTTCATGGATTCCAGCGATTCACTTCATATGCAGCTCTTCGACGTGGGTCTGTTCGCACTTCAGCGCCTTGATGTGAGGAAGGATGACATGGATGGCATCGGTACTCGAATGAGGGCGAGGACATGGTTCCGCAAGACATTTCCTTACTAGGTTATCTATGGTGAAGCGATCTGAAGCAGTGATTTGGTATACTTGTAGTGGCGACTAGCAGTTGGCCGCGACTACGCGACCCCGGCGTAAGCCCTAGCCGCCTTTTCTATTGCCCTCGCGCTTTTGTCTCCACTACTCATCCTGCCGTATCTGCTTCGACCGCATGGCATGATCATGGAGGAGCGGCGTGGACAGCGAGTGGATTTCCAGTCTTCAATACGGGACAGAGGTCGCCTGTGGTGAGGACGGCCCCCACACTGTCTCGATACTAGACTACCTGGGGGTTACGTATGAAGGAAGTACGATACTATGAGTACACCGCTTAGCCACGGTGTCGCATTCGCCTCTCAAAGGTTGTGCCCTTGCCCTTTTCCTCTGATCAGCCCGTCTAGGAACAACATGTTTATCTCCCTCACAAGCCCCGGATTGTGTTCAATCTTCTCGCGGATGTCCTTGTTATGCAGCAGATACGTCTGAATCATATCGATGTACATTTCGATTGCTGTGTCTGATACTTCGGATGAAAACACGCCGGAACGCTTACCTTCGTCTATTGAGGCCATTAGGAGCCGTTTGTTGGCAGCGTTGTAATCATCGACGTATTGCCGAATCACCGGATCGGTTTCAACAGCCTGAAGGAAGAACTGCAAGCCATACTTGTTGAAATACCAGGTCCGTATTTGGATATACTCCTCAATCTTATCCATGAAGTTACCCGGTCTCTCGATCAGCGCCCTGATTTTCTCTATGCTTTCATCCAGCATGTTCTTGATAATGACACGCCGAAGATTATCCTTGCTCTCAAAGAAGTTGTAGATGGACACCTTGGAGACGTGGGCCTTATCCGCAATCTCCGTTATTGTTACCTTGTCAAATCCATGTTGATCAAAGAGCTCCAAAGCCGTCTGCATGATGGCTTTCTTCTTCTCATTTCTTCTCCTCTCAAATCCGTCCACACAAGTCACCTCGAAATATGAACTATGTAAACCGTACGCGTAAACAACCTATCATGGGACGCTTGACAAGTCAACTGCGGAATGATACTACATGAACGATAGACGTCTGTGTCGTTCATATCTCGAAAAGGGGCATCGATATGGTGGACATCTGCTTTGAAAACGTAAGGAAGGAATACCGGATGGGGGAGATAGTCATTCGGGCGGTAGACGGTGTGTCGTTTCAGATCATGAATGGTGAGTTCTGCATTCTCCTCGGGCATTCCGGCGCAGGCAAGACAACCATACTCAACCTGCTGGGTGGTATGGACACCGCCACATCCGGAAGAATCTTCTCCGCGGGCAAAGAGATCACCGTTATGAACGATTTGGAGCTCACCAACTACCGGCGCCACAAAGTCGGCTTTGTCTTTCAGTTCTACAATCTCATTCCAAACCTGACTGCGGCAGAAAACGTCGAGCTTGCAAAGCAGGTGTGCAAATCGCCCCTGGAGCCGGAGGAAGCCCTGCGAATCGTAGGCCTGAAGAACAGAATGCACAACTTCCCGGCGCAGCTTTCCGGGGGCGAGCAGCAGCGCGTCGCCATTGCCAGAGCAATCTGCAAAAACCCGGACTTGCTTCTCTGCGATGAACCAACGGGTGCGCTGGATACTGAAACCGGCAGAACCGTTCTCGGAGTGTTGTCCGACATTAGTCGCAAGATGGGGAAGACGGTGGTTATCGTCACGCACAATTCCCTGTTGACCCCGATTGCCGACCGCCTGATCGAGATGAAGAACGGCCGAGTCATCCGTGAGATTACACAGGAACCCCTCGCGGATCTGGAGGAAATCAAATGGTAACCATACTGCAAAGAAAGGTCCTTCGGGATATCCGGGAAAGCATCTGGGCATTCCTCGCCATCGTGTGCATCTGCTCCCTTGGGATCGGCCTGTTCAGCGGAATCAACCTGTACGTCAGCACCATTGAAAACGTAGTCTCCAGCTATTATGAGCGGGCCAACCTTGCCGATTACTGGGTTTACAGGGCGGAGGTCTCCGAATCCGACCTAAGAGGCGTACGGTCTCTAGACAGTATCCAAGATGCGCAGCGTCGAAAAGTAGCTGATGTCGCCCTACCTGGCTCGTCCGGCGCGGTACTGCACATTCATGCTGTGGATGAACCGGCAACAATCAATGTACCGGAACTGCTGGGCGGAAGCCCGCTAGACGGGAACGAAACAGACGCCCTTCTTCTCGACAGCCGCTTTGCTGGCGCGCACGGGATATCCGTTGGCGACAGGATCACCACAGCCGACATCGGCGGACTAAGGCAGTGGTTGGTTAAGGGGATCGTTCGCAATGTGGAATATGTCTATTACGCTCTAGAGGGTTTGACCATTCCCGACTACCAGAAATACGGTTTTGCCTATACGAACGCATCCTCTTTGCCGGACGTTGCCTTCAATGAGGTCATTATCACGGTTGACAAAGAAACCGGTCCCACGCACGAAGAGATCACGAAAGCTGTACGCGAGACAATCCCGGGCGCCAACATCCTCAGCCGCGAGCATCAAACGAGCTACAGGAAAGTCGCGGACGCTATGACCGGCATAAAGCAAATCGGTCTCATGTTCTCGATCGCCTTTTTCCTGACGGCTGCCCTTGTGACGTGGATTACCGTTTCTCGCGTGATGGAGAACCAGCGCCAGCATCTAGGAACGCTTCTGTCGTTGGGCTTCTCCAAGAAGGAAATCACAGGACGGTATACGCTCCTTGGAGTTCTGATTACCGTCCCAAGCATGGTGTTAGGATGGCTCCTTTCGCGGTATTTGATTGCTCAATCGCTGTATAACGTCGGAATCACCTATTACACCGTGGATGCAACCGGAGTAAGGGCGTTTTCACCCCATCTGGCGCTGGCTACGCTTTGCGTGGCGGCCGTAACCTGCGGCGCTACGGTGCTCTCCTGTCGCAAATCGCTCAAATCGATGCCATCTGAATTGATGCGGCCAAAGCCCCCGGCCCAAGGGCATCGCATTATGTTGGAGCGTATTGCCCCGTTTTGGCGCAGGCTTAGTTTCAGCGGAAAGATCGTCACTAGAAACCTGTTTCGCAATAAGGCGCGGATGCTGATGGGACTTGTCGGCATTATCGGTTCCACCGCTCTAATCCTGTGCGGATTTGGGTTGATGAACTCGATCAACGGGATGCTTGATAAGGCATTTGGGGAGACGGTCCAATATGACGTGGAGATTAAGCTCCGCTCTCCCATGGCTGCGGAGCATCTTTCCGACGTCTATGATGCCTTGCGCAGCGCGGAGAACATTGACGCGACAATGGCGTTCGGCGTCTATCTACATGGAGAAAACGGCAGCATGCAGAATCCCTATCTTGTCGTTATGGATGAAGGGCAAGAAAGCCTGAGTTTCAAGGACATGAACGGCCATGGGATCTCCTTGCCGGAGAACGGAGCACTGATCACTCCGAGGATGGCCGAGGCCCTTTCTGTAGGTATCGGCGACAAACTCACAGCGGAACGCCTTGACGGAACCATCATTCCGCTTGAGGTCATGAATATCGTGGATTTCCCCGTTGGCAACGAGGTCTACATGAGCAAGACCGCGTTCTCAAAGGTGTCCGCCTTGCCGTTCCTTGTAAGGACGCTATTGATAAAAGGAGCAGGGCTTGACCTGGACAGATTGAAGACTGACTCAAGGATTTCGCTGGTTGAAACAAAGGAAGAGATGCGGAACAACATGCTGGTCGTCCTGGAAAAGTAGTGTCCTTATACTTCTGTAAAAAGGGATCCTAACGGATCCGATGGTTCGGGCCACCGGCCCCTCTGGTAGACTGGTTGATTGAGAGATCACTAGTCGGAGGAGGAGCAGCGGTGACCCAGTACCAGATTACCCTTTCAGACGAACTCGTGCACGGACTGTTTAAGGATGACGGCGCCATGGCCAAGCTGGTGGAGCAAGTATTAGACCAGTTGCTTCAGTCTGAGGTGACTGAGGCCCTGCAGGCAAAGCCTTTCGAGAGGACCGAGGAGCGCCAGGGGTACCGGAACGGGTTCAAGCCCAGGACTCTCACCACTCGAGTTGGCCGCCTGACGCTGTCAGTGCCCCAGGTGCGTGACGGGAAGTTCTCTCCCGAGCTCTTCGCCCGGTTCCAGAGGAGCGAGCAGGCCCTGATGCTGGCGCTGATGGAGATGGTGGTGAACGGGGTCTCGACCAGGAAGGTGGCCAAGGTCACCGAGGAACTGTGCGGGACGGAGTTCTCGAAGTCGACTGTCTCGGAGTTGTGCAAGAGTTTGGAGCCCCTGGTGAAGGCGTGGAACGAAAGGCCGCTCAAAGAGGCTTACCCCTTCGTGATGGTGGACGCGATAGTGCTCAAGGTGAGGAAGAATGGGCAGGTTAGGCCACAGAGCGCGCTCATCGCCATTGGGGTGAACATGAAGGGGTACCGCGAGGTGCTGGGGTTTTGGATCGGGGACAGCGAGACCTACACCAGCTGGTGTGACTTCTTCTCCTGGCTCAAGGGAAGGGGGCTTTGGGGCGTGGACCTTGTGACCTCGGACCACCACGGCGGGCTGGTGAAGGCTGTGGAGACTCAGTTTCAGGGAGTCATGTGGCAGAGGTGTCAGACCCACTTCACCCGCAACATCCTCGATGCCAGTCCAAAGCAGTTGCAGGGCGAACTCCACTCCCAACTCCGGGTGATCTGGGAGGCGCCGGACGTGGAAACCGCCAGGCAGATGCTGAGGAGGGTCATCGACAACTTCGGAAGCCGGGCGCCCAGGGCGGTAAACATCCTGGAAGAGGGGTTTGACGACGCGGTGGCGGTATTGAACCTGCCGGAGCAGTACCGCAAGCGCCTACGGACGACCAACGGCATTGAGAGGCTGAACGAAGAGGTGCGCAGGCGCGAGAGGGTCATCCGTATCTTCCCCAACACCGAATCGGCTGAACGTCTGCTTGGGGCTTTACTGATGGAGAAGGACGAGGCATGGTCGACTGACCGGCAGTACTTCGACATGAGGGCGTACATCGAGTGGAAGCAGGGGCGGGCGGTTGCAGAGGGCGCCGGCGTTCCCGAACCAGCCGTCGCAGGGAGTTAGGCCAGTGTTACATACCAGTCGTCTGAGGGGTTTTTACAGAAAGAAAAGGACTTGACCCCTGGAAACGCTGCAGTTCTTCCAAGTCATTCTTATCGCGTTTTCCGGCTTGCTTGCCTTTGCCGTGATGATGGTGTTGGGGCGCATGAACTACTATGAAAGAACGCGTGAGCTGGCAACGCTGAAAGTCTTGGGCTTCTATGAAAAGGAGATGAAGCGGCTGGTCTTGGGCGAGAACATCTGGATTACGATATTCGGCTTGCCCTTCGGCTACGTTGTTGGCTCTTTGCTGCTTCGCGCAATACTTGAGCAAGCGACAACACCGGACCTGGAGATCGCATTGAGAATTCCCGCATTCAGCGTTGCTATGGGCTTTGCTTTCGTTCTTCTGTTCACCATGTTTGTGAATCATGTGATGGGGCGAAGGTTCGCCGGCATCGATATGGTAACGTCGCTGAAAAGCGTGGAGTAGTCTCGCTCGGACGTTCTGTTCAGGGAGCCCAGCGGAACTGGCTCACGACAAGTCCATGTGGCCGTGCCGCCCTCCAACAGGGGCAGAGGTATCGGTTCCTTCATCTTGGACAGCCTCGAGCGCCGCGCAGCGCAAGACAGCTCCAGAGCTATCTTTGCGCGGGGCAAAGGACATGATCCTACGTCTCTGGAATGGGCGCAGAGGCGGGGATACAGGATCGAAAGGAAACGCACAGAGGCGATTCTGGATCCCGCTGAGTTCGACGACACAGGATTCTTCGGCTCATTGGAAGACTTGAGATCGATAGGAATCGATATCCGAACTCTCATGGATGAGGCAGCAGAGCAGTATTACCCAGGCATGTACAGAGTCGAGATCGAGACCTCATATGATGTACCTTATCGCTCGGAAGGGTCAACTGATCAGAGTTACGATTCGTGGGTACGAGACTACAAGGAAACCTCTGCTCACAAGCTCTTTACCGTGGCTCTCGATGGCGACGAAGTAGTCGGCTTCACGATGGTTTGGATGCCTCAGACCGAAGGAGAGAGCGCCGCCGTAGCCTACACCGGCGTACTCAAGGAGTACCGCCGCAAGGGCATCGCACGAGCTCTTAAGGTGGCGTCAACGATCGAGGCGGCCAGAGGCGGAGCGCCCAGAATGAGGACCCACAACGATCCTGACAACCCGCCCATCTTGCATCTCAATGAGGAGATGGGATTCCGAACAGTCCCGGGCCCGGTCATCTTGAAGAAGACGCTAGGATAGGCCTCCGCCAGAAAAGAGCCCGGGCCTGCTTTCCGAAATCCCCTCGGCACGCCCCTAAGGCCACTATCAAGAGCACCGCAATGAAGTCCCCGTCTACGGGTCTTGTCGCCGCACACACGCCGAGTACGAGGAGGGCCTTCACTCCCAAGGTAAGCCTAGCGTTTTTCCAAACAATCAGGGCAATAAGCCCGGCGAACAAAGGGAAGATGAACGAGGTCGGCCGCAGGTGGATACCGGCGGCAGATACAGGCCATCGTCCGTCTTTGAAAAAAACGGTAAGGAAAGTGCGAGATCAACGCAAAGACTCCGAGCCTGAGAGCGTATTTCCTTACATCTTTGGTATGATGATAGCCTTCTGCAACGAAGTACATCATGATCGGGGCCGTGAGCCTACCGATCGCGTGCATGACCTGGCCTAAGGCGCTCGAAGTCGGCACAAACGCCGCCGCCACGTGGTCCACGACCATGGCAACGTCGCGATGGTCTTCAGGGTATAAGCCGACAGACCACTGCCATACTGCTTACCTACCAGGAAGTCCATCGCGAGACACCTCCCGTTGTTAGCTCTCTCCATGCTATATTCACGCGATTATGGAAACCCCTTCTAGGAAAGAGAGGTATGCGACCGGTCGCCGCAGAAACCAAGCCACTGTGTGTCGGCACGGCGAGAGGGGGGATAGGCCTGAGAGTCCTTAACCTCGGAAACCGCATCGCGAATATGTACCTTCTTGAGCTGGCGCGGGGCTGGCTGTTGATCGATACGGGCTACCCCCGGCAGTTCAAGTCTTTCGCCAAGAACCTCGCCGCCCACGGGATCCACATGGATGACATCAAGTACATCTTCCTGACACACGCTCACGATGACCACGCAGGTTTCCTCAACGAGTTCCTAGGCCAAAGCCGCGCGGAAGTGATCCTTAGTGAGAAGGCGGTAGAGGGACTTCGAAGAGGCCAGAACAACTTTGAAGGCGGGTGCACCAGCAAAACGGCGTTGCGGTTTTGCAATCTGATGGGTCTACTGGGGCATGCCGAGCACCGCTTTCCGCCTGTAGATCGAACTCATGAAAGCCGGTACATCTGCGTACGCGACGGGACCCAACCCGAAATAGAGCAGGAATTGGGAGGCCGCATCGTCCATACGCCAGGTCATACAGCCTGCTCAATCTCCTTGCTGCTTGACGACGGGCGCCTCTTCTGCGGCGATGCAGCTATGAACGGGTTTCCCAGCTCGCGCCGGATAACGATCTGGGCGGAAGACGCGGGAGAATACGCGTCTTCCTGGAGGAAGATCATATCGCTGCAACCCGCCGCCATATACCCAGGCCACGGAAATCCCTTCCCTGTGTCCGACCTTGAGAGATTCCTGCCCTCAGCCGAGAGCATGTCGCTGCTGCCTCTGAAGCGTCCGGGCTCGCCCTGAGTCCAGAGTGGGAGCACTCCCGTTCGCCCCAAGTCAAGAGGGAGGGCGTCACGCAGCCTCCTAACGTCGTAGTGAGGAGGTAATATTCCCCAGGGGGCCGAACTTAGAAGCATATCATCGTTCAAGGAGACACGGTAAGTTCGCCAGTAACTGTATGGAAGAGAAGCACAACCTTCGACGCATAATCCGTGCCTATAGGGACTTGCTGGGCATCCTCTACCCGCAGGCTCCGGCGATGGTGGTATCCGTATTCCTCATTGCCATCGCCATGGGCGGCCTACAGTTTCTGAGGGTACTGGTGAACCGTCGCATTTTTGACGACGGTCTAGCCCTTGCGCAGGGGCGGATCCCGTTCGAGGCATATGTCCCTTACCTAATCGCTTTCGTGGCGCTTGCCGTAGTTCCCGGGCTACTAGATGACGTCTACATCTTCGGTTTTGTGGAACCCCGGTCGCTCCTGATCCTCCGGACGGCCTTCAAGAGCCGCATGCTCGAGAAACTCCGTCGCATGAGATACGAGCACCTCGAAAGCGAAGCGTCGATGGAGATCATCGACAAAGCCTACCGGAGGGCGGAGAACTCCGCCCGCCACCTGTTTCCCATGTACGTGATGAGCCTTCAGGGCCTGGTCCTCGGGCTGGGGATCCTAACGTACTTAGCCAGGTTCAAGTGGTGGCTGGTGCCGTCGATCCTCGTACCGGTGGTGGCCGAAACGTGGTACGGGGCCAAACACCACCGCAACATCTACGATGAGCTCGAAGGATACTGGGCGAGAGAGCAGGCCTACCGTACGCTGGGCGGCTATCTCCGTTCCCGGGCATACTTCCCGGAACTGAAGCTCTTCTCCGCTTCAGACTACCTCATCGACACGTACCGGATGCGCCTAAATGCCCGCAACCGCGAGTACGAGAGGTTCTATTTCAAGCACCTCAAGACTCACTTCACCGGCAACAACATCACCAAGTTTGCAAAGCTCCTAAACGTCCTCCTGGTGCTGTACCTCTACCTGACCCAAGAGATAACCATCGGTTCGTTTATCGCTGTGTCGTCTACGATATTCACCGGCGTCTTTGAGGGCTTTCTCTGGTTCGCAGACGTGCTGCGCTACAGCCACATGCACATCAACTTCTTCGACTACTACAACAGGTATCTATCCCTCTCGGAGGACATCGACTCGAATTCCAACGGGCTGCCGGAGACCTTCGATATCGAGTTCCGCAACGTCTGGTTCAGGTACCCCGGCACCCAAAGGGACATCCTGAAGGGCATCTCGTTCCGGGTTAACGAAGGCGAGAAACTGTCGCTGGTAGGGGAGAACGGACAGGGGAAGTCGACCATCGTGAAGCTCCTGCTGGGCCTATTTGAAGCCGACCGGGGAGAGATCCTCCTTGGCGGTCGGCCCCTCAACTCCTACTCCCGCGAGACGCGGACGCGGGTATTCGGCCCGGTCTTCCAGGACTTCGTGAAGTACTCCATATCGGTTCGGGAGAACATCGGCATCGGTTACCTGGACCGGATGGATGACCAGGAGACGCTGGATGCCGCCGCCCGCAAGGCAAGCGTCGACGAGTTCGCGGGAGACCTTCCAAATGGCTACGACACTCTCCTGGGCCGGGACTTCGAGGGAGGCGTGGACATCTCCGGAGGGCAGTGGCAGCGGATAGCCGTTGCGCGGGCCTTCATGGGAGATAAGCCTGTCCTGCTCCTGGACGAGCCCACCAGCCAGCTGGACCCCATCGCCGAGAGCGAGTTGTACAAGGAGTTCGCCGAGATGGCGGAGGGCAAGACGGCCATTTTCATCACCCACCGGCTGGCTTCCACCATGATCACTGACCGGATCCTGGTCATCCAAGACGGAGTCGTAACCCAGGAAGGGACTCACGACGAGCTGATGCTGGAAGGCGGGCTCTACGCGGACATGTTCGAGGCACAAAAACAATGGTACGTGAGCGCGCCCGGGAATGGGGGTGATAGGGATGAATGACCGGACAACCTTGATCGAAGCGGATATCTCACGTGAGAACAAGGCGCATCTGGGCCACCTTTGGAGGCTTTTCGCCTACGTGGTGAACTCCGCCAGGAGTGTTTCGGCCATATACATCTCGCTCACCGTCTTGTTGAGCCTGCTTCGGCCTGTCCTGGCTGGCATCTGGGGCCGATACATCGACCTGGCTTCGGTACACTCTCCAGGGGAAAACGTGCTCCCGCTAATCGGCCTGGTAGCCGCTTACTTCGTCATCGGCTTCGTCTGCGACCTCCTGGACCGCTACACGACGCCCGGCAGAGAGATCATCGAGGGGCTGGACATGGTCCAGATGAACCGCCTGCAGGAGCTCTTCCACACCCGTGTGTACAGGAAGATAGCATCTCTCGTGCCCGACAGCATGGAAGTGCCCAAGATCAACGACCTCATCAGCAGGGTGTTCGACTTCTCGCAGGGCGGCTGGAGGGGCCTCAACCGGGATGTCATGATAAACGGGTACCGGATAATCGCCAAGACGGTCAGCGTCCTTGGCATTGCGGCCACGCTGTGGATCTTCCACCCGTTACTGGCTGCCATCACACTGATAGCTCCGGTGCCGACGCTCTACACGACGTATGTGGGAAACAAGCTTACCTTCAAGCTCGTGAAGGACAACAGCAAGGTGCGCCGTGAGTTCGGGTACTACGAGACCCTGATGCTCGGACCCGCTGCGAAGGAGATAAAGTCTCTCGGACTCCACAGATTCTTTTTCGGCAAGTGGAAGCGCTTGGCTGATGAATACTCGGCGAAAGAGAAACAGACCCAGCTCCGCAAGGCCATCCTCGAGGTGGTGTCCAATACCATCTCCGCCCTGGCCCTGGCAGGCGGGAACGTGCTCGCCATCTACCTCATGGCGAAGGGCCAGATCAGTATTGGCGAGCTTAGCAGCGTCATGCTGCTTGTGAGCACTCTCATATCGGATACGTCGGCGCTCTTCTCCTCCGCCGCGACATTTGTCTCAAAGAAAAATGAGGCGGCAGTGTTCTTCGATCTGATGGACCTCCGCGAACAGAATGCTACCGGCGCGCCGATGCCCGGTGTCGAGGTCATTGAGGCGAAGAACCTCCGGTACCGCTATCCCCTGACCGACAGGTATGTGCTGAACGGGGTGGACCTGACCATTCGGAGCGGCGAGAAGATCGCCCTTGTCGGGGAGAACGGCGCCGGAAAGACGACTTTCGTCAAGCTCCTAACCGGGATGCTGCAGCCATCGGATGGGCAGCTCCTGATCAACGGCACGCCGGTAGAGGAGATCGACCCCGCTTCCAGATACGCCGCTCAGTCGGCAGTCTTCCAGGAACCTGCGCGGTACAACACGTTCACCGTGGCCGACAATGTGTACCTGGGAGACACGTCGCGGGAGCGAGACCCTGAGGAGATCGAGGCCGCGCTTCAGTCGGCAGGGTTTGACGGACCCAGTAGCGATGCCCTGCTAGGCAAGGACCTAGGGGGCACGGACCTCTCCGGCGGGCAGTGGCAGAAACTCGCCATAGCGCGGGGCTGGTATCGGAGGCGACCCTTTGTGATCCTTGACGAACCCACGTCCAACCTTGACCCTCTGGCCGAAACCGATGTCTTCAGGCGTTACATCGAGATTTCGCGAGACCGCACAGTCATCATGGTGACGCACCGCATCAGCATCGCCTCCCTGTGCGACCGCGTGATCGTCTTCAAGGACGGCAAGGTCGTGGAGGACGGGACCCACGATTCCCTCATCGACCTGGGAGGAGAGTACGCCCGGCTGCACGCGGAGCAGTCCCAGTGGTACCAGAGGTAAGCGCTGTTCGAGCACTACCGTTCCAGCGCTACCGTTCCAGCGCTACCGTTCCAGCACTACCGTTCCAGCACTACCGTTCCAGCACTACCGTTCGAGCGCTACCGCAAGACTCGGAGACTGCACAGAGGACTTGCAGGATCCGTGGAGTAGATAGACGGGAAATAGGCTGCGCTGATTCACGTCTAGTCACACAGTCGCGGAGGTGCGTTGCGTGGGATTCCTATTCGGCCCGCCCAAAGTAGACAAGCTCAAGTCAAAGCGAGACGTACGCGGCCTATTGAAGGCGCTCACGTATGAAAAAGACTGGATGATCCGCAACGACGCCGCTCGGGCTCTTGGGGAGATTGGAGCAACCGCAGCCATACCTTATCTGGTGGCCCGACTGGTCTCTGAGGAGAGTTATAGCGTCCGCGAAGCCCTAGTCGGGGTGCTTGACCGCCTCGGCTGGATCCCCCAGAAGGACGCTGCCTCTGCCCGCTACTACCGCCTCAAGGGGGAGCTGCAGAAGTGCGCTGAGTGCGGTGACGATGGTATCCGGGAGCTGCTCCCGCTGCTGTTGGAAGGCAACTCCAGGGTTCGCGACGTCTGGCTCGGCCTTGGGGCTAAGGGAGCGCTGACGGCGATGGCCGTGGCCAACATGCTCTTTGAGCAATACAGAGACCTCACATCCGGGACTTCGGACCTAGACTTTAGGTTGGCCGACGATCGCCGAAAGGACGCCATGATAGAGGCGATGGTCAAGCGGCTCGGGAATTGCGTCCGCGTGATTGGCCAGTACGGAGACCCCAGCGCAGATATATACCTGGCGAACCTGTACGACCAGGTTAAGCAGTCCATCTACTCCAACCCCGAAGGGGGCTTCCTCGACGCATTCAAGGCCGTTGACCTGCGGGAGAGTATCGTCTGGGCGTTGTCCCGGTCCACTTCGCAGCCTGCGCTTGACCTGCATCTCAGGGTCCTCACGGAAGACCGCGCCCGCTTCGTGCGGTGGGCTTCTGTAGATGTACTGGCCAATCTCAATGAAGAGCACCCAGGGCTGATACGCGGTACGCAGTTCAGAGAAGCCCTAGAGAGCGCGCTTGCCCTCGAGGAAGACGGGATCAGCAACCGCAAAGGAAAGATCCGGGACCTCCTAGCCAGCATGGGACACTAATTAGCCACGGGCCACCAATTAGCAAGCATGGGCCACTGATTAGTCAACTTGGGCCACTCATCTACGGGACATGCCGTGGTAGCATAGTGGAGTGGAGGGATATTAGTGGACATCTACGATGCTATCGCGACCCGCAAGACCATCAGGGACTTTGACGGAAGGCCGGTTGACCGCCCAACCTTGACCAAGATCATCGAGGCCGGGATGAAGGCTCCTTGTGGCGGCATGCTTCGGACCTGGCACTTCATCGTTGTTGAAGATATGCAGACCAGGTTGGAAGCGCTATCCGAAATCGGGGAGAGGAGCACGGAGGACGCAGCCAGGATCGTGAATTCCTCCGGCATCTCGGACGCCAATCAACGGGACCTGTACGTCGCCGTCATCCCGAAACAACGCAGGATGCTGGTGAACGCTGGCGCCCTGGTCGTCCCTTGTTTCCGCCAACCCAAACCTCTCCTCAAGCCTGCGTCGCTGGGGGATCTGGATGCCCTGGCGTCCATGTGGTGCTGCATCGAGAACATGATGCTTGCCGCAACTGCCGAAGGCGTGTTTGGCGTCACCGCCGTCTTCGGAGACCTGCAGATGGCCCGCGCCAAGACCGTGCTTGGGGTACCCGAGGACTACGAGGTGCCCTGCTTCATCGGACTTGGCTATCCCGCCCCTGACGCAAAACGGGTGAAGCAGCCGCCCATCGACTTGTCCCAGAGGCTCCACTTCAACAAATGGTGAACCAACGCGTGATGAACCCACTGCATGATGAGCCGCGCTTGAGGTGTGGCGATGGGGTGGCGCCTCGCGGCGGGACCTCGCCACAAAACGTCCGCATCCCCGGAAAGCCTTGCTTCATTTCAGAGCAAGGTTTCATCCTCTAGGATCGTGATCCGGTTGGCGAGGCTGACCACGCTCCAATGTGTTCTGCCCATTTGGGTCGAAATCCCCCACCAGAAGCACTTCGCCGAGCCCGGTTTCCTGGAGCCACCATCTGCTCTCGTTCCTCTCGGTATATTGCGGCAGCCTGCCCAAACCCTGCCACTGACAGGACTCTACAACACGGTCTTGCGAGCCGCGTAGCCGAATAGGCTTAGACAAACGGTGATATTGAGGAGGTAGGCCGGGGTGAACCGTAGTGTGGAAGAGCTGCTGAAGATCGTTTTGGGTGACTTCGATGAGGACGACGAGGTGAAGGTGGCAGGACATCAAGGCCCGATCTGTGACGGCGGGCCGATCCATGGTGGATGTGGCGTAGACTCAGATCTCCTGTGCTTTCTGGCTTGGCGAGAACTGAAGGCGATCCGGTGCCTTCTGAAGCACCCCAGGTTCGGGCTCAAGGAGATAAAGAGGGAGATCAAGGATATCGAGGACAACATGAACGGCGACGGCGGGCTGGTCGGACCCCAGTCCACAGGCCCAATCTTCATCCGGACCGGGCAGAATAGCGCCATTAACGTGAAGGTGCAGAACGTAGGAGATAACCCCATTAGCGCGGAGATCCGCTTGGTCAACATCGGTGTCTGCCCGCCGCAACAGGTTGACAGCCAAACCCTGACCAACATCGGGAGCTGCTGCGCGCAGGATGCCGTAGTGACAGCCAATGCCGGGGATTTCGAGGTCGTCGTCTGCCCAACTCCGGCGAACGCAAAGATCAGGGTCTTCGTCAGCGTCCATAGCGGCAATGCAGCGACGAGCGCCTTCGAGTACGTGATCAAAGCTTCCGAGATGCTTCCCCTGGTCTGTCCCTTCTGCGAGCCCAACAGCGGCGCCTAACTTGATAGGCGGACACTAGCCTGCCCTACCCGCAGCCACGCCCAGCGCGTGGCTGTTGCATTAAGCGGTGAAGGGGCCATCGCCGCGCGGCAACATCCTCACGAACCGTTCCACAATCGTGTGGGGCATCGTTATGGCCTTTCCGACCACGACCGCCCAAGCACCGGCTTCCAGCGCCCTGCGGGCATCCTCCGGAGAAGAGATGCGCCCTTCGGCGATCACGGGAACCGAGAGGGCAGCAGAAAGCCGCTCCACTAGGGCAAGGTCGGGGCCCTCTATAGCCGGTGAGTTAGGCGTGTAACCGGAAAGGGTGGTTGCCACGCAGTCGAACCCGGCGTCTTGCGCCGCAAGACCCTCTTCATATGTGGAGATGTCCGCCATCGCGGGAAGCCCCAGATGGCTGTGGATGTAGTCAGCAAGGTCCACAGTAGACCAGATGCGGCCCATGGAGTCGGGAGGACGGGAGCCGGACGTGCATTCCACAGCGATCATCCCGCTGCCGGCCCTGGCCACCTCGGCAGCGTCTTCGGCGGTCGGAGTAATGAACATGGAGAAGCCCGGGACCCGCCTCTTGTTTATGCCGATGATGGGGAGGGGGACGGCTTCCTTTATGGCAGATATGTCGGCGGCGCCGTTGGCCCTGATAGCGCGTGCCCCACCTAACCGGGCGGCCTTGGCCATCTCGGCCATGAAGTGCGGCCCGTATAGGGGTTCTCCCGGCCGTGCCTGGCATGACACTACGAGGCCCCCGCGGATCGCGGCCAAGAGCTCAGGGACATTCACATTGTCTCTGCTGCTATCTCTGCTGCTATCTCTGCTGCTATCTCTGCTGATGTCCCTGCTGTTATCTTTTCCCATGCCGCTTGGTCTCCTTATGGTCACCGCTCGATAGCAGGCGCCAAGCCATGATTCCAGCTCCGATGAGAGGCGAATGGGCGGGAGGGATGACCCGGGCGTGGGGCACTTCGCCGGCTATGTGGTCGCGGAACGGCTTCAGGATCGCCTCACCCGACTTGAACACCCCACCTGCATGGGACACGCTATCGACGCCGCATCCTAGAGCTTTCAGGGCCGCTACGGCGAGGCGTCCAAGGTCGCTGCCGGCTTCGTCCAATATCCGCATTGCTTCGTGATCCCCGCGGTCGGCCTCAGCGACAACCAGCGGGCATAGCGCCGCGATCCTGTCCACGGAGATGCCCTCAGCATAGACCTTCCCCGGGACCTGCCGCAGGTTCGATACCCCGAAAAAGCCCCGCACAACCCCAGTTAGCGAGGTTGCCGGGCCAGTCCCGTCCGCATCGCGAAGAGCAGCCGAGATGGCGGAGACAGCGATGCGAAAGCCGCCGCCCTCATCACCGAGCAGATAGCCAAAACCGCCTTTGAGCGTCTCCGATGAGCCGGAGCGTCCATATGCGACCGATCCCGTCCCGCCGATAACGACCACTCCGTCTTTGCCTCCGTGGGCTCCGGCCCAAGCCGTCACGGTATCGCTTATCACGAAGACCGGAACTCCCGGGAAAAGATCTCCAAGGGCATCCAGGGCGGCTTGCTTCTTGCCTGGGATGCTCACTCCCGTGAGCCCTAAGCACACCGCTTCGAGTTTCAGCAGCGGGTCACGCGCCAAGGCGTTGAGCAGGGGAGACACGGCGTCAGACAGGGACCCGGTCAACCGCTCCTTGCCGCCGGCGCCCGAGAAGTGGTCCGCGGGGCCGCCAAATCCTTGAGCTAGGATGCTCAGTTCGCGGTCCATCAGGCCAGCACGAGTGCTGGAAGCCCCGCCGTCTATACCTATCACGCAGCTTCGACTCTCCGCCAAGGCCAAAGACCTCCCGGTTCTCTCCTCGTCCAACCATGTACAATACGCCCACTCGTTGCTTTACCCTTCAGCACCAATCTATTATGTGCTAACGAACCGGCGAAAGGGGTGGGACTTGTGTTTCAGAACATACTCGTAGCTCTCGACAACTCCGAATTCGCAGACAAGGTGATGGCGCAGGCGATTGAGCTGGCAAAGACCCTGGGCTCCAAGCTCACCGCCGTATCGGTGGTCGACTACTCGGTCATGACCTACATCGACGCCAATGGGCCTGTCGTCATGCCGGAAGTACTCGACGCGATCCGCGATTCCTTCGAGATCGTGCTGAACAAGTGCGCGGCCGAGGCCAAGAAGGCAGGAGTACACTTCAAACAGGAGACGCTTACCGGCAATCCCGCCGCAAGGATACTCGACTACGCTGATGAGAACGGACACGACCTCATCGTCGTGGGACATATCGGAAGGTCGGCGGCATCCCAGTTCCTGCTGGGCAGCGTGTCCAACAAGGTCTCGAACTACGCGAAGTGCTCGGTACTCATAGTGAAGTAGGACTCCGACTGAAAACAACACTCGGCTAACCCGGTGGGAACAACGGGGCCGCTCAGGATCGCTGGGCGGCCTTGTATCATGGGCAAGTTACCTACCGGAATACCCGAACCATCACATGCTCGTCTTCCCACATCTCGCCCGTATCCACAAATCCCATCTTCCGATAGAAGCCGTCAGGCCCGCCCTCCGCCCGGTGGTAACTCAGGCGGACCTCCTTGGCGTTCGGCCTGCTCTTGATGTACTCAAGCACGAGTTCCATCGCCTTCCGGGCAAAGCCCATCTTCTGATAACGCTCGTCTATCATGAACCTCCAGATGAAGTACTGGGCTTTCTCGGGGTTGTCGTAGAGCATGACGAAGCCTACCGGGGTGTCATCCGCGTAGACAGCCCGAAACCAGGCTACATCGCGATCGAAGTAGGCTTGAGCAATAGAGACGGCGTTCGGTGCCACGAACTGCGTCTGGTACTCAGATACCTTGAGCCTGCAGATCTCCCTGACGGTCTCGCGAGTAACTTCCCGCAGCGAAACAGCTGATTCTCTGGAAACCAACCTTGCCACCCCCTTAGTCTTGCTCTGATTCGTATCACCTGCCTTCCAGTCTACATAACATCTAGCAAATGGGATAGGAAGGTTGTATGCCTATGGCTGGCATGTTCATTGACGCGAACTACCTGTTCGCCCTGGGGAAAGCAATGCAGATCATCGGTGTTGTGGCTGTCGAGGTGGCCAATGTGACCAACGCTAAGAGGACCGGGGCAGCGGTCGATGAGGCCGAGCAGCGCATCGCCAGTCTCAAACAGGAACTGGCGCAAGTCGAGCTTCAGGTCCAACGTGCCAGAAGGGGGCTCTCCAGCCGCTAGCCGCTGACGGCGGGACAGGGACAGCACATGACTGGTTGACACGGATCCTCCGGTTATGCTCATTATGGTGCAGAGGGCTCATTTCGAGCCCCGAGCGACCGGAGGAATCCACTATATGACCGGCAAGTTCAGGACCGCGGGAGTATGCTCCAAAGAGATCATCTACAAGATTGAGAACAACGTCGTCCGTGATGTGGTCTTCATTTCGGGATGCCCGGGCAATCTCCAAGGGATATCGCGGCTGGTGGACGGCATGGAAGTCCATGAAGCCATACGCAGGCTTAAGGGGATCAAGTGCGGGCACAAGGACACCTCGTGCCCGGACCAGTTAGCCCACGCGCTGGAAGAAGCGCTGAACTTGGGAGCTTCGGGAGAATAGGAGGGGCTCGTCCTTAGGGGAGGACAGTCCTTGGGGGAGGTGGCTGGTATGACCGAAAGCGATCCGCGGTATTCACGGCACGTGCTCCTTTCAGGGATCGGGGAAGAGGGCCAGAAGGCCATTCGGAAAGGCACCGCCGTAGTAGTCGGGCTGGGCGGTCTGGGGAGCACCTCTTCGATACTATTGGCCCGGTCGGGTGTGGGAACGCTGCGGTTGGTCGATCCCGACCTCGTCGACATGACCAACATGCAGAGGCAGGGCCTATACGACGAGGCAGACGCCCAAAACCATACGCCGAAGGCTGCGGCGGCGCGCCAGCATCTCGCCCGGGTGAACTCCCAGGTCAATTACGAAGTGCTGGTCGAAGCCCTCGACGCCTCGAATGCGGAGAGGATAGTCCGAGGAGCCACTGTGGTTGTTGACGGGCTGGACAACTTCAAAGGGCGTGACGTGCTGAACCGGGCCTGCGCAAGGCTGGGGATCCCATGGGTTCACGGCGCGGCCGTCTCCACCCACGGCACAGTCACCACGATAGTACCTGGGGAAACACCTTGCTACGCCTGTATTGTACCGGACGCAGGCAGCCGCGTTGCCCCTTATACCAGCGCCAATGTCGGGGTGTTCGCTCCGACCGTGTTCACGGTGGCGTCCATCCAGGCCTGCGAGGCCCTGAAGGTCCTGGCAGGCCGCAAGGACGACCTGCTCAAGAACCGGATGCTCTGGATAGACCTCTGGAACTCCACCTTCCGGACTGTTTCTGTAAGCAAGAACCCCGACTGCCCGGTCTGCGCCCACCTTAGCTGAATATCCTGGAGTTGAATATGGTTGGAGTTGAACGTGCTGGTGCCGAACCGGGGGTGGGGGTGTGGACGAGGACCGCGACTTCCATACGTTCCGGGGATATTCACTGAAGGACGCGAAGCGCAAGAACAGCCTCTCTGCGAGTATGGAAGACTATGTCGAGATGATCTACCGCCTGTCCCTTGAGGACTCGTACACAAGGGTGCTGGAACTCGCCGACGCGCTGAACGTCCAACCGCCTTCCGCATCCCGCATGCTCCGCAGGTTGGCAGACGAAGGGCTGGTCAAGTACGAGAAGTACAGCATCGTGAAACTCACCCCCCAAGGTAACGAGATCGGCGCCTACCTGCTGAACCGCCACCATGTCCTCGAGGAGTTCCTGACTCTCCTCGGGGTCCCCGACGTATTGGAGGACGCCGAACGGATCGAGCACAACATCAGCGCGGCCGCTATGTCCGGCATATCCGAACTCCTCGCCTTCTTCAATGAGAACGAAGAGGCGCTCGCAGCCTGGAAAGAGCACCTCTCTCGCGCTCGTTAGAACCTTTCCGCATGTTCGTTAGCACCCTTCTGCATGTTCGTTAGCGCCCTTCCGCACGCCCATTAGCACCCTTCCGCACAATTGGCATATTATGTTCCGCCGAGTTAACCGAGGCTAACAGTGTTCGTCCCGGCTATCTCTCGGCGGGAGGAATTGCCGTGGATTACGACGACGGAACAAGCATCCCAGTCGTAGGAGCACTCGCTCCACAGCAGGTTGTTCAGCGGGCTGGCGGGGTGCAAGCTCCTTCCGAGGTCAAACGCCTTGGGCTTCGGGCCGTACTCAAGTTCCTGGGCCCCGCGTTTGTTGTTAGCGTCGCCTATATGGATCCTGGCAACTTCGGCACTAATATCACAGCGGGATCCGCGTTCAACTACAACCTGTTGTGGGTGCTGCTCTGGAGCAACCTGTTCGCCGTGTTTCTGCAGACGCTATCCGCCAAACTCGGGATCGCTACCGGCGCTGATCTCCCCGCCCTTTGCCGGAGTGAGTTCTCCCGGCCGGCAAATTGGGTTTTGTGGACCTTCGGCACTCTGGCGGCAATAGCGACAAACCTGGCTGAGTTCCTCGGCGGCGCCTTGGGCTTCTACCTGCTGTTCGGAGTGCCCCCGCTGTGGGGCGCCGTGCTCACGGGGATCATCAGCTACGGCATTCTTGAGCTTTCAAAGTACGGGCAGGAACGGGTGGAGTTGGCTATCTCTGGTCTAGTCAGCGTCATCAGCCTGTGCTTCGTCATCGAGATCTTCTTGGTTGATCCCTCGTGGCCGTCCATCGCTCTCCACACGCTGATGCCCAGCTTAAGCCGGGATAGCCTTTTCATTGCAGTGGGCATGCTCGGCGCCACAGTGATGCCCCATGTCATCTACCTGCACTCTCGCCTTGTGCAGAGCAGGCGGAACCTTGGGGAGTACACGGGCAGGGAGCACCTGGCCCTGGAAAAGATAGACGTTTTCGTGGCGATGAACATCGCCTTTGTCATAAACGCAGCCATGGTAGTGGTGTCCGCAGCAACATTCCACTCGCGGGGCCTCCTTGTGGAGTCCATCGAGGTGGCTCACCAGACCCTGTCCCCGCTGCTCGGCCGGCTCTCCGGCGTCGCCTTTGGTACCGCCCTTCTGGCATCAGGCCTATCCTCCTCGGCGGTAGGGACCTATGCAGGTCAGATCATCGTAGAGGGGTTCGTGAACCTTCGCATGCCCCTATGGTTGAGGCGCACCATCACGATGATCCCGGCCGTTGCCATCATCTCGCTCGGCCTCAACCCGGTCGACGTCCTGGTCACCAGCCAAGTCATCCTGTCCTTCGCGCTCCCCGCCGCCATAGTGCCCTTGCTCATCCTGACAGGCAGGAGGAGAATCATGGGCCAGTTCGTCAACGACCGGCGCACGTCGGTAGCAGGATGGGCTGTCTGCGCCCTCATCATAGTTCTGAACGCGGCTCTCCTGTGGTCCAAACTCGTAGGGTGAACAGGCAGTCGTTGACGTAGCGCGACGCAAGGAATACAGTTGTGCGGTGTGTGCAACCTCGCGTTCGGGGATCCGTACTAATGAGGCGGAGACAGACCTAGCAGAACGGACACCGGAGCGATGCGTCCGGCGTCGAGACCGGAGGCGCGCCTAATGGTAAGACCCGATGGCTACAGAGAGATCCTGAACCTATCTATAGAAAGCCTCCTCAAGGATGCAGCTGGGCTGGCTATCAAAGACCCTTCACTGGTCCTCTACCTCATGAAGATCCTGGGACGACAGAAGAAGGCGGCAGCGGACAGAGAACGCCACGCCAAAAACGGCCTGCAAGTGCCGCCGATTATGATCTGCAGCATCACCAACCGGTGCAACCTCAACTGCAAAGGCTGCTACAACCACGCACAACACAGATCTGTGGCTAATGAGCTGTCCGCGGACGAGTGGCGCCGCGTCTTTACCGAGGCCAAGGACCTGGGAGTCTCCATCATTCTGCTAGCCGGTGGCGAGCCGCTGGTACGGCCAGAGATCCTTGAGGTGGCCGCATCGATCCCCGACATCGTCTTCCCGGTGTTCACCAACGGACTGATGGTCGGCGACGCCTTCGTGTCGCACCTCGCCAGGAACCTGGTGCCGGTTGTGAGCATCGAAGGTCATGAGGATGAGACCGACCAAAGGCGCGGAGAAGGGGTCTATGGGCTCCTGAGGCGCACAGTGGCCACTCTCAGGAACGCCGGCGCCTTCTTCGGCCTCTCAATCACCGTGACCAGGGCCAACTTTGATACGGTGACTTCAGAGGCGTTTGTTCGCGAATCCATCGACGCCGGTTGCAGGCTGTTTTTCTACGTCGAATACGTGCCCGCTTCTCAAGGGACCGAGGCACTGGTGCTAACCGGTAAGCAAAAAGCGGGGCTTCTGGCCGCTGCCTCCAAGTATCGTGAGACGCTCCCAGGGCTGTTCGTGGCATTTCCCGGAGATGAAGAGCAGATGGGAGGATGTGTTGCGGCCGGGCGCGGCTTCGTCCATGTCAGTGCGACTGGCGATCTGGAGCCCTGCCCGTTCTCGCCCTACTCAGATACCAACCTGCGAAACACCTCGCTCAAGGATGCCCTGCGGTCCAAACTGCTCCAAGATATCCGAGCCGGCGAAGACAGGCTGGCCAGAGCCAAGGGAGGCTGCGCCCTGTTTGAGAACAGGGAGTGGGTCCAGTCATTGCTGAAGGTTCCCGGCCGCTCATAGTCGAACTCTCTGTCGTATCGAAATCCGCGGGATAGGGAGGAGACGCTGTTCATGCCCGTCAACGCCACAACCGCAGTGAAGTACATTGAAGAGAAGCGCTCACTGCTAACAAGGCTGTCAGATGAAATCTGGGAGTACGCCGAGGTAGGCCTGCACGAGGACCGTTCGGCTAAAGCTCTGGCGGACGCCCTGGAAGCAGAGGGGTTCACAGTCGAGAGGGGAGTAGCCGGGATGCCCACAGCCTTCGTGGCAACGTGGGGATCCGGATCACCCGTCATCGGCTTTCTCGGGGAATACGATGCTCTACCAGGTGTTTCACAATGCACTACGCCGACCAAGCAGGAACTCAAGCCGGGCGCGGCTGGGCACGGATGCGGGCATAACCTCCTGGGCGTCGGTAGCCTGGCGGGAGCCGTCGGACTGGCGAGGGAGTTGCAGGCTAGAGGCCTGACCGGCACCGTCAAGTACTTCGGATGCCCCGCCGAAGAGAACTTCAGCGGCAAGGCCTTCATGGCAAGGGACGGCCTCTTTGACGGCCTCGACATCTGCATGACCTGGCACGCCGGCTCCCTCAACATAGTGAGGAACGGTTCGTCGCTGGCCAATAACGCTATGAACGTAACGTTCTACGGGCGCACAGCTCACGCGGCGGGGGATCCCTACAACGGGCGCAGCGCCCTGGATGCACTTCAGCTAATGAACCTGGGCGTTGAGTTCCTCCGCGAGCACATGCCCAGCAAAGCAAGGGTTCACTACGTAATCACCAACGGAGGGGGCCAGCCTAACGTTGTCCCGGCAAAGGCCAGCGCTTGGTACCTTATCCGCGCGCCGAAGAGGTCCGAGGTAGATGACCTCTACAAGCGTGTCCTGAACTGCGCCTACGGCGCCGCCCAGATGACGGAGACCCGAGTGGAGATTGAGCTCATAAAGGCCATCTGGAACATGCTCTCCAATAGCGTAGTGGAGGACGTTATCGAAGAGGCGGCGCACCGTGTCGGGCCGCCCAGTTTCAGCGAAAAGGACTTTGAGTTTGCACGGGAGATAGCAAAGACGTTCAACCCCGGCCAAGTAGAGGCACAGCTGCGCAAGGAAGGCGTGCCTGAGGAAGTCTTCGGCCAAGTCCTCAATACGACCTGGCTTCCGCGGCCCGCGACGCCGAGAGACATCGAGGGCTCTACCGATGTCAGCGACGCTTCATGGTGTTGTCCCCTTGCCGAATTCCGCGTGGCATGCCAAGCCATAGGCACGCCTGGACACTCGTGGCAATATACGGCCCAGGCCGGCATGAGCATCGGCCACGAGGGAATGCTCGTCGCGGGCAAGATCCTGGCGGAAGCCGGACTGGAATTCGTGACCAACCCTTCACTCATAGAGAAGGCCAAGGCCGAGTTCGAGAAGTCGACCGGCGGCCAGAAGTACGTCAGCGCCATTCCCAAGGACCACAAGCCCAAGTTCGACCAGTTCGAAAAACGGTAGGATCAAGGACCAGTCCCGAGATCCGCGGTGGACGCGCCGAGTTGCCCATCAACTCGGGATGGATTGGCCGGTTTCACCATCACGTCGGATTGGATTGGCCGGTTTCACCATCACGTCAGATTGGATTGGCCGGTTTCACCATCACGTCCGGATGGAATAGACGGTTTCCCCATCAAATCGAAAGAAACAGAACGGGCCGGGGTAACCCGGCCCGTTCGTATTGTGGTCTGTGCTACAGCTGCACAACGCTGAGGTTTTCTCTGCTTATAGCGCCCTGGGCCACCTACCTCGGCAATCTCTGCACCCTGATCGAGGCAGGATGGCCGTTCAGATCCAGTTCCTGAGCAGGGGATACTGCCTCGCCCGCTGCGGAAACTGACGCCAGTGCATCGGCAGTAAGGAATTCCAGCGAATCTGTCAGAGTATCGCCCTTGACGTAGTCGCCGTGCTGCTTGAGCGCCTCCGCCACCTCAGCATCGCTGGCCACCCACATGTTGATGTGGTCGGTGACGTTGAAGCCCAGGCTCTTTCTGGTAGTTTGCACCTTGGAGACCAGTTCGCGAGCGATACCCTCGAGCACCAGTTCGCGGTCGATCTCGGTGTCCAGGATGACGAACTGGTCGCCTTCGACCTCCACGGCGAAACCTTCGAGAGCGTGGATCCGGACGTCCAGGTCCTCCTTGGAGAGGCTCAGGACTAGCCTCCCGTCCACCAGCCGCGCTGCCGGCTGGAGGTCCGAGACGGCCTGCTGAGCTGCATCGCCGGGCACATCCAACACCAGATCTACCTGGCCCTTCGCGTCAACTTCTCTGGCAAGCACTCCGGCGTCTGCTTTGGGCAGCGCCGCCATGATGGAGCGCAGCAGTTTGCCGTACTTCGGGCCGGCGACCGGAAGGTTCGGCCTGACCTCGAAGGAAACGTAATCGTTCAGGCTGTCCACGTACACGACTTCCTTAACATTGAGTTCCTCTTTCAGGAGGTCCTCCATGCGGGCCAGCACGCTCCGGGACTTGCCGTTGACTAGCATCTTGCGTAGGGGCTGCCTCACCTTGATCTGGACCTTGTTGCGGACAGCGCGGCCCAGGGAGACCAGGGTGATGACCAGTCCCATCCGCTCCTCCAGCTCAGGATCAACCAGCGATTCGTCGGATTCGGGGTACATATCCAGGTGAACGGACCGGCAGGAGGCCGTGTTCTGTTCAGCCCCCGTCAGGTTCAGGTAGATGTCGTCCGCAATGAACGGCGCGAACGGCGCGATGAGTTTCGCTACGCCTACCAGCACCTCGTACAGCGTCCGGTACGCCGACTTCTTGGAGAGGTCAAACTCATTGGACCAGAACCGCTCCCTGGTCCTCCGCACGTACCAGTTGGACACCTCATCAACCACGAAGGCGGCTATTGACCGCACGACCCGAGTCAGTTCATAGGACTCCATTTCAGCCCTGACCTGCTTCACCAGGGAGTTCATGCGGGAGATGATCCACCTGTCGATCTCAGGCCGGTCGGCGACCGGGATGTCGAACTCCTTGGGGTCCAGTTCGTCGATGTTGGCGTAGAGCGTGAAGAAGGAGTAGACGTTCTGCAGCGTCCCAAAGAACCTGGACGCGACCTCCTTGACTCCCTCGGCGTCAAACCTGGTCGGCACCCAGGGCGGCGAGACCGCAAGAAGGTACCAGCGCAACGCATCCACGCCGAAGCGATTGATCATGTCCCACGGGTCGACGGTATTGCCTCTGGATTTAGACATCTTCTGGCCGTCTTTGTCCAGTACCAGGTCGTTAACGAGGACGCTCTTGAACGACGACTGGTCGAACAGGAACGTGGCGATAGCCAGGAGCGTGTAGAACCAGCCTCTGGTCTGGTCCAGTCCCTCGCAGATGAAGTCGGCGGGGAAGAGCTTGTGGAAATCCTCCTTATGCTCGAAGGGGTAGTGCCACTGTCCGTAGGGCATGGACCCCGAATCGAACCAGCAGTCGATGACCTCGGGAGTCCTGGTCATGCGGCCGCCGCACTCGCACTTCAGGTGAACCCGGTCCACGTAGGGCCTGTGGGGGTCGAAGGTTTCGGGATCGATCTTCTCGATTGCCTTTTCGGCCAGTTCCTTACGAGAACCGATGCACTCGAGCTTCCCGCACTCCTCGCACTTCCAGATGTTAAGCGGGGTACCCCAGTAGCGGTTCCTGGAAAGCGACCAATCCACAAGGTTTTCAAGCCAATTGCCCATCCGCCCGGTGCCGACGTGCTCCGGGTACCATTTGACCTTCTTGTTGGCCTCGATCAGCCTGTCCTGGTACTTGGTCGTCGCGATGTACCAGGACTTCCTCGCGTAGTACACCAGAGGAGTGCTGCAGCGCCAGCAGTGGGGATAGGAGTGGGTGAGGCGTTCGGTCTTGAAGAGCTGCCCCGTGCTGCGCAGTTTCCTCACGATGGATGGGTTGGCGTCGAAGACGAAGGTGCCGGCCCAATCGCATACAGCCGGGACGAACTTGCCCTGCTCATCGACCATATGGATGAGAGGGATGCCGTACTGCTGGCACACCTTGTAGTCGTCCTCGCCGTAGGCCGCGGCCATGTGCACTAGGCCCGTGCCGTCTTCGGTGGAGACATAGTCGGCCAGGGTCACGAAAAACGCCTTTGACCCGGCCGGCATCGCTTTCTCCGCAAAGGGGAAGACCGGCTCGTACTCCAGATACTCAAGCGCTTTGCCCGGAAACTCTTCGAGGATCTCGGCATCTTCGCCCAGGAGGGGAACTACTCGCTCCTTGACCACGATTAGCACCTCGTCGCCCTTGCGGGCCCGCACGTAGGTGTTTTCGGGGTTCACGGCGATGCCCACGTTGGAGGGCAGCGTCCAGGGCGTGGTGGTCCATATGAGCAGGTACTCGTCCTTACCCTTGACCTTGATCTTCACGTAGATGGAGTCGATTGTCTCATCCTCGTAGCCCTGCGCCACTTCGTGGGAGGCCAGGGGGGTCCCGCAGCGGGGGCAGTAGGGCATGACCTTATGGCCTTCGTAGATGAGGCCCGCGTCGAAGTACTTCTTCAGGATCCACCACTCGGTCTCAACATACTCGTTGAACAGGGTCATGTAGGGACGGTCCATGTCAATCCAGTAGCCGATACGCTCAGTGAGTTCCCGCCACTCCTTGAGGTAGTTGAAGACCGACTCGCGGCACTGTCTGTTGAACTCTTCGATGCCGTACTCTTCGATCTCGGGTTTGGACGAAAGCCCGAGTTTCTTCTCGACCTCAAGCTCGACAGGAAGTCCGTGAGTATCCCATCCTGCCTTCCGCCGGACCTGATAGCCCTGCATGGTCTTGTAGCGGCAGGCGACGTCCTTCAGCATCCTGGAGAGCACGTGGTGGATACCCGGACGACCGTTGGCCGTAGGCGGACCTTCGTAGAAGATCCACTCGGGCCTGCCCTCACGCTCTGTGACGCTCTTGGTCGGGATATCGTTGTCGCGCCAGTACTGCAAGACGGCGTTCTCGGCGTCATTCACCGGCCGTTTGGGGTCAACCTCTCTAAACCTGCCCATTTAGATTCCTCCATTCCAAACAAAAAAGGCGTCCTCATGGGACGACCTTGGGTCGCGGTACCACCCAGCTTAGCCTGCCCGGACTCGCTTGCTGGACTCGCTCGATTGAGGCTTGAACACCCAGGGCCTCACGGGGCGACGCGGGCGCCATCTACGGCCGGCAGGCTCACTTTTGTGCCCTCTAACGGGGGCAAAGCGGTCGGCCTACTCACGGTTCGGCCTTCAGCTCAGGGGTGATTTTCGCGAGTGCCCTGGTACCGGCATCCCACCGCCGCCGGCTCTCTTTGACCCTGGTAGACTCCTACTCGTCCCCGTCATCGCTGGATATTGCCAGGATTCTATCACGATGGGATAACGAAGTCGAGACGGGTGAGAGGCATGGCCGCGGACCTGTTTGGGCGAGCACGCAGAGAGCACGTAGATGTGGACGCTGACGGGGGCTAGATCGGCGGCTGGCCCAGCCCTCTCGACTTGTCGGCAAACGCCGCAAGCGTGTTCCGCAGCAGCCCAAAGTCGACGTTGCCGCCTGACACGACTACAGCCACGTTCATACCCGCGAACTCGTCGGGGTGCTCCAGCAGGTAGGCAACTCCCAGGGCGCCCGACGGCTCAGCCACTACCTTGTCCCTGCGGAGCAGCTCCACCATGGCCTCCCGGACCGCGCCCTCGCTTGCGGTAACCACCTGGTCGATGCACTTCTCGGCGTAGGTGTAGCCTATCTCGCCTATGCCGCCGACGACGGCATCACAGATGGATGGCTTGGACGGGTAGTCCTCGTAGAACGTCTTGTCCTCCAGCGCTGCCAGCATCGCGGGGCAGGCCTCGGTCTGAACGCCGATCACCTTGACCGGGTGCATCGCCTTGGAGGCAAGGCTGACGCCGGTGATGAGCCCTCCGCCTCCCACAGGCACCAGGACAGCGTCCACCCTCGGCAGGTCTTCCACAATCTCGAGCCCGATAGTCCCGTGTCCCGCGATCGCGACCTCGTCTGAGGCGGGGTCCACGTAGACTTTGTCCGTCCTGGATAAGTACGCCTTGGCCAGGGCGTGAGACTCGTCATACGTCGCGCCCTCGATATGGAGATTGGCCCCGTACCTGCGTATCTTGTCCAGCTTGGCGGCAGGCGTGCCGGCAGGGACGAAGACATCGGCGGTAACCCCCAGCATCTTGGCGCAATAGCTCACCGCAGCACCGTGATTGCCGGATGAGACGGCCAGTACGCCCTTCTCCCGCTCGTCACGGGTTAGGGAGAGGAACTTGTTCATAGCCCCGCGGACCTTGAAGGAGTTCAGCCGCTGGAGGCACTCAAGTTTGAGATGGACGGTGGCGCCGGTCACATCCGATAGGTAATCGGAAAGAACCATGGGCGTTCGCAGCACGTGGCGGGAAATGCCGTCTCTGGCGCGCATGATGTCGCGGATTGTGATCAAGGCGGTCTCCTCCTCGCCGACGGGATCCGGGAGCGCCCCGCCCCCGGATCCCGTAAGAGCATGACCTGCGGAAGCCCGCTCCAGGTGAGCTACCAGGTGCGCTAGATCTTGAACACCCTGCGAGCGTTGGCTCCGAAGATCTGGTTCTTCACTTCATTGGCCAGCGGCAGGTCCTCGATCACCCGGACCGCCTTGGCCAGGCTGCCGATCTGGTGCGGGTAATCGCTCCCCACCATGAACTGGCTGGCCCCGAAGACGTCGATGGCGTAAGCGACGGTCCGCGGGTCGAACAGGACGCAGTCGTAGAAGATCTTCTTCAGATAGTCGGATGGCAGGCCCTGGACCTTCTTGCACTCGGGATACGCGATGTAGCTCCTGTCCAGGCGCTCGAACAGGTAGGGGAGAGTGCCGCCCAGGTGCGAGGCCACCAGTTTCAGCCGCGGGAACCGGTCCAGCGTTCCCGAGAAGATCAGGCGTGATACCAGGATGGTCGTATCGAAACAGAACCCCACAGCCGCGGAAAGCCTGTAGTCCAGATAGGAGTCGGCCGGAACCGGAGTCGTCGGGTGTATGAACAGGGGGACGTCCAGTTCTTGAGCCGCAGCGAGGAGAGGCTCAAACTCGGGGAGGTCAAGCGTCTTGCCGTTCACGTTGGTGAACACGGTGCCGCCTGCAAGTCCCAGGTTCTTTACGGCGTGGGTGAGCTCGGCGGCTGCGTCCTCCGGGGACTGCAGCGGCAGGGCAGCCAGAGCCTTGTAGTGCCCGCGGCTCGCTTTCACGATCTCGGCGAAACCTTCGTTGGATGCCCTGGCCAGCTCGATCCCCCGGGACTTCTCCTCGATGTGGACGCCGGGAGTGGTCATCGTGAGCACTTGCAGGTCGATGCCGTGGCGCTTGATCTCCTCCAGGCGGAAGTTCTCGTCGGCGTGCCCGCGATCCACCACGTTGAAGTCGCCCTCATAGATGACCAGCAGGTTCCCTGACCCGTCCTGGCCCGCCTTTGCCACGCAGTCGCCCTTCTTCAGAGCGTCCAGGTAGGCCTTGGGGTAAAAGTGGTTGTGTACGTCGATGATCACTTGACATCCTCCTCTTTTGTCTCATTCTTCTCTTTCCATAGAAACATTCCTGTGAGCGCGTACCCGATCGCCACGATGGGGACCATCCAGTTCAATAGGGCGTATCGCGCATACGCGGTGGCAGGCACTTTGAGCACGCCGTAGATGAACAGGGAGGCTGTGCTCCACGGAACGAGGGGTGCGCCGAGAGTTCCCGCATCCTCCAAAGTCCGTGAAAGCACTTTGGGATGGATGCCCCTCCTCGGGAAGGCTTCCTTGAAGGCCTGCCCGGGCAGGATGATGGCGAGCATCTGGTTGCCCGATGCCAATAGGGTAAGGTAGCAGGCCGAAATGACGGAGATGACGAGGCCCCCGGCGCTCTTCACGCGGGCCAGGACCTCCTTGACCAACCGTTCAGGCGCTCCAGATTCTTTGAGCACGCCGCCCATGGCTGTCGCTCCGATGATGAGCAGGACCGTCGGCATCATAGCCATGACCCCGCCTCTGGTCAGAAGGCTGTCGAACATGGGGCTGCCGGTCTTCGACACAAACCCATCCGACGCGATCTTCGCGATGGGGAGGATGCCCATTCCCTGCACGGCCATGACAGTTATCGCGGATACCACCAGGGACGTCGCAAGGGCGGGCACTGCGGGGACTTTCCTGATCGACAAGATCGCCAGCGTAAGTACCGGTATGAGCGTCAGCGGACCCAGTCTGAAGGCGCTCTCCAGCGTCGCCCGGTGGGCCAGCATGGCCTCAACTCCGGTGGAAGGCGGGGCGGCCGTTCTGCCGAGTACCCAGAATCCCGCCACGGCCAGTAGGAGCGACGGAAGCGTAGTCGCCACCATTGAGGAAATGTGCTCGTAGAGCGTGGCTCCGGAGACGGCAGGCGCCACGTTCGTGGTATCCGACATAGGCGACATCTTGTCTCCAAAGTAGGCTCCCGACACGATTGCGCCCGCGAGCAGCGGTGCAGGGACCCCCGATGCCTCCCCGATCCCCATCAGCGCCAACCCTATGGTAGCGATGGTACCGAAGGACGTCCCGGTTGCCGATGCAACAAGCGCGGTCAAAATGCATGCCGCGGGCACTAGAGTCGACGGATTTAGCCACTTGAGACCGTACCAGATCATCGTGGGGATCGCGCCCCCCGCAATCCACAGCCCGATGGTTGCCCCAACCAGGAGCAGGATGGACACTGCTGGCATCCCATCAGTGACCCCGGAGAACATCGCGGCCTGGATCTTGGGCCAACGGATACCGAGCATCCGCGCACCTATTGCGGCGACAGCGACTCCCAACAGCACCGGCAGCTGCATCCCTGCCTTGAGTCGCAGCCCCAGCACCACCGTCGCCACCGATGCTCCAAAGAGCAGGGCGGCCTGCGCTAACGTCGGCTCTTTTCTCATGACTATCTCACCCCTTCTTGAACAATCTCTTGCCGGTCGAAAGCAGGTGAGATGAGCGCCCTCTTCAAAACAAAAAGCCCCTGTCCCTCAGAAGGGACGGGGTTGTGGCCCGCGGTACCACCCTTTTTGGTCGGAAGACCCGCTCATAGGACACGGCTTCGTTCTGCTGCAGGCAGGGAAGCGATGCCCTCTTCCTTGTAACGGTGGAAGGTCCGCCTGAGTCTACTTCCGTCGGCTACTTGCATCCTTGCCGCGCAGCCGCGCTGGATGCCTTAACATGCCGGACCGGGTTCAACCGGAGGCTCGGAGGTGTATTTCGCCAGGTCTGCCGTCCCGGTCGCACCGACCCCGAGCTCTCTTTGCAGCCTCGCCTGACTACTTCTCCTCGTCAACGCCCAAACGAGATTGTTGAACAGGGTTTACCACGGAGCACCGGAGTGTGTCAACGAAAACTTGGTGGAGTACCCGACCCTCAAGCGTATGCAGGAGGAATCCCTCGTCACTTGTGAGGCCCTTGGGTCGGCCTGTAGTTGATTCGGCTTCTCCTTGACTCCGCTTCTCCCACTCGATTATGATCCGCTTGGACAAGTTGTCCGCAATCCTTTAATTCCCGCCCGGCGAGGCGAAAAGGAAGCGAGACCCATGGTAAAGCGGCAGGGCAGAGCAGCAGGGCGAGAGGCAGACTCCGCAGGCGTACGCGCCTAGGCGGGGTTTTTTATTGCCTTCGGCGACTCAACATATCGAGGGAGGTATCACCCATGGCAATGATGGAAAAGGCCGAGATCATGGACCAGGAGCAGATTAGAAGGTCGCTCATCCGCGTGGCGCACGAGATCGTGGAGAAGAACAAGGGCCTCGACGACGTGGTCCTGATCGGCGTGCAAAGACGCGGGGTCCCGATGGCGCAGCGCCTCCAGAAGTACCTTATGGAGATCGAGAACAGGGAGGTCCCCGTCGGCGAACTGGACATAACCCTCTATCGCGACGACCTGACCCTTAAGGCTGACCAGCCCATCGTGGGCCGGACCCACATCCCCTTCGATGTCGCCGGGAAAAAGATCATACTCGTCGATGACGTGCTCTACACAGGGCGTACCGTCAGAGCCGCCCTCGACGCCCTGATCGACATGGGCCGTCCGCAGAACATCCAGGTAGTAGTCATGATCGACCGCGGCCACCGCGAGCTGCCCATCCGCGCCGACTACGTGGGCAAGAACGTGCCGACCTCCTCCAAGGAAGTCATCCACGTGAAGCTAACCGAGATCGACGGGGTGGACCAGGTGGTCATCGCCGAGCACGACTAAGCCGAATCCCCATACCTGAGGAGGGTTAACTTGGCCCTGAAAGGAAACGACCTTCTATCCCTCCAGGAGCTCTCGCGGGAGGACATGGAGCAGGTCCTGTCCACTGCGCGCTCGCTCAAGGAGATCCTTTCCCGTCCCATCAAGAAAGTTCCCACCCTCCGTGGCAAGGTCGTCTGCACCCTCTTCTACGAGGCCTCCACGAGGACAAGGACTTCGTTTGAACTTGCAGCAAAGTACATGTCGGCCGATACGGTGTCCATAGCTCCTTCGGGCTCCTCGGTACAGAAGGGCGAAACGCTCTCTGATACCGCCCGGAACCTCGAGGTCATGGGCATCGATGTGGCAATTATGCGGCACTCGGTCTCCGGTTCGTGCCACTTCCTCGCAAAGGTGCTGGACGTGCCGGTCATCAACGCCGGAGACGGCATGCACGAGCACCCCACTCAGGGGCTCTTGGACATCTTCACCATCCTCGAGTACAAGTCCAAGATCCGCGGCCTGAAGGTCGCGATCCTGGGCGACGTCATGCATTCGAGGGTAGCCCGCTCCAACATCTGGGGCCTCACCAAGATGGGCGCCGAAGTGGCGCTCGCGGCCCCCGGGACCTTGATGCCCCCCTACGTGAGCGAATTGGGCGTCAAGGTCTACAACAGGGTTGAGGAAGCCATTGAGGGAGCCGATGTTGTGTACTCACTCAGGCTCCAGCTGGAACGCCAGACAAAGAGCCTCTTCCCAAGCAAGAAGGAGTACCACGACTTCTTCGGCCTTAACAGAGAACGCCTGCGTCTCGCCAAGGAAGACGCGCTAGTCATGCACCCGGGACCCATGAACAGGGGTGTCGAGATCACCACCGACGTCGCGGATTCACCGACCTCGGTCATCCTTGACCAGGTCACAAGCGGCGTGGCGGTGCGGATGGCCATCCTTTATCTCATCCTGGGAGGCAGAGACTAATGGCGGAAATGCTGCTTATAAAGGGTGGGCGAGTCGTTGATCCCGCCTCGTCTCGAGATGAAGTGGCCGACGTCCTCATCGTCGACGGCAAGATAGCCAAAGTCGCGGCCGGTATCGAGCAGGAAGGGGCAACGGTCCTGGACGCCGCCGGCAAGATCGTGATGCCGGGCCTCATCGACCCCCACGTCCACCTCCGTGAACCCGGCTTCGAGGAGAAAGAGGACATTGAGAGCGGCACCAATGCCGCAGCCATGGGCGGCTTTACCGCCGTCGCGTGCATGCCTAACACGGACCCCGTCATCGACAACGAGGTTGTTGTCGGCAACATAGTGCGCCGCGCTCAGGCCAAGGGCCGCGTGCGGGTGTATCCCATCGGCGCGGTGACCAAGGGCAGCGCGGGCAAGGAACTGGCGGAGATGGGGGAGATGAGGGCCGCCGGAGCGGTCGCTTTCTCCGACGACGGACACCCGGTATCAACCCCCGAAGTGCTGCGCTGCGCCCTTGAATACCTCAAGACGTTTGACTGCACGCTCATAGACCACCCTGAGGAGAAGACCCTGTCCGAAGGCGGGCAGATGAACCGAGGACTGAACTCAACCATCGCAGGTTTCCGGGGAATACCCGCCGAGGCCGAAGAGATATGCGTCGCGAGGGACATCATGGTCGCGCGTCTGACAGGCTGCAGGATCCACCTGACCCATGTATCAACCAAAGGCTCAGTTGACTTGGTGCGCCAGGCCAAGCAGACAGGCCTCAAGATAACCTGCGACGTGACGCCGCACCACCTTACCCTCACCGACGATGCGGTACTCCAGACGGGATACGATACCAACACCAAGGTGAACCCACCTTTGCGTTCGAAGGAAGACGTTGAGGCGCTGAAGGCGGCCCTTGCCGACGGCACCATCGACGCCATCGGCACCGACCACGCTCCCCATCACATCGACGACAAGTGGGTGGAGTACGATTACGCTCAGAACGGGATCGTTGGTCTGGAGACCGCAGTAGGCCTCGTGGTCGACAAGATGGTGAGCACCAACACGATCTCATGGACCCGGATGGCGGAAGCGATGAGCCTGTATCCGGCCAAGATACTCGGGGTCGAGGGGGGAACCTTGGCGGAGGGCGCCGTAGCGGACGTCACCGTAATCGACCCCGAATATGAATGGTCGGTGGACCCGCGGCTCTTCCAGTCCAAGGGGCGAAACACCCCGTTCACGGGATGGAGGCTGGCGGGCGCCGCCTGTGCGACCATAGTGGGCGGCAGGATCGTCATGAAAGACAGGAAACTCCTGTGATGAGGCATGTGACAGGACATGCGATAGGGCAAAGGACCGCGGCCGACGAAAAGGCGCACGTTCTCTCCATAGAGAAGAGCGGCGGGCGTTCAGTCCGCGCGCTGCTGGCGGCGCCTCAGATAGCGCGGGCCGCAAAGCCCATGCAATTCGTAATGGTCAAGGCGAGGGACGGGGTAGACCCGTTCCTCCGCCGTCCGTTTAGCCTCTCGGCCATCGAGCCCGACGAAGGCATCATCGGCATCACGTGGGACGTGGTCGGCCGCGGCACCGAGATCATGGCGGGCTGGGAGCCCGGCGACGAGATCATGGTACTGGGCCCGCTGGGGAATGGATTGGACCTATCGGAAGTATCTCAGAAACGCCATCAGAGCCAGAATACCGAGGTCAGCAACGCCTCAAGCAGCTCGACTAGCAGTACCCAGGGCAGCACAACAGACGATCAGCACGGCACTTCATCTAGCGGCCAGCCCGGTCGTCTGTTCCTCATTGCCGGCGGCACGGGGTTAGCACCTATGTTCCCGCTTGCCAAGTCTGCCATGGGTCTCGGCTGGGATGTATCGGTGTTCTACGGAGCCAGGAGCGCAGACCTGCTTCATGACTGTGCACCGCTCCGTGCCCTTGGCTGCCAAGTTGACCTGTGTACGGACGACGGCAGCGTGGGACCCCGCTCGTTTGTTACCGACCTGGCTAGGTCGGCTTTGGCGTCGGCGGGTCCCAATGACCTAGCTGTCTCGTGCGGCCCCACTCCGATGACTCGATCCCTTAAGAGACTGTGCAGTGAACTCGGCGTCACTCTTTACGTGTCGCTGGAAGAGCGGATGGCCTGCGGGACCGGCCTATGCAAAGGATGCGCCGTCAAGATGGCCCCCACCTACGGCGAACCTGGCATCACTGGCCAAGGTGCTCATGCTGCCACCCGCGTGGAAGCTGAGGTCTCCGGGTACTACCACGTGTGCTCCGACGGTCCCGTCTTCCTTTCCACCATGGTCGAGCTGGGAGGGGAGAAGGCATGAGCATAGTGGACCTCTCACTTGATTTTGCAGGCATCCGCATGTCGAATCCGCTTGTCGCGGCTTCCGGCGTCTTCGGGTACGGCGAGGAGTACGCAAAGGTTGCCGACATCGGAGCTTTCGGGGCCGTCACCGTCAAGGGGACGACGCTCCACCCGAGGGCTGGCAATAAGCCGCCCCGGGTGTGCGAAACCCCGGCCGGAATGCTGAACTCCATTGGGCTCGAGAACCCGGGAGCCGAGGTGGTGGCCAGGGAGAAGATCCCCTGGCTGAAGCAATTTGGAGTGCCGATCCTCGTGAATATCTCGGGAGACTCCTACGACGAGTTCGCGGCTCTAGCCGCAACGTTCGAAGGATTAGACGGCGTAGCGGCGCTAGAGGTAAACGTTTCGTGCCCCAATGTAGCAGCGGGCGGCATGGCCTTCGGAATGGATCCCCGCTCATGCTACCGGGCCGCGAGAGCCGTCCGCAGCAAGTGGAGCGGGCCTCTCATCGTGAAACTCAGTCCTAACGCCCCCGACATAGTGTCAATCGCTCGGGCTGCGGTGGAGGGCGGGGCAACGGCGCTATCCCTCATCAACACCCTGGTGGGCGTAGTAATCGATCTCAAGACCCGGCGCCCTGTGCTGGGAAACGTGACGGGGGGGCTGTGCGGCCCGGCCATCAAGCCGGTTGCCGTCCGCTGCATCTATCAAGTCTCTCAGGCTGTGCAAGTGCCGATTATCGGCATGGGAGGCGTCACATCAGCCCAGGATGTAGTCGAGCTCATGTTGGCCGGCGCCAATGCGGTCGCGATGGGCTCGGGGCTCCTGGTGGATCCGCTGGCTCCGGCCCGTATCGTGGAGGATCTCCGGCGCTATTGCGAGCAGGAAGGTATCATCAACCCTCAAGAGCTCGTGGGAGCGTCGTGGAAGTAGGTAGCCAAGGTGTCCGTCCAAGGGGACAGCCGCCAGGCGAGTCTGCAGATGCCGAGCAACTGTCTGCGTAGGTCGTCAGGCAACCAATAGAGGATCCCTTTCAGGCACAACGTGACCAGTTGATTTCGCGGGGGTCACGGCGTGATTGATACAAAGTCTCCGACTAGTCATCCCGCGAGTTATATGTCGAAAAGTGTGGTCGCCACGTGATCAATGTCCAAGATGTGGTCCTCCGGCGACCACACTTTTTTGCCTATTGGTCTTTTGGCGACTAATAGAAAGAGCCGTATTAGTCATCCGGTGATCACGGCGGATCTTATGGATCCGGGGATGCCTGTCAGACTAATCCAACAGGCACGCCGGGACCTTTACGAATGGGCAACGGTCATCGGATGAAGGGATCTTTGGGCTCTCCGCGGCGGACTCCAGGCCTCAGGGAAAAAGCAGTCACAACATGACCGATGTCCAAAGTGCGGTCGGGCGCAGATGCCATGGCGAGCCTACTGTAGGTCGACCATCAGTGAGGTCTATGGTCAGCGAGTTCTACCATCAATGACTTCTGCCCTGTATAGGTCACAAAGCCTGGGGCGCTGCCGCGGGGTTTTCTTACTTTCATGGCATCCACGTAGTCAACCTCGGCCTTGAGTGAGTCCTTTGCTTCCGACTTCTGCGCAGCCAAACGGGCTGCAGCCAGGAGCGCTTCATCGGACAACGCCTGACCTGGGGCGGGTCTGGCTAGGACATGGGCCCCCTTAACTCCTTTGGCGTGAAGCCAGGTGTCGCCGGGCATGCGCAGTCGTGTCACCAGCTCATCGTTCTGTTTAGCGCTCCCGCCAACGAGGAATATGGCTCCATCGGGGCCTTCCACCACCCGCACGCGGACTCCCTCGCTGCCACCATCGGCCGATCCCCCCGACGAACCCCCCGCACCCGTCCGAGAGGTGGCGTGGGACCCTTTGGGTGAGCGCTTGCCCGCCTTAACCGCAATCCCCTCGCGCCTTGCCAAAGCTTCTAGCCGCTGCAATACGACAGCTACACTTTGGGCGTCTACGCAGCGATCCAGCGCGTCCCGCAGTTCGGCCAGCGCCTTCTGGTCGCGGGCGAGGGCAGCCAGCGATTCCTGCAAAGCCTTCTCGGCCCTGGCGAGTTTCGCGTAGGTCCGGTAGTAGGCTCTTGCGTTGTCATTCGACGAGCGCTTGGGATCCAGGGGGACAGTCACCTCGGCAGGAGGGTCGGCGTAATAGTCCACCACGACCATCTCAGTGGCGCCGGGCGGGTTCCTCTTTCCGGACTCATCAATCAACCTCGCCCAGATCCTGTACTTTTCGTAGTCCTGGGACCTGGAGAGATCGCCTGTCTGGGCTTCATATCTGGACTGGACTTTCCTCAGCAGCTTGCGATGCAGCGCATCCGCCTGGGCGAGGAGGGAGCGAAACTCGCCGGCCTCGATAACCCTCTCGCGGTAGGCCCTTGCGGCCTCCAGGATCGAGTCGTAGCGGCTATCGACTTCCAGGTGTGGAAGCGGAAATGCGTGCAGAACCAGGCCCTTTGCGGATGTATAGATGGTCGGGCAAATGGGGAAGCACGCTGCGGAACAGGTGCAGCCAGGTTCACCGGAGGAGGTATCCTGACCTGAGTGTCCGGCAGAGCAGGCATTAACTCCCGAGTGCTCGCCGGCGTACGCATCGTGGTCTGAGTGTTCCCCCGCGCCCGCCAAGGCTCTTCCGATCCCGGCCAAGACCGTAGCGAGCCTCTCCGCTGAGACGGGAGAAATGGAGTCGGCCTCACCCACAGAGGCTGCGGCCAGGATGCCCTTCACGAAGTCCTTGCCCGCGCCCTCCACCAAGTCGCTCAACACACGGCTTGCTGTGCCTTCCCTTTGGGCAAGCAGGGCTGAAAGGCGCTTCTCGCCATCGGGTTCGGCAAAACCGCGGATATCCAGCCGCTCCGACGCCGGCGGCTTGTATGGACTGCGGTGTTCAAACCGCCCCTCATCAGACGGTATCATGCTGGCGACGAGAAGGTCGTCCTCGTAGAGGCCTATGTTCTGCTCTCGCCCCGCCATGTCGAACACCAGGACGTATCTCTTCGCGTTGCCGAAGTCATCGTGGCCGTCGAAGTCCAGGCAAATTACCCTGTCAAGCCCCACTTGACGGACGGACGCCAGGGTCCCGCCCTCCAGGCGCTTTCGCAGGCCGAGACAAAACCCTGGCGGAACTGCGGGGTTCTCCTTCTTCTCATCTGAGAATCCAAAGAAGGGTTCCTGTCCCTCGAGGGAGAGCACGAGCCGCTCGCGCACTGACGGGCTCCATACGGTCAAGACCAGCTCCTTCTTCTTCGGCTGCTGGACTTTCTGAACCTTGAGAGGGAGGTATCCCACGAGTTCACACCGTATAACACTAAGCGTAATGCCGTCCATTGGCTCCACCTCGACGTCCTAAAGTATAGCCGAAGACAGGAGAGTGAGACAGTGAGAGACTGGGCTGAAGACCTTGGCCGCGTTCTGCGCGACTCCGGCTTCACGTTGCTCCCCAGGTCACGGTCCGGTGGAGGACCCGAGGTAGCTTTTCGGGCAGTGAGAGGCCACTGCGAAGTGCACGTAGCCCGGTCCGGCGACCGCATTCTACTCAGTATCCCGGTGGTGCGCTTGGGGCCCGAGCGGCCGGTGACGGAGCGCCTCACTCAGTACTTGGACGACCGGAACGCCTCCGGCAAGGGGCCCGGGGTCTTCCAACTGGACGGGGACACGGTTTGGTACCGGGCGCACCGCGACCTTGACGCCTCCTCTCCCGGTAATGCGCGAGACTCTGGCGCCGCCTACCCCAATGCGGGCAACGACGCTGCCCGGTATGCTCAGGTAGCGGCTACTGCGCTGGCGATGCAGGAGACGGTGGAACGGCTCGGCCCCAAGATACTGAACCTGCTTCGCTGAAGGGTGATACCGTGACTGTGAGACTGGTTGCGTGCGATCTCGACGGCACGCTCATCGGCCCCGGCGGCTTTGGGGTCGAAACCGCAAGGCAAGTCGTGGACTACTGCAAGAGTAAGGACTGCGCATTTACCATCGCCACCGGCAGGGTATTCGGCTCTGTTGAGCGGTATCTCGATTGCTTGGGAATCACCGGCCCGGTCATCACCAACGGAGGGGCTATGGTCGGGTCGCTCGGCAAGGAACCCCTGATGCAAAAGTCCATAGACCCCGAAAAAGCCTGCTCCATCGCTTTCCGCCTGCGTGAACTAGGCCTGCCGTTCTATTTCATTGCCGGGAAAGAAATGTTCACCGAGTGGACCGGCCCGGAAACGGAGCAGTACAGGGGATACATCTCCTACGACATCGCTGTCGTCTCGTGTTTGGATGACGGGGGGATCGCGCCCACCCAGGTGGTGGTGCGTGTCGCGCCGGAGAAAGCCCACTCGTATGTGGAGGCCTTCCGGGCTGAGTTCGGGCCGTCGGTGTCCGTGCTCCTGAGCCTCCCGCACCTCATTGAGATTCAGGCTCCGGGAGTCTCGAAAGCCTCGGCTCTTGAGGCGCTGTCACGGGAACTCAAGGTGGCAAGGGAGGACGTGCTTGCCATCGGTGACAGCCTCAATGACCTGGACATGCTAGCATGGGCGGGCCGCAGCGCGTGCGTGGCCAACGCCCATCCCCAGGTCGCTGCAGTCGTCCAGGAAGTCGCTGAGCGGTCATTCGCTGAAGGAGTCAGGGAAATCGTAGAGAAAGCTCTATGACGCCATTATCTACCACGAAAGCGAGGTCATCTTCCTTGGCCAGAGACGTGAAAGCCCCTAGAGGGCCGCAGCTGTCATGCAAAGGATGGCAACAGGAAGCGGCGCTCCGCATGCTCATGAACAACCTCGAGGTGGCGGAGAAGCCTGAGGAACTCATCATATACGGCGGGACGGGCAAAGCCGCGCGTAACTGGGAGTGCTACGACGCAATCGTCGCCGCGCTGAAAGACCTGGGCGACGAAGAGACGCTGCTGGTGCAGTCCGGAAAGCCTGTAGCCGTATTCCCGACCCACCGCTTGGCGCCGCGGGTCCTCATCTCCAACGCGATGCTCGTACCCAAGTGGGGTACCTGGGAGGATTTCTGGGAGCTGGAAGGCAAAGGACTCACCATGTACGGCCAGATGACGGCCGGCAGCTGGATCTACATAGGAACTCAGGGCATCCTCCAGGGCACGTACGAGACCCTGGCCTCACTGGCTGATATCGAGTTCGGGGGCAGCCTGGCGGGCAGGCTTGTGCTGACCGCCGGTCTCGGAGGGATGGGCGGAGCCCAGCCGCTCGCGGTAACCATGAACGACGGTGTCGCGATTGTGGTGGAGGTCGACCCCGGGCGCATTCAACGCAGGCTGGACACGGGGTACGTGGATGTAGTAGCAAAAGACCTGGGCGACGCTGTCAGGATGGCCAAAGAAGCATCTTCGGCGAAGAGACCCCTATCCATAGCGGTGCTGGGCAATGCCAGCGAGACTCATCCGGAACTTCTCAAGATGGGGATCGTGCCTGACGTAGTCACGGACCAGACCTCGGCCCACGACGCGCTGAACGGGTACGTCCCCGGCGGGATGACCTATGAACAGGCGCTGGCGCTAAGGTCCCAGGATCCTGAGAAGTACGTCAGTCTTTCGATGCAATCCATGAGGCGGCACTGCGAGACCATGGTAGAGATGAAGCGCCGCGGATCGATTGTGTTTGACTACGGCAACAACCTAAGAGGCCAGGCCAAGGCAGCCGGCTTTGGCGAGGCGTTCGCGTACCCTGGATTCGTGCCCGCCTACATCCGACCGCTGTTCTGCCAGGGGAGAGGACCATTCAGGTGGGCCGCCCTTTCCGGTGACCCCGCCGACATCCTCGCCACCGACAAGGCCGTTCTAGAGCTGTTCCCCGAGAACAGGTCCCTGGCCAGGTGGATCGAAAAGGCTGAAAAGCACGTGAAGTGGCAGGGCCTACCGTCCCGAGTCTGCTGGCTGGGGCTGGGCGAGAGGCAGAGGTTCGGCCTCCATATCAACAAGATGGTACGTGACGGGCTGCTCAAGGGCCCCATCGTCATTGGGAGGGACCACCTGGACACCGGCTCGGTAGCATCCCCCTACAGGGAGACTGAGGGAATGAAGGACGGCTCCGACGCCATCGCCGACTGGCCGATCCTCAACGCCCTGGTCAACGCCGTTTCGGGAGCGACTTGGGTATCGGTCCACCACGGTGGAGGAGTGGGGATCGGGCTCTCGATCCACGCCGGAATGGTGGTCGTGGCCGACGGAACAGAAGAGGCGGAGTGGAGGCTCACACGGGTCCTCAACACCGACCCTGGCATGGGAGTGGCAAGACACGCCGACGCCGGGTACGAAGATGCTGTGGAGACAGGGAAGAGGCACGGGCTCAAGATGCCCATGATCAAATAGGCGGAGGTCAGTGAGGTCAAGACATCACCTTCGGCAGGAGGGTGACCTCCGGCAGGAGGCGTGACCTCCGGCAGGAAGCGTGACCTCCGGCAGGAGGCGTGACCTTCAGCAGGATAGATAGCGTTCGGGCGGGCGCAAGCCCGCCCTTCCTCATATTATGTAGAGATTCACGAGGCGATGAAGCGATGTAGAGGCGTTGAAAATGCGAAAACCAGAGATGGATACCCAGTCTTTCACGGTGTCGATCACCCCAAAGAGGAGCCCGGAGCCGGTCCTTCACGATGGCACTGGTTTCGACCCGATAGTCATTCTTGAAGCAGCCCTGTTGGGGGCTATTGGAGGCCTCGCCGGCGAAATCGGAGTCGCGGCCGCATGCGGGGACCCCCTCACTCCAGAGGACGTCTGGATAGCGCTGGTGAGCGGCGCAGCCGCAGGTATCGCAGCCAGCCTCGTGGACGTGTTTGGCGGTAACGATCTCTTCGTGACGATCGTGGGGGAGTTCGTGGCGGGATTTATCTCGCAGGCGCTATCCGGGAGCACGCCCCTCCCATTCGGCAGGACCCTGTGTTTGCCTTCTATCGCAGGATAACCGCTGCGCGCCTAGAATTCCCTGGGGATAGCATCCTGGGGATAGCATCGGGAAAGGCGGGTTAGACTCCCAGTAATTGGGCGAGCGCCCAGGCGCGTGGTAGGTTGGCAGCAGACGATAGCACGCCCGCGTCGTAGGTTGGTAACAGACGGCAACGCACGCGCGTCGTAGGTTGGTAACAGACGGCAACACACGTGGGGAGGTTTCTACGGATGGGGAGACAGAGGTGGCTCTGGGTCCTGATTGGACTTGCCGTGGTGATCGGACTGACTGCGACGGGGGCCGCGACCTTTTACACCGATATCCTGTGGTTTAAGCAAATTGGGTTCCTGCCGGTCTTCACCAAGGTCCTGTCAGCCAGAGCAGCCGCCGGAATCGCGGGCGGACTCGTCTTCTTCGCGATCACCCTCACCAACTTGTGGGCTATCCTCTGGAAGCGCACGGACGTGACTCTGGTGGGGGGGCTCGTCATGCCGATCCCCATCACCCTTCCGCGCCGGGCGAAACGCTGGGCCGTACTTCCGGCGCTCGTGGTCGGATTGCTTGGAGGCCTGGCCGCCTATACCCAATGGCACGTGATACTCGCATACTTTAACCAGACCCCATTCAACGTCGCGGATCCTTTCTTCGGCAGGGACGTGAGCTTCTACATTTTCGGCTTGCCGTTCCATCGCTTGGTACAGCAGCACCTGTGGGTCGCTCTTCTGACCTCACTTCTGGTTTCCGCGCTGGCCTATTTCCTGCTCGGAGACCTCCGCTTTGCTCCCCGCCGCATAGTGGTCGACCGCCGGGCGAGAGTGCATCTATCGATCGTGGCATCGATGCTTTTCGCCCTGCGAGCGTGGGGTTACCAGCTGGACATCTGGAACCTCATGTATTCACCGAGAGGCGTCGCCTTCGGGGCCTCCTATACCGATATCCACGCCCAAGTCCCGGCATATAGGCTGCTGATAATCGTGGCGCTCCTTGGCGCTGCGCTTTCTCTCCTGGGGCTGGTCGTCCGCAGTTTCCGGTACATCGCAGTATCAGCCGTGGGGCTAGTGGTCCTGGGCATCGTTGTCGGATACGCGTACCCGACCTTCATGCAGCAGTTCACGGTGTCCCCCAACGAACTGGCCTACGAACTGCCCTTCATCGAGCACAACATCAAGTTCACCCGCCAGGCCTTTAACCTGGACAAGATAGAGACGGTCGAGTTCCCGGCCGCCGACAACCTCACGGCTGAAGACCTGGCGGAAAGCGAGGGGACGGTCCGCAACTTCCGTTGGTGGGACTACCGCGTGCTGAAGGATACGTACACCCAGGTGCAGGAGATTCGGACCTATTACAGTTTCAACGATGTGGACGTCGATCGCTACCTGGTGAACGGAGATTACAGGATGACGCTGGTCTCGGCGAGGGAGCTGGACGTGAACACATTGCCGCCCGAGGCGAAGACGTGGATCAACCTCCACCTCAAATACACTCACGGCTACGGGGTGGTCATGAGCCCGTCTTCCGAGATCTCAGCCGAGGGACTGCCCGCTTACCTGTTCTCCGACATACCGCCCAAGACCACGACTGACCTCAGGCTGGACAGGCCGGAGCTGTACTTCGGAGAGCTCACAGACCAGTACATCATCGTGAACACCAAGGAGCCCGAGTTCGACTATCCCCGGGCCGCAAGCGAAGACATCGCCCCAACCTTCTACAAGGGCACAGGGGGTGTTCCGGCGGGCAATTTCCTTGCCCGCCTGGCCTTCATGCTCCGCTTCAGGGACTACCAGATCCTTGTGTCCGGAGCCATGACTCCGGAAGCAAGGCTGATTTTCCGGCGAAACATCGTGGAGAGGGTTCGGACAATCGCTCCTTTCTTCATGTACGACTCGGATCCTTACATTGTGCTGGCCGACGGCCGACTGTACTGGATAATCGACGCCTACACGGTCTCTGCCAACTATCCCTACAGCCAACCCGACCCGGCGACCGGCCTCAACTACATCCGCAACTCGGTGAAAGTCGTGGTTGACGCCTACAACGGCGATACCACCTTCTATGAGGCTGACGCGGAGGATCCTATCCTCAAGACCTACGGCAAGATATTCCCGCAGCTGCTCACGCCGATTGCGGAAATGCCGGAGTCGCTCCGGGACCACATCCGGTACCCGGAAGACCTCTTCAAGATGCAGAGCAGGACGCTGCTCACTTACCACATGACCAATCCCAGCGTTTACTACAACAAAGAAGACTACTGGGAACTGCCGTTGGAGATCTACGGGAACAAGGAGGCAGCTGTCCAGCCATACTACGCCGTCCTGGAGATACCCGGCGGCGATCGACACGAATACGTGCTTCTCACGACCTTCACTCCCAGGGACAAGTCCAATATGACGGCCTGGCTGGCCGCCAGGTGCGATCCCGGGGAGTACGGGAGGCTCCTCCTGTACACGTTCCCAAAGGACAGACTTGTGCCTGGACCAATGCAGGTTGAGTCGCTGATCACCCAGAACCCAACGGTCTCCCAGAACATCACGTTGTGGGGCCAGGTTGGATCGCAGGTCATCAGGGGCAACCTCCTGACGCTGCCGATCAAGGACTCACTCTTGTATATCGAGCCCCTCTACCTGCAGGCGACTCAGGTGAAGATCCCCGAGTTGAAGCGGGTGCTCATGTACTATAACGGCAGGGTGGTCATGGGGACCTCTACGGCCGACGCCCTTCAGCAGCTGTTCGGCGAAGGCGTCCCCGAGACCCCGGGGGTGACTCCTCCCGGGGCACAGCCGTCCACCACCGCCGAACTCATCGCCGAGGCCAACCGCTTGTGGAATCTGGCCCAGAACCTCCTGAAAGCCGGCGACTGGGCCGGCTACGGCAGAGCCGTGGAGGACCTGGGACGGGTGCTCTCCGAGCTGCAGGGGGTATCAGGCCCGTGATCTTCGCTTGACACCAGAAACAAAAGCCCAATAGTATCGATAGAATAAGACGTAAGACCTATGCCGGGAGGAATGAACCTTGTCACAAGACGCAGCCAGGATAGTGGACGTGAGAGTCGCCGACCTTAGGGCCCACAATGGGGAAGTCGTGCGGGTGAAGGGGTGGCTGTATAACCGGCGCTCGTCGGGCAAGGTCATGTTCGTCATCGTCCGGGATGGGACAGGCATCGTTCAGTGTGTGGCTACCAAGGCGGAACTGGGTGACGAGCACTTCAAGAGGGTGGACGGTCTTAATCAGGAGTCGTCGCTTATGGTGACGGGAACCGTCCACGAGGACAGCCGGGCCCCCGGAGGTTACGAGCTTCAGGTCAAGGACATCGCCATAGTCTCAGAGGCCGAACCCGACTACCCGATATCACTGAAGGAGCACGGGCCGGAGTTCCTCCTGGACAACCGCCATTTGTGGATCCGGACTCCGCGTGAAGCGGCAATACTGACGATCCGCGCCGAGGTAATGAGGGCTGCAAGGGAGTTCCTGGACGGACAGGGCTTCGTCGAGGTCAGTTCGCCCATCCTTACTCCCAACGCCTGCGAAGGCACCAGCACCTTGTTCGCCACCAAGTACTTCGACGAAATGGCCTATCTTTCGCAGAGCGGCCAGCTCTACAACGAAGCGACAATCATGGCTCTGGGCAGGGTCTACTGCTTCGGACCCACGTTCCGGGCGGAGAAGTCAAAGACAAGACGGCACCTAACTGAGTTCTGGATGCTGGAGCCTGAAGCCGCCTTTATGTCTTTCGAAGAACTCATGGTGTTGGAGGAGGACATGGTCTCCTTCGTGGTGAAAAGGGTCTTGGAACGCCACGAAGCCGGACTGCGTCTAGTTGGGCGGAATCCTGACGAATTATGTAACGTGAAGGCTCCTTTCCCCAGGATCAGCTACGACGACGCAGTTAAGGCCCTGAAGGGCACCGAGATGGAGATGGAGTGGGGAGACGACTTCGGATCCCCCCAGGAGACCGCTATCGCGTCCATGTTCGACCGTCCGGTTTTCGTGACGAGGTATCCAACCAAGGTCAAAGCGTTCTACATGGAGCCGGATCCAAAGAGGCCCGAAGTCGTTCTGGCATCCGACCTCCTGGCGCCGGAAGGCTATGGAGAGATAATTGGCGGCAGCGAGAGGATCAGTGATTACAGTCTCCTCAAACGCCGCATAGAGGAACACAAACTCCCGATGGAGGAGTTTGGCTGGTACTTGGACACCCGTAGGTTCGGGTCCGTCCCTCACAGCGGATTCGGACTCGGGGTCGAGCGCATGGTGTCCTGGATATGCAAACTGGAGCACCTTCGGGAAGCTTCGCCTTTCCCGAGGATGATAACGAGGCTCAGGCCGTAGGGCTTCTCCTATGACCCACGCGGTCAAAGGAGGCGGCGCGGCTTCACCGGAGAGGAGGAAGGCTCGTGGCCGGTGATCTGGAGTACAAAGAGAAACTCCGGGAGATGGGTTCCGAGATACGCGCGAGGCGCGAATCGCTGGGACTCTCTGTGGAGGATGCCAGCAACAAGACAAGACTCCGCGCCAAGTACCTCTTGGCAGTTGAGGAGGGAAACGATGCTGAGGCCCCGGGCACGACCTACTTCAGGGCGTTCCTGAAGACCTACGCCACCTTCCTCGGCTTGGATGGTTCCGCGTACTCGATGGCCTACCAAAAGGCGCTGGAGGAACGGGACGCTCCGCAGCCCAAGGGAAAGCCCAAACCTCAGCCTTCTGCCCCGGCAAAACCCGCCGACAGACCGGTGGGAGCTGCCCCGGAACCCAAGGTAGCGCCGGACGCGGTGCCGCCGCCAAGTCTTGTGTCGAGCGCACCGCCGGCTCCGCAGCTTCTGACGGCGCAGGTATCGCGGCCCGCCGGCCCCAAAGAAAAGAAGACTCCGCAGCGCAGAGCGCCCAGGCAGCCCAGGAAGAGCGGCAGCTCGGCGATCTGGGTGTTCCTTCTGGTTTTCGCTCTGGCCGCCGGTGCTTACGTTGTATACACGTTGCAGAATTCGCGGCCGCCTGAGCCTCCGGTAGCCGTGACCCCGGATCCCGAAACGGACCCGGAGCCGGCAGAGCCTACGGTGACTGAACCGCCGGAACCTCCCGCTCCCACGGTCGTGAGGACTGAGGTGAACCCGGAGGCCGTGACCTTCACGGTGGGCGAGACTCCTTTGGAACTGACTATGAAGACCGGCGAGAGCGAGGACTCTTTCTGCTGGGTCCGGGTGCAGGCAGACGGCGAGCTGTTGTTCGAGAAGACAATGGCTCCCGGGCAGGAAGAGAAGATCACCGCGGACTCCGAGATCATAATAAGGGCAGGAAAGCCCTGGGTGCTCACGCTGATGATCAACGGGGAAGACCAGGGGCCGGCCGGTGAGTTTGGCCCCGTGAAGGACATCACCATAACCGCAGCGCCATAGATATCTTTCAGGAGTGCTGATCATTGGCGCACGGAAGACCCCGGGAATTCAGGCGTTGCCTGAGCGTTGCCCTTAGCTTCATATTGGCTTTGTGGGTACTGCCGCTTGAAGTACATGCATCGCCTCTCGCGGAAACCCCGCCGCCGTACCTATCGTGCGAAGCGGCGATACTCATGGAGTGGCAGAGCGGGACCATCCTTGCCCAGCACAACGCTTTCCGGAGGATGTACCCGGCGAGCATCACGAAAATGATGACCGCGCTACTCGCCCTGGAGAACGGCCGGCTCGAAGCTAACGTGGAAGTGTCGCCCGAGGCTGCTGACCAGCCCGGCTCATCTATGCACCTCTCCGCGGGCGACGTTTTCACTCTGCAAGACCTCCTGTACGGCCTCATGCTGAATTCAGGCAACGATGCCGCCTGGGCTATCGCCGAGCATATCGGCGGCGACGCCGAGACCTTCTTCGACATGATGAACCGGAGGGCAAGTGAGATAGGGGCCATCAACACGCGGTACCGCAATCCTCACGGGCTCACCGATCCGAACCACTACACTACGGCCTTTGACCTGGCCCTTATCGCAAGAACGTGCCTGCGCCACCCATACTTCAGGCACCTTGTAGCCACCAAGGAAAAGGACGTGCTGGACGCGTCGGAAGAGACCAAGCTGCAGCTCGCCAACACAAACCGTCTGCTCTGGGTCTATCTTGGGGCCGACGGCGTCAAGACCGGGACCACGGAATCGGCCGGTCAGTGCTTAGTGGCTTCAGCCACGAGGGACGGCATGCGCCTCCTTGCCGTCGTGCTCAACTCCGCCGACCGCTGGTCCGACGCGGCCCGGCTCCTTGACTACGGGTTCTCCAACTACCGGGTGGAGAAGGCGCTTAATGCGGGAGAAATCGTCACCACGATCCCGGCACTGGGCGCGGTGTCCGGCCAGGTGCCTTTGCGCTGCGCGACGGACCTTTGGGGATGTGTGCCCAAAGAGGGTGCGGGGCTGTCCATCAACCTCGAGGTCCCCGATTACGTGAGAGCGCCCTGCCCGGCTGGAGCGACGCTAGGTAGGGCCATTCTGGAACTGGGTGATGAGCCTGTGGGGTCCGCCGACCTTGTGGCCGCAAAGTGGGTCAATAGAAGGACCCCCGCCGGCGACCTGGTCCGCGCACTGGGTTCTGCAGCGCGCCGGCTCATCCGGCTGGGGGTCATGTGATTCCTAAGTACTGCGCAGCGCGAACGTGAAGTCGTCGCGAGCCGCGTGCCTACTTCACCCCTTTTACCAGCGCTGATAGCGGCGCGATAGACAGCCCCTTCTCTGCCAGGCTCTCCTGGAGCGCCGCCAGGTAGGCTGCGCCAGGTTTCAGCCCCTTCTTCTCGACGCGGACCAGCACGAAGTCGCCGGCCTCCAACGAACCGGCCAGTTTGGCGGCCGCTTCCGCCTCTTTGCCCTTCATACGGGATGCGTCGTGGGCCGGCTTCACCGCCTCAATGCCCTCCGAGAACGCCACTGCAATCACGGTGTCGCTATAGCGCCCCGAAGGCGGGTACAGGAACGGCGATGGGTTCAAGCTCAACTGGCTTAGGGCCTGCCGGGCCCGGAGAAGGCGATCCCTCACTTCGGCCTCGGAAAGCTTGTCGATGGCCTTCTGGTCCGTCCCCTTTATGCCCAGCTCGTGACCAGCCGCCGCGACCTCTTTCACGACTTCCTGGCACGACTCGATGGTGGTGGCGTCCACAAACCACGTGGCCTTCGCCTGGATCGCCGAAAGCGCTGCCAGCGCGGCCGAGATCTCTTCGGCGGGCGCCCCTGACACGTCAACCATGAGCCCGACGCTTGCCAGAGAGGTCTTAACCCGGCTCTGCGGCGTAATCTTGGCCATGGCCTCCTCTTCACCCCCGTACAGAGTGATCCCGACCCGGACTCCCAAGAGGATGAGGACCAAGGCTATCACGCCGATAACACGCAGCCTTGTGCCCGGTCTCATGAATATGAGCAAAGGGTCTCCCTCCTTCCGCGCTAATATCTATGAGGAGCGATGAGGAGGTATAGCTCAGGAGGTCTTGGAGTCGAGCCTGCGCATCCGCCTAAGGAGAGAGGGGGGAGGCTCCGTTCCCCGCGCTTCATGACGGGCGATGGCGGAGGCCACCACTTCGCGGCTCTTCCCAATGTCGCAGGCCCCGAGTTCGTAGCACCTTGCCAGCCAAAGGTAATCCTCATCCTTCGCCTCGCCGGACGCGACCACTTTTGCGAAGGCCTCGGCGGCGCCCACAAAGTCACCCTGCTTGCGCAGCACGTGCCCCAGCAGCCTGTTCTGCTCTACTGTTTCGGAGCCTTCAAAGTGGGGGGCTTTGGCGAGGGCCGCCGTGAGGCACCTCTTGGCCAAGTCGAGGTTACCCTTCCGAAGGTGGAGTTTGCCGGCCCCTCCCAGCGCGTGGCAATCGGATACGGCATCCTCTCCGGCCACCACGTGGCACAGCACTGAGACCAGGCAGGCCATATCCAGGATGTCGAGCCTGTTGTGTTTCACTACCGGGTCCAAGATCGACGGGTCTCCGTCACGCTCGTAGATGAAGTAGAGGGCGGGGATAAGGTGGCCCGGGATGTCGCCGTCCCTCACCGCGCCGGTGAAGCGCCTGACGGCTTCTTTCAGACTCTGCCCGTACTGGGGACGCCTACCCAGATTCCTGACCAGAGACAGGAGGTCCAAATGGGCAGGCGGAGGCGCGGGGGGACGCATACCGCAGACGGCAAACCGGCCCCACAGCAGGGGAACGTCGAACGCCTTTCCGTTGAAAGTGACCAGGGTATTCCTGCCGGCTATCCTTCTTCCCACTTCCTCCATAAGGAACTCCTCCTCGGAGCGGTCCCTCAGGAAGAGCTGGGTTACCACAAACTCGCGGCCGACCCACTCGCCGAATCCCACGAGGAAAGCCACGGTCGCGGCTCCCATTAATCCTGTGGTCTCGATATCCAAGTACAACCATCCGTCGAGGCCAGGCAGGCGCGGCTCCAGAGACCGAAAGGCAGGCAGCGCCCCTCCCGAAGGCATCTTCAGTTCCTCGGGCATGCCGCAGGAGAATGAGGCCTCTATCAGGCGGAAATGCTCCCCGTCAGTAACGGAGCAGGAAGAAGGCGCGACATCGCGCACGCTGCCGGGAGGCCCGAGCCTTGGAACAGGGGGGAGCTTCAGGGGCCCCAACGAAGAAGCGTCCGCCGGTCGGGCCTGCTCCATATCCCTTATCATGCTGCGGAGCTTATCGATCATGTCCCTCTGGGACACCTTGGCCCGTCACCTCACCGCAGAGGACAGGATATCCAGGCAGAGCTTCTTTACGCCCTCACCGGTCTCGGCGACGGGGCCGACGCAGGCCGGGCATCCGTCGAAGCAAGTGCAACCGGAGATAAGTTCCTTTGCGGCCGCCAGCATTTCAGGCAGCATCCCGAAAGCCTTCTCCGACAACCCGACTCCGCCCGGGTAGGAATCATAGAGGTATACCGTGGGCTTTCCGTCAAACGACGACCGCACCTCGACCGACACTCCAAGGTCTCCTTTATCGCTCATGAGGAACAAAGGGGCTATGTTGAGCAGGATGTTTGCGAGGCCCGAGAGGACTCCTCCCACCAACCTGGGGTTCATGCTGGAGGTTATATGGTCGGGAAGAGAAAACCACGCGCCCTGCGTATGGAGGTTCATCTCGGGAATGCTGATACGGCCCCAACCGACGTTCTCGTTTGTGTAGAGCTTTATCTTCTTGAAGATGGTGGCAAGGGCCGTGACTGACAGCTCGCCGAATTTGGGGGACAGGCACGCGGTCTCGTCCTGCTTGTCGATCGAGATGACCCTCACTCCCACTGCAAGGTCAGCGTCGGTATAGTAGTCGACGTTCACCTTCTTCACGTAGGCCTTCTTGGCCGGGTAGTCCAGTTTGTTCACGTGGTACTGCTGCCCGCCATGCATGTAGATGGCTTCGTCGTGGATCAGCATGGGCGCCGCGAACCAGTCCACCTCGCCGATGACCTTGGCCCCTTCCGTAACGTCCACAACAACGAAGTTGTCGGCGGAGGCCGAACGCAGGTTCACCCCCGCGGAGGGAAAGGAGTCCGAGGTCCAGTTCCACCGGCTCCCTGACTTATGCAGGATGTTCTGGTCCTTGAGGTGCTCCAGGTACGCAAGGACGTCCCGCCCGCAGAGATCCGTGTCTCCGTCCTTGAACGGAAGCTCGTAAGCCGCACACTTCACATGCTCGCCCAGGATGTAGGGGTTGTCGGGGTTCACAAGGGCGTATTCCGGCGACTGGCTGAAGAAATAGCCGGGGTTCCTGGCCATGAACTGGTCGAGAGGCGATAGCCCCGCGATCAGGATAGCCACGCTGCTGCCAGAACGCCTTCCGGCGCGCCCCGCCTGTTGCCAGGTGCTGGCGATTGTGCCGGGGTAACCTGCCAGAATAGCGCAGTCCAGGTTGCCGATGTCGATGCCGAGCTCCAAGGCGTTCGTTGCGGCTACTCCCAGGATCTCTCCCTCGCGCAGCCCCTTCTCGATAGCCCTGCGCTCGTTGGGCAGGTATCCTCCCCGGTAGCCCTGGATGCGGTCCTTCTGCAGCCGTTCGTTGTAGGCGTTCCGCAGGTACTGAACCAGGAGCTCAACCGAGATCCGAGAGCGCGCGAAGACGATGGTCTGGACTCCCCCGGAGATGAAACGCGAAGCGATCTTCGATGCGGCGTCGATTGCCGACTGCCGCACGGAGCTGTCGGCGTTAAGGGCCGGAGGGTTGTAGAAGACGAAGTGCTTGGCCGAAGACGGGGCGCCGCTTTTGTCTACCAAAGTTACCTCCTGGCCGGCCATCATCTCCGCCAGTTCGCCCGGGTTGGCTATCGTCGCCGACGTGAAGATGAACTGGGGGTTAGCGCCGTAGAATGCCGCTATCCTCTTCAGGCGGCGCAGCACGTTGGCCACGTGGCTTCCGAAAACGCCCCGGTACCCGTGCATCTCGTCCACAACCACGTATTTGAGGCCCGAGAAAAGCTTGACCCAAGTCGGGTGGTGGGGGAGGACCGCCTGGTGCAGCATGTCGGGGTTAGTGATGATGACCTGTCCTACTTCCTTGGCGAGCCGTCGCTTTGGGGCCGGCGTGTCGCCGTCGAACGTGAAGCTCTCGACCTTGAACTTGCCCCGCTTGGACAGGTCCAAGATCTCAGCCAGCTGATCCTGGGCCAACGCCTTGGTGGGGAAGATGTACAGCGACCGCGCATCGGGGTCCTTCAGCGCCGAATCAAGCACCGGAAGGTTGTAGCACAGGGTCTTCCCGGACGCGGTCGGCGTAACCACGCACACGTTCTTGCCGGACGACAGAAGGTCATACGCCGTCCTCTGGTGGCTATAGAGACGCTCTATCCCCTTTGACGCCAAAGCGGCCGCCAAAGAAACGTGGATATCCGGGGGCAGCGGCGAGTATTCTCCCTCGCGGGCCTCTATCGTGTGCCACGCGGTGATGCAGGACAAGAAGCGCGGATCGTCCCTCATCTCCATCAGTATCTGTTCAGGGGTTTTCCTCATCTGGCGTCCGGCCCTTGGGGCCACTCTCCCCCTTCCCTAATTAGGGAACGTCTGGCATACCGCTCGAAATCTGCAGCAGGAGAAGGCGTCCGGTGATCAGGGGCGGTTCCTTCTTTCATCCCCTGCCAGAGCCCGATCCTTGCCGGGTGAGGGAAACCTTCGCCCATAGTAATATGTAAACACCCACCCTTATCCTAGCAAAGAAGGTGAAAACAAGTTGTCGCAACCTAACCAGAGATGGGTGCGGGCGGCGGTACTCCCTCTATGTGCCATACTAATGTTCGCCGTCCTTTGTACTTCACCTATTCGAGCATGGGCTGCTCCGATCCTCCGAAAGGGGTCCAGTGGAGACGCGGTTGCGCTGCTCCAAAAGAGCCTGTCCGACCTGGGATACAGTCCGGGTCCTGTGGACGGCGACTTCGGCCCCAGGACCGACTCCGCAGTGCGCAATTTCCAGGAGGCCATGGGGCTCAGGCCCGACGGCATTTGCGGTCCCTTAACGTGGGCAGCACTGGAGCGAGCATCGTCGGATCCGTCCCGCGGTCGCGCCATCCGGCGCACGGGGGCCCTCGCGGGCAAGACCATCACGATAGACCCGGGCCACGGCGGCAACGAGCCCGGCGCGCTCTCGATCTGGGGAGACAAGGAGAAGGACTTCACCCTGGCCATCGGCCTTAAGGTCCGCAAGTACCTGGAGGAGCAGGGCGCCGAGGTCGTTATGACCCGGTACGGGGACTACCCACCGGGCAGCGATTGGGGATGGACCGTCGACGAACTGGTGGCGAGAGCTTCCCTGGCCAACACCAACGAGTCGGACCTGTTCGTGAGCATCCACATTAACGCGTATCCTGAAGACAAGACGGTATCGGGCGTCATGGGTTTCTACAGGAAGGGTTCCGTGGAGTCGTCCCGCCTGGCAAGAAGCCTCGCAAACGAGGTCGGCAAGTACACGGGTCTCCGGATGATCGACGTGCAGGTCGGCCCCTACTACGTCCTAAACCACACCTATATGCCCGCCGCCCTGGTCGAGGTCGGCTTCATGACCAACTACGGCGACGTGAACTCGCTGCGGACCGATTCGTTCATCGATAACGCGGCCAGAGGGATCGTGAGCGGGATCATAGACTATTTAACCGACTGACAGCATACATAGCTCTCGCATGACGGCGGCCCTTAGCGGCCCAACTGTCGAGGCGATAGCATGATGTTGGTCGCCCTGGTCGGCCAGCCTAACAGCGGCAAGAGCGCGGTCCTGAGCCGCCTTACCGGAGCCCGGGTGGTTACATCCAACTACCCGGGCACCACTGTGGAACTGTGCTCAGGCCTCCTGCCCCAGTCCGGCCATAGAATCCTGGATACGCCGGGCATATACTCCCTCCACGCCGTTACGTTGGAGCAGAAGGTAACCTGGGACGTGCTTTCGGGGGGCGGCGTGGACCTTGTCGTCAACGTGGTTGACGGGTCTAACCTGGCGCGACACCTCTCTCTGACACTCTCCCTGAAAGACTGCGGTATCCCCACGATCGTGGCCGTAAACTGCATTGATCGTCTCCGAGACACAGGCTGGGACGTAAACGCGGGCCGTCTGGAAGAGTTCCTGGGGCTCCCGGTGGTCCTCACGTCGGCGGCGACGGGGGAGGGGATGCTGCAGCTTGCCGGCGCTATCCTGAAGACCTGTGGAAAGCCGGTCAAAACCTGTGGGAAACAGGTAAGGGCCGCCTGCAGCTGGCCGCCGGAGCCGCCCAACCTTCAGGAACTGCAGCGGAAGGCGTCGGAAATCGCAAAGGCGGCGCTCCAGCCGGCCCTCGCACCGGAAGGCATAGGACGCGCCTCCCGAAGGCCGGCCGGCGTGTTCCCGAATATCCACCGCGCCGATGCGATTGAAAGAGCCCTTGACCACCCGCTGTGGGCCCATCTGGCGCTTGGCGCGGTCCTCGCAGGGGCATGGATGCTCATGGCATGGGCCCTGCCCTGGGCGGAATCGGGCGTTCGCCTTCTGCTTAGTCCTCTCAGGATGTACCTCTCAAGGTTCCTCTACGCCGCGCTTCCCCAAAGCCGCCTGTCACCGGTCCTCGCGGAGTCTCTCGCCGAAGGGCTTGTGCTTCCGCTGGCCACGGTGCTTCCGGCCATGGCCGTCACCTACTCCCTCATGGCGTTTCTGGAGGACACCGGCCTCCTGGCAAGGTACGCCGCTATGGGCGACTCGCTGTTCGGCGTCGTGGGCCTCCCAGGCCAGGCGCTTATCCCATTCATGCTTGGGTTTGGTTGCCGGGTGCCCGGGCTCCTGGCAGCCAGGATACTCCCGTCGAAGAGATCGCGCCGCGCCGCCTCTGTCCTCATCGCAGCCCTGGTCCCCTGCACAGCGACTGTCTCGTTAGCCTGGGCGACGCTTGCGCGTTTCGGTGGAAGCCCGCTGGTCCCGTGCGTGGCTCTGGGCGTGTCCGCCGTGGCACTGTCAAAGGTCCTCAATATGGGGGGAAGCTCCAAAGACCCACTTGTGCTGGAACTGCCTCCGCTCCGCCTCCCGGCTTTCCGCAACGTGCTCATGAAAACGCACCTTCGGCTCTCGGGCTTTTTCACCCACGTGTTGCCGCTGGTTGTCTTGCTGAACGTCGCCATAAGGATAGCGGTGGCTGGAGGCGTCCTGCCCGAAGGCCGCATATCCGGCCTCTCCCGGGACGTATTCGGAATCCCCGCCCAGGCCCTACTCGGGGTACTGCTGACCATGCTGCAACGATACCTGGCTCCGCTGTTCCTCCTCCAGCAGTCCCTCACTCCGCGCGAAGCCACCATCGCCGTAACCATGGTCGTGCTGGGATTCCCTTGTCTGCCCTCCGTGGTGACGTTGTGGCGTGAGCAGGGCCCGGGGGCAGTCATAGCCACTGTGCTGGCGTCGACTTGTCTTTTCACGGGATGGGGAGCCCTGCTGAACCTTGTGCTCCCGTAATGGCGGAACCCTGCTGACCCGGCTGTCCTCGGCGCCCAAAGGCGTCCCCCTGGTGGTCGTCCGGGTGCTAAGGCCTGCGCGCCTGCCCGATCGGGTTTGGAAACCCTCGCTTCTGCGACTCGAAGAGTTGGGGATCTTTCAGGGCCAACCTATGGAGAGGACGGGATCTACCGGGCCCTTGGGATCGGCCGTTGTCAGGGTGGGGGGCGCCCGAGTGGCCCTGTCGAGAGACCTCACCGAATCGGTCCTTGTGCGAGTCTTGCCCTAAGCGCCGGTCTTGCCCTAAGTGCGAATCTTGCCCTAGGTGCGAGTCTTGCCCCAAAGCGTGAGAGGCTACAGGAAACCGTTCGCCTTGTCCCCTCGCACGCAGGGGTGTAAGATAGACAAGCTATGGATAGAACCCCAAAGTGCTGCATTGTCGTCTACGGTTGCGCCAAGAACCAGGTTGACGCCGAGGAGATGGCCGAGAGGCTCCGCGAAGCCGGCTACTCTCTCACACCCGACGCTGCGTCGGCAGACGTCGTTGTGGTCCATACCTGCGGGTTTATTGAGGACGCGAAGAAAGAGTCGATACAGGGCATCCTGGCGGCGTGCCAACTGGTCAAGGAAGGGGAAGGACGGGCGCCCGTGGTGGTAACCGGATGCCTTTCCCAACGTTACCCCCAGGACCTCGTGAAGGGAATCCCGGAGATAGCCGGCGTTGCAGGGACCGGCGCCCCAAGAGATATTGTCGAGATTGTAAAGACGGCGCTGGAAGGCAAGAAGGTTAACCTGGTGGGTGAGCCGGGGAGAGGCGCCCCGGGAGGGCTCGGCAGGCGCCAGCTGCTGTCACCGGGGCAGACCTGGGCGTACCTTAGGGTGAGCGAAGGGTGCAGGCACCACTGCACGTACTGCGCTATCCCCAGCATGCGCGGAAGCCTTCAATCCAGACCTGTCCAGGACGTCGTCGCCGAGGCCCGCTCTCTGGTGAAAGCCGGAGTACGGGAGCTCAACCTCATCGCTCAGGACCTCACGGACTACGGGAGCGACTGGGGATCAGGCAGGCAGCTCGCTGCCCTGGTGCGGGAACTGGTCAAGATCCGAGACCTCGCCTGGGTGCGCCTTCTGTACCTTCGCCCCGACGGGGTGACGCCGGAATTGGCGGAAGCGATGGCTCACCACAAGGTCGCGCCCTACGTCGACCTGCCCGCCGAGCACGGTTCGGGCAAGATACTGAGACTCATGGGAAGGCCCGGGCCCGATCAGATCCTGAAAGCCGTAGAGACGCTAAGGACTGCCGTACCTCGCCTTTTCGTCCGCACCACCATCATCACGGGGTTCCCAGGTGAGACTGAGAAGGACCTCGATCAGGTAAAAGACCTTCTGTCAGCCATGGGCGCCCACCGCGTAGGCGTGTTCCCTTACTCCAACGAGGAAGGCACGCCGGCCTTTAGCCTCCCGGATCCCGTCCCCGCGTCCGTCGCCCGGGAGAGGGCAGAAGCGATCCGCCGGTACGGGCTGGAGCTTGCCAGGGTAAACAGCAAGTCGCTGATCGGAAGCGAGATCCCCGTTATCCTTGTAAAGCCTTCGGTGAGGCCCGGATACTATGTCGCCAGGGGACCGCACCAGGCACCTGAAGTCGATGGCCGCACCTACGTCCGGCTCCGTGCCCCCGGGGTCCCGCCAACGGATGCGTTCCTCGATGTCCGGGTCCACAGGGCGGGCGTCCTGGACCTGTTCGCCTCCGCCGAGGATAAGCCCCAACCCTCATAAACGGGCCTGTAGCAGGCAATTACCCCACCTATTACCTTAGAAGTCCCCGAGGACTGTTGGTATAATTATGTCAACTTCGTCTTGGAGTTTCCCGTGATAAGCGCTGTTCATCTTGGGCCCAGCTATGTGCGGGCTCTATGTTAGGAGTCGTGAGAATGCCTAGGAGAGGTTTCAGGTGGGAAGTAATCGCCCTGTCGGCGGTCCTCACACTGGCCGTCCTGAGCCTTGCTTATTACTCGTACGAGAGCATGGGCGTGAAGAAGCCGCTTGAGAGAGCGCTGCTCGCGGACCCGGATGTGTCCGACGTCCGCATTCACAAAGACGGGGGACTGGAGGTCGTCGAGGTAACCCTTTCGAGAGTGGCCGACCTCTCCGTCGCCTACACGCGCCTTCACGCCGTAATCTCGGACAAGGTGGCCGAAGGCGCTTTCACGCTGAAGGTAAAGGACCAGCGTGACGAGGCCCTTCAAGAGGTGTACAGCGCCATCCATTACTATTTGGAAGAAGCCTCGGTAAGAGGAAACTTCGGGGCCATGATAGAGGCATGCGAACCGATCCTGGATTCCTCGGGAGCGACCGGCTACAAGATCACCGTCGATCAGGAAAGGATCTACGTCCAAATCGAGTCGGGAGACCGGTACCTGTACCGCGTGCTGGATAACCGGTCCCTTGACCTTGCGGGAGGAGGCGTCACCCGGTGAAACTGGAGCTATTGATCGGAGTCGGAGCAGGCATCATAGTGTTCCTCACGTACCTGGGCGCGAACCTCTTGCCGTATCTCCTGCTGGCGCTCTTGGGGTACTTTCTGTTCATGTCCCGCGGCCATCTCGGTGAGATGGGAAAGAGGCGGGTGGGAGCCGTAGTAGCCCAGCGGCCGGAAATAACTTTCGGAGACGTAGGCGGGCAGTCCGTCGCAAAGCGGGAGCTCATGGAGGCCTTGCAGTTCCTCAAGAGCTTCGACCAAGCAAAGAAACTGGGCATTCGGCCCCTCAAGGGCATACTGCTCTCCGGGCCGCCCGGAACAGGGAAGACCCTCCTGGCCAAAGCCGCCGCCAACTATACCGACTCGGCGTTCATATCGGCGTCGGGCTCCGAGTTCATAGAGGTCTATGCTGGCCTGGGAGCCCAGAGAGTACGGGATCTCTTTGAAAGGGCAAGGAAACTGGCCAGAGAGCAGAAGAAGACAGGCGCCATCATCTTCATCGACGAGATAGAGGTGCTGGCGGGAAGACGCGGCTCACAGGTGGGCCACCTGGAATACGACCAGACCCTGAACCAGTTGCTGGTTGAGATGGACGGCCTCCGGTTCGACGACGACGTGCGAATCCTGATAGTCGGGGCGACCAACCGGCCGGACCTGCTCGATAGCGCTATTCAGAGGCCTGGCCGCTTTGATAGGCAAGTCAAGGTCGACCTGCCTGACAAGGATGGGCGCAAAGAGATCCTGAAGCTCCACCTCCGTAACAAGCCCCTTGCTCCCGGCGTGGACATGGACGAACTGGCGCAGGAGACGTTCGGGCTGTCAGGCGCCCACCTGGAGAGCCTCTGCAACGAGGCGGCCATCCACGCCCTCCGAAGGGGTGCGGAGCGCATCGACAGGGATGACCTGGAAGAGGCGCTGGATAAGGTGCTTATGGGTGAGAAGCTGGAGCGCCGCCCGACCAAGGACGAGGTCCACAGGATCGCCCTGCACGAGGCAGGGCACGCCATCGCGACAGAGACTCTAAGGCCCGGAACCGTCGCCCAGGTGACCGTGTCGCCGCGTGGGAACGCGCTGGGCTTCGTGAGGCACAACCCGAAGGACGATATGTACGTGTACCCGCGTGAAGTCATGGAAGACGAGATCTCGATCCTGGTGGCCGGCGCGCTTGCGGAAGACCTTGTGTTGGGCTCCCGCAGCACCGGAGCGTCAAACGACTTTGAGAGAGCGCTGGACCTGGCCAAACGCATCGTGTCCTACGGGATGTCGCCGTTGGGAGTGGTCGACCGGGACACTGCCAGCCCAGACGCCCTTGCCAAGGCGACCAGGGAGATCCTTGAGGCATGCCAGAAGAAGACCGCGGAGATCCTGCGGAAGAACAGGCAGGCGCTCGGGGACGTGGCCGGTGTCCTGGTCGAGAAGGAGTCTATCTCAGGTAGCGATCTCCGCAGGCTTCTTACGGCCGGCGGCCTCGACTGGAAGTGGCGCAAACTGCCCGCATACAGAGGAAAAGCGGGTAGCAGGCTAGAATCCTCGGCGCGAGGCTAGAATCGCGGAGGTGGGAGCTTGCACGCGGAGGTCCTTTCGGTCGGTACCGAACTCCTCTTGGGTGAGATAACCGACACTAATGCTCAGGAGATATCGGCCCGCCTGAAAGAAGCGGGCATCGATGTATACAGAAGGGTTACGGTTGGGGATAACATGGCGCGTCTCCAGGCTTCGTTCAGCGAAGCTCTGGGGCGCGCCGACGTCGTTATAGCTACGGGCGGTCTAGGACCAACCGACGACGACTTGACGGCGGAAGCCCTGGCAGTGGCCATGGGCCGCAAACTAGTCTTTGACGAGACCGCCTGGAGCTGGACCCGGAGCTGGTTCGAGCGCCGCGGCCGCGCTCCCACCGAATCCGATAGAAAGCAGGCCATGATCATCGAAGGCGGGATGGCCCTGCGCAACTTCAACGGCACGGCCCCCGGCCAAGCCGTGGTAACGGACGGCAAAGTAGCGGCAATCCTTCCGGGACCGCCCCGCGAGATGATCCCCATGCTCCAGGACCAAGTCCTGCCCCTCATATCCAGCCAATTCCCGCACCTTGCGCCGCTTCACTGCAGGGACCTGAAGCTGGTCGGGATCGGCGAATCCAGGGTGGGGGAGGTCGTGAGGGACCTCATGCGGTGTTCTAACCCGACGCTGGCGCCCTATGCCGGATCCGGCGAAGTGAGGCTCAGGATAGCGGCCAAATCCCAGTCCCCAAAGGAAGCAACGGCCATGCTGGACAGGGTTGAGGCCGAAGTCCGGTCTCGCCTTCAGGAGTACGTGTACGGGACCGGCGACGCCACCCTGGAGTCAGTCTGCGGCGACCTCTTAGCCAAGAAGGGGCTCACGCTGGCCATCGCCGAGTCGGTGACCGGAGGCCTCATCGCTCACCGGGTGACCCTCGTACCCGGCAGCTCCCGCTACTTCAGGATGGGCGTCGTTGCTTACGACCCGGCGGTGAAAGTGACCTGCCTCGGAGTCTCCGGCGAAGCGGTGCGGAAAAACGACGCGGTGAGCGCCGACGTCGCCCGGGACATGGCACTCGGGGTCAAGACGCTGGCAGGCGCCAAGATCGGACTCGCTACCACAGGGTTCGCCGGCCCCGACGGCGGCACGCCCGACGAGCCAGTAGGCACGGTCTACACGGCCGTGGCAAGCGCGGACGGCGTGACCGTAGACCGCCAGGTGTACGGTGGAAGCCGGGCGGCCGTGAAGCAATACGCATCTCAGAGAGCCCTGTACATGCTTTGGACCACAGTGAGGGGACTCCGTTGACGGCCGGGGCCCTCGGGCCGGTCTTCCGTTGCTTCGTGGCTGTGCCCCTGCCCGCCGGAGCCAAGCAATTCCTGGCTGCGTTCATGAGTCGTGCGAAGCCGGCGTTTCCGGGGTACAGGTTCGGGGCCGCTCAGAACCTGCACATCACCCTGCAGTTTCTTGGAGACGTGGAGCGGGCGAAGATTCCCTTCCTGATGAAGACGTTAAATGACGCTGCAGCAAGTGTGCCGCCTTTCCGACTGGGTTTGGGGGGCTCCGGCTCATTTCCGGAACATGGGGCGCCCAGGATACTTCATATCTCGATAGGACCCGGAAAGCAGGAACTGTCTGTGCTGGCGGCCAAGGTGAACGGCGCCCTCTCGGCTGCGGGGTATAGGCCCGACAAGCCATTTGTCGCCCACATCACGCTGGGTAGAGCGAGAGACAGGCAGGCACGCCCCGGGGAAGATACGGCGGCCGAGTGGCGGGCCGCCTACTCCGCCTACGTGAGCGAGAGCGGCAGTCCGGAGCAGTGGGATGCGGCAGAGATGCTGCTCATGGAAAGCGTGTTGGCCCCCGGAGGACCATCATACACCGCAAGAGGGACCGTGCATCTGAGCGGCAAGAGCTGACCATCCCGGCGTCAGCGGCCGGGCAGAGGCGCTCTTGCGACGGAAAACGCCGCCTATCAGGGAGACTTCTCCGATTGTGAGTTAGGCAGGCCAATGGTATACTTTCTAAGGAAGGTACTGCCAGGGGAGTGGCGACTCTTGGGAGGTTTTGTGATGCTCGAAAAAGACAAAGCGCTCGAGCTTGCAGTCGCACAAATAGAGAAACAGTTCGGCAAAGGCTCGATCATGCGGTGGGGAGAAGCTGCCGCGAAGATGACAACGGACGTTATCCCCACAGGCGCCCTGGCACTGGATATCGCGCTTGGGGCGGGCGGAGTCCCGCGGGGCAGGATCATCGAGATATACGGTCCTGAAGGTTCCGGCAAGACAACCGTGGCTCTCCACATTATAGCGGAGTCCCAGAGGGCGGGCGGCATCTCGGCCTACATAGATGCCGAGCATGCTCTGGACCCCGTCTACGCCAGAAGGATTGGCGTCGATGTCGACAACCTCCTCATATCCCAGCCGGATACGGGAGAACAGGCGCTCGAGATAGTTGACGCCCTGGTCAGGTCCGGGGCTGTTGAGTGCATTGTGGTCGACTCAGTCGCCGCCCTTGCGCCCAGAGCCGAGCTTGAAGGAGAGATGGGTGACGCCCACGTCGGCCTTCAGGCCCGTCTCATGTCGCAAGCGCTCAGAAAACTCACCGCAGTCATATCCAAGTCGAAGTCAACGGCGATCTTCATCAACCAGCTCCGTGAAAAAGTTGGAGTAATGTTCGGCAACCCGGAGGTGACGCCGGGCGGAAGGGCGCTGAAGTTCTACGCGTCAGTAAGGCTCGACGTCCGGAAGATCGACAACATCAAGCAAGGGCAGGAATCCATCGGCGCTCGCACGCGGGTGAGGGTCGTCAAGAACAAGTTGGCGCCCCCTTTCAAGCAGGCTGAGTTCGATATCATCTACGGCGAAGGCGTATCCAAGGAAGGCTCGCTCCTGGATGTCGGCGTCGCCAACAACGTCATCACCCGTACAGGTACGTGGTACGGGTTCGGGGAAACCAGGCTTGGTCAAGGCAAGGAAGCCGCCCGAGCCTATCTGAAGGAACACCCGGATCTGCGGGACGAGATCGAGAAGAGGATCCGGGACTACCTGCAGTCGGGGGCCCTGAAGGTCGAAAGCGCCGCCGACCAGGTAGACTCAGAAGTCTAGGATGGGCCAACTGAACGGAGAGAAGCGTCCTCTGGACTACGCTCTCCGGGTCCTCAGCCGCCGGCGCGTGTCCAGCGGGAAGATGAAGGACCTAATGGCCCGCAAGGGATTCACAGAGAGTGAGTCGGATGCTTGCATAGCGAAGCTGACTCTGTGGGGCTATCTGGACGACCAGGGATACGCTAAGGACGTGCTGGAGGCCGTAAAGGCACCGTGCCCAATTGGGCGGCGGCGGGCGCTCTACGAGCTCCGCAAGCGAATGGTCGATGAAGACCTGGCGCAAGCCGTAACGGCCGAGTCCTATGACGGCACATCTGAAGAGGCTTTGGCCAGAGAAGCAGTCCGGAAGTACATGGACGGGAAAAACCCGGTCCCATTGACAGACAAAGAACGAGTGAGGCTAGCCCGGTGGCTCGAAAGGCGCGGTTTCGGATACGAAGCGATCCGTACGGCCCTACGGGACGCCGGCCAGGGAGACCCGGAATAGCGCAGGGACTCCCCCTGGTGGACCAATGTACCATGTGAAGACCATACGCGAGATGACATACATGAGTGTGCACTTTGGAACTGGGACAATCGGCTTATGGCGGCCGCGGGAGGATCTCGCGGCACGCCCGTGTTTCGTTTGAGAGTCAGCCCATAGGTCGCACTCACAGCATACGGTAGGTCTTCCAGCCAGGTGAAGCCGGGCGCTGCCCGGTTTTTGCGTTTTCTTCGGAGGAGGTGACCTTGATGGAGTGGGCGATTGGAGCAGCCGCGCTGGTCGTCGGGCTTGTGGCGGGCTACCTTGTCAGGCGGGCCGTCGGCGAAGCCAAGATCAAGTCGGCTGAGGCAGAAGCAAAGCGGGTCCTCGACGAAGCTTACAAATCCGGGGAGACCCGGAAGAGAGAGCTCCTGGTCGAGGCAAGAGATGAGACCCAGAGGCTCAGGGAAGAACTGGAGAGAGAGATCCGGGAGAGACGCCAGGAAGTCCAACGCACGGAGCGGCGCCTCATAAACAAAGAGGAGTCCTTGGATAGGCGGCAAGAGTCTTTGTCCCAGAGAGAAGAAAACCTCGCCAAGCAGGAGAGAAGCCTGGTGGAGAGGACCAAGGCGCTAGACACTCTGCACGAGGACGCGATAAAGGAGCTCGAGAGGATCTCGGGACTCTCGAGAGAGGAAGCCAAGGAGCGGATAATCTCCGAGGTGAGCGAAGCGCTGAAAGACGAGACAGCCAGGCTCATCAGGGATTCGGAAGCGGCGGCCCGCGAAGAGGCGGAGGCACGGGCTCGGAGCGTAATCAGCCTCGCGATCCAGAAGTGCGCTGCCGACCACGTGGCGGAGAATACCGTTTCGGTCGTCGAACTCCCCAACGATGAGATGAAGGGCCGCATTATCGGCCGCGAAGGCCGGAACATCCGGGCCCTTGAGACACTGACCGGAATCGACCTCATCATCGACGATACGCCGGAAGCGGTCATCCTTTCCGGCTTCGATCCCGTGAGGAGAGAGGTGGCCAGGTTGGCCCTGGAGCGGCTGGTCTCTGACGGTCGCATCCACCCGGCCCGCATAGAGGAAATGGTCGAGAAGGCACAGAAGGACGTAGACAACCTCATCAAACAGGAAGGCGAACAGGCCGCCCTGAACCTCTCAGTGCACGGCCTGCACCCTGAACTGGTGAAGCTCTTGGGACGGCTCAAGTTCCGGACCAGTTACGGCCAGAACGTGCTCAAACACTCGATAGAGGTCGCGCACCTGGCGGCGTCGATGGCGAGCGAGCTGGGGGCGGATGTCGCAATAGCCCGGCGAGCAGGCCTTCTGCACGACATAGGCAAGGCCGTCGACCATGAAGTGGAAGGGTCCCACGTTGAGATCGGAGTCAACCTCCTCCGGCGGTACAGAGAGTCGGGCGACGTCATCAAGGGCATGGAAGCTCACCATGGAGATGTGGAAGCCAAGTCAGTGGAAGCGTTCCTGGTAGGCGCAGCCGATGCGATCTCAGCCGCGCGGCCTGGAGCCCGCCGCGAGACCCTGGAGATGTACCTGAAGAGGCTCGAGAAACTTGAGGAGATCGCCAACTCCTTCGAGGGAGTCGAGAAGTCCTACGCCATCCAGGCAGGGCGCGAGATCCGCATCATGGTCAAACCGGAGAAAATCGACGACCTGGGAGCGGTGCGGCTCGCCAGAGACATCGTAAAGAAGATAGAGAAAGATATCGAATACCCTGGGCAAGTTAAGGTAACTGTCATCAGGGAGACCAGGGCGGTGGGATACGCCAAATAGCAAGGAGGATTCCGGTGCCCAAAAGAACACTCGCGAAGACAGAGGGCAGGTCCGGCAAGAAGCGACCTTCAAACCGGGACGTCGAAGTGTTGGCCACCCTGTTGGTCGCGTACCCCCAGGTGTCCCGGGTCACGTTTGACCCTGAAAACAAGGCGCTGGGGCTCGTGTTCCTGTGCCAGGGACCGATCGGAGCGAGGCGGAGGAGCGAGATCTCCCAACTCTACTCCGACGCCGTGCAAGTCTTCCTCCGCCTTACCAGGCGGAGGGCGACCGTGGTGAAGACTCTGTGGGAAAAGATGGGCGACTTCTACTGCTTCCAGGTCGAGCGGGATGTGGCCTCCATATCTTCCGAGGAGCTGAATCTCACGGCCGATCTCATTTCTGAGAAGGCAAAGCTGGTTGTGTCGCAGGAAGAAGTGGAGATGTCCGACGGCAGGGAGGACTTTGCCTGGTCGGCCAGGCTCTTCCTTCAAGAGATGCTGGAACAGGTGAAAGACCTGCGGAGCAAACGCAAACTGGTAGCCCTGAGAGAGGGCGAAAAGGTCCTGGTGTTCGACAAGTGACCAATGTGCTGTTTGTGGGTGACGTCTTCGGGTCCCCGGGCAGGAGTTTCCTCGCGAAGCACCTGCCGTCTCTGAGGGTTAAGTACGATGCCGACTTCGTTATCGTGAACGGAGAAAACGCCGCGGGGGGAAACGGTCTCACGCCGGAAGTAGCGGAAGAGATCTTCTCCTGCGGCGCCGACGTGCTTACCTCGGGAAACCACATTTGGGACAAGAAAGAGATATACCCGGCTCTCGACAAAGACCGGCGCATCCTGCGCCCCCTCAACTACCCTCCGGGCATTCCCGGGAAAGGGTCGGGCATCTACAGCACCGGGAGCGGCCAATCTATAGCCGTCGTGAGCGCTTGCGGTCGCGTGTACTCCCCGGCGAACCTGGACTGTCCGTTCAGGGCGCTGGAAGCTGAGGTCAGTCGTCTCAGGCTCACGACCCCTATCATTGTCGTAGACTTCCACGCTGAAGCCACATCAGAGAAGATCGCCATGGGCTACTTCCTGGACGGCAAGGTCAGCGCGATATTCGGGACCCACACCCACGTGCAGACGGCGGACGACATGGTACTGCCCGGCGGGACTGCATACATAACCGATGCGGGAATGACCGGAAGCGTGGAAGGCGTCATAGGCGTCTCCAAAGACATCATCCTCAGGCACTTCTTAACTCAACTCCCCGTCCGCCACGAGCCAGCGAAGGGCCGCAATCAGCTGTGCGGAGTCTTCTGTTCCATCGACACCGCCGGACTTGCCCGCAGAGTGGAGCGCATAAGGATAGTGGAATAGGACTCTGGGCAGCCATTTTCAGAGTCAATACAATTATCTTGCCAAGCCCCCCTTTTCTGGAATACAATGGACGCAGCAACTGGCAATTCTTAGAAGGATCTTTAGCTTTTTGTAGCAGAAGAGCCGTTACATGGAGGGGAACAACATTGGGCCTAAGCAACGTAGATCGCCGGGAAATGCTGCCGGTAGAAGTGCTCAAGGTTTCATCAAAGAGCAACCCGAACGCAGTTGCCGGCGCCCTTGCAGGCGTCATCCGTGAGCGAGGCTACGCGGAGATCCAGGGCATAGGGGCAGGCGCGGTCAACCAGGCAATCAAGGCTGTGGCCATAGCCAGGGGTTTTGTCGCGCCGAGCGGCATAGATTTGGTCTGCGTGCCGGCCTTCACCGACATCCTCATAGAAGGCCAGGAGCGCACTGCGATCAAACTCATCGTTGGGCCAAGGAACTAACTGTTGGTGTGACCTGCATACCCACACGACCGGCTCGGACGGCGCCCTCAGTCCAGCCGATCTGGTCGAATACGCCCGAGAGAAGCGCCTGCGGGCAGTCGCCATTTGCGATCACGACACTGTGTCGGGTGCGCGTTCGCTCTACAGAGCCCCCGACGCGAGTGAAGGGCCGGAGGTCCTAACACCGCTCCTAGTGAAGGAAGTCGAGGTCGTCCCCGGAGTCGAGATCAACTGCTACCTCGAAGGCCGGGAAGTACACATTCTGGGATACTACGTGCCCTTCGGGAAAGGGCCTTTTCAGGCTCTTTTGGAGAAGATGCAGGAGAGCCGCGAAGACCGCGTTTTCCAGACAGTAAGGCTCCTTCGAGACTTGGGACTTCCCGTTGAGGCTTCCCGAGTGATGGAGCTGTCCACGGGAGATTCGGTAGGCCGTCCCCACGTGGCACAGGCGATGGTGGAGAAAGGCTACGCCGCCTCAGTCAAGGACGCTTTTGAGAGGTACCTGGGCTTGGGAAGACCGGCCTACGTCGAGAGGGCGCGCCTCTGCCCGGAAGAGGCCGTGAGAGCCATTTCTTCGGCCGGTGGCGTAGCGGTCTGGGCCCACCCCGGCACGTCTGACTGCCTGCACCTAATATCCGACCTGGTGAAAGAGGGACTCCAGGGCATCGAAGCATTCCACCCTGACCATGACCGCTGTATGTCCGAAAAGTGCCAAGACCTCGCTTCCCGTTACGGCCTTGTGGTCACGGGAGGCTCCGATTTCCACGGCATCGGCGCTGGCGAAGGAGGAGATCTCGGAGGCACCGTTGTAGGCTATGACGTAGTCGAAGCCCTCCGAAGACTTGCTCTCGCCAAGAGGTGAAACCGTTGTTTGGACGCACAGCCGCGCTTGCGGTCCTTAATGCGGCATCGAAAGCGTCTCCCGCGCAGGAGACAGAACTCCGACTCCTCGGTCGTTCATCCTACCTCACCCGCTACTCCGACAACTACATCCACCAAAGCGTCGGTGAAAATGACGTGAGCGTCGATATAAGGGCCGTCAACGGGAGGCAGATCGGGACTTCGTCAGTAAACCAGATGGATGCGGAGAGCCTGGATAGGGCTGTGAGCGAAGCCCACGAGCTTTCCCGCCTCGCCCCCATGACGCCGGGCTTTTCGGGCCTGCCCGATCCCCAGGAACTGCAAGAAGCGCCGGGAGGGTTCTTCGATTCCACTGCATCCTGTCCCCCCGACCTGCGCGCGGCGTACGTCGAACGCGTCATCGCGATGGCGAAGGAGAGAGGGATCAAGGTCGCGGGAGCCCTCTCGACCGAGACTCGCGAACTGTGTGTGGTCAACTCCCGCGGCGTCGAAGCCTATTTCGCCCAGACGCTTGCTTCCCTCACCTGCGTGGCAATGGGCTCCGACTCGTCCGGTTACGCCGATGCGTTCTCACCCGACGTGGCCCAGGTTGACCCATCGCTGGTCGCGGAGCGGGCCATCCAAAAGTGCCTCCTGTCCCAAGACCCCATTGCCATTCCGCCCGCAGAGTACGTGGTCATCCTGGAACCCGCGGCTGTGGCCGGCATGCTGATGTACCTTGCGTTCATGGGCCTCACCGCAGAATCGTACCAGGATGGGAGGAGCTTCATGTCGGGGAGGATGGGCCAAAAGGTCACCGGTGAGAACATAACCATCTGGGACGATGGACTGGACCCCAACGGCCTGCCCGTGCCTTTTGACTCCGAAGGGGTCCCCAAGCAGAAAGTGATGCTCGTGGACCGCGGCACTGCGGCCGGAGTGGTCTACGGCTCGCTCGCAGCCGCGAGAGAGGGGAAGAAGTCCACAGGCCACGCCGTGTCCCACATGCTGTTCTCCGGGTCAATGCCCACGAACCTGTTTATGGCCGGCGGCGACTCGAGCGTGGAGGAGATGGTCGGCGGGACAAAGAAGGGGATCCTGGTGACCCGTCTCAACTGCATAAACCCCGTCCACCCGGCCAAGACCATCATTACGGGAACGACCCGGGACGGCACGTTCCTCATCGAAGACGGCCGGATAACCCGGGGCGTGAAGAACCTTCGATTCACCGAAAGCATCCTGGGAGCCTTCTCTCGAGTGGAGGCGCTTTCCGCGCAAAGGGAGAGGAAGTGCGGTCTCTTCTCTGTGGTCTGCCCTGCAATAAAGGTTAACGGCTTCACATTTACCGGCTAGTTGACTAGAGTGCGAACGGCGCTGTGAGGCTTGGCGCCGCCAGCGGTTCGCCCTACGCGAATCTCTGGCGCGTTCGCTTCGCGGCGCGCTAGTAAGCTTCGCTGCGGGCTGGAACCGCTGGCGTGCTGGCGGAGAGCCTTACTCAGGCACAGTCTCCTCATCATCGGGGTCAGGGATCTCGTCGTTGTAGCGTTTTGGGTCCGGGGCAAGGCCGCCGCTCTTCGGCAGTCGCTTCTTCTTGGCGGGTGATTTCCCGGGTTTTCGTGGGAACCGGAACGGGCGGCTCTCCCTCTCCTGCGGATCATCGTCCAAGTAGGCAGGATGCCCTCTGAACCCCAGGTCTTGGCTTGGCATCGAAACCGCTCCCCCCGGATGGACAAGGGGGCGGGCCGGTGCAGGCCCCGCCCCCAGACAAACTACCTCGCTTGTGACTGTTACCTTCGTAACCGTCATAACCGTTGCCTACTGCAGCTTTATCTTCACGTCCAGGGCCGAAAGACCCTTGGAGTACGCGAACACAGGGTTGATGTCGAGCTCGGCGATCTCCGGGAAATCCCTGCAGAGCTGACCAACGCGGCCGATGGCTTCTTCCAGGGCCGGGATGTCGTCGGGTGCGGCGCCCCTGAATCCCTTGAGGATGGTGTAGGCCTTGGTCTCGGTTATCATCTCTGAGACTTCGTTCTTGGAGAGGCCCTTGGCCAGCCTGAAGGAGGCGTCCTTCAGGAGGTTCACAAGGATACCGCCTGAGCCGAAGGCGATCATCGGGCCGAAGGTGGGATCCTTGGCCATTCCGATGATGAGTTCGTCGCCCTTGGGCATCATCTTCTGGACCTCGACGCCGTAGATCTTCGCATCCGGGACAGCCTTCTTCGAGTTCTCCATGATGGAGGTAAAGGCAGCCGACACTTCGTCCTTGGACTTGAGGCCGACCTTGACTCCGCCCACATCAGTCTTGTGCATGATGTCGGGCGAAGCAATCTTCATGACCACGGGATATCCCATTTCCTCGGCGAGGCGAACGGCCTCGGCCGCGTCATGGGCGAGTCTCGACGGAGCCGCGGGGATCTTGTAGGCTTCGGCCACTTCAGCCGCTTCGGGCGACAGCAGGAGGTCGCGACCGTCGGCGCGGACCTTCTTGAAGATCTCCGCCACCTTGGCTTTGTCTACATCCGTGAAGTCCCACTGCTTGCTCTGGGCGACTTCTTTCCTCAGTTCACCGTACCGGATCATGCCGCGCAGGGTCTCGATAGCAGGCTCCGGGAACGGGTATGCCGGGATTCCCTGGTCGTTCAGGTACTTCACGCCTTCGTCAACCTTGGCGCCTCCGATAAACGAGGCCACGATGGCCTTGTCGGGGTGAGCCTTGCCGGCGTTGGCGGTGATCTCCGCGGCTTCCTTAATGTCAAGGACCGCGGTGGGGGAGAGCAGCACAACAGCCGCGTCGACCCCGGGGTCCTTCAGGGCGGTGTCCAGCGCAATCTTATAGCGATCAGCGTGGGCGTCGCCAACGACGTCGATGGGGTTATGGATGTTGGCGGTGGGCGGCAGCTTCTCCTTCAGTTCAGCGAGGGTAGCCTCGGTGAACCGCGCCATATTGAGTCCGTTGGTCTCGACCGCGTCCGAAGCCACGATTCCAGGCCCGCCGGAGTTGGTGACCACAACGGTGTTTTTGCTCTTGGGAATGGGCTGGGTGGTGAACGCAATGGCCAGGTCGAACAGCTCCGACATAGTGCGGGCTCTGATAACGCCTGCATGGCGCAAAGCCGCGTCGTAAGCGGTATTGGAACCGGCGAGAGCTCCGGTGTGGGACGAAGCAGCCTTGGCACCGGCTGCGGTGATCCCTGACTTAAGTACGATGACGGGGATGCGCTGGGTAGCCTTGCGCGCGGCTTCAATGAACCTGTCTCCGTCAACGACGTCTTCCAGGTAGAGGCACACAACCTTGGTATTGGGATCGCTGGCTGCCAACTCGATGAAGTCGGCCTCGTTCAGGTCGGCCTTGTTGCCAACGCTGATGAACTGAGAGAAACCGAGGCCACGCTTCAGGCTCCAGTCAAGGATCGCCACCAGGAGAGCGCCACTTTGGGATATGAAAGCGATATCGCCCTTTAGGGCGAAGTCGGCTGCGAATGTCGCGTTGATCGGGGTATGGGTGTCCATGACGCCCAGGTTGTTGGGGCCGGTCACGCGCATTCCGTACTTCCTCGCGATGGCCACAAGATTCTTCTCCAGTTCGCGACCCTCGGGGCCGATCTCCTTGAACCCGGCGGTGATCACGATGAGATGCTTCACTCCGGCCTTGCCGGACTCCTCAGCTACCGCAAGAGAGGCCGCTGCGGGAACACAGAAGACGGCGACGTCGATGGGTTTCCCTACTGCCAGGATCGAGGGGTAAGCCTTGTAACCGGCTATCTCGGATTCCTTGGGGTTGATGGGGTAGACTTCGCCTTTGTAGCCGCTGGCCTTGATGTTTTCGATCACTGCGTATCCGATCTTGCCTGGGGTCTTTGAAGCTCCGATTACTGCAACCGACTTGGGCTTAATGAGGGCATTCAGGTCACTCATGTGGTGCTTGCACCTTCCTCTAGTTGATTACCGCGGAGAACCAAACCACCAAGGGCAAGTCTATCACAACTTAGTTTTTGCGGTAAACCTGGGCACAAAAGAGGAAACGACGATGCAGTTGAGAATATGACAGGTACTGGGAATTATGGGAGTGACCGACATGGAATTGCTTTGGGCGGACATAGGAGAAACCTTGGGCCTGACTGTTCCAGAAATGAGAGGCCTAAGGAACACGTTCGGAGAACTCCTTGGCCTCACCGGAAGAAACCGTGTCCCCGAGGAACTGGTGCCTGTCATAGCTCTCATACACCGCCTCCGTCAGAGAGGGGTGCCGGATTCCGACATAGAGCGGGAACTCAGAGAATCGCGGGTCGGGGATTCCTGGCCTGAAGCCGTTCTGGCGCGGATGCAGACCGCCGCTACGGTCGCCGCAGTTGCGAGAGAAGCACCCGCTTACGTGGAAGAAAGAGACCTCCCTCAAGACCCGCCCGCGCTCTACGTAGTGAGACCTTCGTCTCCGGAGACGACCGAGGCGACCGCCCGGGAGCTGGTCATAGACCTTCGCAGGGAGATCTGCACCCACACGGTGGAGGAAAGGGAGCTGCTGCACAGGATGAACCAGCTGCTGCAGACCTTGATCCTCGAGGTGAGGGACCTCCGCTACGCTTTCCTCCTGGCCTCGTCCCGCAAAGACAGAAAGCGGGGGAAGAAGAGCATCAGCAGGTTACTTTCGGGGTAAAGGCAGAGCGTTAGCGGAGCCTTTACCCGCGTCGCCAGCAAAGCGCGCGCGTTCATGCGAGTTCACGAGCATCGCGCGCTTTGCGAGATGACATTCTGCTTCCTATTGTTCAGGGTCACATTGCTCATCGCCCGCCCGCTGCAGGGCCCACACTTGCTTGAGCACGCTCCGCAAATGGTTCCGGAAGGCCGGTATTTTGGCCGACAGATCGCTGACAACCGCCTTCATCTCCTGCCGCCTTGTGGTGCCGGCGACCGGGCACCGCGTCTTGATGACAGGCAGTCCCAGTCTCTGTGAAACCCTCACGATATCCTTCTCAGGGATGTACACCAGGGGCCTTATGGCAGTCACGTCCCTGCGGGAGAGATACGTCTTGGGATCAAAGCACCGGAGGCTGGACTGGTAGAACATATTGAGGAACAGGGTCTCTATGGCGTCGTCCAGATGATGGGCGAGAGCCACGCGACGGATGCCCATCTCGTTCGCGGTCTTGTAGATCGCGCCGCGGCGCAGGTTTGCGCAAAGCGAGCAGGCGCTTTCCTGGGGATGCCCCTGGATGATGCTGTTTATCTTGGTCCTCACCACGCGATAGGGGATGCCCATGCCTTCCAGGAAGAGCCGCACGGTCTCCAGTTCGGCATCGGTGAACCCGGATTCGCCGCCAGGGTCGACGGTAAGTCCGACCAGGGTGAACTTGACCGGCGATCGGTTGCGCATCTCGTTCAATAGGTAAGCCATCATGAGGCTGTCCTTGCCCCCTGATATGCCCAGGAGCACCGGCTCAGCCGTGTCTATCATGCGGTAGTCGGAGAGAGCCCTCCCGAGCAGCGGGTATAGCCCTCTCGCTGGGTCCGGTTTCACGCCTTAAGTCATCCCTTCACGGCTCTCCCCAAGAAGGGCAGCGCCGAATCATTCTCTTAGCAAGACACCATGCTATCATGGTAGTGCCGTGCCTGCGAGACTGGCAAATCCCAAGGAGGCAAGGCTTTGAAGCGCGAACCGAAAAACATGGTTTATCTCGATAATTCATCAACAACCCAGCCTGATCCTTCGGTAGTCGAAGCCATGGTCAAGGTCCTTACGGAGGAGTACGGAAACCCTTCATCGCTCCACCGGCTGGGGTCTCGGGCAGAAGAACTGGTGCTGGACGCGCGCAGGAGCGTGGCCGCGCTCCTGGGAGCAAGGGACGAAGAGGTCTACTTCACTTCCGGAGGCACTGAGGCGAACAACTGGGCCATCGTCGGGACCGTCGCCGCGAGAGGACCTTCCTGCCATATTGTGTCCACGACTGTCGAGCACCCATCGGTGGGAGCCACCCTGGAATACCTGTCCAAGTCAGGGTACGAGGTTACGCTGATACCCGTAGACGGGGAGGGGAGAGTCGACCCCGACGCGGTGCTTAATGCCGTGACCCCGAAGACCGCGTTGGTCTCGGTGATGATGGTCCAGAACGAGATCGGGACCATCGAGCCCATTAAGGAAATCGGCCGGGAGCTTTCGTCAATCAGGGGGAGAAGGCCTCGCTTCCACGTTGACGCAACCCAGGGGTTTGCCCGCCTTCTCATTGACGTCGGGGCCTGGGGGATAGACCTCCTCACGCTATCGGGCCACAAGATACACGGCCCCAAAGGCGTGGGAGCGCTCTTCATTAGAAAAGGGCTCGAGTTGCCCCCTCTGCTCCACGGCGGCGGGCAGGAAAGCGGGCTCCGCTCCGGTACCGAGAACATGCCGGGTATAGCGGGCCTTCGGGCCGCCTGCCTCCTATGGGCCAAGGACAGGGTAGAGGTAATGCAGAATCTCACGAAGTTGAGGGAGCGCCTCGTGAACGGCGTACGTAGTGTCGCCGAAGACGCGGTCCTTCACGGCCCCGAAGGAGAGGATGTGGCGCCTTACATTGTCCACTTCTCGTTCCCGGGCTACCGGGGCGAAAACATCCTCCACGCGTTGGAAAAGCGGGGGGTGTTCGTGTCAACCGGTTCCGCGTGCTCAGCCCACAAGGCAAAACCCAGTCCCGTCGTGCTGGCTTTGGGGCGGGGAGAGGACGAAGCGCTTGGCGCCATCCGCTTCTCCATGTCCAGGTACACCACGGCGGAGGATGTGGATGAAGCAGTAAACGCGCTTTCGGATTCACTCACGGAACTTTCGGCGTGGAGGCGAGAACGTGCAGGAAGTGCTCCTGGTAAGGTACGGTGAGATAGGGCTCAAGGGTGACAACCGGTCGTCTTTTGAGGAGGCCTTGGTCCGGCACCTCCGCTTTGCGGTTAGGGAGGAGCCAGCGGCGAGGGTCGAACGCACCCACGGCCGGGTGTACATATCGGGCTTGACGTCGCCCGAAAAGGCGCTGCACCGGGTCGCGCGAATACCCGGCGTGGTGGGTGTGAGCCTCGCGCGCCGCATCGAGCAGGATATGGACCTCATGAAGCAGCACGCTGCCCAGGTTTGCCGTGATGCGGCCGCATTCAGGACCGGCCCCCGCACCTTCAAAGTGAATGCCCGCCGCTCGGACAAGTCCTTCCCCCTCACCTCGCCTGAGATCAACCAGGAACTAGGAAGGGCAGTGTTGGAAAGGTGCCCCGACGTATCGGTTGACGTTCACGATCCCTCTTTCAACCTGAACGTCGAGGTAAGGGAAGAAGGCGTGTACCTGTACGTGGATGAGGTCCCTGGACCCGGCGGGCTTCCCATCGGGACAGGAGGCAAGGGCCTACTGCTGCTATCCGGAGGGATAGACAGCCCTGTGGCTGGGTACATGGCCATGAAGCGAGGCGTGGCCGTCGACGCCCTACATTTTTGGAGTTTCCCGTTGACGGGCGAGCGCGCCAAAGAAAAGGTAATAAAGCTCGCCCAGGTCCTTCGGGAGTACAACCCGCGCCTAAGGCTGCACATCGCCCATTTCACGGACATCCAGACCGCCATCATGGAAAGGTGCCCCGAGAAGCTCCGGGTTACCATAATGCGCAGGATGATGATGAGAGTAGCGTCTCGCCTGGCGCCCAAGATTGGGGCGCTGGCCATCTTCACCGGCGAGAACATCGGCCAAGTCGCCAGTCAGACCTTGGAGAGCCTGGCCGCCATCCAGGACGCAGCGACAGTCCCTGTCATACGGCCTCTCGTCTGCTTCAACAAAGTGGAGACCATCGATTTGGCCAGGCATATCGGCACATACGACCTGTCGGTCCTGCCCTACGAAGACTGCTGCACGGTGTTTGTGCCGAGGCATCCCGCGATCAAGCCCAACCTGACCGAGGTCCGGGAAGCCGAGTCCGCTCTGGAAATAGACTCCCTGCTAGGCGACTGCATTTCCCGCCTGGAGGAGTCCCCCCTATAGGACTCCCAATAGGACTTTAGTCTCATTTGCCAACGGATGCTATGAAAGCGGCACGAGTCGTGACGATAAGGACAGTGTAAACAAAGGCTTGCGCCTCGTAAGGTCCGGACGGCGCCCCGGAGGCGAGATGCAAGTCGAAGGCCCGCAAGGACGCGGGCCCAAGAATACAGGGAGGTATGACAACAAGATGCGTATCAACACCAACATCAGTGCCTTGAACTCCTGGAAGAACCTTTCGGTAACCGGCAACCTCATGGCCAAGTCCCTCGAGAAGCTCTCCTCAGGCTACAGGATCAACAAAGCTGCTGACGACGCAGCCGGGCTTGCTATCTCGGAGAAGATGAAGGCTCAGATCGGCGGCCTCAACATGGGCGCCCGCAACGCCCAGGACGGTATCTCGCTCATCCAGACCGCAGAAGGCGCTCTGAATGAGACCCACAGCATCCTCCAGAGGATGCGCGAGCTGGCGAGCCAAGGCGCCTCGTCAACTCTGGCGACCGAGGACCGCGACGCCATCAAGGCGGAGCTAGACGAGCTGGCCCTGGAAGTCCAGAGGATCGCGGACTCCACCAAATTCAACGGCACCACGCTCCTTGACGGATCGTTCGCCGGAAGCATTCTGGTCGGCCCGGACACAACCGCAGACCACTTTGCGATCACCATAGGTGACATGCAGGGAGCGGCGCTAAGCGTTGAAGCTGCGAACCTGTTGGTCGACACAGTTGCAAACGCCGAGCTGACGGTCGGAACGATAGATGCCGCCATCAACTCTGTCTCTGAGGAAAGGGCCAAATTGGGCGCCTACCAGAACCGTCTAGAGCACACGATCAACAACCTCCAGGCGGCTGCTGAGAACCTGAGCGCCGCGAACTCCCGAATCAGAGACGTCGACATGGCGCTGGAGATGGCCAACTTCACGCGGCACCAGATCCTGCAGCAGGCCGGTACCGCGATGCTGGCCCAGGCCAACGTCAGCACCCAGTCGGTCCTGAAGCTGCTCGGCTAATCGAGGCGGCATAGGAACCGGGATTCGAAGAACCGAACCGCTACGAGTACAACGCCGGGGTCCCTCTCGGGACCCCGGTTCCATTTTGCGTGTTGCTCGCCTGCGTAAGTTCCTAATCCAACCCCAACTAACGAAGCAGCGGTGCGCGCGTCCACTGTCGGTATGCATATACAATTCCGCCCATTCAGGAAAACACTTCTAGAGTTCTAACGCCCTCCGCATATGTATAAAAATCCACTAGAGTGGGTTTACCACAACTCCGCAAAGTGCTAGACTTACGAACATGCGAGAAGAGTCTGTTCGAGTCCAGTACATGAGTCCGGGAGGAGGAACCCTAGTGCGAAAGATACATGCCGTGATCGCGATTGCGCTGGTGGCGCTTGCGTTATTTGCCACAGCGTGCGGTCCGGCCGCCGGAGGGACGGGATCAAAGAACGCGCCTACGAAGGGCGGCACCATCACCTTCGGCATGACCGGCAACCCTGTCGTCTTCAACCCCATCCTGTCGACCGACGTTCCTTCGAATCAGATCATCAGCCGCGTATATAGCGGTTTGGTGAGAGTCAACGAGAACCTTGAGATGGTCGGAGACCTGGCGGAAAAGTGGGAGTTCTCCCCCGACGGCCTCACCTGGACCTTCACTCTCAAGAAGAACGTGTTCTGGCACGACGGCCAGAAGTTCACTTCCGCTGACGTCAAGTACACCTACGATGCAATCAAGCACGAGGACTACACCGGCGTACGGAAGACCGATTTCAAGCCGGTTGAGAGCATCGAGACTCCTGATGAGAACACAGTAGTGCTCAAGTTGAAGGAACCCTACGCGCCGCTCCTCACAAAACTCGGGATCGGCATCCTGCCGAAGCATATCTTCGAAGGCACGCCGATTGCACAGATGAAGGAACACCCGGCGAACATGAACCCTATCGGGACCGGCCCGTACACCTACGTCGAGTGGCAGAAAGACCAGTACATCATGCTCAAAGCCTTCGATAAGTACTACGGCGAAGGCCCCTACATCGAGCAGGTCATCTGGAAGTTCTACGGCGACAACCAGGTAATGCTGGCCGCTCTTGAGAAGGGCGACATCGACTACATGGGCTCTATCCCGCCCGACGACATCGAGAGGGTCACTCAATCCCTCAAGGACCGCTACGAGTTCAAGCCCATTCCCCAGAACGGGTACACATACATCGGCCTGAAGCAGACCCACCCGATCCTATCGGATAAGCTGGTGCGCCAGGCCCTGATGTACGGAGCTAACCGCCAGCAGGTCGTGACCGACGTCCTTAGGGGTTACGGCGAGGTCATGAACGCCAATCTCCCCTCGGTCTCGTGGGCATACGCGGGAGCCGAGCTGAACGAGTACAAGTTTGACCCTGAGAAGGCAAAGCAGCTCCTGGATCAGGCCGGCTGGAAAGTGGGAGCCGACGGCATCCGCGAGAAGGACGGCAACAAGCTGACCTTCAAACTCCTCACGTCGACCGGAAACAAAATCCTGGAAGCCGCCCTCCTAATCATCCAGAAGAACTGGAAGGACATCGGTGTTGACTGCCAGGTCGAATACATCGAGTGGTCAGTCCTGGTATCACAGTACTTGGACAAGGCGCAGTTCGAGTCGTACGCTCTCGGCTGGTCTTTGGGCGTCGACCCTGACTTCTACCTGTACTTCCACTCGTCGGCGGCTGTTGATGAAAACGGCGTCCTGGTTGGTTTCAACGACGTCGAGTTCAAGAACGCCGAGTTGGACGCCCTCCTGGAACAGGGCCGCACGGAGATGGACAAGGAAGCCCGGAAGCAGATCTACGTTAACGCTCAGAAGATCGTGAACGAGGAGCTGCCCTACATCTTCCTGTATGCCAACAACGCCCCCGCGGCCATGAGCAAGAAGGTACAGGGCGTCACCTGGGCGCCCACCGGGCCCATCTATCCTGAGAAGTGGTACGTGGTTAAGTAAGAACGAAGGCTGCGTTACGCTCTGAAGAGCATCTCACGCAGAGTCGTCCGGACCGGACACGGGGAAGCCCCTGCCCGGTCCGGACTTTGAGGGAGAGAGCGCGAGTGTCCAGCTACTTGGCTCGACGGGCATTGCAGATAATACCTCTGCTAATCGGGATCTCCATCATAAACTTCGGGATCATGCACCTGGCCCCGGGAGACCCTGTCGATCTGCTCACCGAACGAAACGCGACGGCGGAAGACCGGGCGCGCATCCGGGCCATCTACGGGCTGGACGATCCCATCTATGTGCAGTATTTCCGCTGGCTGTCACAGGTCATCCGCGGCGACTTCGGTAAGTCCTTTGTCGACGGGCAGCCGGTCATCAAATCCATCCTTGAACGCTTGCCGTACACAATCTACCTAAACCTGGTGACCATAATCATCATCTACGCCATCGCCATACCGGTAGGCATCATATCGGCCCTTCGACAGTACTCCTGGTTCGACCACGCCGTAACTTTCATGGCCTTCATCGGCCAGGCCATGCCGGCGTTCTTCTTTGGGCTCCTGCTCATATACACGTTTGGACTAAAGCTGGACTGGCTGCCAATCGCGGGCATCGGCACCATAGGCCTGAACGTCCGCACCGCCGGATTCTGGGCTACCGTCCTTGACCGGACCAAGTACCTGGTGATGCCCGCCATCGTGGTATCTTTCGGCAGCATCGCCAGCGTGGCGAGGTACATGAGATCGAGCATGCTCGAAGTCATCCGGCAGGACTACGTGCGTACAGCCAGAGCGAAGGGGCTTCCCGAGAGGATCGTCACCGTGAAGCACGCTCTGCGCAACGCGCTTCTGCCCATCGTCACGCTTATCGGAGGCGAACTTCCGGCCCTGTTCGGCGGCCTTGTGGTCATTGAAACGATCTTCTCATGGCCCGGAGTTGGCCTACTCTCGATGAGGGCCATCTTCCAAAGGGACTACCAAATAGTAATGGCTATGAACATGATCGGGGCTACGCTAATGGTGTTGGGCAACCTTCTCGCCGACATCCTGTACGTAGTGGTAGACCCCCGGATCAAGTACTCGTAGAGGGGGCGCCGCGGAATGTCCCAAAACTACATGCAGGCGCCCGCAGAGAACTTCGGCGGAGAAGCGCTCACTCCAAAGACCGAGAGCTACTCTCGAATGGTTTGGCGACGGTTCAAGAAGCACAAGCTGGCCATGTTGGGCCTCTGCGTGCTCGTTTTCATGTACTCCATAGCCATTCTGGCGCCGTTCCTGGCAACCCATGACTACCAGGATGTAGACCCGCCAAACAAGCTCCTCGCGCCGTCAAGGGAACACCTCATGGGCACCGACAACGTTGGACGCGACGTCTATAGCCGCATCTTGTGGGGCGCGCGGATAAGCCTGGCGGTGGGCTTTGTGGCTGCAGGCGTCTCTGTGGCGCTTGGCACCGTTATCGGCTCCATCGCGGGCTACTTCGGCGGCAGGATCGACAACCTGCTCATGCGCGCAACCGAGATAGTCATGGCGTTCCCGACGTTCTTCCTGCTCCTCACAATCATCAGCATTGTGGAGCGGAGCATTTTCAACATCATGCTGGTGATTGGGATAACGTCCTGGCCCGGCCTAGCCCGCATGGTGCGGGGCCAGATCCTCTCCCTGAGGGAACAGGAGTTCACCGAGTCTGCAAGGGCTCTCGGGGCCAGCGACGCGCGGATCATCTTCCGCCACATCCTGCCCAACGCTATGGCTCCTGTCATTGTGTCGGCCACTCTGCGCATTAGCGGAGCCATCCTGGCGGAGTCAAGCCTCTCGTTCCTAGGCATCGGGGTACAGGAGCCGTTCCCAAGCTGGGGCAGCATCATCAATACGGGTCGCCACTACCTTCTGCAGGCGCCACACCTCATGATCTTCCCAGGTCTGTTCATTTTCCTGACAGTGCTTTCTTTCAACTACGTGGGTGACGGGCTGCGGGACGCGCTCGACCCCCGGCTAAAGGACTAGCGAAGGGAGGGCCGGATCAAGGTGGATTGGACTTACGATGTACAGAGGCCGCTCCTTGAAGTAAAGGACCTGGAGACGGTTTTCTACACAAGCGACGGAAGAAACCCGGCGCTCCGGGGCGTTTCTCTATCCATATACCCGGGGGAAACCCTGGGAGTTGTGGGCGAGTCGGGATGCGGCAAGAGCGTCACTGCGTTCTCCGTGATGGGGCTCATTCCTTGGCCCCCCGGCCGCATCGAGGGTGGAGAGATCATCTTCGAGGGAGAGGACCTCTTGACGAAGAGCCCTGAAGAGATGCGGCGCCTTCGTGGAAGCAAGATGGGGATGATCTTCCAAGAACCCATGACGAGCCTTAACCCCGTGTACACCATTGGCGACCAGATAAGCGAGGTACTCCAGTATCACCAGGGGCAGACAAGGGAGCAGGGCATGGCCCAGGCGGTGGAACTCCTGCACTCCGTAGGTATCCCCGAACCAGGGAAGCGCGTCCGCCAGTACCCCCATGAGCTTTCGGGCGGCATGCGCCAAAGAGTCATGATCGCTATGGCGCTTGCCTGCGCTCCCCGGCTGCTCATCGCCGACGAGCCCACCACGGCCCTCGACGTAACGATCCAGGCTCAGATCCTGGAGGTCATGAAGTCCCTCCGCCAGCGCACCGGCGCTTCCATTATGCTGATCACCCACGACCTGGGCGTCATCGCCGAGATGGCGGACAGGGTAGCGGTCATGTACATGGGCAAGGTGGTGGAAGAGGGCCTCTGTCTGGGGATATTCCACCACCCGCGGCACCCGTACACCCACGGCCTCTTAAGCTCCACACCGCGGCTGGACAGGACGGTAGAGCGGCTCCACGTCATCCCCGGCACGGTGCCAAACCCTATGTTCGCGCCGCCCGGCTGCAAGTTCAACAACCGGTGCAAGTTCGCATCGGACCTATGCCGCAAGACGGAGCCCGATATGACAACCGTGCAAGGAGTTCACAGAGTGCGTTGCCACCATCCGCTGGACGATCAAGGGAAGGTGATGTGACGTGGCGGAACACCTTCTTGAGGTAGAAGGCTTAAAGAAATACTTCCCGGTAAGGGGAGGGGGCTTCTCGAAGGTCAAGAACTGGGCGAAGGCCGTAGACGGCGTGTCCTTCGGGATCTACCCCGGAGAAACCCTGGGCCTGGTGGGTGAGAGCGGTTGCGGCAAGACGACGACCGGCCGCTGCATCCTGCGCCTCATAGAGCCGACCGGCGGCAGCGTGACCTTCTCGGGCAAGGACGTTTTGTCCTGCGATCGGGATGAGCTGCGGCGGCTTCGCCGTGAGATGCAGATCATCTTCCAGGACCCCTACGGCTCCCTCAACGCGAGGATGACCGTGGGAGACATCGTCGGTGAGGGGTTGACGATACACGGATTGGCGGCAGGCAAGGAGCGGGCGGCGAGAGTCGAAGAGCTCCTTGAGGTGGTCGGCCTGGCGCCCTATCACGCGCGGCGGTATCCTCATGAGTTTTCCGGCGGCCAGAGGCAGCGGATCGGCATCGCCCGGGCGCTGGCGCTCCAACCGAAACTCGTGGTCTGCGACGAACCGGTCTCAGCCCTGGACGTGTCGATCCAGTCCCAGATCCTGAACCTCCTATCGGACCTCCAGGACCAGTTTGGCCTGACCTATCTCTTCATCGCCCACAACCTGTCTGTCGTGCAGCACATCTCAGACAGGGTGGGGGTCATGTACCTGGGACGCATGGTCGAACTGGCATCGAAGCGCGATCTGTATGCTTCGCCGCTCCACCCCTATACGGTCGCCCTCTTGTCCGCTATCCCCATCCCCGATCCGGCTGTCAAGAAGCAGCGGATCGTGCTGGAGGGCGACGTGCCCAGCCCGCTGAACCCGCCTTCCGGTTGCGCCTTCCACACCAGGTGCCCCCGGGCGGTCCAGGAGTGCAGGGAAACCAGGCCCGCGTGGCGCGAGGCGCAACCTGGGCACTTCGTGGCGTGCCACCTGGCTTAGGGTTAGGGACAACCTCAGGTATAATATGACCTGTAGGCAAGAGGTTCCCAACATATCCAGGCGGTGAAGCGCGCTTTGCCCTTAACCTACTACATTGAGACTTTCGGCTGCCAGATGAACGAAAGGGACTCCGAGACCATCGCGGCCCTGCTTGAGCGGGACGGGATGCGGGAGTCGGTTGACCCCAAGAAGGCAGACGTTATCATCCTCAACACGTGCGCCGTGCGGGAGACAGCAGAGAGCAAGGTGTGGTCCCGTCTAGGCAGGCTCTACTCGTGGCGCAGGGGCGAGGAGAGGTTGCCGGTCATGGTGCTGTCCGGATGCATGGCCCAGATCCCCGAGAACCTTCAGCGCCTCAGGCAGAGAGCGCCCTTCGTCCAGGTAGTGGCAGGTCCCGGCAACATCCACAAGATACCCGGGATGGTTAGGGAGGCGCTTTGCGCCCAAGCCATCGAGCCCGGCACGGAGCCGCCTACGCAAAGGCAGGCCGCGGCGGTCACCCCTCCCAGGGTGAGCGCGAGACGGGACGAGTCCACCCAGGTCCTGCCCGAAGGTCTGCCGAGAAAGAACATCCCGGGAGTCTCGGCCTACGTCACCATCATGTATGGGTGCGACAACTTTTGCTCCTATTGCGTGGTCCCCTATGTGAGGGGGCCGCAGGTATCCCGCTCAAGGGAGGCAATACGGGATGAAGTGGCTGACCTGGTCCGGCGAGGCTACAAAGAGGTCACCCTCCTGGGCCAAAACGTGAATGCCTGGGGACTAGACCTTCCGGAAAAGGAATCCTTTGCGGACCTGCTGCGGGACCTGAACCGGATCCCGGGCCTCGCCAGGATAAGGTACTTCACCTCGCACCCGCGCGACTTCACGAGAGAAATGGTGGACGCAGTCAGAGACTGCGGGAAGGTCTGCGAACACTTCCACCTGCCGCTTCAGTCCGGGTCGAGCCGGATCCTGACACTGATGAACCGGGGCTACAGCCCTGAGCAGTACTTAGACCTCCTGGCATACGTGCGAGAAGCCGTGCCCACGAGCGGCATAACCACCGACATCATCGTAGGCTTCCCGGGCGAGACCGAGGAAGACTTCCAGGAGACGCTGGAAGTGGTGCGTAAAGCCCGGTTCGACGGCGCCTTCACTTTCATCTTTTCTCCCAGAAAGGGCACGGCGGCCGCCAAGATGAAGGGGCAGATCCCCCGGGCGGAGAAGTCAAGGCGCATGCAGGCTCTGGTTGACTTGCAGTCGGAGGTGACTCGCGAGAGCAACCGGGCGCTCCTCGGAAACGTGTTTGAGATTCTGGTGGAATCACGCGACCCCGAAGAGCCGGGCGCAGTCCGGGGGAGGACGCGCTCGGGGAAGATGGTCGTCGCCACCGCCAACGCCTCCGGCGGAGCCCAAGAAGCCCCGCCTCCCGTGCCGGGCGACCTTGTGAAGGTACGCGTTGAGGAAGCGGGGACCTGGTACCTGAAAGGTCCGGTGGTCCAGTGAAGAACGCCACTCCGATGATGGCCCAGTACAGGGCCTTGAAAGATAAGTACCACGACTCGCTCCTGTTTTTCCGGCTGGGTGACTTCTACGAGCTCTTTTTCGAAGACGCCGTTACGGGTTCCCGTGAGCTAGGCGTCACCCTCACAGGCCGCGACGCAGGCAACGGCGACCGGGCGCCCATGTGCGGCGTCCCTTACCATTCGGTCGACGACTACATCAAAGTGCTGATCGACAAGGGCTACAAGGTTGCCATCTGCGACCAGTTGGAGGACCCCTCGCTCGCTAAGGGACTGGTTAAAAGAGACGTGACCCGCGTGATCACTCCCGGCACCTATTGGGAGGGATCTCCTGCGGCGTCCGCCACGTACATCGCGTCGGTCTACGCCAAAGACAGGAGAGACCCGGGCGGGAGCCCGCCGGGTGCCGGAATATGCGCGTGTGACCTGTCCACCGGCGAAGTCCTCGTCGCATCCTTTCCCGGCAGCGGCCCTGAACCGCTCAAAGCGGCGCTGGACGAACTGGCGCGCCTCCTGCCCCGCGAGTGCGTGGCGCCTTCGGCAAAAGGAGTCTTCGACGTCCCGCGAGCGCTGGAGAAGGCCATCCCGGGGATCTTTGTGAGTGCGGTGGATCCCGGCTCATTCTGGTCGGCGGATGGAGCCATGCCTTCGGCGTCCTCGATCTACGGCCAGGACCTTCTGGCCTCCTTCTCGGAGAAGGGCCACACCCTGGGGCTTTGCGCCCTGGAAGGGCTCCTCACGTACCTTTCAAGCACCCAAATGATCGAGATGCGCCATCTGAAGGAGCCCGCGCTTTACCTTGACGAAGGCTTTATGGAGATCGACCGGTCCACGAGGCGGAACCTAGAGCTCGTCGAGCGCCTCCAGGGGGGCAGGGAGGGAACCCTTGCCTGGGTGCTGGACCGGTGCTGCACCGCTATGGGCTCGAGGCTGCTAAGGCAATGGATCGAGCGACCGCTGAAGGACTCTTCCAGGATTGTGGACAGGCTGACGGCTGTAGAGAGCATCTACTCGGACTCAGCCCTAAGGGAGGGCCTCCGCGACCTCCTCTCCAAAGTCAGGGACCTTGAGCGGCTGGTCACCCGGATCGCGTACAAGTCGTGCAACGCCCGGGACCTCACGTCGCTGGCCTCATCGCTGGAAGTCATACCGGATCTCCGCGCGCTCCTTTCCGAAGCGACGGCGCCGCTGCTCCAGGACATCTTCGGCCGCCTTGACGGCGTGTCAGAGGCCGTACGCAGGGTAAGGGAGACCCTGGTCGACGACCCGCCCGTCTCTGTCACCGACGGCTTTTTGGTGAGGACGGGTGTAAGCCCGGATGTGGACGAGCTGCGAAAGCTCAGCACGGGCGGAAAAGAGTGGCTCCTTGACTTCGAGTCGAGGGAGAGGGAGCGGACGGGCATCAAGAACCTCAAGGTGGGGTTCAACAGGGTCTTCGGATACTACATAGAGGTCAGCAAATCCAACTTGTCTTCGGTGCCGGAGGACTACACGCGCCGGCAGACCCTCTCCACGGGCGAGCGGTTCGTGACTCCCGAGCTCCGGTCTCGGGAAGCCGCGATCCTCGGCGCAGAGGAAAAGCTCTTCAAAGAGGAATACCGCATTTTCTGCGAGATCCGCGACTTTCTTTCGGGCTGCATCAGGAGAGTCCAGAGGACAGCCCGCGCCGTTGCCGAGTTGGACGTCCTGACCGCTTTCGCGCAGGTTGCCCTGGAGTCCGGTTACGTGCGTCCGGAAATCGCGGCCGGAGGCGATGTTATTATCAGGGACGGCCGTCACCCTGTGCTGGAGAGAGTGCTTCCGCCCGGCGGCTTCGTGCCCAACGACATCATCCTGGACGAAAAACAGAGGGTCTTGGTCATCACGGGGCCAAACATGGGAGGCAAGTCCACCTACTGCCGCCAGGCTGCCCTTATCTTCGTCATGGCCCAGATCGGCAGCTTCGTGCCAGCGTCCTCGTGCTCCATATCCTGCGCAGACAAGCTCTTCGCCAGAGTTGGAGCGTACGACGACCTGGTGCTGGGGCAATCCACGTTCATGGTGGAGATGTCGGAGGTCTCCCGCATCCTCGAAGGCGCGACCAAGGACAGTTTCATCATCCTTGACGAGATCGGAAGGGGGACCAGCACCTTTGATGGCCTGGCCGTAGCATGGGCGGTCCTGGAGCACCTGACCGGCGGTGCAAACGCATCGGTCGGCGGGTTCACAGGCCCAAGGGCCCTGGTGGCGACCCACTATAGGGAACTGACGCTGCTCGCCGACCTGCGTCCCATGGTCGCCAACTACGCCGTGGCGGTGAAGAAGAAGGGCGACGAGGTGGTCTTCCTCCGCAAAGTCCAGAAGGGAGTGGCCGAGGGCAGCTTCGGCATTGAGGTGTCGGCGATGGCTGGACTCCCTGCCAGCGTTGTGCGCCGCGCTCGCGAAATACTCCTGGGGCTGGAGGCCGAGGCCCGCAAGGGGTCCAGGTGGAAGAGCGGGATTCTGGGCCAGGTGGCGTCCAGAGGCGCGGGAATCCTGGTCGATACCGTTCCCGGGCAGGCAGACCTGTTCGGAGGGGTCTCCGAGGCAGCGCCGGCCATCTCTCCGGAACTTGAGGCCCTCGCGAGCGAGCTGCGCGAGATGGACGTTGACCGCCTAAGCCCGCTGGAGGCACTCCAAAGGCTGTATGACCTAAAGAAGCGCCTTCTTGGCAGCGAGGAGGCGTAGCAGTGGGGAAGATCCGCAAGCTCGACCCTCTGGTACAGAGCCAGATAGCCGCGGGCGAAGTGGTGGAAAGGCCTGCGTCGGTGGTGAAGGAGCTGGTTGAGAACTCCCTCGATGCCGGCGCCCGGCGCATAACCATTGAGTTCGAGGACTCGGGCTTTTCCCTCATAAGGGTAAGCGACGACGGTTCCGGCATGACGGCGGAAGACGCACCGGCTGCGCTGGAACGCTTCGCCACGTCCAAGCTCCGGGAGCAGTCGGACCTCGCGTCAATCGGAACGCTCGGCTTTCGGGGCGAGGCCCTTCCTTCCATCGCTTCGGTCTCCAGGACAACTCTCGAGACAAGGGCGCAGGGCGACGACTCCGGCACCTCGGTCCTCGCAGAAGAGGGACGGATTGTCGCGGTCGTCGAAAAGGGACTCCCTGTAGGAACCACGGTCGCGGTGAGGGACCTCTTCTACAACACGCCAGCCCGCCTCAAGTTCGTCAAGTCCCGTACCACCGAAAGGCAGGCCATCGTGGACGTCGTCACACGGCTGGCCCTGGCGTGGCCATCGGTCGCTTTCACGCTGCGCACCAGCGGCAACGTAGTCCTGCAGACCTTCGGCAAGGGGCTGGGCAGCGCCATCTCAGACCTTTTCGGGCCCAAAGAAGCATCCTGCATGGTGCCGGTTTCGGGCCGAGGAGTGTCAGGTTACGTGGGACTGCCGTCGCTGTACCGGCGCACCAGAGATAGGCAGATGTTCTCGGTGAACTCCCGTCCGGTCAAGAACGCTTCGCTGGGTTGGGCGCTGGATCAAGCCTTCGCCGGCCTGCTTCCCCCAAAGACCTACGCGGTGGCCATCCTGAACCTGTGCGCAGGCGCGGAACAGATCGATGTCAACGTCCACCCGGCCAAGGCGGAAGTGAAGTTTCAGAACGACAGGGATACTCGCTCGGCAATCGTCGGAGCGGTGACAGAAGCGCTGGCGAAGGGCGGTTTCGCCCTGCAGGCCAAGGAAGGGGCCCGTCTCTGGGAGCCTGAATACAGGGCCGGCGGCGTGAGCCGGGCCAGGGACACAAGCGGAGACGTTCACTGGGAGCTGATCCGGGAAACGGGGCCGTACTTACCTGTTGCACCAAGCTCTCTTGCTGCATCGAGTGCTCCTGCCGCATCAAACCCTCCTGGTGCAGCAGGTCCGCTTGCCGCGTCCGGATCCCTGGATCTGAGGGACCATGGCGAGTCAACCTGGGAACACTTAGGTTCTCTTGGCGACACCTATCTCATCGCAAAGACGCCTTCGTCCCTGCTTCTCATAGACAAGCACGCCCTGATGGAGAGCCTCACCTTCGCAGCGCTGGCTGGTGGCTCCGGCAGCAGCCAGGAGCTCTTGATGGCAGAGGTGGTGCGCCTTGACCCAAGTGAATCCGTTGTCTACGAGGAGTCGGCGGAAGCTCTCTCGGCAGTAGGTTTCGTCTCCCGTATGGTCGGAGAGCGGACAATCATGGTTACAGCAGTACCCATGGTGCTTGGGAGAGCTGTGGCGCCCGGGGCCATAAGAGAAGTCCTTTCTCGAATGAGCCTGGAAGATGCCAAAGATGCCGTGCGCGCCGTCGAGGCGGCGCGGCTGGAGACAGCGGCATGCCATGCCTCGGTGCGGGCGCGAGAACCGCTGTCGGCGGACGAAGCCCGTGCTCTGCTGGCGGAACTGGAGCAGAACCCCTCCGCCCGCGCTTGCCCCCACGGCCGCCCCACGGTCCGCGAGATCACGTTGAAGGAGATGGCCAGCTTCTTTGGCAGATCGTAAAGTCCTCGTTATTGCCGGGCCGACCGCGACGGGCAAGTCCGCCATGTCGCTGGACCTTGCTGAGCGCTTTCCAATAGAGGTCATTTCCGCAGATTCGATGCAGGTCTACCGGGGCATGGACATCGGCACGGACAAGGTATCTCCTGAAGACAGAGCCCGGGTCAGGCATCACCTGATTGACGTGAAGGACCCCGACGAGCCGTGGAGTGTAGAGGAGTTCAAGTCCTTGGCCTCGCGCGCGATTGAGGACATTTCCGAAAGAGGCGGCCTCCCCTGCGTAGTGGGGGGGACAGGACTGTACATAAGGGCGCTTCTGAGAGATTTCCCTCTCCAGGACGCCCCTCCCGACTGGGACCTCCGCCAGTCGATGGCCCAGTTAGCGGCAGAGAAGGGCAACCAAGCAGTCCACGCCCTCCTACGAACCATTGACCCGGTATCCTACCGAACCCTTCATCCCAACGACCAGAAACGGGTAATAAGGGCGCTGGAGTATCACAAAGCAACGGGGCGCCCCATCTCTGAACGCCTGCTGGAGAAGCCCGTCTCACCATACGATTCCCTATGGATTGGAATTTCGTGGAACCGTCAATTATTGGATGAGCGCATCGATAATAGGGTAGAGGATCAGTGGAGAAGAGGTTTTGTACAGGAAGTACGCGGGCTGCTAGAAAAAGATTACAGTGAAGATCTGGCAAGCATGCAGGGATTAGGGTATAAAGAAGTATGCCTTATGTTGCAAGGCCTCCTGACGCCGGATGAAGCCAAGGCCCTCATAAAGCGCAACACGAGGAGATACTGCAAGAGGCAGTTGACATGGTTTTCCAGGGAAGAAGGCATAAACTGGGTCTCGGCAGGCAACGATATTGCCTGGCGTTCTACGGTAGAAGCCGCGAGCAATCTGTGCAAAGAGTGGCTTGGAGAATAATGTAGGCGGTACGCAAGCCGCCACAGTGGAGAGAGCTGGAGGGAATTTGGCATGACAGCGAAGGCCCCGGTAAACCTACAGGATGCTTTCCTGAATCAGATCCGCAAAGAAGGCATCCAGACCACCGTCTACTTGATCAACGGGTTCCAACTGAAAGGGGTGGTCAAGGGGTTCGACAACTTCACGGTCGTCCTGGATAGCGACGGAAAGCAGATGCTTATCTACAAGCACGCGATGTCGACTGTCACGCCTCAGAGGCCGGTCAACACGAATTTCACCGAGACCGGCGAAAAGCCCAAGACCTCTGAATAGACGAGAGTAACCCCTTTTATTGAATGGAACCAGATGGGTGTGGGGAGACTTTCCCATGCTGGTTCCATTCCATTTGGGGAGGTGATAGCGTGGCACGGGATCCAGTCTGCGGGATGAATGTCAGGGACGACCGCAAGGAAAGCCTCCGTTCGGAGTTCAGAGGTCAGAACTACTTCTTCTGCTCGGACAAGTGTCAGAAGGAGTTCGACCGGAGCCCCCAAAACTTCGTTCGGGACAACGACAACAGGAATCAGGACGTGAGAAACGACTTAAGGAACGACAACCGGGACAACAACAGGAACCAAAGGCAGGGCAACCGGAACGACCTAAGGGACGACAGGCGCCCCAGGTAGCCGGCAAAGAAGGTTTGACGTATCCTAACCGCCCCCGCAAAGGGCGGTTTTTCTTTTTCCGCGTATAATGTGACGCCGACACCACTGCATGGGGAGGAAAATCCGCGCATTGAACGGAAACGCTTTGCGTTCGCCGCGTTCGCCTCATCTTCGCGTGATCCCGGGACCCACGGCGCCTGACCTCTCCGGGTTTGCGTCGAAGGAGGAGGGCCGCCCCGGCGCAATAGAGGAACTCCGGTCCCTGATCGGTCTTCAACAGGTCAAGAGCCTTGTCTTCGAGATATTCGCCTATGCCGAGGTCCAGAAGAAGCGTGAGAAAGCCGGTCTCTTCAACGAGAAGTCGGTACTGCATATGATCTTCAAAGGCAACCCCGGGACAGGCAAGACCACCATTGCTCGCATCGTTGGGAAACTGCTTTTCGAAGCCGGCATCCTTCAGAAGGGCCACGTCGTGGAAGTTGAGCGTGCCGACCTTGTAGGAGAGTACGTCGGCCATACGGCCCAGAGGACCCGGGAGCAGATACGAAAGGCGCAAGGAGGCATCCTCTTCATTGACGAGGCCTACTCGCTCTGCCGGGGTGGCGACAAGGACTTCGGCAAGGAGTGCGTGGACTGCATAGTCAAGGGGATGGAGGATACCGCGAAAGACACCGTCTTCGTCCTGGCCGGATACCCTTCCGAGATGGAGCAGTTCCTGCGTTCTAATCCGGGCCTGCGGTCCAGGTTCCCCATTCACCTGGAGTTCCCGGATTACACGGTGGAGGAGCTCATGAAGATAGGCGAGCTCATGCTGCGCAAGAGGGAATACCGGCTCGCTCCCGATGCGTATCCGGCGTTCGAGCGGATAGTGAGGGAAAAACTAAGCGAAGAAACGGTCCCCTCCAACGCGAGGCTGGTGCGCAACCTGGTCGAGAAGACCATCCGCCGCCAGGCGGTCAGACTCATGCGGGACCAATCCTTCACGCGGCAAGACCTCGTCCTGCTCACGGCCTGGGAACTACTTGAAGCAGCAAACGATGTTGTATAATCTTAGGCGATAACGGAGGAAACGCCATTGCCCAAGACGCCGTACGACCAATACGAAGACCTAGGCCAATCTCCGCGCGCCGCCCTCATTGGGATACGCGACACACGGCGAAGGGCTGGCTCCACAGACGAATCCATGCAGGAGCTGGCCCGGCTGGCAGAGACGGTAGACTACGAGGCAGCCCTCTTCATGACCCAGGAGCGGGACGCCCCGGAGCCAGCCACTTACCTGGGGAAAGGTAAGGTTGAGGATCTCCGGGACCTGGTGGACAGGGAAGAAGTCGAAGTTGTGATAGTGGACGGCGTCCTGTCTTCGACCCAGGCCAGGAATCTTGAAGACGCCGTCGGAGTCCCTGTCATGGACCGGACTGAGCTCATACTCCGCATTTTCGCGTCCCGAGCCCGGACAAGCGAGGGCAAGATCCAGGTCGAACTGGCCCGCGCAAAACACGCCCTGACCCGCCTTGCCGGCTTTGGGGTGGACATGTCCAATCCGGGAGCCGGAATCGGTACTAGAGGCCCCGGAGAGCAGAAGATCGAGGTTGACCGCAGGATACTCCGGAGCCGGATATCCCAGCTGACCAGGGAACTCCAGAAGGTGGAGAAGGTCAGGGCGGAACAGCGCAAGAAGCGGCAGGAGTCGGGCATCGCCATCATATCGCTCGTTGGCTACACCAACGCCGGCAAGTCCACGTTGTTCAACGCTTTGACCGGGGAGGATACCTACGCCGACGACAAACTCTTCGCCACATTGGACCCGTGGACCCGGAGGTGGACCCTGCCCTCAGGCGAGAGGGCGCTTCTGGTGGACACGGTCGGGTTCATCCAGGGGCTGCCTCACGAGCTTGTCGCGGCCTTTCGAGCCACACTCGAGGAGTCTGTGGACGCCAACGTGTTGATCCACGTGGTGGATGCTTCGTCTCCGTCCTGGCCGTCCCAGATGGCGACGGTAAATGGAGTCCTCGCTGACCTCGGAGTGGAGGACCGGCCCAAGGTCACTTGCTTCAACAAGTCCGACAAGGTCCACCCGCAAGACCTGGACGCGGCCCAGAGGCTGTATCCCGGAAGCCTGGCTATCTCGGCCCTCCACGAAGAAGGCCTCACTGACCTGGCTGCGGCGGTCGAGCGGGAGCTCTCGGGAAAAAGGCAATTGGTCTCCTGGCATCTCCCTTACGACAAGTGGGACCTCGTGTACGATCTGCGGCGGGCGGGCGTTATCCGGGAAGAACGACACACAGGTGACGGCGCGGTGGTAGTGTGTGAGCTCCGCCCCGAGGATGTCGCGAGATTCACCCGCAAGATAGGCCATGGGCCCCTCTAGAAAGGTAGCCATCATGTCGGATAGCTTACTACGGCTCAGCGATCGTACTCTTCGCCTCTCGAAGGCCGCGCGAGAAAAGGTGCGCCCCGTCTGGGACCGGGTGGGCGATCTGTCGCTCACGCTCCAAGCTCGCGTCCTTGACGCTTTCCGCGCCGAGAAGGTCGGCCTCATCCATCTTTGCCCAAGCACAGGATACGGCTACGGAGACGCCGGCAGGGACGTCCTTGACCGGGTCTACGCGCGCGTATTCGGCGCTGAGAGGGCCCTGGTGCGTCTCCATTGGGCTTCGGGTACCCATGTGCTCAAGACCGCCCTATTTGCCCTTCTAAGGCCGGGAGACGGCCTCCTGTGCGTGACAGGAGAGCCTTACGAGACAATGCTACCGGTCATCGGCTTAACGCCGGGCGGGGAAGGAAAGCCCGCTGACGGGAGTCTTCGTGACTTCGGAGTGGATTACCGGGAGATCACCTCACTTTTGGACTATCAGGAAGGCAGGATTGACCTCCCTGAGGTGGAACGCCAGGTGGAGGCAGCCCTTACGCCCCGCACCAAGGTCATCCACATCCAGCGCTCGCGAGGATATAGCCCGAGGAAGAGCATATCCACATCCACTCTGGAGGCGTTCCTAAACCTCCAGAAGCGGCGATGGCCCGGAGTATTCGTCACGGTGGACAACTGCTACTGCGAGTTCACACAGGAGAAGGAACCGCCGGTTCTTGGGGCTTCGCTGACTGCAGGCTCCCTGATCAAGAACCCTGGCGGCGGCCTCTGCCCCACAGGAGGTTACGTAGCCGGGACCTCGGAGTGCGTCTCCAAGGTTGCGGAAGCGCTGTACGCGCCGGGGCTCTCAGGCGAGGTAGGGAGCAACCCCTACGGCTACAGGGATGTGTTCCAGGGACTGTTTCTGGCTCCGAGGACTGTGGGGGAGTCCATCATGGGCGCCGCGTTCGCCGCAGCTCTCTTTGAGGGCCTGGGGATGCCGGTCGATCCTTCGCCCCTTGGAGAGAGGTGCGACATAGTCCAGGCCGTGACTCTGGGAGATCCGGGAAGGCTCCGGACTTTCGCAAGAGCAATACAGGAGGCGTCGCCGGTGGACTCCTATGCGGCGCCTGAGCCGTGGGATATGCCGGGTTACCGGCATCAGGTGATAATGGCGGCCGGGTGCTTCGTGCAGGGATCGTCGATCGAGCTCTCCTGCGACGCTCCGTTCACACATCCCTACACAGCCTACCTCCAGGGAGGCCTATCAAAGGAACACGTGATGCTGGCCTGCATGAGAGCTTGCGAAGCCCTCCTTGCGAAGGCTTAGTACACTAGGCTCAGGATCTGTGAACCAAACGCGGGATCAATGGACTGAGCGGTAGAGGCCAACGACCTTGCCCAATACCCTCACGTCGCGGGCGACGATAGGGGATAGTCTGGGATTCCGCGGCTGCAACCTCACTGAGTCCTTTTCCTTGTAGAAGACCTTGACGGTGGCTTCATCGCCCAAGAGAGCGACCACTATATCTCCGTTATCGGCCCATTCCTGCTGCCTCACCAGTACATAATCGCCCTCGAAAATGCCGGCGTCGATCATGCTGTCCCCCTGGACACGCAGCAAAAAGACGTTTTCGGCTTTTACGAAATCGCGGGGGAAGGGGACCATGTCTTCAATGTTCTGGGCCGCTAGCACGGGCATTCCGGCCCGGACCATGCCGACCAGAGGAACCATGACGATGGAACCAGGCGCTCTCCCGGCCTCAGGCTGCTCTTCCACCACGTTGAACGCCCTGGACTTTTGGGCGACCCTCTTGAGGAATCCCTTGCGTTCGAGATTGCGTAGATGCGTGTGAACGGTAGCGGTGGACTTGAGGCCCAGTCGCTCGCCCAGCTCCCTGACTGAAGGAGGATACCCTGTCTCACGGATGCTCTCCCTGATGACCTCAAGCACCTTTGATTGCTGGTCAGTCAACTTGGACATACGCGTACCCTCCCGGGCATTTTCTTCCTTAACTCGAACATCAGTTTACCACCGCTTGATTGGCAATGCAAACGCAAGTTTGCTATCCGGCCGGCCCTGCATACATCCGCCGGCGTGCGGGCGGGAAACCTATGGAGGAAAGGAGGGGCAGCATGAGGGACGAAAGGAATAAGGCGTCAAGGACGCCGCCCAGGTCTCTTAAGGACTTCCCGTTGGAATCACCGTACTACGAAGACCAGATCGACCCGTACTTCAATGATCAGATCGAGACTATCTCTGATGTTGACGCAGACTCCGTGCCATCGGACGAAGAGGATTGGTACTGGCGGGAGCCGGCCAACTACTGGCTTGAGGAAGGCATGTGGCCCTGGCCTCCCCCGAGGATACAGCGGAAGCAAGAAGAAGCGCCTCCGGATGACACGGAACCCCCGGTCAGGCCCTAGGCCTGGCCCCGGACACAGACTTGCTAAGCCCTCTCACGAGGGCTTTTTTGCGGCTCTCACAAGACACCCCCGCTGCTCATAGACTGGAAGGACGAAGCGCCTATGAAGCCAATGTGTGGAGGGGGTAAATATGTCCACTTCCGAGCTCTCCCAAATGAGCACGTTCGTGTGGTCCCGCGAGCGTGAGCTGGTCCCGGTATACGAACGCCTCTTGGCCTTGGGTTCGACCACCGATTGCCTGGAACTCATACAGGAACTCTGCAGCATCCACCGCGAGAAAATGAGCGACTGCACCGCTCTGCTGGCTGCTGTCGGCGTCGATCCACCCGGAGACTTCATGAGTCTGGACACCGACGGCGACCTGAACACGCTCTTACCGCTGATATGGACCAAGGAAAACCAGGCTCTCGACGAAGGCTGGCTGCGCATTGACCCCATTCTCACCGACGAAGGCGCCCGCGCTATCCTGATCCGCGCCTCCAGACGGCACTCCAGACAGCTGCAGCTCCTCCGTGAGATCGCCAGGAGGTGCAACATCACGCTCATCATCGTCACCGGCCCGGTCATCTCGCCTGCGCCGATCCCGGTTCCGGTCCCGATGCCCCCGCATCCGGGCCCGGTGCAAGGAGTGGTCGAGTACATCGTTCAGCCTGGCGACACTATGTGGCTGATCTCCCAGAGGTTCGGCGTATCTCTTGACACTCTCATCAGGGCAAACCCACAGATCACCAACCCGGAGATGATCTTCCCGGGCGAGATCGTGAGGATACCGAGCGGCGGTATGATGCCAGGTCCTGCACCCATGCCTCCCGGCCCCCATCCCGGAGGCATGGGCGGACGGCGGTATATCGTTAGAGAGGGAGACACTATCGAGATAATAGCCGTGAGGTTCGGGCTGAACGTCTCCGAGCTTACCGCTTTCAACCCGGATCTGAGGCCGCCCTTCCGCCTGACGCCGGGGCAGGTAATTATGATCCCTTCATCAGGGGCGGTGGGCTAGAGGGTAAGCGCGCAATAGCCCTACGTTGCGTAAGAGGCTCTGCAGCCCTTGGCTTCGCCGGTAGGCGAGACCAAGGGCTTTCCTTTTCCCAACACTTGCGCGCAGGCGAGGGGACTTCTCCGTGCCTTACTCTATGATGCGGCGGGCACCCAGGTAGGCATTGTCCAGATTGGGCGAGTAATCCTCGTGGGACGGATCGAAACTCTGGATGGTAAGCCCCGTAGAGCCTCCCGATTGGATATAGCGAGAGTCTCCAATGTAAATGCCGACATGGGATGCACCCTTGGCGTAGGTCTCGAAGAAAACCAGGTCCCCGGGAATGAGGTCTTTCCTGTCGAGCACCGGTTTTCCCTGCTCATACTGCATGTCAGCGTCACGCCTGATCTGATATCCATTCATCCTGAAGCAGAACTGGGTGAACCCGGAGCAGTCGAAGCCGTAAGCGGTAGTGCCGCCCCACAGATAGGGCAGACCTACGTACTGCTTCGCGGTCTCGATGACTGCTTGCGCTCCTTTTTTCTCGGAGAAGACCTGATCTAGCGTCTCGAACTGTGTTGTATCGGTTGTCCTGATATAGCCTTGCTGCCCCCCGGGCAGGTTCACAAGGGTCCACTCGCCGTCCGTACCGGCAATGGGGAGGACCGAGCCCTGCACCAAGTCCAGATCGAAAAGGGCAGCGCCGTCCTTACCGTCCAGGATGGGCGCTGTCTTGGCCGACACCAGCGCAACTCTGCCCGACCAGAAGGTATCCAGTTCGGCCTGGCTGTACACGTGAAGGTCCTCAGGCCCAATCCATCCAAGGTAGTGATCGTGCATCTGGACCAGGTACCAACCGTTCCTTTGTTCCAGGAGCCTAACCACGTCACCCACCCTGGCCTGCGTCACAGTGTGCTTCCCGCCGGAACTCAAGGGTCCGTCGCCCAAGTTCACAACCGGGGACTTCACGACCCCAAACTCCTTGCCGCTCAAGGCAGTCCCGGGGAGGAGAACAATCTGGTCCATCACTTCCGCTCCCTCAATTGCCGACATCTTGGCTAGCAGCGACTGTTTGAGGGCAGCGTCGCTGGTCTTGCCTGTCAACGTTATGCGGCCTTTCTCGGTAGATACCTGTACGGAGAAGACAGTCTCTTCGCTGTTAATCCGCTCTTCTTTTTTAAAAGCGGCCAGCACTGAGCCGGCCAGCGATTCCAGTTCCTCCGCAGACGCCATAGGCTTGCACCCCGCAAGGGCTGTGATGAATGTAAGGGCTACGATTAGCACGACTATCGCTCCCAGACGCGCTACGCTCTGACCCCAGAACTTCCCGTATAGCATCGTATTCACCCCGCATGGCCTGCTCACTCGACCTGATGCCGTCTCACGTGGACAACCCTCGTTCCGCAGTGTTATCTTACAGGCGGTGATCCGATTGTCCATCACATCGTTCTGTCTAGGGCTGCTGCTCACAGTAGGGGCGACCGGGCTTTCGGCCGCCGTTGCCTTCATGGGATTTCACAACGCCTACTACATGGCGCCCTTGCTGCCTGCCTTCATGGCGCTCTACGTGCTTATAGCGTGGCTCATGCACCTTAGGGTCGGTGGGCTCGGCCGCACAACCATGCAATTGAAGGATACCATAAGACACCCTGAGACCCGCTTGGCAGGTGATCTCCCCGACGATACGGTGACCGGGGCCCAGGTCTCAGACTTACGGGATGAGAACGGACTCATCCGCCGCAGACCCTTGCCGGGAGAACCGGAGGGCGGAACCGAGAGAGCCGTAAAGTCCACCACATCGGCCCTTCTGTGGTCCGCCCTTCAACTTGCAGTCCTAGCTACGGTCCTCTACCATTTCTTCGGGATCGGAGCGACCTACTTCCAGCCCTGAGCGGGCAACGCGCTACGCCAGCCTGGCAATAGCCTTCCTGTACAGGTCCAGTTCAGGCTGGTTACCGTAGACAAAGTGGCCTTCAACGATCTCGACAAATGACGGTTTGTCGGTGCTGTAATCATGGCAGCTGGGATCGTAGACCATTACTCTCTTTTCCCTTTCCACTCTGGGATCGGGTGTCGGGATAGCCGAGAGCAGCGCCCTTGTGTACGGGTGCAGCGGGCACCGGAACAGCTCTTCCGTCTCGGCCAGCTCCACGATCCTTCCTTTGTAGATGACCGCGATCCGGTCGGCGATGAAGCGCACCACCGAGAGGTCGTGGGAGATGAACATGTAGGTGAGCCCTCTGGTGCGCTGCAAGTCCGAGAGTAGGTTCAGGACCTGTGCTCGGATTGAGACGTCCAGCGACGAAATGGGCTCGTCGGCCACAATGAACTCGGGTTCCATGATGAGGGCGCGGGCAACACCAATGCGCTGCCTTTGGCCTCCCGAGAACTCGTGAGGGAAGCGGGATGCAAACTCGGGCAGAAGCCCTACTTCCTCCAGCGCCTTTTGGACTTTCGCCTGCCTGTCCTTCTCGTCCTTATAGTTCTTGGTGTTGTAGAGACCCTCGGAGACGATGTAGTCCACCTTGGCGCGTTCGTTCAATGATGCCATCGGGTCCTGGAAGATCATCTGGATCTTGTGGGTGACCTCGCGGTCGAGCTCCTTGGGGATGTCTCCTGTGATCCGGCGCCCTTTGAACCTGATCTCACCTGCAGCGGCAGGGTTGATCCTCACGATCGCCCTGCCTATGGTCGTCTTTCCCGAACCGGTCTCCCCAACAAGCCCAAATGTCTCGCCCCTGTAGACCGAGAAGGTCACATCCTGCACCGCGACAAAAGGCTTCTTGCCCCTGACCTTGAACTCCACGCGGAGGTCCTTGATATCGATTATGGCTTCTCTGGTTTCTGTCCTCATCTCGCAGCATACCCCTCGTATTTGGCCCGCATGGCTTTTATGGTTTCGGGCGGTTCGACGTAGGGAGCCCTCTCATCCAGGAGCCACGTCCTGGCGCGATGGGTGGGACTCACTTGGAAGTAGGGAGGACGCTTCACGAAGTCTATCTTGAGCGCCCGTGGATTCCTGGGCGCGAACGCATCGCCCTTAATATCGGCAAAGAGGCTCGGCGGCGTGCCCTTGATAGAGTACAGCGGCTGCCCCTTGATCCCGAGCTGCGGGAGTGACGACAAGAGGGCCCACGTGTACGGGTGGCGGGCATCGTAGAAGATCTCCTCAGATGTGCCGTACTCGATAATGTCGCCCGCGTACATCACCGCCACGTAATCCGCGACGTTGGCCACAACGCCGAGGTCATGGGTGATGTAGATAATGGTCAGCCCAAGTTGCCTCTGCAGGCTTCGGATAAGGTCCAGAATCTGCGCTTGGATCGTCACGTCCAGGGCAGTCGTGGGCTCATCGCATATGAGGATCCGCGGATTGCACGCGACTGCGATGGCTATGACAACTCTCTGACGCATACCCCCTGAGAACTCGTGGGGGTACTGGCTGTAGCGCATGGCGGGATCGTGGATCCCTACCTGACCCAGAATCTCGATTGCCCTGTTCTTGGCCTGCTCGCCACGAAGCCCCTGGTGCAACTCCAAGACCTCTTGTATCTGCATACCCACAGTCCGCAGCGGGTTCAGAGCAGTCATCGGATCCTGGAAGATCATGGCGATCTTCCTGCCACGGATGGTCAGCCACTCCTGCTCGGTCTTGAACGTGCACAGGTCCTTTCCCTCGAACATGATGGACCCGGAGTCAACCCACCCGTTGGCATCGAGCATCCCCAGGAAGGTCTTGGTGAAGACGCTTTTGCCTGAGCCTGACTCGCCTACAATCGCCAGCGTCTGGCCCTCATACAGGTCAAGGGAGGCTCCCCGAATGGCCGTGAGCGTCTGGCCCCGGAGGCTGAACTTCACCACTACGTCTTTGGCTGACAGGATAGGCTCGCTCATCATTGTTCCCCTCCTAGTAGTGGTTCCGCGGGTCGGCAGCGTCGGAGAAGGCATTGCCGAGCACGTAGAACGAGACTGTGATGATGGAGAGCACCACGGCGGGGAATATGAGCTGATAACGCAGGCTTGGAGCCATAACAATCGCCCTGCCTTGCTGCACCAAGTTGCCGAGGGATGGGATGTCGATGGGCAGTCCCAAACCAATATAGGTAAGGAAGACTTCCCACCCGATTGTGCCGGGGATGGCCAGCGCTATGCGCATGACGATGACTGAGACCAGGTAAGGAAGAAGGTTCTTGGTGATGATGCGGGACGTCGGGGTCCCCAAGCACCTGGACGCCAGGTTGTACTCCCTGTCCCTTATGATGATGATCTGGTTGCGCACGAACCGGGCCATTCCGAGCCAACCGGTCACGCACATAGTAATCACCATAGTCGTGAAGCTGGGCCTCATGATGTAAGCCAGCAGCATCAAGACAATGGTCGTCGGTATGTTGTTAATCGTGTTGTATATCTGAGTGATGAGCACATCCAGCTGCCTCACGTAACCCCATAGGGCCCCGAAGGCTATGCCGAAGAAAACCTCCCATATGCCCACGATAAGAGCTAAGAGAAGAGAAGTTCTTGTCCCGCTCCAGATCCGCGACCATAGATCCTGGCCAATGACGTTTGTACCGAACCAGAACTCGGAGTTAGGCGGCTGGTTTTGAAGATGCATCCCGGTGGCGGGATCAAGGTGGATCTTGTTAGGGTCCTTCTGGTTGGGTAGATACGGCTGGATGATGGTGAACAAGACGAGCGAGCACATCACAATGAGAGTTACGAACGCAACCCGGTTCTTGAGAAACGCCCTTATTGTTGAACCCCAGTACGAGTAGTTGGAGTAGCCGGTGCGTTCGCTACCCTCCTCATCGAACTCGGCGAAGGTGAACAGCGAAGCATCCTCGATTGCCGCCAGAGTCTCCTTCTCTTTCTTGGACATCACCGTGACCCCCCTTTCTTCTCGAGTTTGATCCGGGGGTCGACTATCGCCATCAGTATGTCGCCCAGGAATAGGCCCACAACGCCAAGCGTCGAGAAGATCAAGACCAGCGCCTGGACAAGGGTATTGTCCTGTAGCCGGATGGCGTCCACGAGCAGCCCGCCCATGCCGGGGATGGAGTACAGTGATTCGATGTAGATGGAGCCGGATATCGTAAAGAGCACTGATGCAGGCAGGTACTGTGCCATGGGAACAAACGCGTTCCGCATGACGTGCTTCACCATCACCGCTCGGCTGGACATGCCTTTCGCTCGAGCAAGCTTGATGTAGTCCTTATTGAGCTCGTCAACCATGTACCGTCTCATCCAGAGAGCGTATCCGGCCATGCCGCCCAGAGACATGGAGACGGCGGGGAGGATCCAGCTGATAGGATTGCCCCTGTCGTACAGGATCGGTATGAACTTAAGCGCCTGCGTGAGGTAGAGCTGGATGAACAGGAGATACACGGCTGACGGCACTGCGTTAATGAAGACGATATAACCGCTCCAAAGTTTGTCCCAAAACTTGCCTTTCTCCCTCGCTTGCGTTACTCCCATCGCCAGACCGCCTGCGAGGGAAAGGCAGATGGCTGCCAACCCAAAGCGCATGGAGTACGGTATTTTGGAGGAAAGGACCTCAGATATCGCTACTTTGGGGCGATAGATAATGGACTTGCCGAGATCTCCCCGCAATAGGCTCTTATAGAAGTTGGTAAGCTGAACGTACCAGGGATCGGTAAGCCCCATGCTCTTTAGTACCGCTTCACGCACTTCAGGGCTCATCTTGTCGTAGTTGGCGGGAAAATAGCCTTCGATTGGGAGCAGGCGCATGAGCAGAAAGACGACGGTGATCACTATAAAGACCGTAACCATCGATTGTCCGAACCGCCGTAACGCATACCTGAGCATATTCACACACGCAGCCTTTCCAAAACAACCGTGACGTGAGGTCAGCCGAGTAACACCCTGTATCGCCTAAGAGGAGACCGCCCGCCGTCGGGCGGTCTCCTCTTGACTCTCCCGCTGTTTATCTAGGTCTACTTGGCAGCAGCCTCGAGAGCGGCCTTGCGGGCGGCCTCCCACTCGGCTTTCTTCTGCATGTACTCCTCGGTTCCCATCGGCTTCTCCATTACGATCTGACCCTTGAACTTCAGGTCGGACATGCCGAACGGGGCGTAGGGGTAGGTGAAGGGTTCAAGCTTAGAAGCTACGTATCCACCGCCACCAGTTCCGTAAGGAACTATGAACGCTTCGTTGATTAGGAAAGCCTCAGCCTTGGCAAACAGCTCGTAACGCTTGTTAATGTCGGTTACCTCGGCCTTGGCAGCGTTCAGGAGGTTCTCGTAGATCTTCTTGCCGTTTGCATCAACATAGCCCTCGGCCTTCTCGGGCCAGTTGTAGGTGCCGTCGGGCGCGAAGGGATCCGTGTAGGTCTCGGGATCGGCGTAGTCAGGACCCCAGTTGCATTCCTGCCACGCGTAGTTGCCGGCGCGGCGGGTGGTGTTAAGGAAGCCCGTGGCCGGGAAACCGACGGGGATAATGTCGACATAATCGGATCCGAGGACGCCCTCAACCTGCTGCTCAACAACCTGAACCCTGTTGGTCCAGTCGGTGCTGGCGGTGTTGTAAGGCATCATAACCTTCACCGGGAACTTAGCCTTTCCGGCCAGCTCAGCCTTGGCGAGATCGCGGTACTTCACGGCCTCGGTGGGCTGGAAGCTATCCCGCGCGGAGATAGCGGCCAGATCGCCGATCTGGGTGAAGTCCTTGCCTCCCGCGTTGGCGAAGTTGGGAGGAGTCACGGTGTTGATGATACGGGATTCCGGGGTGTAAGGCTCCGCCGTCGTCATGGCTGCCTTGCGATCGAGCGCGTAGAACATGGACTTGCGGAAGTTAGCGTTGTTCACCGCTACCTTCCAGTTGTCCGGCTCATACTCCTCGTCGAAAAGCGGGTCGAAGTTGAACGCATAGAAGTAGGAGTAGGTGCTCGCGGCCCCGGGCCTGATCATAGCCTTCTTAGCGGGATCCGCCATCCAGTCGGCAAGCAGGGCAGAGGAGATACCCGCGCTGCTGATTTCGCCGCGGAGGAACATCTCGGGTGCAAGAGTGCTGGCTTCCTTGTTGAACTTGTAGCTCAGCTTCTTGATGTGGACGTTGCCGGCATCCCAGTACTTCTCGTTCTTCTCCATCACTCTGGCTACGGAGTGCTCCCAGTCAGTGATGATGTAGGCACCGCAGTAGAGCAGGTTCTTGTGGTCGGTACCGAACTTGTCGCCTACTTCAGACAGGAACTTGCCGTTAACCGGCAGGTAGGTGACGTAGGTGAGCATGGTCATGAAGTAGGGACAAGGCTTCTCGAGGGTGATCTCGAGGGTGTACTTATCCTTGGCCTTCACGCCGACCTGCGCGAAATCAGTGATCTCTTTGTTGTAGAACTTGGCGCCGTTCTTAATGATGTCGTACGCCAGGTTGGCGGTGGACGACGCGTTCTCGCTGGTCATGATGTACTTGAGAGCGTCAACCCAGTCCTGAGCGACGACCTCGGCGTACTCCTTCTTGTCCCAGGTGAGCCACTTGACGCCCTTGCGGAGGTTGAAAGTGTAGGTGAGGCCGTCAGGACTGACTGTCCAGGAGGTGGCCAGAGACGGTTTCAGGATACCGAGGTTGTCGTACTCAACCAGGCCATCAATGCAGTTGGCGGCAATAGCGAATTCCGCCGTGGTAGCAGTTGTGAGGTAGTTGAAAGTCGTTACCTCACTCGAGTAGACCGTGACGTAGTCAGCCGACGCTCTGGGCGTGGCGGGAGGGGTCTTCGTCCCGCCGCTGCACGCGGCAACGCCGATACTCAAGGCGACGACGAGGAGCCCCACGAGGAATCTCTTCATTCGAAAACCTCCTCAGCTTATTTGGGTCGCGGTGCGATTCCGTCTGGATCAACAAGGGTCAATAAAGCAAGGCAGCGCCCTCATCCCCGAGGGCTCGGGTCATCCGGGAGCGTTCTTGTCTCCTGCACACCACCCCCGTTCGTGGAACCAGGCGGAATGACCGCTTCGTCCGCACTCGCAGTTACCCCGGCTATTCAACGCATAAAGGTGGAATTCCTTTCACTGATATTGCATTTTTGGCACTTAGCAGGCTATTCATCATCGCAAGACCTGTTCCAACGCTTTACGGGTCCTTCAGATGCTCATCATCGATGAGCAGCAGTCACGCATCATGGATGAGCAGGAAGTCTTAGGGACGGGTGGTCGCTTCACGTAGGGGCGTCCTCACGTGGGGCGTTCTCACGTGAAGACGTACTTCGGTGTTGCCTCAGCCCGCGTCTGCGCGGTGGTACGGAGTCCTAGCAGCGCGTAGCGCGCAGCCAGACGGCAAGCGGACACGTGCCGAGCGGACACGTGCGGATTCGAGCCATATTCAAGAGCCATATCCAAATGCCCAGTATGTACATACATGCCGCATGAGGCGAAACAGCGCGGTTGAGTGAGAGGCTAGGTTTCTTGCGAATCAAGAACAGCGGCAAATCAAGGTTGACAGGGAAGGGCCCCGAACAATGAGCGGCTGACGAGATTAGGAGACGGACACGTTATGATTGGTTTTACGTCCTATAATAGTTATTATGTTAACTAGATTATTCCTAAGGGCGGAGGCTCTCCTCGGTTAAGGGACCCCTAAGCAGGGTTGGCGTTCAAGGTGCAAGAGAGAGGGCGTACTCGGAGCCGTTATCCCGCGGCTCGCCGCAGCTGCTGATGTAGTGCCCTTGAGAGACGCAGACGAAACCCAGTCTCCTGAGTGTCCTAATACTTGCTTCATTGCCGTCTCGTACGTGGGCGTACAGAGTCTCGGTAGCGTTCATGCTTCTGAGCTCGCGAATGGCGCGTTCCATCATCTTCGTAGCAATGCCTCGCCGGCGGTGGCTCTCCAGTACCTCCAGCCCTTCGACAAACCACTTGTCTCCGCAGTATGGGGACTCCCAGAGTCTTACAACTCCAAGCGCGGTGGGGAGCGACGGATTACCGTCTGTGAATCCGGTATGAGCAGCGGATCCGGCACAGGGGAGAGGCGGTCCTCCCTCCCACGCCACAACAGTGATCTTGCACCCGGGGATCCTTCCGGCGGCCCAATCATCCCAGAATGCGCGGAAGTCGTCGAGCCTATCGGGCTTTGAGCAGGCCAGACATTGAGCGAGGGGCTCTATCCACTCGTCAGGCATCGTCGCTCGTGCCGCCTCGATCTCTACGTGCATCGCGTTCACCTCAGGTTCGCTCGGGCGTAGAGGACGGCGTAGTGTCGTCCCAATACCACACCGATCGCCCTCGGCGCAGCCCCCTCCCTACCATGTTGTCAAACCGTGCTTTCAGGCCTCGGAAGTACTCATGGCCGTGAAGAGGAATACCTCGTGAGACTGACTCCAGTGCAGTCACATTCATCGAGTCGAGCATCTCTTCGAATTCAGCCGGAGTGTAGCACAGAGCCTCTACAGGGACTTCTCTCGGGAGCAGATCCGAGACCGTAGCTAGCCTGTCGCGGAACCTTCCCGGGAGCAGCTCCGCTATGATCACGAGGTCGACGTCGCTGCCTGATACCCAATTGCCCGTGGCGCGGGACCCATGGAGAATAACGCAGCGTATCGCCCATACCTCACCAAGACGCTGGATGAAGGCATCAACGGCCTCCTTCCATTGCTGTCGCGACTGAGGCCGTCCTAGAGATGCTTCTCTACAAAGGCTAGCACTGTCTTCGCCCATCCTAGTGCCTCCTCCGCATCGCTCAAGTCGTAGTGATCTGCGGCGGTGCCTGACGGAAAAGCGTCTGGATGCCTGGAGGAGATGTAGTGGAAATCCAGCGACTTTGCCGCCTTCTCAACGGCCGGATCGTTGGTTGACAGACACTCGGATGCCGCGAGATAACTCACGTCTGTCCCTACTCGAACCGATCCACCTGTCTATTCCGCAAACAGAGGATCCACGTCGACCCTCAGATCCGGGAGTATTACGCTCAAGACCGTCTCGCCGGCACTGTAGACGCCTACTGTCTCAAGCTTGTTTTTCCTCCGGGTCGCAACCTCGATAGTCCTCGCGTCGGGGTCCACGATCCAGTACTCGCGCACACCGTACAGGGAGTACACACTCCGCTTCGACACTTGATCCCAATCCTTCGTCGATTCGGAGAGGATCTCTATGACCAAGTCGGGAGCGCCTTTCACATTTTCCTTGCCTATGATCCCCAGCCGGTCCTTGGAGACGAAGAAGACGTCTGGCTGGACGACGTTGTGGTGGCTAAGCACCACGTCGCAGGGCGCATGGAGGACTTTGCCCAGCCCCCTGTCCTGGAGATGCTCCAAGAGCATTCTCTCAAGTCGCATCGATATATCCTGATGAGTGACGCTGGGAGATGGGACCATTCTCAATTCCCCCTCGACCAATTCGTAACGAAGGCCGGCCGGCGCGCGAAGGTAATCGTCGTAGGTCAGGCGATTGTCTCCCTCGCCGTATCTAGGGGCAGTCTCCCGGACCACGTCCGCGTCGTGATCCTTCATGGCGTCATCACTCCGTTCCGGAAGCGTCTTGGAAAATGGCAGAAAGGTCGCGACCGAGGTTGTAGCTAGAGATTATCAGAGGTGGAAAAAGCGCACAAGGCGAGGGGGCTATAGATGACCGACGGCTTGGGAAGAAGGAGACAGGCCGCAGCAAGCGCCGCGGCCTAGGTAACGGCGGGTCCTACCCCCCTGCCCTATTTCGCCAGCCACCTTCGGGCGGTCTCTGCCAAGAGCGCGGCGCCGAGAGGCAAGGTCGATTCATCAATATCGAACTTCGAATTGTGATGCGGATATGCAACTTCAGGCCTGCTGCCTAGGAAAAAGAAGGTGCCGGGCACTTCCCTAAGGTAGTACGCCATGTCCTCCCCACCCATCGTTGGTTCAGGGAGTTCCCCTACCGTGCCCCCGCCAGCCGCTTCCAGCACGTCCCGCGCCACGCCTGCGAAGAAGCCGGTGAAGTCACGATCGTTGACGAGCACCGGATAACCCAAATGGTACGTGACCTCGCATTCGGCACCCATTGTCGCCGCCACTCCCTGCGCGACGTCCCTGATCATCACGGGGATGCGAGCCCGGAGCTCCTCGTCAAGGCAACGGGTGGTGCCTTCAAGCCATGCGGTCCCGGGGATTATGTTGAAAGCCGATCCCGAGTGGAACTGACCGACTGTAATAACGATGGGCGCAAGGGGGTTAGTTCTCCGCGAGACGATCCCTTGCAGGGCGGAGACTATCTGAGCGCCCACGTACAGTGCGTCACTGGTCTGGTGTGGCATTGCCCCGTGCCCACCCTTGCCCTTGACCAGTACCTCGAAGCGGTCCATCGCAGCCATCATGGCTCCCGGCTTGACCCCCACAGAGCCTGTAGGTACGTTCCAGATGCAGCCCATATGGAGCCCGACAATAGCATCGACCTTGGGATCCCGGAGAACGCCATCTTCTATCATGGGTTTTGCTCCGCCAGGACCTTCTTCCGCAGGTTGGAAGATGAACTTCACGTTGCCTCTGATCTCATCTTTAATCCGCGACAGTACGGTCGCGGCTCCCAAAGCCATGGCCACGTGGCCGTCGTGCCCACACGCGTGCATTTTACCGGGCACTTTGGAAGCGAACTCAAGGCCAGTTCCCTCCTGGACGTTCAGCGCGTCCATATCCGCTCTAATCGCGAGGGTGCGAGGATCACTCCGACCGTTGTCAGTTGACCCTCTGAGAACTCCAACGACCCCGTATCCGCCAACGCCCGTGCGAATCTCTAGTCCGAGATCACCGAGAATGCCAGCGACGTAGGCGGCGGTTTCGGGAGTCTCGGCTCCGGTTTCCGGATGAGCGTGAAGATACCTGCGCCATTCAATGATGTCGCTTGCGAGTTCCCTCGCGACGTCGAGGATCTGGCGAGCGACTAAGGTGGACATTGTGGACCTCCTTATGCGCTGATGAATTCCTCAGCGATGCCTTGGTCGGACGGTTTGGTGAGAAGGCTGACTGCAACGAAAATCACGAGGTTTACCACCAGACCCCAGATCCCGGGATTGATATCAAGAGGCGATGAACCCACAATCACTTGATAGTAGGTGTTCACTCCGACTCCGGCGATCAGTCCCGCTATGGCTCCGGCCTTTGACGATCTCTTCCAGTACAAGGCCCCATAGATGAGGGGAGCGAACTGGACAATCGACCCGTATGCGCCGAGCAGCAGCTGGATGAGTCCGGCGGCTCCGAATAGCGCGATGTACAGGGCTATTGCTCCAATGCCTACGACCGACCACCGCATCGCTGTCACTATCTCCCGTTCTTTGGCGTTTGGCCTGAACAACTTGTAGATACCCTGCACGAATTCAACGGCGGCTCCGTGGGTGATTGCGTCCGCCGAAGACATAGCCGCCGCCAACGCGCCTGCTCCGACCAACCCATAGAGCCAGCCGGTTGCGCCGAGATTGTGGGTGATGACATAAGGGACGATTTGGTCTGAGGACGTGATAGCAGAGGGCTGAACATGTCCAATTGCGGCAAACCCCATAAACAGCACTGGAACCATGATTAATGCGAACAGGGGATAAGCGAGGACGGTTTGTTTGATCTTCCGGGGTGTTGTGACAAAGGATTTGGCGAACAGGTGAGGCCACATAACAAAGCCTAACACTGAGACCAAAATGGCAGTGGAGTAGGCATTTGCGGACATCTTGGAACCTTCCGCGCCGATCTGAAGGAAACCGGGTGACTCAGCCGCTATCTTCTGGAACATGGCTCCGACCCCGCCGTGTAGCCGGTTTACCAGGGTGAAGCCTACGCTCCAGGCCACCACTATCATCAGGCCGCTCTGGAGGACATCGCTCCATGCCGCAGCGCGGAGGCCTCCAGTCGAAACGTAGATGATGACTATTCCGTAGGTCAACAGCGCAGCAAGGTTGTAACTGATATTGCCTTCCGTAAGGACGTTGAAGATGTAGGCTGCCCCCTTAATCTGCAGGCACAGGTACTGGATGAACGCGAAGGTCGCGATTAGCCCGATCAGGCCTGTTAGGGCCTTAGAGCCATACCTGGCTTCGGCGAAATCACCCATACACGTGAGGCCGTGCTTCCCGCCGATCCTGGATACCTTAGGCCCGATGACGTACCAGGGCAACAGTCCTAAGGCGCAGTACCCCAACACGTAGTAGGACGCGGCGCCTCTCGAGAAGGCCCAGCCGGGGCCCCCCAAGAAGGCAAACGCGCTGAAGATCGTCCCACCCATCATGAACCACATGATGAAGAGGGCTAAATCCCGGTGCGCGGTTGCGAACTCCGCCAAAGAGAAGAAATCCCTCTTGCGCCCGGCAAGGATTCCTATGACAAGAGCCAATGTGAGGTATGCGCCCATCATTATGAGAGCAGATACCCAACGCTCCATGATCTCACCTCCCTCGGTATTCCCAGTTATAGACGACGATGAATCCCACGAACTCGACCAGAATCCAGAGCACGACCCAGAACATGGAGAAGGGGAGTCCCATCACGAAAGGGTCTGCCCTGTTTGCAATGGAGTAGAGCGGGAAGACCATCATGAGCAGACAGACCAGTCCGAGCACCGCCACAGACTTCAGAGCCTTTGCCTCTCGATCCCGATCCTCGTTCATGCTTCTGCCTCCTTGTCCAGGCAATTTCGCTGTGGGTACCATGAGACGTCCGTTATCTGCCGGAAGTGGCATCCCCCCTTGCGAGTCGTTCCAGGTCTTCTCCTGCAGTTCGGAAACGTAGGGGAGCAAAAAGGCCTGTCAACGTGAAATATGGGCCTTGTTGGCAGTATTTCTAGATACCACCATCGATTTCCTGCAATCAGTATCTATGGGTAAGCCTTACAGTGGGAAATTAAAGGGGAAAAGAATAGAGGCTGCCGCGGCCCGTCTAGTCACCGCTGCACGCCTCAGTAATTCACTTGCGGGGCAGATAGGGTACTGCTCCTCGTGCTCTCGCCTACTTCCCGCCCCTTGCCTGCGACCAGGCGTGGGGATCGCGGAGAAACTCCCGCACCATGGCGGCCGCTGCCTTGCCGAAGAACCCGGACTTCTCACCCACATCGATTATGGTGGGCCAATCGGTGACAGCATGGGCGCGGACGCCGATGCTTCCCAGGCTCTTCTCGTATTCGTCGGTGAGACCGTAGGAGGCAACCACGAAGACATGTCTGACATGAAGGCCAGCCTTGCGCAGGCCATCCACGAAGTTCAGCTTGCTACCGCCGTCGAACATAAGGTCCTCTACCAGGATGCCCTGGGCTCCCTCTATCACATTGCCCTCAACTTGAGCGTTGCGGCCGAATCCTTTTGCCTGCTTACGGACGTAAAGCATGGGCAACCGCATCTTTGCGGAGACAAACGCCGCGTAAGGGATCCCGGCGGTCTCGCCCCCGGCGACATACTCAATGGGTTCCTTGACGGATTCGGAGATGAGCGAGGAGAGCATGTCGATGGTCTCCTCCCTCTCGCTAACGTAGGAGATGAGGCGGCGCACGTCTATGTACACGGGGCTGCGCGTGCCGGACGTAAAGGTGAACGGTTCATCCGGCCTTGCCCCCACCGCGCCTATATCGATGAGGATTTTGGCCATCCGCTCTTTGCGAACCTGGTCGTTTACTTGATCCATGTGGGTAGTTCCTCCTTGTGGCGTCTCTTCAGAGTCTCCAGAGCATTCCTGAAGTCCTCGGGCAAAGGAGCTGAAAACTCGACGTACTCCCCATCCCCTGGACGGTAAAGGCCAAGCCTCCATGCATGAAGGGCTTGTCCTGTCATCCCAAGTTCACCATTTCCCCTGCTATAGACAGGATCAGCGGCCACAGGATGGCCCAAGTGACCCATGTGGACCCTTATCTGGTGGGTCCGACCCGTCCTCAATTTGGCTAGCACCAGCGTGTATTCCTGCCCGAAACGCGCGATTACCTCGTAGTCGGTGACGGCCGGGCGACCACTATCCACAACGGCCATCTTCTTGCGGTGGACGGGATGGCGGCCGATTGGAGCATCCACGGTCCCGGCATCAGGCCCAATCCGGCCCCTCACCAGCGCGATGTACTGCCGCTTCACCTTGCGCGCCTTTATCTGATCCTGGAGGTCCTTCATGGACTTCTCGTCCTTGGCCACCACCAGGAGTCCCGTGGTGTCCTTGTCCAGCCGGTGGACAATGCCGGGGCGGATCTCCCCCCCTATCCCCGCCAGGTCGGGACACCGGCTTAGGATGGCGTTGGCCAGCGTGCCGGACCAGTGCCCGGCAGCCGGGTGGACAACCATTCCACGTGGTTTGTTGATAATGAGGATGTGTTCGTCCTCGTAGACGATATCAAGAGGGATGTCTTCGGCCGCCATGTCCCACACTCTGGGAGGCGGGACGGTCACATCGATGACGTCGCCTGCCTTGAGCCTCGCTGAAGCCTTGGGGCGAGAGCCATTAAGCAGCACGTTGCCTTCCTCTATGAGGGATTGGACGCGTGACCTTGAAAGGTCCATCTCGGCCAGCGTTGAAGGCAGGTATGCGTCCAGCCGCGCTCCGGCTGACTCGGGAGGAACCAAGACCCTTGACGTCGTGGGAAAGCGGTCGTTCAACGCTCGATGCTTCCTCCAGGATTGAAGACCACGAAGATGCCCATCAGTACCGCGCCGGTCACGATCGCGATGTCCGCAACGTTGAATACGGGGGAAAACAGGCTCAGGCTTATGAAGTCGGTTACGCCCTTGAACTTCACCCTGTCGATGAGGTTTCCGAACGCTCCGCCCGCCACCAGTCCCAGGGCAACCAGTACCCATGGGCCGTGGCCCTTCATTTTGGGGGCTATGAACATAGCAAGGAGCACACAGCCCACACTCACAAGGGCCAGGTACGGGGTGGCCCCCTGCAGCATGCCGAAAGCGGCGCCAGAGTTGCGCCAATAGGTGAAACGCAGGAACTCGCCCAGAACCTCGCGGGACTCCCCCAGGGCGTAGTTGGCCCTTATCCAGTTCTTGCTGAGATAGTCGGCTGCTACTGAAACCAGCATCGTGAGCCAGAAGACCAATCGGCGACACCTCTCCACTGAGGATACCTGAGCGGGCCACCGGAAGGCAACTCAGACGGCCTCTTAACTCACGGGACCCGGACTCCCCTTGGGTCTTGAGTCGGTACCAGGTTTCGCGCGGTCATCTCCCTCCGGGTTTACGTCGTCTGCCAATAGCTCGAAGCCGCGGTAGACGCCCAGTCTCGGAGTATCTTCCTCGACCGGCCGGTGGCTGGCGGGCGCAACCTCCTGTTCCCTCTGGCAGTGGATGCAGAGCTCGGCTTCTGGGACCGCCTGCAACCGCCCTTCGGGGATCGGGTTCCCGCATCGCAGGCAGTTGCCGTAGGTGCCTTTGTCGATGCGGTTAAGGGCAAGAGCGATCTTCGCCTTGTCTATCTCCAGGCCGTCCTTGAGGCCCAGGTCTTTCTCTCGCTCAAAGGTCGCCGACGCTAGATCGGCAGAGTGCTGGTCGTAAGTTGAGTCTTCGCCGGTCTGCTCTTTAAGACTCTCGCTGAACGTGCTGTCCTTTATGCCTTGAAAACCTTTCATGACCTGGGCTTGCTTTTCAAGGAGCAGCGCCCTGTAGCGTTCGATATTGATATCAGTGCGCATTCGTCAGTCCTCCTGTGCTTCGTCATCTGTCCTCTGGGCCTTGTTTGTCCTTCGGCGCGCTACTCGCGATGCTGCCGCCGACATCGCGCGGCGCGCCTACGACTTACCCTTCAAATACTGCTGTATTATCCACACCAACTCGCCGAGGAAATCCCCTACCACGGGCAGGTTTGACACGAAGTTGCGGGTGAGGATGTAGATCACGAGGGCGCCGAGCACCGTGAACCCCACAGCCATGCCCATTCCCCGGAAAAGTCCCCCGAGGAGGTTCAGGTATATGAGGCGCCCTGGGCGGCTCATAAGCTCGACATACTCGCCGATCTTGGCTCGTTCCAAGGAGTCCGCGACCTTCTGCACAGTGTCCTGAAGGCTTCGCCCGCCGCTATGCTGTGCAGCATCCTGACGGCTCCTCTCACCGCCGTTCTGTGAAGCGCCCTGGCGGGTCCCCTGACCGCCGTTCGACCCGGCACCCCCCGAGCTTTTCCCGCCACCCTTCCCGCGCTTTCCCAATCCCGTCCGCACCCTCCCAACCCATGTCTCTTCCTATGCTCTCTCCAAACCGGAGCACATAACCTATTTGTGCAAGAGGGATCAAAGGGGTACCGGAAGAATAGGTTTCCGCAAGGTTCTTCATCAACATAAGCCCTTGTCAGGAGGTAGAGGAACCGTGTCCGATGCCCAGACGCCCGCCCGCAGAGAGGTCCTCACCCTGTCACCTTACATCCCCGGAAAGCCGGCCGACGAGGTCAAGAGAGAGTTGGGACTTGAGCGGGTAGTGAAGCTGGCATCCAACGAAAACCCGCTGGGCCCCTCGCCGAAGGCCGTGGAACGCGTGAAGGAGATGGCGCTCCAGTCCCATATCTATCCCGATGCTGCGGGCTTTCGCCTGAAGTCCAGGCTCGCGGAGAAGTACGGAGTTGCGCCCGACCAGATTGTGTTGGGTAACGGATCCGACGAGATCATCATGCTCATCGGGGAGACCTTCGTGGGGCCCGGCGACGAGGTCGTGATGCCTCATCCCTCCTTCCCCGTCTACAAGACGGCAACGCTGCTAATGGGCGGAACCCCGGTCGAAGTGAGCACCGCGGGCGAAGGGTACATCGATGTCCGGGAAATGGTCAGGAAGGTCGGCCCCCGCACTAAGGCGTTTGTGCTGTGCAATCCCAATAACCCGACCGGGGCAATGGTGAGCAAGGCTGACCTCGCTTACGTGATGAAGAACGTCCCGCCCAACGTGCTGGTCGTGGTGGACGAGGCTTACGCCGAATACGTCGAGGACCCCGAATACGGGGAGATGCTTCCCTATCTCATGCAGGGCAGGAACGTGGTTATCCTCCACACGTTCTCCAAGATCTACGGCCTGGCCGGCCTCCGGGTCGGGTTCGCGCTGACCCTCCCTGAGACGGCAAGCCTGCTGAACCGCGTGAGGCTCTCATTCAACCAGAACGCCATAGGCCAGGAAGCTGCCGAGGCGGCTCTGGACGACGCGGAGCATGTCAGACGGAGCGTAGAGATGAACCGGGCCGGAAAAGACCTGCTCACGAGGGAGTTCACAGCGATGGGCCTCAGGATCTACCCCACATGGGGCAACTTCATCATGGTCGACACTGGACGAGACGCCCAGGCCCTGTTCAACGCCCTCTTGCGACGCGGGGTCATAGTACGTCCTACCACAGCCTGGGGCATGAAGACCGGGCTCAGGATCACGATAGGCACCCAGGAGGAGAATGAGGTTCTGCTGGAGGCGCTGAAGGCGATACTCTAGGCCGAGCTCAGGGAAACCCTCAAAGAAGCTCTGCTCCCCACCAATGGGCAGCAGAGCTACTTACCCCTCAACCAAATCGTCATGGAAAGCCCTCCTCGGGAGGTGTAGTCGACCCTGTATTCAATAGGCTGTATCAACCCTATGCTCAGCTGCGCTCCCTCAGAGGTCTGCGCAAGACTGAGGGAGTGGCACGCGGCGCTGGAGCCGGATAGGCCAGTTTTCTCGATGACATCCTTGCTCACGGTGGATCCTTTGAACACAAGATTGAACGTGCAGGTAGCCTCATCAAACGTGGTAGTAGTTTCGGGCGGTCTATCCAATTTGGGGTGCGCAGCCAATGGGCTGAACTTGATAGTCACGACTTCACCATTAGCCGATACGTCCAAAACATCGTGTCCGGTAATGTGTAGAGGTTCTTGATCTGCTCTCGCATAGTAGTTGAACCGGAAGGGTTTGGCGCAGTCCCGGTAAAATGATGAGCCACAAATCCGGCCTGACCTCTATCCTCCCACGGGTCATAGGTCTAGGGTCGCCTAGCGGGTATGGATAGGAGGAGGCTATGTCATACCACTCGGTCGGAATTCCTCGGAGGTAGGCAGGAACAGACGAGGATTCTGGAGGCATTTCGGATAGCTCCACCACCTCTTCTTCTGTGACACCAGGAGCAGCGAGCTCAGGTTGCTTAGGGTCTTCTACGCTCCTGAGGCACCCGGAAAGGTGTAGGGCTGCCAACAGAACGAGCACAACCTTCAGAGCAGTACCGGCTGACCTCATCCGAGCACCTCCCTCGCCGCCCCTTTCGGCAGTAGGTCAACGGTCATTACCACTGACGCCGCGCCGGGTGGATCCGTTCCTTTGCCATCACACTCCGCTTCTCCGCGGGAATATCTCAACACTGATCTACAGATGCACATCATCGGCAACACCCTGATCTACACATGCACAACTCCCGGAAAGCATGATCTGTAGATCATGTTCTCCCGCCACTACTACATCCACATTGCAGTCTTGGCTTTTGGTACCTGTTAAAGTGGGGCGCACAGCCACAAGCACAAACGGGAGCTCAACGATCAGCGCAGCACTAACAGGGCCGGCGGGGTTCACCCGCCGGCCCACTGAAGCAGGCACCCTCCAAAGGAGGCGCCCTGTGAAGGTACCTTATGGAAACACTCTGTGAGCGCACTAGAGGCTGCCTACGCCCTTCCGGCGCCCTCCCCCGTCCCAATAGCCGCCTGACCGTGGAACTCCTCAGCGTAGCCCAGAATGCGCCGGAGCGTCTTCTCGCGGAGTTCGCTGATCCCCGCGAAGTCCATGTTTGGAACATAGAACCTCTCTAACGCGTCGTGGTACTGCTTCGCCTGCCCGATGTAGAAGATGGCAAGGCTGAAGAGCCGCCCGAACTCCTCGCGGGCCCGCTGGATCTGAGGCTGATGCGCCTTCAGGATACCTTCATCCCTACACGCGTTCATGTTGATGATGACGTCGTTAGGTCCTGGCACGTAGGTATGGGGCTCAATTGATTTTGTGAGGGCCAAGCCGAGTTTCTCGATTACCACGTGTTCCACCTTATCGGGGTGCAGCGGGCAGTAGTACGCTTCGGTGAAGAATCCCCTCTCCAGCGCCGCCCGCTTTACCTTCTCCAGCAGCATCGACTTGCCGGTTCCCGGGTCCCCTTCAATTACATAACGCTTTGTGCACGGAGCAAGTATGGTGTTGAGGTAGTTCACCATGCCGTCCGGGGTGATAGCGCTGGCGAACAGTTTCCTCTCGGTGCCGGGTGTGCGGGAGACCGGGATGGCCGCCAAGTTCTCGGCAATGATCCTCTCGGCCAGAATGTTTGCCTGCCCAACATTGAGGGCCTCGATGTTGGAGGCCTCCCAATCCTCGTAGACTATCTGGGCCGCCGCAAGGTAGCGGTACGCGCGTTTGAACACCGACTCAAGACCCTTTTGGGCCTCAAGGATTCCCTTTTTCTCAGCCCTTACGGCGTCCTCGTCCCAGTACTCCCCCAGCCAGATGATCTCATCAACCGCGCCGGGGATCTTGGGGTCGACGACATGGGGCCAGGTCCCGTCCAGAACACCCACGCCGATGGCCGGGAAGACGACCCCATCGATGGAGTCGTTGTCGGCTGAGCAATGGTGGATTTCGGCGTCGTAGCCGCGGTCAACCATGTCCTTGGCGATGGTCTCCATGAAGGTGGACTTCCCGACTCCGGGACCGCCCTTTATCACGAAAATGCGGGTCGCGTCCTTTGGGAGGATGTGGTCGTAGTACGAGAAGAATCCCCGTGGGGTGTTGTTGCCCGGAAAAACGCGTTTGATGTAACCTCTTTCTTGCAAGGCTCTCCCCCTATTCGCAGCCATGGATGTGTGCCACAGGGGCATACTATGTGACCTGCGAAAGCAGTGTGAAAGGCCCTGCCAGCAGGCATCGTGATGCAAATGGGGCGCAGCGCAAGCAGGCGGCGGCAGACGCAAGGTGTCTGAGAGCGCAAGATGGGGGTGATAACGTGAACCGCAGCTTTCTGCGACTTGCCATCTCGCTCATGGTGGCAAGCCTGATCGTGCTTGGGATACTGCTCCCGATCCACCTCGTGGGGTTCAACCTGGGGTTCTACCGGTCCCAGTGGGAGAGGCTCGGAGTAACAGCCGATACAGGCATGACCATGGAAGACCTCGGGCGGTCAGCGTCCACCCTGCTCCAGTACTTCACCGGCAAGGCAGAGACCCCTCAGCTAACCGTCACGGTGAACGGACAGGAAAGGCCCCTGTACAACCCAAAGGAAATGACCCACCTCGCGGACGTGAAGACGCTGTTCAATTACGGCTTCATGCTCGAACAAGTGCTGGCGGCCGAAGTGCTGGGGTTAGGGCTGTTCTTGCGGAAGGCGCGGGAATCGCGGGCACTATCGAGGAGTCTCTCTCTGGCGGGGGGCATCCTGCTGGGAGCGCTGCTCACGCTGATCGTAGCCGCACGTACCAACTTCACGGGGTTTTGGACCAACTTCCACCTGCTTACGTTCACAAACGACCTATGGCTTCTAGACCCCGCAACTGACTGGCTTGTAAGGATATACCCGGAGGGATTCTTCCTTGCCGCAGTGGAGCGGGTCGGGATCATCGCCTCCGGGATTTCGTTGCTCTACCTTGTATCAGGCCTTTTGGTACGCCACTTCGCCGCCGACAACCGTCATTAGGACCTCGATGTCCTTGATATCGTCAGGAGCGACCCTCATGAGGTCCTGGGACAAGACAACGAAGTCGGCCAGCTTGCCGCACTCCAGAGTGCCTTTCCTGTCTTCGTTGAACTCCGCGTAGGCTCCGCCCTCCGTGAACAAGCGGAGCGCTTCCTCGGTGGTTATCCGCTCATTCGGGTAGTAGGAGCCGGCCGGGTTGCCGTCCATGTCCTTCCGGGTGACGGCCGCATAGATGCCCCACAACGGGTCAGCGGGCTCGACGGGACAATCGGAACCTCCGGCCAGCGGTATGCCGGCCTTCAACATAGTGTGCCAGGCGTAGGATGACCGCATCCTCTGGATGCCCACCCGGTCCTGGGCCCATCGCATGTCAGTGGTAAGGAACTTGGGCTGCACATCGGCGACAACCCGCACGCGCCTCATCTCGGTGATAAGGGCCGGTGACAGGATCTGTGTGTGTACAAGCCTGTGACGGAGTGACTTCCTGGGCAGCCTGGACTGGGCGTTATCGATAGCCGATAGGCTGACCCTGGTCGCGCGGTCGCCGATGCAGTGCACCGCCACCTGCATGCCCAGGGAGTGGGCCCAGTAGACGTCCTTTCTGAGGTCCTCTTCCGGGGTCACCAGGATCCCGGAGTTGCCCGGCTCATCCGAGTACGACTCCTCGAGCGCAGCGGTCCTCCCGCCAAGGCTACCGTCGGCGAACATCTTTGCGGCGCCAATCCGCAGGTAGTCGTCTCCATCGCCAGTCCGGAGAGGCGTTTCCGCCAGTTCCGGAAGTAGCGAGACCGGCAGGTCCCAGTAGACTCTAAGAGGCAACCCGCTTGCGTGGGCTTTCCTGTAGAGGTCCATTGTCCCCTGAAAGCCGCCCTGCCCGTCATTGGGGTGAATACTGGTTATGCCCCTTTTGAGCAGGTACTTCATGCCTTCCTTGGTGCACTCCAGCATGGTATCGGTCGTGAGCTGAGGGATCTTCTCCCTGGCCAGCCCCTGTGCCGTCTCGCGAAGGACTCCGGTTGGATCGCCGTACATGTCGCGGTCGATGACGCCTCCGGGCGGATCAGGGGTCTCCTTCCCGATACCGGCGAGTTCAAGGGCTTTGCTTGAGAGGACGGCCAAGTGGCCGCAAGCCCTGGTAAGGTACACGGGCCTGCCGCCCGACGCCTCGTCGAGATCCCTCCGCGTGGGGTAGCGCTTTTCCGCGAAGAAGTCCTGGTCCCAACCACGACCCACGATCCATTCATCCGGCGTCGCCGTCTTGGCCCTCTCGCCCACGAGCTTTTTGAGCTCGGCGATGGAGCGGACTTCGGCCAGCTGCAAGTTGCGCAATCCCACACCCAGGTTCATAAGGTGCAGGTGGCTGTCGATGAAGCCCGGGAGCGCGGTCTTGCCCTGAAGGTCCACCACGTCGGGCGTCACGCCTTGGGGAAACGCGTTCTTGGCGACGTCCCGGTCGCCGACGTAGAGGATCCTGCCCTCCAGGACAGCCAGGGCCTCTTTCTCTCTTCCATGGGCATAAGGTCGTATGTTGCCGTTAACGAACAACCTGGCTCTTGGGGGCATATACCTCCCTACCTTCCTTTGCGCTTTACTCCGATCCAAGGGTCAACAATCGCCATGCCGGGCGGGCTACTTACCAAGGGCCTCGCGGACGCAGGCCTCAGCCAGGATCTGGGTGGCATCTATCACCGGGACCGGCAGGTCGCCTTCTTGCAGCACAAGCGGTATCTCGGTGCAGCCGGCGATGACGGCCTCCGCCCCCATCGATAGGAGCTTCTGACCGGCAGAGAGAGCGAGCCTCCTGCCCTTTTCAAGGTCCCCGGCCTTCACGCCGTAGATTGCGTCCATGACCTGATCCTGGTCAGCGCCGGTGGGCGTCAGGGCAAGGATCCCGGCGCCCTCAAGGCTGTCCTCGTAAAGACGGGTGCGGAGAGTACCGGTCGACGCGAGGATGCCGGCCTTCTTGACCTTCCCTTTGAGATACCCGGCGACCTCCCGCATGATGTGGAGGACTGGAACCCTGACAGCCGCCTGGATGTCGCCGTGGAAGAAGTGAGCGGTATTGCACGGTATGCAGAGGAACGACGCTCCCATCCTCTCAACGTTTCTGGCGGTCTCGATGAGGAGCGGCTTGGGATCGGCCCCTTTGCCCAAAATGAAAGCCGTCCTATCTGGTATCTCGGGGTTATTATCGATGACGATGCGAGGGTGGTCCTGGTCCTTACCCGCGGGAGTGCTTTTCACGATTTTCATGAATAGGTCGGCGGTGGCTAGGGGCCCCATTCCGCCTATGACGCCTATGACTCTCTTCTCCGACATATCTACCATCTCCCACCGATATTATCGCAGATTATGCGCATGTAGCGGTAGGCTCGTGAAGCGATCCGCCCCCTCGGCGCGGGGGCGGCATGCTCTCTCTATTCGCCTTTCTGCGGTTTTACATCACGATCCCCGGTAGACTCCTCCGGCGGCTCATCCAGCCGGGAAAGCAGCCTCTCGGTCCCCGAATCGACCATATCGAGGGTCGATTTGAGGAAGGTCTTGAGCTCCACCCGAAAGCGCATGAGCTTGTTTCGCTGTTTCTCAACTTCCTCGAGGCTCTTCCGAAGGGCGAGGTTCGCTTCGTCCCGTATCCTATCGGCGTCGGCCATGGCCTGCCGCTTTGTCACGTCGGCCTCTCTCACAGCGGCCTCCTTGATCTCATCGGAGGTCTTTTGAGCGAGCACTATGGCGTTCTTAAGGGTCTCTTCCAGCCCTTTGTAGTGCTCTATCCTGGATTCCAGCCCGGATACGGTAGCTCCGAGCTCCTCGTTTGTGCGGATGAGTTTCTCGAATTCGGCGACCACCAAATCCAGGAACTCGTCGACTTCATCTTCGCTATAGCCGCGAAAAGCCTTGGAAAATTCCCTGTTGTGAATGTCCAGGGGCGTCAGCCTGTGGACGGAGACGCCATCTTCGCCGGAAGACCCCATGCCGGACCCCCCTCGTTGGGAGACTTTGGTTGACTCACTTCAACGACCGTGAGCGTGAGACCTTCTTTATCGCAATCTCCTGGGGCCGAATAACGCGGTCCCGATGCGGACTATTGTCGAACCCTCTGATATCGCAATCTCGTAGTCGCCCGACATGCCCATAGAGAGTTCCTGCAAGGCGGCATCGGGAATGCCGGCATCCCGGAGATCATCCCGCACCTGCCTGAGCCGGCGGAACGCTGAGCGGGCCATCTCCGCATCGCCGTACCCGGGGGCAACCGTCATGAGCCCCTTTAGGGCAAGTCCAGGCATCTCCATTACCGCCAGAGCCAGTTCCTTGGCCCCACTGGGGAGCACCCCGAACTTGGCGGGGTCTTCGCCCGCGTTGACCTCGATAAGGACAGGCAGCGGTGCCGTGCGGTAACGTGCGGCTGCCTTACCCAGGGCAAATGCTATGCGGGGCGAGTCGACGGAGTGGACCTCGTCGAACAGGCGGGCTGCCAGAGCCGCTTTGTTGGACTGAAGGTGGCCGATGAGACACAGGGTCGATCCCAGAAACGCCCCCTCGCCCGCCTTTTCGCGGGCTTCCTGCACGCGGTTCTCGCCGAACAACGTGACACCCAGATCTGCCGCCTGCCTTATCGCTTCTGCCGGCACCTGCTTTGTTACGGCGAGGAGCCTTACTGACTTGGGATCCCTGCCGGCCCTAACGCACGCTGCTTCGATGGATGCTGCGACTTTTGCTACGTCCGGTACCGTCATCTCACGCGCTTCCCTTCCAGGAACTTAAGGGCCCGGGTGACGATCTCGTCGCTGGGGGAAATCCCGCCCCGGACAACGGCTCGGTCCCCTTGGGTCATAAGGACTTCGACGGGCACAAAGCGGGCATAGGTTTTCTGGACGGCCAGGACTCCGGTCTTGCCGTCTTTTTCAAGGAGAGCGCTCCTCGGCACCACGATCCCCGAGTGGGACCGGATGAGAAGGCTCACATGGGTTGAACGGACAAGACTGTCCAGGGCGACCCTTGACATCTCCCCGGTAATCACCGAGTATCCGGGGGGCTTCCCGTCCTCCACGGAAGTGATCACGCCCGATTCCTTTTGGCCGGAGGATGTGAAAGTGACTTCGACTTCCCTGCCGCTTCTCAGGTCAGGCCTATTCTCCGTCTTAATGGGCAGGTAGAAGACAACGTTCTGTCCCGAATGCACCTTGCCCAGAAGGTCCCCGGCGCCCACTGTCTGTCCGTTTTTCACGCTCTCTTTGCGGGCGTCGCGGGCCTGGCGCGACAGCGCCAAGAGCTGGGTGGCATCTTTCTTGGCGAGCTCCTCCGGCGCGAATTGGGCGTCAATCTCGGAGACCTCAGCGACAAAGATGCCGGATGCGGGGGCAAGCACCTGGACAGTGGACGCTTTCTGCGCTGCCGCGATGCTCTCGACGCTCGCGTGGAGCCGCGCCCGCTCTGCCTCGATCTGGAGGAGTCTCTCCCGGTCGGCAGATATGGCGGACCCCGCTCCAAGCAGAGCCTCTTCGGCTTCCCTGGCGCCCTTCACGTCTCCTTGGGCGTAGCCTTCCTGCATCTCGAAGAACAGCTGAACCGCTTTCTCATAGGACGGCTGCACTCGCGACATGAGGGCGCGGAACTCATCTTCGGTCTCCCGCTCGTAGAGGGCGAGCTTCTCGCGGGCGAAGGCCAGACTCTCCTCGAACGCAGCCGCGGTAGCAGGCGCTCCCACCTCGGCGATAACTTGTCCCATCCTCACCGATTGACCGCTCTCTACAAGGAACTTGACCGCGCCGGGGGCCGGGGCCGTCACCGGGGCGCTGCCGCCGGCAAACAGAGCCTCTCCCGAAACAGTGTCGGCCAGGGTCCCGGTCTCCCCCCGGGAGACTCGGATGAGCGCGGTGAGGAGCGCCGTTCTCACATAGGTCCAGGTAAACAGAAGAGCCACCGACAGAAGGATGGCGACGATTAATACCTTACGGGCATATGAGCGATACCTTGCGGTCTTGTTTCTAGGGCGTCGTTTCAATGTTTCCCTTCTCCTGGAAGGCAAACCCCTTTTGTGGAGCACATTCACAAAAAGAGTATTGCAGGGGCGGAGGGTAAGTCAAGGACATAAGAGCCTAGCGGGCAGTCCTCCTGAGGTACCGCTCGGACAGCTCCACGAGTATTACGTCCTCACCGATCTTCTTGATATTCTCCCAGGGGACCACGTAGTCGTCGGACTTGCCGAAGACTCCCATCACCTTGGCCTGCCCCGGCACAATCACCGCTACGATCTTGCCGGTATCGAGGTCCAGCTCAACGTCCACTATGTTCCCCAACCGTCGCCCATCCACTGTGTTCACGACGTCCCGGGTTGACAGATCCGAAGCCCTGATCACAAGACCACCCCCTTGCATGCTATTCAGGGGGTGGCCTCGATAGTAACCTACGCGGACTGCTTCACTGGCGGGGGCCGCCGGCGCTTTCAGGCCCGGGCTTCGCCTTGCTCCATAACCCGGACAGCTTACGAATGCCGGACCGGATGCTGTCAACGAGAAGAGACCTTACCTCAACCGGCACGTCCTTTGTGCCGAGCTCATCCACTACGAGCGCTACTTCCCTTTCCGCGTCGAGCGGCTCGTCTCCTGCGCTGTACCTCACCACAGCCCGCTGCACCAGATCGAAGTAGCACAGCGGCGGATACATGACGCACCACCAGTTGTCGCCCTCGCCGCTGCCGAGTTCCACAACCAGCGCCCGGTACTCGCCGGCCGGAAGGTACACCAGGGACCCGGAAGCGGTCTCATAGTAACGGTCCGGGAAGTAAGCCATCTTCAGAGCCGCCTTGGCGCCGTAGCTGAAGCCGCTCTCGCGGAGGCAATTGACGGAGACCTCTTCGATCTCATCAAGAGAAGCGCTAATCTCCTTCTCCGCTTCGTCCCTGCTGGCGCCCTGGTTGGCGAGAGCCATGAGGGTCTCCCCGAAGCGGGATACTAACGCGTCCCTAACCTCCAGCTTCACTTCCTGATCGCCTGTCGAATTCGAGTTGCCTTTCACGTGCAGCCGCAGGACCTTATCCGCCGGCACCGCCGCAACCGGCTTCTCCGCGGGGACCGCCTCATGCGTGAGGCGCGACAGATTGTTCGGCGTGTAGGCCTTAGCAGCCCTGGTCTCCTGGGAGAACCCCCATCCGGCGAACAGGATGAGACCCGCGGCAAGCGTCAGCGTCACAGCGTGCCCAAGACCACTTCTTGTTCCTCGCTTCGTCTGACCCACCCCCCTTCGGCGCTAGACGCTCATGTCTCGCCTCATGTGCCGAAGAGCGGCTTTTTCGAGGCGGGACACCTGCGCCTGAGATATGCCGATTTCCTGAGCGACCTCCATCTGAGTCTTTCCTTCGAAAAATCTCATTTGTATTATTGCCTGCTCACGTTCTGTTAATTTGCCCATCGCTTCGCTTATTGTGATGTCTTGTTCCCAGGCGGTGTCTTCGCCCTTTTCGTCCCTCACCTGGTCCATCACGTAGATGGGGTCGCCGCCGTCATGGTAGACCGGCTCGAATAGGCTGATGGGTTCCTGGATGGCGTCCAACGCGTAGACGACTTCTTCCTCCGGGGTCTTTAGCTCTTTGGAGATTTCCTTCACCGAAGGCTCGCGTCCCAGCCGCGAAATGAGGGTGTCTCTCACCTGAAGGGCCTTGTAGGCGACGTCGCGCAGGGAACGGGACACGCGGATGGGGTTGTTGTCGCGAAGATACCGCCTGATCTCCCCTATTATCATGGGGACGGCGTAGGTGGAGAACTTCACGTTCTGCCCCAGGTCGAAGTTATCGATGGCCTTCATGAGGCCGATGCAGCCTACCTGAAACAGGTCGTCGACATACTCTCCCCGGTTGGTGAAACGCTGGATGACTGACAGGACAAGCCTCAGGTTTCCGCCCACCAGCTTCTCTCGGGCGGCCTGGTCTCCATTGTTCTTGGCGATGAAGAGTTCCTTCATCTTGGCAGACGACAGGACAGGCAGTTTGCTGGTGTTAACGCCGCATATTTCGACCTTGTTCAAAGATCGGAGTCCTCCCGGCCCGTTTCCATATTTTAGTTATAGAAATCAAAATAAGTATTACCGCGTTGGGCTGGGGATATACAGGAAGAATCTACTGAAACCCGACTATGTCCCGGTGAAGCCGCTGCATTATCTTCTTCTCAAGGCGGGAAATGTATGACTGGGATATGCCCAGCATGTCTGCAACTTGCTTTTGCGTGCGCTCGACGCCATCCCGGAGTCCGAACCGGAGATCGACTATGGTCCTTTCTCTCCAGGGAAGGCGTCCGAGGACGAAACGTAGCACTTCGCGGTCGTCCTCTTTCTCGAGATCGCCGTAGATTACGTCTTCAGCGGTGCCTTTCACGTCGGACAGGCACAGCTCGTTTCCTTCTCCGTCGATGTTTAGCGGTTCGTCAAAAGAGACCTCGGCCTTTGATCTTATGGTACGCCGCAGGTACATCAGGATTTCGTTCTCGATGCACTTGGATGCGTATGTTGCCAGTTTGATGTTCTTCCGGATGTCGAAAGTCGACACGGCCTTTATGAGCCCGATGGAGCCTATCGAGACCAGGTCGTCGATGGGTATGCCCGTGTTCTCGAACTTCTTGGCGATGTACACCACCAGGCGAAGGTTTCGCTCGATTAGAGTGGACCTGACATCCACATCGCCTCCGCGGAGGCGCGAGAGCAGTAGCCCCTCTTCCTCCTGGCTAAGAGGCGGAGGAAGGGCCTCCGCGCCGCCTATGTAGTCGATGCGGCTGCCGATCCCGAGCCACCGGAGAAGCCGGCTCCATGTCCGGGACAGTCCGTCCCACAGCTCTGAAAACGGTCGCACGAACGGCACCTCCCCGAATACCTAGAGGTTTACCAAGTCAGGATGAAGCAGGGCTTGATAAAGTCCGTTGGGGCTCAATCGTTCACTGATGACGCCGATAATCGCGTCTTTCCGTACCCTGTGCCCGCCCTTCCCGAGGATGACAAGGTGGTCGGGCCGGAACCCGGGCAACACGCTCTTCTTGCCCGAAAGACTCTCGTACGGTATCAGGCGGAGCCTCTTCCCCATAGGAGACCGCGACAGGCTCTCCGGCATACTCTCCCATGTGGAAGAGAAGAACGCGTACACCTCGCCGGGCATGACGCTGCGAAGAGGCTCCCAATCCACCACAACTACAGGCAGATTGGAAACCGGATCGCGGAGGTTGTTGCCTGTGTCGACCAGGCCCGTAAGCCCCAGCCTCCGACCCGATACCGAAAGCTCGAGGCGCAGGAGCGGCAAGGGTCTGCCCGGCTGGTACCCGCCTAATCGCGTGACCACAGGCAGAGAGCACAGCGCAGCCAGTGACGCGGCCACTATCCACCAGCGGACCGCGCCGCTGTCGGCCGGCAGGACGGTACCTTTGACGAGAGTAGCTACCCGGTAGTTCTGAAGCGCCATCGCCGTGCCTGCCGCCAGGGCAGAGCAGAGGTAGAAGGAAAACGCGACGCCGATAAGAGACTGCGCCGTTCGGCCCGGGTAGGAAAAAGCAACCATGAACAATCCAAAAGCCAGCCTGGCAGGAAGTGAGAAAGCCGCGGACAGGGGAAGCAGCACTGACACTACCGCGTACGCTCCGCCCGCGGCTCCGGCGACGACAAGCCTCCAGTGCCTCACTTCCCGGCCCGAGAGTTTTCCGGCGGCCAGCAGGATGAGGTAGTTGACCAGAAGGTTTATCGCGAAGAGCACGTCAGCGTAAACGTACTTCACCATAAAAGGCGATCACCCCGCATGGCCATCTCTATGCAGGATGTCCCGGCTTTATGTCACGCCGCCGGGGCCGTCCTCAGTGGAGATCATACAGGGTGACTTCCAAGAACCTTGTTCTAAGTTGTCCTTAACGAATCATCTTTTACCGGGGCTTTTCTACCGGTTTCTGCCTCCTCAAGAAGATTGGCACTTCGAGGAGGTCTTTGGTCTCGATCCTCGGCGGCGCGGTCGTAGTGGAGGCCACTTCGTCCCTTCCGCCGCCCCTTCCGATCGGAATGGCCTTCCGCGCAGCCGAGAAACCGGTCGCGATGACCGTAACCTGGACCGTGTCGGTTAGGTCGTTGTTGATGACGGCGCCCCAGATGATGTTGGCATCAGGGTCCGCCGCCTGCATCACTATCTCGGTTGCGGCGTCGACCTCAAACAGCCCAAGGTCCGGGCCGCCCGTTATGTTCATGAGGACTCCGCGGGCTCCATCAATGCCGGTTTCCAGGAGTGGGCTAGAGATGGCCTGCTTGGCCGCCTCAACAGCTCTGTTCTCACCGTGGCTTATGCCTATGCCCATGAGAGCCGAGCCGGTGTCCATCATAATGGTCCGCACGTCGGCGAAGTCCAGGTTGATGAGGCCCGGAACCATGACCAGGTCGGAGATCCCCTGCACGCCGTGGCGCAAAACGTCGTCGGCGATCTTGAAGGCCTCCAGAATGGAGGTGTCGCGCTGGACCACCTGGAGGAGCCTGTCGTTGGGGATAACGATGAGAGTATCCACGTTTTGCTGCAGGTTGGCGATACCCTGCAAGGCAGTGTTCATGCGCCTTCGTCCCTCGAAGGAGAAAGGCTTCGTGACTACACCGACGGTGAGCGCGCCTACTTCCTTGGCGCACTGGGCGACGACGGGGGCGCCTCCGGTGCCGGTGCCTCCGCCCATTCCCGCCGTGATGAAGACCATGTCGGCGCCCTTCAGGTGCTCGATGATCTCCTCGCGGGACTCCTCGGCGGCCTTCTGGCCTACCTCGGGGTTGGCGCCAGCGCCAAGCCCTCTGGTTAGAGTCTGCCCTATCTGCAGTTTGGTCGGCGCCAAAGCCAAGTTCAGCGCTTGAGCATCGGTGTTCACAACCACGAAGTCGACGCCCTGGATGCCTGCCTCGACCATGCGGTTCACGGCGTTGGATCCTCCGCCGCCGACGCCGATCACTTTCAGATTGGCATATCTTAGGTCTTCTGCTGCCATGCCTCTCGCCACCCGCCTTCCTACGTTCTCGCTACTCTTTCCACGAACCGCGGAAAATCCCTCTATTTGTCCTCAGGGCTGCGCTCCTTTTGGGTCAGCTGGCGGACCAGGTGACGCCTGATCCGCCCTAGGTTGTTGAAGATCCTGACACCCAGGGCCACGACCGCTGCCAAGTAGAGCTCTATCCCTAGCACGTCCCCGATGTACACAAAGGCGGCCGAAAGGATGACGTTGCCCACAAAGCCGGTCCCGAAGATGGTAACGTCGAATTCACCGTCGAGGCTTGCCCGAAAACCGCCCAACGCGGTGTCCACCCCGGCCAAGAGGCTAACTGCCATGTACCTGGCAAGGATCGCGGGAACCGTCCACGGCATGTTGAGTCCGACCAACAGCCCCACCAGGAGGCCGGCAACCAAGAACCACATTTACCGGGCCGCCTCCTTTTGCACGGGCTGGGCATACCGGAAGTCCAGGACGCCCTTGTAAGCGGGGATAACGATCTCAGGCTGCTGGGTGATCTTCACGTCGATGCCCCAGAACTGCAGGTTGGATACCACTCCGCCGCGCATATTGAGCCCGTTCTCCAGCACGACGGGGTCACCGATAGCCAGGATCTTGAATGGAGGGGCAAGCCGCACGCCGTTGATCATGATCACGTTGCCGGCGCACACAACCTCGGTCTTGGACACAAACCTTTGGTCGTTGACGGAGAGCGCCTCCGCTCCCGCTCCGAAGCAGGCGTTTATGACGTCCTGGAGGTCCTTGTCATGAATAAGGAAGACGTTGGGGTCCTGGCCGGGCTGCGCGACTTTCTTGGAGTCGGACATCTCGATGACCACGCCCGGCCCTTTTACTTCGGTGAGTCCCGCCAATACGCGAGCCCGGGTAAGCTCGTCTTTCAGGACCCTTTCCTGGTCGATGCCGGCCTCCAGTTGGGTCATCTTGTCCCGTAGTTCCGCTACCTCTGCGATCAGGGTGTCCCGCTGCTCCTCAGTCACCTTCAGGAGCACGGAAAGCTCCTCGGCACGCTGGTATTGGATATTGCCTGCGATCGGGGGTCTCGCCCTGAACTGGGTAGCCAACATGAAGCCGAATAGCATGAATATGATTGTCAAAGCAGCCCACGAGCCGCGGCTTTTCAATGCCCTCACCTCCCCTGGGGGTCTGTAAACTGCTCTTTTACCGCAGGACGGTCGAATCGGAGGTCGATCCTTTCCGCTATCCTTCCTTCACGCTTAAGCTCCAGAAGGATCGACTCCAGCATTGACGCCCTCGCGGCAGGATCGCTTCTTTCCTTGCCTAGAAGGACCTCGCACCCGTCATCAAGTATAAGTGCAGCCTCATCGTTCTGTATACTGATCTCAGTCAGCTTCTCCCTGGACACTGGCCCCAAGCAGGCCAACACTCGAAGCCCCCAACCGTAGCTCTGCGGATCAAGGAACTCACCTGGAGTCACCGTCTGCATAGGCCCGGTCAGCGCGACCAGTCCTTCCCAAGACCCGTCGTCCTCTCCCAAGACGCGGCCGGTCTTGTCCACCAGCCATATGGCGTCACCCACGGGAGTGAACGCGACCGGCTCACGCTCCACCACGGTGAGGATGATTGTGCGGGGCAACTGCCGCCTGGCCGAAGCCGTTTCGATCCACGGGGACGTCTCAATGAGGGTTTGGGCCTTGTCCAAGTCGAAAGCGAAGATATTGCTGTCGGACTGTCCTGCCCTGGCCACTATGTCTTCGGTCGGCACGCGGTTTGCGCCATGCACAACGAATTCCTGCACGTTGAAATACGAGGATCGCAGGAAGAAGAAAGCGCCGGCAAACATGCAGAAAAACACAATCAGGCCGTAGGTGAGGCCCCTGCCTTCACGGACCGGCTTCTTTGTCTTGTCAGTCCTTGCCACGAAGACCCCCGACTCTCCCCGGGACTATGCGGCATAAAGCGCGGCCGCTTATTCCACTCTCGCTACCTTAGCTCCCAGAGACGCCAGCTTCTCCTCGAATCTCTGGTAACCCCGGTCCACGTTGTGCACTCCGCAGACCACGGTCCTTCCCTCAGCGCAAAGGCCCGCCAGAACCAAGGACGCGCCTGAGCGCAGATCCGTGGCCTCTACTCTCGCTCCCGAGAGTCGCGGCACACCTTTGATTATAGCAGTACGGCCCTCGGTCCGGATACGGGCGCCCATGCGGCCCAGTTCCTCGGCTTGCTTGAACCGGGAGTCGAATATGGTCTCGGTTATGACCGAAGTGCCTTCGGCTATTGACAGAAGCGCCATCATCTGCGGCTGCATGTCGGTGGGGAAACCAGGATAGGGCAGAGTCTTGAGGTCCGTTGCCCGAGGTCTTCCCCGGGCCGCGACCCGTATTCCGTGGCCGTTGAAGACAACCTCGGCCCCCACTTCCCTGAGTTTGGAGGTGATGGCCTGAACGTGTTCCGAGACCGCGTTAGGGATGAGGACGTCTCCGCCCGTGATGGCAGCGGCGACCATTAGGGTGCCGACCTCTATGCGATCCACCATAACGCTGTACTCGGCTCCCTTGAGAGAATCCACGCCCTCGATCCTGACGACGTCGGTGCCGGCTCCGCGAACCTTGCCTCCCATGCAGTTCAAGAACCCCTGCAGGTCGACGATTTCAGGCTCCTTGGCCGCGTTCCTGATCACGGTCACTCCCGAGGCAAGGCAGGCGCCCATCATGATGTTCTCGGTTGCTCCGACCGACGGCATGTCAAGGTGGATATCTACGCCTTCCCATCTGTCGCGCCCGGCAATTATGTGGCCGTGTTCCTCCAAGAAGGACGCCCCCAAGGCCTTTAGTCCTTTGATATGGAGGTCAATGGGCCTTTGCCCTATGTCGCATCCCCCCGGGTAGGAAACCTGGACACGACCCATCCGCCCCAGTAGGGGTCCCATGAGGAACACCGAGGAACGGACTTGCCTCATGAGCATCTCATCAACCACATGCCTGTCTATCGTACGTGGATCGATGATGAGTGTGGACCCGTCGGGCCCGGACCTTTCAACCTTGGCTCCCAAGTCTTTCAGTATGAGCGCCATCGTGCGCACGTCCGTAAGGTCAGGGGCATTGTGCAGAATGCACGGCTCCGACGCCATTACCGACGCCGCCATGATCGGCAGCACCGCGTTCTTGGCGCCTCCGGCCAGCGCTGTACCATGCAGCCTGACGGGGCCATCGATGACGAACCTAGACATTCTCGCACCACTCTCCTGGCAGGCGGAAAGCACGTATTTCAACAGATGAGCCCACCATTTTACGAAGGAGCCTCGCTAACGGTTACTAGGTACGCTTTAGCAGCGTATCCTCTATGATCTTGTGGGTAGTCCATATGTCGCCGGCTCCGACGGTGAGCACTATGTCGCCCGGGCGAGCCTCCAAAGCTGCCTCCTGGGCGGCATCATACATGTCGGGCACGAGTCTCACAGGAGCCCGCCCTTGGGATGCCACCGCATCGGAAATGAGGGCTGAGGAGACGCCGGCTTCTTCATCCTCCCCCGGCCCCGCGTAGATGCCGGTAACGTAAACGCTGTCGGCGTCGGAAAGAGCGGTCCCAAACTCCGCTTTAAGGAGCCTAGTGCGCGCAAAGCGGTGGGGCTGGAACACCACAATGACCCTGCGGCCGGGCAAAACCGACCTTACCGCCGCTATTGACGCCTTTATCTTGCTTGGGTGGTGGGCAAAGTCGTCCAGCACCAGAACGCCGCCAAACTCGCCGATCTTCTCAAGGCGCCTCTTCACGCCCCGAAAAGTGGACATCTGCGCCGCCGCTTCTTCCGGGGAGAGCCCCGCCGCGCAGGCAGCCGCAATGGCTCCCAAAGCGTCCTGGACGTTGTGGGCGCCCGGTATCACAAGCTCCAGCGCAGCCACTTCGCGCCCGGCTCTCAGGATAGTGGCGGTCGAGCCCCATCCGTTGGGCCTAACGTCCCTGCACTGCCACGTCGAAGGGAGCCCGCCGGTCGTCGAATAGGTCTGGGTGCCTTCCCGTTCCTGGGCGTATCTTCGGAGCCGCGGGTCGTCGAAGCACGCGATACGGGCGCCTCCGGCGACGGTGCCGTCCAAGAATCGGTAGAACCCCTGCTCCAGGGCCTCCATGGAACCCCAGTGCTCGAGGTGGTCGTTGTCGATGTTGGTGGCCAGGGCAATGTCCGGGCGGACTTTCAAGAAAGAGCCGTCGCTCTCATCGGTCTCAAACACCGCGAACTCGCCTTTGCCCAAGTGGGCGTTTCCTTCGGACGTGAATTCACCGCCCACAAGGTAGGTGGGATCCGTGCCCGCTCCGGTGAGGATCCAAGCGACCATGGAGGTGGTAGTCGTCTTTCCCGCAGACCCCGCTACCGCCACAAGGCGCTTCCCCTCCACTGCCATAAGGAGAGCGTCCATGCGGTGGAGCACCGGTATGCCTCTTGACCGGGCCAGCGCCAGCTCCGGGTTGTCCTCGTGGATTGCCGAAGATACAACCACCATATCGGGGTCGCCGAGGTATGCCGCCTTGTGTCCTATGTGTATTTCCGCTCCCATTTCCTGAAGGCGTTCGGTGAGATTGCTGGCTCGAAGGTCGGAACCGGTCACCCGGTACCCGCGGTCGAGCATAATCCGGGCTATCCCGGACATGCTCTGTCCGCCTATGGCTATGAAGTGGATCGTCTGCATGCCGCGCCTCCCCCAGAATCGTCGGAACACATATCTATGACAGATGCCGCCGGGCGGCTCCCTCCCGCGGGAATGCTTGTCCCCGGTTTGCCGAGAATGCGGGCGCTACCTGCCCTTTTGGGCCATCCTCACGAGCTCCCGGGCGATTGACTCGCCTGCAGTTGGCTTGCCCAGACGCAGAGAGGCCGCCCTCATCCGCGAGCGGCGAGACTCGTCTCGAAGGAGCCCCAGAGCCTCTCGAGCAACCACCTCCGCGACATCTCCTTCCTCTTTGATAACCAGGGCAGCACCGGCTTCGGAAAGAGCCCGCGCATTGTGCTCCTGGTGGTTGTTGGCCACATTCGGCGAGGGCACAATGACAGATGGCAACCCCAACGCGGTAACTTCGGAGAGCGTCATCCCTCCGGCGCGCGCGACCACCAGGTCGGCGGCACCGTAAGCCATCGCCATGTTATGTTCATATTGACGTATGATAATATTTCCAGCCCGCGCCCCGTCTATGCCATCCTCGGGCACGGCTTCCAGGGCCATTGCGGCGGTCCTGTAGTACTCCTTGCCGGCAATGAGGATCATGCGGGCGCCGTCAAGGCCCGCCTTCGCCATGGCCGTCGCGGCTTCCGTGAGCGTCCGCGCTCCCCGTGAGCCACCCAGCACCAGGACTACCGGCACGCCCTGGGGGATCCCGTAGTAGGCCCTCCCTGCTTCACCTTTGGGCAAGAGAAGCTCCCGTCTCACCGGGTTGCCTGTGACAACGACCCGGTCCTTCTTTGGAAAGAACTGGCGCGAGTACTCCCAAGCAGCGAACACCCTGCCGCACAGCCTCGATAAGAAGAGGTTGGTTTTCCCGGGAATAGCGTTCTGCTCCTGGACCGCCCTTGGAATTCCCAGCATGTAGGCTGACATGACGACGGGCCCCGACGCGTAGCCGCCGGTCCCCAGGACGACGTCGGGCCGGAATGACTTGAGGACCGTCCTGGCGTCTCCCAGCCCCGTTGCGGCGCGATAAAGCCCCCTGGCCGCGGCCACAGGCGACTTGCCCATGACTCCAGCAGACCTCACGGCTTCAAACGGCAGGCCTTCTCTGGGGGCAAGGCTGCTCTCCATCCCCTCCCTGGTGCCCACAAAGAGCACTTTGGACTGGGGCAGGATCCTCAACATCTCTTTTGCGACTTCGATGGCGGGATAGATGTGACCGCCTGTCCCACCGCCTGTCACGATTAGGCGCACTGAGATCCTCTCCTCACCCTAGCGGCCGGCGTACCGGGATATGTTTAGAAGAACGCCCGATGCGGCCAGATTCGTGACCAGCCCCGAGCCGCCATAACTGATAAAAGGCAGGGGAATGCCGGTGATCGGCAAAGACCCTGTCACGGCCCCGATGTTGACCACGGCCACAAGACAGATCAGCGTGGTCATTCCCGTGGCAAGCAAGCAGGAGAACCTGTCGGGCGCAGCCATCGCTGTCCGGTACCCTCGCCATGCCACCGTGAAAAACAGGAGGACCACCAGGGCTGTGCCGAAGAATCCCATCTCCTCCCCCAGGACGGCGAAAATGAAATCCGAATGGGGTTCGGGGAGGTAAAACCACTTTTGGCGGGAGTAGCCGATGCCGGTGCCGAAGGGTCCACCGGTGCCCAGAGCGTAGAGCGCCTGGATGATCTGCCAGCCCGCCCCGCCGGGATCTTCCCAGGGGTTCAGGAAGGCCAGGAAGCGCTTGAGACGATACTCCTCACCCACGATCGCCAAGTAGAGCACGGGAACCGATGCAAGTCCCAACAGCGTGATGTGGGATGCCCGCATGCCTCCCACAAAGAGCACGGCAACCGCAGAGCCGGCGATAGTCGCAGCTGTACCCAGGTCGGGTTCCATGAGCACCAGAAGGAAGGTCGCGCCCACGAGGAGGAGGTAAGGGCCAAGTCCTTTGATGAACTTGGCAATCTCGTCCTTTCGCCTGCTTACGCTGTCTGCCAGGAACAGGACGGTCGTCACCTTGGCGATCTCAGCCGGCTGGATGCCGATGGATGAAGTGCCGATCCAGCGCCGGGCGTCGTTCCTCACCTGCCCGATCCCCGGGATGAGCACGAAGATGAGGAGCAGGAACGACAAACCCCAGATGTAGGGGATGAGGTTTCGATACCGCCAGCAGTCGAAGTTCATGAGGAAGAACATCCCGCAGAACCCCAGAGCGGTCCATATGAGTTGCCTCATGATGAAGTAGTAGGGATGCCCGTACCACTTGATCGACCGCACCATGCTTGCTGAAAACACCATGATCACGCCGATGGCGACTAGGGTCAGTATGGCGAAGAAAAGGATGTAGTCCGGCTGCTTCCGCCGGACAGTCCCGTCGGTCCGAAGTCGACGCACCGGCCTTGCACCTCCGCTCACAGCTCTACCCTGCATACGCCATGGCGAGAATGCCCAGGAGCGCGAAGACCGCTTGAGCGGCCCAGAACCCCCAGGTGATTGCCGTCTCGCTCATCCCTGAAAGCTCAAAGTGGTGGTGCAGCGGCGCCATTTTGAAGATCCTGCGCCCGGTAAGTTGGAAGGAGATGACCTGTAGAATGTCGGACACGGTCTCCACGACAGGTATGCCGGCGATTAGGAGGAGCACGAGCTCGGTCCTGGTGAGGATGGCTATGCCCGCGAGCAAGGCGCCCAGTGCGTTGGAGCCTGTGTCGCCCATAAAGACCTTGGCGGGATGGCGGTTGTAGTAAAGGAACCCCAAAAGCGCTCCTATCCAGGCCATTATGGGGGCCGATAGCGCGGGAGCGTTGGTGAGGGTCGAGTATTGCCGGGCAATGAACCAGTAGGCCGCAAGGCTCAAGAGTGTGGTCCCGGTAGCCAGGCCGTCCAGGCCGTCGGTAAGGTTCACTCCGTTGCCCGCGCTGACTATGACCAGGATGCCGAAGAGCCCATAGAGCGCGCCTAGGTCTACCGGCTTCCCGGTCAACGGGATTATGACCTCGGTACCCCGCCCTGTGAATGACACAGCCACCATGAACGCCGCCGCAAACAGGATCTGCAGGGCCATCTTCTCCCTGGCGCGGAGGCCCAGAGACCGGCCTCTCCTGACCTTGCGATAGTCGTCTATGAAGCCGACTACGGCGTACAGGGCAGGAAAAGCCAGGAGGAGAACGACAGGCATGTTTACCGGCGGGCCGTTCACTACGTTGTAGCCAATAGCGGCTACCGGAGCTGAGATGATGAAAATGAGCCCGCCGATGGTGGGCGTGCCGGCCTTCGTATGGTGGCTCTGGGGTCCGTCGGATCTGATGCTCTGACCTATCTTGAGGCGCCGAAGCGATGGAATGAGGATCATCCCTGAGAGCAACGATCCCACAAGGCCGAGTAAGGCGGCCCAGACCTCGCTAGTCATGGTGTTCCACCTCCCGGCCGCCTGTGAGGGAAGCCACGACGCTTTCGAATCCCATTCCCCTGCTCGCCTTCACCAGCACGGTATCGCCCGGCACCAGAAAACCGCCGAGGAAACGCGAAAGACTCGACTTGTCAGGAAACCACGACGAGGATCCGGTCCCCAAAGTTGCATCCCAACCTGCCTTTATCTCCTTTGCGAGCTCGCCGGAGCAGCACAGGTAGGACGCTCTGGCGGCCGCCAGGCGTCCCACTTCGCGGTGGGCGTCGGGCCCGTGGGAACCCATTTCAAGCATGTCTCCCAAGACCGCAACCTTCCTTTGGGCCCCTATCTCGTTAAGGAGGTCCAGCGCGGATCGCATGGACTTGGGACTCGCGTTGTAAGCGTCATTAATGATGGTTATGCCCGAGTGATTCAGGATCTGCAGCCGCATGGCGCTCATCGCCGCGTTCTCCAGCCCGTGCCGCATCTTTTCATAAGGTACGCCCGTGACAAGTCCAATTGCCACTGCCGCCAGCGCGTTATGTACCTGATGCAATCCCGGGGCCTTCACCCGGAACTCCATAGGGCCCGCCGTCACCATCTCTGCCATCCTTGCCACAGGGCCGCTGAGTTCCACTCTGAACCTGCTGCCGTCTGCGCCCAGCGACACCTGGTCCACTCCCCGGACATGGCAGCCCTCGCTCAGCCCGTAGTAGATGACGTCCCGTCCCGAGGACGCGCCCATCTTCCTCACCCACTCGTTGTCGCCGGACGCTATTGCAGCCCCGCCCGAGGGGAGGGCATTGAGGATCTCGGCTTTGGCCAGTGCGATCTCTTCGATGCTGCCCAAGACCCCGATGTGGGAGACCGATATGTCTGTGAGGACGGCTATCTCGGGCTTTGCTATGGCGCAGAGCTCGGCAATCTCTCCCCTCGCGCGCATCGCCATCTCCAGCACCGCGTAATCGGGAGCCCCGTCTATCTGAAGCACTGCCAGCGGCAGCCCCACGTGGGAATTGAGGTTGCCCGGGTTTCCGAACGCGCTGAACTGTTCCCGTAGGACCGAGCACACAAGGTCCTTGGTGCTGGTCTTTCCCACGCTTCCGGTTATGCCGATGACCTTGGTCGGTAGTTCGCCCCTGTATGATGCGGCCAACGCCTGCAGCGCCTTGACTGTTGAACTGACCGAGAGAAGGGCAAACCTGCGGCCCGGATCCTCTACGTTGAGGAACTCGGTAAGCCCGGGCACCGGGTGCTCGATGATGGCGGCGCGGGCTCCCTTGCGGAACACCTCAGCCACATAGTCGTGGCCGTCAACGCGGTCGCCGACCAGAGCGCAGAAGAGGTCTCCTGAGGCCGCCTTGCGGGAGTCGCTGGTAACGCCCGAGATCAAGAGTGACGGGTCTCCGTGTTCCAATCTGGCGTCCATGATGCCCAAGATCTCGCCAATGCTGTAAGGCCTCACGTCAAGTCCTCCTATGTACCGGCGCGCTCGCGCATGGCTTTAGCGGCCACAGCCGCGTCGTCAAAGTCAATAACGCAGTCCTTGAACTCCTGGTACGTCTCGTGCCCTTTTCCCGCGATCACCACTATATCGCCAGGGTCCGCCACTTCAATGGCCAGCCGGATGGCCTCCTCCCTATCCTTCTTCCTCGAGAAACAAGAGGCGTTCACGCTGGAACGCAGGCCTTCCTCAATCTGGTCAAGGATCTTTTCCTCATCCTCGGTACGGGGGTTATCGTCGGTGATCACCACGTAATCGGCTATGTCCCCGGCGATCTTCCCCATCTTGGGCCTCTTGCCGGAGTCGCGGTCTCCGCCGCACCCAAAGACCGCGATCACGCGGCCCTTGGCGACTTCTCTAGCGAGGTTCAGGACGTTCTCGAGGCTCTCGGGGGTGTGGGCGTAGTCGACCCACACGGAGAAGTCACCCGGCGCTTTCACTACCTCCACTCTGCCCCGCACACCCGGCGTCGCCGAAAGACCGCGGGCAATTGCGGCCAGGTCCTTGCCCATCCCGTACGCAGCGGCAGCCGCAGCAAGGGCGTTATAGACGTTGAACCTGCCCGGCAGGCCCAGCTTCACTTTTTCACTCCTGCCCCCGGCCCGAAGACCGAACTCCGACCCGTGGCCGGCCATGCGGAGGTCTTCCGCTGTAACGTCGGCTCCACCAGCCAGTCCGTACGTCACGAGGGGGACCCGGACGGCCTCCCGGAAGAACCCAAAGAAGGGTTCGTCCCTGTTCAACACAGCGACGCCGCCGTCGGGCAGCAGCTCGAAGAGCCGCCTCTTGGCACTGGCATAGTTCTCCACCGTGCGGTGAAAATCCAGGTGGTCGCGGCCGACATTCGTGAGGACCGCCGCCTGAAATCGCAGGTCCTCAACTCTCTCGAGGACCAGAGCGTGGGAGGAGACCTCCATGGTTGCCGCCGTCGACCCCAGGTCCACCATTTCGCGCATGAGCGAGTGCAGGTCTGTGGACTCGGGTGTGGTTCTCTTGACCGGCCGCTCCTCGTCTCCGACTATGTTATGTATAGTCCCGATAAGTCCGGTCCGCTCACCGCAGGCGTCAAGCACAGACTTCACCATGTGGCAGGTTGTGGTCTTGCCTTTGGTCCCTGTAACCCCTACGACCGCCAGCGATTTGGACGGCTCGCCGTAGAAGAGGTTAGAGGCCGAGGACAGCGCCCTGCGAGCGTCCGGCACCAGGACCAGCGTGATGCCGGGAGGGACTTCCAGCTTCGTGCCCTGCGGCTTCTCAGTCACAACCGCCACCGCCCCTCGCGATGCGGCGTCGGGGATGAACTTGCGCCCGTCCTGCACCGTACCGGGGATGGCAAAGAAGGCGTACCCGGGACCGACGGCCCTGCTGTCGTAGGCGATCCCCGCTATGTCGAGGTCGCTGCCCAGGACTTCTCCCGCGTGATCCTTCAAGACTCTGCTTAGGCGCATCGTTTGACTTCTTCCTCCTACGGACCCGTGCTCATTCGAAATACAACTCGGATCATGGTTCCCGGCTCAACCAGAGTTCCTGCCGGCGGGTCCTGAGATACGCAGAATCCGCTGCCCTGGGCCGAGAGCGAGAGCCCTGCCTCCGTCAACTTCAGCCTTGCCTGCGTCAGGCCCAGTCCCAGTAGGGACGGGACGGCAACCTTTCCGGGGTCCGCCACAGCCTCTTCATCAGTGTACAGTATTATTGACGTTCCTTTGGGCACTTTGGCGCCAGCGACAGGGAATTGGCGTAGCACCCTCTGCCCCGGACCTTCCTCGGTGCCCACCAGCTCGAGAGTCCGGAGTTCGGCCATGGCAGCCGCGGCGTCCTTGCCCGTCAGGTCCGGTACGGTCACGTATTCGGACTCCTGCTCCTTCGGCTCTTCCTGCGGGGGCACCTCCAGGTAGCGCAGCACATCGCGCATGATGTTCGAGAATACCGGAGCGGCGATGACTCCTCCGTAGTACGCGCCCTGCGGCTCATCCACCATGATCAGCAGCGCCAGTCTGGGATCATTCGCCGGAGCAAACCCGATGAACCATGCCTGGTAGACACTCTCGGCAACCTTGCCGTCGATCACCTTCTTGGATGTCCCTGTCTTCCCCGCTAACCTATATCCGGGAACATACGCCTGTTTGCCCGTTCCGATGGACACAACCTTCTCCAGGGCCGTCCGCAGTTCGCGGGAAGTGCTCTCGGATATCACCTGGTGCACTCTACCATAGTCCTTGGACTCCAGCACTTGCCCGTCAATATCGGTCACTTCTTTCACCATGTGGGGCACTACCGTGTACCCGCCGTTGGCGATGGCGGATATCGCTGTTATGAGCTGGACCGGAGTAAGTTGGAGAGTCTGTCCATAGGACATGCACGCCAGGTCGATGGGCTTGCAGATCTCTTGCGGTGGGATGATCCCCGAAGCTTCTCCGGGGAGATCGATCCCGGTCGCTGTGGTCACGCCGAAAAGATCCAGGTACTTATAGAAGCCCTCTATCCCCGTCCTCTGCGCTATCTGCACGAAACCCACGTTGCACGAGTTCTGGATGACTTCCTCAAAGGTTTGGCTGCCGTGGGCGACGACGCAGGTCAGAGTATCGGGCCCAACCGCGATGCTGCCGCTGCAGAAGAAATGGTCGTTCACGCTGACTTTGCCGGTCTCAAGGGCCGCAGCGGCGGTTATGGGCTTGAAGGTCGAGCCCGGCGGGAACGAAAGGGCGATAGGACTTATGCGCCTGTTCTCCTGAGGATACAGGTCGTACTGGTTGGGGTCATATGTTGGGCGCACAGCCATCGCCAGTATCTCGCCGTTCCGGGGATCCATAGCAATAGCCAATCCGCCGGCAGCCTGGCTCTGCTGCACGGCTTTGTCCAGTTCCCTCTCCGCGATGAACTGGACCACTTCATCAATCGTCAGGACCAGGTTCTTGCCCTGTATCGCGGGCACATAGCCCCGTTGGGACTGGGGCAGCGCCTCTCCTATGGCATCAACTTCAACCGTGAACCGGCCCGGAGTGCCCCGCAGGATATGATCGTACTCGTATTCGATTCCTTCCAAACCGTCGTTGTCGATGCCCACGATCCCCAACGCCTGGGCAAGCAGACTGCCCTTGGGCCACACCCGCATCGATTCCTGGGTGAACCCGATGCCGTAGAGTTTCTGGTCCCTGATTTTGCGGGCGACATCGTCGGGGATCTTCCTCTTTATCCACTCAAAGGACGACTGCCTGGTAACGCGGTTCAAGACGTCCTCATACTTCATGCCCAGTATGTCGGAAAGCGCCTTGGCTGTAGCCTCGGGATCCTTCACCTGGGCCGGTATGGCATAGACCGATTCCACATCAATGCTGAAAGCCAGCTCGTGGCCCGTGCGATCATAGATGACCCCGCGCCTCGGCTGGATCGGTATGTCCTGCATGCGCATATCTAGCGCGTTCTCCGAAAGGTCGTCGGCCCAGACGAACTGGACGTAGACGAGCCGCCCTAATAGCAGCAGAAAGGCAAAGCTCGCTCCCAGAAGGACGAACCATACGCGCTTCCGAGCCTGCACTCCGCCCATTTTAACCTGCCCTCAGAGAGAATTGGCCCTAGCTATCTCTGCCCCTTTGCGGTGGCTTCTCTCGCTCCAAAGATCTGAGCTATGCGGCCGAACAGCGATAATATGCCACCGGATTTGACTTCCTCCTGAGGGAGGCTCGCCAGTTGCATTGATGACGTGGCGGTCTCCGTCATGGCGAACGTGCGGACCTCACTTGGAGACACCATGCCGAGTCTGGTCCTTGCCTCTTTCTCAACATAGTCCAGGGACTCAATCGCCGAGACGGTCTTCTTCAGGGACTCGCTCTGCATCCGAAGGTCCTGGAGGGTCGCCTCGAGCCTCGCCATCTGCTGGTTCATCTGAGCGACTCTGGCCGGTTGCCATACCAGTATCCCGCCGGCGAGGATGACCAGGCAGAAGTAGAGCACTCCGAAGAACTCCATGGGAAGCCCCTGCCGGGCAGCTCGACCAGCCCTTCTTGAGCGCCGCTCCCTTGCGGATCTGCCACAAGCCGACGACCCGCTGAAGGTAGGCGGGGCGACAACTGTCATGTCCACGTTTCTTACCATCGGTAACCCCTCCGGATGCACCTAAGTGCCCGCTAACGTTCAATTACCCTGAGTTTCGCGCTTCGTGACCGGGCATTGGCCGCAACTTCCGCTTCGCTCGCCGTCTCCGGTTTCTTCTGGATCCTTCTGCCCGCTTTGCGCTCCGCGAGTTCCTTGAACGTGTTCTTGACGATGCGGTCTTCCAGGGAGTGATATGTGAGCACCGCCACGAGTCCTTGGCGCCGCAGGAGGTGAACGGCCCTCTTCAGGGACTCCGCCAGCCTCGACAGCTCGTCGTTGGCGGCAATCCTTAGGGCTTGGAACGTCCTCCTGGCCGGGTGGGGTCCCCCTCGCCTCGCGGCCGCAGGGTAGGCTCCCATGATTACGTCCACCAAGTCTTTCGATGTCTCTAGCAGGCGTTCCTCTCGGGCCCGCACGATTGCTCCCGCAATCCTTCTTGCGAACCGCTCCTCACCGTACTCCCAGAGGATCCGCGAAATGTCCTCTTCGCTCCAGTTTTCGAGGATGTCCTTGGCCGTAACCGTGCCTTCCTGATCCATCCTCATGTCCAGGGGCCCTTCCCCCCAGTAACTAAAACCCCTTCGAGGGGTATCGAGCTGGCGGGATGACACCCCGAGATCGAACAGCGCTCCGTCTATCGCGGGAATTCCCAGTTTCGCTAGCACTGTGGGGAGCTCCCTGTAGTCGCCCCTTTGGGCTATGAACCGCCCCGGAAACGACCGGCCCAGACGGGCTCTGGCTACTTCCAACGCTTCGCTGTCAACGTCTATCCCAACAAGAAACGTCTCCGCTGTGGCCCGGAGGATCGCCTCCGCGTGTCCTCCGTCGCCTAAGGTACAGTCCACAATCACTCGACGCGGCCGGGCCAGAAGGTGTGAAAGGACTTCTTTCACCATCACCGGCTCGTGAATCACTTGGGTCATATCCCAGGCACTCTCTCCGCTATGGTTGAGAATCTGTTGCCGATGTCTAGCTTCGAGCTCTCCCAGGCCGCTTTATCCCAGATCTCCACACGATTTCCGACTCCGAGCACGCAAACATCTTTCGTGATCCCGGCCCACTCGCGTATCATCTGCGGTAAGACGATGCGCCCTTGCTTGTCGGGGTCGACTTCCATCGCCCCCGAAAGGAAGTAGCGGGCGTATTCGCGGGATTCCCTTTGGTTCTGAGGGAGGGCAGTTATGGTTTCCAGGACATGCGACCACTCTTCGCTAGGGTATACCGTGGCACACTTGTCCAATCCGCGGGCAATCATGAACCGGGGACCGAGCATCTCCCTGAACTTGGCTGGCAGGGCGACTCGACCTTTTTGGTCCACTGTATGGAGGTATTCCCCCACGAACCCGCCTACGATGTCCACCACTCCCCACTAAACCCCACTTGCTACCCCTTTCTACATATCGGAGGAAATTCCTTCTTCCTTAACGAGATTTTTGCTAGTTCGTCCTCGGTAGAACCGTCGATCGGTAAGGTGACGAAAGGGAATGTTAGCCGACTGGTAAGGTACCGAAAGGGAATGTTAGCTCTTCGGCAAGATTCGGTAGGATTCCGGGGACAGCAAACAAGAAAGCCACCGCCTGCAGGCTGGTGGCCTCCATTTGAAGGATGCGTCTATCGGTGGTGCGGACTAGGTACCTACCGGCACTTGCTCCTCAAATTCATCGGCGGCCTTCCTCTCCAGGTACAGCACGGTTCCTTTGCACCGTGGACACCTTGGAGGAGTGCCGCCGTTTGTGCTGGGGTCTTCGCTTTCCGCCCCCGCGCGGATGGACCCCTGAGTTCCGCACGAGAGGCAGATGTACTCGATTGTTCTGGGTGGTCTCTCCACTACACGAGCCCCCTCGCATTGTTATTGGGACGAATCCACCCTTTCGATCTAGGTTATTCGCACCGCCCCCCAAGTTTCCTTCCGGGGGCTAGGTGAAAAACTTGCCAAAGATCCCGAGCGCATTTTCCGAGAGGATACCCTGCACTTCATATGGCCGAAGGCCCGCTTTTCCAATATCCTTAATGTATCTTGCGCAGGAAACCAAAGGATAATCACTGCCGAGAAGGATTTTCCCGGATATACCCAATGCCGAGAGGCTCCTGTACACCTCGGGCTTGAACAGGTACGGCTGAGCGGCGGTGTCATAGTAGGTGTTCTCCAGCGCCAGCACTTCCGGCATGGAGGCGTAGAACGGCAGCCCTCCGCCAAGATGGGCGAAGATGGACGTTACGCCCGGATTCCTGGCCGAGAACCGATAGGCCTCTTCGGCACCGACGTGGCCCTTTCCGGGATACTGGTGGCCTATCTGCTCGTTCACGTGGATGAGGAGCGGCACGCCGGCCTCTTGCGCCAGCGCTGCCAGGCGCGACATCCCCTCCCCTTCCAGCGAGAAACCGTGTCCCGCCGGGAAGAGCTCTCCGAAGCCGCACGCTCCCGCCGCAAGGCACCGCTCGGCTTCGGCCATGGCTCCGGGAGATTCGGGATCAAGCACGGCCAGCGCCACTACTGAGCCCCCGCTCATCTTGGCGACGGAGAGAGCGTAGTCGTTCTGAAGCCTGGAAACTCCCAAGTCTTTGAAGGAAAAGCCGCAAGCGACCGCCTTGTCCACTCCGTCGGAAGCCATGTCGCGGAGCAGGTCCTCCCCGGTGAGGAACCTAACTCCCTTCGTGCTCCGCATCTGATCGAAGTGGAGATCCCGCTGGCCGAAGGCGGCGGGATCCCTCGCAATCTCAGGCGGCACTATGTGACAATGGACGTCGAGTACCATGCCTGCCCCCTACCTAGTGCTTCTCCGGCTCGACCAGCTCGATAAGCGTCCCAAACGTGCTCTTGGGATGCACGAACGCCACCTTGGTGCCGTGAGCGCCAGGCCTGGGCTCGGCGTCGATCAGGCGAGCGCCGGCGCTGGCAGCCTGCTTCAGGCACGCGGCTACGTCTCCGGTGCCGAGGGCGATGTGGTGCAGGCCCTCTCCCCTGGTGGCGATGAACTTGGCAGTCGATGAATCCTCGGAGGTCGGCTGAACCAGTTCGAGCCTTGTGTCGCCCAGCTGGATGAACCCTACTTTGACCTTCTGAGAAGGCACTTCTTCGATGTGGTTGGCCTCCACCCCGAAGGCTTCCTTCAGGGTCTTCAGAGCCGAATCAAGGTCCGACACCGCGATGGCGATATGATCGACTTTATTGATCACGGCGAAAGCCTCCTTAGATGAATGCTCCGGGACGGTACATCCCGAACACATCGCGCAATACGTTGCAAATCTCCCCGATGGTGGAGTAGGCCTTCACGGCCTCCAGGATCGGCGGGACCAGGTTCCCAGTACCCTTCGCCGTCGTCTCCACCATCTTCAGCGCTTCGGCGCAGGCCCTGCCGTCTCTGGACTTGCGGAGCGCGGCAAGCTTGGCTTTCTGGGCGTCGGCGACCGAGGGATCGACCCTCAGGAGACCTTTGGGCTTTTCTTCCTTGATCTCGAAGGAGTTGACGCCAACGACCAGCCTCTCCTTAGCCTCGACGGCTTTCTGGTGGCGGTAGGCGCTGTCCTGGATCTCCCTCTGCAGGTATCCCTGCTCTATCGCTGCCGGGGCCCCGCCCATGTCGTCGATCTTCTTGATGTACTCCATGGCTTTGGCCTCAATCTCGTCGGTCAATCTCTCGACCAGGTAGGAGCCCGCCATGGGGTCAACTGAGTCGGCGGCTCCGGACTCATAGGCGATGATCTGCTGGGTACGAAGAGCGATACGGACCGATTCCTCAGTCGGCAGCGCCAAGGCCTCGTCCCGGCTGTTGGTGTGCAGGGACTGGGTCCCACCCAACACCGCCGCCATGGCCTCGAGAGCGGTCCTCACGATGTTGTTGTCCGGTTGCTGCGCCGTGAGCGAAGAGCCTGCGGTCTGGGTGTGGAACCGGAGCATCATGGACTTGGGGTTCTTGGCGTGGAACCTTTCTTTCATGATGCGGGCCCAAAGGCGCCGTGCGGCCCGGAACTTGGCGATCTCCTCGAAGAAGTCCATGTGTGCGTTGAAGAAGAAGGACAACCTGCCGGCGAACTCGTCGACGTCCAGTCCCCTCTTCACCGCCGCGTCCACGTACGCGATGCCGTCGGCCAGGGTGAAGGCCACTTCCTGCACGGCGCTGGCGCCGGCCTCACGGATGTGGTAGCCGCTGATGGAAATCGTGTTCCAATCCGGTATCGTCTTGGCGCAGTAGTCGAAGATGTCGGTGACCAGCCTCATGGAGGGCGCGGGCGGGAATATGTAGGTCCCCCTCGCCACGTACTCCTTGAGGATATCGTTCTGTACGGTGCCCTGGAGCTTGCTGGGCGCGACGCCCTGCTTTTCACCCACCGCCTGGTACATGGCCAGAAGCACCGCCGCCGGAGCGTTGATGGTCATGGACGTCGAGACCTTGTCCAGCGGGATGCCAGAGAAAACGATCTCCATGTCCTGGAGGGAGTCGATGGCGACGCCGACGCGGCCGACTTCTCCTTCAGCCATGGGGGCGTCGGAGTCGTATCCGACCTGGGTCGGCAGGTCAAACGCGACCGAAAGGCCTGTCTGCCCCTGCTCGAGGAGGAAGCGGAAGCGCTTGTTGGTTTCCTCCGCGTTGCCGAACCCGGCGTACTGCCTCATGGTCCACAGCCGGCCCCTGTACATAGTGGGCTGTACGCCTCTCGTAAAGGGGTACTCGCCTGGGAAGCCCAGCTGGGTTATGTAGTCCCAACCTTGGAGGTCCGCCGGACTCGCCGCCCTGGGCACCTCTATCCCCGATTCAGTCTGAAACTCTTTCTTGCGCTCGGGGAACCGTGCCGTGGTCTTTGCGACCGGCCCTTCCTCCCAAGCTTTCTTCGCGGCCAAAATGCCCTTTTCGTCGGCCACTTTCATGCCCTCCCTCATAGAAGCCAACCGCGGACCCTCATGGCGTCTACTACCCTCTTCACGCCCAGGAGGAACGCGGCTTCTCTCATGGAAACCTTCTTCTCCTCGTGCATCTTCCAGACTGCCGAGAAGGAATCCAACACGATCTTCTCCAGTCTTCTGTCCACTTCCTCGGCTGTCCAGAAGAAGCCCTGGAGGTTCTGGACCCATTCAAAGTACGACGCGGTGACGCCCCCTGCCGAAGCCAGGATGTCCGGGACCACGAGGACGCCTCTTTGGCCTAAGACTTCATCCGCTGCCGGCGTTGTGGGGCCGTTGGCGGCTTCCGCGATCACCCTCGCCTTGACGCCGGAAGCGACCTCTTCGGTGATGGTGTTCTCCAACGCAGCGGGGATGATCACGTCCACGGAGAGCGCGTACAGGTCTTTGTCGCTGATGTCGGTCGATCCCGGAAACCCTCTCACTGTGCCGTGGCTTTCTTTCCAGGCCAGTACCTCGCGGGCGTTCATCCCGTTCGGGTTGTAAGCGCCGCCCCGGGAGTCGTTGCATGCCACCATCTTGGCGCCAAAGTCGTCCATGTAGACGGCCGCGAAAGAGCCGGCGTTACCGTACCCGTTAACCGCGTATGACGCCCCGCGAAGGTCAAGCGAGAGACGGGAAGCGGCCTCCCTGACGCAGTAGACCGCTCCCCTTGCTGTCGCGGTGTCGCGCCCCAAGGAGCCGCCGGCGGATGCAGGCTTGCCCGTGACCACGGCCGGGATGCTTCGACCTTTCAGGGTCGAGTACTCGTCCATAATCCATGCCATTATCTGCGCGTCGGTGTAGACCTCAGGGGCCGGGACGTCCTTCTGCGGTCCGAGCAAGTCTGCGACGCTGCGGACGTACCCACGGGTTAGCCTCTCCATCTCCCGCTGGGAGAGTTCCTTGGGATTGCATCGTACGCCCCCTTTACCTCCGCCGAAGGGAAGCCCTGCAACCGATGATTTGAACGTCATCCACGTCGCGAGGGCCCTCACCTCATCAGCGTCAGTCTGGGGGTGGAACCTGATGCCACCCTTGGCCGGGCCCAAGGCCGTCGAGTGCTGGCAGCGCCAGCCTTGGAACACCCTCACTCTCCCGTCGTCCATCCTCACAGGGATCGCGACCTCGAGGAGCCGCTCCGGCTGCTTCAAGAGTTCGTACGCGGCGTCCTCAACGCCAAGGCTGAGGCATGCGTTCCTGACCTGTTGCTGTGCTATTACCCAGGGGCTTGGAGCCGGATTCGGAGCGCTCACAGGGTCCTCACAAGAGACCCGCGGCGGCGTCCAGGCCCGCCTGGAATGCTTTCTTGTTCAGTTCTTCGGTCCCTTTCGGTACCCGCGCGAGGACAGCAGACAGCGCGGCCTCGGCAGGAACCGCGCCGGTCACCCCGACCAGAAGGCCCAGGGCGATGATGTTGGCCACGATCTCCCGTCCCAGTTCCCTTGCCTTCTGGGTGATGCCGTAACGAATGACCTTCGCGTTAACTTCCGGCAGTTTCTCAACAAAGGTGCTGTCGGCTATGATCATCCCGCCCTTGCGCAGGTCCGGTCCGTACTTGTCGCACGCCTCCTGCGCCATTACCAGGAGGACGTTCGGGGTCTTGACCTCGGGATAATCGATGTCCTCGTCGGAGAGGATGACGTCCGCCCTGGACGCTCCCCCTCTGGACTCGGGACCGTAAGACTGGGTCTGGATTGCGTTCAGGTCCGTGTGTTCCGCCGCGGCGGCCGCGAGGATGATGGCGGCCGTGATAAGGCCCTGTCCGCCCTCGCCTGCAAGCCTGTACTCCTTGCGCATCACGCGCGGCCCCCTTCCTGTGCTCTCTCTATGACCTTGCCGTACACCTCGGTAAGTTCGGGAGCCTCAACCTTACGCAGGACGCCTATGGGGAACTTGCCCTTGCGCTCTTCCGGCGAGAGTTGTTCCCAATTGGAGCTTGTGACCGCCCTGTCCTTGAACCAGTTCATCATGTCCATAACGGTCCGCATCTTGTTGCGGCGGCCGTAGTAGGTCGGGCACTGGGAGAGGGCGTCGACGAACGCGAAGCCTTTGTGGCCAAGGGCCTCCTTGATGACGTTGGTGAGGTGCCTGGCGTGATAGGCAGTGCTCCTCCCTACAAAGGTCCCCCCCGCTCCCGCGACCAGGTCGCACAGGTCAAAGGAGCGCTCAACCATGCCGTAGGGCGCGGTAGAAGCGTAGCTCCCTTCGGGAGTGAGCGGCGAGTACTGTCCCGAGGTCATCCCGTAGATGTTGTTGTTGTAGCAGATGACCGTAATGTCCAGGTTCCTTCTGGCGGCGTGGATCAAATGGTTCCCGCCGATGGCGGCGGCGTCGCCGTCGCCGCTGATCAGAATGACTTTGAGCTCAGGGTTGGCCATCTTGATGCCGGTAGCGAAGGGTATGGCCCTGCCGTGGGTGGTGTGCAGGGTATCGAAGTTCATGTAGCCGGGAGCCCTCGAGGAACAGCCTATGCCTGAGACGATGACAGTCCTTTCGGTATCCAGGCCGACCTCGTCTATTGCCCTGACGATCGCCTGCGTAACGATACCGTGGCCGCACCCGGGGCACCAGATGTGAGGCAGTTTCTTGACCCTTAGGTATTTCTCTCGGTCCAGCGCCACGTCAGTTCGCCTCCTTCACGGCGTGCAGGATCTCTTCCGGCTCAATGAAGCCGCCGCCCACCCTGTTCAGGGGGATGACTGGGCATGCGTCGCCGATGACTCTCTTGACCGGCAGGACCAGCTGCCCCATGTTCATTTCCGGGACGATCACTGCTTTGGGCGAACGCTTCCTTATGTTCAGCACTGCTTCCTCATTGAACGGCCATAGGGTTATGTCGCGCAAGAGGCCTGCTTTCACACCCTGAGCCCTGGCTTCCTTGACCGCCATGCGGGCCGAGCGGGCCGTGCCGCCGTAAGCGAACACGATGACCTCGGCGTCGTCCATGTACAGCTCTTCGACCTTGCCGAGTTCCTTGGCGCGCATGCTGATCTTCCTGTTGATCCTCTCGATCTGCTTCCGGGCCACCTCCACGCTGTTGGTGGGGAACCCGTCTTCAGCGTGGGAGAGGCCGGTCACGTGGAACCGGTACCCCTTGCCGAAGGCAGCCAGCGGCGGAACGGCCATCGGATCGTTGGGATCGACCTCGTAGGGCTTGTACTGGCCCGGCGCCTTCTTGGGTTTGGCGCGGTCCACGACCTTCAGCTTGGCGGGATCGGGCAGTGTAACCTTTTCCCGCAGGTGACCCACGATTTCATCCATAAGCAGGATGACTGGAGTGCGCAGCTGTTCGGCTATGTTGAACGCATCTATGGCGAGCATGTAAGCCTCGCTCACCGACGACGGGCACAGGGCCACTATCTCGTGGTCTCCGTGGGTGCCCCACCTGGCCTGCATCACGTCTCCCTGTGCAGGCGACGTCGGCATACCGGTGGAGGGACCCACCCTCTGGACGTTCACGACGACGCACGGGATCTCGGTCTCGACTGCAAACCCGAGGTTCTCTTGCTTGAGCGAGAATCCGGGACCCGACGTCGCGGTCATTGACTTAAGTCCCGCTAGCGACGCGCCGCAAATAGCGCCCATGCTGGCGATCTCGTCTTCCATCTGTATGAACTTGCCGCCCACCTGGGGTAGCCGGAGCGCGCAGAGCTCGGCGATCTCGGTGGAAGGCGTTATAGGGTAGCCCGCGAAAAAGCGGAGGCCGGCGGCGATTGCGCCTTCGACGACCGCCTCGTTACCCTGCAGGAGCTTGGCGCCACTCATTTCGCATCTCTCCTACGGACGTTTATGGCAAAGTCAGGGCAATGCATCTCGCACTGCAGGCATCCGATGCACGCCGCAGGATCCGTGATCTCCGGGGCGCCAGTTCCGCTGAGCACCTTCTTCGGGCAGAACTGCACGCACAGATTGCACTTCTTGCAGAGCTTCGGGTCAAACGTTATGTCCCACCGCAACTCCTGAGCCACGCTCTACCTCCTCCTGCCTGTTCTTCTTTCTGTGCTCGAGGACCGATGCTCCAAGGAGGTTGACCGAGCCAGCATCGGGTGTGTAGATGAACTCTATGACCTGAACCCCGCGCTTGGCCATGGCCGACACTTCCTTGAACCTTCCGGGCGACACGATGGCCGCCCTCTTGCCCTTGAGCTTCTCTGCTATCGCCGAGGGGTCCCTTTCCGTCGTAACCTCCACGTCGATCTCGGTGATCCCCGCGATCTCCATGGACTTTTGGATCCTCTCTGCGAACCTTTGAGATATGCACACCAAGAGGACCTTGGCCCCCTTGGGCAATCTGGCTATCTTCACGATGGACTCGATTCCGGGGTCGAGAGCGATGCCGAGTATGTCTTCGCCCCGCCTCGGGAACAGCTCCTTAACCTCGTCAAGGTGGAAGAACGTCGTGACGACCATGTCGGCCCGGTTGACCATCGCCTTGGCCGCTTCGTCGCCGGCGTGCAGATCGTCGATAAGGACGGGCTCCACTCTCACGCCTGTGCCCAGCTCGATCTCCTTGCTGAAGTAGTCCAGCTGTTCGCGGTTGCACTCTATGAAGGCGACGAGCACTGAAGACAGCATTCGGCGCCTCTCGTCCACCCTCTTCTGGGCGACCGACATGAACTCGTCCAGGTTTGCTCCCAGGGACAGGGCATCCTCAATCGCCAGATCGATGATCCTGGATAGCCGCTCCCGCTTGTTCTCCATCCTGAGGATGTCGTCCGCCTCCGCCACGAAAGTGCCGCGCCCCTGGCGGGAAGTGATAAGGCCCTCCGCCTCAAGCTGGCGGTAGGCCAAGCTGACGGTGTTGCGGCTGACGTTCAGTTCAGCGGCGAGAGCGCGTTCCGTGGGAAGCCTGCGGCCCTTGTCCCACTGGCCTGAGGAGATCAGAGCCTCTATCTTGCGTTTGACCTGCAAGTAGATGGGAAGGCCGCCCTTCCTTTGGAGGTCAAAGGAATGTTCTTCTGCCAAGCCATACCCCTCCCAATTGACCGGGCCATATGATCCAATGGATCTATTCCTTATCGTAAATGGATCTCCTTCACTCGCAAACCCGGTTACAATTGTACACTAGCAAGTCGTTCTCCGGTCCATTATACAGAAAATCCGGACCAAAAACGTCCGGATTGGATCTGTATGTGGTGCCAAGTATTCAGTTGTGTACGGGCCTTGTTGGCTCAGTCCTTCAGAGTCCGCGCCACCCCGGTCTTGAGGACGTCGATCTCAACCCGCTCGGCCACCCTCACCTTGACCAAGACATCTTCAACCTTGGTGATGACCCCGACCACGCCGCCTGCCGTCACGATCCTGTCGCCCGGCTTGAGCGCGCGGATCATCTCCGCCCGCAGCCGCTGCTCCTTCTGCTGCGGCCGGATCATGAAGAAGTACATCATGACAAAGAGCAGACCCGTCCAGATAAGAGTGCCGTATTGCTGAAGCGCTCCGTTCAATGTGGCAAACCTCCTTGCCCCGAAGGGGCCGGTCTCGCGACCTTCACGCCTTTAGTCTGGTGTTCGACAGGCCCTCGGGGTTAACCTTTCCTCAGATTCGCTTCTTTTCGCTGACGGGATAAAGTCTCTCCATTTCGCTGCGGAACTCCCTGGCGGAGCCCTGCCTTATTCGAAGACGCAACCGCTCCATGAACCGCTGGAAGAAGCGCAGGTTATGTACCGTAATGAGCGTGGAGGCCAGAGTCTCTTCCGCGACCAGGAGGTGGCGGATATAGGAGCGGGAAAAGCCCCTGCAGGCCAGGCAATCGCAGTCCTGCTCCATTGGTCTCTCATCGCCGGCGTGGGCTGCGTTTCTCATATTGAGCGGTCCCTCGAAAGTGAAAGCCCGGCCGTGCCTGGCGTTTCTTGTAGGGAGCACGCAGTCGAACATGTCTACTCCGTGCAGCGCCCCCTCGATCAGGTCTACGGGGTGCCCCACGCCCATGAGGTATCTGGGCTTGCCCGGCGGCAACAGCGCGGTTGTGAAGGCCAAGCAGTCGTAGAACTCGGTCTTTGGCTCTCCGACTGAGAAACCGCCCAGGGCGTAACCGGGAAAGTCCATCTCCGAGAGTTCCCTTGCTGACCGTTCCCGCAAGTCCTTGTACGTGGAACCTTGCACGATCCCGAAGAGCGCCTGCTTCTCAGGGACATCCATCTCCCTTTGCTCCCTGGCCCAGACGGTGGTCCTCCTCACCGCCTCAGCGGCCTCCTCCCTTCTCACGGGATACGTAACGAGCTGGTCCAGGCACATGATGATGTCGGAGCCGAGGTCGACCTGGGTCCTTACCGAATCTTTGGGAGTGTACCGGATGGGCCGGCCGTCAATGTGGGATCTGAAGGAAGCGCCTCCGTCGTCCACCTTCACCATATGACCCAGGCTCATGATCTGAAAGCCGCCGCTGTCGGTAAGGATTGCGCCGGGCCAGTTCATGAACCTGTGGAGGCCGCCCGCGCTGCGCACGGTCTCGGAGCCGGGCCTGAGAAACAGGTGATAAGCGTTGGAAAGGATGATCCGGCTGCCGGTCTCAAGGACGTCCTCAGGCAGGACCGATTTCACTGTAGCCTGGGTGCCCACAGGCATAAAGACCGGAGTCTCGATATCCCCGTGAGGTGTATGCAGGCTGCCTAGCCTGGCTTCCCCGTAAGTCGCTTCAACCTTGAACTGCAGTTCGGGCATATGCGGCCACCTCGTTATAGGATCCGCATGCTACAGGAGCAGCATGCTGTAGGAGCGGCATGCTGTAGGAGCGGCATGCTAAAGGATCAGCATGGCGTCGCCGAAAGAGAAGAACCGGTACCTCTCCGCGACCGCCTCGCGATAGGCCTTCATCATAAGGTCTTTGCCCCCGAAAGCCGAGACAAGCATGAGGAGCGTCGACTTGGGCAGGTGGAAGTTGGTGATGAGGCGGTCCACCACCTTGAACCGGTACCCGGGATATATGAAAAGCCTGGTAGCCGCGGTGTCCGGTCTGACCTCGCCGTCCTCGCCGGCACAGCTTTCAAGCGTCCTAACTACGGTGGTCCCAACGGCGTATATCCGCCCGCCGCTTCTTTTCACCCTGTTCACGGCGCGTCCGGTCTCTTCCGTCACCTGGAAGTACTCCTCGTGCATGTTGTGGGCTTCCACCGACTCCTCCCTCACCGGCCTGAAGGTCCCGAGGCCCACGTTCAGCGTCACTTCCAGGACTTCGCACCCTGCCGCCCTCACTCGGCTCAGGAGCTCGGGCGTGAAGTGGAGCCCGGCTGTGGGTGCGGCAGCCGAACCCGGCACCGAGGCGTAGACGGTCTGATAGCGGGAAGGCTCCCGGAGCGGCTTCTTTATGTACGGAGGGAGAGGCGTCTCGCCCAGGCGATCAAGGACCTCCTCCCACGTTCCCTGGTACGACCAATTCACGATCCGCCCACCGTATCCGGTGCGCGCTACTACGGTACCGGTAAGCTGGGCTCCATCCTCGCCGAAGTACAGGCGGTCGCCTACGCGGGTCTTCTGACCCGGCTTCACAAGGCACTCCCAGGTGTCGGAGCCCAGGTTTCGCAGGAGGAGCACCTCGACCTTGCCTCCCGTAGCGCGAGTTCCCCGAAGACGTGCCGGGATCACCTTGGTATTGTTCACGACAATAGCGTCACCGGGACGGAGGTACTCCACCACGTCGTAGAACCGACCGTGTGTGATGGCTCCGCTGGCTCTGTCCACCACTAGAAGCCTGGAGCGGTCCCTGTGGGGGATCGGGTCCTGGGCTATGAGTTCCGGCGGCAATTGGTAGTCGAACTCATCCACTCTCATATCGGGATTCACCTGCCTCCGGTCATTGCCACCACTGCTCCCACGCTGTCTCTGGGTAGTAATGGCTCAGAATGGCGGGGGCTAAGACACCTGATTCCGCCATAGCCTTCGCGCCGTATTGGGACATCCCTATACCGTGGCCCCAGCCGCTGCCCCGGAGCGCGTACGCCGCGGGCCCGTCAAAGACTGCCCCGGTGGTCGCGTAGACCCCTCCGGTTGCGCGGAGCATCTCGCCGTTCCCGCCGATGACGGCCGCGTCCCTCAAGTTCACTCCGGCTACCTGGCCGTCAGATTGCACGTAGGCCGTAAGGCCGCCGGAAAGGAGCGCCCGGGTCTCTTTGCCGCCTCCGAAGGAGTAGGACGAAAACAGCATGCTGCGGACTTGGGGGAAGGCAGCCCTGAACTGGGTTGCGGACACCGTCGCCGGCCCGCTCCCAGTCTCTACCGAAACCCCCGACCACCTGCCCGAAACGCCGGGACCCCGTCCCGCAATAATGTCCGGCGGAGAAGAAGGGATTATCCCCAGCGATTTGAACCCGGTCGCGACCTCGGAAGGCGTGAGAAGGACCGTCCACGAGGAGTAGGGCGACTCATGAGGGACTTCGACGACGGAGCGAAGATAAGGCGAGGCCGTCCCGCCCGCCCACACGTAAGGGGGCTCTTCGGTCATGCCGCCCGCATCGGAGTGGTAGAAAGTCGCGGCGGGCATGGACGAGTAGGCGAGCACCACTCCCCTGGTAGCGGTAGCAGCCTCGACCGAAAGCGGGTTCTCTTCCTCCACGCCCCGGTACACCTGGTCTGTCGCCCATAGCCGGACATCGGCCTCGGTGAGCGAGCAATACCGGGAATCCCAGTCGTCGAAGGTGCCGCCTTTCGTGAGGCCGACCTTGTAGGCGGCGTAGCTGCGGACCGCCACAGCCTGCGCTTTCTGGCATTCCAGGTGCCAGCCATCAGGGATCTCCGCCCCTACCGTGGACTTCACGTAATCCTCAATATCGACCGCGTTGGCCAGAAGGATGGTCCCCGCGGAGGGGATAGCCACCATGCAGCCCCTGTAGGACCTTCCAGATATGCCGGCGGCAGCTCCCTGGGCGCGGCTTACGTTGATCACCGGCGTAGGACCCTCGGGCGGCGCCCCGAGAAGCACCGGCCCGGAGCTCTGCCCCACCTGCGTGGCCCCGCCCCGCGGAGTGAAGCCCCAAGAGACGTTGCTCCCTGCTATCGAGAGGGTGACCTCCGTCCCCGCCGGCACCGTGACCGGGGGCAATGGGCTAACCGGAGCGGTAGTCCCTCTCAGGACAATGGGAGATGCGGACGAAAGCGTTACCGAGGCCACCCGGGTGAGTCCCACCAGGATCCTGGGGGGATTCTCGAACGAGAGGCTTGTCCCGGCCTGCGCCATAGCGATGCCGGAGACCGTAGCCGCGGAGATAGCCACCGCGAGGGCGGCACGTAGCGCCATCCCCATAACCGGCATCCGCTTTGTGAGTTTTGTCATCTTCTTCTCAACACCCATGCCAAAAGCGTCAGGATCCCGCTCAAAAGGAGACACGTGGCTAGGGGAAAGTAGAACGTGAAGTTGCCCCTTCGGTACACGATATCCCCCGGCAAGCGGCCCAGGCGGGTGAAACGGCCGATGAGGCCAACGAGGAGCCCTAGCGCCACAATGACGATGCCGACTAACACAAGTAACCTGGATAGGTCCGAGCTACCCTGCACCCCAAGACCTCCTCTGCCTTCGCGGCTTTACCCGCGTCTTCGACAATAACCTAGCCTGAAACCGTGAGGCAAGCCAAAAGCGTGTGCCGGTCAGCGCTCGCTCGAAGGCGCGCTGAACTCGCACCCGCAGTACTTCTGCATGTAAAGGTGACGGCCCCGCGCCATTTCCCTGCTGCGGCGGTATCCGACCCTGAAATCATGGTACAGGAACGGGACTCCCGCCTGCCTTGCCGCCTCTTCACCGGCCTCCACGATGCCCTGGTGGTCCTGGTAAATCGACAGGAGCAAGCTGGTTGTGAAGCAGTCGTAGCCTGCTTCCCTGGCGAGACGGGCCACCGGGAGAAGGCGGTGCAGGTAGCACAGGCGGCAGCGGCCGGGCTTCGCGAGGTCTTCGCTTACTCGGGAGAGCCACTCCTCGTGAGCGGGATCCTCTCCCAGATCCTCGCCGGTGTCGCCCGCAGCCCGGGCCTCACCCGGAAAAGCGCCGGTTCGCGATTCCTCTTGCCCCAGCGTAAGGACTTTCAGATCCTCGCTCGCCGCGAAATCCATGTATGCGGCAAGCCGCCTGTCCCTTTCCTCCAGTGGGTGGATATTGGGGTTGTGAAAAACCCCGTGGACCGAGTGCCCGAGAGAGCGAAGCAAGGACAGCGGGAAGGTGGTGCATGGGGCGCAACACGAGTGCAGGAGGACCTTCACTGGTGGTCAAAAAGCCTCCCCTGAGCGGGTGCCCCTTCCTTGCCCAGGTCCTCTTCCTTACCCAGGTACTGGAGCGCCCGCTTGGTGATGCTCCTCCCTCTCGGCGTCCTCTCCAGGAAACCTATCTGCAAAAGATATGGTTCGTATACGTCCTCCAAGGTACCGGGGTCCTCTGAAAGGCACGCGGCCAGCGTCGACAACCCCACCGGCCCTCCGCCATACTTGTCCGCCACAGCCTCGAGGATCTGCCGGTCCAGCCTGTCCAGCCCCATCTCGTCAATATCCAGGAGTGCCAGCGCCTCTTTCGCTACTGTCCTGGTGACTTCGCCGTCCTTCCTCACCTGAGCGAAGTCCCTGACCCTGCGCAAGAGCCGGTTGGCAATCCTGGGTGTCCCCCGGGACCGGGACGCGATCTCGAGAGCGCCGCCCCTGTCGATCCTGATCCCCAGGATCCGGGCTGAACGCTCGATAACGTCAAAAAGCTCCTGCTCGCTATAGAACTCCAGCCGGAAGTTGATGCCGAACCTATCCCGCAGGGGCGATGTGAGGAGCCCGCTCCTGGTGGTCGCGGCCACCAGCGTGAAGTGAGGGAGCTTCAACCTGTAGGTGCGGGCCTGAGGCCCTTTCCCCGCGACCCAGTCGAAACTGAAGTCCTCCATAGCGGGATACAGGGCTTCTTCGGCCACGTGGGATAGGCGGTGGATCTCATCTATGAACAGAATGTCCCTGTCTTCAAGGTTGGTGAGGATGGCGACCAGGTCTCCGGCCCGCTCAATGGCCGGACCCGAGGTCACCCTGATGCCGACCCCCAACTCGTTCGCGATCACGTAGGCCAGGGACGTCTTCCCCAACCCGGGAGGGCCTGACAGCAGGATGTGGTCCAGGGCATCGCCCCGTTGGCGGGCCGCCTCTATGGAGACGCCGAGGTTTTCCTTGATGCGCTCCTGCCCCATGTACTCGCCCAGGTGGCGGGGCCGCAGCGATTCCTCCAATACGTCATCCTCGGGCTGCCGTTCTTTGGAGATGATGTCCCTATCAGGATCTGGCAAGTCGCCTCAAGGCCTCCCTAAGAAGAGTCTCTACGTCGATGTCGGGGTCCGTGGCCCTTGCCTTCGCCACAGCTTCCTTGGCCTCCTGCCAGGTGTATCCCAGGGCCATGAGGCCTTGCTGCGCTTCTTCTTCAACGTTCCCGGCCGGAGCTGCCTTGGCCGTCTCTTCCTTGGCGTTAAGGCCGATGCGGTCCCTAAGTTCAAGGATCATCCTGCCGGCCGTCTTCTTCCCCACACCGGGTACCCCCACAAGGGGCCGGTCGTCCTCCGTTAGTATCGCGCGGTAGAACTCGGACGGCTGAAGGTGCGAGACCACGCTCAGGGCGACCTTGGCTCCGATCCCTCTTACCGTAAGCAAGAGGTCAAAGCAGGCCCGCTCCTCGCGGGAACCGAAGCCGTACAGGTTCCAGGCGTCTTCCCTCACAATGAGCCTTGTGTAGATGTGAACCCGGTCGTCCCGGGAGTACCGGGACGCGAGGCGGGGCGTCACCTTTACCTCGAGTCCCACGCCCGCGGTGTCCACCACGAGATAATCCATGCCTGCGTCAACGACGATTCCTCGGAGCTCGGATATCATAGGTCCTCCTTGGGGCCCAAAGTGGTCGTCCTCAGGCGACTCCCCTGGCCGCTCGGGCCCGCCTTATGGAGCACGGCGCTGAACGATCTCTGGATCCCGGCGGTAATGGCGATGGCGAGGGCGTCACACGTGTCATCGGGACGCGGGATCTTCGGGAGCCCCAGTATCTGCTTTACCATGACGCCGACCTGGTCCTTGGTGGCGTTGCCGTATCCCACGACCGCGGACTTGACCTGGAGCGGGGTCACTTCTTCGATGGGGATCCCCCGCAGCCCGGAAAGATACAGGCACACACCTCGAGAGTGGCCGACGTCTATGGCTGATTTGGCGTTCTTGGCGAAAAAGATCTGTTCGACCGCAACCACGTCAATCTGGTGGTTATCGAGTATCTGGTTCAGCGCGGCCGCGATGGCGACAAGCCTTTGCGGAAGGCCGTCGGTCTTCGGGGTCACTATGCAACCGTAGTCACGCGCAGAAAAGTCACGGGACTTGGTGTCGACAACTCCCCAACCGGTCCTCTCGATGCCGGGATCAATGCCCAGAACGCGCAAAACATCGCCTCCGCAGGGGGTTTTCTACGCGGCGGCGGGGTATACCTCTAGCGTCCTTCGCCTATGCCCTGCAGGAGGGCGTCTGCTTTTTCGTCGAGGTCGAGGTCCGGTGGGTCGCTTGCTTCGCGGGTAATGAGGATGCCCGCCTGCAGGCTTTTCTTTTCCTGCGGATAGAGGACGTCTTCGGTAAGATCCCGCCTCTCCCTCGTTATGAACGCCGGATCGGCTTTCTGTCCCCGGAACACGCAAACGTGGGGTTTCTCAGTCGGACTGCCCTTGAAGAGGGCGACAAAGCGGAAGTCCTCATGCACCGGACAATACCCGCCGGTCTCTCTTTCGACCCTCACGTGGCTATCGGCGGACTCCACTACAGTCCACGTTCCCGCTAAGGTTGCGACCACGCCGGCCAGATCGGTTTGGGGCAGTTCGGTCACGCTGCTCACGACGTCTTTGCAGCCGGCATACCTCATCGAATAAGTCACAGTTGCCGCGCCCGGCGGGGTCTTCCTCGTGCCGAAGGGCCACGGCCACCGGCCGCCGGAGCCATCGTGGAGGACCCCCTCCAGCACCAAGGCGGCGGCAACCACAGTCAGGATCGATAGAACGGCCAGAGTGACCCTAAGCGCTTTGCGATGGCGTCCTTGCAATAAGCCCTCACTCCAGGAAGGATATTCTTCCCAAGAAGTGAGGGCTTATGCAGGATGCTCTTGCTCTACAAGGGCTTATTGCTCTTCGGGGCCCTCGTAGTTGGTGTGGACCTGGGAGACGTCGTCCTGTTCCTCTAGAGCGTCCAGGAGCTTGATGATCTTCTCTTCCTCTTCGGCGGTAAGGGTGACGGTGCTTTTTGGGACCATGGTGAGGTCCGACGAAGCCACTTTCACTCCCGCAGCCTCGATTTTGTTCCTCACGGACTCCAGTTCCGCGGGAGCGGTGTAGATCTCGTAGACCTCGTCCTCTGTCTTGACGTCCTCAGCCCCGGCGTCGAGGGCCAGCGCGAAGGCGTCGTCTTCGGACATTCCTTCACGATCGAGTTCAATGACGCCCTTTTGCTCGAACATCCACGCCACGGAGCCGAGCTCGGCAAGCCGGCCGCCGTGCTTGGAGAAAATGTAGCGTATCTCCGACGCGGTACGGTTCCGGTTGTCGGTCGCGGCCATTACCAATATGGCCGCGCCTCCCGGGCCGTAGGCCTCGTAGGTGAGTTCTTCCATGGGGCCGCCCTCGCCCTCGCCGATACCACGCTTTATGGCGCGGGTAATGCTGTCGGAAGACACGTTGGCGTCGCGGGCGCGCTCGATAGCTATCTTGAGCCGGAAGTTGGCGTCGGGATTTCCGCCGCCTGAACGAGCGGCAAGCATGATGTCGCGCAAGCACTTAGAGGTAATGCCGGATTTGGCGGCGTCGGTCTTGGCTTTCTTGAGCCGTATGTTGTGCCACTTTGAGTGTCCTGACATTATGAGTCCCTCCTATTCCATTTCCGGGATGGGAGGCGTCCTTCTCTTGTGTTCCGAGGTCCGGTGCCTTCTCTCGATCTTGAGCCTTACTTCCTCCGGCACCTCTTGTCCCTGAAGGTACGCGTCTATGTCCCTGTAGGTAATCCCCATCTCTTCCTCATCGGTCTGTCCTTCCCAGAGGCCTGCCGATGGAGGTTTCCCCACGATCCGAGGAGGAACTCCGAGGTACCTGGCCAATTCGCGGACCTCTCCCTTGGTCAGGGCCCCCAGCGGCTGTATGTCGACGCCGCCGTCGCCGTATTTCGTGGAATAGCCGACGTAGATCTCGTCCCTGTTGCCTGTGCCCACCACCATGTAGTTCAGGAGGTTGGCGTGATAGTAGAGTGTAAGCATTCGTAGCCTGGGCTTTAAGTTGGCTCGCGCCAGCCTGAGGCATTCTTCGGGACCTTCGCTTGGCAGCGACCGGAGAAGCGTTTCGTAGGTATCGGACAGGTCCAGCACCCGGTAAGGGCACTCATACTGCTTCAGTATGTCCAGAGCGTCATCCACGTCCTCTTGCAAGGAGTGGCATGGCAGGACCAGTCCCAGGCAGTTTTGGGGCCAGGCCCTTTTGGCCAGGGCGAGGACAAGCGCGGAGTCAATTCCGCCGGAGACGCCAAAAATGGCGCCCTTTGCCCGGGCTTCGGCGCCCCTTTCCTTCATCCATTCAACTAGGAATTGGACTTTGCGCTCCATCGCCTCGTCCAATGCGGCCACCCCCTGTACACCGGCACTTATTATATCAGCACACGGTGGCAGGAATGGAAGCTAGTATTGCGGGCCTTTTGGAACCGAAAGGTACGTCGGCGGGACCTTGCCCGGGATTAGCACCGTGGTCAGGGGAACGTCGGTGGTGATCTCGGTCTGCGCCGAAATGAGCGGAATGACCACCCGGACCATGCAGGTCACCGTCAGCCAGACTTCGAACTTGGTCTGGTTGATGCCCGTGACCTCGTAGGAATCGTGAACGTCGACCTCCACGCTGCCGTAAGGGTAGAGCGTGATAGGTATGCGGGGGCCGGAGGGGGCGAATATGCGCGAACCCATTGCCTGCCCAAGCGGCACGTAGACCCGAAACCCCTCAAGCTCGCGAAAAGACTCCTGCAGCACTGCCAGCGCTTCCGACTGAATCCTGTTGAGGTCGACCGCGTTGACCTGTACGTAAAGGAGCTCGCCGTCCTGGTTGGTGTGGAAGTCCAGGAGGTCCTTACCGTTCATTATGTCTGTAACGTGTTGGTTTAGAGCATCCAGCATGGCCTGGTTGGCGACCCGCGTGACCTCACTCTCGGAGACGGCTATGAGCGTGGGGATCACGGCGCGTTCAAATACCAGGACTATCCAAAACAAAAGCGCGGCTACAGCCCCCAGCCACAAGAAAGGCCGGACGCCCCTGCGGACTGCCAGCGAGCGTTTCCTGCGGAAAATCAGAAGCCCCTCCCCCGAGAAGCTTCTCATTATATGCGGGTAGTTGATTGGTGTTTCTCAGTCTTACGGTGAGGAACCTAGTCTTGCGGTTTGGAACCTACTGCGCCCCGCCCTGGACTCTGATCCTACAAAAACGCCTTTTCCCCACCTGGAGCAGCATGCCGTCGACGAGGTCGCAGGACGCGGACTCTTCCGCGATTTTGACCCCGTTCACCTTAACCGCTCCGCTGCGGATGAGGCGCCTGGCCTCTCCGGAAGACGCGGCAAGTCCGGCGAGGGCGATAAGGCGAGCGAGGCCGGCAGAGTCCCCGGCTTTTGCGTCCTCGATCCTGTACTCCGGGACTTCGTCGGGGATTTCCTTCTCCCGAAAGACGTGAAGGAATTCCTTTTCGGCTTCGGCGGCGGCGCCCGGGTCGTGGAATTCGGTGACTATGGCCCGCGCAAGAGCCATCTTGGCATCCATCGGGTGGAGCTTGCCGGACGCAAGGTCGCCCTCAAAGGCCTTGACCCACTCCGCCGGCTTCACGACCACGTACCTGTAGTAGGTGCTCATGAGGGAGTCGGGTATGGACATAACTTTCCCGTACATGTCCTTGGCTGTATCCTTCACCGCGATGTAGTTCCCGAGGCTCTTGGACATCTTTACCTTGCCGTCCAGACCCACCAGGAGCGGCATGGTGAGCACGATCTGGGACTCCTGGCCGTACTCCTTCTGGATGGAGCGTCCAACCAGAAGGTTGAAGGTCTGGTCGGTCCCACCCATCTCAATGTCGGCGTTTATGGCCACCGAGTCGTAAGCTTGAGCCAACGGGTAAAGGAACTCGTGGACCGCGATTGGCTGTCCCGCAGCGTAGCGCTTTTGGAAGTCGTCGCGTTCGAGCATCCGCGCCACCGTGAACCGCGAGCCCAAGCGCACGACGTCGCTGAACGCCATGGGCCCAAGCCAGGACGAGTTGAAGACCGTGTGAGTCTTCTCCGGGTCCAGGATCATAGTCGCCTGGACGCGGTAGGTCTCGGCGTTTGCCTTAACCTCCTCCACGGAGAGCTGAGGCCTGGTCTGGGACTTGCCGCTGGGGTCTCCTATCGTGGCAGTAAAGTCGCCGATGATGAAGTAGATCTCATGCCCCTGCTCCTGGAACTCCCGGAGTTTCTTCATCACGACCACGTGGCCCAGATGCAGGTCAGGCGCGCTTGGGTCTACTCCGAGTTTCACCTTAAGGGGCTTCTTGGTCACAAGGGAACGCTCAATCTTCAGAAGAAGTTCCTCTTCACTGACAAGGGTCTCGGACCTGTCGCGTAAGACCTTAACCTGCCTTGTGGCTTCTTCCTGGACTTCGGACTTGATCTGTCGGCTGTCAAGATCGCTGTTCATCGGGGGTTCCTCCCGGCTGCGTCGCTTTTCGGGCAATTATACCACGGACCGGAGGTGGTATAATTGTGGGACCGGCTATCACGAAATCTACGTCTATATCTTTGTTGGCGGATTACAAGAGAGATAGAACACTTGCAATAAAGACAGCGCGTTGGGGGTTTCGCGGATGGCAAAATCCAGGAAAGAAAACGCCAAGGAGCGCAAGCCCGGCGGAAGACGGGTCAGCGTCCTCGATATGATCCTCTACCTCTTGATTGTGTGCTTCCTGGTCGGAGGCGGCGCGGTCGCCTACGTGGTCGCGACAGCCGTGAAGGACCTCCCGGTCATAACCGATCTCGACGTGGAAGTTGACGAGACGTCCTTCGTCTACGATGGCGAAGGCAAAGTCTGGACGCAGTTGCACGCGACCGAGAACCGCATTCCGGTGAAGCTGGAGGAGCTCCCCAAGCACGTGGTGGACGCGGTCCTCGCAGCTGAAGACCACAGGTTCTTCTCCCATTGGGGCGTTGACCTGCGCGCCATTTTCAGGGCCCTTTGGAGCAACTTGAAGAGCGGCGACTCGACCGGCCAGGGCGGCAGCACCATCACCCAGCAGCTGGCCAAGAAGCAGTTCCTCACGGACTCTCGCACGTGGACCCGCAAGATCCAGGACGCTCTCATGGCCATAAGGTACGAGCGGGAGTTCACCAAAGAGGAGATCCTCGAGAAGTACCTGAACCAGATCCCGTTCGGTCGGGGCGCCTACGGTATTGGAGCCGCCTCGGCCGCGTTCTTCGACAAGTCGCCGGCGGAGCTCACCGTCGACGAAGCAGCCTTTCTCGCAGGCATGATCAAGGGGCCGTATCTCTACGACCCTGCCGACAACCCGGAAGGTGGCCTTAACCGCCGCAACACGGTCCTCATGCAGATGGCGGAGTACGGGTTCCTGGCTCGAGAAGAAGCCGAGACCCTGAAGGCAAAGCCTCTTGCGACCATAGAGCCCCGCACCGGAGTGGTGGCTGAAGGCGCTTACTTCCTGGACTACGTCCTAAAACAGCTCCTGGCCAAGTACCCCTCGGAACTGGTGTACGGCGGCGGCCTCCGGATCTACACCACCTACAGTCCCGAGGCGCAGCGGGCGGTTGACTCCGCTATCGCCAGCAGCCTGGACACCGACTTCCCCTATGAGAACGCCGACAGCATGCAGGCGGCGGCCGTAGTGATGGATGTGAAGACGGGGAATGTACTGGCTATGGTGGGTGGCCGCAAGCACGAGGAAATGCTGGCCTGGAACAGGGCCGTCGACACCAAGAGGCAGCCCGGATCGGCGTTCAAGCCGCTCTCGGTATACATCCCGGCCTTGGAGTCGGGAATCCTTCCCAACCTGGTCGTGAACGACTCTCCCATCACCTTCACCGATCCGATAACAGGCGAGAAATGGTCTCCGACCAACTACGACGGCTCTTTCAGCGGTCTCGTGACCATGAGAGAAGCGGTCCGCCGCTCGCTCAACGTGGTGGCGGCCAAAATACAGGACATGATCGGCACGAAACTGAGTCTTGAGACCGCGGAGAAAATGGGAATCACTTCTCTGGTCAAAGAGTACACTTCGGCTGGACTCAACGACTACACGAGGTCCATCTCCCTGGGCGGCCTTACCCACGGCGTCTCAGCTCTGGACATGGCGGTGGCCTTTGGAACCATCGCCAACCGCGGCATCAAGGTCGAGCCGATTACCATCTTGCGGGTTGAAGACAAGAACGGCAACGTCCTTATGGAGAACAAGACCAAGCGCCAGCTGGTGATCTCAGAGGAGACCGCTTTCATGATGACCAGCATGCTGAAAGACGTCCTCGGCCCTGGGGGGACCGGTGCGGCCGCCAACATCGGTCGTCCGGCTGCAGGCAAGACCGGCACGACCAGCGATTGGAAAGACGCTTGGTTCTGCGGCTTTACACCCAATACCGTGGGAGTCGTCTGGATGGGCTTCGACCAGAACAAGACCATGGAGCGGTGGAGGATCACCGGCGGCAGCTACCCAGCCCTCATCTGGGGCAAGATGATGAGACAGATCACCGCGGGCGAGCGCGCCGAGTTCCCCATGCCGGCCACCATGACCACTGTGCAGATATGCAAGAAGACAGGGGAGCTCCCCAGCCCGGCCTGCCCTGCATCGGACGTGGTCACGGAATTCCTGCCCAAGGGCAAGGAGCCTTCCACCCTGTGCACGTTCCCTCACGGATGGGTTGGTGAAACGCCGATAGCTCCCGAATCTGATCCCGCGGCCGCCGCAGCGGCAGGAGGCAGGTGAAATATGGGCTAGGACCGGATGCCAGTGTATGCTACTATTCGCTCGCGAAAATCCATGTATTCTGGGCTATGTTGGTCTCTGAGCCTGGACAAGACATAGAACTTGTTGCTGGTTGGTGTCTGCACTCTTGCCTTTGCCTCATCCAGGGGGAACACGTTCACTATTGTCCAGAACTCAGTGAACCCCTGCTGCTTGGCTTTGAGATGAGACTTCTCGGCCTCGCCAAGCCGGTTGTAGATATTGGAGACATCCTCTCCGGCCTTGATCTCGATGGATACGGTCTTCCGATGACTATCTGTGCCGATTCGTTCCACTATCGTCACGTCAGGATCCGCCCCGGTCCTGATCGTGACCTCCCGACCCGCCGAATTCGTCAGCTTTATGGTGCTGTCGGTAATCTTCGTCACAAAAGGCTTAACGATCGCCTCGATCATTTGCTTTACTTCAGCTGCGCCCTCTTCGCCGATCTCGACGTTTCGGCGGCCCTGTATCGAAGACCCCAGAGTCATCAGCTGAAGATCATCCAGCAGTTCCCTGGTGACTCGGCTGGCTCCCAAGCCATCAACGAGGTCGCCGCATCGTTGGGCAAAAGCACGGCAGAGAATGGGGAGCAGACTGCGCTGGCGGTCGCTGAGAGTGCCCTTTCTCTCCATGTCTTGAAAAACGCCTAAGCCGGGGATTTGTCTGTATGCCTTCTTCCCCGAGTAACCTAACAGAAGTCTGTAGTACCCAATAAGTCGTGGTCGGGCCTCCAGTATGCACGGCACGGGATACAGAAGTTCTCCACGAAGCCCGCGACCTGCAAGTTCCTTAAGGCGACCACTAGGGACATATAGAGCTAGTTCCCTGTTGACCTGTTCAAGATCGAGCTCGGCTACTGCAGCAAGCAGAGCATCAGACAGTAGCTCCCGCCTTGCCCGTTCTAGTGCATCGGCAAGGCCTAGAGCCGCAACCGGCTTCGGTAGATCCAGCTCAAAAACCGGATCATCCATGATCTCACCCCACTCGACAGATGGTGGGCGTGCCGGCCGCGACCGATCGCACACGGTTAAGCGCCATCTGCACGTAATCCGGGTTCAACTCGATACCAATGTAACGTCTTGCCAGGTCCTGAGCCACCACACCGACGGTGCCGGAGCCAAAGAAGGGATCAAGCACATAGTCTCCCGGCTTGCTCCCTGCGCGGATGCAGGGCTCTATCAGGGCCGGTGGAAACGTGGCGAAGTGAGCCCCGGAAAACCCCTGCGTGTTAACCGACCACACCGAGCGTTTGTTGCGTCCGTTGGCTTCTCTAATCGCCCGGTAGTCGTAGTAGTAGCGCTCTGACCGTGAGAGGAGAAACATATACTCATGGCACCGAGTAGGACGGTCCTTCACGCTTTCAGGCATCGCATTAGGCTTCTCCCAAATAACGTCGGAACGGAGAAACCAACCATCTTCCTGGAGCGCAAGGGCAAGGCGCCACGGTACTCCGATCAAATCCTTGGGTTTCAGCCCCTGAGGGGTATCAGGCCTTACAGTCATCGCTCTTACGGGATTCTTCTTGTCAGGCGCCCGCCATGTGCGACCACCACTCGTATAGGAGTCGCCAATGTTGAGCCACAGCACTCCATCCGGACGCAAGACACGCCTGACCTCGGCGAATACCGCTACCAGCCTGTTGATGTATTGATACACGGTGTCTTCCAAACCGATCTGACCCTGAATGTGGTAGTCACGCAGACTCCAGTAAGGCGGTGATGTGACACAGCACTGTACAGAATCAGATGGCAGATGTCGAAGCGCTACCGCACAGTCTCCCTCAAGTATCATGGAGCCGGACAATACAAGGTGGCTATCGGGTTCAATCAGAGCATGCTCAACAGCGCCCATTGGAGGCCCCCCTCCTCAAGCAAGGTTATCTGAACGGACGGCGCAGCCGCGACTTGGAACCTGTTGCCATTCTAGTATACAAACATATGTTTGTCAAGATTCGTTGCTTAGATCCTCAGTTTCGCAACTGTGACTCCCGTGCCGCCCTCCCCGGTTTCACCGAGCCGGGACTCGGCTACGCGGGGGTCTTTTCGCAGGTAATCGGTTACCGCCTTTCTCAGGGCGCCGGTGCCTTTACCGTGGATTATCCTTACTTGCGCGAGAGAGGCCAGCATGGCGTCATCCAGGTACTTGTCGACGGCCTCCAGCGCCTCGTCGCCTGTCATGCCCCTAAGGTCGACCTCAAACGAGACCTCCTTGGCCTTCTCCAAGGGCACGCTATCTCTGCGCTCCGTCCTCTCCGGCTTCGTCTCCACCCTCTTGACTGACCGGAGATCATCGATGCTTGTTCGCACCGAGAGCGCGCCTATCCTTACCACTACCCCGCCCGCGGAGTCCGGTCCTTCGATGATGGTGCCGCGTCCCGCGAAGCCGGCCACGCCGACTTCCGCCCCGGGGACCGCTTGCTCGCGGGTCAGCGGAATACCGGGATCGACGTCGTCCTCCGGCTGGAGCTCATCCCGTACCGCGCGGATGGACTCCCTCATCCTGGATATCGAGCTGGCGTAGCCTGCCCTATCCTTGCGGTCGACGTCACGGAACTCCTTGACCGCTTTTTCCAGCTCTACCCGTGCTCTGGTGATGATCTGGGACGCTTCCCTCTTGGCTTGGTTCAGGATCTCTTTCCTGGTCGACTCGGCCTGGGTCGCCTTCCACTCAAGCTCCTGGCGGAGGTCTTCAGCGGCTTTCCTGTCGCGCTCAGCTGCCGCAAGGGCCTCTCGGCTTCTCTGGGAGGCCTCCTCCATCTCCTGTATCACGTCTTCCAGGTGGAGCATCTCTTCCCTCATATTGGACCGCGCCTCATCCAGGACGTCCTCCGGGAGACCCAGCCTCTTGGCAACCAGGAAGGCGTTGGAGCGCCCGGGCCTTCCCACCACAAGGCGATAGGTGGGCCGCAGGTTCACCGCGTCCCACTCCACGGAAGCGTTCTGCATGCCCGGACTCTGCTGGGCGGCAATCTTCAGCTCGCTGAAGTGGCTTGTGATGACCGAAAGAGCTCCCGAGGAGTTGAGGCGCTTCAGTATTGCTAGGGCCAACGCGGCGCCTTCCTGTGGATCGGTGCCTGCTCCAAGCTCGTCGATCAGGATAAGTTTGCCGGGTCCCGCGTCTTCCAGGATCCGCACCACGTTGGATATATGGGCCGAGAAGGTCGAGAGGCTCTCCTCGATGGACTGCTCGTCCCCTATGTCGCACAGGATGTCTTCTATCTCCCCCACCGCGGTCCGCTCGCTGCAGGGGCAGGGAAGCCCCGAGAGCGCCATCGCTGACAGGAGCCCGCACGTCTTTAGAGCCACTGTCTTGCCGCCCATATTTGGCCCGGTGATCACGACGGTGCGGATGCCGTCCTCCTCCAGGGAGATGTCCATAGGTATCGGGTTTCCCTTCAGGAGAGGGTGCCAAGCGCGGTGCAGCCGGAGCACCCGTTCCCCGGTCAGCTCCGGGAACGCGCCCTTCCAGCGAAACGCCAGCCTGGCTTTAGCCAGCGCGAGATCGAAGTCTGAGAGCGCCACGACGCCGCCCTCGATCAGGCCCGCTGACTCTCCGACCAGTCCCGAGACCTCGGCAAGGACGCGGTCGATCTCGTCCCTTTCCATTAGCTCAAGCCTGCGCAGGTTGTTGGCCATCTCCAGGAGTTCCTGGGGCTCAATGAACAGCGTCTGCCCCGAAGCCGATTGGTCGTGGACAAGGCCCGGAACCCGGGGCGCGTTCTCCTGCTTCACAGGGACAACGTACCTGCCCCCGCGCATCGTAACGATAGGCTCCTGGAGGTACTGGGCTATATCCTTGCGGCGCACGATCTCTTCTGCGCGCTTGCGGATTCGCTCCTGGTGGTCCCGGTACTGCCGGCGGATGGTGGCCAGAGCCGGACTTGCGCTGTCCTTCACGACCCCGCCCTCTTCCACGGTCAGGGCGAGCCGGGACCGCAGCGCCGGCAGACGCGGCAACCGCTCCTTCACCCGTGAGAGCCCCCGGTGAGGTCCCGCGACTTCCTCCAGCCACTTGCTCACAACTTCGGCCGCGGAGAGGACTCCCAGGACTCTCCACAGGTCCTCTGCCGAAAGGGTCACGCCTTGGGACGCGGCGCGAGTCTTGGGACACACGTCGGTCACGCCTGCAAGCGAGGGCGCTGACGTCCTTGCGAGGACGCTCATCATCTCTCTACCGAGTACCTGCATCTCCCTGGCCATACTGACCGAGGTAGGGGCTGTGCCCAGGGCTCTCTCCTTGCCCAAAGGCGAATCGGCCTCCCTGGCCAGCATGTCCTGGATCTTGCGGAACTCCAGGCTTTCAAGGGTTTTCCGGTTCATACCTCTTCTCCAGGATCCTCCGGATCATAGATATCGTCTCATCGTAGAGCCCCTGCCTGTAGAGCTTGCGGAGGTCGCTCCTGGCCTGGTACATGCCCTTCTTCTGCTCCTCGGGCGGGAGCCCCTCAAGTTTCTTGCGCGCGCTCTCCACAAAAGCGTGGGCGCCGGGCGGCCGTTCGATAAACCGCCCTATCTCCTCTCCGCCCTCGTCAAAGAACACAAAAACAGGTATCGTCCGCTTTCCGTCGGTGAGATACCTGTCCATTATGTCGAGGTTCGTGTCTCGCGGGAAAATGCGGATCGCAAGGAATGGGTACAGCGACGCCAGTTTCGCCAGAACCGGCACGTTTTCAGTGCAATCGCCGCACCACGACTCAGAGAGCACAACCGCCGTGACGGAGCCTTGCGGCAGACGCTCCGACAGACGCTTGAAGAAAGCGTCGTCGTCCGGCTTCACCGTCACTGCCTGAAAGTTCTCTCTCATTGTGGGCACGTTCATATCAGCGTGCTTAAGGTACTCCTCGAAGCTGAGGCCTCTTGCCTGCCAGTCATTCATGGAGCGTGTCACCCCCGGGACTCATTCTACACGATCTACGGGATCGTTCGTTTTCCGCGGGAGTAAGTCCTTTTTGCGGTGCCGCTCACGTCGCTGTACCGGCCCTCCAGGCGCCGACGCAGCTGCTCGCGGATGGTATCCAGCCTGGAGAGCGTCATGAGGTCCATATCTTTTAGAGTCACGGGCTGGGCCTCTTTTTTCAACATGACCGAGAGCTCGCCGGTGGGCTCCAATACGGCCAAGGCTACGTCCTCAACCCGCTCCACTCCGGCGTTTCTGAGCATGATGTGGAGGTCGGCGTCGGACACTCTCTCCCTCTGCAAGTTGCCCCTGAGCACCTGGCCGTTCACAACGATGGGACGGGACACGCCCTGGGTCACTTTTTCGAACCCGCGCCAGTGCATGGAGATCACGCTGAGGAGCGTCTGCAGGGTGGCCAACACGACTATGGGGACTATCCCATGCAGGATATGGATGTTCTCTTCTTCCAGCGGCAGCGCGGCTACCGAACCCATGATAATCACGACCGCAAGGTCAAAGGGGGCCAGTTCTCCTATGGACCGTTTGCCCATGAACCTCACCGCGGCAAGCGTAAGGAAGAACATGAGCACGGAGCGCCCGGTAATATTGAGGATGTCATTGACGATGTGCTGCCAGCCCTGCATTGAGGACCCCCAGGTGAGGGAGCAATCTGCCTGCCGATGTAGAGGCAATCTGCCCGCCGATTAGGGCTTAGTATGCCTCGTGAGGGTCTCGCGGATGCCGAGAAGGGCCTCTTCGTCCTCCAGGTCGCCGCGAAGGTAGTCCCCTATCACCTCGCGGAGCGCCTCGTCCAAAGCCACCCACTCGGAGTATTCCGTGAGAGAAGGCGCCGTGAGGCCCAGGACCGAGAAGGACTCGATAAGGTGTGCTCTCCGCTCGTAGTCAAATCCGCTCTCCAGGTTGAACACCGAGATGTCTTCGCGCAGCGCAGGCATGCACGAAAGAGCGCGGGCAGCCCACCGGCCCAGGTTGGCGGCGAGGCGCTTTCCCAGTTCAGCGGCGCAGGCCCTCGTTGCCGGGTCATCGGCCAGGACTATATAGGCAGGCACTGTGTAGAAGTAAAAGGGACTCCCGGACGTGCCGTCAATGGGTCCCATCGAAATACCTGTCTCCTTAGAGGAAAGCCGGCGAAACATGGACGGCGTGAGCGGAAAGAGACACTTGGCGGAACCGTTCAAGTAGGAGGCAAGGGGATCCGGCCGCGCCTCCCCCCATTCCGAGAGCACGGCCTTCAGGATTTCCATCACCCGGTCGGCGTCCCGCAGGGGCCTGGTGGAACAGGCTAGGGCAGCCATGAAAGCCGGAGAATCCCACATGTAGGACACTCCGGTCCCTCCTTCTCTATACCCCATGCCGGTCCAGTGAACGTACGCGGGGATGGCCCTGAGCCCGTCTTCCGCCTCCCAGTATCGGGCCGCGATGTCGATGTAGGAATCGGAGGACACGTAGGGAGAAAGCGAGCCGGCGCCCTCGGGAACGAACGGCCACTCGCCGGTGCACACCAGGTCGGGCTTCTCTTCGGCGGACTTGCCGGTGAGGAGATCCTCCACTTCCCGCCTTGAGACCGTCCTGACTTCGACCTTGACGTCGTGGAGCTGCTCGAACTCGGCAACCAGCTCCCTTACCAGTGCAGGGTAGTCCGGCGCCCCTTCGATCCGTGGTTCCGAAAGGTCCCATACGAGGACAGCCGTGTTGGAGAAGTCGGTCTTCGGCGGAAGGTCCAGTTTCCCTGCGGTGCAGGACCCGGAAAGGCACGCCAGGACCAGGATGAATGCAGACGCCGCAGCGAGTCGTCGCCTCATGCCCGCATCTCCCCTATAGAAGGCCAAGTAGCCGGAGGACGTCCCGGACCATATGCTTGCCTGTCGACAGACCGTAGAGCATAGCGCAATCCTTCACCTTCGCGTCCGTCGCAAATCCGTAGCGGCCGTCACACCTACCGGGATCGAAGCCCTCCTCCCGCAGCCTCCGCTGCAAGAGGACCACTTCAGGGGCGACGGACCCAAGGCTTATCCTCTGGGTGAAGTCCATCTCCGGGAGATATCCCTTGACCGTGACCAGCGTGCCAAAGGGCACGAGGTCGAAGACCTCTTCAACATCCTCGTTGAACATGCGGACGCACCCGCTGCTGAAGTAACCGCCGATGGTCCACGGCATACTGGTGCCGTGTATGCCGTAGTTGCCCCACGGGACGTCCAGCGCCATCCAGCGGCTGCCGAACGGGCCTCCAACCCGCTCTCCCTTGTCCACGATCCGCCACTCGCCGACGGGAGTCATCGTCTCCCACCTGCCCGCGGCTATCGGGTAAGTGCGCCACTCCTTCTCGTCAAAGAGAAGGGTCAGCGTGAGCTTTTCGGTGTCGATCTCAATGCGGAGGTCGCCCTGCGGCGGAGGCCCCGCCGCAGGCCTCGAGGGTCTCGCTACGCCGTGGGCGAGCGCCCTCCATGTGGGGTTATCGACGGTCCCAGTGGCGTCGAGCCAGTAAGCTTTCTGGAACCGCTTCACGGCGAGGACGGCCGCCTGGTCGTAGCAGTCGTCCAAGGGACCGGTGAAGTAGCCCAGTTCCTTGAGGCGGACTTTGAGGTCGTAGACGTCGTGCCTTCTGACCGGAGGCTCCTTGGGATAGAGGGGTTCGCCGGGTTCGTCCCGAGTCAGGAAAGCGGGCGTTTCGCCGGTAGCCGCCATATGCGCCGGGCCGGCGAAGACTACTGTCAGCAAGATGATGAGGGCCAGGATAGCGGCACGGCGAGATCCCACGAGAAATCCCCTTCCAGGGCAATTCCTTCGTAAGATATGAGAAGGGTCAACTGTTTATGAGCGCCGGAAGTAGGGAGCGGAGTTCACTATCATGGTTTTGGGAATAGCCGCCCTCCGGCACACCGAGAGGACGCCAAACCGCATGGAGTCCAGCGATTCGAGCCTGTGAGCGTCGGTGGAGACCGCCAGACGGGCGCCCCTCGAAACAGCTTCCGCCGCGAGGGTTTCGGGCAAATCAAGCCGCTCCGGGGACGCGTTCACCTCAAGGGCAATGCCGTTATTGGCTGCAGCCTCGAAGACTCTGACCAGGCTTTCGGATACGCCGGGCCTTCGCCCGATCACTCTGCCGGTCAGATGCCCAAGTATGTCGACATTGGGGTTCTCGACCACCTTCAAGAGCCGGTTTGCCAGTTCACCCCGGGAGTCGCTGACATCCTGGTGGACCGATGCCACCACGACGTCTAGCCTCGACAGTACCTCGTCGGAGAGGTAGAGCCGTCCGTCCCGCAGGACATCCACTTCGACCCCGGTCAGGATCTGTATGTCGGGGTACTTGGGCCGCAGTTCTTCGATCTCGGCTATCTGGGCGGAAAGCCTCTCTTCCGTGAGGCCGCGTATCATCTTTATCTCGGTGGCGTGGTCCGTCACAGCGATGTAGTCGTAGCCCCTCTTCCGGGCTGCGACGACCATTTCCTCAATGGTCCCGACCCCATCCGACCAGGTGGTATGCACGTGGAGGTCGCCCCTTATATCCTGGGGCGAGACGACATCGTCGAGGCGCTGGGAAGCCCGGGGATCTCCCGAGAGCGCAAGGCCCGCAAGCTCGCCCCGGTGGCGCAGCTCGGGAGGCAGATACGTCGCTCCAATAGCTTTGAAGAGCTCGAGGTCCCAAGGCGTGCCTACTTCGCGGCCGCCTCTTCGCGGAAGGCTGCCGGCCGCAAGACCCTTTTCCCGGTACGCGCCCAGGATCGCGTTCATGAAGGAGGCAGGGCCCGTGAGCTCGGCAAGCCGCAATCCGAGGCCTTCCTCCGGGCAGAAGAAGATCCTGAGGGGCACTCCGAAGGACGTCGCGAAGGTGAACCGCCCGGCGGCTTCATCCCAGCGCTCCCGAATACCGGCCGGGCTCAGAGCCGCCAGGACCCCTGTCCTGTGTAGGACGTCCCATGGCTCCTCCCCGTCCTTCTCCCGGATCAGGAGGTCCAAAGAAGCCACAGACTCCTCGTACCTCCTGGTCTCACCGGTTATCCAGCACTCGACTCCCATATCCGAAAGCGTGGCCGACAGGTCCTCCAAGACCGGGAGCGCCACGCCGATCGAGAGGCGGCCGGCGTACTTCTTTATCTCGTCCAGGCCCTTTCGCATGAGCTCCTCACGCTTTCTGCCCATACCCGGGAGCCCTTGCACTCGGTGCTCGGAAAGGGCGCGGTCCAGGTCGTCCAGACCCGCCACTCCCAACTCCGAGTGAAGCAGCCTGGCGGTCTTGGGCCCTATCCCGGGTACCCGGAGCAGGTCAAGTATCCCCTCCGGGATCTCCTGGACCAGCCGCTCAAGAAACGGCGACCTCCCGGTCAGGACCAGGTCCCTTACCTTGGGCTCCAGGTTCTTACCGATACCCGGGATCTCGGTGAGCCTGCCCTCTTCGGCCATGGCTCGAAGGTCGTAATCAGCCCCTTCCAGGCTATCGGCCGCTCTCTCGTACGACCTCACCTTGAAGCTGTCTTCGCCCTTCACCTGGAGGAGCGCTCCCATGGTCCGGAGCGCGTGGGCCACCTCTCGCTTATTCACTCTACCTATAACCTCTGCTTGGCGCCGAAGTCTCTTTCAAGGCGCGCGAGTATCTTTGCCCTATCCTGCGACAGGTCCTCTTCGGTGAGCGTGCGCTCCTTGGGCTGGTAGAGAAGCCTCATGGCCAGGCTCTTGTGTCCTTCCGGCACCGGAGGCTTCTGGTACACATCAAAGAGAGTTACCGAAGACAGGCCGTCCGCGGTCTCCCTCGCTGCCGCGAGCACTTCCCCCGCCGGTGTCGACAGAGGGACGACCACCGCCAGGTCCCGCTCGACAGGCATGAACTTGGGTACCGCGTCGGAGCTCACAGGCTTCGATACGGCCAGGAGCGCGTCAAGTGAGAACGTGGCGAGGAAGCACGGCTCCGCCATATCCAACGCCCGCTGGCACATGGGATGGATCTCGCCCAGTTCTCCCAGCGTGGACCCGTCCACCACGACCCGGGCCGACCTTCCGGGGTGGAAAGGCATCCCTGCCTTCGGGACGAAGGTAGCGTTGTGGATGCCGCACAGGTTAAGCATCGCTTCAACAATGCCCTTGAGCTCATAGAAGGACGACTGCCTTTGGGCCTGCATCCAGGCGGCGGGCTCCAGAGAGCCGTACATCGCCATGGCCAGCTGGCGGGCCTCCTGGGGCAGTTCATCCGGGGAGGCGAAGAACACGGTCCCGGCCTCCCAGAACCACCCCCCGGGAGCCCTCACGTTCTGGTTGGCCTTCAGCATCTTGCACAGCCCCGGCAGGAGCCCAGTCCGCAGGAACGATTCCTCCGACGATAGCGGGTTCTGCAGCGCTACCGGCCTTCCCCGGGGATCGTCCTCTCCCCAGCCCAGCGCTCGGAGGTCGCGCATTTCCAGGAACGACGTCGTGACCATCTCCAGCCCTCCAAGCCTCACCAGGAGATCCCGGAGCGAGTCCATCCGGACGAACTCCGGGTTTGGCGGGCCGCCCTGCACGGCGACCGATAGAGGCTGGGCCTCGAACTTGTCATACCCGTACCGCCTGGCTACCTCTTCGACCAGGTCAATGCTGCCTTCCACATCAACTCTCCGCGGCGGGACAGTGACGTCCAAGGTTTCATCCCCGCCGCCCTCGACGGGCACGCACTCAAAATGGAGGGACTCAAGGATCCTGGAGCATTCCTCACCGGACATCGGCAGGCCCAGCGTGCGGCGGAAATCCCTGCCTGAAATGCGGATTTGCTTCGGCCTCGCCTGCAGGAGATCGCAGTCGGTGCGCCCTATTTCCGCTTGGCCGCCCGCGTGGGCCACGATGACCTCGGCGAGGCGCTCTACCACCGAGGCCTGGGCGGTGGGATCGACGCCCTTCTCGAACCTGACCGCCGCCTCGGTCCGGAGCCGCAGCCTCTGGGATACGCGGCGGACCGGAAGCGGCGAGAAGTACGCGCTCTCAAGCAAGAGGTTCCTGGTCTTTGCGGTCACTTCGGTCCTGCCGCCTCCCATGACGCCGGCGACGGCTACCGGGCCCTCTGCATCGGCTATGACCAGTGTGCCTTCCTCAAGACCGTGGGACTCGCCGTCCAGCGTGACAATAGACTCTCCCGCCCTCGACCTTCTCGCGCATATTACGCCGCCTTTGAGCGTATCCAGGTCGAACGCGTGGAGCGGTTGCCCGGTCTCCAGCATCACGTAGTTGGTCGCGTCGACCACGGCCGAGATTGGCCGCATCCCGGCAAGCATGAGCTTGCGCTCAACGTCCGGGGGCGAGTAGCGGAGCGAAACTCCCCGTACGACCTTGCCCACATACCTGGGGCACAAGTCCCTGTCGGGGAGCTCTACCTTGAACGCTCCCGTCTGCGCCGGGTCGCCGGCGGGCGGTCTGCTCCCCCTGGCTCCGGCCCAGTCCCAGGCCTCGAGGATGCGGGGCAGGCGGAGCGGAGCTCCGGTCACGGCGCTCACTTCCAACGCTACCCCCAGGATGGACAGGCAGTGGGAGAAGTTCACGGTGAGTTCCAGTTCAACCACGTGATCGTCGAGGTACAGGACGTCCTGGGCGGGGACTCCCAGAGGCGTACCCGGGGGCAAAAGCACTATATCCTCTTCCGGCCGGTGCTCCGCGCCGTACAGTATCTCATTGGAGCAGACCACCATGCCCTGGGAAGGGACGCCGCCAAAGTCTCTGGCCTCGATCCTAATGCCTCCCGGCAAGCTGGAGCCTGGTTTGGCCAAAAGGACGGTGTTTCCGACAGCCATGCCCGGCGCGCCGCTCACGACCGAAAAGCGCTCCTTGCCGGTATCAAGGATCCCGACGTTCTGGCCCTGCCTCCTGGGGTGGGAGGAAACCTCAACCACCTTGGCCGTCACGACATTGGAGATCTCGGCCTTCTCGTAGGAGACGCCCTCCACTTTCACGCCTGCCAAAGTCAGCCTCTTGGCCGCCTCCTCGGCATCCCAGGGAAGGTCCACGTATTCTGCAAGCCATTTCCACGGCACTTTCATGGATGACGCCCCCTTATAGACCCCTGAACTGGGCCAGGAATCGATAGTCGTTTGCCAGGATGTCACGCATGTCGCCTATGCCGTACTTCAGCATCGTCATGCGGTCGATCCCCATGCCGAACGCAAAACCGGTCACCTTCTCCGGGTCGTACCCTCCGTTGGCGATCACCCGCGGGTGCACCATGCCCGCGCCCGCGATCTCCAACCAACCGGAACCCCCGCAAACCGAGCAGCCCTTTCCCTTGCAGAACACGCAGCTCATGTCGACCTCTGCCGACGGTTCCGTGAAGGGGAAGTAGCTGGGACGGAGCCTCACGTCCGCGTCGGGGCCGAAGAAACCTCTGGCGAACTCCAGGAGGCACCATTTCAGGTTCCTGAAGGTCACGTCACTGTCAATCACGAGCCCCTCAATCTGGTGGAACACCGGCGAGTGGGAGGCGTCTGCCGGATCGCGCCGGTAGACGCGGCCCGGAACAACGAACCTCACCGGCAGTTTCCCGTTCCTCGAGAGCATGCCTCTTATCTGGCCCGGCGACGTATGAGTCCGGAGCAGCACATTTTCGGTCAGGTAGAACGTTGCCTGCATGTCGCGGGCGGGATGGCCCGGAGCCAAGTTCAGTTTCACGAAGTTCATCTCATCGGTCTCGGTCTCGCGGCTCTCGTACACTGTGAACCCCATGCCGTAGAACACATCAAGGATTTCGCGAAGGCCTCTGGTGAGAGGGTGAAGCCCTCCGGTCCTCCTGATCACCCCGGGGAGAGTGACGTCGATGGTTTCGCGTTCGACCCTCTCCCTGATCGACGCGAGCTCCATAACCTCTCTGCGTTCCACCAGCAGGCGCTCTATGTCCTGTCGAGCCGAGTTCACCGCTGCGCCGAACGCAGGCCGCTCCGCAGGCGGCAGCGTTCCGACAGACTTGAGGAGCGCGGTTACCTCGCCTTTCTTACCCAGGTACTTGAGCCGCAGCGACTCCAGCTCATCCTCACAGCGGGCACTCTGGATCTCGGCGCCAGCCCGCGCCCTCATTTCCTCTACCTGGCTCTGCATCTTGTGTCGCCCCTTTCTAACCCCAAACAAAAAAGCCTTCGTCCCATGGACGAAAGCTCACGCTTCCGCGGTACCACCACTGTTGACCGGGATCACCGGCCCTCTCTACCCCCTTAACGCGGGGGCCACGTCAGGCCTACGTTAGTTTCAGCCCGAAGGCTCCGGAGCGAATCCCGGCAGCGCGTAACGCAGGGAATTCTCAGCAAGTCTTCCCCTCTCTGTGCGATCGCAACTGCCCACGTTCTCCTTCACAGCCCACGTAAAATCGGTTGTCTGCTACTGCACCAGGCCGGCGCCAGCATCCCGCTCAGCCCTCAGGTAATGGCAGTACAAGAGGTACGCCAGCACTGAACCGGTCATCTCAAAAACCGACCAGAATGCTTTTGAAAGCGCCAGTTGGCTCCCCCCCGTTCTTCTTTCCTTTCCGGCATTATACCATCAGGACTGGGGGTCCGAAAGCAAACGCTGCCTCACTGCTTCATATAGCAGCATCCCTGACGCTACTGCAACGTTCAGCGACTCGGTATCGCCGGGCATCGGTATTGTGACCGTCTTCCCCGGTCCTTCCAGCACTTCGGGAGAGAGTCCCCTGGCTTCGTTGCCGACGACGATGGTCGAGGGCTTGCGGAGGGACGCCTGCCACGGGGCCAGACCTGCTCGCGGCGCGGCCTTGTAGACCGCAACGCCGCTTCTCTCAAGACCCGCGAGGATCTCCACTGGGTTCAGTCCCGGGTCCCGCTCCTCCAAATGCACCTTAAAAGCTGCCCCGGCAGACGAACGGATGCACTTCGGCGAAAACACGTCTGCGCTCTCACCGCAGAACACAAGCGCGCTGACGCCCGTCGCGGCCGCCGCCCTCACCAGGGTTCCGGCGTTCCCAGGGTCCTGGATATCGAACCCGTAGAGATATAGCGGCTCTTTCCACGGCGAAGCAGGCGGGCCCGACGGGTACCTGAATGGGAACGGGAGAACACAGAGGATGCCCACCGGACTGCGGAGTTCCGACATGCGCTCGAATAGATCGTCGGGAACGACGTGCATAGGAAAGCCCGGCACCTTGCCGCCAAGCGCCTTCTCAACGCGCGCGTAGACCGAAGATTCGGCGAAAGAACGCGAGACGACCATAAACTCGACCTCGACCCCTGCCTCCAATGCGGAAACAACGGAGGGAGGTCCCTCGGCGATGGTAAGGGACGAGCTCAGGCGCCCCTTTTTGGCGTACAGGCTCTTAGTGAGCCTCCAGGGTACTTCGGTCAACGCTTACCCTCTTTCAATCAGCCTGCTGAGCTTCTCTACCCCTTCGTTGGGACCAACAGCTACCAGAACGTCAGTCTCACGCAGAGGTTCGTCAGGGCTCACAAAGACGTTCACGTTCTCGTTTCTCTTGATAGCCACTACCGTGAGTCCCATGCGGTTGCGGAGGTTCAGGTCCCTCAGCGTGCGGCCCGCCATCGCCTTTGTGACCACGATCTCCATGACGCTTATGTCGTCCGACAGCTCGATATGGTCAATGACGCTGCCGGAAACCAGGGAATACGCGACCCTTTCCCCCATGTCCTTTTCCGGGAAAATGACCGTGTCGGCCCCTATCTTTTCGAGTATCTTGCCGTGGACGTCGCTGGCCGCCTTCACGATCACTCGCCTTACGCCGAGTTCCTTGAGGCGCAGCGTCGCCATGAGACTGGCCTCAAAGGCCTTCATGGCTACCACCACGACGTCGAAGTTCCGGAGGCCAAGGTCGCGCAAGGTGCCGTCGTCGGTGGCATCGGCCTGCACAGCCTGGGTCACGAGGGGGGCCATGGCGTTCACCCGATCCTCGTCCACATCGACGGCCAGGACCTCATGGCCCATCCTGGCGAGAGTCGAAGCCAGACTGCTGCCAAACCTTCCGAGCCCTATTACCGCGAACTGCTTTGCCATTTTACTCAACTCACCTTTACCTGCTTAGCCTATGGTTACTCTTTCCTCAGGATACCGCGCATTGCCGTTCCCCCGGCGGCTCGATATGGCGATGGCCAGCGAAAGCGGGCCGACCCGCCCGGCGAACATCGTCAGGGCAAGGATTATCTTGCTTGCCGCCGTAAGGCCCGGCGTCAACGCCCGGGAGAGCCCGACGGTGCCGAACGCCGAGACCACCTCGAATAGGACGTCCAGGAACGGGGCTCCTTCAAGTCCGGAGATCGCCATGGTAGCCGCCGCCACAAGGGCCAGGGATAGCAGGATGATCGTGAGCGCCTTCTGGACGACGTCCGCCGGCAACCTGCGGTTTCCGACCTCGACATCGTGAGCCCCGGTGACGGACGCGCCCACCATTCTGGCAGCTACCGCGAACGTGGTGGTCTTGACTCCGCCTCCGGTCCCGCCCGGCGACGCGCCGATGAACATGAGGATGATTGTCAAAAACGCTGCCGGAACCCGCAGGTTCTCCTGGAGTATCGAGTTGAACCCCGCGGTCCTCGGCGTGACGGACTGGAACCATCCCGAAAGCAGTTTGCCCTTCAGTCCCATTGGCGCCAACGTGCCCGGGTTGCTCCATTCCATCGCCAGGAATGCAAGCGTCCCCAACGCCAAGAGCCCCAAGGTCATCTTGAGGACCAGTCTTGAGTGAAGGCTGAGCGCGTTCCACCGGAACCGGTTCACCCAGAGATCTACGATCACGTGGAATCCGAGACCGCCGAATATGACCAGAAAACTCACCGTTAGGATGACAGTCGGATTGCTGCGGAAACTCACCAGACTGTCCCCGAGGATATCGAAGCCCGCGTTGCAGAACCCCGAGACAGCGTGGAAAAGCCCCTGAAACATTGACTCGCCGAACGGCAAGCGCCTCTCCATCCCGATTGCCGCTCCCAGTATCACGGCACCCAGGAGTTCGAAGACCAGGGTGCAGACAATGATCCTCCTCGCCAGCGATACCAGGCCTGCCAGCCTCCCCTGCCCTGTTTGCTCCTGCAGGAGGACCCGCTCGCGGAGGCCGATGCGCCTACCCGTGAGCAGCGCGTGCATGGTCGCGAAGACCATGAGCCCCAGTCCGCCAAACTGGATGAGCAGCATGATTACCGTTTGGCCGAACCGGCTCCAATACTGGGCCGTGTTGACCACAACAAGACCCGTAACGCATACGGCGGAGGTAGCAGTGAAGAAAGCATCCAGTAGGCCGGGGGCGACGCCCGATGCTGAAGAGACCGGCAGCATCAGAAGCGAGGTGCCGATCGCGATCGCAACAGCAAAAGAAAGAACGATGAGCCGGGTGGGGGTCCCCCGCCTCGGCTTCGTTGTGCCCGAAGACACGCAACTTACCTCCAGTCAACTTCTCCGGCAACGCGCCACGCTGGGACGGTCTCTTGCCTACCGATAGTTGATCTAGCTAGCCGTTACGCCTGCTGTGCTTTGGCTACTTGCACCAAGTCAGCAAACGCCTTCTCGTCGGTAATCGCCAGGTCCGCAAGGATCTGCCTGTTGATGTCGACTCCGGCTTTCTTGAGCCCACTCATGAGCGTGCTGTAGTTAAGCCCGTTGAGCCTTGCCGCAGCGTTAATGCGGGAAATCCACAGTGCCCGAAACTCCCGCTTCTTCTCCCGCCTGTGCCTGCGAGCGTAATGAAGAGCCTTCATCACGGTCTCGTTGGCCATGCGGAACGACTTGGAACGCTTGCCCCAATAACCCTTGGCAAGCTTCAGTATCTTCTTGTGCCTTTGATGGTTTATTAGTCCGGTCTTAACACGAGGCATCTCTCTATCCCTCTTTCGCGCTTAATTCGTAACCAAGTGGAGCCCTTACTTGTAAGGGATGAGGGCTTTAACCCGTTCGGTTAGGACCTCGGCAAGCCCGGAGTCCTTCTTGAGCCTACGCCTTCGGGCGGCATCCTTGTTGCGGAGTCTGTGGCTGTGCCCGGAGTGGTAGTGCCTGACCTTTCCGGTACCTGTCACGAAGAAGCGCTTCTTAGCCCCGCTGTGGGTCTTCATTTTGTTCTTTGCCACGCTGGAACACTCCCTCTAGCTCGCGTCTGTCACTGCGCCTTCGTCTCGGCGGGGGCAGGAGCGGCGGGCTTCTGCTGGGGGCGGGGGGACAGCACCATGATCATGTTCCTTCCCTCGATCTTGGGAGCCCTCTCAACCACGCAGATATCCTTTACCCTTTCCAGGAGCCTCTCCAATACCTTCTGACCGTTCTCGAGGTGGGCCATTTCCCTTCCTCTGAACATGATAGTCGCCTTAACCTTGTCGCCTTCCGATAGGAACTTGGCGCACGCCCTTGCCTTAACGTCGAAATCGTGCTCGTCGATGGTCGGACGCATCTTGATCTCTTTGACGTCCTGGACCTTCTGCTTCTTGCGCGCCTCTTTCATGCGCTTGGACTGCTCGTACTTCCACCTGGAGTAGTCCATGAACCGGCATACCGGCGGTCTCGCCTGGGCTGCGACCTCAACGAGGTCCAGTCCCCTCTCACGAGCCATCCGCAGGGCCTCGTAGGTGGGCACTATGCCCAGCTGCTCGCCGGTCTCCGAGACCAACCTTACCTCTCGCACTCTAATCTGCTCGTTGACTCTTTGGTCCTGACTTATCGATGTCACCTCCTGTCCTTTTTCACAAATACGAAGGGCGGGTGAACCCACCCGCCCACAGAATCTTCGCGCCGGCGCCCCAAACAGGATCCCTACGCTACTTTGTCGTTATCTGTGAACCCTGCGAGATCCGGCGGACCGCAAGGTGAGAAGCGGATGGCTTCTGCTTCATTGTCCAGTAGCATGATACTTCAATGCTCAGGGAAGAGCAAGCGTGCGCGATCCGGCACGCTAGGGCGGCATGCTTTCAGCGTGCCAACCTGGCGTACGCCGCAACGATTGAACCTGATTAAGCGTCTTGGCGCTTTACGACCGGTTCCAAAGACTTCTTGCTGATCTCCTCGGATGCCTTGACGACAAAGTCGTCGAGCTTCATGCTGCCGAGGTCTCCAAGAGACCGGTGCCTGACCGAGACCGTCCCGTTCTCCTCTTCTCTGCCGCCGACCACCAGCATGTACGGTATCTTCTGCATCTGGGCCTGCCTTATCTTGTAGCCCATCTTCTCAGGGCCCACGTCGCAGAGCACCCGTATCTCGGCTGCCCGAAGGGCCGCATCAACCTTCTTGGCGTACTCGGCTTGCTTCTCGGAGACCGGTATGACCTCAACCTGCACCGGCGCGAGCCACATGGGGAACGCGCCGCCGTAGTGCTCTACCAGCCCCGCGATGAACCTCTCCATGCTGCCCAGGACCGTCCGGTGGATCATCACCGGCCTGTGCTTCTGTCCGTCTTCGCCGATGTAGTTCACGTCGAAACGCTCAGGCAGGTTGAAGTCGCACTGGATGGTGGGACCCTGCCACAGTCGCCCCAGGGCGTCCTTGATCTTCACGTCGATCGCGGGTCCGTAGAACTTGGCCTCGCCCGGGTCCACCATGTACTGGAGCCCCTTACGATTGAGGGCCGTTACAAGGGCGTTCTCGGCCAGCTCCCAGACCTCGTCGTCCCCGGCGTACTTGGACTTGTTCTCGGGGTCTCTGGTGGACAGCATGCACTGGTACTCCTTGTAACCGAAGGTCTCCATCATGAACTGCGTGAGGTCGAGGACCCCGACCAGTTCGTCAACCAGCTGCTCCCTGGTTACGAACAGGTGGGCGTCGTCCTGCGTGAAGCCCCTAACCCTAAGCGCGCCGTGGAGCACGCCGGACCTCTCGTAACGGTAGACCGTCCCGAGTTCGCCCATCCTGATGGGCAGGTCGCGGTAGCTCCTGGTATCGTTCTTGAACATGAGGATGTGGAACGGGCAGTTCATGGGCTTTAGGAGGTACTCGACGTCCTCGATGACCATCGGAGCATACATGCTGTCCCGGTACCATCCCCAGTGGCCCGACGTCTTCCAGAGGTCCAGTTTGGCGATATGGGGAGAGTACACGATGTCGTATCCGCGCTTCCTGTGCTCCTTGCGCCAGAAGTTCTCGACTTCTTCCCTTACCACGCTGCCCTTGGCGTGCCAGTACACCAGGCCGGGGCCGCCTTCTTCCTGAAGGCTGAACAGGTCCAGGTCCTTGGCCAATTTGCGGTGGTCGCGCTTCTTGATCTCCTCGAGGCGGTCAAGGTACGCCTTAAGGTCTTCCTCGTTCATGAACGCCGTACCGTAGATGCGCTGCAGCATCGGCAGCTTCTCGTCGCCGTGCCAGTAGGCGCCGGCGACGCTCAGCAGCTTGAACGCCTTCACGTAGCCCGTCGAAGGCGCGTGAGGGCCGGCGCAGAGGTCCACAAACTCCCCTTGCCTGTAAAGCGAGATGGACTCTCCCTCGGGCAGAGCCTCCAGGAGTTCCCGCTTGTAGGGCTCGGATTCCTCCGCGAAGATGCGTCGGGCCTCATCCCTGGAGACTTCCTCCCTCAGGACCGGGAGGTTCTCGGATGCGATCTTCTTCATCTCCGCCTCGATCTTCTCTATCGCCTCGGGGCTGAACGGCTCCTTGGTGTCAAAATCGTAGTAGAAACCGTCCTCGATAGCGGGACCGATGCCGAGCTTGACTTCGGGGAACAGGCGCTTTACGGCCTGCGCCAGCATATGGGCGGCCGTGTGCCTCAGCGCCCACCTGGCGCGCTCGTCATCGAAAGTGAGAGGACTCACTTCGCAATCGGATGCAAGGCGCGAGCGAAGTTCTCTGGCCTCATCGCCCACCTTCACCATTATGACGTCGTTCTTCCAGCCCATGGCCTTCTTCACATCCAGGTAAGTGCCGCCGCGGTCCACCTCCCGCAAGACGTCGCCGCACCTCACCTGAATCCTGGCTTGTTCATCCATCTTCTGGCCCTCCTTCGCTCTATCCGGTTGAAATAAAAAACCCCGGCCCACAAGGGGCGGGATTCCGCTGTTCCACCCTATTTCGACCGGATTCGCCGGCCCTCGTCAAGCTTTATCGCGCGAGTCGCGCCGGCGTTATCCCCAAGGGCATCCACCGGAGGCTCAGAGGTGGTGTTTCCCGGTTATCCCGCGGGCGGCTTTCAGCCTATGGCCTGCCCTCTCTTGGCGGTACCTCCCGGTACGTTCCTCTTCGCAGCCTTGTTTACTGCATTGTTTTCGGCATTATATACCCGAGTGCATAGGGGATCAAGCGAATAACGCAGGACGTCACACGTGGGCCGGTTCAGGCTTGCCTCCGTCAGCCGGGCATCCCGGACAATGGGCCATCCGGTCCTCCAGAAGGTCTTTGAGCAGGTCGTAGCAAGGAGAGTTGTCGTGAGGACCGTGCCAAACCATCCTTTGGGGCGCCAGGGTGACAACCGCACTGACGATGAGGTCGTCGACCCCCAAAGCAAAGCCTCCGGGGGGATTCTTGAGGAAGGTGCCTACCTCGCCGCTCACAGGCTCCATATTGTGGTCTAGGACGGAGTAGGAGTCGCCCCTCCTCACAACGTTGACCTCTGTGGCGGCGTCCTTCTGCCTTGCCATGAAGTACCGGAGGAGCCTTAGGAACTCCTGGTACTCCCGTTCGGTAAGGTAGTCTTCGGCAGTCTTTTCCACCGTGTCGAAGAGGTCCTCGAGGTAGTCCTTGAGGCGGAACGTGATGAAGCCTTCGAGCACCAGTTCGTTCTCTTTCTCAAGATACTCGGCCAGTTTCGCCCATACCCTGCTCTTTCGGCGGTTTCGCTCAGCAAGCCCGATGCGCCTTCCGGACTGCTTGCCGTTCAGCCGGAGCGTTACCTTTCTGCGGAGCGCCTCCCTGTCCCCACTGGAGAGGTAGGCGTAGTTCTCATCGATTAACCGCTGTACCAGGACTCTCTCATACTCGTCTATAACGACGTGTGACAGCCCGCTGGCCACCGCGTCTTTTATGTCGCGCAGGACGTCCTGCCCTTGCAGCCCCTCCGCCTTGCGGATCTCGCACCGGAACACCAGGAGTTCGCCGGTAAGGGACTCGCTCACGGTGACCTTCACGCCGCGTTCGGCCCAAGCCTGTATCTCCCGCCCGAGTATCCGGCGTATACTGTCGAGCGCCCTGCCCGAAGCTACCGAAAACGAAGCCAGACGAGCCACCTCCGCGAAGTAGTATGCCTTGCGGTTTTCGAGGGAAATTCCAGCCAGAAAGGCGTGATCGCGGGACCGCCGCACCGTCTTCGGGCACTCTACTGGGCTCTCGGGGTGACAAGACAACCAAGATTTCTCTGTACCGGCTGTGACCCGGTTGCACGTCCTCCCAGTCCAGTGTATATATTAGTTAATAACTTAGGTTTGGAGCGTGGAAGCTATGATAACAAAACGAGTCGAGTACATGCTTCTGGCGCTCCTGGACCTCGCCCGCAGCAAGGGCGAAGGCTACGTGCTTTCGAGGGACGTCGCGTCCAGGCAGGACATCCCGGCCAAGTACATGCCCCAGATTATGGCCATTCTCACCAAAAAGGGCTGGGTGGATTCGGCCAGAGGCGCGGGAGGCGGCGTGCGTCTGGCTGTCGATCCCAAGAGCCTGAGCGTTCAAGATGTAATCGAGGCCTCAGGCGATCCTCTCCTCATCAAGGAGTGCGCGCTGGGCGTCGGGAAATGCCCGAAGCAGGATACCTGCCCACTACACGGTATTTGGCAACGGGCCCAAGACAGCATCGACCGGACGATGCGAGGGACAACTATCGCTGACCTGCTCTCCTAGACCCCCACATGGCTGACTGTGTAAACGAAGGGGGCATCCCCCCAACCCTATTGACATGAAACCCTTGCCAGTAATATTACTAAGTTAGTCAGGAATACAACTTTTCTCCCCGCAGGAGAACAGAGGGAGGACTCCAAAAATGACACACGACAGGATTGACCAACTGGCCGACGCCCTTCTGCGTATCAATAATGGTGAAGCCACCAAAGAGGAATCGGCGAAGATTCTATCGACCATCTCCGAAGTGGACCTCTCGAGGGCTGAACAGCGCCTACTGGAGCGTGGCATCACCCCCCAGGAGCTGCAAGGTCTCTGCAAGGTCCATCTGGAGGTCCTCGACAGAAAAGCACAAGACCTACTGAAGGCAACCGAGGTCGGCCACCCGCTCAACACCCTGGTGGGTGAACATCAGATGATCCTGGGCTTCCTTGACTCACTGGAGCAGGCAGCAAACATCGTTGAGCGCACGCCGGTGTGGGACATTACCCTTGAGGAAGCGCTGGACATCGCCAAGAACATATCCGCCCATCTCGCTGAGGCCGAAAAGCACCATGAGAGAGAGGAAAAGGCTCTCTTCCCCGCGCTGGAGGAGCGCGGCATAACCGGACCCACTCGTATCATGCGGATGGAGCACGCCGACATGAGGCCGCACAAAGAGCGGCTCTCCGAGCTCGTGGAATCCACTACACCGGACAACTACGCCGGCGTCAAGGATGAGATCGTCAGAGAGGCCCGGTACGTGGTGGGCAATCTCCGCGAGCACATAATCAAGGAAAACACCATTCTCTACCCCGCTGCATTCGAAGCCATCAACTTCGATGCCGCCTGGGACGCCATCCGTCGGACTTCCGACGATATCGGCTACTGCTGCTTTACGCCCGGGTTGTCACCCGTCGTGTGAGCAACCACCCCCCCACTCCTTGAGGGCGGCAAGGCTGCCGCCCTCCTTTTCTTGCTGCCCCGTATGGACCAGCACTAGACAAGTTGAGCACAGGCGCCGTGACCACATGATTGTTGCCTCGAAGAGTTGGAGGGACAGCGACTACTCCTCCACCACTTTCTCAGAGATCATGTCGTAGACTGCGACCCGCGTTTCATCAGTCGGGAAGTCGTAACTCTCAACTACCAGGAGTTCTCCATTGTAGGCAGCTATCCCAGTCCCCGACGGGCAAGTCTCGAACTGGGTCGCCGTGTCCCCCACCAACCAGAGCCCGGTCTGCTCGCCACCGCCTACGACGCCGGCCACACTGTCCAGGTATTCCGGCATGAGCCTGGCAGTCTGCCACCACCCGTCCGTTACCTTGGCAGGCTCAGAGGAAGTCGATACTCGCCATACGGAGGCTCCTTCGGCCCCCGCCACGTCAAGGAGCGCGCCCTTTCCCTCAGGCAAAGATCCAACCGGGAAAACCCAGGCCGTGTGTTCACCGGTCTGCTTCTCGATTTCTGAGATGTCGGCGACCTTGACCGGCGCATCTTGGCTCACACTGGCGATGTGTGCCGTGGCATACTCGAACGAGGTAACCTCTCCCCACTTTCCAAATGCCACCGGACCGGCCAGATAAACCAGGGATTCGCTATCCGAGAGCCAGGCGAAATGCGAGAGGTACCGGCCCTCGACTGTGATGGTCTTCACCACGTTGCCATCCAGGTCAACCACGGTGATGGCTTGACCGGAGGACATTGGACCGTCCTCACCGGGAATGAAGTTGTACCGCGGGACCGATTCCTCCGGCGACTCCGGCGGAAGCTTCTGGACGGTGTAGGCCGCTACGTACTTGCCATCAGGCGACCAGGCCGGGAAGAAACTCAGTGAATCGAGGTCCGGAATGAGCACTTTTTCCTCTCCGGTAGACAAGTCGATCAGGAAGATCCCGCTCTTCGCCTCCTGGTAGACCTCGTATGCAAGGTGAGTCCCGGTGGGTGACATCGCAGAAGTCGAGATGCCATAGTCCTCGTTTAGGTCTCCGCGGACCAGGCGGATGTCGCCGGTCGCAACGTTGATTTCCCAGAGCTTGCGTCTCACCCGCATGTACATTTTGCCGTTTCCGCTGAGAGCAGCGGAGTCAATCATCTGTCCCTGCTCGGATACTGGGACGTACCCGATCATGGTGGACGTCTTGGTCTCGAGATCTGCGGTGAAGATCGCCGCGCCCCTCTCACCCTTGTGCTCTCCTTGGGATTGCCATCCGTGGACTATGAAGGCGCATTTGGTGTTGGACAGCCACCCGACAGGATACCACTGGACCAGGTTGTAGCGAGTCCAAAAGGAATCCACTGAGTAGAGGACAATGGGCTCGGCATCACCGGCGCCGGTTGCTGGATCCGCCGCCGGTTCTCCCTGCGCCGGTCCTCCCTGAATCGGGATAGCGGACATAGTCTCGGCGGGCTTGCCGCGGATCCCAGCCAAGAGGTACTTGCCATCAGGCGAGATCATGTCTTCCCCATTGGTTGTGACCAATTGGCCATTGAGCGTTACCTGCTTTGTCAGCGCCGGGTCGAGGACAGCCACCGTCTTCGGCTCAGGCTGCGATTTGGCACAGCCGGCTAGAAGGACAGCGAGGAGAACAACTGCGGAAATGAAGCGCCCCGCGTGATGGGTAACTCGCGACATGGACGAAACCACCTTTCATGGTGGTAAGACGAGCGGCAGAGAGGGCAGGTTCCGGCGAAGCCCTGCTAGATAAGGGCTCAGAGACATGCGTGGCCCCGGCACCACAACGATAGGTTCTGCCTCGGAAACCCGGTGCTGCCTGAGAGTTCCATCGATCGTGACAGTTCTGCGGTCAAGACGGTATGATCGCCGTGGCGATCGGCGGCCCACTCTTCTAGTCGCCATCGGCCAGTCTCGAGGTGAGAGTCGCATGCACTTCAAAGAAGCAAAGGGGATCCTCTCCGCCCAAAACGGGATGAACATCTACCGCGGCTGCACCCACGGCTGCATCTACTGCGACAGCCGCAGCAAGTGTTACGACATGCAGCACGACTTCGAGGATATCGAAGTAAAGAGCAACGCCCCAGAACTACTGGAGGCTGCGCTGTCAAAGAAGAGGAACAAGTGCATGGTCTCGACGGGCGCGATGTGCGACCCTTACATACACCTCGAAACGCAGCTCCGTCACACGCGACGGTGCCTGGAGATCATCGAGAAGCGCGGGTTCGGCCTTGCGATACAGACCAAGTCCGCCAGGATCCTCAGGGACCTGGATCTGCTGGAACGGATCAACGAAAAGGCCAAATGCGTCGTTCAGATGACGCTCACCACTTATGATGAGGGACTCTGCAAGGTCATCGAGCCCAACGTCTCCCCAACGCGCGAGCGCTACGAGGCTCTCAAGGTGTTCCAGGAGAGACGCATCCCCACAGTTGTATGGTTCAGCCCACTCCTGCCCTTCATCAACGACACTGAGGAAAACCTTCGGGGAGTGCTGGACTACTGCTTTGATGCGGGAGTACGCGGCATCCTCTGCTTCAGCATTGGGCTCACACTGCGTGAGGGAAACCGCGCGCATTTCTATCAGAAGCTTGATGAACACTTCCCCGGCCTGAAGGAAAGGTATCACCGCAAGTACGGTTACAGCTACGAGGTCATAAGCGACAGGAGCCCGGAACTGATGAACCTTTTCCACGATGAATGCGCGAGGCGCGGCATCATGCACAACATCGACGAGATCTGGAGCTACATGCGGACGTATGAGAGTCGCAGGCGGGCGGAGCAACAGAGCCTGTTTTCGGACTAGACCACATGGCCATGCACCAGGTCATGCACATGGTCATGTAGTGACCAGGTTCTGCCGCAGGTCCCAAGGGAGGAGTTGCTCGTGCCGGAAGCAGGGCACGACGTGACTGTTGCTGGTCGACAACACTCTGGCGATGGCTAGTGGAATATTCTAACAATCATCTTGTGATACATTCCATGATCTAGGGTCACGCCGCGACCAGTTCTGGACATGCCGATTAGTCATCGGAAGGCTAACGTGTCGAAAAGTGTAGTCGTCGGATGACCAGGACTCATGAACTACTCACAGCGTGACCCGACTTTTCGACATATGAGTCACGGCTCTATCTAGCCCCCTAATCGATTTGGACAGTGGTCAGTGTCTTGAATTACAGTTCAAGTCGAGGGGTGAACGAGTGTGGCTAAGTTCAAGTACTACCCGCCGGAGGTACGAAAGAGGATTCTGCAGGACCTGGAGTCTGAAGGAAACCTCGCCGCCATATGCCGGCGGTACGGGGTCAGCAGGAATGCAGTGAAGGAATGGAGAGCCAAACAGCAGCAGGGGCTACTTGAGGATGCGGGAGCGCCTATCTGTGCGGCGGAAGTTGAGCGGATGGCCAAAGAAGTGGGCCGTCTCAAGGAGTTGCTTGGAGACAAGGAGCTGGAGATCGCGATCCTGAAGGACCTGCTAAAAAAAAACGGCCCAACGCTCGAAGACAAAGTCCAGATAGCCAGATGGTGGATTGGTGAGGGGTACCGTGCAGTCCGTGTCCTCAAGATTGTGGGGTTGAGCAGGTCCACCTTCTATTACCGCATGAAGAGGCGGACCAAGAACCAAAAGCCGCGCGGCGGCCGGAAGATACCGGGCTGGTCCAAGACAGCTGACGGCCGCAGGGTGTGTGATGACGAGATCCGGGAGTACCTTCTGGGGTTTATCGAGGGTGACGGGGAGTTCTACGGGTATCTGAAACTCACCCATGCCCTGCGCCAGAACGTGGGGTTAACCATCAACAAGAAGAAGGTCTACAGGCTGTGCAAGGAGCTGAGGATACTCAGGCCACAGAGGAAACTAAAGCCCAGGCTCCCGCGCAGACTGGCCAGGAACTGCGAAGTGACCGGATCGAACCAGCACTGGGCTACCGACATCAAGTACGGTGAGCTGGACGGGAACGGCAACTTCTTCTACGTGGCATCCATCATCGACATCTTCGACCGGTGCATAGTGGGGACTCACGTGGGGCTCAAGTGCGAGTCCAAGGACATCTTGAGGGTCCTCAAGGAGGCCCTCCGGAGCAGGGGAATAACGGGGAAAGGGTTGATACTCCGCTCCGACAACGGCCCCCAGTTCAAGGGCAAAGTCCTGGGTGAAGGATGCAGGAAACTAGGGGTAGAGCAGGAGTTCATCCCCTGCAAGACTCCGAACATGAACGCGCACATTGAATCGTTCCACTCGATCCTCGAGAGCGAGTGCATGGCCGTGAACAGGTTCGAGTTGTTTGGGGACGCGTACCGGGAGATCCACCGGTTCATCAAGTTCTACAACTCCCGCCGGCTGCACTCAGGATGTGGGTATCAGTCTCCGGAAGCGTATTATCGAGCAAATCAAAGCAAGACTGCGACTGTCAGAGCAATCGCAGTCTAGTGTCCAAAGTTAGGGGGTCAACCCG
>JBLNCN010000004.1:0-69914 GCA_050260675.1 Bacillota bacterium | reverse complement strand
GAATCCTCTTTCGTACCTCCGGCGGGTAGTACTTGAACTTAGCCACACTCGTTCACCCCTCGACTTGAACTGTAATTCAAGACACTGACCACTGTCCAAATCGATTAGGGGGCTAGATAGCGTCACGGTGGTTGGGCCCGTTGCATGTGTCATGCCATGATTGCAGGGATTTCGAGGGGTCGCGTCATGGTTATTAGCCCGAAGGTTATATTTCTCCTGGTGACCAATAGGCTGGAAAAGTGTGGTCATGGCGTGACTAGGCCAATGCTATAGGTCATTTCGTGACTGCACTTTTCGACATGTTAGCCTTCTGGTGATTAATATGAAGCCTCGCATCGGTCATGGCATGACCGTGGCGAAAACTATTAGTCACCTGGTGATAGTTGAGACCCTAGCATATCTCACGCCGCAGACATACCCGGAAAGGCCGCCGGCTCCTGCGAAGACAACTTCGGTGATACGCTCTTCTTCTCCCTGCGCCAAGTGAATGGTCACGGGGGCTAGCACAGCAAACACTATGATTGCCGCAACTAACGAGAGGGCAAGCATGACACCGACAGACGCTTCACCATAAGACGCCTCCATCTTCGCGAGGGTGGGTGTACGATCATGCCATATCCCCAAATGGATGCTCTCGCCAGGGGGGGTGGCGGCACCTCTGCAGAGCAGCCGCCACGCCCCAACTTTGGCCCCTCGACGTAGAAGATGGCACTTACCAAAAGTGCCTTACCCTTGGTGCAGCGCCTTCCCTCGGGACATCACGAGATGGATGTTTTCCGGGTCATATGCCTCCAGCCCCGGGATGGCGTCGCAAGCGATGATGTCGGCATCCTTGCCCGGTTCAAGTGAGCCGGCGCGGCCCTCGATCCCGAGGATCCCGGCCGGGTTTAGAGTAATCATGGCCAGGGCCTGGCCCTCGTCGAATCCTGCTTCGACCAGCGCGACCATCGCCGAATGCGCCACTGCTGTCAAATCGCCTGAGTAGACCAGCCGTCCTCCTTTAATAGGAAGCCAGGACGCCCGGGGGTGGGGCGGGAGGACCGAATCGGTGGCGATGGATACGCGGACCCCTCGCTTGACGGCGTCCAGTACTTCCTCAGGGCTGTTAGGTCTACTGGATGTGCCCCCTACCGGCGTTGCGACCAGCGGTATCCCCTTCTCCGCCATCACGTCGAGCAGGTGAGGGGCAATGTTGTGGCCGTGGTGGACAACATCGCCACCCGCATCGATGAAATCCTGCACGATCTGGCTTCCTTCGGTGTGGAGCCCACACTTCTTTCCCGCGGCGTGGTAGGCTTCCACCATGGCCGCTACCTCAACGGGGCTCAGAAAAGCCGCTCCTGCCAGCGGAGTAGCCTCCGGCGGGAGGTTGGCGGGCGTGAATGTGCCCATGGCGTGCTCTCCCGGGAACTCGGTCTGAGCAGCCATCACTTTGAGCGCTTCCGCATCGACCAGCGCTCCCCGGGGAGCCATGACCCCTCCTAGCGCGGAGCACATGTAGACCGGAGGGTCGGTCCCCAAGGAGCAGGTACCGGCCGAGATGAGGATCCTCACAGGCAGAGTGTCACGGAAAGCCTTGTACTCTTCAATGGAGCGTCCCAGGATGAAGAATCCCAACACGTGCTCGCCGAGGGAGGTGATGCCGCCGCGCATGGCCCGCATGATCAGATCGGATGCCCTTTGCCACTGCTCCTCCTTGGTCGCCCCAAACGCAGTGCTCGGCCCAAACTCCAGGTTATGAGCGTGGCAGTCGATAAGGCCCGGCGTCAGGACCGCGCCTGCATAAATGAGTTCGGCGTCGGGGTAGAGAGCGGAGATTTCCTCACGCGTCCCTACCGCCGCAATAACTGAGCCTTGTACTGCGATCGCGCCGTCCCGGATGGTTCCCCGGGGTGACACCGTCACAACCTTGCGCGCGTGGATGACCCGCACTTCCGCTGCACAGCCATCGGAAGCGCCTTTACATAGCGCTGACTTCACAGGCGGGTTCAGATCTGCCACGTCATGCACCTCCCTCATTCCGTTCTCCTAAACCATGAATATGCGGACAGACAGCCAAGCTATGGCGGTGGCCGACAGCACTCGCATGACGGTTCCCAACAGTGCAGCCTCCAACGCCTGGGACTGTGTGAGGTCGCTGTGCTCCGCCCAGATAACGGGGATTTGGCCCGTGATGACGCTCGCGGGAAGCCCCGACGACGCCAACACGAAGGACCCGACTACAAGGGCCGGGGCGATGTTTGCGGCTCCCTCCAGCAGTTGAGCGGCCGCCAGCGTCGGGGCGATGAACATGGACGTGATACCTGTAGCGGGGTCGATGAGGAGCCTGCCGAGCAGCCACCCAAGTCCTTGCTCAACGGGCTGCCAGATGTGCAGAAACTCGAGACCCCCGATCACCGCGTAGACTGCTCCCACCGCCGGGATGATGAAGAGGAAGAGCAGCCTGGCCCCCTCCATCGCGCTGCCGAAAACGGTGTCCATGATGGGGGTTTTTGGTGTGAAGCGCGGGATCTCAGAGAGCGGCACCCCGCGGACATTCCTGTAGACGGTCCTGCTCAGGATAAACGGAACGGCTACCATTGGAAGGAAGACGGCCAGCAAGACCACAGGAAACGCACGGACGCCGGCTGCAGTGACGGCCATTATGCCGAGGATGAAAGTCGCCAAGGACTGCTGGACCTGCGCCATCGTCGCAACCGCGATCTTCTGCTCGTCGACCGTGCAGCCCGATTTCTTTGTGACCGGACCGGCGATCACGCCCGCAGCATTGATATCACCGATGATGTTATACACACCCGGGACTACGACTGCAGGGTTCATGCCCATCTTCGCGGCAATGGGCATGAACACTCTGAGCAGCGCGTCGGTGAAACCGAGCCTTTCAAGGATACGCCCCGCCATCACGCTGGCGATGATTGCGAACCCTACGTACCCGGTGAGAAAGACGTCGACCACAATCGGCATAGCCTTGTTGATGGCCGCATCGAAAAAGTCCCCCATCGCCTTGGGATTGAAAAGGAGCAAGGCCATCGATGCGATAAGTAGCGCTACTCCTAGTATCTCAGTCCGTGACCACGGACGCTTTCCGGCCGGGGCGCCTTTTCCCGGTTCGGGCAACAAGAAAAACAATCTCCCCCACCTCCACGAAATGGCATGTGTAGCACGCTATTCTACGGGTGAGGGGCGAAGGGGGTGCGCGAAGAGCGGTTACAGCAACGATAAGGCAAGGATGTGGCAAGGTGCGACAAGGACGCGGCAACGAAGCGGCCGCACTCATTCTTCCTTCCAAGATGGATAACCTTCAACTCGAAAGACTCCATCATGGGAGGTACGGGAGATAGATGAAGAAGGATGACGTGCTCAGGCGGGAGATCCAGAGGCTTCTGGACCAAGATCGGGATCTCCGGTCGTACCATCTTGAGGCGGACGTGGTTGAGGGTCAGGCTCAGTTGCACGGGGCAGTTGACGTCCTATCCGAGAAGAAGAGAGCAGAGGAACTGGCCCGCAGCGTGAAGGGGGTCAAGGACGTGGACGCCGCGATCTCGATCATTACGGATGGACCCATCACCGACAGCGACGTTGACTTCGAAGTAGCAGAGGAACTGAACGCCGTACCCGAGATCGACCCCAAGCGCATTGGCGCTAGGAGCTCCAAGGGTGTTGTGACGCTGATGGGGCGCACTGACGATCCGGCTGAGGTCGAGGCGGCAATGAAGGCAGCTGAAACGGCCCGGGGAGTAACTGCTGTGAGGAGCGAGGTCAAGATCGGTGGGGAGGAGGATCGCAACCGGCTCTTCCACAGTCAGGTCCGCAACGACCGGGAAAAGGGGCAGAAAGGACGCCCAGAACGGTAGCGCTCCCTAGCCGGCGGTCGAATCCGCATGCAGGCAACGTCCGGAAGTCCGAGGGCTCGCGAAAAGCCGAGTGACTGCTAGACGACGACAAGGGCCCTATGGACTTCCGGGCTACTCTAGATTAGTCGGAGCGCACGAGTCCTTAGATGGTGATCTTTAGGCGCTCTGCCAGCAGGCCTTTCTCTTCATCGGTGAGATATAGCTTCATGTCGGGAGTCGGAAGGACCTCGGGGACCTCAAGAAAGTCCTCGCCATCGACTTCTTTGAGGACTAACAGGCCGAGCTCAAGCAAGACCTGCACCGCGCCTCTCGCGGTCCGCACGAAGGGCCGTCCGTACTCCGCCCGAAAACGGTCTTCCACTTCGAGCTCTTTCCTCTTGGGCATGAGGGGAGTCCCGTTCTCTTTGTGGGCCTTCCACAGGTCTTCTATGTTCTCCCACATCAGGTTTCCTGTGCAGCGCCCGACGGAGACCGCTGCGGCAACCATGAATGCAATGGCTATGTCGGGGGGCAGGTGGCGCGCCCAACCTGCATTCATCATCCGCTTAATGGCGGGGACCTCGTCCCAATACACTCTCTGCCGTGGGCCGGCATCGTCCCTGTAGCGAGCCTTCAATACCACTTGTTCGTCGCGGTCGGCCATGCAGAGGTTCAAACGCTTCTCGGGCGTGGGGAGTTGGGATGGTATCTCCAAGACATCCTGGCCTTCTTCTTGCTTCAACACGACTAACCCCAGATCTATCAAGGCCTTAACTAGCCCCATGGGGCTGCGCTCGTACTCGCCGTAATAGTCTCGAAACCGCTTGTCGATGAAATCGACAATAGGCTTGGTGTCCTCTCCGGCCTTGAACCGCAGGACCCCCTCAATGAACTCGTCGAGCTCCGCCCATAACCGATCGCCGGTGTACCCTGACGCGGCCGCTATCGCGCATCCCACGAACGTGACGGCCAGCTCAGGTGGGAGGAAGCGGTGCCATCCTAAGGCCGTAAGGTTCTGGACCGCGGGCAACTTGATTGCGAGCGCCCATACGACTTCGCCATCGGGCAGGACCAGGTTCTCAGCCTCGGGTGTCTCAGCAACACCTCGAGGGCCTGAAGGCATCCTGCTCCTCGTCCTGCCAACACGTTTCCTTTCACTACGTTTCCGGTTCTTTTTCATCCAGTCACCTCCGAAGACAGAGTTCGACGGGCAAATGGGAATTCCTGCCAAACATAGGGTGCAATTGGCAACCACTGTCACTTTTACTCAGGATGTACCGATCGACAGGACTGGCGTGACCATCGCGTAATATCGGGCTCTTCCGGCGTTCCGTATGGCCTGCAAGCAAAGAAAAGGCCCCGTTTCAGGGACGGGGCCTTGGACAGGAAACCGGGGGGTAGGAGGATTACCTGGGTTCGGCGGGATCGGAGCTGCGCGGTCCTAATGACCTCCAGATGATCAAGAGGCCGACTAGAATAAGCGCGACCGGCCAAAGCTTGCCGAAGACGTCAAGGTACAGCCACGACACGGTCCCGCTTGAGAAGGCGAACATGATCGCCGAAATCATGATGAGTATGCTCGCCGGATAGACCGCCCACCTGTTGTGCTCCCCGTCCAGCCTGATCAGAAGGAAGGCTGCCCCGGGAGCGGCCACGAACAGAGGCCACCAAACATCCATGTTCAGCCCGCGGGCCGCCAGGAATATCACGATTCCCACGGTGGTCGTGAAGGCGCCTGGGTAGATCGCCCAATCTTGTCTGCCGATATAGCGGAGCGTAAGGAACAACACGCCGATGATGGCGACTAGGGCTTCCCCAAAGATATCGCCAAGGCCGATATTCCCCAGCAGAGCCAGGACACCAATACCGATCAAAATGAGTCCCGTTGTCATTCGTCCAAGTTGTCTCATGGTGTAGAGCGCCCGGATGAAGAGAGCCTCCGGGCTCCTCCTTTCGCACAAATCCATGCTGTTCTACGCAGTCTCCCCGGGTGGGTCTGACGCCCGGCGCTAATTTCCGACTCCTTGATAGTTGTCAAGGGCGTAGAGCCAGAACCGGTAGCAGATCGCGAATGTCGCGATTGCCACCAGCGGAGTTGCCAGGGCATACGCTCGCAGCCTGCCATCGCCGAAGATGAGCTGGGCCGGGTAGAAGCTGGCGAAGGCCACCGGAATCGCCCACGTGATCACCGTTCGAACTCCCTTGCCGTAGATGTCAGCGGGATAGCGCGTGAATTCGTCAACAGTCCACGAAAGGTCCATGAAGCCCCGGCTTTGGACCGTCAGGAAACTCATTGCGGCTGCAACAAGGCGGATTCCCGCGAATATGACCGACCCGGATATCCCAGCAACCACAAGCCAGCCAACATTCAGCCATGTGCGTTGGCCGAGCATACCCAAGGACGTCCAGATCAGAATGACTGCCGTGGCGAACTCGCCCCAGTCGTCCTCGTCGAGATATCCCGCAACCACCTGGAACAGGGGATTCAGGGGGCGGACGAGGATCCTGTCCACGCTTCCATCCCGGACCAGTCCGGAGACGAACATGAGGCCGACCCAGAGAAGATGGCAGAGGGATCTCGACAAGATGGAGACCCCGTATATAAGCAGCACCTGAGGGTACGACCAGTCGCCGATGGCATGTATCTGGGAGAATAGGACCCAGACGGTCGCCGCCGAGCCGAAGGCGTAGACCACTCCCGCTACGTTCATCGATATGAAAGTAGCAGGGTACGCCATGAGCGATAGCCAGTTGGCTCGCAGGTACCAGAAGTACAACCCCACGTGTCGAATCAGGCTTCTTGCCGCGTTTGCCATCTGGCTAACCCCCTTGCACGGTCAGGCTCCTCACCGCGCCCGACCAGAGAATGCGCGAAGCAGCCACCATGACGCACGTCCATATCACCTGAGTGAGCAGGGCGGAGGCTACCTCGCCCGGCGCGGTGATGCCGCTCCAGATCGCAAGCGGGATGTAGTGGATGGACTTGAACGGCAGCCAGTTGGCGACCGTCCTGAGCCACCCAGGGAAGAACTGGAGCGGGAAATACAGTCCGGAGAACAGCTCGACCACCGTGTACATGTAGTCGATTCCTACCCTGCTCTTTACATGGAAGGTGATAACTCCTGAAAGAAACGATGTCGAGAACACCGTCACGTACCCCATGAGAGCGGATACCAGGAAAATGCCCAGAGTCCTTGCGTCCGGGATATCGAGCCATCCTGCAAAGCGAAGGATAAGGAGGAGAGGCAACCCGGTCGAGATGAACCTGAAAGTGGCGCTGCCCAGGCTCTGGAACAGCAGCTGCGCGTGCAGGTCCACCGGCTTGACGAGGTCATGAACAATCGCTCCGGACCACACGCGTCCGTTGGTCCGCAGCGCTGTCGGCTCGCCCAGGAACCCGGACACGACCCTGCCCAGCATGACGTAGGTCATCATTGTTGCGAGCCCGATCCCGGCAACCGATTCACGACGGCTGTAGACAGCGGTCCAGAGCGACCACTGGATGACCACCATCGCTACTGCTCCGACCATGGTGGCCCAGTAGTTGGCGCGATAGCGGAAGCCACGGAGGATCTCGGCACGAGCGTACGCAAGGTATTTCATCCGAGTTCTGCCTCCTTGTAGAAACGCTTGACCGTGTCCTCAAGGGAGCCGAGGTGGCCTCCCGTCAGGTGCCGGAGTTCCGGCTGGGTCCCGTCGAAAAGGATCTTGCCGCGATGAATTAGCAGTACCCTGTCAGCCACAATCTCCAGGTCGTCGAGGTCGTGGCTGGCCATGAAGATAGTTACTCCGCGGGCCTTCTCCTCGCGAAGGAAATCCCGGATGCGGTCACGCGCCAGGATGTCCAGGCCGATCGTCGGCTCGTCCAGGAAGACAAGTGACGGATTGTGAAGGAACGTCAGCGCAAGGTCACAGCGGGTCTTCTGTCCGAGGGACAGCATCCTGGCGGGAGTCTCCAAGAGGGATCCGAGATCAAGGACATCCAAAAGCCGCTGCATATTGGCCTGGTAGGTGTGTTTGGGGAGATCGTAGATCTTACCTAGGAGGTGGAAACTCTCCTTGACCGGCAAGTCCCAAAGGAGCTGAGTCCGTTGGCCCATGAGCAGGCCTATCTCTCGGGCCAATCTGGTTCTGCTCCGGTAGGGCTCGAGCCCCGCCACGGTAACTCTCCCGGAGGTGGGGACAAGGACTCCGCACAGGAGCTTGATTGTCGTGGACTTACCGGCCCCGTTCAGGCCGATGTACCCGATGGACTCGCCAGGCAGTACTGTGAACGATACGTTATCCAGCGCCCTGACAGTCCTGTACTCCGGTCGCACGAAACTCTTCAGCCTTCCGGAGAAGCCCTCACCGTCCAAGCGGATGCGGAAATGGCGGGTCAGTCCGTCAGCCGTGATGATTGGTTCTACAGAATCGGCACGCAAGGAGCGGTCCTCATTGACGAAGGAGCGGTCGCCCTTGTCGATTGGTTCGCTAGAGATGCTATGCAATTGGTGTTCTCCCTTCGGTTACAAAAGCGCTGAAAGCGCAGTGAGCGTCCTTGCCTCAAATAAGCGAAGGCAGGTACTCGTAAGGATTGCGAATGCTGGGAAAGCGCGCATGACGTGCATGCGTGATGATAGAGCGACCGGAGGGAGTTGCGGAGGCCACGAATGGAGAAGAGACAGTAGATCCCGCGCTAAATGCGCCTTGCGAAAGAGCCCTTCAGCTCTATTACGCCAGTCCCACCTCGTACCTGAACTCTGTTCCGGCTGCTACTGTGCTGATTCCTGTCACTGCAAACACTTCCTTTCCGTGATGTGAATCCCACAACCGCAGGGAGTATATCACCGCTCCCGACTGGAGTCCATCCACCTCGCGCGCGACTCCAGAAACTTTGACATTAAGGACTCATACCTTCCTAGTATGAGAGTCACCGAGGATGGAGTCTGGCGCTACTACAACTGCCCTGACCCAATGTGGTCGGAGAAGTGCCGGCGTTGTCGCGAGAAAGTGGCCGAGACCAGGACTCCGGTGGAGGAGTGCTTGAACTGCTGGAAGGTGGAGGTCTGGAGCCTAGGGAACGCGATGCAGGCCTTCCGGTCAGCGCTGGCGAGGGCGGAAGGATCCGATTGGCCGCACGAGGCCCCGTTGACGACATTTGCGCTGGAGCAGGACTTCCTGATCGGAGAGTTGATGCTACGGGGCCATAAGGCTATCGCAAAGGCATCCAGGGCTCCAATTCTGGTCGTGAGAACAGGAGTCCCGCTGGACGGTTATCCGAAGCCGGGGATCGAGATAGACTACCTGCTCATGTTGTATGCCGTTAGCATTGAGGAAAGGGATAGGCTGCGTCGGGATGCGGAGCAGGTGTTAGGCATAGCAGGGTTACCCATCCGCCGCGGCTGCTGGCGCTTCGATGACCTGTTGGGGCCTTGGGAGACCTGGTATCACCCTGACAAGGATTATGAATGAACGTTTAAAACAACAGGGCCCGTCAGGAGCGGGCCCTTTGAATGGCTGGGGCGGCGACGTCTTGATGGAGTCTTGTCGTGGCTGCTTCGCCTCTCGACTTAACGTTCTAGCCAGACTTCCGGATCGTCGTCATCATCGTCATCATCGTCGTCCTCGTCCTCGTCGCACTCGCACTCTTCTTCGTGTTCCTCTTCCTCTTCCTCTGCGAGTTCGGCGGGTTCCTCAGCAGCTTCCTGGATCCTCTCGATCTTCTCCTCGTACTTCTCCCGGATCTCCTCCAACCGCTCCTCGAGCCGCTCACGCAGTTCCTCGATCTTCTCCTGGAGCTCCTCCATTTGTTCTTCGATGCTTTCAACGCTTTCCTCGAAGCGCTCCTGTTCTGCCTCGATCTTCTCCTGCATTTCATCCTGGAGTTCCTCCAGGCGCCGACTGTGCTCCACGCCGTAGCTGTGGCGGAAAGCGCGGAACTGCTGCTTCATATGCCGCTTCATGTCGCGCCAGGCGTGTTTGTCTACGGGCCCGTGCGCATGAGGCATGGGTGGCAGGGGAGGCAGTGAAGGTAAAGGTGGAGCGGGAGGCACGGGAGGGATCGGCCGCGCTGGGTGGCAGGTCCTTGCGCGACCGCCGCCATGGCCCATCCACACCTGCATTCCCTTGCCGGTGACCGGCCCCGCGCCCTCGGAGATAAGGCTCAGGACTGTCTCCACCGCGAACCCGATCTCCTGCATTGTGGCGCTATCGGTGAGGTCGGGGGCCAGGCTCTCGATCTCCTCGAAATCGGGCACGGTCTTCAAAGTGGCGATGCATTTGCGGTAGGTGCTCACGCATTGGGCTTCCATCCCTTTGAACGTGTCCGTATAGATGCCCTGCACAGCGATGTTCCGGATACCTCGCAAAACGCCCCTAACTTGGCTGAGTTTGTCCATACTTGTTTCCTCCTTCTTTCCTGGGACCGGCTGCGGCGGAAAGGGCTTCTCTTGCCAGCCGGCGGGCCCGGTTGGCGCGCCACTTGACCAGGCCGGGGTCGATGCCCAGCATCTCGGCGACTTCGTTGACAGTGTAATCCAGGTAATACCGCAGGTAGAGGACCCTCATGTACTGCATGGGGATCCGTTCGGTCAGCTCGTCGATGAGCCATCTTGCTTCGGCCACGTCTGCCGGCAGCCGGTCCGAAGCCTGCTCCGGCAGGATCATGAGCTCATCCAGGCCGGCTACTTCTAAGGAACCTGCCGCGACATCCCGCGCCTCGTTTATGGCGATCATCCTGACCCAGTATTTGAACCTTGCCCTGTCCTTGAGCGTATGCAGTGACCTGAACGCCGAGATGAAGGCTGACTGGACTACGTCGTCCACATCCGGGGACCTGCCCAGGATCCCGCGCGCCACGCGCCTTACCGCTGTCTGATGACGTTCCACCAGCACAGCGAATGCGGCGTCCCGGTTGGGATTGTCGAGCGTCATCCCGACCAGGTCTTCGTCGGAGAGAAGCCCCAGGCAGGTGAGCGCAGGAACCAAGGCCGGAGTGACCGGGTCGGATTCGGCCGGCGACGTCACACTAGCGGTGGTGGTCTCGCTGGGCACCGGATTCGCGGACAGGACGCATCCCCCTTCCACATGCATAGACCGTAGGCACGACGAAAAGGTTAGAGGGATCTAGCGGACTCCCCTGTACTTTCCATCATAAACCGGCGGCAGCCCTTCTCGGTCCTTCCATGGTCCGGAACTGCGGAGGAGCCAGTTTAACCCTTCCTCAACCTGGGCATTGTCGCGGACGCGATGAGGGGTGTGTTCCAGGACCGCGAATATGTCGCAGCCGGTCCCGCCCAGGATCTCCAGCGTGCGGAGGATAGGGACGCAGCCGTCCTGCTCGACAGGAGTCCAGAAGTAGCGCAGGCCACCGTGCCACACTTGGTGGAGGTGGACCACATGACACCAAGGCGCCAGGTGCGCCAGCATGTCCTCGTACGAACTGCGGAGGGCTCGGGACGCTATGTACAGGTCGCCGACGTCTATGCAGAAGGATAGGTCCCACTGAAGCAGTTCCTGGCGGTTGATGGCCCAGAGCATGGTGAAGGCCGAGGGGTCCTTCCGGGGCCCTAGTTTGGGTTCGCAGACAACCGGAATGCCCGACGCCCGCTCAAGCCGCTTCAGCCGGGGGATGATGGCCCTCACCTGGTCGATGCCAAGGTTGTTTCCTTCCCTGTCCCACACGTAAGGGAAGTGGACCAGGACGTACTCCAGTCCCTCCCGGCGGGCGATATCCAGGTTTCGCTGCAATTCCCCCCATGCTGGGCTGTCGTTCCAGAGCAGGCCCCGGCGATCGTCGATGGCATAGAGAGGGGTGTGGATACCCAGTCTCACGCCGAAACGTCTGCAGTTCTCGATTATGAAGGTCAAATCGTGGGGGGACTTTAGGTCGCCAATCTCAATGGCTTGTGTGTGCCACTTGAACAGGTCTTTAAGCTTCTCCGACTCGGACATTATCGTGCTGCCCGAGATTGAGAGGACGAACGCCAATCACTACACCTCCGGGGCGCTCCCCAGCCGCGTCGAAGTGGATAGGGCGTCCGCACTCAGGTACGAGAACCATGCCTAACCGCTCGACTACCGCCACCTATGACCGGTGGTCTCTCTAGTATAGAAGGAGATAAAGAAGCCGGAGGCTGGCCGGGAGTCACCTCCGGTAGCCGCATCCATTGGCGGAAAGCTAAGAATACCGCCGCGTTTTCTGGGAAGTAGGATTCGGTGTGTCGCCTAGATCTCCTCTTGGCAGGGGCGGGATCGGCGAGGAAAACCGCCTGGAATTCATAGGGGCATAGTCCAGGGGAAAGGTTGTTGACGCAAGTTAACTCTCTGCTATAATGGAGTCTGCTGTCATAGGGTGGCGGCGTAGCTCAGTTGGTAGAGCATACGGTTCATACCCGTAGTGTCACTGGTTCGAGTCCAGTCGCCGCTACCAACGCGTAAAGTGGGCCATTAGCTCAATCGGTAGAGCATCCGACTCTTAATCGGGTGGTTAAAGGTTCGAGTCCTTTATGGCCCACCATTTTATTTCCTGCTAGAGCCTCGTTCTGAACCCTCTTGGAGAAGCCCTTTTCTGGTCTTGGAAGATCGTTGGCTAACCTTCGGGTAGGTGCTGTTCCTGAGGGTCATTTTCGGGGTATTCTTCCTCGAATCCAAATGGTCGCGCTTCACAATGTGGCCCTTCACGCTTTGTCGCAAGCGGTGAATTCACAACTCGCCGACACGAATTACTGGCGGAATCCCATGGTGACAACATCAGCCATAAACAGGCTCTGGGGACCATCCGGTCGGTCTTGAGGCCTAACCAGTAGTCACCAGATTCAGAGACTCCAGGAAGGATACGACACTGCTAATCGTACCAGCGTCTAGTTTCCAGCCTAAGCCCTCAGCTTCCTTAGAGATGGCCTCTCTCGTCATCGGCTGATTGTTGCGGTGAAGGATAAAGTTTACTTTGGCTGCACATGAAATGGTCTGGGTGTGGTTCCAACCTTCAAGGCTAAGGATTTTTGACACTACATCTGCGACGCGCTTCAGCGTTGGGTTCGTACTTAGGGAGGAGAACAGCTCAGTGCCGTCTTTGGTTAGTTGGTAATCATAGCCCCATAGTCCAGTGTTGGTCATGTGCTTTGATTCGGAAATGAAACCAAGAGCGGAGAGACTCTTTACAGCTTGAGATACCTCTTCGCTATAGGGACCGTAGTAGTGAGGGAAGTAGTCTACCTCTAATTTGAGAATCACAGAGCAGAAGTAGACGATTTTCTGGAGAATCGTCCGCCCGGGAACCTTGTGATCTGGACAACTTCCAACGATGGCCAGCACCAGGTCTCTCGTGTCCATCATTTCGCACCAACCTTCTTACCATATTCCTTGATGATGCTCCACGCTGCCGCCTCAGCTTGGGCTCGAAACGCCTTTCGCTCCTCTGCAGTGTCTCCCACCACCGGCACGTAGACTTCAAGGATCTCGCGATACTCAGGGAAAATGGCTAGGGCATCCGGATGACCGCCGAATTCCACGGGCTCGCCATTCCTGTCAACAATGAAGATGGTAGATGGACCTACCTCTATACGTGCACGCCTGAAACCAGGCTTGTTAGTGTTGGTAACGCTTGCTATGACCTTCCAATCATCGAGTCCCAGTGCCTCGGCTATCTTCTTCTCTAGCGCCATCTGATCCTTTGCATCCATCTTGACTAGCCGAGCTTTTTGTTTGATGTTCGTTATGTCTTTTGCCAGATCAACCCGGGCTATTCTCTTGTACAGACGCCGGTGCTTGAGGTCATCAAAGATGGCCTTTGCTTGAGTACAGGAGCAGGCGGCTATCCTGCGGAACATCGCCTCATCGTCTAGAGCCTGCCAGCTAGCCAAGAACTCTTTACTGCCATTATACTCGAACAAATGTTTGATGTCACTATCTTCTTCTGCAGCAAGGGTTAATCCTCTTACGATCATGGCGTCGCTGATTAACCGAATGCGGTGCTGATAGACCTGGGTGAACATGTGGTGTCTGGCCAGAAGTAGTTGCTCAAGGGCCCACATGGCGCCTTCTGCGAACGCCAAATTCTCCTTGTTTCCTATGATCTTCGCCTCGCCGATTATTCTCTCAAGGTCATAGACCCCGTACTTGACGCCAGCGTAATAGCTATCTCTCAGCAGGTAGTCTAGCTTATCTGCATCCACAGGACCAGAGACGATATCGGTGGCGAATGTGCGATCCGTTCCGTGGGAAATAACCGCCGCCACCTCCTCGGGGTCGATTTTGGTATTCTTGATTGCCGTGACCACTACTGGGTCCATTCTGATAATGTCCGCGGTGATTTTCTCATGAATCTCCTGCCGGCTCTGATCCTTTCCGAGCTTGGAGTACTTCTCGAGACACTCCTCTGCCACATGCGAGAAGGGTCCATGACCGACATCATGCAGGAGAGCTGCCAGGCGAATTATCTGAATCTCCTTCTCCTGAAGCCCCATCTCGGGTTTGTTTGCGATACGACCAGCTACATGCATCGTTCCCAGGGAGTGTTCAAACCGTGAATGCTTGGCTCCGGGGTAGACATACTCAGTAAGCGCTAGCTGTTTTATGCCCCTGAGGCGCTGCATTGCGGGGCTGTTTATGATCGCTTGCTCCGCATCATTGTACTCGATCATTCCGTGGATGGGGTCACGAACGCGCTCCGTCTCGTGTCTCTCCTCTCGCGAATCGTTGAGGCCCCGCGAAACGATCTGTTCTCCCACAATTCGGCAATCCCTGCATTGTCCGTCATCTTCGGTGGCGGTCGTTGAGGCCCGCGTGGGGAGGGCATTTGAGTCCTTCTCAGGTGGATAGGTAATCCACAAGGGACTCCAGAGCGCACGAGCCCTGTCGGCGTCCTTGAGGAGGGTAGTGTGGGTCTAGCCATTGTTATGGGAATACTTGGTCGGCGGGCCCAGAATGGCAGATTCAGACTCGGCAAAACGAGAGCCATAGAGGAAGGCTTGTCTTCACTCACGAATCCTCTGCCATCCTTCTTCGAAGCGAAAGGGGAACCCTCTGTGCAAGCAGATATCTCAGCACGCTACCAACTGCTTATCGGCGGAAATTGGGTAGACGGGGTGTCGGGCCAGACATTCAAGACGACTTGCCCCGCCAACGGAGAACTCCTGTCAGAGTGCGTTGACGCAGGCGCCGAGGACGTCGACCTGGCCGTAAAGGCGGCCTGGACTGCCTTCGAGTCGTGGAAGGACACCAGCATTCCGCACCGGTCCCGGCTCATGCTCAAGATAGCCGACCTGGTTGAGAGGAACATACCCCGCCTCGCCATGATCGAGACCATGGACAGCGGTAAGCCCATCCGCGAGACTCTGAACAGCGACATGCCCCGGGTAGTGGACATGTTCCGCTACTTCGCCTCCGTGATCCGCGCGCAAGAGGGAGAAGCCTCGTACCTTGACAACGACACCATGAACCTCATCTTCCGTGAACCGTTCGGGGTCGTAGGGCAGATCGTCCCCTGGAACTACCCGCTGCCTATGGCTGCATGGAAGATAGCGCCTGCGATCGGGGCGGGGAACACCGTTGTCATCAAGCCGTCCTCGGAGACGTCGCTCAGCCTCCTGGAGCTCGGCAAGATCATCTCTGAAGTCCTGCCGCCAGGCGTGGTTAACATAATCACCGGTCGCGGGTCGACAGCAGGCCAGTCCTTGCTTGACCATCCGAGAATCATGAAACTGGCTTTCACCGGGTCCACTGAAGTCGGGTACTCGGTCGCCAAGGCTGCAGCGGACAAGCTTATCCCTTCCACGCTGGAGTTGGGCGGCAAGTCGGCCAACATCCTCTTTGACGACTGCGATTGGGATAAGGCCATCGAGCGTGCGGCGGTGGGCATCCTCGGCAGTCAGGGGCAGAACTGCTCAGCCGGCTCACGTGCTCTGGTTCAGGACACCATCTACGACCGCTTCGTGGATGACATCGTGAAGCTGTTCAACAGAGTGCGGGTTGGCATGCCTTGGGAGAAGGAGACCCAGATGGGCCCCGTCATCAGCGCTTCTCAGATGAAGAAGGTCCTTGGGTACATAGATGTTGGCAAGCAGGAAGGCGCCCAGCTTCTCTGCGGCGGCAGCAGGATAACCGATAACGGCCTGGACAAGGGGTTCTTCATCCGTCCAACTGCTTTCGGTCACGTGAAGAACAGCATGAGGATCGCTCAGGAGGAGATCTTCGGCCCCGTCCTGTCCATAATACCGTTCAAGACTGAAGAGGAAGCCATCAGGATCGCCAACGACAGCGAGTACGGCTTGGCCGGCGGCGTCTGGACGCGGGACATTAACCGGGCCATGCGGGTTGCGCGCAGCGTCAGGGCAGGGCGTATGTGGATCAACACCTACGAGGTGAACCCGCTTCACGCCCCATTTGGTGGCTACAAGAAGTCGGGCATCGGCAGGGAGAACCACAAGATGGTGCTCGACCACCATACTCAGGTCAAGAACATCGTCATAAGCCTGACCGAGAGGCCGACGGGTGTGTACGAATCATAGGGGGGAACGACATGAGCCAAAGCCCCGAACCGATCGTGGTCGTAGAGACCTACAACGCTCCAGTCTCTGCGGTCTGGCAGGCCATTACCGACAAGGACCAGATGCGCCGGTGGTACTTCGAGCAGATGATCGACTTCCGGCCTGACGTCGGCTTTGAAACCGAGTTCACGGTGAGTTTCGATGGCCATTACTACGTACATCAATGGAAAGTGACCAGCGTGGTGCCCGGAAGGCTGATCGCCTACGATTGGCGCTACAAGAATTATCCTGGACGCGGCCTTGTCACGTGGGAGCTGTCGGAGGCGCCGGGCGGGACTCGCCTGCACTTCACCTGCGAGGGGATTGAGACATTCCCCCAGGACAATCCTGCTTTTACTCGTGAGAGCTGCCAAGCCGGGTGGGATTATCTCCTAAGGAAGAGCCTGAAGGGGTACCTCGAACAGCGAAATGGTTGACTAGGCGCCTACGCTCTACCCGGACCAGCACCTTCATTTGGATGACCTTGAGATGACCTTGCGACCACGGTAGCCACCGTGGTCCTTCACTGTTTCGAAGTACCCGAACCGCTGCCCCCGGATTCGGTAATACCTAGGAGGAAGCTGGACAAGTCCTGGCGAACTCTGGAATACATGCCAATACATGGGGGAGGGACATATATGCTTGAACCCGGTCGGATCTTCGCGCTGGTAACAATGGCGGCTGTCTCCGGTGTGACTCTTTGGTACATCCGCGCAGCGCTCACGGGGAAAGTGATCCGCATCAGGGACATGCCCGGGGTAAGGGCCATTGAAGAGATGGTCGGTCGCGCCACTGAGATGGGCAGACCGGTCCACGTGTCCACCGGAGTCGGCTCCCTTACGGGGAGCACCGCGCCTGAAACGTTTGCCGGGCTTCAAGTCCTCTCACACGTAGCGCGCCTATGCGCCAGGTACGACGCGAGGCTAATCGCCACTGCATGCCAGCCCGACGTATTTGTCGCCACGGTCGAGACGGCGCGCCAGTCCTACGTTGAGGAGGGCAAGGGCGATAAGTTCAGGGAGACTGACATGAGATACCTCTCCACAGACCAGTGGGCCTACGCTGCGGGAATTGTGGGTATCGTCGTCCGGGAGAACGTCTCTGCCAACATACTCATCGGCGGCTTCGCTGCCGAGACCATGCTGCTAGCCGAAGCCTCCTTTCAAGCGGGTGCGGCCCAGATCGCCGGCACGACCAACATGTATCAGCTTCCCTTCTTTGTTGCCGCGTGCGACTACACGCTGATCGGTGAGGAGATGTTCGCCGTTGGAGCCTATCTGACTAAGGACGCGGTCCAACTGGGCAGCCTCGCGGGTCAGGACTTTGGCAAAGCTGTCGGGGTAGGGCTCATCCTCCTCGGGATCATCTCCGCCTCGTTCGGGTCGGCTTGGCTTGAAGATCTCTTGAAGCTATAGGGAGGTGAGAGGTTATGCGGAAGCAGTTCTGGACCGTTGTCGCCTTTGCCTGCGGGGTCCTAATGCTCCTGGACTACTACCTTACGGTACCCGTGTTCAAGACTACAGCACAGGAGATCAGGTCTTGGGCGGTCATCGTCTCGGCGTTTGCCCTGGGTCTGGGCGGTATCAACCTCATCAGGGTGCATTCCTCCAACGTCCGTAAGGGTCGCCAAGGGATATTCAGCAGCGTTCTCATAGCCGGTTTTGTCCTCATCGTGGCGATCGGGCTATTCGGCGGGACGACCTCAAAGACATACACCTTCCTGTTCAACAACGTGGTGGTTGCCTGTGGTACAACAATGTATTCCATGCTCGCCTTCTACCTGGCCTCAGCCTCATTCCGGGCGTTTCGCGCGCGGAACCTGGAGGCCGCGATCCTTCTCGTATCGGCGGTCATCCTCATGCTGGGCCGCGTGCCCATCGGGGAGGTAATCTCACCTAGGCTGCCTGGCATCGCCAACTGGATTATGAATGTCATCAACACCGCCGGACAGCGTGGAGTGATGATCTGCAGCGCTCTCGGCTATATATCGATCTCCTTGCGCATGCTCCTGGGTCTCGAAAGAGCCCACGGGGCTTAGGGGAGGTGAGCGCAGTGCTTGGGAGTCTGGAGCGATTGGATTCGAGGTTGGTCTACCTGCTATTGGCCATATCCATCGTGGTGCCGCTACTGAGCCCCCTTGGCCTCCCGCTGGGGATCAGCGTCGAATCCCGTCAGGTGTTCGACCGGATAGACCGCTTGCCGGAAGGCGCCAACGTCCTCTTGGGATACGACTATTCGTCCGGAGGCGTAGCAGAGCTGGAAGCGGGGGTTAAGGCGATCCTCCACCACTTGGCGCAGAAGAACGCCAGGGTCGTGGCGATCGCGTCGACGACCGAGGGTCCCATGTTCGCGGAACAGACGCTGAAAGTGTATGAAAACAGGGGCAAGGCGTACGGGACGGACTACGTGAACCTCGGGTTCGTCAGTGGAGGCGAGAGTGGCCTCTCGGCTCTGTGCAGGGATGTAGGGCAGGTCCTCAAGACCGACTTTGCGGGCGCCGGAATCGGAAGCCTGTCGCTGATGTCCTCGATCAAGACCATCAAGGACTTCGACCTCGCCATCTCCTTCAACATAGGACCGGTTGACGGAGCCAACACCGCCGCGTGGGTCAGGGTCGTGCGGACCGAGTACGCCGTACCTCTCATTCTTTACGTGGTGACCGTCATGAGTCCCGCCAATATGCCCTACTTGCAGGCGAAGCAGATCGATGGGCTTCTGTCCGGCCTCCGTTCGGGCGCCGAGTACGAGAAACTAGTGGAGAAGCCGGGGAGCGCGGTGGCGGGGATGGATGCGCAGTCCATTTCGCATCTGGTCATCATCGGCTTCATAACGCTCGGAAACTTGGCGCTGTACGCTACGCGGAAGGCGAAGGGGGGCGCGAAAAAGTGAGCGCGACGGTCGGAATCTGGTTGGCTGCTCTGGGTACGCTGGCCATGATGAGCCTTCTCATCAAAGAGAACTTCTACTACAGGTTCTTCGAGCACCTGTTCATCGGCATGAGCGCCGGTCATGCTTTGGTGCTGGGCATCAACAATGTAAAGACCACCGCCGTAACTCCTCCGATCCAGGGTGGCAAAGGCCTGCTGATAGTGCCGGTCCTCCTTGGATGTGCCCTCTACACGAGATACTGGAATAAGGCAGCGTGGCTCAGCAGGATCCCGATCGCGCTCCTTACCGGGGTCGGCGCTGGGCTTGGCATCAAGGGAGCCGTCCAGGCGCAGTTCCTGGACCAGATCAAAGCCACGTTTCTTCCGTTGAACACAGTGAGCAACGTGCTCTTTGGCTTGGGTGTGATTAGCACCATCTGGTATTTCTTCTTTGTGTACAAGCAGCCTAAAGCTGTTTCCTGGCTTCCCGCGGTCGGGCGGTGGACCATGATGGTCACCTTCGGCGCCTCATTCGGAAACGCTGCCATGGGCAGGCTCTCCCTCCTAATCGGCCGGTTCCAGTTCCTGCTCAAGGACTGGCTCAGCCTGATCGAATAGGGCTGAATCGATAGAACCGGGAGCAGCCTCCGGCGACACCCACAAAGCCCCTGACGCCCAATTCGGCGACCAGGGGCTTCATGTTGGGGCCGCTGCCCGGTTTACTCCGCCTCGATCTCAACCTCCGGAAAACCCATTCCTCTCATGTAGGCGTACTCGTTCTCAGCGATGCATCTGATGCACCAACCCATCGCTTCATCCTGTCCCTCCACGTCAAACCGGCGCCGCCGCCGTCTCGGCAGGAAACCGATGAAGAATCTGGGCGGGACCCTGAACAGGAACGGGAACGGGAGGAAGAAGGGAGACGGGAAAAAGAACTGGTAGGCCTCGGGTTGCTGCCCCGGCCACTGCGGGAACCCCTGCATCGCCTCGGGCTGTTTCTCGCTCATTGTGTCACCTCCTAAAGCATGGCTCCACCCATAATATGCGTGTTATGTAAACTAGTTTCTTGTGACGCCTGCCCTTGACGGCCGGAGGCTAGAAGGTGTAGGACTAGTCGTCCCCAACTTTGTGACGAGCGGTTAGGAGGAAATCTCATGAGAGTCCGTCCCTTATTCATTGTCCTGGGGTTGGTTGTCCTGGCTGTGGCCGTTTTTATGGTGCCCATCCTTGCGAAGCTCAAGCGATACCAGGCTGATGCCATGAACCGCATAGGCAAAGTGGATGTAGATCTAGGCAGGGTGGAGGATGGGACCTACTCCGGCCACTACGACACTGGACCGGTCATCGTCGACGTCGATGTGACGGTAAAGAACCACGTGATCACGAGCGTGAATTTGGTAAGGCATAGAAACGGGCAAGGTGCTGCCGGTGAAGGGGTCATCGGGAAGGTCCTCGCAGCTCAGTCAATCAAGGTTGATGCTGTCAGCGGAGCCACGATGAGCAGTTACGCGATCCTGCTTGCCATCGAGGATGCGCTGAAGTGAAGAGCATGGCGGTCGCCGGGAGCCCGCGGCCCAAAGGCGCTACGTCATATGCAGGATCCCCGAGACGCCTTGTAGAAAGCCGATAGTCAGACATAGAACGGCTGGGCGCGCGCTAGAAGCGGAGAGGTCACGATGCACAAACTTGACCGTGCTACACTATGCGCACAATACGAACAAGCTCTCCACAGGCTGGCTGCCGCATTGGAACTGGAGTACGCCGAGGTAAAAGGCATGTTCGGCGACATCGGAGCGGCGAAAGATCGAGCCGCGAAGATCGTTGGGTTCTTCCGGAACCCTCAGATCAACGAGACCTTGCAGGATGTCATCCTGATATCCCAGGAGTTCCAAGCGCTTCCCGGGGAGACTAATAAGTGAGGTTCTGAGGACGGACAGGGGAGGGCAGCCCGGTGACGCATGAAGGGACAAAATCAGGGCAGCCCCGGCACCCATCAGCTGTTGAGCCCGGCAGCCTCTACGTGGTTGCCACCCCTATCGGCAACCTATCCGACATTTCACCTCGGGCCCTGGAAACCCTGAGGTCCGTCCGCCTGGTCCTGGCCGAGGACACTCGCCACACCAAGGGGCTCCTCCAGCATTTCGGCATTGAGGTCCCAATGCTCTCTTTCCACAAGTTCAACGAGAAGGGTCGGGCGAGCGAGGTCATAGAGCGGATCCTGGCAGAGGGGATCTCCGTGGCCATAGTGAGCGATGCAGGGACGCCGTGCATATCGGACCCTGGCGTCGAGATCGTCAGGGCCGCGCGGGAAGCCGGGATACCGGTATTTGGGGTCAGCGGGCCCTCCGCCATCGCCACTGCGGTATCGGTGTCAGGCTTGCCCTCCAGGGAGTTCACCTTCCTCGGGTTTTTGCCGAGAACAGCCCGCGACCTGCGCGCAGCCTTGCGCAGGGTACGGGAGCAGGGGATATCCACCTTTGTAGTCTACGAGTCTCCCAAGCGAATAAAGGCGCTGGCAGACGCACTTTTGCGGGAGATGCCGGATGCGAAGGTCTCTTTCTGCTGTGAACTGACAAAGGTTCACGAGAGATCCTACTACGGGCCCATATCCGAGGTGGTGGCTGCTCTGGAGGCAGATCCCAACGCCGAGCGCGGGGAATACACCGTGGTGGTGCATCTCGGGCAAGACGACGGCTCACCGGCCTTGCGTGCGAACGTCGGCGGGGAAGCCCCGGGAGCCACCTCAACCAGGGACTCTCGGGGCGCTGAGTCCCCGACTAACATCCCTCTGGAAGCCCTGCTAGTCAAAGCCATGGTGGAGCGGGGCTGTACCCTTAAGGAAGCCACCCTGCTGGTGACCGTAGAGACCGGCGCTTCACGAAACGAGGTCTACCAGGCCTCCCTGCGGCTGAAGTCTCTGCTTGGCTAGACCGGAGGCGTTGCTTCTTAGAGCGGAACTCCGCCGCGCGGCAACGAAGCCTCGGCTGTCTCATCCCGGTGTTTTTACGCCTCTGGACGAACTTCTCTCGCAACAACCATAGACCGGGTGTGCTACACTGTGTAGTAGTATATAACGTAGTAGGACGAGTTTACATCCACCGACGAGTTAGAGAGGGAGACAATGTAGATGGCAGGAAACCCGGAGAAGCGGCTACATACCTCCCGCCGATCGAGGGGAGGCCTACACGTGGAGGTCGAGGACATGCCTAACGTTGCGGTCAAGGAAGAGAAAGCGGTTCTCGAACTGGAGGGCATGAGCTGCGCAGCCTGCGCCCAGGCAATCGAGAACGCGCTTAAGAAGGCTCATGGCGTGAGCAGCGCGACGGTCAACTTCGCCGTCGAGAAGGCTTACGTAGAGTACGATCCGGAGAAGACTGACAGGCAGGGGCTGGCTCAGGTGGTCCGGAATGCGGGATACGATGTGAAGGAGGACAAGGCGAAGGAGGGAAAACTGAAGGAGCAAAGGCGCAAGGCAACCCTTAGCATCGGTGGTATGACCTGTGCCAGTTGCGCGGCCACGGTTGAGAAGGCCCTCCGAAAAGCTCAAGGGATCCACTCGGCCAGCGTGAACATCGCCACCGAAAAGGCCGTCGTCGAGTTCGACCCTGCGCTGATAGACCGCGGGAAACTCGAGAAGATTGTCCACAATTCCGGCTACGACCTGGAGGGCATGGAGGGCGAAGAAGCGCCGGTCGCCCTGAAAGGCGCGGCGGCCGGAGCGGCTATCGGAGCTGCCGTTGGAGGTCCGATTGGGGCTGCCGCAGGGGCAGCAGCAGGCAGTGCCGTTGGCATGGCGGCCGCTCCAGAAGTCGACGAGGACGAACGTAAGGTCCGCGGCGCTCGCTCCCGCATGTGGGGCGCGTGGGCATTCACGCTGCCCATCATCCTCTGGATGATCCCCGAGATGTTCTTCGGGATCTCCTGGCCTAACATGATGGTCATGCATGCCGGCATGATCGTGCTGGCGATCCCTCCGTTGTTCGTGTTCGGGCGCCGCACGTTCAGCACCGCCTACAGGGCGGTCACTCACGGTAGCGCCAATATGGACGTCCTCATAGCCATGGGCACCGGCGTTGCTTTTATCACAGGGCCGGTCAGTTTCTTCGCCCCCATAGCCGATTACGCGGGTGTATCTGCGATGATCATGGCTTTCCATCTGACCGGGAGGTACATCGAGGAAACGGCCAAGGGGCGCGCTTCCCAGGCGATCCGCAAACTCATTCAACTGGGGGCCAAGACTGCCCGCATATTGGTTGGCGGCGAGGAGCGGGAGGTTTCGATTGAAGACTTGAAGCCGGGCGACGTGATAGTGATCCGTCCCGGCGAGAAGATACCGACAGACGGCGAAGTGATCGACGGCCGTACCAGCGTGGACGAATCCATGGCGACCGGAGAGTCCATGCCTGTCAAAAAAGAGGTCGGCGACCAGGTCATCGGCGCTACCGTGAACCAAAACGGTCTCATCAAGGTAAAAGCCACTAAGGTCGGCAGGGATACGTTCCTCGCTCAGGTCATCAAACTGGTGGAAGAGGCGCAGGGCACGAAAGTGCCGATCCAGGCGTTCGCCGACAAGATCACCTCCGTGTTCGTCCCTTCGGTCCTCGCCATCGCCACTGGAACCCTCCTTCTATGGCTTCTGGCCCCCAATGCCATGCAGGCCGTAATCTCCGCGGCAGCAGCGTACCTGCCGTGGGTGGACCCCACTCTGGGCACCGTGACCCTCGCGCTTTCGGCAACCATAGCGGTTCTGGTCATCGCATGTCCGTGTGCCCTCGGGCTCGCAACGCCTACGGCGCTCATGGTAGGGAGCGGGATGGGAGCGGAGAACGGCGTGCTGGTGAGGCACGGCGCCGCTATTCAGACCATGCGGGACGTTAAGGTAGTGGTCTTCGACAAGACCGGGACGATCACCAAAGGAAAGCCCGAGGTGACGGACGTTGTGCCCCGGGGCGGGTTCACAGAAGAGCGTGTGCTTGTCCTGGCAGCGTCCGTCGAAGCCGGATCCGAGCACCCGCTCGGCGCGGCTATTGTCCAGGGGGCAAAGGAGAGGGGGCTCTCTCTGCACGGCATAGACGACTTCGAGGCTATACCGGGAAAAGGAGTCAGAGCGCTCCTAGAGGGCAAGCGAGTTCTGGTTGGCAGCCGGAAGCTGATGGGCGAGGGCGGCGTCGCCCGGCCCGACCTTGACGCTCTCGAAGGCGATCTGAGGCGTTTGGAGGGGGAGGCCAAGACCGCGGTCATTGTCGCCGAGGACGGCAAGGTAGCGGGCATCGTGGCTGTTGCGGACCCCCTCAAGGAAGATTCCATTGCGGCCATAAGGGAGCTCCGTGACCTCGGCCTGGATACCGCCATGATTACAGGAGACAACCAACGTACCGCCGACGCCATCGCGGCCAAGGTGGGCATCACTCACGTGCTTGCCGAGGTCCTTCCCGGCGGAAAGGCAGAGGAGATACAGAAACTCCAGAGCAGGCATGGCCTTGTGGCCATGGTTGGGGACGGGATTAATGACGCGCCCGCCCTCACCCAGGCCGACGTCGGCATCGCGATCGGTACCGGAACGGATATCGCCATTGAGTCCTCGGACGTGACTCTGGTCCGCGGCGACCTATCGGGCGTGGTTACGGCCGTGAAGCTTTCCAGGGCGACCTTCAAGAAGATACGGCAGAACCTGTTCTGGGCGTTCTTCTACAACCTGGTTATGATCCCACTGGCCATCCTGGGACTGCTCCATCCGGTTATGGCCGAGATCGCCATGGCGACCAGCTCCATCAGTGTTGTGACCAACGCGAACTTGCTGAGGCGCGTGAACGTACGGCCCAATTTGAGGAATCCTTAATGGCGGTTTAAGGTGAAACCGCATGTACCGCGGCGCCAAATGTGCGATGTTATCGTTGATGACATCGGCAAGGCTGACGTGAGGTGAGGGCACCGTGCAACTAGACAGCCTCAGGCAAAGCTACGACAAGGCGCTGTCGAGACTGGCATCGATTTTGGGTCTTGAGTACGGAGAAATCCAGAGGTTTATTGGGGATCTTGCAGACGCCGCTTGGGGCGCCCAAAGGATGAAGGAGCTTTTCAAGGCTCCCGACGTGCAGGAACAGCTTGATTCCATCCTTAAGATCTCCGAGGAATACCGGTGCTTGGTTGGACTGCAGTCCGACGCCGCCTGCAGGTAGGCGCACGGTGATGCAGCCGGGCCGTCCATTGTGGCGACCCGGCTTTTACATTTTCTGACTGGAACCCGATAGTCCTGGTCACCGTCCTAATAGTGAAGGACATTTCCAGGACGTTTTCCTTTCCGAGAGGAGCTGCTGCTATTGAAGACCACGCATCTTGGGCGTTTTGTAGCGGCTGTGATTGCAGTAGTTATGCTGGCTGCGGCAATGGCCGCTCTGCCGGCCGGTCTTGCTCTGGCCGCCGAGCCCGAGTACACGGATTTCACGGTCTATTTCCCGCTTTACACCAAACTGGGGTCCTTCGTGTACCCGGTTAGGCATCTCGTTCCCAAGACCGATGCGCCGGCAAAGGCTTCTATGGAAGCCCTGATAGCCGGATATCCAGGCGGTCCGTTCCTGCCTCTTCCCAAGGAAACCAAGGTATTGGGCGTTACCATCAAGGACGGTCTGGCTACCGTGGATTTCAGTCCTGAGATAAAGGGTGCGAACGTCGGCTCCGGCGGCGAAGCTGCAATCCTTTCCGCCATAGTGGCGACGCTGGGGCAATTCCAGGGTGTCACTGCAGTGCAGATCCTGGTTAACGGAGAGAAGCTGGACTCCCTCGCCGGACACGTGGACATCACGGAACCCCTCTCCACCGAGGGCGTTTTCGGCAGCGTGTTCCAGGTGCTGGACGACGTCTACCAGCACTGGTCCGGAGGCGCGGTTGGCGTCCTCATGGCCTGGGATGTGCTGGACGGGTACCCCGACGGCACTTACAGGCCCGACAACAAGGTGACTCGCGCTGAGTTCATCAAAATGCTGGTGGAGGGACTGAAACTGCCTTACGCATCGGGTGAGGCCGTCCCCTTCGCCGATGTTACGGGCAAGTGGCATGAGGACTATGTCCGCAGGGCGTTGGCTTCGGGCCTTATCAAAGCATCGGACTACGGCCAGAACCTGAAACCTGACGAGGTCATCCCTCGTGGGGAAATGGCCGCGTTGCTGGTAACTGCTTCAGCAGCCTACTTGAAGCAGCATCCGGAGGTTGATTATCAGGAGGTCAGCCCGGCGCCCGTCTTCGCCGACCTGAACACGGCTACTGAGAAGTACAGGACGGCTATCCAGGAGAGCGCCAACCGCGGCTTCATCGCCGGTTTCCCGGATGGGACCTATCGCCCCATGGAGGGTCTGAGCAGGGGCGAGGCTGCAACCGTGATCGTTAGGCTGCTTGGGATGGCGGAGACAAGCGATCCCACCTTCAAGCATGTCATCCGCATGAACCCGCTTCAGGGCGCAGAGTGGGATGGCGGCAGCCTGTACGCCCTTGGGGCTGCGTCAGCTTTCGAGGCAAACGTAAACTGGAGAATAGCAGGCGTGGCAGGCGACATCTTGTTCAGCTACGTCACCGCGACGCAGGGGATGGGTTGGGGGCTTTGGGGTCTGCACGTCGATCCGGCCCTCTTCGCTGACCAGTCCCCCACCATGCTGGAGTTTTTCCTGGTGAGCATGAAAGACGGTCAGGAGTACAGCAAGGTATCGCTTCCCCTGAATTGACAATGATGTAAAGCTGCTAGTACCATAGTGGCGGCGAGAAGCCGCGAGCGGAGCGCTTGTTTGGGTTGGCACATCCTCAACTGCCAGCGGAACGGCGGCCGGGATGGCTAGAATAAACAAAGGCGGCAGGGCGTTTCTCCTGCCGCCTCATGATTTGTCTGGGTACTCGCCGCAACACCGCGCGCTTCCCCTTCACGAGCACTTCACATTCACGATGACCTCACATTCACGATCACCCATATTACGCCACTTGCCTCGTCTGGCGTGCGCCGTTCGACAGCCTAGATCCACGAAAACGCGTCCCCTACCAGACAGGCGGCGACAAAGAGTGCGCCAGTACCTGGGATAATATGGAAGCAACAACGTGCGGGGAGGGGACCGCGTTTTGAACAGGATGTCCTCTTTCATGAAATCTTTGAAGATACCCGAACTTCACCTCGACAGGGATCCTTACTACGTGACCGCACTGGGATTATTGCTGGCGCGGACGGTCCTTGCAGGAAGCCTTGCGCCCTTCGCTCCGGCCTTCTATGCCGGGCTGCGGCGCCAAAACCCGAGACTGTCATTGTACGCGGCGCTTGGTTCGGCGATCGGAGCCGCCACCATGAGGGATTGGAGCCTCCTCGCCTACAACGTCCTGGCGTTTGTCCTGGTGACTCTGGCCATGAGGGTAGGGCGGGACAGGAAGGCTCCCGGGATACTTGACTCGCTGCTCTCGGGCGGTGTAGTAACAGTCTCACGTTTGGTAGCTGCGGCCGTCAACTCGCCGTCGCTTTTCTCCTACATGTCCGCCTTGCTGGAAGGGCTGTGCGCGGTAGTTGTCGCGGCCCTTACTCAAATAGCTTTCTCACCCGATCGCGACAAGGGTCCCTCCTTTACGGAAAAGGCTTCTGAGGCGTTGCTTGTTGTGGTCTTGTTGTCACTGGGGGGGCTGCACGGTCTCACAGTGTACGGGATAGGGGTCTTGGACGCGGCCGCTATGGGCTGCACGCTGGTGGCGGGGTTTGCCGCAGGCCCTGGCGGGGGAGCCATCGCGGGCCTGGCTGCGGGCCTGATAGTGGCTCTTACCGGAAGTGACGGTGCAGCCATTCTCGGCGTCCTCGGAGTATCCGGTCTCCTGGCTGGAGTCGGGGGATGGTTTGGCAGGGTTGAGTCGGTCCTGGGGTATCTCTCGGGCGGGCTCCTCATGTCCATCTACGCCGAGTCATCGGGCGATTTGACGATCCGGCTGACTGAGCAGTTCATCTCTTGCGTCGCCATACTGCTCCTGACAAAGCGTTCGGAGAAGATGCTGTCAGAGCGGTTTCCGGTCTTGGCCGCCGGCAGGAATGCGTCCAGGCCCAGGCCGGCAATGGATGCACACTCCGTTCGGACCGCTGCCGTAGCCCACGCTCTGCTCGAGATGGGAGACATGCTCTCCCAAGCAGCCTCCGCCTCGACCGTGGCGATCTCGGACACGGCCGACGAAGATCTCGCCACGGACCCCTCGGTTGTAAGGCTAATAGCCGAGCGCGTGTGCCGGGACTGCGAAGACAGGTCCTCTTGTTGGGAGGAGCGATTCGGCGAGACGTACGAAGCGTTCCTGGATCTCACGCGCTCTATGCAGGTGAGCGGTCAGATCACTTCGGAGTCCAACTCGCGGGCGGCGGACCTCTGCAGGCGTTTCCCTCAGGTGATCGGTGAGCTGAATCACGTGCGCGAGTTGAGCCGCCTTGAGAGACGCCTCCGGACGATCGACGATGAGACAAAAGACTGCCTGTCGTTCCAGTACCGCTGTCTGGGGCAGCTCCTCGCTCCCCGGCCTCAGCCTGCTGCCGAAGCGGCAGGAAGGGTCCGCAAGCAGAGACTCAAGGTGACCGTCAAGGGCGGTTCCACTCCCGCCGAGGGCACCGACCGGCCCGGCGACATGTGGGTCAAGTACGACATCTCGCCGACCCGCACCCTTGCGGTCCTCGTGGACGGCATGGGCAAGGGCGAGTCAGCCGCAAAACAGAGCAAGGAAACCATAGAGATCCTCCGGTCGCTGCTAGACTGCGGACTTGACTATGACTCCTGCGTGTCGTTCCTTAACTCGGCCCTGTTCCTTTCATGCAGGCCCGACAGTTTCGTAGCCGTTGACTGCCTGCTTATTGACCAAGACACCGAGAGGGCGTACTTCCACAAGCTCGGCGCTCCTCCGTCGTTTATCCGCAAGAAGGACGGCAACGTCCTGGTAGTAAGGGGTTCCCGCCCCCCCGCTGGGGCATTCAGCGCGCTTCCCTGTTTCGCCACCAGCGAGCCGGTGGCAGCTGGGGATGAGATCTACTTGGTCTCTGACGGGATCTTCAGGTCAAGTCCCGTTCCCGCCCGGGCCGAGCATCTCCTAATCTCGCGGCTCCGGCGGCTTAAGGAAGGTTCCCTCGACCTCTCGGTGAAGACGCTTCTTGGCTACGGCCGCCGGGTCGGAGGGCAGGAGCCACCTGACGACGTGACGGTTGTAGCGGCCAGGATCGAGCGGGTCTAATGCGTCCCTTGGGGCTTTCTGGTATCCTACAGACACAGGAGTGATGAACAGGACGGCAGGGTCTTCTGTAGGATCCGTCAGGCGCTCGGTATTGGAGACAATCAGGAGGCACCGGATGGTCTCTCCGGGGGACTTGGTTATCGTAGCGGTCTCCGGAGGACCCGACTCAATGTGCCTCCTTGACGTTCTATTCGCCTTGTCCCCTGAACTCGGCATCCGGCTTCACGCGGCGCACCTTAACCATCACATGAGAGCGCAGGCCCCTAAAGACGCAGCCATGGTGCGAGACTTTGCGAAAAGACTTGGGATAGAGTGCGCTATCGGGGACGCGGATGTGAACGGCCTGGCCAAAGAGCGCGGCATTGGAGTCGAAGAGGCCGGCCGAGAGGCCCGCTATTCGTTCCTCCGGAAAGTGCGAGCAGAGACCGGCGCGAGCAAGATCGCCCTGGGGCACAACCTGAACGATCAGGCCGAGACCGTGCTCATGCGGCTCCTTCGCGGAGCCGGCACTCAGGGACTGGCCGGTATCCCGCCCGTCAACGGGGACATCGTGAGGCCCTTGCTCGAAGTCCCCCGCGTCCAGATCGAGGAGTACTGCCGCCTCCGGAACATCCCAACTATGATGGACGTCTACAACCTCGATCCCAAGTACACGCGCAACGCGCTCCGGCTGGAGGTCATCCCGGATCTGGAGAAACGCTTCAACCCATCGCTCACGAAGACTCTGGCTTGGACAGCCTCCGCGCTGCGCTGGGACGCCGATCTGCTTGAGGAGATGGCTCGTCAGGCTTTCCTGGCTGTGTCCTGCAAGCAGGCGCGGGTTACGTCAGTAGAGAGGAAGGCCTTGGGCGCCATGCCTCCAGCCTTGTCGTCCAGGGTACTTGAGATGGCATGGCGTGAGTGTTCCGGTTCGTCGGGAAACCTGCCGGTTCCGCGCATACAGGAGCTTCTGTGGTCGCCGGAGAATGTGATAAGCCTTCCCGACGGCGTGACTGCCGTGAGGTCCGAGGCCGCAATATGGTTCTACCCTGCACCGCCAGCAGATCTGGAGGTTTCGCTTCCCATAGACGGTTCTGTGGAGGTTCCTGAACTGGGTGTTACGTTCACCACCCGGACATTCGAAGGTAATGGTGTGGAACTCATGGAGAGGGCTTCGCAGGGCTGTAAGGAAGGGAGCACGGAACGAAGCGCGGAGCGAAGCGGTCTTGAAGGGTACCCGCCTTGGCTCGTGGAGCCCGTTATACGGCTGGATTACGACAAGCTGAAGGGGCCCCTCACGGTCCGCACCAGGCGGCGCGGTGACCGCTTCAGGCCTTTGGGCATGGAGGGCCGCGTGAAGAAGCTGCAGGACTTCCTGGTCCAAAGGAAGGTGCCCAGGTTTCAGAGGGATTTTACACCGCTGGTCACCTCCGCCGGCGATATTGTATGTGTAGCCGGCATGAGACCCGGAGAGGATTTTCGCATAGATCACCATACAATCCGTATGCTGGAAGTTGAAGTGCGGCCATACTTGCGATGTAGCAGGAATTATGCTACTATTTGGAGGTCTTGCCCGACCTCCGGTCGGGTTTATTCGTAAAAGGAGAGGGGGCGTAAAATGAACACCAAGATATGGCGAAGTCTCGCAATCTACGCGTTGCTCATATTCATAGCGATTTCGCTTGCTGACCTCTTCACGCCCAGAGAACAATATGTCGACCTTGACTATAACCGTTTCCTGTCTCAGGTCGAGGCAGGAAAGGTCTCTGAAGTTACCATCGTCGACGAGAGAAGCGTAACCGGAGCGCTCAAAGACGGGACCAGTTTTACCACCATTATCCCGGTAGATCCCGCCCTGTACCAGAAGCTCGTTGCGTCGGGAGCGACAGTCAAGTTCGAGCTGCCGCCCGAGCCGGAATGGTGGGTATCCCTGCTCTCCAACATGATCCCCGCTCTCATCATGGTGGCGCTGTTCTTCTACATGCTTCAGCAGAGCCAGGGCGGCGGAAAGCAAGTGATGCAGTTCGGCCGCTCGAGAGCGCGGCTCCAGTCAGACATTCACGAGAAGGTTACCTTCCAGGACGTTGCAGGGCTTGAGGAAGCTAAGGAAGAGCTCCAGGAGATTGTGGATTTCCTGAAGCACTCCCGGAAGTACGTAGAAATGGGAGCCCGAATCCCTAAGGGCGTCCTGCTGTTTGGTCCTCCAGGCACCGGCAAGACGTACATCGCGAGAGCGGTCGCCGGTGAAGCGGGCGTCCCGTTCCTTTCGATCAGCGGCTCCGACTTCGTTGAGATGTTCGTCGGCGTTGGCGCCGCGCGCGTCCGCGACTTGTTCGATCAGGCCAAGAAGCGCGCCCCGGCCATCGTGTTCATCGATGAGATCGACGCGGTCGGCCGCATGAGGGGCGCCGGGATGGGCGGAGGACACGACGAGCGTGAACAGACCCTGAACCAGCTCCTAGTAGAGATGGATGGGTTCTCGACCAATCAGGGGATTATCGTGATGGCCGCCACCAACAGGCCGGACATTCTGGACTCCGCGCTTCTCCGGCCGGGCAGGTTCGACCGCCAGATAATCCTGGATAAGCCGGACCTTAACGCGAGGGAGCAGATCCTCAAGGTCCACAGCCGAGGCAAGCCGATGGGCAAGGAAGTTGACCTCAAGGCGCTTGCCAAGGGCACAGCGGGCTTTACACCCGCCGACCTTGAGAACTTGGTGAACGAGGCGGCTCTCCTCACAGCCCGCCGGCGTAAGCGCCGCATCGGGATGGAAGAGCTGGAGGAAGCCACTCAGCGCGTCATCGCCGGGCCCAAGAAGAAGTCCCGCGTGATGAACGAGAAGGAGAAGAGGGTCATTGCGTTCCACGAGGCGGCGCATGCCCTGGTAGCCAAACTCCTTCCCAATACGGATCCGGTGCGTGAAGTCACAATCGTGTCGAGGGGCGCATCTTTGGGGCACGTGCTCACAACCCCTGAAGAGGACCGCTATCTGGTGACCAAGTCGCAGATCCTCGATAGGGTGACGGCGGCGCTGGCAGGCCGAGCGGCGGAGGACATGATCTTCGACGATGTGTCCAGCGGGGCCTCAAACGACCTTGAACTGGCCACCCATCTGGTCCGCCGGATGATCATGGAGTTCGGTATGTCCGAGAAACTGGGTCCCTTGACCTTCGGGCGCAAAGAGGGACAGGTGTTCCTGGGCAGGGATATCGGCCGCGAGAGAGACTTCTCGGAGGAAGTGGCCGCAGCCATTGACCAGGAAGAGCGCAAGATCATCAGCGAGTGCTACAACCGGGCCAAGTCCTTGCTCCAAGAGAAGAGGGACACGTTGAACCTGGTCGCAGAGACTCTCCTGGAGAGAGAGACCCTGAAGGGCGAGGAATTGGGACTCCTGCTGGAAGGCAAGCCGCTTCCCGAGCCCAAGGCCGCTGCACCCGCTCGCGAGGAGCAGTCCGAGAAGGACCAGGACGCGCAAGGCGCGCCCAGGAAGGATGTCTTGCCTGAGAAGGGCAGGATTGCTCCGGTGACGGAAGCAGGCGAGTAGGGTTCAGCAGCACAGGTTGTGAGGGCTCAGCAGCACAGGCTGTAAGGATCTAGCAGGATAGATTGGCCAAGAGCCGAGCCGCCGGAAAACCCGGCGGCTCTTTTCGTTTTCCTGCGCTAGGGGTGCTGTGCTTCCAGCGGCAGGGTGAAGCGGAAAGCGGCGCCTTCACCCCTTGCGCTCTCGGCCCAGATCCGCCCGCCGTGCAGTTCGACGATCTCCCGCGCGATCGACAGCCCAAGGCCGCTTCCCGGCGCTTGGCTGCGGGCCCGCGGGACCTTGTAGAAACGGTCAAACACGTAAGGCAGGTCTTCAGCGGCGATGCCTGTGCCGGTGTCGGTAATGCTGACGACGGCGAACCGCGACTCGGGAGACCCGGTGCCTGAGTCCTCAGGATCGGCCAGTCCGTAGCTCACGGTTATGGAGCCGCCCTGGGGCGTGAACTTGAGAGCGTTATATACCAGGTTCGCGAAAACCCTGTCTACCCGCTCGGGGTCCGCGATGACGATCGGCCCTGTAGAACCTTCCCCGTCTTGCCATTCGGGCTCCACCAGGACCGGCACCATGCCTGCGCGGCTGATGTCGGTCTCATACTTCATGTATAGCCCGCCCACGAGATCCCTGAGGGCTACAGGCCGCATGTCGAACGTCACGCGCCGTGACTCCAACTGGGTGAGCTCGAACAAGTCCGCTATGAGGTGGGACAGCCCGGAGGCCTTGCCGGCGATGAGGTTCAGGTACTCGTTGAGTTCCTGCGGGTCCTCGATTACGCCGTCAAGCATTGCCTCGACATAGCCCTGGATCAGGGTGACCGGAGTCCGGAGATCGTGGGCGATGTTGGCAAGCAGGTGCCGGCGGGATTTCTCCATACGCTCAATCTCGGCGTTGATGGCCTCAAGCCGCTTGTTGGATTCCACCAGGGCAGCGGTCCTTTCACTGACTCGCATCTCAAGACCCCGGTTCAGATCGATGAGCTCTTGGTTGACCGCGGTAAGCTGGTCCCTCAGGGCTTCGACCGATGTAAGCGCGTTGGAAAACCTGGCGGCCAGCACTTGCGCTTGGCCGAAACAAACGACGACCAGGCCAAGGGATGAGAGAGTCATGGTCTGAATGATCCCGTTGATGTACAAGAGGTCGTTGAGCAACGTCACTATGAAGAAGAGGGCGCTCACCGACAACCAAAGGGCCCCTTCCCGCCTCTTGATGCTCGCGGAGACCAGCACGTAGAGCACGTAGGCGCTTAACGCGGCGCTGCCAACCTGGTAGTAGACCACCGCCTGTGTTGAGACAGTCGTCGGCGCCAGCAAGACGATCAGGATAAGGGCGGAGTAGTGGACAATGCTCGCCGTCACGGCTATCTTGGAGGTTTCCTCCCTGTACAACTCCCAGACGAACAGGAGCCCAAATGGGAGGATGCCTGCGCTAGTAAGGTATCCCAACCCCAAGAGCGCCGCCCAATCGAAGTTGGGCCATATCTTGGTCAGTGCAACCTCGCCTATGGTCATGGAGCGAACACCGTAGCAGAGGCAGATGCCGGCGAAATAGGCGGCGGACCGGTCCTTCTTCCTCATGAAGTACAGGAGCAAGTGGTAGAAGCCCATCGTGAACATGGCGCCCATGCTGTACATGTCCATCAGGATGAGGCGGTTGGTCTTCGCGCGCAGCGCCGGTTCGGCGCCGATCTCAAGCGGCTCACCCATTCCGCCGAGCCGGTGATGGAAGTTAGAAACCTGCATGACCAGGGTGATCTGCGGGCTGTTGTTGTAGAACTCTTCGAGTAGAGGCATGTACTGCGGCACAGTGGTCTCTGCTGATGTCCCGACAACGCCGTTAGATGCCAGCTCCCGGCCATTCAGGTAGAGGCGGAACGCTGTTGACTGAGCGGGTAGGCGCAGAGCCATTCGCTGTCCGTCTGGTTTCATCAGGATGGTGAGGGCATAAGTAGCGTACCCCTGCCCGGGGAGGGGCTGACCGTCTACGACATACCCGTTCCAGAACCCCGCATCCATATAGCCGGATAAGCTGGCCCTGCCATCGGCCAGGTCAGCTGGGGAAATCAGCTCGTTCCAGTAGAACTTCCAGTCCCCTTGGAGCTTCAGGATTTCTCCGGTATCATTCTCCCAGTTACGCAGGTCGAGCACGCCGCTCACCGCGATGGGCGCCAGGTCGCCGGGCGAACCCCCGCGGTTCCAGACTTCGGCGGCAATAAGGATCATGAGCCCAAATGCAAGTACCGTGATAGCGAGAGGGTAGACTTGCGGTTTTAGCTTCACGACAGCTTCACCGCAACCTAGACCGAGAGGCTGCCGTTGAACTTGTATCCCGCACCGCGAACAGTGAGGACGTATTCGGGCGCAGCTGGGTTACGCTCGATCTTCTTTCTGAGGTTGGAAATGTGCACCATAACCGTGCGTATGTCGCCAAAACTCTGCATCTTCCACAGCTTCTCAAACAGATCGTCCGCGGAAAACACCTTATCGGGGTTCTGAGCGAGAAGCGACAGCAGTTCGAACTCCTTGTGGGATAGGTAGACCACTTCGCCCCTGACCCTGACCTCGCAGCTTTCCAGGTCAATCTCGAGTCCTTCATAGCGGAGCGCCGACGGCCGACCCTGTTCTCTTGCCGCGCTCACCATGCGATACCGGCGGAGATGTGCCTTGACTCGGGCCACCAGTTCGCGAGGGCTGAAAGGTTTGGTGATGTAATCGTCGCCGCCGGCGACCAGGCCCATCACCTTGTCAATATCTTCGTCCCTGCAACTCAGGAAAACGATGGGGACATCGGTCAACTTTCGCAGCTCGGTACAGACCTCGATACCGTCAAGTCCCGGCAGTAGAACATCCAGTATGACAAAACTTATCTTTTCTCGACGTACGGCATCGATTGCAGCCGAGCCGTCGGTCACACAGGTGACCTCGTATCCCTCTTTTGTAAGGTAAAGGCTCAAAAGCTGACTGATTTCCGGTTCGTCATCTACGATCAAGACTCGCTCGCCGGCCAAACCTCCCACCTCGCCCGACGCTCTATTCTGCCTGATGAGCTATAGTTCCTGCAGCGGCAAAATTGCCTTTACCAGGATTTTAATGAGAGTTGAATGCAGGTGTACCGTATCATCCCAGCACCGGCCGTGTAATCACACGCAAGGTAATCGCACGGGCGGAGAGATCATCTCTGTCGAAACTTGGCACAACTCACCTGTTCCCATTGGGAGAGGACTGCCCTTTCCTTCTGGAGAATACTACCTTTTGGCAGGTGAGACTGTGGCCCGTCGTTCAGAGAAGCCCTACGTGTCATTCGCTGAGGTCTACGATCAGGTCATGGCCGACGTCCCCTACGGCATGTGGATGGACTACATCGCCAGCGTCTGGTCCAGGTTTTCCTTTTCCCCAACGAGCGTTCTCGACCTGGCATGCGGCACAGGCAACATGTCGTTGCTCCTGGCCCAAAAGGGGCTCCAGGTGACCGGGGTGGACGGTTCCGCTACCATGCTGGAGATAGCCCGGAAGAAGTTCTCCGACGAGGGCCTCTACGCGGATTTCGCGGAAGCCGATATGCGGTCCTTCAACCTTAAGGAGCCTGTCGATGCGGCGATCTGCGTGTTCGATAGCCTCAACTACCTGATCGAGCCGGAGGACGTCAAGGCGGCATTCCGGTGCGTCCACCGCGCGCTGAAGCTAGGCGGCATGTTTGTTTTCGATGTCAACACTCCCCAGCGGCTGGCCATGATCAGGAAGGAGGTCCACCTGTTCGAAGGCTCGGACCACTTCCTCATCTGGAGCGATCTCTACGACCCGTCCCGCAAGTTTTGGCGGGTGAAGCTCACCGGCTTCCTGAAGACCCCTGGCAAAGGCCAAGACGGATGGACCAGGTTTGATGAAGTGCACCGCGAGCGGGCGTTCCCGATCGAGGACGTAAAAGCATGGCTGCAGGAATCGGAGTTCGAGGTCTTGGCAGTCTACGATTCGTGTTCTTTCAGGCCGGCTAACAAGTCGACTTCTCGGGCCTACTTTGTTGCAAAGCGGAGCTGACGCTCGGCATGACGGCGCGGAGCACCAATCTCCGCCGGCGGCCCCAATTTAGTGATCCCAGTCAATTCTCGGGAGGTATGGCAGTGAAGAAAGAACGTTGGCGAACCCTTTTGGACGAGATCCAAGCGGAGGGGCTCACCGGGATGGCCCTCGTCCCCGGCCCCAATTTCTTCTACATGACCGGGCTTAGAATGGGCCTGTCCGAGCGACCGACGCTTTGCGTGATAACCGAGAGCGGCGAAGTGACTTTCCTTATGCCCCAGCTCGAGGCGCGGAAAGGCGATCTTGTATCCGCGTCGCTTCTTGATGCGGGCGTAAGGCTGAATTTCCGGGTCGAGCCGTTCTCAGACGAGGAAGGCCCGGCCGCGGCCTATGCCAGGGTCTTCGGTGGAGCGTCCATGGTAGGCAAGTGGGCGTTCGAGCACCGAAACATGCGCCTTTTGGAGTTCTCTCTGATACGGAACACCTTAGGACAATTCGCGTGGGTAGATGCAGGCGAAATCCTCAAGAAGATGCGCATGATAAAGGATGAGGCCGAGATCGCGAGCATGGAGAAGGCGTGCGCGTTGGCCGACCTGGGCGTGGACATCGCCCGGAGGCTGCTGGTCCCGGGAACAACCGGCGCTGAGGTGGCAGGAGAAGTCGAGCGGCAGCTGAAACGAAGTGGCGCGCAAGCGGTGGGGATGTCCCTTGCCACCGGGCCCGACACAGCGTTGCCGCACGCGGGCACGTCCACAAAGCGCATCGCCGAGGGAGACCTTGCTTGGCTCGATCTGACGGTTTCGGTGGACGGTTACTGGGGCGACATCACTCGGACGTACGCGGTTGGTGACCTGACAGATGAGATGATGCGAGTGTACAACGTGGTCCTGGAGGCTCAGGAGACCGCCCGGACCAAGCTGCGTCCGGGGATGAGCGGGGCGGAAGCTGATGCCCTGGCCCGGGACGTCATCGCGTCCTACGGCTATGGCGACTACTTCATCCACAGGACCGGACACGGGCTCGGTCTGGAGGTCCACGAGGACCCCTATGTGGTGGCCTCCAATACGACGCCGCTTCCGGTCGGGTCAGTGGTCACCATCGAGCCCGGCGTCTACATCCCCGGCAAGGGCGGGGTGCGGATAGAGGACGACGTCGTCATCACCGAGCGGGGTGCGAGGAGCCTGACCTCCTATCCCAGGAACCTTCTTAGCGACGACACAAAACTGGTGGTGTGACCGTTTGGTCGAGTCAGGAGAGAGGTTTTTGACCGTAGAGGTAGGCCCCGGGATCAAGTACCGGTACCTGCCTGTGAACAAGTGGAAGACGCTTTCGATCGACGTGTTCTGCCTATCGCCGCTGCGGCGCGAGACAGTTACGGCGCTTGCGCTGGTACCACGCTTGGCTAAGCGCGGAACGGGCCGCCTGCCCACCCTTCGGGACCTGGCAAGGCACCTTGAGGGGATGTACGGCTCAACCATGTCGGCCGACGCCACCAAGATCGGTCCGGCCCAAGTGTTGCGATTCGGCATGGACGTCCCGTCCCTGGAGGGACAGAGCCTGGGGAAGGCCATGGCCTTCATCTGGGATGTTGTGACCAACCCCTATCTCGATGGCGAAGCATACCCTGCCGATCGCTTCGATACTGAGCGGGAAGAGCACCGGAGGGACATCCTCTCCATCATCAACCACCGGCCACGCTACGCGACGGTCCGGATGATCGAGGAGCTGTCCAAAGGAGACGACAGCGGGCTTCCCGCGTGGGGCGTGCTCGAAGACCTGCCGTCCGTGAGCCCCAGGGCTACCTGGGAGATTTGGCGAGATGAGCTCTCCATCTGCCCCATCAGCATATACGCCATCGGTGACGGCGCGGAGGAACTGGCCGGGATACTGCAGCGAGCCAGTCTCGAGTTTCCGGGGAAGCGCTCGGACACGGCGGGAAAGCCTGTGGACGTCCGGACGCCTCCCCTGCCTGATAAGCCGGTCATGGCCGAGGACTCGCTCCCCGGGGATCAGACCATACTCTGCGCGGCATTCCGCACCGGCGTCACTGAAAGAGACCCCCGGATGCCGGCCATGATCCTGTACGACGGTATCCTGGGCGGGTTCCCTCACTCAAAGTTGTTCGTGAACGTCCGCGAGAAGCACTCCATGGCCTACTTTGCAGACAGCTCCCTGAACTCGTGGCGGGGGCTCGTAACGGCGACTGCCGGCATCTTGGATGTAAACCGCGAGAAGGTTGTGGGCCTCATTGAGGAACAGGTAGAGGCCATGAAGAGGGGCGACATAGAGGACAGGGAGATGGCCTTCACCAAGGCGGGCCTCATCCGCCGTTACCGGTCGGAGAGCGACTCCCAGTCCGCGCTGGTGCGCCGTTTCCTGACTTCTGAGATCATGGGCGGGCCGGCTACTGAGGAAGAGCTGGTCTCGCGCATCGAGCGAGTAACCAAGGACGACGTGGTGGCGGTCGCTCAGGACGTCAAACTTGCGGCCGTTTACGCGCTAAGGGCAAAGGATGATGGCGCAAGTGGCTGATGTCGCTGTTCTCTCCGACGACTTCGTAAAGGAACGGATAGTCTCGACCACGGTGGACGGGCTCCGAGTGTACGTTCTGGCAAAGCCGGGTTTTCGCCGCAAGTACGCCGAGATGTTCGTCCACTACGGCTCCAACGACAACGCTTTCGTCTCTCCGGACGGCCGCCAGGTGGAAGTCCCGCCGGGCATCGCCCACTTCTTGGAGCACAAGATGTTCGAGAAGGAGTGGGGCGAGGCTTTCTCCGAGTTTTCCAAGCTCGGGGCGTCAGGCAACGCGTATACCAGCAACAACTACACGTCTTACTTGTTCTGGACGTTGGATACCTGGAAGGAGTCGCTTGAGATCCTCTTCGATGTGGCCTTGACCCCTCATTTCACCAGTGAGTCGGTAGCAAGGGAACAGGGGATCATCGGTCAGGAGATCCGCATGTACAACGACGATCCGGGCTCGCGGCTCGTCAGGGAGACCATGCAGTCGCTCTATCTCCGCCACCCGGTCAGGATCGACATAGCGGGGACCGAAGAGTCCATTGCCACAATCAACAAAGACCTTCTGTACCTCTGCCACGAGACTTTCTACCGTCCAGCCAATATGGCCCTGTACCTGGCCGGGGATCTGGACCCCAAGGAGGTTTTCCAGGCAGCGGGCGAGTACATCCGGCGCTATGCGCGCAAGGGGCCCGGGAAGGTCGTGGACAGAAAGCGCCCTGCTGAGACCGCCGAAGTTGGGAAGGATGCCGAGGTATCGCTGCCGGTGCCTGTCCCAATGGTCCAGATCGCGTGGAAGGACGAACCGGCCAAAGACACCGCCGCCCTGGTCCGGGGAGAATTGGGGGCGTCGATTCTCATGGACATCCTCTTCGGCAGAAGTTCCGAGTTCTTCAGCAAGGTCTACGAAGAGGGACTGGTTGACGAGATCAGTTCATCCTACGAGTCTTGGCCCGATTACGCCTACGCATCAGTGGCGGCGCAGACCACGCGCCCGGAGGAACTTGCCGCCAGGGTGCAGGAGGAAGTGGAGAGGGTACGGAAAACAGGAGTCATCGAGGAAGACTTCGAGCGCGCCAAGCGAGCGTCCGAAGGCCGGTTCTATACGCTCTTCGACTCGTTTGACACTGTGGGCGAAATGCACGTTCACCTGCAAGACATCGGGACCGACGTGTTCTCCTATGGCCGGGCGCTCAGGGCGCTCACCCTGGAGGACGTGAATCGCAAGTTTGACGCGCTCCTTCCCGAGAGGTCCGTCAGGACCATCGTGAGGGACAAGGCGGGCCCAAAGGCGAATTCCGAGCGGTAGACCTCAATAAGAAAAGGAGATCTGGAGATGCCGGTGGTTCTTGACGGGAGTCCGAAGTCCATTGAAGAGATCGTCCACGTAGCAAAAGGGGCAGAAGTCGTCATACCGGGTGAGGTCTCTATGCGGATAGCGGCCTCCCGCCGCATCGTCGAGGATATGGTGGCTCGCGAAGATAGAGTCTACGGAGTAACGACTGGTTTCGGGAAGTTCGCCGACGTGCCGATCTCCAGGGCCGACATAAAGACCCTACAGCAAAACCTGGTTATGAGCCACGCTGTCGGGGTCGGGGAGCCTTTCTCTCCCGAAGAGGTAAGGGCTGCGATGTTTCTTAGGGCCAACGCTCTGGCCAAAGGGATGTCGGGAGTCAGGCCTGCCGTAGTGGAGACGCTGGTGGCGATGCTGAACAAAGGGATCGCGCCCGTGGTCCCGCAAAAGGGTTCGGTCGGGGCAAGCGGGGATCTGGCCCCTTTGTCCCATATCGCGTTGGTCCTCATCGGTCGCGGCTTGGCCCGTTTCGCCGGCGAAATCCTTCCCGGAGGCGAAGCCCTGCGGCGCGCGGGCCTCTCACCCGTTGAACTGGATGCTAAAGAAGGACTGGCTCTCACCAACGGCGTTCAGATCACCGCGGCGGTCCTGGGGCTTGCGATCAACACAGGTTACATGCTTGCCCGCTCCGCTGACGTGATTGCATCTCTATCGGGACAAGCCCTGTCTGTAGTCACCACAGCTTTCGACCCCCACATCGTGGAAGCACGGCCGCACTGCGGGGCGAGGGACGTATCCGCCAACATGCGGTCCCTGCTTTCCGGCTCACGCCTGGCCACTGTGCCGGGAGAAGTGCGGGTCCAGGACCCGTATACCCTAAGGTGCATCCCCCAGGTGCACGGAGCAGTCAGGCAGTGTCTGGACCACGTCCGGTCGGTGGTCGAATTGGAGAGCGGCTCCGCCACCGACAACCCGCTGGTGTTGCCGGACGGCCGGGTCGTGTCGGGGGGCAATTTCCACGGACAGCCCCTGGGCGTTGCCGGTGACTATCTCGGGCTCTCTCTCTGCAGCCTGGCCAACATTTCGGAGCGCAGGACCTTCAGGCTCATGGACCCTGCCTCGTCGGGCTTGCCGGCATTTCTAACCAAGCACGGCGGGCTGAACTCGGGGCTCATGATCATCCAGTACACCGCCGCTTCCCTGTGCTCCGAGTGCAAAGTCCTCGCCCATCCGTCCAGCGTGGATACGATTTCAACGTCCGCGGGGCAAGAGGACCACGTGAGCATGTGCACTACCGCCGCCAGAAAGGCCCGCGACATCGCCGGAAATGTAGCCAGCGTACTGGCCATCGAGTACCTGACTGCCTGCCAGGCCCTGGAGTTCTGGGACCGTGAGTTGCTGAGCCCCGCCGGCGCCGCCGCATATAGCCTTCTGCGGTTCAAGATCCCTCCTGTCGAGAATGACCGGGAGATGGCGGGGGACATCACCGGAGCCAGAGACCTGATTCTATCCGGGGCGCTACTCGGAGCGGTGGAGGCGGCCGGCGCAGAGGTTCGCTAACTGCTGCAGGACCAGTACAGGACTAGTATTTGAAGCGAGGGGGTCCAGAGCATGGAGAGACTCTTTGGAATGCCAGGGCGCCGTCCGCCCGGCCTCCCGGAGTCTGACTTCCTGATCCGCAACATCGGTCAGCTCCTGACCCTTGACGGCGAGAACCGGCCGAGGCGGGGAGCAGCCGCAAAGGAATTGGGGATCCTGGAAGATGTTTGCCTCGCGGCCAGGAACGGCGTCGTTGTGGGCATCGGCCCCGAAGAGGACCTCTTGCGCAGCATCCCGATGAAGGACGACGCCGTCGTGGTCGACGCCGGACGAGGGGTCGTATGCCCCGGCTTCGTCGATCCCCACACTCACCTCGTGTTTGGTGGCTGGCGCCATGAGGAATACTCGATGAGGTGCCAGGGCGCCTCCTACCTGGAGATCGCAGCCAAGGGCGGAGGCATAAACAGCACTGTAGCGGCGACCAGGTCGGCGTCATATGAGGAACTGGGACGGCGGACCTTCGGATTCCTTGATACCATGCTCTCGTTCGGGACGACCACCTGCGAAGCCAAGAGCGGCTATGGCCTGGACGCCGAGAACGAGGTCAAACAGCTCCACGTTGCCCGCAGGTGTTCCGAGTCCCACGCTGTGAGCGTGGTGAACACTTTCCTGGGCGCTCACGCCGTTCCGCCTGAATTCCGCGGCGATCAGGCCGGCTATGTGCGAGAGGTTATCAGCATGCTGCCGGCTGTCAAGGGGCTCGACCTGGCAAGGTTCGTGGACGTCTTCTGCGACGCAGGGGCGTTTACGCTTGAGGAAACCCGTGCCATTTTGGAAGCGGCTCGCGACCTGGGGTTTGGACTCAAGGTCCACGCCGACGAACTGGAGTGGACGGGCGCCACTGAACTGGCCTGTGAGCTGGGCGCTGTCTCGTGCGACCACCTCATCAAGGTCAGTGACCGGGGGATCGAAGCGCTGGCAGGCAGCAATACTATCGCGGTGCTCTTGCCCGCGACCTCCACGTTTCTGGGCAAGCATCCGGGAGCCCCGGCGCGCCGGATGCTGGATGCAGGTGTGGCCGTCGCCATTGGGACAGACTTCAATCCAGGCACATCAACCGCCATGTCCATGCCGCTCACCATGACTTTGGCGTGTTCGACCCTGGGAATGTCTCTGGAGGAGGCTTTTGTTGCCTCAACGTGGAATGCTGCCTGGGCCTTGGGGCTTGGTGGGAAGGCAGGGTCTTTGTCACCCGGGTATCCCGCAGACGCGGTCATCTTCCGCGCGTCCCACTATGGAGAGATCCCGTACAGGTTTGGAGTCAACCTGGTCAGCACTGTGGTCAAAAACGGCAGGGTCGTCTATGTGGACAGGGATACGGCGGGACAGCGGCGAAGCCAGTGAACCGCGCTCTTGGCGACGCGGCCGGAGCGTTGCGGCAGGGCTTGCCCGGTCCGTGTGGAGGAAGAATAGGTAGGGTGGTGCAGACATGAGCCAGAGAGAACGGGGTGCATTCGGGCGTCCTCGCGAGGCCGACCTTGAGAAGAACCTTCGTCCCCACTACCGGGAGTATGAGGAGTGGAGGCTTTCCCAGATGGGGGATGCCGCGGCTGACGAAGTCGTTAAGAAGGAAGCGCCCAAGAAGTTTCGCCTGGGCAAGGCGGACCTTGTGTTCATCGTGCTCGGAGTGATTGCCGCCTGGATCTTTCAATCGTGCAAGACCCCCCAGTAGATAGTTTACGGGATTGTGATATTCTTCTTAATGCGGGCTAGTCCGCCCATCGACATCGGCAAGGAAAGGGGAGTATCTAGTGAAGTCGGATATCGAAATCGCACAAGCGGCGAAGATGTTGCCGATCAACCAGATTACCGACGGGCTTGGCATCCCTGCGGACATGGTTGAGAACTACGGCAAGTACAAGGCAAAGATTGGTTTGGAGCTCCTGGACTACATAAAGGACAGGCCACAGGGCAAGTACGTTGTGGTGACAGCCATCACCCCGACCCCCCTTGGCGAGGGCAAGACCACCACTTGCATCGGTCTTGGTCAAGCCATGGGCCAGCTGGGCAAGAAGGTCGTCAATACCATCAGGCAGCCATCTCTCGGCCCCGTCTTTGGGATTAAGGGCGGCGCGGCAGGCGGCGGCTACGCGCAGTGCGTTCCCATGGAGGACTTCAACCTCCATTTCACCGGCGATACCCACGCCGTTGCTCTGGCTCACAACCTGCTGGGCGCATTTATGGACTCCAGCCTGCTTCACGGGAACCCGCTTCATCTGGATCCCCTGTCGATCACCTGGCCTAGGGTGGTCGACGTTTCCGACCGCTCCCTCCGCAAGGTCGTAATCGGCCTCGGCGGCTCCGAGAACGGCATCCCCCGGGAGACCGGATTTGACATCGCCGTCGCTTCGGAAGTTATGGCCATCCTCGCCCTTACTACCGGGCTGAAGGACCTGCGCGAGCGTCTCGAGCGCATCGTCGTCGGCTACACCTACGACGGTGAGGCAGTAACAGCTGGAGACCTGAAGTGCGCCGGCGCCATGACCGTCCTGCTCAGGGACGCCATCAAGCCGAACATCATCCAGACCCTTGAGAACACCCCCGTGTTCGTGCACGCCGGTCCGTTCGCCAACATCGCGCACGGCAACTCGTCCATCCTGGCCGATATGATGGCCACCCGGCTCGCCGACTACACGCTGACAGAGGCCGGATTCGGCGCCGACATCGGAGCCGAGAAGTTCCTCAACATTAAGACCCGCTACAGCGGCCTTAAGCCCAGCGCTGCCGTTCTGGTGGCGACCATCCGCGCCCTCAAGATGCACGGCGGAGCCCTCCGCGTCGTCCCGGGCAAGCCCCTCGACACCGCGGTGCTGTCCAAGGAGAACATGGAGGCCCTCGACAAGGGTTGCGAGAACCTCGACAAGCAGATCGAGAACGTGAGGATGCACGGCGTACCCGTGGTCGTGGCCCTGAACCACTTCCCGACCGATACCGATAAGGAAGTTCAGTATGTGCTGGATAGGGCCATGAAGGCCGGAGCCACTTCAGCTGTTGTATCCAAGGTATGGGCCGACGGCGGCGCCGGTGGAATAGACCTGGCCAAGGCTGTCATCGAGGCCTGCGAGAAGCCCTCGGAGTTCAAGCACCTGTACCCGCTCGAGATGCCCATCAAGGAGAAAATCGAGACCATCGCCAGAAAGATCTACGGCGCCGACGGAGTGGACTACACGCCGGTTGCTGAGAGACAGATCAGGCGCTACACCAAGCTTGGCTTCGACAAGCTGCCTATCTGCATGGCGAAGACGCACTTGTCGCTTTCGGCCGATCCCAACCTCAAGGGCAGGCCGCGTGGATTCAGGGTTACGGTACGCGAAGTCAGGGCGTCCATGGGCGCCGGCTTCCTGTACCCGCTCCTCGGCGAGATGAGGACCATGCCCGGACTTCCGTCGGATCCCGCCGGAGCTCATATGGACCTCGACGAGAAGGGCCGGGTAGTCGGACTGTTCTAGGCAGGAGCCCAGTCAGCGGCGTACCGACGGCATTCCAGTCGGCGACGCTAGGCTCCAAATCGGAAACGATAGGACCCCCAGAATCGGGGGTCCTTACCTTTTGTGCCCGGTAGTGGTTGGCGGTGTTCGTGTCTCACAAGACTGACGGAGGAGTCCCAGACGGAGTTTTTTCTCAATCGCCTCCCGGAAGAAGCAGATGACGCAATGCTCCCCGGTATTTACCTTCTTCACGAAACGGCTGGCATCGATCAGGGCGTCGCTGTACCCGTCGAACTCAAGTATCGGATACTCTTTCTTGATGCTCGGCATCTTGGGCACCTCCGTTCTCTAGGACAACGCCTGCTCCTTGGTGAGCAAGGTAACGAACCACGCCGCAGGTCCCGCGGCAAGCAGCATGACGCCTGACATCGCGAGCATGGGTCCGGAGACACGCCCGGCCATCAGGAGCTCCTTTAGCGGACCGGTGAATAGGATCACGGTGACGATACTCACCGTGAAGGTACAGGAAGCGGCTGCGGCTTTGGCTCCCCACTCTGCTTTCTTTAGGAGGCCAATGATCCCTGCCGCCATCGCCGGGACCACCATGGAGAAGAAGACCACCGGATCCCTAAGGACGGGATCGCCCCAGTCCACAGAGCCGAATTGCTGCATAGTCATGTCGACTGCCTGGCCGGAGGCGCTGGCCCATAGCCGCTCCCCCATCATCCCGGAAAACGCCAGCACAACCAGGACCAGATAGGCTGCCATGGCCAGTCGAGGACCCCGGCGGAGGCCGGCGGGGGCCGGCAGCATGGGGGATACGAGGCACAAGACAACAGCCGACAATGAGAGTTTGGCGATCCAGACGAAGATCCACAGGTTCTGGCGCCCGGTTACAGCCATCGCGTAGTTGTAGGTGAAATGGACCGTAACGAACGTGATGAGGATTGGAGCGTATCTGTTTCCCTTGCGGACGGCCACGATGGCGAGTACCCCTAACGGGACCAGCAAGGCAGCCTCGTACAGGTCTCCCAGCACGTTCAGCTCGAAGTCCATAGCAGGCGACGATACCGGATAGCTATATCCCGTGACCTGGTGGACCAGGATGCCGGCAAAGGTTACCACCAAGAGGGCTCCAAACACCAAGATGATGCCTGATGAGCTTTTCATGCGGATCTCTCCCTTTCTCCCTGGAAACGCCACAATGGTACCAAAGGAGAGGGGGAGTTATCGTCACTCGAACGGGTGAACTTCGGTAGAGCCGGCCGATACCCAAGGCAGCGCCGGATCGCTCGCCCAATTCACTCTTTCGAGTGACGATCGCCATGACCTTATCCTGCTAACATTAGGCCGCCTCATTGGGTCCGAGAGGCCCCAGGATTCGCCCAAACACATTGAGCAGCAGGGGGGCTCCATGGTGAAGAGGATCGTTATCATCGGAGGCGGAATCGCCGGTATGTCGGCCGGCATCTTCGCCCGCAAGAACGGCTTTGAATGCGTGATCCTTGAGAAGAACAGCGCGCCGGGCGGAGAGTGCACCGGCTGGGATCGCGAAGGTTACCACATCGACGGCTGCATCCATTGGCTGGTGGGGACCAAGGAAGGGACCCCGCTCCATAGGCTCTGGATGGCGGTCGGCGCGTTGGACGGAGTCGAAATCTATCATCCTGATAGTTTCCTGGCTTTTGAGCACGACGGCGTTACGGTGACCATGTACCGCGATCTCGATCGCTTAAAGTCGAGCTGGCTCAGCATATCGCCAGAGGACCGGGATGCTATTGAGGAGTTCTGCTACCTAATCTTGCAGCTGCAGTCCTACGAGGAGCCCGTCGACAAGCCGTTTGACATGATGTCTCTCGCGGAGAATATCAGGGTGTTTGCCGCGATGAAGTCTGCCGGCATGGTCATGCGCAAGTACGGCAAGACCAGCCTCAAGGACTACGCCCAGACTTTTCGGCACCCTGCCCTGAGGGCCGCCCTGGCCTCATTCTTGCCCGACGGCTACAGCGCTTCATCGGTTCTGTTCGCTCTCGCAGCGTTCGCTAAAGGCCAGGCTTCCGTCCCTCGCGGAGGGTCGAGAGCGTTTGCCGCTCGGATGGCGGAGCGCTACCTAAGCCTCGGTGGTCTCATGAAGACCGGGTGTCAGGTATCCAAACTTATCGTGGAATCCGGGAGAGCCTCGCGTGCCGTCAGCCGGAGCGGCGAATCCTTCGAAGGTGACTATTTCGTGGCCGCTTGTGACGCTAATGTTCTCTTTGAGCGGCTGCTCCTTGGGAAGTATCCTGATAGGTCTTTCCAGGATCGGTACCGGAACCCGAAGGACTATCCTCTCGCGTCTCAGGTCCTTGTGAGTCTGGGCTACGATGGGATTATTCACTCTGTACCCCGTAGCGTGTCATTCCCGGTAGCCCCCTTCCGCGTTGGCGAGAGGGCGATCGAACGATTGACAATAACCCATTTCCGGCATGAGCCATCGTTCGCTCCGGAGGGCAAGACGCTTATCACCTGCGCGATAAACCAGTTCTCCCAGGACTACGACGCATGGGACGCGCTGGCGAGAGACCGCGAGCGCTATCAAAGCGAGAAGTCGAGGGTCGGCGGAGAGGTTCTCCGAGCAGTCGAGACACGCTTTGGGGAGATGAAGGGCAGGCTCAGCCTGCTGGATGTCGCCACCCCCAAGACATATGAGCGGTACTGCAATGCCTACCGCGGGGCGTTTATGTCGTTCCTGCCGACCGTCCGTGGAAAAGCCCTGGCCCATACAGGCCGGATCAGGGGTTTGGACAATGTCTATTTGAGTGGCCAATGGCTGCAGCCTCCCGGAGGACTTCCTGTGGCAGTTATCACGGGTAAAGACACGATCATGCGTATCTGCAAGCGGGAGAAAGTGCCTTTTACCGGCATCTAGAAGGCTCCGCAGGACTATCGCGGCAGGGAAAGGAGGGTATCCGGTGGCGGCAAGCAAGATCCGAGACATCGTCTATGTGGCGTTGTTGGTCTACCTTATCCCTCTCCTATCCTCGTGTTTCGCCGATACGGCGATCGGTTGGTTTGCGGATCTTGATCCTGATGGTGTGTTCGCATGGGGCTTCCTGCATCACATAGCGCAGGCTGCTTTGACTATAGCAGTGATCGCCGCGCTCAGCCTGACGTGGAAGCGGACGGTGGCCCAGTGGGGCCTAAACCTTAACAATAGCGACTGGTCAATGAGAGTGTTCTGGAGGTTCTGTCTCGGATGCGCTGTGTACGGCGTAATCGTCAACTGGCTCTTGACGCCGTCCTCATCGCTGCAAGAAGCCGTCAGCCACCCGGCGACGGCGCGGAGTATAACCGGCAACCTCCTGTTCATGTTCACAATGCCGGGCATCTCCGAGGAGCTGCTGTTCAGATCTCTCACCACGGCTATTCTGGACAGGTCCTGGAAGGGAGAGGTGCGATTCCCTGAGTTCACCGTGTCCTCTGCGGACGTCATCAGCGCCATCGTGTTCTCACTGGCCCACATAGGGTTCACAGTCTCGCCGTTCAGGATAACCCATCTGGACCCCGTGCAGCTCACCATCGCATTTGCGTTAGGCATCTTCTACTCCGTCATGTACCGCAATACGGGAAGCCTGTTGGGGCCCATCTTGGCACACAATGCCTCAGACGGGCTCCTTGCGGCGATTTCCTATGTGGCAAGGTTCCTTAAATGAAGGCATCTTATGCCGGTCGGAAGCGGCCCAGCCTGGCCGGCCGGATGCGGAAATCTCCCGCATCCGGGGCTCAGCCTGGCGGGCCGGATGCACCTCTCCGCGACTGACCTGTATTTCGGGGTTTCCCCCGACGACAACAGAGCAGGTGAGGTTTGGAGTCTAATAGCGCCTACATCACATGCGCCTGCAGTATGCTTGCCAGACTTACAAACCTTCTGACGCGCGGGGCTAGCTGGCTCGAGTCTGCGGGAGTACATTGTTGGATCCGCACTGTTTGCCGAATCACGGTGGTATTCCCGTCAATGCTATGGATGGCCAGTTTCCCGATGCCTGCGGGCCAATTCATCTTGAGTTCCACCCTTGAAACGCTGGTAAGGCCAAGAGTGCACGTAGTCGATATCTTGCCGTTGGGACCTAGCGAAACGCACATCAACCGGCTATCGTATACCCACCATTGACGTACCCAAGGCACTCTGGACTTAAGAAAGAGCTCGATGAACACTTCGTCCATGCGTTCCGTCTGTCCGGAAAAGCCCTTCGACAAGATTGCCCAAGACTTCATGATCTGATTAACCACATAGTCCGCTGTATCTGAATCGAGTGGCGTAGGTGGACTAACCTGCTCAAGTATGGCCTTCAGTACTCCATCTGATTGCATGCCGAATACACCGCCTTTTCGGGGAAAAGATCACAATTGACGGTATTTCAGGACGGAACCGGTGGATGCTATCTGCACCGCTCTCGCTTACTTTCTCGCCGGGTCTCCTCCCAGGAAATCGATAATTCCCTGAAGTCTCTGGTTCTCGAAGTTAACAAGCGCGGCCTGTTCCTTCTGGAGTTCCTTTCGCTCAAGGATGGCCTTCTCGTGTTCTTTGATCTGGCCCGTCAGTTTCCGGATCTCCGCCTGATGGTCCTCAACGAGTCGGTTGGTAGTCTGGGAAAATTCCTCGAGATAATCCGCGAGGACCCGCTTTCTCTTTTCGCCGTCTTCGCGTAGGTGGTTGGTGGTCACACCCGTAGACCGGATTATGTCTATGACTGTCTTTCTCTTTACTTCTGAGGGCAGGTGATCGGGCAGAGTCTTCAAATAGACCTCCGCCATGAATACTGTGCCAATGCCCTCGCAAGAGATCTTGTTCAGTTGGTAGATCCCGTTGACCGAAGTCAGGCTCATGTACCCCTGACCGCTATTCTCCGAGCCATTCTGCGAGCTCTTCGGTGCTGTTTCAATTGCGGCCTTAAGCGCGGTCGGCTCACGGTCGGTGGCTTCTCTCATTGGTTTTTCGGGCAGCGCTTTCTTGCTGCCGTTGCCAAAACCAACTGCCTGTTGCTTTTCCTTTTCCTTGCTAGATGGTTTGTCCTTCTTCACGATGCCAAGGATTCTTCGAAAGAAAGACTTGTTGATCACGTCGATAACCTCCCCGGAGTCACAGATTTCGACATGCGCTAGAGCGCAGTTGCGCTAAGGAGTCTAAATGACATGCACAAGAAAGAAATCACCCAAAGGGGTGAGTCAGCGAAGCAATCTGGCTCCAGAGGTTCAGGAGGTGCTAGTTCGCTACAGTACTTCCAAGTCTTTCCCTCGCTGTACCGCTTGGACCCTACTAGTGACTTGGAGTTTTCCGTAGATGTTCTTGATGTGGGTCTTGACTGTGTTCATCGTCAGGTCTAGAGCGTCAGCGATTTCTTTGTTCGATAGCCCTCTAGAAATCAGCCCAAGTACTTCCATCTCCCTTTCGGTGAGGACCTCACTCGGCACCGACGACTTATCGCCGGTGATTCGCCTGAGGAACCGTCTGAGAGATCTTCTGTGAAACAGCCGGTTCGCCAACAGCTCTGCCTGTCCAAGCTTTCCAGGGGTAAAGATGTTTGGCACAAAACTATTCTCAAGATAGAGGGCACCGATAGGAGTGCCTTGTGCCAGAAGCGGAATGCACGCAACCGATTTCGGCTTTGCTGTACTAAGATACGGATCTTTGCTGAGCACAGCGAGTTGGTCCTCGTCGGCGATTACAGGTTTGAGTGTCCTGAAGGCAAGTCGTACGATGGCTTTGCATAGCACATCAGCCTGGTCAAGTGGTGTGGGTTCCGGAATCGACATGGCCCCCGCTTCACTATCCCATGCAAAGTATATAGCCAGCTTTTGTTCCCACTCTAATACCAGATAAGCCTTGTTGGCATAGGTAAGGCTCGCGATAGAATTCAGGAAAGCCTCAATTGCTTTGCGGGGATCGGTCTGACCCACTACGCTCTGCAACAACTCTTGATCGGCGCTAAGATCTCGCTGGTTATCCCTGGTATCTTCGTGGGCGTGATCCACGAGGATACTCCTGACCAAGTTACTGGTTGACCTCCATCTGCTCTCCCGGTGAGACCCTTCGTCCGTCAGTTCCGGGTATCTCACTACTAGGTCCTGAACCTTGGAGGTGGCCCCCCATTGTTTGTATAACCTACATGCATCGCTCATGTACGCTCTCGCGACATTGATCCTACCTCGATTGGCGCTGAATACAGCAGCCAACTCGCACGCAATCGCCTCATCCTGCAAATAGCCATTGTCTCGTGCTGAGATAATTGCCTTGTCATAGAAGACCTCAGCTTCCTGGTTCTTACCCAAGATCCGGAGGTGTTCTGCCCTGACCAGGCAATACTTGTGAAGGAAGTTTTGTGGACAGGAATCCGACCATTTTTCCATCTTCCGTTGGTTCTTCTGCAAGCATCTTATCAGTCTTCTTCGCTCTCGCGAGCGCACCCGGGGGTACATGCCTGCTACAATAAGAGAATGGTAATAGTTGCATTCAGCTGAAAGCATAAACCCCATTATAGCCGAGAGGCACCCTCTGAGTTCATCTTCCACAATCGAAAGAGCTCTCGTGTAATCTCCCCTTAGGTAGCAGATCTGCATTTGGCAGAAGTAGTGGGCAGCCAGGGAGGCCTTATCGCCGTTGGAGATGTCTTCGTTGTCCCAAGGATCGTCGGAAGGGAATCGCCACCCCCTCAGGATGGAAGCGATAAGGCTATATGACCGTGCGTTCAACAAAAGGTTCTCATGCCTTACTCTCTCTGCATACTCGCTACACTTCTTGGATTCTTCCAAGACTTCATCTAGGGATGCTCCCATGAGGTATTTGTTCTCGAGGATCGTCCCATACGCCCACCCGGCAACGATTACTTCCCCGTCTCTCAAAGCGTATTCGACGGCTCTGCTTAAGTACTCAAGCCCATCTCCTAGGTGGTGCGTCCAATGGTTTATGATTGCGCCCAGGGTGAAGTACACGATACACCTGGCGAAACTCTTGCCGTATCGTTCAATGACTGACAGAGCCGCCTTACCCAACTCATACCCTCTTGCATAGTTCCCCAGTACGCTCCCTTCGGTTATTGCAAAACCCAAGTAACCAACGGGAGCCATTTCGGAACCACCGTGCCTTATGGCGTGGTTTCCCGCTTTGATAATAGTGAGAGCATACAGGTCGGGATAGTTGGTGCATGTCACAAGTATGAACTTGACCAGTACTTCGGTGACCTTCTTCTGTTTCTCATCGCTTATTGCAGGTAGGTTGATGAGGTACTCGACGCCTCTGTTGAGCATGAGCCATTTATAGAGAAGGACTTCCTTGACGTAATGCAGTGCAGCAGGCCGCGCCGGCACGGGCATGCCAAGTGCGCTCAAGGTGTTAATGCCTGTTTCCAGCGCCCTCCCATAGTCTCCCGTTTCTGCGTACAGTACCATCCTCATGCTGTGGATGTCAGCCTTCTCCAACTCGGTCTTGGCATGATTGATCAGTATATCGAGCAGATTCTCCGCTTCCGTGCTCCCGCCCATCATGTACTCACACTGGGCACATTCGAGGTGAAGAGCGTAGCATAGGCTGTAATGCTGGGTCCAAGCATCTTCCGGAAGGAGTTCCTTCCCAGCCCTGAAGTAACTCAAGGCGGAATCATGAGCAGCGGATGATTTTGCTTTTCGGCCTGCTCGAAGGTTGTAATCGGCGAATTGCAGTCTTTCTCGAGGGCAGTCTATCAAGTCCAGACTGCGGTTAATGTGGTCCATGGTGGGAAGCGCCCTGTTGTCAGGGTCGTCCGGCAAGACTTCCCTCAGCATGAACCGCCCGATCCTCAAGTGCACTTTCTTTCTTTCATCTTCCGAGAACAAAGAGTATACGGACTGCTGAATCCTGTCATGACTGAATTCGAAGGATCTGTTGTCGCTCTGCCCGGAAGTCGGGAACACAAGGCCCTCCTTCATTGCAGGAGCCAAGTGGGCAGAGGCCTCTGAGAGGGTCATTTCGCTGATGAGCGACAAGGACTCGAGATCGAAGGTATGTCCCAGACAGGAGGCTAGTTTCAGGAGTTCCAGAGAGGCTTGTGGAATTCTGTTTAGCCTCATTAGGATTAGTTCCACAATGCTACCGGGTATCTTCAAACTCTCTACCGAATCAGCTTTCCACTCCCAGTATCCCGTATACTCGTTCAGCCTTACGACGCTCTCGTCGTAGATTGCTTTAAGCGACTCCCCGAGAAAGAGGGGATTTCCATAGGTTTTTCGTTCCAACATGGCGGCCAGAGGCTGTATTTGTTTCGATGGACAACCAAAGGTGTCTGCTACAAACTCGACAACTTCCTCTGCGTTTAGGGGGTCCAGATGGAGCTCTGTAACCGGGATTTTCCCGCGAACATGCTGCACAAAATCAGTTAGTGGATGGGATTTGTCAACTTCGTTGTCTCTATAGGCGCCGACTACCATAAAACACGTGAGGCGTAAGCACAGGTAGCGCAGGAGCTGCAGAGAAGCCACTTCTATCCACTGTAGGTCATCGAGGAACAGCACGAGGGGAGCGCTTCGACCGGCAAGAGCGCCCAAGAAATCCCCAAGGACCATGAAGAATCGGTTCTGCGCCTCTTTTGGACTGAGTGCTTCAAGCTGGGGCTGCGGACCAATTATCGTCTCAACATCAGGAAGGAGTTCGGTAACCACTGCTCCGTTTCGTCCCACTGCCTTGAGTATTTCGTTTTTCCACATCGCTAGGTTGCATTCACTATCTGTTATGAGCTGTCTCACGATCATGTCTAGAGCGCTGACTAAAGAAGCATAGGGAGTGTGATGCTTGATCTGTTCGGCCTTTCCATAACCGTAGTACCCTTTCTCGATAGCGAGTGGCCTTAGGACCTCCTTCACCAGTTTGGTTTTCCCTATCCCCGCTTCGCCTCCCAATAGTACGATTCCGCCCTTGCCTCGGCTGGCTTGATCAAGGGCTCTCTTCAGAATCGCTGCGTGCTCGCGCCTACCGACCAGCTTCCGGGACAGCGCAAACCGGGGGTGGAGCTCAGGCTGCCCGGTACCTAAAGGTCCAGCAGTATCGGCGGCGTTCATCCGGTCGCTGCATTCTCGCAGGTCCCGTATAAGTCCCCATGAGCTTTGATACCGCTCGTCCGGACTCTTCGACAGCATCCGCATCGTTATGTGTGATAGCGCCCGGGGAACTCTCGGGTTCACTGCGTGAGGTGGCGTAGGTTCTTGAGTAGCGTGGACCAGAATCCATTCGGAAGAGCTTGTGGCCTCAAGCGGAAGCTTGCCAGTCAGCATCTTGTAGAACACTACTCCGAGCGAGTAGTAGTCACTCCGGTGGTCAACGTTATATGATCCTAAACCAGTCTGCTCGGGCGCCATGTACGCTGGGTGCCCGAGCTCGGTGAAAGACTTCAGTTGAGGCACGGTTGACTCGGCAGCAAAGCCTGTGATTGCCACTCTCTTGGTCTTCGGATGAACAAGGATGCTTTCGTCGCTGATGTTCCTGTGGACTATGCCACTTTGGTGTAGTCGTGCAAGCGTCTCGACCAAGTGCAAAGCTATGTCGAGAAAATCATGAATCCGAACAGCCCTGTCCTCGATGTATTGTGCTAGGGGTATGGCTCCCGCGTCTTCGAAGATGATTGCTAGAGTCGTACCTACGTTTACCAGTTCGATGATCTTGGCGATACCATCTAGCTCCAAGTCTCGGGTAATCTCATATTCATAGAAGATGTTGGTTACATCAGGTAGGGAAGCCGTCTGGGGTTTTGGCGCCTTTATGAGGACCGGCACCTGTCTCGTGACTGACCAACCACGGTATATTCTGGTTCGAAGACCAGCATATAATTCGTCTCGAATCACGTACCCTGGCAAGTCGGGAAGACTGGTCTGTCCTAACGAGGCTGAGTCCTTTGCGCGAACCATGCTTCGTGCTCCACACTCCATAGGCCTTGTGCTAGAGATCTGATGATCCATGCTGCTCCGCCTTAGTCTCCACACTAAGTGTGCTTCGTGTCAATACCGGGCGGGCTCTAGCCATGGTGAGTGAAGTCGAGCCCCATCGTCAACTCATTTGTCCCTCGTGGAGAAGTATCTTTCGAGGTATCCCCTCAGTTTTTCGATATCCTCAGAAGATAGCGGGAAGCGACCAAATGTCAGGTTTCCCTGCTTGAGCAGCTCGCTCATATCGATCGTGGTCTGAGGCCATTTCAAGCGAGGAGAGGAGACCTGCCATGCGATATCTAACAGTTCGTCTGGGGCGATGCCTAGAGGTTCAGCCAAGCGCTTCAGGATCCGAGGCGAAGGTACTCTCCTGCTGCCGGTCTCAACTTGAGATAAGTACGCGTTAGAAACACCTGCCATCTGAGCCAGCCTCCTGACCGAGAGCCCTCTCTTGATTCGCAGCTCTCGCAGGCGCTTGCCGAAGCACGATGATGGTTGGTCTGCACGACAAGATCCCCCTTTGGGGTCATGACAGTCATTCTCATTCACATGCAGTACCTCCAACTCTACGGATCTCATATTCACTATCGGTTAGGGAGCAGCGTCCCTAAGCTTCTCCGAAAAGAGAGCCAAGAGTCTGAGAGTTTGAGTCACCAGCTTTCCGGTAGACTGGATCGATTGAGAGCTCTCGCCGTAAGAGAAATGCGGCGACCCAACACCAGATTACGCTTTCGCCCAAGATCACGCACTACTCCTTCAATGCTCATATCTGCTTGCTAAAGCAAGCGGTTCGAGATAGCATATGCAAGAGCGATTTGTGATCGAGGGATTGTCGAACCGTGCTGAGGCAGAGAAAAACGCGTCGCGCAGCGATCAAGTGTGATACCTCCAGGGTTTATACTCTCATGCTGGTCAGCGCATATGACAAGACGCTAACGTTAAGAATCAGTCTGAGGGCCATCATAGCGCTGATGTGTACCACATTGGCTGTCGTTCTCATGCTCTCCGTATTCTCGATCGGGTATGTTCTGGCTCGCCGCAGGATCTCAGAGTACCGTCATCTTGAGGCTTTCGAGGACAACGTCAGGAGCCAAGTTGCGAGTCTGCAGGAGGAGTACAGCGCCCTATACAGCAGACTCCAAGATGCGTGGCTAGAAGTTGAGGAGCTCAGGGATGTCCTGCGCGAGGAGGGCATCTCGAAGCAAGAAGCCGGCCAGGCCAGAGGTGCGAGGACCCCTGATGGTCTACTCCCGGTGTCGCGTGGAGGACTCTCTCGATTGGCTTCATTTCGGGAAATCTCAAAGACAGTGGAGTCCCTGCGCGAAGACTCCGATCAATTGCGTTTCCTGGCTGCTGATCTTGAGGAGAGCGTATCTTTGGTTTCCCACGACGTATCCGCGGAAGTTGACCTTCGGAGAGCTACCCCCTCGATACGCCCAGTAGATGGCGCTATCACCTCACAGTTTGGATGGCGTGTTCATCCGATGACGAAAGTCAACGCTTATCACAGCGGGGTTGATGTGGCGGCGCCGGCCGGAGCGGTCATTAAGGCGGCTGCCGACGGCACGGTCACGGCAGCGGGGTGGGAGGGTGGATACGGCATTAGAGTGGTCATCGCCCATGGCTTCGGCATCGAGACGTTGTACGGGCATTGCTCAACGACACTGGTAAGACCCGGTCAAGAGGTCAAGCGGGGCAACCCGATTGCTCGTGTGGGCAACACCGGTGTGAGCACTGGACCTCATCTGCATTATGAGGTCCGGTTGGAAGGCGATGCGGTTGATCCAGAGCAATACCTCCCAGAATGATCTCGCAAGACCGTTCTCGGGACACACTTCGCACTTTCGAGCAGAGGACGCCACTGGTGACTTGTATCGCAATTCAGGTATAGAATAGGGCTGGTCACCGGCTGCAGGCTTACAGCAGACCCGGCGAAGAGTGCAGGCGCGACACCTCGCTGCCGCAGGTGTTGCAGCGGATGTTACCCCGGATGCTGCGGCAGATCTGGCAGCGGAAGGCGGGCCGGTAGGTGTAGCCACCGGACTCGCGATCCGCGCCCGGAGTGCGGGTTGTCGGAAGCGCAGCGTAGGGACCAATACCTATCTCACACGACCGGCATCCTTGGGAGAGGAGCCGGAACGGAGGTGCACCTCTACATGGGTTCCGCAGGAGCAGGTTCCCTTAAGTTTTCGGCCCGTCAGATTGCGTTCACCGGAGTCCTCGGAGCGATCACAGTTGTCCTGGGAATGACGCCTCAACTGGGGTTCATACAGCTCCCGGGAATAGCCATCACCACCATGCACATACCCACCATCTTGGCAGGCATCATTGAAGGCCCTGTTCTCGGAGGCGTGGTTGGAGCCATGTTCGGGCTCTTCAGCATGTGGCAGGCTCAGAACATCGGCAGCCCCATCGAGAAGGTTATCTTCAGCAACCCCGTTATTGCCGTGCTGCCGCGGATCCTGATCGGCATCGTCGCGTACTATGTGTTTGCGCTGGTAAGAGGCGTTAAGGGGCGCGCGGTCCTTGCCGTGGTCATGGCGGGCTTGGCCGGTTACACCGGTTACGTGTTGTCTGCGTCTGTGGCCGGCGCTGCGGCAATCCGCTATCTCATCGGGATAGTCGCCGGTGGGCTTGCAGTCTTGATCTTCAGTTTCCTTGACAAGAAGTTCGGTCACGGGCCCGCTCTTGCTGCTGCGGCCGGCAGCTTGACCAATACGGTCCTGGTCCTGGGCCTGATCGTGGCGTTCGGCCACATGCCTGCCGAGGTTGCGCTGGGCATTGGTTTGGCAAACGGCCTGCCTGAGGCTGCTGTGGCGGTGATCCTCACCAGCCTTGTGTACAAGGGTACCGAGGGCCTGATCAGGGGCCGCAAGAGCGAATAGGCGAGTCCGCCGGCACGTGAGTTCGTCGGTCACATATTCGTCCATTAGGAGGAATAGGCGATGCTCCTCGCGATAGATGCCGGCAATACTCAAATCGCCCTCGGCGTGTACGGCAGGGACGGGAAGATCCAGCATCACTGGCGGATCTCTACCGACCGTCACAGGACCGAAGACGAGTACGGCATGCTGTTCCTCTCGTTCCTCACTACCATCGGGCTCACGCCGAAGGGTCTGCGAGGAGCGGTGATAGCCTCGGTCGTGCCGCCCATGACACCGGTCCTGGAGCGGGCGATCCTGAAGTACGCAGGCAAGGAGCCGCTTGTCGTTGGCCCCGGCACCAAGACCGGGATCAACGTTAAGTTTGAGAACCCCAAGGAAGTCGGCCCTGATAGGATCGCACACGCGGTGGCCGCTCTGCACAAGTACGGCGGACCGGCCATAATAGTGGACTTCGGCACTGCCACCACATTTGACGTAGTTTCCGCCGACGGCAACTACCTTGGTGGAGCCGTGGCGCCAGGCATCCTGACCTCCCTGGACGCCCTCTTTGAGAAAGCCGCCAAGCTACCTAGGATTGAGCTCGCAAGACCGCAGACCGCGATAGGGAAGACCACGGCCCAGGGGATGCAGTCCGGGGTCGTCTACGGGTTCGCCGGGTTGGCGGACGGCCTTATCCGAAGGATAGCCAAGGAAATGAGCGGGACTCCCCGGGTCATAGCCACCGGCGGGCTTGCGAAAATGGTGTCGGAAGAGTCCGCGACCATCGAGGTCGTCGACCAGTTCCTCGTCCTGGACGGCCTGTACCTCATATATGAGAAGAACCAATAACTACGCCGGCCGTATGTCAGATACGCTCGGAAGGACGGCGTCGCAGTAACCCTGCAGGTCGTCGTAGGTCGCGACGCCGGTCAGGACGCCGATGGCCTTCGCTCCGGCGCGCCTGCCCATGAGGGCGTCTTGAGGTCCGTCTCCTACAACTACTATCTGGCCGGGAGCGAGCCCCGCTTTTGCCGCGCACGCCAGCACCGCTTCAGGATCGGGTTTGGTGCGAGTTACTTCGTCCGCGCCGACGATCCCCGTTATGTACTGGGTTAGGCCTAGGTAGGACAGCATGCGTTCAGCCCGGTCGTGGCTGTCTGCGGTGACCACGAATAGAAGGAGTCCCGCCTGGGATAAGGCGGCCAGGGTCTCAGGAACGCCCGGAAACGCCTGCACGCCGGCGGTTATGTCCAGTGTGCGGTCGGCCTCATCGTAGGAGTCGCGAGCGATCGAATGAGCTTGGTGCCACGGGATCCCCTTGGCCCACAGTGCCCCGGCGGCGATCGCGATCTCATCGCGCTTGGCAGCGGACGCTAGAGGCCCGAACGGCGCTATCGTGCCGCTCCTGGGGTCAAACCCCACGGCAGCGCTCACCGCGTCAACCGCGTCCGGCCTCACCCTGGCCGATAGGTGCCGTCTTCTCTCTTTGGCCAGCGCGGTAAGCATGGGCCAGATGTCCAGGAGGGTGCCGTCCTTGTCGAATACGATCCCTCTGCATGGAAGCAGCGTCTTGGCCGCGTATACTCCAGCCGGGTCCGGCATCTTCACGTCACTCTCCATCCGTAACTCCCCGCATATCTCCATTGTAAGCCGCTTACAGAAAAGAGGCCATTCCCGGCCCCTTTTCTGCTTGCATCGCGACTAACCGTCCTGTCTTTCTAATGCCTGGGCTGCGAACCTTTCGGCCTGAACGTGCTGCATATGGTATCGTGGGAAGTCTGGGCCTGGTTAGTGCTGTGGCTACCGGACAGGACGTCGGTTCCCGACTTCTTGACGTCCGACTGTGCGTCGATCCTGGTATCCAGGTCCCCTGCCTCGAATCCCGTGACGATGGACCGGTCGCCGGCCCTCCTATTGCGACCACCGCCGGTGTTAATCTCCAGGTCACCGGCCTCCATGCTTACACCGCGACCTGCGGATCTGGTGTCGTTGTCGACCATGATCGAGTCGGCTTTGCAGATATCGTTGTTGCCCCAGTAGTAGCACGTTGACACTTTGCATTTGACCTCGGTCACGCGCTCACCTCCCTTCACGCCTAGTCTTGCCCGCGTGACGCGGGGATACACGAGGAAAGGAATCCCCTGGCAAGGGTAGAATCTGAGGTTAGAGGTGAGATCTTTGGTGGCACTGAACCCGCAGATCTTTCGCGAATACGACATTAGGGGCCTCGTCGGCGAGGACCTTACTCAGAAGACAAGCTACATACTGGGCCGGGCCTACGGCACTCTCCTCCGCGAACACGGCGTGGCCAAAGCGGTTGTCGGCCGGGACTGCCGGCTTTCTTCCTTCGCGTACTCTCAGGCCATGGCCGACGGCCTGCTTGCATGTGGTATTGACGTTGTGGATATCGGTATGGTGACCACGCCGGTCTTTTACTTCTCCCGCATCCTGTACGGGATAGAAGGCGGCGCCATGGTCACCGGCAGCCACAATCCCCCGGAGTTCAATGGCTTCAAACTGGCCCTTGGGCCCGACACGCTTTACGGTGAAGGGATCCAGAAGATCTGGAGGATAGTCCAGGCCGGCAACTTCGCTGACGGCAAGGGAACGCTCTCGAGCGAGGACCCGATCCCTGCGTACGTGGACGCTGTAGTGGGGCGGATCAAGTTGGGGCCGCACAAGGTGAGGGTGGTCGTGGACTGCGGAAACGGAGCGGCCGGACCGGTAACCCGGCAGATCTTCCAGCGGATCGGGGCCGACTTCGAGGAGATGTACTTTGAGCCCGACGGCTCTTTTCCCAATCATCACCCGGATCCGACTCAGAAGAAGAACATCGAAAGCTTGGCCAACAGGGTTACCTCTACCGGAGCAGACCTTGGGATCGGTTTTGACGGGGATGCCGACAGGATAGGAGTTGTTGATGCTTCCGGCAGGCCTGTCTGGGGTGATGAACTCCAGGTGGTCTTCTGGCAGGAGATACTTCCGAAGAACCCGGGAGCCCTTGCCCTGATAGAGGTTAAGTGTTCGCAGGCGCTGGTTGAGGCCGTCGAGAAGATGGGTGGCAGGCCCGAGTTCACGCGGACGGGGCATTCCCTCGTCAAAGCGAGGATGCGCGAAGCGGGGGCGCTGTTCACCGGCGAGATGTCCGGCCACATGTTCTTTAAGCACGAATACTACGGCTATGACGATGCGGTCTATGCAGCGGCAAGACTGCTCCGTATCCTGACCACGACAGGCAAAAGCGTAGGCGAGCACCTGTCTTCTGTCCCCAAATACTTCTCAACGCCTGAGATCCGAATACACTGTCCCGATAGCGAGAAGTTCGAGATCGTGGCCAAAGTGTCGGCAGAGTTCGCCAAGACCAATGAGGTAATCACAGTAGACGGCGCCCGCGTGCTCTTCCCCGGCGGATGGGGCCTGCTCCGGGCGTCCAATACCCAGCCCGCGCTGGTGCTGCGGGCGGAGGCAAAGACCGAAGGGGAACTGGAGAATATAAAACGGGCATTCGAGTCGATGCTGGGTCGTTTTGGGTCGGCCAGCGAAATAGACTGGACGTAGGGGGGATCGCGATGATCCAAGTCACGGTTCTGCGGCTTGGGTTTGACCAGGACCTGGAGCAGGCCGTGGTGGTTCTGGCGGATCTCTCCAAGACCACGTACATCCCGATCTGGATCCGGGCTCCCGAAGCTACGTCCATCGCCATCCCTCTCGAGGGTCTCACGCCGCCGAGACCCCTCACCGCGGACTTGTTTGTGGCCGCCATGGATGGCTTGGGCGCGAGCGTCACCATGATGGTCGTCGACGAGGTGAAGGACGACATCTTCCACGCCAAACTGGTGCTAAGGCACGGGGAACGCGACGTGGAACTGGACTGCAGGCCTTCTGACGCTCTCGCTATTGCCCTCCGCAAGGGCGCTCCCATATACGTCGCCGAAAAGGTGATGGCGGAATCGGGTGTCTCCGCCTCAGAGGCCACGCTGCAGTGAAACCGCTAGAGTTCGGCGGCCTCTCCATATGGCCCCCTGTGCTGGCCGCTCCGATGGCGGGGTACACTGGCGGGGTCTACCGGGAGATCTTGAGGGAGCATGGGTGCCCCTACTGCGTCACCGAGATGGTCAGCGCCAAGGGATTCGTCCTGGGCGGCGACGATTCCGCCGAGATACTGGAGCATAGCCCAAAGGATAGGCCGCTCGGCGTTCAACTCTTTGGCTACGACCCCGAAGACCTCGCCCGTGCTGTAAGAAAGCTCGAGGACGAGGGTTGGGAGTTCGACTGCATCGACATCAACATGGGCTGCCCCGCGCGGAAGATCACCTCACAGGGCTCAGGCGGGGCGCTGCTCAAGGACCTTCGGTTGGCCGCCGAAATGGTGAGGGCGGTCAAGTCGGAGACCCGTCTGCCTGTCTCAGCCAAGGCCCGAATAGGCTGGGACGACGCCGAGTACGTGGAGGATATGGCCGTAACTTTGGCCGGAGCCGGATTGGACATGCTGGTGGTCCACGGGCGGACGGTCGTGCAAGGGTATTCGGGTAAGGCCGACTGGGACGCCATCGAGAGGGCAGCGCGGGCCGTCGACATCCCCGTTGTAGGCAATGGAGACGTGTCCTCGGCTGCCGGCATCATCGCGAGGTTGGGAAACCCCAACGAAGGCGGGGTAGACGGCGGGCAGAGCGACGGCGGGCAGAGCGACGGCACAGATGCCGGTCGGAGTAGCGGGAGCGCAGTTGCCGGCGTCATGATCGGCAGGGCCATGCTGGGGAATCCTGTGATATTCGAAGACCTCGGTCGGCTCCTCGAGGGTCAGGAGCCCCTGCCGTACACTCCTGAGAGGAAGATGGCTCTCGCCGCCGAGCATTTCCGCCGTTCAGTGGACAAATACGGGCCGGTCCGCGGCGTCTTGGACATGCGCAAGCAACTGGCCTTCTACTTCCGCGGTATCGAGGGAGCCGCAAGGTTGCGGGAGCGGCTTATGAGCGAGAAGTCGCCGGAGAACGTCCTACGGCTCCTTGGGGAAGCCGGCAAGACCCATTAGGGATACCGGTACTACCGTCGCTAGAGATCCTCAAAGGCCCTCGCTGCTCCAAAGACCCGCGCAGCCTGCTTCCGCCGCCCCTTGAGCAGCTCATAGCCCCAAAAAACCAATCTGGAACAGCCTGACTGCGTGCGCACTTGCTTCCTCTCACAGTCCCTTGTATGATGTACACAGAGTTGTGCACAAGGTGGTGGCACTGTGGATTTCGTGAGGATAGGAGACAAGATCGTGAGCCGGGAGAAGATCAACGAGGCCATCGACGATATCCTCACACGCAGGGCGAAGGGTCTCTCCCAGGCTGAGGTTGCGAGCCAGATGGGGCTTGACCGCACCTTCATCTCCCGCCTCGAAACGCTTGGCGAGCTCCGCAAGGGAGGCTCAATGGCTCTGGTGGGCTTTCCTCTGTCCAACTGCGAGGAGATCAAGAGGGTAGCCCGAGAGGAAGGCGTCGAGTTTGTGCTAGTGATGAACGATGACGAGCGGTGGGATTTCGTGAAGGGGAAGAGCGGCATAGACCTCCTGAACGACCTCATGGGGCTGATCGGTTCGTTCCGCAGGTACCAGAAAGTCATCCTCATCGGCTCCGACAAGCGTCTCGAGATCATGAAGGGCCTGCTTGATAAGAACACCGAGGTTGTGACCATAACCATCGGGCGTTCGCCGTTGTCCCGCGATGTTACCGTTGACCCGGAGTCTCTCCGTGAGACCATAAGGAACCTGAAAGGGTAGAAAGGGGTCATTCCCGTGAAGCACGTTGTGAGCGTGAGCCTGGGGTCTTCCAAGCGAAACAAGAGGACGGAGCAGGAGTTCTTGGGCGAGCAGTTCGTCGTGGAGAGGATCGGGACCGATGGCTCCATCCCAAAAGCCATTGAACTCATAAAAGAACTGGATGGGAAGGTCGACGCGTTTGGAATGGGCGGTATCGACCTCTACGTCGGATGCGGCCGGTCGAGATACATGCTGAAGGACGCCATTCCTATCGCCAGAGCCGCCAAGAAGACTCCTATCGTGGATGGCAGCGGGCTGAAAGCCACGTTGGAGCGGCGGGTGATCAAGTACCTGGCCAATGAAGCGAAGGTGCCCTTGGCCGGCAAGACCGTCCTCATGGTGAGCGGCGTCGACCGGTTCGGGATGGCTGAAGCCCTACATGAGACGGGCTGCAACCTGATCCTGGGGGATCTCATTTTCGTCCTCGGGGTCCCGATTCCGCTGCGTTCCCTGGATGCGCTCGACAGGGTTGCCAGGCTGATCGCCCCGATAGTGACCAGGTTGCCGTTCTCCATGCTGTACCCCACGGGTGACAAGCAGGACAACCGCAAGCTCAACCCCAGGCAGTCCAAGTGGTACGAGCAATCCGACATTGTAGCGGGCGACTGGCACTATGTTAATAAGTGGATGCCTGAGAAGATGAATGGCCAGTCGGTTATCACCAATACGACGACCGAGGAAGACGTGGCCGAGCTTAAGCGGAGGGGTATCAGCACTCTGATCACAACCACCCCCGAGATGGACGGTCGCTCGTTTGGCACCAACGTCCTGGAAGGCGTCGTTGTCGCCCTCCTGGGCAAGAGGCCCGAGGAGATCACAACGGAAGACGTCAACGGAATACTGGACAGACTGGACTTTAAGCCGCGGATTACGGTGCTGAACGAGCCGTCGCTCGTCCCGGCGTCGTAGGCGGCGGGTAGCGCATAGAGCCACAGAGTCAGCGAGAGACGGCAGGACCAGCTCAGTCGGGGGAGTCTCGCCTCCCCTAATCGCGGAGGTATCATCTTGGGAACCTTTGGCTTCATCATCCATCCGATCGACGTCACAGACGTATACCGCAAATACCCGTTCGCAAGACATCTGCCGCCGAAGCTGGTCGAAAGGGCTCTGTCGTATGCGCCGCCCATCAAGGTCTCTCATATCACCGGAGTACAGTCTCCTCACGGCGTGGCGGAGGGTTACTTTGTCTCATGTCCCCTGACTCCGCGTCTGATGCTGGGGCTTCCTGAACCCCGGGTTACCGGCAAGATCATCGCCGCCTGCAACAAGGCTGCCGAGCTTGGGGCCAAGGTGGTCGGGCTTGGCGCGTTCACGTCAGTTGTGGGCGACGCAGGGGTAACGATCCGCAAGAATGTCGACATAGCCGTGACCACGGGCAACAGCTACACAGTCGCGACCGCCATCGAAGCCGCCGAGAAGGCTGCCCGCCTCATGGAGATCGACATGGACGAAGCCAATGTGCTGGTCCTGGGCGCGACCGGCTCAATCGGAAAAGTGCTTTCGTACATAATGGCCGACGAGGGACGGCACCTCACTCTCTGTGCCCGGGACCTGGGCAGGCTTCAAAAGGTCGCAGACTCCATCCGCGATCGCACAGGCATGCTCCCCAGGGTTACCGCCGACCTGCGTTCCGCGGTCAGGCAGGCTGATGTCGTCATGTGCGTGAGTTCAGCCATAGACTCGCTAATCGAGCCCGAGGATCTGAAGCCCGGCGCGCTGGTCTGCGACGTTTCCCGTCCGAGAAACGTCTCAATAGAAGTGAAGAAGAAGCGGGATGACGTCCTCATAATCGAGGGCGGCGTGGTGAACGTTCCCGGAGACGTGGAGTTCAACTTCAACTTCGGTTTCCCGGAGAAAACCAGTTACGCGTGCATGGCCGAGACCATGATCCTGGCCATGGAGGAGAAGTACGTCGACTGGAGCCTCGGCCGTGACCTCACTATCGAAGGAGTAACCGGGATCTCGAAACTAGCGAAGAAGCACGGATTCCAGGTAGCGGGGTTCCGCAGTTTTGAGAGGGCCGTGACTGACGAGGAGATCGAACGCATCAAGGAGAATTCGCGAAGGCGGACTCCGCGGAGCGCGTAGAGGGTCGCGACCTAACCCAAGCCAGCGGGGCCGCAGCGACACGCAGGGGGCGAAGCCTACGCTGGTTGACTACCATGTTCATCTGCTCGGCCACCTTGACGTGGAGAACCCCGGAGAGCGGCTCCACGACTTCGTGAAGACGGCCATCCGCAAGGGTGTGTCAGAGATCGGTTTTGCCGATCACGACCTGTACGTCGACATCTCGGATTTCCCTGCGTTTCGCGGGGCCCAGAAGGCGTTTCCGGAGGTGGGGATCCGCGTCGGACTGGAATTCGACTTCTCGCCGAAGCGGGTGAACGTGGCCCATACACTGCTGGGAGCCCTCGACCTTGACTATCTCATCGGGTCCGTCCACGCCATTGACGGCTGGGACATCGATGACCCAAAGCAGATGGATGGATGGAGACAGCGGCCGGTGGATGAAGTCTACCACTTGTACTACGCTCTCGTAGCCCAGGCGGCGCGGACTCGCCTTTTCCACATCATCGGGCACCTGGACCTGCCTAAGGTCTTCGGCTTTCTGCCCAAGGGAGACCCGACCTCCTATGCGGCTCCGGCCCTTGAAGCCATCCGAGACGCCGGGTGCGCGGTCGAGATCAACACCAACGGCCGCTACAAGCCGGCGGCAGAGATGTACCCTTCCCGGCCTTTGCTTGAGCGGTGCTTTGAGATGGGGATCCCCCTGACGTTGGGCTCTGACGCCCACGCGCCTGAGAATGCGGGACGGGATCTCGCCCACGCCGCGGAACTGGCGAAGTCCGTTGGATATACGCGATTGGCTACCTATCAGGGCAGGAGGATGGGGTCGATACCCCTATAGAAGGAACGCCTTGTGAGACCCAGAGGATGTATCCTGCTTAAGCCTTGACTGTCTGACAAGTCGTGCATTATAATCGCCCTGCCGATTGGTGGAAGGCCACTGCCGCGGCCGCCGCGAGCAGCGGTCTTTGTCTATCTAAGAGCGGAGACACGGTTCCCAATAGAGCAGAATAGAGCCGATTTCACGGACATACACTGAATCACGTTTATACGGGTGCTGCGTCTTCGCCGCACCCCTGTAAATTCTCTAGGAAAGGCAGAGATACGGGAGGATGGCAGAGCGCGAGGTGCTTCTCTCTCCGGAAGGCAAGAAGAACCTGGAGGAAGAGCTTAACCAGCTGAAACTGGTCAGGAGAAAGGAAGTAGCGGAGAGGATCAAGGCAGCCAGGGAGTTCGGCGACCTTTCCGAGAATGCGGAATACGAGGATGCAAAGAACGAGCAGGCCTTTGTTGAGGGCCGCATTATGACTCTGGAGAAGATGCTCCGGCACGCCAAGCTGGTTGTTGAGGGCGAAGCCGATCCCGAGATGGTCACCATCGGTTCTACCGTGAAGGTGAAAGACCTCTCCAAGGGCAAGACCTTCGAGTACACGATAGTCGGATCACACGAAGCCGATCCCGCCAAGAAACGCATCTCCAACGAATCACCCGTAGGCAGGGCGCTTTTGGGGCAGAAGGTTGGTGCAGTGGTTTCGGTGATGGTTCCGGCGGGGACCTTCAGGTACGAGATTGTGTCGATCCGCGTATAGAGGGTCCAGACGGTAGTCCTGAGTTTCATGCCGGGGATTCCGGTTCGACCAGAACACCATCCGCCAGGTGGCGCCAAGCCGCAGGGCGGATTATCATATCTGCCAGGAGGTATCGCACATGCCCGAGGAAAGATTGGACAGGGAGCCCGAATCGAGGCTTAACGAAGAAATCGAAAGGCGGCGCGGCAAGATCGAATTGGCTCGCTCCCGGGGGCACAAGCCTTTCGGCGAGCCCTACGACGTTACCTCCAAGGCCAGCGTAATTGCTGAGAAGTGCGACGAGATGTCCGGGACCGAAGTGAAGATCGCCGGCCGGATCATGGCGCTGCGCGGACACGGCAAAGCGACCTTCGCGGATCTTCGGGATAGGAGCGGGCGCATTCAGATCCACGTCCGCATAGACGTCCTTGGTGAGGCTTCTTACAGGGACTTTGAGGACATTATCGACATCGGCGACATCGTCGGAGTCGAAGGGGTAGTCTTCCGTACGAAGAGGGGAGAGCCCACAGTCGAGGTCCGCAAGTGGACGCTGCTCACCAAGGCCCTCCGCCCGCTGCCCGAGAAGTGGCACGGCCTCACCGACGTCGACCTCCGCTACCGGCAGAGGTATCTGGACCTCATCGTGAACCCGGAAGTCCAGGATACCTTCATCAAGCGGACCAAGATCGTTTCATATGTAAGGCGGTACCTGGATGAACGCGGCTTCCTCGAAGTGCACACTCCGGTGTTGTCCACTTTGGCCGGGGGAGCTCACGCGCGCCCGTTCGTGACTCACCACAACGCCCTGGATATCGACGTTTACATGAGGATCGCCACCGAGCTGTACCTCAAGAGACTCATTGTGGGCGGGCTTGAGCGCGTTTACGAGATAGGGCCCGACTTCCGCAACGAAGGCATCGACACCAAGCACAACCCCGAGTTTTACATGCTCGAGGTCTACCAGGCATACGGCGACTACAACAGCATGATGACTCTGGTCGAGGAACTTGTCTCAGGCTGCGCCCAGGAAGTCATGGGGACGATGAAGATTAGCGCCGAGGGCCACACCGTGGACGTAACCCCGCCATGGAAGAGGCTCAAGGTCTGGGATGGGATCGAGCAGTGGGCGGGCGTCAAGCAGGCCGACCTGCGGGACGACAAAGACGCCGCGGAGATCGCCAAGAGGCTGAACCTCAAGATGGACAAGGGGACAACCAAGGGCAGCGTCATCGACAAGCTCCTGGACGAATTCGTTGAGCCCAAACTCATTGAGCCAACGTTCCTCATCGACTATCCTGTCGAGATCTCGCCGCTGGCGAAGAGGATGGACGATGATCCCAGCCTGACCTACAGGTTTGAGCCCTTCGTCCTAACCCGGGAACTCGGCAACGCGTTTTCGGAGCTGAACGACCCCATGGACCAGAAGGAGAGATTCCTCGCGCAGGTCAGGGAGAAGCAGTTGGGGGACGATGAGGCTCACCCCTATGATGAGGATTTCATCAATGCTCTGGAGCACGGAATGCCGCCTACCGGCGGCCTGGGAATAGGTATAGAGCGGTTGGTCATGCTACTTACCGGGATTGACAGCATACGGGACGTGATCTTATTCCCCATGCTAAGGCCCAAGTCCTGACATCCCTTACGGGGACTGGATTTTGCATCGTTCCTGCTAGGGGGACGGAAAAATCTCTCGCTAGGTGTTGATCTTAATCTATCCCGGTGCTATAGTAACCCTTGCGCGCTCCGAGAGGGGCCGCGCGAAAGACAAGTCGGTCCTTGAAAACTGAACAGCGTAAGGAACCTTTGAGCAAGCGGAGATAATTCTTCGCAGCCTTGAGGAAAAGGTGTAACGGAGAGTTTGATCCTGGCTCAGGACGAACGCTGGCGGCG
>JBLNCN010000003.1:0-5556 GCA_050260675.1 Bacillota bacterium | reverse complement strand
CGCTACACGCCGAAAACCGCCGCGGTCCGCCGACTCGGGCACCGGAGGCCGCATAGCCCGGTACTACCTGGGTCGCCGTCCACGGTCGTCTCCCCCCTTTCACCAATACTATACGCTCCCCTAAGTGGGCAGTCAATCCAGAAGCAGGCAATGAGCGTGAGAATATCGCTAAACCCGCATCTCACCCCACTGAGATGAACCCCGGCTTCTTTCCACCGAGGTTCACCTTCGCATGCGTGGAGACAACGTGATTTCGAGCCGGCCACCGGGAAAACAGCAGCCCCTGAGCCGCTGCCCGAGGGATCCCTGTATCGACCTCATGGATAGCGACAGCACAAAGAAAACTGGGCGAAAGCGAGTCTCCGGCGCGCCCCATCGACTTGGTGAGCATGTTTTGGGCACCCGCCTCCTTACAAAGACGGCGTAGCTCCACGTCAGTAGCTGGACCGCTCACCCCGCCTTCACTTCACCGGAGCGATGGAGAGCATTCCCAGTCCCAACGCCTTCGCATGCCCCAGGCCTTTTTGGATAGCCCCATAGAAGAGACTTGGGTCACTGACTCTGAGGTATCCATCGTAACGAACCGCAAGGAGGACTATCTCCCGCCCTGACTTCCTCTTGACAAAACGGCGGTACTCCGCCTTGCTCACTGTCGCACCAAGTACCGTGAAGCCAGACTTGGTTGCCTGGTAATTCAGCCAGTCGAGCTGCTCCTCGACCCCTGCCAATCCGTGACGTCTACCCTCCCGAGTCACCGTAGGATTGGCTTCTAGTCGAAAGCGCAGCACCTGCCCGGTCGTGACCCATTCCGGCAACATATAAGGTTTGGTCTCTGGCGGCCTCAGGAAGTATCCCGCATACCCGTCCCTTGTTTCCACCAGGCGCCAATCTGGACAGCCATGGCTCTGGACCAAGACCACAGGTTCTAGCACCGGACGGTTCGCCTCCAGCCGCCAGAGCACGCGGTCACTTCTGGGCTCAGCGAAGGCCTGGTACAGAGTGGAGTGGAGCTCATACGGGTTTGCCAAGTCGCGTCGGACGAAGGAATGGCGAAGGTTAAGGACAAGTCTCGACAGATACATGACCGACCTCCTCTCTGGACCGCGAGAAGACTGTGACAAATCGTGCGCCGAAGCGCCGCTCGCAGAACGGACCTAGGGGCTGGTCCATACGCAATTGGACCTGAGCAACAGCCTGATCAACCGTCGGATCGGGGGAGTCTGTCTCTACTATGAACCTAAAGGTTTCCGGCGGCTGCTTGATCAAATGGGGATACCAACAAAGAGCGCCCACTAGACTTGCCTCGTCCAAGCCGTCATGAAGCCACACGGGACAACTGGGCACGTAACCCTTCCGTCCCAAGTACAGAGGCCACCGTGGCTTCCGCAGAGCCGCGCTGAGTGATTCCAAGAACGCCCTGTCGCCGCCTTCTAGACCAACCAAGAACACGGCATCGGCGAGGTAATAACGCCAACTCTGAACTGTCTCATCATCACTCAACTTGCTGCCATCAGCACGGAAAACCCCCAGGGCGGTTTGGTAGTCGTAACGGACGACCCCTTCGCGGTCGACACGTACTCCCATACGCAGCGCTGTCAGGTCGTCGATCGACTCACTGCGTTTGCGACCCAAGGCAGCAGCCAGAAGACCGAGTACCCCACTCTTGGAAGGTTCCAGTCCGGTGTCGCGTTCGTCGAAGCGACTGTGGGTCCCCCACGATTGCATCGGCCCCTGAAGCCGCAGCAGCAAGGTTGGCACCTACGCCACCCCCAAGAGGGTGCGAACGCCCTGCATGGTAGCACCCACTATCTTGTCCAGGCTGTCTCCAAGCTTGTCCTGGTGGTAGTGAAGCGTCCCATCAGTCAGGTTCATCAGCGCCACCCACTCCTCGGCCGGCTGCCCGTAGGCGCGGTCGAAAACCTCCCACGCCGTGAGAAGGGCTTCTGTCGAGAGGCCTGACAGGCTCTTGCCATCCCGGAGGTGAATGGGCTTCTCGAAAGCTCCTGCCAGGCTGCGGGGCATGCCGGGACTGCGGACCACCAGAGCGACAAAACCAGGGGGGTTATGTGCGGCAAAGCTGTTCTGTTTTCCAGAAGGTAGAGTGAGGATGAAACCCCTCAAGAAGGCCTCAACGGCCCTCGCTGCCAGGGCTCGGTCGTCTTGAAGGTTCTCCCGGAGTTGGTCAAGGTCGAGGTTGGCGTAACGGTACATGCACGCTGAACAGAACTCAACATCGCCCATCATCCCTGCCCCGGTCTGTTCCTCGGGGTTGACGTCGTCTACCGCAGTGTAGAAGTCAAATTCGCGGTCAACTCTGTGGGTGGAAATCGCGTGGGCTACTTGCACGGCCGCGTCCACTCTCCACTTGGGCTCGTCGGCCAGCATCCGGCCAAACAAGGCCAGATCGACAGCCTTCCCCCCGTCCAAGACGGCCTTAAGGTCCCTCTTCACATCATCGGGAACAGCGGCTCTCGCGGCCTTCTTTCTCTCTTTCCGACTCATGCCCACTACTGCCTGGCTGTCTTCCGCGTGGGCAACCTCCGCCAAGACATCCCAGTGCCCTCGGATTGCCAGAGCAAGGCTCTCGATCTCTCGCTGGCCCAAGAACAAGAGATACTCGGTAAGATGCGGCTTGTCTGCTGCCATTCCGAGACCCATCCCCTTCAAAGCGGTGGTGATGACCTTCTCGACCTCTTCCTGAGGATGCTCTTGGTCTTCCAAGAGCTTGGTCAACTCACGAATGAGCCGTCTCGTCCGTAGGGCCAGTTCGCTCTCACTGAACCCGGACATGAACCCGCGAAGGTACTGTCGCACGGCCCGTTTTTGCGCTTGGCTACTCAGGCGCGCGCGGCGGACCCCGCCAAAGAAAGCGTCTTTAGGACTTCCCGTATCGTCGCGATTCAGGTTGTTCGGAGCAAGATTCTGAATGATATGCACCTCTACCAGACTCATGTCTACGCCCCCTGTTCATCAGATGCTTGTGATGTACGGCGGTAGAACTGGCGTGCCCAGGCACGCTGGACCGTTCTCTGCGGATTGAACCAGCGGAGAAGATCACTCGTCAACCCTGCCCAGTTGATTCCCATTCCGTCCGGGAGTAGCGCCATGATCCTGCGAAGACGGTCAGGAAGCTGATCAAGGTCTGAGTCGAGAAGCGCCAGGAAGCGAGCCTCGACGCCCTTTTTCTCATCCCTCCGACATACATCGGCCAGGGCCTCGGGCAGACTCGTGTCACCGCCCACGGGATGAATAGCAAAGAGCCCTGCGACCAGGTAGAACGTCTGTCTGTCCCATCCTTCGGCATCAACGACCCATGGCTCTACGTACCGGAAAGAGCGTGGGTCTGAACCCGGAGGGAACGCCAAGCTGCGTCTCAGAGTCGCAAGTGCTCCCCGGTCCCGGCGCTCCGCGAGCTCCTTTAAATAGGCCACAAACCCTTCCGACCTTGCTCGTTCCACTCTTTCACCTCCTTTGTAACCCCGTCATAATGCCCGCAACCCCGCGTTCGCCAGCCTCGATCGCTTTGAGGTGCCTCGAACCTAGGCCAACGAACCGCAGTGTATGGTCCCAGGCATGTTTCACCTGTTCTCCGAGCGTGCCGAGCCACACCGTGCAGGCCGAGGATCTGTCTCCATTAGCGATTGTCGTAAGGAACCTCGGAAAAGCCACGTCCAGGCCAGACCAGTATGCCGGGAGCAGCGGGAAACTCGTAACCAAGCGGGAGGTCTCACGTCTCTCGGGCTGGCGACCGGCTGACGACAAGAGGGACTTCGCTAGTGTTAGGCCAACGTCGCGAAGCCGCCGACCGGTTTCCTCGGCCAGGTTGACGGCCCAGTGAATCTCGGCCGCCACCTCTTGATCCCACGCCGCAATTGGGAACGGGTATACTTCGCGCCGCGAGGACACGATCTTGGCTGGCTTCCCCGGGTCAGTAACCTGCCCAAACACTGCGAGCGGAAGAAGGAACGCGTCCCCCCTCCCCCTCTCCATGAGGAGAAAGCGCGCATGCTCCAGGACACGCGGATGCACGTGACCTTCGTTGGGCAGCAGGGCTGCAAAGTCCCGCCAGAAAGCCCCATCCGGGGGAAGATGCACTGCAACCAGCCCTGCGGACTTGCTCTTAACATAGGCACACATAGGATCCCGCTCGAATCGGCCCTCTCGAGGGGAGAGCCCTGGCCCGTATGCGATAAATCTGACTCTGCCATCAGTATCGGGCAGAAGACGTACCGCCCGCGAGAGCCACGTGTACACACGGGTTCGACCCCAGAGGCTTTCCTGTGCCCGCCCCCCTTCGACGTCGCTCGTGTGGTAAGGCGCGCACTCCCATAGCGGCCCGTCTCCCTCGCCCCGATACTGAACCAGATTGAGCAAGAGTGTCTCGAACAAGTTCCGGCCGAGCGCCAGGAAAACAGCGCACGCCGCCAATGGGCCGCTCTTGCCGGAAGTGACTCCGAGTCGCTGAATGAGCCCGCGAGGGGCGAAGCTCTCGTGTACAAGGAGTGCCCTCGCTACCTCGGCCGGCCGTGCAGGTGGAGGGTCCGTGTCGACACTATGATCAAACAAGGTTGGATTGTGTCCACTAGCTCTTTCAGGCAACAGCTTGGTCCAGGGAAGAGGATCCTCGTCGGGAAGGTCGGCAACTTGGTAGAACGGGCGAAGAGGATGGAATAGATCGAAACGATCCGAATGCTTGTCCAAGTATTCACAGAGCCGCTTCTCGGGAAAGGAACCTGCATCCCACCAATCTAGGACAGTTTCTTCGTCGGGCGGCCCGTCCATTGCTCGATGGAGCACCGCCAGCAAGAAACGATGGAGTGCAATTTCTACCAGGGGCGAGGGATCCTCGATACGACGCAGACTCGGAGCATGCCGAAGGGCTTCATGAAGACTTACCTCCCTCAGCCGCCCTTCGAGGTCACGCGCCGGGATCCAGCATTCAGTGAGTAGACTGAAGCTTGCCAAACCTGCAACCCCCTTAGGACTCACAACTCCTCTTTGGACGGATCACGATCTATTGCGCTGCCTCCACGTAGTTCAGATTCCGCCTCCGCACTTGGTCGTAAGGCACGACAGCCCCTGTGCAAGGTCTTGCATCTCGCCGCTGACGCGAAGCAACATGCCCCACTTCGTGCTGGCAGCGTGTCCACAAACACAGAACATGGTTCATCCCTGCAACGTACGGATCGGCACTCAAGGGCTACATGTACCTGACTCCAAGCTCCGGATCCAGCACTATCTTGGTCTTTCCCACCTCCCCTTCGCCGTCAATCAGCTCCAGTACCCGTGTGCGCCGTAGCATTGGATGCTTTCGCCACGCTGGCGGCGGGTCTTTCTTGCTGAGTACGTTGTACACATGGCGACGGCTGAGGCGCACAGATCTCAAGAAGAGCTCCTTTGCCTCACCCTCAGTCAGCTCTCCATTGAGGCGAGCTGGTCTTCGACCCTCTGGGTCCAGATACAAGTCGTACCCTATTTGATAGAGTGGAACAACTGCGATGGAGGGTTCCCCCAGGCGAGTCAAGGGGACTTGACTCAGGGGGCTCTCCTCGTCAT
>JBLNCN010000002.1:0-3602 GCA_050260675.1 Bacillota bacterium | reverse complement strand
GGGGACGGCGCCCCAAGCGGGGCGCGCTTCGCCAAAATCCGGCCCATCGGGCGAGTGGCCGGATTTTGACACCCCTCGTGCAATCACCGGCAACCCCCTCCCAAGAGTCGGGAGCATTTCTGCACCCTCACTTAGGTACAGCTTGATTCCGGACGGCCGTGACGACGTCCTCGCAAGGAGTGAGGGCACTTGTACTGGATCGTAGGTCCGCGGACTGAGATGCTTCCAGGAGTGAGCATGTGCTTCATTACAAATCGGGGTGTTGGATCAGAGTCAAAGAGGTGGGAGAGGAGGTTCTCTCGCGGGCTGGCCGGTATCGCGACGTCGATGACAACCTCAGGGTGAAGGAAGTCCGGGTCGGTGACAGACGTTACGTGCTGTGCTATAACCCCGAGCAGGCAGCCAAGGACAAGGCAGATAGAGAGGCCATCCTTGAATCTTTGGAGGAAGAGCTTAAGAGGGACCCCAAGGCGCTGGTGAAGAACCGTGGGTATCGCCGATTTCTCAAGATAGACGGCAAGGCCATCATCATAAACAAGGATAAGGCGGCCGAGGAGGAGCGCTTTGACGGCAAGTTCGTGCTCCGGACCAACACCACGTTACCAGCCGATGAGGTCGCTTTGAAGTATAAGGAGCTCTGGATGGTAGAGACGTTCTTCCGGGCAGCCAAGAGTCTGCTGGAGACAAGACCGGTGTTCCGTAAGTATGATGACACTATCAGGGGTCACATCTTGGAAAATGCGGAAGCATGGTTCTTCCTGCCAGCGTCCAGCGAAAGCTGAACATTGTGGAAGGCGATGAGATGCTGATCGAAATAGATGAGCGGGGCACCCTGCACATGATGAAAAAGCCGAAGGACTTCGCCGCCGCTCTTCGAAACCTCCACAAGAACATCTGGAAGGGCGCCGATCCTGTCCAGTGCGTCGCGGAGGAGCGAACGTCATGGGAGAAGTAGCGGACCTTCTTCGGGGATGCGACCTGGTCGGAATCGGCACCAGCTGCTTCATCTTCCAGCTTGAAAGCGACTGCCGCTTGCCTGGACCCGCTCAACATTCGGCGATATCTGCACGTTGAATGTCCGCTTCTATGCCTGCTTCGACGCGAATAACGCTGGAAATCTCCTTGACGACGGAGAGCGTGCGGATGCACGCCAGCGCAGAGCGGAGGTTTTTCTCCTTGACAAGATGTGTTATGAAGACGAGCCCAACTACCGGCGACCCGGTGCCTTTTTGAATCACTGATTCGAGGCTTACGTGGTTATCTCCGAAAGCCTTTGCTATCACTGCCAGCACGCCGGGCCTGTCCACGACCTGTAGCCGGACGTAGTAACGGGTTTCGATTTCCTCCATTCGTTGTACATCAAGATGCCCGCCCCAAGGCTTGAAGACTTCGGGGCGGTAGTGGCGGCCGTTGCTCGAAAGCCCTCGTGCCACGTCCATGATGTCAGATATCACGGCGCTCGCCGTCGGCCCTGCGCCCGCCCCTCTTCCGTAAAACATGAGGCTGCCAACGGCGTTTCCGCGCACGAATATGGCGTTGAAGGAATTGTTAACCGATGCAAGCGGATGCCATGTGGGGACAAACGTCGGATGGACCCTGACCTGCACGCCCTCGCCATCCAGCTTTGCGATGGCGAGCAACTTGATCTCGTATCCGAGCTCTCTCGCATACTGGATGTCGGTCTTGGACACTTTGCCGATACCTTCGGTGTAAACCTGGCCTGGGGCTACTTCGACTCCGAAGCCGACGGAGGCAAGGATCGCGAGCTTGTAGGCAGCATCCAGCCCGTCTATGTCCGACGAAGGATCACTCTCGGCATACCCTTTGTGTTGGGCATCTGCAAGCGCCTCCTCAAACTCCCAGCCTTCTCGGGCCATCTTCGTCAGAATGTAATTCGTCGTCCCGTTGACTATACCGCTGATCTCACTGATGTGGTTGGAGGCCAGGCACTCGTGAAGTGCCTTGATGATGGGGATTCCCGCGGCCACGCTGCCTTCGAACCGAAGGGCCGCGCGGGTTCGCTCCGCCACCTCCCACAACTCACGCCCGTGCTTTGCGACAAGCTCCTTATTGGCGGTCACAACGTGCTTCCCTGCATTAAGAGCAGATAATACGTATTGTCTGGCCGGATTTACGCCCCCCATGACCTCTACAACGACGTCGATCTCGGCATCGCCAAGGATGTCATCAGCTTCTGCGGTCAAGACGTTTGGATCGAGTTGAACTGGGCGCTCTTTGGAGAGGTTCTTGACAAGGACCTTCTTTACTACTATGGGGGCCCCCAGCTTCCTTGCAGTCTCGTCGTGGTTGTCGGCCAGAACTCGCACCACGCCGCTTCCAACAGTGCCGCATCCCAAGATGCCAATCCTAACTGCGCCCATGTAGTGCATGAAGATGCCTCCTTGCCGTCTCCCTGGCTGACAGTCGTTCTTCGTGTATGGGTCATCAGTCCTCATTGCAGTTGGAGGATTTCCTTGACCAGTAGGCCACGGATCTCCGCCGCGCCATTCCCGGCTCTTTCCCCGAGGCGCTCTTTTGTGCATCCGATGCCTTGCAGCAGCGGCCTCAGTTTTCCCGACCAAGCGGCGACGGCCTGGCCTTGATACTGCCTTGATACTCTGGTCAGGCCTTTTCCAGTCAGTCCCGTGAAGGTGAGAAAGAAGCCGGCAACGGGTGTTTCATGGCGGTCTTGGGGCAGCCAAGGCTACTTGCTCTTCCTGCTGCTACCCCCGTCATTGCCTTGACGCTACTCGGCGCGATGCTGGAACCAATATACATTTTCTCTAATGTAGAGCACTTTCTCTGCCACGTCAACAAGGACTTTGCCGGGGGAGCGGTAGCGTAAAGTTTAGGTAGGTAAGTATGGGGTCCATGAAGAAGAGAGACCCCAGGCAGTTGTCAAGAGGATGACTGCACTTCCCTTGTGGATGGAGGGAGGGGTCTCTCATGATGGATATTCGGCATGTGGTGGCATTGGTCCTCTTCTTGGTGAAAGGGATTTGCGGGCTTCTGAAGGAGTTCAGGGACTTTGGGGGCCTGGAAGAGGGTGTGCGTAGGCTGGTGCAGGAAGCTGGCCAGAAGGTATTCGTATGGGCCCTGGAGGAGCTGGACGAGAAGCTGCTGAAACAGCGGGACAGGGCTAACCTTGATGTGGTCAGGTTCTGCGAGCGGACGTGGGTATCGACCTTCGGGAGCTTGACGGTGAGGCGGCGGCTATATGGGGGCCGGCGCACTGAGGAGTATCGGTTTCTCCTGGGCGAGGCGTTGGGATGGGAGCCAGACAAGCGTCTGACGGAGCGGATGGAGGCGATGGCCCTAGAATTGGGGACGGAGACGCCTTTCAGGCAAGCTGCCAAGATTCTAGAGTATCCTGTCCCTGGGGTGAGCCCGATGGCGGTCTGGGGTGTGGTGAAAGACGCGGGAGAGAAACCGGCCCCAGAGTCGATGACACTGCCTACGGTCGACATAGGGCGGATGAGCGCCCAGGCGGAGGATGTCGAAGCATGGCTAAGGGCAAAGGTGCCAGCCCTGACCGGGCCGTTCGCCAGCCGTGAGTGGATAAAGCATGTCCTCCGCGCAATCACATCAATCCAAGAGGTAGC
>JBLNCN010000001.1:0-3419 GCA_050260675.1 Bacillota bacterium | reverse complement strand
CCCCGCGCGCTATCACGCGAATTGCATAGCACGCTTCTTGAGGTGGGCCATTAGCTCAGATGGTAGAGCACCGGACTTTTAATCCGGGTGTCCCGGGTTCGAGTCCCGGATGGCTCACCAGTCTTTAGTATGGGAAGGACGGGCACGCGCGAGCGGCGCCCATCGCACCACTCGAGAAGCACGGGGTGGAAAGCAAGCCGATCGCCTTGCAGTTGGAAAATGCCACTCCTCGCTTCGCTCCGACCAGTGATCGAGATCCCCCGGAATCCCCTGTGTCGACCACTCCGACACCGCAGCCAGCATAACCGTGCATGAGAACGGTATTCGGCGCGCCCTGAAGGGAATGCCCAGTCGGGTTCGCCAAACCACGCACACGGGGCCGAAGTGCCCGCTGCCCTCACAGCTATCGCACCTCAGCCCCTTTGTGATCCCGCACGTTGCCGAAGTCGGGTTCCCGCAAGCCCGCCACGGATCCCTCGCCAGAGTCACAGTGCACCAGAGCCGGGACGCCGTCCTCGTGCCGTCCCCGTCAGATAATCCCTGAGAATCGACTCTAGCACCGGGTGCCGGCCATCAGGTGCTGGCCATCCGCCGTGACCATATGACCTCAAGGCCCCGAGCCTCCGCCCTCAACCCCCAACCGAGACTGTGCTGCGTGGCAGGTCCAGCACACGCAGGGCTCACATGGCTCGCTCGCGGATCGCCCTCGAGCGCCGACAAGGTGCCGGCCAGGCTCCCCACTGGCTCGGAGGCCAGCCAGGCTCCTCATTCGTTCGGAGGACTGTATACCACGAAATACTCGGTGGGCCCGTGGTTTACATTGATTACCTCATGAGCCTCACCGGGATAGATCAAGATGCCCGTCCCCGCAGGGACTCTGTGCGCTTCCTTTTCGTTGCGCACTTCCAGTTCTCCCGAGACCACCAACAGAAAGTGCTCCGAGACGGCATGGCTGTGCGAGACACCGAACCCGCCCTCTTCCATCTTGGCGAAGTGAAGGGTGAAGTTCTTGGCTCCCACACTCTTGTCGATGATATTCCGGTGATAGAGTCCCTTACGGTTTTCGATTTTGACCAGTGGCAGCTTCTCCAAGGTGACAGTCTTCATCTCAGTACCCCCTTCGCTCCTGACGTGTTCCAACCGGTTCGCTCCAACCGGCCTGCTTCAACCGGCTTGCTTCAGCCGGTCGACTACGCGGCAACCGCCCTGCCGACTTGCTTTGAACTCGTGAAGACGTACAAGGTCATGACCAAGATGACAACCGCACCAATGAGATCCGTCAACAAACCGGTGTGGATCATGAAAGGAGCAGCCACGAAATACACTACCCGCTCCCAGGCGCGCAGATTGCGGAAGAGCCAGCCCTGGAAGCCCGCGGCAAAAGCGACCGTAGCTATCATCAGGGTGACCACGATCTCGAGACTGCTGAGAAACGGGTGTCCATAGACGAAGACTTGCGGACGGTAGATGAATAGGAACGGCAGTAGGTACATGTAGATCCCGAGCGGGACCGCTTGGAAACCAGTTTTCATCGGATTGCCCCCAGAGATGCTGGCAGCAGCAAAGGCGGCCACGCATACAGGAGGCGTGATATTGGAGATCACTGAAAACCACATGCACACCATGTGTGCATATACATGATTGACCCCGAGCTGGATCAAAGAAGGAGCCGCCAGAATGGACATAATGATGTAGGAGGCGGTCGTCGGTAAGCCCATACCGATGATGGTCGCGATCAAGGCCGTCAAGACCACGGTCAGGAACAGATTGCCTTGTCCGACAGAGAGAATCAAGCTCGAAAGCTTGACGCCTAGACCTGACAGAGTCAGACTCGCCATCACGATCCCTAGGGTCCCTGCGGTCGCACCCACGCTCAGCGAACTCCTGCCGGCATCCTCCAGCGCCGCAAGGAACTTCTTGAAGGTGAACCTGGTGTCTTTCCGGAACATGCTGCACACCACGACGAACGCCGAGCCCCAGAAGGCCGTCGCGGCGGCCGAGTAACCCAAGGCGATGACGATCACCACGGTCACGATGGTGAATATGTAGTACCAGCCCTTCTTCATTACCTGAGAGAAAACCGGCAGTTCTGCCCGGCTTAAACCACTGAGCCCTCTTCGTCTCGCTCTGAAATAGACCATCAAGGCTAGGCAGTAGTAATAGATCAAAGCCGGCGTGAAGCTAATCAAGACAATAGTAGAATACGGCTGTTCAGTGAGCGTTGCGAGGATGAAAGCCGCCGCGCCCATGATCGGAGGCAGTAGCTGACCGCCCGAGGAAGCGGCGGCCTCGACCGCGCCGGCAAACTCAGGAGTATAACCCACCTTCTTCATCATTGGAATGGTGAAGGTCCCGGTCGCCACCACATTGGCCACTCCGCTCCCGGAAATGCTGCCGAAAACCGCACTGCCGCCCACCGCAATCAAGGCGGGCCCTCCGGCCACATGGCCCGTCAGCGAACTGGCCAGTTCGATGAAGAAGTCGCCCGCGCCCGAAGCTTTCAAGAAGGATCCGAAAATCAGGAATGGGACGATGTAGGTGGCAAACGTGGACACAATTGTCCCGAAGATGCCGCTGGTGTAATAGAAGTACTCAACCATGGAGGATAGGCGGATACCCCCGTGCCTGAATATCCCGGGCAAATAAGGACCGAAATAGGTCAACCCGAGCATGACGAGGCCAATGGTCGGTAGGACGTTGCCCATCGTACGACGGGTCACTTCCAACGAGATCACGATTGCGATCAGACCGAAGATCAGATCCCATTGGTTGGTCCAGCCCGCCCGCAGAGCCGCGTATTCTTTGTACTCGACCATCCAGTAGATGACGGACGCACACGCCAGCACCACTAGAATGGCGTCCAACGCATACAAAAGTTTGCTCTGGGGCCATCTTTTGGAGGCGGGATACAGGATCAAGGCGAGCAGGAACGTGACTAGGAGATAAACACCAAGGTGAGTCTCGCTCGAAATGATCCCGAAACCGGCCGTATAGAAATAAAACGCGGAGAAAGCGATGGCGATGAGCTTGACGAGCAGCTTGGTAGTACTGCCAAGTTGACGCATTTCCGTGCCTCCTTTGTCCACCCGTACGCGACCGTGAGCTCTGCTTCAGACACGCATTTACAGGACTGCTCTCCTCATCCACCCGACAGAAAGAAGGGGAACAGGGAGGGTCTCCCTGTTCCCCCGAGAGTTGTTACTGCTGTTGTTCCTTCCAGAAACGTTCCGCACCAGGATGATAGGGTATACCAAGCGCCTTGACAGCCTCCGGGTCGTTACCCATCGGTTTCCACTGGGGATGCACGTCGGCCAGGTACTTCCTGCCCTCCGGGCTGAAGATGATCTTCATCATCTGATACACGACATCGTCAGGCACGGACTTACTCGCGACCTGATACACGCTGAACATGAAACACG